>NZ_QGDD01000001.1 GCF_003160695.1 Nocardioides silvaticus
CGTCGCTCTTCGTCCTCGAGGCGTTTGGCTTCCTCGGCCTCGGCGATGTCGGGGGCCACGAGCTCCAGGATCCGCCGCCCGAGCCTGCGGAGGTCGCGGGGACGGAAGTCCTTGCAGTAGTCGACCAACTGCTGCTCGGCCTTCGCCACGAGCTCGGGATCGAGATTGGCCGGTAAAGCGTCCAAGGCGTGCACGACCACTTGTGCTTGGTCGGCGGACACGGCGCCGTCGGCCATGCCGGCGGCGACCTTCCCCCACCTCCGGTCGAGTGCTTCGGCGAGGCGGGCATCGGCATGGCCGTGGTTGAAGTCGGTCAGGGTCAGGGTGGAGAGCCAGGCGCCGAGGTCACGGGCCCCGGAACGCGACGCGGTGTCCTGGGCTGCTACTACCACCCGCAGCCGTGCCTCGGCCACCATCGCTTCGAGCTCGGCGAGCTCGCGGACCGCTGCTTCCTGGTCGGCCGGGGACATGAACACCGGCTGGACGTCGCGGACGTCCTTGAACGCGGCCTTCGCGGTCGCGGCGGCAGCACGGATCGGATGGAGGGCGGTGTGCTCGCTCATCCGGACTCCCAGGCTGCTACGGGTCCGGTGGCCTGGTGCCGGGGTGTCCTAGATCTGAGTCTCGTGGACGGCTGGTCGAGGGGTTCGACGTACGTCGATCGTACACCAGTTCGACTCAAGATGGAAGGGTCGAACGCGGCGAATTGCACGAAAGTACGGCGGTTTCTTGGCTTGCGGGGTCTCGATACGTCCTCGCGCCAGAGCGCTCGGACTACTCGACCCCCGGACTACACCGCAGCAGACCCGAAGGCCGGCGGCGGCGCCCAGCCCCGCACCCCCTCCCTCCCGTCCAAAGCCCTTTCGGTCGCGACCACCCACAGCTGCAAGGCCGCAGGCATCGCACCGCGTCTCGATACGGCCTCGCGCCAGAGCGCTCGGCCTACTCGACGACCAAGGGGCGGCAGAGCGCTCGGCCTACTCGACGAACAAGGGGCGGCAGAGCGCTCGGCCTATTCGACGACCGAGGGGCGCCAGAGCGCTGGGCCTACTCGACCACCGACGACGAGTCCGTAAGCCGGCGGCGGTGCGCAACCACCCGCGCCCTCGCTCCCGTCCAAAGCCCTTTCGGTCGCTACCACCCGCAGCCGCAAGGCCGCAGGGATCACACCGCGTCTCGATACGGCCTCGCGCCAGAGCGCTCGGCCTACTCGACGACCGATAGCGACCGATCCGCTCGGCCTACTCGACGACCGAAGAGCGACCGAAGCGCTCGGCCTACTCGACGACCGAAGAGCGACCGAAGCGCTCGGCCTACTCGACGACCGACGCCGACGGCGACGGCGACGACCGATCGGCCACCCGCGACCGCTAGCCTCGGCCACACCATGGCCACGATCTTCCACCTCGCCCTTGCGTCCGACTGGGCGGCGGCGAACGAGGTGGGGGTGTACACGATCTCCACGAGGGGCCGCACGCTGGCGGAGGAGGGGTTCATCCACGCGAGCAGGGGTGACCAGTGGCCGAAGGTGCGGGAGCTGTTCTACAGCGACGTGACGGAGCCGATGGTGCTGCTGCAGATCGACACCGACCTGCTCGACGTGCCGGTGGTCGAGGAGCCGCCGGCGCCGGGGGTGGCGGAGACGTTCCCGCACATCTACGGGCCGCTCCCGGTGGAGGCGGTGGTGAAGGTGCTCCCGATGCCCGCCCGCGGCGCCGCGACCAGCGACCCGCCGGCAGCGACGGGTCCCTCGGAGCCGTTCGGCACGCTCTACCTGCGCGAGATGTTCTTCAACGTGACGCTCGTGGTCCTGATCCTGGCCGCGACCGCGATCGGCCTCTGTATCGGAGGAGCGATCGGCGAGGAGGTGCCGGCGCTGGTCGGACTGGTCGCCGGCGCGCTCGTCGGCCTCGCCCTCGCCCGGTGGCTCTACGTCAGGCGGCACCACTGACGAGGGAGGCCACCTCGTCGGCACAGCCCCAGCTCAGCGTGACGCCGGCGCCGCCGAGCCCGTAGCAGTGCACGACGTCGCCCTCGCGCTCGAGGCGGATCGACGGTCGCGCGGGCCTCAGGCCGACCCGGTGGGCGAGCACCTTCGTCCCGGCCAGCGCGGGGACGAGCGCGGTGGCCCGGGTCAGGATGTCCTCGGCGGTGGCGGGGTCCGGGGTTCGGTTCCACTCGTCGTGCTCCTCGGTGCCGCCGACGACGATCTCGTCGGTCCGCGGTACGACGTAGGTCGGGCGGTCGCCCTCGGTCGCCAGCCACCACTCGTCGAGCCCGACCTGCTCGAGCACGACCACCTGGCCACGGACGGGGACGACGGTGTGATCGGCGGCCAGCAGCCGGGCGCCGAGCCCCGCGCAGTCGACGACGACCTCGGCTCCGGCCTCGTGGAGGTCCGGGAGACCGCCCAGGTTGAGGCGGGTGACGGTGCCGCCGAGCTCACCGAGCCGGCCGACCAACCAGTCCAGGTAGGCCGGCATGTCGACGACCGGGGCGTGGAACGACCAGCCGTCCACGTAGCCACGGGGCAGGCCGTCGGTCGGCGTGAGCCGTCGCAGCGACGGCACCGCCTCGCGCCACCACGGGTCGGCGGTCGTCGACCGGAAGAGCTCGGTGCCGGTGAGCATCCGGACCCCGGTCGCGGGGTCGACGGCGAGCTCGGCGAACCGGCTGTAGGACCGCGCCGCCCAAGCAGTGACCCGGTCCTGGGGCAGCGCCAGGTAGGGGTACCAGAGGGCCGCAGCCACGACCGACGTGGTCTCGCGCGGCAGGTCCCGCGCGACCACGTCGACCCGGTGACCGTCCTCGGCCAGGCGCACGGCACTGGTCAGGCCGGCGACGCCGGCCCCGACGACGATGACCCTGGCCACTGTCCCGACCGGCGGCTCAGGCGCCGGCCGCCGGCGGCGCCGTCGGGTCGGCGCCTGCGTCACCCTGCTCGCGGGCGACGTACTCCTCGATGTCGTTGAGGTCGTGCTGGCTGCGGGTGACGATCGCGAGCAGGTCGTTCATCGTCGCGACCTCCTCGACCTGCTCCTTGATGAACCACTGCATGAACTGCTCGGAGGCGAAGTCGTTCTCCTCGCGGGCGATCCGCAGCAGGCCGTTGATCTGCTCCGTGACCCGCTTCTCCTGGTCGAGCGCGAGCTTGATCGGAGCGATCACGTCGGCGAAGTCGGAGACCGGCGCCTCGACTCCGGGGATGCGCACCTCGGCGTCGGTGTCGAGGAGGTACTGCACCATCATCATCGCGTGCTCGCGTTCCTCCAGCGCCTGGTTGTAGAAGAACGCCGCGGTCTGCGGCATGGTCAGCGCGTCGTAGTACACCGCGCAGGCGAGGTACTGGTTGTGCGCGGCGAACTCGTTGCCGATCTGGGCGTTGAGCTGGTCGGTGAACCGGGGTGCAGCCATGGCCGAAAGCGTAGTGGGAGACGCGGACGTCGTACGACGCGGCGTCACGCCGCCTTCTTCAGGGCCTTCTTGGACGCCTTCTTGCCGTTCTTGACCTTCACCAGGACCCGCTTCTTGACGGTGTAGCCGTCCGGCAGGGTCCCTTCCTTCAGCATCCGCAGCGGGCAGCGGTCGCACTTCTTCTTCGACGCGCAGCACTCCGTCTTCGGCAGCTTGCGCGCCGTCGGCTTCTTGCCCTTGCCCACGGTCCGAGGGTAGAGGCCGCAGGGAAGGCTTGCCTATGTCGGGTTCAGCACCTGGACCCCACAGCCGCGGCCCGTAGGCTGCCGGGGTGATCGAGATCTGGTTGAACCCCGCCTGCTCGAAGTGCCGCACGGCCGTCGGCGAGCTGGACGCGTCGGGCAAGGAGTACGTCGTCCGCCGCTACCTCGAGCAGCCGCCGACGGTCGCCGAGCTCGAGGACGTGCTGGCCCGGCTCGGTCTGGAGCCGTGGGACATCACCCGCACCGCGGACGCCGCGAGGCTCGGTGTCACCCTGCCGGCCAAGGACGCCGCTCACCGGCACGCGTGGCTGGAGGCGATGGTCGACCAGCCCAGGCTGATCCAGCGCCCGATCATCACCGCGACCGACGGCACCACCGTCATCGGCCGCGACCCCGCCTCGGTCGCACGGGTGATCGACGCGGGCTGACGGTCGTCCGCGTCAGGACAGACCGTTGGCCTTGCGGATCACCTCGACGATGCCGCCCATGATCTCGGTCAGCCCGTAGTCCTTCGGCGTGTAGACCGCAGCCACACCGAGCTCGCGCAGCCGTCGGCCGTCGGAGTCGGGGATGATGCCGCCGACGATCACCGGCACGTCGCTCATCCCTGCGGCCTGCAGGCCCTCGAGCACGCTCGGCACCAGCTCCATGTGGGAGCCGGACAGGATCGAGAGACCGACGCAGTGGACGTCCTCGGCCACGGCGGCCGCGACGATCTGCTCCGGGGTGAGCCGGATGCCCTGGTAGATGACCTCGAACCCCGCGTCCCGAGCGCGTACGGCGACCTGCTCGGCGCCGTTCGAGTGCCCATCGAGGCCCGGCTTGCCCACGAGCAGCCGCAGCCGGCCGCCGCTGTGGCCGGCCAGCTCCTCGCCGGTGCGCTTGACGGCCTCGCGGACCGCGGTGAGCTCCGCGCCCGCCTCGGCGACACCGACCGCGCCGCTCACCCCGGTGGGTGCGCGGAACTCCCCGAAGACCTCGCGCAGGGTGCCGGCCCACTCCCCCGTGGTCACGCCGGCCCGGGCGGCGGCCAGGGTCGCGGTCATCAGGTTGACGCCGCTCTTGGCGTCCTCGGCGAGCTTCGCCAGTGCCTCGGCGACCTCGGTGTCGTCGCGCTGCTCCTTCCACGCCTCGAGCGAGGCGAGCGCGGACTTCTCGGCCTCCGGGTCGGCAGCCATGATCGCGGAGTCCAGGTCGGCGGTCAGCGGGCTCTGCTCGGTCGTCTCGAACTTGTTGACGCCGACGATGACCTCCTCGCCGGCCTCGATCCGCCCGCGGCGGGCGGCGTGCGCGGAGACCAGCTCCTGCTTCATGTAGCCGGAGTCGACCGCGGCGATGGCGCCGCCCATCGCCTGGACCCGGTCGATCTCGGCCTTCGCGCCCTCGACCAGCTCCGCGACCTTCGCCTCGATCACGTGCGAGCCGTCGAAGATGTCGTCGTACTCCAACAGGTCCGACTCGAACGCGAGCACCTGCTGCAGCCGCAGCGACCACTGCTGGTCCCAGGGGCGGGGCAGGCCGAGCGCCTCGTTCCAGGCCGGCAGCTGGACGGCGCGGGCGCGCGCGTTCTTCGACAGCGTCACCCCGAGCATCTCGAGCACGATCCGCTGCACGTTGTTCTCGGGCTGGGCCTCGGTGAGGCCGAGCGAGTTCACCTGCACGCCGTAGCGGAACCGGCGCATCTTCGGGTCCTTCACGCCGTACCGCTCGCGGGTGATCTCGTCCCAGAGCTGGGTGAAGGCGCGCATCTTGCACGTCTCCTCGATGAACCGGACACCGGCGTTGACGAAGAACGAGATCCGGCCGACGACCTTCTCGAAGTCCGCCTCGTCGACCTGGCCGGAGTTCTTCACCTGGTCCAGCACGGCGATCGCGGTGCACAGCGCGTAGGCGAGCTCCTGCGTCGGCGTCGCGCCGGCCTCCTGCAGGTGGTAGCTGCAGATGTTGATCGGGTTCCACTTCGGGATCTGGTGGACCGTGTAGGCGATCATGTCGGCGATCAGCCGCAGCGAGTGCTCGGGCGGGAACACGTAGGTGCCCCGCGAGAGGTACTCCTTGATGATGTCGTTCTGGGTGGTCCCCGCGAGCTGGGCCGCCACCTCGTCGGGCGAGGCGTCGGGGTTCTGCTCCTCCGCGACCACCTGGTACATCGCGAGCAGCCACATGGCGGTCGCGTTGATCGTCATCGAGGTGTTCATCTCGGCGAGCGGGATGTCCTTGAAGAGCTTCCGCATCTCGCCGAGGTGCGGCACCGGCACACCGACCTTGCCGACCTCGCCGCGCGCGAGCGGGCTGTCGGGGTCGTAGCCGGTCTGCGTCGGCAGGTCGAAGGCCACCGACAGGCCGGTCTGGCCCTTGGCCAGGTTGGTGCGGTACAGCGCGTTCGACGCCTCGGCCGTGGAGTGACCGGCGTAGGTGCGCATCACCCACGGACGGTCCTTCTGGGGCAGGGCGGCGCCCTTCGACTCAGACTCGCTCATAACGCGAAGCCTAGGGCCGTTGCTACCCCCAGGTAACTCCCCGGACATGTGGGGTTTCCGACACGGATCAAGCCGGAACGGCGGCCCGCTCGACCTCGAAGAAGCGGATCAGGTGGCTCAGGTGGAGCATGCGCAGCACGGCCGGGCCGGCCCCGCGCAGGACGATCCGCTGGCCGTCGTTGAGGGCGACCCGGCTGGCCATCGCGAGCACCCGGAGCGCGGTGAGGTCGATGGTCTCGACGTCGTAGACGTCGAGGACGACCGCGCCGGCGTCGTTGCGGCGCAGATGGTCGTAGACGGCGTTGCGGATCTCGCCGGTGCTCCGGACGTCGAGGTCTCCGCTCAGCACCAGCGTCGGGCCGTCGGCGATGATCTGCACGTCCTACCCCTCCCGCTCGGGCGTCTTCCCGAGAACGCTTTCGACTCTCTTACCCACCATGACGCCGGACAGTCCGAAACGGTTGCATCCGGAGCGAAGTTCGTTTCGGTGTGTCGCCGGTCACACTGCGTCCAGCCGTAGGCTCGGCCCATGGTCAACCTCACCCGCATCTACACCCGCACCGGCGATGCCGGTGAGACCCGGCTCGGCGACATGAGCGTCACGACGAAGACCGATCCGCGGCTGGAGGCCTACGCCGACGTCGACGAGGCCAACGCCCACCTGGGCGTGGCGCTCGCGGCCGGCGGGCTCGACGACGACGTCGTCGACGTGCTGGTGCACGTGCAGAACGACCTGTTCGACGTGGGCGCCGACTTCTGCAACCCGGTGAGCGAGAACCCGGAGTACCCGCCGCTGCGGATCGAGCAGGAGTACGTCGACCGGCTCGAGGCCTGGTGCGACCACTACAACGCGCTCGTGCCGAACCTGCGCTCGTTCATCCTCAACGGCGGCACGCCGGCCGCGTCCCACCTGCACGTCGCCCGGACGGTGGTCCGCCGCGCGGAGCGGGCGGCCTGGGCGGCGTACGCCGTGCACGGGGAGACCATGAACAAGCTCGCGATCACCTACCTGAACCGGCTCTCCGACCTGGTGTTCATCCTCGCCCGCTACGCCAACCGCGAGAACGGCGACGTGCTCTGGGTCCCGGGCGGCGAGAGAGGCAAGTGAGCCGGCTCGCCGCCTTCGTCGTCACGAGCGCGCTGCTGCTCGGCACCGCCGCCTGCGGGGGCGAGGACGACGAGCCGGCGCGCCGTGAGCCGCCGTCCGTCGCCGAGCTCGACGACCAGCTCGGCAGCGACCGGCCGGAGAAGCAGGAGCCCCTGCCCAGCGCTCCCCCGCTGACCGAGGAGTTCGTCCCGCCCGAGAGCGCGCCCGAGCTGGGCGCCCGGCTCGGCCGCGCCGAGGACCTCGCCCGCGACCCGGCCACCGAGGAAGCGGTCCGCGCGGCGGCGGCGTTCGAGACCCAGCTGCTCTACCGCCAGCTCGCACGGACACCGCAGTGGGAGCGCCGCGCCCGCGCCGCCGTACCGCCGCGCTACCGGGCCGACCTCGACGCTCACCTCACCGCCCGCCGCTCCCTGCGCAGCGTGCTGACGACGCTGTCCGCCGAGCTGCCCGCCTGGGAGATCGTCGAGCCGGCGCCGACCGCCGACCTGCGCCGCTTCTACCGCGAGGGCGAGCGCGTCCACGGTGTCGCCTGGGAGCTGCTCGCCGCGATCAACCTGGTCGAGACCGGGTTCGGCAAGATCCGCGGGCTGTCGTCGGCGGGCGCGCAGGGGCCGATGCAGTTCATCCCCTCGACCTGGGCGGCGTACGGCGAGGGCGACGTCACCGACCCCCACGACGCGATCCTCGGCGCGGCCAACTACCTCGCCGCCAACGGTGGCGGCACCGGCACCACCACCGGGCCCGGCGTCGAGAACGCGCTCTACCGGTACAACAACCACCCGGGCTACGTCGACGGCATCCTCGCCTACGCGTCGGTCCTCGAGCGTGACCCGCGCGCGCTCCACGGCCTGGTGCGGTGGCAGATCGTCTACCTGTCGACGATCGGCGACCTGTGGCTGCCCGTCGGCTACCGCGAGACCGCGCCGGTGCCGGTGCGGGCCTACGTGCGGCAGCATCCCGAGCGGCACCTCGGCACCGACACCCGCTGACCCGGCTCAGAACCCGTAGCGGGCGCGCAGGTCGGTCAGCCAGTCGGTGACGATCGGCGTCCCCCACGCCGCCGACTGCGCGAGCGCCGCGTCGGCGTGGGTGGTGGCCTCGTCGGGCCGCCCGCAGGCCGCCAGCGCGAGGGCGAGGTAGGCGTCGACCGGCGCCATCGCGATCGCCACGCCGACCACGCACGGCCGTCCCGACCACGGCTGCAGGTGTCGACGGGCCGCTTCGGCGAGGTCGGCGTCGCCGAGGTAGGCAGCCAGCTCGGCACCGTGGCACCAGACCAGCGGCGAGACGTTCGACTCCGCCTCCGGCGGTGGTCCCGCCTCCGCGTAGGTGCGCCGGGCGGCGTCCTCGTCGCCCGCCCGCCACTGGCACACGGCGAGGGTCATCGCGAACGGCGCACCCATCTCGAGGAATGCCTGCAACGGCGCGACGGCCTCGGCCGGACGGTCCCGCCAGTACGCGATGGCGACCCGGGCGATCTCGAGCGACCCGGCGACCGAGTCGTGGTCGAGGTCCTCGGCCAGGGCCACCAGGTGCTCCAGACCCGCCTCACACTCCTCCCACGCACCGGCCAGCGCCCACCAGGAGATCCGGACGCCGGTGAGCACCAGGTCGCCGTACGCGATCCGGAGGCGGCGGGCGTCGGCGAGGGTCTCCTCGACCTGCTCGAACATCTCCGGGACCCGACCGACCTCGCCGAGGGTGCCCGCCCTGAGCGTCCCGCAGACGACGAGGGCGCGCTCGTCGCGGATCTCGCGGGCGATCTCCAGCGCCTCGGTGATCCGCTCCAGCCGGCGCTCGGCCGTCGACGGCAGCCATTCCATGTGCGCGACCTGGTGGGCGGCCATCACCAGCGTCGGCGCGTCGAGCCGCCGCGCCATCGCCAGCGCCTCGTCCGCCCAGCGCGCCTTGCCGGCGTCGTCCTCGGCCTCGACCGCGAGCCCCAGCATCACCCTGCAGCGCAGCTCGCTGTCGACGGCCGGCAGCCGGTCCAGGCTCTGCTCGAGAGCGCCGACGACGACGTCGTTGCGCTCGCCGTCAGGGGCCGACCGCCAGAGCACGCCCGTCGAGACGGCGACAGCGGCCCGGGCGACCCGGTCCGCGTCGTCGAGCTCGTGGCCGGCGGCGATCGCCTCCTCGGCCACCCGCACCAGGTCGCCCTGCCGACCGGCCCAGCGGTAGCTCTCGGCCTGGTCCATCAGGACCTCGAACCGGTCCGCGACGGTCGCGGCCGGGTCCGCCGCCATGCTGGCGACCGCCCCGTCCAGCAGGCTGGCGGCCCGGTCGTGGTCGTGCAACCGTCGCGCGAGTGCCGCGGCGGCCACGGCGGAGCGCCAGGCGCGGCCGGCGTACGACGGGCCGGCCTCCAGCCAGTGCTGCGCCTCCTCCGACTCACGGCCCGGCTCGCGCGAGAGCGCCTCCGCGATCCGGGCGTGCACGCGAGCCTTGCGGCTGGCGCCGATGCTCTCCCGGAGCCGGTCGCGCACCAGCGCGTGGGTGAACAGGTAGTGGTCGACCCCGTGCTCGCGCAGCAGTCCCGCGGCCTGGGCGGGCTCGACGACGTCGAGCGCGTCGTCCTCGTCGATCCGCGCCGCCAGCGCGAGCGTGCCGAGGTCGAAACGGCGACCGAGGACAGCGGCGAACCGCAGCGCCGACACCGTCTCCTCCGGCAGCCGGGACAGGCGCCGGTCGATCACGTCCCCCACCGCCACCGGCATCTCGCCCGCCGCCAGGTCCACGCCCCCACCGCGCCCGGCCGCGAGCCGGGCCAGCTCGACGAGGAAGAACGGGTTGCCGTCGGTGCGCTGCACCAGCAGGTCGCCGTCGGCGGGCCCGACGCCCCTGCCGGTGACGGCCTCGAAGACCGTGCCGGCCGCGCGCTGGGGCAGGCCCTCCAGGTCGAGCCGCAGCGCGTGCGCCCGCGCGAACGTCTCGGTCAGGTCGGCCAGCGGTCCGCTCGGCGGCGGGTGAGCGCGCCAGGCGCCGACGACGAGCAGCCGCTCCGTGCTCGCCGACTCCACCAGCATCCGGAGCACGCGGAGGGTCGGCGGGTCAGCCCAGTGCAGGTCGTCCATCAGCAGTGCCACCGGCTCGTCACGAGCGGCGTCCAGCACCGTGGCGACGATCCGCTCCCACGCCCGGAACCGGCTTCCCTCGTCGGCTCCGGCCTCGCCGACCAGGCCGAGCAGGTCCACCCCGATCCCCTCGAGGACCGCCTGCCAGGCCCACAACGGCGGCGCGCCCTCGTCCTGCGCGCACCGGCCGTGCAGCACCCGCACACCCCGGCGCCGGGCCTGCAGCAGCATCTCGCCGGCGAGCCGCGACTTGCCGATGCCGGGCTCCCCGGTGATCACCGCGTACGACGGCTGCCCGCCCTCCGCCGCCGCCACCGCGTTCATCAGGGCCGCCAGCTCCGCGTCGCGGCCCACCATCGGCCAGGGCGCGACCTGCTCCTGCGCAGCGCTCCGTCCGGGGGCCGCTACGTCACCCGGCGGCACCGGCGCAGCCTGCGCGACCGGCGCGACCGCCGCAGGCGCCGCTGCAGCTGCCGGTGCGGCGGACGCCGGTGGCACCCATGCCAGTGCTTCGTCCTGCCGCAGCACGGCCGTCTGCAGCTCCCGCACGGCGGGCGACGGCTCGAGCCCCAGCTCCTCGTCGAGCACGTCGCGCAACGTCGTCAGGACCGCTAGGGCATCGGCCTGGCGGCCGGAGCGGAACAGCGCGACCGCGCGCAGCTCCCACAGCCGCTCCCGCAGCGGGTGCGCTCCGGTCAGCGCCTCGAGCTCGGCCGTCACCGTCGCGTGGTCTCCCAGCGCGAGCGCCGCGACGGCACGGTCCTCGACCGCGAGCAGCCGGAGCTCCTCCAGCCGGGCGCGCTCGGCGACGGCGGCGTCGGCGTCACCGAGCTCGGCGTACGGCGTGCCCCGCCACTGCCGCAGCGCCGCGTCCAGCCGGGCGCGCTCGGCCTCGATCGTCGCCGCGTCCAGGGCCGCGGGCCCCCAGCCACCGAGGGGCTGGAGCGCCCGGTGGGCGCGGCTCACCGCCTGCTCGAACCGGTGGGCGTCGACCTGCTCGTCCGGCACCCGGAGGGCGTAGCCGGGCGAGGCGGTGACCAGCACCGATGCCGGCGTGCGCGGCGCCCGGTCCGGTTCCAGGGCCCGCCGCAGCCCCGAGACGTAGCTCTGCAGCGTCCCGGCATAGCCCGGCGGCGCCGTCTCTCCCCAGAGCGCGTCGACGATCGCGTCGACGGAGACCGGCCAACCGTGCGCGAGTGCGAGCACGGCGACCAGCGCGCGCTGCTTGAGCGTCCCTAGGTCGACCGGCACGCCGTCCCGGCGGACCTCGACAGCTCCGAGGACGGACAACTGCACGGCCGCAGCCTACGGACCACCGGCACCCGGCTCGGGGGTTTTCGCCAACCCGCTCCGGCCGGCGCCCAGCCGACCCCAAGTCGATCCCAAGTGGTCCGACGCATCGTCTGCTCGTCAACCGAGATCCGAGGAGAACCCCGATGACCATCGAGAGCGACCAGCTCCCCACCACCCGCCCCACCGACACCATCGCCGCCGGGCACGCGCTCCGCGGCCTGCTCGGCGGCCGCGTCCACCTTCCTGGCGACCCGCAGTACGACGCCGCCCGCCTGCCGTGGAACGTCGCTGTGGACCAGCGTCCCGCCGCGGTCGCGCTGCCGCGGTCGGCCAGCGAGGTCGCCACCGTCGTCCGCGTCGCAGCCGAGGCCGGCCTCCGGGTCGCGCCGCAGAGCACCGGCCACAACGCCCGCCCGCTCGCCGAGCAGGGCCTCGACGACGTCGTCATCGTGAGGACGTCCGAGATGAACACCGTCGTCGCGGACCCGGCCCGCGGCGTCGTCCGGGTCGAGGGTGGCGCGACCTGGGAGCCCGCGGTCCTCGCCGCGGCCGCCCACGGGAAAGCCGTCCTGCACGGCTCCTCCCCCGACGTCGGCATCGCCGGCTACTCCCTGGGCGGCGGCATCGGCTGGTACGCCCGCAAGCTGGGGCTCGCCACCAACAGCCTCACCGCGGTCGAGCTCGTCGTCGCCGACGGCACGCTGGTCCGCGCCGACGCGACCCGCAACGCCGAGCTGTTCTGGGCGCTCCGCGGCGGGGGCGGCAGCTTCGGCGTCGTCACCGCGCTCGAGTTCCGGATGTACGACATCCAGGACGCGTACGCCGGGTTCCTCCTGTGGGACCTGGCCGACGTCGAGCCCGTCCTGCGCACCTGGGCGGCGTGGGCCCCCGGCGCCCCGGAGGAGATCACGACTGCGTTCCGGGCGCTCCGCTTCCCGCCCATCCCGGAGGTCCCGCCGTTCCTCGCCGGCCGGGCCGTCGCGATGATCGACGGCGCGGTGCTCGGGTCGGACGAGCGCGGTGCGGAGCTGCTCGCGCCCCTGCGGGCACTCGGGCCCGAGCTCGACACCTTCGGCCGGATGCCGGCCAAGGCCCTCGACCGGCTGCACCTCGACCCCGAGGGCGGCGCTCCCGCCGTCTCCGGCTCCAGCATGCTGGCCGAGCTTCCCGACGCGGCCGTCGACGCCTGGCTGGAGCAGGCCGGCCCGGACGCGACGACCTCGCTCAACATCGTCGAGCTCCGCCAGCTCGGCGGTGCGCTCGCCCGCCCCCACGAGGGCGGCGGCGTGCTGTCGTACCTCGACGGCGGCTTCGCGACGCTCAACCTCGCGATGGCGCCGACGCCGGAGACCGCCGAGCAGGGCGAGAAGGACGCCGCGCAGGTCACCGAGGCGCTGGCGCCGTACGCCAACGGCCGGCAGTACCTCAACTTCGCCGAGAGCCTCACCGACGCCAGCACCGGCTACCGCCCCGACGCGTGGCGGCAGCTGGTCGGCATCCGCAGCGCCGTCGACCCGCACGGCCTGTTCCTGGCCAACCACCGGGTGCCGCGGCTCTTCGAGGACGGTGGGCCCACGGCCTGAGGACTGCGGACCGGCGGCCTGTGGAGGACGGGTCGAGGTGTCGTCCCCGCGTGCCACGATGGACGGGCCGTGGACGTCCTTGCCTCACTCACCGACGACTTCCTCGAGGAGCACTTCGCCCCCGAGACGATCGAGCGCGCCCTGGGCTACCTCGATCGTCTCGACGGGCCGCCCACCCTCCAGCGGCTCAGCGAGGGGTCGGTGACGGCGACCGCGTTCGTCCACGGCTCGGCACCCACGGCCTACCACGTCCAGCTGCACTGCGAGGTCGGACGGCCGAGCGGCCGCAGCCGCAGCCACACCCGCGGCTGGATCTTCAGCCTGTGCACCTGTCCGGTCCGCAACATGTGCAAGCACGGCGCCGCGGTCGCGCTGAGCATCCGCGAGGGCCACACCACCGGCGAGCGGGTGCCGGAGTGGGAGCGGCGGCTCGGCACGCTCGTCGAGGACCTGGCGCGCACCGCCGACCGCGAGGTCGAGCGCTTCCCGCTCGCCCTCCAGGTCACCCTCGACGAGCGGCGCATCCACTCCTACCGTGACGGCGGCGGCCCCACGGTCGGCCTCCGCCCGCTGCGGCCCGGCGCCAAGCAGGCCTGGATCAAGTCCGGTGCCGACTGGTCCGACATCCCCGGGGCGGTGCTCGCCCGCAGCCTGCTGCCCGAGCAGGCCGACGCGATCGGCGCGCTGCACACCGAGCTCACCCGGCACCGCGGCTACCACGCGCCCGGGACGATCCCGACGCTCGCCCAGTTCGGCCCGCACCTCCCGCGCCTGCTCCGGGCCGCCGAGGCGGCCGGCGTCGAGCTGCTGCCGGCCGCGCCGCTCACCGAGGTCACGGTGCTCGAGAAGCCGGTCGGGCTGGCGGCCGAGGTCACGAGCGACGGCGAGCAGGCCCGGCTGACCCTCGGCGTCGACCTCGACGGCGAGCTCTGGCGCGGCGATCGGGTGCTGCTGACCGACCACAACCGGGTGGTCGCGCTGCTCGACGGCGGCCGGCTCCGCATCGCCGACCTGGAGCGCGACGTGCCGACCGTCGCGCGGCGGCTGATCGAGGACGACCCGCTAGAGGTGCCGGTCGGCGAGCTCGACGCGCTGCGCGGCCGGCTGGCCGCCCTGCTGCGCCACCTGGCCATCCGCTCCCCCGACGGCTCCGTCGACGTCCCGGCCCCGGTGCGGCCGACGCTGCTGGTCACCGTGGTCTGGCGCAGCGCGACGGCGGCCGACCTCACCTGGGAGTGGCGCTACGACGACGCGCACCGCTGCGGGTTGGACGCCCGCGACCTCCTCGACGGACTGCGCGACCGGTCGGCCGAGGCCACGATCCGCGCGACGGTGTCCACCGACCTGCTCGGCCGCCGCTCCGTCCGCGACGGCGACGCGCTCTCGCTCGCGATCCACGACCTGCCCCACCTGCGCGAGCTGCCCGACGTCGCGGTCGTCGAGGACCAGCGGCCCGACTTCCGCGAGGCCGTCTCCGCACCGGAGATCACGTTCGAGGTGCTCGAGCCCGACGAGGAGGCCGACGACGGGCGCACCGACTGGCTCGACCTCGCCGTGACGGTCAGCGTCGAGGGTGAGCGGATACCGCTGCCCGACGTGCTCGCGGCGCTCACCCTCGACCGCGAGTTCCTCGTGCTGCCGAGCGGGTTGTTCATCACCACCGACCGGCCGGAGTTCGACCGGCTGCGCGAGGTGGTGGCCGCCGCGGCGGAGCTCCGCGAGCGCGACGGCGACCGGATCGGCGTCGGCACCCACGACCTGGGACTGTGGGCGCAGCTCGCCGAGACCGGCATCGTCGACGCCCAGGCGGGCGAGTGGGTCGCGCGGGCCCGGGCGCTGCGCGACCTGGTCGAGATCCCGCGGCCCGAGCCGGTCGGGCTCACCACCCGGCTGCGGTCCTACCAACGCGAGGGCTTCTGGTGGCTCGCCTTCCTCTGGGAGCACGGTCTCGGCGGCATCCTCGCCGACGACATGGGGCTCGGGAAGACGCTCCAGGTGCTCGCGCTGGTCCGGCACGCGCGCGAGCGGCGGCCCGACGACGGGCCGTTCCTCGTGGTGGCGCCGACGAGCGTGGTCACCGCATGGGCGCACGAGGCGGCGCAGCACGCGCCGGACCTGCGCATCGGCGTGTGCGGCCGTCGCACCGACGACGTCGCGGCGATCGCCGCCGAGAGCGACCTGGTCGTGACGACCTACACCGTGCTCCGGCTGGCGCACGCCCGCTACGCGGAGGTGGACTGGGGCGGGTTGGTGCTCGACGAGGCGCAGCAGGTGAAGAACCACCAGAGCAAGACCTACGCCGCGGTGCGCACCGTCGACGCGCCGTTCAAGCTCGCGGTCACCGGCACCCCGTTCGAGAACCGGCTGATGGAGCTGTGGGCGCTGCTGTCGATCACGGTCCCCGGCCTCTACCCCTGGCCGCGCCTCTTCAACGAGAGGGTCGCCCGACCGGTCGAGCGGGGCGGCGACCAGCAGGCGCTCGCGCGGTTCCGAGCCCGGATCCGGCCGTTCCTCCTCCGTCGGACCAAGGAGCTGGTCGCCGCCGACCTGCCGCCGAAGCAGGAGCAGGTCCTCGACGTCGCGCTCGAGCCGCGCCACCGCAAGATCTACGACACCCACCTGGCCAAGGAGCGGCAGCGGATCCTCGGCCTGGTCGAGGACTTCGACCGCAACCGGGTCGCCATCTTCAGCGCCCTCACCACACTGCGCCAGCTCTCCCTCGACCCCGGTCTGGTCGACCCCGCCCACGACGCGGTCGGGTCCGCCAAGCTCGACCTCCTCGTCGACCACCTCGAGGAGATCACCGCCGAGGGCCACCGCGCCTTGGTCTTCAGCCAGTTCACGTCCTTCCTCGGCCGGGTCCGCGACCGGCTCGCCGCCGAGGACATCGGCGCCACCTACCTCGACGGCTCCACCCGCGACCGGGCCGGCGTCATCGAGGAGTTCCGCTCCGGCGGCGCCCCGGTCTTCCTCATCTCGCTCAAGGCAGGCGGCGTCGGCCTCACCCTGACCGAGGCCGACTACGTCTTCGTCCTCGATCCCTGGTGGAACCCCGCCGCCGAGGCCCAGGCCGTCGACCGCGCCCACCGCATCGGCCAGACCGCCCACGTCCACGTCTACCGGCTGGTCGCCACCGACACGATCGAGGAGAAGGTGATGGAGCTCAAGGGCCGCAAGGCCGAGCTCTTCGCCCAGGTCATCGACGGCGAGGGCGTCATGTCGCTCGGCATCGACGCGGACGACATTAGAGGGTTGTTTGACGAGTAGCGGACGTACGTCGGTCGCCGTGAAGGTCGCAGCCGGCGGCGAAGGGGCGCTGCGCGCGGCTTGTCGACCTCGTCCCGCGGCTGCCGTGGGCGGGCCGACCTTCGGGTTGACCTACCAATGAGCGCCGACGGCCACGCCGCACACGGGGTCGATCACCCCGCGGCCGGCTCGTGGGCGGCCGCTCGATGCCGGAGCGGGAGGGTCGCGCCGGCGGGGCGTGGATGGGTCTGGCTTCGTCATCCAGCACCGCGGGAGCGCAGCGACCGCGCTGCTGGAGGACGGATGTGGTTGCCCCGCCGGCGCGAGCCCTCACGCGCAGGCCTCACGGCCGTCCAGGAGCCGACAGCAAGCCGCGCAGCGAACATCCGCGCAGCGAATCTCGCGTCAGCGCGAGTTCCAGTCCGACCCCGGCGGCTTCGCCTCGAGCCAGGCCTGGAAGCCGGTGAGCGAGGCGGGGCTCATGGCGAGCTCGACGTCGCCGGCGCGGGAGGCGCACCGGATGACGACGTGGTCGGGGTAGAGCGAGGCCTGCTCGGCCCCGATGGGCTCGCGACGGCCGTCGTACGACAGCTGGTCGCGCTCCCACACCCGCTTCGGCCGCGGCGAGAGGGTGAAGATGCGGAACCACTCGAGCTTCTCGCCGGAGTAGCGCCCCATGCCGAGCACCCAGCCACGGCCGCCCTCGTCAGCGGTCAGCCGGTGGCTCAGCTCGAAGGTGCCGCCGTGGCGGGCGAGGACCCGCCTCCGGACCACCAGGCCGATGCCGAAGGCCAGCAGCAGGAGCAGCACGATGCCCGACACGTCGAGCAGCCACTCCCACCACGCCATCGATGTCGGCTAGTGGCTCGAGGTGAGGGAGCCGCCGGAGACCTTCTCCGCAGCCCGGATCCGCGCCTCCGCACGGCGGATGCGCCGCTCGGCCTCGTCGTTGGAACCCAGCAGGCCGCGCGCCTCCTCGAGCTCCGCCTTCGCCTTGTCGACGTGGATGTCGTCGCCCAGGTCGATGTGCTCGGAGAGGACCGAGACCCGGTTGTTGGCCACCGAGAGGAAGCCGCCGTCGACGGCCGCCACGACCACGTCCTCGGTGCCGTCGACCTGGATCTCGACCACCGCCGGCGCCAGCAGCGACAGCGTCGGCGCGTGGTCACGCAGCACGCCGACGTCGCCCTCCGTCGTCCGCGCGATCACCATGGCGGCGTCGCCCGACCACACCGTGCGGTCGGCGGCGACCAGCTCGACGTGCAGCGCTTCCGCGCCCGCTCGGTCGGCCATGTCAGAGGCTCTTCTGGATCTCGGCCCACTTGGCCTCGACGTCGTCGAGACCGCCGCACATGAAGAACGCCTGCTCCGCCACGTGGTCGTACTCGCCGTCAGCGATCTTGTTGAACGCCTCGATCGTCTCCGACACCGGGACCGTCGAGCCCTCGATGCCCGTGAACTGCTTGGCCACGTAGGTGTTCTGCGACAGGAAGCGCTGGATCCGGCGAGCGCGGCTGACGATGATGCGGTCCTCCTCGGACAGCTCGTCGACGCCGAGGATCGCGATGATGTCCTGCAGCTCCTTGTTGCGCTGGAGGATCTGCTTGATCCGGATCGCGCAGTCGTAGTGGTCCTGGCCGATGTACTGCGGGTCGAGGATCCGCGAGGTCGACGTCAGCGGGTCCACCGCGGGGTAGATGCCGAGCGAGGCGATCTCACGCGAGAGCTCGGTGGTCGCGTCCAGGTGGGCGAACGTCGTCGCCGGAGCCGGGTCGGTGTAGTCGTCCGCGGGCACGTAGATCGCCTGCATCGAGGTGATCGAACGACCACGCGTCGAGGTGATGCGCTCCTGGAGCGTCCCCATCTCGTCGGCGAGGTTCGGCTGGTAGCCCACCGCGGAGGGCATGCGTCCGAGCAGCGTCGAGACCTCGGAGCCGGCCTGCGTGAACCGGAAGATGTTGTCGACGAAGAGCAGCACGTCCTGGTTCTGGACGTCGCGGAAGTACTCCGCCATCGTCAGCGCGGAGAGCGCGACCCGGAGACGGGTGCCCGGCGGCTCGTCCATCTGACCGAAGACCAGGGCCACCTTGTCGAAGACGCCGGCCTCCTTCATCTCCTCGATGAGGTCGTTGCCCTCGCGGGTGCGCTCGCCGACACCGGCGAACACCGACACACCGCCGTGGTTCTTCGCGACGCGCGCGATCATCTCCTGGATGAGCACGGTCTTGCCGACGCCCGCGCCGCCGAACAGGCCGATCTTCCCGCCGGTCACGTACGGCGTGAGCAGGTCGATGACCTTGATGCCGGTCTCGAACATCTGGGTCTTCGACTCGAGCTGGTCGAACGCCGGAGCCTTCCGGTGGATGCCCCACCGCTCGGTGACCTCGTACGACTCACCCTCGGTGAGGTTGAGCACGTCGCCGGTCGCGTTGAACACGTGGCCCAGGGTCACGTCGCCGACGGGCACCGAGATCGGGCCGCCCGTGTCGGTGACCTGCGACCCGCGGACCACGCCGTCGGTCGGCTTCAGCGAGATGGCGCGCACGAGGCCGTCGCCGATGTGCTGGGCGACCTCGAGCGGGAGCGTCGAGGTCTCACCGGCGAGGGTGACCTCGACCTCGAGCTTGTTGTAGATCTCCGGCATCGCGTCGGCCGGGAACTCGATGTCGACGACCGGGCCGATGACCCGCGCGACGCGACCGGTGGTGGTCGTCTCTTCAGCGGTAGCAGTCATTGTGTTCTCCGATATTTCGTGGGTCAGTCGGTGTAGTCGTGGTGCTCAGTCGTTGGCAGCGGCCTGGGCGTCGGCGAGCGCGTTCACGCCGCCGACGATCTCGCTGATCTCCTGGGTGATGCCGGCCTGGCGCGCCTGGTTGGCGATCCGGGTGAGCTTCTTGATCAGCTCGTCGGCGTTGTCGGTCGCCGCCTTCATCGCCTTCTGCCGGGCCGCGAGCTCGGAGGCCGCCGCCTGCAGCAGGCTGTAGAAGATCCGGCTCACGACGTACTGCGGCAGCAGTCCGTCGAGCACCTCGGACGGGGACGGCTCGAACTCGTAGAGCGGCAGCAGCTCGGCGTCACCGGGGGGCTCCTCGCCCTCGACGACCTCGAGCGGCAGCAGCCGGATCGCGGTGGGCTCCTGGACGAGCATCGAGCGGAACCGGGTGTAGACGACGTGGACCTCGTCGACGTCGCCCTCCTCGCCCTGCTCCTTGAGGAAGGCGTCGATCAACGCCTTCCCGATCTCTGCCGCGACGTCGTAGCCGGGCTGGTCGGAGAAGCCGGTCCAGGACTCCACGAAGTCCCGCGAACGGAACTTGAAGTAGGCCTCGGCCTTGCGACCGGCCAGGAACCAGTCGATCTCCTTGCCCTCGTCGCGCAGCCGCTCGGCGAGCCGCTCGGCCTCCTTGATCACGCTCGAGGAGTAGGCGCCGGCCAGGCCGCGGTCGCTGGTGATGACGAGCACCGCCGCGCGCTTGGGGTTCTCCTCCTCGCGGGTCAGCGGGTGGTCGACGTTGGAGAACGTCGCCACCGCCGACACGGCCCGGGTGAGCTCCCGTGCGTACGGCGCGGCCTGCTGGGCCCGCTGCTGCGCCTTGATGATGCGCGACGCAGCGATCAGCTCCATGGCGCGCGTGATCTTCTTCATCGACTCCGTCGACCTGATCCGCGCGCGGTACTCGCGCAGCGATACAGCCATGGTCGGTCCTCAGCCTCGCTTCTGCTTGACGATCTGCTCCTGCTCGAGCTCGTCGTCGGCCATCGCCTCGGCCTCGGGCTCGTGGCCGACCTTGATGCTGCCGCCCTCGGAGGTCTCGAACTGGTCCAGGAAGGAGTCGTAGGCCGCGGCCACGCCGTCCTCGTCCTCGAACTTCTGGGTCTCGCGGATCGCGTTCAGCAGGCCCTCGTGCGAGCGGCGCAGGTAGTCGAGGAACTCGTGCTCGAACCGCAGCACGTCCTCGGTCGGCACCTCGTCGAGGCGCCCCGACGTGCCCAGCCAGAGCGAGACCGTCATCTCCGCCAGCGGGTAGGGGCTGTAGGCGGGCTGCTTGAGCAGGGCCATCAGCCGCTGGCCGCGGGCCAGCTGCTGCTTGGACGCCGCGTCGAGGTCTGAGGCGAACATGGCGAACGCCTCCATCGCGCGGTACTGGGCCAGGTCGACCTTCAGCGAGCCGGTGACCGCCTTCATCGCCTTGGTCATGGCCGCACCACCCACGCGCGACACCGAGATGCCGACGTCGATCGCGGGCCGCTGGTTGGCCGCGAACAGGTCGGACTGCAGGAAGATCTGCCCGTCGGTGATCGAGATGACGTTGGTGGGGATGTAGGCCGAGACGTCGTTGGCCTTGGTCTCGATGATCGGCAGCCCGGTCATCGAGCCCGCACCGAGGTCGTCGGAGAGCTTGGCGCAGCGCTCCAGCAGCCGGCTGTGCAGGTAGAAGACGTCACCGGGGTACGCCTCGCGGCCCGGCGGGCGGCGCAGCAGCAGCGACACCGCGCGGTAGGCCTCGGCCTGCTTGGTGAGGTCGTCGAACACGATGAGGACGTGCTTGCCGTCGTACATCCAGTGCTGGCCGATGGCCGAGCCGGTGTAGGGCGCGAGGTACTTGAAGCCCGCGCTGTCCGAGGCCGGAGCCGCCACGATGGTGGTGTACTCCAGCGCGCCGGCCTCCTCCAGGGCACCGCGCACCGAGGCGATGGTCGAGCCCTTCTGACCGATCGCGACGTAGATGCAGCGCACCTGCTTCTCCGGGTCGCCGGAGTCCCAGTTCTGCTTCTGGTTGATGATCGTGTCGATCGCGACCGTGGTCTTGCCGGTCGCCCGGTCACCGATGATCAGCTGGCGCTGGCCCCGGCCGATCGGGGTCATCGCGTCGATCGCCTTGATGCCGGTCGCGAGCGGCTCGTGGACCGACTTGCGGGCCATCACGCCGGGAGCCTGGAGCTCGAGGATGCGGCGACCCTCGGGCTCGATGTCGCCGAGGCCGTCGATCGGGTTGCCGAGCGGGTCGACCACGCGGCCGAGGAAGTTGGCGCCGACGGGGACCGAGAGGACCTCGCCGGTGCGTCGGACCGTCTGGCCCTCCTCGATCTTGTCGAAGTCACCGAGGATGACGACGCCGATCTCGCGCTCCTCGAGGTTCAGGGCCAGGCCGCGCGTCCCGTCCTCGAACTCGAGCAGCTCGTTGGCCATCGCCGAGGGGAGACCGGTGACGCGCGCGATGCCGTCGCCCGCGGAGGCGACCGTGCCGACCTCCTCCTTGCTCGCCGCGTCGGGCTCGTAGTCGGC
Organism: Nocardioides silvaticus; assembly: GCF_003160695.1. Classification (GTDB taxonomy): domain Bacteria; phylum Actinomycetota; class Actinomycetes; order Propionibacteriales; family Nocardioidaceae; genus Nocardioides; species Nocardioides silvaticus. Next base: position 21,749 of record NZ_QGDD01000001.1, read on the forward strand.
GACGTACTTGGCGAGGGCGTCGCGGATCTCGTCCGGACGGATGGAGAGTTCCGTCATCTCTGTGCCTTCTCTCTGCTTTTGCTGAACGGGTGTGAAGTCGGTGTGGGTGGCTGTCGGGTCGAGGGACCCGGCTCAGCCGGCGATCTTGCGGCGGGCGGCGTCGAGGCGGCTGGAGATCGTCCCGTCGATGACGTCGCCGTCGATCTCGACCTTGATCCCGCCGATGACGGCGGGGTCGACCACCACGTTGAGGTGCACTGCGCGCCCGTACTGCTGGGACAGCGCGGTGGTGAGCCGGTCGGTCTCTCGGTCGTCGAGCGGTCGGGCCACCCGGACCGTCGCCACGTCCTGGCCGTAGGCGTCGGCGGCGACGCGCTCGTACTCCTCCAGCGCGGCAGCGACGCTGCGGTGGGTGCCAGCCAGGGCCTGCTTGACCAGGACGAGCGTGGCCGGGAGGACCTTGCCGCCCAGCAGGTTGTCGACCAGCCCCGCCTTGTCCGCCGCGGACCTGGCCCGGTCGGAGAAGGCATCGCGCAGCGCGGCGTTGTCGTCGACCAGGCCGCGGACGGCGAACAGCTCGTCGACGACCCGACCGGCCTCCTGACCCGAGGACCGGACGGCCGCGACGACGCCGAGGTGCTCCAGGGCGTCGGCGAGGTCGCGCGAGCGGGTCCACCGACGACGCACCGCGTCCTTGAGCAGCTCGACGGTGCCGGACTCGACCTTGCCGTCGAAGAGCTCGGCCACGAGACCGGACCTGGCGTCGTCCGGTAGCGACGCGTCGGTGACGAACCGGCGAAGCGCACCCTCGGCGCGGAGGCTGGCCGCGACCGAGAACAAGTCGTCGGCCGCCGTGGCCGACCCCTCGACGCGCTCGGCCAGGGCGGCCAGCGCGTCGGAGGACGCCGCTCGGAAGGACTGCATCAGTTGGCCCCCGGCGTCCCGGTCTCGAGCTCGGCGAGGAAGCGCTCGACGACTCGACCCTGACGGGCGTCGTCCTCGAGGGACTCGCCGACGATGCGACCCGCGAGGTTGGTCGCCAGGCTGCCGACCTCCGCCCGCAGCGAGGTGACCGCCTGCTGGCGCTCGGCCTCGATCTGCGCCTTGCCGTGCTCGACGATCCGGCTCGACTCGGCCTGCGCCTGCTCACGCATCTCGGCGATGATGGCAGCCCCTTGCTCGCGTGCCTCCTCGCGGATGCGAGCCGCCTCGTGGCGAGCGTCGGCGAGCTGCTGCTCGAGCTCGGCCAGCTTGGCGTCAGCCTCGGCCTGCTTGGTCTCGGCCGCAGCCAGACCACCCTCGATCGCCGCGGTGCGCTCGGCGTACGTCGACTCGAACCGAGGCACGACGAACTTCTTGATGGCGAAGAACAGGAGGCCGAACACCACCAGCGAGAGCACGATCTCGATCCACTCGATCGCGAGCGGGCTCTCGGGGGTGTGACCACCCTCCTCGCCTTCGGCGAGGATGAGGAACAGTGACTTCATGGACCTGACCTATCGCAGCTGGTCTGGAAGACGCGCGGGTTCGCGCGTCTAGAGGGCGAACGCGAGCGCGATACCGATGATCGCCAGCGCCTCGGCGAGAGCGAAGCCCAGGATGGCGATCGACTGCAGGCGGCCCTGGGCCTCCGGCTGACGAGCGACACCACTGATGTAGGCGGCGAAGATGAGACCGATGCCGATGCCCGGGCCGATGGCGGCCAGGCCGTAACCGATCATGTTGAGGTTGCCGTCCACGGCGATTTCCTTTCGGTTGTTACTTCAGTTGTTCAGCAGGACGAGGAGGGTTCGGGAGAGGCGTTTCAGTGCTCGTCGGCGAGCGCGCCCTGGATGTACATGGCGTTCAGCAGCACGAAGACGTAGGCCTGCAGGAACTGCACCAGGATCTCCAGGAAGCTGACGAGGATCGCCATCACCCAGGCGAGCACCCCGGAGACGATGCCGATCGCGCCGCCGTACTCGGTGGCCAGGTAGAGACCACCGGTGGCGAACAGGATCAGCAGCAGGTGCCCGGCGAACATGTTGGCGAAGAGTCGGAGGGCCAGGGTGACCGGCCGGACCAGGATGTTGGAGAAGAACTCCAGCGGGACCAGCAGCGGGTACATCACCTTCGGGACGCCCGTCGGGACGCTCTGGAGCTTCAGGTAGCCCAGCGGGCCGTGCTTGGCCATGCCCGCGCCGTTGTAGACCAGCCACGAGAGACCGGCCAGTGCGTAGGCCATGCTGGCGCGGCTGAAGGTCGGGAACTGGACGAACGGGATGCTGGCGAAGATGTTGTTGACCAGCACGAAGAAGAAGAGCGCGAGCAGGTAGGGGACGAACCGCTGGAACTCGCGGCTGCCGATGATGTCGCGGCCGACGCTGTTGCGGACGAAGTCGTAGGCACCCTCGCCCGCGAACTGCATGCGGCTCGGGACCATCGCGACCCGGCGGGTCGCCAGCCAGAAGAAGCCGAAGACCAGGACGGCGGCCAGCAGCAGCTGCACCATCGGCTTGGTGACGTCGACGCCCCCGACCGAGAACAGCTCGGGGTACTGGAAGTTGGCCGGCCCGGGCGCCGTGAAGCCGTCACCCTGAGCGGTGACGGTGCTGGCTGCGGTGATCACCAGGTCTCCTCTGCGTTCACTCTGTCGTCGTGCTGTCGGGCCGGTCGGGATCCGTGCGGAACCGTGCGGCGGTCAGGTAGATCCCGAGCGCAGCACCGATGACGATGCCCACCGCAACGAGGAACCCGGTGCCGAGCCAGCGGTCGGCGAGCCAACCCGCAACTCCGTAGACCGCGACCCCGGCCACGATGTAGCCGAACGCGTGCCACGGATCGCCCTTCGACTTCGCCTCGGGCTGACTCATTTCGCCCCGGACAATAGCAGGGGGTGAACGTCATCGCGCACCGCCCTCCGTCGCCGACCGGACACCCTCGGACAGGCCGTTGCCGAGGGGCTCGGACCGCTCCTCCCGGACGAGCTCGTAGAGCGGGATCCGGGCTCGGGAGAAGGCGGTCAGCTGGGCGAGGGTCCATGCCAGGACCGCCACGATGATCGCTCCCCCGAGCCATTCCCGGCTCACCGAGCCCTCGATCGCCCCGGACCGGTTGAGGGCCACGAAGAAGACCAGCATCAACAGCACCTGGGTGGTGTAGGTCAGCATCGCGACCAGCAGCGAGGCGGTCGGCATCAACCGGGCGACCGCCCCGACGGCGAAGACGCCGAAGGAGAACACCGCCAGCGCGAAGCCGGTGCCGACCAGGGCGCCGTACGCGCCGGGAACGCCGTCCACCACCGCAGCGACGGCCACGACGACCGCGCCCACCCCCAGTGTCGCCGCGGCCGCGAGGACCGGGGCTCCGTGGGTGGTGGTCGTCAGCATCAGTGGTCGCCCTTCAGGGTGTCGAGGGGTGGCCAGGGGCGCCTCGGGAGCACTTCCTGATCGCTCGTGAAAGTTATCACAAAGTCGCCGCGAGCCTTCAATCGGCCCCCGGTACCGCCTCGGGAGCAGCGTCGGGAAGGGTCGCCGCGGGCCGGGGACGGCGCCCCCAGTGCGGCAGGAACGGCACCACGAAGGTGAGGCCGACGGTCAGGACGAAGGCGCCGCCGATGCCGAACCACACCCGGTCGTCGTCGAAGAGGCTGGCGGCCACCGTGCCGAACCCGATGAGGCCGGCCCACAGCCACATGATGACCACCGCCCGGCGGTGGGAGTGACCGATCTCCAGCAGCCGGTGGTGCAGGTGCTGCTTGTCCGGCGCGAACGGGGAGCGGCCGGCCGCCGTACGTCGGACGACGGCGAGCAGGAGGTCGGCGAGCGGCACGATCAGGATCAGGATCGGGACCGCGAGCGGCAGCAGCATCGGCATCAGGCTGGCCCGGGTGCCGCCCATCCCCTGGGAGATGTCGGTCGGGAAGAACTGCGTGGTCACCGTCATCGTGGAGGCCGACAACACCAGGCCGAGGAGCATGGACCCGCTGTCGCCCATGAACAGGCGCGCCGGGTGGAAGTTGTGCACGAGGAAGCCCACGCAGGCGCCGGCCAGCGCCGCGGACAGCAGCGCCCCCGTCGTCGCCCGGGTGACCTCGTTGGCGACCGTGAGCTGGTAGCAGAAGAGGAAGAACGCCATCGCGCTGATGCCGATGACCCCGGCCGCGAGGCCGTCGAGCCCGTCGATGAAGTTCACGGCGTTGACCGTCGCGAGCACGATCACCGCGGTCAGCAGCGCACCCTGGGTCGCGTCGAGGGCGAGCTGGGAGCCGTCCCGGCCGAAGAAGTACTTGAACTGGATGCCCGAGTAGACGAGCAGCCCGACCGCGACCACCTGACCGCCGAACTTCGTCAACGCGTCGAGGTCGAAGATGTCGTCGAGGACGCCGACCGCGCACACCACCGCGCCGGCCAGCAGCACGGAGAGGGAGTCCTCGAAGACCCACGGCGGACTCGTGGCGAGGAACGGGAGCTCGCGCGCCACCAGGAACGCCGCGAACAGGCCACCGAGCATCGCCAGCCCGCCCAGGTAGGGCACCGGCTCGGCGTGCACGTCGCGGTCACGGACCTTGGCGACCGCGCCGGTGCGCACGGCGATCTCCCGCGCGACGACGGTCAGCAGGTAGGTGACCGCCGCGGCGACCAGGAAGACGACGACGTACTCACGCATGGGCTAGGGGGTGGTCTCTTCCGGCTCGTCGTCGGGCGCCACGGTCACGCCCTCCTCGGCGAGCGCCTCGTCGAGCTCGGCGACACTGATGGCGCCGAGGCGCAGCACCCGCGGCCGGTCGCCGGTGACGTCGACGATCGTGGACGGCACCGCGCCCGGGGTCGGGCCGCCGTCGACGATCACCGACACCCGGTCGCCGAGCATGCTCACCGCCTCCGCGCCCGTGGTGGCGGCCGGCTCCCCGGTGAGGTTGGCCGAGCTGACCGCCAGCGGGCCGGTGCGGTCGAGGATGTCGCGGGCCAGGGCGTGGTCGGGCATCCGGACGGCCACGGTGCCGCGGGTCTCCCCCAGGTCCCAGCGCAGCGAGGGCTGCTCGTGGCACACGACGGTGAGCGGTCCGGGCCAGAACGCACCGGTCAGCGCCCGCGCGTAGTCCGGCACCTTCGACGCCAGCGCGTCGAGCGTGGTCGCGGTGCTCACCAGGACCGGCGGGGGCATCTCGCGGCCCCGGCCCTTCGCCTCGAGCAGCCGGGACACCGCGCCCGGGTCGAACGCGTCGGCCGCGAGCCCGTAGACGGTGTCGGTGGGCAGCACGACCAGCTGTCCGCGCTGGATCGCGAGCGCGGCGGCGTCGATGGCGGCCGCCCGCTCGTCCTCGGAACCCGAGCCGTCCACCTCGAAGACCTGTGCCGATCCGGACTCGTTCACGGCGCCCATCCTGTCACTCCCCCGTGGCGCCCGCCCCGAGCGCCCGTCGTGCCGTCACGAACCGCGGCCGGTCGTTGAGGTCGCGGTGGTCGCGGACCTCCTCCCAGGAGCCCTGCGCCGCGAAGACTGCGGGCGCCGAGGAGCCCTGGGCGTCCGCGTGCTCGACGCCGACGACCCCGCCCGGACGGAGCAGCTCCGCCGCGCGCACCGCGAGCGCGCGGATGGCGTCCAGCCCGTCGTCGCCCGAGAACAGGGCGAGGTGGGGGTCGTGGTCGCGCGCCTCCACGGCCACCGACTCCCACGCCTCGAGCGGGACGTAGGGCGGGTTGCAGACGACGACGTCCACGGTGCCGAGCAGGTCGTCGAACGCGGTCCGGAGATCGCCCTGGCGCAGGTCCACCCCGGTGCCCACGAGGTTGCGCTCGGCCCAGGCGTGCGCCGCCGGATCGAGCTCCACGGCGTGCACCTCGGCGTCCGGCACCTCGTCGGCGATCGCCTTCGCGATGGCCCCCGAGCCCGTGCAGAGGTCGACGACCACGCCCGGTCGCTGGTCGATGGCCCAGCCGGCGAGCAGCTCGGTCTCGGGGCGGGGCACGAAGACTCCCGGCCCGACGGCGAGCTCGACGTGGCGGAACCAGGCGACGCCGGTGAGGTGCTGGAGCGGCTCGCGGGCTGCGCGACGGGCCACGAGCGCGTCGTACGACGTCAGCGCCGCGGCGGGCAGCTCGGTGACCAGCGCCAGCCCCGAGCGGGTGGTGCCGAGCACGTGGGCCAGCAGCTCGGCCGCGTCGTGGTCGGGGCTGGCGACGCCGGCGGCCCGCAGCCGCTCGGCGGCCTCCCGGACCAGCGCCCGGGCGTCGCTGCTCACTCCTCGAGCGCGGCCAGCCGGGCCGCGAGGTCGGCCTCGACGCACGAGTCGAGCACCGGCTGGAGGTCGCCGTCGAGCACCTGGTCGAGGTTGTAGGCCTTGTAGCCGGTGCGGTGGTCGGAGATCCGGTTCTCGGGGAAGTTGTAGGTGCGGATCCGCTCGGAGCGGTCGACGGTGCGGACCTGGCTCCGGCGGGCCTCGCTGGCCTCGGCGTCGGCGGCCTCCTGGGCGGCGGCCAGCAGCCGGGCGCGCAGGATCCGGAGCGCCTGCTCCTTGTTCTGCAGCTGGCTCTTCTCGTTCTGGCAGCTGACGACGATGCCGGTCGGCAGGTGGGTGATCCGGACCGCGGAGTCGGTGGTGTTGACGCTCTGCCCGCCGGGCCCGCTGCTGCGGAAGACGTCGATGCGCAGGTCGTTGTCGTGGATCTCCACGTCGACGGCCTCGGCCTCCGGCACGACGAGAACGCCGGCGGCGCTGGTGTGGATCCGGCCCTGCGACTCGGTGACCGGCACCCGCTGCACCCGGTGCACGCCGCCCTCGAACTTGAGGAGGCCGTACGGCGCCTGCCCCGGCCCCTCGCTGCTCGCGCTGCCACCCTTGATCGCGACGGTCACCGACTTGAATCCGCCGAGGTCGGACTCGGCAGCGTCGAGGACCTCGGTCTTCCACCCCCGGCGCTCGGCGTAGCGGGTGTACATCCGCAGCAGGTCGCCGGCGAACAGGGCGCTCTCCTCGCCACCCTCCCCCGACTTCACCTCGAGGATCGCGTCCTTGTCGTCCGCGGGGGCGCGCGGCACGAGCAGCTTGCGGAGGCGCTCGGCGGCGTCCTCCTGCTGGGCGCGCAACGCGGTGACCTCCTCGGCGAAGGCGGGGTCGTCGGCGGCCAGCTCCTCGGCCGCGCCGGCGTCCTCGCCGTGCTGCTGCCACTCCCGCCAGACCGCGATGATCGCCCCGAGCTCGGCATACCGGCGATTGAGCGTGCGCGCGAGCCGGGCATCGGCGTGCGTCTCGGGCAGGCCGAGCCGGCCCTCGAGCTCGGCGTGCTCGGCGAGCATGCCCTCAACGGCTTCGAACACCGGTCCTCCTGACGCTTGTCGGTCGAGCTGACCCTGGTTGGTCGAGCTGACCCTGGTTGGTCGAGCTGACCCTGGTTGGTCGAGCTTGTCGAGACCAAATGACGAACGCCGGTCGCCCACCGCGAGGATGGGGCGACCGGCGCTCGGAGCAAGCTACTTCTTGGCGTCCTGCTTCTTGGCGTAGCGGGCCTCGAAGCGAGCGACGCGGCCGCCGGTGTCGAGGATCTTCTGCTTGCCGGTGTAGAACGGGTGGCACTGCGAGCAGACGTCGGCGTGGATCGTGCCGGAGGTCGCGGTGCTGCGCGTCGTGAAGCTGTTGCCACAGGTGCAGGTCACCTGGGTCACGACGTAGTCGGGGTGGATGTCCTTCTTCATGGTGTCCTCTCTCAGGTGCGCCGGGTCGCCGTACCGATGTACGGCGTGAACCGGAGCCGACGGATCAGTGTAAGAGCGCTTTTGCCGCTCCGCCTATTCCGCAGCGGCCGTGCCGCCCGGGCTACTCGCCGTGCTCGGGCGCCGGCGTGGTCTTCTGGACCTGCATCAGGAAGTCGATGTTGGTCGGCGCCTTCTTCAGCTTCTCCAGGAGCACCTCGAGCGCCTGCTGGCTGTCGAGCGCGGAGAGCACCCGGCGCAGCTTCCAGATGATCGCCATCTCCTCCTTGCTGAGGAGCAGCTCCTCCCGGCGGGTACCGGACTGGATGACGTCGATCGCCGGGAAGATCCGCTTGTCGGCGAAGTCGCGCCGGAGCCGGATCTCCATGTTCCCGGTGCCCTTGAACTCCTCGAAGATCACCTCGTCCATCTTCGAGCCGCTGTCGATCAGCGCGGTCGCCAGGATCGTCAGCGAGCCGCCGTTCTCGATGTTGCGGGCCGCGCCGAAGAACTTCTTCGGCGGGTAGAGTGCCGCGGAGTCGACGCCGCCGGACAGGATCCGGCCGCTGGCCGGCGCCGCCAGGTTGTAGGCGCGGCCCAGACGGGTGATGCCGTCGAGCAGCACGACCACGTCGTGGCCGAGCTCCACCAGCCGCTTCGCCCGCTCGATGGCGAGCTCGGCGACGGTGGTGTGGTCGCTGGCCGGGCGGTCGAAGGTCGAGGCGATGACCTCGCCCTTGACCGAGCGCTCGAAGTCGGTGACCTCCTCGGGCCGCTCGTCGACCAGGACGACCATCAGGTGGCACTCCGGGTTGTTGGCGGTGATCGAGTTGGCGATCGACTGCAGGATCATCGTCTTGCCGGCCTTGGCGGGCGAGACGATGAGGCCGCGCTGGCCCTTGCCGATCGGGCTGGCGATGTCGATGACCCGGCCGATCATGTTCGTCGGCTCGGTCTCCAGGCGCAGCCGCTCGCTCGGGTAGAGCGGGGTCAGCTTGGCGAAGTCGACGCGGTGCCGCGCCTGCTCCGGGTCGACGCCGTTGACGTTGTCGATCCGCACCATCGGGTTGAACTTCTCACGGCGCTCGCCCTCGCGGGGCTGGCGCACCTGGCCGACGATCGCGTCGCCACGGCGCAGGCCGTACTTCCGCACCATCGACAGCGAGAGGTAGACGTCGTCGGGGCCCGCGAGGTAGCCGCTGGTCCGGACGAAGGCGTAGTTGTCGAGCACGTCCAGGATGCCGGCGGCCGGCACCAGGACGTCGTCCTCGAGGATCGTGGTGTCCGGCTCGTTACGGCCACCACCGGTGGCGGGGCGGTTGCGGTCACGGCCGCGACGACGCCGGTTGCGGCGACTGCCGCCCTCACCGTCGTCGGCCTGGTCCTGCCTCTCCTGGCCCTGCCGGTCCTGCTGCTGCCGGTCCTGGCCCTGCTGCCGGTCCTGCTGCTTCTCCTGGCCCTGCTGCTTGTCCTGCTGGCCCTGCTTCTGCTGGCCGTCCTGCTTGACCTGCTTGTCCTGCTTGTCCTGGCTCTTCGGCTGGTCGCCGGACTTGGCCTGGTCGCCCTTCGACCCACCCTTGGGCTGGTCCTCGCCCTGGGGGCCGTCGGCGCGCTTCTCGGCCGGGGCCTGGTCGCCGGAAGGTGCGCTCTTCGGCTGGGACTGGGCGGCCTTGATCGCCGCCACCAGGTCCGCCTTCTTCATGCTGCCGGCGCCGGCGATGCCCATCCCGCCCGCCATCGCCTTCAGGTCGGCGAGCAGCATGGTGTTGAGTCCACCTCCGCGCTTCTTGGGCGCGGCCGGGGGGCTCTCGAGAGTGTCGGTCACGTGAGGTCCTTCCCACGTAATACGGCCGATCCGCTCCCAGGAGCAGAGGGCATTGGTCAGATCTTCCCCGCACGTGTGCCCCGTGCTCTCGCGTGGAGCCGACTGTCGCGAGGAAGGAGAGGCGCGCGATCAACGCGCGGCGCCGGAAACCGATGGATCGGTGAGTTGGCGCACAGCCAGGATAGCACCGCGGTGACCTACGGGGGCATTCACCAGGAAACGGCGCCGCGCGAGTCGACCTCGAGCTGATGGGCGGCCCACCCCTCGGGGCACCGGGCCAGCAGCCCGTCGGTGGTGTCGGTGAAGGCGAGCACGGTCGGGCCGGCGCCGGACACGATGGCCGGCACCCCGTCGGCCCGCAGCGCGTCGACCAGGTCGAGGCTGGCCGGCATCGCCGAGCGGCGGTAGTCCTGGTGCAGCCGGTCGGCCGTCGCCCGCAGCAGCTGCTCGGGGCGGCCGCCGAGCGCCGCGACCAGCAGCGCCGCACGGCCGGCGTTGAGCGCAGCGTCAGCGTGCGGCACCTCCTCCGGCAGCAGGCCGCGGGCGAGCTCGGTGGACACCGGCTCGGGCGGCACGAAGACGACGGCGCCGATCCGAGGGTCGACCTCGGAAGGTACGGCGTAGAACGTCCCGTCGGCGTCCTGGCCGGCGATCACGAACCCGCCCATCAGCGCCGGAGCGACGTTGTCGGGATGTCCCTCGATGCGGGCCGCGAGGTCGAGCAGGCCCTCGTCGCCGAGCAGGAGCCGGCCGCCGGCGACCAGCTCCCGGGCCAGCCACACGCCGGCGACGATCGCGGCCGAGGACGACCCGAGGCCGCGCGCGTGCGGGATCACGTTGACGCAGCCGAGCCGAAGGCCCGGCGGTTGCACGCCGAGCTCCTCGAAGGCGGCGCGCATCGCCCGCACGACCAGGTGGCGCTCGTCGCGCGGCACGTCGTCGCTGCCGACTCCGTCGACCTCGACGACGAGGCCCTCGTCGAGGACCTCGGCCTCGAGCCGGTCCCGCAGGTCGAGGGCCAGGCCGAGCGCGTCGAAGCCGGGACCGAGGTTGGCGGACGTGGCGGGCACCGACACCCGCACCGGCCCGACCGCGAACCGGGAGCCGCCGGTCACAGGCCGACCAGTTTCGTTCGCTCGCGCGCGAGCCTTCGGTTGGCAGACCGTCGTCGGCTCACCGGCCCGATCCGGCCGCGCAGCTCACTCACAGGCCGGCAGCCTCGGCGACCTCGGTGACCTCGGGTGCGACGACGTCGTCGACGATCGTGCCGCCCGCCTCGGTGAAGCCCTCCAGGGCGGTCGCGGTGTCCTTGAGGCCGTGACCGGTCACGGTGATGACGAGCGTCGCACCGGCGTAGGTCTCGCCCTGCTCGAGCTCCTGCAGCAGTCCGGCCACCCCGGCCGCGCTGGCCGGCTCGACGAACAGGCCGTCCTTGCGGGCCAGGTCCTGCTGGGCCGAGAGGATCCGCTCGTCGGTGACCGACGCGAACCGGCCTCCCGACTCGGCGGCCGCGTCCTCGGCAAGGTGCCACGACGCGGGGTTTCCGATCCGGATGGCGGTGGCGCGGGTCTCGGGCTCCGGGAACGGCTCCCCCGTGACGAGCGGGCTGGCGCCGGCGGCCTGGAAGCCGCGCATCACCGGCTTGCGCGTGATCCGCCCGAGGTCGGCGTACTGCCGGTAGCCGAGCCAGTACGCCGAGATGTTGCCGGCGTTCCCGACGGGGAGCAGGTGGAACTCGGGGGCGTCGCCGAGGAAGTCGGCGATCTCGAACGCGGCGGTCTTCTGGCCCTCGAGGCGCACCGGGTTGACCGAGTTCACCAGCGCGACGGGATACGACGCCGCGAGCTCCTTCGCCAGCCGGAGGCAGTCGTCGAAGTTGCCCTTCACCATGATCACCTGGGCGCCGTGCAGGATCGCCTGCGCCATCTTGCCGGCGGCGATCTTGCCCTCGGGCACGAGCACGATCGGGGTCAGCCCCGCCTTGGCCGCGTAGGCCGCCATCGACGCCGAGGTGTTGCCCGTCGAGGCGCAGACCACGGCCTGCGCGCCCTCGTGCTTGGCGACGGAGATCGCCGCGGTCATGCCGCGGTCCTTGAACGACCCGGTCGGGTTGTCGCCCTCGACCTTGAGGTGCACCTCGGCGCCGGTGAGCTCGGAGAGCCACTCGGAGTGCACCAGCGGCGTCCCGCCCTCACGCAGGGTGACCGCGGGGGTGTCGGCCGGGATGTCGAGGAGGTCGCGGTACTCCTCGATCACGCCGCGCCACTGGCGCGTCCGGACGGCGGTCTCGCTCATTCGTCGGTCCCTTCCACGCGCATCACCGAGGTGACGTCGTGGACGATGTCCATGTCCCGCAGCTCCGCGACCGTCGCCGACAGCTGCGCGTCTGTCGCCTCGTGCGACACGACGACGAGCTGGGCGTCGTCGCCCCGGCCCTCCTGCCGGACGGTCTGGATGGAGACGCCGTGGGTCGCGAACGCGGTCGCCACCGCGGCAAGCACGCCGGCGCGGTCGTCGACGTCGATCGCGACGTGGTAGCGGGTGCGGGTCTCCCCCATCGGCAGCACCGCGCGGTCGGCGTACGCCGACTCGCCGACGCCGCGCGTCCCCTGCCGGTGGTTGCGCGCCACCGTCACCAGGTCGCCGAGCACGGCGCTCGCAGTCGGGGCGCCTCCGGCGCCGGGGCCGTAGAACATCAGCTGGCCGGCGGCCTCGGACTCCACGAACACCGCGTTGAAGGCCTCGCGCACGCTGGCCAGCGGATGGGTCCTGGGGATCATCGCGGGGTGCACCCGCACGCTGACGCCCGGCTCCGCCGGACCGCCCCCGGTGGTCGAGCCTGTCGAGACCAGCTCCGCGATGGCGAGCAGCTTCACGACGCTGCCCATGTCGGTGGCCGAGCGCACGTCGCCGGAGGTCACGTCGCTGATGCCCTCGCGGTGGACGTCGGCGGCCGTCACGCGGGAGTGGAACGCGAGGCTGGCCAGGATCGCCGCCTTGGCCGCGGCGTCGAAACCCTCGACGTCGGCGGTCGGGTCGGCCTCGGCGTAGCCGAGCGCCTGCGCCTCCTCGAGCGCCTCCTCGAAGCCGGCACCCTGGGTGTCCATCTTGTCGAGGATGTAGTTGGTCGTGCCGTTGACGATGCCGAGCACCCGGGTGACCTTGTCCCCGGCGAGCGACTCGCGCAGCGGCCGCAGGATCGGGATGGCGCCGGCGACGGCGGCCTCGAAGTAGAGGTCGCGCCCGGCCTTCTCGGCCGCCTCGTAGAGGGTCGGCCCGTCCTCGGCCAGCAATGCCTTGTTGGCGGTGACGACCGAGGCGCCGTTCTCGAGCGCGGCGAGGATCAGCGACCGGGCCGGCTCGATGCCGCCGATCACCTCGACGACCAGGTCCACGTCGTCGCGGCTCACCAGCCCGAGGGCGTCCGTGGTCAGCAGGTCCGACGGGACGTCGACGTCGCGCGGCGCGTCGAGACGACGTACGGCGACGCCGGCGATCTCGACCGGAGCGCCCACCCGCGCGGCGATGTCACCGGCCTGTTCGTCGAGCAGCCGCACCACCTGCGAGCCGACGACGCCACACCCCAGCACCGCCACCTTGAGGGGCTTCTGTCCCTCCACCGTCACCACACTCACCCGACATCCGTAGCAAGAAGATCGTCCACAGTCTCCCGCCGCACGATGACACGAGCGGCGCCGTCCCGCACCGCGATCACCGGAGGTCGCAGCGCGTGGTTGTAGTTCGAGGCCATCGACCGGCAGTACGCACCGGTGCCGGGGACCGCCAGCAGGTCGCCGGGCGCGACATCACCGGGGAGGAACTCGTCGCGCACCACGATGTCGCCCGCCTCGCAGTGCATACCGACGACCCGCGCGAGCACCGGGGCGGCCCCGGACGCGCGACCGGCGAGCGTGCACGAGTAGTCGGCGTCGTAGAGCGCGGTGCGGATGTTGTCGCTCATCCCGCCGTCGACGCTGACGTAGGTGCGCACCGCGCCTGCGTCCAGCGTCACCGGCTTCACGGTGCCGACGGTGTAGACGGTGCACACCGCCGGGCCGACGATCGCGCGGCCGGGCTCGATCGAGAGGCGCGGCTCCTCGAGGCCGAGGGCACGGCACTCGTGCTCCACGATCTTGCCCATCTCGGTCGCGAGCTGCGCCGGGTCCGACGGGTCGTCCTGGGTCGTGTAGGCGATGCCGAAACCACCGCCCAGGTCGAGCTCGCGCATCGTGACACCGAGCTCCTCGGAGACCCGGGCGTGCAGCGCGAGCACCCGGCGCGCGGCGACCTCGAAGCCCGAGGAGTCGAAGATCTGGCTGCCGATGTGGGAGTGCAGGCCCAGCAGTTCGATGCCCGGAGCGGCCTCGAGTCGTCGTACTGCCTCGAAGGCGTCTCCCGACGTGATCGAGAACCCGAACTTCTGGTCCTCGTGGGCGGTGGCGATGTACTCGTGGGTGTGGGCCTCGACGCCGGCGGTCACCCGGACCATGACCCGAGCCTTGGCGGTCGAGCCTGCCGGGAGGTCCGCCGTGATCATCTCCAGCCGCTCGATCTCCTGGACCGAGTCGACGATGATCCGCCCGACGCCCTCGGCCACCGCGCGGCGCAGCTCGGCCACCGACTTGTTGTTGCCGTGGTAGCCGATGCGGGCCGGGTCGAAGCCCGCCCGGAGCGCGACCTCGAGCTCGCCCGCCGAGCAGACGTCGAGGCACAGCCCCTCCTCCGCGATCCAACGGGCGACCGCGGTGCAGAGGAAGGCCTTCCCGGCGTAGTAGACGTCCCAGCCGCCGAACGCGTCGCGGAAGGCGCGGGCCCGGGCGCGGAAGTCCTCCTCGTCGAGCACGTAGGCCGGGGTGTTGTGCTCGGCGACCAGGTCAGCGACCGGCACTCCCCCGACGACCAGGTCGCCGTCGTCGGTCTTGTGCGCGGTGGAGGACCACAGCTGCGGCACCAGGGCGTTGACGTCGCGGGGTGCCTGCAGCCACGCAGGTCCGCGGAGGGCGCCGGGCGCGTGGGCCCAGCCGGCTTCGTGGGTCACAGCGGATCTACCTACATCCGCTCCGGGGCGCTGACGCCCAGCAGCCCCAGGCCGTTGGCCAGCACCACCCGGGTCGCCTCGACCAGCATGAGTCGGGCCCGGTGGAGGTCGCTGGTCTCCTCGTCGCCGCGTGGGAGCACCCGGCAGCTGTCGTAGAACCGGTGGTACGTCGGCGCCAGCTCCTCGAGGTAGCGCGCCACCCGGTGCGGCTCGCGCAGCTCAGCGGCGGCCTTGACCACGCGCGGCAACTCGGCGAGCACGCGGAGCAGCTCGCCCTCCTTCTCGTGGGTGAGCAGGTCGGGGTGCGACGCCGCCTCGACGCCGAGGTCGGCCGCGTTGCGCAGCAGGCTGGCGATCCGGGCGTGGGCGTACTGCACGGTGAAGACCGGGTTGTCGTTGGTCTGCCGGGCCCACAGGTCGAGGTCGATGTCGATGGGGCTGTCGGTGTGGTAGCGGGCCAGTGCGTAGCGGGCGGCGTCGACGCCGATCGCGTCGACCAGGTCCTCGATCGTCACGACGGTGCCGGCCCGCTTCGACATCCGCAGCGGCTCGCCGTCCTTGAGCAGGTTCACCAGCTGGCCGATGAGGATCTCGAGGTTCACGTGCGGCTGGTCGCCGAACGCCGCGCACATCGCCATCATCCGGCCCACGTAACCGTGGTGGTCGGCGCCGAGCATGATGAAGCAGCGGTCGAAGCCGCGCTCGCGCTTGTCGAGGTAGTAGGCGAGGTCCCCCGACAGGTAGGCACCCTTGCCGTCGGACTTGATGACGACCCGGTCCTGGTCGTCGCCGTACTGCTCGGTGGCGAGCCAGACGGCGCCGTCCTTCTCGTAGATCGTGCCCAGCTCCCGCAGCCGGGCGACCGCCCGGTCGACGGCACCACTCTTGTGCAGCTCGTCCTCGTGGAAGTAGACGTCGAAGTCGACGCCGAACTCGTGCAGCGACTTCTTGATCTCGTCGAACATCATCTCGACGCCGAGCGCGCGGAAGACCTCCTGCGCGTCCTCGTCGGGCAGCGTCGCGGCATCCGGACGCTCGGCGACCACCGCGGCGGCGATGTCGTGGATGTACTGCCCGCCGTAGCCGTCCTCGGGCGCCGACTCGCCCTTCGCGCTGGCCAGCAGCGACCGCGCGAACCGGTCGATCTGGGCGCCGTGGTCGTTGAAGTAGTACTCGCGGGTGACGTCAGCACCGGTCATCGTGAAGACCCGGCCGAGCGCGTCGCCGACCGCCGCCCAGCGGACACCGCCGATGTGGAGCGGTCCGGTCGGGTTGGCGGAGACGAACTCCAGGTTGATCTTCTCCCCGGCGAACGCGTCCGAGGAGCCGTACGACGCGCCCGCCGCCACGATCTCGGCCGCCACCTGCCCCTGCGCCCCGGCCTCGACGGTGATGTTGAGGAAACCCGGACCGGCGATGTCGACCGCGCCGATGCCGTCGGCCTCGAGCAGCTGCCCGGCGAGCAGCTCGCCGAACGCCCGCGGGTTCATCCCCGCCTTCTTCGCCAGCTGCAGCGCGACGTTGGTCGCGTAGTCGCCATGTCCCTTCTGTCGCGGGCGCTCCACCGTCACCTCAGCGGGGACGCCGTCGGCCAGGGTGATCGCACCCTCGGCGACGAGCGTCGACAGACCGTCGACGATGGTGGTGGAGAGCTGCTCTGGGGTCACCGCCCAAGGGTATCGGCGGCCTCCGGTTTCTCTCGCACGGATATCGACCGGTAAGGTTCCGAACCGCGCCACTCCTCCCCGAGGTACGGCGCGATGCCTCCGTAGCTCAGGGGATAGAGCACTGGTTTCCGGTACCAGGTGCCGCAGGTTCGAATCCTGCCGGAGGCGCACGGTCGGATTGGCCGAGCGCGTCTCCGACGCCGCCGCCGAGTCTTGACCGACCGTCGTCGGCTCACGGCCGAGATACCGGCGACGACGTCTCCCGCCGCGCTGCCGGCCGCGCAGTCGAGGTGGTCGTCGACCAAGGTCCACTGGCGGCTTACAGCACCCGGCCGTAGAACACGCTGCTGGTCCAGATCGGCTCGAGGCTTACGACCGACCCGCTGTTGGGCGAGTGCCACAGCATCCCGTCGCCGGCGTAGATGGCGACGTGGTAGACGCCACCGGAGCCGGTGAAGAAGACCAGGTCGCCGACCTGCGGGTCCGAGACCTCCTGGGCCACGCCGGCCTGCGCCGAGGAGGAGTGCGGCAGCGATACGCCGACCTGGGCGTAGACGTACTGGGTGAAGCCCGAGCAGTCGAACGAGCTCGGGCCGGCGGCGCCGTAGACGTAGGGGTCGCCGGCCTCCTGGCTCGCGAGGGCGACGACCCGCTCGCCGCGGGTGGCCGCCTCCTCGGCGGCCTGCTGCTCCTCACGGCGCTCCTTGCGGCGCTCGGCGCGCTCCCGGGCCTTGCGCCTCTCGCGCAGCTCGGCCGTGCGCTCCACCCGCTTCGGGTGGGCGGCGAAGGTGTCGCTCAGCTGCGGGGCCTCGCCGTGGAAGGCGGCGAGGACCGGCGTGGCGGTCGACGGGGTGCCGTCGACGAGGGTGGTCGTGGCGAGGGCCGCGGCGGTCGCGGCCAGGGCGGTACGGCGCGCGACGGCGCGCACGGTCCTGGTGTGCATCGAAGAGGTCCTTCATGGCGACGCCTGCGAGAACTGCGCCCGTCATCAACATCGAGATCGACGTCTCCCCGTGCGTGACGGGCTTCGGCGCGACACGGGCGGCCTCGGGTCATGGCTGCCGAGGACAGGGTCGTGCAGTCACGACCAGCCGTCGACGCTAGCTGGAGCAAGCGGGTGCTGCCGTGGCCCGCGCCACATCCCGTCCGTGACGCCGGACACTGGCACGCTGCGCGGGGATGCCAATAGCCTCCTGTCGCCACGCCGACGGCGGTGCGGCCCGACACTCGGGAGGATCGATGTCCAGCAAGACCTGGCAGCCGACGGCGGAGGCGAACAGCAAGGCGAGCATGTTCCGTCTCATCGCAGGCGGGCTGTGGCTGGTGGCGATCGGGCTGGAGGCCTACGGGATCTTCGGCATCCTCCTCAACGAGGGCATCCTCGAGGACAGCACGTCGGTCGCGGACGACGGGACGGTGACGGCCGAGCAGTCGTTCCCGGACTGGGCGTTCTGGGTGATCATCGCGCTGCTCGTGGCGATGTCGATCCTGACCGTCGCGGGGTCCTTCCTGTGGAAGCGGGCGCAGGCGCTGGACCCGCCGTCGGAGAAGAACAAGGTCACGTTCTTCCTCAAGAGCCAGCTCGGCGCGATCGTGCCGCTGATCGCGTTCGTGCCGATCATCGTGTTCATCTTCCTCAACAGGAACATGAGCAAGCAGCAGAAGGGCTGGGCCGGCGGCGTCGGGATCGTCCTCGCACTCATCGCGGTCGCCCTCGGCGTCAACTACGACCCGCCGTCGCAGGAGGAGTACACCGCCGACCAGCAGGCCGTCATCCAGCTGCTCGGTGAGGACAAGGTCTACTGGGTCAAGGGCGGCGCGGCCTCGCACCCGTGCGACGGGGTCTCCGACCTGTCGCGGAGCTCCGACATCAAGTCCGGCACCACGGCCGACGCCGTTGCGGACGGCACCAACCGGTTCACGCTCAAGCTCGAGTCGGAGCTCGGCCAGTGCGGCCTCGCCATCCCGAACAACATCGACGAGATCGTCGACGCCATCGAGGCGGTCCGCAACGGCGAAGCCACCGAGCAGGTCCTGCCGCAGCCCGACTGGGAGGGCGTTGAGGGCGCCCCCTCGGGTGCCGCGCTCGACGAGCTCAACGACGTGCTCGAGGAAGCGCGGGCCTCCGAGTAGCGCCTGCTCCGATCAGCAGCGCTTGATCGTGGCGTCCGCTCGGGCGTCGTCGCCGTACCGCTGGGCGGTCGACGTGCTCGGGATGACGACGCTGGCGCCGCCGACGTTGCCGATGCCGCCGGGCACCACGCAGGTGCTGATCTTCCCCGGGTCGACCTGGGCGACCGCCTGGGCGATGGTGAACAGCTCGGCCGGGTCGAGGTTCGTGTCGACGTTGTCCATCACCGACAGCACGCCGTTCTCGATCCAGCCCGGCTCGTCGGCGTTCGCCGCCGCCTTGGCCTGAAAGCCCTTCAGCACCCGCTGCTGGTTCGCCGACCGGTCGAAGTCGCCGCCGGCGAGGTTCTTGCGGATCCGGGCGAACGAGACGACGTTGTAGCCGCTGAGGCTGATCTTGCCGGACTTGAAGCCCTTCGGCTTGAGGTAGGGGTCGGTGAAGGCCACCGGGTTGTCGACCGTGATCGGGCCGACGTCCTTGGCGATCTGCTCGACGCCCCAGAACGTGGTGACCATGACGTAGTCGGGCTCGATCCCGATCAAGCCTGCGACGGCCTCACCCATCAGCTGCGGGCCACCGAAGTACAACGCGGCATTGATCCGGTTGGAACCGTGCCCGGGGATCGACACCCAGCTGTCGCGCGGGATGCCGATGGCCGTCGCCGCGCCGGTGCGGGTGTCCATGCCGACCAGCTGGAGGGTGTCGCCGCGGCTGCGCAGCGGGTCCTGCCCGCGCCGCGCGTCGGAGCCGACCGCCAGGATCCAGATCACGTCCGGGTCGGTGTCCACCCCGGCGGCGTGCTCGAACTTCACGAGCGTGACGTACGTCGGCGCGACGCCGCCGTTGGGGATCACGACCGCCACGACGGCCAGCACGACCGTCAGCACGGTCGTGCGCAGGAGCCGCTTCACCACCGCGCTCATCCGCGCACCTCGCCACGCTCGACGTCGAAGCCGAACACCTTCCAGTCACCCTTCGTCCTGGTCAGCAGCACCCGGCCGCGGACCTGGTCGGTGCGCTCCTGGTCGCCGGTGAGCTCGATGACGAGGTTCACGTGGGCGGTCGCTGCCGCGGCCTTCCCCTTCGGCGCGAGCACGTCGACCCGCACGACCCGCCGGGTGGCGGTGACGCTGTCGACCTGGTCGCCGACCGCCTTGTTGCTCATCAGGCCGGCCTGCTTCGAGGCGAGGGCGGCGGCGTCCTTCGTGAACCCGGGGAACGCGTCGCCGAAGTCCGAGCGCGGGTAGTCGCCATCGACGTACGCCGCGTCCAGCCAGCCGTCCACCACCCGGGCGACGTCGGCGGCGACGTCGCGGGCGGGACCCTTGGGGAGCTTGCCGGCGACGGCGCCGACCTCGACCCGGGTCTCGATCCCGGAGGCCGTGTCCGAACCACCGGTCTCCGGGCCGGTGCCGCCCGACCCGTCGTCGTCGTCACCAGTGCAGCTGCTCAGACCCAC
Organism: Nocardioides silvaticus; assembly: GCF_003160695.1. Classification (GTDB taxonomy): domain Bacteria; phylum Actinomycetota; class Actinomycetes; order Propionibacteriales; family Nocardioidaceae; genus Nocardioides; species Nocardioides silvaticus. The sequence goes on from NZ_QGDD01000001.1 coordinate 41,540, forward strand.
GACCAGGGTCAGCGCCAGCACGAGCGCTCCCAGGGGCGTTCGGCGCACGACTCGCGACTCCTCTGCTACGGACTGACGCCACATACTTTTCGCCGTGGGTCTAGCCTTGGTTCCGGTCTCGGTCCAGGTCGGACAGACCCTACGCCAGCAGCTCACCGGAAGAGGCGAAGCACGTCGTGTCGCAGTCGACAGGCCCATCGACAAGTAGCGAGTCGAACACCCCCGACTTCGGAGCCAACGAGTGGCTCGTCGAAGAGATGAAGGAACGGTTCGACGCCGATCCTTCGAGCGTCGACCCCGCCTGGGCGGCGTACTTCGGCGGCACCGGTGGCGGGTCGGGTGGCAACGGTCGCTCGACCGCTGCGGCACCTGCGAAGACCGCGACGAAGACCGAGGAGAAGGTCGGGGAGAAGGCCGGGGAGAAGGCCGGGGAGAAGGCCGAGAAGAAGGCCGAGCCCGCGCCCGCCGCCAAGGCCGAGACCAAGACCGAGACCAAGACCAAGACGGACACCGAGGCCGAGGCGCCCGCGACCCGGAACACCCCGCGCGCCACGCCGGCGCCGCAGGTGAGCCCGGCCTCCCAGACCACGCCGACCCCGTCGACCGACATCAAGCCGACGCCCAAGGACGCCCCGCGTCCGACGCCGGCCGCCGCCAAGGACGAGCCGACCTACACGGTGCTGAAGGGCATCCCCGCCGCGACCGCCAAGAACATGGAGGTCTCGCTCACCGTCCCCACCGCCACCTCGGTGCGGCAGGTGCCGGTGAAGCTGCTCTGGGACAACCGCATCGTCATCAACAGCCACCTCGCCCGGGCGCGCGGCGGCAAGGTGTCGTTCACCCACATCATCGGCTACGCGCTGGTCCAGGCGCTCAAGGCGATGCCGGAGATGAACAACTCCTACGCCGAGAAGGACGGCAAGCCGACCCAGGTCAGCCCCGCCCACATCAACCTCGGCCTCGCGATCGACCAGCAGAAGCCCGACGGCACCCGGCAGCTCGTCGCGCCGTCGATCAAGGCCTGCGAGACCATGGACTTCGCGGCGTTCTGGACGGCCTACGAGACCATGATCCGCAAGGCCCGTGACAACAAGCTCACGATGGAGGACTACTCCGGCACGACGGTCAGCCTGACCAACGTCGGCGGCCTCGGCACCGTGCACTCGGTCCCCCGGCTGATGGCCGGCCAGGCCGCGATCATCGGCGTCGGCGCGATGGAGTACCCCGCCGAGTGGCAGGGCGCCTCGGAGGTCGCGCTGTCCCGCAACGGCATCGGCAAGGTCATGTCGATCACGTCGACCTACGACCACCGGGTCATCCAGGGCGCCCAGTCCGGCGAGTTCCTCAAGCGCGTCCACCAGCTGCTGCTGGGCGAGAACGGGTTCTACGACGACATCTTCCGCTCCCTCCGGATCCCCTACGAGCCGATCCGCTGGAACTCCGACATCGCGACGTCGCACGACGACGAGATCGACAAGCAGGCCCGGATCCTCGAGCTGATCCACGCCTACCGCGTGCGCGGCCACCTGATGGCCGACACCGATCCGTTGGAGTACAAGCAGCGCAGCCACCCGGACCTGCGCATCGAGTCCCACGGCCTGACCCTGTGGGACCTCGACCGCGAGTTCCCGACCGGCGAGTTCGGCGGCTCCGGCCGGCGGTTCATGAAGCTGCGGCACATCCTCGGGATCCTCCGCGACTCCTACTGCCGCACCACCGGCATCGAGTACATGCACATCATGGATCCCGAGCAGCGCCGCTGGATCCAGGAGCGGGTCGAGCGTCCGCACACCAAGGAGCCGCGCGAGGAGCAGCTGCGGATCCTGCAGAAGCTCAACCAGGCCGAGGCGTTCGAGACGTTCCTCCAGACCAAGTTCGTCGGCCAGAAGCGGTTCTCGCTCGAGGGCGGCGAGACCACGGTCCCGGTCGTCGACGAGATCTGCGAGGCGGCCGCGCAGGCCGGGCTCGACGAGGTCTGCATCGGCATGGCCCACCGCGGCCGGCTCAACGTGCTCGCCAACATCGTCGGCAAGTCCTACAACCAGATCTTCCGCGAGTTCGAGGGCAACATCGACCCGCGCACGGTCCAGGGTTCGGGCGACGTGAAGTACCACCTCGGCGCCGAGGGCGAGTTCTCGGCGGGCACTGGCGAGAAGATCAAGGTGTCGGTCGCCGCGAACCCGAGCCACCTCGAGACCGTCGACCCGGTGCTCGAGGGCATCGCCCGCGCCAAGCAGGACGTCCTCGACCAGGGCGAGGCGTTCCCGGTCCTCCCGCTGCTCCTCCACGGCGACGCCGCGTTCGCCGGCCAGGGCGTGGTCGCGGAGACGCTCAACCTCTCACAGCTGCGGGGCTACCGCACCGGCGGCACCATCCACCTGGTCATCAACAACCAGGTCGGGTTCACCACCTCGCCGGGCTCGTCGCGCTCCTCGCTCTACTGCACCGACGTCGCGCGGATGGTCCAGGCGCCGATCTTCCACGTCAACGGAGACGACCCCGAGGCCTGCATCCGGGTGGCCCGGCTGGCGTTCGAGTACCGCCAGGCGTTCCACAGCGACGTGGTCATCGACCTGGTCTGCTACCGCCGGCGCGGGCACAACGAGGGCGACGACCCGTCGTACACCCAGCCGCTGATGTACGACCTGATCGAGCAGAAGCGCTCGGTGCGCAAGCTCTACACCGAGTCGCTCATCGGTCGTGGTGACATCACGATCGAGGAGGCCGAGCAGGTCATCCGCGACTACCAGGCGCAGCTGGAACGGGTGTTCACGGAGGTCCGCGAGGCCGACGCGACACCGACGTCGTGGACGACCGTGCCCGACTACCCGGACAAGCCGGAGGGCGAGGCCCAGACCGCGGTGTCGTTCGAGACGCTGAAGGCGATCGCGGACGCCTACGTCACGCCGCCGGACGGCTTCACCGTGCACCCGAAGGTGATGCCGCAGCTGCAGCGCCGCGCGGCAGCGATCACCGACGGCCCGATCGACTGGGGCACCGGCGAGATCCTCGCGTTCGGCTCGCTCCTCATGGACGGCCGCGCCGTCCGGCTGGCCGGCCAGGACTCCCGCCGCGGCACGTTCGTGCAGCGGTTCGCGACCATCATCGACCGCGTCAACGCCGACGAGTGGACGCCGCTGGCCCACCTCACCGAGGACCAGGCCAAGTTCCACATCTACGACTCGCTGCTCTCGGAGTACGCCGCGCTCGGGTTCGAGTACGGCTACTCGGTCGCACGGCCCGAGGCGCTGGTGCTGTGGGAGGCGCAGTTCGGCGACTTCGTCAACGGCGCGCAGACCGTGATCGACGAGTACATCTCCGCCGGCAAGACCAAGTGGAGCCAGGACTCCGGCGTCGTGCTGCTGCTGCCGCACGGCTACGAGGGCCAGGGCGCCGACCACTCCTCCGCGCGCATCGAGCGGTTCCTGACGCTGTGCGCCGACGACGCGATGGTGGTCGCGCAGCCGTCGACGCCGGCGTCGCACTTCCACCTGCTGCGGATGCACTCGCTGGGCGGCGAGCACAAGCCGCTGGTGATCTTCACGCCGAAGTCGATGCTCAAGCGCAAGGAGGCCGCCTCGCAGCCCTCCGACTTCACCTCGGGCTCGTTCCGCCCGGTCATCGGCGACGACACCGTCGACCCCGACAAGGTCTCCACGGTGCTGCTCGTCTCGGGGCGGCTGACCTGGGACCTCGTGGTCGAGCGCAAGAAGCAGGAGCGCGAGGACGTCGCGATCGTGCGCGTGGAGCGGCTCTACCCGTGGCCGGTCGAGGAGATCAAGGCCGAGCTCGACAAGTACCCCGACGCCAAGGTGCGGTGGGTCCAGGACGAGCCGTTCAACCAGGGCCCGTGGCCGTCGTACCACCTCAACGTGGTGCCGCAGCTCGGCCGGGAGATCGAGCCGATCACCCGTGCCGCGTCGTCGACGACCGCGGTCGGCACTGCCAAGCGGCACCTCGAGGAGGCCAAGGTCCTCGTCGCCGCGGCGATGGGCTGATGTACTTCACCGATCGCGGCATCGAGGAGCTCGAGCAGCGCCGGGGTGAGGAGGAGGTCAGCCTGGCCTGGCTCGCCGAGCGTCTCCGGGAGTTCACCGACGTCCACCCGGAATTCGAGTCGGCCGTGGAACGGTTCGCAACCTGGCTGGCGCGGCTGGACGACCCGGAGGACTGATCGCCCCGGGCTCGCGCCGCTAGGTTGAGGGCCGTGGCGGACGACCTGATCGACTATCGAGCGTGGGGCGTGGAGTTCTTCCACCGCGCCGTCACCGAGGAGCGGGTGCTGCGCGGGGTCAACGCCCTGTCCGGGCGGCCGATCGACTTCGGACCGATGGGCGTGGGCCCCGGGCGCCTGGTCAAGGTCACCGCGACCGGGCAGATCGGCACGGCGACCGGGCAGAGGATCGGCGACGAGCCGGTGTCCTTCCACGTCACCCTGCCGGTCCCGCTGGAGCTCGTCATCGACCTCGGCATGGACAAGCACCGCTTCCACGCGGACATCGAGGTGCCATTGGTCATCGCGGCCCACGCGCGTGAGGACCTCGCGATCGTCATCGACATCACGCCGCCGACGGCGACGCAGGTGAAGGTGGGCCTGCAGGCGCAGGGACTCCGCGCCCAGCTGATGCAGGTGGTGGCCGGCGTCGAGGGCGAGCTGAAGCGGTTCGTCGCGAAGTACGTCACGAAGGAGCTCACGAAGCCCTACCTCCGCGACGTCACGGTCATCGACGTCGGCGCGGCGGTCGAGCGGGCCGCGCGCGGCGTCGGCCCGACGGCCTAGCCAGCCCTCTCGTCCCGGTCGGCCGCTCTCCTCAGTCGGCGTCGAGGTCCTGCTCGACGAGCGCGGCGATCTTGTCCACGTCCGCCTCGACGTCCCCGGACACCTCGACCGTCGCGCCGTTCCCGGCACCGAGGGTCATGATCATCAGCGACGAGCTGGCGTCGACGGGGTCGCCGTCCGGGAGGCCGATCAGCACCTCGGAGCCGAGCTCGGCCGCGGCCTCGGAGATGATCGCGGCCGGGCGGGCGTGGAGGCCGACGGCGGAGCCGACGACGACGGACCTGGTGGGCATGGGTTCCTCGTTTCTCTCGGGTTGCGCTTCAGACGGTGACGAGCGGGCGCACCCGCACCTCGGCGGTGCGGACGTGGGCGGGGGTGGGGGTGGTGGTGCCGGGCAGAGCGGTCGCCGCGGCGCCGTACGCCACCGCCGAGGCGAGCCGCTCCCCCGGGCCGGCGCCACGCAGGTCGGCCAGCAGGTAGCCGCACAGGCTGGCGTCACCGGCGCCGACGGTGCTGACGACGGTGATCGGCGGCGGGGCGGCGTACCAGGCACCGGTGCTGTCGACGAGCACCGCGCCGGCCGCCCCCAGCGTGGCCAGCACCGCTCCTGCGGCGGTGCCCACCAGGGTCGCGGCCGCGGCGGCGGCCCGCTCGGGGTCCGCCTCGATGGCCTCGGGGTCGCCCCCGGTCACCGACGCCAGCTCCTCGGCGTTGGGCTTCACCAGGTCGGGGGCCGCGGTCCCCCCGGCCCGGAGCAGCGCCTCCAGCGGCTCCTCGCTGGTGTCGACGGCGACCCGGTGTCCGGCCGTGCGCAGCTCTGCGACGACGCGGGAGTACCAGTCGGCCGGCGCGCCGGGCGGCAGCGAGCCGGCGAGCACCACCCAGCCGGGACGGGCGGTCGTCGCCGTGTCGAGGACCACCTCGGTGAGCCGGCGCAGCTCCTCGGGTCCGACGGTGGCTCCGGCGGTGTTGATCTTGGTCGTGGTGCCGTCGGGCTCGTTGATCGTCAGGTTGATCCGCATCGGACCCGCCGGCGGCACGGGGCGTACGGCGACGCCGGTGTGCTCGAGCTCGGCGACCACGTCGGCGCCGGGGTCGGCCGGCAGCACCGCGGCCGTCGGCACACCGGCGGCCACGCAGGCCCGCGAGATGTTGACGCCCTTGCCGCCGGGCTGGAACAGCACGGCGTCCGCGCGGTGCACCGCGCCACGACGCAGGGTCGACGGCAGCACGACCGTGCGGTCGATGCTGGGGTTGGGGGTGACGGTGACGATCACGCGACCACCATGGCGGAGTGCCGCCGGTCTGCGTCCACGTGAGGCCTCCCGATCCGAATCTGTGTTTCTGTTGTTTTTATGCCCGAATGTGTTGCATGTCAAGTCGGTCAGCACCTATCGTCGCGACATGGTCACCTCGATCCACGGCACTCCTGTCGTCCCGGGCCTGGCCTACGGACCAGTCCTCGTCGCCACCTCCGAGGTCTCGCCCGACGCCGTCGCCGCCTACGGCGACGGAGGCCACGCCGACGAGGACGCGGCGCTGGCGGCCTACGACGATGCCGCGACCCGGGTGGCCGACGGGTTCCGCGCGAAGGCCGCCGCGGCCACCGGGGCGACCGCCGAGGTGCTCACGGCCAGCGCCGGACTGACGACCGACCGCGGGCTGCGATCCGCGGTCCGCAAGAACCTGCAGGCCGGGCAGCCGCTGGTGCCCGCGGTCGAGGCGGCGATCGACCAGTTCGTCACCGTCTTCGCCGGCATGGGCGGGCTGATGGCCGAGCGGGTGACCGACCTGCGGGACATCCACGCCCGGATCCTGGCCCGCCTGGTCGACGAGCCCGAGCCCGGCGTGCCGGTGCCGGACACGCCGTCGGTCCTCGTCGCGACGGACCTCGCGCCTGCGGACACGGCCGGGCTCGACCCCGCCCGCGTCGTCGCGATCGTGACCGAGCGCGGCGGCCCGACCAGCCACACCGCGATCATCGCCCGGCAGCTCGGCATCCCCTGCGTCGTCGGCGCGAGCGGCGCGATCGCCGTGCTGGAGGGGCGCAGGGCGCTCGTCGACGGCGAGAGCGGCACCGTCGAGGCCGATCCCGAGCAGGCTAAGGCGACCGACCGGGTCGCCGAGGACCGCGCCCAGCGGGCCGCGCTGGCGTCGTGGTCCGGGCCCGCGGGCACCGCCGACGGGCGCCCGGTGAAGCTGCTCGCCAACGTCGCCGACGCCGCCTCGGCCGTCGCGGCCGGCTCCGAGCCGGTCACCGGCATCGGCCTCTTCCGCACCGAGCTGTGCTTCCTGGACCGCGCGGAGGAGCCGAGCGTCGAGGAGCAGGCCGAGATCTACGCCCGCGTGCTGGCGCCGTACGCCGGAGAGGGGAGGCACGTCGTCGTCCGCACCCTCGATGCCGGCTCGGACAAGCCGATCGCGTTCGCCACCCACCCCGACGAGGAGAACCCCGCGCTGGGCGTGCGCGGTCTGCGACTGTCGTTCGCCGACCCCGGGCTGCTGCACCGGCAGCTCGACGCCGTTGCGATCGCCGCCGAGCGCACCGGCACCGAGACCTGGGTGATGGCACCGATGGTGGCGACGGTCGCCGAGGCGCGGGACTTCGGCAGCGCCGTGCGCGAGCGGGGGCTCAAGCCGGGCGTGATGATCGAGGTCCCGAGTGCGGCCCTGCTGGCGCACCAGGTGCTCGAGGAGGTCGATTTCCTGTCGATCGGCACCAACGACCTCACGCAGTACACGATGGCCGCGGACCGGATGGCCACCGACCTGGCGCACCTCACCGACCCGTGGCAGCCCGCCGTGCTGCAGCTGGTCGCGATCGCTGCCGAGGCCGGTCGCCGCGCGGGCAAGCCGGTCGGCGTCTGCGGTGAGGCCGCTGCCGACCCGCTCCTCGCGTGCGTGCTGGTCGGGCTCGGCATCACCTCGCTGTCGATGGCGGCCGCCGCCGTACGTCCGGTGGGCGCCCGGGTCTCGGGCGTCGTGGCCGCGACCTGCGAGGAGATGGCGGAGGCGGCGCTCGCGGCAGTGGACCCGGCCACCGCGCGGAGCGCCGCGCTCGCCGTCGCCGGGGCCTAGGCCGGGTCGGTCGGTGCCGCCCGGTCGCCCGGGTCCTCGCCGTGGTCAGCGATCGCCTTCTGCGAGGCGTCGCGGATCTCGAACAGCTCGGTCGCCAGACCGCCGAGCGCTCCGGCCACGTCCTTGACGGCGCCGGTGATGATCGTCGCGACCTCGCCGACCGTCGCCGCCGCCGCCTGGGCGCCGGCCTGCAGGGCGTCCTTGGAGATCTCGGCCTTGCTCAGGTGGTCCTGGCCCTCGGGAGTCATGGGATCAGTGTGACCGCTCGGGGTCACGCCGCCAACGGGGTCTCGGTCACACCGGCCGGGTCCGGAGCCGGCTTCTTCCGGTCCGGCAGGGCCAGCCGGCAGATCTTGGCGAAGACGCTGCCGAGCTGCTTGTGCAGCGGGCCGGTGTTGTACTGCAGCCCGTAGCGCTCGCAGATCTCCTTCACCTCGACGGCGATCTCCGGGTAGCGCCGCGCCGGGATGTCCGGGAACAGGTGGTGCTCGATCTGGTGGCTGAGGTTGCCGCTCATCACGTGCATCAGCTTGCTGCCGGTGATGTTGGCCGAGCCGAGCAGCTGGCGGTAGTACCAGCCGCCGCGGGTCTCGTTCTCGGTCTCCTCGATCGAGAACGTCGCGACGCCGGCCGGGAAGTGGCCGCAGAAGATGATGTTGAAGGTCCACAGGTTGCGGACCAGGTTGGCCACGGCGTTGCCGGCCAGCGTGGAGAAGAAGAAGGGACCGCTGAGCACGGGGAAGACGACGTAGTCCTTCGCCACCTGCTTGCGCACCTTCTTCCAGATCCGCGCGGCGATCTCGCGGTTCTGCGCCCAGGTACGACGCCCGGCGACCAGCTCGTCGACCTCCAGGTCGTGCAGGGCGACACCCCACTCGAAGAACGTCATGAGCAGGAACGCGTAGACCGGGTTGCCCAGGTAGTAGGGGCGCCACTCCTGGTCCTCGTCCATCCGGAGGATGCCGTAGCCCACGTCGCGGTCCTTGCCCACGATGTTGGTGTAGGTGTGGTGCATGTAGTTGTGGCCGTACTTCCAGTTCTCCGACGGCGCCATCGTGTCCCACTCGAACATCCGCGAGTTGAGACCGGGATCGCCCATCCAGTCGTACTGGCCGTGCATCACGTTGTGGCCGATCTCCATGTTGTCGAGGATCTTGGAGATCGACAGCGAGGCGACGGCGGCCGGCCACAGCGGCGGGAGGTAGAACATCGCCCGGCCGGCGACCTCGAAGCCGCGCTGGTACTTCACGACCTTGCGGATGTAGTCGGCGTCGGCCTCGCCGAGGTCGGCGACGATGCGCTGACGGATGGCGTCCAGCTCCTCGCCGAAGCGCTCGAGCTCCTCGGGGGTGAGGGTGTACTTGCTTTCCTCGTTCGTCTGAGTGGCGCTCACAGCAACGCTCCTGTTCGTGGTGGGTCGGCTGGTTCTCGGGGTGGTCAGAGCTCGACCGCGCAGTCGCCCTCGGGAGAGCTCACGCAGATGCGGATGTCCTCGTCGGGCAGGGAGGAGGTCTCGCCGGTCAGCACGTTGCGGACCGTCCCCTCCTTCTTCGTGGCGGTGCAGGAGAAGCAGATGCCCATCCGGCAGCCGAACTGCGGGGTGAGCCCGGCGGCCTCGGCCTGCTCCAGCAGGGTGGCGCCGGAGTTGGCGGCGGTGGTGCCGGAGCGGGTGAACGAGACGTCGCCCTCGACCTTGCCGGTGGAGACCCGCGGCGGCTTGAAGTACTCCACGCGCAGGGCGTCGCTGCCGTCGTACGCGCCGTGGACCGCCTCGATGAGCGGCGCCGGGCCGCAGGCCCAGGTGGGCACGTCGCGGTAGCCGGGGACCAGCCGCTCGAGGTAGGCCGGCGAGAGCGCCGGGTCGCCGAGCTCGGGGTGCAGGAGGTGCACGTCGATGCCGTAGCCCGAGCGCCGGACCTCCTCGAGCTCGGCGGCGAAGATCTGGTGCTGCGGGCTCTGGGCGTAGTGCAGGAAGGTGATCCGGCCGCGATGGGTCCGGCGCTGCAACGAGCGCAGCATCGACATCGCCGGCGTGATGCCGGAGCCGCCGGTGATGAAGACGATGTGGTCCGGCACGTGGTCCGGCAGCACGAAGTCGCCCTGCGCCTGCGACAGGTGCACCATCGTGCCGACCTGCGCGCGCTCGACCAGGTAGCGCGAGACACCCTTTCCATCGGGAGCGTCGGGGTTGGCGCGCATCGTGATCGTGAACCGGTCCCCCGGCTTCGACTCGGGGCTGGAGATGGTGAAGACCCGCGTCGTACGACGCGCGCCGTCGACCTCGACGCCCAGCTGGACGTGCTGACCGGCACGGTGCCCACGCCAGGTCGAGGTCGGCTGCAGGGTCAGCGTGGCGACCGGCGGGTGGCCGAGCACGTCGACCTCACGGGTGATGTCGACGATGCGGGCACGCACCTCGTGGGCGGCCCACATCGGGTTGACCAGCTCGAGGTAGCGGTCCACACCGTGCGGGGTGGCCAGGGTTGCCGCGAGGCGGGAGCGCAAGACCCGGGTGGTCGCGTCGGCGACGATGCTCATCGGGTACCTCCGGAAGTTTGAGTGTACGTGTGTACTCTCAAAAGAGTGCCGGAGCGCGACGCGTGCTGGCAAGGACCCAGCGGCGTGAGCGTGCACACATGTTCACCAACGGTAGGCTGGGCTAGTGACTGAGACCCGCGTCGAGCGCAAGGAACGCACCCGCCGCGCGATCCTCGACGCGACCCTCGGGCTCTGCGAGACCCAGCCGCTGGCCGCGTTGTCGCTGCGCCAGGTCGCCAAGGAGGTCGGGATCGTGCCGACCGCCTTCTACCGCCACTTCGAGTCGATCGAGGACCTCGGCCTGGTGCTCGTCGACGAGTCCTTCTCCTCGCTGCGCGACCTGCTGCGGGCGGCGCGGACGTTCGACACTCCCCCGCCCAACGACCGCGCGCTCTTCCACGCCGTCGCCGACAACTCGGTCAAGGCGCTGGTCACCCACGTGCCGCGCGCCCAACGCCACTTCCGGTTCATCGCACGCGAGCGGCTCGCGGGCCCCGCGCCGGTGCGGGAAGCGGTCCGCCACCAGCTCGAGCTGATCGAGCGCGAGCTCGCCACCGACATCGCGCGGGTGCCGGGCGCCGGCCGCTGGACCACCGAGGACCTGCGGATCCTCGCCAACCTGCTGGTGAGCGCGATGCTCACCCATGCCGAGGAGCTGGCACTGGCCGGCAACCGCGACGACGTCGTCCGCCGGGTGGAGACCACCGCACGCCGTCAGCTCCGGATGGTCCTGATCGGCGCGCTCGGCTGGGACTCGTCCCGCTGAGCACGTCGACCCGGCTCGTTCGAACGAGCCGGGTCGAGGTGGAGCCGGGTCGGCGTCAGTGGACGGCGGGAGCGCCGGCCGGCGACTCCACGCGCGAGGGCAGGAACAGTGCCAGCACGACCACCACGACACCCATGATCGCCCCGCCGTAGAACGCCCACTGCAGGCCGCCCACGAACGCCTCCGGCACCGGCGTGCCACCGGCGGCGAGGTCCTCGCTGCGGTTCGACATCACGACGATCAGCACCGCGGTGCCAACCGCGCCGGCCACCTGCTGCAGCGTCCCGAGCAGCGAGCTGCCGTGGGAGTAGAGCTGCGGCGGCAGGTCGCCGAGACCCAGCGTGAACACCGGCGTGAAGATCGCGGCGAGGCAGGCCATCAGCCCGATGTGGACCGCGACGATCAGCCACAGCGGCGTGGTCAGCGAGATCTGTGCCAGCGTCACCAGCGCACCGACCATGCCGATCGCTCCCGGGATCACCAGCGGCCGCGAGCCGAACCGGTCGTAAAGCTTGCCGACCTGCGGTCCCATGAGCCCCATGACGAGACCACCGGGCATCACCATCAGGCCGGTCTGCAGCGGGCTCAGGTCGCGCACCTGGGGGTCCTGCAGGTAGAGCGGCAGCAGGATCATCGAGCCGAGGAAGGCCATGAAGCCCGCCGCCATCAGCAGCAGCGACGTCGCGTAGGTGCGGTGCAGCAGCGTGCGCAGGTCGAGCAGCGGCGAGTCCGACCGCTGCAGGAACAGCTGGTAGCCGACGAACGCCGCCACCAGCACGGCGCCGACGGTGATGTAGGCGGCGGTGCCGTCGTTGCCGCTGCCGATCTCGCTGAGGCCGTAGACCAGGGTGCCGAAGCCGAGAGCCGCGAGCACCACGCTGGTCCAGCTCACCGAGCTCGCCTGGGGCTCGCCGACGTTCTCGAGCTGGCGGAACCCGAAGAGGCCGACGGCCACCGCGATCGGCAGCACCACGGCGAAGATCAGCCGCCACGAGCCGAGCTGGAGCAGCACGCCCGACACCGCCGGACCCAGCGCGGGAGCACAGGACATCGCCAGGGTCACCTGACCCATGACCCGGCCGCGGTCGCTCTCGGCGACGACGGTCATCAGCGTCGTCATCAGCAGCGGCATCATCACCGCGGTGCCGGCAGCCTGGATCACCCGGGCCACGAGGAGCACCTCGAAGGCCGGGGCCACGGCGGCGAGGAGGGTGCCGGCGGCGAAGGTCGTCATCGCGGTCGCGTACGCCGACCGCGTGCTCACCCGCTGCAGGAACCAGCCGGTGACCGGGATGACCGCCGCCATCGTGAGCATGAAGATCGTCGAGAGCCACTGGGCGGCGCGCTCGTCGATCCGGAAGTCCTCCATCAGCGTGGGGACGGCGTTGATCATGATCGTCTCGTTGAGGATCACGACGAAGGTCGCCGCGACGAGCAGCTTCACGACGAGCGGCGTCTTGCGGGCGCCGGTGAACTCGTGCTCGAACTCGGCGACGTCGGCTTCGGGGCTCTCCTCCGGGGAGAGGCCTCCCGGCCCTGCGGGGGTTGCGGGCGCAGTCATCTCTGGGTCCTGTCTACGTCGAGGGAGCGGAGCCGATCGGTCGTGTCGGGCCCGCCGTTCATGTGTTCCACGAACCGGCGGTGCTCATTTCGACACGGCGGCGAAAGATTTCTCATCGGTCTGCCGCAACGCGATCGCAGGACCCATGCTTCCCGATGCCGCCGACATCGGGCCAAGCATTTATTGCTCAGCGGGTGAGGACGATCTTCCCGAACACGTCGCCACCGGCCATCGCCGCGAAGCCGTCGCGCGCCCGGTCCATCGGGATCGCGCGGTCGATCAGAGGCCGGACGCCCGTGGCGTCGAGCATCGTGACGAGCGATGCGAGCTCGGCGCGCGTGCCCATCGTCGAGCCGATCACGCGGAGCTGGAGGAAGAAGATGTTCGTGAGCAGGGCGTCGTCGAGCTTCGGGCCGGAGGTGGTGCCCGAGATCACGACCGCGCCGCCGGGACGCAGCGAGCGGATCGAGTGCTGCCAGGTGGCGCGCCCGACGGTCTCCATGACCGCGTCGACCTTGACCGGGAGCCGCTCGCCGGACTCGAAGACCTCGTGGGCCCCCAGCTCCAGTGCCTTGGTGCGCTTCGCCTCGTCACGGCTGGTGGCGAGGACCCGCAGGCCGCCGGCCCGGGCCAGCGAGATCAACGCGGTGGCCACGCCGCCGCCGGCGCCCTGGACCAGGACGGTGTCGCCCGCCTTCAGGCCGCCCTGGGTGAAGAGCATCCGGTACGCCGTGAGCCAGGCGGTCGGGAGGCAGGCAGCCTCCTCGAAGGACAGCGACGCGGGCTTGGGCACCACGTTGCGCCGGGGCACGGCGACCCGCTCGGCGAACGTGCCCTGGTAGCGCTCCGACAGCAGCGACCGGCGCGGGTCGAGGGTCTCGTCGCCCGTCCAGTCCGGGCTGCTGACCACCGCGTGGACGACCACCTCGTTGCCGTCCTCGTCGTGACCCGCGGCGTCGCAGCCGAGGATCATCGGGAGCGCCTCCTCCTTCAGCCCCACTCCGCGCAGCGACCAGAGGTCGTGGTGGTTGAGGGACGCCGCCTTGACCGTGACGGTGGTCCAGCCGTCCGGCACCTCCGGGTCGGGCCGCTCGCCCAGCACCAGGCCGGACAGCGGGTCGTCGTTGCTGAAGGACTGGGCGGTGACGGCGAACATGCGGAGAACGCTAGCGAGCGGTGGTGCCCGCCTCGACCTCGGCCCGCTCGGGCTGCTCGGGCTGCTCGCCTGGCGCCGCAGTCGACGCGGCCTTCTCCGCGCGCTCGGTCTGCCAGGCCCGCCAGGCGACGATCGCCGGGACCGCGACGGCGACACCGAACAGGGTCCAGTCGAGCCAGAGCGGGATGCCCCCGAGAGCGGCGATGATCGTGACGCCGTTGACGAGGATGACCAGGCCGCCGACGAGGGTGCCCATCGGGCGGTGCGGAAGTCGGCCGGCCAGCCGCGCGGCGATCGGCGCCATGATGACGCCGCCGAGGACCAGTCCGAGCACGGGCAGCCACGGGATGCCGTGCTGCGCGGCGCCGGTCAGGAAGCCGCTCGAGACCGAGACGGCGACGACGAACTCGGCGGCGTTCGTCGTGCCGACGACCTTGCGGGGCTCGTGCTTGGTGACCGTCATCAGGCTGGGGGTCACGACCGGGCCCCAGCCGCCGCCACCGGTGGCGTCGACGAAGCCGCCGACCACGCCGATCGGGGCCAGCCAGCGCGCGGTGTGGCCGTTGCGGGGCGTGGGGATCAGCTTCGCGCCGAAGCCGAACCGGGCGAAGATCACCGCGCCGAAGAACACGAGCAGCCCCGACATCCAGCCCTTCGCGGACGCGAGGCTGATGTTGGTGAGGACCACGGCGCCGAGGAAGCCGCCGAGCGCGCCGGGGATGGCGACCCGGGCGAGGATCCGGCCGTCCACGTTGCCCGCACGCCAGTGCGACAGCCCGCTGATGAGCGTCGTGGGCAGCTTCGCGGCGTGGGTCGCGGCGCTGGCGGTCACCGGAGCGACGCCCATGGAGAGCAGCACGGTCGCGGAGGTGACGCCGAAGCCCATCCCGAGCGTGCCGTCGATGAACTGGGCGAGGCCGCCGGCGACGGCGAACACGGCGAGGATCCACATGACAGGGGCACCCTTTAACGGTTAAACAAACAAACTTTGTATGTTGACAAATCCAATCTACTTTAGGTCTTGACAGGAGCACAACTCCTCCGGCGTGTCGGAGGCGCGCTTGCACCCCGGCCGGGGTGCCGGCCGGGTCGGGAGACCCGCGTCAGGCGCGGGCGACGCCGTCGCGCCGAGCGGCGGCGGCGACGGCTGCGGCGACCGCGGGACCCACCCGGGGGTCGAACGGCGAGGGGATGACCAGGTCCTCGGCCAGGTCGTCGCCGACGAGATCGGCGAGCGCCGTGGCCGCAGCGACCTTCATGCCCTCGGTGATCGCCGAGGCGTGCACGTCGAACGCACCCCGGAAGATGCCGGGGAACGCGAGCACGTTGTTGATCTGGTTCGGGAAGTCGGAGCGGCCGGTGGCGACGACCCGCGCGTGCCGGTGGGCGACCTCGGGGTGCACCTCGGGGTTGGGGTTCGCCATCGCGAAGATGATGGCGTCGTCCGCCATGGTGGCGACGACCTCCTCCGGCACCGTGCCACCCGAGACACCGACGTAGACGTCGGCGCCGACGAACGCCTCGGCGAGGGTGCCGCTGCGGCCGGTGCGGTCGGCGGTGAGCTCGGCCAGCGCCGACTTCTGCGGGGTCAGGTCGTGGCGGTCGGAGCTCACCACGCCCTTCCGGTCGGTGACGACGAGGTCCTTGATGCCGGCCTCGAGCAGGATCTTGGCGATCGCGACACCGGCCGCGCCGGCTCCGGAGATCACGACCCGCGTCGACTCGGCGTTGCGGCCGGTCAGCTTGAGGGCGTTGACGAGCGCAGCGAGCGTCACCACGGCGGTGCCGTGCTGGTCGTCGTGGAAGACCGGGATGTCGAGCCG
Organism: Nocardioides silvaticus; assembly: GCF_003160695.1. Classification (GTDB taxonomy): domain Bacteria; phylum Actinomycetota; class Actinomycetes; order Propionibacteriales; family Nocardioidaceae; genus Nocardioides; species Nocardioides silvaticus. Next base: position 57,242 of record NZ_QGDD01000001.1, read on the forward strand.
CTCCTTGAGGCGGTCCTCGATCTCGAAGCACCGCGGTGCCGAGATGTCCTCGAGGTTGATGCCGCCGAAGCTCGGCGCGAGACGGACGACGGTCTCGATGATCTCGTCGACGTCGGTGGTGGCCAGGCAGATCGGGACGCCGTCGACACCGCCGAACTGCTTGAAGAGGACGGCCTTGCCCTCCATCACCGGCATCGCCGCGGCCGGGCCGATGTCGCCGAGGCCGAGCACCGCGGTGCCGTCGGTGACGATGGCGACCGTGTTGGGGACCCACGTGTAGTGGCGGGTGAGCCCGGGGTCGGCGGCGATCGCCTCGCACACCTCGGCGACGCCGGGCGTGTAGGCGAGCGAGAGCTCTGCTTTGTTCGTCAGCCCGACCGTCGCGACGGTCTCCATCTTGCCGCCGACGTGCAGGTCGAAGACCGGGTCTCCCGCGTGGGGATGGGGATCAGGGACGTCGGCGGCCACGAAGCACGATTCTGGCACAGCCGACCGGTCCGTCGTACCGACGTCCGGGCAACCGGCGCCGCTCGTGATGACGCTCACAGCAGGCGTGGGCGCGGCCAGGCGCGCGCCAGGACGACGGCCAGCACGTCGCCGTCCGGCACCGCCCCGCGGTGCCGTGAGTCGACCCCGGCGGCCGGGTTGTCGGAGAGCACCCACCAGCCGTCGTCGCGCCGGTCCGCGGCCCTCTTCACCGCCACGGTGCCGTCCGCGAACCGGGCCACCACGACCCGTCCTGCCCGGGGCCTGGCGCCGTGCCGCACCAGCAGCCGGTCCCCCGGCGCGAGGGTCGGGCGCATCGAGTCGCCGCGCACGAGGGCCCAGCCCAGACGGCCCACCCGGCGACCTTCGTTTCCACGCCTGACCACGACGAGTAGTGTCGCAGCGAACGGGAACCTATCCCCGTACCCACCTAGTGACCACGAGAGAGGACCCGAATGTTCTCGCGTCTCTTCGCCCCCACCATCGAGGTGTCGGCCCACTGCGACCTGCCGTGCGGCGTCTACGACCCGGCACAGGCCCGGATCGAGGCCGAGTCGGTCAAGGCGATCATCCAGAAGGCTCTCGACAGCGACGACGCCGACTTCCGCACCCGCGCGATCCTGATCAAGGAGCAGCGGTCGGAGCTGGTCAAGCACCACCTGTGGGTGCTGTGGACCGACTACTTCAAGCCCCCGCACTTCGAGAAGTACCCGGAGCTGCACGTCCTCGTGAACGAAGCCACCAAGCTCGCCGGCGCGACCGGCACCAAGGGCACCCTCGACGTCGAGAAGGCCGACGAGCTGCTGGCGAAGATCGACGAGATCGCCAAGATCTTCTGGGAGACGAAGCAGGCATGATCACCAGTGGCGTGGGCGCCCGTTACGACGTCGAGCTGCGGCTGCCGGCTGACGGCGCCTACGCCGCTGTCCTCCGCACCCTCACGGCCGGCCTCGCAGCGCGCCTGGACTTCACGATGGACGACATCGAGGACCTCCGGATCGCGGTCAGCGAGACGGCCGCGATGGTGCTGGACGAGGCGGACGAGGGCGCGGACCTGGTCTGCCGGTTCCGTCTCGAGCCGGGCGAGCTGCAGCTCGACTGCAGCACTACGTCCGCGGCTCCGACGAAGCCCGACTACGACAACTTCGGCTGGCAGGTGCTCACCACGCTGACCACCGACGCGAGCGTCGAGGCGACGCCCGGCCACTACGCCGTCCGGATCGCACTGCGGTCGACGCTCGACACGCAATGACCAAAGAGGCGACCCAGGACAGCGGCCGGTCCGCTGCCCTGGAGCAGACGCGACGCGAGAACCTCCGCCTGTTCGCGATCTTCCGCGACCCCGATGCTTCCGAGAGCGAGCGCAGCGCGGCCCGCGAGGACCTCGTCCACCTCCACCTCGCCCTCGTCGAGCACTGCGCGCGTCGGTTCCGCAACCGCGGCGAGCCCTTCGAGGACCTGGTGCAGGTCGGCACGATCGGCCTCATCAAGTCCGTCGACCGGTTCGACACCGAGCGCGGCGTGGAGTTCTCCACCTACGCCACGCCCACGATCATCGGCGAGATCAAGCGCTACTTCCGCGACAAGGGCTGGGCGATCCGCGTCCCGCGGCGGCTCCAGGAGCTGCGGATGCAGATCAGCGGAGCGACCTCGGAGCTGACGCAGACGCTCGGTCGCTCCCCCACGCCGCGCGAGATCGCCGACGCGATCGGCTGCTCGGTCGAGGAGATCATCGAGGGGATGGAGTCCAGCAACGCCTACGCGACGCTCTCCCTCGACGCCACGGACGACTCCGACGACGGCGGGCCCAGCATGCTCGACGCCATCGGCATCGACGACGAGGCGCTCGAGCACGTGGAGATCCGCGAGTCGGTCAAGCCGCTCCTCGAGAGCCTGCCGCCGCGCGAGAAGAAGATCCTGCTGCTGCGGTTCTTCAAGAACATGACGCAGTCGGAGATCGCGGCCGAGATCGGGGTCTCCCAGATGCACGTGTCGCGGCTGCTCACGCGCACGCTGGAGCAGCTGCGGGCCTCGCTCGACCACGACTAGGACGAACGAGGTCGAACCCACGGCGGCCCGGCGGCTGCTCCGTCGTCAGTCGTCGGGGTGGTCGCCGGTCAGCGCGCGGATCGAGTCCGGGTGCAGCACGCCGGCGAGCACGATCGCCGCGACGACGGCCAGCACCACCGCCACGAGAGCGTGGTCGCGCAGGTTCCAGGCCAGCCCGAAGAAGATCAGCTGCGTGATCAGCGCCGGCCCGCGCGACCAGGGCTTCTGGCGCCAGAGCGCCCAGGCAGCCACCAGCAGGAGCACGCCGTACGCCGCGAAGAACCCGGCCGTCGAGAGCCCCATCGAGCGGCGGTCGGCGTCGAGGTCGGCGACCTCGAGGACCGCCAGCGCCACCAGCACGATGCCCTGCACGGCGACCAGAGAGGCGGCCACGGTCAGCGGCGGGGGCGCGGCGGGCTCGGGGAGGGGCTCGGGCAGCGGGTCGGACACGGACGGACTCTAGGCCACCCGAGTGGGTACAGCCCACTGCGGTGTGACCCAACAAACCGTCCGCAGACCTTGATTCGCGAGGCATTCCTTGGAACGCTTGCAGAGCGATCGTGAAGCCGTTCACTTTTGCGGTTGTCGTCGCGCCCGCGGGTCGGAGCCCACGTCGGGCTTGGTCACGGCTCGCACACCCTAGAAACGAGGAAATCCCCACTCATGGATTGGCGTCACCGTTCCGCATGCCTCGACGAGGATCCGGAGCTGTTCTTCCCGATCGGCAACACCGGTCCGGCCATCCTCCAGATCGAGGAGGCCAAGCAGGTGTGCCGACGCTGCGACGTGCGCGAGCAGTGTCTCGCGTGGGCGCTGGAGGCGGGACAGGACCACGGCGTCTGGGGTGGCCTCAGCGAGGACGAGCGTCGCGCCCTGAAGCGCCGCAACGCCCGCGCCCGCGTCCGTACCCCTGCCTGATCCGCGGCTGGCGCTCAGTCCAACGGGATCGAGAGGTCGGCCCTGGTGCCCCCGCTCGGCGACGCGCCGAGCGTGAGGTGGCCCCCGAGCTCGGACTCGACCAGCGTCTTCACGATCGACAGGCCCAGGCTCGGTGAGCCGTCGAGGTCGAAGCCCTCGGGCAGCCCCCGGCCGTCGTCGTCGATGCTGACCTCGAGCTGGTGCGCGCGTCGGTGCGCCGAGAGCACGATCTCCCCGGGCGCACCCGGCTCCTCCGCGGTCGGCTCAACCGGCGGGTAGCCGTGCTCGACCGCGTTCTGCAGCAGCTCGGTCACGACCATCGCGAGCGGCGTGGCCTGCTCGGAGACGAGCATGCCGAACCGGCCCTCCCGTCGCACCTGCACGGGTGAGAGCCCGACGTCGGTGACCAGCCGCGCCAGCCGATCGGCGATCTCGTCGAAGTCCACGGTCTCCTCGACCGCCTGGCTGAGGGTCTCGTGGACGATCGCGATCGACCCGACCCGACGTACCGCCTCCTCCAGGGCCAGGGTGGCCTCGGCCGAGCCGATGCGCCGGGCCTGCAGCCGCAGCAGCGCGGCCACCGTCTGCAGGTTGTTCTTCACCCGGTGGTGGATCTCCCGGATGGTCGCCTCCTTGGTGATCAGCTCGCGGTCGCGGCGCCGCAGGTCCGTCACGTCGCGCAGCAGGATCAGCCCGCCGATGCGCTCGCCGTCGGGCATCAGCGGAACCGCCCGCACGATGAGGGCGACCCCGTCGGCGGTGCCCGACCCGATCTCGGTGTCGCGGTGCGCCCGCGCCCCGAGGACCGCGCTGAGGGTCTCCTCGTCGGGCCGCTTGCGCGGCGGCACGAGCTCGCGGGTGAGGTCGGTGAGCAGCTGCCCGGCAAGATCACCGGTGAGCCCCAGCTTGCGGTAGACCGACAGTGCGTTGGGGCTGGCGTAGACCACCCGTCCGGCGGCGTCGACCCGGAGGAAGCCGTCGCCGACCCGTGGCGAGTCCGCGTGGTCGCTGCGCTGGCCGGGTGCGGGGAACAGGCCCGCCGCGATCATCTTGGTGAGGTCGCCGGCCGTCTGCAGGTAGTTGATCTCGAGCCGGCTCGGGGTGCGGACACCGAGCAGGTTGGTGTTGCGGGCGATCACCGCGATCACGCGGCCCTCGCGTCGCACCGGGATCGCCTCCACCCGCACCGGGACCTCGTCGCGCCACTCGGGATCACCCTCGCGGGCGATCCGGCCGAGCGCGAAGGCGTTGTCGACGAGGGGGCGGCGGCCGATCGCCGTGAAGGTGCCGACCACGTCGTCGACGTAGGCCGTGGGGCCGGTGGTGGGCCGCATCTGGCCTCCGGCCCAGTAGCCGGTCCCGTCCCGTGCAGGCAGCCACATGACCAGGTCGGCGAAGGAGAGGTCCGCGATGATCTGCCAGTCCGCGAGGATCCGCTGGAGCCACTCGATGTCGTCGTCGTCGAGATCGGTGTGGCGTCGGGCGATGACGGGGAGGGACGGCACGGCCTCACGTTAGTGCCACCAGGGGCCCGTCACGTGTCGCAGGTCACCTCCCCGGTCTGGACCGGTCGCCGACGTTTGGCAGGATGTGCGCTATGCCCCCCATTGTCGACTGGCGACACGTGTCTGCAGCCGACTTCAGAGTGCCCGCCGACCACCGGCTCTCCGACCTCACCGCCGAGCTGACCGAGCTCCTCGGCACTCCCGACTCCGAGCTCCGCGAGCTGGCGCTCGACGTGATCTGCACGTGGATCGAGCGCGGGGTGTACGACGACCTGCTGCCCGGTCTCGGCGACGGGATCGCCACCGGGCTGATGGCCGGCATCGGCGAGAGCGGGACGGACACGGTGTTCCGCCGCAGCTTCTCCGCACTCGTGGTCGCCGAGGTGATCGACCGGGACTCGCGCCGGCCGCGCGTCTCGCGCACGAAGATCCACGAGTGGGGTGACCGGCTCGCGACCTGGTTCCTCATGGAGCGCGACGAGCGGGGATGGGTCGACGGTCACGGCTGGGCCCATGCCATCGCGCACGGCGCCGACGCGTTCGGGGCACTCGCCCGGTCACCGCACTGCGGACCGGGCGAGCTGCTGGTGGTGCTCGACGTGATCGGCGACCGGGTGACCCGGACCCCCGGCAACGTCTGGTACTCCGGCGAGCCCGACCGGCTGGCGATGACCACTCTCCACGTGTTGCGCCGGGGGCTGGTGCCCGACGAGCTGGTCGAGGCCTGGCTCCAGCGGATCGCGACCGCCGCCCGGCCCCGTCGCGACGAGTCGACCAAGTCCGACGTCTACCTCAGGACCGGCAACGCGGCGGCCTTCCTCCGCGCGCTCTACCTGCAGCTCGCTCTCGGGCCCGCCGCCCCGCCTCGACGCTCGGACCTCGTCCTCCTGCTGGTCGAGCACCTGCGCCGCACCCACCCCGCTTACCTCGGCCCGTCCCAGCACCGGGCCGGCAGCTGAGCCGGTCCCTGAGTTGGTCGCTTGACCCAGTGGATAGGTTGCCGTCCATGACCGAGACCCCGCTCACCGGCCACTCCGGGCAGCTCGCCGTCGCCGTCGCCCAGGCCCACGGTGTCGAGACCATGTTCACCCTGTCGGGCGCCCACGTGTTCCCGATGTACGACGGGGCGGTCAAGGCGGCCGAGGAGGGGCGGCCGATGCGGCTGCTCGACGTCCGGCACGAGCAGACGGCGGCGTTCGCCGCCGAGGCCACCGGCAAGCTCACCCGGGTCCCGGGCCTCGCCGTGCTGACGGCCGGCCCCGGCGTCACCAACGGCGTCAGCGCGATGGCCCAGGCGCAGTTCGCCGGGTCGCCGATGGTGGTGGTCGGCGGTCGCGCGCCCAACAACAGGTGGGGCACCGGCGCCCTCCAGGAGATCGACCACCTGCCGATCGTCGGCCCGGTCACCAAGCACGCCGCGACGCTGATGACGGCCGGCGACGTCGCCGGCGGGTTCCACGACGCGTTCCTGGCCGCCCGGTCCTCGCACCGCGGCCCGACGTACGTCGACGTCCCGCTCGACGAGTTCTTCAACGTCGGCAGCGGCTCGGTGCCGAGCGTCGGCGCCGACGCCGGCCGCGGCGCGGACCCGGACAGCGACGCGATCGACCGGATCGCAGGGCTGCTGGCCTCCGCCGACCGGCCGCTGCTCATCCTCGGCACCGACGTCTGGGCCGACGGCGCCGAGGAGGCCGCACTGCGCTTCGTCGAGACGGTCGGCGTCCCCACGATCACCAACGGCATGGGCCGCGGCGTGGTGCCCGGCGGCCACCCGCTGCTCGTCACGAAGGCCCGCGGCGCCGCGATCGGCGGCGCCGACCTGGTCGTGGTCGTCGGCACTCCCCTGGACTTCCGGCTCGGCTTCGGCGTGTTCGGCGGCAAGGACGGGGCAACCCCCGCGCAGGTCGTCCACATCGCCGACTCCCCCGGCCAGGTGTCCGGCCACGCCACGCTCGCGGCGTCGGCGAGCGGCGACCTGACCGCCGTCTTCGACGGGCTGCTGGGCGCTCTCGAGCGCCGTCGGCGCGGCGACTGGAGCGACTGGGTCTCCGGCCTCCAGGACACCGTCGCCGTCGCGGCCGCACGCGACGCCGAGCTGCTCTCCGCCGAGGCCGACCCCGTGCACCCGGCGCGGATCTACGGCGAGCTGGTCCCCCGCCTGGCCGACGACGCGGTCGTCATCGGCGACGGCGGCGACTTCGTGTCGTTCGCCGGCAAGTTCGTCGAGCCGAAGCGCCCCGGGTGCTGGCTGGACCCCGGCCCGTACGGTTGCCTGGGCGCCGGGCTCGGCGCTGCGATCGCGGCGCGGGTCGCCCGGCCCTCCTCGCAGGTCGTGCTGCTGCTCGGTGACGGCGCGGCCGGCTTCTCGCTGATGGACGTCGACACGCTGGTGCGGCACGACCTGCCGGTGGTCATGGTGATGGGCAACAACTCCGCCTGGGGCCTGGAGAAGGGCCCGATGCAGATGCTCTACGGCTACGACGTCGCCGCCGACCTGGCCCCGCGGACGGCCTACGACAGCGTCGTGAAGGCCCTCGGTGGCGCGGGCGAGACCGTGACCGACCCCCAGCAGATCGGTCCGGCGCTGGACCGGGCCTTCGCCGCAGGCGCGCCGTACCTCGTCAACGTCATCACCGACGTCGACGCCGCCTACCCGCGCAACACCCTGGGCATCTGATGACCGAGGTGCCGTCGGCGGAGGCCGCGCTCCGCTTCACCGTCACCGACGACGACACCGCAGCCGCGGTGGGCTCCGGCAGCCTGCCCGTGCTCGGCACGCCCCGCCTGCTGGCGTGGTGCGAGGCGGCGACCTGCGCGGCCATCGAACCCTCCCTGGCCGACGGCGAGACCAGCGTCGGCACGCGGGTCCAGCTGGAGCACCTGGCGCCCAGCCCGGTCGGGCAGGCGGTCGAGGTGACCGCGCGGCTGGCGTACGCCGACGGCCGGCTCCGCCGGTTCTCGGTCGCCGCCCGCAACGTCGGTCCCGACGGCGTCGGCGGGCTCGTCGGCAGCGGCGAGGTCACCCGGGTGGTCGTCGACGGCGAACGCTTCCTGGCCCGGATTTCGGACGCGTGACCGTCCTCTGAGAGACTGGGGCGTTACCGACTTCAGGAGGAACCATGGGCAAGACCGGCCGCAAGCGCCGCGCACGCCGCAAGAAGGGCGCGAACCACGGCAAGCGCCCCAACGCCTGAGTGCGCTGAACAACGCCAAGACCAAGCCCCCGGACCGTCCCGGTCGCGGGGGCTTCGTCGTCCCTACTTCGGCTGGGGGAACTGCGCTCGCATCGCCAGGTCCCACATGCGGTCCGGCAGCATCCGGCGGGTCGCGACGGCGCCGTACGCCGACGGGGTGACCAGGTAGCGCGGCCGGGGCCGCTTCTTGGTGAGCGCCTTCTCGATGGTCCTCGCGACTGCCTCCGGCGGTCCGCCGAGCTTGACCATCGGTCCGGCGTAGACCTCGGTCGTCGACCTCAGCACGGCGGCGTTGAAGTCGGCGTACGGGCCGTCGCCGCCGACGTAGTCGGCCATGGCGGTCGCGGCGGCGCCCTCGAAGTTCGTGGTGATGAGGCCGGGCTCGACGAGCACCACTTGGACGCCGAAGCCGGCGACCTCGAACCGCAGCGCGTCGGAGAGGGCCTCGAGGGCGTACTTGCTCGCGTGGTAGGCACCCCCACCGGGGAACGTGAGCCGGCCGCCCATCGAGCCGATGTTGACGATCCGGCCGGAGCCCTGGGCACGCATGGCGGGAAGCACCAGCTGCGTGAGCCGGAGCAGCCCGAACACGTTGGTCTCGAACTGCCGGCGCACGTCGTCGACGTCGACCGACTCCAGGGCCCCCGACTGCGAGTAGCCGGCGTTGTTGACCAGCGCGTCGATGCGTCCCGACGCCGCGAGCACGGCGTCCACGGCGCTCGCCATCGACGCCTCGTCGGTGACGTCGAGGGCCAGCGTGGTGCAGCCGGCGTCAGCGAGGCCGGCGAGCGTCTCGGGCCGGCGCGCGGTCGCGTGGACGTCCCAGCCGTTGCGGACCAGCCGGGCGGCGGTCGCCTCGCCGATCCCCGAGGAGCACCCGGTGATCAGCACGGTCCTCGTGGAGCTCATGTCGGGATCATGGCAGAGCCCCGACCGAGCGGCCTCACTCCTCGGTGATCTCCACCTGGATCTGCTGGATCCGGACCCGGACCCGCTCCCGCAGCTCGACCGGGGCGGTCTCGGAGCAGGAGCGCGCGACGATCGCCTTCACGGTGCGCTGGAGGTCGTAGCGCTCCAGGCACGGGCTGCAGGTGTCGATGTGGGCGCGGACGACTGCGCAGTCGCCCTCCTCGAGCTCGTTGTCGATCAGGCGCATGATGCGCTCGAGGAAGTCGACACACTCCTCGTTGGTGGGCTCGGTGCCGTGGTCGTGCGTCATCATCGGCCTCCCGGGACCGGTGCGTCGCCGCCCGAGCGGACGTAGTCGGAGAGCATGTCGCGGAGCTGTCGCCGGCCTCGGTGCAGACGGGACATGACCGTCCCGATGGGCGTGTCCATGATCTCGGCGATCTCCTTGTAGGCGAAGCCCTCCACGTCGGCGAGGTAGACGGCGAGCCGGAACTCCTCCGGCAGCCGCTGGAGGGCGTCCTTCACCTGGCTGTCGGGCAGGTGCTCGAGCGCCTCCATCTCGGCGGACTTCAGGCCGCTCGAGGTGTGGGACTCCGCCCGGGCGAGCTGCCAGTCCTCGACGTCCTCGGACATCGACTGCTGCGGCTGGCGCTGCTTCTTGCGGTAGGTGTTGATGAACGTGTTGGTGAGGATCCGGTACAGCCAGGCCTTGAGGTTGGTGCCGGGCTTGAACTGGTGGAAGGCCGAGTAGGCCTTCGCGAAGGTCTCCTGCACCAGGTCCTCGGCGTCCGCGGGGTTGCGGGTCATGCGCATCGCCGCGGAGTAGAGCTGGTCGAGGTACGGCAGCGCGTCGCGCTCGAAGCGCGCGGTGCGGTCGGCCTGCGACTCGGTCGCGAGGTCGACGGGCTCGTCGGCTCCGGCGGGCCCAGCGGTTTCGACGTGGTCGACGTCAGAGGTCTCGGTCATCACCCCCCAGCCTACGGGGACGTACGCCATCGGGCGTTCCAGGACCGCGTTCATGACCGGTGCAACGGGTCAGCGGGTCACTCCATTCCCGACGATCTCGCGCACCACCCACTCCAGCACCGCCTCGACGACGATCCCCAGCGCCTCGTCCTGGCTGAGCGCCGCCCGCTTGGGGACCTTCAGGCTGTGGTCGGCCTCCGGCACGACGGCCAGGTCGGCACCGCCCGGCAGCGGGTCGGGGAACTCCTCGGGTCGGCCGAACGGGTCGTTGCCGCCCTGGATCACCAGCGTCGGCACGCCGGCGCCGGCGAGCTCGTGCAACCTCGACTTCTCGGGCTTGCCCGGAGGGTGCAGCGGGAACGACAGCGCCACACACCCCGCTGCGCCGAGCGCACGCGCGGAGCGACAGGCGGACCGGCCTCCGGCGGAGCGGCCGCCCAGGATGATCGGCGTCCGCACCCGGAGGGTGTCGACGGCCGCGCGCAGTGCGGTGTCGAGCGTCGGTGGCGGGCCGGCGACCTTCCCGCCGGCGCGCCGCCAGGGCTGCTCGAACAGCATCACGCTCACGCCCTGGCGGGGAAGGTACGTCGCCAGCGCGGTCAGGTCGGGTGCGTCGATGCCGCCGCCCGCTCCGTGGCTGAGCACCAGCGTGGCGATCGGCCGCGTCGCCCGGCGGGTGATCAGCCGGCCCTCCCCCACCGGGGTCGCGACGACCCGCTCGGTGCCCTTCACAGAAGGGACTCCTCGAGCGGGATCGGCTCGACCAGCTCGGGGCCGTTGTTGCGCACGTTGCCGACCGCGGTCGACACCGGGAACGCCTCGAGGCCGTTCTGCTGGGCGGGTACGAGCAGCCCGGGGAGCTGCTCCTTCGGCGTGAGCGGGTCGAGCCACGCCGTACGACGGTCGGGGGTGACCAGCAGCGGCATCCGATCGTGGATCCGGCCCACCTCGTCGGTGGCCTCGGTGGTCAGGACTGTGCAGGTCCACCGGTACCGCTCGGGGTCGTCGTCGTCGCGCGTCGGGTCCTTCCAGATCTCGTAGAGGCCGGCCATCGCCAGGACCGAGCCGTCCTTCGGCCTGATGAAGAACGGCTGCTTGGGCGGCTTGCCCCGCCCCTTCGTCGACGGAGCGCCCTCCTGCTGCGTCTCGTACCACTCGAAGTAGCCGTCGGCCGGCAGCAGGCAACGGCGTCCCGCGAAGGCCCGCCGGAACGCAGGCTTCTCGGCGACCGTCTCCATCCGGGCGTTGATCATCCGGCTGCCGATGGAGGGGTCCTTGGCCCAGAACGGCACCAGGCCCCACCTGAGGACCCGGAGCTGGCGCACGGGGTCGGCGTCCTGGCTCTTCCCGCCGTCCTTGCTCGCGGCGTCGGAGTCGGCCTCGCGCGGCACCCGGTCCAGCACCGCGTAGACCTCCTTGGTCGGCGCGACGTTGTAGTCGGGCGGCAGCACCTTGTCGAGCCGGGGGTCCACCACCTCGAACTCCTCGGCCAGGTCGTCGGGACTCCTGCTGGACGCGTACCGACCGCACATGCGGCCAACCTATCGCCGACGGCGGACACGCATGCGGCACCGACGTGCGGGTACCGACCGGCCATGGCCATCTCCCGAGTGTTCCTCCGCCCTCTCGTCGGCGCCTTCTTCGTCGCGAACGGCATCGACTCGCTCCGCAACGCCGACGCGATCGCCCGCGAGGCGAAGCCGGTGACGGATCGCTTCGTCCCGCTCGTGGAGAAGGCAGCGCCCGACGGCACCCCGGTCCCGACCGAGGCCGTGACCTGGGTCCGGGTCAACGGCGCGGTCCAGATCACCGCAGCTGCAGCGTTCGCGACCGGAAAGCTCCCCCGCGTCGCCTCCGGTGTGCTCGCCGCCTCGCTGGTCCCGTCGACCGCAGCGCGCTACCGGTTCTGGGAGGCCTCGGACCCCTCCGAGCGCCGCGAGCAGCTGATGCACTTCTTCAAGAACGTCTCGCTGACCGGTGGCCTGCTGATCGCTGCCGGCGACACCGAGGGCCGACCCGGCCTGGCCTGGCGCGCCCGCCGGGCGGCCAAGGACGCCCGCCGGGAGGCTCGCCACCTCGCGCGATCCGCCCGGCGCGAGGCGAAGCGGGTCAGGGCCGAGCTGACCTGACCAGCCAGTCGAAGAGAGCCTTCTGACCCTCGCCCGGCTGCAGCTCCGGGTGCCACTGGACTCCGAGCACCGGTCTCCCCGGGAGCTCGAGCGCCTCGACCACGCCGTCGCCGGCCCGGGCGGTCGCCCGCACGCCGTCACCGAGGCCGGACACGGCTTGGTGGTGCAGCGAGCTCACGTCCACCTGCTCGCCGAGCAGGTGGCGGGCGAGCGACCCGGCAGCCGTCCGCACGGGATGCGTCCCGGGCGGTGGTAGCGCGTGCCCCGCGATGTCCTGGTGCAACCGTCCGCCCAGGGCGACGTTGAGGACCTGCATCCCGCGGCAGAGCCCGAGCAGGGGCACGCCGCGCTCGATCGCCTCCCGGGCCAGCGCGATCTCGATCTCGTCCCGGAGCCGGTCGACGTCGGCCGTCGAGGGGTGCGGACGTTCGCCGTACGTCGCGGGGTCGAGGTCGCCACCCCCGGCGAGAAGCAGCGCGTCGACCGGTGCGAGCAGCTCCGTGACCGGCAGCGCCTCGGTCGGCAGGACGGGCAGGACGAGCGGGAGCCCTCCGGCTGCGGCCACCGGGCCGGGCACCCACGCGGTCATGCCCTGCACGGGCAGCGTCCCCCAGGACCGCGGCACCTGGTGCCGGCCGGCGACGACACCGACGACCGGCCGGGCGGTGCTCACGCTGCCCACCCGGCCAGGTCCGTCCGGCACGCCAGGCGATCGAGGCCGTCGGACGGCAGGTAGTCCTCCGGGAGGTCGCCTGCGGCGGCGCGGGCGATCCGCACCAGTCCGGCGGCCAGGCCGCGCAGGGTCGGGTGCCGGGTCCCGGGACCGGCAGCGAGCCGCCACAGCTCCGGGACGTCGATCCCGTCGAGGTCCCTGAGCACCTCGTTCGCCGCCGCTGGTACGGCGAGCAGCGCGCTGGTGAGCGCGACCGCCGGCCCGAGCTCACGACCCGGGACGGCGTCGAGGGCGCGGATCTCCAGGTAGCGCCCACGGGGACGGACTGCGGGGAACAGGGTCGAGAGGTGTGCGTCGACGCCCGCGAACCGGTCGCTGAGCGGCGGCGCGCCGACCGCGAACCCCAGGTACTCCCCCACCGCACCCGCGGACCGGCCGAGCCGTCCGTAGGCCATCCGGGCGGGGTCGGTGGCCAGGCAGACCGCCGTACGACCGCTGTCGGTGGCGAGCCGACGGCCCTCGCACACCCGCGAGTTGGCGAAGAGGGCGGCGAGGACGGGTGCGACCAGGTTCGCCGCCCGCCACTGGACCAGGCCCTCGGCGCCCGGCCGCAGGTCGACGCAGACCTGGAGCCCCGCCGACTGGCGCATGAACCGGCGGCCCGCCGGGCCGATCCGGTCGAAGTGCCGGTCCATGTCGACGTAGCGGTCCCCGCCCAGCTGGAGGCCCAGCCGCTCGGGGCTGCGCCAGGGGTCGAGGCCGACGGCCGCCAGGTGGACGCCGATGCCGGCCAGCGCCGCGCGGGCGGCCCGCTCCCGCTGCTCGAGCAGGGCGACGGCGGCGGCCGCCGTGTCCGCCGGATCCGGGTGCAGCTCGATCTGTCCACCCGGCTCGAACCCCACGTCGGGCACGCCGGCCAGGGCGGACCGCAGCTCCGCGAGCGGCACCGGTGACGCGAGGTCCGCGTGCCGGTAGGCAATCAGCTCCCGCTCCAGGCCGACCCGGCGGCTGCCGTCGTCCGTCCCGGCGAAGAGGGACTCGACGGCCTGCTCGAGGACGAGCCTCCGCGAGCGCATGTCAGATCACCAGGACCGCGGCGACGGCGAGCGTCACGCCGCTGAGGATGGTGCCGACCGCGCCGACGAGGCGGAGCAGGTTCTCCTTGCCCATGTCGCCGGCGGACAGCACGCCCACGGCGTGCAGGTAGCGCGACAGCGTCGCGACCGCGGCCACGACGAGCATCCAGGTCGCCGGGTCGCGCGACCCGATGACGAGGATGAGGAGCGCGAGGGTGGGCACGTACTCGGTCGCGTTGCCGTGGGCCCGGATCGCGACGAACAGCGCGTCGTCGGGCGCGGTCGGGAACTGCTCGCCGTCATCGCCGCGCGAGCCGCGGATCCGGGAGACGTTCCACCCCAGCACGAAGAGGAGGGCGGCGAGCAGAGCGATGCAGATGATGGCGGTGGTCATGACGTTCTCCTTCGGATGGTCTCTTCCATGAGCTGGACGAAGTCGGCGCACAGGGTGCTGCCGAGCAGCCGGTCGCACTTGCGGAGGGCGCCGGAGCTGGTCACGTTGACCTCGATGAGCAGGCCGTCGATCACGTCGAGGCCGACGAGGAACAGGCCGAGCTCGCGGAGGCCCGGCCGCAGCCGGTCGCAGATCTCGCGATCGCGGTCGTCGACCTCGACCATCCGGGCCGGCAGTCCGATCCGGAAGTCCCCGTTCTCGACGGGGAAGCGCAGGGCGGCGGCGACCGGCTCCCCGTCGTGCACGAAGAGCCGCTTGTTGCCCTCACGGACCCGCTCCAGCCAGGGTTGGACGACGACCTGGCGCCGGCCGCCGTGGGTGGAGAGCTCGATGATCGACGCCGCGTTGGTGTCGTCGTCACCGAGGCGCAGCACCCCGTGACCGCTGAACCCGTCGATCGGCTTGACCACGCAGGTCCGGTGCTGCCGGACGAAGTCGGCGATCTGGTCGGCCGACGCCGTCACCAGCGTCGGCGGGCCGAGGTCGGCGTGCTCGAGCGCCCACAGCTTCTCGTTGGCGATCCGCACCCCGCGGGGGTCGTTGACGAGCAGCGTGCGGGCGGGGTCCACCCGGTCGAGCACGAGGGTCGCGTCCAGGTAGGCGCGGTCGACCGGCGGGTCGGTCCGCAGGAGCACGGCGTCGGCGTCGTCGAGCCGGGTCCAGCGGGTATCGCCGCGGCGGACGTCGTAGGTCCTGGCAACCGCGGCGCCGTCGACGATCGCGAGGTCGGCCGGACCGCAGGCGCGGACGTGGTGCCCGCGGGCCAGCGCGGCGGACACGACGCCGAGCGTCGTGTCGACGGCCGGGTCGAGCCGGTCGAGCGGGTCGGCGACCACGACGAGGTCCAGTGCCGGGGACGTGGTCATCGCCGGCTGCCGATCAGCAGGGCGATGCCGACGATCAGCTCGGCGGGCAGCAGCGCGATGGGGGCGATCGGCTCGTCGAACCCCGAGGTCACCAGCAGCACCGTGCTGATCACCAGGTCGGCGACGACGAGGACGACGGCGACCGTGCACGCCACCCGCCTGCAGCCGTGGCGGCGCAGGGCGAGCACCGAGGCCACGAAGGCCGCGATGCCGAGGACGGAGCCGGCCGAGACGAGAGGCACCGTCAGGACGTCGAGGTCGCGGGTCAGGGGCGGCAACGAGTCCGGGTCGGCGAGCAGGCCGAAGGTCAGCCCCAGGTAGGACCACAGGACCACGGCGCCGGCCCACCCGAACCGCACACCCCAGCGGTCGCCGGTGATCGTGGCTAAGCGCCGGGTGGCGATGAGGAGGAGGGCCGGCACCAGGAGCAGGAACACGCCGGTGACGTTGCTGGCCGGGTGCTCGGCGGCGAGCTCGGCCAGCGTCTCGGCCGGCAACCGGTTGACGGCGGTGCCGGACGCGTCGGCAGCCTTCTCGAGCGCCTGCTCGTAGTCGGCGGTCAGGGTCGCGATGAGCGCGACGTAGACGAGCCAGGAGCCCGCGGCCGCGAGGAAGGCGTAGGCCACGCTGCGCCGGGAGGCCTGGCCGACGACAGGGCGCACGGACGTGAGCGCGCTCATGACGCGGCCCGCTCGTCGGTCACGGCGGAGCCCGTGCCGGGTCGGTACGGCGCGCAGGTCAGCTGGGCGAGGATGCGGAAACGGGGGTCGGCTGCGAGGAACTGGATGATGGCGTTCATGCCCCGAGGGCGTTCCGTCGCGGCGGAACATCGTTCCGTCGCCAGGTCCCCCGCCGGTCAGGAGGCGGTGACCTCCCAGGTCAGCGCCGCGGCCGGGTCGGGCTGGTAACGGCACTGTCGGCCGGTGCGCACGGACGCCTCCAGGTGCGCCCCTAGCTCCGGCGCGACCGCGCCGACGGCGCTGATGGCCCGCTTGATGCTGCGGGTGACGTTGACCCGGGCCCGCTCGTCGGTCGCGCCCTGCGGTCGGTCCCGGCCGCCCAGGCCGACGGCCCGTCCGAGCTCCTCCAGCAGGGTGTCGAGCTCCCACCGCGCCCGGCTGGCCCGGTCGGGGTCGTTCATGTCCTCCGCGTCGTCGATCTCCTCGCGGAGGTCGGCGATCCGGGCCCGGTACTCCCGTTTCGCCCGGCTGTCGAGCGCCGGCCCCAGGTCGTGCTGCACGGCGACGGCCGGGCCCGATCCCGAGCCTGCCAGGTCGAGCGCGGTGACCTCGCGCCCGTTCGCCCGCAGCACCTCGACCAGCTGGAGCAGTCCGCGCGACTCCTCGACCAGCGCGGTCCCGAACGGGGAGGAGAACGACCAACCGTCCTCCTGGCGGGTGATGGCACCGCGCCCGGTGGGAATTGCCGCCGCGACCGACGGCGCCGTGCGCCCGGCGAGCTCGCGGCAGCGGTCGGCCAGCACCGCCGACTGCACGCGTTCCGCGATCGCGACCCCCCGCTCGTGGTACCGGACGGCAGCGTCGTGGTCGCCCTCGAGATCGGACAAGAGACCGATCGTGGTGGCGACCGGGACCACGACCGACCCGCTGCCCGACGAGAGCCGGTCGGCGAACGGCTCCAACCGTGGGCGCAGCGCGCGGGCCGCCGCGACGTCGCCGGTCACGCCGGCGACCACGCCGCAGGCGTTGAGGGCGAACACCGACTCCAGCCCGGTGGCCAGCACGTCCAGTCCGGCGACCGCGAGACCGAGGTGGACCCGTGCCGCCTCGTGGTCGGCAAGTGCGAGGACGCCGAGAGCGAGGCTGGCCTGCACGAACGGCGCGGCCAGCAGGTCTGCCGCGTCCTGGTTGGCGATCACCCGATCGGCGAGGACCGGGTCCGGGATGCCGTAGATGAAGGCCGTCGCTGCGCGGAACGTCATCCCGATCCCGATCAGCTCCTCGGGATGGATCCACTGCCCGGCGTTCTCGAACTCGGACTCGAGCACCTCGAGACACCGTTCCCGATCACCTGACAGGCACACCATGGTCGCGCGGCGGAGACCGGCGGCGAACCGCCATCGCGGCGAGGAGGACAGCCGGGCGTACAGCTCGAGCCGCGCGAGAGCGTCCTGGGCCCCCGGCAGGTCCGCGCGGGCCAACCGCTCGCCGAACTGCCACTCGTAGCCGAGGAGAGCGACCTCCGGACGGCCCAGCCGCTCACCCAGCGTGACGATCTCATCGGCGGCCCGCTCGCGGACCACCGATTCCTCAGGAGTGGCCGGTGCCAGGTGCAGGTCGGCCAGCGCCTGGCTGAGCAGTGCCGGATCGCGGAGCCGGCGCGCCATCGCCACCGCCTCCTCCCCGTGCCGCCGACCCTGCTCGCGCGCGGCGGGATGGGAGATGCTCGCCGCCGACAACCGCCCGAGGAGGCGGACCCGGAGGGCCGAGTCCGCAGGGTCCAGGGCCGCGGCCGCGGCGGCCAGTCGGTCGAAGGTGGCCGTGTCCGGGACGAGCGGGTTCGCGAACCAGGCGGCGCCGGTCTCGGCGCGGGCACGCAGCGTCGGGTCGCCCGGCGCGAGCTCGACTGCAGCCGCGAAGGCGATGCCGGCGCTCGCCGCGTCCCCCAGCTCGAACAGGGACTCACCCCGCTCGACGTGCAGCGCCGCCATCACCTCAGCGGCAGCGCCGTACGTCGTCAGCACCTCGACCGCCGTCTGGGCCAGGGCCGACGCCGCGGAGTCGTCGCCCGCGGCTCGCAGCACCACGACGGCTTCCAGCGCAGCCGTCGCGGCCGCGTCGACGTCCCCGGCCGGCAGCGCGCGCAGCCGGAGCTCTGCGGCACGGGACAGGGCCGGGTCGTCGCCCTCGAGCTCCAGCGCGGTGGCGAGGTGGAGCCGGAGCTCGCGCTGCTCGGCGGGCGGCAGCTGGTCGGCCGACGCCTCGGCCAGCAGGGCGTGCCGGAACCGGATGCCACCGCCGTGCTCGTCCACCACGAGCTCCTCGGCGCGGCCCACGTCGATGGCTGCGGCGACCGCATCGACCGGGCGGTCCAGCGCGCGGGCCAGGACGAGCAGCGAGGTGGCGCCCGGCGCGAGCGCGAGGGCCGCGAGGACGCGGGCGGTCTCGGGGCCGAGGCGCTCGAACCTGCGGCGGAGCACCTCCGTCGCCAGCGAGGGCGTGCCGCCCTCGGGCCCCCCGCCCTCCTCCGCGAGGACGGCGGCCTCGCGGACGAACAGCGGGACGCCCCCGGTACGTTCCCAGAGCCGGGCGCCGTCGACGTCGGTCCCCGGAGCGGTGAGCTCGGCGAGCCGGGTGGTCTCCTCCAGCGTCATCCCCCTCAGCCGGACGACGTGGTCGGCCGACGCGAGCAGGCCGGCGACCTTGGTCGTGCCCGGCTCGTCCGAGCGCGCGGTGACGAGGAGCGGAGCGGTGACACCCTGCAGCTGACGTCCGAGCCGCTCGACGACCCAGGCGGAGGAGTCGTCGGCCCAGTGGAAGTCCTCGATGGCGACGAGCACCGGTGCCCGCGCCGCGATCGCCGCAGCCACGGCTTCGAGCCGGTCCCAGCGAGCGTCGTCACCGGATCGCGCGTCGTCGCCCCGGGCCCTGAGGCCGGCCAGCGCGGAGAACGGTCCGGCCCCCTCCTCCGCCTCGGTCCAGCCGACGTCGAGACCGAGCTCGCGGGCGTGCGCCGCCACCCGAGCGGTCAACCGGGACTTGCCGATGCCGGCCTCGCCGACCACCAGGCACAACGGAGCGGAGCTGCTCTCGAGCGCCAGCTCCAGAGCAGCGGACAGCCGGGCGACCTCCTCCGTGCGCCCCACGAAGCCCGGATCCGGGCGTGGCCCGGTCGCTGTCATGCCCCACAGGGTGCCAGAGACAGAGGCCCGCCGCTGCCGCGCGCCTGCGGCTGTGACGTCCTGCAAATTCTGCAATCTGCCGCCGAATGTCGACATTCGTGCTTCCGTGACCCGGGTCACACACTTCTCGGGGTGGGCGTCACCCCAGCTCTCTCCAGGAAGGCAGCACCATCATGGGTTCACTCACGGCGTCGCGCGGACGTCGACTTCCAGCTCTGGCAGCGGCCGGCGCCTTGGGCGCAGCGACTCTCGTCGCCCTCGCCCCGGCTCCCGCCCATGCGGCAACGGTCTACATCACCCCGGCCCAGCTCGACACCAGCCTGACCCGGACCACCGGTCACAACGACTTCACCGCCGACGGCGTGCGGGTCTGGACCGAGGGCACCACGTCCACCGACAAGGCGGCCGGCTACTTCGAGGTGTCCGCCGACCTCGCCGACGTCGGCGAGCCGGCGATGGACTCGGTGCGCAACGACATGACGACCACGCTGCGACCGGGCATGCAGCTCGTGACCGACTTCGACGGCAACGGATCCCTCGACGGCATCCTGGTCGGCGAGCCGACCTACGCCAGCGGCGCCCCGCTGTACGGCGACAACTGGTGGCTCTCGAACGACTCGAAGCAGTTCGTGAAGGACGGCGCGCCCTCGCACGCCGGCGGGTTCGGCTCGCCCAACAACGGGACGCTCGACCAGTGGCGGGCGGCCTTCCCCGACGCGCACGTCTACGCGTTCGGCTGGTCGCTCGGGTCGGGGGTCAAGGGCGACGACACCATCCGCTCGATGACGCTCGGCGACACGACCTACAAGTTCACCAACGTCGGCGCTCCCGTCGTGGTGGACGCGAGCGCCGAGACCCCGTTCAACACGGTGGCCGACATCCCGCTCGAGGCCTATGACCCCGAGGGCGGTGCGCTCACCTACAAGGTCGGCAAGCCGAGCTCCGGGTTCGCGCGCGTGCAGGGTGACACCGCGATCTACCGCCCCAAGGGCGGGTTCACCGGGGTCGCCACCTTCACCTTCACGGCCACCGACGCGACGGGCCTCAGCACGACCGGCACCGTGACCGTGACGGTCGACAAGGCGACCAGCTCGCTGAAGCTCAACCCGCAGAACACCTACCAGAAGAACACCGCGTTCGTCTCCGGCCAGGTGATCTCCAAGGGTCGGGCCAAGGGCGGCACGATCACGATCAGCGAAGGTGGCGTGGAGCTCAAGTCCATCGTCGCGACCGGCAACTACTTCCGGATCCGGGTCCCCGGCTCGGTCTCGCCGGGTCAGCACACCTACGACGTGGTCTTCGGCGGGTCGGCCCAGGCCGACCCGGCGTCCGGTTCGGTCACGCTGACCGTCCGGTAAGCAGTCACGGCTGGGGACGGCCCCGCGTGCTCCGGGCACGCGGGGCCGTTCGCGTCTCACTAGGATGAGCCGGTCATGACCTCTTCCGCCACGCTCGCCGACCCCTGGCCCGCGCCCGTGGCGACCGGTCCGGTCGAGGCCGTGGTCTCGCTCCCCGGCAGCAAGTCGCTCACCAACCGCGCGCTGGTGCTGGCGGCGCTGGCCGACCGGCCGTCCGTCGTACGACGTGCGTTGCGGTCGCGCGACACCATGCTGATGGCGCAGGCCCTCACCGCGCTCGGCGCGCCCGTCGACACCTCCACCGAGGACTGGGCGGTCACGCCCCTGTCGGCGTCGGCCGGGTCCGTCGCAGCCGAGGTCGACTGCGGGCTGGCCGGCACGGTGATGCGGTTCGTGCCGCCGGTCGCCGGCTTGGTCGACGGCACGGTCGCGTTCGACGGCGACCCGCACATGCGCAACCGTCCGGTCGGCGAGGTGCTGACCGCGCTGACCGCACTCGGCGTCCGCGTCGACGACGACGGCCGCGGCTCGCTGCCGTTCACCGTCGTCGGCACCGGAGCGGTGCCGGGCGGGACCGTCGTCATCGACGCGTCGGCGTCGTCGCAGTTCGTCTCGGCGCTGCTGCTCGCCGGCGCCCGCTACGAGCACGGGGTCGACGTGCGACACGACGGCAAGCCGGTCCCGTCCCTCCCCCACATCGAGATGACCGTCGCGATGCTGCGCGACCGCGGCGTCGTGGTCGACGACGCCGACGCCAACCGCTGGGCCGTCGCACCGGGACCGGTCGCCGGTCGCGACGAGGCCATCGAGCCCGACCTCTCGAACGCCGCCCCGTTCCTCGCCCTCGCCGCGGTCACCGGCGGCACGGTGACCGTGCGCCACTGGCCCGAGCGCACCACCCAGCCCGGCGACCTGCTGCGCGACCTGCTCGGGGCGATGGGGTGCCGGGTGTCGTGGACTGCCGACGACGGCCTCACCGTGGCCGGACCGGGCGACGGGCACCGCGGCCTCCGGGGCCTCGACGTCGACCTGCACGAGGCGGGCGAGCTCGCCCCCGCGATGGCCGCTCTCTGCGCCCTGGCCTCCACCCCCTCGCACCTGCGCGGCATCGCCCACATCCGGGGCCACGAGACCGACCGGCTCGCCGCACTGGCCCAGGAGCTCGGCGCGCTCGGCGCCGACGTGACCGAGCATCCCGACGGGCTGTCGTTCCGTCCGGCACGGCTGACGGGCGGCGTGTTCCACACCTACGCCGACCACCGGATGGCGCACGCCGGGGTCGTCATCGGCGCCGTCGTGCCCGGCACCCTCGTCGAGGACGTCGCGACCACGAGCAAGACCTTCCCCGACTTCGCCTCGTTCTGGGCCGCGCTGCTCTGATGGCGGGCCCGGGCCGGTACGGCGAGCACGACGTCGAGCACTACGAGCGTCCCCGCCGCCGCACCCGTCCCCGCACCAAGGAGCGTCCGTCCTACGCCGACGCCGTCGACGGCACCGTCGTCACGGTGGACCGCGGTCGCTACACCCTCCTCGTCGAGGGCCGGCGGGTGCTGGCGATGAAGGCCCGGCCCCTGGGCCGGAAGGGCGTGGTCGTGGGCGACCGGGTCCGCGTCGTCGGTGACGTCTCGGGCAAGGACGGCACCCTCGCCCGCATCGTCGAGGTGGGCGAGCGCGAGACCGTGCTGCGTCGTACCGCCGACGACGACGACCCCGTCGAGCGCGTGATCGTCGCCAACGCGAGCCAGCTCGTCGTCGTGACCGCGCTGGCCGACCCCGAGCCTCGGTCGCGGTGGATCGACCGGGCGCTGGTGGCGGCGTACGACGCCGGCATGGCGCCGCTCCTCTGCCTCACCAAGGCCGACCTCGAGGACCCCGAGACCCTGCTGTCGACCTACCGCTCGCTCGGCGTGCCGTGGGTCGTCACCCGTCGCGGGACCGACGGCGCGATCGTCGGGCTCGAGGACCTGCGGGAGCGGCTGGCCGGTCGCAGCAGCGTGCTGATCGGTCAGAGCGGCGTCGGCAAGTCGACGCTGGTCAACGCACTGGTGCCCGAAGCGCAGCGGGAGACCGGCCACGTCAACGCGGTGACCGGCCAGGGACGCCACACGTCGACCTCGGCGATCATGCTCGAGCTGCCCGGGGACGGTTCGGAGCGCGGCTGGATCGTCGACACCCCGGGCATCCGCTCGTTCGGCCTCGCCCACGTGCAGCCCGAGCACCTGATCGAGGCCTTTCCCGACCTCGACGAGATGACCGAGGACTGCCCGCGCGGCTGCACCCACGGCGAGGACGAGCCCGAGTGCGGTCTGGACGAGGCGATCGACGCCGGCGAGGCCGATCCCGAGCGGGTCGCCTCGTTCCGTCGGCTGCTCGCCGCGCGGTCGGTGACCGACTACTGAGCAGTGGCGTGGGATCAGTCGCCGACGCCGTACCAGGCGATCTGGGCACCGGCGTCGCCCGTCAGGATCGCGTAGACCAGCGTCAGGACCGCGAGAGCAGCGAGGACGACGCCGAGCACGATGCGGACTGCCCCCTCACGGCGGTGCAAACCGGTCGCGGCGAGGGCGGCGGCAGCGAAGCCGGTGGCGGCCCAGCGGAAGATGTCGGCGCGGTCCTCGTGGGTCTCGAGGAGCTCGGCGAGCGGGCCGCCGTACGGGTTCCCGTCGACGAGGTCCTCCCCCGAGAGGTAGGCCGTCCACACAGCACCGACCGCGATCAGCGCGCCCACCAGCACCGGCCACCGCAGCCAGTCCCGCCAGCGACCCGGCACCGCGTAGACGATCGCGGCGAGGGCTGCCAGAGGTGTCAGGACGACAGCGCCGTGGACCACGAGAGCATGCAGTGGCAGACCGTTGATCTCCATGACGAAAGAGTGCATCACGTGAGGCATCACGGAGCGGAGGCTCGACCGGTTCATCCCTCGCACCGCGGCGACGGCGGGCGAGGTCTGGCTAGGGTGAGCCCGTGAGCACCGACTACACCGACGACCTCCGGCTGGCGCACCTGCTGGCGGACGACGCGGACTCGCTCACCCAGGCCCGGTTCAAGGCGATCGACCTGCACGTGATGAGCAAGCCGGACCTGACCCCGGTGACCGATGCCGACCAGGCCGTCGAGGAGTCGATCCGCCGTACTCTCTCCAAGGCGCGGAGCCGCGACGCCATCACCGGCGAGGAGCAGGGCAGCTCGGGCCACTCGCAGCGGCGCTGGATCGTCGACCCGATCGACGGCACCAAGAACTTCGTCCGCGGCGTCCCCGTCTGGGCCACCCTCATCGCCCTCGCCGTCGACGGCGAGGTCGTGCTGGGCGTGGTGTCGGCACCGCAGCTGCAGCGCCGTTGGTGGGCCTCGACCGGGCAGGGCGCGTGGACCGGCAAGTCGCTGCTCAAGGCCACCCGGTGCCAGGTGTCCGACGTCCGCCGCCTCGAGGACGCTTCGCTCTCCTACGCCTCCCTCAGCGGCTGGGAGGACCGCGGGCTCGGCGAGGACATGCTGGCCCTGATGCGGCGGGTCTGGCGGACGCGCGCGTACGGCGACTTCTGGTCCTACATGCTGCTCGCCGAGGGCGCGGTCGACGTGGCGGCCGAGCCGGAGCTCGAGGTCTACGACATGGCGGCCCTCGACATCATCGTGCGCGAGGCCGGCGGCCGGTTCACCTCCCTCGACGGGACCGACGGTCCGTGGGGCGGCAACGCCCTCGCCTCCAACGGCCACCTCCACGACGCGGCGATGTCGTTCCTCGGCACGATGCCCGACGGCGAGGACGACCCCGACTGGCCCGGCAGCGGGCCCGGCACGGTTTCGGACATCTGGTCCCGGAGCCCGCGCCGCGAGTAGCCTGCGTCACATGCGCATCAAGGATGTTCTCCAAGCCAAGCAGCACCGGGACGTCGTCACGATCCGCCCCGAGGCAGGGGTGCGGGAGCTGGTCGCGACGCTCGCCGAGCACAACATCGGTGCCCTCATCGTCAGTTCCGACGGCAGCACGATGGACGGCATCGTCAGCGAGCGCGACGTGGTGCGCCGGATGCACAGCGACGGCACCGTCATCGACAACACGGTCGGCGCGATCATGACCGAGGTCGTGCAGACCTGCTCCCCCGACGACGACCTCGACGACGTGATGAAGGTGATGACCGAGGGCCGGTTTCGCCACATCCCCGTCTGCGCAGGTGCCGACCTGGTCGGCATCGTGAGCATCGGCGACCTGGTGAAGCACAAGATCGACCAGCTCCAGTTCGAGCGGGACCAGCTCGACTCGTACGTGCACCAGTCGTAGAGGGTCTCGACAGGCTCGACCACCGAGGCACCTAGGGTGGACGCATGGAGAAGCCTGAGATCGAGTTCTTCGACCCCGAGCCGCCCGCGGACCTGGTGATCACTGACGTCACCGTCGGCGACGGCGCCGAGGCGACGCCCGGCAGCACCGTGTCGGTGCACTACGTGGGCGTCGCCCACTCGAGCGGCGAGGAGTTCGACGCGTCCTACAACCGCGGCGCGCCGCTCCAGTTCCGGCTCGGCGTCGGCCAGGTCATCCAGGGCTGGGACACCGGCGTGCAGGGCATGAAGGTCGGCGGCCGGCGGCAGCTGGTCATCCCGCCGCACCTGGGGTACGGCGACCGCGGGGCCGGTGGCGTGATCAAGCCGGGCGAGACGCTGATCTTCGTCGTCGACCTGCTCGGCGTCAGCTGACGCCTGGCTCGACAGCCACCGGGCCCGGCGTCGTGCCGGGACTTCATCCCCCGACGCCGGTCGTGAACGTCCCCTGCGGGTCGAGCGCAGCGCGGACCTCGCACAGACGGGCCCAGTCCTCGCCGTCGTGGAAACGGCTGCCGTCGACCCGCGCCTCGGTGAACGTCGGGAGCAGGGCCACCCGGCTCCACCGCGCCATCGCGCGAACCACCTGGTAGGCGGCGGCCTTGCCGGCGACGGCTGCCTGCGGGGTCGGGGCGACCGCGATGCAGTAGAGCGCGTAGTCGCCCTCGAACCGGCGCAGCGCACCCGCGGCCCCGGCGTCGCGCGCCAGCGCCCCGCCGAGGTGGCGGAGCTCGGCGAACATCAGGCCGCTCGTCGTGCCCGGACCGACCTGCTCGAGGAACGCGGCGACGGCGTCGTCGTCGAGCTCGCCGAGGACGGCGTGGTCGCTGACGGCCGGCACCGGGGCCGGCGGGTCCATGTGGACGTGCAGCAGCTGCCCGGACGGGATCCGGGCGAACGTGTCGACCTCCGGCTCCAGGGCCCGCAGTGGGGCGAGCACGGCCGCGGCCGTGTCGTCGTCCTCGAGCACGGCGCCGTCGATCACGACCACGTGGCGGCCGGAGAGGAACGGCGGCAGCTCGGGCAGCGGCGGGAAGCTCATCACCCGCAGCGAGGTGGTCACCGACTCGGGAGCGGTGCGGGTCCACTCGGTCCAGGCGCGGACCACCTCGGGCGCCCGCTCGCGGTCCCACAGCAGCATGCCGGCGAAGACGTCGGCGTACGGCAGCAGCGCCAGCTCCAGCGCCACCACGACGCCGACGCCGCCCCCACCACCGCGGACCGCCCAGAACAGGTCGGGCTGCTCGTCGGCGGTCGCCCGGACGACGGAGCCGTCGGCGGTGACGACCTCCACGGCGGTCACGCTGTTGGCGGCGATGCCGTGCTGCCGGCCGAAGAAGGAGAGTCCGCCCCCGAGCACGTAGCCGGCGACGCCCACGTCGGGCGCGCTGCCGTGGAGAGCGGTGAGTCCGTGGGCGGAGGCCGCGGTGACGACCTCCCCCCACTGGGTCCCGCCGAGCACCCGGGCGGTGCGGGTCTCGGGGTCGACGGTCGTGCCGGTCAGCGCAATGAGCCGGACCAGCACGACGTCGTCGAGGGACGCCTCCGCCAGCGGGCCCATGCCGTGTCCGGTGCTCATCGTGACGACGCGCAGCCCGGCCGCGGCGGCGGCCCGGACGACGGCGACGACGTCCTCGACGGAGGTCGGTACGGCGACGGCGGCGGGCCGCAGGTCGACGGCGAGGTTCCAGGCGGCGCGTGCGGCGTCGTACCCCTCGGAACCGGGGCGGAGGAGGGCGCCGGTGGCCTCGAGGTCGTCGAGGGTCGCGGCGCGGACGGAGGTGGCGGTCTGGTCGAGATCGATGCTGTTCATGTCCACAACGGTCGGGTCTACGCCCCGGCGCCGACCATCCCTGTCGTTCGGGTAGTTCCGCGCCTGCGGACCTGGGTGGTCCAGACCACCCAGACTTCTGGGATGGTGCGAACGGCGCTCGTCCCGGACACTTCACTACCGTGACCCGCGACCTGACTGCCGCTCGTGTCCGCCAGGACATCGACGTGGTGGCGCGCGCCGGGCTCGACCTGGAGACCTTCCTCGAGGAGTCGGTCACCTCGATCGCGCGGGCGCTGCCGTGGGTCGCCGCGTGCATCGCGACCCACGACCCGAGCACGCACCTGCTGACCAGCGCCCGGAAGTACGGCTACCTGCGCGACCGCAACGACCACGACCACGAGTTCGGACTGGTCGAGTACGGCCACGTCGAGGCCACCGCGTTCACCGAGCTGGCGGCCGCGGACTTCCCCGCGGCCGGCGTCCACCTGGTCACCGAGGGCGAGGTCGACCGCTCGCACCGGATGAGCTCGTTCATGCGCCCCCGGTTCGACTTCGGCGACGAGGCGCGGCTGGCGTTCCGGGACGGCCGCCAGGTCTGGGGCGCGATGGCGCTCTTCCGTGGCGACGACGACCGCCCGTTCGACCGCTCGGAGATCGAGTTCCTCGCCTCGCTGTCGGCGCCGTTCGCCCACGGCGTCCGCACCGGCGTGCTGTCCCGGCTCTCCGACGCCCCGCCGCCCGTCGACAGCAGCGGGCCGGCCGTGGTCGTCGTCGACAGCAACGACGAGATCGCCTCGATGAGCCTCGGCGCCGAGCAGCGGCTGGCCGAGCTCGTGGACGGCGAGGCCGCGGGCGACCCGATCGCCACGATCGGTGCGCTGGTGGGCGCTGCCCGGCGCTACGGACGGGGCGAGACGAGCACGCCGCCGCGCAGCCGGGTCCGCACCCGCAGCGGCATGTGGCTGGTGCTGCACGCCGGCCCCTTGATGTCGCGCGACGACCGCCAGGGCGAGGTCGTCATCACGATCGAGGAGGCCCGGCCCCCGGAGATCGTGGCGCTCGTCGTCGCCGCGTTCGGCCTCACCCCGCGCGAGCGGGACGTGACCCAGCTGGTGCTCCAGGGGGTCGACACCAAGGAGATCGGCGCGACCCTCCACCTCTCGGCCTACACCGTCCAGGACCACCTCAAGTCGGTCTTCGAGAAGGCCGGCGTCCGGTCGCGGCGCGAGCTGATATCGCGGATCTACTTCGACCAGTACGTGCCGCGGATGGGCGCCGAGCTCACGCCGTCGGGATGGTTCGCCTGAGTCCCCGCCCACCTACCAGGGCAGGTCGTCCTTCACCTCGCCGGTGACGACGCGAGCGGACTGGGCGGCCACGGCGACGACGTCGCCGTCCTGCAGCTGGCGCCCGCGGCGGGTCTCGACGTCGCCGTTGACCCGCACCATGCCGGCCGCGAGGAGGGGCTTGGCCTCCGCGCCGGTGTCGACCAGGTTCGCCAGCTTGAGGAACTGACCGAGCTTGATCGACTCGTCGGAGATCGCCACGTCGAAGGGGTCGGGCATGCTCCAACCCTAGTGAACGGCCAGCGAGGCGGCGTGGATGACGACGCCCACGAGACCACCGACGATGGTGCCGTTGATGCGGATGAACTGGAGGTCGCGTCCCACGTGCAGCTCGATCCGCTGCGACGCCTCCTTGCCGTCCCAGCGCTCGATGGTGTGGGTGATGATCGCGGTGACCTCGCTGCCGTAGCGGTCGACGGCGAAGACGGCGAGGTCGGCCGCCCAGTGGTCGAGCCGCTCGCGGAGGTCGGCGTCCTCGTTCAGCCGGGTCGCGAACAGCTCGACCTCGAGCAGCAACCGCTTGTGCACGGCGCCCTCCGGGTCGTCGAGCGACTTCACCAGCGCCTCGCGCAGGGCGTTCCAGACGGCGATGGCCGTCCGGGTGACCGCGGGGTGGTCGAGCAGCCGCTCCTTGAGCCGCTCGGCGCGCTCCTGGGTGGCCGGGTCGGAGAGCAGGTCGTCGGCGAGCTGCGTGAGCATCGAGTCGAGGGCGCGGCGGGCGCGGTGCTCCGGTTGGGCCCGGATCTCCGAGAGCCACCGCACCATCTCCAGGTGCAGCCGGTTGATGACGTAGGTGTTGACGCTGTCCGGCGCCCACCACGGCGCTCGCTCGCCGATCACCTCGTGCACGGTCTCGGGGTTGGCGATCAGCCAGTCGTGCAGCTCCGTCAGCGCCAGGTCGACCAGTCCGTGGTGGAGGTCGTCCGCGAGCGCCTCCTGCAGCAGGCCACCGAGCAGCGGGGCGACCGGCTCCTCGCGGAACCGCGGTGTCAGCGCGTCGTTGACGAGCGACTCGATGTGGTCCGGCCGCACCTTGGACAGGCCGATCGCAGCCAGGTCGGCCGCCTCCTCGACGACCCGGGTCCCGTTGGCGGGCACGGCGAGCCAGGTGGCCACACGCTGGGAGATCCCGACCGACAGGATCCGCTCGCGGATGATGTCCTCCTGCAGGAAGTTCTCCCCGACGAACTGCTCGAGCCCCTTGCCCAGGTCGTCCTTGCGCTTCGGGACCAGCGCGGTGTGCGGGATCGGCAGCCCCAGCGGGTGCTTGAAGAGCGCCGTCACCGCGAACCAGTCCGCGATCGCGCCGACCATCGAGGCCTCGGCGCCCGCGTTGACGAAGCCGAGGAAGCCGTCCTGGTCGAGGGTGAGCACGTAGACGGCGGCCGCGAACAGGAGCAGCGACACCGCGACGGTGCGCATCCGACGCAGCGCGCTGCGTCGTACCTCGTCGGAGGCCTCTCCCACGAGCGGGTCGGCAGGCAGCATCGGCGCAGTCACCTCCCCATCCTCTCCCACCCGGCGCGTCGTCCCGGGATCCGGTGGGTCCGTCCGCGACGCTGGTGGGCGTGTCCTTCCCCGCACGCCTTGCTGCTGCCTGCCTGCTCGCAGGTGCGCTGAGCGTCCTGGGCGGTCCGGCGGGGGCGGACCCGCAGCAGCCGTCGGCACGGCAGAGCACGGACACCCCGTTCTCCACGCTCGCGATGCGCGACCTCTTCGTCGCCCGGCCGACCCTCGGTCCGTTCGACGCCCTGCTGGCGACGGCGATGCTGGCTCGGCCGACGGACGGCAGGAAGGACCCCGGCGGCGACGGCTACCGCGGCCCGAGCCGCAAGGCGTGCGGTCCCCGGATCTGCGTGCACCACGCCGTCCGCGGCACCGACGCCCCACCCTCGCGGCGGTGGGTGCTCCGGACCCTGCGAGCCCTCGGCCGGGTGTGGGACCACGAGGTGGGCCGGCTCGGCTACCGCCCGCCGCCCCCCGACGGGCGCCGTGGCGGGGACGCCCGGTTCGACGTCTACCTCGCCGACCTCGGGGCTCGCGGCCTGTTCGGCTACTGCACGCCGGAGCGGCGCGTCCGGGGCGAGCGGTTCGCCGCGTCGAGCTACTGCGTGCTCGACGACGACTTCTCGCGCCAGCAGTTCGGGGCGGCGCCGGGCGACAGCCTCCGGGTGACGGCGGCGCACGAGTTCTTCCACGCGGTCCAGTTCGGCTACGACTTCCGCGAGGACCCCTGGCTGCTGGAGTCGACGGCGACCTGGATCGAGGAGACGTTCGCCGACAAGGTCGACGACAACCGCCGCTACCTGCGGTTCGGCACCGTCCGTCGCCCGGCCGTCCCGCTCGACGACTTCTCCAACGACCGCTACGCGCACTACGGCAGCTGGGCGTGGTGGGAGTTCCTCACCGGGCGGTACGGCGACCGCATCGTGCGCGCCGTCTGGGGCAAGGCCGACACGGTCGGGAGGGCGCCGGACCTGTCGTCGATCGACGCGGTCGAGGCCGTGCTCGAGCGCCGGCGCGGGCTGCGCGCCACGCTGACGTCGTACGCCGTCGCCAACCTCTCCCCCGCCGACGCCTACCCCGAGGGGAGGACGTGGCCGTCGGCGAAGGTCAGCAGCGTGGCCCGGATGAGCCCGACGCGGACCGACGAGACGGTCCGGGTCCGCATCGACCACCTCGCCGCCCGACACGTCGCGTTCACGCCCACCCGAGAGCTGCGCGGCGGCGGGTGGCGGCTGCGGGTACGGGTCGACGCTCCCCGTCGCCGGTCGGCCGTGCGGGTGACCGTCGTCCGCACCGACGGGCAGCTGGTGCGCCGCGTCGTCCGGCTCGACCGCGGGAAGGGCGGCGCGACCGTGCGCTTCGACGTCCGCGCCGTGGCCCGGGTGCTCGTCACCATGGTCAACACGTCCGCGCGCTACCGCTGCGACCGGAACACGATGTACGCCTGCGGCGGCGAGCCGCTCGACGACGGCGCCCGGTTCGCCGTCCGCGCCGAGGTCGTCCGCCGCTGACTCAGCCGGCAGCGCGGTCGTCCCAGCGCAGCGTGGCTGCGACCCCGGAGGCCAGCGCGAGCTCCTGCGGCAGCGGCACCTCGTGCGGCAGCACCGACACGCTCGCGCCGGTCAGCGCGGCAGCGGCGACGAGCACCTGGTCGGCCGGCAACGGCCCGGCACCCACGGCCTCGGGAAGGGCCAGGCCGGGGTGGTCGGCCGGGTCGACGGTGACCTCGCGCGCGTCGCCGAGGTCGAGGAGGAGCCGCTCGACCTCGCCCTTGACGAGGGCGTCCGCGACCCGGTCCGGCCCGGCGAGCACGCCGCGCCCGGTGGCCGTGCCTCGCTGCAGCTCCTGCAGCAGCGCGTCGGTCGCCCGTGCGCTGCACTCGTCGACGAGGCGGCGCACGTCGGACCACAGCGCTTCGTCAGAGGTGCCGGCCGCGCGGCCGCCGGACTCGACGACGGCGACGGTGGCAGCAGAGCCGGACAGCAGGTCGGCGAGGTCCGAGCGCGCCCGCACGTCGCCGCAGACGACGATCAGCTCCGGGCGGTACTGCTGGTCCAGGGCGGCGATCCGGTCGGCGACCAGCTGGGCGTTGGCGTGCCAGGTGTTCTCGGCGCGCTGCTGGTACTTGTCCTGCGCCCAGTCGCCCTCGGGAAGCTTGGTGATGTCGAAGGTGTCGCCCTCCACCGAGGTCGAGGTGGCCGCCCGGGTGCCGGGCGCGAGGTACAGCTCGATGTCGGCGCCGGTCCGGTCGGTGCGGACCAGTGCGAACCGCACGTCGCCGTCCGACTGCGCGATCCAGCCCGCCAGGTCCGGCAGCGGCCCGACGGCGACGGTCTCCGGCCACGGCGTGCTGCCGGCCCGGGCGTCGTCGAGCAGGACCTCGTCGGTGTTGGACACCAGCGTCCGTCGTACGTCGCCGGGCAGGCCGGTGGGCTCGCGGAACCGCCGTTCGAGCTCGTTGATCACGTCGGCACCGACGCCCTCGTGCTCGAGCTGGTGTCGAGCGGTGGTCCAGCGGGCGTCGAGCTGCTGGCGGGCATCCTCGCTGGCGCGACCGACGTCGAGGTGGAGCGTGACGTAGGGGCCGGGGCGGTCCAGGACTGATCGGATCTTGTCGAGACGCATACAGGTGCCGTACCCGCCGCACCCGATCTGATCCGGGCGCCGCGAGACGACCTTGAGACTGCAAGTTGGGCGAATCGACTGGCTCGCGACGGGCTCGGATGCAATGCTGCGCTGTGCTGAAATCCAAGTCATTGCTCACGATCCCCATTGCCCTGGCACTCGGCCTCACCCTGGCCGGTCCGACCGCCGTCGCGGACGACGACTTCGGTGGCCCGGGCCTCACCCTCGACGCCACGTCGAGCAAGGCCGACGCGGCCGCCGACACCCTGGACGAGGTCCAGGCCATCCTCGATGGCGACGCCGTCGGGCGCGGTGGTCGCACGACCGACGGCCGCAGCCTCACGGTCGCGCTGCGCGACCTCAAGCGCGACATGAAGTACCTCAAGGGCGAGGACAACAAGCAGGCGCAGCGCTTCCTGATGCGCCCGGGTGAGGGGGGCGACCCCTACATCCCCGGCGCTCTCCCCTGGTCCACCTGCGGTCCGCAGATCTGTGTCCACTACACCGAGTCCGGCGCGAACGCGCCCGACGGCTCGGACGGCGTGCAGGGCACGATCCCGCAGTACGTCACCGACGTGCTCAACACGATCGAGCAGATCAACACCGACTACATCGCGGCGGGCTACCGCACGCCCGAGCGTGACGGCGCCCTCGGCGGGAGCAACAACAAGGTCGACATCTACCTCGGCGACATCGGTCCGCAGGGCCTCTACGGCTTCTGCACCTCCGACGACCCCCACGACCCGTTCGACGAGAGCGACCCCGGCTACCAGGACTTCAGCTTCTGGGCCTACTGCGCACTCGACAACGACTACGACTCCAGCGAGTTCCCCACGAACACGCCGTTCGAGAACATGCAGGTCACCGCGGCGCACGAGTTCTTCCACGCGGTGCAGTACGCCTACGACGCCTACGAGGACGGCTGGATCATCGAGTCGACCGCCACCTGGGTCGAGGACGAGATGTTCGACGACGTCAACGACAACCGGAACTACCTCGGCACCGGCCCGCTCGCCTTCCCCAACGTCCCGATCGACTACTACGGGTCGGGCGACCCCGAGGAGCTCTCCGGGTTCCACTACGGCACCTGGATCTGGTGGCGCTACCTGACCGAGAAGTTCCCGGCCAAGACGGGCAAGCTGCCGAAGCTCGTGCTCGACGTCTGGAAGCGGCTCGACGCCGCCAACGGCGCGGGCCCCGACCGCTACTCCACCCAGGGTCTTGCTGACGTCCTCAAGAACCGCGGCACCAACATCAGCGCCGAGATCATCAAGTTCCAGGTCGGCAACCGGCGCGCCAAGTCGTTCTACGACGAGGGCAACGCCTACACGCCGGCGCCGGCGGCGGCCATCATCGGGCTGGCCGCCAACAGGGCCGCCTACGCCGAGGGGCCGATCAACCACATGGCGTCGGCGACCGCTCGGTTCAACCCGAAGAATCTCTCGCAGAAGGCGTGGAAGCTGCGCTTGACGTTCGACCTGCCGCCGAAGGCCCGCGGCGCCGCTGCGGTCGTCGTCGTCTACCGGAAGAACGGGAAGATCGACCAGACGACCGTCAAGCTGGACAAGAAGGGCAACGCGACCAAGACGGTGCCGTTCAGCTCGAAGACCGTGAAGGGCGTCGACGCGGTGCTCGTCAACACCAGCACCCGCTTCACGTGCTGGGCGAGCAACGAGTCGCCGTACTCGTGCTTCGGCAACCCCAAGGACGACGGCCTGAAGTACAAGGTCACCGGACGCACCGTCAAGTGATCCTCACCGCGTCGGCGTAGCCGTCGCGAACTCGTCGACCGACGCCAGGTCATACGACCCGGCGTCGGTCGACAGGTTTTGGGCCACCTGGGCGGCGGTCGCGCAGCCGAGCGTGGCGGAGGCGAGGAGGTCGCGGCCGAGAGCCCGACCGAGGAGGAAGCCGGCGGAGAACGAGTCACCGCAGCCGGTGGTGTCGACGACCTCGATCTCGAACGCCGGCACCCACGCGGTCTGGTCCGCGGTGGCGACGTAGGCGCCCCGGGCGCCCGCGGTCACGGCGACGCAGCCGACGCCCCGGTCGAGCAGCGCCTGCGCACCGTCCTCGAGCGTGGTTGTCGCGGTCAGGCCGAGCAGCTGCTCGTCGTTGGGGAGGAACAGGTCGACGAGCGGCAGGCAGGCGGCGATCGCGTCGAGCCACATCGGCTCCCCCGGCGCGAGCATGTCGACCGACGTGGTGACGCCGGCGCTCCGCGCCGCCTCCAGGACGGCGACCGCGGCGTCGCCCAGGAACTCCGGGCCGCCGACGTGCACGTGGTCTGCCGCGCGCACGGCGTCGAGGTCGATGTCGTCGAGGGTGAGGCTGCCGTTGGCTCCGATGCAGTGCCAGGCCGGTCGATCGCCGTTCCCGTTGATCGGCAGCACGCTCGCCGAGGTCTGGACGCCGCCCTTGGTGACGACCCGCGCGGTGTCGACGCCGTTGGCCTGCAGCAGGCCGAGCAGCGTCGCGCCGATCGGGTCGTCGCCGACGGCGGCGATGCTGGCCACCTCGGCCCCGAGCTTGCTGAGCACGACGGCGGTGCCGCCGGCCGTCCCGGCGGGCGACATCCGGATGGTGTCGACGAGGGCGCCGCTCGAGCCCTCCGGGATGCTGTCGACGGTCGCCACGTGGACGTCGAGCACGTGCACGCCGATGCAGATCACCTTGGTCACGCTCGTCACTCCGCTTCTGTCCCCTGGACGGTGCCGTAGTTCCGCGCGATCGCGGCCGCGATCACGTCCTCCTGCTGTTGACGGGTGAGGGTCGCCGGCTTCCCCATCAGCGTGGCGTCGCGGTAGACGCCGCACAGCCACTCGAGGAGCAACGCGTTCTCGACCGCCTTGTCGAGCGTCGGGCCGATCGCGACCGCTCCGTGGTTGGCCATCAGCGCCGCCGCCCGGTCCTCCAGCGCGGCGACGACCCGCTCGGCCAGTCGCGGCGTCCCGAAGGTGGCGTACGGCGCCACCCGGACCTCACCGCCCAGCAGCAGCTGTTGGTAGTGGATGACCGGGATCGAGGACACGGAGATGGAGGCCGCGGTGCTGACCGGCGCGTGCGTGTGGACGACCGCGGCGACGTCGTACTTCTCGTAGATCGAGAGGTGGAGGTGGACCTCCGACGTCGGCACGAGGGTGCCGCCCACCTGGCGGCCGGCCAGGTCGACCTCGACGACCTGCTCCTCGGTCAGCCCGCCGAGGACGGCGCCGGTCGCCGTCACGGCGACCCGGTCGCCGGCCCGCACACTGACGTTGCCGGCGGTGCCGATGAGCAGGCCCTCCGCGGCCAGTCGGTGGCAGGCCGCCACCACCTGCTGCTGGGCTTCAGTCACAGCAGGACAGTAGACCTGTTCGGCATCGGCCATCGCCTACCCTCGAGAAGATGAGCATCCCGACCCACGAGCTCAACGACGGCCGGTCGATCCCCGCGATCGGCTTCGGCACCTACCCGCTGCGCGGCTCCGAGGCGGTCGATGCGGTGGTGAGCGCCATCGAGGTCGGCTACCGGCTGATCGACACCGCGGTGAACTACGAGAACGAGGAGTCGGTGGGCGAAGGCCTCCGCCGGTCCGGCGTGCCGCGCGAGGAGCTGTTCGTCACCAGCAAGCTGCCCGGCCGTCACCACGCGTACGACGAGGCGATCTCGTCCACCGAGGCGTCCCTCGACCGGCTCGGTCTCGACTACCTCGACCTGCACCTCATCCACTGGCCGAACCCGTCGGTCGGGCTCTACCCCGAGGCGTGGCGGGCCCTCGTCGAGCTCCGGTCCCGCGGCCTGGTGCGGTCGATCGGGGTCTCGAACTTCACCCGCGCCCACCTCGACCGGGTCATCGCGGACACCGGCGTGGTCCCCGCGGTCAACCAGGTCGAGCTGCACCCCGCCTTCCCGCAGGCGGAGATGCGCGCTGCGCACGCGGAGCTGGGCGTGCTGACCGAGGCGTGGAGCCCGCTCGGCAAGCGCGCGGCGCCGTACGACGAGCCGGCGGTGGCCGGTCCCGCGGAACGACTCGGTGTGACGCCGGCCCAGGTGATCCTGCGCTGGCACCTCGAGCTCGGCTCGCTCCCGATCCCGAAGTCGTCCTCCGCGGAGCGGCAGGCCGCGAACCTCGACGTCTTCGGGTTCTCGCTGCAGCCCGAGGAGGTCGACGCGATCTCGGCCCTGGGGCGCAGCGACGGGCGGCTGTTCGGTGGCGACCCCGACGTGCACGAGGAGATGTAGCCGGGGCTGTCGGCGCCCGGCCCTAGCCTGACCGGCATGACCGACGCGGAAGTCGTCCGCCGGGTGGCGTCCGCGCTCCCCCGCGCCTACGAGGTGCAGGTGCGCGGCCGGTGGAAGTTCCGCGTCGGTCAGATCGTCTTCGTGGCGTTCTCGGAGGACGAGCAGCAGATCGGGTTCGGCTTCCCCAAGGAGGAGCGGGACGCGCTGGTCGCGTCCGCTCCGGACGTGTTCTTCCTGCCGTCCGCCGGCGACCTGCGCTACCCGTGGGTGTGCGGCAACCTGGCCGCGCTCGGCGCCGACGAGGTGCGCGAGCTGGTCACCGACGCATGGCGGATGTGCGTGCCTGCGATGCTCCACGACCTCCCCGAGCTGCCCCCGCCGACGGCCGAGGCGTGGGCGCTGCTCGACGCGGACGACCACGCGGCAGCCGCGCCGCTGCTCCACCCCTACCTGCACTGGACCGATCGCGGCACGGCGCTCCGTGGCCGCAACAACGTGCTGCAGCACCTGCGGCACCACCCCAGGCCGCGGCCGCCGCGCGAGGTCGAGGTGCGGGACGGCCAGGTCTACCGCTGGGTCCGCTAGCCGGGTCAACCAGCCCTGGGGAGGGCGCGCCGCCGACAGTGCCCCACACACCGCCGGCAGCGCTGCAGGAGGAAGTACCCGAGTCCGAGCGGTTCCTACGCCCCTGTCTGCCGGCCCACGCCGAGCCATGTGTCGAAGGTCTCGTCGAGGATGGTCGCTCCCTCGCCGGTCAGCAGCCCTCCGTCGCCGATCTGGCGTCCAGTCCTGCCGGGGACGGGCACGGCGAGGACCCTGCGGCGACTGCCGTCGCGGTCGAGCACCCGACGAGCGAGGTCCGGGAGCTGGTGCTGCTCGGGACCGCCCACGTCGGGCGCGAGCCCCTGCGGCTCACCGAGGGCGACGCGGACGAGGAGCTCCGCCAGCTGGTGCGCGGCGACCGGCTGGGTCAGCATCTTCGGCACTAGGGCGACCGGACCGCGAGCGCGCTCCAGCAGCTGCCCGGCGAACTCGTGGAACTGTGTGGCCCGGACGATCGTCCACGGCATTCCGCCGGCGCGGACCAGCTCCTCCTGCCGACGCTTCCCGAGGTAGTAGGGGACGTCGACCCGGTCGCAGCCGACGATCGACACGGCGAGGTGGTGCCGGACCCCGGCCCGCTGCTCCGCGGCCAGCAGCTGGCCGCAGGCTGCCTCGAAGAACGCGATCGCGGGCTTGGTCCGCAGCGTGGTCACGTTGCTGGCGTCGACCACGACGTCGACGCCGTCGAGGGCGCGGTCGAGCCCGGCTCCGGTGGTCAGGTCGACGCCCTGCGACCGGGCGATGACCACAGGCGTCGCGCCGTGGTTGCGGACGGCTTCGACGATCCGGGCCCCGAGGACGCCGGTGCCGCCGGCGACGGCGATGCTGGTCACGGTCCCAGGCTAGAGGAGCACACAGCTCATGCGGCGAGCGAGACCAGCAGGCCACCACCGGCGAACGCCAGGAGGCCGACGACGAGCGTGGACGTGGCGATCGTCGGGATCAGTCGCCGCCAGCCCGACGCCTCGCCCGCGCCGTGGTACCCGTGCGTCAGCGCGTGCCCCTTGCCGCGCCCCAGCAGCCAGAGGTTGACCGGGTACGCCGCGACGAAGGCCGCCGAGAGGGCGATCACCAGACCGACCCAGAACGTCGCGTTCACCAGTCCCGCGTTCATCGCGCCGGGGATCAGCGCGATGACGGTGTTGTCGACCAGCTCCATGATCGCGATCGACAGGGTGTCGGCGGCCAGCACGACCGAGAGCGCCGCGCCGACCCCCAGCCCGGCCTTGAGGACCGGCAGCGTCGAGAGGAGGTACCCGAAGAGGAAGGCGAGCGAGACGGACAGCGCGATCGTCCAGCCGGTCGCCAGCCCGACCGCCGTGCCGATGACGAGTCCGAGGATCTCGCCGATGGCGCAGCCGGTGAGGCAGTGGAGGGTCGCCCCGAGCGCGAGGATCCGGGTGCTCTGGTCGTGGTGTGCGTGGTGCCGTGAGTGGTCCATGTCGACCTCCAACGTATACCCCGGTGGGGTATATTCCCAGGTCTGGATCGCAATTCGCCGGCTGACACTCGTGGGGTGTCGGTGACGACCTCTACGGTGGCTGGACCGACGAGAAGCGAGGTGCTCGCATGACCAGCACGATCGAACCGGGGCTTGGCTGGGACCCCACCACCCTCCACCAGAGGTACGACGAGGTGCGCGCCTACACCGAGACGCTGGCCGCGCCGCTCTCACCCGAGGACCAGACGGTCCAGTCGATGCCCGACGTCTCTCCCACCAAGTGGCACCGCGCGCACGTGACGTGGTTCTTCGAGACCTTCGTGCTCGCGGACAACGAACCGGAGTTCGCGCCCTTCCAGGACAAGTACTGGTTCCTCTTCAACAGCTACTACGAGGGCATCGGCCCGCGCTACAGCCGCCCCGACCGCGGACTGGTCAGCCGACCGGGCGCCCACGACGTCGGCTGCTACCGCAGCAACGTCGACGACCGGATGCGTGACCTGATCGACCGGCTCGACGAGGGCACGCTGACGAAGCTGGCGGACACCATCGAGCTCGGCTTCCACCACGAGCAGCAGCACCAGGAGCTGCTGCTGATGGATATCAAGCACGTCCTGTCCCGCAACCCCCTCCAGCCCGCCTACGCCGGCAGCCCGCCCCCGCAGTCGACGCCCGACACGATGGGATGGGTCGAGGTCGACGGCGGCCTGGTCGAGGTCGGCCACGAGGGCGACGGGTTCTGCTTCGACAACGAGCTGCCCCGTCACGAGCAGTGGCTGCGGCCGTTCCGGATCGCCGACCGGCTCGTGACCAACGGCGAGTGGCTCGACTTCATGGCCGACGGCGGCTACCGCCGTCACGAGCTCTGGCTCTCCGACGGCTGGACCAGGATCCAGACGGAGGGCTGGGCGGCGCCGTTCTACTGGACCGAGGTCGACGGCGTGTGGTTCGAGCACACCCTCCACGGCACCTGGCCGGTCAACCCGGGCCTCCCGGTCAGCCACGTCAGCTTCTACGAGGCAGAGGCCTATGCCACCTGGGCCGGAAAGCGGCTGCCCAGCGAGGCGGAGTGGGAGCACGCAGTGGTCTCGACAGGCTCGACCACCGGGGACGGCTCGACCACCGGGGACGGCTCGACCACCGGGGACGGCTCGACCACCGGGGACGGCTCGACCAGCAGCAGCGTCACCGGCAACCTCGCCAACAGCACGAGCTGGCACCCCGAGGCCGCAGGGCCCGCTGACGGCGGGCTGCGGCAGGTGTTCGGCGACTGCTGGGAGTGGACGTCCTCGGCCTACCACCCCTACCCCGGCTTCCACCCGCCCGCAGGCGCGATCGGCGAGTACAACGGAAAGTTCATGAGCAACCAGATGGTGCTGCGGGGCGGCTG
Organism: Nocardioides silvaticus; assembly: GCF_003160695.1. Classification (GTDB taxonomy): domain Bacteria; phylum Actinomycetota; class Actinomycetes; order Propionibacteriales; family Nocardioidaceae; genus Nocardioides; species Nocardioides silvaticus. Next base: position 96,913 of record NZ_QGDD01000001.1, read on the forward strand.
CGCCCTGACGCCGGCCGGCCACGCGCGGGCGACGTACCGCAACTTCTTCCCGCACCAGTCGCGCTGGGCGCTCTCCGGGGTCCGGCTCGCCGACGACGGAGCGGGGGCGGCCGCGTGAACGCCCCCAAGGTCGACATCCTGCTCGCCGCCGACTGGGCGGCGAGCGGACTGGTGCAGGACGTCCGCCGCGGGCTCGGGTCCCAGCCGCGCACACTGCCGCCGAAATGGCTGTACGACGAGGCCGGCTCCCGGCTCTTCGACGAGATCACCCGGTTGCCGGAGTACTACCCCACCGAGTGCGAGCGGACCATCCTCCGCGAGGCGGCCGCGGAGATCGCCGCCACGTCGCACGCGACGACGGTCGTCGAGCTCGGCAGCGGCACCAGCGACAAGACCCGCCTGCTGCTGGACGCCTACGCGGATGCCGGGCACCTCGAGCGGTTCGTGCCGGTGGACGTCTCCGAGGAGACGCTCCGGGAGGCGGCCGACATGCTGGCAGCGCGCTACCCGACGACGTCGGTGGAGGCCGTCGTCGGCGACTTCACGCTGCACCTGGGGCATCTCGCACGCTACGGGCGCAAGCTCATCGCGTTCCTCGGCGGCACGATCGGCAACCTCTACGTCGAGGAGCGTGCCGCGTTCCTCGGCGCGCTCGCCGACTCCATGGCCGACGACGACGAGCTCCTGCTCGGCACCGACCTGGTCAAGGAGGCGGACCGGCTGATCACCGCGTACGACGACCCCGGGGGCGTCACCGAGGCCTTCGTGAAGAACAGCCTGCACGTCCTCAACCGCGAGCTCGGCGCCGACTTCGACCCGGACGCGTTCTCCTACGTGCCGTTCTGGGACCGCCGGATGCAGCGGATGGACCTGCGGCTTCGCGCCGAGATGCCACAGCACGTCGCCCTCCCCGGCGCCGGCATCGAGCTCGACCTGGCCTCGGGCGAGGAGATCCGGGTCGAGATCTCGACGAAGTTCACCCCGGAGGGGCTGCGCAAGGAGCTCGAGGCGGTCGGCCTCCGCGTCGCCCGGACGTGGACCGATCCCACCGACAGCTTCGCGGTCACGCTGGCCCGGAAGACGAGCTAGCGACCCGGTCAGCGTGCGGCGCCGGAGCCCTCGACCGTGGCACCCGCCGCGGCGAGCGGGCCCGCGCCGTCCGGGTCCGACACGCGGCGCGGGATCGTGGCGGCGATCGCGACCCCCACGAACGCCGCGAACGCGGCGACGACGAAGCACATCTGGAACGCGTGCTCGCTCGGCAGCTCGACGGGGCCGAGGGCGATCGTGTCGCTGGTCAGCACGGTGCCCATGACGGCGGCCGCCAGCGTGGTTCCGACCGAGCGCATCAGCGCGTTCAGTCCGACGGCCGCCGCGGCCTCCCGGGGCGGGGCGGCGTCGAGGATCAGCGTCGGCATCGCGGCGTACCCGATGCCGACGCCGGCCGACGCCAGGCAGCCGGCGAGCGTCAGCTGCCACGCCGCACCCATGAGCAGCAGGCTGACGAGGTAGGCGGCACCGAGCACGGCCCCGCCGGCCATCAGGGTCGCCTTGGCGCCCACCCGGCCGATCAAGGCACCGGACACCGGCGAGAGCAGCATCATGACGATGCCGCCCGGCGCCATCCAGAGCCCGGCCTCGAGGATCGTCTGGCCGAGGCCGTAGCCGGTCTCGGGCGGGGCCTGCAGCAGCTGCGGCAGGACGATCGCCTGCGCCATCATGCCGAAGCCGATCGCGACCGCCGCGATGTTGGTGAGCAGGACCGGCCGCTGAGCGGTCGTGCGCAGGTCGACCAGCGGGTCGCTGCAGCGCAGCTCGAACGCCCCCCACACGACCAGCACGAGCAGGCCTGCAGCGACGGCACCGAGGGTGCGAGGGTCGGTCCAGCCCCACGAGTTGCCCTTCGAGACGCCGACCAGCAGGCTCACCAGGCCGACGGCGAGCCCGAGCGTGCCGGCCAGGTCGAGGCGGCCGGGATGACCGTCGTGCACGTGGGGGACGGCGATCCCGATCAGCACCACCACGGCGGCGGCGAGACCGGCGGCGATCCAGAACAGCCCGTGCCAGTGGCCGCTGTCGGCGATCCAGGCGGCCAGCGGAAGGCCGATCGCACCGCCGACACCGAGGGTCGCGCTCATCGCCGCGACCGAGGTCGCGGCCATCTTCGGCGGCACGATCTCGCGGATCAGCGAGATCGCGACCGGGATGAAGCCCATCGCCAGCCCCTGGAGCGTACGGCCGGCGAGCATGGGCACCAGCGAGTCCGACAGGGCGCAGACCAGGGATCCGACGAGGAGGGTGGCGGCGTTGGCCACGAGCACCCGCTGCTTGCCGACCAGGTCGGCCACCCGGCCCGCCACCGGCATCGACACCGCCCCCGCGAGCAACGTCACCGTGATCACCCAGGCGGTGTCGCTCGGCGCAGCGTCGAGCAGCCTCGGCAGCTCGCTCTGGATCGGGATCACCATCGTCTGCGTGGTCGCGGCCGCGAGGCCCCCGAAGCAGAGCGCGGCGACCGCCAGCAACGGGTTGCGGGCGATCTCGACGGGTTCGGCGCTCTGCTGCACGGTCTGCTCCTCCTGGTCCACGGCCTGTGCATCCTACATATGCTTGTCTTCGACAACTAATCGCTGGGCTCTATCCTCGAGATCGTGGCCGCTCCCGACGACATCGACGACGCGCTCCTGCGCGCGCTCGGTGACGAGCTGATCCGGCTCGGTCGCCGCCGGCTGACGACCTACCGCGACGCCCAGCTGGAGAACTCGGCGTTCAAGATCCTCTGGCTGCTCGTCGAGTCCGGCCCCTCGACGCTCAAGGAGATCGCCGAGCAGCTCCAGCTCGAGCAGTCGACGATCAACCGGCAGGTGCACGCCGCGATCGATCGCGGCCTGGTCGAGCGCTTCCCGAGCGAGGAGCGGACGGCCCTGCTGGTGCGGGCCACGCCGGAAGGCGAGGAGGCCTACCGGCACGACGCCGGGCTCCGGGCCGCGGTGATGCGCGCGGCGCTGGCCGAGCTCGGGGCGGACGTCGCCGGCCGGGTGGTGGCCGACCTCCGTGCGCTCAACGACGCCTTCGACCGGGCGCAGGCGAACGCCGACCGGCCGGCGGTCGACAGCACCCGCTAGCGCGCTAGGGGGTGTCCTCGGCGGACCAGCGGACGTCCTCGCGGATCACCCGGGCCGGGCAGCCGGCCACCGCCGTGCTCGGGGGCACCTTCTGGCCGCGCACCATCGCCCGGGTCCCGACCACGGCGCCGTCGCCGATCTCGCAGTGGCCCGTGACGATCGCCTCGCGCCCGAGCCAGACGTGGCTGCCGAGCCGGACGTGCGCGCCGTACGGGTTGATCCGCATGCCGGTCGCCGCGTCCTCGAGCCGGTGCATGTCGTCGGTCGCGACATAGACGTTCGCCGCCCACAGCTGGTCGGCGCCCGCGATGATCGTCCCGCCGTTGCGGGCATCGACGATCGCGCACCGGGTCGCGATGGTCTCGGCGTTGAGGACGATCGTCGAGTGGGCGCCGCAGTAGATCTCGGACCCGGTGAACGCGCTGCGCGGGCCGAGGAACACCGTTGCGCCGTCCCCGCCCACCAGCAGCGAGGCCATGTTGTTGCACGGGCTGGCGGCGACGATGAGCACGTCGGAGAACTCGTAGTAGGTCAGCGTGTCGACGAGCTTGCCCGGCAGGTCGACGGAGGCGACGCCGTCACCGAGGTAGAGCGCGTTGCCCCGCTCGTGCCACCAGGCGGGCAGCGGTCCGGTGACCAGGCGCACCGGCGTGTCCGCGAGGATGTCGGCGTCGACCCCTGCGGCGACCAGGCGGGCGCGGTGCTCGTCGGCGAGCGCCGACGAACGGGTCCACGGCATGCCGGACAGTGTGCACCAATCGTCAGAAGAGGGCGGCGGCTTCCCGCTTCTCGAGCGCGGCGGTGAGCAGGCCCACCAGCGCCTCCAGCTGCAGGTCGAAGCCGCCGTCACCCTCCTGGACCTCGGCGTCGAGGGCGCGCGCGGCCAGCCCGGCCTTGCTGCCGATGAGCTCGGCGACCCGGGTGTCGATGGTCTGGGTCGCGATGACCCGCCACGCGGTGACCGGTTCGGTCTGGCCGATCCGGTGCACCCGGTCGATCGCCTGGGTCTGCTCGGCGTCGGTCCACGACAGCTCGGCGAGCACCAGGTTGGAGGCCACCTGCAGGTTGATGCCGACACCCGCGGCGGTCAGCGAGCAGACGATGATCTGCACGTCCGGGTCGTTGGTGAAGGAGTCGATGGCCTTCTCCCGTGCCGACTTGCTCTGGTCGCCGCGGATCGAGACCGAGCCGATGCCGCGGGCCGCGAACGTCTCCTCCGCGATGTCCATGACGTCGATGTGCTTGGCGAAGAACACGACCTTGCCGGCGTTGCGGGCGAGCTGGGCGGCGTAGTCGGCGGCCAGCCCGGCCTTGGCCTGACCGATCCGGCGCAGCATCCCGAAGACGTTCTCCCCCGACTCCGTCGAGATGTCCTCGCGCTCCCAGATGGCGACCAGACGCACCAGGTCGTGGTCGATGCCCTCGACCAACGACTGGTTGCGCCGGGTCTCCAGGGCGCGGTCGTAGCGCTCGACGAGACGGCGGGCCAGGTCCTCCTCCGCCTTGCGGATCGACCGGCCGGCCTCGCCCTCGAGCTCGACCGGCACGTCGGCGATCCGGCGGGCCGGGATGTCGGAGGCCACGTCGACCTTGCGCCGACGCACGATGCCCATGTCGACGACGATCTGCCGCGCGACCGGGTAGAAGGAGCGGTCTGCCGGGGTCAGCCCGGTCTCGTCGAGCTCGGCCATCAGCTCGCCGAGCGGCTTCTTGTCGTCGATCCAGCCGAGGAACTGCCAGATCGCGCGGAAGTCCTCGATGTCGTTGATGAGCGGGGTGCCGGTCAGCGCCATCAGCAGCGGCCGCGGCACCCGCTTGCGGATCCGCTCGGCGAGCTCGAGCACGTTCTGCGAGCGCTGGGAGGTCTTGTTCTTGATGTAGTGCGCCTCGTCGACGATCATCCCGCGGAAGCCGTGCTGGCCGAGCCAGCCGAGGTGGCGGTCGAGGATCTCGTAGTTGACCACGAACACGTCGGCGAAGCCGTCGACGTCCATCGCGTCGCCGTGGAGCACGGTGGCGCGCCGGCTGGGCGTCCAGATCTCGACCTCACGGGCCCAGTTGGTCTTGACGACGTTGGGCACCGCCACCAGCAGCGGGTAGGCGCCGGCGACCTGGGCGGCGAGCAGCGCCTGGGCGGTCTTGCCGAGACCGGGCTCGTCGGCGAGCAGGAACGTGCGGTGGCCTTCGGCGGCCGCCTCGACCATCCGCGCCTGGTGGGCCATCAGCTCGCGTCCCGGGGGCAGCATGATGAGGCCCGCTTCCTCCGGCTCGGGCAGCTCCATGCACACCGGTGCCCCGGGCGTGGTGTCCTCGAAGGACCGGAACAGCGGCCCGAGGAGCTCCCACGTCGCGAGCCGGCCGCTGGGCTTGCGGGCCGGGGTCGCGGCGTCGAAGTCCGGCACGAGGAAGGGGTTGGCCAGCTGGCGAGCGATCACCGACTGTGGGATCGCGCGCCGCTCGGCGAGCACGGCATCGGGGTCGAGGGCCGGCTCGGGCTCGGGATCCGGTACGTCGTAGCCGGCCCGGCGCTGGAGCTCGCGCTTGAGCTCCTCGGCCGACTCCGAGACCTCGGCGTCCTCGGCGAGCAGGTCGAACAGCCGCGGGTCGGCGGCGGCGGTCTGGGCGAGGATCGTCGCGATCCCGTCGAGCCGCTTCAGCTCCTCGCCGCGCTTGGCGTCGGAGATCGACTCGTCGGCCTTGACCCGGATCCGCTCCTCGCGGGCGAGCAGGGCGACGACCTGGTACTTGGTGCGCACGTCCGGCATCGCGGAGCGGCGGGCGACGGCCGCCTCGACCTCACGCACGACCCGTGCGAGGACAGGGATGATCCCGGTCTCGTCGCGTCGTGCGGTCTTGGTGCCGCCGCGGCGGTTGTTCTGCGCAGGTCTGCGCTGGCTTCCTCGAGCCACTGATGTCCCTACGTTCGTGCCGATCGTCTGTCGATCGACAGGTGAGGTCGCGGACTGCGGTCCGCAGGGCCGCGGGCCGGGCACTCAGAGGGCCGGTGTCCTGCGGCAGGTCAATCTTAGCAGCGCCCGGGCTCAGCCGTCGCGGGCGTCGAGCTCGGCGAGCAGGCGCTTCGGCGCCACCCGCCGGTACGACGCGTCGACCAGCTCGGCGACCTCTGCCCAGTCGACCCCGGGGTCGGCCAGGTCGAGCGCGCGGCCGCCGTACGGCCCGTAGTAGGCCGGCACGAAGAACCGCTCGTCCTCCTCGATCGCGGGCAGGTCGACCGGGTCGGGGGTGAAGATGAGCGCGCTGGGGACCTGCCGGTGGTTGCCCGGGCTCAGCTTCTCCGAGCCGCCGTAGACCGCGAAGATCTTGCCGGCCCGGAACGTCGGCCGGCCGTGGGAGACCCGCTCCTCGACGCCCGGCAGCGCCCGGCAGACGTCGCGCAGCCGCACCAGCACCGGATCGTCGTCGCTGAACATCGGCGGGTGGGTCACTCGGCGACCGCCATCGTCGTGCCGAGGCCGACCATCATCACTCCCCCGGCGGTGCCGAGCCGGTCGAGCCGGTGCGGGCGTCGCGAGAACCAGTCGCGTGCCTTCCCCGCCGCCAGCGCCCAGACGCTGTCGCTCGCGATCGCCATCGCGCCGAACACCAGGCCGAGCAGGGCGAGCGCGACGCCCGCGCTGCCGGCCGCCTCGTTGGTGAACTGCGGCAGGAACGCCACGAAGAACACGATCGTCTTGGGGTTGGTGGCGCCGACGATGACGCCGGTGCGCACGGAGGCCAACGCGGTGGACCGGACCGGGAGGTCGTCGGCGGCGCGCTCGAGCGCGAGCCGGGCGTCCTTGCGGTGCCGGATCGCCTGCACGCCGAGGTAGATGACGTAGGCGGCGCCGACGAGCTTGATGACGGTGTAGGCCGTCGCCGAGGCGGCCACGACCGCGCCGAGGCCGACGGCGACGAGGAGCACCTGGGCCATCAGCCCGAGCCCGTTGCCGACCACGGAGAGCAGGGCGTCACGCCGGCCGACGGTCAACGCGCGTCCGATCGTGAAGAGCAGGCTCGGTCCCGGCACCTGGATGAAGAGGATCGAGGCGACGACGAACGCGAGCCACTGGCTGGACGACGGCACCCGACTAGGGTGCCTGACCGGCCTCGATCTGGGTAGCGAGATATTGCTGCACGCCGACCCGCTCGATCGCGTCGAGCTGGCTCTCGAACCAGTCGGCGTGCTTCTCCTCGTCGCGGACCATCTCCTCGAAGACGGCGGCGGAACCGTGGTCGCCGAGGTCGTGACACTCCTTGGCGGACGCGTTGAACTGGGCGACCGCAGCCTTCTCGCTCTCGAGCGCCAGCCTCAGCATCTCCTCGGCGGTCTCGCCGACGGTGATGGCGTTGAGCTTCTGCACGTTCGGGTGGCCGTCGAACATCAGGATCCGGTTGATCAGGTCGTCGGCGTCCTTCATCTCGTCGATGGAGAGGTCGTAGAAGACCTTGCCGAGCCTGGTCAGCCCCCAGTTGTCGAGCATGCGGGCGTGCAGGAAGTAGGTGTTGGTGACGGTCAGCTCGAAGGTGAGCGCGTCGTTGAAGAGCTCGACGATCCGGGGGCTGGCTGGCTGCATGGCCCCGATCGTGTCATCCGGCCCCCCGGCTAAGGCCAGACTCAGCAGCGAATCAGCTGGCTGCCCCGTCGGCGGCCAGGAGCGCGTCCTCCCGCTCGTGGTGCTGGCACACGAGCGCCTTGACGGTGAAGATGCACGACCCGCAGTCCTGGGCGGCACCGGTCGTCCGGCAGACCGCGCCGACCGTGCGCGCTCCATCAGCGAGGGCGCGGTCGACCGCGCTGTCGCTGACGACCCGGCACTGGCAGACGATCACGAAAGTAAGGTTAACCTCACCTTCCCTGTTGCGGGAAGGTGGGTCCCGTCACACGAACAGGAACGTGTTCTAGTCTCACGGTCGTGAGCACCTACGCCGTGACCGGCGCCGCCAGCGGGATGGGCCGCGCCGTCGCCGACAAGCTGGCCGCCGGCGGACACACCGTCATCACCGTCGACATCGCCGAGGCGACGGTCCGCGCGGACCTGTCGACCCCCGCCGGGAGGCGGGCCGCGGCGACGGCGGTGCTCGAGCGCTGCGGAGGCAGGCTCGACGGGGCGGTCCTCGCCGCCGGACTCGGCCCGGCGCCCGGTCGCGACCGGCCGCGCCTCATCGCCGAGGTCAACTACTTCGGCGTGGTCGACCTCCTCGAGGCCTGGCGCCCGGCCCTCGCGGCTGCCGACGCGGCGAAGGTCGTCGTGTTCTCGAGCAACTCCAGCTCGACCGTCCCGATGGTGCCGGGACGCGCCGTGCGCGGGTTCCTCGAGGGCGACATCGAGCGGGTGCTCAGGACGCTCCGCGTCTTCGGCAAGCAGGCGCCGACCTTCGCCTACGCAGCCAGCAAGATCGCGATCAGCCGCTGGGTCCGTCGTACGGCGGTCACGAAGGAGTGGGCGGGTGCCGGGATCCGTCTCAACGCGATCGCGCCCGGCGCCGTGCTGACGCCGCTGCTGGAGCAGCAGCTCGCGACACCGGCCGAGGCCAAGCAGATCAGGCGGTTCCCGGTGCCGATCGGCGGCTTCGGCGACCCCGGACAGCTGGCCGACTGGGTGGTCTTCATGCTGTCGGACGCCGCCGACTTCCTGTGCGGGAGCGTGGTGTTCGTCGACGGCGGCTCCGACGCGTGGTTCCGAGCCGACGACTGGCCGCGCGGGGTCCCGGCGCGCCGGCTGCGCGGCTACCTCAGGCGGATGAAGGAGTTCCGAGCGGCACCATGACGTCCTCCCGGAACCGGGCGATCCCCTCGAGCTTCTGCTCAAGGGACGCGCCGGGCCCGAAGTAGTAGAGCCACGGCATCGTCATCACCAGCGTCACCCCGCCCGCCGCGGCGCGGGCGAAGTCGTCGACCGTGAGCGCGTCGGTCAGCGCGACCACGACGTCGTACGGCGCCTCCGGGTCGCGGCCGGCGTCCGCGCGCAGCGCGGCCAACCTCGTGGCCACCTCCGCGGCCTCGTCCACGGTGCACATGTCGCTGACCCAGCCGTCGTGGCGCGCGGCCCGGCGGTAGGCGACGTCGGAGATGCCACCCACCCACACCGGGATCGGCGCCGGCGGGTCGGGCTTCATCACCAGCCGCTGGCAGGAGTAGAACTCGCCGTCGAACTCGGTCCAGCCCGGGCTCCACAGTTCCTTCATCAGCGTGAGGGCCTCGTCGGTGCGCCGGCCGCGGGTGCCGAAGTCCTGCTCCAGCAGGTCGAACTCGTCACGGCTCCACCCCACGCCGACACCCAGCGCGACCCGACCGCCGGACAGGGCCGCGGCCGTGCCGACCGCCTTGGCGACCACGTAGGGGTTGCGCATCGCCGCGACGTAGATGGAGGTGAAGAACTGCAGCCGGGTGGTGACCTGGGCGAGCGCGCCGACGGTCACCCACGGGTCCGGCCAGTCCACGTCGGGCTTCCACCGGCGCCGCCCGTCGGGTGTGTAGGGGTACGGCGTGGTGATCTCCTCGAGGTCGACGACGTGGTCGGCGAGGCTGAACGCGCGGAAGCCGGCCTGCTCCGCGGCGCGGGCGAGCGGGACGAGCTGGTCGACGGGCTGGTAGGCGGCCACCATGGCGAAGTCCACGCGCCCAGCGTAGGGGTGGAGTAGAACATGTTCTATGTCTGCTCCGTTCGGCCACCTGCTCTCCCCCGGCCGGATCGGCGCCATGACCACCCGCAACCGGATCGTCATGTCACCGATGGAGACGATGTACGGCACCCCGGAAGGACATCCCTCGGAGCGCACGATCGCCTACTTCGCAGCTCGCGCCGCCGGCGGCGTCGGCCTGGTCACCGTCGGGGCCACCGGCATCGACCCCCTGCACCCCGAAACTCCGGGCGGCCTCCAGATCGGCACCGACGACGCCATCGCCGCGCACCGGGAGCTGGTCACCGCGGTGCACGAGCACGGTGCCCGGATCCAGCCGCAGGTCGTGCACGCCGGTCCCGACGGGCTCGGGCCCGAGCTGCACGGTGTGACGTCGCTGGGCCCGAGCGTGATCCCGTCGTACCTCACCGGGCGACCGTCGGCGGAGGTCACCAAGGAGCAGATCGCGACCGTCCTCGACCAGTTCCGGGCCGCGGCGGTGCGGGTGCGGGATGCCGGGTACGACGGCATCGAGCTGCACGCCGCGCACGGCTACATGTTCCTCGGGTCGTTCCTGGCGCCCCAGCGCAACCGGCGCGGCGACCGCTACCGCGGCACGTCGGTCGAGGGGCGGGCCCGGGTCGTGCTCGAGGCGCTCGCCGCGATCCGGGCGGAGGTCGGTACCGACTTCCCGATCACGCTGCGGATCTCCGGCTACGAGCGGGTGGCTGCCGGCCGGCCGGTCCACGACACCGCCTCGATCGCGCCGCTGCTCGTCGAAGCCGGGGTCGACGCGTTCCACGTCAGCGGCGGCGTCATCGACCGGCTCGTCACCCGGATGGTCAACGCCGCCGACGACGGCGACGGCCTCAACGTCGGCGCCGCGGCCGCGGTCAAGGAAGCCGTCGACGTGCCGGTGATCGCGGTCGGCCGTCTGCACGACCCCGTCCTCGCCGAGTCCGTGCTCGCCGACGGCCGGGCCGACTTCGTGGCGCTCGGACGCCCGCTGCTGGCCGATCCCGAGCTCCCGCGCAAGCTCGCCGCGGGCGAGGCCGAGCGGGTGCGTCGCTGCATCTCCTGCGAGAACTGCATCGACACGCTCGAGGAGAAGCTCGCCGCCGAGTGCGCCGTCAACCCGCTGACCGGGCACGAGCGCGAGCTCGTGGTCCCGACCTCGCCGGCGCCGTACCTCGTCGACCCGGCTCGTCCGAACGCGCCGGGGCGACGCGTGGTCGTCGTCGGTGGTGGTCCGGCCGGGATGGAGACGGCGTGGCGGGCCGCCGCCGCCGGCCACCAGGTCGTGCTCCTCGAGCGATCGCCCGCCCTCGGCGGGGCGCTGGTCGCGGCCTCGGCTGTGCACCCCGAGAACCGGCCCTACCTCGACTGGCTGCTCGCCGAGGTCGACCGGTCCGCGGTCGACGTACGGACGGGGACGGAGGCGACTCCCGAGGTCGTCGCCGGACTCGCGCCCGACGCCGTCGTGGTCGCCTCCGGCGGCGAGGTCGTCCTGCCGGCCGTGCCCGGCGACGACCTGCCGCACGTGTCGCGCGGTCTCGACCCCGACCGCGTGCCCTCCGGGCGGCGGGTCGTGGTCGTCGGCGGCCGGTTGGCTGCTCTCGAGTACGCCGAGATGCTGGCCCGCGCCGGCCGGCTGGTCGCGATGTTGGAGGCCGGCTCCGAGATCGCCCCGGAGGTCGGGCTGAAGCGGCGCACGGAGCACTTCGACCGGATCGACCGGTTGGGCATCACCGTCCATGTCGGGTGCGTCGTCGAGAGGATCAGCTCCGACGGCGTGCGCTACGTCCCCGCCCGGGGCACCAGCCGGCTGCTCCCCGCGGACGCCGTCGTGCTCGCCGGCACCGTCGTCCCCTCCCCCGCGCTGGCTGACGCGATCGTCGCGCGGCTGGCGGGCGTCGCCGTCCACACCGTCGGCGACGCCGACCTCGGGCCCGGACTGATCCGCGGAGCCACCGGCGGGGCGGCGCGGGTGCTGCAGAGTCTTTTCTAAGATCGCGGGACTCACCCTGTCCCGGCGGTCTACGGTTCGGCCAAGCCACCGGCCGTCGAAGAAGGGGGTCTCGTGACTCGGTCGTTCCCAGGCTCCTCGAGAGCCAGCGCCAACCGGACGACCCGAGCGGTCGCGCTGGTGGTGGTGATCGGCCTGGTGCTGACCGCGGCGTCCTCCGTGGTCGCCCATCGCGTCGACCGCTCGACAGAAGAGCGACTCCTCGAGACGCAGACCGAGCAGGCGGCGGCCGTGCTCTCGACCGCAATCGCGATCATCCAGCTGCCGCTGACGACAGGCCTGCAGGTCCAGGCCAACGCCGGCATGGACGGGAACCCCGCTGTCTTCCGTCGGACGTTCGCCGCCAACATCAGCGAGGACCCGCTGTTCGCGTCGGCCTCCCTGTGGCGCGCCGAGGAAGGTGGCGAAGAGGAGCTCACCCGCCTCAGCACCGTGGGCTCCGAGCCCGCCCTCGACCCCGACGGCGCCCGGGCCGAGGAGCTCGTCCTGCGTGCTCTTGCCGTGACGACGCCGGTCGTGGAGAAGGTCGAGGTCGGCGACCGGGTCCGGCTCGTCTACGCCCAAGCTGATCCGGACACGGGCTTCGTCATCAAGATCGAGCGCGAGCTGCCGGCTGATCGTCGTTCCGTGGTGGACGACGACTCGGCGTTCTCGAACCTCGACTACGCCATCTACATCGGGGACCAGACCCGGCTCGACGACCTGACGACGACCAGCGTGGAGCTCGACGACCTACCGCTCGAGGGATCGACCGCGCGGACGACGATCGCGTTCGGCGACACCGTGCTGACTCTGGTCACCCGTCCCAACCGGCACCTCGGGAGCGGCCTGAGCAAGTGGCTCCCGCTGATCCTGCTGCTGAGCGGCCTGGTCCTGACGGCTGCCAGCGCCCTCATCACGCGCACGCTGTCCAACCGAGGGAATCGCGCCGAGGAGGACGCAGCGACGATCACCCGGCTCTACGAGAAGAACAACGAGCTCTACGAGGAGCAGCGGGCCCTGTTCCTGCGGCTGCAGCGCGCCCTGCTTCCTCACGTGATCCCGACCATCCCGGAGCTGGAGATCGCCTCGTCGTACGTCGCCGGCACCAAGGGCATCGAGATCGGGGGCGACTGGTACAGCATCGTCGACGTCGGCGAGGACCACTTCGGCTTCGTCGTCGGCGACGTCTCCGGCAAGGGCGTCGACACCGTCGCCGAGATGGCGCGGGCCCGGTTCACCCTGCGCGCCTACCTGCTCGACGGCAAGACACCGGCCGAGGCTCTGGAGAAGTGCTCCTCGCAGTTCGACATCGCGGTCGACGAGCACATCGTCACCGTCATCGTCGGCCTCGGGACCTGGGCCACCGGCGAGGTCGTCGTCGCCAACGCCGGCCACCCGCTGCCGCTGCTGATGACGGAGGCCGGCAGCGACTACGTCACGATGCCGGTCGGCCCGCCGCTCGGGGTCGGCGAGTCGACCTACGAGTCCGTCACCGTCACCATGCCGCCCGGGTCGACGCTGTTCGCGTTCACCGACGGGCTTGTCGAGCGCCGCGGCGAGGACATCGACGTCGGCATGGAGCGTCTGGTCGACGCCGTGGAGGAGCACCGCGACGAGCCGCTGGCCGACCTGGTGACGTCGGTCCTGGCCGCGCTGCACGACAAGGAGGTGGCCGACGACACCGCCGTGCTCGCCCTGCGTCGCAGCACTCTCGGCGCCCCCGGTTCCGCCCCGGGAGGTTCGGGTACCTGACCCGGGTGCCGACCTACAGCGAGCAGGGCAAGTCCTACGAGCGGGACATGACCTACGTCCCCGACCGGATCACGAGCAAGCCGGGCCACACCCAGGACGGGTACGGCGGGCACGAGCTCGACGTACCGACCTGGCCGGTGGAGCCCGACCGCTACCGGCTGGTCGCCGCGCGGGCGTGCCCGTGGGCCAACCGGGCGATCATCGTGCGCGGCCTGCTCGGGCTCGAGGACGTGCTCTCGATGGGGCTGGCCGGTCCCACGCACGACGAGCGCAGCTGGACCTTCGACCTCGATCCCGGCGGCGTCGACCCGGTGCTCGGCTACGAGCGGCTGCAGCAGGCCTACCTCGCGCGCGACCCGGGCTGGGACAAGGGCATCACCGTCCCCGCGATCGTCGACGTCCCGTCGGGGGCGGTCGTCACCAGCGACTTCCCCTCGATCACCCACGACCTGTTCTTCGAGTGGCGCGACCACCACCGCCCGGACGCGCCCGACCTCTGGCCCGACGACTGCCGGGAGGAGATGGAGGCGGTGATGAAGCGGGTCTTCACCGACGTCAACAACGGCGTCTACCGGTGCGGGTTCTCCGGCTCCCAGGAGGCGTACGACGAGGCCTACGACGTGCTCTGGTCGACCATGGACTGGCTCGAGGAGCGGCTGACCGACCGCCGCTACCTGATGGGCGACCGGATCACGGAGGCCGACGTGCGTCTCTTCACCACGCTCGCGCGGTTCGACGCGGTCTACCACAACCACTTCAAGTGCAACCGCAACAAGCTGACCGAGATGCCCGCGCTGTGGGGCTATGCCCGCGACCTGTTCCAGACCCCCGGCTTCGGCGACACCATCGACTTCGACCAGATCAAGCGGCACTACTACGTCGTCCACGAGGACATCAATCCGACCGGCATCGTCCCGAAGGGGCCCGATCCGTCCGTCTGGCTCACGGCGCACGGACGCGACCGGCTCTGACGCCGGTGGCTCGCGACGACCGCGTCCGCGCGCTCGAGGAGCGCATCCTCGAGCTGCTCGCGCAGCGCGACACGGGCCGGACGATCTGCCCGTCCGAGGCGGCTCGCTCCGTGCGCGGCGAGGACGACGAGGGCTGGCGCGACCTCATGGAGCCGGCGCGGGAAGCCGCCCGGCGGCTGGTCGCCGCCGGCCGGCTCGACGTGACGCAGGGCGGCGAGGTCGTGGACCTGGCCGCGGCGAGAGGGCCGATCCGGCTGCGGCTGCGGCCTGGCGACGACTAGTCAGCGCACCAGCCCGAGCACCTGCTCGTGCAGCCAGGGGACGGCTGCCTGGTGCTCCGGCTTCATCAGCACGCTGCGCAGGATCCGGCCGGTCGGGACGTCCGCCTCGACGGCATGGCCGCGAGCGGCGAGGTCAGCGGCGTCGACGGTGTAGGTCGCGAGGTGGACCGACTCGGCGGGTGGCCGGGTCATGCCGGCCGTCATCGCCGTGGCGCTGACGGCGTCGACCTCGGACAGCCGAGGCCGGACCGGGTAGCAGGTCAGGATGTCGAGCTGGGGCGGCTGGTAGAGCCGCAGCTCCTCGCTCTGCTCGATGAGCGCCGCCCAGTCCAGCGCCGCCTGCCGACCCGGGCGCAGCACCGCACCGAGTCCGTCGGGCGTCAGCGGCAGCAGCCGCAGGGTCAGCCACAGCGCGGCGGCCGCGGCGCCGGCGCGCGAGCACTCGAGCGAGATCTCGCCGAGGTGGAGGTCCTCGGAGGTGAAGTAGGTGTAGGGCGAGTCGTGCAGGTAGTGCCGCGCCACCGCCGGGTCGCGGAACAGCACCGCCCCGCACCCGTAGGGTTGCAGGCCGTGCTTGTGCGGGTCGATGACCACGGAGTCGCACTCCGCGATGGCGAGGTACGGCGCGGGCGCGACCCCGCCCGGCAGGTCGTCGGCGATCAGCCGGAAGAAGCCGCCGTAGGCCGCGTCGACGTGCACCCGCACGCCGTGCGCCCGCGCGATCGGCAGGATCTCGTGCACCGGGTCGACCGCGCCGAGACCGGTCGTGCCGGTGGTGGCCACGACGGTGCCGACGGTGCCGGTGCGAAGGAGGCTCGCAAGCGCGTCGAGGTCCATCGTGCCGTCGGCCGAGGTCGGCACCGCCACCGACTCGACGCCGAGGAGGTGGGCCATCCGGGCGTGGGTGTAGTGCGCGTCGGCGCTGTGCGCGACCCGCAGGCCCGGGTGGGTCTCGCGCGCCACGAACAGGGCCTCGAGGTTGGCGATGGTGCCGCTGCTGGTCAGGTGGCCGAGGTAGCCGGGCGCGCCGGCGCGGTCGGCGAAGCCGAACATCGCGGCGAGCTGGGCGACGACCTCCTTCTCCAGCGCGGCGGTGGCCGGTCCCCCGTCGAGGGCATGGTTGTTGGGGTTCACCAGCATCGCCGTGACATAGCCGATCACGGCCGCCGGGTGCGGCGGCTTCAGCATCTGCGCGGCGTAGCGCGGGTGGTGGAAGGGGTAGTTGTCGCGCAGCCGCTCGCGCAGCTCTGCGGTCGCGGCCTCGAGCGCGCCGAGGTCGACGTCCTGCGACGGATGGGCGGCTGCGTCGCCGTACTCCCGCATCCAGGCGCCGATCTCGTCGACGGCGGTCCGCAGTTGTGCGCCGAGCTGGGCGGCGCCGAGGGGCATCGCTCGGACGACGGGGTCGGGCATGCGTGCAGGTTAGCCAGACCTTAGGTCCACTTTCCCGGTCGGCATGGTTGTATTTCGCCATCGACACCAAGAAGGACGTCATCCCGCTCGGCGAGGCCACCCGGGCGTGGTTCGCCATCTCCCTGCAGACCTTCGGCGGACCGGCCGGCCAGATCGCCGTCATGCAGCACAAGCTGGTCGACGAGAAGCGGTGGATAGGGCAGCGTCGCTTCCTGCACGCCCTGAACTACTGCACCCTGCTGCCGGGGCCGGAGGCCCAGCAGCTCGCGATCTACACCGGGTGGTTGCTCAACGGCACCCGCGGCGGCCTCATCGCCGGCAGCCTGTTCGTGCTCCCGGGCGTGATTGCGCTGCTCGCGCTGTCCGCCGTCTACGTGCGGTTCGGCGGCACCGACGTCGTGTCCGCGCTGTTCGCCGGGGTTGCGCCCGCCGTCATCGCCATCGTGCTGCAGGCGGTACGACGGATCACCCCTCGTGCGCTGGGCCATCCCTCGCTCGTCGCCGTCGCGGTCGGGGCGTTCGTCGCGCTCACCGTGTTCGCGGTGCCGTTCCCCCTCGTCGTGCTCGCATCGGGGGTCGTCGGCTGGCTGCTCGGCCGAATGCTCCCGAGGATCGGTCAGAACGGCACCCACGACGCGACCGTCGACGGACCGCCGCCGCTCATCAGCGACGACGCGCTCCACCACGAGCTGCCGTCGAAACGCCGGTCGCTGGTGGTGATCGCACTGTTCCTGGTCCTGTGGTTCACCCCGGTGGCCCTGTTCGCGGTCTTCGTGTCGTCGACCGACGTCTTCCTCGACCAGGGCCTGTTCTTCTCCGGCACCGCGGTGGTCACCTTCGGGGGCGCCTACGCCGTGCTGTCCTACGTCGCGAGCCAGGCGGTCAACGTCTACGGGTGGCTCGCGCCCGGCGAGATGGTGCGCGGGCTGGCGCTCGCGGAGACCACTCCCGGACCCCTGATCATGGTGGTCCAGTTCGTCGCCTTCCTGGGGGCCTACCGCAGCCCGGGCAGCCTCGACCCCTGGGTCGCGGCCGTCCTGGCATCGCTCCTGGTGACGTGGGTGACGTTCGTGCCCTGCTTCCTCTTCGTGCTGCTCGGGGCGCCGTACGTCGAGCGGCTCCGTCACAACCGCCAGCTGACCGCGGCGCTCACCGGCGTGACCGCGGCCGTGGTCGGCGTGATCGCCAACCTCGCGGTGTTCTTCGCACTGCACACGCTCTTCGACCGCAGCCGCGACGTCGAGGCAGGTCCGATCGGGCTCGACGTCCCTGTGTTGTCGAGCTGGGACCCCGTCGCGTTCGCGATCACCGGCGTCGCGCTGCTGATGATGTTCTGGCGGGGGTGGGGGCCGATGCGGACGCTGGGGCTGTGCGCGCTGCTCGGTCTCGCCGTCTTCGGCGTCGAGGTCGCCGTTCCATCGTGACAGTTGGACTGTCATAGTTCAGGCCATGCAGACGCCGTCGACCGTGGACGCCGGCCGGGTGAGCCTGGCGTACGAGACCTTCGGATCCCCCGACGACCCGCCGATGGTGCTGGTCATGGGTGTCGCCAGCCAGATGCTCGTGTGGCCCGACCGGTTCTGCCAGGCGCTGGCGGACGAGGGCTTCCACGTCATCCGCTTCGACAACCGCGACATCGGGCTCTCCACGCACCTCGACGAGCTCGGTGTGCCCGACATGGTGGCCCTGCTCACCGGGCAGTCGAAGGAGGCGCCGTACGTCCTCGCCGACATGGCCGACGACACGGCCGGGCTGCTCGACGCGCTCGGGCTCGACCGGGTGCACCTGGTGGGCCTGTCGATGGGCGGGATGATCGCCCAGGAGGTCGCCATCCGGCACCCCGAGCGGCTGATCAGCCTCACGTCAGTGATGTCCACGCCGGCGGCGCACATCGGCAAGCCCACCGACGCCGCGGCCGCCACCTTGATGTGGCCGTCGCCGAAGACCGAGGCCGAGGCCGGGGACCTCGCCGTCAACGTCTACCGCGTGGTCGGCTCGACCGACTACCCGCAGGACGTCGCCTGGGTCCGGGCGGTCGGCGAGGAGTCGTTCCGCAGGAGCAGCTCCTCGGCGGGCAAGGTGCGCCAGTTCGCGGCCATCCTCGTCTCGCCCGACCGCCGTTCCGGTCTGCGTGAGCTGGCGGTCCCGACGCTCGTGCTCCATGGCGAGGACGACCCGCTGATCCAGGTCGAGGGCGGTCACGAGACCGCCGCGGCCGTGCCGGGCGCCCGGCTCGTCACCTACCCCGGCATGGGGCACGACCTGCCCGAGGAGCTCTGGCCGACCCTCGTCGGCGAGATCACCGAGCACGCCCGCACCGCGGGGAAGGAGTCCTGAGATGGAGCCCATCACCTCGGCCGAGCAGGCCACGTCCAGCATGCACAGCCTGATCCCGATCCTGGGTGCGATGGGGATCACGGTGGTCGACGCCGGCCCCGGCCACGCGACCGTCGAGCTGCCTGCCGGCCCCAACGGCAACCACTTCGGCGTCCTCTACGCCGGGTCGCTCTTCACCGCCGCGGAGGTGCTCGGAGGGATCATCCCCCAGGCCTCGTTCGACCTCAGCGGCGAGCTGGCGGGGTTCGTGCCTCTGGTGAAGAAGGCCGAGATCGAGTTCCTCCGGCCCGGGCTCGGTGACGTCCGGGCAAGCGCGACGATCGCGGCCGAGGAGATCGAGCGGGTGCGCCAGGAGGCGCTGGAGACGGGCAGGTCGGAGTTCGTCGTGGAAGCCCGGATCACCGACGCGAACGGCACGGTGGTCGCCACCACGAGGGCCGTCAACCAGCTCCGCAAGCTGGGCTGATGCCGAAAGTCGGCCCGCACGGTTGTGCGGGCGCGTCACGCGGCGCAGAGTGGCACTTCCAACGTCGGCGACGGTCGCTGTCCGTCCCGGGGCGGTCGGAGGTGTGCGGTGTCGGAGTCTCGGTCTCCCGCCCTGATCGCCTGGATCCGTGAGTACGTAGCGGAGGCGTCCCGCGACGAGGCCGTCGCCGTCTTCGTCCAGGAGGTCGACAACGTCATCCTCTCGCAGGTTCCGGAGGTGGCCGAGGACCCGATCCTGGTCGAGGACCTGCGTGCGAGCACTACGTCCCAGTGGCGGGCGTTCCTCGCGATGATCGACGGGGAGTACGGCCTGCACCTGCCGGCGCCGGCCTACGGCCTGGCGCTCTCGCTCGCCCGGCGTGGGATGGATCTCGGCACGCTGCTGAAGGTGTACCGCGTGGGCAACCAGGCGGTCTTCAACGCCCTCACCAAGACCATCGACGGCGCCGGCGGGGACGCGCCGGCCCGCGACGAGATCCTGGTCTTCATCTGGACGCGCGCCGCCCGGTGGCTCGACGACGCGGTCGAGGCGCTGACCGAGACTTTCGTCGGCGAGCGACAGCGGCTGCGTGACAGCGCGGCCACCCGTCGCGCCGACAGCATCGGGGCGCTCCTCGGCGTGAACCCGCCCTCGGCGACCGTGGCCGAGAAGGCGCTGGCCCACCCCCTGCAGCACTGGCAGACCGCCGGCGTCGCCTGGGCGGACGAGAACCTCGGGCGCACCCCGGCAGAGGTCGCCGAGGTCTCGGGCGAGCTCGGCAAGGCGCTGGGCGCCCCACCCCCGCTGGCGACGATGGCCGGCAGCCGGGACCTCTGGTGGTGGGCCGCAACCCCGCGACCGCCCGACGTCCACCTGCTCGCGGACCTGAGGCAGGAGATCGAGCAGCGCGGGCTGCGGGTCGCCGTCGGACGACCCTCGACCGGCGTCGCGGGGTTCCGGTCGAGCCACGCCGAGGCCCGGGCCGCCCAGGCGCTGGCTCTCCGGTCGCCGGCGGCACCTCGACTGACGTGCTTCGCGGACGTCGAGCTGCTCTGCCTGGTGGCCGACCAGCCGGAGCTGACGCACCGGATGGTCGCGCGCGAGGCGGGCGCCCTCGTCGGCGACGACAAGAACCTCGACGTGCTCCGGGAGACGGTGCTCACCCACCTGATGACGTTCAGCGTCGAGGTCACCGCCGCGCGGCTGTTCGTCCACAAGAACACGGTCCGCTACCGGATCGCCCGCGCGGAGGAGCTGCTCGGGCACCCGCTGACCGAGCGCTCGACGTGGCTCGAGCTCGCGCTGCGGTGGATCGCCTACTTCGGCCCGCCGACCCCCTGACCCGTGCTCCTGACCGCCGTTGTACCCCCGGCCAACCGGGGTCCGGAGGTTGGGACTAGCGAACGAGCGTGAAGCCCCCTCCGAGAGGGACCGTGGGAGCATGACGCCCCCGACCATCACCGAGGCCTTCCTGCGCACCGTCGCCGCTTCCGGCTCGCGCACGGCCCTCCGTTGGCAGGGGGACGACGGCACCTGGGAGTCGTTGACGTTCGACGAGCTCGCCGAGCGGGTCGCCAGCGTCGCCGCCGGCCTGCGGCAGCTCGGCCTCCGCGAGGGCGAGCGGGTGCTGCTGATGATGCGCACGATCCCGGAGTTCCACGTCGCCGACCTGGCCGTCCTCTTCGCCGGCGGCACGCCGGTGTCCATCGACGAGACCTCCTCGCCGGAGCGCATCGCCTTCCTCGTCGGGCACACCCGGGCGAAGATCGCCATCGTCGAGGACCGGTCGGGCGTGGCGCGGTTCGACGAGTCCGCCGGCAAGGTCTACGAGGCCCTCAAGCTCGTCGTGGTCCGCAGTGCCGACGCGACTGCCGATCGCGAGGACCTGGTGCCGCTCGAGTGGCTGCTCGTCCGTCCGCCGCTCGACCTCGCCGTGGCCTCGCGCGCGATCTGGCCCGAGGACCTCGCCACCATCAGCTACGTCTCCGGCGCCACCGGCTATCCCGCCGGCGTGATGGTGACCCACCGCAACGTCGCCGCCCAGGTGGCGGCCCTCCGGGGCGGGTTCGCCGAGGACCTGGTGGGCAAGCGCACCCTGGCGTACCTGCCGATGAGCCACGTCGGCGCACGTGCCGCCAGCCACTACCTGCTCGCGTTCACCGGCCTGGAGATCGCCAGCTGCCCGGACCAGCGCCAGCTGGCGTCGTACCTCTTCGACGTCCGTCCGCAGATCCTCTTCGGCCACGCGCAGATGTGGGAGGCGCTCCGCGCCGACGTCCTCGACGCCGTCGCGCAGGATCCCACTGCAGCCACGGCGTTCGACGACGCCACCCGCGAGGCCGCTCCGATTGCCCTGGCGCGCAGCTGGGGCGAGACGACGCCGGAGCAGGACGCCGCCTGGGCAGAGCTCGACGAGAGCGGCCTCGCCCTGGTCCGCAAGACGGCCGGGCTCGACCAGGTCGAGCACGCCGTCACCGGGACCAGCCCGGACGACCCGTCGCTGATCGAGTGGTTCCACGCGCTCGGCGTGCCCCTCGCCGAGGCCTACGGCATGGCGGAGTGCACCGGTGCCATGACCCTCTCGCTGCGCGGCATCAAGCCGGGCACCGCGGGCCAGCCGCTCCCGGGCATCGAGGTCAGGATCGCCAAGGACGGCGAGGTGGCCTGCCGCGGCGACGTGGTCTCGCCCGGCTACCTGCGCGACCCCTACCTCACCGCCGAGGCGTTCGACGACGACGGCTGGTTCTACACCGGCGACCTCGGGGAGATCGACGTCGACGGGCACCTGCGGATCGTGGACCGCAAGCGGAAGGACCGGTACGCCGCGGACGTCGGCAGCCTCTTCACGTGATCCTCGCTGTCCGCGGACGTCATACGTCTAGTCTCCGGGGATGTCGATGTCGTTCTCCGCGGGCCCGCCGGTCGCGCAGCCGGCCGATGACCGGTCACCTCAGCTGTCCGACGTCGGTCGTTACGGCCGCTACGTCCTGCAGCGGTTCGTCTCGAAGGCGCGCACCGTCGACCAGCCGACCTTCCGCTCGGTCCTCACGGACCACCTCGGCCCCGAGGTCCACGAGCTCCCGGTCATCGTCGAGCAGTGGCGGGCGTACGAGCACGTCAACGTGCAGGGCGCGCTCGACGTCGTGCTCGACGAGTACGGCGACCGCGCGCGGATCATCGGCGTAGCCGGACATCGCCACCACGGGTCCTTCGGGATCGCCGACCTGCTCGGCGACGACCGGTGGATGATGCACGGCCCGCGGCCCGGCAACGTCACCCGGATCAGCCTGCCCAGCGGACCGGGCGGCGAGACCCGCGAGTGCCTGCGGGTCGCACTTCTCCTGCTGGGAGACGGCGACGACCGGATGGCCGTGCTGTTCCGCGGCCCGGACCCCGAAGCCGACTCCCGGGAGGTGACCCTCGAGATCGTCGCGCACCAACCCGATCGGGCCGAGTCCCTCGGGCGTCGGCTGCGAGACCTCGCCCTGGAGCACAACGTCTACCGCGGGCAGGTCGTGTCCTTCGGCGGAAGCATGTTCGGCGAGCGCGGATCGCTGCTCCGGTTCCGCGAACGGCCGACCATGGCGCGGGAGGACCTGATCCTCCCCACCGAGACGTTCGACGACCTCCGCCGCCAGGTCGTGGGCGTTGCCCGCAACAGCGCTCGCCTGCGGGCCGCCGGCCAGCACCTCAAGCGCGGCATCCTCCTCTACGGACCTCCCGGCGTGGGCAAGACGCACTCGGTGCGGTACCTCATCAGCGAGCTGGTCGGCACCACCGTGGTCGAGCTGACCGGCGAGACCCTGCACGGCATCAGCGAAGCGTGCTCGGTCGCCAGGTCGCTGCAACCGGCGATGATCGTCGTCGAGGACGTCGACCTGATCGCCGAGGAACGCAGCCGGTACGGCGGAGCGACGCCTCTCCTCTTCACCCTCCTCAACGAGATGGACGGTCTCGACGAGGACGCGGACGTCGTCTTCCTCCTCACCACCAACCGGGCCGACCTCCTCGAGCCCGCGCTCGCCTCCCGCCCGGGACGGGTCGACCAGGCGGTCCACATCGAGGTGCCCGACCGCACGTCACGGCGCCGGCTCATCGAGCTCTACCGCGGGAGTCTCGACCTCGACCTGAGCGGGATCGACAGCGTGCTCGACCGGACCGACGGCGTCACCGCCTCCTTCCTGAAGGAGCTGCTCCGCCGCTCCGCCGTCGTCGCCGCCGACCGGGACGAGCAACCCGACAACCACCCCCTCGTCGTCACCGCCGCCGACCTCGACCTGGCGCTCGACGACCTCCTCGACACCCGCAACCAGATGACTCGCGCCGTTCTCGGCTTCCGCAGTGATCTGAAGGACGTCGACGAGGACTTCGACTGAGCGACAGCGCCTTCCACTGCGGGCTGGCGCTGGGCCGTCGCTATCGACGAGACCTGCGAACGAGGTCGATCACGTCCGCGGTCGTGCGTACGTCACCGAAAGACCGGTAGATGTGGCCCAGGGTCGCCTGCCCGGGACGGAAGTCCCGCGCGAGACCGTTTACGAAGCCCCGTTCTCCTCGGCCAGCTTGCGCTTGAGCACCTTGCCGGTCGGGTTGCGCGGCAGCTCCTCGACGAAGACGACGTCACGGGGGGTCTTGTAGCGGGCGAGGTTCTGCGCGACGTACGCCTTCACCTCGTCCTCGGTGAGCTCCGCTCCTCCGTTGAGCACGACGAACGCGCGCAGCCGCTGCCCGAAGCGCTCGTCGGGCACGCCGATCGCGGCCGCCTCGCGGACGGCGTCGTGAGCGAAGAGCAGCTCCTCGACTTCGCCGGGGAAGACGTTCTCGCCGCCGGAGACGATCATGTCGTCATCGCGCCCGTCGATGAAGAGCCGGCCGGCTGCGTCGAAGTGGCCCACGTCGCCGGTCGACATCAGGCCGTCGATGCGGTCCTTGTCGCCGCCGCCCGTGTAGCCCTCGAACTGGAAGTCGTTGCCGACGAAGATCCGCCCCGTGGCGCCGGGTTCGGTGATCTCCTCGTCGTCGGCGTCGTAGAGCTTCACGACCGCCCCCATCACCGGTCGGCCGACGCAGCCGGGCTCGGCAGCCAGGTCCTCGGGTGTCGCGATGGTCGCGTAGGCGACCTCGGTCGAGCCGTACATGTTGTGGATCACCGGGCCGAACAGCTCCGTCGAGCGCGTCGCGAGCTCGGCGCCGAGCTGGGAGCCGGCGACGAAGATCGCGGTGAGCCGGGAGAGGTCGGACTCGGCGAACGCTTCCTCGCCGAGCTCGACCATCTTCTGCAGCATCACCGGGACCGCGACCATGCCGGTCGCGCCGTTCACCGAGAGGTCCTGCAGCACCAGCGCCGGGTCGAACCGGCGCCGGACCACCAGCGTCGAGCCGAGGAAGCCGTTCAGCAGCGCCTGGGCGAAACCGAGGGTGTGGAACATCGGCGCCGGCAGCACCAGCACCCCCTTGGCGTGGAACGGCACCTTCGAGAGCAGCGCGCCGATCGGCGCCAGCGAGCGGGGCTCCGGCCGCGGCGCCCCCTTCGGGGTGCCCGTGGTGCCGCTGGTCAGCAGCACCACCCGGGGGTCGGTGCCCGACCGCGGCGCAGGTGAGGTGTCGCCCGAGGCGACCACTCCGGCGATGGTGTCGCTGCCGCGCTCGTCGGGGTCGTCGGTCCACGCGCGGATCCGGCCGAGCCGGGTCTCGACCTCGGCGAGCAGCTCGCCGTACTCGTCGTCGTGGACGAGCAGGTCGGTGCCCTCCCGCGCCGCCACGTCGCGGATCTGCGGGCCGGCGAAGTCGGTGTTGAGCAGCACGATCTTGGCACCGCAACGGGCGGCGGCATAGGTCGCGACGAGGAACCAGCGGTGGTTGCGGGCGAGGATCGACACCCCGTCCCCGGGAGCGAGCCCGATCCTCCGCCAGTGGTGGGCGAGGGCGTTGGCGGCGTCGTCGAGCTCGCCGTACGTCATGTCGGCGAGCTCGTCGATGACCGCCAGCTGGTCACGGCCGTGCCGGATCGAGGCGATGGTCGGGATCCCGCCGAGCATGCCGTGGCGGTAGACCGCCTTGCCGATCCGGGCGACCTTCCACGGCGGGTCGATGCCGAGGGCGCCACGCTTGTAGGCCCACGACGCGTACGTCGCCTCCTGGGCAGCGCGACGAGCGAGCTGGAGGGGCAGGTTGGTCACGCCGACACGCTAACGCCACTCCTCCCCCCACCCTCTAGGGTCTCGCCATGCGCTCTGTCCAAGTCACCGCACTCGACGGACCCGCCTCCGTCACCGTCCAGGACGTCCCCGACGCCACCGCCCAGGACGGCCAGGTCCTGGTCGAGGTCAAGGCGCTCGGCATCTCCTGGCCGGACCTGCTGCAGACCAAGGGCGAGTACCAGATCAAGCCCGAGCTCCCCTTCCAGCTCGGTGTCGACTTCGCGGGCGTCGTCCGCAGCGCCCCGGACGGGAGCGGCCTCGGCGAGGGGCAGCGGGTCGCCTGCTGCCTTCCGTACGGCGGCGGCGCGGACCTGGTCTCGCTGCACGCCGAGTCGGTCTTCCCGCTCCCCGACCGCTACACCTTCGAGCAGGGCGCGGCGATCCCCATGAACTACCTCACCGCCGAGTTCGCCCTGGCCACCCGGGCCGGGCTGACCGCGGGCGACACCCTGCTCGTCACCGGCGCCGCGGGCGGCGTCGGCACCGCTGCCATCCAGGTCGGCAAGGGCCTCGGCGCCCGGGTCATCGCGCTCGTCTCGACGCCCGAGAAGGCCGACTTCGCCAAGGCTGCGGGCGCGCACGAGGCCGTGCTCAGCGACGGCTTCCTGCCGCAGGTCAAGGAGCTCACTGGCCCCGACGGCGTCGACGTGGTGCTGGACGTCGTCGGCGAGCCGCTGATGACCGACGCACTGCGCAGCCTCGGCGCGCAGGGGCGCCTGCTCGTCGTCGGGTTCACCGGTGGCGAGATCCCCACCGTGAAGGTCAACCGGCTGCTGCTCAACAACGTCGACGTGCGCGGCGTCGGCTGGGGGGCGTTCGCGATGGTGCGGCCCGGCTACATGAAGGCGCAGTGGGAGCGGCTGATGCCGATGATGGAGTCCGGCGCCATCGACCCGCCGATCGGCGCCGTCTACGAGCTCGACCGGGTCGCCGACGCGCTCGCCGAGATGGACGGACGCCGGACGCTCGGCAAGTCGGTCGTCATGTTCTGAGTACGCTCGCCGACGTGCACCCCGTCGCCCAGCGTCTCCTCGACGCCCAGGTCGCCTTCCATCTCGAGCAGCTGCGCGGCGACCAGGCCGCCAGCACGGCCGCGACGTTCACCGACGAGCTGCTCGACGCCACCGCGGACCAGCAGATCGCGGACCTGGTCGATCGCGAGGTCGTCAAGGACGTCATCGCCCGGGTGCTGGCCGCGGCACCCGGCAGCCCCGTCGCGACCGGGCTGCTCGACCTCGTCGTCGACGTGGCGATGAAGGGACCGGCCGAGCCCTACCCGCTCGGCGAGCTGGTCGACCGCGAGCGGCTGGAGGCGGTCTTGGACGCCCTGGTCGGGCTGAGCCCGCTCGTCGATAAGGTCGTCGCGCAGCTGGCCGACAGCCCGGTGGTCGGCGCGGCTGCGTCGCGGTTCATGGCCCGGATCGTGGCCGAGGTGGCCAACGCCAACAAGGCGGTCGCCGACAAGATGGTGCCCGGCCTGGGCGCGCTGGTGTCGTTCGGGACGAACACGGCAGCGTCCGTGGTGGGCGCTGCGGGCAAGCCGCTGGAGGGCCTGCTCGGGGACACGATGGGCAAGAGCGGCGCCTTCGCCGTACGACGGCTCGGGCGGATCGTCACCGACACGCTCCAGGACCCCACCACCAAGGAGGCCGTGCTGCAGGCGTGGGACCTCGCCGCCGCGCGGGACGTCACCGGCCTCGGGCGGGTGGTGGGCCGGGAGCAGGTCGACGAGGTCGTCACCGCCGTCCAGGCCCTGGGCATCTCGACCGCGGCGAGCGAGCACGTCGCCGCGCTGATCGGCGTCCTGGTCGACCGGTTCTTCGACGACTTCGGGGGCTACACCCCGACCGAGCTGCTCGAGCAGCTCGACCTCGACCGCGTGGACGTGCGCGAGGACGTCGCCCGGGCCGCGCCCGGCCTGCTCACTCTGCTGGACGAGGCCGGCGTGCTCGAGCGGTTGTTGCGGGCCCGGCTGGAGCCGTTCTACGGCTCGCCCGAGGTCGACGAGATCCTCGAGGGCTGACCCCGCGCCACGAGCGCGAGCGTCCAGAGTGCGCCTGCGAACGCGAAGGCGGCGCCGGCCGCGAACGCCCACGGGATACCGGCCGCATCGGCGACCAGCCCGAGCGCGATCGGCCCGAAGCCGAGGCCGAGGTCGATGAACGCGCTCGCGGTGCCCGATGCCGCCCCACGCTCCGACGGCGCCGCCGTTGCGAAGATCGCGGCGAAGAAGGCCGGGGTCGAGAACGTCACGCCCACTGCGGAGATCACCACCCCGATGAGCAGCCCGGCCGGTCGCTGCCAGACGGCCATCACGACCAGGCCGCTGCCGATGGCGGCGAGGGACGCCGCGCCGAGCGGAAGGGCGGGCAGTCGGTCCGGCACCTTGGCGAACACGAGCCGGCAGACGACGACCACCACGCCGTAGACCAGCAGCGCCAGGCTGACGTTGGACATGCCCAGGTCCTCGGAGTGGAGCGACGCGAACGCGACGAAGCCGCCGACCGCTGCCAGCGACGCGAAGAAGCCCAGCGACGCAGGGATCCCCGGACGGTGGATCAGCCGCCCGTGACCGCCCTCGTCGTGCTCGCGCACGGGCTCGCCGATGAGGAGCGCCAGCCCGGCCGTGAGGACGCACAGCGCGGTCGCACCGAACCACGCCTCGTCGTAGCCCCATCGCTCGATGAGCGCCTCCGCGCACGGCGGGCCGAGGGCGAGGCCGAGGTACAGCCCGAGCGAGTTGTAGCTCAACGCCTCTCCGAACCGCTCCGGCGGCGCGATGTCCGCGAGCATCGCGAACGACGCGACGAAGAACGCCGCCTCAGCGACGCCTTGGAGCAGACGGATCGCCACGACCGCCGCGAGCGAGTCCACGAACGGGAGCAGCACCATGCCGACAGCGGCGAGAACGGCGCCGAAGACGATGAGCGGGATCCGGCCGCGGGTGTCCGAGAGCCGCCCCGCGAACGGCCGGCAGACCAAGGCGGTCGCGCCGAACGCCCCGAACGCGAGCCCGGCGCCCGCCTCCGTCGAACCGATCGGACCAGTGGCGTAGAGCGGCAGCGTGTGGACCGCGGTGCCCACCGCCGTGAAGTAGGCAAGGTCGGCCACGCCGAGGAGCAGGAACGCCGGGGTCAGCAGCCGCTGTCCTCCGGCCGGGACGGCCATGGTCGGAGGGTAGTGGCGACGCAGCGGGATCGGGGGCCGACCAGGGTCATCCCGGGTCCGCAGGACCGTCCCGGCGTCCTAGCGTCGACCCATGAAGGCCATCACCCAGGACCGTTACGGGTCCGCCGACGTGCTCTACCTGAAGGACCTGCCGACGCCGGTGCCGCGCGCGGACGAGGTGCTCGTCGACGTCCGGGCCGCCTCGGTCAACGCGGCCGACTGGCACATCATGCGTGGCGAACCGCGGCTGGCGCGGCTCGACTTCTCGATGTTCGGGCTCCGCGCGCCCCGGCAGCGGGTGCGCGGGTCGGACTTCGCCGGGGTCGTCCGCGCGGTGGGAGCGGCGGTGACGAGTTTTCAGCCGGGCGACGAGGTGTTCGGGGAGGGCTCGGGCACCTTCGCCGAGCAGGCCGTCGCCCGCGAGGCGGCGACGGCGCGCAAACCGGCGGAGGTGTCGTTCGAGGCGGCGGCGGCCCTGCCGATGGCGGGTACGACGGCGCAGCTCCTCCTCGCACGGGGCGGCGTCCGGGCCGGCCGGTCGGTGCTCGTCAACGGCGCGTCCGGCGGCGTCGGGACCTTCGCGATCCAGCTCGCGGCCGCCAAGGGTGCCGACGTCACCGCGGTGTGCAGCGCCCGCAACGCCGACCAGGCCCGCGCCCTGGGCGCCGAACGGGTCCTCGACTACGCGCGCGAGGACTTCGCGACCGGGCCCGCGTCGTACGACGTGGTCGTCGACCTCGTCGGCAACCGCTCCCTCGGCGACCTGCGGCGGGTCCTGGCACCCGGTGGCGTGCTCGTCCTGTCCGGCGGAGGCGTCGCCGGGGAGGGCCGCACGGTCGGTCCGCTCGGACTGATGCTGCGCGGCAGGCTGACCGCGCGACGTGGCGGCCGGCGCACGGAGATCCCGATGGCACGCCCCGACGCACGGACCCTTGACGAGCTCGCCGCGCTGGTCGCCGCCGGCACCATCCGCCCCGTGATCGAGCGAACCTTCGACCTCACCGCGGCAGCGGACGCCGTGCGGTACCTCGAGCAGGAGCACGCCCGCAGCAAGGTGGTGCTGACGACGTCCCGGTGACGCTCGGTCGATCAGGTCGGCCCGGCTGACGCCGCCGCGCAGGGTCGGCGCGGGATTTCGTTGCAATTTTGCGCGAACCTCGCAGACCTTGCGTTAGCGTCCGTCGACAGTCGGGGGACTCCTTCGAGGTGAGAGGTTGACGGATGAACCGGACTGGACGACGTCGTAGCGCAACGGTCGGGCTGTGGGCTGCCCTGACTGTTCTGGCCGCCATCGTGTTCCCGAGTGGGGCTCAGGCCCACGACGACGCGGGATCGCGGGGGCTGAGCGCCGGCGGCACCCACACCTGTGCGATTGATTCTGCAGGCTCGATCAGCTGTTGGGGCTACGACGACTACGGTCAGACAACTGGTCCGGATGGCGCAGCCGGGGTGTTCAAGGCAGTTTCCGCCGGCAGCTCCCACACGTGTGCGATCGACGCCAGCGGCTCGATCAGCTGCTGGGGCGAGAACTCCTACGGCCAGGTGAGCGGTCCCGATGCCGCGGCGGGCACCTACACGGCCGTGTCCGCCGGCACCAGTCACACCTGTGCGATCGAAGCCACGGGTTCGATCAGCTGCTGGGGCCGGGACGACCACGGTCAGGTGGGCGATCCCGACGCCGCAGCGGGGACCTTCAAGACGGTGGCCGCCGACAACCTGCACACGTGCGCGGTCGGCACCTCAGGTTCGATCAGCTGCTGGGGCGACGACTCCCACGGTCAGACGAGTGGTCCGGACGGCGCCGCCGGCGCGTTCACCACCGTGTCCGTTCGCTACTTCCAGACGTGTGCGATCGATGTCGCAGGTGCGATCAGCTGCTGGGGCAACAACGGCGCCGGTCAGGTCGATGCTCCGATTGGTGCGGGGTTCAAGACCGTGTCCCTCGGCCTCTTCCACACGTGTGCGATCAACGCTGCGGACTCGATCATCTGCTGGGGTCACGACATGTTCGGGGAGGTGGACGGTCCGAACTCCTCGGCGGGGACCTTCAAGACCCTGTCCCTCGGTGACGGCCACACCTGCGCGATCGATGCCGCGGACTCGATCAGCTGCTGGGGATTCGACTCCGGCATCGGCTGGGTGACCGGCGCGGATGCCGCGCCCGGCAGCTTCGGCACGACTCCGGCCGACCCGGAGTGCACCATCGGAGATCCGAATTCGAACCAGCGCCAGGTGCTGCGCGGCACGCCGGGTCCGGACGTGATGTGTGGTGGCGCGGCCGCGGACAGCTTCCACGGGGCCGGCGGCGAGGACATCATCCTGGGTGGTGGCGGCAACGACTGGCTGAACGGCGGCACTGGCAACGACACAGTGGACGGAGGCGCCGGCCAGGACCAGCTGCGCGGCGAGGCCGGCGCCGACGCCCTCGACGGCGGCGACGACAACGACAGCGTCAAGGGCGGCGTCGGCAACGACACGGTGACCGGCGGCGCCGGCCGTGACGTGCTCGACGAGACCGGTGCGGCCGGCTTCGGCAATGACGACCTCGACGGCGGGGACGGCAACGACGTCATCCGCGGCGGCGAAGGCGTCGACAGCATCGCCGGAGGGGACGGCAACGACAACCTCAACGGCGGCGCTGGGTCCCCGGACGTGTGTGACGGCGGCCCGGGAACCGACATCGGAGGCTACGGCTGCGAGCAGAAGGTCAGTATTCCCTGATCAGCTGAGCCGGTGCTCCTCCAGCCACTTCCGCGCGCGGGTGGGCGACGCGCGGGAGAGCCAGGCGTCCTGGACGACCTCGGCGAGCTCCTCGTAGGAGATCTCTCCGACCCGGCTGCCGCGCAGCAGGACGGACGGATGGCCGTCGAAGTGCGGGGTGGTGAAGTACGGCGAGGTCTGGTCCTGCACCATCGCGAGCTTGTCGCCCTCGGAGGCGACCCAGAAGACGATCACGTCGGGGTAGCGCTCGCCGGTGTCGGGGTCGACGGCGTCGGGGCGAGGGTTGCGGAAGAAGACGAAGGACTTGCCGCCGACCTGGTAGACGGGGTTGTTCCTGGTGCCGGGGTCCACGGTGACGTGCGGCATCCCGAGCGCGAGCTCGTGCACGTCCTCGACCCGGGCCGGACGGTCGCCCCGCTTCGTCCTGGCCACGGGGTTCAGCGCTCCGCGACGAGCGGCCACGGGCGCGCGGCCTCGATCTGGGCGCTCAGGCTCAGCAGCGTCGGCTCGTCGTCGAGCCGGCCGACCAGCTGGACCGAGAGCGGGAGGCCGTCGGTGCCGAGACCGCACGGGACGGCGGCCGCGGGGTTGCCGGTGACGTTCCAGAGCGCGGTGTAGGTGATGGCAGGCTGCGACTTGAGCGCCGCGGTGAGGACGTTGACGCCCTTCAGGACGCCGACCCTCGGCGGCCGGTTCGCGGTGACCGGGGTCAGCAGCACGTCGTAGCCGTCGAACGCGCGGTTCGCCTTCTCGCTGACCTTCTCGGTCTGGCGCAGCGCCCAGTCGACGACGCCGGGCCGCACCCACGACCCCAGCCGGTAGGCCTGCCGGATCGACGGCTCCAGCCGCTCGTAGTGCTCGACGGCATCGGCCTCGGTGCGGAGGCCGGCGAAGAACTGCGGGACGAACGCCGCGGTCGGGTCCGGCAGGCGTACGTCGAGCGGGCGCACGTCGTGGCCGAGGTCGGTGAGGAGACGGGCGGTGTCCTCCACCGCCTCGACGTGGAGCGGGTGGGGTCGCACGCCGGGGGCGGTGCCCTTGACCGTCCACCCGATGCGCAGCCGGCCGGGCTCGCGCCGCGCCGCCTCGACGAAGCTGCCCGCCTCGCCCGCCTGGAAGAGGTCGCCGGGCTCGCCGCCGTTGATGGCGTCGTAGACCAGGGCCGAGTCGAGGACCGTCCGCGTCAGCGGGCCGAGGGTGCCGAGCGCCCACCACAGGTGCGGGTTCGGCGCCGTCGTGACCCGGCCGCGCTGCGGCTTGAGGCCGAAGAGGCCGCAGAACGACGCGGGGATCCGGATCGAGCCGCCGCCGTCACCACCGATCGCGGCTGGCACCATGCCGGAGGCGACCGCGACCGCCGTACCTCCACTGGAGCCGCCGGGCGTGTGCGCGGTGTGCCACGGGTTGCGGGCCGGGCCGAGGCTGAGCGGCTCGGTGTAGGGCCAGGCACCGAACTCCGGCATCGAGGTCTTGCCGACGATGACGGCGCCCGCGGCGCGCAGCCGGCGCACCACCGCGGAGTCGGCTTCGGCGGGCGTGGTGTTGGAGCGGCCGCCGAAGGTGGTGACGCAGCCCGCGACGTCGTTCTCCTCCTTGATGGCGATCGGCACGCCGTGCAGGGGCCCGAGCGGGGCGGCGGCCGCGTCGCGCTCGGCGGCCTCCTTGCGCGCTCGTTCGGCCAGCACGACCGAGAACCCGTTGAGCTCCGGGTTGCGGTCGTCGATGGCGGCGAGGCAGTCCTCGACCGCCTGCCCGGCGGTCAGCTCCCCCGCGCGGATCCGGTCGGCGGTCTCGGCGGCTCCCAGCGTCGTCACCGTCGCAGGCTCCCAGATCAGCGACGCCGGCGGAACAGCGGCGGCAGGTAGCGGACCATCAGGGCCGACCACGTGAGGTGCGTGAGCGCCGGCGCCTGGACGCCGCCGGAGGCGCGACGCTGCAGAGCGAACAGGCCGCCCATCGCCGCGGCGGCGAGGACCAGTGCGGGGTTGCGCGTGGTCGAGGTGGCCAGTGTGTAGACGGCCGTCGACGACGCGACCGGGTGGTGGTCGCCCAGCGCCGCGTACAGGGCGCCGCGGAAGAACACCTCCTCGGCGACGCCGTTGGCGAGCGTCGTCAGCAGGACGAGTCGGTCGTCGCCCTCCTCGGCGAACAGCAGCACGTCGGAGACGGCGGCGTCGAGCACCGGGATCCTGCGCGCGACCAGCGCTGCGCCGTAGAACGCTGCGAAGGCGCCGACGCCGGTGGCGATCGGAGTCAGCACGGGGCGCTGGAGGGTCTCGTCCCGGGTCTCGATCCAGCCCAGGTGCAACGGCCCTGACGCCAGGCTGCCGACCGTCCAGAGGCCCGCCACCGCGCCCGTCGACAAGTAGAAGCTCCGCGAGCCCGGGCGGGTCGAGAGGGACGCGCCGAGGAGCCCGGCACCGACCAACGAGGTGACCGCGACCGCCCTCCGGCGGCGACGGAGGGCATCGGCTGAGTCGAGGTTCTCGATCGCGACGTGGCGCAGGGACCTCGGTAGGTAGCGGTCGAGGAGGCGGCGGGGCCTCATCGCGCCTCGCGCCTCTCCTCCAGCGCCACGCGCACGGCCTCGTCGTAGGACATCGGGGTGAACGGCACGACCTCGCGGATCGAGTCGTCGCGAACGACGACCTCGTTGACCATCGAGTCGACCAGGTTGCGCCCGGTGCGGCTGTCGACGTCGGTCACGAAGGCGAGCCAGAGCGAGGAGAGGCCAGGGGTCAACAGCGGCACCTGGACGACGGGCAGCGGTCGTCCCTCGATCGCGGCGACCCGCTTCATCATGTCGACGTACGCCAGCACCTCCGAACCGCCGACCTCGAACGTCCGACCGATGGCCTCGGGGTGCCCCAGCACGCCGACCAGGTAGCGCACGACGTCGGCGACGGCGATCGGCTGGGTCCGGGTGCGCACCCAGCGCGGCGTCACCATCGCCGGCAGGTGCTCGACCAGCTGCCGGGTGATCTCCCACGAGATCCCGCCGTGGCCGACGACGATCCCGGCCCGCAGCACCGTCACCGGCACCCCCGCCTCGCCGAGCAGCGTCTCCACCTCACGCCTGCTGCGCAGGTGCGCCGAGAGCTGGTCGCCGTCGTCGCCGAGGCCGCCGAGGTAGATGATCTGCTCCACGCCGGCGGCCGCCGCAGCCTTTCCGAACGCAGTCGCGGCTTCGGCGTCGCGGGCCTCGAAGTCCTCGGAGGAGAGCGAGTGGACGAGGTAGTAGGTCGCGGCGCAGCCGACCATCGCCTCGCGGAGCGAAGCCGCCTCCTCGACGTCGCCGCGGACGGCCTCGCCCGGACCGTGGTAGCGGTCGGGATGGCGGGTCATGACCCGCACGTCGCGTCCTGCCTGGATCAGCTCGGGCACCAGCCGCCGTCCGACGAACCCGGTGCCACCCGCGACCAGCACCGTCCCGTGGTCGTCGTGGGTCATGAGGCCTTCCGGTCGTCGTGCGCGGTGTGGGTCCCGCCGGTGGCCAGCGTACGCCGCACCGAGGTCGCGGCGCGGCGGCCGCTGACGAGCGCGCCCTGGATCGAGGAGGTGTCGCGGTGGTCGCCGGCGACCCATACCCCGGTCCGCACCAGGTGGACCGGCCGGCGGAACTGGTGCGGTGCCGGCATCGCAGGGAGCGCCTGCGGCAGGTCGCGCGTCGCGACCAGCTCCCAGTCCCCGGACGGCGCGCGGTGCAGCTCGGCCGCGACGTCTCGGGCGGCATCGACGGTCAGGTCCGGGCCGGCGTCGTCGCGGAGCACCGACGTCGCGATCAGCGAGCGGCCGTCGGCGGAGTACTCCGGCACCGATGCGGTCAGGATCACCGAGTTGAGGACCCCGGACCCGTCGGCATCGGCGGTCAGCAGCCCGCTCTGCCGGCGCCACGGGTCCGCCGCGAAGTAGTACGTCGTGACGCCGCGCGCGGCGGGTGGCGACCCGAGCTCGGGCACGAGCACGTGCGCCGTCCACGGGTCGGTCGCCACCACGACGGCGCGGGCCTCCACGACGCGGCCGTCGGCGAGCCTGACGGCGTCCGGCAGCACCTGGACGACCTTCGCGCCGTACCGGACGGTGTCGGGCGGCAGACCGCTCGCGAGCAGCTCCGGCAGCGCCTGCATCCCGGCCGCCGGGACGGTCGACAGGCCGCGCGCGAACATCCGGATCATCAGGTCGGTGAAGACGCGCGAGGTCGTGACCTCCCGCTCGAGCACCACCCCCGCCATGAACGGCTGCAGCGCACCGTCGATCGCCCCTTGCGGAAGCCGCTGAGCCCACGCCGAGCGGGAATCGATGTCGGGGCGGCCCTTGACCGGACCGACCGGTCCGAGCACGACGCCCGCGCCGTAGCGCGCGAGCGCGAGCTTCTCCCGGGTGGTCGCTGCCCGCGACGGAGCCGTCCGGAGCACGGCCCCCGCGGAGTCCAGCGGGTGGAGGAGGTCGGCGAGGCGGCCGCCACGCCGCAGCCGCACCCCGCGCGGCAGCGCGCGGAGATCCAGGCGGTCGAGGTCCACCGACCGCAGCGCGGGGTAGGCCGTGTTCAGGACCTGAAAGCCCCGGTCCACGACGAACCCGTCGACCCGGTCACTGCGGACCCGCCCCCCAGGCGAGTCCCCGGCCTCCAGGACGACGACGTCGAGGGCGTGGTCGCGCAGGCGACGGGCGCAGGCGAGTCCGGCGAGACCGGCGCCAACGACCACTACCGGGAGCGGCACGACTCGTCCTTCCACAAGTTTTCGAACAGGTTGTTGATATCTAGGACCAGTGCGTGTCGTGCAGCAGCCAGGCCAGCGGCGAGAGGCCCGAGCCGGCCTGGCCGGCGATCCCGCGCCACGCCCGCTCGTAGGCGGCGCCGACGGCCCGCTCGGCGGCGGCGGGGTCGGCGTGGCGCAACCGTGCGTAGCCGTGGGCGACCCGGACCGTTGCGTCGTAGAAGGACATGAACGAGCCGACATCGCCCTGAGCGGCGCGCCACAGCATCCGGTCGAGGCCGTCCGTGGCCGGGACCGAGGCGGGTCGCACGTCGAGTGACGTCATCTCAGGCTCCAAAGGTGAACGTGTACTTCAACAGATTGTTTAGATTAGGCTAGGACTATGACGCAGGTCGAGGTGTCCGCGCAAGTACCCGGGACCGGGCTCTCCATCGGTGAGCTTGCGCGACGAACCGAGGTGAGTCCTGCCGTGCTCCGCATGTGGG
This sequence comes from Nocardioides silvaticus, assembly GCF_003160695.1. Lineage (GTDB taxonomy): Bacteria > Actinomycetota > Actinomycetes > Propionibacteriales > Nocardioidaceae > Nocardioides > Nocardioides silvaticus. The sequence goes on from NZ_QGDD01000001.1 coordinate 133,179, forward strand.
AGACGCGGCACGGTTTCCCCCAGCCGGAACGGCTGTCCTCCGGGCACCGGCGCTACTCCGAGCACGACGTGGCGCTGATCCGCCAGGTCCTGCGGCGCAAGGAGGCCGGCATCCGGCTCGAGATCGCGATCGCGGAGGCGCTGGCCTCGCGGGCGCCGGAGAGCCCGTCGGTGTTCGCCGAGCTGCGCCGCCGACACCCGGCCCTCGCCCCGCAGCGGCTGCGGAAGTCGACCCTCGTCGCGCTGTCCTGGGCGATCGAGGACGAGTGCTGCGCCGTGGCCGACAGCCCGATCCTCTTCGGCGGCTTCCAGCGCAGCGAGTTCTACCTCCCGTCCGCGCCCAGGTGGCGCGAGCTCACCCGGATCGCCCGCAGCGCGGTCGTCTTCGCCGACCACTGGCCCGACGAGAGCCTCGACGCACGGGGGCCGGTGCAGGCCACGCTGGCGCCCGACGCCCCCATGCGGCGCGAGTGGACCGTGGTCTGCGATGCCCTCGACAGCACGGCCTGCCTCGCCGCCTGGGAGCTGCCGGGCCAGACGACGGTTCCGGACCGGCAGCGGATCTTCGAAGCGGTCTGGACCCTGGACCCGGTGGCCGTCCGCAGCGCGGCCGTCGTCTCCGCCGGCATCGCCACCAGGTCGGGCGTCGCCCTCCCGCGCGACGTCGACGACGAGCTCACCGGTCCGCTGGCACCGCGCACGACCTCACCGGCGGCAGCGACCGCGCTGTTCAACCGTGTCGTCGGCTACGTGGACCGGCTGGCCTTCTCGTAGCGCTCGAGCGCGACCTTGCGCTCCTCGTCGTGCTCGACGACCGGCCGCGGGTAGCCGTGGTCGTAGCCCCCGTCGTGCCGCCACGGCTCGTGGACCTTCACGCCCGGTAGGTGCGCCAGCTCCGGCACCCAGCGCCGCACGTAGTCACCGTCGGGGTCGAACTTCTTGCCCTGGGTGACCGGGTTGAAGACGCGGAAGTACGGCGCCGCGTCGGTGCCCGTGCCGGCGACCCACTGCCACCCGTGGTTGTTGGAGGCGAGGTCGCCGTCCGCGAGGTGGTCGAGGAAGTGCCGCGCCCCGACGGGCCACCACACGTGGAGGTCCTTCACCAGGAAGCTGGCCGTCACCATCCGCACCCGGTTGTGCATCCAGCCGATCTCCAGCAGCTGACGCATCCCGGCGTCCACGAACGGGTAGCCGGTCCGGCCCTGGCGCCACGCCTCGACCAGCTCCTCGACGTCGGGGCCCTCGTCGTACCGCATGCCGGCCAGGCCGTCCCGCAGGTCGCGCCACGCCGACTCGGGCCGGTGCCACAGCACGTCGGCGTAGAACTCCCGCCACGCGAGCTCGGTGACGAAGGTGCGGGCACCCTGGGACCTCCGCCGACCGTTGGTGAGGTCCGCCAGCAACGTGCGCGGGTGGATCTCGCCGTGCTTCAGGTGCACCGAGAGCCGGCTGGTGCCGTCGAGGTCGGGCCGGTCCCGACGGCTGTCGTAGTCGTCGAGGGCGCCGTCGGCGAACACCCGCCAGCGGTCGAGGGCGGCGTCCTCCCCCACCGGCCCGAACGAGCGACCCCGCTCGACCAGTGCGGTGTCGAGGCCCTCGCTGTCGACGGTCCGCCGCCACCTCAGTCCGCGCGGCCGGTCCAGCGGCGGCTCGATCGCCTGGTCGCGCCAGACCCGGGAGTACGGCGTGAACACCTGGTAGGGCGCCTCGCTCTTGTTGACGACGCTTCCCGGCCGGACGGCGTACGGCGTGCCGCTCGACGCCATCGGCACGTCGGCCTCCCGCAGCCGGTCCGCGACCCGGCGGTCGCGACGGACGGCGTACGGCGTGAACTCGCCCGTCACGTGCACGCTGGTCGCGCCCGCCTCGGCGGCCACCGAGGCGACCACCTCGGCCGGGTCGCCGGACCGCACCACGAGCACCCCGTCCGTCGCGGCGTCGAGCGCGGCCAGCGACGCCTCGAGCCGGCTGCGGCGCGCGTCGCCCGCGTTCGCCAGCGCGGGGTCGCGGACGAACAGCGGGAGCACCGCGCCCTCCTCGGCCGCGGCGTGCAGCGCGGGGTGGTCGCCGAGGCGAAGATCACGGCGGAGCCAAAGGATCGACGTCATCGCGCCACACTACGATCCGCCCCGTGACCTCCCTGCTGCGCGAACGGCGCGACGGTGGCGTCGAGATCCTCCGGATCAACCGCCCCGACAAGCGCAACGCCCTCGACACCGCGACGCTCGGCCTCCTCAACGGCGCGTTGCGCGGGCTGGCCGAGGACCCGGAGCTTCGGGTGGTCGTCGTCTCCACGACCTCGGCGACCGCCCTGTGCGCGGGGGCCGACGTCGGCGAGCAGCTCGACCACGCCGGCGGCGTGGCGCGGATGGAGGCGTTCGCCGAGCTGTACGCACTGCTCGAGGTCCTGCCGGTGCCGACGATCGCGGTCTGCGTCGGCAACTGCGTGGGCGCCGGAGCCGAGATCGTCGCCGGCTGCGACCTGCGGGTCGGCGGCGAGAACCTCAAGCTGGCCTGGGCCGGGGCCCGCCTCGGCGTCCCGGTCGGCCCGGCGCGGCTGACCCAGCTGGTCGGCCTGGCCCGCGCGAAGGACCTGGTCTACACCGGCCGGTCGATCGGCGCGGACGAGGCGGCGTCGTACGGACTCCTCCACCGGGTCGCCCCGGCCGAGCAGGCGGAGGCCGCGGCGCTCGACCTGGCCGCCGACCTGACCCGCCAGTCGGCGGACGGGCTGCGGGTGCTCAAGCAGATGTTCCGCGAGCTCGAGGACACCGCGCAGCGCGTCGGCTACGAGAACGAGCGGCTCGTCGACTTCCAGCGGACCGGGACCGGGCTCCCCCAGGGCTGACTCAGGACTGTCGGTCTCGGGGCTGATCGGACGACCGCTCGCGCAGCCGCGCCTCGGCCTTCTCCTTCGTCGCCCCCCACGGGAACCGCTGCCGCAGCGTCGCCCCGCTCGGCACCCCGTCCTGGGTGCGCGCCCAGGCGGAGTAGTCGGCGAACGACCCGGTGCTCCCGGGCGACTCGAGGTAGTCCGCCACGATGTCGACGACGTCGTCGTCCGACCAGCGCCGGCTGGTCGAGCGGGTCTTGTTGGTGGCCACCCCCGCGCGGGCGCAGGCCTGGTTCCAGGAGCCGAGCCGGCGGATCACCAGCGCCAGGGACGCGGCGTCGTCGCGGCCGCGCTGCCAGGCGTCGTACGTCCCGGCGCGCAGCGGCTCCCCCAGCTCGGCGGCCGCGGCGGCGATGCCGGCGACCAGCCGCTCCTCGCTGTACTCCGGTGTCCGCACCCGCTGACGATAGGCGACGTCCCCGCCCCGGTCGGACAGGCTGCCCGGCCGGGAGCTCGGCTCGGTAGCATCCGGAGGTGCCGCCGAAGAAGACCCGAACCTCCCGCGCCGGCCGGCTCGCCCAGCTGGGCGGCCTCGCCGCCGGTCAGGCGGCCAAGCACGCGGGCACGCGTGCGGCCAACGCCTTCCGCTCCGAGGAGAAGGCCGCGGAGGCGATCGAGGCCCGCAACCTGGAGCTGGCCGAACGACTGGTCGCCGTGCTCGGCACGATGCGGGGTGCGGCGCAGAAGCTCGGCCAGACCCTGTCGATGCTCGACGGCGGGCTGATCCCCCCGAGCCACCGCGAGGAGTTCCAGGCCAAGCTCGCGCAGCTGCAGGACAACGCCCCCAAGGTCCCCTGGGCCAAGATGCGCAAGCAGATCGAGAGGGACCTCGGCGAGCGGCTCGGCTCGGCGTTCCAGGAGTTCGACGAGACGCCGGTCGCGGCGGCCTCCATCGGCCAGGTCTACCGGGCGGTGCTGCACGACGGCCGCCAGGTGGCGGTCAAGGTGCAGTACCCCGGCATTGACACCGCGGTCCGCGCCGACCTGAAGAACCTCAGCCTCTTCATGAAGGTCTACGGCAGGACCGTCCACGAGGGTCTCGACGTCCAGCAGCTCGCGAGCGAGCTCGAGGCCCGGGTCCTCGAGGAGCTCGACTACGAGCTCGAGGCCAACAACACCCGGATGGTGGCCAGCGCCTACAACGGCCACCCGTTCATCCGCATCCCGAGGGTGATCCGCGAGCTCTCCGGCGAGCGCGTGCTCACCACCGAGTGGGTCGACGGCAAGCCGTTGAGCAGCGTGTACGACGCCGACCTGGCGACCCGCAACCGGGTCTCGGAGATCCTGTTCCGGTTCTACTCCGGCACGCCCTACCGGCTGCACATGTACAGCGGCGACCCGCACCCCGGGAACTCCCTGGTCCTCGCCGACGGCACCCTGGCCTTCCTCGACTTCGGGCTCTTCAAGCGGGTGACCGCCGAGGATGCCGAGGCCGAGCTGGCCGGGCTGCGCGCCGGCTTCGAGCGCGACGCCGAGGCCGTGCTGCGGATCGGTCACGAGCGCGGCTTCGTGCCCGACTTCGAGGGCACCGACGCCGAGGAGCTGCTGCGGCACACGGTGACCGCCGGCTGGTGGTACTTCACCGACGAGGAGGTCGAGATCACCTCCCGCCGGGTCAACGCCGTCGCCGCCAGGTTCGCCGACCCGCGTCGGCCGGAGTACCGGTTCGCCCTCAAGCAGAACCTCCCGGCCGAGCACGCGTTCCGCACCCGCGCGGAGGCCCAGCTGTCAGCCGTCATCGGACAGCTGAGCCCCCGCATCAACCTGCACCGGGTCGCCCGCGAGTGGGTCTACGGCGACCCGCCGGCGACCGAGCTGGGACGCCTCCAGCTGGAATGGGATCGAGAGGTCGGCAATGTCCACACCGTTTGAGCAGGTCTCCGAACAGGTCACCAAGGCGCTCGAGCCACTAGTCGACCAGCCGCTGACCCAGCGACTGCTCACCGAGGCCTCCGCCCTGCGCGACCGCACCGTCCGGGCGCAGGAGGCCACCCTCGCCGCGCTCAACCTCCCGACCGCCGCGGACCTCGCCAAGCTCGAGCGCCGCATCAAGAGCCTCTCCGACGCCCTCGGCGACATCACCGACCGGCTCGACCGGCTGGAGACGCAGGTGCGGCGGATGGAGAAGGCGGACGACGCGGAGAGCTGAGAGTGGCCGGCTGATCCCGCGGCCGCGGTGGTCGATCGAAGGCTTGACGCGCGATCTACCGGCACCTGGTGCCAGTAGATCGCGACCTAACGCGGATCGCAGCGGGGACAACGGCGGAACTCCCTGCGCCAGCCCCTGCGTCGAAGGATCTGGCCGATCCGCGAGCTGCCGTCTGCGTACCCAGCGCTCGATGTCGTTGTCGGTCGCCCCCGCCTCGACGAGCTGGCGCCGCGCGATCACGCCGTGCTGGAGCCAGCTCAGGTGGTCGAGGGCGCGGGCATCGATGCGCAGGGACATGCAGACCTGCTCCCCGCCGCTGGAACGACCCACACGCGCCCCTTCCCCGACTGTGGACGACCGCGTGGAGGGAGCGGGGTTTGCCCTGCGGTCAGGTGTCGTACTGCAGGCCGTCGAACGGCTCGTAGTAGGAGATGAAGTCGCCAGGAGCGATGGTGATGAACCAGGTGCCGTCGTCGTACTGCCCGACTTCCCAGCCGAACGTCACACCGTCGACCTCGGTCGTGAAGGGCTCGACCGTGATCGGCTCCAGCGTGTAGTCGCCGAGCTGCCGGAGCCGTTCGGCCACGAGGTCGTCCGCGCCGGCACTGGCCGCCTGACCTGGTGGCACGTCGTCCTGCCCCGCGACCGGATCGACTCGGACCTCGTCGAAGCTGCCGTCCGCTTCCCAGAGGAAGAGGCCGACGAATCCCGACGTCTTCTTGCCGTTCCGCGCACCATGGTCGAAGAGCTCGTCGCTCAGGAAGAACCTCCGCCCGTCCTCGGCCGTGCCGGCATAGGGGACGTGGTAGTCGTCGGGCACGATCGTGAACCGCTCAGGGGCCATGGCGTCCTCTCCTTCTCCGAACCCGTTGCCGGGCGCCGCGCAGGCGGAGGCAGCTGCGAAGATCGTGACCACCGCGGCTGCCGCGATGCTGCGCACGCTCCAACCTGCCTTCCCGAGACATCTGCCTGCCGTCGTCCGACGACGCAGCACGGATCTGAGGCAGGCTACTGCTGGGCCACCTGATCGATCCAGAAGACCTTGTAGGAGAGGCCATCGACCCGGTGCGACCGGGAGCTTCGGCCAGAGATGACGTGACCCCACCTCGCGACCTCGTCGCAGAGGCTCTCCGAGCCCGACTCCTCGTTGTACGTGCCAATGATCAAGCGACCATCCGGCTCGACGTAGGCCGTCATCAGGTGCGCCAGGTACTCGGCGCGCCGCCGTGCCGGCACGTAGTCGAGCCCCGTCCGCACGTAGGTGAACCGGCGCGGCGGGTCGAAGGACATCGCGTTGCCGGTCCAGATCCGGTCCGCCCAGTGCGGGAGTCGTTCCCGGGCGAGGTCGGATAGGGCTGCGGAGATGTCGAGTCCGTACGGCGCGAGCGTGCGGCCGTCCTCCGCCGCCCAGCCGGCGACGGACTCCATCAGGAGGCCGTTGGCGCAGCCGATGTCGAGGAAGGTGCCGTTTCGATCGACGGCGTCGAGGACGAGTCGCCGCGCGCGCTCCCACCGCTCCGCGTCACCGCTGTGCCCCGACTGACCTTGCGGGGTCTCAGCGCCGAGGTAGGCCGGCTCGACGATCATCAGCACCCGGCGGTGCCACTCCTCTTCGTCGATCGTTCCGGCCGACAGCTCCTCGTCGATCGTCGCGAGCTCGCGCCAGGCACGCTCCTTCGCGTGCGCGGTCGGGTCGTCCGTGGGCCGTGGCACGGGCCCGCGGACTACTCCGGCGCACCCTCCGCGTAGAGCTCCTCGATCACGTCGGCGTACTTGGCGCCGATCGGCTTGCGCTTGAGCTTCATGGTGGGGGTCAGCTCGTCGCCGCCGGGGAGCCAGTCGGTGGCGAGGATCCGGTACTTCTTGATCTGCTCCACCCGGGACAGCCGGGCGTTCGCCTCCTCGATCGCCTGGGCGATGACGGCCCGGACGCCCGGGTCGTCGGCGAGGGCGGTGGCAGAGCCGTCGGGCAGGCCCGCCTTCTCGGCGTACGCCGCGCAGACGTCGGGGTCGAGCACGAGGAGCGCCACGTTGTAGGGGCGGGCGTCGCCGATGACGACGGCCTGGCCGATGAGGGCGTGGGACGCCTTGACGACCTGTTCGATGTTGGCCGGCGACATGTTCTTGCCGGCCGCGTTGATGATCAGCTCCTTCTTGCGGTCGACGATCCGGACGTAGCCGTCGTCGTCGATGGTGGCGATGTCGCCGGTGTGGAGGAAGCCGTCGCTGTCGATGGTCTCGGCGGTCTTCTGCGGCTCGTTGCGGTAGCCCTTCATCACCGTCGCGGCGCGGACCAGCAGCTCGCCGTCCTCGGCCAGCTTGAGCTCGACCCCCGGCAGCGCCTTGCCGACGGTGCCGACCCGGATGTCGTCGAGCGGGTTGACGGTGGCGCAGCAGGAGAGCTCGGACATGCCCCAGAGCTCGGCGATCGTGATGCCGAGAGCACCGAAGTACTCGAGCACCTCGGGCGCGATCGGCGCGGCCCCGGACACCGACCACCGCATCTCGTCGAGGCCGATGAGCCCGCGGACGCCGGCCTTGGTCTCCTCCGGCAGGACCGAGGGGTCGGTGATGCCGTTGGCCTCGAGCGCGGCCTTGATCTTCTCCCAGACGCGCGGCACCGCTCCCCAGACGGTCGGCTTGACCTCGCCGAGCGCACCGACGACGGCCTTCGGGTCGGGGACGTAGGTCATCGTGGGGCCGAACGTCATCCCGGTGTAGTGGGAGGCCCAGCGGTCGGCGATGTGCGCCGAGGGGAGGTACGACGTCGAGCGGTCCCCTGCCTGCGGCGGCAGCGCGGCGGACGTCATCGCCAGCTGCGCCAGGATGCCGCCGTGGGTGAGCTCCACGCCCTTCGGCGGGCCGGTGGTGCCGGAGGTGTAGATGAGCGTGATGACGTCGTCGGGCCCGACGGCGCGCCACGACGCCTCGAAGTCGAACCCTTCGGGCGCCGGGGTGCCCTCGAGCTCGGCGAGCGAGATGGCGCCCTCGCCTCCGTCGACGCTGATGAACGTCTCGACCCCGGAGTCGGCGCTCCGGACCTGCTCGAGGAACGCCTGCTCGGTGACGCAGATCGTGTTGCCCGCGTTTCCGAACAGGTAGGAGATCTGCTCCGGCGAGGAGGTGTTGTAGATCGAGAACGGCGTCGCGCCCAGGTGCAGGGCGGCGTTGTCGACCAGCGCGAACTCGGGTCGGTTCACCAGCATGATGCCGACGGTGTCGCCGGGCTTGACCCCCAGCGCGGCGAGTCCCCCGGCGATGCGCTCCACGCGCTCGCCGTACTCACGCCAGGTGATCTCGGTCGCGCCGCCGGGAGTGCGGAGGGCGACCGCGTCCGGGGTCCTAGCCACCGTGTTCTGGAATGCCTCACACAGGCTCGCCACCGCGAGCAGCTCGGAGGGCGCGGGCAGGGTGGCCTCAGGGGCGTCAGCGGTCATGGGGCGAATGCTGACAGTGCGACTGTCACGGTGCAACGGTTACTGGCGGTTAACATTTCCATGACCCCGGCGACCCTCGTGTGAGCACCACCACCGCGCCGCCACCTTGAGGTCCCCCGGCGCACCGTGCTCCCCTTGACGGCAGCAGTCGCTCATCCCTCCAGGAGTTCCCATGCCCGAGCTTCCCGACCTCGCCGCCACGGCCGTCAAGGGCCAGGAGATCGTCGCCAAGGGGGTGCAGGTCGCGATCGACCTGGTGCCCACCCCGGGCGACGTCGTCGACCAGGTCACCGCCACCGCCAACGAGCTGCTCGCGCTGGGCAAGGACATCCAGGACAAGGTCATCGCGGCCCTCACCTTCAACGCCTGAGCTCCTCGTCCGGCGCGCCGGCGGCACCGCTAGGGTGCTGGCCGATGAACACCGACCGGACCTACAGCGTCCTCGTCCCGATGGTGCGCCCGCTGGTGAAGGGCCGGGTCGGGGCCGCGCGCCGGCGTCTCTTCGAGACGGTCGGCACCGCCGAGGGCCGCGTGGTCTTCCTCGGTGACAGCATCACCGAGGGCGGGATGTGGCCCGACCTCTTCCCCGACCTGCTGACGTCGAACCGCGGCATCGGCGGCGAGGCGACCTACGACCTCCTCGAGCGCGTCGACTCCGCGATCAACGAGCCGGTCGCCGTCTCGCTCATGATCGGGACCAACGACATCCACGGGCCGCGGGAGATGCGCGCGACCGACCAGGTCGTGGCGCGGACCAACGAGATCGTGCGGCGGATCCGCGAGGCCGCGCCCGACGCGCTGCTCCTCGTCAACAGCGTCCTGCCCCGGACCTCCCACTTCGCGGCGCGGATCAGGGCGATCAACGAGGGCTACCAGGAGGTCGCGGCCCAGCACGGCGCACAGTACGTCGACCTCTGGCCGGCGTTCGTCGACACCACCGGGGAGGCGATCCGCCGGGAGCTCTCGCGGGACAACCTCCACCTGACGCCGGCCGGCTACCTGGCGTGGGCCGAGGTGCTGCGGCCGCTGCTCGCGCCGTACGCCGTCAGGACCTGACGACCTTCTCGCACGACCGGAGCCGGTCGGCCCCGTCGGTCCGCACCGAGTCGGAGCCGCCCTCGCACCGGACCAGGTCCGCGCCGGGACCGCCGTCGAGGGTGTCGTTGCCGACACCGCCGCCCACCAGGTCGTCGCCCTCCTCGCCGTAGAAGGTGTCCCGACCGTCGATGCCGACGAGCTGGTCGTCGCCCGGGCCACCCCATGCCAGGTCGTCGTCCTTGCCAGTGCGGATCCAGTCGTTGCCGGCGCCACCCCAGACCTGATCGATGCCGGTGTGGCCGTTGAAGAAGTCCGGGCCGGCCCCGAACCGGGCGACGTCGTGGCCGGCGTCGCCCAGCATCGTCACCGCGACGGAGTCGGGCAGCGTGGAGGCGTCGAGACTGTCGTCCCCCAGCCGCGGCCAGAACTCGACGAGCACCGGCCGGGCGGCGTCCGCCCGCTTGGCGATCGGGCACACGGCGGCGACCCCGGTGGGCACCTTCTCCTCGCGACAGATCGGCGCCAGCTTGCGGAAGCGCTGGGTGCCGCGGTCGACGAAGCGCAGCGCGCCGTCGACGAGCGTGATCTCCAGGTCGCTGTCCTGCTGGCCGGCGCGGAAGCGGTAGCCGTGCTCGGTCCGGGTGAGCGCCGCCTGGTCGGGCAGGGGCAGCAGGGCGGTGCCGCCCATCAGCTCGGTCGTGTAGCTGTACGGCGGGCCCGCGGTGCCCGGACCGAGCGGCGGCGTGCCCCGCCCGGCGGCCGGCCCCTGGGCAAGAGCCGTCGCAGCGCCGGCGGCGGCAGCGACGACCGCCACGGCGGCGGTGAGAAGTCGGCGTGACATGCCTCCAGGCTCGGTGCCCACGGGCCGCCGCGCTGCGCTTCGCCTGCTTCCTGGCCGCCCGTCAGGCGGCTCTAGTCCTTCGGCACCAGGCGAGAGGGTCGGACCGACCGATGTGCGCGGTCAGGCAGGCAGGTCCACCAGGTTCGCGAGCCGGGCGCGGTGCCTTCCGGGTGTGCCGAGCGCGACCTCGTCGGCCTTCGCGCGCTTGAGGTAGAGGTGGGCAGGGTGCTCCCAGGTCATGCCGATGCCGCCGTGCAGCTGGACCGCCTCCTCGGCCGCGTGCACGGCGACGTCCGAGCAGTACGACTGCGCCACCGCTGCGGCGACGACGGCGTCGGGGTCGCCGTTGGCCGCCGTCGCGGCGGCGTAGCGGGCTGCCGCGGCCGCCGACTCCACCTCGGTGTAGAGGTCGGCCAGCCGGTGCTTGAGCGCCTGGAACCCCCCGACGACGCGGCCGAACTGCCGACGGTCCTTGAGGTAGGCGATCGTGGTCGTGAGGCACCAGCGGGCGACGCCGAGCTGCTCCGAGGAAAGCAGGGCAGCGCCCAGGTCGAGCCCGCGCCGCACCGCGGCCTCGGCGTCGGCGACGACGACCTGGCCGGCAGCGCCCTCGAAGGTGACGTCGGCGAGCTGCCGGGACATGTCGAGGGAGCTCACCGCGGTCACCGTCGCAGCAGAGACGGGTACGGCGTGCAGCGCGCCACCGTCGCCGTCGAGGACCAGCAGCACGTCGGCCTCGACCGCGCCGGCCACGCTGGTGACGGTGCCCGTGAGCCGGCCGTCGGAGAGCGCCACCGCCGGGAGCACACCGTCCGGTGGCGTCGACCAGGGCACGACGAGCGCTGCCGTGCGCTCCCCCGCCGCCAGCTCGGTCAGCAGCGCGGCGTCCGAGCCCACCAGCGCGCTGGTGGCGATGACGGCACTGGTGAGGAACGGGACCGGCGCCACCGCCTGGCCGAGCTCCTCGAGCACCGCGGCGGCCTCCCGAGCCGACGCGCCGTGCCCGCCGCGCTCCTCGGGCACCAGCAGCCCGGCGAGGCCGAGGTCGGCGGCGAGCGTGGACCAGAGGTCGCCGACGACCGACCGGTCGCCGTCGTACATCGCGGTGACGGCGGCCGGGTCGCACCGGCCGGCGAGGAGGTCGCGGACGGTGACGCGGAGGTCGTCCTCGACGTCTGTGTAGAGCAGGTCCACCTCGCTCATCGCGGGATCTCCTTCCAGGGCACGTCCTTGTCGACGCGGTGCTCGCCGGGCAGGCCGAGGACCCGCTCGGCAACGATGTTGCGGAGGATCTCCGACGTGCCGCCCTCGATCGAGTTGCCCTTCGCGCGCAGGTAGCGGTAGCCGGCGTCACGTCCGGTGAAGTCGACCTCGTCCGGACGGACCATCGTCCAGCCCCGGTCGCTCTCGTAGCGCAGGCCCTCCTCGCCGAGCAGCTCGACCTCGAGACCGGACAGCTCCTGGTTGAGCCGGGCGAAGGTCAGCTTCATCGCCGCACCCTCCGGTCCGGGCTGGCCCTGAGCGAGCTTCTGGCGGAGCCGGGCGCCGGTCAGCCGTGCCACCTCGCTCTCGACCCACAGCGACAGCAGCCGGTCGTGCAGCGCCGGGGTCCGCAGCTCCGGCCGGTCGCGCCAGACGTCGGCGACGACGCCGGCCATGCCGCCCTCCCGGGGTGCTTCCCGGCCGCCGATCGCGACCCGCTCGTTGTTGAGGGTCGCGTTGGCCACCGCCCAGCCCTGGCCGACGTCGCCGAGCCGCTGGGTGTCGGGGATCCAGACGTCGGTGAGGAAGACCTCGTTGAACTCGGCCTCGCCGGTGATCTGCCGCAGCGGTCGTACGTCGACGCCGGGGTCGGTCATGTCGCAGAGGAAGTAGGTCAGGCCCCGGTGCTTCGGGACGTCGGGATCGGTGCGCGCGACGAGGATCGCGAACCGCGCGGTGTGCGCGCTCGAGGTCCACACCTTCTGGCCGTTGACCCGCCAGCCGTCGCCGTCGGGCACCGCCCGGGTCGCCAGCGCCGCAAGGTCGGAGCCGGCGCCGGGCTCGCTGAAGAGCTGGCACCACACCTCCTCGCCGGTCCACAGCGGCCGCAGGAAGCGCTGCTTCTGATCCTCGGTGCCGAACGCGAGGATCGTGGGCGCGGCCATGCCGAGCCCGATGCCGATCGCGCGCGGGTTGTTGTCCGGCGCGCCCGCCTCGGCTAGCAGCCGCTCGACCTCGGAGTGCCAGGACTGGTCCAATCCCAGCCCACCGTGCCCGACCGGGTAGTGCACCCAGGCCAGGCCGGCGTCGTACCGCGCCCGGAGGAACTCCAGCCGGTCCGTCGTCGCGGGGTCGTGGTCGGCCAGGAGTTCGCGGACCCGCTCGCGCAGCTCGTCGATGGTCACCCTGGAACCCTAGAGGGCAGGCCCTTCCCGGAAACTAGAACACGTTCTAGAGTCTCGCCATGGACCTCGCCGCGATCGAAGAAATCCGCCAGCTCAAGTACCGCTACTTCCGGACCCTCGACCTGAAGCAGTGGGACGAGTTCGGCGACTGCCTGGCCGAGGACGTCGTCGCCCGCTACGGCACCCAGGCGATGGACAAACCACTCCACTTCGACAACCGGGCCGACGTCGTGGAGTTCATGTCGGGCAACCTCGGCACCGACATCATCTCGATCCACATCGCCAGCCACCCGGAGATCGCGGTCGACGGCGACACCGCGACCGGGTCGTGGGGCTTCGAGGACACGGTGATCGTGCCCGCGTTCGAGGTGCAGATCCGCGGCGGCGGCTACTACCAGGACGAGTACCGCAGGGACCCCGACGGCAAGTGGCGGATCACCTCGACCCGCTACGAGCGGATCTACGAGGCCATGACCTCGCTCAAGGACACCCCGAGCTTCAAGCTCATCGCGAACCGGTGGGACCCCGACCTGGCTCACTGAGCTCCGGCAGCGCCCAGAACAGCCGGTGGTCGACCCACCCCTGGAGATAGCCGACGCCGGTCGTGTGGCCGGAGCCGCGCGCGTCCCCGAGCATCCGGGTCGCGAGGGTGACGTGGGTCGACTTCCACCGGTGGTGGCTCTCCTCGAGCCGGCGCAGCAGGACCCCGATCGCGGCGACCTTCTCGCGATCGCTGCCGACGGAGCACGCATCGCGGTAGGCGTCGGTCATCGTGTCCTGCCCGCCGCGGACCTCCGCGTCGACCACCGGCACGCTCTCGTAGGCCGGTGAGCCCAGCCGGTCGGCCGGCGGCAGGCCGCACAGCGCCTCGAACCGCTTGTACTGCTCGGACTGGATGGCGCTCGCTCCGTCGGTGAACTCGCGGAAGGTGTGGAACGCCTCGTAGCGCATGGTCGCCACCATCCGGAACAGCGTCGCGTTGCGGTCCATGATCGCCACGACGTCCTCCAGCACGACGGCCGCGTCGTCGAGGCGGGCGGCCCGGACAGCGACGACGGCCGCACGCATCCGCTGGACCATCCCGGTGAAGGCCATCTCGTGGGCCTGGAGCACCCGCATGAAGAAGTACTCGTCGTGGACCGTCGAGACGGGTTGGAGCGCGAGCTCGAGCCACTCGGTGGCCCGCGCGTTCGGTTGGGCCGGGAGCTGGAGCAGCAGGTGCGGCAGGTCCGACTCGGGTTCGTGCGCGATGGCGGCGAGCAGCTCATGGGAGGACTCACCGCCCAGGTGCGACGTCATGAACCGGTGCGCGTGACGCAACCGGGTGCGCAGCGTGCGCGGATCGGGGCGACCCACTGGCGACACCTCCGTGCACCGGTGCGCGGCGCACAGCTCGTAGCGCGCGATGTCCGCGGCGAGCAGGGCGGCGAGGATCGTCGGCGGGAGGCCGCCCTCGGCCAGCAGCACCTGCAGCACCGGCAGCGAGAGGTAGGTCCGGTTCCAGTAGCGCCCCTCGTGCTTGTCGAGGATGCAGTCGAGGAACGCGTCGAGGTAGGGGTCGCGGCCGGCGTACCGGTCGCGGACGACCGCGAGCCGCTCCAGCCGGTCGCGGGCCAGGAAGTGCTTGCCGACCCAGCGCACCTCGTGGGTGACCAGGCGCGCGAGGACCAGTCCGTCGAGCTCGTCGTACGGCACCGACGGGTCAAGCCAGTGGTCGAGCTCGCTGCTCAGGAACGCGGCCGCCGCGTCCCGGGAGACCCGGATCGAGCAACTGCTCTCGACCGCGGCCCGCAGCGCCTGCTCGGCCGTGCTTTCCGCCACGAGCCCACAGTGATCCTGTTGTGCGGCCGTGTCCAGCACCGTGGTGCGGCGCTCGATCCCGGCCACGCCGTAGGCTTCCGCGGGTGCTGGTATCCGCCGACCGGGTCGTCACTCCGGATCAGGTGCTGACGCCGGGCTGGATCCGTGTCGACGGCGACGTGATCGCGGAGGTCGGCGCGGGTGCCCCTCCGGCCCCACCGGACGTCGCGCTGTCGGAGTCGGGGGCGGGTGCAACCGTGACGCCCGGGTTCGTCGACGTGCACAACCACGGCGGCGGCGGTGCCTCGTTCGACGGCGGTACGACGGACGACGCGGCGACCGCCGTCCGGGCGCACCTGCGGCACGGCACCACCACGATGCTCGCCAGCCTCGTCAGCGCCGACCAGGAGACGTTGGTGTCATCGGTGGAGCGGCTCGCCGACGTCGCCGACGACGGGCTGCTCGCCGGCATCCACCTCGAGGGCCCGTGGCTGAGCTCGAGCCACGCCGGCGCCCACGACCCGGCCCTCCTCGCCGACGCGACCCCGGCCGCGGTGGACGCGCTGCTCACAGCGGGTCGTGGCCACGTCCGGTTGGTCACCCTCGCCCCCGAGCGCCCCGGCGGTCTCGACGCGGTCGGTCGCCTCGCCGCGGCCGGGGTGGCCGCCGCCATCGGGCACACCGACGCCACCTACGACCAGACGCGCGCCGCGCTCGACGCCGGCGCGACGCTCGGCACCCACCTCTTCAACGCGATGCGGGGACTGCACCACCGCGAGCCCGGCCCGGTGGCGGCGCTGCTCGAGCACCCCGACGCCTATGTCGAGCTGGTCGCCGACGGCGTCCACGTGCACCCCGCCGCCCTGCGGCTCGCGGCCGACGCCAAGCCGCAGCGGATCGTGCTCATCACCGACGCGATGGCCGCCGCCGCCGCGGCCGAGGGCCGCTACCGGCTCGGCCGGCTGGTCGTCGAGGTCGCCGACGGCGTCGCCCGGCTCGCCGGCTCCGGAGCGATCGCGGGCTCGACCCTCACCATGGCGGCCGCCGTGCGCTACACCGTGCGCGAGGTCGGACTCCCCCTCGAGGACGCCGTCCGCGCCGCCACCGCCACCCCCGCCGCGATGCTGGGGCTGGACCGCGTCGGCGCGCTGCGGCCCGGCCACCGCGCCGACCTGGTCGTGCTCGACGACGACCTGGAGGTCACCCGCGTCCTGCACCGCGGGCGCTGGGTCGGCGACCCGCGCTAGCCACGATCCGGGGCCCCGATCGGGCTCCGATCGGGCTCCGACGGTCGTACGCTCCCGATCAACGGTTCCGGAGACTTCCTGGAGGTGACGATGGCCGACGTCGACGTGGTGGTGGTCGGGGCCGGACTCGCGGGCCTGACAGCCGCCCGCGCCCTGGTCGCCGCCGGCCGCACCGTGACCGTGCTCGAGGCCCGCGACCGCGTCGGCGGGCGGACCGAGGGCGGCGTGGTGGACGGCCATCCGGTCGAGCTGGGCGGCACCTGGATCGGCGAGGGGCACACCGAGATGTACCGCCTCGTGGCCGAGCTCGGCCTGCAGACGTTCCCCACCTGGAACGACGCAGGTTCCCACCTCCTGGACCTGGGCGGCCGGCAGTCGCGGCTGTCGTCGAGGAAGGGCGCCGTCCCGCGCCTGAACCCGATCGCCCTCGCCGACCTGGTGCAGGGCCTCGCCCGGTTCGAGCGGCTGGCCCGCGGCGTGGACCCGGCCCGACCGTGGGAGCACCCGAGGGCGGACGTGCTCGACGGGCAGACCTACGAGACCTGGGTGCGACGCAACCTCCGCACGCCGACCGGGCGCACCTACTTCCGGGTGCTCGCCGAGGCCGTCTACGCGGCGGACCCGGCCGACCTGTCGCTCCTCCACACACTGTTCTACACCGCCAGCAACGGCGACCTGGAGACCCTGAGCGCGACCGACCGCGGCGCACAGAAGGACCGCGTCGTCGGCGGGTCCGTCCTGGTCTCGCAACGGCTGGCCGAGGGCCTCGACATTCGGCTCGACAGCCCGGTCACGTCCATCGTCAGCGACGACGAAGGGGTCGCGGTGCGGACCCGGGCGGGCGCCACCGTCACCGGCCGGCGGGTGGTGGTCGCCGTACCCCCGACACTGGCGGGACGGATCCACTACGACCCGCTCCTTCCTCCGTGGCGCGACCAGCTCCTCCAGAAGGTCCCGGCCGGCACCGTCGCGAAGTGCTTCGCCTCCTACCCCACCCCGTTCTGGCGCGACGCCGGGCTGAACGGCCAGGCGATCTCCGACCGCGGCCCGGTGAAGGTGACGTTCGACGTCTCCCCGCCCGGCGGAGAGATCGGCATCCTGATGGGGTTCGTCGAGGGCGGGGAGGCCCGTCGATGGCAGCGCCTCCCCGAGGACGTACGACGCCGGCAGGTCCTCGAGTGCCTCGCGCGCTACTTCGGCCCCGCGGCGGCGGCGCCGATCTCCTACGTCGAGAAGGACTGGAGCGCCGAGGAGTTCAGCCGCGGCTGCTACGGCGCACACTTCGCGCCCGGGGTGTGGACGGCCCACGGGGACGCGCTCCGCCCGCCCGTCGGGCGCGTGCACTGGGCCGGAGCGGAGCACGCCGTGGAGTGGAGCGGCTACATGGAGGGCGCGGTCCGGTCCGGCCGCGTGACCGCGGCCGAGGTCCTGGCCGTCCTCTAGCGACGGGCCAGAGCCGCGAGCTGTCCCTCGTGGATGGCGGTCGTCCACTCCCAGCCCGTCTCGGGCGTGCTGATCCGCGGGTCGTCGAAGTCGCCGCCGTCGCGCAGCGCGAGGACGTAGGCGCGGTCCCGCTCCAGCCGCAGGCGCACCTCCTCCCCGGTGCCGACGGTCCCGTGCCCGGGTACGACGACGCGGGCCCGCTCGGCCGCCTGGTCGAGCCGGGCGAGCCCGGCGAGGTAGTCGCCGACCGGGTCGGCAGCACCCTCGACGTCGAGCATCGGCACGAACAGGTCGGAGAGCATGTCGCCGGCGACCAGCACCCCGCTGCCCTCGACCAGGAGCGCCGCGTGGCCGGTGGCGTGGCCGGCGTGCTCGACGACCCGGACCACGGGGCCGGCCCACGGCAGCTCGGTGGCGCCCTCGGGCAGGACGGTGAGCAGCCCGAACAGGTCGAGCGGGGTCTCGTCGGCGATCTCCGGCGGCAGGCCTTCGGCGACCCGGTCGCGCCAGTCCGGCTGCGCACGCAGGTCGGCCATGAACGCGACGCAGTCGGCGGTGCCGTACCTCGGCACGTCACCGAGCTCGTCGTACCAGAGCACGTGGTCCCAGTCCGGGTGGGTCGCGAAGCCCGCGACGACCGGTTGCCCGAGCTCGCTCAGGTCGCGTGCGAGGCAGGCCATCTCGACCTCCGTCAGCCCCGGGTCCACGACCAGCACCCCGTCAGTGCCCTGCACGACCACCGTGTTGTTCCTGAGCACCTCACTGCGGTGCACCAGCACGCCGTCCGCCACCTCTGTCAGCATCGCTCCGTCCTTCCCCGCACCAGTCCTGCCCAGGATGGACGACAGCAGGTGAGCAAAGTCATCGCTCGCGTGCGCCGGGCCCGGGGATACCGGCAACCGGGCCGGGTATCGCGCCCTTCTACCCCCGAAGGAGACATGTGGAGACCTGGCCCGGATCTGCCTACCCGCTCGGCGCGACGTTCGACGGGAGCGGCACCAACTTCGCCCTGTTCAGCGAGGTCGCCGAACGCGTCGAGCTGTGCCTGATCGACGTCGACGCCGCCGGCGCGCGCACCGAGCAGAGGATCGAGCTCACCGAGGTCGACGCCTTCGTCTGGCACGCGTACCTGCCCGAGGTGCAGCCCGGGCAGGCCTACGGCTACCGCGTGCACGGGCCGTGGGACCCTGACCAGGGCCTGCGGTGCAACGCCAACAAGCTACTGCTCGACCCGTACGCGAAGGCAACGCTGGGTGAGATCAGCTGGGACCAGTCGCTCTTCGGCTACAACTTCGGCGACGAGGGCTCTCGCAACGACGAGGACTCGCTCGACCACACGATGCTCGGCGTCGTCATCAACCCGTACTTCGACTGGGAGGGCGACCGGCCGCCCGGCACGCCGTACTCGGAGACCGTGGTCTACGAGGCGCACGTCAAGGGCCTCACCGCGACCCACCCCGACGTGCCGGAGAACCTTCGCGGCACCTACGCCGGGCTTGCGCACGAGTCGGTCATCGAGCACCTCCAGAAGCTGGGCGTGACGGCGGTCGAGCTGATGCCGGTGCACCAGTTCGTGCACGACGACGTGCTGCTCCAGCGCGGGCTGCGCAACTACTGGGGCTACAACACGATCGGGTTCCTCGCGCCGCACGACGGCTACGCCAGCTCGCCGCTGCCGGGCCAGCAGGTGCAGGAGTTCAAGTCGATGGTCCGCACCCTGCACGGCGCCGGGATGGAGGTGATCCTCGACGTGGTCTACAACCACACCGCGGAGGGCAACCACCTCGGCCCGACGCTGAGCTTCCGGGGCATCGACAACCCGGCGTACTACCAGCTCGTCGGCGACGACCGGCAGTACTACATGGACTACACGGGCACCGGGAACTCGCTCAACGTCGGCCACCCGCACTCGTTGCAGCTGATCATGGACTCGTTGCGCTACTGGGTGACCGAGATGCACGTCGACGGCTTCCGTTTCGACCTGGCCTCCACGCTCGCCCGCGAGTTCTACGAGGTCGACCGGCTGGCGACCTTCTTCGAGCTCGTGCAGCAGGACCCGGTGGTCAGCCAGGTGAAGCTGATCGCGGAGCCGTGGGACGTCGGGCCCGGCGGCTACCAGGTGGGCAACTTCCCGCCGCAGTGGACGGAGTGGAACGGCGCCTACCGCGACACCGTCCGCGACTTCTGGCGCGGCGAGCCGAACCTCGGCGAGTTCGCCAGCAGGATCGCCGGCTCCTCCGACCTCTACGAGCACTCCGGACGCCGTCCAGTGGCGAGCATCAACTTCGTCACCGCGCACGACGGCTTCACGCTGCGCGACCTGGTCTCCTACGAGCAGAAGCACAACGAGGCCAACGGCGAGGACGGCCGGGACGGCGCCGACGACAACCGGTCCTGGAACCATGGTGTCGAGGGGCCGACCGACGACGCGGGGGTCAACCAGGCCCGCGCGCAGGACCAGCGCAACCTCCTGGCCACGCTGCTGCTGAGCCAGGGCGTCCCGATGGTGCTGCACGGCGACGAGCTCGGTCGCACCCAGCAGGGCAACAACAACACCTACGCCCAGGACTCGGACCTGAGCTGGATCGACTGGGACCGGGTGGACCGCCCCCTGGTCGAGTTCGTCTCCGAGCTGGCCCGGCTCCGTCGCGAGCACCCGTCGCTGCGCCGCAAGCGGTTCTTCACCGGCACCACCGTCCGCACCGGCGAGGGCGAGCGGCTCAACGACATCGTCTGGCTGCACCCGGAGGGGCGGCCGATGGAGGACGACGACTGGCACGGCGAGCACCGGACGCTGGGCATGTACCTCAACGGCGACGGCATCCAGGGCCGCGACCGGCGCGGCCAGCCGATCCGCGACGACCACTTCCTGCTGCTCTTCAACGGCGGCGACGCGATCAAGGTGTCCCTCCCCGAGGAGGAGTACGCCGCCCGCTGGCAGGTCGCCCTCGACACGACCGGCACCTGCGACACCGACGTCCCGATCGACGCCGGCTCCGTGTTCGACCTGCCGCACCGCAGCGTCGTCGTGCTGCGGCAGTGGCATGCCGAGGAGGACGAGGTCGACGCCAGCCCCGCCGCGTCCGTGGCGACGATGGCAGGCGAGGAATGACGCGGCACCGACGGTCGGACGGCGTCCCGACCAGCACCTATCGACTGCAGATCACCGAGGACTTCGACCTCGACGCGGCGCGCGAGGTGCTGCCCTACCTCGACGAGCTCGGCGTCGGGTGGATCTACCTCTCCCCCATCCTGGAGGCGCACCCGGGGAGCGACCACGGCTACGACGTCGTCGATCCCACCCGCGTCGACCCCGCGCGCGGTGGACCCGAGGCGCTGGCCCGGCTCTCGGAGGAGGCCCACCGGCGCGGCATGGGCATCGTCGTCGACATCGTGCCGAACCACCTCGGCGTCGAGACCCCCGTGGTGAACGGCGGCTGGTGGGACGTGCTGCAGCACGGGCAGGGGTCGCGGTTCGCAGCGGTGTTCGACGTCGACTGGGAGGCCGGCGACGGCAGGGTCCTGCTTCCGATCGTCGGCGACGACGACCTCGACGACGGCCGGATCCGCAACCTCGAGATCGTCGACGGGATGCTGGGCTACCACGACCACCGGTTCCCGCTGGCGCCCGGCACCGAGGGCATCGACGACCCGCAGGTCGCCCACGAGCGGCAGCACTACCGGCTGGTCGGCTGGAGGACCGCCGACGACCGGATGAACTACCGCCGGTTCTTCGCGGTCAACACCCTCGCCGGCGTCCGGATCGAGGACCGCGACGTCTTCGAGACCACCCACGCCGAGATCGGCCGCTGGTTCAGGGAAGGGCTCGTCGACGGCCTGCGCGTCGACCACCCCGACGGGCTGCGCCACCCGGCGGCGTACCTCTCCGACCTCGCCGAGCTCACCGGCGGCGCCTGGGTCGTCGTCGAGAAGATCCTCGAGCCCGGTGAGGAGCTGCCGGAGGGCTGGCTGACCGCCGGGACGACCGGCTACGACGCGCTCGGGGTGATCGACCGGGTGCTCGTCGACCCGGCGGGTGAGGAGCCGCTCGGCGAGCTCGAGGACCGGCTCCGGGGCGGGGTCCCCCCGTGGCCGGAGATGGTCCGGGACAACAAGCGCGAGGTCGCGGAGACCATCCTCAACGCCGAGGTGCGGCGGATCGCCCGCGAGCTCGCCCGCGAGCTCGCCGCGGAGCCCACCGACGACTGGCGCGCCGGCGTCGAGGCCGTGCTGATCGAGCTCCTGGCCGCGTTCCCCGTCTACCGCAGCTATCTTCCCGACGGCCGCGAGGAGCTGGAGAGCGCGGCAGAGGCGGTGCGCCGCGATCGGCCCGACCTGCAGCCGTGGCTGGACCTGGTGCTGCCCGTGCTCGGCGACCGGCTGCGAGCACCTGCCCTCCGGTTCCAGCAGACCAGCGGCATGGTCATGGCCAAGGGCGTCGAGGACCGCGCCTTCTACCGCTGGAGCCGGCTCACCTCGCTCAACGAGGTCGGCGCCGACCCCGACCAGTTCGCGCTGGGGCCGCAGGAGTTCCACGCGGCGATGGCCCGCCGGCAGGAGCGCACGCCGGCAGCGATGACCACGTTGAGCACCCACGACACCAAGCGCAGCGAGGACGTCCGCGCGCGGATCTCCGTGCTCGCCGAGGACCCCGAGTGGTGGGCGGGCACCGTCGACGCACTGCTCGAGGCCGCGCCCGCGCCCGACCCCGGGTTCGCCAACCTGCTCTGGCAGGCGGCCGTCGGCGCCTGGCCGATCTCCCGCGAGCGGCTGCACGCCTATGCCGAGAAGGCGATGCGGGAGGCCGGCGACCACACGACCTGGACCGACCCCGACCCGGTGTACGAGAAGCACGTGCACGCGCTCGTCGACGCGGCGTACGACGACGACGCGGTGCGGGCGCTCCTCGCCGCCGCCGCCGAGCGGGTGGCCGACGCGGGGTGGAGCAACGCCCTCTCGGCCAAGCTGCTGAGCCTGGCGGTGCCGGGCGTCCCGGACGTCTACCAGGGCAGTGCTGTGTGGGACCAGAGCCTGGTCGACCCGGACAACCGCCGGCCGGTCGACTTCGAGCAGCGGATGTCGCTGCTGGAGCAGGCACGCCCGGTCCGTCCGAGCGGGCTCGCCGATGACGGCCGGGCCAAGCTGCACGTCGTCCGCACGACGCTGCGCCTCCGGCGCGACCGGCCCGAGCTGTTCACCGACTACCGGCCCGTGGCCGCCACGGGCGCGGCCGCCGACCACGTGCTCGCCTTCGACCGCGGTGGTGTCGTCGCGGTCGTGACCCGGCTCCCCCTCGGTCTGGAGCGGTCCGGTGGCTGGCGCGACACCCGGCTCGAGCTTCCCGACGGCACCTGGCACGACCTGCTGACCGACCGACCGGCTGCGGCGGAGGTCGCGGACCTCCTCGCCGACCTGCCGGTCGCGCTCCTGGTGCGGGACGCGGGATGACGTTCGACGTGTGGGCGCCCCGGGCCTCCCGGGTCCGGTTGAACCTGGGCGAGGAGACGCTCCCGATGGAGCAGGCGCCGGGTGGCTGGTGGCGGATCGCGTCCCGTCAGGAGTCGGTGCCCGCCGGTACGCCGTACGGCTATCTCCTCGACGACGACCCGAAGCCGCTCCCCGACCCGCGGTCGCGGCGGCAGCCCGACGGCGTCCACGAGCGCTCGGCGACCTTCGACCCCGCCGCGTTCTCCTGGACCGACGGCGGCTGGACCGGCCGCCAGCTGGCCGGCGCCACGATCTACGAGCTCCACGTCGGCACGTTCACGCCCGCGGGCACCCTCGACGCCGTCGCGGAGCGGCTCGACCACCTGGCCTCGATCGGCGTCGGCTTCGTGGAGCTGATGCCGGTCAACGCGTTCAACGGCGAGCACGGATGGGGGTACGACGGCGTGCTGTGGTCGGCCGTGCACGAACCGTACGGCGGGCCGGAGGCCTACCAGCGGCTCGTCGACGCCTGCCACGCCGCGGGGATCGGCGTCATCCAGGACGTCGTCTACAACCACTTCGGACCCTCCGGCAACTACCTGCCCCGGTTCGCGCCGTACCTCAAGGAGGGCCGCAACACCTGGGGCGACCTGGTCAACCTCGATGGCGAGGGGTCCGCCGAGGTGCGCCGCTACATCCTCGACAACGCGCTGATGTGGCTGCGCGACTTCCACGTCGACGGCCTGCGCCTCGACGCCGTGCACGCCCTGGTCGACGACTCCGAGGAGCACCTGCTCGAGGAGATGGCCCGCGAGGTCGCTGCCCTGTCGGCTCACCTCAACCGACCGCTCACCCTGATCGCGGAGTCCGACCTCAACGACACCGGGATGGTCACCCCGCGCGAGGCCGGCGGCCGTGGCCTCGACGCCCAGTGGAGCGACGACTTCCACCACGCGGTCCATGTCGCACTGACCGGGGAGACCGACGGCTACTACGCGGACTTCGAGCCTCTCTCCGCCCTGGCCAAGGTGATCGACAGGGGGTTCTTCCACGACGGCACCTTCTCCAGCTTCCGCGACCGCCCGCACGGTCGCCCGGTCGACACCGAGCGGATGCCCGCCTGGCGGCTGGTCGTCTGCGCCCAGAACCACGACCAGGTCGGCAACCGGGCGCGCGGCGACCGCACCGCCGAGCACCTCGACCCGGACCGGCTCCTCTGCGGTGCGCTGCTCACGCTCGGCAGCCCGTTCACGCCGATGCTGTTCCAGGGCGAGGAGTGGGCGGCGTCGACGCCGTTCGCCTTCTTCACCTCCCATCCTGAGCCGGAGCTCGCCCGCGCGACCGCCGAGGGCCGGCTGGCGGAGTTCGAGAAGATGGGGTGGGACCCGGACCAGGTGCTCGACCCGCAGGACCTCACGACCTTCGAGGCCAGTCGGCTGCGGTGGGAGGAGTCGTCGACCGGCGACCACGCCCGGGTCCTCGACGGCTATCGAGCGCTCGCCCGGCTGCGCCAGGAGCACCCCGAGCTGACCGACCCGTCGTTCGGCAGCGCGACCGTCGACGAGGACGCGCGGCGCCTCACGATCGACCGCGGCCGGCTCGCGATCCACCTCAACCTGGGCGAGGAGGACTGGAGGGTCCCCGCGATCGAGGTGCTGTTCAGCACGACCGGGTCCGTGCCTGAGGAGGCCGGGCCGCTCTCGGTGAGGGTGCCTCCGGGATCAGCCGTCCTCGTCGCCCGCGACGAATTCGCGGGCGATCTCCCGTAGCTTCACGTTGCGGTCCTGAGAGAGCCGGGCCAGGAATGCGAACGCCCGCTCCTCGCTCAGCTGGTAGCGCTCCATGACCACGCCGACCGCCGCTCCGATCTCGTGCCGGGTCGCGATCGCCTGGCGGAGGTCGGAGACCTCGCGGGCGTACCCGATGGCGATGGCGGCCTGGTGGGAGAACAGCGCGGCGAGTGGACCCAGGTCCTCGAAGGCGCCGACGCGGTGGGAGTACAGGTTCAGGGCTCCCTGGAACCGTTGGGCGTCGAACAGCCCGATGCCCGCCTGCGCGCGCACACCGGCTGCCAGCGCCACCTTCGTGTAGTCGGGCCACCGCGGGTCGGCCGCGAGGTTCGACGAGACCACGTAGGCCTCGTCGGTCGCGGTCTCGTAGCACGGCCCCTGCTGCAGGTCGTACTGATGAGCGTCCAGTTCCATCAGCACGTCGTCGGTGGGGGCAAAGGTCTCGAGCCGGCCGTCTGTGTGACGGACGGTGATGCTGGCCATCGTGACGTCGGGCAGCACTTCGACGGCGGCCGCGGTGATGCGGCTCAGGGTCGACGCGAGGTCGCCCGGTGTCAGTGACTGCGCCAGGTGGCGCGCGTGGTGGAACAGATCCTCGTCCATCGGTGACCTCCTCGGGTGGCCGGTACCCCGCCGGGTCCCCACCATAGGCGGGGGTCACCGGCATCACTCGGATGGGCCGACCACAGCGCGAGTCCGCGGCTACGACCGGCGCAGACCGGCGCCCACCTCGTGCAGGTGGCGTAGCCCGATCGCGTAGGAACCGAGCAGGCTCGCCTCCGAGTAGGCGATGCCCCGGTCCTGACAGTGGCGTCGGACGACGGGCCGGGCGCGTCTGAGGTTGGGCCGGGGCATGCTCGGGAACAGGTGGTGCTCGATCTGGAGGTTGAGGCCGCCGAGTGCCACGTCGAGTGCCCGCCCGCCCCGGACGTTGCGGGACGTGAGCACCTGGCGGAGCAACGGGTCGGCGGCCTGCTCGGCCGTCAGCTCCGGCATGCCCTTGTGCGACGGGGCGAAGGAGCAGCCGAGGTAGACGCCGAACAGGGCCTGGTGGACGAGGAGGAACACCAGCGCCTGGGCCCAGGTCAGGGTGCTGACGAGCAGCGTGACGTAGAGCAGGGCGTGCACGACCAGCAGCAGCCCCTCGGTCCTCCGGTAGCGGAGCCCGGGCGCGAGCACGGCCCGCACGCTGGAGACGCGCAGGTTCAGCGCCTCCAGCGTCAGCATCGGGAAGAACAGGCCCGCCTGGTGCCGGGTCAGCCACGCGGCCACCCCGCGACGTGCGCCCGCCTGGCGCGACGCCCACACCAGCGCACCGGCAGCGACATCGGGGTCGGTGTCGAGGTCGTTGGGATGGGCGTGGTGAGCGTTGTGCTTCGACAGCCACCACCCGAAGCTGAGCCCGTTGAGCAGGTTGCCGGCGATCAGGCAGAGCACGGCGACCGTCCGGTTGTCATGGGTGATCTGACGATGGGCGGCGTCGTGGGAGAAGAAGGCGATCTGGGTCGAGACGACCGCGAATACGGGGGCCAGCAGGACCGCCCACCAGGTGTCGTGCAGCAGCACCAGCCCGGACACCACCGCAGCCAGTGCCGCCAGGTCGAGTAGCGCGACGAGGACGTAGTAGCCCGTCCGTGGGCGGAGAAGTCCTCGACCGCGGATCTCCCGGGCCAGCTCGCCGTAGCCGCCGCGGACGGGGGCGGTGATGGATCCTGTCGGTGACGTCGCCATGACGCCCACCTTCCGGTCTGCCCTTGCGGACTCGACGAGCCCGGCTCGACAGGATGGTTGCTCTCCACCGTACGCCCCCCGTCCGCATGCCGGTCGGGGCGCGGATCGGATCAGGGTGCGGCCAGGCGGACCGCAGGTAGCTGGAGGAGGCGTTTGGCCTCCCGCAACCCGCTGGCCATGGCTCCGTCGGCGTAACCGGCGCGCTCGCTCCCCGTGTGCTCGCCAGCGAAACCGATGCGCCCCACCGGGGCGGCCAGCGCATCGAAGTCGGCGTCGAACGCACCCGGGCGGATGTGGGCGTAAGCGCCGCGGGCGTGCTCGTCGTGAAGCCAGTCGGTGCTGGCAAGACCGGTCGGGGCGACCGGGAGCGGCTCGCCGTACACCGCCTCGAGCTGCTGGACCGCCCAGGCCAGCGGGTCCCGCCGCATGGTCGCCGCGGCGCTGTGGGCGACGAGGAACATCATCGTCGGCGAGAGCCCGAAGTCCCAGGTCCAGGTCGCCGCCTCGGTGCGGTCGGCGGGATAGACCACCGAGTGCTGGAGGCCGGGATCACGGTCCCGCCAGAACGGCTCGGGGAACGCGAGGAAGACCTTCTCCAGGGTGCCGAAGCCGGTGCGGTCGATGACGGCCTGCCGGTCCGGCGGCAGCGGCGGGACGAAGCCGACCCCGGCGTTCTTCAGCACGCCCAGCGACACAGTGACCACGGCGTGGCTCCCCGCCTCGGACCAGCCGTCGCCTACGACGGTCACCCCGTCGGGCGTCTGCTCGACCCGGCGCACTGGGGAGTCCAGCCGGATCGCCGACGCCGCTGCGAGCGGGGCCAGGATCGAGCGGAACCCCTGCACGGGGACGTTGTCGACGACGTCGCCGACGAACATGCCCTCGGTCAGCGCCCAGCGGGCCGAGATCTCGGCGAGGGGTCCCGCACCGTCCTGCTCGACCATCGCTGCCATCAGCTGGCGCAGCCGCGCCCGCTCGTCGTCGGGCAGCGGGCCCGCCGCCAGGTGGTCGTCGACCACCTCGGCCATGGACCGGTCCGGGCGTCCGGCCGCGAGGTCGGCCCGCACCTGGTCCGCGAGCGGCTCGAAGACGGCGTACCCGGCACCGGCGAGCTCCTCGGGGCGGAGCCTCCTGCCCTCGCCGAGGTCGGCGCCGGTGAACCGGGTGCCGGTCGGGTCGACGATCCACGGCACACCGGCCAGGTCGACCCAGTCCGCGAGGACGTTGTCGTCGGGGTGGTGGATCCACGCCCCGCCGAGGTCCGCCACGTGCCCGTCGACATCGACGGTGTGCAACCGCCCACCGATCCGGTCCCGCGCCTCCAGGACGACGCAGTCGATGCCCGCTGTGGTGAGCGCGTTCGCCACGGCGAGACCGGCGATCCCGGCGCCGACCACGACCACCCGCTCGACATCCCCCGGCAGTGCCTGCGGGATGGCGGTGGAACCGTCGTCGAAGAGGTCGTCGGGCACACCGAAGGGTCCCACGCCGGGTCCTCGCCCGCGAGCGGCTACGCCGCTACGGTGACGCCATGTCTTCGGCCGTCGACACCGTCGCCTCCTTCTACACCGCGATCGAGCAGGGCCGGCACGGCGACGCCCTGGCCGGCCTCCTCGCTCCGGACGCCGTCACGATCGAGCGCCCCAACGCGCTGGTGCCGGGCGGACGCGTCAGCGACCGCGCGGCGATGATCGCGGCCAGCTCGGCGGGCGCCGGGTTGCTCTCGAGCCAGCAGTACGACGTGCACTGGATCCAGGAGGTCGGCGACACCGTCGCCGTGCGGCTCACCTGGCGTGGCGTCGTCGCCCAGGACGCCGGCCCTTTCCTGACGGGCCAGGAGCTGGTCGCGCACATCGCCCAGTTCGTGCGGGTCCGCGACGGCCTGATCGCAGAGATCGAGACCTACGACTGCTACGAGCCGTTCGCGTCCTAGCGGTCCCCTTGAGGCGAGCAGGCACTCGACCCGCGTCGCCCAGCCCTGCGTAGCCCTGACACCACGAACGCTGGACCAGGCCTCGCTGCGGGGCTAGCGTGCGGAGGACCGTATCGCTGCGATCGGGCGCTGCTCAGCCACAAAGGGGTGGGGTCATGCTTCGTCGTCGTCTGTTGGTGTTCCCGGTCGTCGCAGCGCTCGCCTGGGCGGGCGCCGTGGCCGGAGGCGGACCAGGGCCGGCGTCTGCGTCCGGCCCGGCCACGAGGTCGGCGGGCCCGGCCGCTCAGGCACCGGCCAAGCCCGACAAGGTGGTCATCATCGTCGTCGACGCCCTCAGCAGGAGGATCGTCGAGAAGTACGACATGAAGAACGTCGAGCGACTGATGACCCGCGGCGTCGACACCCCCCGTGGCTACCTCGGTCACACCGGCGCCGTCACGGTCGTCACCCACAACGTGATCACGTCGGGCATGCTGCCGAAGAACATGGGGTGGACCAGCGAGGGCTTCCGCGACGTCGAC
The DNA here is from genome assembly GCF_003160695.1 of Nocardioides silvaticus. Lineage (GTDB taxonomy): Bacteria > Actinomycetota > Actinomycetes > Propionibacteriales > Nocardioidaceae > Nocardioides > Nocardioides silvaticus. Next base: position 161,815 of record NZ_QGDD01000001.1, read on the forward strand.
GGCGTCCTCGGACCCGAGGGTGGCCTCTACATCTCGAGCAACTTCGGCTACAACGAGATGGCCGCGCTGCAGGAGCACGCAGGCTACCCGCACCTGTCGGACTACCTCGACGACTCCGGCAAGGTGTTCACGGTGAGCCCGAAGGGGTACGCCGCCTACGGACTGGCCGGGCCCGGGTCGCCCAACACCTCGGTCGTCACCTTCACCAGCGGTCCGACCTGCGAGGGTCAGCGCTACCGCATGCCGACCGGCGTGCCCGCGCCGCCCACGTACATCGGTGCGGAGTGCGGCTCCCGCTACCTGGTCGAGCGGGACAAGGGCTACGACACCCTGCAGTTCCCCGCCCAGCTCTACCCCGCCACCGACGACCGCTACGTCGTCGGCGACGAGCCGGCGCACCAGGGCGGTGACATCTGGGCGACCGACGCGGTGCTCGACATCATGGACCACGAGCAGGACGCCTGGAGCGGCATCTTCGTCAGCCTCCCGGGCGTCGACAAGGCGGCCCACATGTGGGGTGGCGTGCGCGACCCCGAAGCGGCGACGCCCGGCTACGACCCCATGACCCACATGAGGTACGCCGCCAGGACCGCCGACGCGCAGGTCGGCCGCATCATGACGGCGCTGCGGCAGAGCGGTGAGCTCGCCAGCACCCTGGTCGTCCTCACCGCCGACCACGGCTCGGTCGCGGCCGCGGAGGGGCACTGGCACGGCGACTTCGAGCCGGAGAACGACTACGGCTACTACAACTGGTACTACGGCGACGCGGAGAACGACGTCGCCTACGACCGCCCGCAGGAGGCGCTGCAGCCGCTCGTCGACACCGGGAAGATCGGGCTCACCTACAGCGACTCGATGCTGAGCGTGTGGCTCGACGACCGGTCCCGGGAGACGGTCGCGCAGGTCGCGTCCGTCATGGAGGACCTGCCCGACGTCACCGCGGTGTGGCGTCGTGACGGCTCGCACTACTTCCGGGTCTCCCCCGTCCGCCGCGACCGGATGACGACGCCCGGCGAGAGGAAGTGGTTCGACAACAAGGCGCAGGAGCTCCTCGACACCCAGGCCGTCGGCTACGGCCCGGACCTGGTCGCGACGTTGCCGGACGACACCACCTACTCGGTGCTGGGTGACCACGGCGGCATCCAGCGGGCCTCGCAGCGGATCCCGATCGTCTTCGGCGGGGCGGGCCTCGCCCCGACCGACCTCCGCGCCGAGGTGAGGTCGGTCGACATCATGCCGACGATCCTCAAGGCGCTGGGCATCAGGCCGGTCTACGCCATGGACGGGAAGGCCTACGCCCTGCCGCGGAGGAAGTAGCGGGCAGCCCGGCGCCGAGCCCGCCGGTCGGATCAGATGACGCCGAGGGCGAGCATCGCGTCGGCGACCTGGATGAACCCGGCGATGTTGGCGCCGGCGACGTAGTCGCCGGGCTTGCCGTACTCCTCGGCGGTCTCCAGGCACCGGTCGTGGATGGAGCGCATGATCTCCTCGAGCCGCTCCTCGGTGTGCGCGAACGTCCACGAGTCGCGGGAGGCGTTCTGCTGCATCTCCAGCGCGCTCGTCGCCACGCCGCCGGCGTTCGCGGCCTTGCCCGGCGCGAACATGACACCGCTTTCGGCGAACACCGCGGTCGCCAGCGGCGTGCAGGGCATGTTGGCGCCCTCCGCGACCAGCTCGCAGCCGTTCCCCACGAGCGTCCGCGCCTCCGCGCCGTCCAGCTCGTTCTGGGTGGCGCACGGCAGAGCGACGTCGCACGGCACGTCCCAGACCGACGCGCCGTCGGAGAAGACGGCGCTCTCACGCAGGTCGGCGTACTCCGTCAGCCGCGCCCGGCGTACCTCCTTGACCTCCTTGAGTACCTCGAGGTCGATGCCCTTCTCGTCGACGATGTACCCGGAGGAGTCCGAGCACGCGACCACGACACCGCCGAGCTGTTGCACCTTCTCGATCGCGTACGTCGCGACGTTGCCGGAGCCGGAGACCACGACTCGCTGGCCGTCGAAGGACCTTCCCCTCGACCGCAGCATCTCGTGGGCGAAGAACACCGTCCCGTAGCCGGTGGCCTCGCGTCGCACCTGCGCCCCTCCCCAGGTCAGCCCCTTGCCGGTGAGCACACCGGACTCGTAGCGGTTCGTGATCCGCTTGTACTGGCCGAACAGGTAGCCGATCTCGCGGCCGCCGACTCCGATGTCGCCCGCCGGCACATCGGTGTACTCACCGATGTGTCGATAGAGCTCGGTCATGAATGCTTGGCAGAACCGCATCACCTCCGCGTCCGACCGGCCCTTGGGATCGAAGTCGCTGCCGCCCTTGGCCCCGCCGATCGGCAGTCCGGTGAGGGAGTTCTTGAAGATCTGCTCGAACCCGAGGAACTTGACGATTCCGAGATAGACCGACGGGTGGAAGCGGAGGCCGCCCTTGTAGGGGCCGAGCGCTGAGTTGAACTCGACGCGGAAGCCGCGGTTGATCTGCACCGCCCCGCTGTCGTCGACCCACGGCACCCGGAAGATGATCTGGCGCTCCGGCTCGCACAGCCGGCGGATGACGGCGGAGTCCGTGTACTCCGGGTGCTTGGCCACCACCGGGCCGAGGCTCTCCAGCACTTCGCGGACCGCCTGGTGGAACTCGGCCTCGCCGGCGTTGCGGTGCAACACCTCGTCGTAGATGTCCACCAGCTTCTCGTCCAACCCGCTCACTCGGGCACGCTCCTTCCACGTCGTCCGGGGCCTGGTACCCAGATCGGCGGGCCGCACCGAGCGGGCCGAACAGGAGCGCGTCAGGATGGGGGCGTGACCGACACGCCCCTGCCGCACCCGGCCACCGGCACGCTCTTCGTCTCCCCCGTGCCGCCGGGCACCGGCTGGCCGGGTGACCCGGCGACGCCAGAGACGCCGGTGGCCAGAACGGCGGCGCAGGTACGACGGCTCGCGCGCGACACCGGTCTCGACGAGCTCGATGCCCGCGTCAGCGTGTGCCGCGCGTGTCCGCGGCTGGTCCGCTGGCGGGAGCAGGTGGCGCACGCCAAGCGCGCGTCGTACGCCGACGAGCCCTACTGGGGACGCCCGGTCCCCGGGCTCGGCCCGCCCGACGCGCCGATCCTGGTCGTCGGCCTCGCACCCGCGGCCAACGGCGCGAACCGCACCGGCCGGCTGTTCACCGGCGACCGCAGCGGCGACTGGCTGTTCGCGTCCCTGCACCGGGTCGGCCTGGCCACCCAGGGGACGAGCGTCCACGCCGACGACGGCCTCGAGCTCGTCGACACCCGGATGGTCGCCACCGTCCGCTGCGCGCCCCCGGACAACAAGCCCACGAACACCGAACGCGACACCTGCGCGCCCTGGATCGAGGCGGAGCTCCGGCTGCTCGCCGAGCACGTGCGGGTGGCGGTGGCGCTCGGTGGCTTCGGGTGGGACGCGACGCTGCGTACCTACGCCGCTATCGGCTGGCAGGTCCCGCGGCCCAAGCCCCGGTTCGGACACGGCGCCGAGGCAGTCCTCACCGACGGCACCCGCACCATCATGCTGCTCGGCTGCTTCCATCCCAGCCAGCAGAACACCTTCACCGGCCGGCTCACCGAGTCCATGCTCGACGACGTGCTCGGCAGGGCTGCGGCGCTGGGTCGGACGGCCCGCGACTGACGGACCGGAGGCATCACCGCCGCCGTCGGAACTGATCCGAATGTCTGCCTCGTCCGGGTATGAGCCGGTCGACGTCGGGCATTGCGACGGAACTGGCCCCTTGGGACACAGGGAGCCAGCCGCCCATGCTGCGCAGAGGGACCGCGATGTCGACGACCAGCAGCGCCCGGACCCGACCACGGTCGCACGCCCCCCGGCGGCTCCCGCGGCACCGACCACGCAGAGATGTCGCGGGAGTGGCGACATGAGCGACCGGAGCATCGACCGGATGTCCGAGCTGATGGTGGACGGTCTCGCCACGTACCGGCTGGTGAAGCTGGTGCGGGACGACCGGATCACGGAGCCCGTCAGGGAGAGCGTGATCGAACGGCAAGGGCCACCCGAGAAGTCCAAGATTTCGTACCTCCTGAACTGCCCCTGGTGCCTCTCGATCTACTTCGGCGTCGCGCTCACGCTCGGACGCCGTAGGTTCCCTGCCACCACGGGTGCGATCGCCCGGTCACTCGCGCTCTCCGCGATGACCGGCATCGCCACCACCCGGCTCGACGGCTGAACACCGGCCGGGGCGTTGCCGGGCGGCGAACGGGGTACCTGCTCCCGCACATCACCCCGGCGTCAGGAAATGTGCGCCACGCTGAACGAGCAGTGAAGGCACGGTCATGACCCAACGCACCGAAGAGCGACCGCCCATCACCGAGGCCGACGACACCCGCGACCGCAGGGCCGTCGCGGAGCCGACGGACACGCCCGACTCCCACACCCGCACCCCGAAGCCGGAGCCCGCTCCGCCGTACCTGCCCGGCTACTACCTCGGCTGAGGGGCACCGGAGCCTTCGGTGACGAGCCTCGCAGACCAGGACACCCAGCAGCTCGGCGGACGCTGGAGCATCCTCGCCCGCCAGAAGCAGGACCACGTGCGGCTCGCCCGGCTTCTCGACGAGCTCGCCGCGACGGAGCCCGGTGGCCAGCAGGACCGGGTGCTGCACAAGATCGCGCGCTTGGTCTTCCCGCACGCCTTCGCCGAGGAGTCGGTGCTCTGGCCCGAGATCCGGCGCCGGCTGCCGGACGGTCACGGCCTCACCTGCCAGGTCGAGCAGGAGCACCAGGAGGTCAACCAGCTGTGGACCGCCCTCGAGGACTCCCCCTCCCCGGACCGCCGCCGGCAGATCATCGACCGGCTGATCGCCGTGCTCCGTGAGGACGTCCGGGACGAGGAAGACGTGTTGCTCCCGCGGCTCCAGGAAGCCGTGAGCGTCCGACGGCTCCGCAGGCTGGGCATCGCCTGGGAGGTCGTACGGCGAATCGCCCCCGACCGTCCCCACCCCGTCGTGTCGCGACGCCCACCCGGCAACGCCCTGGCCGCCCTGCCGCTGACGCTGCTCGACCACGGCCGCGACGTGCTCGACGCGACGGCCCGGCACTCACCGCGCCTCGCACCCCGCGCCAGGTCCGCGAGCCGGGCCCTCGCCCGCGCCGCCGGGCGCGTGGAGCGCTTCGGCGTGCTGCGCATCGGCGAGCACCCCTACACCGCGGTGAGCCCGGAGCGCTGAGCGCCCGTAGCATCGCGCCCTGTGACCACCTCGCCGCTCACCCGCGTCGTCTCGCTGGTCCCCTCGATCACCGAGGCCCTCGCCTCGGTCGACCGCGCTGCCGTGGTCGGTGCCACCGACTGGTGCACCCACCCGCCCGACCTGGAGACGACCCGGGTGCGGGGCACCAAGAACCCGGACCTTCGCGCGATCCAGGCGCTCGAGCCGGAGGTCGTGATCGCGAACAAGGAGGAGAACCGCGAGCTCGACGTACAGCGGCTCCGAGCGTCCGGTGTGCGGGTGGAGGTCACCGTCATCGAGACGGTGCCCGACGCGGTCGAGAGCTACCAGCGGCTCTTCGACGACGTGCTCGGCTGGCCGGTGCCGGCCTGGCTCGATGCCGTTCGGCAGCGGTGGTGCGGTCCGCTGCCGCCCATGACCCGGGCGGTCGCCGTGCCGATCTGGCGCGACCCGTGGATGGTCGTCGGCTCCCGCACGTTCACCGGTGACCTGCTGCGCCGGCTCGGCTGGCGCAACGTCTGCGCCGACCACCCGGACCGCTACCCACGTGTCGGGCTGGAGGACATCCGACGTGCGGAGGCCGACGCGGTCCTCCTCCCCGACGAGCCCTACGTCTTCACCGCTGACGACGGACCGGAGGCGTTCCCGGACGTCCCGACCGAGCTGGTCAGCGGCCGGCTCCTGACCTGGTACGGCCCGTCGCTCCTCGAGGTCGGCAGCTGAGGCCGGCCGCCTCGCGAGCCTCAGGCGATGGTCATTCCGCCGTCGACCGCGAGGGTCTGGCCGGTGATGTAGCCGGCGGCGGGGCTGGCGAGGAACACCGCGGTCGCGGCGAGCTCGCGCGGGTCGCCCTTGCGGCCGGTCGGGATCCGGGCCTGCTGCGACTCCAGGTAGCCCGGCGGGTACTGGTCGGTCATCTCGCTCTCGAAGAAGCCCGGGGCGATCGCGTTGACCCGGATGCCCTTGCGCCCGGTCCACTGCTGGGCGAGGTCGCGGGTCATCCCGATCAGGCCGGCCTTCGAGGAGGCGTACGCCGCCTGCGGCAGGGCCGCGGTGGTGAGGCCGAGGACCGAGGAGATGTTGATGATGCTCGACCCGGGCTGCATCACTCGCCCGCAGGCCTGTGCCATCCAGTAGCAGCCGTTGAGGTTGACGTCGATGACCTGCCGGAACTGATCCGGCGTCTCGCGAGTGGCGGGCACCGCCGTACCGACACCTGCGTTGTTGACCAGGACGTCGACCCGCCCGAACTCCTCCATCGCCAGCGCCACCAGGTTGTCGCAGGAAGCCGGGTCCGCCACGTCGGTCCCCACGGTCAGCGCGCGACGCCCCTGCTGCTCGACCAGCCGCGCCGTGTCGGCCAGCCGGTCCTCGCGACGGGCCCCGAGCGCGAGGTCGGCGCCCGCCTCGGCGAACGCCACGGCGAACGCGACGCCCAGGCCGCTGGAAGCGCCGGTGACGACGGCGACCTTCCCGTCGAGGCGGAAGAGGTCGAGGACCGGGTCTGCAGGCATGGGGACTCCCGTGGTTCGGTCGCCGCGAGGCGAGGTGCGGAACGCTCCGCAGATTGTGACCCACTACCCCCGGAGAAGGCGCCAGGGGTGGCTTCCGGATCTATCGGAAGCCCACCCCTGGTCCTTGGTAGCCGGGGGCAGGATTTGAAACCTGCGACCTCTGAACCTTCGGCATGCGAGCCTCCCCGATCTCGCTACTTCGATCGCTCTTGCCGGCGTGCGTCCTGGCTGCGCAGGCACGAGCGAGCCGAGAGATCAGACGCAAGCCATCTTGACGTCGCCTGCTCCAATCTGATTGCTTGCGCCGGCGTTACCGGGGCATATGCGCGACACGACTCAAATCGTCTTCGCACCGACGACCGCGGCTCGTGGTAGCGCCGCGGCCGGCGCCTATTGGCTGTCCAACGACAACTCTCGGGTCACCTAACCTCGAACCCCGGACGAGTGACGGGCGCACCAGCGGTACGTCGTTGCCAGCTGCGACGTCCACAGCACTTCTTGGAGAACGCCTCCCCTCCCCACTCTTTTAAACGAGGCACCCGCTATTGCCGAGTAGCGGGCCGTCCAACACTCCGAAGACTGCCCCTACGTGCGAGCGACGAGAGCCGCCTCCGCGTCGGCTGGCGTCACGTCGTAACAAGTGGCTGATGTGCCGGACCAGTTGAGCCCAACCAAGAGTCCGTCCTTCGCCAGGCCGGGCATCCAGCGGCTACGCCAGACATCGAGTGGCAGCGAGACGACCTCGAAACCGCGGTACGCCTCGACCTGCTCGATGATTCGCTGTGCCCGCGACTCTGCGGACCAGAACGGCATCGCACGATGCCCACCAGACTCGGGAGCCGGAAAGCCGTCGGCGTCCCGGATCCCCCACACGGTTTCGCTGCGGAGCACCTCTGTGTAGAACGCATCCGCATGTGCCGGGCTGATACTCACGGCGACATGATGCCGGAAGTGCACGCTATTGCCGCATGCGCGTGATCAGCCTTGAAGGTGGCGGGAGGCCTGGCATTGAGGAGGACTGTAGGCGGGGACTGCGGACTCAGAAGGCGACCGATCCCCAGTTGTTGTTCCGGTCGCTCTCGCCGCGAAGCTCCATAAGGAGCCAGGTCACGAACAAAGTAAGCCCTCTATCTAGCGTCCGGTCAGTCCGCTCGATGTACGCCGGGATCCCAGTCGAAGGCCGGTGCCGTCGTACCCGCAGTTTCGGCTCGCCGCCCCAGGTAAGGACGAAGTCGTCGTACCCGGTCTCGGGCGCGAGCACATAGGCCGTTTGGCCCCACGCCACGTCGCCGAGTACGTCCGCGAATTCGCGGCGTTGGAACTCGCCGACGATCGCACCGTGCGGGTCGACCGCAGCCGCCCGAGCGATCCAGCCGCCGAACGTCCGGGCCTGGAGCGACGGCGAGCCGACCGGCAGCAGTGTCGTGCCGGAGCGGTCGAACCAGCCCGGCCGTCGGTACGACCCGACGTCTGGGAGGTCGAAGCAACGCTTGTCGTCGAGCGACCTCGCTACCGCCTCCAGCATGCAGGAAGCGTAGTTCGAACGAGAGGCAACCCATCCCTGTTCACGGACATTCATCCCTGGCGTCCGCTATTGCCGCCCTGCGAGCTCCCGGAGCAGCACGCGGTCGTGCTCACTCAAGGCGAGCGGTCACACTTCCGGCGACCCCGCCGGTGCCAGGGGCGCCCGGCGCGGCGGCGTAGGTCCATGTTGAGTTTCGTCCGAAGAGGAACTTGTTCGGAGCCGAGAGGAGCAAGTATGTGCGGATCTCGGTGTTGCCCGCGAGCTGGGTCGGGGGCCTCATGGTGAAGACGGTCGCCTTCTTGGTGCCGGTGCCGATGTAAGACTTGGTCGCTGTCCATCCGCGCAGGTCTTCCGCACGCGCGTCTCGCCACGGACCGCCCTCCCTGCCCGGGGACGCGCCTGCTGGGGAGGTCCACGTTATGACGAGGTCGGTCGTCGGCTCGGTGTTGTCGTTGCGTAGGTAGAGATGCATGGCGACGTAGTTGGGGGCGTTCCAGTAGAGGGTGTTGAACCCGTTCCTGACCGCAGAGGGCGCCGTTGCGCCGATCACGAGGTGCGCCGGTCCGGTGGCCGCGATCGCGGGGGCTGCCGTGGCGAGGGAGACTGCTGGGACGGTCCAGGCGGCACCTTGTAGAAGCGTCCGACGTGAGATCACGAGAGGCAACATACTCGCCGAGCAGGGCTAGTGGGCTCGGAAGCAGCCAGACGCAACGCCCGCTATTGCCGCACGGCGTGCGCGTCCGTCAAACACAGGGTGCGCCCTCACAGCACGGACGGATGTATCCACAACCGTCGCATCGCTCGTGTGATGTCTCCCAACGCATCATCGTGCCGCAGTTGGGGCAAGGCTCGGTCAGGTCAGCCACTGCCCGAGCCTAGGTCTGAGCCTGGCCAAAGCCTGCAGGACACGGCGGACGGCCTTTGTGTCGACCCCGTTGACGGCGCCAGGCCGCGGTGACGCAGTGGTGGAAATACCTCTACCGCCGTACCGGTCACCCCTCTATCCTCGCCGCTCACATGGCCTCGGCACATGACTCCCCTCCCGACGCTGAAACGCTACTCACGCACCCGGCGCGAGCACGCCGCGCGGCATTAGCGCGCGAGTCTGCGAGCACGCAGGGCGGCAGTAGCGGCGTTAGTTCTCGAACTGAGGAGGGCGCGTGCCACGCTTCCCAATGCGCCACACGCCGTCGTCACTCCGGACGTTGAGGAACGTGCGGTTCCCTGTCAGCCCGCGCCGTTGCTCGACCTCGTACTCACCGGCTACGTACGCGGCGACGACCTTGGCGAGTCTCGCCCATGTCTTCCGCAGGTATTCAACGTCCTCGCTGTCCGCAATGAGGAACGTTAAGTACTGAGGTTCCTCGAACCGGGCCTCGTGCCACTCGGTGGAGGTGAGCACATAGCCGACAAGACCGCCTACTCCGCGAAGCCGTGCGTGCGCGATCCACTCATCCCCAGGCGGTAGCCACTCGACCTCCGCAGTATGGCCGACGACCTCCGCCGCGACCTCCTGGAAGAGGTTGCGTTGATCGCTGTCGGTGAGCATGAGGTGATGCTGACACAACGAGGGTGTGTTGCCCGCTACGCAGTTCCGCGCCCGTCGAACGGCATTAGCGTGCTGCTTTCACTCGTCACACTGGAGACGTGTCAGAAGAACGCGCGAGCCGCAATCCCTCCGAACCCGCGAAGTTCGGCTGGTTCGCGTATCCGCCCAACGGCGGCTACGAGCGGGACGAAGTAGAGCCCTGGCAGCCCCCTCCTCACGGGTCGATGATCAGGCTTATGGGCGAACACGGTGTCACCGTTCCGCTGTGGAGCGAAGGCGGGTTGATGTTCAGCGAGCCTGAGGAGTTGATCGCCGAATTCGGGGTGTCGCTGGAGTTGGCCAACGACCTAAAGACATGGGGGTGCGGCTGGGAGCACAGGTCGGGGCAGCCAGATCACGACGCCGAGGCCGCGGGACTGGTCCGCCGTCTCAACGGCGAGCTCGACGGCCAGTACAGGTTCGTCTATCGGCCGTAGCGCGAAGTGACCGCGTCTCTACGGGCATCGCACTCGCGGCGGCAGTTGCGTGCTGCGGGCCGGGGTCGCCGTCGTGTCGGGAGTTGTGTTCTGACCGAAGGGGCGTATGGTCGAGGGACAAAGTGCTGAAGGTCCTAGACCCTGATCCCCGGCATCCGCCAGCCGCAATTCGCGCGGCAGAGCAGAGCCGTCAAACGCTCACTGAGGATCACCGTGGTCGAAGAGCCCTTTTCCGGCGTGCATGAGGTAGGCGTTCGCCTACCGTCCCGCGCGGAGGTCGAAGTCGGGATTGTCCTCAAGTGGCGACGACGCGGCGACATCTGGGAAGGCCTCGTCGCCCGTGAAACCGCGGACGGAACCCTCCTGACCGAATGGCTCCCGGCCCTTGTCTTCACACCGCTGGACAAAACGGCCTCATGACGAACCCGTGACGAATGCCCTCCATCGAGTCGCTCGCAGGCAATAGGAAGCAGTTCAGCACTGAGACGAAGGCGTCGTGCAAGACCTCCGAGGTGGTCTACGTCCTCGCCGTCATCGGCGTCTCGATCGCGTCTTTCGTCGTTGATGGAAGCCCCGCTGACTTCGGCCCCCAAGAAGCGTGGTTCTACGTCACTCTTCTGACGATCGGCTACATGATCAGCCGCGGGCTTGCGAAGTCCGGGACCCGTGAGCACTCCGACGACTCGACCGGCGCCACTGACGGCCAAGGTGGTTACGACCTCCACTGACCGCTAGGCACACGACGCCCCCCGACCCGGCTCCAACGGGCCGGGGGGCGTCGTGTGCGCGACATAACGAACGATGCGGTACGTCCCAGACCACAACGACTTGGGTTAGCACCGGGAGCGGCGGGGTACGCAGGATCAGTCCGGACGACCGCGCCTGGCGCATCATCGGAGGAGACCCCGTCGGTTCTGAGAAGCAGCCGGCCGGGTCGTTCTGAGCCGCAGCCGCGCCCGCTTCTCGGCATCAGCGGGCGCGACAAGCGACAATAGAGTGCGCAGGGTCTTGGTCACCTGATGGGAGCGACTGGCCCCGCACCGATTCGGCCGCGCTGCTCGGCACGCAGCGAAAACTTGAAAACCGCAAGCTCGGCGTCGGAACTTAGGAGCGTAGTTCTGCAGTTCGGGCGTGCTGAAGTAGTGCGTCTTGGTGCAGCTCGCGGCGCACGACTGCACCGGCCACCTCGCTGAGTTTTCGACTGTGGTCGCGGGCGTAGCGTCGCAGGACGGTGAAGGCGTCGGCCATTTCCAGGTCGCCCGCATGAGCAATGACACCCTTGGCCTGCTCGACCACGATGCGGCTGGTCAACGCGTGTTGCAGCTGAGAGTTGATCGTCTCCCGATCCGATGCGGACTTCTCGTTGACGATGGCCACGCTGGCCACGTGGACCAATGCTTGGGCGAGGGCTAGGTCCTCGGTGCCGAGCGAGCCCACTTCCTCACCAAACAGACCCAGCGTGCCTAGCACGTTGTCCTTCAGCCGCATAGGCAGGGCATGGACCGACTTGAAGCCCACGATGCGTGCGGCCTCGCAGAACTGAGGCCACCGATCCTCTTTGTCGTCCACATCGGGGACCAGGATCGCCTCACCTCCGTGATAGCAGTCCAAGCACGGGCCCTCGTCGCGCTGAAGCTGAAAAACCTCCAGATGGTGGGTGCGCTCGGACGAGGTTGCCACCACGTGCAACACACCGCGTGCGTCGGCGAGGAGGAGGCCTGCGGAGGCTACGTCAAGCAGGCTGGCGCAGTTTGTGGTGAGTTGGCTGAGCATGTCCACCATGTCGTAGTCGTCGACCAGATCATTGGACAGCTCCACAAATGCCTGGATGATCTTGCGCTCTCTGTCTTCAGTCACCGCGGGCTCCTTCCCGCTTCGCCCTTGTCGTCTCGGTCCAGCACCAACCGCCGCTCGATGATCGCCCGGGCCACCTGGCTTGCTGTCTGCCCGGTGGCCATCGCGTGGGCTCGCAGGCGGACCAAGGCCTCGGCTGCGTGGACGTCGAGCATGGAGATCAACATCCCGGTCGCCTGGTAGACCTCGAACCGGTCAACCCCGTCCCCGTCCCCGTCCCCGTCCGCGTCCGCTTCGCTAGGCACGGACATTCCGTAGAACTCGTCGAGCTCGGTCTCGTTTCGGGCCTCAGCCATGAAGTCGAGGAACGGCGCAGACGCGAACTCGGCCGCGATCATCGCGCCCGCGAGGATGTCGCCCTGCAGCGGACCCGGGCCGGCGCGGAACAAGTCGAGCGCCCCCACGCACTCCGACCCGACCGTGATCGGCAGTGAGAAGACACCCCGGATCCCGTCCTCCAGAACTGCGTTGGCGAATACAGGCCACCGCTGCTCCTGCGGAGAATCAAGGTCCGGCACCAGCACCGCCTCCTGGGCGGCCACCGCATCAAGGCACGGCCCCTCACCGAACGTGAACTGATACTCATCGAGGCGGCGGCTGGTCTCACTGCTCGATCCGAAAGTCCCCGACGACGTACCGTTCAACACCACTGAGACCGCGGCACCATCCACCTCGAACAATCTCACACAGGTCGCGCACAGCGCGTCAGCCACCGAACGCCCAGGCGAGCTATCCGTCACCACGGCAACCAGCTCCGACCTCATGACGTCCAGTGGGACTGCCATCATGCCCCTCTCGTTGTGTCCTCGCTGCGCCAAGCCCGAATAGCCCCGCTCAGCAGCCCGAGAGGGCCTGCCGATGCCTGACGGGCAATTTGTTCAGCTGAACACATCGAAACCGGATACTCGGCCCAGTGCCCGCTCACGCCAACGCCAGTCTCTTCAGGGTCAGACATCTTCAATCTGGTACAGGCGCACGCCCGCTACTCGGCAATAGCGGGCGCTCGCTCGATCGGGAAGCCGTCCCGCCGGCTCACCGACAACCGCTGAGCCAACGACCATAGGTCGCCGTCGATTCGCCGTCAGAACGGGCGTCCATGCTGAGCCCAGCTCGTCCCTGAAAGTCCGGGCGCGTCCAGTCTGGTGAGACGCCTCGACAGCCGGGCGTGAGCGCGGCGCGAACCGAACTGCCCACAAGTGCCGACAAGGCAGCGAATAAGGTTAGAGGCGGCTCCCGGATCTCTCCGGAAACCGCCTCTGACCTGCTGTTTTTCTTTGTAGCGGGGGCACTATTGGGACCCGCGCACCTTGGCCTCTCCATCACGTCAGACCACGCTCATTCCCCTGGTCCCTCACCTGGTCGCACCCCTCTTCGCGGGTTCACCCCATCGCCGTCTTCAACAATCGGTGTTCACAATGGCTCGCCAGTGACGCTACCTCCGGGGGCGGACATTCCGCGGGCGTTGGTACGGTTCGCAACCGAGCCGACAACCGAGATCCAGCAATCGTCTTCAGCCGCCAAGTGGGCCAGAATGCGCTCGGTCCGCGCACGATGTGGGGCCAGGGGCGAACTTTCTTTCGATGCTGGAGCAGTGGGGGACGGCCCCGCAATCATGTCGTTGAGCGGCCGCGGTCCCGGGCCAGTTCGCGCGGCGCCAGGCAGCTTCCACCCATGCGCAGAGTCTTCATGCCGCCCCCAGATCAGGGCGCTTCGACGGCTGCACCACCGGACGCTTCGACGACCGCCGCCCCGACGGAGATCGACGATAGAGCCTCGACCCACTCTTCCATGGTGGGCCGGGAGCACTTCGGCCCGGAAGCGTGCTGCCACAGACGTCGAAGTGTGGACGTGGCCTGCTTGCTCAGACCCGGCAGCTGGGTCGGGACCTTCGTGACGTCGATCATGCTCACGTGGTCGCGGCTGACCAGCAGACGGTAGGCGAGCAGCGCGAAGAGGTAGCTGTCGGAGTCGAACGACGAAAGCCACGCCAGCGCCTCGGGATCGTGCTCAGTCTCCGGGTCCGGGTCCAACAGGCCCGCGCTTCCCAGCACACGCGCGGCGTCATAGTCGAGCGGGCGGATGCGCATCGGTGTGATCGCGAAGGCGACCGAGCGCCACCCCAGGTCTCCCAGCACGACACCGGCCATGTGCAGAGCGCGCAGCCATTGCGCCAACAAGCCCACTAATTCCAGAGCGTCCGGGTCGTCGAGGGGCGGCACCCCGGCGGGCGGGAGGCCGTTAGCCGTTCCGAGGGTCCGGACAGCCCGGTCCCCATCGTCCAAGGTGAGGACGTAACGGTCGTCCAATCTGGGCATGAAGTAGCCGAGCACAGCGCCCTCGAAGTCGACGAACGCCTCTTGCGGCCAGGCGAGCTCGATGCGCTGCGCCGAGGAGCCCAGCGCATCGCGGACCGCGGCACCGCGCGTCACGAGCCGGCTCAACCCGCGATCGCGCGAACCCGCTCGGACCGGATCAGCAAGCACGAGAACGTCGCCGTCGCCGTCACGGGTCGGGTGGACCATGGTCCGCCCGGTCTGTCGCCACGCGGGCCGGGGCTGCTCGTCGTACCTCTCCCGCTGCGCCATCGAGAGCACCTGCCGGGGATCCATCCGCGGCCGGTACTGCTCCTCGGGCCGGCGGACGAGATCCGCGAAGGTAAAGGCGACCTCAGAAGGAGCGTTGACCGGCGGCCGCTCGGGCTGGTCGGCCCACCATGCACCCTCCCAGACCGGGGGGAGGTCGAGCCGTTGAGGATCGACCTCCACCTCCGGGCGATGCCGGCGGCTACGGCTTCTCTGTCGTCTCCACAGGAGAAGGACGATCCCGCTGACCGCCAGGAGTCCCCCCAAGGCGCCCGCGAGGATCATCCACCGGTCCGCGCTCACCGGGTCCCCTTCCTCTCGTCGGTCGTGAAGACGTAGATCTCCAACTGCGCCGTGCCGTAGTCCAGCCGACCGTTCCAGAACGGACGCACCACACCGGTGGTGTCGCGGCCGCTCGCCACTTCGGCGGGTGTGGGGGTACGGCCCGGACCGAATGACTTCCGGGGGAAGAGTGTGGGCGAGGCACAGGTGAGCTCCTGGCCGACCGCCGCCGCTACGCGCTGAGCTTGCGACGCGTCGTCCGGGTGACCGCCGAAGATCAGGACCAGGGCCGCCTCGGCGCCCTCGTCGATGAGGTCGGCGGTGGCGTTCTGCACGGACTGACAGGCGGCCGAGCGGGCCCGCGTGGCCGTGGGTCCGGAGCTGAGGAGGGCATCCGCGTTGACCTTGACCGTGACCCTCGTCGGTTTCGTTCGCATCCCGACGATCTCGGGCTCGGGTTTGGGCTTGGGCTTGGGCTCGGGCTTCGGCGGCTCCACCTCCAGGGGGATGGCCGTCCCCAGGCCGACGATGAAGAGCACGAGGAGCAGGTCAGCGAAGACCCACCCGGCGACGGACTCCGACGAGCGGAGCCGGCCGCGCCGGGCGTCGGCTGTGCTCGGGCGCAGTGGCATGGCTCAGCGCGCCAGGCCGTCGGGACGAGCCGCACCCACGCGCAGCTCCTCGAGGATCTGGCCTGCCAGGTCGGCCGCGGAAGCGAGGGTTCCAGCCTGTCCCGACAAGGTGAGGCGGTGCTCGTCGAGCACGGCGCGGAGGTCGTCGACCGCTTTGGCGAGATCGGCGACCGTCCGTCGACTGGCGTCGGCGAGCTCGGTGCTGGTGCGACGACCGGCATCGGCGGCCTCTGTTGCGGCGCTGCGTCCCGCCGTCAGGCCGGCGTCGACCACCTGGGTGAGTTCGGTCTGCGCAGCCGTGACCTGGCCGATCGCTCCCTCCAGGGATTGCAGGGACGCCGAGGTGCGGGTGGTGAGCAGCTCGGTCTGCTCCGAGACTGCGCTGCGGAAGTGCTCGATGAGCGAAGACAGTTCCTTGTGCAGAGCGGCGGCGGACGACGTGACCTCCTTCTCCGCCGCGGCGACGGCGGCTGCGGTGGTCGCGAGGTTCGTCTGCGCCGCGGTCGCCGACGCGAGCAGGGGGGAGACGGCCTCGGTGAGCATGATGCCCGCTTCGTTGATCCTCTCGAGCCCGGCCTGCGACGAGGCCTCGAGGGACTCGACGCCGCGTCGGGTGGCTGCGTGGGCCTTGTTTAGCTCCTTGACGGAGCGCTCGACGGCCGCCTCGAGGAAGCGCGGGTCGTCGGAGCGCCGCTCGTTGAGGACGCGTTGCGCGGTCAACAGCGCGCTGAGAAGCTGTTGGTGCGCGCGGCGAGCACTCCGGTCCTCGCGGCGGACGTTGACCTCTGCCGCAAGGCGGTGCAGCACGATGAACCCCACGGCGATGCCCACGAGGACGACCGAGATCTCGGCTACCTTCACCAGGCGGTGGGACTCGGCAAGTCGTCCGTCGAAGCCCTGCGTCCATAAAGCCAGGAAGGTCCGGCCTCGCTCGTCACCCGCGGCGAGCAGCTCGTCATAGGCTGTTGTAGCGCTGCGGAGGGCGTACCACGTCCAGCCGACCGGAGCGAACACGCAGGCGCCGGCCAGCATCCCCAAGAAGCTCTCCAGGAAGTGCCGGTGGCCGGAGGTCATCGTCGCTTCCGGGGGGAAGGCCGAGACCAGGTCGATGCCCGTCCACGACGTGTCGGAGGCGTCGGCCAGAGCACGGGACAGAGACTCCAGGTCCTCTCGGCGACCCTCGAAGTGGGGATCCTCGGCCAGCTCTGCAATGCGCTTGGCGCTGGCGGCTCGAGCCTTGTTCACGCGTACTCCTCGTCAAGAAAGAAACGACGCCTACCGTAGGCCAGGCGCGGCTCCGCGACCCGCGATTGACCGAAGGCACCTCCTGATCGACCGCGGCTGGTTAGGGTCTTCCTTTCCCCAGCAGAGAGGCTCCGAGACAGTGGCGTGGCGGCCGTCCGGCGTTCCCGGGCTTCTAGCAGTGCTGGGCTGCGTGTCGACCATTCTTCTCGTTGTCGTCCTCGTCCGCATGGTTGTGCTGCACGACAAGACAGCCGATCGCCTCGGACACGAGGTCGCTGTACCGGCTTCGCCAGCGGCGTCGTCCGTCTCCACGACCCCGTCGCCGGACCCACCGGTCACTCCCTCGCCGACCCCACCCGCTACTCCCGTCCTTTCACCGTCGACCGCGCCGGAGTCGTCCGAGGCACCCGTGCCCACCGGCATGGGGGTGCGGCTGATGCGTCTCCTCTCGCAGGTCGGGGTCGTGGCCCAGCGGCCCGACGTCCCTGGCTACGAGCGTGACTGCGGACCGGGCCAGGGATGCGTCTTCGGCACGGAATGGAGCGACGCAACCGATGCGCCCGACAGCCGGAATGGCTGCGACACGCGCAATGACGTCCTGCGGCGGGACCTCATCGACACGGTCATCGACCCCGACACTCAGGGGTGCGTCGTCCTGAGCGGCACTCTGCACGATCCGTACACCGGCCGGGCTATCCCCTTCGAGCGCGGCTGGGAGACCTCGATCGCCGTCCAGGTGGATCACGTGATCCCGCTGGCCGCGGCGTGGGACCTGGGCGCTTGGCGCTGGTCCGCCGCAAGACGAGCCACCTTCGCCAACGACATCCGGCGCGAGCTGCTCGCCGTCGGCGGACCGGCGAACATGAGCAAGGGCGACAGCACGCCGGCCTCATGGCTACCGCCCAACAAGGCGTTCCGCTGTGAGTACGCCGTGCTCTACCTCCGCGCGAGCCTCCACTACGCCCTGCCCATCACGCGAGCCGACGCCGAGGTGCTCGAGAACGTCGCTCGGCGCTGCGGGTGAGTCAGTCGCGGAGCTGCACCCCGAAGTCGCGCACCAGCGAGGCGAAGTCCTTCGGGTAGGTCTGGGCCACCTTCTCGAGTCCCCACTCCTCGTCATAGACGTGGAGACGGGCCAGACGCACGCAGCTGCTGGGTCCCGGGGGCGGCACCGAGCAACTGGCCAGGGCGACACCGTCTGCCGGTCTCCAGACCGCCACCTCGATGGCCGAGGTGGAGCCGAGCGTGTGCCCCGAGAGCGGGATGGTCGCCAGCGCCAGCTCGATGCTCGACGCTGTCGCTGGGAGGACCGTGCCGTCGACCAGCACCTGAGCAGTCTTTCCGGAGCCCGAGGGGTGATCTTCGCGGAGGAACACGCTCCGGTCGCCAGCGACGGGCTGGATGCGGAAGACGAAGTGTCCTTGGGATAGCACCGTCCCGTCCGCTGAGCAGACGAAGGCCGCAAGAGCGGTCTCGGCCGCGCCAGGATCCCACCGGACTTCCACGACCAGCGCCGGTGAGCACGCCCGGTCGATGCGGTCGCGCTCGCCCGCCCCGGTCGGCGATCCGGCGGTCATGTGTCCTCCTCCAGAATCCACTTGAGAGGATCGAGCACCCGGAAAGGCGCGATCCCGGCGTCGGGAACGGCGTCCCCCCGAGGTCTGCCGCCCAGAGCCGAGACCGCGAAAAAACGGTGCCGCTCGGCGTGCTCGCGCAGGAGGTTGGGCAGCCCGGGACCGTCGACGAAGGTGATGAAGGAGCGGACCTCGGCGTCGAGGAGATCGACGTCGTCGCGGTCGATCGCCGGCGACCTCATCGAAGGATCGCGCCGCAAGGGCGATCCCGCGCGAGCCATCGCGAGGCTCAGTCGGGTCCCGGCGACCTTGCGCAGCTCCTGGAGGGCATCGACCTTCGACAGTGCGACCGCAAAGGGCACTCGGGTATGCCGGCCCTCGCGATGCTGGCTCAAGAAGTCGAGCAGCTGCTCGATGACCTTGATCCCGTCGCCACCAGGCTCCCCGCTGGCGTCGTACGCGCCGCGCAGCATCTCGCGGATGCTCTCGACCTTGTAGGGGTCCAAAAGGGCGACGATTCCATCAGCGCGCCTGAGGAACTCCAGCCGGTGGCTGCGCGACGCGAGGTCTTCGAGATCCTCGCCGGCGACGTCACGGAGGACCAGCGCCCGGGTCCGGCCCCCCTGCTCCTTGAAGGAGAAGATCAGCGGCCGTTGGGCGGTCTCGTCGTCCTGGATCGTGGCGGTCGAGGTCAGCATCTGGCGCTGCTGGTAGAGCGGGCGCCGGTAGCGCTCGTCGAAGATCCGGTCGGTGTCGCCGTGCGCCCGCAGATGAGAGCGGTGTTGGGTCGTCACCCAGAGCTCCAGCTGCCCCCGCAGCACCGCGAGGTAGAGGCTCTTCCCGGTAGACCTCGCACCGGCCATGGCGATGCACGTCACGACCGGCTGGGACTCGCGCCACAACGCAGGGATGGGACCAAGGCACCAAGCGCACGCCTCTTGGCGGGTGGGTTCCTTGCACCGGGGACACACGCCGCTGAGACGGCCGTCCTCTACCGGGACCGGCGGACGTACCCTCTCCTCCCAGCCGCGGAGCCGGTTCGCTTCGGTTGGGCTCTCTGATGAGCAGGAGCCCTCGCACGACAGCACTCGCGCGGGCTCGGCGAGCTCGCGGAAGCAGGTCGGGCACTTGGGACGCCCCATCACGCGTCTCCCGTCAGCGCATGCACCATCTCGGCGCTCTCCCATCCGTCCGCCGTCGGCTCGAGCTCGACTACGCTCAATCTTGAACTGAAACCCTCGCGTCCGTGGAGTGGGCCCGCGCTCACGACGAGGACCACCCGCGACGTTCCTCCGTTCGCGTACTCTGCCAGGTCGTAGAAGTCCGCCGGGACACCGTCGGTCACGACCGCGATGGCCCGGGCACCCTGGGCGACGGCCTGTCGAACGGCGGGCGTGGCGAGGTTCCAGGACGGTGGCCGACGGTCCTCGAGGACCCGGTCGACGAGCACTTGCGGGCGCGCGACTGCCTCGTCGACCAGTACCGGGCGGGTCAGCCCCGTGACCACGGCAGCGACGGGCAGGCGCCCGCTGGACTCCGCGAGGATGCCTGCAACCATCTCCACCAGGTGCCCGAGCGTCTCCCCGGGAAAGGATGCGCGCATCGAGTACGAGCCGTCGAGGACGAGGCCCCACGGTTCGCCGCTGCGGTGCGGGGCCTGGCCTCCGCGGGCCCGCCGCACGGCTGCGCGGCCGGCGGTCAGCCACGGATGCTCCCGCTCGTCGAGAGGGCCACGCGGCGCGTGCTTCCCCGGCGCTTCGTCCGGTGCCGGGCCCGCTCGGCCGTCCTGGTCGGGGACGAGCATCCTCCACCCGGCTCCCGTCCGCTCGAGGCGGGCGAGCTCGAGCTCGGTCAGTGCGCCTGCATCGGTGGCCGGCACGAGCACCTGCTCCGCCTCCACAGCAGTGCTCGCGAGCCGCACGTCCAGCCCGATCCGCGTGCCTGCGGGGAAATCGGGCCCCGACGCCGGACGCGCCACCAGGCGCACGTGGCCGACCCGACCGACGAGCACGGTGACCGGGTCGATGCGGCCTATTGCGGCGTCCTTGCCCTGCGCATCGACTGCGTGCAACTCGACACCCGGCGCTCCGCCGGTCAGGTGAGCGCGCAGATCCACGTCCGGGAGCTCCGTGCTCTGACCGTAAGTCAGCTCTGTCAGCTCAGCCACGTCTCACTCCTTCTCGGTGTCGAGGTCGTCGGGGAGCCGGCCCGTCGCCCGGTGCGCCTCCTCGTAGTCCGCCAACCACCTCTCGACTCGGCCGACGGTGTCGGGCGCGACGGCCAGCGCGTCCGCGCCACGCACGACTGCCCGCGCGAGTTGGGCGTCCTCGGGCCGACCGACGTCGGCCGCCGGGAGTTGCACGGTCATCTGCACCTCGAGCGGCGCATCGGCCACACGGACGGGGCCTAGCTCCTCGTCCAGCCCGGACGGGTCGTCGGACGCCTCGTCGACGCGACGGGGCGGACCCAGACGCGCCCCCCACTGGAGGAGAAGGTCGTCGCGACGAGATTCATCCTCCAGGTCCTCGAGGATCGCCAGGGCCAGGGGTTCCCCTACGTCCAGGTAGTCGTCACCGCCGTCGGCGATGTCGTCCATCAGGCCCAGGACGCGATCGAGGTCTGCCGGGCCGTAACGCCCGGCGTCGGTCAGCTCGAAGAAGGCGTCCTGCCAGAGGCCCTCGGCTGGCCAGCGCTGCCCGGCGTGCTCCCACTCACCCCCGGACGGCGCCGCGGGCAAGTCGGCGAGGTCCAGCACGAGCATCGTGCGCTGGGGTTGGCTGGCCGCCAGATCCTTCGCCTCCCCGAGGTCAACTGAAGGGATGAAGACGATAACCGCGTCGGTCTCGAGGATGGACTGCATGCGCGCGGCTCGCTCGAAAGTGCTGAAGGGGAAGCTGCCGGCCGCGACCGGTGCCGCGGTGAAGTGACACACCACGGCGAGCCAGGCGACGAACTCCTCCTGCGACTCCGAGGCAAGGACCAACGACCAACCGCGCTCACGGCACGTGCCTGCGGCTGCCAGGAGTGCCTCGGTCTCCTCCTGCCGGGACAGCGCCCTCTCGATCGCGGCCGCCCGCCCCGACGTCCGCGGTGCCTCGAACCGTCCCAGGACCGTCTCGTCGACCTCGCGAGGACCGAAGGGGGTGAGCCAGAGGTTCGAGTGCCAAAGGTCGATCGGCCGGAGTGTGCGAGACAGACCGGCCCTGCCGACCGCGTGGGTGAAGACGTTGCCGGGCCTCCCAGTGGCGTCCTTGCCGGCCTCGACCGCGTGCCACCAGACGCTGCCGCCCTCGTCGAAGTACCGGAACGTTAGTCGTCGGATCCGCGTGGACAGCTCGGCGGTGCTGGGGAAGTCCACCAGCGGTGCCAGGAGCTCGAGCCGGGTGGTCACCCCGGCCCGCATCTGCTTCTCGAGGGCACGCGGTGTCCCCCGAGTCGCAGCCTGGACCTCCCAGCCAGCCCGACCCGCGGCGTAGGTGAGCTCGTACCAGGTCATGGGTCGCCCCGCAGCTGGGAAAGCGGCGGGTCGAGCACGGCGTAGCGCTCCTGCTCATCCCGCAGGTCAACGAACAATCGCACGAACCCGGGGCGTGAGTCTCGTGGCCACGGGAGGACGGACTTGGGTTCTCCTCGCTGCAGGCGCGGCTGGAACGTCTCGATCCGCTCGCCGTCGTCGAGGTGGAGCGGAAGCCGATCCTCCCTCCGCACCAGCACCAACGGCACCTCCACGTCGAGGTCGGCGGTCACCCGCAACTCCCGCCCGACCTCCTCCGTCACCCTCCGCAGACCCCGCCGCACCTGGCCGTGGACGGGCACGACGTCGCAGTCCAGACGCGTCAACCCCGGGTAAGTGACGCGGTACGGCGGTCCCTGCTTGTGCCCGGTGGCGTGAAACGAAATGCCAACGACGTAGAGCACCGCGCCCTCAGACGGAAGGGGATCCAGGTGCACCCCGCCGCGCAGTCGGTGCTCCTCGGGCCTGATCTCAGCCACCACGGGCATAGCTGAGAAATCCTGCGCACCGTGGTCGTCCTCGGCGCTCGCACGCAGAACCTTGACCAGGCCTGCCCCGTCCGGCCAGGCAAAGGACAGGAACTGCTCGTCCACGCGCTCGACCAGCTGCACGTGGCGGACCGCTCCGGCGCGGTGGTGGACGACGGTGGGCCCGACACGGCACAGGGCGCCGTCGCGAGACGCCGTGACCGCCGTGAAGTGGAGCCGATCCTCTCCAGGCAGTCGCGGGCGCACCGCCCGGCTCGCGCTGCCGTGGACGACCGTGTCCTCACTGAAGGCGCCCTCGCGCTCTAGGACCGCCCGCCCCACCGTGCGCTCACCGAGACCCTCGGGGGGACGCTCGAGCAGGGCGTGGATCTCGACGCGGAGCCCAGCCTCCGCCAGCGGCGTCCAGGTGATGACGAAGTCGCCGTCCTCATTCTCCTCTACCAGCAGGTCGGAGACCACGGGGAGCTCGGCCTGCACGGTCTGCCGCGACGTCACCGGCAACGAGCGCTCGAGCCTCCCGTCCACGGTGGCGCACGCGTACATCCGGTACTCGTAACTGCCCGCCTCCACGTCGTCGTCGACGAAGCCGCTGAGGTTCTCCCCCGGACGGTCACCGCTGATCCGCCGATCCACGTCGAAGGCCTGCGGGGTGCTCCCGAACTCGTCGACCGGCACGCGCAGGACCTCGACGCGCTCGATGCCGGAGGCAACCTGCCACCCTGCCGACACCTGACCGCCCGTGGTGCGGATCCTCAGGCCGCGTACGGGCTGCACGGTCACGCCCTCCGCCCACCAGACCGGGAGGGCAGCGCGTGCCTCCGCTTCCGTGGCTCCCGCCTGGACGGCGACGGCGTAGAAACGGCGGGCGCTGCTGAACGGCTCGTCGTCGACGAGGAAGGCGTCGTGGGTAGCGCCGACGACGCGCACTCCGACGTGCGGGTCGAGGTTCCACGGCCGGGTGTCGTCGCGCGCGCCCAGACGGAAGATCCGCACCTGGCCGTCCTCGGCGCCCCCGTCCCACGTCAGCCGGATGCCGTCGTCGCCCGCGGGCGTGAAGCGGATCCGTCGACCGGTCGGCAATGACCCCCCGACGTCCGTGTTGCCAGCGAAAGCGTCGCCAGGCACCGGCCCCGTGGGGCGCACGGAGGCCGCGGGGGCTTGCGCCGTGGACGTCGGGGCGAGTCCCAGCACAGCGAGCAGATCCTCCTCGTGCCGACGGACGAAGTCGCGCCACAGCCGGCGCTCAGCCGGCGACACCGTCACCCGGCGCAGATCGTCCGGCGAGGTGAGTCCTCGCAGGGTGGCCGCCAGCTCCGGGCCGATGGGCACGCTTTCGCCGCTTGCCCGCAGGCTCTCGAGCCAGGAGTCCAGGTCGCCCCCAACGCGCGATTCTGAGTCGGCGGACGCGGCGGAGGTCCTCGTACGCGACTCCCGTGGCGGAGCGGTCGCCTGTACCCGACCCGCCACCCGCTCGTCCGCAGATCCGTCCGCCTCTGCCGCTCCCCGGATGACGGCAGCCAGCTCGTCGAAGTGCCGGCCCAGGGAGGGCTGGTCGTCCCAGAGCAAGCGCGCCATCACGTAGGGATCGGTGATGCACAGCCGTGCTGCCACCTCCACGTCCTGCGGTGTGGGCCGGCCGTCCGGGGGCAGCCCGTCCCGCCATGCCAGCGCACGGTCGACGCGCCGCTGCGAGTCGCTCACCAGAAGTCTCCCTTCTCAATCGGGGTCGAGCGGACGGGCACGTCCCACTCGTCGACATCCCGCCGCACTGGAGGTCCACCGAGTGGAACCGCGGCGGAACGCGCGAGGCGCGCTCCCGAGATCGCGACGAGACCGCTTGCGAGGCACAGCCACACGGCTGGCGCCGGCGAGATCTGGACCGCGTCCGTCACGTGCCTGTCGAGCTGCCAACCGAGGAGCAACGCATCGGTTGCCACGGCGGTCCACCCCGCGCCGATCACCACCGCCACCAACCTCGCAGCGGCGCTCGGCCCCCGCCGGACGTTCTCGGCCACCATCCCCAGCGTGATGGCCGACAGCACCAGCGCCGCAGCGGCGAGCGGTGACGACGCGAGGCGGGCGTCGAGTACGGACACCAGGTCGTCGCCCGCTGTCCGTGCCCATCCGAAGGGCAGCGCAGCCACGAGGAGGACGCCAGCAACCGCCAGCAGGACCGGGCCCGCTGCGCCGGCCAGTCTAGTGGAGCCGCGAGAGCGGCCGCCGAGGCCGAGCCGGAGTGCTGCCGCGACGAGGCCGGCATCCACCACCGCCAGGGTCACGAGATCGATCCCTGACATCTCAGACCCTCGGCGCGGGCCGGTCGGGGGGCGCCGCGTCGCTTGGCGACGTCGCCTGACTGCCCGGAGGCACGCAGAACACCAAGTCACGGGTCGGGAACCTGCGCGAGATCTCGGTGACGACCAGCGACTCGGCGGTGCCCGGACCGCTGTGGTTAGTCAGCGCCTGCGCGACGGTCCAGGGCTCCGTGGTCTCGGGTACCGCGACGAAGGCAGTCGGGGAGAAGCTCCCCCTGTGCTCACCGGCCTGGGACGCCGCCCCGGCCTCGACCTCGGTGAGACCCTCGACGAACTCTTGGTAGCTCTCCACCCTCTCGACACCGTCACCAGCGACGGAGAGCACCCGGCTCAGCAAACGGTCCCGGTGGCGTTCGTCACGGGCCACGAGCTCATCGATCCTCTTCTCAACCTCGCTGGCACCACCGCTCCAGCTCCGTGCCGCGATCGCACGACTCCATCGGGTCAGGATCGACGTCGACGCGACGGCACGGTCGGTGAAGATCAGCTCAGGATCCTCCTCGAGGAGGCGCCCATCCTCACCGATGTCCGGGACGTCGTCCCGGAAGATCTGCCAGGCCCGGCTCAGCCAACCCACCGGGAAGAGGTCCGGTCGAAGGCGGTTCAGCACCTGCTGGATGGCGTCGTCGTCGGGTTTCGCCACGCCGAATCGCTGGTTGTGTGGGTAGCCCTCGCCGAGCAACGGGTCGGTGCCGTCGTTCACGGCGACATGCCCCCAGGGCGCTCGGAGAAAAGTCCCGAGCGCGCGCACCCAGTCGATGTACTGGCGGTAGACCCGCTGGATCCTGCGGACGTCCTCGAGAGCGGCGGCCAGGTTCGCCTTGTGCAGCGCGGCTTGCCTTACCTCGTCCTCCCAGCGAAAACGCAGCTGGAAGAGCTCCTGCTGACGCCGGTGGAACAGGTAAAGACCCGACACCAACCAGACGACCGCGAGCCCCACGCTCCCTAGGAGCGCCAACCGCCAAGTCACGAGGTCTTGTTGGGCCAGCAAGAGCGTGACCAGGACCGCCCCGACGAACACTGCCAGGTGCGCCAGGAGGGTCAGCGCCAGGGACCTCTGCAGCGAGGCCAGCTCGGGCGGAGGCCGGCGTCCCTCCTTCATCCCCTGGACCGCCTGGACGAGGGTCAGCACGTCATCGCGTGCGCTGGCGAGCTCACCAAAGATCCGCTCGCCCACCCGGCCGGCGTAGGAGCGCCGGTGCTCCTCTGCTCGCGACTCCAGCTCGGCTTGAGCGTTCGAGCACGCGGCCGCCCGGTCACGCTGCTCGCGAGCCCCTTCCTTCAGGAGGACCCGCGTGCGGTCGACTGCATCGACGTCGTAGGGGGCGACCTTCGCGACCTTGGCGAGCGAACGGAGGTCGAGGGGAATTTCGAAGACGTCGGACGGCGGGACCACCACGCGCCTTGGGTCGATCACCGCCCCGTCCTCGGAGCCGACCTTGGACGGCTCCAGCCCGCGCCCGCGCTTGCCGGCGTCGAGAAGGTTGAGGGCACCATTCACGAAGTCCCGCCACAGCTCGCTGTAGTCGTGCTGCTCGGGGGGCGCCGCCGCCCCCAAGTCGCGTGCCCTCGCCAGGAGGGCCTCCAGCTCGGCGTCGTGCTCCTCTGGCGTGAACAGCGTGCCGTCCTCCTTGATGCCGCGGATGCCGCGGACGGTGACGACATGTGTCGAGTCCGGCCCCAGGAAGGCGTCCTGCGCCGCCTGAGCGATATTGCTCGAGGCCCGGATGAGCACCGAGTCGACGAAGTCCTGGGGAGCTCGCCGCAGAGCCTTGCCGAGGAAGCGGAAGAACAGAGCGAGGAGCTCGACGAGGCTGAGCCGCGTCCGAATCCTCGCCTCAAGCGTCTCGCGAGCACGGGCGCGGACCTCGGGGTGCGCAGCAACCAGGCGGTCGGCCATATCCACTGCGGCGCCCACCTCGTCGTCGAGGACCTGGACCGGGCGGCCGTTCGCGGCGGGTACGGGATAGCGCTGCTCCACGTCGATTGCCCGGGCCACCACGCGCGAGCTCACGGCTGCGTCGGACAGGTGCCTGGTGAAGGTGCGCAGGGCGACGGCATCTCCTCCACCGGCAGGCGCCTGACCGTGGAAAGGCGTGCTGCGATCCGCGGTCCAAAGCCCCACTGCCGAGCACAGGGCAGCGGCCTGGTGGGTCAGCCTCTCCGGGGATAGGGGTAGCGCCACGACCCGCTCGACGCCGGCTCCGGGCGCCCGGGAGCTCTCCGGTGCCAGCACGACGTTGTGGCAGCCGAGCCATCCCACTTCGTCCGGATCAACCCGCGGCCAAGCGTCGGGCACCGCCACCGCGATGACGTGGACCCAGGTCTTCTCGACCGAGGGGAGGGACTCGCCGATCTCGCGGAAGAGCGAGCGGCCGCGGTCCACGCCGATGGAGGAGAAGTCCTCGGCGACCTGGCTCACGCAGACCACATGAGCGCGGCGGGCTGCCGGCCGAGTGGCCAGCTCATGCTGGAGAGGCACCGACCGGACCCGCCCGGCGCTCACCGCGAGCGCCTCGGAGCCTCGGATCGAGGCAGGAACATCGGCGTCGACCAGGAGGAAGTCCGCCACCAGGCCGAGCGACGACCAGTCCCTCAGGACATCAAGGAGTGGTGCGGCCTCCCGCCGGCGGGCGGCGAGGATGACGAGGTCAGATCCTGGGTGCGTCACCGGATCCCCCCGCAAGCACACTGTCAGCGGCCGCCTGCAGCAGGTTCTCCAGGTCGGCGAGCGCGTGGTAGGTGGTCAGCGCGATCTCGGCGAAGAGGGGGAGCTCGTAGAGGTGTGCGGCACTCTCCACCCGAAGCCGGTACCCGGCGGTCGGTCCGAAACTCGCCGTCGGCTCCAACCACTGGTGCACGACCCAGCGACGCACCGACGCCAGCCACTGCTGGACCGCCCGGACCCGCGCCTGCGGATCCAGGTCCGCCGCCTCCTCGCCGTCGAGGAGGATGGCAGCGGAGCGCACGCCCGAGGGCCACGCACCGGTGCGCAGCCACTGCTCCAGCAGCCGCTGACCGCTGACTGGCGCAGCCGCGGTGGCCGGCAGCGGCCCGGCGTCAGCCAGGCTCCGCAGCGCCTCGTAGGGGCGCAGCGACGTCAGGTCCGGGTCGTCGACAGCGTTGACCACAGCGAGGGTGTGCCCCTCGAGCACCCCTGCCAGCCAGTCGAACTGCTGGGGATCGCGGTAGCGGTGCCGGGCTGTGAGCAGGCGAGTCTCGAAGGTCAGCCACCTCTGCTCTGTCGTGGACCACACGTTGACGGCTTCCGCGGACAGGTAGTCGTCCGGATGGTGGAGGAGCCCCAGCGCCCGTCCCAGGTACCAGCCCTTGATCATCGTCCGCAGCTCGATGACGCTCATCCCGACCCCGCCGGGAATCGGGCGGCTCCGCTTCCAGTTCCACAGCTCGCGACGTCGGTCCTCGCCCGACTGGGCCCACCGGTCCCGGAGCTGGCGGAGAAACGAGGAGAACACCAGTGGCGTGTAGAACTGGTGGCCACCGAAGACGGCGATCCGACGGCTCGAGGTGGAGGGCGAGACCGCGAGGTCGAACCGGTCGACCGAGGTTCGGGAGGCGGTCGTCTCCAACCGCCGACGCGCGTCCTCGACGACGGCTGAGCCCGGGGTTAGCGGGATCGCGCTGAACGTGAGCTCGACCTGCAGCTCGGCGTCGTGCAGGGCGCGCACCATCGTGCCGTTGACGCCGACGAGCGGCTGGGCCTGCTTGATCGTTTCCTCGAACTTGTCGGTGAAGGCGATGCGCCGGCGCTCCCGCTCGATGTCGGAGATGCCCGGCTCGTTGAGAAAGCCCTCGAAGGTCTGCGAGCTGAACTTCTCAAAGACCCCCCGTCGGGCTTGGAAGGCCGTGGCTCGCTCCAGCAGGTCGGCAGTCGACAGCGCGAGCAGGTAGGCGGGTCGACTAGGCGGAGTGGGCTGACCATGGGGGTCCGTGTCGAGCACGGCTGGGCGCCATCCGCGCGTGTTGGTGACCACCTCGAAGTCGGCGGGCGCGGCTCCGACGTTCTCCCACTGCCCCCGGACGACGGCCTCGACCATCTCCTCGAGGTTGCTCTGGTAGACCCCTCCACCAGTCGACACGTGCTCGCGGAACCGGGCAGGGAACTCTGCCGAAGTCGTGAGCAGGACCTCATTGTGCGCCTCATCGAAGCGTGGCGGCACGAGGTCCGACTCCTCCGGCCAGTCCTGGTAGGACGTCGTGCGCAGCAACGCGATCCCGCCGCCGCGCGGACGCTGGTCACGCGCGAAGACCAGCGTCTCCAGCGATCTCGACACCGCAACCTGCAGCTCCTCCAGCACCTCTTCACCGAAGGCCGCCAGTACGTCCGCCAGCAGGCGGGCGGTCCACCGATGGACGTAGTCCTCTCCGCTGCGACGCACGTCGTCTGCCACCCGTCGCGGCAGCTGCCCCTGGTCGGAGGAGGTGTTCTTCAGACCGACGGCCACACTCTGGGTCTCCGCGCCGGTCTGGAGGACCCGCAGGTCGGGCCGGGCCCTGCGCAGCGCCTCGACCAACAGCCCGACCTCGCTCCGGAGCCGCTCCAGGACCCGGCGCACGTAGGGCAGTCCCTGGCTCGGGTGCGCGAGGATTCGGACCACCTCGGACTTGGTGCGCTCCTCGAGACGCGTGACGTAGCCGTCGGCCCAGGCACGGACCAGGTTGCGGACCGTCTCCTTCGCGGCGTCCTCGAAGCGAGGGAGAGTGGCCTGGACGTCGGTCAGCCAGTCCGCTGCGCGCTGGGCTGGCTGCTGCTCGACCCAGTGCCGGAACGGCGCGACTGCGGAGTCCACGATGGTGTTGCGCTGCGCCTCCGTCAGCGCCTCGCCCACCAGCCACGGCACGGGCGACCCGTCGGGAGCTCGCAGCCCCAGCCGCTGGCGGATCTGGTCCCACTGGCTGTCGACGAGCTGGTCGAGCTGCTCCTCGGGAGTGAGCCGGCTGGACGGGTTCTCAAAGCCTCCGATCAGGCGGTCGACGGCCGTCCGCGCCAACCGCTGGGCGACGTACTCCGCGTACCGGTCCCGTCCCAGGCTGAGAGTGGCGTAGCCGAACGAGCCCCAGGCGAAGTCCGAGCTCTTCGCCGCGCCCCAGCCGAAGCGGGCCTGCGAGACGTCGAGGGGAGTCGGGTTCTCGATCTTGTTCTTGAGGTACTGCTCGGTCGCGCTCTCGGACATCATGGTCGCGGCGA
This sequence comes from Nocardioides silvaticus, assembly GCF_003160695.1. Classification (GTDB taxonomy): domain Bacteria; phylum Actinomycetota; class Actinomycetes; order Propionibacteriales; family Nocardioidaceae; genus Nocardioides; species Nocardioides silvaticus. The sequence continues at coordinate 191,762 of NZ_QGDD01000001.1, forward strand.
CGGCCCGGCCCAGTCCGCGGAAGATGTGGTCGGCCGTCGCGCCGAAGCGCGGCCCGTCGCCGCCGATGAACGAGCCGATCGGGAATACCCGCCCGAACGGCGGTCCGCTCGCCTCACGTCCTAGGCCGAAGGCTTCGAAGATCTCGCTGTCGGCGTCGCCGCCCGCACCCATCTGCGCCGCGATGAGGTCACCGAGCGCGCCGAGAGCGTTGCCGTCGATGCCCTTGATCGCCCCGTCGTCGAGCGAGTGGAACACGTCCGGCGTGTAGAGGAAGGTCCCGAGGTAGCGGCGGTCGATGGCGCCCACCCGGCCCAGGATCCGACAGACGTCTAGGAACATGGATGCACCGGAGCCACCGGCCATCGAGCCCACCACGACGGGCACCACGAGGTCCCTCTGATCGAGCTTGAAGGGCCCCTCCTCCGGCATGGCCTGGGGCAAAACGCCCCAGGCGGTCGGCCGCTGCAGCGCCTCCCAGCTCTGCTGCAGTGCCTCATGGATCTGCTTGACCCGCGTGAGGGTGAGCATCCGACCGATGCCTCGCTGCTGTCCGGCACCAGTCACCACCGGCATGCCGTCGGCCGCGGAGTCAGGCTCCCAGGTGGCCAGGGCCCCCAGAGCGTGCGGCGCCAGGCGGCTCTCCACGGTCCGCCGCACATCGCCGTACACCGCATTCGAGGCGCTCACCGGGACGTAGCGTCCGCCCAGATCGGTGATGCTCCCCAGGCCCGGGGTCTGTTCCGGCGTCGGCGGCACGTCGATCTGCACGAACTGCCAGGCGTCGGGCAACTGGTCGACGCCATGGGTCCGCAGGTCGGCTCGTAGCTCGTCGATCATGTAGCGGAGCGTCGCTCCACCCGAACCACCTACCCCGACGACGAGGAACTTCTTCACTGTCTGCTCTCCTGCTCTTCTCTCACCACGAGTCGTCGCGGGTGCGCGTCGTGGACTGGTCGCTCCCCGGCGCGACCGACCGTTCGAACCCGTCCCGGTTCTCGGGTGCGGCGGTGTCGGGGAACCCGCGTCTCAGGTCGGCGACGGCCGTGGGCACCTTGCCACGCGCGTCCGACACCAGGACGTCGAGGCGGCGGGCACCCGACGACAGAAGGAACACGACCTCGACCGGACCACGGTGCAGGTCCTGGGGATCCAGGACCGCCACCCAGTGGTCCTGCACGGACAGCGGGAGCCGCTTCCCGGCCGAGCTCGCGAACGGCCCGCCGGTCGCGACGACGTAGCCCGCCTCGGTCAGCCGGAGGAGGTCCGTCTTGGCGACCAGGGTCGTCCGATCGGAGACGACGACTCGGCGGCGGTCTCCCGTTTCCAGGGATTGAACGCGCAGCCGCGTGGGGTCGGGGCGCCACCCGTTGAGGAACGAAGAGTTGCCGCTCACCACTCCTCGCTCGGCGAGTGTGGTGAGGCTGCTCCCGGGGATCCTCGACGTCCACCACTTGACAGCCATCAGCAGCAACAGCGGCAGCATCAAGCCCAACGCGACGAGGAGCAAGAACCACCAGGCACGCCCCTCGGGCGGACGGAGCATCTCATACCGGTAGGCGACCGTCGTGGCGACCGGCTCCGCGGACTCACGATCAGACCGCGTCATGATGTGCAGCTCACCGCTGACCAGTCCGGAACCGGTGGCGTCCGGGGTGAGGGTGAGGGTGAGCTCGCCGGAACGGCAGTCGCTGGGCTTGCTGGCGTCCGCCGTGACCGGTGCGGCGGCGACGCCGTCGGGCAACGTGACCGCTTCCGCTCGGTCCAGCCACACGCAGCCCTCGCCGGTCAGCGGCAGCACGGCGGTGACCGCGTCCGCTGACTCTCCCTCGCCGAAGTCGACGGTTCCCGGGAGCGTCGGGTAGTCGGGCGGCGGCAGCACCGCGACCCGGTGGTCGACGGCCTGTGGTTCCAGCGTGGTGCCGTGGATCTCGCCGGCGGGCGCTGTTGTCTGCGACAGCGTCAGGTGTACGACCGCGTCGCCGGCTGGCGCGCCGGTCAGGTCGAGCGACGCGGGAGTCCCGAGTTCGGTGGCGTCCAAGTCCGAGGCGATCGGGACCGTTGACCCGTCGGGGTAGCGCAGTTCGGCGTCGACGCTCACGGTGCCTTTGAGCACGCTCGGGTCCAGGCGGCTCCCATCGGCCCGGGCGAGACCGAGCCGGATCGGCACGACCTCACCTGCCGTCAGCTCTGCTCCCTCTGCGTCGAGCCAAGCGGGACGGACGTCGCCGTACAGGCGGATGTTGGAGCGGGCCGACCCCGCGCCTGTGGAGCCAGGGTCGACAAAGGTGATCCGCCAGGCCCCCACCCAGCCACGGTCCCGCGTCCGGCTCAGGCGCATCGAGAAGACCGAGTCGCTCACCCAGCGGCCCTCCGACTCGAACGCTGGTCCCGACGCGTCAAGCCGGGCGCCGGGGTCGATGCGCACACGTGCACCAGTGGGCGACTGGAGGACGGCGTAGTACTGCTCGAGATTGGTCCCGCCCAGGATGCGAACCTCGGAGATGGAGGCGTCGAGCACGAACTGGTGCGTGCCCTCGGGGCAGAGCGATCCCTGGCACAGCGGTGTCGACTGAGAGATCGGCGCCCGGTCGGGGTCGGCGAACTCGTCGAATGCGAAGAACAAGTCGCCGATGGCCCCCGCCAGGACGAACTTCCCCGCCTGCCGTCCGTCCTGGGCACCACAGGGCTCCCCCTCAACCTCGGCACCGGTGGCGATGCCGCGCATGAGGTCGAACGCGGTGGATGGCTGCCCACCCTGCAGGCCGATCGCCAGGGTCACGACGCCCTGGGCTCGCAGCGCATCGGCGACTCCCCCGTCGCGGCACAGGTCGGTCTCGCCTGCCGCCTGGACCTGGTCGACGTTGCCGTCCGTCTCGAGTGTCACCTGCGGGCCGTAAGGTTTCGTCGTGCCGTAGGCCTTCTCCTCGGAGTCGCTGTCGCGCTTGTCCAAGTCGTACATGCCGTCGCTGAGCCAGACCAACGCCGAGCAGTCGTCCGGTCCAGCGTGGTCGGCCAGTTCCTTGCGCGCGCCGGTGACCGCCGACCAGTAGTCGGTCTCAAATCCGTCATCGCGGGCGCCGATCTCGGTAACGGCATCCAGGACCTGACCTGTAGTTTCCCGCTCCAGCGGCGTCCAATCGAACGAAGGGGCAAAGTCGTCGGAGAATCCGGCGATCGCCACGTCGAGCTTTGCGTCGGTCTGCTCCTGGAAGGCGCCCAACTCCTGCATGAGATACGTCGCCGCCTCGACTCGCTGGCCTTCAGGGTCGGTTTCCTGAAGCGAACGAGAAGTGTCCAGCACCAGCAGCACGTGTCCTTCGCCACCTCCCGCGAGGCACGAGCCGAAGCGCTGCACGGCACCCTCGTCGGTCTCCGCGAGTGTCGCGGTTGCGTGGACACCCGGACTCGAGATGCTCAGCAGGGAACCAGCGATCAGGGTGCTGACAAGCACGGCCAGCGGCCGTCGACTCACCAGCTGTCCCTGGCCAGCGCATCGGCGATGGTCCAGGCGTTCAGAACCACCGCCACGGCCGCCGCACACAACAGCAACCGGCGCAGCCACGGCGCTAGGGCGCTGTCGCGGGCGAGCCCCTCGCCGCGGCGGGCCAAGTCGCGTCGGGTGAAGAAAGCCATGAGCAGGATTGACACGGTGCCACCGACGAGCCACCCCACCAGCGCGAGGTTGTGCGAGGCCGTCACCAGTGGGATGGCGATCCCGGCGGCGGCCGCGAAGAGGCCGCCCCAAAGCCAGACGAGCGGGGCGGCGGAAACCTCGAGGGCACTGCTGGAAACGTCGCGAACCTGGGTTTGCGGTCGGCTGCTGGCGCCGTAGAAGTCAGGCTCGTCGGCAGCGACCTCATACCGGCGCGGCGGGTCGTCCCAGGAATCCGACATGTCATCCCCGTTGATAGTCAATGCGACTGCCTCATCTTGGTCTATCACAGCGGCCCCTGTCCGGTATTGCCATGAAACGATCGAGCGAACCGGGCAGGCGGTTACCGCCAACAAGGAGAGCAGGGCGCCACCGGCGAAACGTCCACGAGCTCGCCATCGACCCCGCAGCGGGTAACCGGGATTTCCATGCTTGGTGAGTCGCTGCGTGTGAAGGTCGCCGCCGGCACCGGCGAGCAGTTTCCGGACCTCGGCACCTCGACCGTGCAGGGCACCGCGCACGCCCCATCCTGCGAATACCAGCCCACCGGAGTCTGCTGCGGCCGTTGCAGCGGCGACCAATGCGTTGTCGGTTGCGGGGCCGACCGGGTCCGGATGGGTGTAAAGCGCAAAGGGTCGGTCAAACGCAACGCGAAGATGATGGCCATTTCCAGGGCACCGGCGCCCCACTCGCGGGCGCAGCTGACGCAGCGGCGCGCCGTCTTGTCGAGCTAGACGGCGGTGGTGAACTGTCGATTCAACATCGCGAATACTACTCGGGGAACCTGCGGTTCCCACACGCGAGAGACGCGGTATCTGTAGACCCGATCGGCGTCAGAGCTGGCGGTGGCCAGACCCTCCGGGCCGTCGTAAGTCTCTATCCCAGTCTCTACCGAGCAGGCGGAGACCACGGGATCTGGAGCGGGCGCAGAAACAACGGAGGGAGCGTCGACGCCGGGCATCATGGCACCCTCGTCGACGGCCGAGACGCAGTCTGTGGAAAGGCTGCCGGTCGGGTCAGGGCTCCAGATCGATGGACAGATCCCCGAGGTCAGCGGCACGGTCTCCGAGGTAGCGCAGCAGGTCGCTCTGCCGGGGCTGCCCGAGGACGAGTCGATAGGCGCCAACCGTGCGGAGCAGACGCCGTAGGGAGTGGGTTTCGCGACTGAGCGGGAGGCTGGGGACGTAGCGCTCGATGCGCGCGCTGCCGGCGAGCGGCGGCGTCCACGACGGGTACAGGTCATTGCTTCCCTCCGGACGGTCCGCGGCGGCCAGTTCGAACATCGTGGGCCACGGATCGCCGGACGCGGCGACCTCAGGCCGAGAGCTGTACCCCGCGGCGACGTTGCGGCGTACGGCGTGTCCCTGGTAGCGGTGCACCCGTCCCTCGCGCTGCTCGAGGTCGACGGGGTTGGCGGGCAGGTTCCAGTGCACGATGGCGTGGCTGTAGTAGTGGAAGTCGAGGCCCTCTTGGCCGACCGAGGTGGAAGCGAGCACGAACGGCCAGAAGGGCGAGTTGAACGCCGCCCGGACCTGTCCCTCACGCATCACGTTCTTGTCGTCTTCAGCGACCCCGCGGCCGAACCGGACCGCGAAGTGGGTGCGGGTGCGGTGACTCTCCATCGACACCGCGCCGTCGTCGGCGCGGATGTCGTGGAAGGTGTGGGTCGATGTGCGCAGCGACGCGGCCTCGTCGAACCGCTCAGAGATCTTGAACCACGTCTCTGAGCGTTCCCCGTCGGCGACCGCCTGCTCGAGCAAGTAGACGTACTCGTCGAGCACGCTCTGCAGGCAGCCATCGACGCAGTACGACAGGGCGTCCTGCCAGTACGGTCGGCGCTCCTGGCTAACGACGAGGCCCATCACCTCAGGCTTGTTGAAGTGGTTGCGCAGCGACCACGCCATGTTGGAGGCCGCGTCCTGGAGTGACTGATCTGACAGGTCCTCGGACGACCCCGACCGACCGAGCGCTCGGGCCGCGCAGACACCGAACCCTCCGATCGCGAGGCGAGTCAGCACCTCCGACAGGTCGTCAGGGCGGCGCCCCAGGTCCTCGGCCTCTACGAGGGCGGCTTCTTCGACGTGTGCGGAGAACCTCGAGGGATCGTCGGACTCCTCGTAGTGGAAACCGTAGGAGAGGTCGTCCACCACGTGGACGTCTCGCAGCCGGTCGAGCAGAATGCCCGCGGCCCAGTACCACCGTTCGTCCGGGGCGGAACTGGGCTCCCCCTCCGGGATGCCTGCGAGCAGGGCCTCCACCCTCGTCCGTACAAGGCGTTGGAAAGCGTCCCGATCCAGCGGCAGCGCCTCTCCCATCTCGGCAGCCACCGACAACGGGTCGCCGGCCTCCGCGAGCGCCACCGACGGGTAGAGCAGTCCCACCACCGGCATGCCGCCGAGCCGTCCGTCCGCGGCGCGGTTGAAGCTGAGGAGTCCGGGGGGCCGCGTCGCGTCATACCTCGTGAACCCGGCGGCGCTGCTGGCCGCCGCCGCCTTGGCCGCGATACGCCGCTCGGCCTCGTAACTCACGATGCTGCCGATTGCCTTGGGGGCCACGGCCCAGGCCGAGAAGACCAACCGCTTGGTGAACTCTCGGAGCTCCTTGGCAGCGTAGGCGCCACCGAGCTCGTAGTAGGGCAGCGAGGGTGGGATCCAGACGAGCTGCCAGGCGCCCGAGTCGACCGTGTCGCCCACGAGCCCGCGCATCTTGGCGTTGCCGGGGTCCACCGCGAGGTAGTCACGCACATCGTCCCACCGCAGCCGGGCGCCACCGCCGGACAGCGCTGCAACCAGTGCGGGGTCGTGAGCGTCGTGGCGTTGCAGCTTCTGCTTGACCTGGTAGCTCTCCATCAGCTCCAGCACGTACGGCGCCGCCCGCCAGAACTCCAGCGGGTCTTGGGATTCGAGCACTCGCGAGACGCGGTGCAGACGCCGGTAGTCGCGGACGTCGTCGGGCTCGAGTCGGACGGACGGAAGAGTCCTCTCCACGACCATCCCGTCACGGTGGGCGCTGGTGGCCAGCCGCTCGGTGCGCGACATGATTCGACGCAGCTCGGCTTGTGCGCGATCGCGAGCCGCCGAGGCGCCTTCCCGGTCGCCGGCGTAGAGACTGGCTCGCAGGGCCGCGAGATCGGTCTTCACTCGCGACGCGCGGTCGTCGCCGGCCAGGAAGCGGACGGTGTCCACGAAGTCGCGGTAGTGGTCGTCCCCTTCGGGCTCCTCGGGGAGGGTGTACATCTTGAACGGCGTGGCGCTGAGCAGTAGGAGCCGCGCGTCGCCGTGGTCGAAGAGCTCGCGCGCCAGGTCTGCGCCTTCGCCGTCGTCGGACATCAGGTCCTTGAACCGCTGGAACTCGTCGAGGATGACGAGGTCGGGCTCGAGCCGCTTGACCGCTGCCCGGGCCAGGGCGCGCCTGAGTCTGCCGATGATCCGGTAGCGGCGGGCGCTGACTCCTTCTGGTGCCTTGCGGCCGCCGAGTCCCTTGTAGGCCTCGACACCCTCTCGCAGTTCCTCGATCAGTGTCTGCCCTGCGGTGTTGCGCAGCGTTTGCACGGACTCGGCGAAGTCGCGCACGAGGTCGGCGGAGAGGTGGGAGCGGTTGAAGTCGTCGATTCGGCGCCGGAATCGTGCCTCGTCGACGCGCCCGCGGAAGAACCGCAGCCAGGGTCCCGGCCGAACCTCGTTGCTCCAGGTGGCCTTCAGCAGGTGGTAGAGAAGTACCCGCTCCTCGACGCGCCCGCCGCTGCCGCCGACGCTGAAGGAAGTTCCGGGGGTGAAGGAGACGAAGTTGAGCTTGCGGCCCTCGAGGTGGCGCAGCTCGGAGGCGAGCATGGTCAGCCGGTCGGCGTGGTGACGCTCGGCGATGCCTTCGCCGACCCTGAGCTTGGGGAGGTTCTGGTGGGCGATCTGGGTGTTGGAGCAGATGTAGACGACGTCGATGCGGTCGACGGTCTCCCACAGGTGGTCGATCGTCTTGGCGATGACCCCCCGAGCCACCAGGGTCTTGCCCAGGCCGACCTCGTCGGCCACCAGGAAACGCCGAGTGGGGTCGGTCGGGTGCCAGAACTGCTCGTGGACCCGGTCGACTGTGCGCCGCTGGAAGTCCTTGAGCATGGCCAGCTCGGCGTCGACGTCAGGGCGCGACGGGGTCGCGCTCACGACGAGGCGCCTTCCCACACGACCCGCCAGATTGTCTGGAACTCCTCGTCTAGCTGGGGCAGCTGGCCCGTCTCGTCGCGGAGGTCCTCGAGGAGACGGTGGGCGCGACCGAGTGCCTCGTCGCCGCGGGCCGCGGCCCGGAGCAGCGGTTCGACGAGCACCAGGTCGTCGAACCCCCGGCCGAAGGCGCCGCCTGCTCCCGCGGCCTCCGGGTCGTCATCGGTCGCTGCCAGCCGGTCGAGCAAGGCTTCGGCGCCGAGGTCTCCGAGCAGGAGCATGAGGTAGCGCAACACGTCCTGCTGGCGTGCCAACAGCGCACGCAGGAGGCGGCGGTGGCGGTCGTCGGGCGCACCGGACACCTCGCACACGAGGACGCAGTCGCGGCGAACCTCAACACCGTTGGACGCGGCTTCGGTGACGACGACCAGGTAGGGCGCCAGCCCGTGGAGACTGACCGGACCCCAGGAGAGATCCCCGCCGACCGGCTGGGCCGGGGCGTTCGCGACGGCGGCGGGCTTGACGGTCGTCGTCGCGGCGAAGCCGTCCGGGTCGGGAGGTAAGGACAGGTCGAGCCGGACTGTGTAGGCGTTCTCGTCTTCGTCCTGCTCGACGAGCAGGCGGGGCCGCGCCGCTGCCAGGGCCACGTGCCACGCTTCGACGCGTCGCTCCAGGTCGTAGGTCGGGTCGGCGGTCGGCTCCTGCTCCTCGATCTCGTGAGGTTGGGTGAGGCGGAGCAGCCCGGAGCGGTCGTCTCCCAGGACACTGGCGACGCCGCAGGTGGCGGTGGGACCGCTGAGCACGACAGCCATCTCGACGTTGCCGCCGAACGCCGCTCCGGTGCAGTTGGCCGAACCCGTGAGCACGTGGGAGGTGCCCACACCGTCGTCCCAGACGAACACCTTGGCGTGCAGGCCCCGGGGCACTCCCCCGTGCTGTCCGGCCTCCGTCGGCCCACGAGGCGATTCCTCAAGCGACTCATCTGGCGAGGCCAGGTCGGCCATGGGTTGAAGGACGACGGTCTCGGCGTCCGCGCAGGCGCGGCGGCCGACCCGGTCGAAGGCATCGGGTCGCGACAGAATCACCCGACGGCCGCTCGTCCGGGGCAGCCGTCGCAATGCCGAGACCTCCAGGAACGGCGAGATGACCGCCCAGGCGGCACTTTCGTCGGGCAGCGGCCAGCCGAGGTCCGCACCGGCCCCCATCGGCACGACAGCCGCCGCCGTGAACGGCTCAGGCACCGAGAAGCGCACGCCGGGCAGCCCGGCACACAGGTCACGCAGGCCGTCCTCGCGGGCAGCTGCGAGCGGTCGAACGAGCGAGCCGAGCAGGTCGAGCGCCCAGGCGGCCACCGGTGCCGCGTCGAACGTGCGGGCTGAGGTGGGCTCTTCGTCGCAAACCAGCACGGTGTCCCACGAGCGATCACCGGTGAGGTTGCGGCTCAGGCACACGAAACGGTGCCTCCGGGTGCCCGACTCGTCGACGAACCGCAGGAGCCAGATTTTCGGGTGGAAGGTGTGCCCGCGCGGCGGCTCAACCTCGGCGACCATGCCTTCGGCGAAAGCAGCCAGCCGAGGGTAGGTCGGCGGCACGTGCACGCCACCGGCCTGGCAGAGCACGGTCGTGTGCTCGGCGTGGCGGCGCACCGACTCCAGCAGCGCGACCGGGGTTGCCGCGTCCAGGCCGCTGTCGGCATGGTCGTAGGCAGCCATGGCCAGCGGCGCGAGGAGCACGGACTGGAGGTCCACGGTGTAGGTGGTCGCCATCGCCACGTCGACCCGGTGCCCCCCGGGCGGCCGGAGCGCGTCGGTGAGCAGGTGTCGTTCAGACGGGTCCAGCATCAGGCTGCTCCCTCGGTGTCCTCGGCGCTGGTCAGCCCGGTGTGGATGTCTGCGAGGAAGCTCGTCGCGATTCCCCAGCGGTAGCCGAGCCGACCGGTGCCAGCGCCCGGAGTCCAGGACTCGCGGGCCTGGGCGTCGAGGAGTCGGCTGCGGCGGCCCTTGAGGAAGATCTCTCGCTGCCTGACCAGCGCCCGTGCATGCGACGAGGTGTACCGGCCCGACTCGGCCAGTGCGAACCAGTCCTCCACGAACGACTGGGTGGAGGAGCGCAGGCGGGGGTTGAGCCCCCGAACAAGGGACCAGAACCCGAAGCGGTCCCACCCCTCAAAGACCCGGTGCTCCTTGAGCTCGGCCTCCCACTCCTTCAACCGGGTGTCGTACTCCTCGACGAGGGCGTCGTCGGACACCAGCTGGGCCAGCATCAGGTTGTACAGCAACGGCGCGCCGTGCCACGCGTGGTGCAGGCGCCGGGAGTGGTCGACCTGCAGCTTCTGTGTGTCCGGGAGGCGCTCAAGGGCGGGCGAGGTCCAGATCCGCTCGCCCACGGCCTCGTGCGGCCGCGTGGCGAACCGGCTCAGCAGGCTGTCGCCGGGCAGTCGTGCGAAGACGCCTTGGAGGTACCTCGCCTCGTCAACATTGAGGTCGAAGGTCGTTGCGGACAGCAGTTCGTCGGGCGCGGTCGGCAGCTCGTCGTCCAGCCCTAGGTCGGGACCGAGCGCGTCAGCTGCATCTCCCGCGGTGACGTCGCTGCGGTGGGCTGCTCGCCCCGCCATCCGCCGTAGATGCCCTTCGATACCCAGGCTCCAACGTACGACGCCGTAGCGCTGCAGCGCCGGCCAATAGACCTGGCTCGGCATCGTCTTGAGCCGGTCCTGGGCCTGGCTACCGATGACCCCTGTGGTCTCGTTGCCCGCCAGGAGGGAGCGGATCAGTCGTACCTCTGCCTGGCGCAGCTCATGCTTGGCCTGGTCCAGCGAGTGACCCCGGCGGCCAGCGTCGCGCAGCAACCAGGGCACGAAGAGCAAGTAACGAACGCGGGTGTGCAGCACCGACGTGCCCGGGAAGAAGTGGTTGGAGAAGGCGTCGCGCACCGCGCCGATGCCCAGTTCGTCGACGCTCCCCTGGTCCTGGAACATCATGACGATCTCGTTCATGGCGGCGCGCTGGGCGTCGTCTTGGTCCATCCATCCGAACAGGGAGCTCACGACCGGCCTCGAGCCAGCTCGATCGCGTCGAAGTACGCCGAGTGCCCGGGGACCTTGCCGGTCACCTCCCGGTTCACGATGCGGTCGTACGTGGTCTGGAACCCCGCTTGCCCCGCCGCCTTCTCGACCGAAGCCACGGCGTAGAGGTACTTCAGCACGGCGTCATCGGCCGACCAGTAGTTCCAGACCTTCCCCTCGACCGCCTCGTGGAGGATCCGCCAGTCCCCCTTGCGGCCGACAGCGGCGCCCAGCAAGTGCATCTCCTCGATATGAGGTCCCGATTGCTTCGTCCCGAGGATCTGGGCCGCGGTCACCATCACCCGCGCTCCGAGGCTATGCCCAACCAAGACGAACTTCGGTTCCTGGGTCCGCGCGATCAGGTCGGCGAGCGCCGCCCCCGTCATCCCGGCTCTCACCTTGGCCACCGACCACGGGTTCGCCGCCAGGCCTGCTGCGCCTATGAGCCAGCCGAACCAACCGGCCTTCGAGGCGGTAGCGGTGGCCGCCCTCGCGGCTCCCTGCCCTGCGAGTTGTGCAGCGACCGCTTCGCCAATGCCTGAGGCGGCCAACGCTCTCAGGGCCTTGAGCTCCTTCGCACCCCAGGTCACTCGGTAGACGGGTCGGTCGGGGTATCGCGCGTCGATGAGGCGTTGCCAGCTGCCCCAGCCCTTGTCGCCCTCGGTCAAGAATCCGCTGGCGAGTAGGACAGGTGCTCCCTCGCCATCGCGCAGCTTTTTCACACCGAACGACGGGTCGGCCTTGGCGTAGGCCGCCGTCGCAGTCCCGCCGACGACTCCGCCCACGCTTCCCCCCACGGCGGTGATCACCGCTGTGCCGCCAACCATCCCGAAGCCGCCGGCGGCGAGGGAGCCTCCCCCCAGAGTGGCTAGGCCGTGGCTTGTCGCTGCCGCACCGGTGAGCCCTGTCAGGCTGCCGACCGCGCCTCCGATCGCGGGGGCGGCCACCCATGCTGCCGGCGTGACGGCGGCCGCGGTGACCACGACGGCACTGACGACCTTGGTTGACCGGGAGAGGTTCCGCTTCTCGAAGCGCAGCCAGGTTGGCCAGTCGTCAACCGTGTGGATCGCCTCACCCAGCTTCTCGAAGCTCGGGATCTCGTGCCGGTGCTCCGCGCAGTACTTGGGGCTGACGACCCTCCCTGCGCCACGATTGGCCATGTTCTTGCAGCGCGGACCGGCGAGGCATCGGGTCGTTGGTCCTCCGCAGTTGTCACAGAGGTAGGGCTCAGCCGGTGCCCCGAAGCCGCGCACTCTCCGATGCGTCGCCAGGGTGAAGCAGGCCGAGCACCACCCGTGCCGCACCTCGTTCGTCGCCTTGATGACCATCTCGGCGATCGTCCTGGACGCGCGTTGGTGCTCCTCGGCCTGCTTCCCATGGCTCTTGCGCTTCTCGGGTGAGCGCAGGCGTCGCCGATAGGCCTCGTGCTTGGCGAAGGCCCAGGCGCTCGCCACCAACGCCGGGTTGCCTGCCAGCACCAGAGATCCGTGCGTGGCCGGCATGGTGTCGGCCAGGCTCCCGGACACGGTCAGCGACGAGCCCGGCAACGACACGGTCACCTCGAAGCGACCCCGGCCCGTCGGTCTGTACTCCACGCTGGCATCCATCCGCGGGCCTACCCCTGATCCTTCATCATCGGCGTGACTTGCACACGTGCGCTCCTGGTCAGCCTTCGTAGACGATCGCGATGTCCGACTCGTAGTACTCCACCACGGACCGCCTCAGTTTGCGGATGCCCTCGCGCGAGTACTCGGAGTGCAGCGGGATCGTGCGCTTGCGGTTCCCGATGGCGGTGACCTGCTCAATGCGGTCGAAGTGGTCGCCGTACCTCTCGGCGTAGTCGGCGAGCGCGTGAAGCTTCATCCGGGCGTCGTCGAGGTGGTGCCCGTGGGGGTCGACGATAGAGGCCTTCACCTCGCCGTCGTCCTCGTGGAAGAACACGAAGTCAGGGTGCATCGAGCGCCAGTTGCCTGAATCGTCGCGGTAGGCGATCGTGAGCGAGTCGGTCGCCGGCCGCGGCGGGTTGCGATACCAGCCGAGCGCGCCGTCGCGCGACATCTCGGTGCGGACCACGTCGACCTCCCACGGGTTGAGGCCGCCGAGTGGGTAGAGCCCGTTCGCGTCCGCCATCAGGTGGCCCTCGAGCAGCGGCGCGTCGGACACCTCGCCGGTAGCCTTGTCGACGACCTTGTAGTCCTCCATCCGCAGCCGAGGCTCGCCAAGCCAGCCTCGTTGCGGGTCGACTGCGAGCCCGCGGATCTTCTCGTACTCCTCCTGGCGCTCGTCGCTGAGTTTGGCGATCTCCCGGCGGAACTCGTCGAACCAGCGCTCCGCGATCGAATTCGCCACGTTGTCGACACGCGCCCGCACGTCGCGGGTCGAGGCGAGCGCTGCCGTCCGGACGAACGCGTCGCGGAGCTCGTCGTCGTCCTCGTCCTCGGGGCACAGGTGGTCCACGTACGCCGTCGCCAACGAGTGGCCGAGCGCCTTGGTGGCGAACCGGAAGCCGGTGCGGATCGCCCGGTCGTCGGCGCGGATGACGAAGTCGTTGTAGGTCAGTTTCGAGCCGCCAGTGCGACCGAGGATCTCCTTGACGTGGACATCCCAGATCTCCGCCACAGCCGCGTCGAGCGCGGCGGCGTGATCGGCCGCGAGCTTGTCGAGCACGGGGATCAACTCATCGTTGACCGCCTCGAGGGCGCGAGGTCGGATGCCGTCGTGGGAGAGCGCCTGGGCCAGAGCCGTCAGACGGATCACCGGTCGCGCGTCACGCTGCGGCATCGTCTGGGTGGGCAGGCGGTCCCACACGTCCCAGACCGACTGCGGGATTGCGGGGTTACGGGTGAGCTCGCACGGTGCGAGCAGGACCTTGCGCTGGGACGAGCCGGGCATCTCCTCGATCTGGCCGGTCAGGTACTTCACGACGTTGCCGGCGGTGGTCCGGTCGAAGAACGGCAGGATGCAGTCGACCGCGTTGAGCCGCTCGTCCCCGGGTACCCGGCGCGCGAGCGGCGAGCGCACCATGCGGCCGAGCAGTTGGGTGATGTGCGTGCTGTCCTTCGCCGGGCGGAACGACACCATCACCTCCGCGCGCGGGCAGTCCCACCCGGTGGAAATAGCGTCCTTCGCGACCAGGACGCGGACCTCGCGAGTGCCCTCGACGCGCTGCGGCGGAATCCAGTCGATCTCCCAGGGCCCGAACTTTTGCGGTTTGTGCTCACCGAGGACGTGCCGCACGTGGCGGGCGTCGATGTCTCCGAGGACCGACGCGATCACGTCGAGCGCCTGCCCGATCTCGTCGCGCCACGTTGTCTCCCCCGCTTCGTCATCGGGGGTGTTGCGCACCTGCAAGATGAGCAGGGGTACGACGACGTCAGACTCCTCCTGCTGGGTCGCATAGCCGGCCCACCGCTCGGTGGACGCCTTCAGGCGCTCGGCGGCGTGGCGCACGAACGTGAGGTCGAACTGGCCGGCCTCATCGGGGATCGTCAGCGCGATCGTGTCCTTGACGAGACCTGACGCCTGGACCAGACCCGGGTCCACGAGCACCCGCTGCAGGGCGCGCCGGTTCTTCGACGCGTCGGCGGTCTTCATCGCCTCGTCGAACCGCTCGATCGTGGCCGAGATCCCCCACACGATGGGGATCGGCTTGTAGCCGGCGTGACCGTTGATCAGCCGTCGTACGAGCGTAGGCTTGTCCTGCACCTTCGCGGGCGTGAAGCCCCGGTGGGCCTCGTCGAGGATCAGGTAGACCGTCAGGTCCTCGTCCTCGATCGTGTTGGAGATCGTCTCCCAGATGGTCGACGACTGCAGGTCGGGCGCGACGGTGAACGCGGCGCTCTGGTCGCTGTCGGTCTCGGCGACGTGGCCGCGCGTCAGGAGCGAGTTCTTGCCGAGCTTGCCGGTGTTGAGGAAGTAGACCTTGCCCGGTTCGAGCTTCTTGCGGGAGAACGGCGGCTCGATCACCACGAGGTCGGCGACGTTGAGCTGCTCGGACGCCTGGATCAGCCGGTCCCGCGTTTGGAGGTTCAGTGCCGGATCGTCGGAGAACCAGATGACGACCGCGCCGGGGTCGGGCTCAAAGCCGTCGAGCAGGTCGCTGCTGCCGTAGAAGAGCGCTTCGATCGCGGCGGCCGCCATCACCGTCTTGCCGGCTCCGGTGGTCGCGGTCAGCGAGAGCGACGAGTTCTCGCCGTCGCGGTGGAACGCGACCCGGGCGCGCTCGAGGTTGTCGAGGACCTTTCCGACCGCGTCGCGCTGGTAGGGGTGGAGCTCGAACCTCATCGCGTGCTCCGTCCCGCCTCAATCTCGAAGTTCCGCAGGTACGCCTCGTAGAGCCGCACGGCCTCGACGTGCTCAGGAAGGTCCCGGCACACCGACGTGAAGAGCCGGTCGTCGTCCGTGACCACGAACGCCATCCGGATCTCGGCGCCCTCGGCTTCCCGCGCGGCGATCGCCTTGAGGAACGGCTCGGTCTGGTCGAGGTCGGCGAGCACACCGTAGGTGTCCACGACGTCGAACCCCGCCGAGACGTCGTCGATCCGGCGACCCTGCGAGCCTGCCCGCATCCAGAGCAGCGGCGCGACCCGGGCGAACTCACGGCTGCTTGACACCCGCAGAGGCGCCTCGTAAGTCAGTGTGAAGAACTCGACGTTCTCCTGGAGCCCTTCCTTCATGGGAAACTCGCCATTGAACTTGTAGTCCAGCTTGACTGGTTCGCCATCCGGGGTCTTGCCGGTGATCGCTGCTTTGAGGCGAGGCTTCGTGATCCATTCGCAGATCCCGAACCGATCCCACTCCTCGTCCCCAGGCCTGAGACCTCTTGCTCTCAGAGCTCTCTGCTCCTCGAATGAGACCTCGTTGTTTGTCACGACAATGGAACGGCGTCGTCCGCCGTCCAGCTTGTTCAGTCTCATCACGGCATGGCCCGTCGTGCCCGACCCGCCGAAGAAGTCGACCACGACGGCCTCCGGCTTATCCAGGACGAAGAATCGAATCGCATCCTCCACCGCGTAAAGAGACTTCGGGAAGGGAAACTTGCGTCCGCCCAGCAGACTGCTAACGAGCATGCTTCCTTGTTTGCCAGCGTCATGGGAAAGCTTGTTCCAGACCGACTTGGGGATTCGGGATGACGAGGCACCGCCGACGCGCCGGTAGATGGCATAGCCGAACTGATCAGTTCCCTGCCTTTCAATGTCCCCGGCGAGGATGCGCGCGCGATCGCCCGTGCGGATGTACATGATCGCGAAGTTGCCGGCGGGATTCTTCTCGCCGACCTTGGCGAAGCCATCCCGTGCATACTCACGGAAGGTTGACGCAGAGAGCTGCCAGCGGCCTTCCGACCCATCACGCCGGATCGGCCAGATCGTCCTGAGACCCGGTCTATCTGGAACCGATGTCCGAGCATCTCCCAGAGGGAGCGCGTCGCCGACGTCCACAATACGTCGCGACGACTCCTCTACGAAGATAGGATAAAAAAGGTTCTTGCTGTCCTCACGACGTGCGTCTGTGCCGCTTCTGATCATGCTGAACCAGACAGGTGCGTCGACAGCCTTCTCCGCCTCGATGAGCATGTCGTCGCCGGTGCGCTGGACCTCTGAGCCGCCGATTCGGACGACGAACAGATACTCCTCAACCCGCGAGAACGACCCTGGTCGCGCGGATCCTTGAGGGCTGATGACGCTCGTAACCATGGACGTGCTCGCCTCCGGGAAAACCTGCTCGAGGAGAAGCGCGAGCCGCGATTGCTCCCGCTCGTCGATGGTGACGATCAGTACCGATTCCTCTGGATTGAGTAGATCCCGCGCCAACAGCAGTCGTCGCTCCATGAAAGCCAGCCACTTGGAGTGGCGGTACAGGTCGTCACTCTCGACGTAGTCATTGCTGTACTTCCAGTCTCTTGCGCCCGTGTTGTAGGGCGGGTCGATGTAGATGCAGTCGACTCGGCCACGATGGGTGAAGAGCAGCGTCTGGAGCGCGTGGTAGTTCTCGGCGTTGATCACGGCGTGGAACGGCTTGTCACCCCCGCACTCGACCTTGCCGGTGGAGACGAGGCCCGGGTAGATCGGGTCGCGGAACTCGGCGACGACGACCAGCTCGGTGAGCGGTCGCTCCTGCGTCTCCGCGGGTTGGACGGCGGTGTCTTCGACGGTCGCGATTCCGGCGCTCCGGTCGATTGCGACAACTCGCCACAGCCGCGAGTTCTCGGCGGTCGGGTTCTTGCCGCGCTCGGGAAGGACGTGGACCTTGTCGCCGCGGCGGATCGTCCGGCCAGGGAGCTCGACCGTCTCCGGTGTGTGGCGTTCGAAGTTGAGGCCGAAAGCGCGCCGGTCGACGAGCGCGTCGTACTCGGTACGGAGCTCCTTGGCGATCGCCGCGGTCTTCTCGTTCGCTTCGAGCTGGCGGAGCAGGTCGTTGAGCCGGGACACGTGGTTACTCCTGGACTGCGTTGTCGGGGATGTAGGTGATGGTGGCACGGGCGAACGTGCCGAGGATGCGTTCGTGGGTCTGTCGCGGCAGCTGGCGGTTGCCGGGCTCGCCGTATGGGTTGCCCGGGCGCGCCGGGGCCTCGCCGAGCAGGGTGTCGAGGCCGGGGCGGCTGACCATCAGCAGTCCGTGGGTGGCGCGGGTGCAGGTGACGGCGAGCCGGCCGAACGCGGAGTTGAAGTCGTTGAGCTCGCCGGCTCCGGTCAAGGGGTGGATGGCGATCGTGATGCCGTTCGTCTGGCCCTGCCAGGAGTCGACGGTCGAGGCGACGATGTCCTTGTCGGTCAGCTCGTGTTTCTCCCGAAGGCGATCGACGGCGTCCGCGGCGTCGTCGACCGCCTGGTTGCGAGTGGCGAGGATCGCGACGAGCGGGTCGCCGGTGTGAGTTCTGGGCTCCCAACACTCGCGTTCGCCGGTCGGGTTCGCCTCTTGGTCGTAGTTGGCCCGCTCGAGGGCGAAGCCAGCCGCGAACAGTTCGTCCAAGAGCGATTCGACGTACTCGACGAGCGGTAGGTCGATGTCGGCGGCCTCGGCGGGCGGCAGGCCGTCGACCTCGAGGAGGGTGGGCACGCCGCTGCCGACCGTCGTCCAGATCTCGCCAGCGACGCCGTCGGCGCCGGTGACGAGCTTCCGGTCGTCCGGGCCGGCGACGCAGTCGAGCTGACTCCACTCGGGGTAGAACGCCCGCCATAGCGCCAGCGCCCCGACCGGGGGGCGCCATACGGCAGGGAGCTCCCGCTCCCAGGTGCGGTCCGCGTCTTTACCGTCGGTGTAGTCGGTCGGCCAGGCGCGGTATGGGTTGTGGCCGGGGTCCCCGCGCCAGGGGTTGGTGCCCACCTCCAGCGGTGGAAGCTGCCCGACGTCGCCGACGCCGACCCACAGCGGGGCGGCCTTGTTGACCCGGTCGAACAGGTAGTGCGGCAGCTGCCACGCTTCGTCGACGAACAGCACGTCGTAGGGCGTGTCGCCGTTGCGGCCTGGGCCGAGTGCGTCCTTCTGGCGGCGCAACTCGCTCGGGGCGCCGAGCTTGTGGCTGGTCGCGATGACGACCTTGGCGTCTGTCGGGATCTCGGATGTCTTCTCCGCGATGGTCACGTGCTTGACGACGTCGTCGGGCAGATCGTTGACGGTCCCCTTTTTGACGAAGATGCAGACGTTGTCCTTGCCCAGGGACTTGGCGATGTCGACAGCGAGCGGATGGATCTGTTTATTGGTGAAAGCGATGATCGCGACACGCGCGCAGCGTGCGTGGGCGACCGCGTCGTAAACCAGCCGTTTGAGGGCGAACGACTTGCCGGCGCCCGCGGCCGCCTTCAGCAGGATGCGCTGGTGGTCGCTCGTTCCAGCGAGCGCCGCCTGGAGGGCGGCTGACGCCTCGAGGGCGACAGCGGTGTTGCCGGCCGCTGCGACGGCGTGGTGCAGCCCAGTCGCGGTCTCGGCGGGCGAGGTGAAGGTGACCATCAGTCGACGTCGTCCAGGGTGGCGTCGTCGGGTGCCGCGACGGGCTCGTCGGCGTACGGGTCCCCCTGCGGGGCGTCTGCGGCGGTGCTTTCGAACGCGTCGTCGTTGCGCACCGGCGGCCAAGTCTCTGGGTTGAGAAGGCCGGCGGCGCGGCGCTCGGCGAGCGTGTCGGACCATTCGGCCTCGTTGACCTCGTGCGGCTTGCAGCAGTAGTTGTGGGCGTCCGGGTCGTCGGCGTAGCCGGCGGTGACGCAGTCGGGCTTGGGTGCGGCGTTGCCGTCGACCGCGGGCCGTTTCACGTTCAGGTTCTTGCCGTACGGCGTGCCGGCGAACCAGTCGCTGTCGGCGACGACGACTCGGTCTCCGGCGGTGAGGGCAGGCGAGATCTTGGGAGTCCAGAGAAGGTGCCCGCGCGGCGCGTCTTCGTCGACGCCGTCCTTGCTGAGCGGGCCGATCGCCATTCCCTGGAACTGGAACGACGTGCCCTGGACCTTCAGGCCGACGTCGGGGTGTTCCACGCACGGGTCGTCGTTGACGTGGAGCAGGACCACCGACGACCCGGCGACGATGCGGCGCGAGTGGACGTCCAGGACGAGGGGGTCGACGGAGACGACGTCGGCGAAGGCGACCATCCGCTGACCTGCGTCGGTGGCGAGGTCCTGGGCGGTCTGCGGGTTGGCCAGGGCGAGAAGCTGGTCGCGGCACTTCTGGTCGTCCTGAATGGGTTCGACGAGCGCGTTGCGCCACCAGCGGTAGGTGCGCCCGAACCGGACGAGGTCGGAGGCGTGGAGCCGTAGTCGACGCTGCCAGACCGTCTGCGCGTCGGACTCGATCGTGCGGTGCACGACCCGCAGCCGGGACGGCTGGTCGCCGTCGAGAATCTCGATCGCCTTGGTCAGGACGTCGGATTTGTAGGCCAGCTCGGCGCGAACGAGTCGGTCGTACTCGGCGACGTTGCGGCGTTCTTCGGGCCCGGAGATCGTGGCGTGGATGGCGTTGGACTGGATGTTCGTCAGCCGCGCGCCGGGGGTGTGCGCGAGGTTCTCGACGTCGTCGGCGAGGTTGCGGTGGTCGACGGCGCTGCCCTCGAGGAACCACGCGACGACGTAGTCCAGACGCAGCGCGCTCACCGCTGGACCGCCGACGACGTGGTGACGGTTCAGCACCTCCTGAGCGTTGACGATCGGGGAGCGCAGGGTCATCGCCCGGGCTCGGTCGTCCTCCAGGAGAAACGCGACCGCCGTCCGGTCGTCCTCGCTCAGCCGCAGCGGCACCTGCGCCGGTTCGCCGTCGAAGGTCAGTTGCGGGCGACCCATCAGCTTGTCCTGCGCCCAGCGGAGGCGACTCAGCTCGAGGCCGGCCAGGTTGTCGGCGATCGACACGAGGACGTCGGCGGTCATCTTGTCCGGCACCACGAGGTGGACCGGCTCCGGGCTGTCGGGGTTCGCCACCCGTCGATCCTTGATCGCCTTCGTGAGCGCGGCTCCGATCGCGCGGACGACGGCGCGGCGTGTCTGGGGCGACTGCGGCTCGGGGAAGACGTGCTGCTGCCACTTCCCCGGTCCTTCGGAGGTGACGACCTGGATCGCGATCCCGTGCACGCCGAGTGCCGCAGCGTCGGCCTTGGCGAGCACCAGGTTGACGGTGCCGGGCAGACCGATCGGGTCCACGCGGCGCTGCTTGGTCTGCTGCGGCAGACCGTCCTTTGTGGCGACGACCTGCGCGACGACCGACGGCCGGGCGGGTCCGACCGCGCCGGTGCCGTCGACGATGCCGGCAACGTGCGGGCGGACCTCCCTGGCGATGCCGATCTCGACGAGCAGGTCGGTCGGGTTGGTGGACTTCCGAAGCTCGGCGCGGCAGAAGGCGAACAGCGAACAAGACGGGCAGGAGGCGGGGTCGTAGGTCGCGATGAGGTGTTCGACGAACAGGTCGACCGCGGAGGGGTCGAACGTCGTTCCGTTCGCCTCGGCTCGGCGTTCGGCGATCCGCATCGCGACTTCGCGCCGGTGGTCGGCCAGGTCCTCGACGAGGGCCTCGGGTTGGAGGAACGCGTTGCGCGGCACGGCGAGTGCGCCGTACTGGTGGACGCGCATTCCTGCGGGCAGCTTGGACCAGACAGCGGCGGACTCCGCGCCGACGGCGACCTGGAGGAAGCCCTTCAGCAGCCGGGAGTCCTCGACGCGTGAGCGGTGGCGCTCGTAGTCCTTCGCGTCGCCGACCACCAGCCACGAGCCGGTCCGGTCAACGTTCGGCGCCACGACAGCGAAGTCCGGCTTCACGTCGGTTGCACTGGTGTCCTCGAAGCCGACGAACGGAACGGCCAGCTGGTGGATGAGGGTGGCGGCGCCATCAGCGGATGCCCGCTGGTGGGCTTCAGTGAGCAGATCAGCGGTCCGGTCCTTGTTGACCTTCGCATCCGCGATGACGACCTCGGTCGGCCGGTTCAGTCCGATCGCGCCGACAGTCGTCGTGACAGTCTGACTGGCGAACGCCTCGTTCCTGACGAGGCGCTCGAACGTCATAGCCCGCATCCAGCGAGCATCCGGGATGCGCCCGGACGTGTCCGGGTGGCCGAGCTTCTCGGCAAGGGTTCTGCGGGCTACCCCGGTGACCAGCGGATCGGTGCCGCGAAACCGCGCACACGCCGCATGCGCTGACGCTGCGACCGCGCTCGAACCTCCTCCGATGACCTTCGTCGTCACTGTCTTCCGTTCCGTTCCCACCCAGTCTTTGCGTTCTCGGCAGACGGTAGTTGAGGGGTCCGGCCGAATGGACCGTCTTGACGAAACCGTGACGCCTTCGCGTCCGGTGAGGCTTCATGCCGCTGCGGAGGCTCAGATGGCTGTAAGGCGAGGGCCACGCGTGAGATCGCAGAGTGAGGAGGAGCGCTAGATGCGCTCCTCCTCACTGGTTCTACGGATGCATGAGGGCGATCCCCTCGGTCAGGGTATCCCTGACCTTCTGCTGGGTGTCTCGCCCGAGCACGATGAGCTTCTCGAGCGAGGTCTTGGCCTGGTTGGCCAGCCGGCCGACCTCGTCGAGCTGGCTGATGCCGGAGAGCGCGATGCTCAGCCTGGTCTCGACCTGGGCAAGGTCGATCTCTGACCCGTCGTCCTGCCTGACCTTGAGCATCGCTACGTGCTCTCTGAGCAGCAGGTAGATGAGCTCGACGCTCTCGGCTCGTTCGGTGCTGACGACGTACGCACAGGTGTCCACTCGGGCGAACGATCCGCCCCCGGGCACTTCCGCGTCGGTCGGGACCAGCACCAGACCGCCAGCCGCGTCGCGCACGCGGCAGCCGTTGGCGATCTCGTCGCGATGTTGCTTGGCCGTGAGTGGGCGTGTGCGCGACTTCGCTTCGACGACGATCCGTACTTGCCGACCGTGGCCCGTGATGGCCTGCGACAAGGTCGCCACGCCGTCGCCCGAGCGACGGGTGGTGCCTCCCGTTCCCGGCTGGCTGCCGGTGCGCTCGAAGATGTCGCCGGCCG
Organism: Nocardioides silvaticus; assembly: GCF_003160695.1. GTDB lineage: Bacteria > Actinomycetota > Actinomycetes > Propionibacteriales > Nocardioidaceae > Nocardioides > Nocardioides silvaticus. Next base: position 214,074 of record NZ_QGDD01000001.1, read on the forward strand.
CCGTAACGACCTCCTGGCACAGGGCCATGGCGTCGTCCTCGTTGGCGGCACCGATCGCTCGACTGCTCTTGGCGCCGGCGTTCTTGGCCACCTGGGCGGCCTCTACGAGGCTCTTCAGCGCGACCAGCTGTTCGCCGAGTTCGCGTCGTGCACCGCCCAACTCGTCGAGCAGGTCCTTCCGCAGCATGCGGACCGGACCCTCCCGATCGAGCGAGAGTGCGTCGCGAACCGACTCTGAGTGGCGCGCGAGCGCCGCGGTGATCTCCTGGACTCCGGCATCCTGGACGGCTCGCGCCGCCTCCATGACGCTGGCCCTGACGCTTCCAGCCTGGCCGGCCAGAGCGGCCTCGACCTGAGCTGGCAGCTTGTCGAGGACGGCACCGGCCGTTCGAGCCACGGCCTCTTCGCCGCCGCGGAGCAGGGTCAGCGTTTGATCGAGGCTGGCTAGGGCGGCTCCGGATTTCTCGTCCACCCGCTCGGCGAACGCGTCGAGGGTACGGGTGAGGCTGCCGGTGTCGATGCCGGCAGTGCCGAGCGAGAGCGCGACCAGTCCGACGGGGATCGCCCGCCGAACCAGGTCGGCCGCAGCCTCGGGACCGTGCTCGGTCATGTGGGACCGGACGAGGGTCGCCGCCTCACCATGGATGACCGAGAGGTCGTGGATGACGACGGTGTCGGCGTTCACGGCGACCGGAACTGTTCCCTGGGGGATGTGCGCGACGGTCATCGGGCGCCTCCCAGTCCAGCCGGGAGCGGCAGGTCGGCCGGGAGGCCGAGCCGTGCCTTGCGGCAGATCAGGCAGTCCTCCGGCGAGGTCTCCGCCGTGTGCAGAAGGGCCGCTTCCCAGCTCCAGAGCTCGTCGAGCACCAGGTACGGGTCGTCCAGCCGGTCGCTGAGCGCGTCCTCGACCTGCAGCTGCAGGTCACGCAGGGACGCCTCGTCGGGGCTGTGGTGCGCCGCAGCGGAGGCGGTGCGGTAGGTGAGCTGCACCCAGAGGTAGAGAAGACGTTGGGTCTCCCGGTCGCGGGGTGGAGCCGGGGTGGCAGCCAGCGCGAGTGCGGGCTGCGGCTGGTTCATCGGTGTCACGTGGACCCTCCAGCGGGTTTCGGCCGCAGCAGTAGGGGCCGGATGCCCCCGCCGTCTGCGGGGGCTCTCTTGTGTGGCCCGCCAGCACCGGTTGGCGCGAGCCGTGGCAACGCAAGACGTGACACAGGTCACACCGAAACGGTTCTACATGCGATTGCCCTCCGATCGACACCGGGGACCTTCGGTGTTCGCCGCACCAGCGGCATCCCACCGAACCGATCACACCAGGACTCCAATGACCTCCCCCACCAACGACTCCTCCATCTCGATCAACGACGTCGCCCTCGTCGTGCGGCTCCCCCACGACCTCCGCGACGCCCTGAAGGAGCGGGCCGCTGCCGAGGACCGCTCCGTGGCCTCGCTGATCCGCGTTGCGGCGCGCGCCTACCTGAACAGGCGGGGACGACCAGTGACAGTCACTCAGGACGCGGAAACCAACTCGCCCGCACTCGCGTCCGACGAAACCTCCTTCGAGCTGCTCGGGCGGCTCAGGCTTGCGCGGCGGCTGGAGAGCCGTGACCGCGCACCTGAGCTCGACAACGACGCCCTCCACGGTCTCGCCGGACAGGTGGTCCGGGCACTGGCACCGCTCACCGAAGCATCGGCGCCCGCGATGCTGCTCACGCTCCTGGTGACGTTCGGCGCGATGGTCGGCCGAAGCGCCCACGTCAACGTCGGACATCAGAAGCACTATCCGCTGCTGTTCGGCGTCGTAGTCGGCTCCTCTGCCAGGGCGCGCAAGGGAACGTCAGCAGCCGCTGTCCGCCCGGTTCTCGATGCCGCCGACGAAGACTTCATGACCACACGTCACCTGCGAGGTGGCATCCAGTCCGGGGAGGCGCTCATCCAGGCGCTCGCGTCCCTTGCCGAAGACGGTGAGGTCGACCTCGACCAGCGCCTGCTTCTGACCGAGGAGGAGTACGGCCGCCTGCTCACCATCGCCGGTCGCCAAGGTTCGATCGTCTCGGCAGTCCTGCGGTCTGCATGGGACGGCGACGCGTTGAGCGCGCGGACCAAGGCACAGACGCTCATCGCCGAGCAGCCCCACCTGTCCGTGCTCGGCCACGTGACCATCGGGGAGCTCAAGGTGGTCCTCAAGCCGGTCGACATCGCCAACGGGTACGCGAATCGGTTCATCCATGTGCTGAGCCATCGCGGGACCTTGCTTCCCGAGCCCGGACGTCTGACCGACGCCCAGATCGAGCTGCTCGGAGCCCGGCTGCGCGCTTCGGTCAACTTCGCTCGCAGCGTTGGTGAGGTCAAGCGCAGCGCAGACTTCCGGCGTCACTGGGACACGCTCTACCGGATCGTCGAGTCGCAGCCCTCCGGCGGAGAGGTTTACGACTCGCTGACGGTCCGGGCGAGCCCCCAGATGCTTCGCCTCGCCACGATCTACGCCCTACTCGATCAGTCCCCGGCCCTCGAGGCGGTACACCTCCGGGCAGCGGCCGCGCTCTGGGAGTACTCCGAAGCGTCCGTCGCCCACATCTGGGGTGCCACGCTCGGCGACGAGCGCGTGGACCGCCTCTACTCCGCCGTGAAGGCGGCCGGCGCGGACGGGCTGGACCGCACCCAGGTGAGCGAACTGTTCGGCAAGAACAAGACCAAGAGCGAACTCGACGATCTCGTAGCTCGCCTCATCGATCTCGACCTCGTCGTCCTGTCGACTCATGCCACAGGGGGCCGGCCCCGACAAGTGATCACCGCAACGGGATGACAACTACTCGGACGAGCGTGGAGGTTTCCGCTGACCCTTCTTCGTATTTTCGTTTGGTTCGTCCCCTTGGAACCATCAGCGCCGTAGCGCTACCGCCAGCGCAGCGGCATTCTTAGCCACGCGCACCGCCGCTCCACATCGGTGGCACCGCCGTGCTGCAGCCGCAGTTTTGTTTCAATGCGGGACCGTTGCTGCAACAGGCCGTCGTTTCGCTGCGGAGCGGGGTCATCGGCCGCTAGCGTCTGGCCATTGACGCAGGCTAGGGGGCCCTCGATGCGACTTCTGGTTCGACTTCTCATCGGGGCGATAGGCCTCCTGATGGCAGCGCAGTTCCCGCCGGTGGCCCAGGCAGTCACAACCTACTCGGTCTCCATCAAGGGCACAGTCGTCTGCGATTGGAGTTCCGACGCCGTTCAAGGAGTCTGGGTGGAGAACCTCGACGGCGGAGACAAGTGGGCCTCGTGGTGGGCCTTCCCGGGCCGGTCGAACGCCGCCTACTACAGCGTCACCGTCACCGCCACCCGGCCCGACCCCGTTCTTCGCCTCGACATCGGCTGCGGCCGAACCAGCTCCGGTGGTTGGCGCCGGACCCTGCTAACACCCGATTTCCGCACCCGTAACGGATATCCGGAAAACCGTCGTTGCATCGGCACACAGACCGCTGCGAACCGCGCACGGGTCTGCAAACCGTCTCCAACGCGCACGCTGACCTACAACACCGGTATCAGGGGCTACTGCACCTGGGGCGCGCTGGAGAAGTGGAGGAGCTTTGTCGGCTCCTACCCGAACATCACGGGCCATGCGATCAACATGGACAATAGCGCGAAAGCAAACGGGTTCTACGTCTCGAGCGTGCCGCACATTGCCTCCATGGTCGTCTGGAACACCAGCGGTTATGGGCACGTCGGGTGGGTGACCGCTGTCCGCAAGACCAACGGCAGGGTCTACTTCGACTCATTCGACATGAACGTCGGCAGTTGGGTCGACCAAGCCGCGGGGATCACCACAGGGTTCAACCAGTACAAGTCCCGGACGAACATTCCGTGGGACACCTCGGTCCACGCGTTCATCGTGGCGCCCACCTGACCAACCGCAACCAAGCGCGACCGGCCTCGGAGTCGGCCTCGGAGTCGCTCGGGGCGGTCAGCCGTCGAAGCGAATCCGGCGATTATCAGCGCGACGCGGGCAAACCCGCGGCACAGATCGCAGCTCCGGTCAGTCCAGCTCCGATGTGCGTGGCGGCGGTGCCGTCGAGGGCGAGCAGGATCGTAAGGACACTCGCGCCGGCCGCACCCAGAAGTTGGAGGCCGAGGTCGCGGTTGATCTTCACCGTCTCCGGCAGGTCTCGAAGGTTCACCAGCAGTCCCATGACGGCAACCTAGCCGGTACGAAACAACCCGCCCCGGCCCCGTCGCGCTTGCTGTCGGCGGGTGCGGCGCCATCCATTGATAGTGAGGGGAAAGGGCCTCCTCCTCACTTACCGCGGCTTCTCGCTTTCAGGGCGATCGCGGCGGTCTCACCGGTGGCCTCGGCGAGCTCTGCGGCCTCGATCAGGATCAGCTTGCCGGCCCCGGGGTAGTCGCTCTCGGGAGCGGAGGCATCGCTGGTCACGGCACCGGTGCCGGCATAGTGAGCACGCCACCCGCAGTGACCCAGAGGGCATGCTCGAGGGCGTCAGCGATGATCTCGGCGACCCATTCGCCGTCGGCGAGGAGCACGGCCATCCGGGCCCCCCGGACGGCCGTGCTCGGCCCGCTCCTCCGCAGCCGCCAAAATCGGTTCTGCCATCTCGGCGCGCCGGTGGTAGGGGAACCTGTCCACGCCCCGCAGCATACGGGTCGGCTGCGACTGCTCCCCGGCCCTCTTGGCTCGCTCATGGCGCGAGTGGCTCAGTCTGTGCGCCTGGCCCCAGCGGGCCGCCTGCTCGTCGGTGATCGCCCACCAGACCTGGTCGTCGCAGCCCCGCACGCGCGCGTGCTCCGGACGCGACCAGCGGCCACCCGTGCGTTCGGGTAGTGGAACTCGAGATGGCCGGGTGACTCGCGTGCGTTCCCTCGGGACCAGCTCTCTCTATCCGCAGATGCTTATGCGAGGTCGAGCCTCATGTACCCGACTCGATGCGCTGAACAGTGGACGACGATGCCCTTCTTGTCAGGGAGGTTCGGCAACGTCTTGGCCCGAGCAGCTGCGCGCTCACCAGTAGCAAACATGGCCAACACTCGTGACCTCATCCTTCAGGCGTACTGCGCCGAACTACGCCGCCTTCGCGCCCTGACCCCTCGCGCGCAACACAGTGAACTCGAGGCGACCTCTCCGCTCTGGGCACCCGTGACCGTGAGCACCTCCGCGACCTGACCGGGCGCTGGAACTCGATCTCGCGTCTTCGCGCGCTACGGCCACTGCTGCGCCTCGAGCGGCGCGCACCCTCCCTACCTGACTGGACCTGCCGACCAGAAGTCCGAACAGGAGTACTACATGCGAACCCATGAAGCCGCCGCGGGCGCCGTGGCGCTGATGACCGCTGCGAGCACCGCAGACGACGAGTGCGCTCGGCTGGCCACCCGACTGGCCTTCACGCCGGTCAATGACCGCGTGCTCGTCGCGTTTTGCCTCATCGAGGCCTGCTGGTCATGGGCTCCGCCAACCGCGACCAGTTCGCACCCCGTTCTCGGTCCCACCCTCGCGGGGCTGCGCGCTGGCGACGTCGAGACAGTCCGCTCTGCCCTGATCGCCGCGATGACCCGCAAGGAGGCCGGAAGCTACGCCGCGCTGCTGGTGCAGCTCGCCTGTGCGGCCGTGCACCTAATCCCCGACCTCGACGACCGGCTCCAGGCCCGGGGTCTCGCCATCGCAGCGGAGCCCGCCGCGGCAGAGCGGCGACGCGTCGGGAACGGCCAGTGAGCGCCACCGCACGGCTGGCTTCAAGGTCTTCCCCGAGGTGGAGAGGTCGGCATCCATCTCGGTGGGTCAGAACTCCTCCATCGATCCCATTGCGTCTGGCGACCTCGCCGGCACGGTGCATCGCACCTACCCGAGGAGGATCCATTGACTCAGTACACCGACCGCAAGGTCTACAACCCACTCGCCACGAAGTTCGGCAACGGTAGCCCGGTCAGCGGTCACGCCGCCCGCTTCTCCGTCGTCGGCAACGCCGGGGGCATCGCCGGCCAGCGCGCAGCCCACTTCAGCATCTACTCCGACAACCCGGACATCGCCAAGATCAGCGCCTTCCCGGACACCGCTTGGGACCCGGCACAGCCCGACGTCGGAGCGCAGTACGGCATCACTTGGATCACCATGGCCGACCTCCACCACGACGCCGCCGGCCACGAGCCGATTGCCGCTGTCGTGTGCGTCGGTGACGTGGTCTTCCTCAACATCACGCTGTCCTCGACGCTCAAGCACATCGTGCGCCCCGACGGCGAGGACCTCAACGGCGTCACCGTGCTCATCATGTCGCTGCTCAACCACTTCCCCTCCCTCCGGGAGGTCTGCTGGGCGGACGACGTCACACGCGCCGGTCGTGACCGGGCCGACTGGTCTCAGATCACCAACAAGTGCAAGATCCGCGACGTCACGATGGTCTTCGGTGGTCAGCGCTATGACCAGTCGATCCCGGGTGACGAGCTCGCGCTCGGTGCGCTCGGCCTCGTCGGCGGAAGTGACGACCCGAACCGCCGTCGGCGCATGACCGGCAAGCGCCTCATGAAGTACAAGCTCGGCGGCGCCGCCCTCGCCGAACGTCAGATGCCCTACGGCTGGGGCCACAAGAAGGACAAGCACGGGCGCACCGTCGAGGAGGGCGACCGAGGCATCGTCCCCGAGGCGCAGCGCCAGATGGCTCCGGTGATCGAGGCCATCTACCGGGCCCACGCGAATGGCGAGTCCTATCAGGACATCACCGCGCGCCTGATCGCCTTCGAGGCCGAGGGCCTGATCGTGCGCCGAGACCACACCGATCTCGACAACACCTTCGCCCGCGCGGTCGACGACGACGGGGCCTCCTACGGAGCCGCGAAGAGCTTCTTCACGCGGAGCGACTCCAACCCGCGGGTGATTCCCAGCGACCTCGACATCGCCCGCTACCTGGAGGGCGAGGACCCCGCCGACGTCTTCGACCCCGACGTGCGGTTCTTCATCGCCAAGGTCGAGCTCGTCAGGACGAGCCGGTACTACCGGCGCCTCAACAACGACATCCGCGGCCGGAACATCGTCCTGGACGGCATCTCCGCCACCTACCGTGACGACCTGGACGAGTACGGGTACTTCGACGTCCTGTCCGCGTCCTGGGGGTGGCCGACCGACGACAAGGGGAACGAGATCCTCCGCTTCGGCGTCCCCGACCGCGTCTGCCGCGAGGTGGCAGCGCGTCTCCTGCGCGAGCTGCGAGCCCCCAAGGCACCAACGGGCGGGCAGGCACATCACACTCCCACCCGGCGGGCTCTGCAGGGCTTCTCGAGCTGGTTCGTGGCACCCGGCGAGCTCGGGTCGAAGTACGACGACGAGCCCACGCAGTGGGGAGTCCAGGCCCGCATGAACCTCAGCGGGCGCGCCAACTGCATCCTGCTCTTCCGCCGCGAGTCCGCCGCGACCGGCACCCGCACCGGACGCGGGTGGACCTACTTCGGCCCCGGCGAGAGCCGCCCCGACCACATCGCCGCGACGTTCCCGCTGACCGAGCTCGCAGCCTCCGTCGCCTGCCGCCTCGACCACGCCGTGAGGAACCTGCTCGACCCCACCACGATCGCCCCGCTGACAGCAGCACAGCGACGCGGCGACGACCCCGACCCCACCACGACCTGGCGCCACCAGATCGCACTGAAGGCCGGCGCAAAGGAGCCGCTCGAAAGGGAGATCACGGGACACCGCACGATGGCGGCCCTCAGCGCAGCAGCCGGCGACGAGGAAGAGGCCAAGGCCTACGCAGCGCAGGTCACCGAGGTGAAGACGAAGGTCGCCGCCCTCGACGCCGAGATCACACGGCTCAAGGCGAAGATCCGCAAGCACCAGGCAGGCTCCGCCACCGCGCGACCCGACCACGCCGACATCTCCGTCGCCGCCCACCTCGTGGCCGGGCTCGAGGCCGCAGCACGAAACAACGGAGAAAGCCCCTCCAAGTTCGGCACCCTCTGCGACGAGACCTTCATCGACTGGCGCTTCCACGTCGACGGCGAGGACGTCGTCTGGGCCTGCACCGCGCTGCTCCCCCTCGCCTCCGGCGGACACGCCCAGCTCCCCCTCACCGGCCGGATCCGCAACGTCCGCACCCGCACCGGCCGCAACCTCGCCAACACCGACACTGTCGTGCGCTACCTCTTCGAGGAGGGCCGCGAACTGACTGCAACGGCGGACCTCCTGCAGGTCACCCGCGCGACGCTGCTCAAGAAGCGGGTCATGCCCTGGCTCGTGACCAACGGCATCACCTCCCGCGGAGCCAAGTGCGCGCTCGTCGACCACCCGATCTCCGAGGTCCGCCAGGAACTCCACCGCTGGGTGACGCGCGGGTCCGACGACACCAGCTCCCCCACGAGCAACTACATAGGGCGGCTCAGAGCGACGTACGCTGACCCGAATCTGTCCTGGGGCGACGCTGCCGTGCCTGACGACACCGTCTGGGTGTCCGACGCGATCAAGATGCTCACGGCAGACAGGACGACTCGCGAACACGGCCTCCCGGTGCTCGACGTCGCACTCGCCCTCGGCAAGACCGAGGCCGAGATCCGCGAACTGGTAAAGCCACAGAAGCGAGCCGCCGGCTTCACAAGACCCGTCTACCTTGCCTATGCCAACGAGTCCAAGACACACGTCAAGGCGGTCCCCTGCCCGCCCGCACGGCCGGTGCCACGGCCGGCGCTTCGCCGACCACGTCATCCTCCTGCCCGAGGTCGCAGCCAGCGGGTACGGCGTCATCTGCTCACACTGCCGGCGGGCACCAGCCGAGCACGGTACCTGGCCCACCGCGCAGTACCCGGAGAATTACCTCGGCAGGTGGACCAGCGCTGGCGTGACCGGGAGCTTGCGCGAGACTCCTCGCACCGTCCGAAGCCCTCGATGAAATCGTCCAGCCCGGCTTCTCTGCGTGGGCCGAGAAGCCGAGCTGGACTAGCGATGTGCCCGAGCGGCCGTTCAGCGCCTCCTGCCCTCCTCCTAAGAGAGAAAGCGGCGGCTCCTGAGGACGACTGGCCATAGCGAGTAGTCGGCCTCGTCGAAGAGGAGGCTGGTGGCGTAACCGAGCTGTTCTTCGTAGCCGCGGAGGAGCAACGCGTCCGACATGGTCTCAGTCCACATCATCGTCCCGTCGCCGAAGACAGGCGGGTGTGCATCGGGCGGGGCCGCGTCGTCGTAGGTCCAGAAGCGGTCAGGCTGATCGGATGAAGTTCGGCGCGGCGTTTGACCACAGGCGTGTCACGAGCGGCGCGGGGATGGACAGTGTCAGGGTGAGCGTGGTTGTTTCGTTCATGGTGGTGAGCGTCCGGCGCTCTGCCACCTGCGCAATCGGTGTGACAATGCAACGCTGCGTCGAGTCACAGACGGTCGATCAGTTCGGCACGCTTGGCAGCGAACTCCTCATCGGTGAGCAGACCGTCGCGATGCAGTTGGGTGACCTGCTTCAACCGGGCAGCCGCACCGCTGTCGGGGGTGTCGAGGAACTCCTCGAAGTTCACCGCGCCGCGCAGCCGGGCGCCGACGGTCGCCAGGAAGGCCTCGAGCCCACCGACCCGGGCTGGAGGTGTCCAGTCCTCGGGCGCCGCGTCGATCCGGAGGTGGAGCCACGGCTGGTTGCGTTTCGACTTCTTCAACGCGCCGCTGATGGTGAAGAACCGGTCACCGGTCAGGTACCCGACACCTGAATGCAGGCTCGCGAACTTGGTGCGCTGGTAGTACACGTCGGTCGTCTCCACGCTGCTGCCGGACGAGGTTCGCGAGCAGCACACGATGCGGTGCTCGGTCGCGAGGAGAACACCCGAACCGTACGGCCGGCCGAGGGCCTGGTCGCAGCGGTCGCCCCAGGACCCGGGGACCGCCGCGAGAACCGGCTCGGCGGCGCCGAGCAGTTTCTCCGCGTCATCCAGCAGCGCGGTCATGCGGTCGTTGCGCTGCGCCACGTACAACCAGCGCCGAACCTGACTGCTGTCCTCGCTGAGCTTTCTCCATTCCTCGGACAGCAACAGGTATCCCTCCACGTCCATCGGATCTGCGTGGAGCCGCTCCTCCATCCGCTGCTGCACCGCGTCGAGCTGCACCTTCAGGTCTTCAGACCACCGTTGCAACTCCTCGATCGAGTCCATCCGTGCCCCTTTGTTGCCATCGCGGCAGATGCTAGGCGGCTTTCTACCCCAACGGACGGGGTTTGCGGCTCCTCATCACCGCAGGCGAGGCAGGCTTCCTAGGGGCTGCACCCCTCCGGCGCATCCGGCTGCGACGTTCCCTCCCAACGATGGTGGGCCGGCGCGGGCGTCATCCGGTTCCGGTCGATCGCCTGCATGCTGGTGCGCGGATGGTCTACGCCCCCGTGACATCCCCCTGACCGTGTCGGCCAAGGCCCGTGAGCGCCCACGGGAGTGGAGACGATCGATACAGTCGGCGGTCAAACACGGGGGTCGGGAGCACATGGGACTGTTCGACAAGCTCGCAACGGGCATGGGCGTCGCGGTTGTCGGAGCGGTCGTCGCGAGCGCCGCCAAGAATGCGCAGGAGGAGAAGCGTCGCCGTAACTCCTACCTGCACTTCAGCGACGGGATCTCGCAAGAGGAGTTCGTCGAGCTCGCCGAGAGGATTGGCCTGCGGCTGCCGAGGGTCAGCGAAGTGTTCGTGATCGGCATGACAGTTGTCCTCGACGTCGACTCGAACACCGGGCTGACGACCTGGTCGGCGGTGGTCGACTTCAACGACTACGGACATCTGACCGGCACCTACTGGTTGAACTCGGAGAACGACGACTCACCGATACCGGACCGCTTCGCCGATCTGATGCAAGCAGAAGTCGTCAGGCGCCTCAGCGCGGCTCAGGAGGCCAAGAGCTCCTGGGCGCCGGCTGTCACGGCTGCGCCGGCCAGCGCAACACTCCCTCCGGCGGCTTGGTATCCCGACCCTTACCGGGTCGCGCGATTCCGCTACTGGGACGGCCGAGCATGGACGCACCATCTGGCGCAGTGAAGGGTTCTGGTCGCTTCGAATGCGGATGCTCGTTCGCCGCTGGGCCGCTGCCCGTCCGGCTTCGGGGTGTTTGACGTCGCAGCTCGGTGCCTTCGGGTCGCTGACAGTCGACTTACGACCAGCGGTATCCCTGCCGAGCCCTTGCCCATCTCATCATTCCGTGTGCTTCGTATGCGACATCAGGCTTCGGGCGATTTCACGCGAGTACGTTTCCGTTCCCTAAGACGACGCCTCAACTTCTCGAATCCCCACCCCGAACGTGCGATGCGCGACCGATGGTAAGCAGGTTCATAACGTCGTCCAGGCAACTTGCGAGCGGTCACCTGGAGTTGATGAGGCCTTTCAGGGACCTGCAAGGCGGTCAGTCGGATCAGTCGCTGGCGATCTGAAGCCGGTCCGGGGCGTGCTCGAGGAGGTAGCGCAGCACGCTGACACGGGTGACGTGGCGGCGGCGCTTGTACTGCTGGCGAACCAGAGTGCCGTCTGCAACCAGTGCGCCGATCTCGCCACCCGTCAGTCCGGTCAACGTCGAGACCTCTGCCCAGGTCACCAGCTCGACAGGCGGCTCCGTTGCCTTGCGATTGTTGGACGGTCGCATCTCCTGTGCTGCGGCGAGGCTCTCGCGGGTGACCATGCGTCGACCGTCGTGGGCGCGTTCGTCCTTGTCCAGGGTCCCGTCGTCCACGAGATGCTCGACCGCAGCCACGGTCGTACCGAGCGTCGTGGCGGCCACCGAGTACGGCACGGCCCGGCCGTGCAGTTCGGACTGGTGTCTGTAGTGCTCGCGCAGCCACGAGGCGGTGGTCGCCGGGACGATGAAGTCGCGCTCACCCCATGCCTCAAGCTCGAGCCCCTGAGCGCGAACCAACTGGTAGACGGCGTGGTAGGTCGTGTGCACCTCGTCGGCGAGGCGCGCCAGCGTGACCCGGTCACTGAGCCGCTCGCGCAGAGCCATGGCGTCGGAGAGACGCACGCGCCGCTCCTGGCCGCTCCCCCGACCGCCCCAGGGGATGGACGGGACCCGACCCTCGGCCATCCATAGCCTCGCGGTCTTGGGCGTGACGTCCCAGAGGGCGGCGGCCTCAGCGGTTGCGACGAGCGGCTCCCCTCCCTCGTCGGTCATGAGGACGAGCGCGCCGCGCTCGGCGAGCTCGGCGTCGATGCGGGGGCCGTCCAGCGCGAGGTACCCCTGGTTGCCCGTGGTGCAGCGGATGGTCGTGGGGATAGCGAGCCCGACCGGGAGGTTCGTGGTGAGCTCGCGCTGGATGAGGGTGGCGATGTTCTTGGCGGGGCGGAGCTTGGGGTCGTCGAGCAGGTAGCTGCGGTGGAGGACTGCGGTTCCGGCGAGGTGCCCGGCGAAGCGCTGCGTGTGGCTGTCCTTGACCTCGAGTCGGTCGAGGTCGGACAGGATGGTCCTGCGCATGTCGTGGGGCGTGCAGGAGAACATCTCATCGATCACGTCTTCCTCAGGGGTGCAGTCCACGTTGGCGGCCCCGGCGGCGTTCGCGAGCGCCTTGCGGAAGGCGGCCTGTCCCCCGGCGTCTCGACGTCTCAGTCCGGGGACGAGTCGGGCCTCCTGGCGAATCACGCCTTCGGCATCGGTATGGAAGACCGCGATGACGATGCGGATGAGGTCCATGAGGACGGGCGGTACGACGAGCACCCGCTTGGAGTTCGTGGTCTTGAGCTCTTCCTTGTCGTCACTGGTGACCGTGGCCCCGTGCGGGGCGGTCCGGGAGAACTTCTTGCCGCCTTGCGCCTTTACCGCCACGGCGCCGTACTGGCCCGCACCCTGGTCGAGCACGTCGTGGACGCGGATGCCGTAGGCCTCACTGATGCGGAGACCGAGGATGCGCATGAGCCAGAGGACGAGCTGGTGCACGACGTGCAGGCGCGAGGCGATGTCGGCGCAGCGCGTCAGGCTGACCGGCTGTCGCGGCGCGCTGGGGAGCCTGTCGGTGAGGTGCATCTTGAGGCTGCCGCGGTCCTGAGGGACCTTGACGCCGTGGTCGAGGGCGTACGCGCAGACCTCGTGGAAGGTCCACATGACGTCGTTGGCGACGTCCTGCGACAGGCTCCCGCCGGTGCGCGGTCCGCGCCGGAGCTCGCCCGTGGGGCCCAGGATGTTCTCGCTGTAGAGGTCGGCGACAAGGAAGCGGTGCACCGTGGCGGACGGGTCTACCGCGACGAGTTTGCCCTCGGCCTTGCGGCGCTTCAAGGTCGACTTCGACGCCATGTTGGGGAGGGCGAGCGCCTCGGCCATGGTGACGAGGTCGGTCGGATCGATCCCCTCGGGGACGGTGACGGTGGCCTGGGTCGTCGAGCGGGTGAGGGATGCCTGCAGCGCCTTCACCTCCTGGCGCGTCATGGTCTCCAGCGTCAGGCCCCGCTCGTCCATGAAGGTGGCGATGCGCTTGAGGTGGCCCTTCGTGGCCGTGGCGCGGTCGTGCTTGCCGCGACGCAGCTCCTCGTAGTACTCCGCGTGCCACGGGTCGGCCATCGCGCGGAAGGCAGTTCCGGTCTCGGCAGACCGGCCGGGTGGGCGATCGGTGTCCGGCACAGGAAGGCTGGTGCCGGACTCGATCGCGGTGATGCCAGCAGCGATCCAGCGGTCGGCGGCGTCCTCGGTGGCGAAGGTGTAGGCGTGGCGCTTGGTTGCGCCGCGGTGGATCGGGAGGCTGGCGGTCCAGCCGGCGCCGGTCCGCTTCTTGGACCCGGTCAGCTTGCGGCTCATGCTGCACCGCCCTTGCCGACCAGGCTCTTGAGGAGCGCGATCGTGTTGGCGCGCTCATCGGCGAGCGTCTGAGCGGCGGTGAGCCGCTCCTCGAGGCGGATGACCTGTTCGCGCAGGTGCTTGGTCTCCTTGGACTCCCGGCGGGCGGCGAGCTCGTTCTCGACCTGCTCGACCTGGGAGGGGCCGAGCACGCCGGTGGCGACGAGGTCGCTGACCGGCACCCGCCAGGTCTTGCGGCCGGTCTCGTCCTGGACGGCGTTGGGCCAGCGGCCCTTCCCTGAGTTGTTCCAGGTCTTGATGGTCTTGAGGTCGCGGCCGGCGAGGTCGGCGATCTCGCTGAGGGTCAGCGTGGTGTCGGGGCTGTAGGTGGCCGGCGTGTCGCCGGGCTTCATCGGTGCGGTCACGTAGAGGGACCGTCCGCCGCGATCGAGGCCGGGCAATCGAAACGCGTGGGCGGGCTCAATTCTTTTCAGCGAACCCCATTCCGAGTCCCTGATCGCCCCAGGTCGCCCCTGGCCGGGCACGCGCGTGGGGACATGACAGCCGTGCATCGAACGTGGCGCGCACCAGGTGCGACCGGGCTCACCAGCGGTGCGCCGCGCACAATCGAGCCGACAATCGGCCTCAAGGGATTGCCTCGGTCCACCAGATGTGGCCTGAAACGCGCTTGGCCCCCACAAGATGTGGGGGCCAAGGTGTGAATCTTTCGATTCTCGAGTAGCGGGGGCAGGATTTGAACCTGCGACCTCTGGGTTATGAGAGACCCTCCGGCCCCGAATCGACAGGTGCGCCGAGCGTGGATTCACGGTAAAGTCCCAGGTCAGAGGCCACTTTCGATTCCAGGCTCGTCCCCGATCGTCCAGCCTGATCCGGGCACGGTCTGCTCACAAATGGCTCACATGCGATTCGGGGAGACACATATGGCATGGGTGGTTGAACGACACGGCGCCCGCGGCACTCGCTACCGCGGCGGCTACCGCGACCCCGACGGGCGGCTCCGCTCCGCGGGCACCTTTTCCACCCGCCGCGACGCCCTCCGCGCCGCCAACCGGGAGGAACAGAAGGTCCTCGCCGGCGCATGGCACGACACCACACTCGGCGAGGTCACCTTCCACGACTACGTCCGGGGCGAGTGGCTGCCCAACAAGCACGTCGAGGCCTCCACTCGCGCCGCCTACATCTCGTATTTGAACAAGCACTTCTACCCCTACTTCGGCCAACGCAAGCTCAACCGCATCTCGCCGTCCCTGGTCCAGGACTGGGTCACCGAGGCCAAAGGAGCCGGGCTCTCGCCGCGGTCGATCCGCAAGTACCACGTGATGCTGTCCTCGATCTTCGCCCGCGCCGTGAAGGACCGGGTCCTGGTCCACAACCCGTGTGACCACACCGAGCTGCCCAAGGTGATCACCCGCAAGGCGCGCACCCTGACCCCCGACGAATACACACGCCTGCTCGCTGCGATCCCCGAGCAGCACCGGCTCATGGTCGAGACCCTGATCGAGGCCGGGCTCCGGTGGGGCGAGCTGATCGCGTTGAAGCCCCGGCACATCGACTTCCTGCGCCGATCACTGACCGTGGAGGAGACGATCGTGGAGGTCTCCAAGAAGCACTCCCCCACCGGCCAGCGGTACCTGGTCAAGCCCTACCCCAAGGACAACGAGCCCCGCAGCTTCGGCGTGCGGCAAGCATGGCTCGATGCCATCGCCCAACACATCCAGACCAACCACATCGGGCACGACGACCTGCTCTTCGCCACTCGGGCCGGCACGCCGATCTCGAGGAACACGTTCCGCACCCGGATCTGGCTCCCCTCCGTCAAAACCTCCGGGATCGACTTCCCCGTCCGCGTCCACGACCTCCGGCACGCCCACGCCTCCTGGCTGCTGGCCGGTGGCGCCGACCTTGCCTCCGTGATGGAACGCATGGGTCACTCCCAGATCCAGACCACCCAGAAGTACCTGCACACCCTGCCCGACACCGACCAACGCAACCTCGACGCCCTTACCCGCATCCAGAATCGAGGGGACTCGTGACTCGCGCACTAGGCGACGGGATGCGGGCAGGCATATCCACCACCGGCGGGTTCGAGCTGTACTACGACATTTAGGTTGTAACTTGATCGAATCACTCATATTCGGTCTTGTGTCTCGCCGTGCCATCGCTATTTTCGGACGCGAGATGGCACCAATCCGCCCTGCTCTCCTCCAGCCCCGGCATCACCGGGGTATCACCAGGACGTTCTTCGTTGCCGGCTGCCTGTAGGCCGGTGACTCGCGCCGCGTCGCTCTGCCACTTGATCCAGCATCCGGGTCAGGGCGTCGGCAAGTCGGCGCGTACCGGCGATCACCGCTTCGGGATCAGGTCCAAGCTGCCTGAGATCGGTCAGGTCCAGCGGTGGACCAATGTCGATGGTCACGGTGGGCCGCTTGAACAGCTTCGGGCGGTGGCTGTAGGCCGGCAGGATCTCTTCGGCGCCTCGTTGGGCAACGGGAATGAGCGGTGCTCCTGATTCGAGCGCTAGCCGCACAGCGCCTGTCTTGAGTTCCATCAAGCGGCCGTCAGGGTCCTTGGTGATCGTTCCTTCGGGATAGACCACGAGCAGTGCACCGCTGCGAAGTGCCGCCAAGGCGGCGCCGAATCCGTCGGCACCATGAGATCGATCCACCTCCACATGTCCGGCCGCACGGAACCACCTCCCTACGATCCCTTCCTCGAACAGGCTGCTCTTCGCAAGAAACGCCGGGGTCCTCCCTTGGGCGAGCACCATTTCGGCGACGAGCAACGGGTCCAGTTCGGAGACGTGGTTCGCGGCGAGTACGACTGGGCCGCGTGCGGGTATCCGCTCGACTCCACGCCAGTCGCGCCGGCGCACCAGCATCAGAATCGGCTTGCAGATCAGGAAGGCGACCCACCATGCCACGCCCCAGTCCGCGTGCGCTCCGGGAGACGTCACCGGATGATCACCCCGGGTTCTTCGAGCGAAGCGCGGCACACGGTAGGAGTGCGCGCGGCCCGGTAACCCGATCCGGTGCGCGTTCGCCAGCCATCCTCGGCGGGATCGCAGCGAGCACCCCGGCGTCGCGCATCTACGGAGCTCATTGGTCCTGACTCCTCCCGTTTTTTTGGGTGCCAGCTGTGAAATGGCCGGGACCGACGGTTACAAAAGTGGCTTCGGCTGATCCGACCTTCTGACCGGCGTCGTCCCACGCGTCAGCATGGAGCAGCAATCGGCGTCCTTCGCGTTTGGCGACGTGGGCACGAAATGTGTAAGGACGGTGCAACCGGAACGGCGCGTGGTACTCGATAGCGAGACTTCTCGTGACCGCGAGCGATCCGACTGTGTAGAGCGAGAAGCCGAAGAGATCGTCAAATGCGAGGGCGACTGCTCCTCCGTGGGCGATGCCGGGCGCGCCTACCTGGGCCGCGACAAAGCTGTGCACCGCTTCGACGCCCGACGCAGTGCGGACCGCGCGAATATGCAGCCCGGCGGGATTGTCGGGCCCGCATCCGGCGCAGTCGGGGGAATGTGGGGGCAGCGCCTGTCCGACTTCCACGTTGCCCTGACCGGCGAGGTGCGCCGCCCATCGCGGGACCACGCCCTCAGCGCGAGAGGCGGGCCCGTCGTGCCCGTCCAAGCGTGCGTACTCGTCGTTGCGATCCCCCGTTGTCGGTATGTGCGTCACTCCACTTCTCCCCCGGCCTCGATCACGATCTCGGTGCCGTCAGTCGACGCGACGGCAGGAGCCGGCCAGTGGTCGGCGGCCAACGACGTTGCGGCAGCCTCCAAGGACTCAACTAGACGCGATTCCAGCTCTGGCAGCCGTCCAACAATCGAGGCGACATCGTCGACCCGAGACCGTGGATCGGCCTCGCGTTTGACCGCGGCTCGTGCGGCGTCGGTCCAGGTCTGCGCACAGTGGGCGGCTTCGTTCGCAAGGTCTGCGGTCGCGGGGTCACCGGTCAGCCGTGCGACCTCTGCGCAGCCGTCGGCGACCAGACGGCGGAAGAGCCCGCCGCCGGTTCCTGCTTTCTCGATGAAGGCGCCGAGGCTGAACAGCAGGATCTCGAGCTCGTTGTCGGGAAGTTCCGCCCAGTTCGCAACGTCCTCGGCGACCAGAGAAACTGCTTCCATGCCTTCAGCGCCGACGGCCGCCGTGGTGGGTTCGGCGATGCTGTGGGCCGACGGATCGCGCATGTTGGCTGCAGACTGACTGAAGGCATCTGCCGCGATTTCCGCGATGGCGGGCAGCGAACGGGGCCAGGTGATCCGGTAGGTGCAGTGGCGCGTGGGCTGCGGGAACGCGGTGGAGGACCGTGCCCGAGCCAACGCTTCGAATGGAACTTCCTGGACCTCCGCGCGGTCGTTGTCCACGACGAAGGCGAGCTTCTTCTCCTCGTCGTAGCCGATGACCACGATGTCGTGGCGGCTCATCTGCAGCTGGACCCGCAGGTAGGGCAGTTCGGCGATGTCCCCCCACACGAGGCTGGGTCTCCCGGCGTCGAGTTCGTCTCGGACCCACGACCATCCCGCCTCCGGATCGTCGGTGGTGAGGACGTGCACAAGGCCGCCGAGTCGTGCCGGTAGGTCTACTTCGAAGTCGGCGCCTCGTCCCACCAGATACAGCGGCGGGAAGAGTTCGCTCGATCGGAGGTAGGACAGCCCCAGGGCGCCGCCGAGCACGAACACCAGGCCCTCGTCAGGCGGCCCGTCCCAACCGAGACCGTGCCAGTGCAGTAGATCGCGCATTGCGCCCGAGCCGCAGTGCCCTCCCATCCGATGCGGGTAATCCCGGATCATGATTCTTCGGGGCATGTGACGTCCTTCTCGTGTGGCCGGATCGTGGAGACGGGCTTCGTTGTTCCGGTATCGACCCAGGCACTCCTGGCGGTCATGTCGACGTCGACGAGCAAGGCCGAGTCTGTTCTAAGGGCCGAGCAGAGAGCGAAGGCCGACCATCCGGACTCGAACTTCATTCACGCGACCCGCCCGCTGGCGAGATGGGCGATGCATTGGAACGGATCTGACTCGTCGGCCTCAGCGAGAAAGTGTCGTCGACCGCATGCGCGGAGGCATCCACCATCGATCCATAGGTATTGCGAAGCTCGATCAGGATCTCAGCCAGGGGCAGGTCGTCGTAGAGACCGCGCTCGTGGACGTATTCCATGTGCTGGGTTCCGTCAGCCGTGAAGGCGTGCATGAGCGCGTCGTGCTCACCGTCGAACTCCACCGGCGGAACACCGAAACGAGCACACAGTTCGACGTTGAACGCCGGAGTGGCCTTGAGCCACTTCCCGTCGACGTGGAGACTGCTGTATCCGTGGTAGACGAACAGGTCCGTGCCGCCCATGAGCGTTCGCAATGACTGGGTTTGCAGATGGTTGCGGACATCGGCGAAACCCAAACGCGCCGGAATGCCTACCGCGCGGCACACCGCAGTCAGCAGCACGGCTTTCGGGACGCAGTAGGCGCGGCCGGTCTGAAGCACGAAACTCGCCCGGTAGTGGGCTGGATCGGCCGACACGGTGTACGGGTCGTACCAGACCTGGTCACGGACGGCAGCGAACAGTCGTCTCGCTTTCTCCGTGTCGGTCCTCGCGTCACCGACCGTGGCAGCGGTGAAGTCGCGGACCTCCTCGTGCTCGAAGTCGAGAAATTCCGTCGGCTCTAGGTAGGACGCAAGTATCTGACTCATCGGCGCTCCAGGGTGACCGGCAACCCATCGACGGGAATCGGTAGTGAGGTGTTGTCCCACCTGACTTCGTAGCCGTCGGGGACCGTCCAGCTGTAGGTACGCAGCATCTGGTGCAGGATGGCCTTGACCTCCAGGGTCCCGAAGTGGAGACCAATGCACTTGTGCACCCCGCCACCGAACGGGATCCACCCGAAGCGGTGGTGTTGGTCTTCCCGCCGCGGCTCGCTGAAGCGTCCCGGGTCGAATGTGTCGGGGTCGGTCCAGCATGACTCGTCGAAGTGATTGGCGGCCGGAGCGACGGCAACCAACGTGTCTGCTGGAATGTGGCTCCCGGCAATCTCGACGTCCTCGACGGTCTTGCGCATGACGATCGGCACGGGCGCCACCAGGCGCAGCGTTTCCTTGATCACCAGATCGAGAGTCGCCAGCGACTCCAGGTCGACGATGTTCGGGGTCCGGTCGCCGAGTCGGTCGGACTCGGCCCTGGCCTGCTCCTGCCACGCCGGGTGCTTGGCGAGGAAGTAGGCGGCCGCCGCAGTGGTGATGGTCGAGGTGTCGTGGGCGGCCATCATCAAGAAGATCATGTGGTTGATGACGTCCTCATCGGTGAAGGCGTCCCCTTCAGCGGTCTGCGCATGGCACAGTCCCGCGAACAGGTCGCCGTCCTGACCCTCGCGGGCAGCAGGCAGATGTTGTGCGAAGTAGGCCTCCAGCACTGCTCGCCCACGCACACCAGCTCGCCAGCGTGTCCCCGGCAGCGGTATCCGCACGATCGAGCTGGCTGCCCGTACGGTCGACACGAAGGCGTCGTTGATCGCATCGGTGTCCTCGTTCCCGCCTCGCCCCGCCATGAAGACGTCCGTGGCAACGTCGAGAGTCAGGCTCTTGAGCAGGGGGTAGAGGCGGTTGGACGTGCCGGCGGTCCAGCCTTGGATGTTCGCCTCGACGGTCGGTCCGAGTTGGTCGACGTATCCGGCAAGCCGGTCACGGGTGAACGCTTCCTGCATGATGCGTCGATGCATCTTGTGTTCGTCGAAGCTCATCAGCATCAGGCCACGGTGGAAAAACGCGTCGATGAGATAGGTCCAGCCGTCCTGGGAGAAGGACCTCGCCTTGGTGGTCAGTGCTTCTTGTGTGGCCTCGGGGCCGGCCACCGCCACCACCTTGGTGCCGAACGCCCCCATCCAGGACACCGGACCGAAGCGCCTGTATCTGGCACGCGTGAAGTCCGACCCGAAGCGGATGTAGTCCACGGTGTGTCCGAGGAGAGGGAGTCCGGCGGTCCCTTGGACGGGCTTGAGTCCGGAGCCTTCCGGAGCTGGGGCGAGCTCGTAGACCGGCCACCGGTCGCTTGCCTCGCGCAGGGCAGCGTCCCATCGACTCGGTAGCGGCGCCAGGAGCAACGACGAGAGCCGGTCGCGCCTCTTCGTGATTACTCGTGGGAAGAGGTTCGTCACTTGATGTCCTATCTATGAGCGTTCCCGGTGGTCAGCAATGGAGGCGCACTACGCCGCTCGGCCTACCCCCGTACGTCGGTCAGATCTGGGGCAGCCAACTCCGCCCGCCCCAGCAGCGGAGCACCTTGCGCCAGGAGCCGCTTGGTCATCATGAACTCACGGGGACGGTTCACGCAGTCCGCGGCGATCAGCACACCTTGGCGGAGGTAGAAGCAGGTGAAGTCGCGGTCTTGACGGGGATCACCGCTGAGAACGACTTCGTCGTAACCGGTGTTGAGTCCGGCGATCTGGAGCTTGACGTCGTACTGATCTGACCAGAACCACGGAAGCGCAGTGATTTCTTTGGCCTTCCCACAGAGGGTGGCGGCGGCCACCTTGGCCTGCTCCCCCGCGCTCGGTACGCACTCGAGACGAACTCGACGACCGTGACTGGCCATGGTGCGGCTCGTGCAATCGCCGGCCGCAACGATGCCGGGGTCGCTCGTGCGGGCTCGATCGTCAATCGCGATGCCGTTGTCGACAACCAGGCCTGATGCCGAGGCGAGTTCGGTGTTCGGCTCAACACCGATGCCCACGATGACGAAGTCAGCACGAATTGATTCGCCGCCCGACAGGAGCACTTCGCGGACCTGGGTGTCCCCGGCGATGGCCTCGACAAGTGCATTCGTCCGAATGCCGACGCCCGCATCTCGGTGGATCCGCTCGAAGAATGCTGAGACCTCGGGGGCCGTCACTCGTTCGAGGACACGCTCGGTCGCCTCGAGCACGGTGACGTCGAGCCCCAACGCGCGCAACGACGCGGCTGTCTCCAGCCCGACGTAGCCCCCGCCGACGATGACGGCTCGCTGTCCGGGCGAGGCGGCCCCACGGATCAGCTCGACGTCCTTGGCGGTGCGCAGGTAGTAGACCCCGCCAAGAAGGGCGCCAGGTACGAGGAGCCGTCGCGGACGAGCACCGGTGCACAAGGCAAGCTTGTCGTAGCCCAGCGACTCGCCGTTGCCCAGCACCAGGTGACCAGCGGTGCGGTCGATCGACTTGATCGTCGCATCCAGAAGCTGAATCTCCTGCTTGGCGTAGAACGCTGCGCTACGGATCGCCAGATCCTCAAGGGTGCTCTTGCCCGCCAGCAGGGCCTTCGACAGGGGCGGGCGTTGGTAGGGCAGCGCCGACTCATCGCCCACCAGGACGACCTCCCCGGTCCACCCCTCCTGGCGCAGACTCGCTGCGAGCTGCGCGCCGGCATGGCTTGCGCCGACGATCACCGCTCGCGGCCCGGTCATGCGCCGGCCTTCGGGGTGAGACGGACCATCAACTCACTGATGCCGCGTACGAAGTTTGACTGCACGTACTCCGGCTCGCCCACTACCTCGATCTCCTCGAAGCGCGGGAGCAGTTCCTCCCACAGGACCCGCAACTGCAGCTCGGCCAGCCGGTTCCCCATGCAGCGGTGGACGCCGAAGCCGAAGGAGATGTGGTTGCGCGCGTTGGCCCGATCGATGATCAGCTCGTCAGGCCGATCGAAGACGGCGGCGTCGCGGTTGCCCGAGGCGTACCACATCACGACCTTGTCGCCCTCACGGATGAACTGACCGTTCAGGATGGTGTCGACCTTGGCGATCCGGCGCATGTAGGCGAGCGGAGTCTGCCAACGGATGACCTCCGAGACCATGTTGGGGATGAGGTCAGGGTTGGCCTTCAGCTTCTCGAACTGATCCGGGAACTGGTTGAGCGCAAGGACACCACCACTCATCGAGTTGCGGGTCGTGTCGTTGCCTCCGACGATCAGCAACACCAGGTTTCCGAGGAACTCCATCGGGCGGTCGATGAGGTCCTTGGTGTTCTCGTTGCTCTGCAGCATGGTGATCAGGTCGAAGCCGGGTTCCTCCCCGGCAGCAGTCCGGGCGGCCTTATCGTGCCAGAGGGCGCTCAGACCTCGCGCCATGTCGCGCATGCCGCGGAAGACCTCGTCGTTGTCCGAGGGACCGCCGTTGGCCTGCTCCATTGACGACGCAAGATCCGACCAGTAGGTGAGCTGGTGTCGTTGCTCGTACGGGAAGTCCAGCAAGGTGGCGAGCATGCGGCCGGTCAGCTCGATCGATACGCGCTGCACCCAGTTGAAGGGCTCGCCCACCGGAAGGTTGTCCAGCACCTCTCGAACGCGCTCTCTGATGAGACCCTCCATCTCGCGCAGGTTCTTCGGCGCTACGACGCCTTGGACCGCCTGCCGCTGCAGGTCGTGCCGCGGCGGGTCCATCGCGATGAACATCTCGATATCGAGGAAACGAGGTGGCACGCCGATGACAATCAAGGGTTCGGCAGAGAAGACATCATGGTTCTTGTCAACGGCGATGATGTCGGCGTGCCGAGTGACAGACCAGAACGGCCCGAACGGGCTGTTGGGCTGGTAGTGGACGGGGGCTTCGTTGCGCAGACGCTCGAAGTAGGACTTCCACCGGCCCTGCCGGTACATGAACGGATTGCTCATGTCGATGTCCGCGAGCTCGATCTCCTCGACCGGCGGGATGGGGCTCTCGACAAACATTCTCCTGCCGTTGGTCCCCGTCACCCACCTCCTGGTTTTGTCGTAAAGATGCGCGCCCTGAATCTGCCGCTCCATCGGGATGGTTGCCTGGACCTTGGCGGTGACCGCCTCAGGAATCTTCATCACTTCTACCCGTTCTCGCTGGTCACATCTGGAATTCAGGGAGCCGGACTGTCAGCCCGTCCCATGCGTCGCAGACCGCCATCTGGCACGACAGTCGGGAGGTCGGTTCACGCTCGGGGTTCATCGCGAGCATCTGCTCCTCATCGGGACCGGAGAGCCCGACCCGCTCCGACCACTGAGGGTCAACAATGACGTGGCAGGTCCCGCAGGCAGCCTCTCCGCCGCAGTCACCGTCGACGCCGGGCACCGCGTTGTTGGTCGCGACCTGCATCAACGACTGCCCTTCGTCCAGGGACGCCGTGTGTGTCTCGCCGTCGTGCGACACGAACGAAACCATTGCCATGATCAACTCCTGATGCGATGTCGGGGCCCAAAGCCTTAGTGCCGACTCTTGTCGCGGATGCTGGTCGTGGCTATGTTCACCCGGGCCATATAGTTGTGAGTTCGGCTCAGGGAAGGGGTTCGATGACCCTCAGCGAAGCGGGTGTGCCCTACACCGCATTCGCGCAGCTGCTCGAGAGCCAGGCACTCGGCGCGGACGCTGTCGCACGGTTCCGCGCCATCATGGATCGCGAAGGCGTCACCGAGGCGACCTTGCTGCAGGACGACGCCCAGGTCCCGGTGCGGTGGTTCCGGGAGGTCTATCCCACGCTTGACACTGAACATGCCACCGACCTCGGCCACACGTTCGCAGAACAGGCTCAGTTGACCTCTTTCGGCCCGCTAAGCCTCCCGCTGATCAGCGCAGGATCAGTAGCCGAGATCATGGAGCTGCTCACGTACCTTCCCTTGATCACGACAGCCGTCACCACACGATTCCATCCGAGCGTTGACGGCCTCACCGTCGGGCTGACGGGCCATATCGGTGATCCAGATCTGGACTGCTTGCTCGTCACCTACTGCGGCTCGGCGCTGCAACGATTGATCCACATGCTGGTCGGCGACGAGTCAACCGTCAAACTGCACACCAGCTGGCCGGCGCCCGCCTCCATAGCTCAACACGACCACCCACGCGGGCACTTGATTGCCAACGCCTCGATGACGTTCGTCCACGTGCCGACTGAGACGCTGAACGAGGTCTGTCGGTTCTCCGATCCCGTTGCATATCGCCTCGCAATTGCCGATCTGCGGGAGTCCCTCGAGCACAAGATCGAGCCAACATCCTACTCGGACAAGGTACGGATGTCGCTGGACGAGGCTCGTGAACTGAAGACCTGTCAGACGGTCGCAGATGAGCTGTCGATGTCCGCCAGCACTCTCAAGCGGCGCCTCCAAGAAGAGGGCACCACGTTCCGCGACTTGCTCGAGACGTCATTGTTGGAACGCGCCACGCTGCGGCTGCTCGACCGATCTGCGTCGGTCAGCGAGGTCGCCATCGACCTCGGGTACAGCGACCTCACCAACTTCTCGCATGCCTTCAAGAGGTGGACTGGCCAGTCTCCGAGGCAGTTTCGAGAATCGTGCCAGAGCTGGTGATCGATCCGTTCTGCGTCCGACTCGCTTACCCGCGGTGTCGACAGCGACGACGGGCAGATGACTTTTCGTCCTCAACATAGTGACCGCCTCCCCGGCACGCCCGGGCTGAGTGTCTCGAGGTCGTCGGCCAACCTCCGGCGGGATCGGCGTCGCCTTCTGAATCGCCAGACGACAAACCCGAGCCTTCATCAGCGCCGGAGGCAATTCCGAGCCCCACCTTGTTTCGTTACGCAATGTAATATAGTTGGACGGTGTCAGCGACGGCGAGCTGTGCCCACCGATATGCATGGCATCTACATGCGTGGCGTTGCGAGGGCGTCGCACAACTTGGCGGCGACCTCTGCAGTGCCGATCTTCGGCAGAGGCCATCGCGACGATCGCCGTGTTGAGCACCGGCGAGAGCATCACCGACAGCAGCACCGTAACGACGAGCATCCATCTTCGTGATCGGCCTGCCGATGATGCCCGTCGCGTTCGTGCCCACGCTCTTCATCGGGCGGCGCGTCTGCGGCGTGCGGGGTACGAGCAGCTGGTCGAGCCGGCGAGCGCATAGTCGACGCGGTCGGCAAGGAGTTAGTTGTGCGGGTGAATCAAGCGCGGCCGCGGGAAGGCGGTTGGCCTATCAGCGAGCGACGGGCCTGGTTGCTGCAGGCTCGTTGCCGGGTGGTTCTTGGAGAGATGAACTATTGAGAGTGAGGCGCTCGTGACGGAGCAGGAACAAGCCCATCGTCAGCACTACAACGTGACGCTCGCCGCGCTCACGTTTGCCGGCATCGCGTTTGCTCTGCAGCAGACGATGATCATCCCGGCCCTGCCGACCCTGCAGCGCGAGCTCGACACGACGACCACCTGGGTCACCTGGCTCCTGACCGGGTTCCTTCTCAGTTCCTCCATCGCGACGCCGCTGCTGGGCAAGCTCGGCGACCAGCACGGTAAGGAGCGCCTGCTCTTGGTTAGCCTGGGCATCTTCTTCGTGGGCTGCGTGGGCGCGATCTTCGCCCAGAGCATCTGGATGCTGATCGCCTTTCGCATCCTGCAGGGCGCCGGCGGCGCCGTCTTCCCGCTCAGCTTTGCGATCATCAAGGACGAGTTCCCTGAGGAGAAGGTCGGGGTCGGGGTCGGGGTTGTCTCATCTGTGTTCGCGGTCGGCGGCGGCCTCGGGCTCGTGCTCTCTGGGGTGATCGTCGACAACCTCTCCTGGCGCTGGATTTTCGTCGTTGGGGCGATCGCGGTCGGGATCGCCGCTGTTCTCGTCGTCTTTTTCGTGCCCGAGTCGCCGGTCAAGACTCCGTCGCGGCTCGACGTTCCCGGAGCCATTCTCTTCTCGGGCGGACTGCTCTCCCTCCTGCTCGCGCTCACCGAAGGGAACAACTGGGGCTGGGGGTCCGGCCGCATCGTGGCGCTTCTCGTCGCATCGGCCGCGCTTCTTGTCGTTTGGGGCGCCTTCGAGCTTCGCGTCCCTGAGCCGATGGTCGATATGCGCATGCTCGCTCGGCGGCCGGTTCTCTTCTCGAATCTGACCGGCCTGATCGCGGGCTTTGCCATGTTCGGCTCCTTCGTGCTGATCCCGATCTTCGCCGAGACACCGCAGGGGCTTCCTGACTCGCTCGCACGCCTGGTCGGATACGGGTTCGGCGCGAGCACGACGACCGCGGGGCTCTATCTGCTACCTGGCGCGCTCGCCGGGTTCGTCTCAGGTCCGCTCGCCGGCGTGCTCGGCCGGCGCTACGGGTCGAAATGGCCGATGGCGCTCGGGATGGCGATGGCTTCGGTCGGGCTCGCCATGTTCGCCCTCTGGCACGACCATCCCTGGCAGATCGTGCTGGGCATGATCGTGCTCGGTGGCGGTATCCCCTTCACCTTTGCGGCGATGGCGAAGGTCATCGTCGACTCGGTGCGGCCCAGCGAGACCGGAGTCGCGACGGGCATGAACACCGTGATGCGCACCGTCGGCGGCGTGATCGGCGGCCAGGTTGGGGCGGCGATCCTGACCGCCGACACGATCCGAAGGACAAACATCCCGGCCGAGTCGGCCTTTGTAACCGCCTTCTCTATCGGAGCGGCAGCCGCCCTCGTCGCAGTGTTCGTCGCCCTCCTCGTCACTCCGCGCCTACCCCAGTCGCGGCACGTCCCCGTCGCAGAGGCAGTCGAATGAGCGGACCGGAACCGGCTCGGCTAGCAGAGCATCTAGAGCGGCTCGTCCTGCTCCTCGTCCACCCCCGAGGCCAGTTCCAGGAGGCTGACGAGCGCCCGCTCTCCTGGACGCAGCGGCTCGCGCTCGCGATCGCCGTCGACGAGTCTCCGCTTCGCATCGGCGCGCTTGCCGCCCGGATGGGAACGACGGATGCCACCGCCAGTCGCACGGTCGATTCGCTCGCCTCCATCGGACTGCTCCGCCGCGAACCGGACGACTCGGACGGTCGAGGCGTCCTCGTCCTCCCCACACCCGAGGCAGTGAACCTCCTCGTCGAGCGGCGGCAGCGGCTCGTCGATGCGCTTGCGCGTGGCCTTTCGCGCATGCCCGAGGAGGATGAAGCCAGGCTTGTCACGCTCCTCAGCGAGCTGAACAAGGTGCTAATGGCGTTGGCGCAATCGCCGGAGGTCCCCACGCAGGGGAAGGGGTAGGAGGCAGAGCCGCCGGGCCCCGAGCGCCCCGTTCAGCATGTCGGTACCCACGCGAGCTCCCACGCGGGCTTCGACGCGAGACATCACCATAAGTTCACGCCTCCGTCCGGCCGCCGGCGCGGCCCGCGGTGCCGTGGACGGCAGCGGCCCCGGAGACCGGCATCGGGCGCTGTCCGCGATCGTGTTCGCTGGCCGCATCGTGGCTGAGTTCGTCCTTCTCGGGTCGCAGTTCGCCCTGTCTCACCCCCAGACCTCAATGATGGATAGAGAGCTGCGCGCCTCCGGACAACTCAGATGGACCCGACAAGAAGATTCCGACAGCGACGAGTCGTGATGTCTGGGTGTCGTCCTGCATCAGCTTCTGAGCGATGCCGCCGCCGCCTGGAGGCGCTCTGTCAGGTTTGACTCGAGCCCCGGGAGGACGGAGGCCGCCTGCGCGGCGTGGCGGGCGCGTTCGCGTGCGGGCTGGTCCCGGGTGGTGGCCGCACGCGCCACGGAGGTCCATGCTTGGGCGGCGTGTTTGGCTGAGCGCGCGAGTGAGGCGGTCGCGTCGTCCTCGGTCGTCTGGGCGATCTCGGAGGTCCCCTGCGCCAGGAGGCGGCGGAAGAGACCGCCTCCAGTGCCTGCCTTCTCGATGAACGCGCCGAGGCTGAACAACATGATCTCCAGTTCCTCGTCGTCGTGCTGCTCCCAGTCCGCAATGTCCTCGGCGAAGGCGCTCGCTGCGGCGACTCCGGCTGTGTGCACCGCCTGATGGGTGGCACCGGAGAGTCCACCGGCGTCACCTGGTGCTGGGGGTTCGTCGTCGAAGATGCTGGCGACGGGGGCGAGTTCGGTCATCGCCCGGGCTGACTGGGCGAACGCTTCGGCTGCGGCGGATGCCAGATCGGGTAGCTCACCCGGCCACGTGATGTCGTAGACCGTGTGTCGTGTGGGCTGCGGGAAGGAGGTCGAGCGGCGGGCCCGGGCAAGGGCGTCGTACGGAACCTCTTGGACTTCTTCACGGTCGTTGTCCACCACCAGAGCTACCTGGGCCTCGTCGTCGTATCCGAGGACCACGATGTCGTGGCGACTCATCGAGAGCTTCACGCGCAGGTAGGGCAGCTCGGCGATGTCGGCCCACACCATCACGGGCCGGCCTTCCTCGACCTCTGAACGCACCCAGGCCCAGCCCTCGGCGGGATCGTCGGTGGCCCGCTGCTGGGCGGTTCCGCCGAGCCGGCGGGGCAGGTCCAACTCGAGTTCTCCGCCGCGGCCAACCAGGTACAGGGGTGGGAACAGGTCGGGCGAGCGTACGTAGGACAGACCAAGCGCGCCGCCGAGGGTAAAGACCAGGCCCTCGCTGGGTGGGCCGTCCCATCCGAGTCCAGCCCATTCCAGGAGGTCCCGCAGGGCACCAGAACCGCAGTGCCCACCTATTCGATGGGGATAGGGCGACACCTGAACCGAGGCGAGACCGGTGATCATCTGGTCCTCCTCGGACTGCGAACCCTGCGTTTCGCGAGGGTGTGACTGTCCTGGTCAGACCCGCCTAGTTGGGCGCTCATGGCAGCGGCCCCCTCGGCACTCTTGCGGGGTCCCCGGTTTCGACTGGGGTTTCGGCTGCGGGTTCGGTGATGGCGCTGGTCGAAGCGTTTTCCTTGGTGAGTGGGTGCGCGGCCGCGAAGTGACTGACGTCGACGAGCACGAAGACGGCGGTCGAGGTGAGCACTGTCCGCTCGTCCGTGTCGGTGATGGTGGCTTCGACCTCAAGTCGGCGCTCCGTGCGGCCGGCGAGGTGGGCCTCCAACCGATAGGGGGTGTGGAGGAGCACTGGTCGCAGGTACTCGATCTCGAGACGTCGAGTCACCGCGGGGCCGCCCACCAGGTATTGGAGGAACCCGTAGAGGTCGTCGATGACTGTTGCTAGTGCCCCGCCATGCGCGATGCCGGGAGCGCCTTCGTGCCGCAGGTCGAAGGTGTGTTCAGCGACCACGCCGTCGCCGGCGCGTCGCACCTCCAGACGGTGCCCGTGAGGGTTGTCCTCGCCGCAGCCCAGGCAGTTGGCGTGGTGCGAGGGAAGGCGACTGCCGTCCTCATGAGGACGGAATTTGTCAGCGAACGACGCCATCAGGTCATTAAGACTGCTCATCGCGCGACCCCGTTGCTTTCGGGTCCACCGTGTTGATGGTGTCGATCCAGCGTTCCAAGACAGCGCGTTGCCAGTGCGGGGGATGCGGGACGAGCATCCCGCTCACGCCTCGGCCCAGGAGGAGATCCAAGGTGATCTGGACCAGAAGCGGGTCCGTGGTGATCCAGGCCCGACAGATTTCGCGAAGGTCGGCGTGTACACGCTCTTCGGCCGATACCAGCTGACGCCGAAGGTCGTCGTTGGTTCGCGCTGCGGCCCACAGCTCCAAGGTGGCTCCGTACAGTGGTCCGGACATTGCCTCTGCCAGGAGTTCGAGAGCCGCCAGTGCTGCTTCCCTGTTTGTTCGAGCCGAAGTGCCCGGGTTGTCTGCGATGCGAACCGCGAGGCTGTCGTGAACATGCGTCAGGCGCTGCTGTGCCAGATGCTCGACCGCTGCGACGACCATCTGGTCTCGGGTGCCGAAGTGGTGGAGCTGAGCGCCTCGCGACAGGCCGGCTCGCTCGGCCACCGCCGGGCCAGTGGTCCCCGCGTACCCCAGCTCCGCCAGACAGGCCACGGTGGTGTCCAGCAACAGCCGGCGAGTTGTCACCGCCCGAACGTGGCGGGGCTGTACTCCAGTGGTCATGTGCGGCAGCATACATGCATACATGCATGCATGTATGGTGTCTGGCGGGCTCGTCCCCCGACGCTAGGGCAGAGAAAGCGCGCGGCGTCGTCGGCACGTCGTCCCACTCTCGTTTCCCCACCTGTGCACCCCTGTTCTAGGACTGCAGTTGGTGGCCGAACCGGAAGCTGACCGCGCTTGAACCAATACCCGAGGGAGACTCCGATGAGCCAGCAGGTGGCCTACAGCCCGTTTGACCCCGAGGTCATGGCTGATCCCTACCCGGTCTATCGCGACCTGCGCGACCACGCCCCCGCCTATTGGTCACCAGAGGCAAGCTCCTGGGTGTTCAGCCGCTACGAAGACGTCTCGGCCGCGCTGGCAGACCCGGCGAGGTACTCGTCGGCGTCCGGCATCTTCCCCACACCGCCCGGTGTGGACATGACCGAGCTGTTCCTGCCCATGCTCATCATGAGTGATCCGCCGCGGCATACCCAGCTGCGCCACCTCGTCAGCAAGGCCTTCACACCTCGGCGCATCGCCGGGCTGGAGGCACACATCCAGACCCTGGTCGACGACCTCCTCGACCAGACGCCGGAGGCGGGTCCCTGGGATTTCGTCTCCGGGTTCGCCGGACCGCTGCCGGCTATCGTCATCGCCGACATGCTCGGCGTGCCGCGCGAAGACCGCGACCGCTTTCGAACCTGGTCCACCACCCTCATCCAGTCCAACCCCACCCGGGGTGAGTTCGGCGCAGGGCTGGACGCCGCCGCCGCGCTCTATGACTACTTCGCTGCCTTCCTCGCCGAACGTCGCGCCCACCCCCAAGACGACCTCATGACCGCACTCGTGCAGGCCGAAGTCGACGGCGAACACCTCCCGGAAGAGGAACTTCTCGGCTTCTGCCTGCTGCTGCTTGTCGCCGGCCACGAGACAACCACCAACCTGCTCTCCAACAGCGCGGTCATCATCGCCCAGCACCCCGAGAGCCAACGACAGCTGGTCGACAACCCCAATCTCGTGCCCGCAGCGGTCGAAGAGCTGCTGCGCTTCGACTCCCCGGTCCAGGGCCTCGCACGCACCCTGACCCGACAGACCACTCTGCACGAGCAGACCATGGAAGCCGGCGACACCGTGCTGCTGCTCTTCGGGTCGGCCAACCGCGACGACCACGCGTTCCCTGACGCAGACCACTTCGACATCCACCGCGCACCCGAACGACAAGTCGCGTTCGGTCGCGGCATCCACTTCTGTCTCGGCGCATCCCTGGCCCGGCTCGAAGCACGCATCGCCCTGATGGCACTTCTCACCCGCCATCGTGACTGGGATGTCGACCTCGACTCGTCGATCCGACTCCGCTCAGGCCCGATCCGCGGGTTCGCCTCACTGTCCTTTCAGTGAGAGCCAGCCGCACCCCAGCCCAATCTGCACAGGTGAACGAGGTCTTCAAGGCCGCCGACCTCCGATCGCAAGTCGCGACCGAAACCCGCTTGATCTAAGGCTGCGGATCGATCCCGAAGCGACGTCCCGCGTTTCCCGATGTCCTCGGACTGGCTCGGGCGACTTCACGCGGTCCTTCTGCAGACTTTCCGGTGAGTCGCCGTCGTAGACACACGGGATGAGACCTTCCCCGCCGCATCGCGGTCACTCCGCAAGCTCTGTGCTACCCGAGGTACCTCTCGAGCGCGCGACAGCCTTGGCGCGCCTCTCGGCGTAACCGCAGTTCACTCACCAACCTGACGCGAGGAGCCGGAGATTCTCGCACCCAACTCTGGTACACCTCGACACCGCCGTGCCACCAACTGCCACAGGCAATGAGTCCACCGACGACCCACCACAGCAGGTACTGAGTCACGTCGAGGAACGCCTCGGCCAGGTCGTGCCGTCCGAGTCCGTGGAGGTCTACCCAGTGCATAAGTCACCTACCTAGGTGGCCACCTGTTCGCTTGCGAGCTCGGCGCTTGCGAGACGAGGCGGTCCGGGCGCCGGCGGACGTGTGAACAGGGACCATGCGTGAATCTACGCCGAAATACATAGGAGGAAAAGGGTAGTGCGTGGTTTCAGGTGAGATGGCTGACGAGATCCGTGATGTGGCGAAGCAGTGGAACCGCGATGGATTGCTCCTGGGGGGTGAGGGATTTCCAAGCCAGCGAAAGTCGGTCGGCGACTAGGTCGCGCTTGGCGGCCAGGAGTTGCTCGCCGCGATCGGTGAGCGTGAGCACGCGCCGGCGCCGGTCGTCCTCGGCCGGGATGCGGCGCAGGAGACCAGCGGCTTCCAGGCTGGCCGCCTGTTGGGTCACCGTGGGTTGGCTCAGCAGCGTGTATGCCGAGATGGCGCCGATGCCCTCAAGGCCGCAGGCTTGCACTGCATCCAGTAGCACCAGCTGAGGCACGGTGACGTCTTCGAAGAGCGGCTGCAGTCGGCCCCGTGTCCGCCGAGCCACCGCGAGCAGAGCCAGGACTGCATCGGCGAACTGCTCCCCGTCATCGGTCGTGCTCTGGTTCCGTCCGCCGTCAGCCCCGACCCCTTCGCCACCAACACCCATACGCGCTCCGTTAGTCGATGGCCCGTCCTTGACGAGACCGGTGCCGAAGACGGATCGGCAGCTTCGTGTTGCTGTCACGCTACCGGCCTGCGGTAGGCGGACTGCTGCTTTGGAGCAAGGGCGGAGGCCTGAAATGTCTGCCTGCTCATTGGGCAATGTTGCTCATCGGGCAGGGAAGGTCATACTGAGGCATGGATCGTGGTTTGCGGGACCTCAAGCGTGAGGCGACGGGGCAGGCGCTGGCCCAAGCGGCTTTCGAGTTGACCCGTGAGCGCGGGTTGTTCGGATTTATCACCGCGGACGTCGCGGAGCGAGCGGGGTACTCGCGACGCACTTTTGCCAACCACTTCTCCTGCAAGGAGGAAGCAGTCGCTTCGGTCGCGTTCGGTGGTGTCGAGGACGCGAGCGCGATCCTGGTCGGCCTGCCCACAGAGTTGCCGCTGCTGGATGCCCTGCTGGCTGTCATGAGGGATCAGTTCACCGAGGGCACGTTGGTGAGGATGCGCGAGTTGATGGCGATGGCGCGGCAGTACCCGACCCTGGAGCCCTACGTCTTGGGCGTTCAGCAGCGCATGCGCCATGTGGCCCAGGAACTGTTGGGGTCGGTGGCTGGGGATCGGTACCCCGCCATCTACGTGCCGTTGCTGTTCGGCGCCGTGTACGGCGCCGTGATGGCCGCCCTGGAGGGAACCCTCGACGTGCACCTGGACGGCGAGAGCGACTCCAGCCCGGCGTCGATGGACTACAGCTCGTTCCTCGACATCACTTTCGACTACCTGCGCCACGGCCTCTAAACGCCGCCTTCGCCCTGGAGGAGAACCCGACCCCATGTCTACCTTCTTGTATCGGCTTGGACGCACCGCGTTCGGCAGGCCGTGGCTGTTCATTGCGGGCTGGGTCGCAGTCCTCGCGGTGGTCGTCGGCGGCATGGCCATCAATGGGGTGAGTGTCAGCTCCGGGATGAAGATCGACGGCACCGAGGCACAGACCGTGCTCGACCGTGTAGCCGATGAGCTCCCCGAGGCCTCGGGGGGGCAGGCCAGCGTCGTCTTCACCGCACCGGACGGCGAGCGCCTCGACACTCCGGAGCGACTCGCGGTCATCAGCGGCACCGTCAGCGACGTCTATGACCTCGAGAAGGTCGTCAACCCCCTCGACGCCGCGCTGGGTGCCGCTGAGGAGGGCGCACCGGGCACGCCCCAAGAGAACCCACCGGTCGATCGCCCAGCCGAGTCGGACCGAGGACAGGCGCCCCCCTACGAGCCGCTGCTGGTGGACGGGGCACCGGTGCCCGGCGTGCTGATGTCCTCGGACGGGCAGGTCGCGCTGTTCCAGTTCCAGTTCACCGTCGCCTCGACCTCATTGACAGATGACGACGTCACCTCGGTGGTCGAGGTGGTGGAGCGCGCCGAGCAGGGAACGGGGATCACCGTGCTCCCGAGCGACTCGCTCAAAGCCCTCGAGATCCCCGTCGGCATCGGCGAGGTGATCGGTCTCGCCGTCGCCGTTCTCGTGCTGGTGCTCACCCTGGGTTCCCTGATCGCGGCCGGCCTGCCCCTGGTCACCGCTCTGGTCGGCGTCGGCGTCGGCGTGGGCGGCGCGTACGCGCTCTCGACGGCCGTCGAGATGAACTCCGCCACCCCCGTCCTGGGTCTCATGGTCGGCCTCGCCGTCGGCATCGACTACGCGCTGTTCGTCGTCAACCGCCAGCGACGACTGATCCTCGACCGGGGACTCACTGCGAAGGAGGCTGCCGGCAGAGCAGTCGGCACCGCAGGCAGTGCCGTGTTCTTCGCCGGCCTGACCGTCCTCATCGCACTGACCGCGCTCACCGTCATCGGCATCGCGACGCTGTCCACGATGGCACTGGTCGCAGCATCCACTGTCGCCCTTGCCGTCCTCATCGCCCTGACCCTGCTGCCCGCGCTGCTAGGGCTGGTCGGGGAACGGATCTGCTCGGACAAGGCCCGAGCCCGGCGCCGCGCCAAGGTGGAGGCGGAGTCCCACAGCGTCGCCGACCAGTGGGTCAAGGCTGTGATCAGGTTCAGGTGGCCTGTCATCGCCGGCGTGGTCACGATCCTGGGAGTGATGGCGATCCCCGCCGCCAACATGAACCTGGGCATCCCATCCGGCGCGACGGCGAACAAGGACACTGCCGCCCGACAGGGCTACGAGGCGGTCTCCCAAGGCTTCGGTGAGGGATTCAACGGCCCGCTCCTGGTCACCGCAGAGCCCACCGGCACCGCAGGCCGCGTCACGCCCGAGCTGACCGCGAGACTCCTCGGCGAGTTCCAGGACCGAGACGACATCGTGCTGGCCGCCCCCGTCGGCGTCAACGAGGCCGGCGACCTGGCCGTGTTCAGCATCATCCCCATCTCCGGCCCCAGCGACGAGGCCACCAGCGACCTCGTGAAGTCACTACGCGAGCCCGACAACGCCATCGCCCTGGACAACCAGGTGCAGTTGGGCGTGACCGGGTTCACCGCCATCCGAATCGACATGTCCGACAAGCTCGCCGACGTGCTTCCGCTCTACCTCGGCATCATCGTCATCCTTTCCGTCCTGATCCTGATGCTTGTGTTCCGCTCGATCGTCGTCCCACTCAAGGCCACAGCCGGCTTCCTGCTCAGCATCGTGGCCACGTTCGGTGCGACCACCGCCGTCTTCCAGTGGGGCTGGCTCAGCGGCCTCTTCGGGTTCGACACCGGCGGTCCGCTCATGGGCTTCATGCCGGTCATCGTGACCGGCATCCTCTACGGCCTCGCCATGGACTACGAGGTTTTCCTGGTCTCCTCGATGCGCGAGGCGCACATCCACGGCCAGGCAGCCCGGTCGAGCGTGATCCATGGGTTCGACCAGGCCAGCCGGGTCGTCGTGGCTGCCGCCATCATCATGGTCGCGGTCTTCTCCGGCTTCATCTTCAGCCACGACATCATGATCAAGCAGATCGGCTTCGCCCTCGCCGCAGGCATCCTCATCGACGCCTTCATCGTCCGGTTGACCCTCGTCCCGGCGCTCATGGCCGTCTTCGACGAGCGAGCATGGTGGCTGCCCCGCTGGCTCGACCGCCTGCTGCCCGACCTCGACATTGAGGGCGACCAGCTGCTGACCATGCTCAACCAGCGGACCGAGGCCAATGACCGAGAAGACATCGAGATCCGCAGGTGATGAGGGAACTGACGCAACCAGAGCCGAACGTCTCGAGGGGCATGATCCAGTGCGTCTCGCCATACCGGACCGGTTTAGTAGGCGGCCACCATGGTGGGCCGTTGGGCTGCTCTTCCCGCGTCTCTGGTGTGGTCGCGGGCGGCCAATCCTGCCGGACCCGGCCGCCAGAAGTCTGTGTCCTCCTCGCCACCGCGGCTGCGCGTCGACCTCGCCCGCCGGCAGGAACCGCCCCCTCCGGACGGTTCACGCCGCTGGCACTCCGGTCACCTCTGTTCCCATTGGTCGCGCAGTTGACCGCCGTGGTCCCAGCGGTCGCGCAGTTGCCCGCCGTGGTCCCAGTGTCCCGCTGGAGATAGGTTCGGGCCCGAATCCAGCCACCCCTCGGCCGGGGTCGGGGCTGCCGTCGGAGATCGACCTGGCGAACTGCAAGGTCTGTCTCAAAGTCGACGCCATCCATGGCGCCTCTGAGTCCGCGACGGGCCGGGCCGAACCAGACTGTCGTTGAGGTGTGCTGGATCGCGTTTGCGCAGGTACTCCTCAAGTTCGGCCACCCCTCGGGCAAGGTCCCGACGCAGCCTTCGTTCGGCCAGGAACCGGAGATGGGGCGGGGGATGTTCGCGAACCCACTCCCCATAGATGAACCGACCCGCGTACCAGCATCCACCACAGGCGATAAGGCCAGCCACGAGCGTCCACCACAAGACCGCCGAGACGTCCCAAAGCGCGTTCGCCAGCGGTTGCCAAGCCGGGCCGTTCAGATCCCAATATCTCACTTTATCCACCTCCAGCCTGGGCGGCCGAGCCGGGGATCACGATCACCGTGTGCGCAGTGGTTGAGGCCAGCCTACGCCGGAATGCATAGGAGGAAAAGGGTAGAGTTGCGCGGCGGACCAGCCCGCTCCAGGCGCTGCCCAGAGCGGACTGTCTGCTACCCACTGCGTTCGTTCGGTGCCGCCATCAACGGCGGCCTCGACAAGCCAGCTGAGCCCTGATCCCCCACGCCAGAAGAGAGCCAGCGATGAGCACGTCACCCACGCCTCGAGGCGCTCAGCCCGGGCCACCGACCGAGCAGGTGATGCCGGACCTGACGCACCGGCAGATCCTCACCGTCCTGGTGGGGCTCATGTTGGGGATGCTGGTCGCCGCCCTGTCCCAGACGATCGTGGCCACCGCACTGCCGACCATCGTGGGCGAGCTCGGCGGCCAGGACCAGCTCGCCTGGGTCGTGTCCGCCACCTTGTTGACCTCGACCGCATCCACACCGATCTGGGGCAAGCTGTCAGACCTGTACGGCCGAAGATCATGTTCCAGTCCGCGATCGGAATCTTTCTGGTGTCCTCCCTCGCCGCCGGGTTCGCCCAGAACATGGGACAGCTCGTCGGGTTCCGGGCCGTGATGGGACTCGGCGTGGGCGGGCTGATGGCACTGTCCCAGGCGATCATCGGCGACGTCGTCAGTCCCCGCGAACGCGGCCGCTATCAGGGCTACATCGGCTCGGTCTTCGGCCTGGCAACCGTCGCTGGCCCCCTGCTCGGCGGGTTCCTGGTCGAGCACCTCTCGTGGCGTTGGACCTTCTGGGTCGGGATCCCCATCGGCATCGCCGCCCTCGTGGTCACCGAACGTGTGCTCAAGCTGCCGTTCCCGCGCCGCCAGCATGCTATTGACTGGCTGGGGGCGTTCTTCATCGTCGCCGGGATCAGCGCGCTACTGCTAATGCTCTCGCTCGGCGGCAAGGAGTTCGCCTGGAACTCGGCCTGGACCTACGGCCTGACCGCAGTTGCGCTGCTCATGCTCGCCCTCACGGTCTGGCAGGAACGCCGGACGACCGAACCGATCATGCCTCCTCGACTGTTCACCAACCACACCTTCGTCATCACCAGCCTGGCCGGCTTCGCGGTCGGGGTCGCCATGTTCGGCGCCATCATCTTCCTGCCGCAGTACCTGCAGATCGTCAAGGGCGAGTCGCCCACCGCCTCCGGTCTCCTGACCCTTCCGCTGATGGTCGGCCTGCTGATCACCTCCATCGGCTCGGGGCGCCTGATCACCCACACCGGTCGCTACAAGATCTTCCCCGTCGTCGGCCTGCTGGTCGCGGCCGGCGGGCTGATGCTGATGAGCCGACTCTCGGTGGACACCTCGCTCTGGCTCGCCGGGGTGTTCATGTTCATCACCGGGGCCGGCATCGGCATGGTGATGCAGGTACTCGTTCTAGCGACCCAGAATGCGGTGGCCCATGCCGACCTCGGCGTCGCGACCTCAGGAGCGACCTTCTTCCGGTCCCTCGGCGGTGCGATGGGAGTCGCGGTCTTCGGTGCACTGCTCACCCACCGGCTCCGCGACACCATCCCCGCCCAACTGAAGGAAGCCGGGGTCACCGCCGACCAGATGCCCCCCACGTCCGCCACCCTGGGCAGCCCCGAGCAGATCGCCGCGCTGCCCGACCCCATCCATCTCGCGGTCACCACCGGGTTCGCCGAGGCGCTGCAGACCACGTTCCTCGCCGCCGTACCATTCGCGATCCTCGGGTTCCTCATCCTGCTCTTCCTCCGCGAAACTCCACTGCGCGAGACCCGGGGACACACCTCGGGCGAGGACGTCGCCGCCGCGTTCGAGACCTCCGTCGACCCCGACGCACAGCTCGCCGACCACGACGACGGACCGCGGCCGGACAGGCGACCGCCGCCGGGAAGGACACGCCGCCATGGCTAGGCGGAGCAGCACGGGCGCCATCGCCAAGCGCGGGTACGGATCACCCACGCGCCTGAAGCCTTTCAGTTCCGAGGGCGCGCAGCGCCTCGTCCGCAGCGTCCTCCATCCGCAGCTCACCACGGATCACCTCGCGGGCTGGCCTCGGAACTCCTTCGATCCTCGCCCTATGAAGCGTGCCGTGGAAACCTACGCGTGCTCCGGGGGTTCTGTCCCGTCGTTCGCCTGCGTCTCGGACGCGCCCCGCTGTCCGCTGGCTCTCCTCGTAGCCAACAGCTCTCGGGCAAACGTGGGCTGATGTCGGTCGAGACGTCCCGCCAGCCGAGCCGGGTTGGTGTCGCGATCAAGAGGATCGTCCACCCATCGGTGCTTGAGCTCGTCGCCATGGCGATGCTCGCGCTGGCCTACAACGTGATCCGGGCCGGGCAGGGCGGTGATGTCGCCCTCGCGTTCGTGCACTCCGACGAGCTGGTAGCACTCGAGGGCTGGGTCTTCGACCACGTCGAGGTGCCCCTGAACTCATGGACCATGGGCGTGCCACTGGTAGCGGTGCCGGCGTGCTACTTCTACGCCGTCATGCACTACGTCGCGACTCCGACCGTATTGTTCCTCTCCTGGAAGGTCGGCGGCTGGAAGTACCGCCGCGGCTACTGGAGCCTGGTGCTTGCCTCAGCGGTGGCGCTGCTCGTCTACATGAACTACCCCGTTGCGCCTCCTCGACTCGTACCCGGTGATGGCGTCGCTGACGTCATGCGTGCCTTCGCAGGCTACGGCTGGTGGGGTGGCGCTGCCTCCGCGCCCCGAGGCATCGGCGACGCCACCAATCAGTACGCCGCGCTGCCGTCCCTGCACTGCGGCTGGGCCCTGTGGTGTGCGCTGCAGATGTGGGACTTCAAAGGCCGGTGGTGGCGGCCGTTGGCGGTCCTCTACCCAAGCGCACAGGCGTTCGTCGTCATCGCGACCGGCAACCACTACGTGATCGACGTGCTGCTCGGCTGTGGTCTTGTGCTTGCCACGCACTTCGCGCTCGACGCCTTCGGGAAGCGCCGGTTCGGCTGGGATTCCGATGAGTCCCCCGGCCTCCTGAGCGGCCACGCATCGACTCGATGAGCCACCTCACCTCGCATCCAGATCCCCAATAGACACTGCGGAGCCCCTGCTGGAGGAGACGCGACCGCAACGCCTGAGACTCGCGGTCTCGCTCCCGCCGACCCCAGGGATGGCGACCTTCGAGGATGCGTTTGTACGTCGGCCGTGAACGGGACGTCGTCGACTCCCATATATGTGCGCAGAGGGAAACAGAGGTTCAGGAGGGCACTTTGGCGGGCGTTGCTTCGGGTGACTCAGAGCGCCGGGGCCGGCGCGCGGGCCACCAGTTGTGGTCCTCGAGGAGGGCGGCACAAGCGGGGACGATGAGGCTGCGGACCACGAAGGTGTCGAGCAGCAGCCCGGCTGCGACGGCGAACCCGGTCTGGGCGAGCGTGATCACCGGTGAGGTGAGCAGCGCGATGAAGGTGCTGGCGAAGATGATGCCTGCGGAGGTGATCACGGGGCCGGTGAGGGTGACGGCTTCGGCGACCTTGGCGCGGGTCAGGGTGGTGCCGTTCTCGCGCATCCGGCTCATCAGCAAGATGTTGTAGTCGGCGCCGACGGCGACCAGCAGCACGAAGGTGATCACCGGCACTGGGAACTGGATGTCGTGGCCAAGAATGTCTTGGAAGACCAAGGTGGTCAGGCCGAGGGCCGCCGCGCAGGAGAGCGCCACCGAGACGAGCAGGTACAGGGGGGCGGCGAGGGAGCGCAGCGTGATGATGAGCAGCAGCAGAACGACCAGGAGCACCGCGGCAAGGACGAGCTTGGCGTCGTCGAGCAGGTAGCGGTTCAGGTCCGCGCCGAGGCCGGCGGCGCCGGTGCCGCTGATCGTCGCGTCGGCGAGACGTGTCTGCGTGAGCGCGGTATCGGCGGTGTCCTGTACCTCCTCGAAGCGGCGCAGCCCGTCCGGGCTCAGAGGGTCGGTGTCGCCGGTGACCTGGATGCGTGCAACGCGGCCGTCGGGGCTGAGGAAGACCTCACGTGCGTAGGCGAAGCGCTCGTCACGAAGGGTGCGCGCGGGTAGGTAGAAGCCGCCGGCCTCGGGGGTATCGGCCCCTCGGTTGACCGTGCGCAGGTAGGACTCAGAGCGTTGCAGGTTCTCGGCGAGCACGCTGGTCTGGTTGATGAGGTCCTCGATGCCGGGCGCGAAGGCGTCGGCGTTCTGGGCGATTTGTGAGGTGCCGTGGGCCATCTGTCCGAGCCGCGTGCGCAGGAGTCGTTGTCCCTCGGCGATCCGGTCGGCGCCGCGTTGAGCCTGGCTCAACCCGGAGGCGAGACGGTCGAGGCCACCGGCGAGGTTGCCTTGGCCGCGGGCGATGCGGGTCGCGCCGTTGGCTGCGCGCTGCAGTCCGGGGAGGAGCTCGTTCTTCAGGCCGCGGTGGATCTCGGCCAGTCCTTCCCGGGACCGGCGACAGATGGGGTCGGCAGTGCAGAGCAGGTCACGGTTGAGTGCCTGGACGATCAGGTCGATGCCCTGGACGGCCATGCTGACTTGGTCGTGCGCGGTTTGCAGGCCTGTCGCCAAAGTGGCCGCGCCGGCCTGCAGTCGGCGGGCGCCCTGCGCGGCTCGTTGGGTGTTCTCGGTGGCGCGGCCGAGGCCGTCGGTGAGGTCGGTTGTTCCGTTCACCAGCCGGCCGACGCCGTCGTGGGCGCGGTCGGCGCCGTCTGCGACCTGATCGATCGCGTCGGCCAATTGAGTGCTGCCTGAGGAGAGGCGTTCCAGCCCGGGCTGGCCGTCCTCCAGGCCGTCGCTGGCGCGACCCAGTCCGTTGGCGAGTCGCTTGAGCTGCCGGGCGATCGATGCCGGTTTCAACGGCTCACCGGCCGGCTGGGTGATGCTGCGCACTCCGGTGACGCCGTCGACCTTGGCCACGGCGCGGCTCAGCTCGTTGAGCACGGCCAGATCCTTCGGGTTGCGCATGTCGCGCGGGGACTCCACCAGCAAGTAGTCCGGCAGGGTCTCGTTGCGGGGGTAGTGATCCTCCAGCACCGCCAACCCCTGGTTGCTCGGCGTGCCCTCGGGTTGGGAGTTCCGTTGGTCATAGGAGATCACCATGGTGGGCAGGAACGCGGCCAGCGCCACCAACACGGCGGTGCCGGTCAGGAGCACCCGAGCCGGTCGCCGCGCCACCAACCTTCCGACCCGTGACCACGCAGATGTCGGGGCCGGGACCTTCGCCGGGCCGATCCTGGGCCCGAACCAGACCATCAGCGCCGGCGTGAACGTCAAGCTCACCGCCACGGTGACCGCGACGCAGATCGCCATCGGCGGTCCGGTGGTGGAGAAGATGGCCAGCTTGGTGAACCCCAGGCAGATCGCAGCGAGGATGACGGTTCCCGCTGACGCCACCAATGCAGGTCCCACCCTGGTCGCGGACTCCTCGACCGCCATCAGCGGCTCGACTCCGCGTCCGTACGATTCGCGGAACCTGCTGATCAGGAACACGCAGTAGTCGGTGCCGGCGCCCAGCACGATGGCGGTGACGAACGCATCGGTGTAGGTCGAAAGAGCCATCCCCTGCTCACCGGCCCAGGCCAGCACACCCCGCGCGCAGGCCAGCGCAACCCCGATCGTGACCAGGGTGAGCAGCACAGTGCTGACCCGGCGGTAAATGATCAACAAGATGATGACCAGCAGCAAACCGGAGATAACCGTGATCCGCACCGACGCCGCGTTCACCTCGGTCGTCAAATCGGTGATCATCGCCGGGTCACCAGTCACATACGTGGTGGTGCCCGGCGCCACCGACAACCCGGCGATCTGTTCCCGAAGCCAGTGCACGTCCCGCTCGGAACCTGGCGACCCGATACCACTGGTCAGCCCAACCACCAGGTAAGCGGCCTGACCGTCCTCGCTGACCAGCTGGCGCCGGGCGTCCTTATTGCCGACGAAGTGCTGCACATCAGAGACCCGCTCCTCGTCCGCCTGCAGGGCCCGCACCAGATCGCGGTAACCCCCCATGTCCGCTGCACTCAGGCCCGCGTCGTTCCTGAACACGACGTAGGCGAACGACTCAGTACGCCCAGACCCAAACGCCTCATCCATCCGATGCAACGCAGCCAACGAGGGAGCGTCCTCGGGCACGAAGGCGCCACTGCTGCGCTCAACCACCGACGGCAGCGAGGGCACCCCGAACGTGACTAGGGCAGCCGCGACCAGCCACCCGACAACCACCAGTCGCGGGAAGCGGATGCCCAACACGCAGGCCCGGGCCAGCCGGCCGACCGGACGCTCCAGCATCTTTAGCCCCCGTATTTGAAGTCGGCTGCATCCGCGGTCAGATCGATTTGCTGGTCGTGGCGTGGACACGCCGACGGGACGACTCGAATCGGTCTGCTCGAACTCCGACCCTGGGTTTCCGTTCGGAGGGCGTGATCCGAAGTGATTGAGCGATCAGGCCCGGCGTTGCGATGCGGCGCAACCATGTTCTTCGACATCACAGCGATCCGGAGACGTGCCGTGGGTTGGTGGTGGTAAGTCGCCGCAACCCTGATCGTGAACGGGCAAGCTCTTCGATCTTCCTGCCGACAGCCTCCACTCTCGGGTCCTCGGTTGGTCTAAGGCCCTTTGCGCTGGCGAGCAACGCCCAGTCCTTGCGCTGGGCGATCTGCATGGCCGGCGTGTCCGCATGCGCGTCTAGGATGCGCCGCACCCCAGGCATCTCGGCCGCGCAGCCTCG
Organism: Nocardioides silvaticus; assembly: GCF_003160695.1. GTDB lineage: Bacteria > Actinomycetota > Actinomycetes > Propionibacteriales > Nocardioidaceae > Nocardioides > Nocardioides silvaticus. The sequence goes on from NZ_QGDD01000001.1 coordinate 257,611, forward strand.
CCAGGCCTCGATCACTGCCTGAGCTAGATCCAGCGGCTCGTCGTCGAGCGCGTCCTCGATGAGGGCGGAGAGACGCGTGTGCCAACGCAGCTGAAGGATGCTCACCAGCCTCTCCGGGGTACGGAAGCACCTCTCGGCGTCAGGGACGTCCGACCATGGAAGGCTCCCGTCAAGCCGCCTATCAGCGGCGGCGACCACGGCGGCGAGGACCGTCTCGTGGAGGTGAAGATCCACAGACATCTCCTTCTCGTAAACCTGTCTCAACCGCGGCACTCGGAGCCGAGTTCGCAGCCGCCAAGCCGGCCTTGCGTTGCGGCTGCACGGCGTGAATTGGGCTGTCGCGCCATGGGCAGCCCTAGGGAGGCGAATCCGTAGGTCGAAGCCCGTCCAGGACGACCGTGAGGATCGCGGGACTCAAACCCTCGGGGCTCAGCGGTCGACCCGCCGCCAGGTACGAGAGCGCGCTCATGGTGACGGCGCCGAACAAAACCATCGCCGTCGTCGAAGGGTCCTCCGTCGCTCGGAGCGATCCGTCGCGCACCCCCTCGTCGAGGAGTTGCTGCACCGGCGTGTAGTAGGCCTCTGTCACGGAGCTGGCGAGCTCCGGGATCCGCCCGGCGTGTCCGAGGTTCTCGATCAGCGCGCGACAGACGGAGGGCTGGTCTGCCATCACCCTCAGCTGCGCCCGTACAACCGCGGCCAACCGGGCCGCGGCCGAGTCAGGCGCCTGCACCGCGATCGCCACCTCGTCGGCCATCTGTTGGAGGGTTTCTTGGAGCAAAAACGCCAAGATCTCCTCTTTCCCGGCGAAGTAGTAATAGAGCGTTGCCTTCGGCACACCGGTCGCGGCGGCAACGTCGTCCACCTTGGTGTTCTCGAAGCCGCGATCAGCGAACAGTTCGGCCGCGGCCGGTAGTCGAGCGGCGATCTGGGCGGGGACGCGACGCACTGGACCTCCTTGGCAAGTTGTGCTCTTCGTGTTTAGACTCTCAGTCTAAACCGCGTGTCAAGACGGCGTCGTGGAGCACCGCAGTCCGCGACGGTGAAGTGCGTCGGCGAACCTAAGTCAGCAGGGCGGACGATTTACCGGGCTCTACGGGTCACGGCTGCAAACATGCCGAGCACGACGTGGCCCTGATCCGGTGGCCCAGTTGATGCGCGCGGAAGGCCGTAGCGAGGTGACCAGGCCGCACTTCGCCGCGGTCAAGACCCGCGTTTCGCCGACCAGTGGCGCCAAGGCGACTCGAACGCCCGCGGACACTTGGCCGCGCAGAAGCCCGGACCAGCGAGCAGAACGACCGTTGACCTTCGCCATCCTCGCCCTTACCGGTACCTCGGTGATGCTCGGCACCCTGCTGTCCCCGGCTCGGGTCGTCACACAAACTCCCGCGGGCCACTTCGTCGACGCACAACCCCGACGTGGGCAGGGACTTCATCTACGGCCTCGGGGGCAACGACACGGTCTGTGGCGGACTGGGATCCGACCTAATCGACGGCGGCACGGGTGTCGACATTCGTACTCCGGCCAGAACCTCGGCTCCAACCAGACCGGCGGCGTGCTCCGTGGCGGCATGGGCGATGACGACATGTTCGGCGACGACGCGCGTCGGTCCTCTTGGTCGGCGGCCCCGGCGATGACGACATCCTCGCTGGGTCAGCCGCCGACCGGATCAACGGCGGAGCTGGGAACGACTACGTTTACGGCGGCGCGGGCGATGACAAGTCCGAGGCGCCGACGGCTCGGACACACTGCGGGGCGAGGCAGGCAATGACACCGTCAACGGAAACGCCGATGACGACACCGTGTCCGGCGGCGGGGACGACGACATCCTCCGCGGCGCGAAGGCGCCGACACCCTCAACGGCGGCGAAGCGACCAACATCCTCTTCCAGTGACACATCCAGTCGCGCGCCGACACGGCTACTGAAGGGGCTGCCGGCGGAGCACCTACGGCCAGCCACCTCCATCTAGCGGTCGCCGATCACGTTCTCCAACCGGCAGGAGCGCACGCCGCGCCAATAGCGGGCGGATCCCACAGTGAGTCGTCATGAAGCTGGCGCAGTCGGCGCACACGGACGGCGCGTTGAACTCTTTCCAAACGACCCAATCATTTGGCGCTCGAGGCCGTGAATCTCCGTCCCCCTACGCCTGCATACGTCCCGGTGGAGCCAGGGCTTTCCACGCTTGTTTAAGTCGTCTCGCAAGCCCGAGCGGGGCAGAACGCGGCAATCGCTGCTGCCAAGTGCTCACGGGCGGCTCTCGAGAACGCCAGAGGCGGTTTCCGGATTCCTCCCAAAACCGCCTCTGACCTGGTGTTTCTCTTTGTAGCGGGGGCAGGATTTGAACCTGCGACCTCTGGACTCACGGTGCGATGGCGACTGTTGTTCGTCGCCGCTTGCTGGCCTTTGACAGGTTGGGCGCTGACCTGCGCAAACGCTCCCGCTGGGGTGGCTACATCGCTCGCTCGTTTTGATCCCACTTGACCTGGCTAGACCCTTTGCGCTCACGTTTTCGGGACATAAACGCGGCGTGGCTCGAATCTCAATCACCCTCGTCGACGAGAACGCCAGGTGCGGTTTCAGGATCTCTCGAGCGATCGCCTCGACTCGCTGCTTGGTTGTGGGCAGAAGCCCGTGAGCGACCGTTCCGGGCGACGAAGGACTAGCTCTGCTGCAGACCCGGCGCTGCGGACCGCCTCCGACAGTTGTGGCGCGACTTTCAGCTCTGGCTGCCGAGCGCAGCGGCAAGGGCTCGGTCGATTGCGGCGCGAGCTGTCCGCAACTCTGCGGCTACATCGACGGTGCGCGGCTGCGGATCGTTGCGCAGCACGAAGGCACCGACGCCCTGGCGGGTCTCGACCAGGCCGTCCTCGACGAGCAGCTGCTGCGCCTGGCGGATCGTGTTCAAGCCGGGCACGTCGTAGTGCTCCTGCAAAGCCGCGATGGAGGGAAGTTGCTGGCCGGGGGAGAACTCGCCGGCTCCGATGCGGCGACGGAGGTCCTCGGCGATGTCACGGTATCGAGCCATGGCGACATGCTAGCATGCCCCTATAGGTTACCTAGTGGAGTTCTAGACACTAGTTAACCTAAGATAGGTCATCGGCGACAAGAGGACGGGGATGTTTCCGCCGAGCAGCACGTTGTTGGTTTCCTGGGTTGGCTGGTACACATTCCGGACTTCCGTGGGGTCGTTCGGCCTGGCGTCGCGGAGTCTTCTCGACGAGATCCAGCGACTACTGCGTCACGAACTCCGTAATGTAGAGATCCATAACCTCACCGTGGTAGAGCTCCTCAATCTCAGCGGCGAGCTCCTCCTTCAGCTTCGTCCGCTGCTTGACGTCAGAGAGCTCTGCGACGGTTCGGCCTGAGAACATCTCGATCGTGGCGTCGAGGGCTCTGCTGCCGTCCGCTTCCTCGGCCTCAGCCGTGAGCTGCAGCGCGATTGCGATCCGCAGATAGCTTCCGGCGGCGAGGTTCAGCTGGATCGGCTCGAGGGTGACGACCTCGCCCGCGACTGGCTCAGGATCCCCTTCGGGCTTCGGCTTGAGGACGAGAAAGTACGCTGCGGCAGCGACGGCGAGAAGGGCGACGATCGCGACGATCTTCTTCTTGCCCTTCCTCGGCTCATCGTCGGCCTTCGCAGACTGTGTCATGGTGGTGCTTCCTGGTCAGAGGGTCCCGGCGAATCATCGCTGTTGATCACACAGATCGGCCCGGACACACTGTTGTTGAGGACTTCAAAAGACAGCCTCGTCGAATCGAGCACATCCGGGCCGACGCCGTCGACCGCGGACAGCCATCACCAAGGCTGGCTACCAGTTCGGCTGAACCTGCGCCGAGCCCGCCGCCGCTCCCGAGCCTGTACTGGGCAGCGGCGACCAGGGGTCCTTCGTCGACAAGGACCTCCATCTGCCCCCGCAAATAGGTCGAGTTCCCGGCAAAGAAGGACGCCCGCTCTGACACAGTCACCCGGCGGCGACGCCCGCGCGGGGGCGACCGGCGCAGATGATCGCCGTCGGCACATGGCAGGAGAGATCGGCCCGTGCCGGACGAGGGCGGGAACCTCGGCGGGGTGGGCCATTATCGATTCTGGAGCCAGATCGAGGTCAGCACGTGCTCCCGCGAGGCCGCTCGGTCGTGAATGCTCCGCTCGTGTTGTAGCCCGAGGTCGACGAGCTCCGCTTCGTCGCCCGCCTGAAGAGTGACGTCGCACTCCGGACAGGTCAGTTCCAAGACTCGCACCGCGACCTCCTACTAGGGATCATAGTAGGAGCGGCAGTACGCGGATCTGCGCCAGCTTGATGGACCCCACAAGAGGTGCCGTGCCTCCGACTAGGTAGCCGGCGCGGGCTTCTCTAAGAAGCGCCAGGTCAGCCCACTGCGCCCATCTACTATGAGAGTTAGTAGACTCTTGCCCATGGCGAGTGGACGACCAGGCTTTCGCCGGCAAGGGGCCGGAACTACGGGCGCCTGATGCCGGCGCAAGGGGGCGACCATGTCCGCGAAAGCTACGGAATCCCGGCAGACCGGCGAGATCGGACGGCACCATCGGTGAACCGCGACCGGATGCGTTCCTGTGCTGGCTCGACTGAGGAGAACCCATGACCCTTGAGGCACTGCAGGTCCTGTTGTCTGACACGCCGTCCGGTCTACTGCCCGCGCGTAACCAGATGGCGCTGTCGCTGGGCTGGCACATCATCTTGGCCTGCTTCGGCGTGGCTTTCCCGTCGATGATCTTCATCGTCCACTGGCGCGGTGTCTTCCGCGGTGACGCGGTGGCACTCGAGCTTGCCAAGCGGTGGTCGAAGGTCTCCGCCGTGTTGTTCGCGATCGGCGCGGTGTCCGGGACCGTGCTCAGCTTCGAGATGGGTCTGCTGTGGCCGGGTCTGATGGGGAGGTACGGCGACGTGCTCGGTCTGCCGTTCGCATTCGAGGGGCTGGCGTTCTTCGTCGAGGCGATCTTCCTCGGCATCTACCTCTACGGCTGGGGCCGGATGCCCCCGCGGATCCACCTGCTGATGCTGGTCCCGATGGCCTGCGCGGGCGTGATCGGCACGTTCTGCGTAATCGCGGTCAACGCCTGGATGAACAACCCAACCGGCTTCCGGCTCAACGCGGCCGGCGAGGTGGTCGACATTGACCCTTGGGCCGCGATGTTCAACGACGGCGTGTGGCTGATGTTCGCCCACATGTGGGTCGGCGCCTTCGTGGTCGTCGGCTTCACCGTCGCCGGGGTGTACGCCGCGGGCATGCTGCGCGGCCACCGCGACCGCCACCACCGGCTCGGGTTCATCGTTCCGTTCGTCTTCGCCACCGTCGCCGCGCTTGCCCAGCCGCTGGTCGGCCACGTGCTCGGCCTACGGGTCGCGGAGAGCCAGCCGGCCAAGCTCGCCGCGTTCGAACTGGCCGAGACCACCGAGCAACCGGCGCCGCTGCGCCTGGGCGGGATCATGATCGACGGCGAGGTCCGCTACAGCATCGACATCCCCAAGATCGGCTCGTTGATCGCACGCAACAGCTTCGACAGGCCGGTGCCCGGCCTGGACGAGGTGCCGGAGGACGAGCGGCCGCCGGTCAACATCACCCACTGGGCGTTCCAGTCCATGGTCGGCATCGGCTCGCTGCTCGCCCTGTCCGTGCTGCTGTTCTGGTTCGTGCGATGGCGCGGCCGCGACCTCCTGGAAAGTCGCTGGTTCCTGCGATACGCCGTGGCCGCCGGCCCGCTAGCGATGATCGCCCTCGAGGCTGGCTGGATCGCCACCGAGGTCGGCCGTCAGCCGTGGGTGGTCTGGCAGGTGCTGCGCACCGAGGACGCGGTGACCGAGAACCCGTGGATCTGGTGGAGCTTGGCCGGGACCGCGGTGGTGTATCTCGGCATGACGGTCGGCGCCTACGTCGTACTCCGGTCCATGGCGCGACGCTGGCGCGCCGGCGAGCTCGATCTACCCAGTCCCTATGGCCCCGAGTCCGCCGAGGGCGTGCAGGAGCCGTCCCGGTGACGCTGGAGATTGCGGTGGCCGCCGCGCTGTTCGCCGGTGTCGTCGTCTACTCGGTCTTCGGTGGCGCGGACTTCGGCTCCGGTTTCTTCGACGCCACCGCCGGCGGCGCCCGCCGCGGTGCGGAGGTTCGCACGCTGATCGACCACAGCATCGGACCGGTGTGGGAGGCTAACCACGTCTGGCTGATCTATGTGCTGGTCACCTGGTGGACGGCGTTCCCCGGAACGTTCGCGGCGGCCATGTCGACGCTCTGGTTGCCGTTGATGCTGGCCCTGCTGGGCATCGTGCTGCGCGGGGCGTCCTTCGCGTTCCGAAAGTACTCCGCCACCCTCGGCCAAGCTCGGCTCTTCGGCATCGTGTTCGCCGGTTCCTCACTGATCACCCCGTTCTTCCTGGGCTGCGTAGCCGGCGCAATCGCCTCCGGCCGAGTGCCTGCCGACGGCGGCGGCGACCTGGTCTCGTCGTGGGTGAACCCGACCTCGCTGTTCGGCGGCCTGATTGCGGGCGGCAGCTGTGCGTACCTGGCCGGTTCGTTTCTCGTCGCCGACGCCGCCCGATCCGGGCACCGCGGGCTAGCCGAGATGCTGCGCGTGCGCACGCTGGGTGTGGGCGCGCTCACCGGCGCGTTGGTGTTCGCCGCGCTGGTGCCGATCAAAGAGGACGCACCCACGCTCTTCGACGGCCTCACAGGTCGGGCGCTGCCACTCATGGTGCTGTCGGCGCTCGCCGGAGCCAGCGCACTCGTGCTGATCTGGACGCGGCGGTACTCCGTCGCCCGGTTCGCCGTGGCGGCCGCGGTCGCCACTGTGACCCTGGGCTGGGGGGCCGGGCAGTACCCGTGGTTGCTGGTCGACGAGGTCACCATCGTCGACGCCGCCGGTGCCGACGCGACGTTGCAGGCGCTGCTGGTCGCCGTCGGCCTGGCGGTGGCGATCGTGCTGCCGGCACTGTCCTACCTGCTCTACCTCACCCAGTCCGAGCGGTGGTTGCGACACTGAAGAGAACCTCAGCAGCCGCCAGGACGGGCGGCCACGTGGTGCCGTCACCAGTCCATCTCATCGATGTCGGTCCGGACGAGAGGAGGTCGTTCAGGGTCTCGATCTCGGTCCGTGTTGGACGGTTTCGCGCTTCTCCGCGATGCCAACTGCACGATCTTCGTCTATGGCATCGGGGTGGCCGCCGCCCGGCATCTTCATCATGTTCCATCTCCGTGTCCTTTCGTGAGCAACTCCGGATGAGTTCTCCATGTGTATCGGCCTTTTCGGGGTCGCAAAACCCGATCGCGCCTATGAGGAGTACCGCGACCGTCCGTCACCCGGGGTGCCTACGCGCGTGGAGGTCCGCTTTCGGCCCACCGCTGCTCACGGAGCACAACTGGTGGCGGAGATGCTGAATGGAGCCGCCGACGACATCAGTCCGATCGGGCTGCGGGCCCGCCACCGCGGCCATCGTGCGCCAGCGCGGTTGGGAACAGCTCCGCTGCCGAGCGCGACTCACATGTCCGAGCAGTTGTCCTATCCGGGATAGTAGTGAGGATTTCAGAATCCGCTGACCGGCGTGCTTGCATCACTCGTCATGCCCGGACTCCTGACCGGGGGAACCAGCGCATCGACCATGACAGCGACAGTAAGGAATCAGCGCGTGGCGACTCATAGCCACAAGCGGGAAACCGCACGACGCAAGCCTTCGGCAGCACTCATCGCGGCACCCCTCGCGGTTCTCGCAACCGGCGCAGCGGTGACGATCGGCGTTGTTGGATCCGATCCCCCGTCCGACCTCCTCGCCGTCGACCAGTCGGCCGCGGGCAGCGTCCTCGACCGCCGCCCGGTCGTTTCGCGTGGCGGTATCAGGCGCGGCGACGCCGGCCGGCCAGCGGGGTCTCCCGCGCGTGAGCTGAAGGCCGCTGCTGCGCGTCAGCTGAGCCCGGTCGATGAGGTCCTGCTGCCAAATGCAGTGGCAGCGGCCATCCGGAATGCCGACACCCATCGGTGGACGACCACCGAGCTCAACATCTGGACCCGCCCGGACAAGCAGGCCGAGCAGCTCGGCGTCCTCGATGCCGGTAAGAAGGTGCCAGTCACCGGCCGCGCGATGCTCGGCCGACAGGAGATCGTGCTGGACGGCGAGGCCCGGTGGGTCACTTCGGGCTATCTCAGCGAGGAGAAACCTGACCCTGGGCCTAGCCTCGGCGGTCAGTGCACGAACGGGACATCTGTCCCCTCCGGTGTCAGCTCGAACATCCGGGCGATCCACCAGGCCGTCTGCGCGAACTTTCCCGAGATCGCGACCTACGGCACGTTGCGCGGCGACGGTGAGCATGCGCAGGGGATCGCTATGGACATCATGGCTGCCGGCGACCGCGCCTGGCAGGTCGCGGAGTTTCTCCGGGCGTATTACTCCGAGTTCGGGGTCAGCTACGTGATTCACGCCCGGCGGATCTGGTCGGTGGAGCGCTCTTCAGAGGGTTGGCGCGCGATGGAGGATCGCGGATCGGTGACCGCGAATCACTATGACCACGTCCATGTGACGACCTACTGATTTCAGAGCAACCGCGCTCAGCGGGTCGTGATCGAGGACGGGGTATGAGGAGAACCAGAGATCGCTCCAAGGGTTGTCCAGCCCGTCCATCTGTGGCTACGCGTGAGGGGCAGGGCGCTGCGGTGGCACAGCGCGACGTGTGTCTACTATTGCGTCTAGTAGATAATGGTGACGGAACTCGGTGGGGTGGTGGTGACGACGGACTCGGCGGACCGGGGCGCCCGGCCATTGCCCTCGTGGGGATGGGGTCGGTGGGCTTGGCGTGAGCTGACCTCGATGCGTACCGCCGTGGTTCTGCTCGCACTCCTCGCATTGGCGGCGATCCCGGGATCTGTGCTGCCGCAACGCAACGTGGCCACGGATCCGGCGGCGGTGCCGCAGTTCATGGCCGAGCACCCGAGGCTCTCGCCATGGCTGGACCGGCTGGGGCTGTTCGAGGTCTACGCCTCCCCCTGGTTCGCCGCCACGTACGGTCTGTTGCTGGTCTCGATGACCGGCTGCGTCCTCCCCCGCTGCGCGCGGCTGTGGCGGGAGGCGCGGGCCGAGCCACCGAAGGCCCCACCGCGGCTGGACCGGTTCGAACACCACCGCGAAACCTCGCTCGACGCCCCGGCAGACGTCGTGGTCGCACAGGCCGCGGCAACCCTGCGCGGCCGCGGCTATCGCGTCGTCGTCGACAGCGAGCCCGACGTGCCCCACACGACAGGTGAGACGGGTGAGACAGTGCCCGGCCAGGCGCAAGCACGGGCGGAGGTTCGCGCGGAGAAGGGCTATGCCCGGGAGATAGGAAACCTGGCCTTCCACCTCTCGCTGCTGGTCCTGCTGGTCGGCGTGGCCGGCGGGAAGCTGTTCGGCTTCGAGGGCCGGGTCGCGCTCGCCGAGGGCGACACCTTCACCAACGTGGCCTCCTCCTACGACGCATTCACACCGGCGTCGTTGGCCGACGTCGACGGGCTGACCCCATTCTCGATGACCTTGGAGGAGCTCGAGACGGCCTTCGCGCCGACTGGGCCACGAACAGGCGAACCCCGGAAGTTCGACGCACAGGTCACCTACCGCACCGAGGGCGGTTCCGAAGCCTCCACCAGTATCGCGCCGAACCAGCCGCTGGACGTCAATGGCACCAAGCTGTTCCTCAGCGGGCACGGGTACGCCCCCAGGGTGACGGTCCGTGACGGCAAGGGCGAGACCGTCTTCTCCGGGCCGGTCATCTTCCTTCCCTCCGACGGTGCACTGACCAGCGACGGCGTCATCAAGGTGCCGAACGCGAAACCGACCCAGCTGGGTTTCGAAGGTCTGTTCCTGCCCACCGGCACGCCGATGGGCGGCGATGTCTCGCAGTTCCCCGGACTGCTCGCACCCCGTCTGGATCTGGTGGCCTACTCCGGCGACCTGAGCATGGACACGGGAGTGCCGCAGTCGGTGTACAGCCTCGACAAGACCAGCCTGACCGAGATCGAGAGTCAGAGCCTGCGGATCGGCGAGACCATGCGGTTGCCCGACGGTGCCGGGTCGGTCACCTTCGACGGCGTCGCCCGGTTCGGCAACTTCCAGGTCGCCTACGACCCGGGCAAGGAGATTGCCCTGGCCGCAGCTGTCCTCCTGCTGATCGGTCTCACCGTCTCCCTCACCGTCCGCCGTCGACGGGTCTGGGTCCGCGTCACCCAATACCCCGACCGGGAGGGCGTCCAGGTGGAGACCGCCACGCGGTCCCTCACTCGCAGATCCGCACCGAGCGAGGACACAGACAAGCTCATGCAGACCCTGAATCGCCTCGCCCCCGACCTCGCCCCCGACCTTGATCCCGACCTCGATCCCGAGGCCGTGAGGAGTCTCTCGTGAACCTCGCCGCGCTCTCCGACAACCTAGTGGCCCTCGCCATCGGCATCTATGCGGTGGCCTTCACGGTGTACGCCGCCGATCTGGCCAAGGCCCGCACTGGCGCCCGGTTCGGCGCCCGAACTCGCTCCACCACGCCTGCCGCGGTGACCGGGTCGGCGAATCCCGTCGACTCCCCCGTCACCGTAGGCCCAGATGGACCGCCCGAGGACGTGACGACCCCAGACGTGAACTCGTTGCTCGACCGCAGCGACCTCAGCCGGACCGCGCTGATAGCGGGGCGACTTTTCACCATCGCCTGCAGCGTGAACATCGCGGCCGTCGTAGCACGAGGTGTCGCCGCGGGGCGGGCGCCGTGGGGAAACATGTACGAATTCTCCATGGTCGGCGCCGCTGCCATCGCCACCGCCTTCGTCATCGGATCGCGGCGCCACCGGATTGAAGGTCTCGGGATCGGAGTTGCCGGACTGGTCCTAGTGTGCCTCGGGCTCGCCGTCACCGTTCTCTACACACCGGTTGATGCGCTGATCCCCGTCCTCAACTCCTACTGGATGGTCATCCATGTGGCTGCGGCCATCGTCGCCGGCGGCGTGTTCACCATCGCCGCCCTCGCCTCGGGAGCGTTCCTGATCCAGCGGCGCCGCGAACGCGCCAACGACTCCACACCCGGCATTGACGCAACCAGCCGCGGGGCTGGTGCTGGGTTGAGGTCGGAGACGCTGGAGCGAGTCTCCTACGGGCTGATCGTATTCGCCTTCCCGATCTGGACCTTCGCCGTCATCGCGGGCGCGGTATGGGCCGAGGCCGCCTGGGGCCGCTACTGGGGCTGGGACCCCAAAGAGACGTGGGCGTTCATCACCTGGGTGTTCTACGCCGCCTACCTCCACGCCCAGTCCACGGCCGGATGGCGCGGAACCCGCGCAGCATGGTTCAGCCTCCTCGGCTACGCGGCGTTCCTGTTCAACTTCGTCGGGGTCAACATGTGGATCTCCGGCCTGCACTCCTACGCCGGAGTGTGACCCGGTCGTGACCGGACCGCCGTTGTCAGCGGCACCTCGTGATCAGATGCGCCATGGTGACAGAGGGCAGCCATGAGCTGGTGGGAGATCATCGCCATGTTCGTCGGCATCCCCATCGCCGTCTGCGTGGGTGTCGGGACACTGGTGTTCTGGTTGACCGAGAACCGGGTGCCCGACGGACTCGCCGCTGCCCGCGAGCAGGACTCATCATCCGCGACAGCGGCAGCCCAGAACGAACCCGGGAATCAGCCGGAAGCCACGCCCCAAGATCGGTCTGCAGATCCGCCCGCCGAGGATGGCCCCATCGTCGATCCCGAGGGCGATGGAGAGTGCGGCGGGATGCACGGCGACACGCACTGAGACACCAGTCGACCCGCGGCCCTCGCCCGCAGCCAACAACTGATGCGCGCAGCTACCAGGTCACCTCGTCGCAGTTGGCGGTGCGCTTCTCCTCGACCTGCAAGGTGGCGTGCTCGATGAGGTAGTCATTCCGCAGGATCGTCTGTGCGGCCACCAATGCGGGTTGCCCTTGAGCGTTGTCGTGGAGGACCAGATGGGCGGTGGCCACGTTCATCCCCGAGGTGAGGGTCCAGGCGTGCAGGTCGTGCACGTCCTTCACTCCGGGCAACGAGGCCAAGGAGTCCGCGACCGCGTCGATGTCCAGGCCAGCGGGCGCGTGCTGCCCGAGCACCGCGAGGACCTGGCGGCCGAGCATGACCGCGCGCACCGCCACGAAGGCGCCGATCGCGAACGCGACAGCGGTGTCCCAGTACCCCTCGCCGGTGGCGGCGACGAGACCGGCTGCGGCAAGAACCCCGATGCTGCCGGCGGTGTCGGCGACGACCTCCAGGTAGGCGCCCTTGACGTTGAGCGAGTCCTTCGCTCCGGCGCGCAGCAGGACCAGTGCGGCCAGGTTCACCAGGAGGCCGAGAAGGCCGACGATTAGCATGGCGCCGGTGTCGACCTCGGGGTTGGTGCCCATACGACCAATCGCCTCGATGACGACGTAGGTGGCGACGCCGAGCATCAGCAGAACGGCGAGCCCGGAGGCGAAGACCTCCGCTCGGTAGGAGCCGTATGTGCGGCGGCCGGTGTCGTCGGGGCGGGTGGCGATCTTGGTCGCCACGAGCGCGGCCCCCAGGGCGACGACGTCGGCGGCCATATGGCCAGCGTCGGAGATCAACGCCAGGGAGCCGCTGATGATGCCCGCGACAAGCTCGACGACGAAGAACATTGCGATGAGTCCGAAGGAGACCGCTAGCCGCCACCGGTAACGCGCGCCCGCGTGTCCCGTGAGCTGGCCCCCATCCTGAGGCCCGTGCCCATGCCCGTGACCGACACCCATCCCGATGTCCCCTCCTAGTCGACCGCTGTCTACGATGGAGCATAGTAGTTGTCCGTGAACGGCTGGAGAATCCCCTTGACCGTCAAGCCCGTGCACCCGAGCCTTGCCCTGCGAACTGCCTTGCTGGTTTCGATGCTCGCATCGGTCCTCGTCTTCACCATGCCCGCCCCACCCGCAGCGGCCCACACCGACCTGGTCGGCTCCGACCCCGCCGCCGACTCCACGCTTCGCGAGGCCCCGGATCAGGTGACGCTGCGGTTCAACGAGCCGATGGAGCCACAGCTCTCGAAAGTCGCCCTCACCACGCCCGACCAGGACGCGGCGGAGCTGCCCGTGACGGCGGGCTCGGAACCGACCACCCTGGTGGCCGACATCCCCGGCGAGGGCATGGCCGGTGGCGCCTGGAAGGTCGCCTACCGGGTCACGTCCGCCGACGGGCACCCCGTCCAAGGGACGCTGTCGTTCACCGTGCGCCCTCCCGCGAACGCGGCCACCGAGGACCCCGAAGACACAGAGGGCAACGCATCAAGCGACGACCCCGCCGATGCCCGAGGGTCGGACGAGAACGCGTCCTCTGAGCCAGCCGATGGTGCGGCATCAGGGGGTGGCGAGCAGACCAGCGACGCGCGAGCGGACGATGGCGCGGGATCGTGGCGACTTGTGGCGCCCGTGCTCCTTGGCGGCTTTCTGCTCCTGCTCGCCGCACTGCTCTTGGTGACCCGGTTCACCCGGGTGGCACCCGTCGAGTCGATCGACGGCACGCCTGCCGAGACCACCACCGGAGGGGCTGACGCAGAAGCCGGCCACGGGGTGGCCGACACGGGGACGGACGCCGAAACAGTCGAGGCCAACTCCGAGACAGACGTATCAGAGCCCGATCAGCCAGACCCCGACGATGCCCAGCCCAACCGCGCCTGGTGACCACGCGATCACCGGCTCCCCGGTGATCGGCAGCGGGACTAGGCGCGCCGCCGGCCTGCTGCTGCTCACGGCTCTCGCGCCGGGTGTCGCGCTGGGGCTGCTGTTCCTCTCCGACGGCCTGGCGGCCACCAGCCTGCCGGGGCTGCCGGACTCGGGGTCCGTCACACGGTGGGGCCTGCCGGTGGTGCAGGCGGTACGGGATGCCAGCGCGACGGTCGCGGTCGGGGTCGTGGTGCTCGCGGCCACCTGCCTGCCCACCGCCCCCGGACCCAGCGCCGGGTCCGGCGGTGGGTCGCGCCGCGTGTCGTCGACGCAGCGGCTGCTGCTCAAGGTCGGTGCCGTGACCGCGATGGCATGGGCATGGAGCACCCTGGCGATGCTCATCTTCGTCTACGCCGACGCCTCCGGTGAGCCCGTAGGCGGCGAGGGGTTCTGGTCCCAGGCGTGGTACTTCGCCACCAGCTTCGAGCCTGGCCGCTACCTGCTCACCGGCGCCGCTCTGGCGGCGCTGCTCGCCACCGCCTGCCTGATGATTCGACGTCCCGAAGGGATGGGGTTCGCGGCGCTGGTGGCGTTGGCCGGAGTGTGGCCTATGGCACTCGGCGGACATGCGACCGGGTCACTGGATCACAACCGCCTGGTGGAGTTGCAGCTGTTCCACCTGCTCGGCGTGACCGTGTGGACCGGCGGCCTGGTCGGCCTACTGGTGGTGCGCCGACACCTGGGCGAGAACCTCGGACCTGTCGTACGCCGCTACTCCCGGCTCGCGGGCTGGTGCCTGCTGCTGGTCGCGCTCTCCGGAATCTCCGGTGCCGCCCTGCGCCTACCCGGCGCATCGGCACTGACCACCAGTTACGGGGCCATGCTCGCCGTCAAGGTCGCGGTATTGAGCGCGGTCGCCGCTCTCGGCTGGTGGCAGCGGACCCGCATCGTCAGGCGCATCGAGTCCGGCGCCTCGAGTGCGTTCGCCCGGCTTGCGTTCTACGAGGTCGTCCTGCTGCTGACCGGCGCCGGTGCCGGGGTCGCGCTGAGCCGCACCAACCCACCGACCCCCGAGACCGACCCGTCCCTCAGCAACGCACAGGCCCTCCTCGGCACCGACCTGCCCCCCGAGCTCGGCATCGGTGAGTGGTTCACCCAATGGAAGCCCGACCTGATCTGGCTCACGGTCGCCCTGGCCATGACCGCCTGGTACCTGAGTGCGGTGCTCCGGCTCCGGGCACGGGGTGACGGATGGCCACTGCTGCGCACTATCGCTTGGCTGCTCGGCTGGCTGCTCGTCGTGTGGGCCACCAGCGGCTCCCCGGGGGTCTACGGACGGGTGCTGTTCAGCATGCACATGGTCCAGCACATGACCATCGCGACCGCCGCACCCACGTTCCTGGTCCTCGGCGCACCGATCACACTCGCGCTACGGGCACTGCCCCGCCGTACCGACGGCTCCCTGGGCCCCAGAGAGTGGCTCCAGGAGGCACTTCGATCGTTCCTGGCCCACCTCCTGACCCTCCCGGTGGTCACGGCCGGGATGTTTGTAGTGAGCCTGGCCGTCTTCTACTACAGCGGCCTGTTCGAACTGTCGCTGGAGTCTCACACCATGCACGTGGCCATGGTGGCCCACTTCCTCCTTACCGGCTTCCTACTGGCGAACTGCCTGGTCGGCATCGACCCGGGAATCCACCGACCTATGTTCCCGCTCCGTGTGGTGCTGCTAATGGTGACGTTCGGCTTTCATGCACTCTTCTCGGTCTCGCTCATGTCCTCGGACCAAGTGCTCGCGCCGGACTGGTTCTCAGCTCTCCAGCGGCCCTGGGGAGCCTCCCTACTCGACGATCAGCAGTTCGGCGCATCACTGGGATGGGCGTTGGGTGACTACCCGCTCGCGATCCTCGCCGGAGCCCTCATCGTCCGATGGGTCGCCTCCGACCGGCGCGAGCGACGTCGGTTCGACCGCTCCGAGGCCCGCACCGGAGGGCAGGTGATGGCCGACTACAACGCCTACCTCAGCCGCCTTGGGAAGCTCGACGGATCGCTCGAACCGAGTCGGGACCCTGCCCCTCCCCCGGCGCCGGAGTCCACGGGCGAACGCCAGGAGTAGCCCCACCACCGCGACCGCGGGAATGGTCGCCGACCGCACCGACTGGGAACGCACCGCTGGCGTCACCCGGTCGGCGAGTTCAACCTCGGCAACGAGCGTCGCGGTCTCCTCCCCTGTTGCACGTTGGGTCACTTCGCCGTCGCCGGCGATGACCCCGGAGACACCGTTGGTCGAGGCCACCACGACCGTCCGCCCGAGCTCAACTGCCCGAGCCCGAGTGATCTCGAACTGCTGCTCGGGCTGGGTGGTTCCGGTGAAGGTGGCGTTGCTGGTCTGCACCACCGCGATCTGTCCACCGCGAGCGACCTGGCCGGGAAGGACGTCGTCGTAGGCGACGTCGAAGCAGATCGCGTCCGCTACCAGTAGCCCGTACACCGACAGTGGTCCCTCGCCTTGGCCGGGAAGCATGTCACGTGGGATGCGGTCGAATCGCGACGACCAGCCACCGATCACCGACCGCCACGGAATGTGCTCCCCGAAGGGCACCGGATGCGTCTTCGTGTACGCTCCGCTCCCACCGAGCCTGGGTCCGCGGTCGGGTCGCCAGAGCAGTCCGCGGTTGTAGGCCGTCTCAGCGGTCGGGCCATCGAAGATCCCCCCGACCAGCACCGGAACGCCGATGGCGGCCACGGCCTCCTCGATGGCCGCGCGCGCAACGGGGTCGCGGACCGGATCGACGGCGGTAGCGTTCTCCGGCCACACCACCAACACGAGCGACTCCCTCTGCTTGGAGGTGAGGCTGTCGGCGAGCGCGGTGGTCGCCTCGACGTGGTTGCTGGTGACCGCCCGGTGATGACCAGCCAGATCCCGGCCATCGCCGGGCACGCCGCCTTGGACCGCGGCCACTGTGGTCGTCGCGACGGCCGGCACGTGGTAGGGCCAGATCGCCCCCGCGAGAACGGCCGCGCATACGCCCGCCAGCATTCCGGCGGCCGCGGTGCGACGCGGCGATGAAGTGCGGCGCAGGAAGACGCTGCAGGCGTGGGCAAATGTGAAGCCTCCGGTCGCGATGAGAAGCCCGGTGCCGGTGATCCCGGTGTAGGGGAGGAGCGACTGCCACGGGGTGTCGATGGCGGTGAATCCGAGCCGGCCCCACGGCATACCTCCCAGCGGCCAGCCGCTGCGCAACGACTCGACACCGATCCACACCGCACCGGCCCACACCGGCCCGGCCGGGAGCGACGCCACCGCACGCACCCCGACGCTGGCCACGGCGACACTCACCGCCAGGGCACCGGCAAGGCCCAGCCAGGCCGCCCAGCCGATCGAGTCCTCCAGCCACCACAACAGCACGAGCATGAAGGCCAGACCGAAGCACAGCCCCGAGAAGGCCGCGAACCTCAGCGGCGCGCGGGCCACGCTGGCCCACAGCAGCGCCATCGCGACCGGTGCGAGCCAGCCTGCACCCACCGGCTCAAAGCACAGCGCGGCCACCAGACCTCCCCCGGCGGCACCGACCGCGTTGACGAGGCCGCCACGTCGACCGATCGGGCTGCACCCGCCGAGCTCGCCGCTAAGGCTGTATCGGTCTCCAGCAGGCCCGGTGCGGGTCGCGGCGCGAGGAGCCCCGGTCCGACCGGAAGGTGCGCGAGAGTTGGAGGACATGGGACCCTGAGGACGGAACTGGAGCCAGAAGAGCAGCAACGAGACGGGACGAACCAACCGATCTACGATGCAGCATAGTAGGCCGTTGATGAGTGCGGAGGCGCGGAGGTCGGATGAAGCAGATGGGACAACTCGAAGCAGCTGTCATGCATCGACTATGGGACTGGGATCGCCCAGCCTCGGTGCGCGAGGTCGTCGACGATCTCCAGCGGGAGCGCAAGATCGCCTACACCACGGTGATGACCGTGCTCGACAACCTGCACCGCAAGGGGCTCGTACACCGGCAGAAGCAAGGCCGTGCCTATGTTTATACCGCGGTCATGTCCCAGGAGGACCACACCGCGAGCATGCTCGAAGACGTCCTCGCCCAGACCGCCGACCGTGGCGCCGCGCTGCTCAACTTCGTCGAGCAGCTCTCCTCAGAAGAACAGGTCCAAGTTCGCACCGCCCTGGCGAAGTTCAGCAAGCGCGGCAATCAGTCACGTGATCCAGGCGAGAAGGAGTGAGCGTGTGCTTGCCCCCGCCGTCCTCCTCGTCTTCGTCGCATTGGCCGCTGCCCTCGGCCCGCGGCTCCTTCTCGGCGCGGCCTGGGTGCAGCGAGCTCCCGGCTGGGGCATTCTGGCCTGGCAGGCACTGACGATCTCGGTCGTCGCCGCGATCGCGCTCGTCGGCCTCACCCTCGCCGCACCGCTCACACCCCTCGCCGAGTTCATCGCCCGGCTATGCCGCACCACCCCGGCCGAGGTCATCGAGCACTACCAGACCCCAGCGGGCACCTGGGTCGCCTACCTCGCCGCTCTGGCCGCGGCGGGGCTCGCCATCCGGATGCTTTGGCTGACCACCTCGACCGTGGTCAACGCCGCCCGCGGCCGCCACACCCAGCTGACCCTGCTGCGCGTACTCGGCACCGAGCACCCCGACGGGTTCGTGATCGTCAAGCATCCCAAGCCACTGGTCTACTGCCTCCCAGGACTGCGCAAGCGAGTCGTGGTCACCAGCGCCGCCCTCGAGGTGCTGGACCCGCACGAGCTGGAACTCGTGCTCGCCCACGAGCGATCCCACCTACGGTCACGTCACGACCTGGCCCTCGCGCTCGCCGACGTACTGCGCCGCGCGCTAGGCCCTGTGGCGGTCTTCCGAGTGGCACACGAGCAGGTGTCCACCTTGATCGAAATGCAGGCCGACGACGCCGCCCACGACCGCCATGGGCTCGCCCGGGCCCTGGTGACACTCGGCTCCGGCCTTGCCGCAGGGGTGCCCGAGTCCGGACTCGGCGCCGGCAACGTGGCCGCCGTGGCCCGGGTGGAGCGGCTCGCGGCCGCCGCGGGACCGTGGAAGCCGTGGAAGCGCCGCCAAAGCCTCGCGGTCGCCCTGGGTACGGCCATCCTGCTGGCGACGCCGGTCGCGCTGGCGATGTCCCCGATAGTCGAGATGATCATCACCGGCTGCACCACCATCCTCGGTTGAGACCCCAGCCGACTGGTCGCTCCGTCCGTGGCTGGGCGCGCGTCGTTGGCTCTCAGCCGACATTCGGCCAGGGGTTGCGCCGACAGCCGTCCAGCCCGTAGGTCTGTTGCTGCATCACCGGCGCCCGCTCGCCCGGTCCGGGACAGTCGGCGTGGGCGTACCCGATGGCGTGCCCGACCTCGTGATTGACCAGGTACGTGCGGTACATCGGCACCGCATCCTGGTAGTCGTCCGTGCCGAAGGCCCACCGCCGGGCGTTGAGCACGACCAGGTCCCCGTTGCGGCAGGAGACCTCGCCGTTCGTCCTCAGCGGCGCACAGAGCACATCCGTGGTTTCCGGTGTGGCGATCAGCATCCGCAGCTCACCAGCCTCGGCGACCTGGTGGAACGTGCGGCCGGCCACCGTCGCCCAGCCCCGGTCATCGTCCAGGATGCGGTCGATCGTGCGCGCGGTCACCGTCGGGGCGAACGGGAGACCTTCCTCGATCTCCACCGTGTAGGTCAGCTCCCCGGCTCCGGCAGCGTGGTCGGCGCTGTTGCCTGGGGGCGCGGTCACGACGAACTTGCCGGACCCGCCAGCCGGGATCCTCACCCCCGCCTGCCCCATCGCGTCACGTGTCGACCGCGATCCGGCTGGCGCGCGCCCGGTGCGGTCCCGCTCGGCCCTGTCCCTCGCCCGCAACTTCGGTCTCGACGCGGGCGGCCCAGGCGTCGGAGCCGGTTGCGCGGCTGGCTCGTCGAGCATGGGCGGCGCCTCCGGTGGAGGCGTCCTCGCCGCCGTGGACTGCGGCCGTCCGAGCCCGCCACTGACCGCCGCAGTTGTACCACCCAGCACCATCGCCACCAGCGCGGAGACGACGATTCCACGTCGAGCCGACCCGGCACGGCGGTGCCTGCCCGACCGATGCCTCCCGGACCGGCTGCTGTCGACTCGATACCTGTTGGATCGGGCACCGCCGGGCCGGCGACCCGCGGCGGCTCTAGTCCTGCGCATCCGTCTCGGCCAACACGGGCTCGATCAAGGCACGCAGCGTGCTCGCAGTCACCGGCCCCACGACACGGGCCGCGACCCGGCCTTCGGGGTCGACGACCAGCGTGGTCGGCACCGCCGCGGCGGCCAGGGCTCCCTGGAAGGCGAGCATCGCCTCGCTCGAGTCCGAGGAAACGATGCTGTCGTAGGGCACGCCGTGATCGCGCTCGAAAGCACGCGCGGCCGCGTCGTTGTCGCGCACGTTGATGCCAACGAACTGCACCTGGCCGGTGAACTCCTCCGCGACCTCGACCAACTCGGGTGCCTCGGTCACGCAGGGCACGCACCACGAACCCCACACGTTGTAGACCGCGACCTGGCCGGCTAGATCGCCGGAATCGAACCGATCCCCGCTGAGCATCCGTGCCTGGAACGGCTCGCCCTCGATCCGGTCGTCAGGCTCGAACTCCTCGACCACCGACCCGTCGGCGGACCGCGCCCGCGGGTCACCACCGTCTGAACGGCTAGCGACCAGCCACGCCACCAGACCGATCACGGCGAGGACGACCAGGACGGACAGGATCCGCGTCCCCGGGGTCCGAGACGGGGACGGCCTACCAGATGAACCGGGTGCACCGGCCGGACCAAGTGTGCTGGGTCTGCTGACCATTGCCTCGCCTTCCATCCCTTCCTCCCCCTTCTGCCAACCGGGGCCGATCCCGCGGTATTCGATCCGTTCTGCACCCGTATCAGTCGTGGGTGTACTAGATGGGGGGTTGCCAGCCGGCTATCAGGGCCTGCATCGCGGCCATCCACTCCGACCACACCCCGGTCAACTGGAGGACCCCCAAGACGATCAGAAACCCGCCGCCGGCACGCGCGATCGCCCTGACGTGGAGCCGGGCCCACGCCAACCGCCGCATCGCTCCACTGACCGAGAACGCCGCCAGCAGGAAGGGCAGACCCAACCCGAGGCTGTAGGCGAACGCCAGAACCGCGCCACGACCCGCCGTGGCAGAGCTCGTCGCCAACGTGAGCACCGCAGCCAACGCGGGGCCGATGCAGGGAGTCCACCCCACCCCGAACACCACACCCAGCAGTGGCGCGCCGGCCAGCCCGACCCGCGGCCGGTACCGCAGCCGCACCGTTCGCCCCAGGAGCGGAACCCGGGCGCCCGCGAGCGCGAACACCAGCCCGAACAGCACCGTCAGCGCCCCCGAGAACCGGATGATGTCCTCCTGGTGGCGCACCAGCTGGGAACCCAACGCACCGAACAACGCGCCGTAACTGGTGAACACCGCCGCGAACCCGAGCACAAACAACCCCGCACCCGCGATCGTGCGACCGCGTGCCGTCGGCGCATGACCTTGGAGCTCGCGCACGACCGTCGACTCCTGGCCCGACACCCCGGCCACATAGGACAGGTAGCCCGGCAACAGCGGCAGCGAGCAAGGGGAGAAGAAAGACACCACCCCAGCGGCGACGGCGACCACGGCCGCCAACAGGAGGGAGCCGGAGAGAACGGTGTCCTGCAGCCCGTTCACGCGACCACCCCCACCCCGACGACGTTCATGCTGGTCATGTCGCGCTCAGACCAGGGTCGACCAGTAGTACCAGAACCGGTCTGCGATCAGGCCCAGCGCGACCACGACCGCCGTCGTCAGCACCACCAGGTGCCACTGCGCAGCCACCCGCACCACCCGGCTCCCGCCGACCTTCGCGCCGAACATCCCGGTGGTGGCGTTGCGAAGCGTGACGTAGCCGAACAGCGGCAGCATCACCGTCCAAACGACCATGCAGTAAGGGCACAAGGCGCCGATTCGGTACAGGCTCTGGAAGATCAGCCATCCCACGAACACCAACCCGAAGGTGACACCGGCCTGCAGCCCCAGCCAGTACCAGCGGGCCAGCCGGGCGCCCGCCAGCAGCGCGGCGCCCGTGGCGGCAACCACCGGGAACGCCGCCACCCCGAGCAACGGATTCGGGAACCCGAACGCCTCGGCCTGCGCTGTCTGCATCACCGACCCGCAGCTGAGCACCGGGTTCAGGCTGCACGAGGGCGTGTAGCTCGGGTCGGTCAATAGCGCGATCTTTTCCACCGCCAGCACGAACGCCGCCGTGAAACCGACGACGCCCCCCACGAGCATCAGCCACGCCAGAGCACGATCCGACACGGGACGAGCCCCGAGCGACCGCCCCCTCGCCGTGTCATCCGTCGGCTGGCCAGTCGTCTGGTTGGTGTCCCGGTCAATCTGTGTCTCGGCGACGACTGCGCTGCGGTCGGTGACTGCCGGGTCGGTGACCGCTGCGTCCGGCATGGTCTTCCCCGATGCTGGTCTCACGCGCCCCTCACTCCCCACTCACTGGTTGAGGGCGTCGTCGATCGCGGTGTTGAAGTCCTCGGCCGAGGTCGGCTCGAACAGCTCGCCGTTGAGGTAAAACGTCGGGGTCCCCTGGACTCCGAGGTCGGTGCCGTCGGCGACGTCGCGCTGAACCCGGTCGGCCACCTCGTCAGAGGCGTAGTCGGCGTCGTACTGGTCCATGTCCAGGCCGATCTCGACGGCGTACTCGCGAAAGAGGTCGTCCAAGGGCTCCTGCTGCTCACCCCAGGAAGATTGGGTCTCGAACATCCGCTGGTACATCTCCTCGAACTTGCCCTGCCTCGCCGCCGACTCCACCGCGCGGGCGGCGCGCTCGGAGTTGAAGTGCCCGGGCAGTGGGAAGTAGCGAGCCACGAACGTCACCTCGCCGGCGTACTCCTCGCGGAGTTGCTCGATGATCGGATAGGCGGCCCCGCAGGCTTCGCACTCGAAGTCCAGGAACTCCACGAGCACCACATCACTAGAGCCCTCCTCACCCATGATGCGGCTGTCCTCGCGCACCAGCCGCGGATCAGCAGCACCACCGGGGGCGTCCGAGCCAGGCTCGGCCGCATCGTCACGACCGGCCCAGAACAGCAGCCCACCGATCGCGATCACGAACGCCCCGGCAATCAGCAGGGCCACTCTCACCTGGGTACTCACGCGCACGTCCTCGACTCGACACCAACTACTATGCTGCATCGTAGTGGATGGGTAGGTGGCCGCGCCGCCTCGGCCTGGTGCACGACACGAGACAACAGTGATGGAACCGGCGATGGAGCGGGCAATGGAGCCAGACAACTCACCCATGATCAGGGCCTGGGACGGCGAAGTCGGGCAACGCTGGGTCACCGAGCAAGCCCGTTACGAGCGCATGCATGCACCCTTCGGCAGCACCCTCCTCGCCGCCGCTCAACTGCGCCCCGGTATGCGCGTCCTCGACGCCGGCTGTGGCATGGGTGATCGCACCATCGACGCCGCCACCACGGTCGGACCACATGGCAAGGTCGTCGGTGTCGACGTCGCCAGCCCTATGCTGCAGGTCGCCCAACACAGGGCCATCGAACTCGGCCTCGACAACGCACGCTTCATCCGCGCCGACGTCCAGACCACCGAGGACCTCGGCTTCGAGGAGTTCGACCTCGCACTCAGCCAGTTCGGCGTGATGTTCTTCGCCGACCCCGACGCTGCTTTCGCCAACCTGTGCACCGCGCTCCACCCGGGCGGTCGGCTGGTGTTCACCTGCTGGCAGGACCTAACCCATCAGCAGCACCTGATGGTCCCTTTGACTGCGGCACTCGAGCACGTGCCGACACCCGAGTTCACCGCCGACAGCTGGTCCTATGCCGCCTTCTCGCTGGCCGACCCCACCCGCACCCAGGCGCTGCTGGCCAAGTCCGGATTCGCCGACGTCGAGGTCCAGCCGACCGTGGCGCCGATGTACCAAGGCGCGGACCTGAGCGACGCCCTGCGGTTCCTGCGACAAAGTGAGCTCGGCGACGCTGTGTTCGGCGATGCCGGCCCGGCCGACGCCGTCCAGGGTTGGGAGGCGGTCGCCACCGCCCTTGCCCCGTACGTGCGCGAGGACGGCGTGTTTCTCGACGGCGCCGCTTGGCTGGTCACCGCGACCCGAACCTGACCGAACCCGGCCCTCCCCAAGCACGCTCACCGTCGAACGCGTCCAGTGCGCGCCGTTCGAGAGGCACTGTCCTATGCGGCATAGTAGATCCGCGCCGCCGTCTCCCACACTGACGCCGTGGGGCCCGGAGGCGACGTCACGACCGGTCCCTCGGCCACCCAGAAGGAGACTCCATGCGTAGCGTGCGCCTGATCGCGGTCGCCCTGACCACTGTGCTTGCTCTCAGCGCCTGCTCCGGCAGCAACGACGAATCAACCGACGCGCCGGAGGCCACCGCGGCGGCCCCCGACGACTCCGGCAGTGCGCCTCCCGAGGAGTCGCCGTCAACCTCGCCCACCCAGTCGGTGTCACCCACCGAGGAGGCGCCGGCCGGGCCGAGCATTGAGGTGCGCATCGAGGGCGACAGGGTCGCCCCCAACGCGGAGGAGCTCGCACTCGCCGTCAACGAGACGCTGGTGTGGAACATCACCTCCGACCGCGCCGGCGAGTTGCACGTGCACTCCAAGCCCGAGCAATACGTCGAGTTCGGCGAAGGTGAGACGCGCGCTGAGATGACCGTTGAGACCCCCGGAAGTGTCGAGGTCGAGGACCACGAGACCAGGGCGGTCGTCGCGATCCTGGAAGTGCGTTGACCAACATCTCCGCCCACGGGCTGGGCGGCGCAGATGACCTGCCGATTCCGGCCAATCTCGCGATCGCCGGCGGTACCGCGGCGCTGACGATCTCCTTCGCCGTCTTGCTCCTGGCCTGGCGCAAAGCACGGTTCGACACACCCAGCCACGAGCTGCTGGTCCCGCCTCCGATCGCCCGGGTCCTCGACGGTCCCGCATTGAAGATTGCGCTGCGAGCCCTCGGTCTGCTCTTTCTCGGGTTCATGCTCTGGCCCGCCGTCCTCGGTCCCAACGACCTGACCAACCCCGTCTTCGGCGTGGCCTACGCTTGGCTCTGGGTCGGTCTCGTGCCCGTGTCCCTGCTGTTCGGGTCCGCCTATCGCGCCGTCAACCCCGTCCGCACCCTCCTGGAGCTCCTCGACAAGGCCGTCGGCCGCACTCCCGGCGACAGACACAGTGACGGACGGGGTGAGGGCCTCCGGCCCTACCCGCCGTGGCTCGGATACTGGCCCGCCAGCCTCGGGCTCTTCGCGTTCGTCTGGCTTGAACTCGTCTCGCCGGACGGAACCGACCTCGACTTCGTCCGACTCTGGTTCGCTCTCTACGCCGCTGCCATGCTCGTCGGATGGGCCGTTTTCGGCACCGCCTGGGTCTCCCGTGCCGACCCCTTCGAGGTGTACTCCACCCTCGTCGGACACCTCTCGCCATGGAGCCGGAACACTGCTGGGAGGCTCGTCCTCGTCAGCCCCTTGCGCAACCTCGCCCGCATCTCCCCCGAAGCCGGGCTGGTCGCCGTGGTCGCCGTACTGCTCGGCAGCACCGCCTACGACAGCTGGAGCAGCTCGGTCACCTGGATCCGGTTTGTCCAGTCCAACAGCATCGACCTCACCCGCCTCGGCACCGGCCTGATGCTGCTGATCATCGTGATCGTCGGCATCACCTTCACCGCAGCTTCCATGGCCACCGGCGTCGGCCCCCAGGGGACCCCGCGCCGTGAGCTGCCCCGACGGCTGGCCCACTCGATCGTGCCGATCATCGTCGGGTACATGATCGCCCACTACCTCACCTTCCTCGTCGAGTACGGCCAGCAGACGCTGATCCTGATCAGCGATCCCGGCGGCACCGGGGCGAACCTGTTCGGCACCGCAGACCTGGAGATCAACTACTGGCTCTCCCAGCACCCCTCGGTCGTGGCCAGCATCAAGGTCCTCGCCATCGTCACTGGCCACGTCCTTGGCGTCATCGCCGCACACGACCGGTCCCTCACCCTGCTCGCACGCCGCCACCTCATCATTGGTCAGCTCGCGCTGCTGTTCGCGATGGTCGGCTACACCTTCATGGGCCTCTATCTGCTCTTCGGCGCATGACAGACCTATGACAGACCCACAGATCAGGCCAACACGGACCCGGGCCGAGCCGCCTGGCCATTCAAGCGGGGTGCGCACGGTGTGCCTTGGCCGATGGTGGGCGGTGGTCAGGCTCATACCGCTGGCGGCCGCCTGGGCGCTCGTGCTCACCTCGCCGGCCGCGGCCGTCAATGCCTTCGACCCCAGCACGGCCGTCGATCGACACCAAGCCGTCGCCCAGAGCACTGACGCCGAAACGCCTACCCCGGGGGGCGCATCCCCAAGGGGCCCCTCCCCCACCGAGCCCGATGACGCGGTCCCACCCTCGCGAGACGAGCCGCGAGAGGGTAGCGAGTCGGGAGGGTCGGCGACCTCGACGGTCGTCATCGGGCTCCTCACCGCATTCTTGACGCTCGGATTCGTCGGGTGGCTGTCGCGAGCGCGCCGCAGGGCCTCCCCCGGAGAGTGACCCGGGCACCGATGAAACGTCGACCGGGGCCGCAGCCGCGGGACTCGGGCGTCGTCCTCGTCGCCGGCTTTGCCGTCGCCGTCCTCCACCCAACCGGCGAGGTTTGCGCGGTCCCCGAGACCGGGTTGCCCCGACCCGGGCTCCAAGGAGGAGGATCCTCAGTCGCCGCCGAGGTGGCCGCGCCTGGCCACATACCGCTCGAACGGCCACGTGAAGGCCGGAGGAATGCTCACCAGCAGGCCAGCCAGGAGCAGCCTCCAGGACCATCCGAACCTGCGGGCAGCCACTATGGTCACCAGGACATACCCGATGAACGCCACGCCATGGAGTGGGCCGAACACCCGCACCCCGAGATCGTTGTCGGCGAGCACGTACTTGAACGCCATCCCGCTCAGCAGCCCGATCCAGGTCGCCGCCTCGACCCTCGCCGCAACCTGGAAGGCCGGCCCCACCCACGCGCGCCGGATGCCGGTTTCAACGGTTGAGCTCGGGTCAGCTGGACTCAGGGTGTGCTCGGGTCCGGAAGGTCTGGACATTTGGTTCTCACTCCTCGCAACTTCTACTATTTCGTATAGTAGAAGTTGGGTTGCGACAAGCCGCGACCAGGTCCCTGAGTGAGGAGTCATGCCACGTGCTAGCAGGTCCACAGCACAGGGCAACGACGCGTGCACCTAGGTCCACCTCAACTCGCGGACGACGACGAGCCGCCACACCTACCCGATCACGCAAGACCGACACCACAGGTCGACACCGCGCCGCATCCGGCTCCAGCCACCATCCGGGCCGACGCCTCACACTCTCCACCGCGCTGGCCCTAGCCGCGGTGGCCGCCCCCACCGCGTGGGCCACCGACCTGATCGGACCCACCGCTCCGGCACCAGCATCCACCGCCAGCGACGCGCTGCCACAGTCTGAGCCTGACCTCCGAGCCGATGACGCCGTCCTCCCCGGCGTCGTCGCGCCCAGCAGTATCCAGAAGAAGGACCACCGCACCAACCGGCAACCACCCGTGAGTCGAGGCGGCTCCGTCAGAGCCCAGCCACAGCTTCCGGACTGGCTTGCCACTTGCGACACCACCCCCGCTAAGACCAGCGAAGCCAACGGCCTCATCTCCGACAACAACCTCTGCGAGATGCCCACCGACGGACTCCACCTCCGCGGCGACGCGGCACAGGCCTGGTGGCGCCTCTCCGAGAGCTACCACCGTGAGTTCGACGAGCCGCTCTGCATGACCGACGCCTACCGGAGTCTCGACGCCCAACAGCGCCTCAGTGCGGCCAAGCCCGGGCTGGCCGCTCGCCCCGGCACCAGCAACCACGGCTGGGGCGTGGCCATCGACCTGTGCGGCGGCGCCGAGACCTACGGCACTGCCGAGTACACCTGGCTCATGGCCAACGCGGACGACACCGGATGGACCAACCCAACCTGGGCCCAACAAGGCGGCTCCAAACCCGAACCCTGGCACTGGGAGTACGCCGCAGGCTCCGACCTCACCCCGTCGTGACACAACCGGCACGGCAACAACAGACGCAACAAGAGGCAACGCAATGGACGAATCCCGCTACGGCAAGACACCGCGGCGACGCATCATGGCGCTCGGCATCCCTCCCGCCGTGGCCATGATCACCCTCGGCGGCTACTGGACCTTGCTCGCCTGGGGCGTGGTCGGCAACCAACCCGAGTCCCGGACACTCGGCGCCGTCGGCCCGGTCATCGCCGGCTTCGGCGTCGCCCTCGCCTACGTCTGCATCCGCCCGAGGCGCTAACCACCATCCTTCACGGGTGCGCCTTCACAGGTGCCCGGACAGAAGCGCGACGAGAGGCAGGTTGTGCACCGCCAGACGAGCTGCTACCGCGAGCGGCTGCGGGTACCCGCGCGCTGGTGGATTCAGTGGACGCTCATGGTCGCCAGCTTCTGGGTCGCCATGATCGTCTCCGTTCCGGAAGCCTTCGCCTGGGGGATCACGACGATTCTGCTGCTCCTACTCACGGCCCTTCTCCACTCGTACGGGTCGGCCAAGATCGTCGTAACGAACGAATGGTTACACGCGGGGCGAGCCCGAATCCAGCGCCGTTACCTCGGGCCAACCCAGGTGCTCGATGCACCCAACATGCGGTCGATCGCCGGCCCCGAAGCCAACGCCCGCGCCTATCTCCTTCTGCGCCCCTACGTCCGAACAGGGGTCCGGATCCCCATCGAGGATCCCAACGATCCCACCCCGTACTGGCTGGTCAGCTCCCGCCGGCCCGCACTGCTCGCGGCAGCATTGAACACAGACGCCAGCGACAACACGGACCCTGACCGACCATGAGAACCGGCCTCGCCCACCGCTTCTTGGCCGCCCGGGCCTTACGCTGGGAGTAGCGGCGCCGTCAACTTGTCGGGCGAGGCGCCACCAGCGCGGTGGCGCCGGCCAGGGCACCCGGGTTTGCGGGTCCAGGACCTCCAGATAGTGGTCCAGCACCAGGTCCTCCCGGCCCTTGTGCAGCGACCTGGTGTGGGTGGCCCCCTACCGCACCGGCATCGAGGGCGGTCACCGTCGTGGCGCCGAGCCGGACCTCGAGACGGCCCGAATAACGGGCCGGGACCGAGTAGTAGGACTGCCCACACAGACCTTCGCCTTGGCGTCCACGCGGCACGACAACCGGGCGGCGTCGTCCGGCGGCGGCCGTAGCAGCGGCAGCTCCCGTGCCGCATCCGCGCCGACAGTCTCGACCCGCGCCCCGATCCGGCGGGCCTCATGACGCAGGTCGGCCGCGGCCAAGGCGGCCTTGAGCGCCGCCAGCGATCCCACGTGCGGGACCGGGTGAGGTGACGACGACGGAACCGGCCGATCTCTCCCTCGACCTCGCCCTTCTCGTGCGCGCCTTCGATGCCGGGGATACAGAAGAACGAGTCGTAGCCATAGTGCGAAACGCAGCGCGACGTACCTGGGGTTCTCCAGTCGTTCTCGGCCCAGCCGCCGGCGTCGGGTCACCATGGTTGGCTCGAGGTCGACGGCGTCGACTGTGGCAGCGCCGAACTGGTCGAGAATCAGCTTGCTGCCAAAGCCCGTCCCACAGCTGATCTCCAGCGCGCGAGCTCCGGGGGTGCGGCCGCCGAGCCGGCGCAGCGTCGGCGCTTCGACGCAGCGCTGGAAGACTCGGTTGGTGGGGCTGGTGACCATGAGGGTCTCCACATTGTTCATCAGCATCTGTCAGCGCTCCCTGTCGTTGGGGACGGCGGTGGCATGTGACGAGCGAAGGTCATGGTCGCTGCCGGCGGTGGGTTTGCCGGGTAGGAGCAGCGCGGTGAGCACGGCGCTGAGCCCGGCGGTGATCGCGGTGGCGATCAGCACCAGGGTCATGCCGTGCAGGTAGGCGGCATTCGCGCTGGACGCGAGGGCTGGCTCTCCGAGGCGGGTGGCTGCGGCGAGGGCCCCGGCGATGGATTCGCGAGCGGCGACCGCTGCTTCGGCCGGCAAGCCGGCGGTGTTCACTCGACCGGCGTAGCCCTCAGCGAGCAGGCTGCCGAGCAGGGCGACGCCGAGGGCACCACCGGTCTGGCGCAGGGTCATGGTGATCGCGGTACCGGACCCGGCGTGCTCGGTAGGGAGGGCGTCGAGGACGGCATCCATGGCGGGCGCGAGCGCCATCCCGATCCCGAGCCCTGCTGTGGCGAGCCAGGCTGCGACGAAACCGTAGCTGGACTGCAGATCGGTGAACGCGCCGATTGCCACACCTGCGGCGAGCACGGCCGGGCCGGCCGCGACCGGCACCCGGTAGCCGGCGCGCGCGGCGAGCCGCTCCCCGGCTGGTGCGCCGAGGACCAGGCCGCCGATCAGCGGAAGCAGCCGGATCCCGGTGCCGAGGGCGTCGTGACCGACGACGAACTGCAGGTACTGCGGGACGACGAACAACAGTCCGAGGATCCGAAGGTGACCAGGACGCCGGCGATGCTAGCCCACAGGAACTGCGGTTGGGCGAACAGGTGCAGGTCGATCATCGGGTCGCGTACCCGTAGCTCCCAGGCCACGAAGCCCGTCAGCACCACCAGTCCGGCACTGATCGCATAGATGGTGACCGGATCGGACCAGCCCCGACCGGGGGCCTCGATCACCCCGTAGACGAGCGAGGCGAGCCCGGCCATGGACAGCACCGCTCCCAGCACATCGGGCCGGCGTGGCGACGGGTCCCGCGACTCCGGGAGCAGGACCGCGATGGCGATGGCGCCGATGATCGCGATCGGGACGTTGATCAGGAAGATGGAGCCCCACCAGAAGTGTTCAAGCAGGTAGCCGCCGATGATCGGCCCGAGGGGGATGCCGACCCCGAGCCCCATGACCAGGAACGAGACCGCCTTGCCACGCTCGGCTGGGCCGAAGAGGGCGGCGAGGACCGCGAAGGCGACCGGCATCATGATCGCGGCGCCCAGCCCCATCACGCCGCGTGCGGCGATCAGCAGGGCGGCGGAGTCGACCCCGGCGGCGACAGCCGAGGAGACCCCGAACACGCCGAGCCCGATGAGAAGCAGCCGTTTGCGGCCGTACCGGTCGCCCAGCGCCCCGCAGGTGAGCATCAGGCCGGCGATCACCAGGACGTAGGCGTTGACCATCCATTGCAGGGCGTCGGTGCCCACCTCCAGCTCGGTGGCGATGGCTGGTAGGGCGACGTTCATGATGGTGATGTCGAAGCCGAGGGTCGGTCAGGACGGCTAGGCCGAGGGCGGCCAGTGCCCACCAGCGCCGCGGATCGTCGTACGCAGTCGTCATGATGATCCTTCTCCGTTCCTGTGTGGCCGGGTGGGTCAGTCGGTGAGGCCGAGGCGGTTGTGAAGGCGCCGTAGCGGCGCGGGGGCCCACCAGTTGGCCTCGCCGGCCAGCCGCATGATGGCGGGGACGAGCAGGCCGCGGACGATGGTGGCGTCGAGAACCACGGCGAGGGTCAGGCCGACGCCGATCACCTTCAGGGCCGTGAGGTTCGAGGCGGCGAGGGCCAGGAAGACGGTGACCAGGATCACGGCCGCGGCGGTGATCAGTCCCCCGGTGCGATGCAGGCCTTGGGACACAGCTTCGGCGGTGGTGGCGCCGTTGCGGTGAGCCTCGGTGATCCTGGACAGCAGGAAGATCTCGTAGTCCATCGACAGGCCGAAGGCGACACAGAACACCAGCACCGGCAGCGTGGTCTCCAGGGTTCCGGTCGGGGTGAAGTCGCCGACCAGCCAGCGCAGATGACCCTCCTGGAACACATAGACCAGGGCTCCGAAGGTGGCGCTGAGGCTGAGCAGGTTGGTCACGATCGCCTTGACCGGGATCAGCAGTGACCCAGTGAACAGGAACAGCAGGACGAAGGTCGACAGTGCTATCACCCCCAGCGCCCACGGCAGCCGGTCGGCGATGGTGTCGGTGGCATCGACCAAGGTGGCCGCGGAGCCGCCGACCAGCACGTCTCCCGGTGCCGACTGGTCGCGGATGTCCCGGACCACACTGCGGGCGTCGGCGGGATCGGTGGCCGACGGGGTGACGGCCACCCAGGTTCCGGCTGCCGATGTATAGCGGGCGTTCAGAACCTCGGCTTGCTGGCCGGTCGGAGCAGTCGGTTGCCCGTCGACGTAGCGGCCGCTCGCGGTCTCCACGGTCGCCACCCCGGGCAGCGTTGAGAGCCGGGCGGCGTACTCGTCCAGCTCGTCCTCGCCGATCGGCGTGGCGTCGCGTCCGGGCATCACCACGGCGATCGGGTCCTCGGCCGCGCTGGGGAAGTCCCGTGCCAGCCGCTCGGCTGTCTCGGCCACGGGGTGGTCGGCGGGAAGGGTCCGATGGTCCAACAGCCCGAACCGCGCACCGGCGAACGGCAGCACCAGCAGGATGAGCACAGCGCTGACCGAGACCAGGATCAGCACGGGGCGGCGCATCACCAGGGCAGCGATCCGGTGCCAGGTCAGCCGGTCCTCCCCCACCCGCGCGCGGCGCCGGGTCATCCGCCGTCGGATCGGCGCGAACAGGTCGGCCCGGTCGAGCCGGTGCCCGACAAGGGCAAGCATCGCCGGGATGAGGACCACCGCGGTGAGGGCGGCCAGCGCGGTGACCGCGATCCCGGCGTACCCGAGTGAGCGGAGGAAGGGCATCGGGAACAGCAGCAGCGCCGAGAGCGAGAGCGCCACCGTGAGCGCGGAGAACACCACGGTGCGGCCGGCAGTGCGCACGGTGATGACCACTGCGTCCTCGACGGTGCGGCCGGCGCGGCGTTCCTCGCGGAATCGGGTGACCAGGAACAGGCTGTAGTCCACCGCCAGCCCGAACCCGAGCGCTGTGGTGAGGTTCAACGCGTAGGTCGACATCGTGGTGGCCTCGGCCAGCAGCCCCAGCACGGCCAGGGTGCCGACCACCGCACCGGCACCCACCAGCAGTGGCATGCCGGCTGCGATCGCGGAGCCGAAGACCAGCAGCAGCACCAGCAGGGTGATCGGCAAGGTCACCATTTCCGCGGAGACCAGGTCGCTTTCGGCCTGCTCGTCGACCGCCAACCCCACCGCGGCAGGCCCGGTGGCGCTCACCCGCAACGTTCCCGAGTCCTCCCCGAGGTTGTCGATGATCCTCGCCGCGGTCTCCTGTGCGGCGTGCTCGCCGCCGGTCAGCTGCAGCGCGATCAGCGCGGATCTGCCGTCGTCCGCGTGCAGCGACGGGTCTGGGGTCGCCCAGTAGGAGTGCACCGCGCCCACACCGGGAGTCTCGGCCAGCTGTGCGGTGAGCTCGCGCCCCGACGCCACGGTTGCCGGCGACTCGACGGTGCCGGTGCCCGTCTCGGCGACCAGGACCAGGTTCGGCGGCCCGCCGGGGAACTCCTGGGTCAACAGTGCGGCAGCGCGTTGCGACTCCGCCGAGGGGTCCAGGTAGGCACCGGAGGTCAGCTTGTCTCCGGCATCCCGCCCGGCCACGCCGGCGAGGATCATGAGCAGCAGCGCGGCCAACAGCACCAGTCCGCGGCGACGGAGCAGCAATCGCAGGAGCGGACCCGCCTCCGTCTCCGGCTCGCGCTTCCTGCTCCGCTCGTGGTGAACCACTGTCGTCGCCATGGTAAGACCCTTCAAGGTTGGCCGCTGTCAGCGGAACTGGACGATCAATGAATCGGACGCTATCATCGGTCTATGGCAATGACAACGGTTAAGGCCGACCCGGCGCTGCGGCGCGGCGCTGCTCTGTTCCACGGCCTCGCGGACCGCAACCGGCTGGCGATCGTGCGACAGCTTGCTCACGGCGAGCGGCGCGTGGTGGACCTCACCAAGACCTTGGATCTGGCACAAGGCACCGTGTCGGGCCATCTGGCCTGCCTGCGCGACTGCGGCCTCATCGTCGGCCGCCCCGAGGGCCGGCAGATGTTCTACTCCATCGCCCACCCCGAGCTGATGGACCTGCTCGGCGCGGCCGAGCAGCTGCTCGCCCTGACCGGCGAGGCCGTCGAGCTCTGCCCCACCTACGGCCCCACCGACGCCCACCCCGACATTCACAACGAGACCACCCCCACCACTACGGAGGAAGTAGCACCATGACGGACGCCTGCGGCTGCGGCCACGACGAGCCCAGCAACGACGACGGCGGGCTGGAGGAGCACGAGCGCGATCGGTTGTGGGAGGTCAGCGAGCTACGGTTCGCCGCACTCGCCGGGCTCTTCCTGATCGCCGGCTTCATCGCCGATCTCAACGACGCCTCGGGGTCTGTGGTGACCGGGTTGAACGCGATCGCGCTGGCGCTGGGGGCCTGGACGTTCGTGCCCAGCACGCTGAAGCGGCTGGCCAAGGGCAAGATCGGCGTCGGCACCCTGATGACGATCGCCGCCGTCGGCGCGGTCATCCTCGGCGAGGTCGCCGAGGCCGCCATGCTGGGGTTCCTCTACTCCATCAGCGAGGGCCTGGAGGAGTACGCCGTGGCCCGCACCCGCCGCGGGCTGCGGGCGCTGCTGTCCCTGGTCCCGGCCGAGGCCACCATCCTCCGCGACGGCGGCCAGGTCACCGTGGCCCCCGCAGACCTCGTAGTCGGCGACCTGCTCCTGGTCCGGTCCGGTGAACGGGTCGCCACCGACGGGACCATCCGCACCGGCCGCACCGCCCTGGACGTCTCCGCCCTCACCGGCGAGTCCGTCCCGGTCGAGGCGGGCGTCGGGGACACCGTGTACGCCGGCTCCATCAATGGCACCGGCGTCCTCGAGGTCGAGGTCACCACCACCGCCGAGGACAACTCCCTGGCCCGGATCGTCAACATCGTCGAGGCCGAGCAGTCACGCAAGGGCAACGCCCAGCGGCTGGCCGACCGCATCGCCAAGCCCCTGGTGCCCGGCATCATGGTCCTGGCCGCTGTCATCGCCATCACGGGCAGTCTGCTCGGTGATCCCGCGACCTGGATCGAACGCGCCCTGGTGGTCCTGGTCGCCGCCTCCCCGTGTGCGCTGGCGATCTCCGTACCGGTCACCGTGGTGGCCGCCATCGGCGCCGCCAGCCGCATCGGCGCCCTGGTCAAGGGCGGCGCCGCCCTGGAGGCGCTCGGCCGCATTCGTGCCGTCGCCCTGGACAAGACCGGCACCCTGACCCGCAACCAACCCGCCGTCGTCGAAGTCGCCACCATTCCCGGCCAGAGCCGGGAGCAGGTCCTCGACATCGCGGCCGCCCTGGAGTCCCGCAGCGAGCACCCCCTGGCGCGCGCCATCCTCGTCGCCTTCCCTGAGCACCAGGACGCCGACGGCGTCGAGGCGGTCACCGGCGCCGGCCTCACCGGAACCGTCGACGGCCGGCCGGCTCGTTTGGGCCGGCCCGGCTGGATCGCGGCCGGCGAACTGGCGGAGCCGGTCACCGCCATGCAGGAGGCGGGCGCCACCGCGGTGCTGGTCGAGTACGACGGAGCCGTGGTCGGCGCCATAGCGGTCCGCGACGATCTGCGACCCGAGGCCGCCGAGGTGGTCGCCCGGCTCCGGGCCAGCGGCTACCAGGTCGCCATGCTCACCGGCGACAACGAACGCACCGCCGCCGCCCTGGCCGCTCAGGCCGGCATCACCGATGTCCACGCCGAGCTGCGGCCCGAGGACAAGTCGGCCATCATCCACCGGCTCCGCGAGGACCGGCCGACCGCGATGGTCGGCGACGGCGTCAACGACGCTCCCGCCCTGGCCACCGCCGACGTGGGAATCGCCATGGGCGCCATGGGCAGTGACGTGGCCATTGAGACCGCCGACGTCGCCCTCATGGGCGAGGACCTGCGCCACCTGCCACACACCCTGACCCACGCCCGCCGCGCCCGGTCGATCATGCTGCAGAACGTCGGCCTGTCCCTGGGCCTGATTGCCATCCTGATCCCGCTCGCCGCCTTCGGCGTGCTCGGGCTAGCCGCGGTGGTCCTGGTCCACGAGGTCGCGGAGATCTTCGTGATCGGCAACGGCGTGCGCGCCGGCCGCGTCCGCCCACTTCCCCCCGCACCAGCTGACACGCCCACGGCGGCTGCGGTTCCGGCGGAAGCCGCGGCCAGGTGAGCCGCGGTCTGGCCGGGGCAGGGACACGGGCGCGTACGGGTCGTGTCGCGGTCCTGCTGGCCGCGGCGACGGTCGCCGCGATCGACCTGACCGCGAAGGCGGCCTCCGAGGTCCGGCTGGCCGACTCGTCGGTCGATCTCGGGCTGCTGCAGCTCCAATTGGCGTACAACTCCGGCGTGGCGTTCAGCATGGGCGACCGACTTCCCGTGGGCGTGATCGTGGCCATCACCGCCGCCGCCGCCGTCGCCATCATGGCGTACGCGTGGCACCGGGCCCCCCAAGCGGGGTGGGTCGAGCGGATCGCCGGAGGCGCCGTGATCGGCGGCGCCCTCGCGAACGTCGTCGACCGTGCCGGAGACGGCCGGGTCACCGACTACCTGCACACCGGCTGGTGGCCCACCTTCAACCTCGCCGACACCTTCCTGGTCACAGGCTTCATCGTGATCGCCCTCTTGCACGCCCGTCCCGAACGAACTACCGACACCGCCACGGCGCCGACGAAGGACCTCACCGCCAACCCGCCCGTCACGGATCACCCCCCGCAGACATAGCCATGACCTTCAGCGCCCGGCATCACACGCATCGGCGCCCCAAACTCGGCTGACGCTAGCCACCGAGCAGGCATACGCCCCTCGACACCCGAGACGACGAAGTGCGTCGAAACCGAAGGAACGCATAGGACATGAACGTGCTCTCCTCCGCGTTGCAGGCCATTGGCCTGTTCCTGGTCACCAACATCGACGACATCATCGTCTTGTCGCTGTTCTTCGCACGCGGAGCCGGGCAACGAGGTACCACCACCAAGATCGTCGTCGGGCAATACCTTGGCTTTGGTGGCATCCTTCTGGCCTCAGTCGCGGTGACCTTCGGCGCCGGGCTGTTCCTTCCCGACGACGCCATCCCGTACTTCGGTCTGATTCCACTGCTGTTGGGCGCATTCGCTGCCTGGCAGGTGTGGCGCAACGGGGACGATGACAACGACACCGTGGCCGACAAGCCCGTCAGTGCCCTCACGGTGGCGGCAGTCACCTTCGCCAACGGTGGAGACAACATCGGGGTCTACGTGCCGGTGTTCCTCGCGGTCGGCACCGGCGCCCTCGTGGCCTATTGCGTCGTGTTCCTGGCCCTGGTCGCCGTTCTCGTCCTTGCGGCAAAGTTCGTGGCCACACGCAAACCGATCGCAGAGGTGCTCGAGCGCTGGGAGCACATCTTGTTCCCGCTCGTCCTCATCGTGCTCGGCCTCGTCATCATGGTCGAGGGCGGCGCGTTTGGCCTGTGACCACGCTGAGCGACCCTTCCCGACCGCAAGACAGGTCATGCGGCTGCCTCCCCTGACCAGCTGAAGCCTCGCGATACAGGCGTACTCCCCCACTTCCGGGAGCGCGCCGAGGCGACCCCAGTTTCACCCGGACGCATGGCCGGATCGGTGATGTTCTCGCGGGCCGACGGGCGCTTCTGTGGGGCTCGCAGCATGATCTTATGGTCGAGCGGAAGCCTGCCTACAGCTGCTTGACGCGGAGCCGTAGGGAGTTGGTGATGACGCTGACCGAGGACAGTGCCATGGCGGCGGCGGCGATCATTGGGGACAGCAGCCACCCGAAGGCGGGGTAGAGCACGCCGGCTGCGATGGGGATTCCGGCGACGTTGTAGATGAACGCGAACACCAGGTTCTGTCTGATGTTCGACATGGTCGCCTGGGACAGCTTCCGGGCTCGGACGATCCCGGTGAG
Source organism: Nocardioides silvaticus (assembly GCF_003160695.1). Classification (GTDB taxonomy): domain Bacteria; phylum Actinomycetota; class Actinomycetes; order Propionibacteriales; family Nocardioidaceae; genus Nocardioides; species Nocardioides silvaticus. Next base: position 295,055 of record NZ_QGDD01000001.1, read on the forward strand.
GTCGCCCTTGAGCAGGGTGATCCCGGCGCTCTCGATGGCCACGTCGGTTCCGGTGCCCATCGCGATGCCCACGTCGGCGGCGGCCAGCGCGGGTGCGTCGTTGACGCCGTCGCCCGCCATGGCGACAACACGGCCCTCGCCGCGGAGACGGGTGACGATGTCGCTCTTGTGGTCGGGAAGTACTTCGGCCTCGACCCGGTCGATGCCGAGGTGGCGTGCGACGGCTTCGGCGGTGACCCGGTTGTCGCCGGTGAGCATGACAACCTCGATGCCTTCGCTCCGAAGCGCTTCCAGGGCGGCCGGCGCGGTGTCCTTGACCGGGTCGGCGATGGCGATGATCCCGGCGACCTGCTCATCGAAGCCTGCGAAGATCACGGTGGCTCCGTCGGCGCGGAGCCGGTCGGCCTCGGCCGCGAGGACACTGGAGTCGATGCCGTTGTCGCCCAGGAAGGTGGAGCTGCCCAACAGGACTCGGCGGCCCTCGACGGAACCGATGACACCCTTGCCGGTGGGAGAGTCGAAATCGGAGACGTCCGGGATTGCCAGGCCGGCAGCGGTGGCGGCTTTTACGACGGCCATTGCCAGGGTGTGTTCGGAGACGCGCTCGACGCCCGCGGCGAGACGGAGCAGCTCGTCGCTGTCGTACCCGGTGGCTGGGACGATCCGGGTGACCGACGGCTTGCCTTCGGTCAGGGTCCCGGTCTTGTCCACGACCAGGGTGTTGACCTTCTCTGTCACTTCGAGCGCTTCGGCGTTCTTGATCAGGACGCCGAGCCCCGCACCCCGTCCCACGCCGACCAGGATCGACATCGGCGTGGCCAGGCCGAGAGCGCAGGGGCAGGCGATGATCAAGACCGAGACGGCCACAATCAGCGCGTGCGCCAGACGGGGGTCGGGCCCAACGATGGCCCAGACGAGGAACGCGACAACAGCTACGACGATGACCGCGGGCACGAACCATGTGGCCACCTGGTCGGCGACCCGCTGGATGGGCGCCCGCGAGCGTTGGGCGTCGGCGACCATCTGGACGATCCGGGCGAGCATGGTGTCGCGACCGACTTTGTCGGCGCGCACGATCACTGACCCCGTCTGGTTGATGGTGCCACCGATGACGGTGTCGCCGGTGGTCTTGGTGACCGGCATCGACTCCCCGGTCACCAAGGACTCATCGAGCGAGGAGCGGCCTTCCTCGACCATGCCGTCCACGGGGACCTTCTCGCCGGGGCGGACCCGGAGCCGGTCACCGACCTGGACCTGGTCGAGGGTCACCTCCTCTTCGGTGCCGTCCGGGTTGATCCGGTGGGCGGAATCGGGAGTGAGGTCGAGCAGGGCACGGATGGCCCCGGACGTCTGCTCTCGGGCACGCAGCTCCAGGACTTGGCCGAGGAGGACCAGGGTGGTGATGACCGCGGCGGCCTCGAAGTAGACATCGACCGGGCCGTCCATGCGGAATGCGTCGGGGAAGATGCCCGGAGCGACGGTGGCGACCACGCTGAACAGCCAGGCGACCCCGGTGCCCATCGCGATCAGCGTGAACATGTTGAGCTTCAAGGTCCGCACCGAGACCCAGCCACGCTCGAAGAACGGCCAGCCCGCCCACAACACCACCGGCGTGGCCAGCACGAGCTGGACCCAGGCCGAGGCCCTGGCAGAGATTAGGTCATGGATCGCCGGGACCAGATCAGCGCCCATGCCCAGCAGGACGACCGGGATCGACAGGGCCACGCCCACCCAGAATCGGCGGGTCATGTCCGCCAGCTCGGGACTCGGCCCGCTGTCCGCGGTCACCGTGACCGGTTCGAGAGCCATCCCGCAGATGGGACACGAGCCCGGCCCTGGACGCCGGATCTCCGGGTGCATCGGGCAGGTCCACTCGGTGGCCTCGTCTGTTGCCGCAGTCGCACCGGCCTCGTGATCGGCCCCGTGATCGCCATGGTCGCCATGGTCGTGCTGGTGGTGATCGGGCCGGTCGGCGTACGGGGTCAGGTAGGTCTCAGGGCTGGCCTCGAACTTCGCTTGGCAGCGCCCCCAGCAGAAGTGGTAGGTCTGCCCGTCGCGCTCGGAGCTGTACGGGCTCGTGGCCGGGTCCACGTCCATCCCGCAGACGGGATCCTTCACGAGCGGCGTCGTGGTCGATGCGTTGCGCTGGAGAGAGTCGCTCATAGTTCCAACATACCCCCCTTGGGTATGTGGTCAAGGGGTCGGTTCTCATGTCGCCCCAGTCAGATCCGATGGCCGACGCCTGGAGACACCAAGCGAACGGGGCATCGACGAAAGCCACCGGAGTCGAGTGCAGGGTGTTCAGGGCATGCGCAACACGATCACCTGGTCGGGCTCGAGGCGGAGGTCCTTGGGGTCTCCGGCGACCGGCATCCCGTTGCTGGTGAGGTCCATCTGCTGGCCTTCCTTCGCTTTGACCCCGCCGATCTGCGTCGGGGTCAGCGTGACTCCCCATTGGGTGAACAGCTGGCCCAGCGTGAAGGTCTCGCCGGCGGTGTCGGCCTCGATGTGGATCGTCCCGTCGGTCTCGTGGGTGTGGACCGCCGACATGGCGCCGGTGGTGGGGTCGACGCCGATGTTGGCCGGTATCGGCACGTCCTTGCCGTCGATGATGATCCGCAACTTGGGGTGGTAGTGCTCGGCCGTTCCCATGGGTCCCAGGTCCAGGCCAGCACTGGCGACCCGAGCGGGTACGTCGGTCGGTGCTGGCCACGGGGGCATCGAGGTCCCGTCCGAGGACCCAGATCCGCCCGATTCTTCGGACTGACTGGAGGTCTCGTTGTTCGCTGGGTCGCTGCCGCAGCCCAGAAGCAGGCCGAGGAGTAGAGCGTTGATGATCGGGCCGACGGACAGCCGGCGAAGTACTGATCTGTTCCGTGCGTTAGCCAGAGACACGTGGGTTCCTTTCGACGGAGAGGGACTGCGGATGGGGGCGGCCGTCGAGCGCCCGTCGTGCCGAGCCGGCGTGACCCGCACTGAGCTGCGGGCCACGCCAGAGTGGGCACCTCGGCTGTGGTCAGGACCCGAGGAGGTCCTCCATCTGGGCGATCTCGGCGGTCTGATCGGCCTCGATCTTCTCGGCCAGCGCGATGGCGTCGGGGTTCTCGCCGTTCTGCTGCTCGGTCTTGGCCATCTCGATGGCGCCAGTGTGGTGTTGGATCATCATCTCGAGGAACATCTGGTCGAACTCGGCGCCGGTAGCGGTACCGAGACTCTCCATGTCGGCATCGCTCATCATTCCGGACATGTCGCTGCCGGAGTGATCCATCCCGCTCTCGGAGTCGGGCGAGGCCTCTTGGCCCCAGTCCTCGAGCCATCCGGTCATGGTGGCGATCTCGGGGCCCTGGGCGGCCTCGATCTTGTCGGCGAGCTGCTTCACCTCGGTGCTGGAGGCGCGCTCCTGGGCCATCATGGCCATCTCCACGGCCTGTTCGTGGTGGGCGATCATCGACTGGGCGAATGTCACGTCGGCGTTGTTGAACTGCGCGCCGCTGCTATCGGTTGAATCGTTGGAATCGGTGTCGCTGCCGCAGCCGGCAACGGTCAATGCTGCCACGACGGCAAACGCGGCGGACATGAGTGTTCTCTTCATCGGCGTATCTCCTGAGTGGTCTGTCGAATGAGGGCATGCGGAGCCAGCGGAGCCACCGCAGGGGTGCTCCGCAGCTGCTCAGCAGCGCTGAATCGACAGCTTGATCAGGGATGGCGGGTCGGGATCCCGCCCACGAGGGACGATCGCTCTCGTGCGTCGAGGCAGCGACCAGACCACAGGTGCTACCCGTATCCGTTGCAGGAGCCGCAGCAGGGCCAGCAGCGCGGCGCCGAGGATGGCCAGGCACATGGCGCCCACCGCCATGCCACCGTGACCGGATCCGGTGGCAACCTCGAGCAGGTCCTCTGCCTGGTTGCCGGCCGTCAGCCCAGCGTCCGACACGATGCCCGTGGGGATCGCGGCAAGGTCGGAGGCGTCCATGCCCATCGAGGACGCCGGCATGAGCGCCGGCGAAGCTGTCTGCATGCTCATGCCCGCGGCGTCGTGACCACCGGTCTGACCGCTGAGTCCGTGCATGCCGAACAGGCCTGCGAGCACCACGAGCAGTCCAGCCAACCGCAGCGCAGGATGCACTGGCGCCGCTGGCACGGGAAGGCTCACGCTCCGATGGTATCGACCACGTGCTTCACGCCATGCGCGGCGGCTCTCGAGGCTAGGCGACATGACCGGGGTCGGGTTGGACTCCGGCGACGAGGTTGAACGCGCCGGTCAGCACGCTGAGGACGACGAGGCCCACCAGGTCAACGACCTGTTGCCCGTAGGCGATCATCGCGGCGTGGCGGGGATCCGACGCCCCGTGGCGCGCCAGCTCGATCTCGTCCTCGTCGATCCGCAGACCTTGCGCCACGTCGATGTGGGACTGCAGGCGCCGCTCGCAGCCTTGGACCAGCTGCATTGCGACGGAGATCCGCTCGGCGACCGTGCGGTCTGGGGAGCCGGGGCGACGAGCCGGTTCATCGGTCTCCGGCCGAGGGTGTGAGCGGCTTGAAGCCGCGCCGGTGCAGGCTTGTTGCTGACCACGAACACGTTCGAGGAGGCCATCGCGGCCTCGGCGAGCATCGGGTTGAGCAGCCCGCCGCTCGTCGAAGAAACCGACGGCGTCGAGGCACACCACCAAGCCCGGGGGCGGAACCGTCCGCGCGAGTTCGCGGGAGCCGAGGTGCCACAGCTCCTCGAGGTCGACGAGCGCGATCACCACGCGGTGGTCGCGCCCTCGCAGCTGACGAGCGACCTCGAGTGTCACGGCGACGCCCGAGGCGTTGTCGTCGGCGCCGGTACTGCAGCGGACGGTGTCGAGGTGTGCCATGAGCAGGACGTCGCCGGCCTGGTGGCCAGGATGGCCGGGTGGAGTCGCGAGCAGGTTGACGCCCTCGAGGTCGGACATCCAGCGCATGGCCAGGGGCGAGACCGGGTGCCCGGCGTCAGAGAGCCGCAGCGCCGGCCGCGGGCGGAAGACCCGCTCCTCCGCGGTCCAGCCGGCCTGCCCGGTAGCCGGCGAGGACGACGCCGGCAGTTTGGGTCGGCACCTGGTCCTAGCGTGCTTCCCAGCGCCCCGATCCGGTACCCGAGAGCCGGTCGGGGCGCTTCTGCATGCCCTGGGTGAGCTCCCGCTGATCCGCCCGCCGGGCTCGAGCGGTGGAAACGACTTCGGCCGATGTGATCGCTGCCGGGCCTGGATGACACGTAGGTGACTGCGGGACCCATCAACGTCTCGCAGTCACCTAGGAGGAAGCCATGTCCACCACCGTCACCTTCGCCGGCAACCTGGCCGAGGCACCGGAGCTGCACCACACCCGGGAGAACAACAAGCCGTTCGTCACCTGCCGCGTCCTGGTCAACCGCCGGGTCCAGAACGACCAGGGCGAGTGGGTCAGCGACGAGCCCACCGCCCACAACGTCAAGATCTTCGGCTCGGCCGCCACGCACGTACACGACAGCTGCGGATCCGGTGACCCGATCTTCGTCCACGGCCTCGAGCGCACCGAGAGCTGGCCGGACAAGGAGACCGGCGAGAAGCGCACCAAGGACGTCGTGGTCGTCGACAACCGCTTCGGCGAGGTCGGCATCTCGCTCAAGTACGTGTCCGCGCGCATCGACCGCGCCCCGCACGCGGCCCAGGCCAGCTGAGGAGGTTCGCTCCGATGGATCTCGTCGTTCAGTCCCCGGACGAGCTGCTCGCCGCGGTGCCGCACGTCCTCGGCTTCAAGCCCGAGGAGTCGATCGTCCTGGTGCCCTTCCGGCCCGGACTGCCGATCACCCGCGTTGACCTGCCCCGGACCGCCGCCGATCGCGAGGAGGTCTGGGACGCACTCAGCGGCCCGTACGGCCGCCACGCCCGGCCCGGTGCCCGCCTGGCCATCATCTGCATCACCGAGGACCGCCGCAGCGCCGAGCTGGCCAGCCAGCACCTGTCCAACCGTCTCCAGGACGTCGGCATCACCACCCACATCAGGCTGTGGTCCGACGGCGAGCGCTGGCGCGAGTTCAACACCGGCCAGACCGGGCTGCAGACCCCGTCGACCGCCGAGCGGATCGCGGCCGCGACCGTGCTCACCGGCGCCGCCCAGCCGGCCGCCAGCCGCGAGTCCCTGGCCGCCTCGTTGGTCGGCGACCGCGAGCCCATCTCCCAGCTGCTCCCCGCGGCTCGGGGAGCGGCCGCGGCCAGCACACCCGCTGCGGAGCGGGACTGGGCACTGGACCGCCTCGAGCAGTTCCACGCCGACGGCAACCGGCTCTCCGACGTCGACGGCGCGCGGATGCTCGTGGCCCTGGAGACGATCAGCACCCGGGACGCGCTGTGGGAGGACATGAGTCGGGAGAACTCCACCTCCCACATGGCCATCTGGACCGACCTCACCCGCCGCGGCCCGGACGAGGTCCGCGCGGCGCCGGCCTCCATGCTCGGCTTCGCCAGCTGGCTGCACGGCGACGGCGCCAAGGCCTGGTGCGCGCTCGACCAGGTGCCCGTCGACCGGCCCTACTCCATGGCCGCCATCGTCGCTTCGGCCTTGCAGAACGGCATCCACCCGCGCGAGTGGGAGCGATACCAGACCCAGATGCGCGACATCGCCGCCGACCTGGACGAGTCCTTCGTCCCCAAGCCACCCGGCCAGCAGCGCGACATCCCGGGCACGCAGCCCGTCACCGACCGCCCGGCCCCGAGCCGCTGAGGAGGACCGCGATGAACCACGACGACGACACCCCGGTGCAGCACAGCGCGACCGAGCGACAGCTGCGACGCCTGGTCGTGCCCGAGCCCGCGGCCTACGCCCCCGACAAGCGCCTTGACGTCATCCACGAACCCGACCTCGACCTGCTGTGGGGAGGCCAGGAATGAGCACCCCTCGCACCGACGTCGACGAATGGGTGCTCGCGAGCGCGGCGGAGGTCGCCCGGAATGTTGCACGCCACGGCGTGCCCATCACGTGGTCGGAGGCAGCGGAACGGCTGCGACGCACCGTCGAACTGTTGTCCGGGCCGGTTTTCGCCGTCGACGACGGTGGCACGTTCACTCCGTTGCCCCAGCAGGAAATTCCCCGGTGGCAGGAGACCGGGTTCGCAGAGTCTGTCGCCTGCGCTGCCGTTCACTACGCAGGCCAGCCCTACTACCCGGAGAACCCCCAGAGTTCGCGAGTCGAGCTCGCGGTTCCCTGGGACACCGCAACTGCGCTGGTGCATCTGCTCAGCGCACTCTTGGTTGCGCGGCTCACCGGCCCCACTCCCAGCTGCAACCAGGAACAAGTTGAAGCGGCGCAGCTGCTGAACAGGCTCAGCGCCGACGTGGCCTTCGAGTTCTCGCGTGACGACGACGCACTCATGGGCGACGAGGAGAAGGTGGGGGAGCGCGTCTACCTCCTGATGCAATCCTGCGATGTCTGGCAGGCACTGGACCTCCTGGGCAACGGGAGGGAAGCGCTCCGGCTCGCCGGCGTAACGGACATGGAGATCTTGGACCTCACCCTTTGGGAGGCCAGCTGCTGGCTGTTCGGACCCTACGAGCAGGCGTCATGAGCACCCCGCACGTCGACGACGCCGACAGGCTGGCCCGCGTCAAGCTGAGCAGCGCCATCGAGCCCGGCGACCTGCGCGTCACCGGCCTGGTCGGCGAGCTCGGCGCCGTCAAGGTCCTGGACTACCTCGAGGCCGCCGGCGAGGTGGAGAACCACTGGGGCTTCACCATCGGCCACGAGCTCGCCCACGTCGATCCCGGCAAGGTCCTCGAGCAGGTCGCCGGTCGGGGCATCCGGTTCGTCATCCCCGGCGATGCCGAATGGCCCGACCAGCTCGCGGGCCTGCGTGGCGCCGGCGCACTGCACGATCGCGGCGGCGAACCCGTCGGACTGTGGATCAGGGGAGCGGCTGACCTCCAGCAGCTCGCAGCCAACGCCGTGGCCGTGGTTGGGTCGCGCGCCGCGACAAGCTACGGCACACACCAGGCGACGGAGCTGAGCCGGGATCTCGCGACCATGGGCCACACCGTCGTCAGCGGACTGGCGTACGGCGTGGACCAGGCAGCGCACCGCGGCGCCCTCCTCGCCGGCGGCCCGACCATCGCCGTCATGCCCTGCGGGGTCGACCGGCCCTACCCGGCCGCGCACGCCCAGCTGCTCGAGGCGATCGCCGACCGCGGCCTGGTCGTCGCCGAGGCGCCACCGGGAACCGCGCCCACCCGCGCCCGGTTCCTCGCCCGAAACAGGATTGTCGCCGGCCTGACCGAAGGCACCGTGGTCGTCGAGGGCGCCATCCGCAGCGGCACCCTCAGCATGGCCCGGTGGGCCGAGGCCATGCACCGGCCCGTCATGGGCGTCCCAGTGCCCGTCACCAGCGCCGCCTCGGTCGGTGTGAACCAGCTGATCCGGCTCGGCCAGGCCAGCATGGTCACCACCGCCCAGGAGGTCATCACCGACCTCACCACCCACGCCTACTCGGCGGCGAGGGATCAGCTCGACGAGTCCTTCGTCCCCGGGCCGGTGCGCTCGCCGCAGGGCCAGGCCCCGAGCTCGATCACGCCGGCCTCCGCGCCTCGACGATGAGCCCAACCGCGCCCCTGTGGATAACCCGATGTCGTCGGCGTCCACGCCTACGCTGCTGAACTGACAAGGAGGCAACACCGATGATCGACCTGTCCGACCCGCCGGCCGCGCCGGCCTCCTCGAGCTGCTCGCGGCAGTGCGCCCGGGCGGCGTGGAGGCTGCCGGGCACGTCGCGGTGCCGCGGCGTCGGGCAGAGCGCGTCGACGTCGCGGCGGAGCCGCATTTCGCTTGTCACGAGCAGCTGGTCAGCTCGCCCAGCTGAGCAGGTCCCGCGGACCCTCCAGGACGCGCTCAACGCTCACGGTCCAGATCCAGTCGACGCGGACGGCCGGCGCCGCGGCGGTCGGTTGCTGAGCTTCTGCGGTGGCGGCGGCAGCTCGCGGCCCAGGCGCCGGCGGGCCTCCTCGGCCGCGACGATCACTGCCTCCTGGGCGAACACCGAACGGGCGAGCATCCGGCCGAGCTCCTGACGGTCGGCCACGAGCGCGTCTTCGACCGCCTCGATGGTCGAGGCGGGCAGGTCGTGCTTCTTGTTGAAGCTCTTGCGGGTCACGCTGACCAGGGCGGGATGCTTCTCGCCCGCGGCCGCGAGCTCGGCCCGCTGCTGCGGTGAGCGCCGGGCGTGGAGCTCGAGCGCCTGGGCGAGCCAGCCAACGAACGAGCCGGGTGAGTCGGCGTCGGTGTCCAGGTCTGCGAGGTAGGCCGATCGTGCGAGGTCCCACACGCCGGGTTTCCAGTAGATCCCGACCGGGCTCGTGGTCTGGCTCGTCACCTGATCACTCCCCTGGTCTCCTCCGCCGGCGTCGAGCTGCAGCGGCTAACACCAACGCCGCTGCATTCCCGGTCGGGGCCCTGCGCAGCCGTTCCCACCCTCGCTCGACTCCTTCCGTTCCAGCCAGCTACGAGGTGCAGCTGCGCCGCGCCGCCGCAGCGGAGTCCGCGCCCGGTGAGGCCGGGTTTTCCCCACCCTCGCCGGGTGCCCACCTTTCCACAGGTCCGCCCTGTGGCCCGGTAGGCGTCGGCCCCCGCTGGGAGACTTAGTCCTGTCAGTTCTTTCTATTCTACTCATGGAGGACAGCCGCATGACCGACACCATCCAGACCCCCGCCGACACCGCCGCCGACGAGGCCGCCGAGGCCGTCCGGGCTGAGGAGTTCCTGTACCTCGACCCCGCCGAGATCATCATCGGCACGAACGCCCGGACTGACCTGCGCCCCGACCACAAGGAGTTCCGCAAGTCGATCAAGGAGCGCGGCGTGCTGGAGGCCGTCACGGTCTGCCGCAACGAGGACGGCCAGTACGTCCTGCTGCGCGGACAGCGCCGGACCGTCACCGCCGCCGAGGTCGGCACCCCCACCGGCCTGATCCCTGCCCGCGTCGTCCCCCAGCCCGCCGACGCCGACCGGATCGGGGACCAGATGGTGGAGAACATCCACCGCGCCGGGATGCGCGAGGCCGAGATCGTCGCGGGCGTGGAGCAGCTGGCCCTGCTCGGCGTGAGCGCCGCGCAGATCGCCAAGCGCACCAGCATCGACCGCCCGACCGTGAACGCCGCCCTGGCGGTCACCAAGGCCGACCAGAGCCGCAACCGGCTCGACTCCGGTGACCTGACGTTGGAGGAGGCCGCGCTCTTCGCCGAGTTCGAGCACGACCCCGAGGCCGTCGAGCGCCTGGAGAACGCCAAGCGGTGGCGTCGCTCGCTCGCCCACGAGGCCCAGCGGCTGCGCGACGAGGCCGCCGAGCGCGAGGCCGACGCCGCCGAGGTCGAGCGGCTGCGCGCCGAGGGCCTGCCGGTGCTGAGAGCCGAGGAGGTCGCGGAGGCCGACGAGGTGCTGCGCATCGAGCGGCTGGTCACCGAGGACGGCGAGTCGCTGCCCGAGGAGGAGTGGCCCAACGTTCCCGGCGCTCGCGTCCAGGTCGTCAAGGAGTGGGTCTACCCCGAGGACGAGTACGACGAGGAGCACGAGGACGACAGGGACGAGGAGCACGAGGACGACGAGCCCGCCGAGCCCTACCAGCAGTACGTGCCGGTCTGGGTCGTCACCGACCTCGCCGCCTCCGGCCTGCGTCGTCGCGGCGGCGGGTCCAGCAGCACCGCCAGCGCGGACGAGGGCGGCGAGAGCGAGGAGGAGGCCGAGGCCCGCCGCGAGGAGCGCCGCCGCGTGATCGCCAACAACAAGGCCTGGGCGAGCGCGGAGACGGTGCGCCGCGAGTGGCTGGCCACGTTCGTGGCCCGCAAGACCGCCCCGAAGGGTGCCGAGGCCCTGATCTGCGAGGCCGTCGTGACCGGCCACCACTCGCTAAGCAAGGCCATGGACCACCGGCACCCGATGCTCTTCACGCTGCTCGGGATCGACGTCCCGACCGGCTACTACGGCGCGGGGTACGAGGAGTGCCACAAGATCGCGACCAAGGCGAGCACGCCGAAGGCCGCGACCATGACCACCCTCGCCGCGATCGTCGCCGCGTGGGAGGCCACGACCGGCAAGCACTCGTGGCGCAACCCGACCGCGTGGGACGCCCGCGTGCTCGGCGCGCTCGTGGAGTGGGGCTACCAGCCCAGCGAGGTCGAGCGGATCCTGCTCGGCGAGGAGCCGCAGCCGAGCACCGAGGACGACAGCGACGACGACGCCGACGAGGCCAGCGACAGCGCAGCCTGATCGGCTCCCCTCCCCCATCTGAGGGCGGTTCTTCCTGTGGAGAACCGCCCTCAATAGAATAGAAACCATAGAATGAACTCAGTTCGTTTGATCCGCTACCCGGGAGGACCCCGACATGTCACACGAGATCGAGACCCACGGCACGCAGACCGCAGCCGTCTTCGCGCGCAAGGACGCCTGGCACCGCCTGGGCACCACCGTCCGTGACCGCGCGTTCACCGCCGAGGAAGCCATGAGGCTCGGCCACCTGGGCGGCTGTTATGCCGGGGACTTGTTTACGCCGAACGGAGTTGGTCGCGCGGCTGGTGCCGTTTGTTCGCCGGTGACCTTGTTGGCATAACGAGGGGCGCCCCGGCCGAGGCGCCGGCAGCGATCAGCACGGGCCCGGCGCTGCACAGCACCGCCGGGAGGGCCGCTGCGGCGCTCACAGCAGCGAGCCGCCGCCTGGGACTTCGGGTGAGTTCGGTCGGTGCGTCATCGGTGGCTCCGGTCTCGACGTACCGTTTGCCTCAGCAGCAGTGCTGGTCGCTGTCCACGGCGGGATCCGGCTGAGGTCGGTCGAGCATGGTGGTCGTCAGGGCGGCGCCCAGTTGGTAGGCATCGGCCACCGAGAGCACCTCGCCGCCGGGGTGCTGGGCGAGCCAGGTCTGGGCGTCATCACCGGAGGTGAAGAAGTGCACCTGGTTGCAGAACGAGGGGCGGATCGAGGTCATGTCGTCGGGGTTGACCAGGGACACCACCGAGGTGGCGGGTTCGACGCTGGTCACGCCAGAGGCGTCGACGGTGACCCGGATCGGATGTCCGCTCGCGGGTGAGACGGATTCGATGCTGGCTCCCCGGTCGAGCAGGGTCGGGAAGATCAGGGTGTCCAGGGCACACCAGGTGTAGAGCTCCTGGCCGTCGACGGTGAACCGGTGCCGGGTGGGGCGCAGGGTCAGGCCTTGGCCGATGATCCGCCCGTGGTTGTCGTACTCGGTGTCCGGTACCGCGGCCAACCGGGCGCGGACCTCGTCGACGGTGCGCCCGGCGGCGCCGGCGAGGGCGGAGACGTCGACCGGTTCGCCGGCGGCCAGGAGCCGCAGCAGCGGCACCAGCAGCGGCAGGTCCAGCGCGGTCTCTTCGGGGGTGGTCAGACGGTCGATGAGGCCGGCAGATGGACTGGGAGAGGGGTTCGTCACGGGAGTTGTCCTTCGTCGGGTTCCGGTGGTTTCTGGTTGGCACGCGTCAGGCACAGCAGGAGAGCTTGGAGATGTCGGTGGTGAAGGACTGGCAGGCGATCTTGATGCCCTCGGCCATGGTCAGGTAGGGCGCCCAGGAGCGGGCGACCTGCTCGACGCTCATGCCGGCCTCCAGCAGGTAGACGCCCGTGGCGGCGAGCTCGCCGGCGTCCTTGGCGACCGCGGTGAGGCCGAGGATCCGGCCGGTGTCGGCGTCGGCGACGACCTTGATGAAGCCGCGGGTGTCGCGGTTGACCAGCGCGCGGGGCACGTAGGCCAGTGGCAGCACCCGACAGTCGCAGCGGATCCCGGCGGCGAGCACCTGCTCCTCGGTCATGCCGGCCGCGCCCACGGCGGGGCTGGTGAAGGTCACCCGAGGCAGGTGGGCGTAGTCCACCGACCGGTCCGCGCCGGCGAAGGCGTTGTCGACGACGAGCGCGCCGTGGTGGGCCGCGACGTAGACGAACTCGCGGTGGCCGGTGACGTCACCGGCCGCCCAGATCCGCGGGTTGGAGGAGACCAGTTGGTCGGTGACCACGATCTCGCCCACGTCGCCGGTCTTGACCTCCACCGCGGCCAGGTTCAGGCCGTCGGTGACCGGGTGACGGCCGGTCGCGACCAGGACCCGGTCGGCCCGAAACTCCGCCTGGCCGCCGGACACCGACGCGGTGGCGACAACCTGGCCGGTCGCCTCGTCGAGTCCGATCTTGGTGACCTCGGCCCGGCGAACCACCCGGATGCCCTCGTCGGCGAAGACCTGCTGCAGAGCCTGGGAGACCTCCGGCTCCTCCCTGGATGCCAGCCGGGAGCGGACCAGCATGGTCACGTTCGAGCCCAGCCGGGCGAACAGCTGGGCCTGCTCCAACGCCACGTAGCCGCCGCCGAGGACCAGCAGCGACTCGGGGACCTCGGTCAGCTCCATCGCCGAGGTGGAGGTCAGGTAGTCCACCGAGTCCAGGCCGTCGATCGGCGGGATCCAGGGCCGGGCGCCGGTGGCGACCAGGTAGTGGTCGGCTTCGATGAGCTCGCTCGTACCGTCGGCTGTGGTGACCCTCAGGGCAGGCGAATCTGGCGTGTCCTCAAAGCTTGCCTCACCCTGCAGGATCGGCCAGCCGTGGGCGTCGGCGATGTCGAGATACTTCTCGGTTCGCAACGACTCCACAAGGGCCTGCTTCCCGCCGACGAGAGCGGGCATGTCCACCGGTCCGGCGGTGGCGGCGATCCCCGGGAAGCGGCCGCCGTCGGCGGCGACGTGCCGGGCCTCAGCCGCCGCGATGAGTGCCTTGGAGGGGATGCAGCCGGTGTTCACGCAGGTGCCGCCGATGGTGCCACGCTCCACCATCACCACCCGCTTCCCGAGCGCGGTGGCGTGGATGGCCGCGGCGAACGCCGCCCCGCCCGACCCGATTACCGCCAGATGCACCCTGTTCGGGGTCATTCGTGCCTCCGGGTTTCGTTGGGTTTCCGGTCCGATGCGGCCATACTGGACCTTCCAGTAAGGGGGAAGGTCAACCCAAACGACGGGAGCGGGAAGTCTTGCGGATCGGAGAGCTCGCCGAGGCGGCCGGCACCACCACGAAGACGCTGAGGTTCTACGAGGACGAAGGCCTGCTGCGGCCGGCGCACCGGACCCCCGCCGGCTACCGGGACTACCGCCCCGAGGCCCTTGCCCGCGTCGACTTCATCCACCGCGGCCAGGCCGCGGGACTCACGCTCGCCCAGATCCGACAGATCCTCGATATCCGCGACCACGGGCAAGCGCCGTGCGAGCACGTCCGGAATCTCCTCGACGCTCGCCTTGCCGACCTCGAGCAACAGATCACCCAGCTCCTCGAGCTGCGCGACACCATCACCCAGCTCCGCGACCAGGCCACCCAGGTCGAGCCCGACACCTGCAGCGCCGACCAGGTCTGCCGCTACCTGTGAGGGGGATCCCGTTGGCCGCCACCCACAAGCCCAGACCTGACACCAGGAACCACGACGACGCGGCGGACTGCTGGTGCTGCGGCAACTCCTACCAGCCAGCCGAGCTGATCCACCTCGGCGCGCACCCCGAAACGGTCGTCTGCCTCAACTGCGCCACCTACCTCGGCCGCCAGGCCAAGGCCGCGTACGACCAGCGCAACCCCACCCTCCGCGGACGCTTGCGCGACGTCACGCGCGTGGGGCGCGATGGCGTCATCCGACTCCGGCTCCACCAACGCCCGATGCTCGGACGGCTCCTCCGCCGGCTAGACCGACACCTGCCCTGACCCACGCCTGCCCTGACCCACGCCTGCCCTGACCCTCGTGCGCCGCGCCCGCGGACGCGAGCCGCTGAAAACTGCACTGGGTGCCGGCGTTCGGCTCCAGATCGTGCCCTCAACGTCGACGTGCAGGTGGGAAGCGGGATATCTTTCGCCCGCGACGACTCCGAGCGGGGGGCATCAACCCTGTGCGCGCCGGCTACCGGCTCTTCACCGACGACGACATCGCCGTGCTCCGGTTCATCCGCCAGGCCAAGACCCTCGGGCTGACCCTCGCTGAGATCAACGACATCCTCAGCCTGCAACACGGCGGAGCCCAACCCTGCGGCCGAGTGACCCCGCTGCTCGACACCCACATCGACCAGATCGACCGCACCCGGGCCGAGCTCAGGCAACTGCGCCGCGCCCTGCTCACCGCCCGCCGCACCGCCGACCGGGCCCGCCGGTCCGGCGGTGACGCTGTCGTCTGCCGAATCATCGAAACCAGAGAAGCGCCTGACCCGGTGCCGGAGTGAACCCCTGCGTTGCTGGACCCTGAACAACGACGCCGAGCCCGACCAGGGCCACCTCGACGGTCCCTCCCGGGGGCGCCAAGCCAAGCCGTCACAGTGCGGCCAAGCGGGGTTGACACAGCCACGGTCGCCTCGCGGTTGGCACCCAGCGTCGGGTGATCTTGTTGGCATAACGCAGTGCTGCTGATCGCCTTGTTCTTCTCACTGTTTGCAAAGAAGGAGGAGATCATGACGGGTCCTGCGAGGGCGTCGAAGAGAGTCGTGTTGTCCGGGCCGCTGGCCGAGTACGCGCCCGGGCTCGCGGCCAAGCTTGGACGACGCGGCTTCCTGCCGTTGTCGGTGGAGCACCAGTTGCGGCTGCTGGCTCATCTGAGCCGTTGGATGCAGGCCCGCGGCCTGGAGGTCGGCATGCTCACCGACGCTCGGGTTGACGAGTTCCTGGTCGAGCGCCGTGCCACCTACACGGCCTTGTACTCACGGCGAGCGCTCCGCCCGCTGTTGGAGCACCTGGGCGGGCTGGGCGTGCTTCCGGTCGAGGAGCCGCCACCGGCGACGCCGACCGACCTTGCGGTCGCGGGGTTCGAACAGTATCTGCTGACCGAGCGAGGTCTGTTGCCGAAGACGGCGGCGGCACAGGCGGCGCGGATCCGCCGGTTCCTCACCGGCTACTGCCCTGCGGGCGGGGTCGGGCAGCTGACCACGGTTGAGGTCACCCAGGCGTTGCGGGACGAGGGCAGGGACCATGCGGTGTCGTCGGTGAAGCGGCTGGGCTACACGATCAAGACGTTCCTGCGCTACGCGTTCCTGACCGGGCTGATCGACCGCGACCTGACCGGCGCGACCGTGCCGGTGAAGTCTCACCAGCCCTCGCTGCTGCCGATCGGGATCAGCCGGGAGCAGACCGCCGCGCTGCTGGCCGCGTGCGACCGCGACACCGTGGTGGGCCGCCGCGACTATGCCGTAATCCTGCTACTGGCAAGGCTCGGGCTGCGGGCCATCGAGGTCGCGCGGTTGCAGCTGACCGACATCGACTGGCACCACGGCGAGATCATCGTGCGCGGCAAGAGTCACCGCGATGAAGGCATGCCACTGCCAGCCGAGGTCGGCCAAGCCCTGGTCGACTACCTGATGAGGTCGCGACCCACCGACGCACCCGAGCTGCGCACCGTGTTCGTCGCGGCACGTGCCCCACGACGACGGATGGACCGGGTCACGGTCTCCTCGATGATCGCCCGGACCTGCCAACGCGCCGGGATCGAACCCGTCGGGGCGCACCTGCTGCGGCACTCCCTGGGTGAGGACATGATCCGCGCCGAAGTCCCGCTGCCCGCGATCGCGCAGGTGCTGCGCCACCACGACCCGCTGACCACCGCCAACTACGCCCGCGTCGACGTCGAACGGTTACGTAGCCTCGCGGTCCCCTGGCCGACCTCAGCGTCCTCGACGATCTCGACGACCTCGACGGCCTGGCCGACGGGTGGTGCGCGATGAGTCCCGCAGGCACTGGCGCGGCCGCGACGGTGAGCGAAAGCTTGGCCGAGACCTGGTCCGGTCGCGTCGGGGGCTATCTGAAGTTGCGGCGTTCGCTGGGGTTCGACCTGGCCTGGCACGAGCACCTGCTGCGACAGTTCACCACCGACCTGACGGCATCGGGGATCGCCGTGCTCACAGTCGCCGACGCGGTCGCATGGGCCGGGGCGCTCCCAGCCGGGCAGACCCATCGTCCGGTGACTCGCGCGACGGTGCGATTGACCGCTATCCGGGGGTTCGCCACCTACCTGCACTCCCTGGACCCGGTCCACGAGGTCCCGCCCCGTGACGTGTTCGGGTGGCGCAAGACCCGTCCCGCGCCCTACATCTACACGTCCGAGGAGATCGATGCGCTGCTCGCCGCCTGCACGGGCCTGATCCGCTACGACCGCCGCAATCTCTACCCGGTGCTGTTCGGGTTGATCGCGGCCACCGGCCTGCGGCTCGGCGAGGCCCTGGGACTGGGCCGGGACGAGGTCGACCTCACCGACGGGATCTTGACCATCACCCGTGGCAAGTCGCGCGACCCCAGACTGGTGCCGCTGCACCCGACCGCCACCGACGCGTTGCGCGACTACGCCGACCGGATCGCCCCGACCCGCCTAAACGGCCAGGTGAGCCAAACCGGCGGCGGCGGGGCGAGGTTCTTCACGCTGCCCGGTGGTGCGCCGCTGCCGCCGTGCAACGTGCACCACGCCTTCCGACAGGTCACCACCTCCGCCGGGCTGCGGACCGAGCAGGTCAGGCCGCGGATCCACGACCTGCGGCACACCTTCGCGGTCAACACACTGCTGGGCTGGTATCGCGACGGCCTCGACGTCGCCGCCAGGATGCCGGTGCTGTCGACCTACCTGGGACACACCCACCCGGCCAACACCTACTGGTATCTGACCGCAACCCCCGAGCTCATGGCGCATGCCGCCGGTCGACTCGCCACCAGCCAGGGTGGAGACCTGGAAGGGGTGAGTGCGTCGTGAGCAGCCTCGCGCCCCTGCTCCAGGCGTTCTTCACCGACCGGCTGATGACCCAACGCCGGGCCAGCCCCCACACCATCGCTGCCTACCGCGACGCCTTCCGGCTGCTACTGGACTACGTCACCGTCCAGACCGGTACCACACCGTCGGCGTTGCAGATCAGCGACCTGGACGCACCCTGTATCAGCGGGTTCTTGACCCACCTCCACCACGTCCGCGGCAACAGCGTCCGCACCCGCAACGCCCGGCTCGCGGCCATCCACTCCCTGTTCGGCTACGCCGCGCTACGGCACCCCGAACACGCCGCAGTGATCCAGCGCGTCTTGGCGATCCCGACCGCCCGAATCGAACGCAACCTGGTCACCTACCTCGACCACGCCGAAGCCGACGCCCTGCTCGCCGCCTGCGACCAGACCACCAGGACCGGACGGCGGGACCATGCCATGTTCGCCCTGGCAATCCAGACCGGACTGCGGATCAGCGAGCTGACCGGCCTGACGATCGCCGATGTCCACCTCGGTAACGGACCCCACGTCCACTGCATCGGCAAAGGCCGCAAAGAACGGCGCACCCCACTCCTGCCAGCCACCGTCAGGGTGCTCAAGGCATGGATCAGCGAACGAGCAGGCGACGCCAACGACCCACTGTTCGCGACCTCAACCGGACGACCGCTCAGCCGCGATGCGGTCGAACGCCGCATCCTCCTGGCAACCACCCGAGCCAGGGCGGCCCGTCCCTCGCTGCGTGGCAAGCACGTCACCGCCCACACCCTGCGGCACACCGCCGCGATGCGACTGCTCCACGCCGGAGTCGACACCACCGTCATCGCGCTCTGGCTCGGTCACGAACAGATCGCCACGACCAACATCTACCTGCACGCCGACATGACCATCAAGGAGAACGCGATCGCGAAGATCACCCCGCAAGACGCCGCCGCTGGCCGCTACCAGCCGCCCGACCCGGTACTCGCCTTCCTCGCCAGCCTCTGACTATGCCGACACCCGACTCCCGAGCACCGCCGGCGAACCAGGCCAGATCGGCATAACCAGCACCTCGGCATAACAGCCGCTATGCCGACGTCGGCATAGCGGCTGGGACGTCCGCAAGTTGCCGCTCACCACCGCCGAGGTCAACGAGGGCGGCGTCACCCCGATCGAGGTCCCCGGCTTCGCCACGGTGCGCACCAACCCGTTCACCGGAGCGCCCGAGGCGCTCGGCGTCGTCGGCGGCGGCTACACCCCGCTGCAGAACGAGGACCACGCCGAGTTCCTGAACCTGCTGGCCGACGAGTCGGGCGCGATCTTCGACACCGCCGGGTCGCTGCGCGGCGGACGGCAGGTGTTCATCACCATGCAGCTGCCGGACTCGCTCACGGTCGGCGGCACCGACCGCGTCGACCTCAACATCGCCGCGCTCAACAGCCACGACGGCTCAAGCGCGTTCCGCATCCTCGTCACCCCGGTCCGCGTCGTGTGTGCGAACACCCAGAGCGCGGCCCTGCGCAACCACGAGTCGTCGTTCTCGATCCGGCACACCCGCAACGCCAAGGCCGCCGTGCAGGCCGCCCGCGACGCGCTCGGGCTGACGTTCACCTACGTCGACGCGTTCCAGGTCGAGGCCGAGCGGCTGATCCAGCAGACCATGACCGACGCCGCGTTCGATGCCCTGATCGACGCCACGTTCGGCAAGGCCGAGGCCAACGCCACCAAGCGAGTCCGCGAGACCGAGCGCCGCCGCCGCTCCCGGCTGCACTGGCTGTTCGCCGACGCCGAGACGCAGGCCGGCATCCGCGACACCGCGTGGGCCGGCTACCAGGCCGTGGCCGAGTACGTCGACCACTACGCCCCGGTCCGCACCAAGGGCGACGAGCACACCGCCCGCGCCACGCGCGTGCTCACCAGCGACGACCCCGACCGGACCAAGCGCCGCGCCTGGACCGCACTCGCCCCGGCCTGACCATCTCGCCAGTTCCTCCGGTGGCGGGCTGTGAGACCCCGAGTCCGGCCCGCCACCGGCCCAACCGACGGAGGAGCCATGACCGACACGACCACCCACGCCAGCGCCGCCCCGACGACGCCCGACAGCACGCCCGTGGAGTGGCACACCGCAGACGCCGACGACCGCTGGCCGGGTCGCTGGACCGCGCACACCGCCAGCGTCCACGCCCATGGGCGCACGTACCTGATCCGGATCACGCCCGGCGACCACGCGACCTACCTCGCCTCGGGGTTCTACGCCGACATCGACGGCGGCTACGGGCAGCACTGGGCGATCAACACCCGCACGCTCGACGAGGCCAAGCGCCGCGCAGTCGAGGACGTCCTGCGATGAGCCAGCCGACCGCCACGCCAGCCGACGTCGAGGCCAGCGCCGCCAAGGACCGGCACACCCTCAGCGAGACGGCCTGCGACCTGATCGTCATCGAGCACCGGCTGCGCGACGTACGCCGCTGGACCCCCGAGACCGCCCGCGCCCACCTGGACGCGGCCCTGTCCAGCGTCGCCACGGCGCTGGACGCCCTGCACGCCGAGCACACCCACCGCACCACCGAACAGGAGCAGTCATGACCAACGACGCAGCTTCAACCACGACGGTGATCAGCGAGCGCGACCAGCGCCGCATCCGAGCCGCCATGTCCGCGATGCCCTACGCCGCCACCGAGCGGGTGCCCAAGCCGTGGGTCGCCATGGGCGATGCCGTCGACGCCGATGCCGTCGTGGCCTTCCTCCACGGGCTCGCGGAAGTCCTGGGCGAGGTCGCCGCCGAGAACGACAAGCACCGGCGCCGACTGTTCTCCCTCGGTGCCGACGTGGAGGCGTTCCGCCGCCTCATCGGCACCGCGCCCGCCGAGGTGACCCCATGAGCGCGCACATCGAGTGGCTGGCCGCTCGCGAGACCAGCGTCCAGGTGTTCACCCCCGGCGAGGACTGGGTGGGTGCCGGTGAGCATCGTCAGCCGGTCCTCACCCTCGCCGGTGACGACGTGGTGGCGATCCAGGGCACGCCCGCCGAGTTGCGGGCGCTGGCCGCCCGGATCACCGCCGTGGCGACCGCCGCATCCGGGCGGCTCGACCTCGCCGCCCGGGAGGACCAGCCCGCATGAGCGACGACGCCACCCTGCGCGCTCTGGAGACACGCGCCACCCCCGGCCCCTGGACTCCCGACGGTGACAAGATCCGCGCCACCGCCGCCGACGCCCTGCTGCCCGACAACATCCTCGTGGCCTACTACACCGGGCACGACCACCGGCTTGGCCTCAAGACCACCGGCCATGCCGCCGACGTCGAGTTCATCGCCGCCGCCCGTGACGCGCTCCCCGACCGTCTCGACCGACTCGACCGCATCCGCGATCTTCACGCCAAGTGGGGCGAGCAGTCGCCTGAGGACGCTGACGGCTACCTCGACCTGTGGGAGACGCTCGGTCGCCTCCTCGACGGCGAGCCCGCCTGACCCTCAGCCAGCAGGCCGCCCGTAGCGCTGTCCGCTGCGGGCGGCCTGCTGCGTCCGCCCCACCTCACCAGAGCGTCAGTTGCTCGCCCAGCAGCTCCTGGAGCCGCGCGAGGTCGTCGGCCACCAGCTGCGGGTCCTCGCGCGCCAGGTCGCGCAGTTCCCGCGCCCGCCGTCGCGGCCCACGCGGATCGGCCAGCGGGCTGTACGGCAACCGCCGCTGCACCGACCACTCCCGGCGGTTCTGCGCCGCGCTCGACACCACGACGTGATCCGGTGCGATCCGCTGACACAGCGGGTTGTGACACCGATGCCCGAGCAGCCGCGCCTCCGCGAGCGCGTCCACCCCGTTCATCACCGCGAACGCGAACCGGTGCGCGATGATCACCCGCCCTGGCGCGTACCAGAACCGGCCATGCCCGCCGCCGTCCGTGCGCTCACGATCGGACCGACCGGCAACCGCGCCGGTCCACCACAGGCACTCGCTCCCCGGCACCGTGGCGACCTTCGCCCGGTACCGCGCGAGCACAGCCGGATCGGTGATCGCGGCCGCGACCGCCGCGAGGCCGGCATCATCCAGCCGACGAACCGGCACCCGCTCCCCCACTCCCAGCGGCCGCCAGCGCCGCATCGTCGCCGCCCTGCGCGCCGTCACGGTCGCTGTCCTGCTCGCCGTCGTCGCCTGCCTGCGGCTCACCGGCGAGCCGCCGCAGTCGCGTCGCCTCGCGCACGGTGATCGTCTCGCCGCACCACTCGACGGCCTCGCCCAGGGACAGGCCCTCGCGCTCGGTCAACTCCCGCAGCGCCTGACCCGCGCGCTTCTCGGTCTCGGCCACCGCCGCGTCGCGCTCACCGATCGCGACCATGACCCGCTCGGCCAGGTCGATTACCCGGCGCTCCCGCTCCTCGCGCTCGCGCCGCCGCTTCTCGGCCATCTCCCGCGCCGTACGCCGTGCCTGCTGCTTGATCGTCTGCTGACTCATCCGGTCCTCACTCGTGTCGACATGGACTCTGACAGTCACCTACGACATTTCCCGGACCCCGAGCGATCACCGAACCGCAGAAACCTTCAAACCCGCTCCCTCGACCCGTTCAGCCCACCCGATCCGAACCCGACGCCCCAGCCGTCACCCACGCCCCTCAGCGTCCCCCCAGATTTCCGCGACCGACCAAGTGCCACACACCTCTTGCATTCTCGGTTCGCCGAATAGAAAGAACAGAGCAGAAATCCGGTCGAAAATGATCGCCTGCCGCGCACGTGCGCACGTAGGTGACCGTGACGATGAGCCTCCACAAGCTGACGGCGGGGTCGGGGTACGACTACCTGACCCGCCAGGTCGCAGCGATGGACGCCACCGACAAGGGCCACACAGGCCTGGCGAGCTACTACACCGAGAAGGGCGAGACCCCCGGCGTGTGGGTCGGCTCGGGCATGGAGGGCATCGAGGGACTCGATGCCGGCGACATCGTCACCGCCGACCACATGCAGAGCCTGTTCGGCTCCGGGCACCACCCGCTGGCCACCCAGCGAACCAAGGAACTGGACCTGCGGATCGGCCGCGACGACGCCGAGCGGCCGACCGATGCGGACTACAAGACCGCGGTCCGGCTCGGCACCCCGTACAAGGTCTACGACAACGACATCAGCCCGTTCCGGATCGAGGTCGCCAAGCGATTCAGTGAATGGAATGAGGCCGCTGGTCACCCCGGCGACTACCCCGTCCCCGCGGCAGAGCGCGCCAGAATCCGCACCGAGGTGGGCCGTGAGTTCTTCCGCGCCGAGCACGGCCGCGAGCCGGTCGACGCCCGCGAGCTGGCGGCCACGATCGCCAAGCACTCCCGGTCCAAGACCAACGCCGTCGCCGGCTACGACCTGACCTTCTCCCCGGTCAAGAGCGTCTCGGTTTTGTGGGCGATCTCCGACCCGAAGACCGCCGCGGTGATCGAGCGGGCCCACCAGGCGGCGATCAAGGACGCGCTGGACTTCGTCGAGTCCAAGGCACTGTTCACTCGCCGGGGCACCAACGGCGTCCGCCAGGTCGACGTCCGCGGCCTGGTCGCCACGGCGTTCACCCACCGCGACTCCCGCGCCGGAGACCCTGACTTGCATACGCACGTCGCCGTGGCCAACAAAGTCCAGACCCTCGACGGCAAGTGGCTGGCCATCGACGGCCGGCCGCTGCACAAGGCGGTCGTCTCGGCCTCGGAGACCTACAACACCGCGCTCGAGCGGCACCTGGTCGACGCCCTCGGCGTCCGGTTCGAGGAGCGCCCGAACGAGGACGCCCGCAAGCGGCCGGTGCGTGAGATCGTCGGCGTCGACCCCGAGCTGAATCGCCGGTTCTCCAAGCGCCGGATCAACGTCGAGGACCGCCGCAAGGTCCTCGCGGCGGCGTTCCAGGCCACCCACGGGCGGCCCCCGACGCCCGTAGAGACCATCCAGCTGTCCCAGCAGGCGACGCTGGAGACCCGCGAGGCCAAGCACGAGCCCCGCTCGCTGGCCGAGCAGCGCGAGGCCTGGAACCGCGAGGCGGTCGAGGTGCTCGGCACCTCGCAGCGGGTCAAGCAGATGGTGCACGGCGCACTCAACCCGAAGGGCGCGGCCCGCTCCCTGGCCGACTCGGCCTGGTTCGCCAAGACCACCGACAGCATCGTGGCCACGATGGAAGGCAGCCGGAGCACGTGGCAGTACTGGCACGTCTACGCCGAGGCCCAGCGGCAGGTCCGGGCCGCCAACGTGCCCACCAACCAGGTCTCCCAGGTGGTCGATCTGCTGGTCAGCGAGGTCCTCGACGGCCACTCGGTGAGCATGGCCCGCCCCTGGGGCACCATCAGCGAGCCGGTCGAGCTGCGCCGCGCAGACGGGTCCTCGGTCTACACCCAGGCCGGGGCCGACCTGTTCACCTCGAGCAAGGTGCTGGCCGCCGAACAGCGCCTGGTCGCCGCCGCCGGCCGCCATGACGGGTACGCCGTCGAGGCGTCCTCGGTCGACCTGGCGCTTCTGGAGTCGACCGCCAACGGCATCACCCTCAACGCCGGGCAGGCCACGCTGGTGCGGGAGATGGCCACTTCCGGCGCCCGGCTCCAGTTGGCGATCGCCCCCGCCGGATCGGGCAAGACCACCGCGATGCGAGCCCTGGCCAGCGCGTGGACCGACGGCGGCGGCACCATCATCGGCCTCGCTCCCTCGGCGGCGGCCGCGGAAGCCCTGCGCTCCCAGATCGACACCCAGACCGACACCCTGGCCAAGCTCACGCACTCCCTCGAGCAGGCCCGGCAGACCGGTGCCGCGATGCCGGACTGGGTGGCCGGCATCGACTCCTCGACGCTCGTCGTGATCGACGAGGCGGGCATGGCCGACACCCTCTCCCTGGACTCCGCGGTCTCCTACATCCTCGAGCGCGGCGGCAGCGTCCGCCTGATCGGTGACGACCAGCAGCTCTCCGCGATCGGCGCTGGCGGCGTGCTGCGCGACATCCGAGCCACCCACGGCGCGCTCCAGCTGACCGAGCTCGTCCGGTTCAAGGACCCCGCCGAGGGCGCAGCGTCGCTGGCCCTGCGCGAGGGCAAGAGCGAGGCGCTCGGCTTCTACCTCGACCGCGACCGGGTCCACGTCGGCGACCTGGCGACCATGACCGAGGAGGTCTTCGCCGCCTGGCAGGCCGACCGAGCCGCCGGCCAGGACTCGATCATGCTCGCCCCGACCCGCGACCTGGTCAGCGAGCTGAACCAGCAGGCCCGCGCTCACCGTTTGGAAGGCATCGACCCGGCCGACGTCGCCAGCAGTGGCCCAGTGCGGCGGCTCGCCGACGGCAACGAGGCGTCGATCGGCGAGCTGATCATCACCCGCGAGAACGACCGCCGGCTGCGTACCTCGGCCACCGACTGGGTGAAGAACGGCGACCGCTGGACCGTCCTGGAGATCCACGACGGCGGCGACCTGACCGTCCAGCACACCCAGCACGGCCGCACCGTGCGACTGCCGAGCGACTATGTCGCCAAGGCCACCGATCTCGGCTACGCGTGCACCGTGCACACCGCCCAGGGCGTCACCGCCGACACGATGCACGGCCTGGCCACCGGCACCGAGTCGCGCCAGCAGCTCTACACGATGATGACCCGCGGCGCGACCGCCAACCACGTCTACCTCGAGGTCGTCGGCGACGGCGACCCGCACTCGGTGATCCACCCGACCCTGGTCCGGCCGCTCACCCCCACCGACATCCTCGAACAGGTGCTGGCCCGCGACGACGCGCAGCTGTCCGCGACCAGCCTGATCCGCGAGCAGGCCGACCCGGCCACCCGGCTCGGTGAGGCAGCCCAGCGCTACCTCGACAGCCTCTACGTCGCAGCCGAGGACCTGCTGCGCCACGAGCCCGCCACCGGCGTCGACGGCACCACGGTCAACATGGTCGACGCGCTGGATACCGCCGTCGAGACGCTGGCTCCCGGGTTGTCGGATGAGGCCGCCTGGCCCACCCTGCGCGCCCACCTGCTGCTGCTCGGCGCGGCCGGCGAGAACCCCGTCGAAGCCCTCCGGGCCGCCGCCGGTGACCGGGAGCTGGAGAGCGCACGCGACCGGGCCGCGGTCCTGGACTGGCGCCTCGACGCCTCCGGGCTGCGCAACGCGGGCGCCGGTCCGCTCCCGTGGATGCCCGGGATCCCGGCGCGTCTGGCCGAGGACCCGCACTGGGGTGCCTACCTCTCCCAGCGGGCGCACCTGGTCGAGCAGCTCGCTGAGCAGGTCCACACCCGCGCCGCCGAGCAGGCCGCGCTGCCGGTGTGGGCGCAGAACGGCATCCGCCCCGAGGCCGCCACGGTGGCCGACGTCGAGGTCTGGCGGGCAGCCATGCAGGTCCCCGGCGACGACCGGCGACCGACCGGTGCACCGCAGCTGCAGAAGGCGTCGGCGACGTGGCAGCGGCGCCTCAACCGGGCCGTCACCGGTGACCACACGCCGGCGCTCAAGGAATGGCGTCAGCTGCTCTACTCGCTCGCCCCGCAGGTCCGCGACGACGAGTTCACCCCGCTCCTGGCCGAGCGGCTGGCCGCGATGTCGCGTGCCGGCGTCACGGCCCACAAGCTGCTGCGCACCGCCGCCGCGCCTGATCACCCGGCGGGCGCGCTGCCCGACGAGCTCGCCGCGGCCGCGCTCTGGTGGCGCATGGCCCGGCACCTCACACCCGCGGTCGCCGCCCAGATCGGCGACGGCTCCCACGGAGAGAGCGTCACCACCGACTGGGCGCCTCGGCTCGCGGACCTGTTTGGTCCCGAGCGGGCCGCGAGCATTCAGGCCAGCACCTGGTGGCCGGCGCTGGTCTCCAACGTCGACCACGGCCTGCAGCGCGGCTGGCAGGTCGAGGCCCTGCTGGGCGCCGGCCGGGCGCTGCCGAGCGACGGCTGGGAGGGCGTCGACGAGTGCCAGGCACTGGTCTGGCAGACCTCGATCGCGCTAGAGACCGCTCCCGACGAGCACGCGCACGAGTACCACTTCGAGGAGCCGCCGGCGGACCTGTGGGAGGGCATCGAGCCGGAGGAGGCGATGTTCGTCGACCAGTCCGACGACATCCCGTGGCCGCTTGCTGAGGACCCCGGCATGGACCTCGAGCCCTCCGTCGACCTGGTCGACGAGCACCAGGTCGACGCGCTCGTGGAGGCCCTGGTCGACGTCGACGAGGACCAGTACATCGAGAGCGACCTGACGCTGGCCGCCTACATCCGCGACCTCGGCGGCACCCGGCTGGAGCCCACCGACACCGACATCCGGCTCATGTACCAGCGCGCCGACGAGTGGCACTCTTCCCCCGTCACGCGTGAGCGCATGGTCGAGATCAACGAGCTCACGCAGACCTTCTTCGAGTCCCGGTTCACCGACTCGTGGGGCCGCGACTACCTCACCGGCCGGTTCGGCGTCGACCTCGCCGGCGACGAGCGGTTCCGCCCCGGCCAGGCTCCGGTCGGCTGGACCAACCTGGTCGACCACCTCCGCGGCCGCGGCGTCAGCGACGCCGAGATGCTCGCCACCGGAGTCGCTGTAGAGGCCAGCACCGGCCGCCTCATCGACCGGTTCCGCGACCGCGTGATGTTCCCGGTGATCTACCAGGGCGAGGTGCTCGGCTTCGTCGGCCGCCGACGCCCCGACCTCACCGACGACGACAAGGCCGGACCGAAGTACCTCAATACCGCCGACACCCCGCTGTTCCACAAGGGCGCGCAGCTGTTCGGTGTCGTCAACGAAGTGCTCGCCGAGGGCGCCGTCCCGGTCATCGTCGAGGGCCCGATGGACGCGGTCGCCGTCACGATCGCCAGCGCCGGCCTTTACCTCGGCGTGGCGCCGCTCGGCACGTCCCTGACCGAGGAGCAGGCCGCGCAGTTGGCCGCCGTCGGACGCGACCCGATCGTGGCCACCGACGCCGACCTGGCGGGCCAGGTCGCGGCCGAGCGCGACTTCTGGATGCTCACCCTGCACGGCATGGACCCCGGCTACGCCCGGTTCCCCGACGGACTCGACCCCGCCGACCTGCTCGCTAAGCGCGGCCCGGCCGCGCTCACCGCTGCGGTGGCCAGCGGCCAACCCGCCTTCCGGTCCCTGGGCGACCAGCTCCTCACCGAACGCCTCGATAACCTCGGCGCCGAGCAGGCACGGGTGGCCGCCATGCGGGTCCTCTCGGCCCGTCCCAGCCGGGCCTGGGAGCCGGGCGTCACCCAGGTGCGGGCACGGCTGCAGCTCTCCCATCTGCAAGCCCGCCGGGACCTGAGGGACGCGGTCAAGACGTGGGACGCCGACCCGCGGAAGGCGGCCCTGGCCGAGCTGCACAAGAGCAGCGAGGTCCGCGCCCGACTCGCGGCCGCGGCCAACAAGACGCCCGCCGAGCGGTGGGCACCGCTGGCCCGCGAGCTCGACCCCCGCCTGCTCGACCAAGGCGATTGGCCGGCCACCGCAGCGATGCTGCAGCGGGCCCACGAGCACGGTCACGACGTCGGCGCCTCCACCCGCGCGATCGTCGCCGAGACACCCCTGGGCAACAGCCCCGCACGCGACCTGCGCTACCGGATCGTCTCCCTTCTGGGGATGCCGATCGACGCGACCTCGCCTCTCGACATTCCCGCGATCCGCCAATCCCAGGGAGCGCACTATCCCTGGTCAAGTCCGACCATGGATCGTCGTATCCCACCGACCGGTCGGCGATGAGTCGGGCTCCGAAGCCACGGCGAACCGGCGAACCAGAATGACGCGGGCCGGGTGCGGAGTTCGCGCAGGGGAACAGCGCACCGTGATGGGGAATTCCCCAATCTCGGGTGCGAACACCCTCGCGCCCGTTCAGTATTGGCTGCTGCGCTCGCCGATGTTCATATGGCTGTACTGCGAAACCAGGTGGCCGCATCTCGTATCCGAAGGGCCAGGCGGCCCGGGATCACCTGCTCGCCGCGGGTGCGGCACCAGGCGGTCGCCCGCGACGATCTCGAAGTTGGACCCGGGCTTCGCCTCGGCGGGCTCGTCCGGACGGGGGGCATTCGGGCCGAGGGCGGCTGCGCGGTCCTCGGCATCGGACCGGATCGGGTGCAGCTGCGACAGTCCCGGTCAGCGCGACTGTCGTGAGTCGATGGCCGTCGAGCTGGGCCCGCCCGAGTTCACGCAGGTTGCTCCTGGCGTGTGGGCGGTGTTGCTGGTCGTGGGTTCGGTGCACGAGATCCTAGAGGCTGGCACCGTTTCGTTTGCGGCCGCCTCTGATGGCAGCGCCAGCGGATCTGCGGGGACTCGCGAGTTAGGCCAAGCCAAGGCCAGGAGGCGGAAGTTGTTTGACGATGTCGAGGAGGAGCTCGGTGCTTTCTCGAAGCTCTTCGTCAGGGAGGGTGTTGTGGGTGTTCTCGGGGTGATGGATCTTGTGGCGCACTGCGACGGGGAGCGTGAGGGTCTCTTGGGTCGGACTGCCGCCGGGGTACGACCGCGTGTACGGCGTCGCTTTCGGGAGACCCTGGGCGTGCAGCCAATTGTCGAACGCTTTCAGCCCGTCGATGCCGACGTGATCCTGAATACGGCCGCACAGCAGGGTGTGGTTGTTGATGTACGTCTGTCGGTCGATGTCCTTGAGGTCCTCGAGCGTGACCCATCCGCTGTCGATGAGGTCTTGGGTCTGCCACCTCACCGGCAGTTGCAGGTTGTCTTGCCGGTCGCACAACGTGCGGAGGGTGATTGAGAAGTCCAGGCCGTAGATGAAGTCTTCGAGCACGTACTTGTCGCGCTGGGTCGTTGCGAGCCGATCGATGACGAAGTCTCTGAAGTCCCAGATGTAGGGCTTCAGGTCGTCGGAGGTGAGCGTTGCGAACTCGATGCCGGTCATCGTGTCGTGAAACTCGTCGTAGGTGATCTGCAGGTCGTCGTCGGTGCGTTGCCACCGGTGCACATAGGTCTCGAACTTCGCTCTGGTCTCCGCGTATGAGTATCCGAGGTGGCACAGGCGGAAACGGACGTCGGCCAGCGACGCTTCGTACCCGGGCTGGAGCCGGACTCCGCTTACGTACTCGGTCGGTACGTTCGCTTCGCTTCCGGGCGGAAACAGCCAGTAGTGGCTCTTCCAGTACCTGTTCTTGCCGTAGTCGATGTTGATGTCGTTGAGACTCAGCATGATCTGCGTTCCCACGGAACGATCTTGGCAGCCGGCACCTGTTGGCCCCTACGGAAATTCGCGACCAGGCGCCGCCGACGTCTCTGTAACTCGTTCGGTCAGAGATGGGCCGTCACCGTAGTTTGCGTAGGTGGACATCACATCGCTGCAGCCGGACGAGGAGACCCAACGCATCCTCGGCCACATCCTCGCCGAGTTCGCGCCCGACGACCCCGAACGGCCGTGGAAGAACGGCGAGCTCCTGTCCCCGGTGCAGGAAGGAGACTTTCCTGTACCTGAGCTGGCGCGCGCCGCCCTGGTCTGGGCTGGATTCGTGAATCAGCGCGGCTGGGATGAGAAGACGGCATGGCGAGTCGGCGGCAGGTTCAGGGACACGAACGTGTCGTTCGCTTCGACGAAGTTCGGACTCAGGGTGATGGTCGAGACGGATCGACAACTCACACCGACCGAGAACCAGCCGTTCACACCGCCTCCTGGGGTGATCGCATCCAAGCGGGTCGATCTGAGCAGCGACCCAGACCTCGCCGCACTCGTCGCCGATTTCACCACCGCGGTCCGGAAGGCGGCTCAGGTGTTCGGATCCAGGGTGCTGAACGACCTGGTGCAGAGCCAGGTCGAGTCAGGCAACGTCACATTGGTGAACCAGAACGGCCGGCTCCGCGGCGCTTACAACTTCTTCCGGTGGCAAGGCCAGGCTCTGATCGACGGCCACGGAGACGCAGACATCCGCCAAGAAATGATCGACATCTCCATCCGCGCCGCCGGCGGGGACCCCGAGGACAACCACTACTTCCTACCCTTCTTCAACCCGGTGAACGTGGGCTACTGCCTGACCGCGATGGCGTCGGCCTACTTCTCCTGGCTGGAACACGTCCTCGTCCTGGCGCTGCCATTCACCCCACATTGGGACCCGGTAGAGAAGCCGGTGACCAAGGCAATTGGCGACCCGTGGTCGGACAAATGGCGCTACGTCCTTCGCGACGCGATGGCTGCCCCTAACGGCGACGCGAAGAAGACCTTCGACCTACTCAGCGACGCTGCGGAGCAGTTCAGGAATCTCGACGCTCACGGCGGGTTCGGAAAGAAGGAACAGTCGCTGCTCGTGCACTCGCCGATGGGTGCGATCCCGGCACGGTTGGCGGAGGGCGCGAGCGCAATCAAGGCGACCGTCATCTCGGAGGCGCCGAGCACGTTCCCGGAAGCGTGCGAGGTGTTCGATGCAGTGGACAAGTTTCTGCGCACCGGACCGCTCTCGGATGCGTTCGTGTGGATCGAGGGCGGCCTGCAGGTGGCGTTCCATGCTGAGCATCGCGAACGGATGCGGGAGGCGATCGCTCAAGGCTCGGAGGCGTTCCTTGAAGAGGTGGAGCGGTTCGCCGAGCTCGAGGACCGGATCAGCAACTTCGAGTACTGAGGACCCGGTTGGTCGGGTCAGCTGAGGCGGCGGCGCGGCGTGGCCTGGTGGCCGACGTGCCATGCACAGGCACCAGACGGCAGGTGGCAGAACGGGCACTTGTAGGCGTTGAACCTGACGCCGGCCTTCTTGGTCAGCGCTACAGCCGTAGCGATGGCCGCCTCCTTCGCGTATGCGACCTTCGAGCCGCATGCGAGTGCACGACGCTTCTTGCCGCGTCCGCGTCGTGACTTCGAGGTAGCCATGAACGGACCGTAGCCACGAGGTCCGACAGTTAGCGTCAGCGATTCAGGTGCTCGTACAGCTCGCGCGTGCGAACGAGGATGTGCGGGGTCGGCTCGGATTGGCCGGAAACACCTCCGCGGACACTCACGGCGACAAGTTCAGCTCCGCTGTCGAGGATCGAGGCCCAGCGTTTCGCCTGCGCTTTCGGACGTACCCGCCGTACTGCGCGCGTTCGGCGCATGGATGGCGATCGCCGCGTCCCGGAACCCCGGCGCGGGCATCCGTGTGCGGCTCTGTGTCACGCAGGTGGGCGTTCTACTTCTTCGGGCCGTTCGGCGATGGCTTGAGCTCGATCTCGTCCTTGGTGCCCAGGATGGTGATCGTTTTGCGCGCCCGGGTGAGTGCGACGTAAAGGTCATGGACTTCGGTGTGGTCGGCGATGTCGGCGATGACGACGTGGTCGAACTCGAGCCCCTTCACCAGGAGGGTCCGTGAGATCACGCGGTTCCGGTTCCGCCTGCCGGTGTGCCGAACATTCTCCCGCGCCTTCGCCAATTCGTCTAGCAGTACGGACTTGTCGTCGCCCGCCGCAACGGCGCCTCGGATCGCGGCCTGGATGTCGAGCCAGGCCTCGGAGGAGTGCAGGGCCAAGCCCCTGGAGGTCAGGAGCTGGTCCATGCCCAGGACCAGGTTGGCGAGCGTCGGTTCAGCGACCAGTCGGTCGAACGCTGCCAACGCAGGTTCGAAGCCCGCACGAGTCAGGCCCGCGGAGCTCCGGTTCTCGACGTACCGCTTCCTGACAGTGTTCTTGTCGAGTCCAGCGTGCCCGCAGGCACAGGCCTTCATCAGATCGAACAGCCAGAGCGCATACGCGTCTGGCTCTGCTGCGACGAGGGCCTCCAGGGCCTTGACCATGAAGTTGCCGGCGACCTCCTCCATCATCTTGAACGAGCCCCCGAGCCTTCCGGCGAGGGTTCTCGCGCTTGAGGCGCGCGCGGTGATGATCAGGACCGACTCGCTCTTCGGTCGGTCCCGGCGGGCCTCGCTGAAGATCGCCGGATAGTCACCGACGGTGTTCCGAAACGTCACCCCGTCCGGGAACTTCACGCCAGCGAACTTCAGCGATCTCGGGTGCATCGCCTTCCGGACGGTCCCGTGCAGCCAGGCACCCAGTGCCTGGTTGTGGTCATCCCAGCGGCGCGGCTGCGGGTCGATCAGATGGTCGGGAAACTCGGTCAGCACTTCTCTCTCCCAGTCGGGAAGCTGCTCCTTGAACCCGAAGATCGCTTGGAGGGGGTCGCCAAGCACGCCCACCTGAGACACCGCCGCCTTGATCGAAAGGACGAACGCGTGCTGACCCTCGCTGCAGTCCTGGTACTCGTCGACCAAGACGTGCGTGTACGACGCAGCGAGAACCTTCCGGATGTGCTCGGATGTCGCCACAGCAGTCGCCCCCGCCACGTACAGGGTCGCGTCATCCATGTCCGGAGTAGCTGGCACACGGACTCCGCCGAGGGTCGGGTAGGGCCGAGCCATCGCGATCGCGAAGCTCGTGATCGTGGAGACCTGGCACTGCGCTGTGGAGACCCCGAACCGTTTCAGCCTCCCCCGGATCGCATGCAGCCCTGCGTGGGTGTGCGTGAGGACCAGGACCTTGGCACCGGCGTCGGCGAGGACCCGGGCGGTGGCAGCGAGCAGGTGGGTCTTGCCCGCGCCCGCAGGCATCGTGACGGACGCGGGGAGAGTTGCGATGAAGCCTTCTGCATCGGCTCGCAGGGCGTCGGAAAGTTCGTCAGGCACCAGGAGTTTCCTCCACCTCGCTCGGCTCCTCGACTTCGGTCGCACCCACCGTGGCTTCCTCCAGCGACGGTGTCTCGACGGCCTCGGCGGCCGGCGGACGCGCGTAGATGGCCTCGCGCAGCTCTTCCACGACCTGAGCAACCGGTCCGGTCTGCAGCGCTGGCGTGTCGAGAATGAACTCGCCGAGGCGACGTCCCTTGTGGATCTGCTTGAACCACTTCGCCTTGCTCGCGGTCAAGGAGACAATCCCGCGAGCCTGTTCCACGTCGATCCCGGCGTTCGTCCAGGTGGTCACGTCGATCGGATCGACGGCCGCTGCCTCATCCCTCTTGGGTCCGCCACGAGCGATGAGCTGGTCAGCGAAGACCGTCGGCGCAGTGTCCGGGTCATCGTGCACCTCGACCGCGGCCTGGATCAGGGCGCTCAGACCGGCTGCGTCCAACTGGGAGCAGACAGCTTCCTCGGTGCAAACGTCGCCTGCCCACCGAGCAACGACGCCGCCCTTTGCCTCGACGCCGGGCAGCAACGCGTTCGTGTTGGCGTCGTCGCTGTCTACGAACAACACGACGTCATACTCGACCTCGAGGAGCTCGGTCGCCCACTTGACGGACCCGGTGCCGCCGTCGCCCTCGATCGCGACGACGCCGAGCGCGGCGCTTGAGACGAAGCCCTCGCTGGTGTCGGTGTTCCACGTGTCCGTGAAGTGCAGGACCATCCCGTACTCGGTCTTGCCCTCATTCACGACCACGCGGCGGGAGAGGAACGCTTCCGGGCTCGACTTGATCACCGCGCGCAAGCTGAGCGGATCACCGAGAGACCGCACGTCCGTCGCTCCGCTTGTGCACCGCACCATCACCAGATCCTCGGGATCGAGGTGCTGCAACGCGGTCGGAGAATGGGTGGTGACGAACACCTGGGAGAACGCGTCCTTGTTCCGCAGGTAGGTCAGCAGGTGCACCAGCCGATGCGGTTCGAGCCCGTACTCGACTTCATCAACCAGCAGGACACTGGCCCCTCCGTTCGCGAGCTGTTGGGTAGCGGCGCCTGCAAGCCGCCGGGTGCCTAGCCCGAAGTTCATCAGCGGGATGTCGCCGTCGAACAGCGCCAGGTTGCCCTGGGCGTTGGTCAGGGACACGTCGAGGCCAGGCTTCAGGTCGGCGAACTCGGCGCTACCAATTTGCTGGACCGTGCTCTGAACCTCCTTGGCCAATTCCTTGAGGCCCGGGGAGACGGCCTCCGCTGCGGCGACGCGGGCCGCCCTGTTCGCGGCGGTCAAGGTCTCCTTGGTGTCTTCGCGCCGACTGGTTAGCTTGCCGAGCGCCGACATCCGGGACCAGCGCAGGTGTGCATCGACTCGTTCGTCGATGCGGAACGCCGTGATGCGGGCCCGATGCTTGGCACGGATCGACGGCGGGTCACCGTCGTCCTCTCCGTCATCGGCCGGTGGCCGGAACGCCTGCCAAATTGGCTCAAGGTCCGCATCGACTAGGAGCTCAACGATCACGCACGACTCATGGTCTTCGTCAGGCTCGTGGACCCAGTTGCCGTCGGCGTCGATGCCGGCCAGAAACGCCCCGAAGGCGTCGAGGGCGAGCAGTTCGTCCGGTAGTTCGGCGACCGCGACGCGGATCCGGATCGGCTCGCTGATGTCGCCGCCGTGGAAGTCGGTGTCCTGGAAAGTGACCGTCGTTCGGTCGGTCAGCGCTCGTTCGACCGCCGTCAGAATGGTGGACTTGGTCGAGTCGCCTGGTCCGATCAGCGTGAAGAAGGTGTGCTCGGTCGGCAGCCGCCACGATGCGCTGTCGATGCCTCGGAAGTGCTCGATGTCCAGCCGGCGAATCCGCATGGTCCCTCATCCTCGATGTGACCCCCGGGGAGAAGTAAATCAGCCTGCCCGGCAATGCCAGCGGTTCAGCATCAGACCGTGGCGGGAGCGGGAGCGGGTCAGCTGTGGGTCACAGTTCTTGGTGCGGAAGCTGGTGCAGTTCGGCCCAGTTGGTGGCTGGGGTTGGCCTTGCCCGCCGCCAACTCGTCGGCGATGTGCTGCCGAACGTTGTCGAACCGCACGACGTAGGTGCTCTCGCTGCTCTCGTCAGGCTTCTGGCCTTCGACCAGGGCCCACTCGTACGGGCCGTGATTGTAGAGGAACGTAGAGCGTGTTGTTGTTGTCGGACACGTCGAGGACCGTAACTGACGGCCTACCCGGCTCCCCTCACAGGTTGCTCGTTTGTGTTTATCGAGATACTCGACAAAGAGCCCGTCGCAGGCGTCTCAAGGGGTCAGAAGTCCGTTCACGCGTTCGCCGTGTTGATCGTCAGCGCGGTCGTCGCACAGCCCGGACGAGCTTCAACAGGTCCTTGCGTCGCGCTGCCGGGAGGCACACGAACAGGACCACGAAGGCCGTCTGGGTGGCGAGGACCATCGCAACGATCAGCACCAGCGCATGCGCAGCTGCGTCAGAAGCAGCTGCGCTGGCTACCGCGGTGAGCGGAGCGAGCGCGGTGGAGATCCTCATGATGCGTTTCCCCTTGAATTGAAGAAGGCCCGCGGTCAGCGGGCCTGGTGTTTCTCTTCGGTTGTGGGTGTGCGGGTCTGTGGTGGACAGGGGTCTCCTACGGAGGTCTCATCGGGCCTCCGTTCTTCAGTGCCGCTTGCGGCGCGCGGCCGCGTGGACGTCAGCGACGCTGACGAGAGTGCGTCGGGGTGTGCTGGTTGGATGCGGGGTGATGTGACCGCGTCGGATCCAGGACCGGATGGTCGCGGGCGCGAGCCCGAGCATCACTGCGGCCTCGGTGATGGTGACGAGGGACTCGGGCGTGACCTTGTTCAGGCGGTCGAGGTCGGTGGCGTGAAGCCCGCGGGGACGTGACGGTGGCCAGCTCTGAGAACTCGCTTTGCCCGACTCGTTCCGACGTGCGCTGATGTCGGCCCAGGCATCCATGACTTCGTTGCGAGCGAAGACGTGCGACGGCCCTTCTTTCCCTTCCGGGGTGAGGTACCCCCGGGCGACCCACTGGCGCACAGTCGCGGGCTTCACGTCGTAGTACCGGGCGACGTCTCGGGTGGACCAGATCGGCTCGTACTTGAGGTCGGCTGTCGGGTCATTGCCCCACCCGTGATCGTCCTCCTCATAGGGAGGTTCGAATGACACCGGGCGTGGACCGGGGCGCCGTCGCAGCCGTCCGCGACGCCCGGAGAACGGGTTGCCGCCTAGGCGTGAAGCCGCAGGGGGTGCCGGGCTGGGCCGGGGCCGGGGCCGGGGCTCGGCGTGCCAGTAGTAGTCGCTGAATTTCCGCGTCGGTGCCGGCGGATCAGACTGGATGGCGCGCAAGGCCATCTCGGGGATCGTTGCGAGGTGGGAGGTCACGTACTTGTCGTACGGCTCGATCAGAGCGAGGAGTTCCGCGGTCGTGATCCGTAGGCTCTCTGCGAGCTCCCAGACCCTCATTGACCCACCGTATCTGCGTGACGGTGCAACGATCAGCACAACAGGACCGGTCGGGTACATGGGCGGTGAACGCAAGAAGCCCCGACGTGATGTTCGTCGAGGTCTCGTTCGGGCGCACTTCTTCCGCCACGTAGATGGTGACAGCCGGTGGCGTCGGGGGCAAACCGCCACGCCGACGCCGGCTGCAACCACAAAGGCCTCAGCTTCTAGCTGAGACCTCGTCGGGGCGCACCTGTCCCGTCATCACTATCTTTCACGACTCGCGGCCCGAGGGCCGGGATGATCGCTGGCTCCGCGTGTCGCCCGGCGCTCAACCCGCTCGCGGTAAGCAGCGGCGAGGGGTTCGAGCTCCTCGATGAAGTACAGCGGCGTCGGTCGTCCCCGACCTCGGATGATGCCCATCGGGACGATGTGTCCGCGGTGGCGCCATAGGTCGATCGCCGAGCGCGGAACGCCCAGCTTCTCCGCCGCTTCCACAGGCGTCAGGCCGGTGCGGGGACGCTCGATCATCGGGCTGCTCCGCCCCGCGCTAACTGCGGCCATCTTCACCCGACATCAGGACACCCTACGCCCGGACGGCGGGAGCACGCGGCCTAGCCAACGCACGCCGAACCAGCTCGCATCGGCACCTGGCGGCCTGGTGGAAAACACTGGGGGTCGGTCTAGTACAACTCCCTAGCGAGTTGGGTCTGGTCGCGCGACGTTCCGCGATTGCCGCATCAGATTCGGGGACCCTTCTCGGTTCGGGTGCGCGGCTGCGAGCCGAGCGGGTCGTCCTTAATCTCGCCGGTGTCTAGGTCGACCTCGACCAGGCGCGGTCGACTGACCGGTTCGGGCTGCTCGTAGGCCCGTCCGGTGACGGGCAGCGCGTCGACGTCGTGGGCGAAGGCGTTCTCACGCCGCTGGGTGCTGGCATCGCCCA
Source organism: Nocardioides silvaticus (assembly GCF_003160695.1). GTDB lineage: Bacteria > Actinomycetota > Actinomycetes > Propionibacteriales > Nocardioidaceae > Nocardioides > Nocardioides silvaticus. The sequence continues at coordinate 332,662 of NZ_QGDD01000001.1, forward strand.
GGTGCTCGTTGTGTCGCGGCTTGGCGGGCCAGCTCTTGTGCTCGTCGTCGCAATGCGCCCGTAGCCGGTTGCGCATGCGGTCGGTGAAGGCGGGCAGGCAGTAGCGGTGCCACTCCTCGAGCGCGTCGCTGGTCATGGCGAGCCCGGCACGGCGGCGCTGATCGGCCAGCACCGCGATCTCGTGGACCAGGTGCGGGTGCAGTGGCCAGCAGCTGGGGATCAGCCCGGGGACGTCCCAGGTGTATTCGCGGTTGAGCCAGATCACGACGTCCTCGAACCACTCCCACAGCTGATGTCGGAGCTCGGGGTCGGGGCACGTCGCCGGCTCCCAGGGCCGGGGCAGCAGGGCGTGGTTGCCCAGGGCCTTCTTCTGCTCCTCGGTGCCGTTGATGGCGATGTGGAGCTCGCGGTAGGCCAGCCGGACCTGCTCCCCGGGCACGGGGAACGGGAACACCATCGGGCTCGCGGCCCGTCGGGCCTGTTCGGTCGTCACAGCTCACTCCTTGTCGATTCGGTCTCGTCGTCGACGAAGCCGAGGCGGCGTGCCTCAACGAGGGCGGCGGTCGCCCGTGCCTCGGGGGTGATGACCATGCGGCGGTCGTTGGTGAGCCGTGCGCGCAGTGCCCGCTGGTCAGCCAGGAGCCGCTCGCCGGCCTTGGCCTCCACGCAGCGGTGCAGCTTGGCGATGATCGGCTTGCCGTTCTCGGCGATCACCAGGGCCCGCCGCTCGGGGAGCTGGCGGACCTCCTCGGGCCGCATGATGGGGATGTCGTCGCCGGAGAAGTTGCGGCTACCGCCGTTGAACCCGCCGGTGGAGTGCGTGACGCGGCCGATGCGGACGGTTCCGAGCAGGTCGGAGATCTCCTGGTTGAACACGACGTCCTTGGAGCCGCCGAACATCACCAGGGTGTTGGTGAGGCCGAGCAACGCCCGGGCCTCGTGCTCGCCGAAGATGCTGGTCAGCTGGGGCCGGGTCTGGGCGGCCCAGATGAAGGACAGTCCGAGGGCGCGCTCGTTGGCCATCCGGGTGCGCAGGGTCGGAAGCGGTGCGGTCGAGGGCAGCTCGTCGAGCACCGAGACCAGTGGCGGGCACAGCCGGCCTCCCCACGGTGAGTTGTTGGCCAGCAGCAGCCCGGTGTCCAGGACGTGCTCGGCCACCGCGGTCATCAGCGGGCTGGCCGAGGCGTAGGGGTCTTCGCGGCCCAGGAGGTAGATAGTGCCGCGTCGACGGATCACGTCGGCCAGGTCGGTGGCCGGGTGCCCGTGGCTGGGCACGCAGCGGCAGCGGATGTCGGCCTGGAAGAACAGGGACACCGCCTGCTGCACCGTGGTGATCGTGTTGCCGGCGGTGCGGTCGTCGCCGTTGAGCGCCCCGTGCAGCAGGCCGTGCCAGAAGGGCTCGGCGTGCGGGTGGCGGCGCAGGATCTCCATCGGCTGGGTGGCCGCGGTCGGGTTCGCGACCCACTGCAGGACGTCCTCGAGGGTCTTGCCGGTCAGGGCCGCGGCGTGGAAGTAGCCCTGCAGCACCTTCGCCGACTCCGCGGCGTAGAACCGGGCAGCATCGTCCCCCGTTCCGCCGGTGATCGCACCCTTGACGGTGCCGGCGGTGAAGGCCTTGGCTCGCCGCTCGGCGACCTTGGGGTCCACACAGCCGGCGATCGGGTCCCAGATCAGCTCGTCGACGACGCCCTCGGCCAGCCCGAACGGGTCGAGGACCACGCACGGCCGGTCGTCGCGGGAGCGTTCGGTGAGGCTGAGCAGCAGGTCCTCGACCTTCGTCAGGGTGACCAGGGCAGCGCCCGGGGCACTGAGCAGCGCCGGCGTGAGCAGGTCGAGGGTCTTGCCTGAGCCCTGCGGGCCGATGACGCCGGCGGTGCGGTCCCACGGCACCCACAGCTCGCCGCCACGCGGCTCGTGCGCGTCCCCGATGCGCCAGCCCACGTCCCACGGGTTGAACCTCAGCTTCATCGCTCCTCCTTCGTCCGGCGGCCGTTCAGGAGCCGCGGGCTGAGCCCGTGGCCGAGCTGCGGCCCGGTTTGCTCGGTGAGGTCGCCGGCGGTGCGCTGAACGGGTGCCGCCGTGGCGGTGGCGTGCTTGCCGTAGAGGTCGGGCCGGACGATGCCGGCGACCTTTCGCAGCCGAGTGACGCCGAGGATCTTCTCGGCTTCTGCGGCGGTAGCCATGCCGCGCATGCGTCCCGGGCCCCAGCGCTGGTAGGCCCAGACGCCGACCCAAATGGTGGCGGTCAGCAGCGCGACCTCGGTCATCGCGAGGCTGACCCACACCAGGCCGCGGCCAGCCAGGCCGTCCGGTGTCGGTGTGGGCAGGCCGGCGTCGGCGTGCCCGCCGAGCACGCCGGGAAGACTGGTCCAGAAGGCGGTGCCGATCGGTGAGGGGAACGGGCCGGCGTTGGCGTCGGGCCAGGTCCAGCCGGCGCCGGCGAGCAGGTTCGCGACGGAGCGGCCGAGCTGGATGCCGATGACGATGACGAACAGGGCCGCCAGGGCCACGGCTACAGGGATCTCCCAGGTCCAGGGGTAGGGGTCGCGTCGTCGTTCTCGCTGCATTGGATTCCGCCTCGTGGTCGAAGTTCTGGCTGGTCACCTATGTGTCGGAAGGGCCCGGCAGCGATCACACAGACCGACTCGGCTTCGAGGCGTTTTCCGCTAGCCAGGTCGAGGGGTCGACGTTGTCGGGTCCGTAGATGGAGCCGTTCTCGAGGTGGACCTCGAAATGCAGGTGGCAGCCACTTCCGTTCCCTACGTTGCCGACCTGGCCGATCGGCTCGCCGGCGGCGACGGTCTGGCCGCGGCTGACGGTGACGTTCTGCATGTGCGCGTACCAGGTGGTCAGGGACCCGGCGCCGGTGGTGACCTTGACCAGCTGCGGGCCGGCCCAGCCCTGGCTGGTGTCGATCTCGATGGTGCCGGCGTGGGCGGCGTAGACGGTCGTGCCGCACGGGGCGGAGAAGTCGGTTCCCGTGTGCCAGTTGGACCAGTAGGGACCGGTGTCGTGCCAGTTCTTCCGGTCCGTTCCAATGTACTGCGCGGGAACCGGGTGGACCACCTCGTCGCAGGACGCGCCCTCGAGGCCGACCGGGGAGACCTGGGCGTTGGGCAGAACGTTGATGTGCGGGTGGTCGAGGTGGTTCGCGGTGGCCGAGCCTCGGTCCTCCATCGGCCGCCAGCCCTCATCGGCTCGCGCGACCGACCAGATGCGCTGGTACCAGATGATGTAGTCGATGGCGAGTTCCTTCGCGTGCGCCTGGGCGTACGCCACGAGCGCGTCCCCCTGGGCCTTGCCAGCGGGAGTCAGCGGGACCATGAAGTCGGCCGCCAGGCCGGCCGGGTGACCGTGGGGGTCGGTGGCGCTCTCGCGGTAGCCGCCGACAGTCTTGATGTCGAACATCGGGCCGAGGATGTTGACCAGCTGCGTCAGCTGCGGCTTGACCGGGCCGAGGTTGTAGTTGGTCTCGGTCGCGACCGCGCAGCCCGCGCTGCTGCCGGCGGTGGTGGCGGTCACCAGCGGGTGGTCAGCGATCTTGTTGGCTTGGGTGCTGTTGTCGACCTCAGCGCTGGCCCAGGTGAGGTTGGCGCCGTAGATGTGGTCGATCGGCGCGTCCTGCTTGGGCTTCTTGCAGGGCTCCGCTGATCCCCCGAAGGCGTTGTTCAGTTCGGGTGTGAGGACGCAGTGCGAGGAGTTCTGGCCGTCCTTGCCGTCGTTGAAGTCGCCCAGGATCACCGTCGGGGTGCCGGTGCCGGCGAGCTCGGTCATGGTGGCCAGCTGGCGGCGCAGCGCCTCCTTGCGGTGCCCGGCAGCGTTCCCTTGCGTGTTGGCCGGGTTGTGGATGCTCCAGACCCAGATCACCTGCCCTGCGTTGACGCTGTCGGCCGCACCCGTCAGCTGGACGACCGGCATCCCGACGTCCTTGCCGTTGAAGTACGGGATCTGGACGAGGCGTGAGTCGGTCATCTCCCAGCTGCCGCGGTCCCAGATCACCTTGTTCTGGGTGTTGCCGGTGGCCGGGTACATGCCCCACTTGGCCGAGTAGCGGTCAGCCAGGGCCTTCGCCTGGGGGCCGTGGACCTCCTGGAGGCCGGCGATGGTGACGCCGGCGTTCTCGATCGCGCTGAGTGCCCCGGGCAGCCGCTTTTCCCAGGTGGCGTACCCGGCATTCTCATTGCCACCGCCCGCCTCGTTGTCGGTGTGTCCGGCGCCCAGGATGTTCAAGGTCCCAACGGTGATCGGGTTGACGGTGCCCTCACAGTTGCTCGCGTTCGAGACCGCGCCATCGACGTCGGGCAGGTCTGGCAGGTCGCCGCCGAGGAGATCGGTGATGTCGCCGGCGACGTCCTCCCACTGGGCGTAGGCGTCGGGGAAGCCGGAGCGCTGCACAGCCTGAGCCGCCTCGGTGAGCGGCATGTCCTGCCAGCCGGGGATGTCGAGCAGGCCGGGGTTGCCGGTGTGCTGGGCCTTGCCGAAGAACGCCCGCGCGGCGAGGACCGGGTTGGTGACCTCAGCGCGGCTCCCCCAGCCGGTCGAGGGACGCTGCTGGAACAGGCCGCCGGAGTCTCGGTCGCCGCCCGTGAGGTTGACCAGCTTGGACTCCTGGATCGCGGTGGCGATCGCGATCTGTAGGCCGTAGCGGGGGACCTGGAGGTCGCGGGCCACCTGGGCGATGGTGATCGCGTTGCGGGCCTGCTCGGTGGCCAGGGTCGGGTAGCTGGAGGCGAACCGCAGCTGCATCAGCTGGGCGAGCACGTCGCCGGTCGGCGGCTCCTCGGCCGAGGTCCTTGTGGTGTGGGCGGCGTTCACCACACCTTCGCTGGTGGCCGCAGTCGTTGGGGCGCTCTCGGGGCCGGCGCCGTTCATGGCGATGCGGGCGGCGATCCAGTGGTGGTCGGAGACCATGGTCCCGTCCCTGCCGCCCTCGAGCCGCACGCCCTGGTAACGGGGGAAGAAGATGAAGTCGACCGAGTGGTTGTGCCAGCCGTAGCCGGCGGCCTTCATCTTGGCGGCCGCCGTCCACGGGAGGTCTGTGTAGGAGGCGTGGGTGTTCATGTCGCCGCCGATGAGCACCGGGCCGTGCGTGGCGAGGGAGTTCCGCAGCTGCAGCAGGATGTCCATGCCGGCGCCGTACTGCTGGGGCCGGGTCAGCGGCGGGTTCCCGTGCTGGCGGGGGTACTTGTGCGGGTTGGTCATGTGGTGGGTCGAGATCACCGACACCACGGCGCCGTCGGCGCGCTCGAGGATCACCCAGGTGGCGAACCGATCCCAGGTGACCGGTCGGCCCTTGTAATAGGTGTTGTCGTCGACGGCGAGGGTGACCCGGCCACCGTTGGCCTTGGACCAGGTGTCGCGCTTCCACAGCACGACGTTGCCCATCGAGTTGTTGTCGCCGGTGTGGTCGGCGACTCGGAACGCGTCGTAGCCGGGAGCGGCGGCCTCGATCTGCGCCAGGCTCCAGCCGCTGGCCTCGTTGAGGCTCACGAAGTCGGGGTTCGTCGACAGCACCCGGGGCATGGAGGCCCGGAAGCCGTCGAGACCAGAGCGGCGCGGGATGTTGGCCTGCGCCATGGTGACCTTGCCCTTGACCGGACCGCCCACCGGCCCGTCCATGACACCAAGGTCGCCGAGCTCAGTGGGTGCGGTCTCGCTGGTCTGGGTGCGGCACTCGGCGGCCGCGGTCGTGGTCATGACCACCATCAGGGTCACGACGAACGGCAGAGCCATGAAGACGATCAGGACCGGCAGTCCGGCGAGGAGCAGCTTCTTCACGACAGGTCGGTCCCGAGCGCCTCAGCCGGCAATCTCCAGGAACTCAGGTTCGATCGGACCCAGATGAGTCCCGATCTGCGTCTGTGCAGGTGGCGTCGGTTCGACCGCTGGCCGGACCTGAATTGACACTTGGTCACTCTGGCTGACGGTCTCGCTGTAGCATCGATGCATGATCGCCTCGCTTGAAGTCGGTGACTGATGGGCTTGGTGGCGCTGCCGGGTGGCAGCGCTGCTGATCCGGCACTGATAGGTGCGCAGGCGGTGCTGGACTTCGAGCAGGAGGTCGTCGACCAGCACGCGCTGGCGATGTCGGCAGCAGGTCTGACTGACCGCCACATCGGCGGGACCCGGGCGATCGTCATTGAGTTCGCGCGCTCGCTGTCCACCCCGCTGTGGGAGGCCACCTGCGCGGACGCGGACGCCTTTCTGGCCCAGCAGCGCCGGATGGGGCTCAGCGTGTCGACCCGGGCGGGCAAGGCAGGGGCGCTGTCGGGGTTCTATGAGTTCGTGATCGCCCGCTACGAGGGCACGATCCGCCGTGCGACCGGTGTGTTGGTTGAGCAGCCGATCGATGAGTTCAATCGTCAGTCCGGGGCATCGCTGGGCAAGGTCCGGGTGCCGCCGTCGGATGAGGAGGTCGACTCGCTGTTCACTGCCTGGCGCGGCTCGGTCCCGCAGGCACGCAAGTATCGGCCGGCGGCCCGCGACTACTTCGCCGCCTCGCTGTGGCGCCGGCTCGGGCTGCGGATCAACGAGACCGTCATGCTCGACATCCGCGACTGGCGCCCCGATCTGGGCGAGTTCGGCAAGCTCCACGTCCGTCATGGCAAGGGCTCTGGCGGCCGCGGACCCAAGCCCCGGCTGGTGCCGGCGATCAATGGCGCGAACCAGTTGATCGACTGGTGGCTGGGAGAGGTCCGCCCGCAGTACGGCGAGGATTGGGCTGACCCGGATGCGCCGATGCTGCCGTCCGAGCGGTTCGACCGCGAGCTGGACCGCTGTGGCCGCGTCGGCGCGAACGCGCTGCGCCGAGCTCTGGGGATCCAGGTCGATCAGTGGCTTCCGGCGTGGTCGGGGCGGATGACGCCACACGTGCTGCGGCACTACTGCGCATCGTCTCTGTACGCGGCCGGCATGGACATCAAGGCCCTCCAAGAGCTCCTTGGACACCAGTGGCTGGCCACCACCTCGGGCTACCTCCACGTCCGCAGCGACCACATCGAACGTGCGTGGAACAACGCGAGCGACCGCGTTGAAGCCCGCCTGGGCATTCGTACCGACTGACCCGACCGACGAACCGAAGGAGAGGATCCAGATGCAGTGGAGCCTGCGGCTGCGAGCCGCCGAGAGAGGGATCTGGAAGTCCGCGGAGCTGCGCCGGATGCTGGCTGAAGCCGGGCTTGAGATCAGCGCCGGGAAGATGTCGTCGTGGTGGGCCGGCGCCCCGCCGACAATGCGGCTCGAAGAGCTCGACGTGCTGTGCGCCGTGCTCGAGTGCACCCCGAACGACCTGATGACACCGGAGCCGGACAAGGTCGCCGCCCGCCGTCCCCGCAACACGGCCGCAGCCACCGGCAACGGCGGCAACGGGAACGGCGATCCGAACGACAGCGCCGGTAAGCCCCCGGCGGTCACCCCGCGGCTCGGCAAGCCGCGGTCGACACCGCCGCTGTAACCCTCGCCCACATCGGCCACGGCGACGAGGAGCATTGCATGCCAGCGCCCGGCCCGAACGCGCCCCTGCGGGTGCCGCCCAAGTGCAACGCCTGCCAGGACCACCGGGTTGCCTGGACCAACCCCCGAGTCGACCTCTGTTATCGCTGCCTGCCCGGTGGCCCGTTCGCATCGCCACCGTGCGACCACTGCGGCTCCCGCGCCGACTACTTCAGTCAGGGATTGTGCAGTCGATGTCATCCCCGCAGCCCCGAGCACATCGGGTCCTGCAAAGGCTGCCTTGCCTGGGGCGTCTACCCCCGCCACAACTGGACCTGCTGGTCGTGCCGCTGGTGGCAGACCCACTACCCGAAGGGCACCTGCGACTTCTGCGGCCGCACCAGCCACGTCAGCGACAGGCGGGCATGTCGCCTCTGCCTTGAGAATGCCCGACTCGAGCAGGTGCCCGGGCGCGCCCCGGACCTCGCCGGCGCGAACAAGAACAGCCAGCAGTTGTTCTTCGCCAACATGGTCTTCAAACGTCGGGCGACGCCGCTGCCGGACTACGTCAGTTGGGATGCCCGTTGGTCGATGAAGAACAAGAACCAGCTGAGCTACCACCCCGGTACCAGCTTCGACGAGCACGCGCGCGAACAGCTGACCCTGTTCGATATGGACCCCGATCCTGACGTCCTGCGCAACCGAATCCTGCTCGAAGACAGTGAGCTGACGCGTTACTGCGCGGCCATCGTTGCCGATCACGCCCGGCGCTACGGCTGGAGCGTAAGACAACGCAATGCGGTGATGCAGACCTTGCGGATGCTGCAGACTGTCCGGCCGACGCCCACTGCGAGGATCCGCGCCAGCGACGTCGTGGCGCTGCGCCGCTATGACGGCACCATCACCTCCACCCTCGACGTCCTCGCGGAAGCCGAGTTGCTCATCGAAGACGTTCCGACACGGGTGGAGCGGTACTTCAACGCCAAGTTCATCGAATCCGGAAGCCTCCCCGACGCGATGCGGGAGCACCTCCGACTGTGGCTTCAGGTCATGCTCGGCGGATCCCGACAAGCACCTCGTCAATTGCCCCGCGAGCCCGAGACCGTCGAGATCCACATCCAAGGGCTGGCGCCCGTGGTCCAGGTGTGGGTTGAAGCCGGCCGCCGGTCGTTCGCAGAGATCACCAAGGACGACATCCTGGCCGCCCTCGCGACCCTGCCTACCGGCACCAGCCACCGCCACTTCGCGGAGAACGGGCTGAAGTCGTTGTTCAAGATCCTCAAGGGCCGCCGACTCGTCTTCGCCAACCCGATGCGGGGCATCGATCTGACCCGCGTCCACACCAACATTCCGATGCCGTTGGACCTCGCGCTGATCCGGGCCGAGCTGGACTCGCCGAACCCGGCCGTCGCGCTCGCCGTGGCACTGGTGGCCTTCCACGGCCTCACTGGCAAGCAGGTGCGCGAGCTCGGGTTGACCGACATCGTCGACGGCCGGCTCCACCTCGATGGCCGCGACATCCCGCTCGCAGCACCCGTGAGAACCCGGGTCAGCGCCTGGCTCGACTACCGCAGCCAGACCTGGCCGGCGACCGCCAACCCGCACCTGCTCATCAACCGACGAACCGCGCCGCGGCTCGTGCCGGGCGGCCACTCCTTTCCCTGGAAAGACAGCCGCATTCGTCCGCGGGCCCTGCGCGAGGACCGCATCCTGCACGAGATCCACGCCACCGGCGGCGACGTGCGCCGCATCTACGACCTGTTCGGACTCAGCGTCGAAGGCGCCACCCGCTACCTGGCGACCGTCGATCACTCCGATCTCGGCGACCCCACCGGACTGGCCAACCGGTCGTGAGGATTGTCTCTGAGAACATCCGTCCTCCGGGCACACCCGCCGCCAACCCATCATGACCCAACAAGCAACCGCGGCCGCCACGGATCGGACACTTTCGGAGAACTCGTTTTGCGTCACGGCCTGAGCGTGGCGTCCTCGCGTCCCCGCATCCGTCCCCCGCCGTCCGCGGCAAACGGGGGGACGCAGTTCGCGTCAACGCATTCGCGCAGGTCAGGAGGCGTCCCCCCGAAAGTTCGAGAAGACTCGGGCCATCCCTGGTGAGCCCCGGCTCTTGTCGAGATGCAGCGCCCTGCGACAACTCGCTGTCATGTTCAAAATCCATTGAACGAATCGACTTAGGGGTCCGGGCCGACGGGGCTTTCAGGGCCGCGCGGGTCCAGCGGCGTCGGCCACCGGCTGTCGGCTGCGCGGGCTGGGATCCTGCTTCAGGGGGTGGTCTCTGGCGTGAGTCCGGCGAGCAGGTTGAACGCTCCGGTGAGCACGTTGAGCGCTACCACCCCGACGACGTCGGCTATCTCCCGGTCGCTGTAGCCATGGTCGCGCAACTCTTGGACCTGGGCGTCCGTGATGCCCGTGGGCTCCCGGTACACCCTCATGGCCACCGCGATCATGGCCGCTACCCGGGGATCCGCGGACGTGCTGCGCCGGGCCGCCTCGATCTCCTCCTCGGTGACACCGAGCGATCGGGCGGCGCTCTCGTGCGCCTCCAGGCACAGTTCGCAGCCTTGGTGGACCTGCAGTGCGATCGAGACGAGCTCGCTGATGCGCCGGTCGAGCTTGGCGCGCTTCATCGCCCGGCTCAGCTGCAGGTAGCCACCCAGGACCGCGGGCGAGTGGGCCATGGTGCGGACCATCGCACCGACCTGGCCGTGCCGCTCGACCAGGTCGCCGAGGAGGTCGCGCGAGGCACCGACCGCGCTCTCCGGAGTCAGCGCCGCCAACCGAGCCGTGGGCGCGCTCATGACACGGTCCCCGGTGCTTCGGTCGCGGCGGCGGAGTGGGCCTTGAACCCGCGCAGGCGCAGGCTGTTGGAGACCACGAACACCGAGGAGAACGCCATGGCGGCGCCGGCGAGCATCGGGTTGAGCAGGCCGGCGGCGGCCAGTGGCAGGGCGGCGACGTTGTAGGCGAAGGCCCAGAACAGGTTGCCCTTGATCGTGCCGAGAGTGCGGCGCGAGAGCCGGATCGCGTCGACCGCCACCCGCAGGTCGCCGCGGACGAGGGTGAGGTCGCTGGCCTCGATCGCCACGTCGGTGCCGGTGCCCATCGCCAGGCCGAGGTCGGCCTGGGCCAGCGCGGCTGCGTCGTTGACGCCGTCGCCGACCATGGCGACGACATTCCCCTCGGCCTGGAGCCGCTTGACGACGTCGACCTTGTCTGCGGGGAGTACGTCGGCGATGACGTCGGCCTCGTCGATACCGACCTCCGCGGCGACCTGCCGGGCGACGACCGCGTTGTCGCCGGTGAGCAGCACGGGCCGCAGTCCGAGCTCGCGCAGCTCGCGAATCGCGGCTGCCGATGTCGGCTTGATCGCGTCCGCGACCACCACGACGCCGCGTGCCTTGCCGTCCCACCCGACTGCGACGGCGGTGCCGCCCGTGGACTGGGCCTCCTCCAGCGCCTGCTGCAGCGCGGGCGTCAGGTGCTGGGACCACTCGGCCAGCAGTTGGGGACGGCCGACGAGCACGGCGTGGCTGGCTGCCCCGTCGGCGAGGACTCCCTGGATGCCGAGGCCTTCGATGTTGGCGAAGTCCTCGACCTCGGGGAGGGGACTCTGCTGGTCCCGGGCGGCGTCGGCGATTGCCCGGGCGATGGGGTGCTCGGAGGCGTTCTCGAGGGCACCGGCGTAGCGCAGGACCACGGTTGCGTCCTCGCCGTCGGCGGCGATGACGTCGCGCAGGGTCATCTTGCCGGTGGTGACGGTGCCGGTCTTGTCCAGGACGACGGTGTCGACGCTGCGGGTCGACTCCAGGACCTCGGGGCCTTTGATCAGGATGCCGAGCTGGGCGCCGCGGCCGGTGCCGACCATGAGGGCGGTCGGCGTGGCCAGCCCGAGGGCGCAGGGGCAGGCGATGATCAGGACCGCGACCGCTGCGGTGAAGGCGGCGGCGAGGCCGTTGCCGGTGCCGAGCCAGAAGCCGAGGGTGCCGGCGGCGAGGAGGATGACGATCGGGACGAAGATGCCCGAGATCCGGTCGGCCAGGCGCTGGACCTGGGCCTTGCCGTTCTGGGCGTCCTCGATCAGGCGCGCCATCTGCGCCAGCTGGGTGTCGCCGCCGACTCTCGTCGCGCGCACGACGAGGCGCCCGCCGGCGTTGACGGTGGCGCCGACGACGGCGTCACCCTCGCCGACCTCGACCGGCACGGACTCGCCGGTCAGCATCGAGGCGTCCACGGCCGACGTACCGCGCTCGATGACGCCGTCGGTGGCGATCTTCTCGCCGGGGCGTACGACGAACCGGTTGCCGACCGCGAGCTGGTCGACCGGGATCTTGGTCTCGGTGACGCCGTCGGGTCCGAGGACGGCGACCTCCTTCGCGCCGAGCTCGAGCAGAGCACGGAGAGCTGCGCCGGCGCGGCGCTTGGAGCGCTGCTCGAAGTAGCGACCGGCGAGGATGAAGGTGGTGACGCCGGCCGCGGCTTCGAGGTAGATGTTGCCGCTGCCGTCGCTGCGCTGGATGGTGAGCTCGAACGGGTGGGTCATGCCGGGGGTGCCGGCCGTGCCCCAGAACAGGGCGTAGAGCGACCAGCCCAGTGCGGCCAGGGTGCCGAGCGAGATCAGCGTGTCCATGGTCGAGGTGCCGTGGCGAAGGTTGGTCCAGGCCGCCTTGTGGAAGGGCCAGGCGCCCCAGGCCACGACGGGTGCGGCGAGTGTCAGGGAGAGCCACTGCCAGTTGGTGAACTGCAGGGCGGGGATCATCGCCATCGCGATCACCGGGACGGTGAGGACCGCCGAGATCAGGAGCCGCTGCCGCAGAGTGCGGAGCGGGTCGGCTTCCTCTGCCGCGCCGTTGTTGCCGTCTGTGCCGGCGTTGTCGGTCTTCGGCGGTCGGGGCAGGGAGGCGCCGTACCCGGCCTGCTCGACGGCCGCGACCAGGGCCTCGGGCGCCACGTCGGGATCGAAGGTGACCTTTGCCTTCTCGGTGGCGTAGTTGACCGTGGCGCTGACGCCGTCGAGCTTGTTGAGCTTGCGCTCGATCCGGTTGGCGCAGGAGGCGCAGGTCATCCCGGTGATCGCCAGCTCGATCGAACCGGCGGCTGGGGTGCCTGACTGACTCTGCGTTGTCATCGTTGTCTCCTGGTGGAATTGGCCGGTCAGTGACCGGAGTGGTCGCCGTGCTCGGCGGGTGTGCTGTCGTCGGTCGGATCGGAGCCGGACTCGGTGTCCATGACCCCGCGGGCGGTGACGGTGAACGCCGCGGTGCGGACCACGCCGTCGTGCTGGAAGTCCAGGTAGAGGTGGTAGGTCCCGGCGCTGGGAACGGCGGCGTAGAAGACCACCTCGGGTCCGGGCTTCGTGGTGCCGTCGCCGGGCTCCCCGTCGGGGTGGACGTGGAGGTAGGCCAGGTCTCCGCCGCGGAGCGCGACGAGGTGGCCGTAGGCGCCGAGGTAGGGCTGGAGGTCGGTGACCGGCTTGCCTGCTTTGGTGACGTTCAGGGTGAGCTTCGCGTCCTTGCCGGCGGTGAGGTCGCCGTCGAGGGTGACTTGGTAGTCGCCGACGGTCGCGGTGCGGTTCTCCTGGGGCGGCGCGGCGGGCTGGTAGTTGCCGTCGACGGCCAGGTCGGTACCCAGGGTGAGCGCGTCGGCGCCGGTGGCCTTGAAGTCGGCGAAGAGTCGCCACGTGCCGGGGGTGAGGTCGAGGTCGATCGACCAGACCCCGCTGTCCTCGTCGAGGACGGGGTGGACGTGCTGGAAGCCGGCGAAGTCACGGCGCACCGCGATCAGGTGCAGGTCCTTCTCGTGCTCGACGTCGTAGGCGGTGACCGGGGCGCCGTCGGGGCCGGTAATGGTGAACGCCACGGGTCGGTCCTGCCCGGCCTGGCTGCGGGGTTCGGCCAGGGTCAGGGTGTAGCCGTTCTGGGAGACCATGAGTCCTCCTGGGACCTCTTGTACTGGGGATGAGGCCTGCGACTCGTCGCCGTGGCCGCCGGCGTGCTCGCCTTCTTCTGCCGCGCGTTGGTCGCCGTCGTGGGCGGTGTCGTGGGCCGCGGCCGGCTCGTCATCGACCGGACCGACGACTCGGCCGACGACGAGCGCGAGGCCGAAGATCGCGGCGATCGCGGCCAGGAACCCGATGAGCTTGACCGGGGTGCTCATGCGAGGTGGTAGCCGGCTTCCTCGACGGCGGCCTTAACGGCGGCGTCATCGAGGGGCTCGGTGCTGGTGATGGTGACGGCTCCGGTGGGCAGGTCGACCGCGACGTCCTCGACGCCGGGGATCTCCTGGACCTCTTCGGTGACCGAGGCGACGCAGTGGCCGCAGGTCATGCCGGTGACGATGTAGGTGCTGGTCTGGCTCATGGCTGTTTCCTTCCGGGTTTCAGGTGGTGGATCGAGGGGTGTTCAGGAGCGGACGAGCCGCGCGATGGCGTCGGAGGCTTCCTTGAGCTTGATCTGCGCGTCCTCGCCGCCGGCAGCGACCGCGTTCACGACGCAGTGCGCCATGTGCTCGTCGAGGAGCCCCAGGGCGACGGCCTCGAGGGCCTTCGTCATCGCCGAGATCTGGGTGAGGATGTCGATGCAGTACTGCTCCTCCTCGACCATCCGCTGCAGGCCGCGGGCCTGGCCCTCGATGCGCCGCAGCCGCTTCAGGTAGGCGTCCTTGTTGTTGTTGGCGATGTAGCTGTGCTGGTGCGCCTCGTGTGTCTCTGCCATCGGGCTGTCCTTCGCGGTGAGCGTGTGGGTCATTCCCATGGTACCCCCCTCCGGTATTTCGTGGTAGCGTCCGCTCCTGTTGGAATACATTACCCCCCTACGGTATTCCACACAACCACGAAGTCCCGCCACCGAGCCGGGCACCCGTCGAAGGAGAATCAGATGTCAGCCACAACCTCGCCAGCGGCAAACCGCCGCTGGCTCGGGCTCGCGGTGATCGCCGCCGCCCAGTTCATGGTCATCATGGACACCTCGATCATCGGGGTCGCCCTGCCGAAGATGCAGGCCGAGCTCGGCTTCACTCAGGAGAACCTGTCCTGGGTCTTCAACGCCTACGTCGTCGCCCTCGGCGGGCTGCTGCTACTCGGCGGCAAGCTCTCCGACGTCCTCGGCGCCCGTCGGGTCTTCTCGACCGGATGGGTCGTCCTGCTGGGCGGCTCCCTGGTCGCGGGCCTTGCCGGCAACGTCGAGGTCGAGCTGCTCGGCCGCGCCATCCAGGGCGCCGGATCGGCACTGATCGCGCCGGCCGCCCTCACGCTGCTCTTCATGCTGTTCGGGGCGAACCCGAAGGAGCTGCCGAAGGCCCTCGCCCTGTACGGCGCCGCCGCACCTGCCGGTGGAACCGCCGGGGTTTTCCTCGGCGGCGTGATCACCGAGTACCTCTCCTGGCCGTGGGTGTTCTACATCAACGTCCCGATCGCCGTGGCCATCCTCGCCCTCGTCCCCAGCGTGATGCCGGCCGGTGGCGCCGCCTCGGGCCGTCGCGTCGACCTTCTCGGCGCCCTCACCGTCACCGCCGGCCTCGGCGCCGCCGTGTACGCCGTCGTCCAGGCGCCCGAGGTGGGCTGGGACTCCGGCCAGACCTGGGGCGTCCTCGCCGTCGCTGCGGTCCTGCTCGCCGGATTCGTCGTCGGCCAGGCCAAGGGACGCGACCCGCTGGTGCGGCTCGGCATCTTCCGGGCGCCCAACCTCGCTGCGGCGAACCTCGCCCAGCTGCTGCTGGGCGCGGCCTGGATCCCGATGTGGTTCTTCCTGAACCTCTACCTGCAGCAGGTCCTCGGCTACACCGCGTTCCCCAGTGGCGCGGCCCTGCTCCCGATGACCCTGCTGATCATGATCGGGATGATCGCCCTCGCACCGCGGGTGCTGGCCGCCATCGGCCCCAAGGCCGCGACCGTGACAGGTCTCGTCCTGCTCGCTGCCGGGCTGTCGTGGCTCGCACTCATCGACCCCGACGGCTCGTACGCGGTCGACGTACTCCCGGCCTCCCTCGTGGCCGCACTGGGCATGTCACTGGCATTCATCCCCACGCTGGGCACCGCGATCGGCGCCGCCCGGCCCGAGGAGGGGGGCCTGGCCTCCGGCATCGTCAACACCAGCTACCAGATCGGCTCCGCGCTCGGCCTGGCCGTGATGACCGCCATCGCCGCAGCCAACGGCGCCGACCAGCTCGGCGACAAGGCCGCCCTCACCGACGGCTTCTCCGCCGCCTTCATCGGCGCCGCCATCGTCGCGGGCGTCGGCGCCCTGGCCACCCTCGCTCTCTTCCGCAGCGCCACGGGGGGACAGGCAGGAGCCGAGGACCAGGCCCAGCAGCTCGCCGCCTGACGGCACCACCTCCGGCTCCGCCCGCGGCGCCGGACCACACCGAGCCGACCCTCGGCTCACCACACCACCGAAAGGAACGTCCTCCCATGAGCGACATCAACGAGTACACCGTCCAGGGCATGACCTGCTCCAGCTGCGCGACCAAGGTCAGCGCCGCCGTCACCCAGGTCCCCGGAGTCATCGCCACCGACGTCGACCTCGCCACCGGGACCCTGAAGGTCACCGGCCCCGACGTCGAGGACACCGCGGTCCGCACCGCCATCACCAACGCCGGCTACCAGATCAGCTGACCACCAGCGCCCTCCGGCCGACAGCGTCGCCACCGAAACCCGGTGGCGACGCTGTCGCACTTCCAAGGATGATCACTGCGCTGCTTGCGTTCGCACAACCGCCCGTATACGGTGGGGGGGTATCTACGACGAGAGGCACACCGCGATGAACCCCCGCAACGCCATGGCCGCCAGCGCCACCCTGCACTGCCTCACCGGATGCGCCATCGGCGAGATCCTCGGCCTGATGATCGGAACAGCCCTCGGCCTGAGCACCGGCGCCACGATCGCGCTCGCCGTCGGACTGGCCTTCCTGTTCGGCTACGCCCTGTCCACGCTGCCACTGATCAAGGCCGGCCTCGGCTTCGGCGCCGCGCTCAGCGTCGTCTTCGCCGCCGACACTCTGTCGATCGCCGTCATGGAGCTCGTCGACAACGTCGTCATGGCCCTCATCCCCGGAGCCATGGACTCCGGCCTGGTCAACCCGATCTTCTGGATCGGCATGATGATCGCTCTTTCTGTCGCCTTCCTCGCTGCCTTCCCGGTCAACCGGTACCTCATCGACAAGGGCAAGGGTCACGCCCTCACCCACCAGTACCACCACGGCCCCGAGCACGAGAACCACTCAAGCGCCGGTTCGCACGCAGATCACGCTGGTCACGGTTCACCTGGGTCGCAGGCAGGCCATGGAGCCCACGCGCCGGCCGATCCGCACACTGGCGACCACTCGCCGGGCACCTCTGACGACCACACCCATCAGCACTGATCTGGAGCACGCCCATGAACACCAACACCCTCGCCGCCGCCGTGATCGGCTTCCTCCTCGGCGGACTCACCGTCTCGATCGCCGCCGAGCTCGAGACCGACGACAACCCTGCCCCCAGCCACGGATCCAGCAACCACCAGACCCTCCGGGACTGACCACCATGCCCATGACGACCGCACTCAGAGCAACAGCACAGAGCCCAACCGCTCAAGCCATCGCAACCTGCCTGCTTCGCTGCACCGTCGCCGCGATCACCAAGACGAGCGCATCCCCCGCGATCGCCACCAGCACTTCACCTACCTGCTCGAACCAGCGCCGCGGATAGATCAAGAGCTCTCCCGGCCGTCTCGTCCCGGGCCTTCTTCTAGCAGCGCTAGTCGGACTGGAGCGACCGCAAGCACAGCTCGACCAGGCGCGATGTCGCCGCCTCGTCTGGCGCCTTCGCTGCCGCACCGAGGGCGTGCAGGCAGTAGTCGGCGAGCTCGCTCGCCGCAATGTCGGTACGCACCCCGCCCGAGGCTGAAACCTCGTCGAGCAATTGTGTGAACAGCCCGTGGATGCGCTCTTCAGCGTCGGCGACGTCGGCGCTCCGGTGCAGTAGCGCTGACAAGTCGGCGGATCCGTGTCGGGCGCGGTAGTGGCAGATCAGGGCGTAATGGGAGAGCGCGGCGTGGAGACGCTCGTCAGCCGGGCCAGAGCTTCCGGCGAACTTAGTGAGCTCCTCGAGGTGCTGGTCAACGTGCCGCTGGTGGTGGGCGCGCAGGATCGACTCGACGTCGGGAAAGTACTTGTAGAGCGTGGCGCGCCCGATGCCCACCCCTTCGGCGACCTGCGTCATGGTCACTGACAGCAGGCCCCGCTCGTTGACCAGCCTCCAGGTCGTTTCGAGGATGGCCTCGCGCACCGCGTTGCGGTGGGACTCGATGGTCTCATTCCACAACTTCGGCATGCCGGAAGGATACGTCTCGTCGGTTGTACGACAAGATGTATTGAACAATACAAGGTGTCTCGTAAACTGACCTTCTCGTACGCCGATCCGCGGAGGACCCACCCATGACTGAAGAGCACCCGCAGTCCGAAGGCCGCCCCACTGTCGAGCCGCCGGGCATTCCGGGCTGGGTCAAGGGCCTCGCGATCGGCCTCGTAGTCGTCGTCGCGCTGGTCATCCTGGTGATGGTGCTGAGCGGCGGCCAGCATGGCCCCGGCATGCACGGATGACGATGCCTCCGCGCGTACGCAAGGCCGTGCTCGCGGTCCACATCGCCTCGTCGGTGGGCTGGCTCGGCGCGATCGCGGCCTACATCGCGCTCAACGTCCCTGTCGTCGCGGGCGCTGATGAGCAGCTGGTGCGCGCGGCCCACCTGATGATGAAGCCGGTTGCCTGGTACGCCGTGGTGCCGCTCGCGGTCACCTCGCTCGTGACCGGGATCGTGCACTCGTTGGGCACCCCATGGGGGCTGTTCCGCCACTACTGGGTGCTGATCAGCCTGTTCCTGACCGTGTTCGCGACCGTGATCCTGCTACTCCACATGGGAGACGTCGACGCCTTGGCGGCGCGCGCAGCCGACCCCGCGGCGGATGCCGACAGCCTCCATGGCGACCTGTTCCACTCGATCGGGGGACTCGTCGTACTCCTCGTGCCGTTGGTGCTGAACATCTACAAGCCCCGAGGGCTGACGCGCTACGGCTGGCGCAAGCAGCAGGAGCAGCGCACCAGCGGCCGCTGAGATCCCATGGGTGCCCCTTGCCTGTGACCAGGCGAGGACGCCAACAATGAGGCGGTAGCGGCATTGCCTAGTATCGAGTTCGTGAAGGACCTCCGAAGCATCGCCGGGAGCTCCCGGGCGCGCTACGCGCTCGTGGTGGCCGCACTGGCGCTCTTCGGGCTGCTCTCCATGCACGGGTGGGGCACCCATGCGGGCATGCACGCCGAATCGAGCCACTCGCCGGCCCACGTCGCGCTGCTGCACGGCGACGACCATGTGTCTGTGCTCGCGACCTCTCACTCGGGCCAGGTTCCGGGCGACGCTGCCGCGATGGACGCCGACGCGGTCAGTTGCGACGACGGCTGTGACGGTTCCGGGTCGGGCGGCGGCATGGGCATGATCGGGCTGTGCATGGCGGTCCTCGGCGGACTCGTCCTGGGCCTTGCGCTGCTGCTCCTCCGTCGCTGCATCCCGCTGATGCGAACAATGCTGCCCGCCCTCCAACATCCGATCCTGCTGAGCCGCGAGCGCGATCCACCCGACCTTCTCCGCCTCTGCGTGATCCGCTGCTGACAGTCGCAGACGACGAGACACCCCGTGGTGTCTCGCGTACGCCCCTGTCCGCAACCAGATCACCAGCCCAAGGAGAACCTCCCATGCGCAAGACCCTGACCGCCGCCCTGCTCGCGGCCTCACTGCTGACCCTCGCCGCCTGCGGCAACGACGGCGGGCACGATGGCCACAACGCTTCCAACATCCCCGCGAGCGAGGAGTTCAACCAGACCGATGTCGACTTCGCAACCGACATGATCCAGCATCATGCCCAGGCACTGTCGATGGTCGACCTCACCGACGGCCGCGACCTCTCGCCCGAACTGGCCACTCTGGCCGAGCAGATCCGGATGGCCCAAGGCCCCGAGATCGAGACCATGGTCGACTGGCTCAACGAGTGGGACCAGCCGGTCCCCGAGACGATGCGTGACCATGCCAATGCGCACGGCGACGGTGAGATGGAGATGGACTCCGACATGCCCGGCATGATGAGCCAGGAGCAGATGGACGAGCTTGAAGCGGCGTCCGGCGCTGAGTTCGAGCAGATGTTCCTCACCATGATGGTCGAGCACCACGAGGGCGCGATCGAGATGGCCAAGACCGAGCAGGCAGACGGCGAGTATCCCGACGCCATCGCCTTGGCCGAAGAGATCGAAAAGTCGCAGACTGCCGAGATCACCACGATGAACGAGCTCCTCGGCTCCTGATCCCTTCACGACCCGTTGGGTTGCGGGCAGACCCAGGTCTGCCCGCAACGGATCTGGAGCCAAGGAAGCGTGAAACTAGTGCGACGAACCCTCCCCATCAGTCTGCTGGCCACTGCTCTACTTCTCGCTGGTTGTAGAGCCGAGGAGCCGGACAGGCCGGTCCCCTCGACCAGCGACGACCGCTCCGTCGGTCACATCCACGGTCTGGGAGTCGACCCAGCGGACGGCACCCTCTACGTGGCCACCCACCACGGCCTATTCCACGTCGACCGATCCGGCGAACCGCGCCGCGTCGCCGACCGCTGGCAGGACACCATGGCCTTCACCGTCGCGGGGCCCGGCCGCTTCCTCGCCAGCGGACACCCCGACCTCCGCGAGGACCTGCCGCCACACCTCGGGCTGATCGAATCGACCGACGCCGGCGAAACCTGGCAACCGCTCGCCCTGCAAGGTGAAGCGGACTTCCACATCCTCGAGCAGGTCGGCGACGACCTCTACGCCTACGACGCCACCAGCGGCCGCCTCCTCGTCACACAGGACCAGAAGTCGTTCACAGAGGTGGCGCAGCTTCCCCTGCTCAGCATCACCGCGGATCCCGAGGATTCGAACAGCCTGATCGGCACAACAAACCAAGGCCAGCTCATAGAGATCGATGCGACCACGGGTGCCACGGCAGAACGCCCCGGGCCGCCCCTCGTCCTCTTCGAAACCACGTCCGAAGGCGACGTTGTCGGCATCGACCCGGCGGGAACCATCCAGGTCAGTGACGACTCCGGCGAGACGTGGACGCGACACGGCTCGATCGGTGGCCAACCAGCGGCGTTCAGCATCACCGGCACGGAGTGGTACGCCGCGACCCAGGACCAGGTCATCCGCTCCGTCGACGACGGCGACACCTGGACGAAGGTCCTCTAGGCGGATCCATGTCCAAACACCGACTCGACTCGCGTGCCGCTGCGCGCCACGCAGCGCCTCGCGGGAGCCGCCGACTTGCCCACCGAGCCCCTCATCCGACAAGGGTCTTCGGGCTCGTCGCGCTGATGACAGCAACCCTGATCGGCGTACCCACCGCATTCATCGTCGATCTCGACACTCCCGGATCGAGCTCCGCGCCGACCGCGGAGAGATCGCCGCAGACCACCCAGGCGCTTCCAACGCCGTCGCCCACTGCAGCGGCTGAGGCGCCCCCCTCGCTGACTCCTCGCAATGGATCACCACGCCACGCAGAAGGCGCCGTCCCCGTACCCGACCCCATCCCCGAGTCAGGCCCCGGCACCTTCCGGGTCGCACCCGCAGATCCCCAGGAAGCCGGGACCGCCACCACCTACCGCGTGGAAGTCGAAGACGGCCTGCCCTTCGCGCCCACCGAGGTAGCAACCTTCGTGGAGGAGACGCTCTCCGACACGCGCGGCTGGGGTAGTACCGGCGAACACCGATTGGTGCGCGTCGACCACGACGCAGACCTCCGGATCGTCCTTGCTAGTCCCGAGACAGCCGACGAACTCTGCGCGCCACTGGAAACCGAGGGCAGACTCTCCTGCCGCAACGGAGCCAACGTCGTCATCAACGCGTGGCGCTGGCGCCACGGCGCCGAGAGCTACAACAACGCGCTCACCGCCTACCGGCGCTATGTCGTCAACCACGAAACCGGCCACGCACTGGGCTATCCACACGCTGACTGCCCAGAAGCCAACGGGCCTGCGCCCGTCATGCTCCAACAGACGATCGGGCTCGACGGCTGCCAGCCGAACCCCTGGCCAAGCCGTGTGGACCTGCGCCCGCCATCCCACTGACCGCCGCCCCAAAGCCTGTGTGCCATGGGGCGAATTGGCACCTTCGCGGACCTCGCAACCTCCAGACCGGACGGGCTTCATTCGGGGCGACGGCCAACCGTCACTGCATCTCGACAGGAGGCGACCAGTTGAGGCATCGTCCGGGGCATAGCAGGTGAGCGCGGGTTCCGTGAACGTGAGCGTCCGCAACGGCTGACACGCCGACGGATGCTCAGGTTCCGCGCAGAAGCGTCAATATTCGCGCGAACTTCTAAAGGGCAGCCTCGATGGCCTCGTTGGTGTAGTAGAGCTTCTTCTCCAGCGGGTGGAGCACCGTCTGGACCTTGTAGGTCGCGTCTCCGACGCACCACAGCGCGCGGCCCTTGTCCTGCATCGCCCAGCCCGAGACGAGGTCCTGGGCGATCGGGCCGAAGCCGAGCATCGAGTCCAGCTCGCGCGCGACGCGCGGCTTCTGCCCGCCGAGGATCTTGATGTCGGCCAGCTCGAGCAGGTCCTTGGCGATCATCGCGGCCTGGGAGTCGGCATCGCCGACCGAGAGCAGGTCGGAGGGCTTGTGGAGGTTGGCGAACTGGATGTCGCCGCCCTTGCCGGCCATGCCACGCGAGAGCCGCAGGTCGGCGTCGAAGCTCATCACCGCGGAGACGCCAAGGCGCATCTGCTTCCAGACCTCGTCGCGTACGACGATGCGCAGGTCGCCGAGCTCGGCGATCTCGCGCAGCCCGCGGCCCCAGGAGTTCATGCACAGCAGCGCGATGCCGACCGCCTCATCGCCGAGGCCGTCGAGCCGGGAGAGGCTGAACGACTGGATCGGCGCCCGCCAGTCGACCTCGATGTTGGTGAAGTCGTCGAAGAGGCCGGCCAGGGTGCCGGTGACAAGCTCGCCGAGCGCGTTGCGCAGCAGCCGGGTCTCGTCGAGGAACTGGCGGGTGTTCCCGTACTCGCACGCCCGGACGAGCTCCTCGGTGGGGTTACGCAGCAGGTCCCACAGCCGCGGGATGGTCGTCTCCTCGAGGATCGAGTTGCCGGCGGCGTAGCCGGTGAGGATCGCCAAGGCGCTGCGGACGACGTCGCTCTCGTCGGGCCCGAACGGCACTCGGCGCTCGTCGTCGATCTTCATGCTGCCGACAAGGCCGCGGACCAGGACCAGCCACCGCTTGAAGATGATCGTCGTGCGCCGGCGGGCCTCCTCGGCCGAGAGCTTCTCCCAGCCGTGGCCGAGCGGGCCCATGGCCAAGGGGTTGATCCGGGCGGGCAGGCCGGGTCCGATCACGAACGGCTCGACACCGAGCGCGCGGCACAACGACTCGTACTCGTCCTTGGGGTCGCCCAGGACCAGGGTCCGGTAGCCGAAGGGCATCATCCGGGTGCAGAACGCCTTGGTGGTGCCGGACTTGCCGGTGCCCGGCTTGGCGAACTGGAAGATGTTCGGGTTGGTTGCCGGCACGTCGTCACGCAGCACCCAGCCGAACGGGTCGCAGTAGAACGATCCGCCGGAGAGCTGGTCGACACCCATCTGCGCCCCGGTCGGAGGCAGGGCCGGCGCGGACACGAAAGGCCAGAACACCGGCGCCTGGTCGCTGGTCATCCGCCAGGCCTGCGCCGGGGCCGTGGCGGGGGACCAGCCGCGGCCGCGACGAGCTGCACCGCGGCGCGGTGCGTACTTGAAGATCCGGGGCTCCTTGGCCTCCGGGGCGAGCGTGGGAATCGTGGGGAGGTCGTGGCCGAAGTCGGAGAGCAGGGCGGCCATGTCGCGGCCGCCGCCGCGGTTCCGGCGGGTCGTGGTGGGCATCAGGCGTCTCCGCTCCGGGTCAGGCTCATCCCGACGGGGATGGTCGAGGCGGCGAAACCGACGTCCTGGGCCAGGTCGAGCCGCAGGGGGGCAAATCCGGCGCGTCGGATCGAGGCGTCCAGGCGGCGGCCGAACTCGGTGACCCGCAGTGTCTTGGGAACCGTGACCGTGCAGACTGCGTAAGGCCGGACCAGCGCGTTGCCGTGGGCCAGCTTGGCGTCCAGGCCGCGGGCCTTGTGGGCCTCGTCGCGCTGCTTGGCACGGGTCTTGCGGCCGAGCTTCTCGTTCATTCCCTCAGCCAGGTCTGCGGCCCACTCGGCGTTGCCGGACTGCCGGTCGGCCTTGGACTGGGACACGATCGGGAAGGCGACGACGAACGAGCGTCGCTCACCGGACTCGCTCGGGGTGAGGATCGGCGCCAGGGCGCCCATCGCCACGCCGCGGGTCGGGAGCTTGATGGTGGCGCTGATCGAGTTCCACGCGTCGTGGCTGTAGTGCCGCACCGTCGCGTCGGCGCCCGAGGGCCCGGCCAGCGCCCACGGGACGTCGGCGTTCACGCTCAGGTCCTTCTCCCGCATGGCGAGGGCCTCAACGATGCCGGCGCGATCGCCTGGGGCGAACCCGGTCCGGGACGCCAGGGCGAGCTCGGGTGAGGTGAGCCAGCGGACCGACGTCATCCCCATCGGGCCCCGCAGCTGGGCCTCGATCTCGGCCATGAGCAGGTAGAGCTCGCGGCAGCGGCCCTCGAAGCCACCGCCGGACTCCTTGGCCGACCGGGCGATACGGGTCTCCGGGACGACGATTGTCACGAACTGCTCGGTGCGAACCGACGCCTGGGTGAGGCCCACTGCGAGGTCGCTGTTGACGACCTCGGACAGCTGGGGGGCGTTGTCGCGGCGGTGCTTGTTGACCCACAGATCGCGCTCGGCGCCGTCCTCGGAGACGGTGCGGACCATGAACAGGATCTCGTCGATCCTCTCGGTGAGGCCGGCGACGTCGAGCAGCCCGGCCAGCGCCTCGCCGTAGCGGCTGCGCTCCTCGGTGTCCTTCATGCCGATGCCGGGGTGGACGATCGAGGCGGTGACTGCCCAGGTCTTCGTGGCGTCATCGTGGATCACTCCGACCCGCTGGAGCTGCGAGCCGTGCGGCGGGCCGTCGTGGATCTTGATGCCCTGCAGCACCCCGGGAAGGTCGGGGGTGTCGAGGTCCTCGGCGCGGCCCTCGATGGCCTTGGCACGGAACGAGGTCCAGCCGAGCAGCCCGCCGACGGCGTACATCGTCGAGGCGAACAC
Organism: Nocardioides silvaticus; assembly: GCF_003160695.1. Classification (GTDB taxonomy): domain Bacteria; phylum Actinomycetota; class Actinomycetes; order Propionibacteriales; family Nocardioidaceae; genus Nocardioides; species Nocardioides silvaticus. Next base: position 357,303 of record NZ_QGDD01000001.1, read on the forward strand.
CCAGCCGGTGGCCGAGCGGCCCCGGACCGGAATGACGGTGATGGCCAGCAGGAACAGCCAGACCAGGGCGAACAGGAACGCGGAGAACCACGCTCCGCGGCTGATCGCCCAGAACGCCGGCAGGCTGGCCAGCGCCAGGAACATCAGCTGGCCTCCGGAGAGGCCGAAGAACCAGCCGATGCGGTCTCGCTGGTAGTCGGCGTAGATGGTCATCGTCGGTTTCCCTCCGGGTCACTGCATGTCGATCGGGGCTGGGGGCAGGTCGTGCGGCGCATCGGCTACACCGCCACCGGGGGGATCGCGCCGCCAGCTGCACCGGCTCCACCGGCACCTCCGGCCGCTCCCCCGCCGCCGCCTGCGGCCGGTGTCTTGGGCGCTGCTCCGGCACCGCCGGCGCCCTGTCTGCCAGAGCCGCCGCCCTGCCCGCCAGAGCCGCCACCCGAGCCACCGCCGGGTCCGCCGCCGGTGGGCAGCGTCGGCGGGGTGGGCGGAGCAGGCGGGGCAGGCGGGGCAGGCAACGGCGAGTCGCCGTCCCCGCTGTTCTGCGAGCCGGGGTGCGTGCCGCTGCTCTGGTCGCCCGACTGGCTACCGGCCTGGCGGCCGCCCATGTTGCTGAAGTCGGGGCCGTAGGTGCTCTGCCCGACGCCGGCCTGATTGGTCTCGTCCGACATCAGGGACGTGGCCTTCCCTCCGGCGCTGCTGACCATCCCGAGCCCGGCAGCGAACGCCTGTCCGACCGTGCCGAAGCTGCCGAGGACGCCCTGGGTGGACCTGTTGAACCGATCGCCGGTCGATGCCTCGGCGCTCTGCTCACCCGAGGACCGACCGTTGCCGTCGGTGGTCGACGCGGCCGACGATCCGCCGGCACCGCCGCCGCTCAGCAGCCCCTGGAGGCCGCCCTGGATAGCCATGCCCTGCCGGAACGACGCGCCGCTGGGGGTGCCAGGGTCGACGAAGGCCAGAAGCTTGAACAGCGCCAGCGGCGCGACGACGCTGATCAGGATCGTCATGACCGCCGGCAGGGCCGTGCCGAACGCCTTGGCGGTGCCGTCGGCGAGGTGGGCGGCAACGCCGTTGGCGAACTGCACGCCGATGCCCAGCACCATCACCATCAGCACCGGGGTGAACGCCGCCGCGTGGAACCAGCGCAGCGACTTCCAGAACCAGGAGCGGGTGAAGTCGGAGACCAGCCCGGCCGCGGAGAGCGGGCCGGTGGCGACCAGGACCAGCAGCGAGGCCGCCCGGGCGAGGTAGACCAGGACGTGCCCGATCGCGGCCAGCCACAAGAAGATGCCGAGGAAGGCCAGCGCGGTGGCCACGCCGGCGTCAGTGATGTCGTCGATGCCGAGGCCGCCCAGGGGATCCCAGTCGGGCCAGGTCTGCACCTTGAGCAGCGACTTCATCAGCGCCTTGGTGATGGCGCCGCAGGCCGCGACGATCAAGACGCAGTAGCCGAACCAGCAGGCGCAGACCAGGACGAACTGGCCGGCGCCGATGAACGCCCGCGCGAGGCCCTTACCCTCTCGTTTGAAGGCCGCGGCACCGAGCTGGATCATCGCCAAGATGACCACCAGGGCGAGCGCGAGCCAGAGGGTGAACGCGTAGACGTCCTTGCCGGGTCCGTCCTCGCGCAGGTCGGGGGTCAAGAACAGCTCGCTGAACGTGAGCACGATGCGCAGCACGAACAGGCCGGAGTTCCAGACCGCGAGCATGGCCGCGGTCCAGGCATCAGCCGCCGCCTTGGCGATGACGTCGCCGATGGCCTCGAACGGGTTCGGGATGTCACGGAGGCCGGGGATGCCGGCGCCGAAGAGGTCCCCCACGTTCGGGAGTCCGAGGATCCCGGGCACCCCCGGGACGCCAGGGAGTCCGATCCCCGGGAGCCCGGCGTCGCAGATCGCGTCGAGCAGCCCACACCCGCCGACTCCCGGCACCACTCCCCCGACTCCCTTGGCGCAGCCGGTGAGGCTAGGGTTTTCGAGGCACTCCTGGATGCCCTCGACCTGGCCCTCGATCTCGTCCTTGACGCCACCGGCCGCGTCTTTGCCGCACTCCACCGGGTCCTTGGCACAGTCGAGGGCGTCGCCGCCGAGGTCGCACAGTTCGTCGGGACCAAGGCAGCCCATCTTGAGGGGGCGGGCCGGCAATTGGCTGGTGGTCTCGACCGTGGCGACCTGCGCTGTGCTGGCTGCCGTGCTGGTCGCCGGCTCGGCCGCGGCGGCGGGCGGCTGGAGAGCTGTGGCGGCGCCGAGGAGCGTGGTGAGGACCAGGATCGCCAGGGCGGCGATGCCCAGCCTGGTCACCCGGGTGAAGAGGTCGGCGGTGGTGCTCACTGGGGTGCTCCGTTGATCGGGATCCAGCCGGCCTGCTTGTACTCCGGGGTGCCCGGCGCGACTGCCTTGGGCTGTTCGGTGGAGACCAGGTGCTCGATGTCTGCGGTGCTGCCCTGGACCAGTCGCCAGTCGCGCACGCCGTCGACCTCGAGCCACCGCATGAGCTGGGTGCCGGCGTAGAGGCCGTCGCTGACCTTGCCGTTGGCGGTGGTGAGGGTGACGTAGCTGAGCAGGTTCACCGCGTAGTAGCCGGTGTAGAGCTCCTCGAGGGTGTAGGCGATCGGTGTCACGGCGTACGACGCGGGTGGGGGGACGTCCCCCTCCTTCGGGACGCCGGCCTGTTGGCGGCGCAGCGCGACAGCGTCGCGGGCGCGCTGCTCGAAGACGGCCTTGTCCTCGGGGTTGGCGTACAGGCCGGCGACGGCGGCGGCCTGGTCGTAGTCGAACCCGACCTGCGCCTTGGCGACCTCGACCTGCAGCGCGACCGCGCCCAGGTCGGTCTGGGGGAACCGGGTCGGGTAGCCGTCGATCTGGTCGGCGCCGGTCGGGATCACGACTCCGTCTGCGGGTGCGGTGTCCGGGGCGACCTGGTCGACCGAGACGTTCTGCCCCTGCTGCCCGGTCTGGCTCGAGGAGTCCCCGGTGGTCTTGTCGGTGCCGGTGTTGTCATCGGTGCGGCCGCGCGCTCCTAGCCAGACGGCGGTGGCCACCAGGGTGGCGATCGCCACCAGGACTCCTGCGCGCAGCAGGGTGGTGCGGGACTCCCTCATCGAGTCGTTGATCCGGTTGCTCATCTCAGTGCTCCCCTTCCGTGTCGCCGGGGTGGGCGGGTTCGATGGTGTGGTCGGTGGACCAGGTGCGCCAGCCGGCCTCGTGTGCCAGCTGGGTGCCTGGCCAGGTCGCCGGTGCGGGTGCCGGCGGGGTGCCGGGGGCGACCATCCAGCGGCCACCGACCCACTGCATGCGCTCGCAGTGCGCGAAGGCGATCTGGCCTTCGGACTTGTAGGTGGCGCTGACCTTCATCAGCACGCAGACCGTCGCCCAGTCGGGGCCGTCGGTTCCCTTGACCAGCGCGGCGGCCGGCTCCAGGGACACCGAGGCGCTGGGGTCCTTGACCTCGCCCATCCCGGTGCTGGAGAGGAACGCGCGGACGCTGGCGGTGATCCACCAGTCCTCCGCACGGACCCCACCGGGCAGCGCCCAGGCGTTGTAGACCTCCTCGGCGGTGCTCAGGCTCATCGACTGCAGCACCGCGAGGTCGATCTGGGCGAGCTGGCCGATCGCGCCCTCCGGGGTGTGCGGGAACCCGGTCATCACGAACGCGGGCCCGTTGACTCCGGTCCCGGTCGGGATCTTGATCTCCGGCGCCTTGGCGCTGGTGGTCTCGGCAGGGAAGGCGGCGCTCTCGGGCACGGTCAGCATCGGCTCGGCCGCGATCTCATCGCGATGCGCGGCACCGCGGACCACCGTCGAGCGCTCGGTTTCGCCGGTCGCCACGCCGGTGTTCGCGCTGGCCTCGTCACCGATGCCGTCGATCGCCAGGTAGACCGCGTACGCGAGGCCGCCGAGCAGGAGCACAGCCACGGCGACGGCGGCGGCCAGGATGCCGAGCAGCCGGCGCCGGCTCCACTCGCTGGTGCCTTTTGCCTTTTTCGTGGCTGCGCGCCGCATCAGATGCAGCCCTTGCCAAGGATCCCGTTGAGCATGCCGGGCAGCACCAGGTAGGCGATCGCGCAGGCGAACACGACCACCACCGAGATCACGCCGACCTTGGAGGCGTGCGGCAGGGAGAACACTCGGCCGGCGATGATCGCGCCGATGGCGATGATGATGCCGAGACCGAACAGGACGATGACGCCCCACAGCACGTAGCTGGTGATCTCGTTGGTGGGGCCGACAGCACCCGGGGGCGCCTTCGGGCAGACAGCCATCACGGTGGTTGCGGTTGCGGTCATGACGTCCATGGGTGGTCTTCCTTTCTGGGTTGCTGACCCCGGGCGGGTCAGGCGCTTTCGCTGGTGTCGGTGGGCAGATGTGCGGGCTCGAGCAGCTGACGTGCTGCCGAGATCAGGGGGGCCGGGACGGGTCGGGAGTCCAGGCCGTTGACCGCGAGTTCGCGGTCCTCGGGGATCTCCACGCGCCAGTCCGCGTCCAGGGCGCGGCGTACGGCGGGGCCGCCGGCGTGCTCGAGGCCGCGGGGCCACTTCTTGCGGCGGGGCCCGCGGACGGCGAGGGCGATCTGCTCGGGCTGCCAGTGGCCCGCCAGCAGGTCCATGGCGACTCCGGCGCGGCGCATCCCGGGGACGGTGGCGGTGGTGACCAGGACGACCTGGTCGGCGGTGCGGACGGCATCAGCTAGCCAGCAGTCGGTGGCCAGCAGCTGACCGGTCTCCCAGCCGATGTCGAGGATGGTCAGCTGGGTCTCGTTCTGTGCCTCGGTGGGCAGCGGGACCTCGTCGACGCCGGCGAGGACCTCGCTGGCGCGCTCGAGCAGGACGTGGTCGCGCTTGCCCTGGCGCCAGTCGGTCGGGTGCAGGCCGAGCTCGGCGGTGCTCGCCGCGGCGAGTCCGGAGGCGGTGACCGAGCAGCACTCGATGACTCGGACCGGGGCGGCTGCCGCCAGGCCGGTCGCCAGGGCGACGGTGCTCGCGCCGACCGAGCCTGCGGACCCGATCACGGCGATGGTGTGCTCGCCGGCGGCCGGTGACCAGTCGTCCTCGGCGGCGGTGCCGCGGCCGCGGGGACCCTTGCCGGCACCGGGGCCGGTGCGGAACTCGCCGGCGTTCAGTGCCTGCCAGGCGCGCTTGAGCTCGTCGACGCCGACCGGGCGGCTCGAGGTCTGGGTGCTCACTGGGCCTCCCCGAGGGTGCCGCGGCGGAACTCGAGCGCGGCGCGGACCTCGGCCGGGGTCAGGGTCGCCAGCTGCGCCTTCGCGGCCTGGACTTCGTGCAGCTGGGCGACGCAGCCGGTCAGCTGCTCGATCGCCTCGATCTCGCGGCCGGCGATCGCGAACAGCTCGGCGACCTGCTCCGGCGTAGCGGTCTCGCCGTCGTGGGTGTTTGTCATTGGCTTCACCACCTCCACTCGCCTATGTGTCGCGGGGCGGTTCGAGCGATCACTTCCGGGCCTATTCGTCATGGCCGAACTTCCTCGGGGCGGCCGCGGCGAGGGCGCGCACGGTGCGCGAGCCGTGGCGACGGACGGTTGCCTCAGAGACCCCGATGCGGGGCGCGACCCGGCTGGACACCTCGTTGCTGAGCAGGCCGCCGTACCCGCGCGCCAGACGCCGGGTCTCGACCCGGTCGGCCTCCTCGACCAGGCACAGCAGCAGGTACCGGTCCGCGGGGCTGATGACCTCGTGGTCGCACGCCCACGCGAGCAGCTCCAGGAGCTCCTCGGTGGCCGACGGCTCCTCCTGCTCGGGGCCGGCGTCGGCGAGGATCTCGGGGCGGTGGAAGAGCGCGCCTGTGACCCGCTCGGTCCGCATCTCGGCCGAGTAGCCGGCGCCGTCGTCGGCGCTCGTAATGTCGCCGGCCGAGAAGGACTCCACGAGGGTCGTGTTCGCCCAAGTGCGGTCGGCCCGGGAGACGTAGAAGAAGTCGCCGACCTCGCGGAGCACGCCGACTCGGGTGTTGATCAAGATGTTGGACGCGACCTTCCGGAGCCGGCGCCACTTGAACGTGCGGACCTCGATCCACAGCTGCGAAGCCACGAGCTCGTCGACACGCTCGACCGCCGACCAGGTGCCCGCCATGACTGGCTGGCTGTCGCGGAAGACCTCGCGCGGCGGGAGGGTGCTCAGCCAGCCAGCGAGCCGGCAGGCGCCGGGCAGCAGGCACTTGGCGAGCGCGGCCGCAGCCGCGATGTCGTCACCACCGTCGGGGGCCGCCAGCATGGCCAGCGCCAGGAGGACCTGGTCGGATTCTTCGTGGTCCACCGTCGGCAGCCAGGAGCGGATGTCGTCGAAGTTGTCGACCACACCGAGGCGCGGATCGATGGCCACCCAGGCCGGCCACTTCTGGCGGGCCTGGTCGAGCAGCTCGCTGTTGTCGTCGAGGCCGAGCTGGTCGCCCACACTCATCGCACTCGCTCCTTTGGTCCGTGGCTGTGCACGGCAGAAAGGTCGCGAGCGGGCGTCCCCGCATCCGTCCCCCCAGACCCCTGATTTCGAGGGGGGACACTGAGGGGGACGCGCGTTTGCGCAGGTCAGAGGCGTCCCCCCGAAAGTTGAAGAAGTTTCTGGCCAACCCCTTGCGCAGCCCCGATTGTCGAGATGCAGCCAAAGCGAGGCGATCGAACTTTCGCCTCAAGAACACTGGTTCGGTAGACATTCTGGCCAGTAGGGCCGGTTCACCGGACTTGACCGCTGCCGGATGGCAGCATCGTGGACCCGCTGGAACCTGGCCGATCAGGCGCCTGGATGTCGGACGCAGCGGCTAGGTTGCACGAGACCAGAACGGAGTTTGCGTAAGTGACCTATGACCTGCAGCGCCTCGGACCGCTGGGGTTTCAGGATGCCGCAGCAGCTCTCGTAATCGCCCAATTCGGCCCTGTCGTGCGCCGACTCGGGCGCGGCAAGGACGGCGGCCGCGACATGGAGGCGCGCGGAGTTGTCGTCTGGTCCGGGACTCCAGAGAAGCCTGGCGAAGCTTGGGATGGCCATACGGTCTTCCAGGTCAAGCACAGGGAGCGGCCGCTGGGCACCAAGGCCGACGCGCAATGGCTGTGGGACCAGATCCGCAACGAGCTCAACGAGTGGGCCAACCCGGACTCGAACCGTCTGGAAGTGCCGAAATATCTCGTCTTCGTCTCCAACGTACGGCTCTCACCCGACCCTGTGGACGGGGGCCTCGCCTACGTCGAGGAGAAGATCTCCGGCTTCTTCACCGAACTCAATGACCGCAGTCTCGACGACGGTCCCGGACGCTACGAGCGCCAGACTCGCAGGCAGCGTCTGCAGCCACTCAAGAAGTGGCGCCTTATCGACGGGAACCAGGTCGACTCTTGGTTCGACATCCACGACGGTGTCCGGCGCGCCTATGACGGCTTCCTCACCACCGGTGACGTCCTCGCAGACTTGGTGGCACTGCGCGCTGACCTGCCCGCCAAGGACCTCGAACCCGCTCTGCAGATCCATGCACGGAACTCGCTGGTCCGAGACCGCAACATCTATTTCGATGAAGCCGGCGGTGACGGGGGCGGGGTGCCGCTGGATCGGATCGCGGTTGACCTACCGGTCCGCGTGCGCTCGACCAATGAAGCTGCGCGTGCCGTTCAGTACGTGCTCGACCGAGGGGAGCACGCGCTCAAGCCGTCGATCGCCACCCTCCCCAAGCCTCGCCACATCGTCCTGACCGGCGCGCCGGGCAACGGCAAGACGACTATTACCCGTTTCCTCGTCCAGGCCTACCGAGCCGCCATGCTCGCCGACGCCAACAACCTCGGCGACGACCACCGCGCCGTCATCGACGGAACCGCCGAAAAGCTCCGGCTTCTCAAACGCGCGTTGCCCAGCCACCGGCGGTGGGCCGTGCGGGTCGACCTGGCCGAGTTCGCCAAACGCTTCGTCGCCGGCGGCCGACAGTCGCTGCTCGCTTGGATCGCCGAGGACCTCACTGCGCAGGGTTACACCCGCAAGCTCGAGCCGTGGTTGCTCAAGGAGTGGATGAACACCTGGCCATGGTTCGTCGCCCTCGACGGGCTCGACGAGGTTTCCGAACCGGCCGTGCGCAAGTGGGTCATCGGCGCAGTGCACGAGTTCGTCGCGGATGCAGAAGCGGACGACTCCGACGTGTTCGTCCTGGTCACGACTCGCCCGAGTGGCTACGTCGACGAGATGTCGGCTGAGCAGTTTGACCGCATCGACCTCACCGATCTACAGACCGCCGAAGCGCTCGCCTACGGGCATCTGGTCACCCAGATCCGCCTACGCAACGACAGCGCCAGGATCGCGCGCGTGGACGGCATCTTGAAGGACGCCGCCAACAACGACGCATTGCGGCACCTGCTGCGCACCCCGCTCCAGGTGCAGATCATGTCGATCATCGCCGAGGGCGCCGGCCCCTTCGACCCGGACCGATTCAACCTCTTCTGGCGGTACTACGACGTCGTTGCTCGGCGCGAACAGACCAAGGAGAACACACGATTCGCCGAGCTCTTGCGCGAGCACGCTCCGCAGGTCCTCGACCTTCACGAACGCGTCGGCCTCGAGCTCCAACGCCGCAGCGAATCCGCAGACGGAGGAACAGCATTCATGTCGGAGGAAGACCTCTCCGCGATCGCCTGGCACGTTCTTGCCGATGAGGGCTACTCGCCGTCAGGCAAGGATGCGCAGCTCCTCGAACGGATCGTTCGCGCCGCAACACATCGCCTGGTCCTGCTAGTCCCACGAGGAGACGGTTACGGCTTCGACGTGCGCTCGCTTCAAGAACTCATGGCAGCTCGGCGCATCACGACGGGCGAACTCGACGTCGTTCTGGATCGCCTGCGAGCCCTGGCCCCCAGCCCGCACTGGCGCAACACCTGGTTGTTCGCAGCCGGCCGCCTGTTCGCCGAGCCACAGACCCACCAGCACGACGCCCTGCTCGAACTAGTGGCGAGCCTCGACGACGGCGTCGCCGACAGGTTTTCCTCGATCGCCCCCGTCGGGCCCTACCTCGCCTGGGACATGCTCGATGACGGCATGGCTGCTTCTCGGCCGCGGCGTCTCAAACAGCTCATGGGCCTGGCAATGAAGGTGGTGGAGTATCCCGCACCCCAGGCGATACCTGACCTCGTTCCGCTCGTCATGCGACTCAGCGAAATCGACGACGACCTGCGCTGCCAAGTTCGCGACCATCTTCGCGAAGCCCTCGGCGGAGACACGAGCAGCCGGACCAACGCCGGAGCCATGCAGGCCCACATCCGAGATGCCGCGAAGAAGACGCCGACCAGCCCCGACGTACGCATGCTGGCCGAAGCCAAGCGGGCTCAAGGACGCTCGGTCACGCCCGACCCGCCCAGCGACTGGCAACACTTCGACGACGTCATCACAAGCCTCGCGAGCGACGCCGTTCACGACGTCGTCTCCCAGGCGGCGGCTGCTGTCCGAGCGGCACGGACGCGTGCCGTCACCGCCGAGGAGCTCGAGCACCTCGAGGCCGCTGCACTGGATCCCGAAGCATGCGAGCTCCTGGATGTTGCCCTAGACGCGGTCGCCCGTACCGAACCGGCAGTCGTCCGAGTCTGCTTCGAGGTCGCGCGCACGACGGCAGCGCGCCGGCAACTCGCAGCGCTCCTCGACCAGGTTTAACCGTCTCGTCGGGTGCGCTACGAGACCTCTGGATCGGCACGGAGCGAACGCATGGTCAGCTCGACCAAGCGCGTCGCCGCGGAATCATCTGGTGCCTTCGCCGCCGCGCTGAGGGCGTGGAGGCAGTAGTCGGCGAGCTCGCTCGCCGCGATGTCGGAGCGCAGCCCGTCATGACCCGAGACGCCTGGGGCTTTCCCCTTGCATCGGGCACCCCATCGGGCCGGCTATCGCCCGAGCCGTCCCGCCGCTATGCCGCCGGAGAAACGAGAACAGGCCCCCGTCCATACTCGAGGATGGGGGACCTGATTCTGACGCGGAGCTAGGGGGTGACGCCGACGCCGCGTGGGCTCATGTAGGTCGCGACCGGAACGCCGCTCAGGTGCCAGGTGGCGCTCCACTCAGCGAAGGTCGAGGAAGCCGCCCGGCCCCTGCTTCTCCGCGGCCACGATCGCCTCACCGTCGCGGGCCATACGTGCGATCCACTCGGCCGGGTGGTCGTCGAGCTCGCCCTCCACGACCACCGCCGGCTCGGCGACGAACTCACACCCTCGGGAGCTCGGTGAGGCGACCCCAGACGTTCTTCATGCCCTTGCCACGTCATTGGGTCAGCACCTGTGCCTCGCCGATGCGGATCGGCAGCGGGTTGGTGGTCAGGTCGAACTCGATGGTTCCGGACTGGCCACCACCGGTCCACTCGACAACCCAGTGGCTCGTGGCAGTGACCTGGTAGGCGCCCTCGGGCTGGTCCGTCGACATCTTCGCGTAGCGGTGCCCGCAGGTCGGCGAGTCCTGCTTGCCGTAGTGATCGGCGTACGGGGTGCCCTTGCCGGTGCAGTTCACCTTCGTCCCGTCCCCCATGTCCCACACGATGCTGGAGACGCTGGCGGTGGCACTGACCGAGACCGATCCCTCGCTGGCCGATGCAGTGATCGGGCCGAACGTGTCGTCGGTCGGGCTGTCGACCCACATCCACACCGGCAGCCCAACCAGACCAGCGCGGTTCGGTGCAGATTCGGGGACGATGCCGATCTTGATGGGGTCCAGATCCATTGAGGCGATCGCCCGGTTGACGAGCACCACCGGATCGATTCCTACTTCGCCGGTCTGCACCCATGTGTACTCCCACGATGATCCCGGCGGCGGGAAGAAGCACATACGCCACGCACCGTCCTCGTTCGTCTGACCAGGAGGCGGCTCAAGCTTGTCGCCGATCTCCTCAGCCGACGGCCCGATCCAGCACTCGTGGACGCTGCTCCACACGGACCCCATCGGGCCGGTGCACGGGATCTCCCGACCGTTGTAGTTGCAGGTCGAAGAGCCCCCACCAGGTTCCTCGCCGCCACCCCCTGGGTCACCGCCCCCATCCGAGCAGTCGAGCTCGAACTGACCCGTCTCCGGGTTGTAGATCTCCTGGCAGTCCGCGCTCGCGCTCGTGGCGGTCAAGACGACGACTACGAACGCCGCGGGAACCGCCAGCACGAGCGCGAGTATTCGCCTCAGCATGACTGATCCCACTTGACGTCGGAGTTGGAGACCTTCCACGCGCCCTTGTCGCGAACGACCGTGTACTCAATCGGGACAGGGTTGCGCAGCGGGTCACCGTTCGGATCGGTGTGCTTGATCTTCTTGCCGTCCTTGTTGCGCTCCACGACATCCGTTCGATCCTCGCAGTCGATGATGAGGATCATCGAGTCCGATCGGCGGCGCGGCTCGGCGAGCGTGTGCACGTACTCCCCCGTGACCTTGATGTCGTACCGCTTGAGGGTGACAACAGCTTCTTGGATCTTGAGGAACTCGTCCCCCGTTGCCACCGGGTTGAGGCGCTTGAAGTCGATCGTGACGGCACGGTAGAAGTCGTCGCGCGCCTCGAGGTACTTCGTCAGCTGTGCGGCCGCCTTCTCCTCATCTGTCTTCGGAGTCGGCGAGGCGGTGGGCGGCGTCGGTGACGGGGACTGGCTCGGGGTCTCCTGGACCGTGGGCTCGTTGTCGTCGCCGCCGCAGCCCGTGAGAGCCAGGGCGAGGGCGAGGGCCACTCCCCCGAGTGCGGAGTGGTGCTTCCTCATGCGGTGTCTCCTCCTGTGGGTGGGCGGGGCCATGACGGATCGCTGGCTGACGTCGTTGGCGATGTGCTCGAGGTGTTCCTCGGCGGCGTCGACGAGCTCGGCCAGCGAGCCGTTGTCCGCCGGGTCGAACCCGAACTTCTTGTCGGCGTTGTAGAGGGTTCGGATGGTGTCGCGCACGAACACGGCCCGGGCGACGCGGCGGGCGTCAAGGTCGGCGTGGTCGGCGCCGGCCGCGGCGTAGCGGCCGGTGATCTCCTGGTCGAACGTTGCCACGTGCTGGTGCTCCCTTCCCCGAGTCAGCTCGCGAGCCAGCCGTGCGTACGGATGATTGTCTTCGTGCGCTCCGACAGTTCCATGGGCGCGTCGCCGTCGTCGGACCGGTTGCAGATCTCCTCGCGCAGGATCCGGTCGGCCTCGAGCTGGTCGCCCTCGGCCTTCATGACGTGGGCCAGGCACAGGCGGGTGCTCTCGCCGTCGGGGTCGGCCCGGTTGGCGACGTACGCCGCGGAGCGGGCCTTCACCAGGTCGCCGGCGGCGAGGGCCTCCGTGACGACGATGAGGGCGACGTCGGCGATCCAGCCACCCGCCATGAGGTCGACGCGGTCGGGCTCGTTGGCGAGCCAAGCCCACCCTTCCTCACGCAGTTGGCTGAACGGCTGCGCCTCTCCGACCAGCTCGAGCGCGGTGCACAGGTCCGCGACACCTTCGGCTCCGCCGCGGGCCTGTCCGCGCTTGCGGAGGCGGAGGAAGAGGTCGAGGTCGACGAGCAGTCCGTCGTCGACCTGGTAGACGTTGACCCCGGTGACCTTGGCCGCCGGTGCCTTGTCCGCGTAGGGCAGGTGGTCCTCGCCGGTGCGGGGGTTCGGGCCGAGCCAGTCGCGCACGATGTTTGTGTAGTCGCGGACCTTGCCGTCGGAGATCGAGAACGCGTCGCGGATCTGCTCGCGGGTGGCGCCGTGCTTGCGGTGCAGGGCGAGGAAGGCCAGCAGCTCGGTGAAGTACGGCCTGCGCTTGGCCAGCGCCTTGCCGTGGGTGCGCGCGGCGACCGGGCCGAGCAGGGTGAGCCGCGGACGGTCGCAGTCGGTTGAGAACCAGTCGGCGATGTCCTGGTCGAGGGTGGGGTCCTTCTCCTCGACCTCGGCGCGGACGTGCGCGGGCACCTTGGGGGCCAGGGCCTCGAGGTCCTCCTGCACGATCGCGCTCTCGCGGATGTACTCCTCGTCCTCGCCCTCGAGCAGGGAGGACATCGGCTCGTCGACGGCATCCTCGGGGGTGTTGCGCGGCAGGGTGTACTCGCGGCGCAGGGCCCCGGAGGAGTCGGTGTAGGCCTCCCAGCCGTCGGTGGCGGTCTCGTCCACCGGGGTGTCGACGTACTCCGGGGTCTCACTCTGGGCATAGACCAGGGCGCAGCCGCGGGCCTCGTCGCTGGTGAGCCCGACCGCGATCAGGTTGAGGTCGGCGTGCTCAAGGATCACGCGGCCGGTGTTGGTCATGTGCAGCGCCGCACCGGGAGTGTTGGGGCGCTCGCCGGCGACCACGATGGAGGTCGCGGACTGACCGACGTGGTCGTTGACCAGCTGCAGCAGCTGCTCGAGGTCGTCGGGGTCGCCGGCCGCCGCGTCCAGCAGCAGCATCCGCGCGGGCCAGGTGTCGTCGTCAACGCTGCCGGTGCGGCCCGTGGACACATCGGTGTCGTGTCGCTTCGCCCGATCAACGGTAGTCACCGCCGCGGCGAGGATCTCCGCGGTCGCGGGCGTCCCGGCCGCGCCGGTCGGGTAGTAGCTGATCCGCTCGTCCATAGCGACGGTCTCCTCTGCCACGCCGATGCAGTCGACCTGGACGCGACGCGACCACGGGTTGACGGCCAGCTGGGCGGCGAGGTGGCGGGCGAAGTCACGCGCGTAGGTGGGGTCACCGCTGATGGTCAGCGTGGAGAGCTCCTCGCAGTTCAGCAGCCAGGTCTCGCCGGTGTCGCTCATGCCGATGGTGGCCAGCAGCGGGTAGGGCGGCTCGACGTTGCCGGTGTCGGGACCGAGGTCCTCGAACGCGGTGTCGGTGGTGACCTGCCAGTGGGTCTGGTCGGGACTGCCCACCCAGGGAGCGGGAACGGCGGCCGGAGCGCTCAGATGCAGCGTCAGCTTGCCGTGACCGAGCTCCACCGCTGCCAGCGGCGGCATCGTGGTGCCCTGGGCACCGACCGCGGCCGCGAGGCGTCGCAGGGCCTCGTCGGCGAACTCCACGGTGGCGGCCGCGGCGGAACCGGTCGCGTTCAGGGTCATCTCCACCGGCGCGAGCTCGGGCGGCGGGGCGGCGATCGCGCGCCCGGGCGGCCGGTTCCGAAAGGCGGAGCGCCGGCGCGACCGCAGGGCCATGAGCAGGGCTCCGGACAGCAGGACGCCCCCGCCGGTGAGGCCGGCGAGGACCCAGGGTGCCTCGAGGATCGAGTCGTCCGTGTCGTCGACCTGGTCGACGTCGGCGACCGGCGCCGCCGGCTCTTCGGTCTGCGGGACCTCGGGGGCGGCGGTCTCCGGCGCCGGGGTCTCCTGGGTGGCCGGCGGGGTCTCCTCGGCCGGCGAGTCGACCGGCGGCTGCTCGTCCTTGGGCTCCGCTGGGGTCTGCGGCTTGTCCCCTCGCGGCTGCGGCTGGTCCTGCCGGTCGTCGACCGGCGTCTCGGTGGCGGGGATGTTGAGCTTCCAGCCCACGTCGATCACGTCGGGGTCGGTCAGCTGGACCCCGCCGGGCTGGGTGATCGCGGTGGAGGCCTTGTAGATCTCCGGCCAACGGTCGGCATCTCCGAGCTTGTCCTGCGCGATGTCGCTGAGGGTGTCGCTGGGCTGCACGGTGTAGACGTGCGCCGGGACTGGGTCGGTGGGCGCCGGCAGCTTGAGCACCCATCCGGGCTCGAGGAAGCTCGGCTGGGTGCCGAGCAGGTCGCGGTTGAGCTCGGCGATGTCCTTGTAGCGGGCTCCGTCACCGAAGTGGTCCTCGGCGATCGACCAAAGGCTCTCCCCCGGCTTCACGACGTGGTCGACGGTCTTGGGGCCCTGGCGCTCCTGCGTCGTCTCGGCCTTGACGTCCTGGCGGGCGGGTCCCTGCTGTGAGGCGTGGTCGGCGCCGGCGGTGACGTGCCCCACCGTCGCCGGGGCCGCGGCGGCCGAACTGATCGTTGCCGCCTGCGTGGCGATGGGGGCGGCGATGAACAGCAGTGCGGCCAGACCGATGAGGCCGCGCGCTGCGGCCTGGGGCCTACCCAGACCTGGCAGTTGAGGTGCCTGGACCTTGCGGAGCGCTGCGATGGCCTCCACAACAAGGCTCAGGGCCATGAACGCCCAGGCGACCCAGCCGATCACCTTGAACAGGCCGAGAACGAGCGTGCCGTCGTCGGGCGCCAGGAGCGCGTTCTTGACGCCACCCAGGGTGGGCATCTGGTCGGGGATCGGGCTGGCGCCGATCGCGAGGAAGAGAGCGGGCAGGCCGAGGACGATGCCCAGCACGGCGAGCGAGGCGGCGAGGCCGGTGAGTCGCTGGCCGATGGTGGGATGGGTGGGCGTAGTCATCTCTCGATGCCTCCTTCGGCGCGGATGAGCCGCGCGGACGCCTCCCCGGTGACCTGCATGGAGTCCAGGCCGATGATCCCGAGGAACTTGCTGGTGTAGGTGTCGGTGGTGGTGACGATCAGGGTGTCGCCGTTGACGACGCGCGCGGTTCCTTCCACGCCGGCGGCGTGGAGGTAGTCCTGGGCGGCGGCCTTGGCGGCGTTGATGTCGACCCGGAGGTCCTCACCGCGCACCGCGGTGGAGCCCTGGACCTCCTGGGCGCCGGTGCGGGCGGCCTGGGCGGCGGCACTGCGCGCCTGCTGCTGGGTGTGGACCTTGCCGCCGAGGTCGACGGCCATCCCGACGAGGATGATCATCACGAAGGACGCGGTGGCGAACCAGACGCTGATGGAGCCGCGCTCATCGCGCACACCACGCGTTCCGAGGCGGCGCAGGCGGCGCAGGCGGCGCAGGCGGCTGATCATCGGCGCTCCCGGTAGGCGTCGACGGGGCTGCTGGCGGTCGCGATGATCGTCCTGGTGCCGGGCAGACCGGGGATGGCCAGGTCGGCGACGTCGACCTTGCAGGTCACCGTGGCGGTCACCTGGGCTGTGGTGCCCAGCGGGGCGTTGAACGCCGCGGCGTTGACCGTGATGCTGATGGTCGCGCACTGCAGGCCCTGGTCGTTCAGGCTGCTGGTGGCCGCGGCCTTGCCCGAGCTGATCGCCTCGCTCTGGGTCCGCTCGATGGACGCTGCTCGAGCTGCCTCGTAGGCGGCGGCCTCCACCGACTGCTTGGCGATCTCGACGCGTCCGCCGAGGATGATCATCGCGATGAACAGGCCGAAGGCCGGGACGCCGATCGCGGCCTCGATGGCCACGGATCCGCGTTCGTCCCGGCGGCGTCGGGAATCATGAACTCGCCAGGTCATTCGGTCAGCCTTTCGACCGGGACGCTGGCGCTCTGCCTGACGGTCACGTGCCAGCCGGGGATCACGCTCAGCGACTTGCCGGTGACGATGATCGTTGCCGTTGTCGTGGTTCGTGATCCGGAGACGCTGGTGGAGGTCATCACGTCGGAGCCACCGGCGTGGTTGAGGAAGGTGTTCGCCGTGGAGACGCCGGACTCGCGGGTTCCGGTCTCGCTGCCTGCCTCGCGGGCGCCCTCCTGCGCGGCCGCGAGCGCTACCTGCTTCGCGTGGTAGTACAGGGCTCCCTGGAGGCCGAGGAACATCAGCAGGAACAGCGCGGGCATCAGGAACACCATCTGTATGGTCACTGATCCGCGCTCGTCCCGGCTGCGGCGCTGAGAGCTGGCGAACATGACGAGAAGCCGGTCCTGCCTACTTGATCTTCCCGGACTCGCTGGTCACGAAGGCCCTGATGGCTGCGACGACGATGCCGACGATGGCGATGGCGGCCACCGCCCAGAGCACCTCCTGAATGGTGACCGAGCCGCGGTCGTCGCGCCGTCTGGTGACGCGATTCTCGACGGATGCGAGCGCCGCCATGGCCGCCAGCTGGAGGGCGATGAAGAGCTTCAACATCGGGGTCTTCCTTCCTTGGTTGTTTGGGTGCGGTCTAGGGGATCCTTAGGGGGGTGGGTGTTAGGTCGGTCAGGTGGCGAAGCGGAGCATCGATGGGGCGACGAGGATCGCCATGAAGACGATGCCGAGGAGGCTGGCCGGGATGTACATGCGCTCGGAGGCGGCGTTGGCCTTGCCGAGCTCGGCGCTGAGCATCGCCGAGCGGAGCGCGGCGGCGCGGGCCCGGAGGTTGTTGTAGATCTGGGCTCCGTCCTGGCCGGACTGCTGCATGATGTCGGCGAGGTCGTCGAGCTCGGGGACGCCCAGCTCGTCGGCCAGCCCGTGCAGGGAGTCCCACGGTGCGCGGGTCATGTAACGGGCGCGGCGCAGCTCGCTCTCGATCCGCTTGAACACCCACTTGTCGCCGACCTCGGCCGCCGAACGCAGCGCCTGCTGCCCGCTGGATCCGTCACGGACACCGGTGGCGACCATGTCGATGTAGGCGCCGAGTGCCCGGTTGAACTCGATGCGGGCCCTCTTGGCGTCATCGGCGGCGTTGTAGTTGGGCATGAACCAGAACAGGGCAGCCAGGGCCACTGAGCCGAGGGTGGGGATCGCGAATGGCAGTGGCAGCCCGATGAGGGTGAAGAACGCGGCCAGCAGCGGCGGCATGACGAGGCCGAGCAGAGCCCAGACGACCTTCTCACCATAGAACCGGGTCTCACTGATCTGCAGGATGGCCAGGTCCTTGCGGGGCGTGTGTGCCCACGCACCGCCGGGGAGGTTCTTCATCGCCCACAGGCCGATCCGGTCCACGGCCGAGCCGCTGTCGGCGCCCGTGTCGTCGAGGCCGGGGGTGCCGCGGCGGGGCACGACGCGGTCGGGCGAGAGCCGGTCCAGCGCGTCGACCAGGTCGGGGTCGGAGGGCGCGAGGCGCCACACGAGCACGGCGAGGGCCAGACCGAGGAGGGTGCCGCTGGCGAGCGCGAGCTGCAGGCCGGTCATGCCAGTACCCCTTCCTTCTCCGCCGGTGCTCTGCGCTGGGCGGCGCGGTGGGCGTTTCGGGCCTGGAGGTCGAGGAAGCGCGGAAGCGGCTTGGCGACGGCCATCCGGCGCATCCAGAGCAGGGTGGCCACGTAGGCGGTGAGCAGGACGGCGAGGACGACCTGGCCCAGTGGGGTGCCGTAGGGCTCGATGTAGTCGCCGGTGAAGGCGAGGATGCCGAGCACGCCGAGGGTGATGACGGTGACGGTGCGGGCGGTGGTGCGGGGCTTGGCCTGGTCGGCGGCGATCTGGCGTCGGGCGCGGACGTCGGCGGCGACGGTCTCGGCGAGGGCGTCCAGTGCCTTCGACAGTCCGGCCTGTCCGCGGCCGCTGGCGGCGAGGATCAGCTGGCTGGCCACGACGTCGCCGGTGGAGTCGTTGAGGTCCTCGGCGAAGGCGCGCAAGACGTCCTCGGTGGAGGAGGTGTTGTTCCACAGGCGGGAAACCATCAGCCCGACCTCGCGCTGGATCGCCTCAGGTGTCGACTGCAGCGACTTGATGAGCGCCGAGCGCAGGGACTGTCCGGCGGTCAGCTTGCCGGACAGGGACCGGGTCCACTCCTCGAGCGCTTCGAGCTTCTCGATGCTGGCGGCGGCCGGCGGCGGCGTCAGTAGCAGCGGGAGGCCCACGATCGCGGCCGGGACGAGGACGATCGCGATCACCCACCCGGTCACCAGCGCGACCAGAAGGCCGGCCACGGCGCCGCCGAGCATGAGCATCCGGGTACGACGGTCGAGCCGGACGAACCAGTTCCCCAGCCGTCCGAACGGGGTGGTGGTCCGGGCCGGCTTCGGCTGCTTGGGTGGCGCCGGGATCATCGCGTAGACCATGCCTATCAGGCCGATGAGGATCAGGGCGCCGAAGACGGCGGGCAGGAACGCTGTGCTCATGAGGTGGCCACCCCCGGGTTGGCCTGGGACTCGGCCGTGTACGCCTCGAGGTCGAAGCCGTGGCGTGCTAGTTCCTGGGCGAGGAAGTTGTCGAGCTTGCCGGTCGCGACGGCCTGGCCGAGCTGGTTGGGCGCGAAGATCGGGGTGGTGGCGTACCCGCGGGCTGCGTCGATGCTCGGCTGGACGACCAGGACCTCCTCGACCCAGCGCTGCTTGCGGAAGGTCCCGTCGTCGTTGGGGACGACCTCGGAGCGCAGGTACATCACGATGTCGATCGCAGCGGCCAGCTTGCTGATCGCCAGCTCGCGGGTGACCTGGGGGCCCTTCTCCATGGCGCAGGAGACGAGTTTCTCGATGGTGTGCTCGGCGCTGCGGGCGTGGGTGGTGCTGATCGACCCGGGGCCGGACTCCATGGCCTTGAGCATGTTCCAGACCTCCGGGCCGCGGACCTCGCCGACGATCTGGCGGGCGAGGTTGAACCGGAAGGAGTGGTGGATGGCCTCTTCGAGGCTGAACTCGCCGGCCTGGCGGCCGTCGATGCCGACCTCGCCGGATCCGGGGCGGTGTTCCCAGGCGTGGACGATCTTGTGCCGGTCGACCAGCTCGTGCAGGTGCAGCTCGAACTCGGTCTCGAAGGTGCCGATCATTTCCCAGGGCGGGATGCACGAGCACAGGGCGCGGACCCAGGTGGTCTTGCCCGAGCCCTGGACGCCGGAGACGACGATGCTCTTGCCTGCGCGCACGCAGGCCGCGAGGAAATCGGCCAGGACCGGGCTGCACGCCTTGCGGTCGTAGACCATCTCGTCCATCGACACCTCGCGCATGCCGTGCCGGCGGATCACGACCGAGGTGTAGGCCATCACCCAGGCGCCGGCCGCGAGTCGCGCTCCCCCGGGCAGCCGGAGGTCCAGGTGCGGACGGGCCTCGGTGAAGGGCCGGTTCTGTCGAGCACCGAGGTCGGCGAGGAACTCGCGCAGCTCGTCTTCGGAATCGGCGATCGGGTCGGCCTCGACCAGGGTGCCGTCGACCAGCTCCAGCCACACCGAGCAAACCGGGCCGCGGGCGATGACGATGATGTTCTCGACGTCCTCGCGCTCGACCAGGGGCTGGAGGCGGCCCAGACCGAACAGGGCGGCGTGGAGGGCGGACTTGAGCGCCTTCTCCTGGTCCTTGGTCCACGGGGGCCGGCCGGTGGAGACCAGCGCCTCGGCCTCGGACTTGATGAGCTCCTCGATGACGTCGAGCCCCATCTGCTCGCGGTCCTCTTCGGTGACCCGGCCGCCTTCCTTGTCGAGCCGTGCGGTCAGCCGCGAGGAGATCTCCGCGCGGTACTGCGCCACCATCTCCCAGTCCAGCTCGACCCGGCCGTCCGAGCCGTGGCTGTGGTGCTCCTCCGGCGCAGGCCCCACGAGCGGGCGCAGGCTGAACTCCGAGCGTGCGCGGCCCGGCAGCTCCTGCTCGCTGGTCCAGGCGCCGGCGAAGATCGGCAGCGAGGTCGGGTCGTGGTCCTCAACGACCGGGGGCGGGGGCGGCGGGGTGCCATTGGTGCGGCCGCGGGCGAAGGGCGAGGTCTGTCCCCGGCTCGCGGCGTGACGTGCCTCGAGCCACTCGTCGGCGCGCAGCGGGTCGCGACCGTTGGCGTCCGGGTGGTGTCCGTTGGTGCTCATGTATGGCCTCCGTTCGTGGGAGCGAGGGCGGCCCTGTTGGCGCCGAGGACGGACTCGATGGCCGCGGCGCTGGCCCGGTAGCCGCGCAGCAGCCCAGAGGACTCGAACTTGCGCGGCTTGCGCGCGCCGTGGGAGTAGACCTCGGCCACATCGGGATCCCACTCCACCGACGCGACGACGGGGACCTGCAGGGCCTTCGCGATGTGGCGGGCGGTGTAGGGCCGGACTCGGGCGCCGGTCGGCATCGCGGGCCAGCGTCGCTCCTCGTCGACGAGGAGGACCCCGAGTCGAGACAGGCCACCGACTCCAGCAAACTGCGTCCGCAGGGTCTTGGCCCAGCTGGTGGCGCCGGCCAAGGCCGGCAGCGAGCTGCGGGTGACCAGCAGGGTCAGGTCGGAGGCGGCAATGAGCGGCTGGGGCCAGCCGGCGAGGCCGAGCCGGCCGGCGTCGACGATGACGTCTTGGCCGTTGCGCTCCAGCGCACGCAGCTGTTCGGTGAGCGGATCCCACAGCGGCAGCAGGCTGGGCGCCTGCTCGTGAGCCCGGATACCGGGCAGGAACCACGCCGACCGCTCGGCCGGGGCCTCGGGGTCCAGCAGCAGCGTCTCGCGCGGCAGGGCGTCGGCCAGCGTTCCCTCGCGCAGGGAGAGGGCGAGGTTGATCAGCCCGCCGGTCGGCTCCTGGGTGCCGTGGAAGTAGCCGGCGAAGACCGAGGACGAGCCGGTCGGGTCTGCGTCGACCAGGAGCACCGGTCGATGCCAGTTGAGGGTGAGCCCGAGCGCCGTGGTCGAGACGCCGGGCGAACCGCTCGCGGAGGCCAGGACGATCAACGCCATGCGTCAACGCTCCCGGGCGTCCAGGACGAGCGCGACACGTCCGGTGGCGGCACGCGCAGCCAGGTCGGCGGCATCGGCCTCGGGCACCGAGACGTCGACTACGGTCTCCCCGGTCTCCTCCACTCGGCTAACACCAACGACGACTGCCTCGACAGTGACCGGGTCCTTCTCGGTGACCTCGCCCTGATCACCGGGAGTGGTGACGATCCGGACGACGTCGCCGCTGTAGAGCTGCTCCGAGGGCATCTGGCCCGGCGTGAGGCTGATGCCCACAAGGGATTCCCCCTCCCCCGGCACCAGACTGTCGGTGACGGCCTCCTTGGTGAGCAGGGTGCCGGCCCACAGGTCAACCGCAGCGCGGCTGCCCTCGAGTTCGGCCTTCTGACTGCCGGCGACCGGGGTCAGCGCCGGATCGACGCTCACCCGCACGACGGCGAGGTCCCCGGCCTCGATGGCCTCGCCGCGCTTGACGTCGCGGCTGACCACGAGCACGTCCTGCGTGTCGTTGACCGATGTGAACGCGAAGGCGGTACCCAGCGCTCCTGCAGCGACAAGCGCCGCGCAGAGTGCGAACACCCATGGTCTGCGGCGCCGCCTGAGTCGTGGCCGCGGAGTGTGGTTGAGGTCAGGCATGGGCCGACTCTTGGTCGATGTTTCGACTGACAGCCCTTGAGCGGTGTTCTGCGACATGGATCCCGAGTCCTCTCGTGTCTCGATCACCTACGTGTCAAGACGGGCCCGGAGCGATCAGTACGAGCTCAACTTGACAGGACGACACTAGTGCATTTCTATCGGGGTTCTCGCTATCCACAGATGACCGATTTCGAGATGCCATCGCCAGTCCTGACCAGAGGGTCGCGCGGCTCAATCCCCCCGATGGGACCGAGCATCAACGCCTCAGAACGATCCGGAGTCCATGGGACCACAAAATCGTCCGGTCTCCCGCCACGAATTTGTCGCCTGTGGATATCGGTCGAACCCGCTTGCACTTACAAACTCGGCCGGACTGAGGGTGTTTCGTCGCGCCGGCGGTGTCGCTGCGCCTCGCGGAAGGCTGCGATAACAACTTCGACCGACTCCCCGAGCGTCCGGGCAAGCGCTTCGAGCGACTGTGGCGCAGGGAGCCGGGTCCAGCGCCCTTGCTCCCAGGCGTAATACGTCGGCACAGCCACGTTCACGGACGTGACGAGATCGGCAACGGTGAGCCCTGCCTGCAGGCGCAGCGCTCGGAGATCGGGGACATCACCATCGAGGTGAACTAGCCGTATTGCCGGGATGTCGAGGGCCTTCGCGAGTCTGACCAGGAAGTCCGGGCGCGGGGTTGAGATACCTAGCTCCCAGCGAGAGATGCGCTCACCTCCAGCGGCCCCCACCAGGTGCGCCAGTTCATGCTGAGTCAACCCCGCTTCCTCGCGAGCTGCTCTCAACGCATTGGGGTCGATTCCGGACGTCATCGCCGACGAACACTAGCGGTGATCCATCATCGGAGGACTGGTCAGTCCGCCCGGCCCCGGACCGACGACACGGCACCGCTGAACCGCATGCCGCGCCAGCGAGGGCACCGATTCGCGCCGTCGGGCAGAACTTGGCGCACGACGAAGGAGTGGGGGCGCGATGTCGCCTAGCCTCGGTCCGACCCTCGTGTCGGCGACCTGCCCTGCTGGCGACGCACGACCAGCCCCACGGAGTGACTCTCCCGGATTTCTTCGGATCGCCGTTGGGGCTGATCGCTTACCAATCCCCCGCGCACGTAGGGGACCAGAAAGCGAGGTGGACCCATGAACACTTCCCCGGCCGAGAACCCGGTCCCCGGCGTCGTCACCTTCACCGCCCGCGGCAACGCCGCCCTCGACCAGTTGGCCGACGCCCTGGTGGCCGCGTGCGATGGCTCTCCTGCGAGCATCGCCGACCTCCTCGGGCGGGTCCTGGAAGCCGACATTGAGGACCTGGCCGAGACTCTCGGTGAGGTGGCCCAGCCGGACACCCACCTATCTGGTCGCGCCGTCGGCGAGGTCGGCCCGGCTGTGGAGGGCCCTGACGAGGCCGCCCGTCGCCGGCTGGGGGCGCGCATGCCGGGCGCTGCTGGGGCACCGCAGACACGCACCATCGACGTCGGCCGGTGATCCCCCGCGCCGCATACACTTCGTTACACAAGGCCGATGTGTAACAGAATGTATGGGAGACCGCTGATGCTGCCCAACCCCTACGCCCCGGGCGAGCTCCCGCGTGTGTTGGCCGGCCGCGAGCAGCAGCAGGACCGGATCCGAGGCTACCTGAGCCGGATAGGCACCTACGGCGAGATGGGCGGCCCCCTGCTGGTGTTCCAGGGCCCGCGTGGCGTGGGGAAGACGTCGCTGCTGCGCGAGGCACAGCGTGACGCCGAGGAGCACGGCTTCATCACCGCGTGGGTGGCCTGCCGCCGCAACGCACCCTTCCTCCCCGACCTGGTCAGCCGGGTCGGGAAGGCGATCGATACCGCGGACATCCTGCCCCGGGCTGAGAAGAGCTCCTGGAAGCTCCGCCTGGAGAGCATCGGCCTGGAGTTCGGGCTGCCGAGCGGAGTGAAGTTGAGTGCGACCGCGGCCGCCGACCATTCCGGGGCGGACGCGCATCCCCGCGGGGCGCAGATCTCGGCGATGGAGGACCTGCTGCACGAGACCAGTTCCCAGGTCCGCGCACGTGGTGGCGCTGGCCTCGTGGTCTTCGTCGACGAGATGCACGCGGCCGCCCGTGATGACCTCGCGGTCCTGCTCAATGCGATGCAGAACCTGGCTGGGCGGCGCGAGGACAACCCACTGGCCATCATCGGCGCGGGCCTGCCCTCGACTCCGGGAGTCCTGGTCAACGCAGCCACCTTCGGGGAGCGCAGCACCTTCCTCACCTTGCCCCGACTCGAGCCGTCCGCCGCGGCCGCCGCGGTGGCCGGGCCGGCCGGCGAGCTGGGCGTGACCTGGACACCCGCCGGGCTGCAGGCGATCGCGGCCGAGGCCCAGGGGTTCCCGTATCTGCTGCAGGTCCTCGCCCACGCGACGTGGGAGGTGGCCAAGCCTTCGGGAACTGGTGACCTGCTCGACGTCGGCGAAGTCCAGGCCGGCCTGCCACTGGCCGACGACCAGCTGACCTCCATGTACGCCGCCCGGTGGGCGGCCGCGACCGACCTGGAGCGGCAGATCATGGCCGTGATGGCGCAGGTCGGCACGCCCACGGTGACGAGGGCTGAGATCGCCGAGCAGCTCGGCCGATCCACGCAGGCCCTGGGCGTTCCCCGCGAACGGCTGATCGACAAGGGGATCATCGAGCCCGCCGGCCGCGGCGAGGTGCGATTCACGATGCCCGGCTTCGACCGCTACATCCGGGAGACCCTGGCCGGCGCACCCGCGGACCCCGACCAGCTGACTACCGGGCGCCGACGGCGTGAACTGCCGCCGGCCTCCGATCCCGGCCGCGGCACCACTCGCCGCTAAAGCTGCCGGCGCGCCTGCCGCCGCAGGACGGCCTCAAGGTCGGCAACGCCCTCGCCCAGCGGCATCGAGGGCGCGACGTCCGCGAGGTCGTCGAGCAGCTCGTCAACGTCGACGTTCTCCAGCTGCGGTGCGCTGTAGGCGTTCCACTCCCCCACCGCGGCTGCGAGCCGACGGTAGGCCTCGACGTCGGCCGGAGCGTTGAACCAGGCGGCGCTGCCATGGCCACGCGTCGCGCGATCAACGCCGTCTGGTCGTCCATGGCCGATCATCTCCCGCCCGGAACCGAATGAGGGAACCCCGGCGGATATCCACAGCCCGCAGGCAGCGTCCGCGCGTACGCCGCCGAGATCCGCGAGACTCAACGCAACGAGACGGCAGGAAGGGGCGCCCTGGTGGACGACAACGACGAGCTCGAGGCGAGCGGGCACGCGACGGCGGCCCGTGAACACGTCTACGGCTTCAACCGCGCCACGATGTGGGAGCGTCACCAGATCCCGGCCGAGACCTCGGATGAGCTCGCGGAGTTCGCCGACCTCGCGGCCGCGCTCCCCCAGGCGTTCTCGCAGCTGTCGAGCACTCTCGAGCGGGCACTGGCCGACCAGGTGCTCAGCATGGATGCGATGACCGACGAGTCCGACCCCGCCATGGCGATCGGCGTCGCGCGGCTCCACCTGGAGGAGGCCCGCGGCCTGGCGGTCGACCTCCACAAGCACCTCAACGCCGCCCGCAACGCCACCGCGCACATAGTCAGCCAAGGCGTCGACGACGGGCAGGAGTCGATGCCCTGGGACCAGCCCTGACTGTTCGCGGCGAGATTTCTCGCGCTCGGTGATCGCCCGCGCGGGGCGACCTTCCTTTGGTGACTGAGAGATGACCCCGGTCAACCAAGGAGCTGCCCGTGAGCACGCCCACCGAATCCCCTGCCGGCGCACCCGACCGTGACCCGGTTCAGGAGGCCCGCGAACACCTCGAGCAGGCGCTGGCCGCACTCGACCGTCTCCGCGACGTCCTGCCCGCATCGAGCAGAACGCCCCCACCCAAAGCGGGAGGCGGTGAGTCTGCATGAGGACCGACACCGCGCTGCAGGCCGCCGACGCCGTCTTCATGGCCGAGCAGGCCGTGGGACGTGCCCGCCGGGTCGTCGACGAGCTGCACACCACGATCAACTCCGCGCTCCGAGTGCTCGATGACGCCGAGCTCGACTCGGCCAAGGCCCGGCTCAGCGACCGCGGTGACTACTACCTCGAGGCCGCCGGCGAGCACCTGAGCCGCCTGCAGCGGCGCTGCAGCGACAACGCCGAGCTCGCCGACGAGCTCACCGGCCACTTGGAGCGGGCATCCCAGGCGATCGCGGACGCCCATGACCTCCTCCAGGACGCAGACACCTCCGATCCCGAGAGCGCCAGTGAGGTCGCGCAGCTCAAGCCGCGCCTCGCCGTGGTGGGCGAGATGATCGACCTGGCCAAGCCGATGGCGCGCCTGACCGCCCATCACGTCGACAGCGCGCAGCTGGCGGCACAGCAGGTGACTCCGCCGTCGCTGCTGGAGCCGGTCACTCTCGAGCGAAGCATCGCCACCGCCGGCAAGGAGCTCGGCCGCGCCGACGAGGACGTGCGCCTGCTCGAGAACGTCGTCGACCACGCCGCGGCCAACGCCCGGCAGTCGGCCGGGATCGCCAGCGACATCACCGACAACGCCCGCCGGCGGATGGCCGAACAGGGACGGGGCCAGATGCCCCGCCAGGCGTCGCCAGTCGTCGGGTCCCCGGCACGGTAGGCGGGAGGACGGTCATGGACCTCGATCAGGGCGGCCGCCAGCTGGCTGGCCTCATCCTCGATGCCGCCGGCCGCGGGCAGCATGACCAGGTCGCCGACCTGGTCGCGCCGCTGGACGCCGACCAGCTCCGGTCACTCGTGGCCGTCCTCGCTGTCCAGGTCGACCAGACCCTGCCGGCGGCACCGGCAACCGGCCCGGCAGCGGTGTGCGAGCTGGCCATCAACGCCGCGGCGCCGATGTTCGGCACCACCCCGGAGGCGATCCTGAGCGCCGAGCGCAGCCGCCCGGTCAGCGACGCCCGCGCCGTGGCCATGACCGCCGCCCGCGAGGTCGGACTGTCCCTGCCGGCGATCGCCGAGCACTTCAACAAGGACCACGGCTCGGTGATCCACGCCGTACGCCGCGCCGCCGAACGCCCCCGTCTGGCCGACGCCGCGGCCCGGGTCACCGAGCACGTCAACGACCGCTACACCGCCCAACTCCCCCGCCCCGAGGCCACCGTCGTCAGCCTCCACCAGGACCAGCCCGCGTCGACCTTCGAGCCCGATGGCCCGGTCGAGCACGCCGTCGTCGCGGCCGCCGAGGCCTTCGGCACCACACCCGAGGTCCTCTTGGGCGCCGACCGGACCCGGACGGCCGCCGACGCCCGAGCGGTGGCCATGACCGCGGCCCGCATCCACGGGCACAGCCTGCCGACGATCGCGCGGCACTTCGAACGCGACCACACGACCGTGCTCCACGCCACCCGGCAGATCGAGAAGACCCCGCCGCTGCGCGACCTGGCCGCGAAGATCGCAGCCGAGCTCCCCGAGGAGCCGGCCGCTGCCAGCACCCGCTCGGCCGACGTCGACGAGCAGATCACCGCGGCCGGCCACCGCTCCCCCGGCGCCCGGGCCCAGGCGCGCGCGGTCCCCGTCTCCGGCGAGCGTCCGCAGCTGAGGGTCGCCCGGTGAAGGCCCTCCTCGGCCTGGCCGCCGCTGCCATCGCCGCGCTCACCGCCGGCGGCATCACCGCAGCCCGCCCCGGCACCCCCACGGGCGCCGACCCATCGGAGGGCACGGCCACCCAAGTGCGGGTGACGGCCGTCGTCGACGGAGACACCCTCCGCGTCGAGGACCTGGGCGGCCGCCCGCTCGGCCGAGTCCGACTGCTCGGCATCGACGCCCCCGAAGTCGCCCACCCGCCGACGCCCGCCG
Organism: Nocardioides silvaticus; assembly: GCF_003160695.1. GTDB lineage: Bacteria > Actinomycetota > Actinomycetes > Propionibacteriales > Nocardioidaceae > Nocardioides > Nocardioides silvaticus. The sequence continues at coordinate 384,924 of NZ_QGDD01000001.1, forward strand.
AGTGCTACGCCGACCAGTCAACCGACCTGCTCGAGGACCTCGCGCCGGTCGGCAGCACCGTCCAGCTCGTCACCGACAGCGGACAGCCCGGCCGCGACCGATACGACCGGTTGCTGCGCTACGTCGACCACGACGACGTCGACGTAGCGCACGAGCTCCTGGCCCGCGGCGCCGCACGCCGCTACGAGGCAGGCCAGGACCTCGCCCGGGAAGACTCCTACGTCGCGGCCGCCGACGATGCCCAGGAGGCCGCCAGTGGCCTGTGGGGCACCTGCTGAGGGAGAGGGCCGCCCATGGACGAGCAGCTGATGACGGCCGCCAAGACACTGGCCCGCTGGTGCTACGGCCGCGGCGTCGACGAGCGGATCCTCACCTGCGGTGACCAGTTGCTCAGGAAGGCCGTCGACCAGGCGATCGGCCGGCCTCCGCCGGCGCACCTCGAGCACGCGCTGTGGCAACAGACCGCCACGCTGCTGCGCCAGCGGCGCGACTGGGACCGCGACCACCAGGTCACTCCCCCGCCGGCCGCGGCATGCCTTCCCTGCGCCGTGGCGGTCGAGCAGTGCCCCACCCACGCCGGTCGACGCTGTCGCGCCTGCGGTGGCCAGCTGCACAGCATCGTCGTCGACGAGGGCTACGACACCCATCCGTGCTGCGACCGCCCGAGCTCCACCGGTTCCCCCACCGTCCTCGAGCACACGGCGCAGCTGCTGGGCGCCACGCTGCTGGCCCAGCCCGCCTGAACCCGGGGCAACACGCCTTCCAAGGAGTTCGGCCGGCGGTGATCGCCCGGGCCCTCGCCCCGCACATAGGTGACCAGGAGGACCGGCGCAGCCGGTGCCGGTCCACGGGATCCATGGGAGTTCACATGAGTGACGCCGCTCGCGAGGAAGCCGCGCTCGAGGAAGAGGCACGACAGCGCGCCGAGGAGATCAGGGCCAGCGAGGAGGCAGCCGCCCAGGCCGCGGCCGCCGACACCGGCCCCTCCCCCGACGCCGAGATCGCGCAGGTTCACCGGTCCGGCCGCCAGCACGACCACACCGACACCGCCGCCTACCAGCGGCCCCAGCTTGGCCGCCGCCGCGGCCCGCGCCGCTAGGAGGCTGCGATGGCTACCGCACTCGCACCGACCACCGGGCCTTCGACCGTCCGCTGGGTCGACTGCTAGCACAAGCTGGGTTCGCTGCCGTGCATGAACCACAAGCCGCACGAGGGCGACGGCCGCGGCTGCGTGCATCACTCCACGTCCGGCTTCGCCGACGACGAGTAGCCCACTGCTCGGCCGCCGCGAGACCCGCCCGCGAACAGCCTCAGCCGTGCACCAGGTGCAGCCGCGGCCGCCGAGGCTGCTCGGCGGGCGCCTCCAGCTGCCGCATCCGCTCGAGCGTCATCGGGTGCCCGAAGCGCCGCAGCAGGCCCGCCAGCACGGGACCGAGGCCGAGTGCGAGCACGAACCGGTCTGCCTCGGCCTCGATGCGGAGCTCGATGCGCCGGCTGGCCGCCGGCACCAGGTAGGTCAGCGCGATGACCGCGCCGCCGAGAAGCCCAGGCGCGGCCCGGCCCTCGGCGAGCGACTGCACCACGCAGATGACCCCCACGACGCCCCGCAGTGTCCAGGCCAGCCGCATGAACGGAAGCCAGGCGAACGCCCGGCCCACGCCGCGGAACGTCGCCACCATCACCCGCCACGGCGTCGTCGCTGCGAGCATAGCCAGTTCCAGCTTCGGCCGGAGCGCCTGATGTCGGCCGACAGCATGAGCCACCGCGGCGGCCGCCTCCGCGCCAGCCACGCCGCCGCGGTACGTCGCCTCGACAAGCCCGGGACTGACCACCACGGTGTGCCGGCCGATCGCCACCGCCACCGGGGTGCTCGGCCGCTGTACACGGCGTACGAACAGCGCGCCGACGTCGACGCCGCGGCCGCCCAGCTCGGCCAGCACCGGTGCCAGCACGCCGTACTCGGCCTCGGTCGCCGGCCGCGACCTGGTCAGCGCGGCGATCGCCGGCTCCTGCAGCTGCCCGAGCGCGAGCGCGACCAGCAGGCCGCCCGCAGCCATGAACACCACCAGGCCAAGTGCCGGCGGGAGCAGGGCGCACACGACCACGGTGAGGACGAAGCTCACCAGCAGTGCCGGCCCCAGCGTCACCACCCTCAGCGCGGTCATCGGGAACCACATCTCGACCCTCCTCCATCTTTCAGCACTAGTGCGGATCTCTTGACTTTGCTCGCGGTGATCGTCCGACACCCGCCGGACGACATAGGCGAACGAGACCAGTTTGTGCCCAGGTGCCGACAGCACCCCGAGTTATCCACAGCCCGCCGCTCGGCGCAGCGGGCCGCGGCCGGGACATGGGTTCATGGGCCAGACCGACCCCCACCCGAAAGGAACGCCCGTGGACACCCTCAACGCTGACGGCACCTGGGACCGCCTCGGCTCGATCGCCCAGCTGCTGCACCAGGCCGCTACCCAGGTGTGGACCGACGCCGACGCGGCCGCCGCCGACTCGCCGCTCCACGACCTCGGGCTGGGTGTCTACCTCGCCCACTCCCGGGCCAGCGCCCTGCTGCCGGACGACTACGAGCTTCCCGAGGACGTCGACCTGCTCGCCGACCTCGAGGAGCGCACCCCGCTGCAGCTGCTCACCGAGGCAGAGGAGTTGACCCGCCCCCTGCCGCTGCACCAGCCGGACCTGGTCCACGGCTCGCAGCTGGTCGTCGACCTGTGCGACCTCATCCGGGAAGCCCGCGGCCTTGGCTACTGACCTGCGCCCCGCGTACGCGGACATCGACGAGGAGCTGTTCGACGTCGACCAGATCCCGATGACCTCGCGCGACGTGCGCAGCGTCGGCGAGATGCTCTTCGACGTCGACTACCTGGCCCGCCAGCTGCTCATGGACGTCGGAGGCGACGACGCCGGCACCCTGCTACGCAGCTGGCCGACCATGGTCGCGGCCGCGGAGGACCTGTGGGCCTCCCTGCCCGGCCGGCGACCAGGCGTCGACGAGCGCGACCGCCCCATCACCAGCCTCTCCGCCCAGGCCGCGACCATCGAGTCCAGCCTGTCCGGCCGGAAGGCCTGGCCAGGTCAGGGCCCGACCAACCCGCGCGTCGACCAGATGGCCCAGACCCTCCTCAACGCCGCCGCCCTGGTCCGCCGGTACGGCGCCGAGATCCCCCACGAGCAGACCGAGGCTCACCGCGACCTCGAGGCGACCCGCACCAGGATCATGCATGGCCTCTACTTGACCGCCCACGCCGTCAACGTCGCCCTGCACGACAACGGCCGCGACCGCGTCACCGACGCCCGCGAGTCAGGCCGCCGCGTCCAACTGGCCCAGCACCATTCCCCCTACGCGGTGGCACCCATCGGGGTCTGGGTCGACCGGCTGGCCGCGTGCGAGAACACCGCCCGCAGCTACCTGACCGACCGGTTCCCGCACGCCCTCACCGGCGAGGCCATCCGGCCCGTCGACGACCCGGGTCGACTGGCCCAGGCGCTCGGCAACTGGGACATCCAGTCCCACCGTGCCCTGGCCCGCGACCTCGCGCCGGCCAACATCCTGCTCATCGCCCGCACCCAAGGACTCATCGCCGGCGCCAGCATGGTCCTTGTCGACGCGGCCGCCACCGCCGGCGTCCTCGAGCCCTCGGAGCGGCTGGTCCCCGCGATCGCCGACGCAGGGCGATCCTGGAGCAACCTGGCCAGCCGCTGGGGCGACCTCGCTCCCCCAGGCGCCCGCCTCGCGGAGCCCCTGGCCCGCGCAGCCGCGGAAGTCCGAGCCGCCTACCGCCAGATCACCCACGACACCACCACGCTGGCGACACCAGAGGTCATCGCCACCCGGCCCGGGCTCCCCCAGGCCACTGTGGCGACCCTCCGAGCGATCGAGGCCGGCTCCGAGCTCGCGCACGTCGTCGCCGAGAAGGCCAACATCCCCAACCTGACCGGCCCAGCGCGTGCCCTGTCCCGACGAGCGCACAACGACGTCGAGTCCGGGCTGGCCACCCCGCCCGCCGAGGGCGACGTCGTCTGGGTCTCCCCGGCCGACATCCTCGCCCGACGTGCCGTCAGAGTGCCGCAACCGGTACGGGAGACCCTGCGCTCGGCAAGTACCGCAACCGCGGCCGCCGCATCCACCGCGGCAGCCGCTGCGATGCTCGCGCACTCCAACTGCCCTAGCCATCGGCCCGACGGGCGATCAACGACCGCCCACGCGCAGTCTGACGCCGACGTCACCTCGGCCTTTTCGCCGCAGCACGGCGTGCCACCCAGAAAGCCGCCCAGCATTGATCGCTCGGCACCCGGTGGACCACTTAGGTGACCATCAGACACCAGCGTGGGCTTGGAACCACCCGAGACCCACCACAGCAGGTCGGAGGACACGAGATGGAAACCGTGAAGGAGACCCTCACCGTTGGCGGTCACCGGACACTCGCTGCCCAGGAGAGCGAACGCATCCCCGAGGACGCAGGCGCAGACCCCGACGAGCGACGCCTGACAGAACGCGGCCGGTTCGTACTCACCCCTGCCACAATGAACATTGCCCAGGCGGCTGCCTACATCGGGATCGCAAAGTCGACGCTCTATACGTGGCGCACGCGACGCCCGGGGTTCGGACCACGCGCGGTGAAGGCGGGCGGCGCACTGCGGTACCGCCGTTCCGATCTCGATGCATGGATCGAGGCCCACGCTGAGACGCTGGACCTCCAGGCCGAAACGGACATCGACGATGACGGTCGACGCTCGGGGGGCGACCAGCAAGCAAGGTCCCGCACACTAGGTTCCATGTCACGACGCTCCCGTCCGCGGCATCCCTAGCAGCTCAGAGGTCAAGAAGGAACGCACATGGCTCGCCCCCCGCTCCCCATCGGAACATTCGGGAGCATCACAACGAGAGAGGTACGCCCTGGCGTGTACCGCGCGCGAACCCGCTTCCGAGACTTCGACGGCGTCACGCGCGAGATCAAGGGGACCGGTCGAAGCGCCGCCGCCGCAGTACGAGAACTCAAGACCAAGATCGCCGACCGAAGCGCCCCGTCCGGCGACCTCATCGGCCCCGACATGCGAATCAGCCAGGTGGCTGACATCTGGCTCTCGCTGTATCGCGCCGAGCAGCGCTCCGAAGCAACTACCGCAAACGAATACCAACGCATCATCGAGAACGTCATCAATCCAGCCATCGGCAACATCCGCCTGCGGGAGGCAACAGCTGGGCGCCTGGAACGGCTAATCAGGTCGCAGGACTCCCACAGCCGCCGCAAGAAGACCAAGACGGTGCTCAAGATGATGTTCGACGCCGCGGTCATCGACGACGCACTCCCAGCCAACCCGGTCTCCTCCACATCACGGCTTCGAGGCCAGAAGAAGGACGTCCAAGCGCTCTCGGTGGAGGACCTCAACGCCGTCCGATCTGCCGTGGACTCCTGGATGACCAAGAAGCGGCCAGGCCCAAAGCCGAACCAGGACATGCCCGACATCATTGACCTGCTACTCGCCACGGGCTGCCGGATCGGAGAAGTACTCGCCATCCGATGGACGGACATCGACTTGAGTGCGACACCACCGACCGTGTCAATCAGCGGGACGATCAAGACGGAGACGGGAAAGGGCACCTACCGCAAGCCCAAGCCGAAGTCCGACGCTTCAAAGCGCACCATCGCCCTGCCGCCGTTCGCAGTCGATGTTCTGATGAGGCGACGTATCGAGCAACGACCGAACCACTACAACGCGGTCTTCGCCACCCGCAACGGCACATGGCACCAAGTCGGCAACATCGAGCGCCGGTGGCGCACGATCCGAGCAGACACAGGCTTCGACTGGGTGACACCACACACCTTCCGCAAGACCGTCGCGACCTTGATCGACCGCCTAGTTGACTCGGACACCGCAGCCCGCGTTCTCGGCCACTCCTCAGACGCGATCACCAAAGAGTTCTACATCGAGAAGGACAGGACGACACCCGACGTGACGCACATCCTTCAGTCCTTCGCCGGCAAAGCCACGTCGACCAACTCGGACGCCTGACGTCCTCAGGCGGCCGCCTCGAGCGCAGCCCTGACCCCTCACCCCGGGTCACAATGGGCCGCCAAGGCGAAGGTTTTCGGGACATAAACGCGACACAAGGCTATGTGACTCAAGAAACCAAGTGGCCCCCGATCTGCGTTTCCGCAGGTCAGGGGCCACTCTCTTGTAGCGGGGGCAGGATTTGAACCTGCGACCTCTGGGTTATGAGCCCAGCGAGCTACCGAGCTGCTCCACCCCGCGTCGGTGAAACCAACGTTACGGCATGGGGTGGAGCCGTTCCAAATCGGTAGGGCTCGCTCTCGTCACTCCTCGGGCGTCTCCTCGGTGGCCGACTCGTCGGGCGCTTCGCCGGCTGGTCGCTGCTCGGCCAGGTCGAGCGCGTCGGCGAGGGCCTCGCGGGCCACCTCCTGGAGCCGTCCCCAGGCCGCGAAGTCGCCTCTCGCGTAGGCGGCGTCGGCACGGTCGAAGGCGTCCTGGGCCGCCCTCAGGGCGTCGGCGATCTGCTCGTCGAGCGGCTTCTCCTCCTGGCCCGGGTCGTCGCCGTTGCCGTCAGGTCCGCCGCCGGGTCCCTCGTTGTTGCCGTTGTTGCCGCCACCCTGGTCGTTGTTGTCGAGCTCGATCCCCAGCGCGTTGGCCAGGGCCAGCGGGATCGTGCGGCCGATGCCGACGGCAGCGCCGTAGCGCACGATGACGTACTGCAGGATCGGGTAGCTGGAGTCGGCGTTGGTGCGCACGGCGTAGACCGGTTGCACGTAGATCAACCCGTCGTTGACGGGCACCGTCAGCAGGTTGCCGAACACCGGTGGTGTGTTGGCGACGACGAACGGCTGCAGCGTGTCGCGGACCTCCTCGTCCTGCTGCATCTCGTTGGCTGCCTGACCGGGGCCGAGCGCGCCCTCGTCGTTGGTCTCGCGCAGCTCGATCTTGCCGAAGTCCTCGGACGTGGCGTCGGAGTTCACCGAGACGAACGCCGCCAGGTTGCCGCGGCCGCGCGGCACGAAGACCGAGGTCAGCGACCAGTCCGTCGAGGTTCCGTTCTGGGCGAAGAACCGGTAGGGCGGCTGCTTGCTGTTGCCCGACTGCGGGTCGGTCGGGACCTCCCAGCGGTCGTTGCCCTGGTAGAAGTCGCCCGCGTCGGTGACGTGGTAACGGGCTAGCTGATAGCGCTGCACCTTGAACAGGTCCTCGGGGTAGCGCAGGTGCTCCATCAGCGTCTCCGGGATCTCCGACTTCGGCTGGACCGTGTCGGGGAAGGCGCTCATCCACGTGCGGAGGATCGGGTCCTCCTCGTCCCAGGCGTACAGGTTGACGGTGCCGTCGTAGGCGTCGACGGTCGCCTTCACCGCGGACCGCATGTAGTTGATCTCGTCGGTCGGCACCGTCTGCAGCCCGGTGTCGGTCTGCAGCGAGTCGTCGATCATCGACTCGAACGACTCCCGCTCTGCGTTCGGGTAGCGGTCGGTCGTCGTGTAGCCGTCGAGGATCCACTGGATCCGGCCGTCGACGATGGCCGGGTAGGGGTCGCTGTCGACCGTGAGCCACGGCGCGACCTTCTCGACCCGGGTCTGCGGGTCGCGGTTGTAGAGCACCTTGGAGTTGCCGTTGACACGACCGGACAGGATGAAGTTCGGCTCGCCGAACTTGATGGCGTACATCAGCTGGCGGAAGGTGCTGCCGACCTCGACACCACCCTCGCCGTCGTACGTCGTCGCGGTGTCGCCGACCTCGGCCGCTGGGTCGCTCTCGTCGTCCGCCGAGTCCGTCTCCTCGTCGGTCGCGCCGTCCGTGGTCTCGTCGGTGGCCTCGTCGGTCGCGCCGTCCGTGGCCTCCTCGGTGGTCTGGTCGCTCGCCCCGTCGGTCGCGCCGTCGGTCGCGCCGTCGGTCGCGCCGTCGGTCGCGCCGTCCGTCGCGCCGTCCGTCGCGCCGTCCGTGGCGCCGTCGGTCGGCTCCTCCTCGGTCGGGTCGATCTCCTCGGTCGGGACCGGCTCGGCGTCGACCTCGTCGAGGCCGAGCTCGACGTCCTCGGCGTCCTCCGAGGCCTTGCCGACCACGGAGTAGTCGGGGCTCTGCTCGCCGAAGTAGATGCGGTCCTCGAAGTCGAAGTCCTCGGACAGCACGTTGGAGGCGTTCTGGATGCCCTCGGCCCACACCATCCGGCCGTTGGCCTCGTCGGTGGAGACCCGGTTGGCGTAGGCGGCGATGACGCCCTCGCCGTGGGTGTAGACGGTGTGCAGGTTCGACCAGTTGCGGTCGGAGTCGTTGATGCCCTGCTGGTCGAGCTCGCGGACGCCCAGCACCAACGGCGTCTCGACCTTCTGCTTGGTGACCGGGTCCTCGATCGTGTAGCGGTCGACGTCGAGCACCGGCGAGACGCTGTAGTAGAGCCGCGGCTGCTGGCGCTGCTCGAAGGTCTCGAAGACCTGCTTCGGGTCGACCACCGGCACCGCGGCGACCTCCTGGGTGAGGTCGTTCGGGTCGGCGTCCCCCTCGGGCACGGCGGTGACGTTCGTCGGTTCGACGTCGGAGATGTCGTAGGCCGTTCTCGTGGCGTCGATGTTGTGCTGGATGTAGCTCTCTTCCTTGTCCGCCTCGGTCGGCTTGACCTGGAAGTTCTGGACGATCGCCGGCCAGATCATGCCGAGCAGGATCGAGGACAGGACGAGCAGCGCGAGGCCCACCGACGGCAGCTGCCAGGTGCGCCGCCAGATGTTGAGGAAGAACAGCACCGCGCAGATCAGGGCGACACCCATCAGGATGTTGCGCGCGGGGAGCACCGCGTTCTCCCCGGTGTAGTTCATGCCGGTGAAGAGGTTGTGGTCGTCGGTGACCAGGTCGAACCGGTCGAGGTAGTAGTCGACCCCCTTGGCCAGCACGAAGATGCCGAGCAGCACGGACAGCTGGACCTGCGCCGCACCGGACAGCCGGTCGTGCTGCACCTGCAGCCGGATCCCGCCGTACAGGTAGTGCACCACCGCGGTCGCGATGATCGCGACGATCGCGGCGGCCATCACGAAGTCGACGACGTAGTGCCACCACGGCAGGCTGAAGACGTAGAAGCTGATGTCCTTGTCGAAGTACGGGTCCTTCTCGCCGAACGGCTCGGCGTGCCGCCAGAGCAGGTAGCTGCGCCAGTGCCCGATCGCGGAGGTGCCGGCGAAGATGCCGATGACGATCGAGACGCCGGCCAGCAGCCAGGTGCGGATCGGCGTGACGGCGTCGCGGTAGCGGTCGACGCTGCCGTCACCGCCGGGCATCCGGAACAGCGGGCGGAACCGGTAGGCGAAGTACATGTTGACCGCGACCGCCGCGCCCATGAAGACGCCGAAGACGAGGAACAGGCCGATCCGCGTCCACAGCATCGTGCTGAAGACCTGGCCGTAGCCGACCTCGTCGTACCAGAGCCGGTCGGTGTAGATCGACGCGAACGTCGTCAGCAGGAAGAAGCCCACCACCAGCACCACACCGGTGATGACCAGCGCGCGGGCGCGGCTCCCCGGCCTCCGGGTGTCGACGTCTCCGGGCTCGTCGTCGAACAGGTCGCTCACGATTCATCCTCTGGTTGTGCGTCGGCGGGTCCGCCCGGCTGTACCTCGTCCAACGGTTGCACGGGCTCGTCTGGTTCCTCGGACTCGTCCTCGAGTGTGGCGTGCAGCAGCGAGAGCAGGCTCGGCACCAGGTCCGGCCCGCCCATCACCGATGCGTCGTCGTCGTGGGCTCGCAGCCGGACGGCGCAGTACGACGCACCGTGGCGGGTCACGCCCGCGACGATCCGGACCTCCTGGCGGTCCGGGTGCTCGCGGGCGAACTCGGCCGCGGCGGCCGGGTCCTCCGGGACCTGACCGTCGGCCGCTGGCGGCAGCACCAGCCGCTCCACGACGGCCGCGCAGCCGGTGACCGAGTCGGGCCAGCTGATCGTCGGCAGGAACTCCTCGAGCTCCTGGCCGGCCGCGACCTCCTCCTGCTCGATCGGCGTGATCGAGCCGCGCTCCCGCGCGTCGTCGAGGCCGAGCGCCGCGGCCAGCGCGGGCTCGTGCGCGATCAGGTCGGCGGTGTCGACGAGAGCGTAGAGCCGCGCCGGCTGGTCCCAGCCGGTGCTGCTGTGGTGCTTCTCGATCTCCAGCACCGCGGCCGCCAGCGCCGGGTCGATCTCGAGCTCGAAGTCCATGGTCAGCTCCCCGCTCAGCAGCTCGGCAGGTCGGCGTCGCGGTCGTCGGCCCAGGCCTCGAGGGCCTCGAGCGACTCGTGCATGGTGGTCGCCTTGACGAGGGTCAGGTCGGTGTCGAGCCCCTCGACGTCGTCGCAATTGGCCTCCGGCACGAAGAACAGCTCCGCGCCCGCGTCCTCGGCTCCGGCGATCTTCTGCTCGATCCCGCCGATCGGACCGACCGTGCCGTCGTCGAACAGCTCGCCGGTGCCGGCGACGGTCTCGCCGTCGGTGAGCGGCCCGGGCGTGAGGGTGTCGTAGATGGCGAGCGAGAACATCAGCCCGGCGCTGGGCCCGCCGATCTGCGGGTCGACCTGGAGCGTCACGTCGAACGGGAAGTCGTAGCCGATGCCGAGGCTGATGCCGATCCGGGGGGCCTTCACCCCTTCGACCGTGGTCTCGACCGGCTCGATCTCGACCGTCATCTTCTTGCGGTTGCGCTCGATCAACAGCGACACCGGGTCGCCGGGGCCGTGCTGCTCGACTGCGTCGACCACGTCCTGCGAGCCGCGGACCGGCTCGCCGTCGACCTCGAGCAGCTTGTCCCGCACCCGCAGATCGCCGAACGCGGCGCCCTCCTCGTCGACGAACGCGACCTGGATGCCCGTGTCGACCTCGTACCCCAGCTCACGCAGGGCGACCGCGATGGCAGCGTCCTGCGACCCGATCATCGAGACGGCGCCGTCGCGCTCCTCGTCCTCGGCGGTCTGGTTCGGCGGGTGCGCGATGTCGTAGGGGACGACCGCCTCGTCGGGGTCCAGCCAGGCACCGAGCGCCTCGAACAACGACTTCTTCTGGCCGCGCGGTGAGGACTGGACGGTCGTGAACCGGATCTGTCCGTCGTCGCGATACGTCTTGTGACCCGCGACCTGGATGATCTCCGCCTCGTTCGCGTCCTTCGCCAGGATGTCGAAGGTCGGGCCGGGCGTGTAGATCGAGTACGGCAGCGGCGCGAACGCCGCCAGCACGAGGAGCAGGAACGTCAGCGGCGCGGCCACGGAGAACGCGATCCAGCGCTGGGTCATGGCGTTACCTTCTCACCCGGCGCCAAGGCGCCGAGGACCGGATATCAGGATGCGCGACGGCCGTCGTCGGCCACCGGCGCCTCCGCGGGCGCCTCGACCGGTTGCTCCGGAGCGCTCAGCGGCGGCAGCACGGTGGGCCGCAGGCGCGACGGGCGCAGCGCGACGCCCGTGCTCCGGTCCGGCGTACGACGCTCGACGGCGTAGCCCGGGCGCTTCCTGTGCTCGCGCTCCAGGGCCTCGCCCAGCCGGCGGGCGGCGGTCTCACGGTCGACCTCGCCGCGACCCTCGCGGCCCCACCAGGCGACCCACAGCATCGTCACGACCGTGACGACGGCCGCGGGCACGAGCCAGAGCAGGATCTCCACTTCGCGAGGGTACGTCCGCGCGGGCTGCTGCCGGTCACGGCGCGCCGGGCACCAGGGGGCTCCGGCGAGCTCAGGGAGCGCCGACCCACTCCTCGGTGCCGTCGGTGAACAGCTGGTGCTTCCAGATCGGCACCTCGGCCTTGAGGGTGTCGATGAGCGCCCGGCTGGCGTCGAACGAGCTGCCCCGGTGCGCGGCGGTGGTCGCCACCACGACCGCCAGGTCGCCGATCGCCAGGTCGCCGACCCGGTGGACCGCGGCGAGCCCGGTGACGTCGTACTCCTCGGCGACGCGGGCGCACACGTCCCGCAGCCGGTCGAGCGCGGTCGGGTGGGCCGAGTAGGCCAGCCCGGTCACGCCTTTGCCGCTGTCGTGGTCGCGGACCCGCCCGACGAACAGCACCAATCCGCCCGATCCCGCGTCGTCGAGGCTCTTCAGCACCTCGTCGACCGAGAGCGGGGTGTCCTGGATGCCGACCAGCCGCACCACGTCGTCGTTCACAGGGCTCACAGGTCGCAGAGTACTTTGGAAGCATGGCGAACGACCCCGATCCCGGCTCCGAGCCGGAGGAGCCCAACCCGTTCAAGGGCACGCCCTTCGAGCAGCTCTTCGCCGCCGGCGGTCCGCTGGCCGGCATGGGCGGGCTGGGCGCGCTCGGCGGCCTCGGCGGCGCCGGTGGCGCGGGCGGCCCCGGTGGCCTTGGTGGCCTTGGCGGCATGGACTTCAACCAGATCATGAACCAGGTCAAGGCAATGATGGAGCCCCACGACGGGCCGCTGAACTGGAAGGCCGCCACCGACCTGGCCCGCTCGACCGTCGCGCAGCAGGCCGACCCCTCTCCCAGCCAGCGCGACCGCGACCGGGTCGCGGACGCCGTGCAGCTCGCCGACCACTGGCTCGACACGGCCACCGGCTTCTCGTCGGGCGTCACTTCGACCGCGGCCTGGAGCCGCGCGGAGTGGATCGTCGAGACCCTGCCGGTCTGGAAGGTGCTCGTCGAGCCGGTCGCCGCCAAGTCGGTGAGCGGCCTCGGCTCGGCGCTGCCCGAGGGCATGCAGGCCACCGCCGGTCCGCTGCTCGGCATCATCGGTCAGGCCGTGGGCGGCATGCTCGCCTCCCAGGTCGGCCAGGGGCTCGGCGGCCTCGCGGGTGAGGTGCTCACCGCCTCCGACATCGGCGTGCCGCTGGGGGCGCCGGGCAAGGCGGCGCTGGTGATGAGCAACGTCAAGGAGTTCGCCGAGGGCCTCGACGTGACCGAGGACGACGTGCTGCTCTACCTCGCGCTGCGCGAGGCCGCGCACCAGCGACTGTTCGCGCACGTGCCGTGGCTGCGGGAGCACCTGGTGGGGGCGGTCACCGACTACGCGCAGGGCCTCGAGCTCAACGTGCAGCAGATGCAGGAGCGCATCGAGGAGCAGATGCGCAACATCAACCCGATGGACCCCTCCTCGATGCAGGGACTGATGGAGGGCGGCCTGTTCGAGCCCCCGGTCTCCCCGCGTCAGGAGGCCGCGCTCGCGCGGCTCGAGATCGCCCTGGCGCTGGTCGAGGGCTGGGTCGACGAGGTGGTCGGGCAGGCCACCGCGGAGCGGATGCCCGCGGCCGCCAAGCTGCGCGAGGCCGTACGGCGACGCCGCGCCGCGGGTGGCCCGGCCGAGCAGACCTTCGCCGCACTCGTCGGCCTCGAGCTGCGGCCGCGCCGGCTGCGCGACGCCTCCACCCTGTGGGGCGGGCTGCGAGCCCGCTCGGGGGCCGAGGCCCGGGACGGCGTGTGGATGCACCCCGACCTGCTGCCGACGGCCGCGGACCTCGACGACCCGCTGACGTTCCGGGCCGAGGCGACCCAGCCGGAGGAGCTCACCGAGGACGCGTTCGACGAGGAGCTGCGCAAGCTGCTCGACGGCGAGGGCGGCGAGGGCGGCGAGGGCGGCGAGAGCGAGGAGTGACGCTCCACGACGACGCGCTGGCGTCGTTGCGCGGCTGGACCGCGCCCGATGCCGCCCAGGAGGCGCTGCGCGCGCGGTTCGTCGCGCACCTGGAGCGCACCCCGGACGGCATGTGGCGTTCGTCATACCCCGAGCACATCACGGCGGGGGCGCTGGTGATCTCCGCCGACGGCGGCCGGGTGCTGCTCAACCTGCACGGCAAGGCCAAGCGCTGGTTCGCGTTCGGCGGCCACGCCGAGCCGGGGGATGCGACCCTCGCCGACGTGGCCGCCCGGGAGGCACGGGAGGAGTCGGGGATCGGCGACCTGCGGCTGGAGCCGGCACCGGCCCAGCTCGACGTGCACCCGGTGCCCTTCTGCGACCCGCGCGGTGAGGTCCGCCATCTCGACGTCCGCTACGTCGCGGTGGCGCCCCCGGCCGCGCAGGAGATCATCAGCGAGGAGTCGCTCGACGTCCGCTGGTGGCCGGTCGACGGGCTGCCGGAGCTCGAGCCGAGCATGATCGAGCTGGTCGGGATCGCGCGGTCGCTGGTCGGCTGACGGGCGTCTCGATACGTCCTCGCCTGGCGGCTCGGACTACTCGACGACCGAATCGGTCGTCGAGTAGGAGCGAGCGCAGCGAGCCGAATCGGTCGTCGAGTAGGAGCGAGTGCAGCGAGCGACGTATCGAGACGCAGCGAGCCGAACGAGCGCCGGTCGTGGAGGAGGAACGAGCGCACGGTCGTGGGTCGGCTGAGGGGCGTCTCGATACGCCCTCGGGCTACTCGACGACCGACGGCGAGTGCAGCGAGCGACGTATCGAGACGCAGCGAGCCGAACGCCGGCGCCTACTCGACGACCGAGCCGGCGGCCTGCGGCGGGTCCATCTTCGCCGCCTCCGACCAGCCGAGCAGGTAGCCCTTGGCCTTCTCGGTGTGCGGGTAGTGACCGACCCACCCCCAGAACGCCTCGCTGTGGCCGGGCTCGATCAGGTGCGCGAGCTCGTGGACGAGCACGTAGTCGACGACCCAGTCGGGCATCCGCTGCAACCGCTCGCTGAGCCGCACCGTGCGGTCGCCCGGGGTGCACGACCCCCACCGCGCGCGCTGGTTGGCCACCCACTTCACCGAGACCGGCTCGGCGAGGCCGCCGAGGTAGCGGTCGTTGAGCTCGCGGGCACGCCGTAGCAGGTCGTCGTCCGTGCGCGGGCTGCGCTGCTCGCGCCGCTGGAGGCGGGCCACCATCGTGCGCACCCAGTCGCGCTCCTCGGCCTTGGACAGGTTGTCCGGCACCAGCACGACGATCCGGTCGCCCTCGACGTACGCCGACACCGTCCGGCGCCGCCGCCTCGAACGGCGGACCTCGACCTCCGGCGTCGGGTCGCTCATGACTCGACGCTACTCGCCGCCCACTCCAACAGCGCCTCGACAGGCCAGGTGTTGATGATCCGGTCCGGCTCGATGCCGGCCTCCTCCGCGCGCTCGCAGCCGTAGAGCAGGAAGTCGAGCTGGCCCGGCGCATGGGCGTCGCTGTCGATCGAGAACAGGCAGCCGATGTCGCGGGCCAGCTCCAAGAGCTTCATCGGCGGGTCCCGGCGCTCGGGGCGGGAGTTGATCTCGACCGCCACGTCGTGCTCCGCGCAGGCTTCGAAGACGGCGCGGGCGTCGAACTGCGAAGGCGGCCGGGTGCCCCGGTTGCCGGTGACCAGGCGGCCGGTGCAGTGGCCCAGCACGTTCATCCACGGGTTGCGGATCGCGGTCAGCATCCGCTTCGTCATCGGCCCGCTCTCGGCGCGCAGCTTGGAGTGGACACTCGCGACCCGCACCTCGAGCCGGCTCAGCATCTCCTCGGTCTGGTCGAGCGTGCCGTCCTCGTTGATGTCCACCTCGATGCCCTTGAGCAGCCGGAACTCCCCTGGCAGCGCTCCGAGGTGCTCGTTGACGGCGTCGACGACGTCGAGCTGGCGGGTGAGCCGCTCCACGCTCAGGCCGCGGGCGATGGTCAGCCGCGGCGAGTGGTCGGTGAGCACCAGGTAGTCGTGGCCGAGCTCCATCGCGGTCATCGCCATCTCCTCGATGGGCGAGCCGCCGTCGGACCAGTCGGAGTGGGAGTGCAGGTCGCCGCGGAGTGCCTCGCGCAGCTGCTCGCCGCCCGAGGCCGGCAGCGCGCCGTACTGCTCCTCGGCCTCGGCCAGCCGCTCGGGCACCCTGCCGGCGACCGCGTCGCCGATCACCCGCGCCGTGCTCGCGCCGATGCCGGCCAGCTCGGTCAGCGTCCCGGCCTCGGCCCGCGCCGCGACCTCGTCCGCGGGGAGCGGCAGGATCGCGGCCGCGGCCTTGCGGTAGGCCTGCACCTTGTAGGTGTCGGCCCGGCCGCGCTCGAGGAGGAACGCGATCCGCCGCAGCGCGGCGACCGGGCTGCCGTCGTACGGGTCGCCTGCTGCGGTCACCCGGTCACCCTGACAGCCCGGATCGGGCCAGAAAAGTTTTGTCCACAGCCGGTGGAGGAGCGGTGGAGAGCGTCGCCGCTGGTCACCCCGCCGTACGGCGACCGGCCGCGCCGCGATCTCCCCATCTCGTCCACAGCGCTAGCCACCGTTTCCTCCGGCTGTCCACGGTCGTTCCCCATCGTCCACACCCTTGTCCACAGCGTCATCCACAGGCGGTGTCGTCGCCACGTTGACCGCGCTCCCACCCGCTGCTTAGCGTTGCGCGCAGATGGGGCCCCCGGGTCGCAACTGCCGTTCGCAAGGGGAAGGCAAACGGCACGAGCGCCCGAGGGCTCCTTCTGATTTCCACGCTCGGGCGACTCGGGCGAACACGTCATCGCCCGTCGAAGTCCGGCGCGCGCTTCTCCTGGGCCGCTCGGATCCCCTCCTGCAGGTCGGCGGTCGCCAGCGTGATCGGCTGGGCCAGCGCCTCCCACTCGAGGCACGCCTCGAGGCTGGCGTGGCCGCGCTGCAACGCGATCTTGGTGAGCCTGCTCGCGATCGGCGCGGTCGCGGCGATCTCCGCGGCTCCGGCGACTGCCTGCTCGCGGAAGTCCTCGGGCTCCAGCACCCGCGAGACCAGTCCCAGCGCGAGTGCCTCCTCGGCCTCGACGAGCCGGCCGGTCAGCAGCAGGTCGCGGGCAACCGACGGTCCGACCACGTCGGGCAGCAGGTAGGTCGTCGCCATCCCGGGGTGCAGCCCGAGCTTCACGAACGGCACGCCCATCCGCGCTCCGCGAGCGGCGAACCGGAGGTCGCACGCCAACGCCATCGCCAGGCCGGCGCCGATGGCCGGGCCGTTGATCGCGGCGATGGTCGGCACCTCGAGCCGGCGGATCGACAGCCACGCTCGGTAGAAGGGCAGCATCCGCGACCGGAGCCGGTCGACGGTGGCGTCCGGCTCGCTCGCGATCCACGAGGTGTTGCCGCCGGAGGAGAACGCGCTGCCCTCGCCGGTGACCACGACGGCCCGCACCTCGGTGTCGGCGGCGAGCTCGTCGATGGCGCGGACCCATGAGGTGGTCATCTCGTCGCTCATCGCGTTGCGCAGCTCCGGAGCGTCCAGGACGAGCATCGCGACGCCCGGGACCGGCCGTTCGAGCCGGAGGTGCGTCAGACCACTGATTTCAGACATACCGGGCACGCTACTGCTCCCGCAGACCGGCGTGTCGTAGGGTCAGAGAGGTCCACGGCGGTTGCCACGGACCCCGGCGGGCTTCCCCCTGACCTCCCGTCGCGACGACCGAAGTGAAGATTGAGCAAGGAGGCCGTCATGGCGGAGACCTG
This sequence comes from Nocardioides silvaticus, assembly GCF_003160695.1. GTDB lineage: Bacteria > Actinomycetota > Actinomycetes > Propionibacteriales > Nocardioidaceae > Nocardioides > Nocardioides silvaticus. The sequence goes on from NZ_QGDD01000001.1 coordinate 402,242, forward strand.
GAGCGGTGAGTTCTACTGCGTGAAGTGCAAGGCCAAGCGTGAGGCCAGCGGAGAGGTCAAGGTCAACGACAAGGGCACCCGCATGGCCAAGGCGGTTTGCCCCGTGTGCTCCACGAACCTGAACCGGATCCTCGGCAAGGCCTGATCCCCTAGGACTACCCGCAGCGGGCGGCGACCACCTCGGTGGCGCCGCCCGCGCGCATGTCCCCGTGGCGACGCCTGTGGATGGCGGCCGACACCGCGCGCCGGTCCGTGCCAACCTGCGCACATGGCTCTCGAGCTGCGGCTCCGCCCCGGCCTCCCGGTCGTACGACGGGACGCGGCCACGCTCCAGGTCGGTCTGCGACCGCCCCTCGCCGTACGCCTGCCGGACGCGCCGGAGGTGCGCGACCTGCTCAGCGGGCTCCGGGACGGGTCCGCTGCCGCAGACCTGTCCCCCGTCGCCGCCGCCTCGCTCCACCGGCTCGCGGCGGCCGACCTGCTCGTGCCCCTCGGCTCCGACGCGACGCCGGCAGCGCTGGTCGCGGAGGCCCAGTTCGGGGCCGACGGGCCACCACGGGTCGCGAACCGCTCCGCCCACCCGGTCGGCGTCCGCGCCGAACCGCCGTCCGAGGGCCTCGTCGAGGAGCTGCTGGGTCTCGCCGGCCTGGTGGTCGACGACACCCGTCCTGCCGTCTGGCTCGTCGTCACCGCCGGGCCGGTCACCCGGGAGAGCATCGACCCGCTGGTCCGGGCCGGGGCGCCGCACCTGCTCGTGAGCGGCGACGCCGGTGGTCGCCGGGTCGGACCGTTCGTCGAACCGGGCCGCACGGCGTGCCTGCGCTGCGTGGACGCCCACGAGGCGGAGTCCGACCCGCGGCGCCCGTTCCTCGTCGAGCAGGCCGCCCGGGCTGCGGCGCTGGGTGAGCGGATCGACCCGGTCGACCCCGTGCTGGACCGGCTGGCCCTCTCCTGGGCGGTGCGCGACCTGTGCCGCTACCTCGAGGGCGACGAACCGAGCACGTGGTCGGCGACCGTCGACATCGGCCCGACCGACGGGCCGCTGGCGGCGCGCTGGCTGCGGCACCCGCACTGCGGCTGCGCCTGGGACCTGCTGTTCGACCTGCCCTAGCGGCCGTCGGTGGCGGCTACCACCACTCGGAGTCCAGCTTGGACTCCATCGCCCGGAGATGGGTGCGCGAGCACTCCTCGCAGAAGCGCTTGGTCCGGCCGCGCTCGACCGACGTGCTCCAGGTCAGCGGCACCGTGTCGTCGGGCGCGGCGCGGCCGCAGAGGTCGCAGGTCACCGGCACGGCACCCAGGCTAGTCACGAAAAACGACGAAGCGGAGCACGACGGGTTGCGTCGTGCTCCGCTTCGTTCTTCAGTTCACCCGCGATCAGGTGTTCGGAGGAGGTCCTCCGAAAATCCGGCCTCTCAGATCAGAGAGCGCGAGCGAGGGCGAGGCGAGCCTGCTGCGCTGCGCGCTCAGCCTTGCGGCTGACGCGACGGGCGCGGGCCATCTTGGCCTCGCGCAGCTGCTGCGCCTCTCCCAGGCGCGCGGACATATGCGCGCGAGCCAGGTCTTCGTTCATGACGTTCATTTCATTGCTCCAGTTCAAGGTCTGATTCATCGGTGTTGAGGAAGTTGTTTCGGGTCGGAGGTCGAGTGCCGGGTCAGGCCGCGGTGGCGTCCTTGCGGGGCCGGCCACGGGGCCGCTTGCGCGGGATCACCGCTCCTTGCAGGAACAGCTCACCGCCCCAGACACCCCAGGGCTCACGCCGCTCGAGCGCGCCGGTCAGGCACATCTGCTGGACCGGGCAGTCCTTGCACAGCGCCTTGGCGAACTCCACGTCGCTGGGCAGCTCCGCGAACCACAGCTCCGGGTCGTTGACCCGGCACGGCAGCCGGTCGGCGTCCACCTCGGCGACGAGCTCTGCCTCGTCGTGCAGGTTGCTCAGCGTGGGCTCGAGAACACTGGTCGTCATGTTTCACCTCCTCGTTTCTGACCTGATCGCGTTGATTTCTTCGATCCGGGTCTGCGGCGATCGTGGGTTCTCAGATCCCTGAGAAACACGAAGGCCGCGGATCCCGGTTTCGGGTTCCGCGGCCTGGAGGCTGCCGAGCTGAGTCTGGTGAGATCAGATCGGTGGGCTCCAGGTCGAAGAACCCGGGACGGTGCCGGCGCCAAATGCGTCGACGTGTCCCATGCCGGTGGTCGGTGCGGTCACGCGCACGCGCTTGGCCCAAATGGCCGCCTGCTGCACCGCGGCGGAACGCACGTCAGTCCGGACGGAGTACGTCCGGAGATCCGTGGCCGGGGTGGCGCACAGGAGCGCGAGAGCGTCGACAGACGTCGGCGCTGCGATGTTGATTCGCATGTTCTCCACTGTGTCCACCTCCTCAGGTGCGGTAGGGCGCGAGCCTTGCCAGAGCTCTGTGCGCGGGTCGATCAGTACGTGACGGACACGCTAGCGGTCCTTCGATGTAAGGAGCAAACCATTTTATGACTATTTCTGAAATTTGTTCCTGGCTGGCCGGATCTCGACGGCCAGCGAGGCTCAGGAAGCCTCGGTGACGAGCGCGAGCACGTCGTCGGCGTAGCGCTCGATCTTGCTCGGACCGACCCCGTTGATGGCGCGCAGGGCCCGTTCGTCGGAAGGCTTGTGCTCGGCGATCAGCTCGAGGGTGGCGTCGGTGAACACGACGTACGCCGGCACCTCGTCGTCGCGCGCCCGCTCCAGCCGCCATGCCTTGAGGCGCTCGAACAGCCCCTCGTCGTAGCGCACCGGGTGGTCCGCGCACCTCCCCCGCTTCTTCTCGGCCGCGGTGCCGAGCGGCTGGCTGCACTCGCGGCAGCGCGCCACCTTGCTGCGGGCTCGGCCGCCCGCCGTGGCCTGCTCACGCTCCGGCAGCAACGGGCTCAGGAACCGGGACGGCTGTCGACGCGCCGCCTGCCCCGGGTTGCGGGCGGCTGCCCAGGTGACCGTGAGGTCACGACGGGCCCGGGTCATCCCGACGTAGAGCAGCCGGCGCTCCTCCTCGACCGTGTCGTCCCGGTCGGCGTAGGTGATCGGGACGGTGCCGTCCTGGACGCCGGCGCAGAAGACGGCGTCCCACTCCAGGCCCTTGGCGGCGTGGAAGGTGGCCAGGGTGACGCCGTCGGCGGCCGGAGCGTGCTGCTCGGCCGCGCGGCGGTCGAGGTCCTCGACGAACCGGGTCAGCGCGGTCGGGTCGTCCCGGGTGTCGAGCTCGGCGTCGAGCTCCTCGGCCTGGGTCATCAGCGCCTGCCACGACTCCCAGCGGTCGCGGACCTGCCCACGGCTGGTCGGCGCCTCGGGTGACCAGCCCATGCCGCCGAGCACGCCCCGCACCGCCTCGAGCCACGGCATGCCCGACAGCTCGCCGGACCGGGCCGCCCCGCGCAGCCGGACGACGGCCTCGCGGACCTCGGGCCGGTCGAAGAACCGGGCCGCCCCGCGCACGACGTAGGGGATGCCGCGGTCGCTGAGCGCGTCCTCGAAGTGCTCGGACTGGGCGTTGATGCGGAACAGCACCGCGATCTCGCCCGGCGGGGTGCCCTTGCGCTGGAGGGCGGCGACCTGGTCGGCGACGTACGAGGCCTCGACGACCTCGTCGGGGTGCCCGACGTACTTCACCGGGGCGCCCGCCTGCTGCTGCGAGCGCAGCTCGACCCCGGCGCTCGGGCTGCCGGCGAGGAGGGTGTTCGCCGCGGCCACCACCTGCGGTGTCGACCGGTAGTTGCGGACCAGCTCGATCGAGGTGGTGCCGGCGTGGCGCTTCGGGAACTCGCGCAGGTAGGAGGCGTCCGCGCCGGCGAACGAGTAGATCGTCTGCGCCGGGTCGCCCACCACGCAGAGCTCGTCGCGTCCTCCGAGCCACAGGTCGAGCAGCGCCGACTGGAGCGGTGAGACGTCCTGGAACTCGTCGACGACGAACCACTTGTACTGCCGCCGCACCTGGGCGGCCACCCGCTCGTCGGAGGCCAGCACGCCGGCGGTGAAGAGGAGGACGTCCTCCATGTCCATCCGGCCCTGCTCCCGCTTGACGTCCTCGTAGAGCGCGAACACCTTGCCGACCGTGTCGGCGGGCTGGTCGGCGATGCTGCGCCCGTGCCGGCCGGCGACGCGGGCGTAGTCGTCGGGGCCGACGTTGCTGACCTTGGCCCACTCGATCTCCGAGGCCAGGTCGCGGAGCAACGCCTGGTCGGCGCGCAGCCCGAGCCGCCGGGTCGCCGCGGCGAGCATCGCGAGCTTGGACTCGGTGAGGGTCGGCAGCTCGGTGCCGTGGACGTGGGGCCAGAAGTAGCGCAGCTGGCGCAGTGCCGCGCTGTGGAACGTGCGGGCCTGCACGCCCGGCGCGCCGAGCTGGCGCAGCCGCTGCCGCAGCTCTCCTGCCGCCCGGGTCGTGAACGTCACCGCGAGCACCTCGGTCGGTGCGTAGACGCCGGTCGCGACGCCGTAGGCGATCCGGTGGGTGATCGCCCGCGTCTTGCCGGTGCCGGCCCCCGCGAGCACCCGCACCGGGCCGCGCACCGCCTCCGCCACCTGCCGCTGCTCGGGGTCGAGCGCGTTCAACAGGTCCTCGGGCTGTGACCCGTGACTCGTCACGATGGGGAACATCTCCTCGGGGCTTCGGGTTGGCGGGATGTAACCCTAGAACGCGGAGGCGACACATCCCGATGAGCTCGTTCACGATGTACACGACGCCCTGGTGCGGCTACTGCCACCGGCTCAAGAGCCAGCTCGACCGCGAGGGCATCAGCTACGAGGTGGTCGACATCGAGCAGCAGCCCGAGGCCGCCCGGATCGTGGAGTCGGCCAACAACGGCAACCAGACCGTCCCGACGCTGGTCTACCCCGACGGCAGCGCGATGACCAACCCGTCCGTGGCGCAGGTCAAGGCCCACCTGGCCCAGCTGGCCGAGCGTTCCAACTGACGCGAGCCGTCGTACCGGGGAATTTCGTCGCGGCACAGGCGAGATCGCGACGAATTGCCCCGTTGCGTCGGCTACCAGCTGCCGGGCAGCGGGCCGCCGTACCAGTGCTCGATCAGTGAGCGGCTGATCGAGACCCCGCCGGGGAGCACGAGGGTGCCGGCGGCGGTCTCCTCACGCATCTGGTCGCGGGTGAACCAGCGCGCCTCCTCGACGTCGTCGTCGTCGAGCCGGATCTCCTCGGACTCGGCGCGACCGTGGAAGCCGAGCATCAGGCTGCTGGGGAGTGGCCAGGGCTGGTTGCCGAAGTAGGTCACCTCGCCGACGACCACGCCGGTCTCCTCCAGCACCTCACGGCGTACGGCGTCCTCGAGGGTCTCCCCCGGTTCGCAGAAGCCCGCCAGCGTCGAGAACCGACCGGTCGGCCAGACGGCGCCCCGCCCGAGCAGGCACCGCTCGTCGTCGCTCCCCGGCTCCCCCGCCGTGACCAGCATGATCACCGCGGGATCGGTCCGGGGGAACTGCACCTTGCCGCACTGTTCGCAGGCCAGCTCGTGGCCGGCCGCCCGTGAGGTGAGGGTGCCGCCGCAGCGCGGGCAGAAACGGGTCGCCCAGTGCCACTCGGCGAGGCCGAGGGCGTGGAAGACGAGCGGCGCGGTCGCCATCGCCTCCCCCGTCAGGAACGGCAGCAGCCCGCGCAGCGGGAACCACTGGTCCGGCTCCGCCTTGGCGAGCGCCGGGTCGACGACCACGGCCCACCAGGTGGTGCCGTCGCGGTCGCCGAGGAGGATGCGGAGACCGTCGGGAGCCTTCGCGGTCGGCACCCACTCCAGCGCCCCGTCGCGCGGCCGGACCCGGGTGCCCGAGACGACCAGGACCCGGGCGGCGTCGTCGGCCCACCGCTCGTCGAGCCACGCGTCGTCGGTGCGGTGCAGGCCGAGGCGATCGTGCGGGTCGCGGGCGAGAGCGAGGTGCGCGAAGTCCACGATCCCGAGCGTAGGCCGTGGCCCTCGGGCCCGAGGTCAGGGTCCGCCGGGCCTGAGCAGCCGCTCGACCTCGGGGCGGTCGGGTTGGTCGGGCGGCTCGACGAGCTCGCCGGACCGCACGTAGAAGAACCCCGCGCGGACCTGCTCCACCGGCACGCCCCGCAGCTCGGCCCACGCCAGCCGGTAGATCGCGAGCTGGAGCGGGTCGGCGTCCTGGCGGGTGTTGGTCTTCCAGTCCACGACCAGGTAGTGGTCGGGACCCGCGTCGGTGTCGTCGTAGACGGCGTCGATCCGGCCGCGCACGACCTGGCCGGCGAGCACCACGGCGAACGGCGCCTCCACGGCGTGCGGCGGCCGGGTCGCGAACGGCCCGGCCTCGAAGGCCGCGATCACCTCCTTCAGGTCGGCGTCGTCCTCGATGCCGGCGTCGGCCCGCCCGGCGATGTCGTCGGGGTCGAACAGGCCCTGCTGGCCGAACCGCGCCTCGACCCAGGCGTGGAAGCGGGTGCCGAACCGGGCCGAGGGCGACGGCTGTCGCGGCATCGGCCGGGCCAGGTCGGCGGCGAACCCGGCAGGGTCGTCGCGGAGCCGGGCGAGAGCGGTCGCGGACAGCGCCTCCGGCAGGGGTACGACGACCTCCGCGCTGCGGTCGCGCCGGGCCTCGGCGAGCAGCCGCTCGATCTCGGCGTCCCAGTCGGCGAGCCGGGCGGCCTCGACCAGGTCGAGCGGCGGGTCGTCGGCGCTCGGATCGGCCGCGCGCACCCGCGCCGCCGCGTCGACCCGGCGAGCGGTCTCGGCCCCCACGCCCTCGACCGGCCACGGCCGGGACTGGTCGACGGCGGCCATCGGGTTGGGCTCGCCCTTCTCCGGCTTGTCCTGCCACTCCACCGGCTCGCCCCACTCCTCGCACAGCTCGCGGATCAGCTCCTGGAAGCTCGACGGCCCGTAGGCCGTCTTGCGGGTGCCCCACAGGAACGAGGTGACCCACAGCGCGTGCGCGGGGCGGGTGAACGCGACGTACCCCAGCCGCAGCTCCTCCTCCGCCTCGTGCTCGCGGGTCGCCACCCGGTAGGCGTCGAGAGCCGCCTTGTCGTGACCGGTCAGCCGCGGCAGGTCCGGCGCGTCACCGCGCAGCGGCGCCGGCAGCACCGACGGCGAGGACGTCCACAGCGACCGGCCCTGGGTGCTCGGGAACCGCGACTCCCCCACCCCCACGCAGAACACCGTGTGCCACTCCAGGCCCTTGGACCGGTGGACCGTCAGCAGCTTGACCGAGTCGGCCTCCGACGGGGTCGCCACCTCGAGACCGTTGCCGGCCTCGTCCTCGGCGGTCAGCCACGCCACCAGCGCAGGCAGCGTGACGTCGCCGTCCACGGCCTGGAAGTCGGCGACCGCCTTGACGAAGAGGTCGAGGTTCTCGCGACGGGCCGTGGCCGCGCGGCTCACCGAGGAGGCCAGCTCCACGTCGACCCCGGTCACGTCGATGATCCGGCGGACCAGGTCGAGCAGCGGCTCGCCCACCGCCGCGCGCAGCTGGCGCAGCTCGTCGCGCAGCAGCGCGAACCGCTCGCGCGCCTCGGCCGAGTACGGCGCCTCGCCCGGGTCGGCCAGCGCATCGTCGAGGCAGGGGATCTCGGCGGGGTCGATGCCGTCGGCGATCGCCACCAGCTGCTCGTGCACCGACGCGGCGTCGACGCCGCGGCCGGTGCGCCCGACGAGCTCCAGCGCCCGCTCCCCCAGCAGCTTGAGGTCACGGGGGCCGATCGCCCAGCGCGGGCCGGCCAGCAGGGTCAGCAGCGAGGCGTTGTCGGTGACGTCCTGCATCAGCTTGAGAACGGCGACGACGGTGGCCACCTCGGGCAGCCGGACCAGGCCGGACAGGCCGACGATCTCGACCGGCACGTCGGCGCCGGTGAGCGCGTCGAACACCGCCTCGGCGTGGACGTTGTCGCGGCTCAGGACCGCGATCTCCGCCCACGGCGTGCCGCGGTCGTGCAGCGCGCGGACCTCCTCGGCCAGCCACGCCAGCTCCTCGAGGTCGGTGGTGAAGACCCTCACCCCCACCGACCCCGGCTCGGACGAGCCGTGGCGCAGCTCGGCGACCTTGTCGCCGTACCTCTCCATCAGGGGCGCCGCCAGCCGGTTGGCCACGTCGAGGATCCGGGTGTCGGAACGGCGGTTGATCGTCAGCGGCAGCACCGGCACCGGGCCGCTACGGGCCGGGAAGACCTCGGGGAAGTTGACGATGTTGGACACCGACGCGCCCCGCCAGCCGTAGATCGCCTGGTTGGGGTCGCCGACGGCCATCACCGGGTGGCCGCCGCCGAACAGCCGCGCCAGCAGCGTGGCCTGCGCGACCGAGGTGTCCTGGTACTCATCGAGCAGCACCACCTTGAAGCGCTCGCGCTCCAGCCGCCCGACGTCGGGCTGGTCCTTGGCGAGCCGCGCAGCGAGCGCGATCTGGTCGCTGAAGTCCATCAGTCCGAGGTCCCGCTTGAGCCGGCGGTACGACGCCACCAGGCCCATCAGCTCCGCCCGCCGGTCGATCACGTCCATCGGCTTCCGGATCGCGTCGAGGTAGGTCTTGCGCGCCTTGCCGGCGTGCTCGGCGGCGAGCTCGCGCTCGAACGAGCGACGCTCGGTCGCGTCGAAGGCGAGCACCTCGTCGGGACCCACGAGGTGCTCGCTCATCGCTCCGTCGAGGGCAAGCAGGTTCTGGATCACGGTCGGCGGGTGGTCGGAGAGCTTCTCGACCGGGCCGGTGTAGCGGGCGACGGCGCGGGCGCCGAGCTGGTAGCGCGCGGCGTCGGTGATCACGCGGGTGTCCGGCTCGTGACCGATCCGCAGGCCGTGGTCGGTGAGCAGTCCCGCGGCGTAGGCGTTGTAGGTCGCGACCGTCGGCTCGAGCACCTCCTCGTCGTCGGGACCTGCCTTGAGGTCGAGCACGCCGGCCGCGGTCAGCCCGGCCCGGACCCGGCGCCGCAGCTCCGCGGCCGCCTTGGTCGTGAACGTGAGGCCGAGCACCTCCTCCGGCCGCACCTGGCCGGTCGCCACCATGTAGACCACACGCGCGGCCATCAGGGTGGTCTTGCCCGACCCGGCGCCGGCGATGACGACGACCGGCGACAGCGGGGCGGTGATCGCCGCCCACTGCTCCTCGCTCGGCGGGAAGTCGGCCTGCATCAGACGCTGCAGGTCTGCCGGCGTGCGGATCTCCACGACCGCGCCCCGGTCGGTGGGGTGCGTCATCGCTCGACCACCGACCCCGGGCTCTTCACGGGGCAGAGCGGCAGGAACCCGCAGTCGCGGCAGTGGTCGCCGGCGACGGCCGGGAAGCGCTCCTCGCGCAGCAGCCGGGCCGTGGCGGCGATCCGCGCGCGCAGCGCCGTGCGCTCCGGGCCGTCGGGCAGGTGGGGCTCCTGCTCCTGGCAGGTGGCCGGACTCACCGCGGTCCCTGAGCCCGTCGAAGGATCCTCGAGGCCGAGCTGCACCAGCTCGGCGCCGCCCGAGACCAGGCCGGTGCGGCCATCCTCGGGATCGTCGAGGGCGCCGGCGTCGACGGCGTACTGGTAGAGCGCCAGCTGGACGTGCTCCTTGACCTGGGGTCCGCTCGGCTTGGAGCGGTTGGTCTTGAGATCGACGACGACCACCCGGCCGTCGCCGTCGAGCTCGACCCGGTCGGCGTAGCCGTTGATCCGCACCTGCGAGCCGTCATCCATCGTGACGACGGTCGCGAACCGGGCCTCGGTCGCCAGGAGCTCGCGCGGGTTGCGCGCGTGCCACTCCAGGAACCGGGTCAGTGCCGTGCGGACCCGCTTGTGCTCCCGCTCCTTCGACCACGGCGTCCGGAAGTCAAGCCGGTCCCAGACCTGGTCGATCTCCGCCATCAGCACGTCGAGGTCGGGCGGTGCGCTCCCGTCGGCGACCCGCTCGGCCAGCGCGTGGACGAGCTGGCCGAGGTTGGCCGACTGGTGGGACCGTGCGACGCCGCCGGCCTCGCTCTCGAGGAACCAGCGGGCCGGGCACGCGGCGATCGCGTCGAGCACCGTCGCGGAGATCGGGACGGGGGCGTCGAGATCGCGGATCGGCTGCTCGGACCGGCTGGCCGCGCGGGTGCCCCACCAGGAGGCGGGGTCGGCGGCGGGCACCAGCTGCCGCCGGCCGTCGACCTCCGCCGCCAGCCGGGCCAGTCGGCGGGCGGCGGCGTCGCGGAGCGCTTCGGGCTGCTCGGGGTCGGCCACGGTGCGGCGCAGCTCGGCGACGAGGCCGGTCATCGACAGCGGGCGCGGCGGGCGGCCGACCTCGTGGCGGATGTGGTCGGCGTCGGGCACCAGCTCCTCGAGGAACCGCGACGGCTGCTCGCCGTCGTCGTCGGGCGATCGCACGGCGGTGACGAGGAGCCGCTCGCGGGCGCGGGTGCAGGCGACGTAGAACAGCCGCCGCTCCTCGGCCAGCAGCTCGCGCGGCGTGACGGGCGGCTTCACCACCCCGGGGCCGATCCGGTCGGCCTGCAGCAGCGTGGTGCGGCGGCGCAGGTCGGGCCAGCCGCCGTCCTGGACGTGCGCGACGACGACCAGCCGCCACTCCAGGCCCTTGCTCCGGTGGGCGGTCAGCAGCCGGACGGCGCTGCCCCGGAGCCCGCGCTCGGCGAGGGTGTCGGCGGGGATCTCCTGCTGGACCAGGCTCTCGAGGAACGGCGCCACCCCGAGGTGCTCACGGCGGTCGGCGGCCCGGCCGGCGACCTCGAACAGGGCGCAGACGGCGTCGAGGTCGCGGTGCGCGCGCCGGGCTGCCGCGCCGCCGGCGTCGACACCCCGCCGGAGCCGCTGCGGCCAGGACGTGCCGGCCCACAGGTGCCACAGCAGGTCCTCGGCGTCACCACCGGCGTCGAGCTGCTCCCGGGTGGCGGCGAGCAGAGCGGCCAGCGCCCGGGCCCGGTCCGCCTCGTGACCCTCGATGCCGCCGAGGAAGGCGGCGTCGACCACCGCGAGGCGCACCAGCTCCGCGGACGGGCGCGGGGTGTCGGCCTCGGCCTGGGCACGTGCCTTCTCGCGGTTGCGGAGCAGCCGGGCCAGCCGGCGGATGTCGCCGGCGTCGAGACCGCCCAACGGGCCGGTGAGCAGCGCCTCGGCGCGGCCGGGGTCGACGAATGCCACGTCCTCGTGGTCGTCGTTGTCGAGGTTGACGACCGCGCGCAACGCGTCGAGGAGCGGCAGCACGGCCGGATCACGGACGAGCGGGAGCTCGTCGTTGGCCACCTCCACCGGCACCCCGGCGGCGCTGAGCGCGCGGCGCAGCGGCGGGATGCTGGCGCGGCCGGACCGCACCAGGACCGCCATGTCGTGCCAGGCGACGCCGTCCTCGAGATGAGCGCGCCGCAGGACGTCGGCGAGGTGCTCGGCCTCGGCGCGCTCGGTGTCGAAGGTCCGCACGCTGACCCGGTCGTCGGCGCCGCCGCCGACGGCGACCGGCGCCAGGAACGCCTCCCGGGCGGCCGGGTCGATCGCGCCCGGCAGACCGATCCGCCCGGCGATCCGCTGGGCCGCCACCAGCACCCGCGGGCCGAAACGTCTGGTCGTGCGCAGCGCCACGACCGGCGCCGAGGTGCCCTCGGTCGTCGGGAAGGCGCTCGGGAACTCGAGGATCCCCCGCACGTCGGCTCCCCGGAAGCCGTAGATGGACTGGTGCGGGTCGCCGACCACCACCAGGTTGCGGCCGTCGCCGGCGATCGCGCGCAGCAGCGCGACCTGGCCGGGGTCGGTGTCCTGGTACTCGTCAACGAAGACGTGCTGGTACTGCGCGCGCAGCTCGTCGCGGTGCACCTCCGCCTCGATCCGCGCCCGGCGGATCAGGTCGGAGTAGTCGGTGGCCGCCTGGCTGTCGAGGGAGTCGAGGTACTGCTCGAGGAACAGCCCGGCCGCGACGTACTCCTCGATGGCCCCTTCCTCGCCCAGCCGCCGCAGGTCGGCCCCGTCGAGACCCTGCTCGCGGGCCCGGGACAGCACCGCGTGCACCTCGCGTGCGAACCCGCGGGTGCGCAGGGCGCGGCGCAGCCGGTCGGGCCAGACCACCGACTCCGGGTGGTCGGTCAGCAGCTCGCGGAGCACCACGTCCTGCTCCGGGGCCGACAACAGCCGCAACGGCCCCTCGTAGAGGCCACTGGGCGCGAACCGCCGCACCAGCCCGTAGGCGAAGGAGTGGAACGTGGCGCTGAGCTGGGTCGCGGTCGTGCGACCCAGCCGCGCCGTGACCCGGTCGCGCAGCTGCTCGGCGGCCTTGCGGGAGAACGTCAGCGCCAGCACCGAGTCGGGGTCGGCCCCGCGCCGCTCGATGCGGTCGACGATGGCCTCGACCATCGTCGTGGTCTTGCCGGTGCCCGGCCCGGCCAGCACGAGCAGCGGCCCGCCGGCGTGGTCGACGACGCGCTGCTGGTGCTCGTCGAGCTCGGGCGGCGGTGCGGCGGCAGGGGGCGGCGCGAGGTGGTAGCGCACGGTCGAGGGGGCAGCAGTCATGTCACTGCACAGCCAACCACCTGCGCCCGACAGAAACCCGGTCGAGGGCGGGTCAGTCCAGCACGGGCCGGTCGTTGTAGACGCCGGCCTCGACCTGGCCGGAGAGCTCCGCGATCGCGCTCATGATCCGGTCGGTGAGGTCGCGTCGGGCGCGACCGGGCGCGACGCCGTCGTACTCGGTGCCGACGGTGATCGGCTCTCCGAACGCGACGGTCACCTTGGCGAGCCGGGGCAGCTTCGAGCCGATCGGCTGGAGCTGCTCGGTGCCGGTCAGTCCCACCGGCACGACCGGCGCGCCGGAGGTGAGGGCGAGGTGGGCCACGCCGGTGCGGCCGCGGTAGAGCCGGCCGTCGCGCGACCGCGTGCCCTCGGGGTAGATGCCGAACGCCTCGCCGCGGCCCAGCACGTCGAGCGCGGTCTGGAGCGACCCCATCGCGGCCGCCGAGTCCTCCCGGTCGACCGGCAGCATGCCGAGGCCGCCGAACCACGCCCTCGACGCCGCGCCCTTGACCCCCGTGCCGGTGAAGTAGTCCGACTTCGCCAGGAAGACGACCTTCCGCGGCACGACGATCGGGATCACCACCGAGTCCGCGAAGCTGAGGTGGTTGCTCGCGATGATCACCGGCCCCGTCGCCGGCACCCGGTCCAGCCCGCGCACCGTCGGCCGCCACACGGCCTTCGCCACCGGCGGCACGACGGCGTGGAGCACCTGGTAGAGCACGCACCGGACGCTAGGGGTTACCCGCGGGTCCGCCGAATCTGCGCGCCCCGGAACCGTCCGAGGAACGAGGACGGATCCGGATCCGGCGCCAGGTCGAGCAGCGCCACGGCTGAGCCTGCGAAGCCGTGAAGCGCGTGTCGAGACCGAGCGACCCACCAGACCGCCTCTGCCGGCCCAGAGGTCGGCGGGCAGCTCACCGGATCTCGATACGCCGGTCGCCGGTGCGCTCGTTCCTCGCGCTCCGGCGCGGCTACTCGATCTCCCCGCGTGTCCTCCGGCTTCGCAAGCTCAGCCGGAGCGCGGTGAAAATAGGCGAAGGGGCCGTTGCGAGTATGAGTCGCAACGGCCCCTTCAGGTTGATCGGTACTGGTGACGCTCCCGATCGATCCGGCCGATCTGCCAGGCTCCCACGGACCTCGTCACCCGGTCCGTGCGGCGCGCGTTCCCGTGAGGGACCGTCTGCCGATTGGATCCTCGCCTTCCGGCTGATCCCGACCTCCCGGAGGAGGACGTGGGAGAAGTTCTATGCCCGTTCAGAGGAGCGGCGCAAGGGTTTCTCCGAGGTTTTTCCGGGAGTTTTCCCGTTCCGGCGTGTCGTCCACAACAAGGCGCGTGAGTCTCCACAGGAGGGCGGCGCTTCATCCACAAACTGTGGGCAGGCCTGTGGATGATGAAGCCGTCGCCGATCGCGATGAGTACCCGTACTCAGCAGTGATCGAGTAGTGCCGCGATGTGCGGCCCGGGGGATCCGTGGGGAGATGGATGACATGCGCTACGCCGACCCGGACCTGTGCCCCGACTGCCGCTCCGACCTCCCGCACGGGGTCCGCACCTGCCCGACCTGCGACCTGCCTGTGCGGCACGCGCTCGCGATCGAGTTGTTCGCCACGCTGACCCGGGCCGACGCGCTCGTCGCCCGGCTCCGTTCCCTGTCGGACCAGGCCACGGCGCCGACGCCGGCTCCTCCGGCGGCCGCTCCCGCGCCCACTCCGACGCGTGCACCGGCGATGGCGGGCACGGCGGGCGCACCCGTGCCGGCCGGACCGGCCGCGCCGCCGCCTCCTCCGCCCCCTCCGGGCGCCGCCCGGCCCTCGGCTGCTCCCGGCCCCGCGCCCGCGCCGGACCCGGTCCGGTCGGGCTTCGGCGTGTCCGCGGTGCCGAAGATCCTGCTCAGCCTCGGCGCGCTGTGCCTGCTGATCGCCGCGATCGTCTTCCTCGCCGTCTCGTGGTCCGTGCTCGGCGTCGGCGGCCGCACCGCGGTGCTCCTGACGCTGACGGCGGCGGCGACCGGCGGTGCGCTGCTGCTCAACCGGTTCCGGCTGCGGATCGCCGCGGAGTCGATGAGCGTGGTCGCCCTCGGCATGCTCGGCCTCGACGTGATCGGCGCCCACGCCGCCGGCTGGTTCGGAGACTCCTCGACGGGGTGGGCGTTCGCCGCGGGTGGTGCCGTGATGGCGCTGGGCGGCACCGGCCTGGCCCTGCCGCGGTTCGCCGACGGTCCGCGCCTGGTCGCGCCGCAGGTCTTCGTCGGGGTCGGCTACCTCATCGGCTGGGGCGGCCTGCTGGCCGCGCTGGACCACCAGCTGCTCGTCGGCCACCTGCTCGTCGCCCTGGGCGCCGGCATCACGCTGGTCTCCCGCACCGCGCTGCCGGTCCGGGCCTGGAGTGTCGGCATCGCAACCTCGCTCGTCTGGGTCGTGACCGCGCTCGCGGGGCTCGGGCTCGCCTTCTCCGAGCCCACCCTCCGCGACCTGTGGGTCGACGGCGGCACCGGCTGGTCGCTGCTGGCCTCCGCCACCGCGTTGCTCGCGCCTGGCCTGGTGACGAGGAAGCGCGAGCTGCTCGTCGGTGGCGGTTCCTTCGGCGCGCTGCTGGTCACGATCGCGCTGGTGGCCCCGACCGTCGACGAGTCGGCGCGGGTCGCCGGGATCGTCACGCTCGCGGCCACCGCCCTTTGGGTCGCCACCTACCGACTGCTCCCGCCGACGGTCCGGTTGGTCGCGACCGCGCCCGCCGCCATCGGCTCGCTGGCGCTGCTCGCCTTCGACGCCGTCGCCGGCTCGGTGGCGTTGGCCCGTGTCGCCGACCTCGGCAGCGAGCGCTCGTTCGGCGTGCTGCTCGACCACCCCGAGCCGGTGACCGAGCCGCTCCTGGTCGTGCCGTCCGTGCTGGTGCCTCTGGCGTTCCTGGCCTTCCTGATGCCGAAGCGGGGCGACTGCCCGGCCGCGCCGTGGTGGCAGGCCGGCGCCGTGGCCGGCGGTGTCGCCGCCGTCACCACGCTGGCGTCGTACGACGTCGCGCTGGTCGTCGTCGTGGCCGCGCTCGGCCTCGTGGCAGGCGGAACGCTCGTCCTCGCTCTGGTCTCCTCCGGCGAGCGGCAGACCGGCCTCGGCCTGGTCGCGCTCGGACTCGGGGCGGGCGCCGTCGTGCTGGCCCTGCCGAGCCTGGCGGTCCTCGCCGTCGGCAGCGCGATCCTGGTCGCGATCGCGCTGGTCGCGCACCTGGCCGGTCGGACCACCACGGTGCGGACCGTCGCCGCGGTGACCCTCTCCCCAGCCCTCGCGACCCTGGTGTGGACGGCCGGCCTGGCCGGCGAGATCGACGCCCGCTGGCTCGGCTACCCGGTCCTCGCGCTGCTGGGCCTGCTCGCCATCGTCCGGCCGCGGCTCGAGGTCGAGCTGCCCGCGCTGGTGGTCGGCGTGCTCGCCGTGCCCCCGGCGATCCTCTCCGCCGCTGACATGGGCGGCTCGCTCGCCCTCCACCTGGTCGTCGTCGGCGCCCTGCTCTCGGCGTCTGCGCTCGTCCACGAGTCGCGCCGCGACCTGGTCTGGGCGGCGGTGCCGGTGTTCGCGCTGGCCTCGTGGGTGTGGTTCAGCGACCGCGGCGTGACCGACCCGGAGCCCTACACGCTGCCGATCGCCGTCGCGCTGGCCATGCTCGGCCTGGTCCACCTGCGTCGCAACCCCGACGCCGGCACCGAGCTCGCACTGCTGCCCGGCCTGCTGCTCGGCACCGTTCCGTCCCTCCTCTGGGTGCTCGGCGACCCGCTGTCGCTGCGCGCGCTGCTCCTCGGCGCCGCCTGCCTGGTGCTCACGATCGCCGGCGCGGCGCTGCGCTGGAGCGCTCCGCTGCTCGTCGGCTCCGTCGTCGGCGCGGTCGTGGTGGTCCGCGAGATCGGTCCCTACGCCGCGGACGTCCCCCAGTGGGTCTGGATCGGCCTGGCCGGCGCGTTGCTGACCACCGTCGGCATCACCTGGGAGCGCCGGCTGCTGGAGATCCGCAACGCGGTCGGCATGCTCGGCCGCCTGCGGTGAGCCATCGCCGACCTGCTAGGAATGCGACATGGCTACCACCGCACTCGGGGGCAACCCCGTCACCACCGTCGGCGAGCTGCCGGCAGTCGGCACGCCCGCCCCGCCGTTCGAGCTGGTCGGCAACGAGTTCGAGACCGTGACGCTGCCGTCCGGCACGCGCACGATCCTCAACATCTTCCCGAGCATCGCGACCGGGGTGTGCTCCGGCAGCGTCCGGAAGTTCAACGAGCTCGCGGCCGGCCTGGAGAACACCACCGTCCTGTGCATCTCCAACGACCTGCCGTTCGCGCTTGCGTCGTTCTGCGGCGCCGAGGGCATCGAGAACGTCACCACCGCCTCGGGCTTCCGCTCCAGCTTCGGCCACGACTACGGCGTCGAGATGACCGATGGCAAGTGGGCCGGGCTGCTGGCCCGCTCGATCGTCGTCGTCGACGGGGCCGGCAACGTGATCTACACCGAGCTGGTGCCCGAGATCGCGACCGAGCCGAACTACGACGCGGCCGTCGCGGCCCTCGACTGATCGTCTGATCGGCTGATCAGTCCTCGTCCGGCGCCGCCGGGTCCCAGAACGCCTCGCGCATGTGGATCCGGCCGGCGCCGGTGAGAGCCGTTCCCTCCTCGCGGTAGTGCGCGGCCGCCTCGCCGTCGTGGCACGGCGGCGGCGACCCGTCGGCCCGCACCACCCGCCACCACGGCACCGGACCGCCGTGGTGCGACATCACCGACCCCACCTGACGGGGACCGCCGCCGACGACGGCGGCGATGGCGCCGTACGTCGTCACCCGGCCCGCCGGGACCGACTCCACGCACGTCAGCACCCGCTCGACGTACTCCTCCTTGGCAGCGTCCACGACGGCATCGTCTCGCACGCCACCCCCAGGTCTCGACACGACGGTCGCGGTCGCTCGCAGGCTCGGCCGGGGGGCCGTAGAAATCCAGAGGACCCCGTCGCGAGGCGACGGGGCCCTCAGGTGCTCCCTCGGGGCGAAAAACGCTCTGGGTTCGCGCAGTGGCTCCCGGAGGAGCCTCTGTAGGTCGATCAACGACCTCCGCGGGGAGCGGTTACGGGTGTGACTGCCGTGACGTGCTCGATCCGGTCAGTACGCCGGCTGGCTCGGGTCGATCTGGTTGACCCAGGCGACCACGCCACCGCCCACGTGGACGGCGTCGTCGTACCCGGCGCCCTTCACGATCGCCAGCGTCTCCGCCGACCGGACACCGGTCTTGCAGTGCATGACGACCTGGGTGCCGGAGTCGACCGGCGGCAGCTGCGAGAGCGCGTTGCCGTTGAGGAACTCGCCCTTGGGGATCAGCACCGAGCCGGGGATCTTGTTGATCTCGTACTCGTTGGGCTCGCGCACGTCGACCAGCACGAAGTCGCGGGTGCCCTCCTCACGCTCCTTGAGCATGTGCTCGAGGGTGGTGACGGAGATCGTCGCGTCGGCGGCCGCGTCGGCAGCCTCCTCGGAGACGGCGCCGCAGAAGTACTCGTAGTCGATGAGCTCGGTGACGGTCGGGTTCTCGCCGCACAGCGCGCAGTTGGGGTCCTTGCGGACCTTCAGCTTGCGGTACTCCATCTCCAGGGCGTCGTAGATCATCAGCTTGCCGACGATCGGGTCGCCGATGCCGGCGAGCAGCTTGATCGCCTCGTTGACCTGGATCGAGCCGATGCTGGCGCACAGCACGCCCAGCACGCCGCCCTCGGCGCAGCTCGGGACCATGCCCGGCGGCGGCGGCTCGGGGTAGAGGCAGCGGTAGCACGGGGCGTCGTCGGCGAGCGTCGGCGCGAACACCGAGGCCTGGCCGTCGAAGCGGTAGATCGAGCCCCAGACGTAGGGGATGCCGAGGAAGTACGCCGCGTCGTTGACCAGGTAGCGGGTCGCGAAGTTGTCGGTGCCGTCGACGATCAGGTCGTAGCCCTTGAAGATCTCGAAGACGTTGTCGTTGTCGAGGCGCTCGCCGTGGACGACCACGTCGACGTAGGGGTTGACCTCCGCGATCGACTCCTTGGCGGACTCCGCCTTGGGGCGGTCGATGTCGCTGACGCCGTGGATGACCTGGCGCTGGAGGTTCGACTCGTCGACGGTGTCGAACTCCACGATGCCGAGCGTGCCGACACCGGCCGCGGCCAGGTACAGCAGCGCCGGGCTGCCGAGGCCGCCCGCGCCGATGACCAGCACCTTGGCGTTCTTGAGCCGCTTCTGCCCGGCCATGCCCACGTCGGGGATGATCAGGTGGCGGCTGTAACGACGTACCTCGTCGATGGTCAGCTCGGCGGCCGGCTCGACCAGCGGCGGAAAGCTCACGGTGTGCTCCTCGTCGGATGGGGGACGCGGACAAGAACGCCTCTCCGGTCCCAAGTGTTCCCCGTCCATGGTTCCTGCCGTGCCCGAGGACTCCCGACACGTCCCGTCATCCGGACCCCGGGCATCAGCCGTGCCGTGCTACTGGGGAGTAGGCTCGCGCCGTGGTCAGCAGGTCGTACGACGTCGAGGACCCGCGCCGCACGCGCGGGATCCGGTTGCCGCGCCGTGAGCGCCGCGCCCAGTTGCTCGCCTCCGCGCTCGAGGTCTTCGTGGCGCAGGGCTATCACGCGGCCGCGATGGACGACATCGCGGAGCGGGCCGGGGTCTCCAAGCCGGTCCTCTACCAGCACTTCCCGGGCAAGCTCGAGCTCTACCTCGCGCTGCTGGACGAGGCGTGCGACACGATCATCGCCAACTGCAGGGCCGCGCTGGAGTCGACCACCGACAACAAGCAGCGGGTCGCCGCCACCATGGACGCCTTCTACGGCTACGTTGCCCACGACGCCGAGGCGTTCCGGCTGGTGTTCGAGTCCGACCTGACCAGCGAGCCCGCGGTCCGCGACCACATCGACCGGGTCACCAACGAGTGCGCCGACATGATCACCGAGGTGATCAAGGAGGACACCGGCCTCCCGACTGCCGCGTCGCGGCTGCTGGCCGTGTCGCTGGTGGGCATCGGCCAGGTCAGCGCGCGCTACTGGCTGGCCGACCCTGGCGGCCTCGACCGCGACCAGGCCGTCGCCCTGGTCTCCGGTCTGGCCTGGCGCGGCATCCGGGGCTATCCGCTCACCGACTAGGCTTTTCGCAGAGGCGGCCCCGAGGTCGCCCGAGCGAGACGAAGGAGAGGGCCGTGGAGGTCAAGATCGGCGTGCAGAATGCCGCCCGCGAGCTGACCGTCGAGACCGACGAGAGCACCGACGCGATCGAGAAGCTCGTGACCGAGGCGATCGCCGGTGGTGGTGTGCTCTCCCTGACCGACACCAAGGGCCAGCGGACCGTCGTACCTGCCGACAAGCTCGCCTACGTGCACATCGGCCGCAGCGTCGTCGGCCAGGTCGGCTTCCGCTCGTAGCCGACGAGCTCGCTCGTGGGGAACTCACGGACCCTTCCCAGACGTTCCTCAGGGAACCCGGGCAGCGTTGCCCGTGAGTTGCCCGTGAGAGGTGAGGGTCATGCTGCAGTTCCGCTTCGCCGCTGAGAGCGACACCGGACGGGTCCGGGACAACAACGAGGACGCCGGTTTCGCCGGCCCCTACCTGCTGTGCGTGGCCGACGGGGTCGGCGGCGCCGCCGCCGGCGAGGTGGCATCGGCCACGACGTCGTACGTCGTCAGCGCCCGCGCCCTCGCCCACCCCGGCCGCGACCCGCTGCGGCTGCTCGCCGCGGCGACCGAGGAGGCGCACCAGCAGCTGGTGCTCGGCGTGGACGCCGACCCGGGGCGGCTCGGCATGGCCACCACGCTGACGGCGATCCTCACCGACGGCGTCCGCACGGCGCTCGCACACGTCGGCGACTCCCGCGCCTACCTGCTGCGCGACGGCGGGTTCACCCAGCTCAGCCACGACCACACGATGGTGCAGGCGATGGTCGACGCCGGCCGGATCACGCCCGCGGAGGCGGCGACCTCGCCACACCGCAACGTCGTGCTCCAAGCCGTCGACGCGCTCAGCAGCCCGACGCCCGACCTGCTCTGGCTGGACCTGCGCCCCGGCGACCGGCTGCTCCTCTGCAGCGACGGGGTGAGCGACGTGCTCCACGAGGCGGCGCTGGCGACGATCCTGACCGTGCCTTCGCTCCGGCTGGCCGCGACCAACCTGGTCCAGGCTGCCCTCGACGGCGGCAGCCGCGACAACGTGACCGCGATCGTCGCCGACGTCGTGGACGAGCCTGCCGTCATCGGCACGGGGTCGGTTTTCGGAGCGGCCGTCGACATGCGGCGCAACGTCGTCGACCCGACCGCGGTGCGCCCGCTCCGTTCCGCCTGAGCGGAAAGTCTGGCGCCGACGTCCGTCCTCGGTCCTAGACTGGACGGCATGGGTACAACGTCGTACGAGTACGCGCGCCTCTGGGTGCCGCTCTACGACGCCACCACGCTCTCCGTCACCCGCCCGGTCTTCCTCATCGAGGCGGCCGACGGCTTCGAGGGCATCGTCGCTGAGAAGAACACCACCCTCATCGGCATCCTCAACGACTTCGGCCGTGACGGCTGGCTCATCGACACCACCCCGATCCGCGTCACCGCCCCCTCTCCCGAGTTCCAGCTCCTCATCGACGCCACGCTCGACGAGGTCGACGGCGGCTCCCTCAGCGACGCCGACGCCGGCGCCGTCAACGAGTTCGACGTCTACGGCATGCGCCGCCAGCTCGCCTGACCCTCGTCGCTCCCTGTCTTATGGGGGGTTGATTCCTGTCTCGTGGCGGGTTGATTCCTGGGTTGTGGCGGGTTGATTCGTGGGTCGTCGCCATCAGCAGCCACAAGAGACGACTCGACGCGCCACAAGAGACGACTCGACCCACCACGAGACCCGATTCAACCCACCACGAGACCCGATTCGACCCGCCACGAGGGGGGATTCGACGGTCAGTCGGTGGCGAAGAGGTCGCCCTGGTCGTCGACGCGGCGGAGGACGTCGGCCATGCCGAACTGGTCGAGGCCGAGCTCGTCCTCGGCGCCCGCCTCGACCTCCGCCCAGGTGACGGGGGTGGCGACGGTGGGGCGGTCGCGGCCGCGGAGGGAGTACGGCGCGATGGTGGTCTTCGAGCCGGCGTTCTGGGACCAGTCGATGAAGACCTTGCCGCGTCGCTTCGCCTTGGTCATGGTCGCGGTGACCGTCGAGCCGTGGGCCTCGGCCAGCTCCTCGGCGACCTCCTTGGCGACGCTGGTGACCTCTTCGGACGGCAGGTAGGACGAGAGGTCGGCGTAGAGGTGGAGGCCCTTGCTGCCGCTGGTGACCGGGCGCGCGTCGAGGCCGCGGGCGCTGAGGGCCTCCCGGGCGTGGAGCGCCACCTGGCAGCACTCGTGCAGGCCGGCCGGCTCACCGGGGTCGAGGTCGACCACGAGCCGGTCGGCACCGAGCGGCTCGCCGCCCTCGTCGACGGTCCACTGGTGCACGTGGAGCTCGAGGGCGGCCAGGTTGACCATCCACATCAGCGTGGCGAGGTCCTCGACGATGGGGAAGACCAGGGTGTCGCCGTGCCGGCTGGGACCGCGGGAGCCGGTCGTCGGCACCTCCGCGGTGCGGACCCAGGAGGGCGTGCCCGCGGGCACGTTCTTCTCGAAGAAGCTCATCGTCTGCACGCCGTGCGGCCACCGGATCCGGGTGACGGGCCGGCCGGCGAGGTGCGGGAGCAGCACGGGCGCGATCCGGGCGTAGTAGTCGAGCACCTCGCCCTTCGTCGTACCGGTCGCGGGGTAGAGGACCTTCTGCAGGTTGCTCAGCTTGAGGGTGCGGCCCTCGACGTCGACGTGGACGTCGCCCGCGCTGCCCGTGGGGCTCACCGGCCCACCGCGATCACGGGCACCCGGTCCGGGTCGAGCCGCACCATCAGCGAGCGGATGAAGCGCCGCGGCGCGCTCACGCAGCCGGCGGTGGCACCACTGCCGTTGACGTGGAGGAAGATCCCGGAGCCGCGGCGCCGCACCTGGTTCTCGTTGAAGTCCAGCACGATCGCCCACTCGTACTGGTCGCGGTAGTCGAGCAGCCGCTCCGAGGAATTGGCGTCGCCGGCCGGCAGCCACCACCGGAACCCGCCCTGCCGCTTGTTGCGGTAGCGGTTGTAGAAGTCCGAGGCGTTGTCCTGCACCCAGTAGTCGCCGCGCTTGACCTTCCGGTAGCGGACCGACCAACGGTCGTTCGCACGATGCATGCCGAACGCCGAGACCAGGCCGTAGGTCCCCAGCGGGGTGGTGCCGGTGCCCTGCCGGCGCTCGCGGCCGACCACGAGCCCGCCGTACCCGATCCGCCCGTCGACCGCGGTCAGCACCCGCTTCCAGTCGCCGCCGCGCCGCACCCAGTAGGACACCCGTGCCGCATGCCCGCCGCGGTGGTTGACGGTGACGACCTGCTCGGTGCCCGCCCGCAGCCGCACCCGGACCCCGCCGAGGGTCACGGTCCGCGCCTGCGGAGCCGCCACCGTCCCGTGCTCGGCCGGGCGCGCCGGAGCAGGACGCGCGCTCGCCTCGCCCGGCGCGAGCACGAGCCCGGCGAGGAGGACGACCAGGAGCAGACGGGCCACGCTACGAGCCTTGCAGATCGTCGGGGGTCAGGTCACTCCGGACACCCTGGTACGACGGCTGCCGGAGCCGTTCGTAGCCCGCACCGTGGGTGTCGATGTCGACCACCAGCACCGGCTCGATCCACACCGTCCCCTGCGCGTCGACCCGCGGCACCTCGTCGGCGAACGGGCTGCCGGCGCGGGTCAGCGGCTCCACCATCGCGGCGAGGACGCGCGACTGCTTGGGTCCGATCCCGCTGCCGACGCGACCGCGGTAGAGCAGCCCGTCCGCGGTGGGCTCGCCCACGAGCAGCGCCGCGAGGTGGGTGCCGCCGGTCTGCGGCCGCCACCCGCCGATGACGTACGACGCGCGGTGGCGGTGCGCGAACTTGAGCCAGTGCTGGCTCCGCTCCCCCGGGCGGTAGCGCGAGTCGAGCCGCTTGCTGACGATGCCCTCCAGCCCCTGCGCCTTGGTGGCGTCGTGGAGCATCGGGCCGTCGTCGTAGGTGCTCGGGACCTGCCAGCCCGACGGCGCCAGGTCGAGCCCGACCAGGAGCTCGCGGCGCTCGGACAGCGGACGGCGGGTGAGGTCCTCCCCGTCGAGACGGAGCAGGTCGAACACCATGAACGTGGCCGGCACCCGCTCGGCCAACCGCGCGACCGCGGTCGCCTTGCGCACGTGGATCCGCTCGGCGAGCACCCGGAAGTCAGGGAGGCCGCGCTCGTTGAGCGCGATGATCTCCCCGTCGACCACGGTGTCGCCCGCCGCTGCGGGCGGGGTCCGCAGCTCCGGCCAGGCGCCGCTGATGTCGTTGCCGTTGCGGCTGGTGAACCGGACGCCGCCCCCACCACCGCCGTCGACAGCCGCCAACGCGCGCACGCCGTCCCACTTCACCTCGTGCGCCCAGTCCTCCCCCGTCGGCACGTGGGACCCGGAGGTGGCGAGCATCGGGAGCAGCATCAGGACATTCTCCCCATCGCCCCGACGACGTGCTCGGCGATGGCGAGGCTGGACGTGGCGGCGGGCGAGGGCGCGTTGCGCACGCTGGTCACCCCGTCCCGGCTGACGACGACGAAGTCGTCGACCAGCGACCCGTCCCGGGCCACCGCCTGCGCCCGCACCCCGGCGCCGGCGCGCACCACGTCCGCCGGCCCGATGTCGGGCACGTAGCGCCGAGCGGCCCGCAGGTAGGCCCGCTTGGACAGCGACCCGCGCAGCTCGCGGGCCCCGGTGCGCCAGTGGGTGCGCGCCATCCGCCAGAAGCCGGGATGGGCGAGCGTGGCCGCCGCGTCGGCGAGGCGGAGGCCGGGGCGCACGTCGTACCCCTCCCGGTCGAGCGCCAGCACCGCGTTCGGGCCGATCTCGAGGCTGCCGTCCACCCGCCGGGTGAAGTGCACGCCGAGGAACGGGTAGCGCGGGTCCGGCACCGGGTAGACCATGCCGCGCACCAGGTCGCGCTTGGCGTCCGCGACGCGGAGGTACTCGCCGCGGAACGGCACGATCCGCGGGTCCTCCTGCCCGTCCGCCCGCCGCCCGAGCCGGTCGGCGTGGAGCCCCGCGCACACCACGAGGTGGTCGACGTGCTCGACGCCGGCGCCGGTGGCGAGCTGGATCCGGCTGCCGCGGCCGGCGCGGTGGACGTCGGTCACCGCCGTCGAGAGCCGTACGACGCCGCCCGCCGACTCGACGTCCCGCGCCAGCTGCCGCGCGACGGCCGGGTAGTCGGTGATCGCGGTGCGGGGCGAGTGGAGCGCCGCGATCCCCCGCGCGTGCGGCTCCACGTCCTTGATCTCGTCCGGACCGATCCGGCGCAACCCGGGCACCCCGTTGGCGGTCGCCGTGCGCTCGAGGGCGTCGAAGCGCCCCATCTCCTCGCGGTCGACGGCGATCACGAGCTTGCCGCACTCGTCGTACGGGAGGTCGTGCTCGCGGCAGAACTCCCGCATCAGCGCGCGACCGCGTGCGCAGAGCTCGGCCTTGAGGCTGCCCGGGCGGTAGTAGATGCCGGCGTGGACCACCCCGGAGTTGTGCCCGGTCTGGTGGGCGGCGATCCGGTCCTCCTTCTCCAGGACCACCACGCGGATGTCGGCGAACCGCCGGGTCAGCTCGCGGGCGACGGCCAGGCCGAGGATGCCGCCGCCGACGACGCCCACGGTGTGTCCGTCCATGGCCGTACCCTGTCATCATGCGTGCGATCTGGAAGGGTGCCGTCTCGTTCGGGCTCGTGAGCGTCCCCGTGAAGCTCTACTCGGCGACCGAAAGCCACGACGTGTCGTTCCGGCAGGTCCACGCCAAGGACGGCGGCCGCATCAAGTACCAGCGGGTGTGCTCGATCGACGGCGAGGAGGTCCCCTACGCCGACATCGCGAAGGGCTACGAGACCGAGGACGGCGAGATGGTCGTCCTCACCGACGACGACATGGCCGCGCTGCCGTCGACGTCGTCGCGCGAGATCGCTGTCGAGAAGTTCGTGCCCAGTGACCAGATCGACCCGATGCTGTTCGAGAAGTCCTACTACCTCGAGCCCGAGTCGACCGGCGCCAAGCCCTACGCCCTGCTCCGCCAGGCCCTCCTCGAGGCCGACCGGATGGCCGTCGTCACTGTCGCCCTCCGCCAGCGCACCACCACCGCGGTGCTGCGCGTGCGCGGCGACGTCATCGTCATGCAGACGATGATGTGGCCCGACGAGATCCGCACCCCCGACTTCAAGATCGAGACCGGCGAGGTCAAGGAGGCTGAGGTCAAGATGGCGCAGATGCTCGTCGAGACCCTGGCCGGCGACTTCGAGCCCGAGGAGTTCGAGGACGACTACGCGGCGGCCGTCGAGGCCGTCGTGAAGGCCAAGATCGAAGGAGGCGAGGTCAAGCGCACCCCGACCTCCACCAAGACCGGCGGCGAGGTCGTCGACCTGCTCGCCGCCCTCCAGCGCTCCGTCGACGCCGCCAAGACCGCCCGCGGCGAGGACAGCGGCACCGAGGAGACCGACGAGGCCGAGGAGGCCGAGGAGGCCGCGCCGAAGAAGGCCCCCGCCAGGAAGTCGGCGGCGAAGAAGACCACCACCAAGAAGACCCCGGCCAAGAAGACGGCCGCGAAGAAGACCACCGCCAAGAAGGCACCGGCCAAGAAGAAGGCCAGCTGAGCGACACGAGCACGACCCACGGCACAGGTTGACCACTCCGTAGCCGGGTCCGGGGCGGCCCGCACCCGGCCGGAGCGGGAGGGCACGCCGGTGGGGCGTGGATGGGTCTGGCTGCGGCGCCCAGCTCCGCGGGAGCGCAGCGACCGCGCTGCTGGGGGACGGATGTGGTTGCCCCGCCGGCGTGCCCTCACGCGCAGGCCACCCCGGACCGCCCCTGCCCGAACGCACCGCCCCGCGCAGCGGAATCCGAGGCATCAAGCCCCGCGCAGCGGTAATGACACCCGCACTGTGACAGTAGTACTGTCATGATGAGGAGAGGAGCGACGCAATGAGCACCACCAGCACGGGCCTGCTGACGATCGACGAGCTGGCCAACGCCGCCGCGACGTCGGTCCGCACCGCCCGCTACTACGCCAGCCTCGGCCTCATCCCGCAGCCCGAGCGGCACGGCCGGGTCGCCTACTACAGCGAGCGGCACCTCGCCGCGCTCCAGCTGGTCCGGGCGCTGCAGGAGCACGGCTTCTCCCTCGCCGCGATCCAGGAGTACGTCGAGCGGGTGCCCGACGCCGCCTCCGCGGAGGACCTCGTCATCCAGCGGGTGATGCTCACGCCGTGGGCCAACGCGCGCACCGAGACCGTGACGCAGACCGAGCTCGACGGCCGGGTCGGCCGCCGGCTCACCGACGACGACCTCGCCTGGCTCGAGCAGATGGGCGCGATCCGGGCCGTCGACGACGGCTACGAGCTGCAAATGACCTTCGGCATCGCCAGCGAGCTGCTCGACCTCGACATCCCGCGGGACGCCACGACGGCCGCCGAGGCCGCCATCCGCCGCCACATGGACTCGCTCGTCGACGAGCTGACCGAGGTCGTCCGCACCCAGGTCCTGGCGCCGTTCCGGGCCGGGCCGCGCACCGAGGAGGAGCGGGCCCGGTTCGAGACCAGCCTCGGCAAGCTGCGCCAGCTCACGCTCGAGGCGCTGGTCGCGGCGTTCCAGCGCGCGTCCAACCAGGCGATCGTCCGGTCAGTCGACCCCGACCACGTCGGCCCCGGCAGCCGCGACTGAGCGCTCGGATCCGACCTCCTCGACCGCCTCGGCGCGGATCGGGATGCCCGACAGGTGGCTCATGCCGACCAACGGCTCGAGGTCCTCGGGGTCCGACGACGCGAGCTCGTTGACGTTGGCGCCCGGCATCGCGTTGGCGTGCCGCCACGACCCGGTGCCCTTGTGGCCCCAGCCGTGCGGCACCGCGACCACCCCGGCCTTGATGTCGTCGGTCAGCGTCACCGGCAGCTCGATCCAGCCGGACTTGGAGCTGAGCCGCACCAGGTCACCGTCACCGATGCCGATCGCGGCCGCGTCGTCGGGGTGCAGGCGCGCGGTCTGCGGATCGCGCTTGCCCGCCATCGCGTTGTGGAACCACGAGTTCTCCGAGCGCATCTCGCGCATCCCGATCAGGCGCAGCGGGTAGGCCGGGTCGTGGGTCCGCGCAGCGACCCGCTGGACCTCGCTCCGGATGGCGTCGTGCTCGAGGTGGACCAGCCGGTCGCGGTGACGCACCACCTTGTGGATCCGGCCGACCGGCTGCCGCTCGGCGTGCACGTAGCCGTGCGGGTGCTTGCGCAGCAGCCGCTTGAAGCTCAGCCCTCCCGGCCGCAGACCGAACCGGTCGCCCCCGCGGCCGGTGCGGATGATCGCGTCGAGGATGCGCAACGGGGTGAGCCGGACCCGGGCCAGCTCGCCGACCCGCACGCCCAGCCGGGCGACTCCGATCGGCACGGCACGCGTCCCGAGGCCGCGGGCCAGGTCGTCGAAGACCTGCCACTCCGGGCGGGCCTCGCCCGCCGGCGGGACCACCGCGTCGGTCACCTGGAAGAACGGCTGGCCGAAGAACGTGAGCGAGAAGATCGGAGCGTCCTCGCGCTCGTACATCGCGGTCGCCGGCAGCACGTAGTGGGCGTGCGCGTTGGTCTCGTTGACGTAGAGGTCGAGGCTGACCATCAGGTCGAGCTGGTCGAGCGCCTTCTCGAGGTCGGGCCCGTTGGGTGTGGAGAGCACCGGGTTGCCGGCGCTCACGATCAGTGCGCGGACCTGCCCGTCACCGGGCGTGACGATCTCGGCGGCCATGTTGGCGGCCGGCTCGCTGCCCAGCATGTCGGGGAAGTCGCCGATCCGGCTCCGGGTGGCGCCGTACGACAGGAAGCCCAGCCGGTGGGTGACCTCCTCGAGCATCGGCATCGGCGACTCCCCGAAGACCGCGCCGCCACGCGCGTCGAGGTTGCCCGCGACCAGGTTGACGGCGTCCATCAGGTAGTTCGTCAGCGTGGAGGCGGACCCGAGGCAGGTGCCGGTGCGGCCGTAGAGCATCGAGCGGCGGGCGGCGAGCTCCCGCGCCAGGTCACGGACGACGTCCGCGGCGATCCCGGTGTGCACCTCGGTCCGCTCCGGGGCGAACGGGGCGACCAGGTCGCGGAGGAACCCGACGCCGGACGCCGTCGCCAGCGCCTCGGTGTCCTCGAGCCCCTCCGCGAACAGCACCTGGAGCAGCGAGAGCAGCAGCCAGGCGTCGGTGTCGGGCACGATCGGGAGCCAGTCGAACTTGCGGGCGGTCTCGGTGCGGCGTGGGTCGATCGCGAGCACCCGCCCGCCGCGGCGGACCACGTCGGCCATCGCGTACTTCATCCGCGGCAGGCTGAACAGGCTGCCGTGCGAGACCAGCGGGTTCGCGCCGAGGACGACGAACAGCTCCATGTCGTCGAGGTCGGGGATCGCGATCGCGGTCGGGATCCCGTAGAGCAGGTGGCTCGCGGCGAACCTGCTGTTGGTGTCCTGCGAGCCCGCCGTGAAGACGTGCGGCGACCCGACCGCCTTCATGAACGACTGGAGCCACAGGCCGTTGGAGTAGTTGAGCGCGCCGGGGTTGCCGAGGTACGCCGCGATGGCGCTGCCGCCTTGCTCGCGCCGGATGGTCGACAGCCGGCTGACGATGTCGGCCATCGCCTCGTCCCAGGACACCCGGGCGAAGCTGCCGTCCGGCTGTCGCTTCATCGGGTGCCGGACCCGGTCGGGGTCGTTCTGGATCTCGGGGTAGGCCAGCCCCTTCGGGCAGGCGTACCCCTGCGACAACGGGTGGTCCTTGTCCGGCCGGAGGGCGACCAGCCGGTCGCCCTCGACGGTCGCGACCATCCCGCAGAACGGTTCGCAGATCCGGCAGAACGTGACCTGCTCGCGGGTCGCCCCCATGGCGTCCTCCTGATCGTCTAGAGCCCGAGGCTACGCCCGATGATCTCCTTCTGGATCTCGGTCGTGCCGCCGTAGATCGTCGAGATCCGGCTGTCCAGGTAGGCCCGCGCGATCGGGTACTCCATCATGTAGCCGTAGCCGCCGTGGAGCTGGACCGCCTGGTTGACCAGCTTGTTCTGCAGCTCCGTGGCCCAGTACTTCGCCTGCGAGGCGCCGACCGCGTCGAGCTTGCCGTCGATGTGCTTCTTCACGCAGTCGTCGACGAAGGTGCGGGTGATCGTGGCCTCGGTGTGCATCTCCGCGATCAGGAACCGGTTGTGCTGGAACTTGCCGATCGGCTTGCCGAAGGCCTGCCGGGTCTTGGCGTAGTCGAGGCACATGTCGACGATCGCCTCGCACGCGGCGGCGGCCTGGCAGGCGATGATCAGCCGCTCCTGCGGGAGGTTCATCATCAGCGAGATGAAGCCGGAGCCCTCCTCGCCGAGCAGGTTCTCCTTCGGCACCCGGACGTCGGTGAACGACAGCTCCGCGGTGTCCTGGGCGTGCAGGCCGATCTTGTCGAGGTTGCGGCCGCGCTCGAAGCCCTCCATGCCGCGCTCCACCACGAGCAGGCTGATGCCCTTGTGGCCGGCCTCCGGGTCGGTCCGCGCGACGACGATGACGAGGTCGGCGTTGATGCCGTTGGAGATGAACGTCTTGGAGCCGTTGAGGACGTAGTGGTCGCCCTGGTCGACGGCGGTCGTCCGCACCCCCTGCAGGTCGGAACCGGCGCCGGGCTCGGTCATCGCGATCGCGGTGATCAGCTCGCCGGACACGCAACCCGGCAGCCAGCGCTGCTTCTGCTCCTCCGTCGCGAGGCTGGTCAGGTAGGGGACGATGATGTCGGTGTGCACCGAGAAGCCGGGGCCGTTGGCGCCGGCCCGGGTCTGCTCCTCGGACAGGATCTGGTTGAACCGGAAGTCGTCGATGCCGGGGCCGCCGTACTCCTCGGGCACGTCGAAGCAGAGCAGTCCGGCCTCGCCCGCCTTCAGCCAGAGCTCGCGCGGCACGATGCCGTCGCGCTCCCACTGCTCGTGGTCGGGCGTGACCTCCTTCTCGAAGAAGGTCCGGACGGTGTGCCGGAAGTCCTCGTGCTCGGCTTCGAAGATGTCGCGCATGACTATGACAGTAGAACTGTCACAGTCATGGTGTCAATGAGCCGCCCGCGCCGTCAGCCGCGGACCAGCACCCGCTGGGCGGGCTGCATCCGGGAGGCGGGCGCCGAGAGCGTGCGCAGGTGGATGTTCTGCAGCAGTCCGACCGCGAGCATGCCGGCGAACATCGAGGAGCCGCCGTAGGAGACGAACGGGAGCGGCACACCCGTGACCGGCATGATGCCGACGCACATGCCGATGTTCTGGAAGGCCTGGAAGCCGAACCAGCAGGCGATGCCCGCGGCGGCGATCCGGCCGAAGACGTCGTCGGTGCGGGTCGCGATCCGCAGCGCCCGCCACAGCACGATGCCGAGCAGCGCGATGAGGAAGGCGGCACCGACGAGGCCGAGCTCCTCCCCCGCGACGGTGAAGACGAAGTCGGTGTGCTGCTCGGGCACGAACCCGGAGCCGGTCTGGGAGCCGTCGAAGAGGCCTTGGCCGAAGAGGCCGCCGTTCCCGACGGCGATCCGGGCCTGCTCGACGTTGTAGCCGGCGCCGCGCGGGTCGCGGCCGGGGTCGGTGAACGCGAGGAACCGGTCGACCTGGTACTGCTCGAGGAACCCGGTCGCGACCGCGAAGACCGCCACCAGCACGCCGGAGCCGGCCAGGACGACCAGCCACCGACGGTGCGCCCCGGACGCGGCGATCACGCCGAAGACGGTGGCGCTCAGCACGAGCATGGTGCCGAGGTCGGGCTGCGCGAGGATCAGGACGGCCGGCACCGCGGCGACGGTGAGCATCAACACCACGTCGACGGTCCCGACCCGGTCACGCCACCTCCCCTCCGACCGCTCGGCGACGACGAGCGCCATGCCGACGATCACGGCCAGCTTGGCCAGCTCGGCGGGCTGCAGCGACAGGCCGCCCAGCATCAGCCACGACCGCGAGCCGTTGATGGTCGTGCCCATCACCAGCACGAGCACGAGGCCGACCACCGAGGCGCCGTACGCCACCGGCGCGAGGATCCGCACCCACCGGTGATCGGTCGCGGCGACCAGCGCCATCAGACCCACGCCGATGCCGAGGTTGACCAGCTGCTTGGCGAGGAACGCCCTGGGGTCACCGCCGGTGAGGTCGTCGCGGTGGACCGTCGCTGACCAGACGAGCACGCAGCCGACCGCGCCGAGCACGACGACCGCGCCCAGCAGCACCCAGTCGAGCTCACGCCAGCGCAGCCCGCCGCTGTCGACGCGGCGCGACCGTGCCGAGGTCCGGGTCGCCGTCATGCCAGTCATGCCTCAGTCCTCCTCGCGGGTCGGCGGCAGGATCGAGCCGTCGCGGCCAAAGACCGGCAGCCGCTCGGGAGGCGTCGTGCCCTCGATCGCGGAGCGGTCGGGGCGCACGGTCTCGCCGTCGACGCCGTACAGGGCTTCCCAGATCTTGCGGATCCCGTCCCCTGTCGAGCCGGAGCCGGTGCCGCCCTGGCTGATCATCATCACGACCACGTAGTCGTCGGAGTACGACGCCACCCAGCCCGTCGACTGCTTGCCGTAGACCTCCGCGGACCCGGTCTTGGCGCGGAGCACGACGTCGTCGAGCGGGAAGCCGCCGAGCTTCCACGCCAGGGTGCCCGTGCGCGGCACCTCCTTGAGTGCCTCGTCGATGTAGTCGAGGACCGCCTTCGGCACGTCGACCTCGCCCTGCTTCGACGGCGGGATCTTGCGGATCACGCTGCCGTCGGGCGACACGATCGCCTTGCCGACCCGCGGCTCCCAGAGGGTGCCCCCGTTGGCGAGGGCGGCGTAGGCGCGGGCGAGCTGGAGCGGAGTGACGATGGTGTCGCCCTGACCGATCGCGAAGTTGACGGCGTCGCCGGCGCGGTAGGCGTAGCCCTCGACGCAGAACTCGTAGGCGAACTTGTAGACGAAGTCGCTGGTCTTCGCGTCCTGCGGCTTGTCGGCGATGCCGCAGTAGTAGTCCTTCATCTGCTTGTAGTAGGAGCGCTTCCACTTCCGGTCCGCGATCCGTCCCGACGACTCCCCGGGGATGTCGATCCCGGTGGGCTTGCCGAAGCCGAAGTCCAGCGCCTGCTCGACCAGCGGGTCCTTGGCGTCGACGTCGGCGACGTCGGAGCCGAAGCGCTGCCAGTAGTCGTAGCCGATCCGGTAGAAGAAGGTGTTGCAGGAGACCCGGAGCGCGTCGGCGAAGGAGATGTAGCCGTAGGCGCCGGACTCGTAGTTCTTGAAGTCGCGGTTGCCGACCCGGAACGCCGAGGAGCAGTCGAGCCGGGTGTCGGGGCCGTAGCCGTGGGTGAGCGCACCGGCGGTCATGAACGGCTTCCAGGTGGACCCCGGCGCGAACTGGCCCTGCAGCGCCCGGCCGAGGAGCGGCGTGCCGGCGGCCTCGGAGTAGAGGTGCTTGAGCTGCTTCTGGGTGATGCCGCCGGCCCAGATCTCGGGGTCGTACGTCGGCTGGCTGGCCATCGCGACGATCCGGCCCGTGTGCACGTCCATCACGACGGCGGCGCCGGAGTCGGCCTCGAACCTCCGCCCGGTGACCGGGTCGACCGTCGCCCGCTGGGTCATGATCATCCGGTGGAGCTGCCGCTCCACGATGCTCTGCACCTTCGCGTCGATGGAGGTGACGAGCGTGTCGCCGGGCTGGGACCGGACGTCACCCTCCTCGCCGATCACCTCGCCGTTGGCGTTGACCTTCACCCGCTCGTAGCCGGGCTGGCCGCGCAACCACGCGTCGTACTCCTTCTCGACGCCGGCGCGGCCGACGACCGACGCACCGTTGACCGACGTGTCACCGCCGACCTCGGCCGCGGTCAGCTCGTCCTCGGTGATCGGGCTGAGGTAGCCGAGCAGGTGGGCGGCGTTGATGCCGTAGGGCTGTGGGTAGTCGCGGACCGTCTGCTGCGCGACCACGACCCCGGGGAAGTCCTCCGGCTGCTCGTTGATGCGCAGCGCGGTGACGTCGTCGAGGTCCTGCGCGACCGGGACCGGCTGGTAGGGCGAGCCGTTCCAGCACACGCCCTCCTTCGCACCCTCGGTGCCGCACAGCACCAGCTTCCGGGCGATCTCGCGCGGCTCCACGCCGATCACGCGGCCGACCCGCTCGAGCAGGCGCTTGCGCAGCCGCGGCTCCATCCGGCCGATCAGCGTCCGGTCGACGGAGGCGACCCAGGTGAGCCGGTTGGTGACCAGCGGGCGGCCCTCCGCGTCGACGATGAGACCGCGCTGCGGCTGGACGACGATATCGCGCACCGACTGGGACGCGGCCTTGCCCTGGTACTCCTCCCCCGTCACCACCTGGAGGTAGTAGAGCCGTGCGCCGAGGGTCGCGAGCAGCGAGAAGACGAGGGCCTGGATGACGATGAGGCGCAGCCGGCTGCGGTGGGAGGAGGTCGCTGTCGTCGGGGTCATCGAGGTCATCGCAGGACGTGGGCCACTCGGGGTGCGGGCTCGCGGCGGAAGACCCACACGACGAGCGGAACGGCCACGGCAGCGACCAGCGCGTCGTACGCGACCGCGGCGAGGACCACCTCGAGCAGGGCGCCGACGCCGACCGCGGGGTCTTGCAGCAGCAGGCCGGTGAGGGCGAACAGCGACGTGCCGACGAACGCGCCGCCGGCACCGGCCACGAGCATCAGCAGGTACGGCGGCCGCGGGGTGCTCGCTGGCTGCGGACCGGGCTGCGCGGCCTGATAGTCGTGGGCAAGCCGGGCCACGACGTACCCCACGACGAGCAGCGCCAGCGCCCAGCGGCCGGCGGCGTGGTCGGCGGGGGGCGCGACGTCGAGCAGCAGGCCGGCGCCGAAGCCGAGGAGGGTGGCGAACCGGGGGTCGGTGACCAGCGCAGCGCCGACGACGGAGAGCAGCACCAGGTCGGGCACCACGCCGTTCCAGGCCAGGTGCGGGAGCACGGTGACCTGCACGAGCAGGGCGGTCACGACGATCAGCAGGGCGGCGACCAGCCGCGAGTTCCCCCTCATGAGCACGCCTCCGGCTCGATCACACGGGTGTCCTCGCCCGTGGGCACCACGACCGCGAGGTCACCGAGCGAGGTGAAGTCGACGTACGGCTCGAGCACGGCGCGGTAGGTGCCGGCCCGAATGTCCTCGTAGACCTTGGACACCTCGCCGATCGGGATGCCGGCGACATAGGGGCCGGTGCCCTCGCTGCCCCAGGTGACGACCTGCTGGCCCTGCTCGGGAAGCACGGTGTTGTCGACCAGCCGCAGGTCCAACGGGTCGCCGTCGGCGAGGCCGCCGCGGCCGTCGACGAACCCGCTCTCGAGGCTCTCGCCGAGCTTGCCGCCGACGGTGGAGTCGGCGTCGACGATGAGCAGCACGGTCGAGGTGTGCGAGGTCACCTCCAGCACGCGGCCGACCAGACCGTCGCCGTTGACGACCGTCATGTCCGGACGGATGCCCGCGTCGGCGCCGGCGTCGATGCTGATGGTGCTGGAGAACGACTGGGCCGAGCTGTAGCCGCTGAACCGGGCCGGCGCGAGCAGGTAGCCGGTGTTGGTGGCCATCGCGCACAGCGCGCGGAGGTCCTCGGCGCGGGCGACGTCGTAGGGGTTCTGGTGGGCCTCGCGCCGGAGCTCGGCGATCTCGTCGTCCTGGGCGGCGATCTCCTCGCGGAGCGCGTCGTTGGTGCGCAGCATCTCGGGGAGGCCGAGGACCGGTCCGAGCACGGCGTTGACGCCGGCCTCGGCCGGGCCGAGCACCTCTCCGACGACCCGGCGCACCGGCTCGACGGGCGAGTCCTCGCCGCTGGTGCGGTCGACGACCATGAGGGTGATGCAGGCCAGGACCAGCGCCAGCAGCAGCGAACGGGTCGGCAGCCCGCGCTGCTCGTCGCGCTCCCGCGGCGTCGCGACGTGGCGGACCGGGGTCTGCCGCGGTGGCCGGGTGTCGAGTGACATCAGAAGCGCCTCGGGTTGGTCACGAGGACCTGCTGGAGCGCCTCGAACTCCTCCACGCAGCGGCCGGCGCCGACGGCGACGGACACCAGCGGGTCCTCGGCGACGTGGACCGGCATCCCGGTCTCGTGCCGGATCCGCTCGTCGAGCCCGTGCAGCAGCGCTCCCCCGCCGGTGAGGACGATGCCGCGGTCCATGATGTCGCCGGCGAGCTCGGGCGGCGTCTGGTCGAGGGTGACGCGGACGGCGTCGACGATCGCGTGCAGCGGCTCGTCCAGCGCGTGCCGGATGTCGGCGGCGGTGACGGTGACGGTGCGCGGCAGGCCGGTGACCAGGTCGCGGCCGCGGACCTCGCCCTCGGGCTCGCGCGGCGCCGGGAACGCCGAGCCGAGGGTCAGCTTGACCTCCTCGGCGGTGCGCTCGCCGAGCATGAGCCCGTGCTCCTTCTTCATCCACGCCACGATCGCGGCGTCGAGCTCGTCGCCGGCGGTGCGGATGCTGAGGCTGGTGACGATGCCGCCGAGCGAGATCACCGCGACCTCCGTCGTGCCCCCGCCGACGTCGACGACCATGTTGCCGGTCGGCTGGTGGACGGGGAGACCGGCGCCGATCGCGGCCGCCATCGGCTCCTCGACGACGTAGACCCGGCGGGCGCCGGCCTGGTAGCCCGCCTCCTTGACCGCACGTTGCTCGACGGGGGTGATCGCGCTCGGCACGCAGATCACCATCCGCGGCTTGGCGAAGTAGCGGCGCCGGTGCACGCGCGCGATGAACTGGCGCAGCATCTGCTCGGTCGCCTCGAAGTCGGCGATGACGCCGTCGCGGAGCGGGCGCAGCGCGGTGATGTTGTCGGGCGTGCGGCCCATCATCGCCTTCGCCTCGTGGCCGACCGCGATCACCTCGCCGGTCGAGTCGTTGAGGGCGACGACGCTCGGCTCGTCGAGCAGCACCCCGCGGCGCCGGACGTAGACCAGCGTGTTGGCCGTGCCGAGGTCGACGGCCAGGTCCCGGCCGATGATGCTGTTCGCCCTCAACGCATGCCCTCGCAGACGTCCCTCGGGCCGCCTCTGCCAGGTCGGCCCAGCCGTGCGCGACGGGGAAGCCGTCGCACCCCGCGGAGGCGGTACGCCGGGGCGGGCCCCGAGCGCACGATCCGGGACCCTCCGTCAGCGAGCGTAGGTAAGGGTCAGCCTGTTACCACGGAGGCACGCCGTGGTAAGTGAGGCGGATGTTACGGGTGTGATCGTGGTGGTCGAGCCCGTCGAGACCTCAGTCGAGCGACGGGAACCAGAGCGCGATCTCCCGCTCGGCGGACTCGGGCGAGTCGGAGCCATGGACCAGGTTCTCGCGGTTGGAGAGCGAGAGGTCGCCGCGGATGGTGCCGGGGGCGGCCTTGCGGCCGTCGGTCGCGCCGTTGACGAGGCGGACCACCTCGATCGCCTCGTCGCCCTCGAGGACGAGCGCAACCAGCGGCCCGCTGGTGACGAACGTGCGCAGCGGCGGGTAGAAGTCGCGCTCGACGTGCTCGGCGTAGTGCGCCTCGGCCTGCGCGGCGTCGATGTGCCGGTGCTCCATCGCGACGATCGTGAGGCCCTTGGCCTCGAACCGGGAGAGCACGTTGCCGACCAGCCCGCGGCGGACGGCATCGGGCTTGATGAGGACCAGGGTGCGTTGGGTCACCCGCGGGACTCTACCGACGACGGCCCGAGCAGCAGCACGAGGCACCGCCTGCGGCCGGAGCGCGCTGGTAGGTTCGGGCCGGCTTCTACCACCTCAGCGCGGAGGCGAGGGACGCGATGCGACCGACGTTGCTGCACTTCCCGGGCGACCGGCTGCTCGAGGCGGTCCAGGAGCGGGTCGGCACCCGACCGGTCCCCCTCGCCGAGCCGCCGGCGGGCAGCGGGCTGCGGCCCGTGCTGGGCGAGGTCGGGCTCCCCGTCCTCGGCAAGACGGTGGAGCTGATCCGTGACGCGGAGGCGGCCGCGCGCCGTTACCGGGCGAAGTACGGCGACGTCTTCTGGACCCGCGCCTTCGGCACGCGGTCGGTGTGGGTGATGGGGCCCGACGCCGTCCAGGAGGTCGTCCAGAACAAGGACAAGGTCTACTCCCAGTCGGGCTGGGAGTTCTTCATCGGCCCGTTCTTCACCCGCGGCCTGATGCTGCTCGACGGCGAGGAGCACCACCTGCACCGTCGGATCATGCAGGAGGCGTTCACCCGGCCGCGGCTCGAGGGCTACCAGACCAAGGTGCAGTCGGTGATCGACCGCGGGGTGCCGGCCTGGCCGACCGACCGGCCGATGCGGCTCTACCCCGCCATCAAGCAGCTCTCCCTCGACGTCGCCACCGAGGTGTTCATGGGCGCCGAGCCGAGCGCGGAGACCCACGCGCTCACCCAGGCGTTCATCGACACCGTGCGGGCCGGCACCGGCCTCATCCGCGCCGAGGTGCCGGTGCTCAACACCCGCTGGAATCGCGGGCTCGCCGGCCGCCGGCAGCTGGAGGCCTACTTCCGGCGGCTGATCCCCACCAAGCGGGCTTCGCGGGACACCGACCTGTTCTCCGCGCTGTGCCACATCGAGAGCGAGGAGGGAGTGCGGTTCACCGACGACGACGTCGTGAACCACATGATCTTCCTGATGATGGCCGCCCACGACACCTCGACCATCACCGCCACCGCGATGGCGTTCTACTTCGCCAAGCACCCCGATTGGCAGGAGCAGGCCCGCGAGGAGTCGTTCGCGCTCGGCACCGACCGGCCCACGATCGAGCAGCTCGAGTCGCTGGCCACCCTGGACCTGGTCTTCAAGGAGGCGATGCGGTTGGTCGCGCCGGTGCCGGCGTTGGTGCGGAGGACGACTGCCGACACCGCGCTGGACGGGCACTACGTCCCGAAAGGCACGATCATCAACGTCGCGCCGGGCGGGCTGCACCTGCTCGGCGACCACTGGGTCAACGGCGACGACTTCGACCCGACCCGGTTCGCCGACCCGCGCACCGAGCACAAGGCGCACCGGTTCGGCTACGTGCCGTTCGGCGGCGGAGCCCACAAGTGCATCGGGATGGCGTTCGGCACCAACGAGGTCAAGACGCTGATGCACACCGTGCTCACCCGCTACCGGCTCGAGGTGCCGCCCGACTACGAGATCGAGTGGGACCACACCGCGCTGCTGGTGCCCACCGACGAGTTCCCGGTCACCCTGCGGGCGCTGGCGCCGCGACCGGCTGCGAGCGGCTGACTTCGGCCGCGACCGCGGCGGCGAGATCGCCCCGGGGCGCGACCACCACGTCGTCGAGCCCGAGCCAGCCCGCGAGGCGCCACAGCTCCCCCGCGAGCTCGGCCGCCGTCCCGGCCGGAGCACCGGGCTCGGCGTACGACCCCTGAACGAGGAGCACCCGGGTCGCGCGGTCCGCCTTGAGGTCGACGCGGCCGACGATCCGGTCGCCGAGGAGGAACGGCAGCACGTAGTAGCCGTGCACCCGCTTGGCCGCGGGCGTGTAGATCTCGATGCGGTAGTGGAAGTCGAAGATCGCCTCGCTGCGCGCCCGCTCCCACACGACCGGGTCGAACGGGCTGAGCAGGGTGCTGGCGCCGATCCGGCGCGGGAGCCGGGCGTCGCGGTGGAGGTACGCCGGGCGCTTCCAGCCCTCGACCGTCACCCGTTCGAGCTCGCCCGCGGCCACCAGCTCCTCGGCGGCCGCGCGGGCCGGGCCGACCTTGATCCGGTAGTAGTCGGCCAGGCAGTTCGCGCTGGCCACGCCGTGGGAGCGGGCGGAGCGTCGTACCAGCTCGAGGACGGCCTCGTCCTCGGTGAGCGCCGGCGCCGCGAGCACCTCGGCCGGGAGCACCCGCTCCGGGAGGTCGTAGCGCACCTCGAACTGGCTGGTGCGGCCCGCGATCGCGACGTCGCCGGTCATGTAGAGGATGTCGAGCGCCTTGCGGGCCTCCGACCAGTTCCAGCCCCAGTGCTTCTTCTCGCGCGGGGCGCCGTCCTCGAGGTCACGCGCCGTCACCGGTCCGCGATCGGCCACCTCCTGGAGGACCCGCTCCTTGAGCACGGGGTCGACGCCGGGCCACCACTTGAACTCGCGCTCGGCGTAGTGCTGCATCCGGAACCGCATCACCGGCCACAGCTCGACCGGCATGAACGCCTGGACGTGCGCCCAGTACTCCACCACTCGTCGGGGCCGGCTCTCCGCCGCGCGCCGGAGCAGGTCGACGTCGTACGGGCCCATCCGGGAGTACAGCGGCATGTAGTGCGCGCGCTGCAGCACGTTGACCGAGTCGACCTGCAGCACCCCCGTCCGCGCGAGCGTGCGCTGGAAGGTCCGCATGGTCGGCACCTCGTGCCGCTTGTCGGCGAAACCCTGGGCCGCGAGGGCGATCCGGCGGGCTTGCGCGAGGCTGAGCGACTGCACGGTTCCGACCCTACGGCTGGGGACCGACAGCCCTGCGTGCCTACTCGAGCTCGACCAGCTTCTCCCGGACGGCGTACATGACAGCCTCCATCCGGGAGTGGAGCTGCAGCTTCTCCAGCATGTTGCGGACGTGGTTCTTCACCGTGTTCTCGCTGATGGCGAGGCGGTGGGCGACGTCGCGGTTGCTGAGGCCCTTGGCGACCAGGCGGAGCACGTCGAGCTCGCGCTCGGTGAGCTTGAGGGCCGGGCCCGACGAGCGGTCGGGGCGGGACATCGTCTTGAACTCGTCGATGAGCTTGGCCGCCATCGACGGGCTGATCAGCGACTGTCCCTCGGCGACGACGCGGATGCCCTGGGCCACCTCCTCGATGGAGGAGTCCTTGAGCAGGTAGCCCGAGGCGCCGTTCTTCACCGCCTCGTACAGGTCGGCCTCCTCGTCGGAGACCGTCAGCATGACGATCTTCGTGGACGGGGAGGCCGCTTTGATGGCGACGCACGCCTCGATGCCCGACTGTTTCGGCATCCGGACGTCGAGCAGCACGACGTCGGGGGCGGTGCTCACGGCCAACGCCGTGCCCTCCGCCCCGTCGCTGGCCTCGCCCACCACCTCGATGCCGTCTTCGACACCGAGGAGCATGGTCAGGCCTCGTCGGAACAGCTCATGGTCGTCGACCACCAGCACCCGTACCGGCTCGTTACCATTCGCCACCCGAGAATCATGGCACGGAAGCGCCGCGGCGCCCCGTGCTACTCGCCCAGATCGAGGGAGATGACGCCGTAGTCGTAGCCGCGGCGTCGGTAGACGACGGCCGGTCGCTCGCTCTCCTTGTCGACGTAGAGGTAGAAGTCGTGGCCGACCAGCTCCATCTCGTAGAGGGCCTGGTCGAGCGTCATCGGGCTCGCCGGGTGGGTCTTCTCGCGGACGACGAGCGGGCCGTCGCCGGTGACCTCGATCGGTCCCACGCGTCGCTCCTCGACGGTGTCGCCGGCCTCGGTGACGGTGTCGGTGGCGCCGAGCCCGTCGACCGGGACACCGGCCAGTGCCTGCCCCACCGAGACCGGCGCGCGACGGCCGCGGTGCACCCGGCGGCGGTCGGCGGCCTTGCGCATCTGCGAGGCCATCTTGTCGAGGGCGAGGTCGAGGGCGGCGTGCTTGTCGTCGGCGGCGGCCTCGGCGCGGATCACCGGGCCCTTCGAGAAGGCCGTGAGCTCCACGTGGACGGAGTGGTCGTGCTGGCGCGGGTTGGGTTCACAATCCACCTCGACGTGGACCCGCATGATCCGATGATCGTGCTTCTCCAGCTTCGCCAGCTTCTCGGCGGCGTGCTCGCGAAACCGATCAGAGATCTCGCAGTGCCGTCCGGTGACCACGACGTCCATCAGGTACCTCCAGTGTTGGTCGATGGGACATGTATTCAACTGTGGGCGCGACCGACTCTTCAGCGATCGCCGAGCGGAGGGCCGCCGAGCGGCCACCTCACCGGCGGGCTCGACGTCCGAACGACGTCGCCTCGAATCCGGTGGGACTCCATGATGAGACGTTAGTGCGTCGATCAAGGGCACGAAAGGGTTTGCGGCCGAGAAGGGACTCAGGTCCCGGTCGGCGCCCGCCGGACCGTGGCGGCGACCGCTGCGATCGCGAGCACGGGAACGCCGGCGGCCTCCAGCGCGCGTTGCGCCTCGCGGGCGGTGGCGCCGGTCGTGATCACGTCGTCGCAGACGACGACGTGGGCGCGCCGACCCGCCTGACGTCGTACGGCGCGCGCCGGGCTGGCCATCGAGCCGGCGAGGTTGTCGTGCCGCTGACCCGCGTCGAGCCCCGCCTGGTCGGCCACGCCGGGCCGGGTGCGCAGCAGCCGCGCCACACCCACCTCGCGCCCGTCGGCGCGCAGCATCCTCGCGGCGTGACGGGTCATCGCCCGGGTCGGGTCGTGACCGCGGGCGCGCACCGCGGCGGGGCGGGAGGGCACCGGCACCAGCAACAACGGGTCGGCCGCTCCAGCCGCGACGAGCACCGAGACCGCGAGCAGCTCACCGAGCGGGCGGGTGAGGCCGAGCAGCCGATGCTCCTTGTGCCCGAGCACGAGCGCGCGGAGGGTGTCGTCGTAGACCCCGGTCGCGAAGGGCGGCACCAGTCCCGCCGGGGTCGGCGTCGGCCAGCACGCGGTCGCCGTCGTCGGCAGCGCCCGTCGGCACCGCTCGCAGAGGACCCGGCCGGGTGCGGAGCACCCGACGCAGGCCGAGCCGAGCAGCAGGTCGGAGCCCGCGTCGAGCAGGCCGGACAGCAGGGACACCCCTCGATGCGACCACGCGCGACGGGCTACGCCAAGCCGGCCACCCGCCACCTGTGGACGGACCGCCGGCCGCACCGGTCAACCGCCGTAGTCGAGCTCGCGCACCGGTTTGACGGGGTAGCGCACGCCTGTCCGGACGTCGCCGAGCTCGTCGCGCGCGACTGCGTAGACGGGCGTCTCGGGATCGGGCTCGCCCGCCAGCCCGATCGCACGGCCGGGCACGAACGTCGAGGGGGTGCCGCCCTCGACGGTGGCCCCGTCGACGGACACGGCCTGGACCTCGAACAGCTCGCCGGGACGGGCGGGGAGGAGCAGCGCGATCTCGGCGGGCCCGGTCCACGCGACGTCGATGGCCCGCTGGTCGCCTTCGAAGGAGCGGATCACGGTCGACTCCACGATCCGCGCGATGCGACCGCTCTGGTCGAGGACGACCCGTGCCGAGACCAGCTGGTCGCCCCCCGGTCGCGAGACCAGGGCAACGAGCCTGGTCCCGTCGCGCGAGACCAGGATCCGCCGCGCAGCGCTGCCGGAGACGCCGAACACCTGGACCTCACGGACCCGCACGCCGTCCTCGGACACCAGCACCCGGGCTCCTCCGGGGCGTCGATCGAGCAGCCAGAGTCGCCCCGAGGCGTCCCACGCCGGTCGCGCGAACGCGGTGCCACCGGCCGGCAGCGTGTCGACCTCGTTCCTGGGCGAGCGGAGCGGCGCGACGGTGACCTCTCGTCCGTCCGCGGAGACCGCGGCGATCCGGTCGCCGACCGGGGAGACCGCCATCGACCGGTAGTCGTGCGGCTCGCGACCGAGCGGTCCGTCGACCTCACGGAGGTCGTCGAAGGAGCCCGCCACGACCCGGCCGCGCCGCAGCCCGTAGAGGACACCGGCCGACCCGGTGTCGGCCGCGTCGTAGTCGTCGGTGGCCCGCACGTCGTACGTCGTCTCGGACCCGGGCGGGTCGAGCAGCTCGCCACCGATCGTCACCCGCAGCGCCCGGATCGTCGGCTCCTGCCGGACGGTGGCGGCGAGCTGGGCGAGGATCAGCTCGGCCACGGCCGGGGACGGCGTGAGGGCGTCGCCGCTGAGGTCGAGCGTGGCCACGCCGTCGATGACCGGCACCGAGAGCCCGACGGTCAGGTTGTCGGGGAGGTACGACGTCACGACGTCCCGCAGCCGCGGTGGCGGGCCCGCCAGCAGCGCGGTGACCAGGCTGGTCGCGAACGTGTCGCCGACCGGCACGAACACCGGCTCGGGCACGAGCACCTCACCCGTGGGGTCGAAGTAGTAGAGGGATGCCTGCCGGTAGCGGTCGTGGAACCACGAGGTCCGCACCACCAGCGCGTCCATCGGGTTGAGGATCCGGAACTCCCCG
Organism: Nocardioides silvaticus; assembly: GCF_003160695.1. GTDB lineage: Bacteria > Actinomycetota > Actinomycetes > Propionibacteriales > Nocardioidaceae > Nocardioides > Nocardioides silvaticus. The sequence continues at coordinate 445,760 of NZ_QGDD01000001.1, forward strand.
TCCTCGACCGTCAGCTGGAAGGTGAGGGTGCTGCGATCAGCGGGCACGGCGCCGCGCCAGCCCCCGGACTCGTCGAGCAGCGCCGCGTCCCGCATCCGGATGCTGACCGAGCTGCCCCGCTCCTGCGGCGTCGCCAGGTCGCTGTAGACGACCGTCGAGGTGGGGTCCCACTCCTCGGCGGCGTCCTCGGCGAGGTACTCCTTCGCAGCGCTCGTCGAGATCGGCCACGCCATCATCGCCTCGAGGAACCCGTTCACGATCGCGAGCCGGGAGTCACCCGGCTGCGGCGAGCGGCCGTCGAACGACGACACCGGGTCGCCGCTCTGGTCGCCGGGCACGTTCGCGTCGATGACCGGGCCGCTGCGCGGCAGGCCCACGCAACCGGTCAGCAGCACCACCAGCACGAGAGCGGCCGCAGCGCGCGCCGCCCTGCTCATGACGTCACCCCCCGGCTGGGCTCACGGCCACCGTCCCGGCTGCCCTGGCGTGCGTCCTCGCGGCGGTACCGACCGTCCGGCTCGTCGTCCTCGACGTCGTGCTGCGCCGCCCTGCCCTCGAGCAGGTCGAGGGCCTCGACCGGCGCCAACGGCAGCGGGCTGTGCCGCACCACGTCCCCGGCGCGCCGCGGCAGGGTGAGGCGGAACTGCGCCCCCTCCCCGGGGCGGCCCCACGCCTGCAGCCACCCGCCGTGCAAGTGGGCGTCCTCCAGCGAGATCGCCAGGCCGAGCCCGGTGCCGCCGCTGGTGCGGGCGCGCGCCGGGTCGGAGCGCCAGAACCGGTTGAAGACCATCGCGGACTCCCCCGGCGCCAGCCCGACCCCGTGGTCGCGCACGGTGACCGCCGCGGCCTGGTCGTCGGCGGCCATCCGGACGACGATCGGCCGGTCCACGTCGTCGGGGTAGGCGTGGTCGATCGCGTTGGTGACGAGGTTGCGCAGGATCCGCTCGACCCGTCGCGCGTCGACCTGCGCCCGCACCGGCTTGTCGGGCTGCTCGACCTCGACGCGCACGCCGCGCTGGTCGGCCAGCGGCCGGGCCGCGTCGACCACCCGGTGCGCCAGGTCGAGGAGGTTGATGTCGTCGACGTCGAGCAGGGCCGCGCCCGCGTCGAATCGGCTGATCTCCAGCAGGTCGACGAGCAGCCCCTCGAACCGGTCCAGCTCGGCCTGGAGCAGCTCGGCCGCGCGCGCCGTGGCCGGGTCGAACTCGCGCCGGGCGTCGTGCAGCACGTCGCCGGCCATCCGCACGGTGGTCAGCGGCGTGCGCAGCTCGTGCGACACGTCGGACACGAACCGTCGCTGCACCCAGCTGAGCTCCTCGAGCTGCCGGATCTGCCGCTGCAGGTTCGATGCCATCTGGTTGAACGAGTGCGCCAGCCGCGCCAGGTCGTCCTCGCCGCTCACCCGCAGCCGCTCCTGGAGGCGCCCGGCCGCGAGCCGCTCGGCCACCCGGCGCGCCATCCGCACCGGCGTCACGACCTGCCGCGTCACCAGCCAGGTGATCCCGGCGACGAGCGCGAGCAGCAGGCCGGCCGCGGTGAGCAGGGCGCGGGTCACCAGGCCGAGCGTCTCCTCCTCCTCGGTCAGCGGGAACAGGAAGTAGATCGTGTAGGTCTGGCCGTCGGCCGGGAGCCGCACCTGCGAGCCGACCACGATCCCCGGCTCCGAGACGGTGGTGCCGTCGGCGAGGGTGCGTTCGATCTCGGTGTAGGTCCACGCCGTCGAACGGTTCCGCCCGTCGAAGTGCGCCTCCAGCCGGGCCGGCACGCTGGTGAGCTCGAGGCCGCTGGTGCGGTGCGCGCCACCGTCGCTCAGGCCGATGTCCGTCTCCTCCGGGCCGCCGAGCACCACGCTGTAGCCGCGGCTGTCGCCGGTCTCGATGATCGGGTCGATCAGGTCGGCGCGCTGGGTGCTGGCGTTGACCTCGGTCCCCCGCGCCGCCGACAGCCGGTCCCGGTGGTAGGCGACCGTGGCGTCGACCTCCCCGACCACGACGTCGACGCGGTGCCGCAGCAGGCCCTCGCGGGTCTGCTGCAGCAGCAGCCACCCGACCGCGCTGATGACGATCGCCGACAGCAGCAGCGTGCTGACGACCACCCGCGCCTGGATCGACCGCCGCCAGAAGGTGAGCGCCCGACGCAGCCCGTACGGCAGCGCGATCCGCATGATCAGCCGACCATCTAGCTGCCGGCCTTGTAGCCAACCCCGCGCACGGTCAGGACGATCTCGGGGTGCTCCGGGTCGTGCTCCACCTTCGACCGCAGCCGCTGGACGTGCACGTTGACCAGGCGGGTGTCGGCGGCGTGGTGGTAGCCCCACACCTCCTCGAGCAGCACCTGCCGGGTGAAGACCTGCCACGGCCGGCGCGCGAGGCACAGCAGGAGGTCGAACTCCAGCGGTGTCAGCGCGATCTCCTCGCCGTCGCGGGTCACGCTGTGCCCGGCGACGTCGATGGTGAGGTCCTTGAGGGTCAGCGTCTCCGATGTGACCGAGTCGGTCCGTCGTACCCGCGCCCGGATCCGCGCGATCAGCTCCTTGGGCTTGAACGGCTTCACCACGTAGTCGTCGGCGCCGGACTCCAGGCCGACGACGACGTCGACCGTGTCGCCCTTCGCCGTGAGCATGACGATCGGCACTCCCGACTCGGCCCGGATCTCCTTGCACACGTCGATGCCGTCACGGCCGGGCAGCATCACGTCGAGCAGCACGACGTCGGGACGGTAGTCGCGGAAGGCGCTGAGCGCCGCGTCGCCCCGCATGCAGACCTGGCTGTCGAAGCCCTCCTGGCGCAGCACGATGCCGAGCATCTCGGCGAGCGGCGCGTCGTCGTCGACGACGAGCACCCGCCCCTTCGTCGCGTACGACGACGCCCCGGCCACTGCGTTCACACGGGCAATCCTACGGTGGTCGAGTAGCCCGAGCCGCTAGGCGAGGGCGTATCGAGACCCCGCGACTGTGCCCACTCGCCGGAGGGTTTTCGTCTCACCGGGGCTCGATACGTGCCGTCGCGAGCTCGTTCCTCGCTCGCGGTCGCTACTCGACCTCCTCGACCGACGCCGAGCGCGAGCAAGCTCGCGCCCGGCTGGTCTCGGACCCCATGTCGTTCGGGGCTGACCCCGCAGGGCTCAGTAGCGGTAGTGGTCGCTCTTGAACGGACCCGCCACGTCGACGCCGATGTACTCGGCCTGCTCCTTGGTCAGCTCGGTCAGCTCGACGCCGAGGGCGTCGAGGTGCAGCCGGGCGACCTCCTCGTCGAGGTGCTTGGGGAGGACGTAGACGCCGACCTCGTAGTCGTCGGTCTTGGTGAACAGCTCGACCTGGGCCAGCACCTGGTTGGTGAAGGAGTTCGACATCACGAACGACGGGTGGCCGGTCGCGTTGCCGAGGTTGAGCAGGCGGCCCTCCGACAGCACGATGACCTTCTTGCCGTCGGGGAAGATCCACTGGTGGACCTGGGGCTTGATCTCGTCCTTGACGATGCCCGGGATCCGGGCGAGGCCGGCCATGTCGATCTCGTTGTCGAAGTGGCCGATGTTGCCGACGATGGCCTGGTTCTTCATCCGCTCGAAGTGCTCGACCTTGATGATGTCGAAGTTGCCCGTCGTGGTGATGAAGATGTCGGCGTAGTCGACGACCGACTCGAGGCGCTTGACCTCGTAGCCGTCCATCGCCGCCTGCAGCGCGCAGATCGGGTCGATCTCGGTGATGACGACCTTGGCGCCCTGGCCGCGCAGCGACTCAGCGGAGCCCTTGCCCACGTCGCCGTAGCCGCAGACGACCGCGGTCTTGCCGGCGATCATCACGTCGGTGGCGCGGTTGATGCCGTCGATGAGCGAGTGGCGGCAGCCGTACTTGTTGTCGAACTTCGACTTGGTGACCGAGTCGTTGACGTTGATCGCCGGGAAGAGCAGCGAGCCCTCGCGGAAGCGCTCGTAGAGGCGGTGCACACCGGTGGTGGTCTCCTCGGTGACGCCCTTGATGCCGTTGGCGATGTTGGTCCACCGCTGCGGGTCGTTCTCGAGGGAACGCGCGAGGACCCGGAGGACCTCCTTGTACTCCTCGTTGTCGGTCGAGTCCTGGCTCGGCACGGCGCCGGCCTTCTCGAACTCGACACCCTTGTGGACGAGCAGCGTGATGTCGCCGCCGTCGTCGAGCAGCATGTTGGGGCCGACCCGGTTGCCGTCGGCGTCGGTGAAGTCGAAGACCTTCTCGGCCTCGTCCCAGTACTCCGCGAGGGTCTCGCCCTTCCAGGCGAACACGGGCGTGCCGGAGGGGTTGTCGACGGTGCCGTTCGGGCCGACGACGACCGCGGCAGCGGCGTGGTCCTGCGTGGAGAAGATGTTGCAGGTGGCCCAGCGCACGTCGGCGCCGAGCGCGGTCAGCGTCTCGATGAGCACGCCGGTCTGGATGGTCATGTGCAGCGAGCCCGCGATGCGCGCGCCGGCCAGCGGCTTGGAGTCGCCGTAGCGCGCCCGCATCTCCATCAGGCCGGGCATCTCGTGCTCGGCCAGGGTGAGCTCCTTGCGGCCGAATTCGGCCAGGCTCAGGTCAGCAACCTTGTAGTCCATGAAAGTTCTTCCTCGATGACTTCCGGAGGCTGTCTCTGCGGCGCATCTGCGCTTCGTCGGGATCTCCCGCACAGGACTGGTACCCACCCTACAAGCGGGTCCGGACGCCCGAGGAATCCCGGAAGAACTCGGGAGGACTAGTGCGGATCGGCAGGCGGGGCCGACGAGTCGTCCGCCGGCTCGGTGACGGCAGGGGCCGCGTCCTCGCCGTGCTTCTTCCCGAACGGCAGCACGGTAACGACGGCCAGCACGACCGCACCCACCAGCAGCCCGACCAGCGCGGAGAAGAACGTGTTGGTCAGCCACGCCAGCGTGGGTCCGAGCACCGCGACGTCGACGGCGTGGTGGACGTCCTCCTCGCGGTGGTGGACCCAGTCGTACGGCGCGTGCCACCAGTCGACCTCGGCGAGGTTCACCAGCAGGATGTGGCCGCCGACCCAGAGCATGGCGACGGTGCCGACCAGGGAGATGACGGTCAGCAGCTTCGGCATGCCCGCGACGAGCGCGCGGCCGACGCGCTGGGCGAAGCCCGACTCCCGCTGGGTGAGCAGCAGACCGGCGTCGTCCATCTTCACGATGAGCGCGACGACGCCGTACACCGCGATCGTGATGACGACGGCGACGACGAGCAGGATCGCGAGCTGCGACCAGAAGCTCTCCTCCGCAACCTCGTTGAGGGCGATCACCATGATCTCGGCCGACAGGATCAGGTCGGTGCGGACGGCGCCCGACACCATCTGCTTCTCGGCCTCCGGGCCGATCTCGGCGACCGGGCGGTCGTGGTCGTGGTGGCCCGCGACCATGCCCCAGACCTTGTGCGCCCCCTCGTAGCAGAGGAAGGTACCGCCGGCCATCAGGATGACCGGCAGCAGGTCGGGCAGGACCGCGTTGAGCAGCAGCGCCGCCGGCAGGATGATCAGCAGCTTGTTGCGGATCGAGCCGATGGCGATCCGCTTGACGATCGGCAGCTCGCGCTCGGCGGCGATGCCGTGCACGTACTGCGGCGTCACCGCGGTGTCGTCGATGACCACGCCCGCGGCCTTGGTGGTCGCCCGGCCCGCGGCGGCACCGACGTCGTCGACGGACGCAGCGGCCAGTCGGGCGATCGCGGCGACGTCGTCGAGGAGCCCGAAGAGGCCAGCGCTCATCGGGTCACGTTCTCGGCCAGCGGGGTCTGCATGGCCGGAAGATTACCGGTCTCCTGCGCGACGACGCTGAGCTGGACCGCCTCCTTCACCTGCTGCTCGGCCCGCCCGAACGGGTCGACGAGGATCATCAGCCGACGCGAGACCGGCGGCGCGGCCAGTGTGAGCGAGAGCAGCACGCCGCCGCCGATGGTCAGCAGCGGGGCCATGGCGGGGTGGTCGGCGGCCCACTCGCCGTAGCCGGAGAACTCCAGGCCGCGGACGAAGAACCCGTGGCACAGGTAGACCACGAGGGTCGCCGCACCCATCCTGCTGAACCAGCCCGACAGGCGCGGCACCAGCGCGAGGAACGCCAGCGTGCCGACGACGCCGATGCCGAAGAGGACCAGCCGGGTGACGGTGCCGCGGAGGTCGGAGGCGCCGAGCTCGGCGTACGGCGTCGCCCAGTAGAGCCAGTGGGTCGCGGCCAGGTCGTCGATGTGAGCCGCGAGCAGCCACAGCCCGCCGAGCGCGGCAGCCGCGAGCCAACGGGCGCCGGGCGCGCGCAGGCGCTCGAGCCGCTCCGGCGTCAGGTGCAGCCCCAGCACGAAGAACGGCAGGAAGCCGAGCATCCGGGTCAGGTCGAACAGCTCCGCGGTGTCACCCTGGATCGTCCCCGACCACACGCTGAGGCCGGCCGCGAGCACGACGGCGGTCAGCGCGGGGAGCGCGCGGAACAGCGGGGTGACCAACCGCCAGCAGATGAGCGCAGGGAGGAACCACAGCGGCCAGTGCGGATCCGTGAACAGGTCCACCAGCTCCTCGCCGCCGAAGTGGAGCCGGAAGAGCGCCATCAGGCACTCGAAGACCAGGTACGGCACGGCGACCGTGCGGACCAGCTGCCAGAGCCGCTCGGGGGCGTAGGTGAACGCGCGGGACAGGTAGCCGGTCACCAGCACGAACGCCGGCATGTGCCAGGCGTAGAGGAAGTCGTAGAAGCGGCCGACCCAGCCGTCGGCGGGCAGCAGCGCGATCCCGTGGCCGACGACGACGAGGGTGACGAGCGCCATCTTGGCGTTGTCGAGCCAGGGGTCACGGGCAGGAGGAGAAGGCGCGGGCATCACCTCTCGTGCTACCCGTTCAGGGGCGGCCTAGCCGAATCGTCTGTCAATCCTCGACGAGCCCGAGCCGGAGGTACTCGGCGGCATAGGTGCCGTTGAGCAGCAACGACGCGTACCGCGCCACCTCGCCGTCGGCGTCGGTCGTGACCGTCTCCACACGGACCTCGCGGGTCCGGGCGGCGTCCTCGAGTCGGCCCCGCTGCTCCAGCAGGGCGGGGTCCTCGGCGCCGTCGTCGAGGACGATGAGCACCGGCCGCCGCTCCCCGCTGCCGTCGGCGTAGGGGTCGGCGAAGACGTCACGCTGCCGCGCGAGCTCGATCACGGGCAGCAGGTGCTCGGCGTCGCCGGCGAGTGCGGTGCGTCCCGACGTACGACGGATCGACTCTGCCACCCGGCGCGCCGCGCGCGCCGCGAGCACCGACCCGCCCCACACCAGCGGCGCGGCGTCGGCGAGGCAGATCGCGAGCATCTTGGCGGGATTGATCGAGATGTCCCGCTGCGGGGAGCACGCGATGGCGACCTCGTCGAGCGCGTGGGCCACGGAGTCGGGACCGCAGGACGGCCCGAGCGCGATCTGGTGGAGGAAGGACAGCATGACGACCGCGGTGGCGAGCTGGTCGCCGGTGCTCGTGGGCAGGATCGTGGTGTACCGCCCCGCGGCGTGCTCGGCGACGCTGGACTCGGCCGGGCAGGCGACGACCACCTGGCAACCGCGGCGCGCCGCCTCGGCGACGGCCGATGCCGTGCCGGTGTCGGAGCCGTCGGGCGCGAGCACCACCACCAGGTCGAGGCTGCCGGCCCAGCCGGGCAGGCCCGCCGACGGCCAGGCCACGAACGGCACCGGGCACCAGGGCTCGAGGACCGCGCGGAGCAGCCGGGAGTCGGGACCCGCCGCGATCACCGCGCGGGGACGGGCGTCGGAGGCCCGGGCGACCGCCTCGGCGATCGCGTCCGTCGCGGCACCGGCCTCGCGTCGTACCCGCGACCCGGACTCGGCCAACGTGCGGAGCCGCAGGTCGGCGCTGCCGAGCGCGATCTCGTCGTCGAGCCGGGACTCGTCGAACCAGGTCATCGAACGGCCTTCGCTCTCAGCGGGTGGACCGCGCCTCGTCGACGAGGAGCACGGGGATCCCGTCACGGACGGGGTAGGCCAGTCCGCAGCCCTGGCAGACCAGCTCGGACCGGTCGCCGCCGGCCGTCAGCGCCAGCTCCCCGTGGCACGCGGGGCAGACGATGATGGCGAGCAGCTCGGGCGACACCTCCGCGCCGCTCACTTGCCGCTCCTGATGATGCTGAGGACCTCGTCGCGGATGGCAGCCATGGTCTCGGTGTCCTTCCCCTCGGCGTTGAGCCGCAGCAGCGGCTCGGTGTTGGAGGCACGCACGTTGAACGCCCAGTCGGCGCTGGTCACGCTGAGACCGTCGAGGTGGTCGACCTCGACCCCGTCGCGGGCGCCGTACGTCGTCTCGAGCTCGGCCAGCACCGCGCCCTGGTCGGCGACCTCGGAGTTGATCTCGCCGCTCATCGGGTAGCGCTCGTACTCGGCGAGCAGCTCCGACAGGGTGCCGTCGGTCTCCGCCAGCGCCGCGAGCGCGTGCAGCGCGGCGAGCATGCCGGAGTCGGCACGCCAGAAGTCACGGAAGTAGAAGTGGCCGCTGTGCTCGCCGCCGAAGACGGCGTCGGTCTCGGCCATCGTCCCCTTGATGAAGGAGTGGCCGACACGGGTGCGCACCGGCTTGCCGCCGAGCTCCTCGACGATCTCCGGCACTGCCCGGCTGGTGATCAGGTTGTGGATGATCGTGGCACCCGGCTCCTTGGCGAGCTCGCGGGCCGCGATGAGGGCGGTCAACGTCGACGGGGAGACGGCCCGGCCGCGCTCGTCCACGAGGAAGCAGCGGTCGGCGTCGCCGTCGAACGCGAGCCCGATGTCGGCCTTCTCGGCCACGACCCGGTGCTTGAGATCGGCCAGGTTGGTCTCGTCGATCGGGTTGGCCTCGTGGTTGGGGAACGTGCCGTCGAGGTCGAAGTACATCGGCACCAGCTCGACCTGGTCGGCGAGCCGGTCGAAGACGGCCGGCGCGGTGTGGCCGGCCATGCCGTTGCCGGCGTCGACGACCACCTTCAGCTTCCGGCCGGAGACCGGGGCGAGCGAGAGCAGGTGCGCGGCGTACGCCTGCAGCACGTCGTGGCTGGAGATGGACCCGCTCCGGTCCGCGCCCTTCTGTCCCGCCGAGCCGGAGGCCACCAGGTCCCGGATCTCCGCGAGGCCGCTCTCGAGCCCGACCGGCTGAGCGTGCGCGCGGCACATCTTGATGCCGTTGTACTGGGCCGGGTTGTGGCTCGCCGTGAACATGGCGCCCGGCAGCCCGAGGTGGCCGGAGGCGAAGTAGAGCTGGTCGGTCGACGCCAGGCCGATCATCGTGACGTCGGCACCCGCGGCCGTCGCGCCGTCGGCGAAGGCACCGGCGAGGTCGGGCGAGCTCGGCCGCATGTCGTAGCCGATCACCAGCGACGTCACCCCGAGCACCTCGACGTACGCCGCACCGGTGGCGCGCGCCAGGTCCTCGTCGAGCTGGTCCGGCACGGTCCCGCGGACGTCGTAGGCCTTGAACACCGCGTTGACGTTGTCAGGCGAGAGCGTCGACATGGCCGCAAACCTAGTCGATGGTCCGGGCGCGTGGGTCAGTCGGTCGTGAGCACCCGCAGGTGGCCCCGGCGCGCGACCTCGCGGCCGGTCTCCTGTGAGGCGTCGAGGACCGCGGTCGCGGTCGTCGCCGGCGGCCGGGCGGCCTCACGGACGGCGTCGGCCAGGGCCAGCAGGTCGTCCTCGGTCGGGCCGGGCACCGTCTGGTCGAGCGCCAGCCGCAGCACCTCCCAGCCGCGCGGTGCGGAGAGCCGGTCGCTGTGGAACTCACACAGGTCGTAGGCGTGCGGCTCGGCGTACGTCGCCAGCGGGCCGAGCACCGCGGTCTGGTCGGCGTAGACGTAGGTGAGCGTGGCGACCGCGGGGCGGGCGCAGGCGGTGCGCGAACAGCGCCGAGCGAGACTCACGCCGCAGACGGTACCCCCTGATCGCCGACCTGCCGGATAGGCTCGCGGCTCGTGGAGGACTCCCGACCGGCGCCGACCGCCCGGCGGTCCCGCCGGGACCGGCGCGGCCGCGGCATCCGCGGCCCGGCCGCCCTCGGCCACCCCGACTTCGGCCGACCACCACGCCCGTTCGCGCGGCGCGAGTCCTTCGACAACCTGGTCCTCGACATCGTCACCGACATCGACGCCCGGTGGTCGGACCGGCTCGGCCTCGTCGAGTACGCCGTCGAGGACGCCCCCCAGGTCCCGGACGACTGGGAGCCCGGCTCGGTGCCCCTCTCCTCGCTGGTCCGCGGCTCCGGTACGACGCCCACCCGTCTGGTCGTCTTCCGGCGTCCCCTCGAGCACCGCGCCCACGACCGCGCCGACCTCGAGGCGATGGTCCTCACCGTCGTCGTCGAGCAGGTGGCCGAGCTGCTCGGCATCCCGCCGTCCCAGGTGGACGCGCGGTACCCGGAGGACCTGGACTGAAGGGTCGATCTCGTTCTGGGGTCGGTGTGGCGGCCGCGCTCGTAGTCGACCGGCTGGCGTTGGATCCTGCGTCACCAGGTGACGCGAGATCGCACCGCAGAGCCATAGTCCGTCCGATCGCAGTCACCAGGTGACTGCGATCCCACGCACAGTGGTCAGCCGGCCCCTGGTGCCCGCGCTTGCGCGGGCGGCGCGGCGAAGCCCGCCGCCCCGTGCGCCGTCAAGCCGGTCGCGCGAGGCTCGGGGTCAAGGACGGCCGAAGGCCGCCGCGAAGCGGGGCCGAAGGCATCGTTGACGCCGAGACGCGACCGGCTGAGCGCGCGGGCACCCCACCAACCCCGAACGAGACCGTCCTACTCCGGCCGGACGTCCGGGATGTCCGCGTCCACCTCGGCCGGCCGGAGCCGCAGCACGCCGAGGCGGTCGCCGGTCAGCATCACGGTGCCGGCGATGGCGGTGTTGCCCGACTCGACGACGACGAGGACCGCCTCGTCGGGCAGCTTCAGGCTGTGACCGCGGTCGGCGCCGACCTCGACCCGCTTCTCGTCGAGCAGGCGCCCGCCGTCGGCGTCGATGGCGGTGACGCGCACGGTGCCGGAGCGGGTGGCGCCGGCGAGCACGAGGGTCTTGGGGCCCTCCGGCACGACGGAGGCGACCGGCTCGTCAGCGTCGAACGTGGTCGACGGGGCGACCAGGCCGAGGTCGTCGTCGAGCAGCCGGACCGAGGCGACCAGCGGCTCGGCGGAGACGACCTCGAGACCGAGCGCGCCCTTGGCGGCCTGCTCTGTCAGGACCCGGGACAGCTCCACCTGGCGCACGCTGCCGGCGGGGACCACGACGTCGTCGAGGCCGGCCGGGGTGAACACGGCCGAGCCCGAGACCACGCGCACGGTCGCTCGGGCCTCGTCGGCGCCCGGGTTGAAGAGGTGCACGACACCCGAACCCTCCGCCGGCACACCGAGGAGCAGGTTGCTGGTCAGCGGGGCGGCCTGGGCGGGAAGGAAGTCGATGCGAGGGGCGCTGCTCCCGAGCGGGTCGTAGGTGTGGCGCACGGTGGTCGTGACCCGGCCGCGCACGACCGTCACGTGGGCGGCCAGCGTGCCGCGGCGCGGGGCCATCCGGGACAGGTCCAGCCGGACCACCTCGTGGCCGGGTACTCGAATGCCGCGCAGGTCCTGCTCGTCGATGGGCTCCGGACCGTGGCGTCCGTAGAGCACGACCTCGACGACCGCCGGTCCCTCATCGGGGTTGACGAGCTCGATGATCGAGGCCTGGCGGGCAGCCGCGCCGATGCCGACGTACCACTCGTCGAAGGTCGGTGCCCGGCACTCCGCGGCCGCGCGGGCGGCGCCGGTGCGACCGGCGACCAGGCCGGGAGCGGCGGCGTCGGTGCCGGTGACGGCGACGTCGCCGTCGGTCGTCACCGAGGTCAGCTGGTCCGGCTGCACCCGCACCCGGCCCTGCTCGCGGAGCGGGGTGGCGTCGGGGCCGGCGACGCGGACGGTGACGTTGCCGCCCTCCAGGCCCGGCACCCGGGAGAGCCGGACCGGACCGGCGGTCCGGCTCGCCGCCGACGCGCAGACCAGCGAGGCGTCGGTGAGCCGCGACGAGGTCGGCGGCACGTCCGGTGCGGGCGCCGGGTCGTCGGCGCGGGTGACCGCGAACGCGGCTCCGGCGACCACCGGGAGCAGCAGGCTGAGCGCGGCGAGCGCGTCCAGCCGGCGCCGTCGTACGACGCCGCGCCGCCCCGGCGCGGAGGCGGCTCCCCGGTCGGCGCGCCGGCCGGCGGTCGGCGTCTGCTCGTCGCTCATGGTCGCCCCCTCCGCAACGTCGGCAGGGTGAGCACCGCGATCACCGGGAGCGCGAGCGCCTGCACCACGAGCAGCCCGACGCGCAGCCAGGACCGCGGACCTTCGATCGCGTCGGCGGGTGGCTCCTGGATCACGAGCCAGGCCCGGGTCGAGCGGTCCTCGGCACTGGCGCCGACCAGGCCGGCGGTGGCGTCGAGGCGGGTGCCGACCTCGCCGTCGGCGGGCGCCGGTTGCACGATGTAGTGGATGCCGCGCTCAGCCAGCTCGTCCACGGCCTCCGGCGACGGGGTCGTGGCCAGCTCGCCGACGAGCGCGGTGGCGTCGGGGTCCTCCGCGGTCAGGGCGGCGATCTCGTCCTCCCCCAGGGTCGCGCCGGCGCCGCGCTCGACCTCGTAGGTGAGCCCGGTGGCGACGCTGCCGCGGATCACGAGGATCCCGTTCTCGGGCGACTCCTCGGACTCCAGCGCCATGTAGACGGGGATGTCGCTGTCGGGGTCGGACTGCAGCTCGTCGCCGCCCCAGCCGGCGAACCAGACCAGGCCCGCCACCGGGACCGCCGCGGCGACAAGGCCGACCAGCGCGGCCGCGCCCTGCGCGACCCGCGGCAGCACGACCGGCGACGGGGACCGGTCGGTCAGCGCCAGCCCGCCCAGGACGATCGCGGTGATCCACGCCGCGCGGACCACGAGGAGCACCGGGCCGAGACCCGGCTGCTGCTCGGCCGCCCCGGTCAGGTCGACGACGGCGAGGCCGAGCGGCACGCCGACGAGCGCAGCGACGGCCGCGACCAGCCAGCACAGGACGACGCCGATCCGCGTCGCTCGCGGCAGCAGCGCGAGCACGGCCAGCACCGGGACGACCAGGCCCAGCCACCACGGCGCACCGAGGTCACCGAAGCGGCCGAGGAGCAGGTCGACGCCGTCGGTGGTCGGGGTCGGCCAGCGGCCGACGTCGAGGAACAGCGCGCCGCCGGCTCCCTCGAGGAGCGCGGGCAGCCACCACGGCGCCAGCAGCACCGCCGGCACGCCGAGCGCGATCGCCGGTGGGCCCCAGGCCGAACGGTCGCGGACGGCCGCGCGGACGACCAGCGCCGCCATCGCGAGCACGACCGCGCCGAGCACCGCGCACAGCCACCACATGACCGGGGCGAACGCGGTGACGACGGCGAGCAGGAGCCCGACCCGCCAGCCCGCGCGCCACCGCCGGGACGCCTCCGGCTCGGCGAACCCGAGCGCGGCATGGGCGAGCCACGGCAGCACGGCCGCCGCGACGACCACGCCCCACCGTCCCGCGCCCCAGGCGCCGGAGACGAGCGGCACCAACGCGTAGCTGACCGACCCCCACACCAGCAGCCAGCGCGGAGCGCCGTACCTGCTGACGAGGCGGCCGACGACCCGCAGGAACCGCCACGCACCGAACAGCGCGATCGGCGCCGCGGCCACGAGCAGGAACGTCATCGCGCCCTCGGCGCCGAGGACGGAGCCGAGCACCGCGAGCGGCAGGACGTACGGCGGCGCGGGCACCGCGCTGCCGAGGCCGATCGGGTGCCAGCTCTCGTACTGCAGGCGCCACCAGTCGGCGGCCGCCTGCGGCACCGGCGACAGCGCGCCGCCACTGACCGCGCCGAAGGCGTCGCGGGCGCCGATCACGAACGCGATCGCCGTGACCGTGAGCGCGACGGCCGCCGGGTTGGTGAGGAAGCGAGCGACGATCCCGGTGTCCTCGAAGTCCTCGTCGTCGTCGGTCCGGTGCCGCGCGACCGGGGGCGACGGGTCGCGCTCGGCAGCCGCGGCCCGCCGCCGCTCGGCGACATCGGCGGCCTGGTTCGTGGCGGCGGCCGCGAGGTCGCTGACGAAGTCGAGCCCGTGCCGGTAGGGCAGCCACCAGGGCGCGAGCAGCTGTCGCACCCGCTGGTGGTCGGCCTTGTCGAGGCCGCGGGCACGCCGCTCGCGTCGCGCGGCCAGCAGCGGGCCCGGGCGGCTGTAGACCGAGACCACGGCGGCCAGCTCGTCGAGCGCCTCGCCGACCGAACGGACGACGAGGAAGCCGAGCATCCGCAACAGCGAGCCAAGTGCCAGCCGGAGCGCGAGGAACGGCAGCGCCGCGGTGCGGCAGTTGGCGAGCAGGGTGAAGAGTGCCGCGCGGCGCTCCTGGTAGTGGGTGTGCCGGCCGGTCAGCGGGGTGCGCCGGATGCCGCGGTGCGCGGCCTCGGCGTGGAAGACCACGGCGCGCGGCACCACGATCGTCGTGTAGCCGGCGGCGGCCGCGCGCCAGCCGAGGTCGACGTCGTTGCCGAACATCGGCAGGTGCTCGTCGTACCCCCCGAGCGCCTCGAGCGCCTCGCGGCGCGCCAGCAGACCGGCGCTGTTGACCGCCAGCACCTCACGGACGGTGTCGTGCTGCCCCTGGTCGTACTCGCCACGCTCCAGGCCGGTCTCCCGGCGTCCGGTGCCGCTGATCGTCACCCCGATCTCGAGCAGCCGCTTGAGCGAGGGCCACTCGCGCAGCTTGGGGCCGACGAAGTCGGCGTCCGGCCGCGCGGCGGTGGCGGCGAGCAGGACCTCGAGCGCGTCCGGGGCGGGGTTGCTGTCGTCGTGCAGCAGCCAGACCCACTCGGTCTCGATGCCGTGCTCGGCCAGGGTGCGCAGCGCGAGCGCGACCGCCTGGGGGTACGACGTGCGCCCGCTCTCCCGCAGCACCGCCCCCGGGATCGCCGGCTCGGCAGCGAGCGCGGCCTCGACCAGGTCGGCACTGCCGTCCTTGCTGCCGGTGTCGACGGCGATCACGCCGGACACCCTGCTGGTCTGCGCGCGAATGCCCTCGAGCACCGCCGGCAACCACGACGCCCCGTCGTGGCTGACGAGCACCACGGAGACGTCGGACACGGGGAGCGAGCCTACCGACGCTCCGGCATCACTCCGAATGCCCGCCCTTCGCCGCCCACCAGCGGTTCGTCGCTCCTACCTCGACGGCGACACGCTCGCGCAATTCAGTTCAGACCGCTCGCTTCTTCAGCTTCCGCCGCTCGCGCTCGGACAGTCCGCCCCAGATGCCGAAGCGCTCGTCGTTCATCAACGCCGCCTCGAGGCACTCGACCCGGACCTCGCAGGTCTGGCAGACCTTCTTGGCCTCCCGCGTCGACCCGCCCTTCTCCGGGAAGAAGGCCTCCGGGTCCGTCTGTGCGCAGAGCGCACGCTCCTGCCAGCCCAGGTCCTCGGTGTCCACATCCTCGACCAGGAATAGTTCTCTCACCGTGCTGCCCCTAACCCCATTGGTACTGCGTGGTCCTGCCTTGGTGCTGCTGTTCCTTCGACCCCACTTGTGTCTTTAACGACACTAGTGGAATTACACGCATGTCATACCCACATAGTCAAGCCTCAGTCTGCTATACGCGGTGCGTTATCACGCGGGAGCGAACGCCCCGGCGCGGGGTCGGGGCGCCGCACGGGGCAGAGTTGCGCCCATGAAGAAGCTGACGGTGCTGTCCGGTGGCATGGGCGGAGCGCGGTTCCTCCAAGGCCTGCTGCACGGGATCACGGCGGGCTCGCTGCCCGGCGTGGACGCCGACGCCGAGGTCACCGTCGTCGCCAACACCGCCGACGACTGGTGGATCCACGGGCTCAAGGTCTGCCCCGACCTCGACACCGTGATGTACACGCTCGGCGACGGCATCGACCTCGACCGCGGCTGGGGACGGCGGGACGAGACCTGGAGCGCGAAGGAGGAGCTCGCGGCGTACGGCGTCGAGCCCACCTGGTTCGGCCTCGGCGACCGCGACATCGCGACCCACCTGGTCCGCACTCAGCTGATCGACGCCGGCTACTCGCTGTCGAAGGTGACCGAGGCGCTCTGCCGGCGGTGGCTCACGCCGGTCTGGGGCGACCGGGTGCGGCTGTTGCCGATGACCGACGACCGGGTCGAGACGCACGTCGCGATCAGCGACGCCGACTCGCCGAGCGGCAAGCGTGTCGTCCACTTCCAGGAGTACTGGGTGCGGCTGCGCGCCGAGGTGCCGGCCGAGACCCTGGTCTTCGTCGGGCTCGACGACTCGTCCCCCGCACCCGGCGTGCTCGACGCGATCGCCGGGGCCGACCTGGTGCTGCTGCCGCCGTCCAACCCGGTGGTCTCGGTCGGCACCATCCTCGGCGTGCCCGGCCTGCGCGACGCGATCCGCCGCACCGACGCCCCCGTCGTCGGCATCTCCCCCATCGTCGGCGGTGCCCACGTGCGCGGCATGGCCGAGCAGATGCTCGCGTCCATCGGGGTCGAGGTGAGCGCCGGTGGCGTCGGCCGGCACTACGGCGCCCGCAGCGCGGCTGGTGCAGCCGGGCTGCTCGACGGCTGGCTGGTCGACGAGCGCGACGCCGACCAGGTCGCGGGCCTCGAGCAGGCGGGGATCCGCTGCGCCGCCGTACCGCTGATGATGATCGACCACGACGCCACCGCGGCGATGGCCGCGGCGGCGATCGGCCTGGTCGCCGGCTGATGCTCACCGTCACCGCGCCCGACGGCGTGCCGGAGGTGCGGGCGGGCGACGAGCTGGCCGACCTGCTGCTGCCGCTGGTCGACCTCGCCGACGGTGACGTCGTGGTCGTGACCAGCAAGGTCGTGAGCAAGGTCGAGGGCCGCGTGGTCGAGGGCGACCGCGAGGAGTGGATCACCGCCGAGACCGAGCGGCTGGTCGCGCGCCGCGGACCGACACGGATCGTGCGCAACCGGCTCGGGCTGACGATGGCCGCGGCCGGGGTGGACGCCTCGAACGTGACGGCCGGGTCCGTCGTGCTGCTGCCGCTCGACCCGGACGCCTCTGCCGCCCGGCTGCGCGCCGCGGTCGCCGAGCGCGCCGGCGTCAACGTCGGCGTCATCGTCACCGACACCGCCGGCCGCGCCTGGCGTGAGGGCCAGACCGACATCGCGATCGGCGCGGCGGGCCTGATCGTCCTCGAGTCGTTCGCCGGCCGCCTCGACCAGCACGGCAACGAGCTCGCCGTGACCGCGCCCGCGGTGGCCGACGAGATCGCGTCGGTCGCCGAGCTCGCGCAGGGAAAGCTGGGCGCCCGCCCGTTCGCGGTGGTCCGCGGGCGCTCCGACCTGGTGCTGCCGCCGGGCGAGGACGGCCCGGGAGCGCGGTCGCTGATCAGGGCGGACGGTGGCGACCTGTTCGGGTACGGCGCGCGCGAGGCCGTGCTCCGCGCCGTGACCCGGGACCCGGCGGACGCGGTCGCGTTCGGTGCTCCGGTGGCTGCCGACGAGCTGGTCGAGGCGCTGCGGCGGTGCGGCGTGGCGGCCGTCGCCGAAGCCGGCGGACTGCGCTGCACGACGGCGCGCGAGGACGCCGTGGCCGCCGTCGCCTTCGCCCACGGCTGGGGCGTCGAGCACGCGCCCGACGGCACCGATCTGCGGTTGCGGCCGTCGAGTCCGTAGACTCACCGCGATTCGCCCCCGCACCGTCCCACGACACCGAGGTAAGCCGCACCGTGGCCAAGACCACCAAGTCAGAGAAGTCTGATCGCCAGAAGGTCATCGACGACATCCGGCGCAAGCAGAAGAGCGCCGAGCAGCGTCAGGGACGCGCCATCGTCGGCGCGGCGATCGCCGTCGGCCTGGTCATCGTCGGCATCCCCGCGTACCTCTACGTCTTCAAGCCGCAGTGGGAGCAGATCAAGTACAACGGCAAGCCGCTCGACGAGATCGGCGCCTCCGCCTCGGTGTGCCAGGACGTGACCACCAAGAAGGCCAACGGCAGCAACGACCACCGGCCCACCGGCGAGCAGATCGAGTACGACGACGCCCCGGTCGCCTTCGGCCCGCACTGGAACGAGGGCGGCGTCGCTCCCGTGTCGATCGAGAAGCGCTACTACACCAAGGACTCCCGCCCCGAGCTCGAGGCGCTGGTGCACAACCTCGAGCACGGCTTCACGATCCTCTGGTACGACGAGACCGCCGCCGACGACGGCGCGACCATCGGCGAGATCAAGGCCATCGCCGACCGCCTGAACGACAGCGACACCAACAACCGGCTGTCGTTCATCGCCGCCCCCTGGACGAGCGAGGACGGCGGGGACTTCCCCGACGGCCAGCACATCGCCTTCACCCACTGGAGCTCCGACCCGACCACCGGCGACTCCGAGGGCGTCTGGCAGTACTGCTCCGAGCCCAGCGGTGAGGCGCTCGAGCAGTTCATGAAGGACTACCCCTACTACGACGCCCCCGAGCCGATCGGCGGCTACGTCGGACAGTGACGACCAGGTCGCCGTCGGCCGCGAAGATCGAGTAGCCGCCGCGGCTGACCTCGGTCGTCGAGCAGGCCCGACCCCGCCGGTCGTCGAGGAGGCCTCGCCCGCCGGTCGTCGAGGAGGCCCGAGCCGCCAGGCGAGGCCGTATCGAGACGCCGCAACCGTCCGCGCCCGCCGCAAGCGTGCCAGCTCGCTGCGTCTCGATACACCGTCGCTCGTTCCTCACGACGGCTACTCGACGACCGACGGGAACTCCGACTCGATACCCCGACCGGCGCCGGGCGCCCCCGGTCGTCGAGTAGGCCGAGCCGCCAGGCGAGGCCGTATCGAGACGCCGCAACCGTCCGCGCCCGCCGCAAGCGCGTCACTCGCTGCGTCTCGATACACCGTCGCTCGTTCCTCGCGACGACTACTCGACGACCGACGGGAACTCCGACTCGATACCCCGACCGGTGCCGGCACCCTCCGGTCGTCGAGTAGGCCGAGCCGCCAGGCGAGGCCGTATCGAGACGCAGCAACCGTCCGCGCCCGCCGCAAGCGCGTCACTCGCTGCGTCTCGATACACCGTCGCTCGTTCCTCGCGACGACTACTCGACGACCGACGGGAACTCCGACTCGATACCCCGACCGGCGCCGGCACCCTCCGGTCGTCGAGTAGGCCGAGCCGCCAGGCGAGGCCGTATCGAGACGCCGCAACCGTCCGCGCCCGCCGCAAGCGCGTCACTCGCTGCGTCTCGATACGCCGCCGCTCGTTCCTCGCGACGACTACTCGACGACCGACGGGAACTGCATCTCGATACGCCGACCGGCGCCAGCGCCCCCGGTCGTCGAGTAGGCCGAGCCGCCAGGCGAGGCCGTATCGAGACGCAGCAACCGTCCGCGCCCGCCGCAAGCGTGCCACTCGCTGCGTCTCGATACGCCGCCGCTCGTTCCTCACGACGGCAACTCGACGACCGACGGGAACTGCATCTCGATACGCCGACCGGCGCCAGCGCCCCCGGTCGTCGAGTAGGCCGAGCCGCCAGGCGAGGCCGTATCGAGACGCCGCAACCGTCCGCGCCCGCCGCAAGCGCGTCACTCGCTGCGTCTCGATACACCGCCGCTCGTTCCTCACGACGGCTACTCGACGACCGACGGGAACTGCATCTCGATACGTCGACCGGTGCCAGCGCCCCCGGTCGTCGAGTAGGCCGAGCCGCCAGGCGAGGCCGTATCGAGACGCAGCAACCATCCGCGCCCGCCGCAAGCGCGTCACTCGCTGCGTCTCGATACACCGCCGCTCGTTCCTCACGACGGCTACTCGACGACCGACGGGAATTGCGCC
The DNA here is from genome assembly GCF_003160695.1 of Nocardioides silvaticus. GTDB lineage: Bacteria > Actinomycetota > Actinomycetes > Propionibacteriales > Nocardioidaceae > Nocardioides > Nocardioides silvaticus. Next base: position 465,503 of record NZ_QGDD01000001.1, read on the forward strand.
GCAACTGTCCGTGCCCGCAGGCACGAAGCCGCAGTACGGCGTATCGAGATCCGGTGAGCCGAAAGCTCGGGTCGGCTCAGGTCAGCTCCGGCCGGCCCTGGTCCTTCAACGCGGCGACGACCGCCTTCACGTCCTGCGCGCGCTCGCGTGAGGTGACGAGCAGACCGTCGGGGGTGTCGACGACGACGACGTCATCGAGGCCGATGACGGCGATGACCCGGCCGGAGGCGGGCACCACCAGCCCGGTCGACTCCTGCGACAGCACCAGGCCGGAGTCGCCGAGCACGTTGCACTTCTCGGCGTCGCCGAGCAGACCGGTGAGGGAGTCGAAGTCGCCGACGTCGTCCCAGCTGAAGTTGCCCGGTACGGTCGCGACCCGACCGGCGGCGGCAGCGGGCTCGGCCACCGCGTGGTCGATCGCGATCTTCGGCAGGCTCGGCCACAGCTCCTCGAGCCGCTCGGGAGCAGCCGCGATGGCGCGCAGCGACGCGGCGAAGTCGGGGTTCTGCTCGGCGAGCAGGTCGAGCAGGACCCGCGGCCGGACGACGAACATCCCGGCGTTCCAGCGGTAGAGCCCGGTCGCGAGGTACTCCTCGGCGACGCTCACCGCGGGTTTCTCGACGAACGCGTCGACGACGCGGGCCTCGGCGTGCCCGTCCAGGCCGTCGCCCTGACGGATGTAGCCGAACGCCGAGCTCGGGAACGTCGGCCGAATCCCGATCGTCACCAGCCAGTCGTCCCGCGCGGCGGCGACGGCGTGCTCGACCGTCCGGTGGAACCCGGCCGGGTCGGAGATCACGTGGTCGGCGGCGAAGGACCCCATCACGACGTCCTCGCCGGCCTCCTCCGCCCGGCGCTCCAGCACCGCGGCCGCGAGGCCGATCGCCGCCATCGAGTCCCGCGGGGTCGGCTCGGCGAGCACCGCGTCCTGGCCGAGCGCGGTCAGCTGCCCACGCACGGCCTCCTCGTGCACGCGGCCGGTCACCACGAGGAACCGTTCCTCGACCAGCGGCGTCAGCCGGTCGTGGGTCTGCTCCAGCAGGCTGCGGCCTTCGCCGGTGAGGTCGTGGAGGAACTTCGGCGACGACGAGCGCGACAGCGGCCACAGCCGGGTGCCGGCTCCTCCGGCGGGCACCACCGCCCAGAACGCCTCGATCGCGCTGCCCACCACGTCATGACCCCCACAGTGTTGGAAACGCGGACCCGGCCACCCTAGATCAGGCGAGCCCGAACGGGCGCGCGCGGTACCGCCTCCTATCCTCGGCACCGTGCTGACGTTCGCCGCCGTGCTCGCCGACCGCCTGAAGCGCGACCCCGGGCGGCCGCTCCTGACGTTCTACGACGACGCCACGGGCGAGCGGGTCGAGCTGTCGGTGACGACCTACGCCAACTGGGTCGCCAAGGCCGGGTCGCTCCTCGTCGACGAGCTCGGCCTCGAACGGGGCGACACCCTGCGCATCGACCTGCCACCGCACTGGCTGGTCCCGGTCTTCCTCGGCGCCGCGTGGAGCGCGGGCCTGCTCGTCACCGACGCCGACGATCCGGCCGCGGTCGTGTGCGGCCCGGAGAGCCTGGACCGCTGGGCGAGCGAGGCGACCCAGCGCGTCGTGCTCGCGAGCGCGCTGCGGCCCCTCGGCGTGCGCTTCGCCGAGCCGGTGCCGCCGGGCGTGCACGACGTCGGCATCGAGATCTGGTCCCAGCCGGACGCGTTCGCGCCGTGGGACCCGCCGACCGCCGACGACCCGGCGGTCGAGCTGGGCGAGGGCAGCGCCACCCAGGCGGAGCTGTGGGAGGCGGCCGCCGCCGGGATCCTCGTCGGCGACGGCGGCCGCCTCCTGGTGGCCGCGGACCCGGCTTCCCCACCGGGACCCGCGACCTTCGCGGAGCCGCTCCTCAAGGGCGGCTCACTCGTCCTGGTGACCCGGGCCGAGCCGGAGCGGCTCGAGGCGATCGCCGCCTCCGAGCACACCACTGCCCGCTTCCCCGCCTGAGCACCAGGCGCTCCTCTCCTCCGTCGGCCTCAGCCGACCAGGTCGTACTCCGCCCCGCTGCCGGCGATCGAGACCGGCGCCTTGAACCCGGAGGTCGTCCCCGGGATCACCCACAGCTCGCCGGTCCTCCTCGTCCGGGCGACCAGGTCGCCGTGGCCGGTCAGGTCGACGTCGCTGACGCCGAGCAGCCAGTTGTAGGAGCCGATCGCCAGCGACATCGACTTCTTGGTGGTGAGCCCGCCCGGCCCGTTGCCGAGGTACAGCGTCAGCGCCGACCGCGTGCGGACGAACGTGTCCGGTGCACCGTCGCCGTCCCAGCGTCCGGCCGGGATCTGCTTGGTGCCCTTGATCGGCGAGTACGCCGCGTAGGACGCCTTCAGCCCCGAAGCCCCGTTGCCCGGGTAGATCCGCATCGACCCGCCCTTCGGCTGGCCCATCAGGTCGGGCTTGCCGTCGCCGGTGAAGTCGCCGACCGCGGCGAGCTTCGCGACCTGGCCGAAGCCGGTGGCGAGCCGCGTGGGCGCGGCGAACTTGCCGCGGCCCTGGCCGGCGTACAGCCACAGGTCCCCGCCCTGCTTCGCGATCAGGTCGCCGTAGCCGTCGAGGTTCCAGTCGCCGGCCTTGAGGATCATGCCTGCGTCGGGCAGCACCAAGTTGGTCGCGACCTTCTTGCCGAGCCGGTAGCCGCTGCCGTCCTTGGCCGGGACGATCTGGCGGAGGAACACCTTTCCGTCCGAGGCGCGGCGCAGCACCAGGTCGGGCCGGGCGTTGCCGATCAGGCTCGACTCGAGCTCGCGGCCCCTCCACCCCTGCTGGGCTTCGGTCGCCAGCGTCCGGATCCGCCCGATCTTGTTGTAGAGGTTGATGCCCGGGCAGGCCGTGGAGCCTGCGTCGCGGTGCCCGTTGATCGCCTTGAAGTTGCGCGAGCTGACGTACTGCTTCGCGTCGTTCGCGCTCACCCCGTGCAAGGAGAGCTTCCAGGCGAACAGCCGACCGTAGGCCTTGATCATCGCCTTCGACGGCCGCGCGGTCTCGAAGTTGCCGATCGCCGAGGCCGCGAACGCGTTGTCGTTGTAGCCGAGGGTGTGAGCGCCGACGACCGGTCGGTCGACGCCGCCCGCCCGGCCCTCCCAGATCCGGCCGAACCGGTCGACCAGGAAGTTGTAGCCGACGTCGCTCCACCCGCGCGACCGCACGTGGTAGGCGTAGATGCCGCGGATGATCGACGGCACCTGGGCGCGCGTGTAGTCGTTGGCGTTGACCGTGTGGTGCACGAAGCCAGCGTGCACCTCGTAGTAGTGCAGCGACCCCTTGTCGCGGATGCTCTCGTCGGCACCCCACTGGGCGCGGGAGAAGATCTTCGGCTTCGTGGCCGTGACCGCAGCGCGCTGGGTCAGGTCGCCCTCGCTGCTCTCGATCACACCGGCGTTCTCGTCGGTGTCGAGAGTGCTGGTGTCGATCGCGGGCTTCTCACGGGTGGTGGTCCGCGCCTCGCCCGGGTCGACCACCGCCAGCTTCATGTCCGCCGGTGCAGCCGCCTCGGTCGCGATCCGCACCTGCACCTCGTCGACGTCTCCGACCAGCAGCGCCTCGGTGCCGGGCCGGGCCCGGAGCGCCTCGTCGCTGCCGGGGTCGGGGCCGTGCTCGTCGTGGTACTCCACGTCGGTCCAGCCCGACCAGGCGCCGTCGTCGTAGGTCCGCGCCGTCACGGTGATCGCGTCGTGCTCGAGCTCCGCCCCGTGCTGCCAGGTCACCCCGATGGCGCCGTACCCGTCGACCGGGACGGCGTCGCTGGTGAGCTGCTGGCCACCGGCCGTCGTACGACGGCTGCTCGCGCGCAGCGCACCCGGCGCCAGTCGCGCCCCCTGCGGCGCGGTGAGGCTGTACTCCTCGACCTCCGGGTCGACCGGCGCCGTCGGCACCGTCGCCGCCGCCTCGTGCAGCCGGGTCCCGGCGTGCTCGCCGGCGCTCGGCGAGACCGGCCGGACGTCCATCGTGATCGTCTGCGCCGCCGGCGTCAGCGCGGCCAGCACCAACGCCAGCGCCAGCAGCTGCTGGCAAACCGTGACGTACCGGCTCCGTCGGGCGTCGCCGCTCTCGTTCGGGCTCGCAAGCATCGTGAATTCGCTCCAGTCGTGTGCGAGGAAGGAGTCACACGGGTAGCAACTTTCACATGCGTCACAGGCACGCGGAAGAGGTTCTGAGTAACTACAAAGTTGTAATTACCAGCCGACACGCCGGGGCACCCAAGATTTGTCAAGTCCGGTCGCGGGGCAATGTTCCCGGGTTGATCGGCGCGGGCGCGGGCGGGTTGGGGTTGCGACCGAAAGGGCTTTGGACGAGCGAGGAGGGCGGCGGGTCGGGCGTCGCGTTCGACCTCCAGGTCGTCTCGGAGATCATTGCGGAGGAATGCATCAAGCAGGTTGATCAGATCCTCCGCAATCAACTCAGAACCACACCCGAACGGTTCTGGCGGCGCGCATGCGGCGGCGCGGGCAGAGCCCGTGCCGACTCCGCGTCTCGCCGCCAAGCAGCCGTCACCAAGAGCTACGACAACTGCGGCGCGGCAGCGTGTCGCACAGCGGCGAAGCCGCATCGTGCGGCGCCCGCGGGCCGAGCGAAGCGAGCGCCCGTGCGGTGCGGCACGATCTGCGACACGCTCGCGCAATCAAGCTCAGATGTCGTCGCCGGTCTCCTCGTCCGCGAGCTCTTCCTCGTCGTCGCCGTCGTAGTGGAGGAAGTGGATGCCCTCCTCGACTCCCCCGTCGAAGGCGAGCCGGCCGTCCTGGAGGACGATGACCCGGTCGCACATCCGGCGCACCTGGCCGGCGGCGTGGCTGACGTAGAAGATCGTGCGGCCGCTCTCGCGGATCTCGCGCATCTTGGCGAGGCACTTGCGCTTGAACGGCTTGTCGCCGACGGCGAGCGCCTCGTCGGCGAGGAAGATGTCGGAGTCGACGTGGACCGCGATGGCGAAGCCGAGGCGGGCGTTCTGGCCCGAGGAGTAGTGGCCGACCTGGGTGTCGAGGCGGTGGCCGAGGCCGGCGAACTCGACGATCTCGTCGAACTTGCGGTTGGTCTCGCGCTCGCTCATCCCGAGGATGGCGGCGTTGAGGTAGAGGTTCTCGCGGCCGGTGAGCTGGGGGTGGAAGCCGGCGCCGGTGGCGATCAGGCCGGCGATCCGGCCACGGGTCAACACCTGGCCCGCATCGGGCTTCATGACGCCGCTGATCATCTTCAGCAACGTGCTCTTGCCGGAGCCGTTGAGGCCCATCAGGCCGATCGCCTCGCCCTGCTCGACCTTGAACGAGACCTCGTCCACGGCCTTGAAGACGCTGCTGGTCTCCTGGCCGCGCATCTTCGCGAACGACACCTGCTTGATGGTGCGGTGGTAGCGCAGCTTGAACGTCTTGGTGACGTCCTCGAGCACGATCGACGTGGTCATGTCAGAGCCGCTCCGGGATCTTCGCCTCGAGCCGGCTGAACACCAGCTGACCGATCGCGAGCAGGACGAGCCCGGCGCCGGTCATGGCCAGGCCCCAGATCAGCAGGTCGGGTGGGAGGTCGGTCTTCGCGACCTCGTCGGGGTGCGGGGTCGAACCGACCCAGAAGGCCCGCTGGACGAGCAGGACGCAGTCCGCGAGCGGGTTGAACAGGTAGTAGCTGGCCGCCGCGCCGAACCGGTCGTCGACGAAGCTGAACGGGTAGATCATCGGGACGCTGAACCGGATGAACATCTGGATGATGCTCACCAGGCTGCTGAAGTCGCGGAAGAACACGTTGGCCGCGCTGAAGAGCAGCGCGCCGGCGGTGCCGAGCAGCATCGCGATGAGAAGGCCGAGCAGCAGCGCGACCATCCCGACGAAGTCCGGGGTCCAGCCGTAGGCCAGGCAGGCGATCGTCAGGATCACCAGCTGCGGGAACACGTGGAACAGCGAGACCAGCATCGACGCCACCGGGAACATCTCCCGTGGCATCGGCAGCTTCACGACGATCGACTTGTTGCGCACGATCGACCGGGTACCGGCGCCGAAGGTCTCGGTGAAGAAGTGCACGACGACCAGCCCGCAGAAGATGTGGACGCCGAAGTTCGGCACGTTGTCGTGCAGCCCGAGGATCGTCCCGATCACGAACCAGTAGACGAAGAACTGGCACAGCGGCCCGATGTAGGACCACAGCAGCCCGAGGAACGAGCCCTGGTAGCGCGCGCTCAGCTCGCGCTTGACCAGCAGCTTGAGCAGGTAGCGCTTCTTGAAGACGGCGTGCAGGCCGTTGCCGGCCGTCGGCGGGGTCAGCGGTACGCCGGAAAGGTCCCGGTGCGCCGCGACGGCGACCGGCTCCGCGGCGACCGCCGGCCGCTCCACGGTCGGGTAGTCCTCGGCGGGCGCAGGAGCAGGAGCAGGAGCAGGCGCAGGCGCGGCGACCGTCGGTGGCGCCTCCGGGGAAGCCCGACGGTCGCGGCTGCGTCCTCCTGCGTGCCGACCAGCCGCGCGACGCCGACCGCCCAGCCTCATCCCGCGATCATTCGTCGTCGAGGCCTTCGAAGGTCAGCTTCCAACGCTCCGGCGAGGTGAGCTCGGGCAGGGCGGAGCGCCAGCGCTCGGCCAGCTCGTCCCACTCCTTGTAGAGCTGGGCGTGCATCTTCAGCGACCGGCGCAGCTGGTCCCGGAACTGGCCGGGATCACGGCGGTACCACGAGGCCGCGACGCCGTCTGCCGACGACACGATCGCGGAGTCGAAGTGGGCCAGCCGGTACCAGCGCTGGTCGACGTGCGGCACGATCCCCTCGGGGTGCTCGCCGGCGAGGTCGCGGGTCGGCAGGGCCTGGCGCACCAGACCGGTCGCCGCCATCTTCGCCTTGCCGATGGTCGTGCTGGGGACGGGGATGCCCTTGCCGCGCTTCTCGAGCTTCTTCCGGCGCGGGGCCGGGAAGGCGTCGAGCTCCGGCTCGGACTTGCCGTCGTCGTAGTCGTCGCGCAGCGCGCGGACCTCCTGCAGCCGGTGCAGGATGTCGTGGTGCATGCGGTCCGGGCCGTCGAGCACGTCCTGCAGCGCGAGCAGGATGGTCTCGCCGGTGCCGTACTGCATCGACATCAGCCGCTTGACGTGGTTCTCGAGGCTCTCGCGGACCAGCTTGCCGCCGTGCGGGTACGGCGAGTGCAGGAGGCCGGACACGAGCCGGTTGCGCTCGTGGAAGTAGGCCTGCCAGTCGAGCGTGTCGTCCTTCTCGGTCCACGGCACGTGCCAGACGGCGACACCGGGGAGGGTGACGGTCGGGTAGCCGTGGGCGCCGGCACGGAGACCGAACTCGGCGTCGTCCCACTTGATGAACATCGGCAGCGACAGGCCGATCTCGCGGATCACCTGGGTGGGGATGAGGCACATCCACCAGCCGTTGTAGTCCACGTCGATCCGGCGGTGCATCCAGCTGGTCTGGCGCAGCGACTTCTTGGAGAAGTCGTGGCCGTGGACGCTCGGCGCCACCGGTCCCCAGAACCAGCGGTACTTCGCGATCGCCTCGCCGTAGGCGTGCATGACCGAGCGGTCGTAGAGGCTGAACATCTGGCCACCGACGAGCGAGGGCGTCTTGACCAGGTCGGCGAACGCGACGGCCCGGATGATGCCCTCGAGCTCGCAGACGACGTCGTCGTCGAGCAGCAGCACGTAGTCGGAGGCGCCCATCGAGATCGCCTCGTTCATCGCCCGGGAGAAGCCGCCCGACCCGCCGAGGTTGGGCTGCTCGATGATCCGCAGCTTGTTGCCGAGACCGGCCGCGGCCGCCTCGTAGCCCGGGTCGTCGACGACCTTGTTGGTGCCCTGGTCGACCACGACGATCTCGTCGATGATGTCGAGCACCGCAGGGTTGGACGCCAGGTTGACCAGCTGCGGGACGCAGAAGTCCGGCCGGTTGAACGTCGTGATGCCGATCGTGATCCGGCCGCTGCGCACCTTGTCGGTCTCGAAGCCCCAGTGGGCGTCCTCGAGCACGAACTCGCCGTGGCCGCCCTCGAGGTCGAACCAGTACCAGCCGCCGTCGATGAACGGCTTGAGCGGCAGGTCGAAGGTGAGGGTGGTCGGCTCCTCGCTGTCGATGCGCGAGGAGTCGGCACGGACGACGTGGCCCTTGGCCGTCGACCGGTAGACGATGACCGACCCGTGGCCGCGCACCCGCGCGGTGAGCCGGACGGTGCCGAACTCGGTCCACCGGCGCCAGTAGCTGGCGGGGAACGCGTTGAAGTAGGTGCCGAGCGTCACCCGCCGGTGCGGGTCGACCGCCACACCGGCGCCGTCGGTGATCCGGCCGAAGCCGGACATGCCGGGCGCGCCGCCCTCGGAGGACGAGGAGTCGTCATCGTCGTCGTCCGCGTCCTTGGCGTCGGTCGGCTCGTAGTCGCCACCGGACTGGCGCGACATCGAGTCACCGCCCGAGGAGAAGCTGGTGATCCCGCTGACGTAGAGCGACTGGACGTCGAGCTCCTGGTCAGCCGGGAGGACCAGCCGTTGCACGACCCGGAATCCGTCCTCGACGGACGACGGGGAGGCGGCAGTGGCGGCTTCGCTCACGTGGGCGTGTTCCTTCGTTCGACCTGCTGGGGGACGGAAGCCAAGGTATCAGCGGGGCACCGGAGGACCGCGAATCCTCTGCTAGCGTGCGCCGGTGCCGAATGCGTCACAGCCCGGCTCCGGAGCCGCTCGGATCGTGCTCCACATCGGGGCGATGAAGACCGGCACGACCTTCCTGCAACAGCTGTTGGCCGACCACCGCGCCCCGCTCGCAGAACAGGGCTTCCAGGTGCCGCGGGACCAAGCGCTCGCGCTGCGCGGCGTGCTCAACGGCAGCCCGGCCGCCGACGCCGCCACCCGGCGGGACCGCGTCGCGCACCGCTTCCTCCGCTCCCTCCAGGCGTACGACGGACGCGAGTCGGTCGTGTCCTGGGAGTTCCTCAGCTTCCTCGACCGCGCCGACGCCGGCCGCCTGATCGCGACGCTGGGCGGGTCCGCCGGCACCGAGGTCGACGTCGTCCTCACGGTCCGCGACGCCGCCCGGACGATGCCGGCGCAGTGGCAGACCACCTGCCGCAACGGCAGCACCCTCCCCTGGCCACGCTTCGCCCGCGGCATCGGCGCCTGGCTGGACCAGGGTCGCGACAACCGGCCGGCGCGGCTGTTCCGGCGTACCCAGGACGTCGCGCAGATGCTCGACACCTGGACCGCCGTCGCGGGGACCGACCGGGTCCGCGTCGTGACCGTGCCCCGGTCCGGCGCCGACCCGCTGCTGCTCTGGCGCCGGTTCGCCGAGGCCGCCGGCATCGACGCGGGCGTCGTCGTCGCTCCGGACGTCCGGCGCAACCCCTCGCTCGGCCACCCGTCCTGCGAGCTGCTCCGCCGGGTCAACGAGGTGCTCGGCGACTCCCCTCCGGACGGCGCCGCCCGGGTGATCCGTGCCGTGGTCGCCCCCGACCTCGAGACCCGTTCCGGCGAGGAGCCGCCGGTGCGCCTCGACCGCCGCGGTCGCGACGTCGCGGCGGCCTGGAACAGACGGACCCGCACCGCGATCACCGAGTCCGGGGTCGCGGTGGTCGGCGACCTCGCCGACCTGCCTGACGAGGAGGCGGTGCCTGCCGAGGCGGCGCACCGCCCCCGACCCGGTGAGCTGCTCGCCGCGGCGGACACCGCGCGCGCCGGCCTGGTCGGCCTCGGCGCGACGCCCGCGCCCCACCCCCCGGACACCGTCGAGGCGGCGGTCGACGAGCTGGCGGCGATGATCCGCGAGGTCTCCGGCGTCGACCTCACGGCTGCACGGAAGGCCCGGGGGCGCGGGCGCTCCTGAGCAGCGGAAGGCCGCCGCGGGGGCCTTGGTAATCTCCGCCGCATGGCGTTGCGAGGGCTGGACCGACGCGACCGGCCCGCACCCGTCTACCTCCACATCGGAGGCCCGAGCACCGGCACGACGTACCTCCAGAAGCTGATGGCCGCCAACGGCGACACGCTCGCGGAGGCCGGCTTCCTGCTGCCGGGACAGACCTGGCGCGACGTCGTGCTCGCGACCCACGACGCGCTCAGCTTCGGCCGCCCGGAGGCGATCGGCCGTACCGACCTCACCCGCGCCGCAGGGGGCCGGTGGGACGACCTCGCCGCCGAGATGACCGCCCACCGCGGCCGGGCGACGGTCCTGTCGATGGAATTCCTCTGCTGGGCCAAGCCCGCCGCCGCCGAGCGGATCGTCGCCTCGCTCGGCGACGCCGAGGTCCACGTCGTGCTGACCGTGCGCGACACCGCCGCCGTGCTGCGGTCGCAGTGGCAGACCAACTGCCGCAACGGCGCCGAGGTCCCGCTGCGGCGGATGATCTGGGGTCTGCGGCAGGTCGTCGAGCGGGAGGACCCGCGCAGCCGCCCCGAACGGATGATCGACCGGGCCATGGGCGTCCCACGGATGCTCGACACGTGGGTGCCGCTCGTCGGGGCGGACCGGGTGCACGTGGTCACCGTCCCGCTCCGCAGCGACGACCCGGACCTCCTGTGGAAGCGGTTCGCCGGCGTGGTCGGCATCGACCCCGCGCAGTGCCGTGAGCGCGCGGTCGAGAGCAACGCCTCCCTCGGCCTGCCCTCGAGCGAGCTGATGCGGCTGCTCAACATCGAGCTCGGCGAGGTGACCCGCACCGAGTACCTCCGCACGATGAAGGCGCTCCTCGCCCGCGACATCCTCGGCGAGCGCGCCGCCCAGGAGCGCAAGGTCACGCTCAATCGCGCGGGCCGCAACCTCTCGGCGCGCTGGAACGACCGGATCCGCGGGGCGGTCACGGCCGGCGGGGTCGACCTGGTCGGCAGCGTCGAGGACCTGCCCGTCGGGAAGGTCGGCAAGGACGTCTCCACCGAGCTGCCCTCCCCCACCGACGAGGAGCTGCTCCTCGCCGCGGGCTGGGCGCGCACCGGGCTCGTCGACGCGATCTCGTCCCTGGAGGAGCGGGTCGCCCGGCTGCAGGGCGACGCGGACGACCCCGACGGCCCGGACGGCCCGGACGGCCCGGACGACCCGGACGACAAGTCGTACGACGACGCGCGCGACTCCGAGGACCCGAGCGGCTCCGAGAGCGGCGACGAGAGCGGCGACGAGGACGGCGTCGACGACGACCCTGAGGACGCCGGGCTCGACCGCCGGGCGATGCTCGAGCGTCAGCTCAAGGACCGCTCGCCGGAGGTCGGGCGCGCGCTGACGGAGATCGTCGGACTGGTGCGGCAGGCGATGCCGCTGGGTGCCGAGCTCGCGCGGCTCAGGAGCCGGTCGGGCGCAGCCGGCTGACGAACGCCGCCACCCGCTCCCGGACCTCGTCCTCGGAGAGCGCGAGGTGCTCGAGGATCGTGTAGCGGTCCGGCCGCGTGGACGGGGCCGCCAGCACGGCGGTCACGAACTGCTCCTCGGTCAGCCCGATCTGGTCGGGCCGGGTCGCGAGACCGTGCCGGGCCAGGGCGGCGGCGATCTGGGTGAACCGCACGTCGTCGCCGCGGAGGAAGGTCGCGAAGAGGGCGCCGAGCCCGGCGAGCTCGCCGTGGTTGGAGACGTTGTAGATCTGGTCGATCGCGTGGACGATCTCGTGGCAGGCGCCGCTGCACGGCCGCGACGTGCCGGCGACCGACATCGCCATGCCCGAGAGCACCAGGGCCTCGGCGAGCGCGATGAGGAACTCGTCGTCCTCGATCGTGTCGGTGCGGTGCAGGATCGCCTCGGCCGCCGTGCGGGCGAAGGCCAGCGCGAGGCCGTCGACCGCCTCGCCGCGCTCGCGCTGGGCGAGCAGCCAGTCCTCGATGGCCGACAGGTTGCTGATCGCGTCGCCGATGCCGCCGCGCACCATCTCGGGCGGCGCGTTGCGGACGTAGTCGAGGTCGACGACCACCGCGAGCGGCAGTGCTACGCCGTACGACCCCTTGCCGTGCTGGTGCTCCAGCGACGCCACGGGGGAGCAGATGCCGTCGTGGGCGAGGTTGGTCGCGACGGCGACCATCGGCAGCGCGGCCCGGGTGGCGGCGTACTTGGCCACGTCGATGGTCTTACCGCCGCCGATCGCGACGACCGCGTCGTAGCCCTGTTGGCCGAGCGCCTCCTGGAGCGCGCCCGCCGAGGCGAGGTTGGCCTCCCACACGTCGAACATCGTCGCGTTGGGCAGCGTCGGCTTGATCCGCTCCCAGATCTCCTGGCCGTGGCCGGTGCCGACCGCGACCATGACCGTGCCGCCGCTGGTGATCGCCCGCTCGTGGAGGAGCGCAGCGAGGTTGTCGACGGCGCCCGCCCGGATGTCGAGGTGGAGCGGGCTCGCCAGCATCCGCGCTAGTAGCGGCATGCGATCTCCCTGGCCTTGGCCAGGTCCTCGTGGTTGTCGACCTCGACCCAGGAGGTGTCAGCGGGCAGCGGGGCGATGTCGATGCGCTCCCCGCGGTTCACCATCTCCTGGTAGCCGTCCTCGTAGTAGAGGTCGGGGTCGCGCTCGAACGTGGCCTGCAGCGCGTCGGCGAGCCGGGGCACGGCGGCGGACTCGATGAGCGTGGCGCCGATGTACTCGCCGTACGCCGTCGCGGGGTCCATCAGCTTCGTGATCCGGGTCAGCGCGCGGTCCTCCGAGACCTGGATCTTCATCTCCTCCTCGGCGAGCTTCTTCTCGGCGTCGATCGCGAGCAGCACGTCGGGCCCGCGGTTGGCGAGCAGGGTCTCCTCGACCGCCACCGGGTGCACGGTGTCGCCGTTCACCATGAGCACGCCGTCCTTCATGTGGTCGCAGGCGAGCCACATCGAGTAGGCGTTGTTCCAGATCTCGGCCTTGTCGTTGTGGACGAGGGTGATCCGGACGCCGTACCGCTGCTCCAGCGCGGCCTGCCGCTCCTCGACCGCGCCGGCGGCGTAGCCGACCACGATCACGACGTCGCGCAGGTCGACGGCCGCGAGGTTCCCGAGGGCGATGTCGAGGATGGTGTCCTCCCCGTCGCCGTCCGCGCGATCACGCACCGGCACCAGCGCCTTCGGCAGCGTGTCCGTGTACGGCCTGAGTCGCCGGCCCGCACCGGCGGCCAACACCATCCCGATCAAAGTTCTCCCCTTCGTGACACCCCCGCAGGTGCGGGGGTCGACAGCGCGCAAGGCTATCCTGCCGAGCATGAACGACCGACTGCGTGGCGCCGGCCGCCGTCTCGGGCGAGTGGCGCCGGGGTCCACCCGTCAGGAGGTCGCCGACCTCCGCCAGCGCGTGTCCGAGCTCGAGGCGGAGGTGCAGGAGGCCCGGCGGCTCAACCGACGCGTGGCCGAGCTCCTCGACGTCGTCGAGGAGCTGCTGGTGCCGCTGACCCTGCGCGACGAGGAGAAGGTCAAGGCCTTCCTCGACGCGCACTCCGTCGCGCCCTGATGGCCTGCTGATGGCCCGCACCGTCCACTTCCACATCGGTCTGCCGAAGACCGGCACCACGTTCCTCCAGACGACGATGTGGGAGAACCGACGCGCCCTGCGCCAGCAGCGGTTCCTCTACCCCGGCAGCAGCCGGATGGACCACTACCACGCCTCGCAGGAGGTCCGCGGCGCGTCGCCCGCCCGGATGCGCGGCAACGCGGGCGTCTGGCAGCGGCTGGTCGACGAGCTCGCCGCCTGGGACGGCGACGGTCTGGTCTCGCACGAGTTCATGAGCATGGCGACGCCCGAGCAGGCGAAGGCGGCCGTCGCGGCGCTGGCCCCGGCCGAGGTGCACCTGGTCGTCACGGTCCGGTCCTACGTGCTGCAGTTCCCCGCCGTGTGGCAGGAGGCGCTGAAGATGAACTCCGACCTCGGGTTCGACGCGTTCATGGACAAGGCCCTGGCCGAGCGACCCGGGAAGCGCGGCGGCCTCCGCGGCGGATGGAGCTGGCAGTCCCAGGACATCCCGAAGGTGCTCGGCAGCTGGGCGCAGGCCGTGCCAGCCGACCGCGTCACCGTGGTCACGGTGCCGCCGCCCGGCGCGCCGCGCGGCCTGCTCTGGGATCGCTGGCGGGAGGCGATCGGCATCGACGACAGCGCCTTCGACCTCGACGTCAGCTACGCCAACGAGTCGCTCGGCGCGGCCCAGGCCGCGCTCCTCGAGCGCGTGAAGCCGCACCTGTCCGGGCCGCTCGAGGTCGGCACCGTCCGGCACCGCTGGGTGCGCAAGTACTTCGGGCACGAGGTCCTGGTCCCGCAGCGCGGTGAGCGGTTCGGGCCGCGGCCGCACCACGTCGCCGAGCTGGCGACCCGCTCGGCGGCCGCGAAGGACTGGATCGAGGAGCAGGGCTTCGGCGTCGTCGGCGACCTCGACGACCTGCTGTCCACCGCCGTCCCCGACGGCACCCACCCCGGCGACGTCACCGACCGCGAGCTGGTCGACGTCGCGGCACGGGCGATCGAGCAGATGATCCGCGACGTCCGTGAGCTCACCATGGAGCGCGACAAGCTCCGCGCCCGGCTGCGCCGGAAGGCGACCCACCAGCCGGTGGGCGGGGCGCGGGCCGTGGCCGGGCGGATCAAGAGAGCGCTCCGGAAGTGACCGCGACCGAGGAGCCCGACGAGACCGGGTCGCGGACCCTCCGTGTCCGCGACGCCCGGCTGGTGCTGCCCGCCGACCTGGACCCGGGGTCGACGTACGACGTGCTCCTGAACGACCGCCACGTGTGGTCGCTCCAGCCGCAGATCGACACCAAGCCCGGCCGCGGCGGCCTGGTCGCGCGCTGGCCTTCGTCGCTGGACCGCTACCTGGTCGGCCGGGCCGAGGTGGTGCTGCGCGAGCACGTCAGCGGCGACGTCGTCGCCACCGCCGACCACGTCTTCAAGGGCGCGGAGGACCAGCGGGTCGAGGTCGTCGACAAGGGCGGCAACCCGCTCTTCATCGACAAGTACGGCAAGCTCACCCGCCCGCTCTCCACCGAAGGAGCCGACACCCTCGGTGAGCTGATGGACCAGGTCGAGGAGCTCATCGCCTGCCTCCGCGACAAGGCCGGCGTGCCGACCTTCATCGCCTACGGGACGCTGCTCGGCGCGGTCCGCAACGGCCGGCTGATCGGCCACGACAACGACCTCGACATCGCCTACCTCAGCGACCATGCCAACCCCGTCGACGTGATCCGCGAGGCCTACCGGATCGAGCGGGTGCTGCTCGCCGAGGGCTGGTCGGTGCGCCGCGGGTCGGGCGCGCGGATGAACGTCCGGATCCGGCTCTCCGACGACACCACCCGCTTCGTCGACGTGTTCACCGCGCACTGGGTCGAGGGCGTCCTCTACATCCCGCAGGACACCGGCTTCGAGCTGCCCCGCGAGACGATGCTGCCGCTCACCACCGTCGAGCTGCTCGGCCGCCGGCTCCCGGCGCCGGCCGACTACGAACGGTTGCTGGCGGC
This sequence comes from Nocardioides silvaticus, assembly GCF_003160695.1. GTDB lineage: Bacteria > Actinomycetota > Actinomycetes > Propionibacteriales > Nocardioidaceae > Nocardioides > Nocardioides silvaticus. Next base: position 480,875 of record NZ_QGDD01000001.1, read on the forward strand.
GACGTACGGCCCTGGCTGGCGCACCCCCGACCCGTCGTTCCGCTACGAGACGCCACGGTGGCTCTCGCGCCGCATCGGCGGCTGGTTCGGCGGCCTACGCACCCACCGCAAGCAGTGGGACGTCTTCTACGGCGCGCACAAGGGCGAGCTGCCCAACAAGCCGTCGCCGTTCGCCCAGTGGGTGGCGCAGACCTACCCGAGCGACCGGCCGCTCTACGACATCGGCGCCGGCAACGCCCGCGACGCCCGTTGGTTCGCCCGGAGCAGCGGCCGGGAGGTCACGGCCATCGACTACACGATCGGCGCCCTGATGCGGGCCCAGCGCCGGACGTCCGACGCGTTGCCGCTGGCGTTCCAGGTCCTCAACCTGTACGACGCCCGCGAGGTGCTCACGCTGGGGGTGCGGCTCAGCCGCCTGGAGACGCCGGCCGACCTCTACGCCCGGTTCCTCCTGCACGCGTTGGAGGACCTGGGCCGCGAGAACCTCTGGCGACTCGCGTCGATGTCACTGCGCGGCGGCGGTCACCTGTTCCTCGAGTTCCGCACGCACCAGGACCGTGGCCGGCCCAAGGTGTTCCAGCAGGCCGGCCGGCGGTTCCTCGACCCCACGGAGGTGGCCGCCGAGATCGAGGCGCACGGCGGCCGCGTCGTCCACCAGGAGTCCGGCACCGGGCTGGCCGCGTTCCGCGACGAGGACCCGCACGTGTGCCGGATGGTTGCTACCTGGGCCGGATGACCGACTCCCGCGGCGGCGCAGCGGGGCGCCGGCGCGGGTAGAGCGCCTCGGCCTCCTCCACCTTGGCCCGGTGCAGCCGTCCGGCCTGGAGCCGGTAGCCCTCGTCGCTCGCAGGCTCGGGCAGCTTCGTCGAGCCCACCGGGGCGACGGCGAAGCCGGTGCCCAGCTCGGCGAGCGACTGGTGCTTGGTCCGGTAGTAGGAGTCGTCGATCTCGATCGCGATGCCCTCGGCACCGACCGCCGCCGCCAGCTGGTGGAAGTGGTAGCGCGTGGTGATCCAGGTCTGCAGCGGGCGCCCGGGGAAGCCCTCGTGCCACAGCTGGACGAACGACATGAAGTTCTCCTCGGGGATCAGGTCCGAGAGCAGGTCGTAGGCCCGCCGGTCCCGGTCCCGTCCGGGGATCGACTCGAGGTAGCGCAGGGTGCGGCCCTCGAACCGGCCGCTCTCGATCATGGCGCGCACGGCGGACACGGTCGCCTCGAAGACCTCGGGCTCGGCGAGGTCGCTCTGAAGGCTGATCCAGACGTCGCCGGGCTTGCCCGTGGGGTCCGGCCGGGCACCGAAGCCCGGGATGGAGGGCAGACCGAGGAAGGCGTCGTTGAGGCCCTTCTCCACGCCGGCCATCTCGGCGCTCTCCGCGTCACGGGTGGTGGCGTGGTCGGCCGCGGCCAGGTCGTCGCGGATCCGCTCGGGGTCGATCGCGGGCATCAGGCCGAGACCGGTCGCCACGAACCGGGCGTCGCTGAGCTCGGCCAGCCGGCGCGCCGCCCGCACCAGCCGGCCATGGTGCAGCCAGTTGGAGGTGACGTGGCCGCCGCCGACGAGGTGGACGGTGGTGGCCCGGCGCAGCTCGAGCAGGCCGTAGTCGAAGAGCGGGCTGCCGAGGTCCCGCATCACGCCGTCGACGATCCGGTCGCCCTCGTCGGGGTCGTCGACGTCGATCGTCAGCCAGCTGACGCGCCAGAGCAGGTTGGTGAACTTGACCCGTGGGTGGAGCCCTTCGAAGAGGAACGCCGCGAGCCCCGGCTCGGGACAGTCGAGCACCACGTCGGTGTCCGGCTGTCGTTCGGCCAGGAACCGCAGCCACGACGCGGCGATGAACTCGTCGCCGAAGTTCGGGTGGCCCGCCGTCGAGACCAGGTGGATGGTCGGCTGCTTCTCGTTCTGGCTCCCCTGCGACACGTCGGCAAACCTAGCAGGGGCCGCGCCGTTCTCAGCAGATGAGCTGGCCGCGTTCGTAGCAGCCCTTTCCGGTCACCTTGAAGTCCACGACCAGGGGCCGGTGGTCGGAGTTCATCCCCGTCACGATCCGCTGACCGAGCGCGATCACGCGTCGGGTCGGCTTGTAGTGGACGTAGTCGATGAGCCGCTTGTCGAAGCCGTTGCGCAGCACGTGGGTGCCGGTGCCGGGCTCCCCCAGCTTGTTGTAGCTGGCGCGGAACTTCTTCGCCCCGAGCGCGGCGTACGGGAAGACGGGGTCCTGCCGGATCTTGTCCTTGCGGTAGTTGACGTTGAAGTCACCGGTGACGAAGACCAGGCCGCCGCCCTCGTCGTTGGCGATCCGGTCGATGACGGACTGCAGGCCGACCATGTGCTTCTGGTAGAGCTGGATCCGCTTGCGGTTGCTGTTGCGGCCGCCGTGAGAGGCCTGCACCGTCGGCACGAAGTGGGTGTTGAGGATCCAGATCGTCCGCCCGGTCGTGTTGTCGCGCAGGCGCACTCGCACGATGAACTTGGCGTTCATCTTCGAGGGTCCGGCCCCCTTCGGGCCGACGTACGTCTCCGGCGCGACCTGGATCCAGTCGCGGCCGAGCATCGTGAACTTGTCCGAACGCCACAGGATCGGAAGCCCGCCCTGGACCGCCGGGACCGGGATCCAGCCGTCCCACTGGCAGGTCTCGCAGTCGAGCAGCTGGATGCGGACCTTCTCTCGCTTCTTCCAGCTCGACATCTCCTGCAGCGCGACGATGTCCGGCCCGGCGGCGAGCAGGTTCTTCACGTCACTGAAGCCCTCGCGCGTCGATGACATCGCCGCGGTGTTGAAGGTCGCGATGCGGACCGTGCTGGCGACCGGCTGGTTCGGTCCCGCCGCGGCACGCGAGGGCTGGGCGTCAGCAGCCGGGCTCAGCGAGAACGCGAGCGCGCCCACCAGTCCGAGAGCCGCGAGACGGGCGGCAGGCAGGCGTCGGGGATTCCACACGGAGATTTCCTCCTGGTCGGCGTGTCGCTACGGAAGCTGCAGCGCAGTGCATGTGAGGATGTGAGTTTCACACCAGTGACTCCGATCCCGCAAGCCCCTGTAGTCACAGGGGTCCCTTTGGTGCATGCCGACTGGCCCGAACGGATGGGGTCGGACGGTCCGTTCGGGGCGGTGCGTGAGGCAGGTCAGTCCGGCTGCTCGCCGCGGCGGCGGGCCTTGGCGAGGCGGTAGGCGCTACGCAGCTTGCGCAGCACCGGCCGGTTCTCGGCTGCCTGGACCAGCGCGAACCGGACCGGCTTCTCCTGCGCCGTCGTCGCCAGGTCGTCGGCACGCTGCACGGCCGCCCGCCGCTCGTTGAGCACGACGAGCAGGTCGGCGATGGTCGCCACGCCCTCGGCGAGCAGCGTTGCGTCCGGCGGCACGGCGTAGGGGTCGGTGTCGGTCGCGGCTCCGGAGCCCGTCGTCGGCACCAGGTCGGCGAGGTCGCCGACCACGTCGACGCCCATCGCGCCGAGCCGGTCCGCGACCGCGCGGGACTCCGCGACGGCGTACTCCTGGTCCTCGGCGGCGAGCGCCAGCCGGGTGCCGCTGCGGGCCTCGAGGATCCGGTGCGCGAGCACGTTCTTGACCACGAGCGGGTAAGGGCCCGGGAGCGGCAGCCGTTCCCCCAGCTCGAGGTTGACCCGGCGCAGGAGCTCGGCCTGCTCCGCGCCGAGGGAGCTGTTGGACCGCTCGAGCTCGGTGTCCAGGGCGGCCGGGTCGAGGCCGATCGTCCGGGCGAACCGGTCCCACAGGATCGTCGGGTCGGCGCCGGACGGCGGGACGGTGACGAGGTGCAGCCGCTCCGGTGGCAGGTCCGCGCCCCACCGCTCGAGCACGCCGGCATAGTCCTGCACCTGCCAGAACCAGCTCGTGCGAGCCGTGTCGTTGCGCACGCCCTCGACGAAGCCGCCGAACGACGCCGCGGAGCGGTGCTTGACGTGCTCCTGCCACTCGGCGCTGATCTGCCGCACGTGGTCACGCGCCGTCACCACCACGTGGACCTCGGCCCCGCCCGACAGTCGCGCGACTGCACGCCGGGCCTGCTCGGCGTTCGCGCCCGCAAAGAGCTCGTGGGAGATGAGCACGTTGCCGTCGCTGGAGAGCGCCTCGGCCGCCAGTCGGTCCCACATGCCGCGGGCGCGCTCGGGGTAGGCCGGATCGTCGGCCAGCCCCCGCACGTCGAGCGTGGCCAGGAAGTGGTCGTGGAACCGCTCGCCGGGCAGCCGCAGGCCGTGCTCGGCCGCCCTCTCCCGCTGCGACCAGAGCACGTCCTGGAGAAAGGTCGTGCCGGTCTTCGGGCTGCCGACGTGCAGGAAGACCCGGGGCCGTGCGCTCGTGCTCGCCATCAGTCGACCTTCGTGTTGCGGTTGCGGGTGAGCCGCCGGCGGACCCGGCCGCCGACGCGGCGGGCGGTCGGCACCAGGCCGGGCTCGGGCTCGGGGTCCGGGGCGGCCCGCTCGACGAGCAGGTCGGCGATCGCCGCGACCGCGGCGGCCGTCTCCTGCGTGGGGTCGACCGCGTCGGGATCGATCCACGCCCCCGAGGGCGGCGCCGGCACCAGCTCGGCCAGGTCGCCGTGCACCCGGTAGCCACGCTCGGCGATCCGCTTGTTCTGGCGCTTCGCGATCTGGGCGAGCTTCTCGACGAGCTCGGGAGGGCACTGGGCCGGCGGCGAGGACTGGGCGGCCAGCATCGACTGGGCGAAGACCCGCTTGACGACCCGGCTGTACGTGGGCTGCGGGATCCGGCCGTCGAGCACCTCGTTGACGCGGCGCAGCACCGAGACCTGGACGGCACCCAGCGTCTGGTTGGCGGGCGCCTCGACCGAGGTCGGGTCGAACGCTCCGGCGTCGAAGCCGACCGCCTCGCCGAAGCGGCGCCACAGGACGTCCGGGGCTGCGCCGGACGGCGGCCCGACGACCAGGTGCACCTTCTCCGGCGGCACGTAGCGGGTCCAGCGGTCGAAGATCGAGACCAGGTGCTGGTTGCGCCAGAACCCGCTCGGCTTCTGCTCACCGACGCTCGACGCGAACGCTTCGAACGTCGTCGCGTTGCCGTTCTTGACCCGCTCCTGCCAGTCGGAGGTGACCTGACGGGCGAGGTCGCGCGCGGTGACGACCAGGTGCACGTCCAGCCCCTCGAGCGCCGCCATCGCGTCGTCGATCTGCTCGCGCCGGGCGGCACCGAGCAGCTCGTGGCTCATGATCGTCGTGCCCGGGTAGCCACGGGCCTCGTCGCACAGCCGCTGCCAGGTGCCCTCGAGCTCCTCCTGGCTGCGTCCCCAGAACGCGTAGGAGCCGCGGACCTCGATCGCGGCGTGGAACATCTCGAAGTGCCGGCGGCCGGCGCAGGTGACCCCGACCGCGTCGAGCTCCTCCTGGTGCCGCCACAGGGCCCGCTGGAGGAAGGTGGTGCCGCTCTTCGGGGTGCCGACGTGCAGCACCACCCGCGGTGCTGCATCAGGAGAACCGGTCATGCTCATGTCCGGGCAGACTCTAGTAGCCGCGGCGTCGGACCCTGGTGCCGACGCCGCGCCCGCGCGGCGGTCAGCGCGGGTACTGGCTGTACGGCAGCCGCCGGGAGTGCTTCTTGATCTTGACCCAGTTCTTCCGGTAGCTCTCGTACGCCGACCTCATCCTGATGTTGAGCGTCGTCTCGTCGCTGATGGAGAGCGAGCCGCCGACCCAGTTCTGCGACCCGGTCCAGACCGCGTGCGCCTTCCGGTCCTTGCCGATCGTGCCCTTGACCAGCACGTACTTGGCGTGGGTGCGGACCTCGCTCCAGCCGTCGTCGTTGTAGTCCCACCGGCTGTCCCAGAGGTCGATCAGGTGCCGTTTCGCCATGGCGCGCATCCGCTTGGCGAGCGCCCGCGACGGCGCGCCGTAGACGATCCGCACCTTGCAGCCGTTGCGGGCCAGCGACGCGAGCTTGTCGAGCAGGTAGTCGCCGCGCTTGCCCTTCCAGTAGAACATCGAGACGTGGACCTGGGTCCGCCCGAACCCGCTCTTGCACCTGATCCGGTTGAGGTCCTGCAGCGTGGGGTCGTTCTTCTTGCCGGCGTTGCGCATCGGGAAGAAGCGGGCGACGTACGGCCCGTCCTTGACCTCGACCTTGCGCCCGTCGGACCTGACGTCGTCGGTCATCAGCCGGTGCATGGCCTTGAACCCGCGGTAGAGCTTCTTGCGCTTCTTCGCGACGTACATGTCGTTCCAGCCGAGCCGGGCGCCGCCCCGGTTCAGGTTGGAGGAGCTCACCATCACCACGTGGTGGGACTTCTTCGTGTGGCTGAAGAGGTAGAACTTGCTGTGCATGTTGCCGCCCTTGCCGCGGCAGCTGCCCTCGCACTTCTTGACGTAGCTCCCGTCCTTGCCCCAGGTCGCCGAGTCCTTGCTGGGCGCCGCGATGCTGCGCGCGGCCTCACGAGCGGTGAAGGTCTCGAGCGCCTGGGCGTCGGCGCCGACCTTGGTCCGGAGGCCACCGTGGTCCGCCCGCAGCGGGCGGTTGCACCGGCCGGCCCTCGGGTCGGCGTTGTGGCCGCGCACGTTGTCGGCATTCAGCGCCGTGATCAGCTTGCGCGACGGCCGGCTCGCGATGTCCTCGTCGAGGAGGACCCGAACCTGGACCCCGCGGCGGCAGGCCGAGATGAGCATCTTCACCGTCTTCGGCCGGTCGAGGAGGTAGGTGGAGATGTGGATGACGGGGCGTGGGTGCTTCTTCGTACGCACGGTGTTGCGGATCGCGTTCTCCACCGTCCGCACGATCTTGTAGTTCCCCTTGTCGCCGGCGTACGGACGCGGGGTGTTGAAGACCGCGCCGCCGTTCGGGCCGACGGCCGATGCGGGGACGAGGAGGAACGAGGCGGACAGGACGGTCACCAGCAGCAGCGTTACGCGGCGCACGGATCTCCCGGGGTAGGCGGCAGGTCGGTCTCGCAGAAGGCGGTTCGCCCAGCAGGATAACCCTTTACCTTGGGGCTGTTGATGTTGGTGGGACGTGTCGCCCCGGCACGCTCGAACAATCGGCCGTAGCCCCTGGTGTCGAGTAAGGTTGGACACAGCACCGCACCACCGCGGTGACACGGGAGGGAAGCCAGGAGAAGTGGGCAAGCACGAACTACCACGTCGCTCACGCCTGCTGCCCGTCCTCGGCATCTTCGTGCTGGTCGCGGCACTGCTGGCCGTCGGCCGGTTCGCAACCGCCAACGACGAGACCACAGCGACCGACGCCACCGCCGAGATCCCGACGGAGAGCGCCTCCGACGACACCGAGACCGGACCCACCGAGCCCCCGCGCGACAAGAAGCGCGACAAGCCCGAGAAGAACAAGTCCGCGAAGAAGAACACCGGCGAGTCGAAGGCCGAGAAGCGACGCAAGCGGATCCTGCGCAACCGGGTCCAGATGGCGGCCGACGGCCTGCCGGCCGCGGAGGCCACCTTCCGGCTCGCGAGCTTCAACATCCTCGGCGCCTCCCACACCGCCCCCGGCGGCAACAAGAAGGGCTACGCCGGCGGGACCTCCCGGACCGGCTGGGCCCTCCAGCTGATCCGCGGCAACAACGTCAGCGTGGTCGGCCTCCAGGAGTACGAGAAGAGCCAGCACGCCACCTGGAGCCGGCTCACCGGCGGAGGTTGGGGCGTCTACCCCGGCCTCCAGGTCGGCAACAAGGGTGTGCGCAACTCGATCAGCTGGAACAACGCCGTGTGGGAGCTGGTCCAGGCCCACACCATCCCGATCCCCTACTTCCACGGCAACCTGGTGCCGATGCCGTACATCCAGCTCAAGCACCGGGCGACGGGCCGGCTCGCGTGGTTCATCAACATCCACAACCCCGCCAGCACGCGGGGCCCGGCGCAGCACTGGCGGGACGCCGCGACCGCCAAGGAGATCGCGCTGATGAACCAGCTCCAGGCGCCGGAGTCACCTGGCAAGCTCGGCGTCCCCACCTTCCTGATGGGCGACTTCAACGAGAAGTCCGAGGCCTTCTGCCGGGTCACCGCCAACGCCAACGCCCAGGCGGCCAACGGCGGCACCCGCTCCCCCTGCCGCCTGCCGTCCAACCACGGCATCGACTGGATCTTCGGCTCGACCCCCGGCGTCACCTTCAGCAACTACCACCGCATCGACGGCGGCCTGGTCAACCGGGTCTCCGACCACCCGCTGATCTTCGCCGACGTCACCCTCACCGGCGAGGCCCCCTACCTCGAGCCGTAGGGGCGGTCGACCACCCCGGCAGCGACCGCAGCACCCGTGAGGTCCGTGGCGGCCGACAGATCGTCGACGCTCAGTCCCCGTCGACCCCGCCGCTCGCGAACGGAGCGCCCTCGGTGAAGTGCGGCTTGATCTTGTTGTCGAACATCGACAGGGCGGAGCCGATCGCCATGTGCATGTCGAGGTACTTGTAGGTGCCGAGGCGACCGCCGAACAGCACCATCGGCTCCTTCTTGGCGAGGTCGCGGTACTTGAGCAGCTTCTCGCGGTCCTCGGCGGTGTTGATCGGGTAGTACGGCTCGTCGCCCTCCTCGGCGAAGCGGCTGAACTCGCGCACGACGACGGTCTTGCCCTTCGTGTAGTTCTCCGCTCGCTCGGGGTGGAGGTGCTTGAACTCCAGCTCGCGGGTGAAGGGGACCTCGGGGTCGTTGGCGTTCACCACGCCGGTGCCCTGGTAGTCGTCGACGTCGAGGACCTCGGACTTGAGGTCGACGGTGCGCCAGGACAGGCGGCCCTCGCAGTTGCCGAAGTACTCGTCGACGGGACCGGTGTAGACGATCGGGACCTTGCCCTTGTACTCGTCGGCGACGTCGAAGAAGTCGACCTCGACGCGGACCTCGATGTTCGGGTGGTCGGCCATCCGCTCGAGCCAGGCCGTGTAGCCGTCCTTCGGGAGGCCCTCGTACTTGTCGTTGAAGTAGCGGTTGTCGAAGTTGTAGCGGACCGGGAGGCGCGTGATGATGTCCGCGCTCAGCTCCTTCGGGTCGGTCTGCCACTGCTTGGCGGTGTAGCCCTTGATGAACGCCTCGTAGAGCGGGCGCCCGATGAGGCTGATCGCCTTCTCCTCGAGGTTCTTGGCGTCCTTGGTGTCGATCTCGCTCGCCTGCTCGGCGATCAGCGCCCGCGCCTCGTCGGGGGTGTGGCTCTTGCCGAAGAAGCTGTTGATGAGCGCCAGGTTCATCGGCAGCGAGTAGACCTGCCCCTGGTACTTGCCGAACACCCGGTGCTGGTAGTTCGTGAACTCGGTGAACCGGTTGACGTACTCCCACACCCGCTCGTTCGACGTGTGGAACAGGTGGGTGCCGTACTTGTGGACCTCGATGCCCGTCTCGGGCTCGAACTCGCTGTAGGCGTTGCCGCCGAGGTGATAGCGACGCTCGAGGACGAGGACCTTCAGGTCCAGCTCGGAGGCGCACCGCTCGGCGATCGTGAGACCGAAGAAGCCGGAGCCGACAACGACGAGATCAGGGTTCGACACGAGGGGCGATCCTACCGTGAGGCACCCTGGTGCCGAATTCGCTGGCGTTGTCGAATTATCCTGTCGGGGTGAGCAACGGGTACGGCGCGCTCCGGCAGGCCGCGCGGCAGTTCTGGCTGGCCTGGGTGGTGGGCGCGGCGATGGCCGTCGCCATGGTGGTCCTGGCAGTCATCGAGGACCTCCCGGTCCGGGACCCCGACGACGACCTGCTCCCCAGCTACATCCGGATGCCGCTCATCGTGTTCGCGGCGATCCTGGCCGACATCCTCCCGCGGGTCCTCCACCGCGCCCGGCTCCGCTCCACCTGGGCGCCACGCGCCCTGGGTGGACTGTGGCGCGAGGTGGTCGCCGAGCGCTGGCCGGCGTCGCACTGGTGGTTCGCGATCAACGGCGCGATCGCCTGGTACCTGACCTACGCCACGTTCCGGAACATCAAGAGCATGGCGCCGCACGTCAACGGCGCCGACTGGGACGACGCGATGGCCGACATCGACCGGTTCCTGTTCGCCGGCCACGACCCGGCCGGGGTGCTGCACGCCTGGTTCGGCACCGACGTCATGACCTACCTGATGTCGGCCGTCTACATCCTCTGGATCGCCCTCATCCCGACCTCGATCGCCGTCGCGCTCGTCTGGACCCGCCACACGAGCGCCGGCGCCTGGTACGTCACCGCCGTGGCCCTCGACTGGTGCATCGGGTGCGTGCTCTACCTGCTGCTGCCGACGCTCGGCCCCATCTACGCCGACCCCGGCCAGTTCGCGGACCTGCCCCACACCTACAACACCACGCTCCAGGAAGGGCTCTGGACCGACCGGGTCGCCGTGATGGCGGACCCGTGGGCGGCGGACACCCTGCAGACGATCGCGGCGTTCGCGTCCCTGCACGTCGGGATCATGATGACGATCTGCCTGGTGGCGCGGTTGGTCGGGCTGCCGCGCTGGATCCAGCGCACCTGCTGGATCTTCCTCGCCCTGACCGTGGTGGCGACGGTCTACCTCGGCTGGCACTACGTCGTCGACGTGTTCGGCGGCCTGGCGCTCGGCGCGGTGGCGGTCTGGCTCGCCGGTCTCGCGACCGGCAACCGGGTCGGCTGGCGGGTCCAGCTCAGCTCCGGGTCGGCAGGCTCCGCATCCCCCGCGCATCACGAAGAGCTCGTGTCACGTTCCCGGCCTCTGCCCGACCACCCCGCAGCGGACTGAGCAGCACCACCACGAGCGCGACCAGCCACGGCTTGAGCCGCACCAGCACGTTCTCGCCGTACCGGAAGTGCACCGCGAACATGTTGCGGTACATGTAGTAGCCCTTCCAGCTGCTGAGGTCGTGCTGCTGGTCGAAGTCGAGCTGCCTAACCAGCACCGCGTCGCGCACCGCGAGGATCGCGAAGCCGGCGCGCCGCGCGCGGAGGGCGAAGTCCACGTCGTCGTAGAAGATGAAGTACGACGGGTCCGGCAGCCCGATCGCGTCGATCACCGCGCGCCGGACCAGGAACCCCTCGAAGGAGACGTTGTCGACCGGCACCGTCGCCGGCATGCTCGCGCGGTCGGCGTACGCCGAGTCGACGCTCGCCTTCTTGGGGCGGATCGCCAGCGGGTTGCGCAGGTCAAAGTGCACCGCCGCCTTCTCGACGAGCGCGCCGCTGCGGTCCTCGCGCACGGCGGTCAGGCAGCTGGCGTCGACCTCGAGCAGCCGGGTCAGGCAGTCGGGGGCAGGGACGACGTCGTCGTCCATCAGCCACATCACGTCGTAGCCCTGGTCGTAGGCGGTCTTGACCCCGAGGTGGAAGCCGCCGGCGCCGCCGAGGTTCTCGGTGGTGTGGATCGCCAGCAGGTCCGGGTTCGTCGACCGCTCCAGGACGTCCCGCGTGTGGTCGGTGCTCGCGTTGTCGACCACGATCACCGCCTCCGGTCGCCGCTCCAGCTCGTCGAGGCCCGCCAGCATCCGCTCGAGCAGGTCGGCGCGGTTGTAGGTCACGACGACGACGGCCACCCTCTCGTCCGTCATTCGAGGTACCTCTCGTGACCGGTGAAGTCGCCCCGCAGCCCGGCGAGGCCGGCGCGGACGCTCATGACGATCCGGCCCGGTTGCGGCTTGGTGAAGAGGTAGAACCAGACGGTCTTCAGCCAGAAGAGCAGCACGTGCGGCCAACCGCGGTACTGGCGCAGGTTGAGGGTGTTGTTGCGGGCCATGCAGTAGTGCTTGAGGTCGCTCGGCGTGTGGTTGTACGTCGTGCGCCCGAACATCATCGGCGTCCCGAGGTCACCCACGGACGGGTGCTGCACGATCGCGTCGACGACGGTGCCGATGCGGGCGCCGGCGGCCTCGGCGCGGAGCCGGTACTCGTGGTCGTCGCCCCAGATGAAGAACTCCGCGCGCGGGTAGCCGATCCGCTCGACGAGCGCGCGGGTCACCAGCACGCCGTTGAACGGGATGACGATGCCGTCGAGGACGCCGTCGGTCGCGGCCGCCGCGGCCGACGCGCGGTCCTGCACGACGCGGGTGCCGCCGGGCAGGCGGATCGGGAAGACCAGCCGGTCGGGGTCGTCGATATCGACGACGAGCGGGCCCCAGAAGTCGAGGCGCCGCCCTGAGCCTGTCGAAGGGTCCTCCTCCTCCAGCAGCCGGTCGAGGCAGCCGGGCTCGGGGAGTCCGTCGTCGTCCATCAGCCAGACCAGGTCGGCGTCGTACTCCTCGACGGCCGTCCGCAGCCCAGCCTCGAAACCACCGGCGCCGCCGCGGTTGCGGTCGAGCGTCCGGTGGCGCACGTCGGCGGTGGCGAGCCACTCCGCCGTGCCGTCGACCGACGCGTTGTCGATGACGAGGATGCTGCTGACGGCGTCGACGGTGAGCAACCGCTCGACGAGGACCTGCAACAGCGGCAGGCGGTTGTAGGTCACCACCACCGCCACGATCCGCACGGCGGCAACCCTACGGGCGATAGCGTGAGGATGTGGAAACCGACGCCGTGCTCGCACTGATGCAGGACGTGGCCGAGCAGGTGATCAACCCGCGGTTCCGCTCGTTGGGCGACGACCAGGTCTCGGAGAAGAACCCCGGCGACCTCGTCACGGTCGCCGACCACGAGTCGGAGGTGCTCCTCACCGAGGCGCTCACCGCCGCCTACCCCGACGCGGTCGTGCTCGGCGAGGAGGCCCACGAGAAGGACCCCTCGCTGCTCGACCGCTTCAACGCGGCCGAGCACGGGTTCACCGTGGACCCGGTCGACGGCACCAAGAACTTCGTGCACGGCTCGCCCGACCACGCCGTGATGATCGGCGAGTCACGCTCGGGCGAGGTGGTGCGTGGCTGGATCTGGCAGCCGCAGCACGGTGCGGCGTACGTCGCCGAGCGCGGCGCCGGCGCGTTCCTCAACGGCGAGCGGCTGACGATGGTCGTCCCGCCGCTGGCCACCGGCGACGGCGAGCCGGAGCCGCCGTACCGCACGGCGCGGCGGCAGTGGGTCGGTCGCGAGCTGCCTGGCCTTGGCACGCTGCAGCTGACCTGGGCCTGCTGCGGCGTCGACTACCCACACCTGATCGCCGGCGACGCCCGGGCGCTGGTCTACAACCACAGCAAGCCGTGGGACCACGTGCCCGGCTCGCTGCTCGTGCAGGAATCCGGCGGCTGGATCGGCGGCAAGGACGGCACCGCGTTCAGCCCACAGGCGCTCGGCGGTGGCCTGGTCAGCGCCCCCGACCGGACGACGTACGACGCCGTGGTGGCCGCGCTCGCCGACGGTGTCAGGCGCTAGCAGGCCGCCGCCAGGTCGTCGGCCTGGTTGGCGGCGTAGCCCTCGTCCAGCGAGCCGATCGACCCACCGGTCACCGAACCGCTCTTCTTCTTCCGCTTCTCCGGCGGCGGGCCGTCGCCCTCGGCGCGGTCGATGGCCTGGCCCACCTTGTCGTGGATCAGGTCGATGTCGGGGTCGCCGGTGTTCACCAGCGGCGGGACCAGCGAGAGCGTCGACATCTTCTGGCTGCGAGCCTTGAGTGCGAGGTCGATGAACCGGCTCGCCTCCGACGGCGGGAGGTTGGTCGAGAACATGTCGGCCGACGCCTTGGTCAGCGCCTCGAAGTTCGTGAGCACCTTCTCGGGGCTGATCTGCTGGAGCATCGCGTTCATGACGCACTTCTGTCGCGCCATCCGCGAGTAGTCGTCGGAGCCCTCGCGGGCGCGAGCGAACCAGAGCGCCTCGAAGCCGTTGAGCTTGCGCTTGCCGGGCTCGATGTAGCCGGTGACGTCGGACCCCAGCCCGCCGACCGGGATCGGCTGCCGGACGTTGATCGTCACGCCGCCGACGGCGTCGACGAGCTGCTTGAAGCCGGACAGGTTCACCATCGCCCAGTAGTTGATCTCCAGGCCGGTGATGCCCTCGACCGCCATCACGGTGGCGTCGACGCCCGGGTTCTCCGCGTCACCGAACAGGTCGGTGTGGTCCTCGGCCCAGGTGCTGACGCCGTTGAGGTAGCAACCGTCGCAGTCGAAGCCGTCGGGGAACTCCTTCGCCATGACCGAGCCCTCCTCGAACGGGAAGTTGGCCATGTTGCGCGGGAGACCGATGAGGACGGTGCGGCCGGTCTCCTCGTCGATCGAGGCGACGGTCATCGAGTCGGGCCGCAGGCCCCAGCGCCCGGCGCCGGAGTCGCCGCCGAGGAGGAGCACGTTGTAGCGCCCGTCGTGGGCATCGGTCACGGCGCCGTCGCCGAACACCGCGATCACCCAGTCGCGGTGCACGTCGACCAGGTGGGCGCCGAACAGCAGGGTGCCGGCGACCGAGAGGGAGAGCAGGCCGTTGAGGCCGACCACCGCTCGCCGGTGCTGGATGCGCAGGCTGAGCGGCCGGCCGATCCGCCACGCGTCGACGAAGAGGGCTGCCCAGCCGATCGCGCCCGCGATCATCGCCAGCCAGAGCAGGAGGAGGACGTTGACGTCGGTGGCGAGCCGGAAGGCGATCCGGCGGTCGAGCAGCACCGCGACGAGCACGACCGCACCGACCAGCAGCGTCCCGAGCCAGATCCGCAGCGCGATCCGGCCCACCTTCCGGTTGCCGGCGACCAACTGGGCCGAACCGGGCGCGACCAGCGTCATCGACATCAGCGCGATCGCTCGCCGGAACCTGACCCGGGCGGCCCGGTCGGCGACGCTGACGGAGCGCGACGCGCCACTCGTCTGGCTGAGCGGGGTCGGCGCGATCAGGTCGGCCATGCGGACGTGTCTCCTGCCGGGGAAGGTGCAGTGAACCCGCCCAGTATCACCAGTCACACCCGTCACAGGCGCCCGACGCGCCGCGCACGTCGTACCGGGGGAATTCGTCCCCCCATCACGCCATCGAGGACGAAATCCCCCGGTGCGTCGGGGGTCAGGCGGCGGTGAGGCGCGCGATCTCGTCCGCGGAGGCGTTGGCCCCGGTGCACACCACGGCCACCCGGCGGGGACGGTCGGCCGAGGCGAGCAGGCCGGCGAGGGCGGCGGCACCGGCTCCCTCGGCGAGGGTGTGCGCCCGCTCGGCGAGCAGGCGCGCGGCGTGGTCGATGTCGTCGTCGCCCACCAGCACGAAGTCGGCAAGCCCGGTGCGGAGGACCGGAAGTGTCGAGGGGTAGCCGCTCGTCGTCGCCAGCCCGGACGCGCGGGTCCGCGCGGGGGCGGTCTCGATCTCGCCCGACCGCCACGACCGCCAGACCGCGGGCGCCGCCTCGGACTGCACGCCGACGACCCGGCAGCCCGGCATCAGCGCGTCCCTGACCAGGCAGGCGCCGACGGCACCGGTGCCGCTCCCGATCGGCACGAAGACCGCGTCGAGCTCGGTGGCCTGCTGGAACAGCTCGAGGTAGGCGGTGCCGTGGCCGAGGATGATCCGTTCGTCGGTGGTGTCGATGTACGACGGCGCGCCGGCCCCGCTCGCGAGCGCCCGTGCGTGCTGCGCGGCCTCACCGAGGCCGGCGCCGTGGATGACGACGGTGGCGCCGAGCGCCTCGACCGCGTCGCGCTTCACCTGCGGCGCGCAGGCCGGCATCACGACGGTCGCGTGGCAGCCGGCGAGCCGGGCGGCGTACGCCACCGACTGCGCGTGGTTGCCCGTCGAGCAGGTGACCAGTCCGCTGGATGCCTCCCGGTCGGTGAGGCGGGCGGCGAGGTGGACTCCGCCGCGCACCTTGAACGACCCGGTCGGCAGCACGTGCTCGTGCTTGACGAGCACTTCGGTGCCGACGGCGCGGTCGAGCAGCGGGTGGCTGACCAGCGGCGTGGCGGCGAGCTCGCGCGCGACGACCTTCCCGGCGGCGGCGATCGCGGCGTGACTCAGCATGGCTCCACCTTCCACCGTGCACCACAGATCGGTCCAATAGATCTTTTGGCGCATAATGATCGACATGATCGATGTCCGACGGCTCGAGGCCCTCGTCGCCCTGCACCGCACCGGGACGGTGTCGGCTGCGGCCGCCGAGCTCCACTACGGACAGCCGACGATCTCCCACCACCTGCGCCGGCTCGAGGCCGAGACGGGCAGCGTGCTCGTGCAGCGGGTCGGCCGCGGCGTCCGGTTGACCCCGGACGGCGAGCGGCTCGCCCGCCGCGGTGAGGAGATCCTGGCGCTGCTCGGCCGAGCCGAGGCCGAGCTGGCCGCGTCGACCAACCTGCAGGCCGGCGTGGTCCGGCTGGCGGCCTTCCCGTCGGCCGCGGCGACCCTGGTGCCGGCCGCGGTCACCGTCCTCCACGAGCGGCACCCGGGCCTGGCCCTCGACCTGGTCGAGGCGGAGCCGCCCGAGGCCTCCGAGCTGCTCCGCGGCGGTTCGGTCGACCTCGCGCTGACCTTCGCCTACCCCGACCAGCCCGAGCCCGAAGGCCTCACCTCCGAGGTCGTGCTCGAGGACCCGCTCTACTTCGTCGCCCCACGCGGCGTCGACTCCGGCGACGGGCCGCTCGACCTCGCCCGGTTCGCCGGCACCCGCTGGGTGACCGGCTGCCAGCGGTGCCGGAGCGAGCTGCTGGCGCTCTGCGCCGACGCCGGCTTCGCACCCGACATCGCGTTCGCGAGCGACGACTACGTCGCGGTGCAGTCGCTCGTGGCCAGCGGCATCGGCGTCACCGTGCTGCCCGGTCTCGCGCTGCGCGCGCACTGCCACCCCGGCGTCGAGCGGAGGCAGGTGCCGGGCGCGGCCCGGCGCATCCAGGTGACGACGTACGGCGCCCTGCCCCACCCCGCGTCCGTCGATGCGGTCGCGGCCGTGCTGGCCGACGTCTCGGCCGCTGGAGCGGCCTCAGCCGGGTGAGCGGCCCGCCTCGATCGCGGCCCGGCTGGCCAGCCGGTGCTCCCGACGGATGCCGGCCTCCCGCATCCGCCGCTCGTCCTCGGGCGTCTCCGGCTCGAGCGGGGGCACCAGCCGCGCCGCACCCGCGCCGTCGATGGCGACGAACACGAAGTACGCCGACGCCACGTGCAGGCTGTCGCGCGTGGGGTCGTCCCACGGCTGGGTCTCGACCCGGACGCCGATCTCCATGGACGAGCGGCCCGCCCAGTTGATCTGGGCGAAGGTGCGCACGATGTCGCCGACCCGCACCGGTTCGAGGAACGCCATCTCGTCCAGCGCCGCGGTGACGGCCGGGCCGCCGCTGTGGCGCTGGGCGACGACACCCGCGGCGGAGTCGGCGAGCTTGACGACCTCACCGCCGTGGATGTTGCCGAGCAGGTTGGCCTGCGCCCGCGAGGTCACGGTCGCGAGCTCGATCCTGGAGTAGCTGGGCGTGCGTGCCGTCGCCGAGGTGCTCACGGGATGACGGTAGCGTCGTCCACCATGGCAGGCGACGACCGCGACTTCGACTGGATGTACGGCAAGGGTCCGGCCGGGTCGCCACCGACCCGCCCGACACCGCAGCAGCCGCCGCAGCGGCCGCAGCCCCCGCGGGCGCAGCGGCCGCAGCCCCCGCAGGCGCAGCGGCCGACGACGCCGGCGGGCGGCCCGGAGCCGACGCGCGTCCTGCCGGTGCAGCCGCCGCAGGGGCCCCCTCCCCCGGGCGGGCAGCAGCCGCCGCCGTACGGCCCTCCGGGGCAGCAGCCGCCGCGCTCGACGGGCAGCGGCCGGCGCAGCAGGTGGAAGCGCCCGCGCACCTGGATCTTCCTGGTCCTCGCGCTCGTGCTGCTGTGGGTCGTCTACATCGTCGCGGTGCCGATCTTCACCTGGACGAAGGTCGACAAGATCGCGTTCGAGCCCGACGGCGACCGCCCGGACGACCAGCCGGGCACGACGTACCTGATGGTCGGCAACGACTCCCGGGCCGGGCTGACCGAGGAGGAGCGCAAGAAGTACGCCACCGGCAACCCCTCGAGCTCGCTGGCCGACACCATCCTCGTGCTCCACACCGGCTCCGAGAAGGACGTGCTGCTCTCGTTCCCGCGCGACTGGATCGTCGACGGCCGCAAGATCAACGGCTACTGGGACCCGGGTGACCCGACCGAGCTGGTCAAGGCACTCGAGCAGCAGACCGGGATCCGCATCGACGAGTACGTCGAGATCGGGCTCGGCGGCGTCGCCGGCGTGGTCGACGCGGTCGGCGGCATCGAGATCTGTCCCAAGGAGAAGATCAAGGACCCCAAGGCCGGGCTGGACCTGGAGAAGAAGGGCTGCCAGGAGGCCGACGGCGAGGTCGCGCTCGCCTACGCGCGGACCCGCGCCACGACCCGTGGCGACCTCGACCGCGTCGGCCGGCAGCGCGAGGTCGTCGCCGCGATCGGCGAGAAGGTGCTCTCCCCCTGGTCGGTCGTCAACCCGGTGCGCTGGTGGCAGCTCAACCAGGCCATCCCGGACTTCTTCGCGTTCGGGGAGGGCACCGGCCAGCTCGACGTCGCCCGCTGGGCGCTGGCGCTCGGCAAGATCGGCGACGGCGGCCTGACCTGCACCATGCCGGTCACCGACGGCTCGGCCAACACGATCGACCGCGACCGGGCGGACCCGTTGTTCGACGCGATCATCGAGGATCGCACCGACGACATCACCAAGAAGCAGTGCACCCAGGCAGGAGTGGCCGGTTCATGACCTACCAGACCCTCGACTGGACCGTCGGCGACGACGGCGTCGCCGTGCTGACGCTGCACCGGCCGGACGCGCTCAACGCCTTCGACCTGACGATGGCGCGCGAGCTCGAGCGGGTCTTCCTGACCGACGCTCGGGACGACGCGGTCCGCGCCGTCGTGGTGACCGGCAGCGGGCGGGCGTTCTGCGCCGGCATGGACCTCAACGCCGCCGGCAACGTGTTCGGTCTCGACGAGGACCTCGCCCCGACCCCGGAGGAGTTCCGGGAGCGGTACGACGAGCCGCCGTACGACGACGGCCTGCGCGACACCGGCGGCAAGGTCACGCTGGCGATCCACGCCCTGCCCAAGCCCGTGATCGCTGCGATCAACGGCCCCGCAGTCGGCATCGGCGCCACGATGACGCTGGCGATGGACATCCGGATGGCGTCGACCAGGGCCCGGATCGGGTTCGTCTTCGGGCGGCTCGGCATCGTCCCCGAGGCGTGCTCCTCGTGGTTCCTGCCCCGCATCGTCGGCATCCAGCAGGCCCTGGAGTGGGTCTACTCCGCCGAGATCCTCACCGCCGAGCAGGCGCACGCGGGCCGGCTGGTCCGCAGCCTGCACGAGCCCGACGACCTGCTGCCCGCCGCGCTCGAGCTGGCACGGTCGTTCGTGGTCGACCGGTCCCCCGTCGCCCTGGGCCTGGCCAAGCAGATGCTCTACCGCAACGGCGCCGCCGACCACCCGCTCGAGGCGCACCTGTCCGACTCGCTGGCGATGTACTTCACCTCGATCGCCGACGGCAAGGAGGGCGTCGCGGCCTTCCTCGAGAAGCGGACGCCGGAGTTCACCGGGAAGGCGTCGGAGCTGCCGCGGATCTACCCGCACTCGGTGGTCGAGTAGACCGAGCGCTCTGCGCGGGGGCGTATCGAGACCCGCGAGGACGTCGAGACGTCACATCGCCATGAACAGGATCTCTTCCCGGGAGTACTCCCGACCGGGGTGCTCGGCAGCGAGGTGCTCCTGCACCTTCGCGACCAGCTCGTCGTCGTCCGCGCCACGGATGAGGGTCGAGCACGGGCAGCGCAGCGAGCGCATCGGGGCTCCGATCAGGTCGCCGGGGTCGCCGAGCGGCGCCGGGCGTGGGCCACGGTCGCGGCGCCACCGCCGACCAGGCTGACGCCGAGGAGCAGCCAGAGCAGTGCCGGACCGCCGGTGTCGGGCAGCAGCCCGCCGGGACCTTCCGGCTCCTCACCGTCGCGCTGGTCCACGGCGTACTGGTCGTTGCAGGAGCTGCCGTCGAAGCGGTTGCCGCTCGGCTTGAACCTCGCCTTGGCGACGTAGTCGGCCTTCGGCAGCACGGGACCCGTGATGGTCTTCGTGCCGCCGTCATAGGCCACGGTCCGGGTCCAGACCGCCTCGCCGCCGGCCTTGCTGAGCGTGACGGAGACCTTGCCCTTCGGGGTCTTCGGGCTGTTGGCCGACACCGTCACCTTGACGGCGACGCTCTTGCCCGGCTCGACGACCGCCGGCACCTCGACGGTGCAGGAGGTGTCGATGTTCCCGGAGTACGGATCGGGTGCGGTCGCCGCGTTCGCGGGCGCACCGACCAACGCCACCGCTCCGAGAAAAGCGCCGGCAACTCCAAGAGATACGCGCATATCAGCCCCTTTGTTCACCCGGGACAACGTCCTACTCGGGGACAGGTCACCCTGGTGAGCGAGATTTCCTTGCAAATCCAACCACGCGGGGCGTCCGCGCGGGGCGAGAACGCTCAGATCGCGGGCTGCGGCGTGGCGTCGCGACGGCGTCGCGAGACGACCACCGCGCCGGCACCGCCGCCGACGAGAGCCAGGCCGAGCAGCAGCCACAGCAGCGCCGGGCCGCCGGTGTCGGGCAGCAGGCCGCCGTTGTCGTCGTCACCGTCGTCGTCCGGACCGCCGTCGCCGGCGATGACCTTGAAGGTCGTCGCGTCGCGCGAGCCGCGGAAGGTGCTGGTGTCGGCCGGACGGAAGACGGCCGTCACCAGCCAGGTGCCGACCTTCGGGAACGAGGGGCCGCGAACGGTCTCGGTGCCACCGTCGTAGCTGATCGTGCGGGTCCAGCCGTCAGGTCCGGCCGCGGCGACCAGCGCCTGACCCGCGCCGCCCGGCGAGCTGTGCAGCGTCAGCGTGACCTTGCCGGTCGGCTGCTGGGGGCTGTTGGCGGTCACCTTCACCGAGATGTCGACGTTCGTGCCCACCCGGATCGGCGAGGGAGTCGTCACCGTGGTCGTGGTGTTGATCTTCGACGAGTACGGGTCGGGCGCGCTGGGAGCGGCCTGGACGGAGCCGGCGAACACCGAGCCCACGACGACGGAGGTCGCGACCGCAGTCGCGATCCGGCCGAAAATCCTCATGTGGAAACGCTCCCCATAGTTTGACGTTCCAATAGGTGACGCGCTGACTCTAGCGATTCCGGGCCCCACGTGCGCGGAGGGGTACGGAAACGCTGTCTAGGGTCCGAGCTCACCGTTCCGCCGGCTCGGACGCCACCAAGTGCCCGAAGACCACCGATCGCAGGTCGGTGTGGAAGATCTCGGCACAGCTGACGAGGGTGATGAGCCGCTTGCCGACGCCCTCGGGTGCCTGCACACCGCCGTCCGGGTTCTTGGGGAACGGCGCGAGCACCCAGTCGTCGGTGAACGGAACCTCGAGGTCGGTGCCGTCCATGTCGAGCTCGTAGACGTAGGTGACCTCGCGGGTCTCCACGAAGACCAGGTCGCCCTCCCTCAGCTCGGGAAACTTCGCGAACGGCTCGCCGTGGGTCACCCGGTGACCGGCCAGCACGTAGTTGCCGACCTCTCCGGGACCGGCGGTGTCCTCCATGTGCCCGATGCCGGCGGCGAGCACCTCGTCGCTCGAGCCCTCCAGCACCGGGACGGCGTAGTCGTCGCCCCACCGCGGCACGTGCAGGATCGCGCTCGCCTTGCCGAAGTCGGTGCGCACGGAGTCGCTGCCGTCGGCCCAGCCCTGCTGCAGCTCCTCGGCGACCTGCTCCTGACGGCGCTCCGAGACCCAGTTGGTGCCCCAGAACTGCCACGCCACCCACGCCAGCACGGCCACCCCGGCCAGGATCAGCCCGTAGCCGGTGTAGCTGAGCCACTTCGACCGCTTCTGCCGGGGACGGCGGCGGCGCACGCGTTGGCGCTCGACGTCGAGGTCCGACGTCCACGCCTCGTCGGTCTGGGTGATGGCGCTGCCCTCCTGGTCGCTGTCAGTGAACCAACGCGGCACGCCGCGCACGGGTCACGCAGGAACCTTTGTACTCCAGCCCACGTCCGGCGTCCTCGGGTCCGGCTACGGGCGCGCTGACATCACCAAGCGCTCCGCGAGCCGCGGCGACACCAGCTTCACCGCGTCGAGCACCGAGGCGTACGCCGGCATCACCTCCGTCGGCCGGTGGCGTACGGCGTGCACCACCCATCCGGCCGCGTCCTCGGGCTCGAGCGCGGGGAGGCCGTCGTACTTCTTCGTCGGCGCGATCATCGGCGTCCGCATCAGCGGGAAGTGCAGCGAGGTGACGACGATGCCGTGCTGCCGCTCCTCCGCCTGAAGGCTGCGGGAGAACGCCGCGAGCGCGGCCTTCGAGGCGTGGTAGGCCGTGAACATCGGCATCAGCCCGCCGGGCACGCCCCAGGTCGAGGAGTTGATGATCTGCCCGCCGCCCTGCTCCCGCATCGAGTCCAGCAGGTTGAGCACCAGCCGCACGGGCGCGTGGTAGTTGAGCCGCATCAGCCGGTCGTGGTCGGAGGGCCGCTCGGCGGTGTCGGCCGCCGACCGCCGGATCGAGTGGCCGGCGTTGTTGACGAGCACGTCAACCCCGCCGAACCGCGTCAAGACGTCGTCGGTCAGCGCATCGATCGCGTCGGTGTCGGTGAGGTCGCACGGCAGCGCGTACGCCGTGCCGCCCCTCCCCTTGATCTCCAGCACCAGCTCGTCGAGCTCGTCCTCGCGTCGGGCCACCGCGAGCACGGTTGCGCCCTCGACCGCGAGCCGGACGGCGGCCGCGCGGCCGACCCCCGACGACGCCCCGGTGACGAGGATGCGCTTGCCGTCGACGGGCTCGCCACGGCCGGGCAGGAGGGTGGCCGGGTTCGGCAGCGGGTCCAGCGAGAGCCGTGCCACCCGGCGCCGGATGCCTGTCAGGGCCGTCATGGGCGCCACCCTCCCATGCCCGGAGAATGGGTCAGATCGCGGACTGGACCCCGGCCAGCAGCTGGCGGGCGGCGACGATGCGCTGGACCTGGTTGGTGCCCTCGTAGATCTGGGTGATCTTGGCGTCGCGCATCATCCGCTCGACCGGGTAGTCGCGGGTGTAGCCGTAGCCGCCGAGGACCTGCACCGCATCGGTGGTGACCTGCATGGCCACGTCCGAGGCGAAGCACTTCGCGGAGGCGCCGAAGAACGTCAGGTCCGCATCGCCGCGCTCGGAGCGGCCGGCCGCGGCGTAGGTGAGCTGGCGGGCGGCCTCGACCTTCATACCCATGTCGGCCAGCAGGAACTGCAGGCCCTGGTTGTCGGCGATCGGGCGGCCGAACTGCTCGCGCTCCTTGGCGTAGGCCAGTGCGTAGTCGAGCGCACCCTGGGCGACGCCGACGGCCTGGGCGGCGATGGTGATCCGGGTGTGGTCGAGGGTCTTCATCGCGATCTCGAAGCCCTGCCCGGCCTGGCCGATGATCCGGTCGCCGGGGATCCGCACGTTGTCGAGGTAGACCTCGCGGGTCGGGCTGCCCTTGATGCCGAGCTTCTTCTCGGGCGCCCCGAAGGAGACGCCCTCGTCGGACTTCTCGACCACGAACGCCGAGATCCCCTTGCTGCGGGCGTCGGGGTCGGTGGTGGCGAGCACCGTGTAGTACTCCGAGACGCCGGCGTTGGTGATCCAGCGCTTGACGCCGTTGAGCACCCAGTCGTCGCCGTCGCGCACCGCGCGGGTCTTCTGGTTCGCTGCGTCGGAACCGGCGTCGGGCTCGGACAGGCAGTAGGAGAAGCCGCCCTCGCCACGGGCCAGGGCGCCGAGGTACTTCGCCTTGAGGTCCTCCGAGCCGCCGATCTGCACCGGCAACGACCCGAGCTTGTTGACCGCCGGGATCAGCGAGGCCGACACGTCGGCGCGCGCAACCTCCTCGATCACGATCACGGTCGCGAGCGCGTCGGCACCGGCGCCGCCGTACTGCTCGGGCACGTGCGGCGCGTGGAAGTCCGCCGCCAGCAGCGCGTCGGCGGCCTCCTGGGGGTACCGGGCCTGCTCGTCGACGTCGGTGGCGTACGGCGCGACCTTGTCGTCACAGATCGCCCGCACCGCCTCGCGGATCGCCTGGTGCTCCTCGGAGAGGCCGTAGTACGGGAAGTCCTTGTTCACGCCGAGATAGTAGGACGTCCTAGGGTTTTCCGCCGACTCGGGGCGGCCGGTTCGGGCAGGTCTGTGAGCGACCTCACGCGAGCCGACGCTCGCGGTGGTACCACTGCTGGGAGGGGCAGACGTCCATCACCATCGGCACGCCGGCCTCCGTCGTACGACGGAACGCGTCCTCGTCGACGACGCCCATCTGGAACCACACGCCCTTCGCGCCGATCGCCACCGCCTGGTCCGCGAACTCGCCGGCGTGCTCGGAGCGGCGGAACACGTCGACCACGTCGACCGGGAACGGCACGCTCGCCAGGTCCGAGTAGACCAGCTCACCGAGCACCGTGAGCTCGCCGTCGGCGCTGGGATGGATCGGCACGATCCGCTTCCCGCGCTCCTGCAGCTCTCTCGCGATCGAGTAGGCGGTGCGCCACGGGTTGGGACCCAGGCCCACGATCGCCCAGGTCTCGCCCTCGTCGAGCATCCGGTCGATGGTCTCCCGGTCGGTCCACGGCTTGCCCATACCTGGTCAATACCCAGCGGGCGCCGATTGTTCCTACTCGATCACCGGCGGCAGCCCGGCGTCACGGACCGCGGCGCCCTTGGCCCGGGCAGCGGCCTTGAGCTCGGCCTGGAAGGCCGTCATCCGGTCCTGGAGGGCGGGGTCGCCCGCCGCCAGGATGCGGACGGCGAGCAGGCCGGCGTTGCGCGCCCCGCCCACCGCGACCGCGGCGACCGGGACGCCCGCCGGCATCTGCACGATCGAGAGCAGGGAGTCCATGCCGTCGAGGTACTTGAGCGGCACCGGGACCCCGATCACCGGCAACGGCGTGACCGACGCGAGCATCCCGGGCAGGTGGGCCGCTCCCCCGGCGCCGGCGATGATCACCTGGATCCCGCGGCCGGCGGCGTTCTTGCCGTAGTCGAGCATCTCCTCGGGCATCCGGTGCGCGGAGACGACGTCGGCCTCGTACTCGATGCCGAACTCCGCCAGCGCCTCGGCGGCGGCCTTCATCACCGGCCAGTCCGAGTCGGAGCCCATCACGATGCCGACGCGGGTTTCGACAGGCTCAACCACCAGAAGTCACTCGCTTTCGTTGCCGAGGTCACCGCGGAACCATGCTGCCGCATGGCGCGCGCGTTCGAGCACGTCGTCCAGGTCGTCGCCGTACGCGTTGACGTGGCCGACCTTGCGTCCCGGACGCAGCTCCTTGCCGTAGAGGTGCACCCGCAGCCGCGGGTCGCGGGCGAGCGCGTGGGGATAGCCGTCGTAGAGGTGGCCGACGTCGGGGCGCGGCGAGCCGAGGATGTTGACCATCACCGTCCACTGCTCGCGGGGCGCGGGCGAGCCGAGCGGCAGGTCGAGCACCGCGCGCAGGTGGTTCTCGAACTGCGAGGTGACGGCGCCGTCCTGCGACCAGTGGCCGGTGTTGTGCGGGCGCATCGCGAGCTCGTTGATGAGGATCCCGCCGTCCGGGGCCTCGAACAGCTCGACGGCGAGGATGCCGGTGACGCCGAGCTCGCCGGCGATCCGCAGCGCGAGCTGCTGCGCCTCGGCCGCGCGGGTGGGGTCGAGGTCGGGCGCCGGTGCGACGACCTCGTGACAGATGCCGTCGAGCTGGGTGGTGGCGACGACTGGGTACGCCGCCGCCTGGCCGCTCGGCGAGCGGGCCACCAGTGCGGACAGCTCCCGCCGGAAGTCGACCAGCTCCTCGGCCAGCAGCCGGACGCCGGAGCGCTCCGCCGCGGCGAGCGGCTCGGCGATGTCGTCGGACGTGCGGACCACCCACACGCCCTTGCCGTCGTAGCCGCCGCGGCTGACCTTGAGCACGCACGGCAGGCCGAACTCCTCGACCTCGGCGGCTGTGGCGACCACGGCCCAGCGCGGCTGCGGTGCGCCGAGGCGCGCCATCGCCTCCCTCATCACGATCTTGTCCTGGGCGTGCACCAACGCCTCGGGCCCGGGCCGGCAGGCGATGCCGGCGTCCTCGAGGGCGTGCAGGTGCTCGGTCGGCACGTGCTCGTGGTCGAACGTGACGACGGCGCAGCCGTCGGTCACCTGCTCCAACGTCGGCAGGTCGCGGTAGTCGCCGACCAGCTGGTCGGGGATCACCTGGGCCGCGGAGACGCCGTCGGCCTCGGCCAGTAGGCGGAGCGGTACGCCGAGGGCGATCGCCGGCTGCGCCATCATCCGGGCCAGCTGGCCGCCCCCGATGACGGCGATGCGAGGAGCGGGATCGGGCACGCCCGCACCCTACCGAGCGCGCTCGGGGCTAGGCCTTGACGGGCACCTCGGCGGGCGGTCCGGCCAGCGCGCCGGTCTCGAACCGCAGCCCCTGGCCGCGGACGGTGGTGATCAGCGTGGGGTGGCGGGTGTCGTCACCGAGCTTGCGGCGCACCCAGCCGAGGTGGACGTCGATGGTCTTGGAAGAGGTCCAGAACGTGGCGTTCCAGACCTCTCGCATCAGCTCGTCCCGGGTGACCACCGAGCCCGCTCTGGAGATGAGCGCGTGGACGAGATCGAACTCTTTGCGGGACAGCCGAACCTCCCGGTCCCCACGCCACGCACGGCGGCTCGCCGGGTCGAGCCGCACGTCCTGCACCTCGAACACACGCACAACGTAGGAATGAGCGCACCCTCGTCGTGGGGGATCCCGTTAAATTTTGCAATTGGTCGAGACTTTTCATTATCGGATGAGAGAACCAGACGGTTCCTGGCCTCAGATCCGGCGGACCGTCAGCGGCTCCATCACGCCGAACCCGCGCATCGGTCGCGCTGGTAGCGGGCGGGTCTCGAACTGGTCGGCCGGGAGCCGCCCGGCGGTGTCGTGGTCGACGATGATCCGGTTGCGACGGGCCACCTGCGTGAGCCGGGCGGCGAGGTTGACGGGCGGGCCGTAGACGTCGCCCAGCCGCAGCACCACCGACCCGGTCGCGAGCCCCAGCCTGACGTCCGGCATCCGTTTGTCGCGGCCGACGACCTTGATGATCCCCTCGGCGGTGGCGAACGCGCGGAGGGCGTCCTCGTTCACGAACAGCACGGCGTCGCCCATGCTCTTGACCAGCCGGCCACCGTTGACCGCGATCACGTCGCCACACCGCGCCTCGAACACCTCGACCAGGTCGCCGATCTTCTCCCGGGTCAGCTCGTTGGAGAGCGCCGTGAAGCTCACGATGTCGGCGAACCCGACCGTCAGGTCGGTGGTGTGCGGGTCGGCGGCGATCGCGCGCATCGACTCCAGCCGGGCGACGGCGGC
Organism: Nocardioides silvaticus; assembly: GCF_003160695.1. Taxonomy (GTDB): domain Bacteria; phylum Actinomycetota; class Actinomycetes; order Propionibacteriales; family Nocardioidaceae; genus Nocardioides; species Nocardioides silvaticus. The sequence goes on from NZ_QGDD01000001.1 coordinate 507,966, forward strand.
CGCGAGGTGGCGACGCCAGGCGTAGAGCAGCACCACCTCGAACCGGTCGCCGTACCGCTCCAGCGCCCAGGCGGTCGCCTCGGTCGGTGTGCTCGGCGGGGCACCGTTGTCGGCGTACTGGTCCTCGATCGGCTGGATCAGCGCGCCCATCTCCCAGTCCGCGAGCCGGGCCATGCTGAGGCCGGCACCGCGGACGACGTTGAGCGCGCGGTCGAAGTCGACGAGCCCGTCCCGCATCACGTCGGCGATGGCGGTCAGGCCGATCACGTCCTCCTCGGAGTAGGCCTTCTCGTCACCGCGCTCGGGGAAGCCGAGGGTGCGCCACAGCCGGCGGGCCTGCTCGAGCGGCATCCCGACCCGGTCGGCCACCTCGGCCGCGGTCAGGGTCGGCTCGAGGTCGAGCTGGGGTGGCGCGAAGCGACCGCCGGGATCCCCGTCAGACACCTTCGTCGGCGCCGCGCCGGTGGGCGTTGCCGCCGTGGATCGCGTGCAGGAGCTCGTTGATCTGGCGCTGGGTGGCCTCGACGTGCGGGATGTCGTTGAGGCGCACCTCGCCGAACGTCGACGCGTCGGCGATCACGAGCGTGCCGCAGTTGAAGGGCCGGTCGATCAGGTTGACCTCCATCTGGACGTCGCTGATCCGGGCCAGCGGGATGTCGTGACCCTTGCGGGTGATGATGCCGCGGCGCGTGATCAGCCGGCGGTCGGTGATGCCGTGGACGGTCGTGAGCCAGACGAAGAACGGCCGCACGGTGTACCAGAGGATGCCGAGGGCGCAGAGCACCCACACGGCACGGGAGGCCCACGTCGCGCCGTCGCCGTCGCCGAGCAGCACCTGCACCGCCACGCCGATGGCGAGGAAGACCACCAGCGCCAGGATCGGGAGGAACAGCGCCTTGGGGTGCTGGCGTGTGGAGATGTACAGCTTCTCGCCAGGGTTCAGCAGCTTCTCTGAGATGGCCACGCGAGGATCATCCCACCAGGTCGGTCATTCCGGAACGACGTGCACCACGTCGCCCGCACCGACCTTCTCGACTCCGCCAGCGGTCTCCACGACCAGCCGCCCGTCGAGGTCCACGTCGACGGCCCGCCCCGAGAGGGAGGTGCCGCCGGGCAGGTCGACCCGCACGTCCTGGCCGACCGTCGCGCAGTGGGCGACGTACGACGACGCGAGCCGCGCCGCCGCCTCGGACCCGCCGGCCTGCCACGCGTCGTACCCCTCGCGCACCGCGGCCACGACGCCCAGCAGCACGCCCTCGCGGGTCGGGGTGCGGTCGTCGTGCGCCAGCGCAAGCGAGGTCGCCGTCGGCACGGGGAGCTCCTCGGCGTCGGTCGTCACGTTGATGCCGACACCGACCACTGCAGCCGGTCCGGCGTCGGTCTCGATCCGCTCCACGAGGATGCCGGCCACCTTCTGACCGTCGATGAGCACGTCGTTGGGCCACTTCACCTTGGCGTCGTAGCCGAACGAGGTGAGCGCCTTGGCGACCGTGTGGCCGGTGAGCAGCGGCAGCCAGGGCCACGCCGCGGCCGGCACGGTCGGCCGGAGCAGGAGCGAGAACGTGACGGCCGCACCCGGGGGCGTCTCCCAGGTGCGGTCGAGCCGGCCGCGGCCGGCGGTCTGGTGGTCGGCCACCACGAGCAGGCCGTCCGGTGCGCCCTCGCGCGCGCGGTCGGCAGCGACCTGGTTGGTCGACGCGCTCTCCGGGAGCAGCTCCAGGGTCAGGTCGGGTGTGAGCCCGATCTCATCGGCGAGCACGTGGGCGTCGAGGGGTGGGCGCTGGTCCGAGTGTCCCGTCACGGCCACTACCCTTCCCTACAACTCCAAGGAGGGAAACATCGTGAGTGCCGAAGCGACCGAGGACCCCGGCAACCCGGTGGTCGAGCCTGTCGAGACCCCCGACATCCACACCACCGCCGGCAAGCTGGCGGACCTCGAGAAGAGGCTCGACGAGGCGGTCCACGCGGCCGGCGAGAAGGCGGTCGAGAAGCAGCACGCGAAGGGTCGCCAGACCGCCCGCGAGCGGATCGAGATGCTCTTCGACGAGGGGTCCTTCGTCGAGCTCGACGAGCTGGCCCGGCACCGCTCGACCGCGTTCGGCCTGGAGAAGTCGCGGCCCTACGGCGACGGCGTCATCACCGGCTACGGCACCATCGACGGCCGCCAGGTCTGCGTGTTCAGCCAGGACTTCACGATCTTCGGCGGCTCCCTCGGCGAGGTCTACGGCGAGAAGATCTGCAAGGTCATGGACCTGGCGATCAAGATCGGGTGCCCGATCATCGGCATCAACGAGGGTGCGGGCGCCCGCATCCAGGAGGGCGTCGTCTCGCTCGGCCTCTACGGCGAGATCTTCCGCCGCAACGTGCACGCCTCCGGCGTCATCCCGCAGATCAGCCTGATCATGGGCAACTGCGCCGGCGGCCACGTCTACTCCCCCGCCGTCACCGACTTCACGATCATGGTCGACCAGACCTCGGCGATGTTCATCACCGGTCCCGACGTCATCAAGACCGTGACCGGCGAGGACGTCACGATGGAGGAGCTCGGCGGCGCCCGGGCCCACAACACCAAGTCGGGCAACGCCCACTACATGGGCACCGACGAGGAGGACGCGATCGAGTACGTCAAGGCGCTCATCGGCTTCCTCCCCCAGAACAACATGGACGAGGCGCCGTCGTACGACGAGGTCGCGGACCTCGCGTTCACCGACGAGGACCTGGCGCTCGACACGCTGATCCCGGACTCCCCGAACCAGCCCTACGACATGCACGACGTCATCGCGACGGTGCTCGACACGGATGACGACGGGGTGGGCGAGTTCCTCGAGGTGCAGCCGCTCTTCGCGCCGAACATGATCGTCGGCTTCGGCAGGGTCGAGGGGCAGTCGGTCGGCGTCGTCGCCAACCAGCCGATGCAGTTCGCGGGCACGCTCGACATCGACGCCTCGGAGAAGGCCGCCCGCTTCGTGCGGTTCTGCGACGCCTTCAACATCCCCGTGCTGACCTTCGTCGACGTGCCTGGCTTCCTGCCGGGTGTCGACCAAGAGCACCTCGGCATCATCCGCCGCGGCGCGAAGCTGATCTACGCCTACGCCGAGGCGACCGTGCCGCTGGTCACGATCATCACCCGCAAGGCCTACGGCGGCGCCTACGACGTCATGGGCTCCAAGCACCTCGGCGCCGACATCAACCTGTCCTGGCCCACCGGCCAGATCGCGGTGATGGGCGCCCAGGGCGCCGCCAACATCGTGCACCGCAAGACCCTCGCGGCCGTCGAGGCCGAGGGCGGCGACGTCGAGGCCAAGCGCGCCGAGCTCATCGACGAGTACGAGACCACCCTCGCCAATCCCTACATCGCCGCCGAGCGCGGCTACGTCGACGCCGTCATCCAGCCGCACGAGACGCGGGTCGAGATCGTCCGCGCGCTGCGACTGCTGAAGACGAAGCGGGAGACCCTTCCGCCCAAGAAGCACGGGAACATCCCGCTCTGATGGCCGAGGAGATCACCCCCGACCAGCCGGAGCAGCAGCCCCTGCTCAAGGTCATCACCCCCGACGCCACTCCTGAGGAGGTCGCGGCGATCGTGGCCGTCTTCGCAGCGATGGGTGGCGGTGAGGCGGCTCCCGAGAAGCCCCGCTCGGAGTGGGCCGCCCCCGCCCGCCGGATGCGCCAGCCGCTCCAGCACCACCGGGGTGCCTGGCAGGCCAGCGCCCGCGGCGGACGCTAGACAGCGGGACGTCATCCGCCTCGCACCTTCCGAGGTGCGAGGCGGATGACGTCCGCGGCTGCGCGGGGCGATCAGGCGAAGAACACCCGCAGATCCGAGACGACGTCCTCGGGGACCTCCATCGCGGCGAAGTGGCCGCCGCGGGGGAACTCCGACCAGTGCTGGATGTTGGCGTTGTCGCGCTCGGCCAGCGACCGGATGGTCTGGAAGTCGTCCTTGAAGACCGCGACGCCGATCCGGCCCTGGCTGACGACCGGCTCGGCGCCCGAGCGCTGCTCCTCGAAGTGGTAGCGGGCGGCCGAGCCGTAGGTGTTGGTCAGCCAGTAGAACGTCGCCTGGGCGAGGACCTGCTCGGGCCGGACCAGGCTGGTGCCGTTGCCGAAGTTCTCGAACAGCTCGCTGTAGGCGAGGACGGCGACCGGCGAGTCGGCCAGACCGGCGGCGACCGTCTGCGGACGGGTGCCGTTCATCGAGTTGTAGCCGCCGACCGACTGGAACCACTGCATGTGCTCGAGGGCGGCGTACTCCTTGGGCCCGAAGCCCTCGAACTCGCTCGGGTCGCCGGACGGGAACGAGAAGAGGTGCAGCACGTGGGCCCCGAGGAAGCCTTCGGGCTGCAGGACCGCGAGCTCGCGGCCGATCATCGCGCCGCCGTCGGAGCCGTGGATCCCGTAGGAGGCGTAGCCGAGGCGGCGCATGAGCACGTCGTAGGCCTCGGCGACCCGCTTCATCGTCCAGCCGGTCTCGACGACCGGGGTGGACCAGCCGAAGCCCGGCATCGAGGGCACCACCACGTGGAACGCGTCCTCCGCCTTGCCACCGTGGGCCTCGGGGTCGACCAGCGGGCCGATCACGTCGAGGAAGTCGAGGATCGAGCCCGGGTAGGTGTGGGCGAGGATCAGCGGGGTGGCGTCCTCGTGCTTCGACCGGACGTGCAGGAAGTGGATCCGCTGGCCGTCGATGTCGGTGACGAAGCCCGGGAACGCGTTGACCCGCTCCTCCACCGCGCGCCAGTCGAAGGACTGCCACCGCTCGACCATGTCGCGGAGGTAGGACTCGGGGGTGCCGTAGTCCCACGAGTCGCCCGGGACGGCCGGCGCGAACCGGGTGCGGGCGAGGCGGGCCTGCAGGTCGTCGAGCTCGGCCTGGGAGACGTGGATGGCGAAGGGGGTGATCTGCTCGGACATGGGGTGTGCCTTTCGTCGTGGCCTTTCTTGGTGAGGCCCACGTTAGGAACGATCTAGGAACAGTTCATTCCTGATAAAACAACCTCATGAAACCTACGTCCGGACGCGTCCTCGAGTTGCTCGGGCTCCTGCAGGCGCGGGTCGACTGGAGCGGACCCGAGCTCGCCGCGCGACTCGGCGTGACCGACCGCACCGTGCGCAACGACGTCGCACGGCTCCGCGAGCTCGGCTATCCCGTGCACGGCACGCCGGGCCGCGCCGGTCACTACCGGCTCGGCGCCGGCGCCAAGCTGCCGCCGCTGCTGCTCGACGACGAGGAGGCGGTCGCGGTGGCGGTCGGCCTGCGCACGGTCACCGGGGTGGCGGGGTTCGAGGAGAGCGGCGGTCGGGCGCTCACCAAGCTCGAGCACGTGCTCCCCGACCGGCTGCGCCGCCAGCTGGCCGCGCTGCGCGACGCGACGAGCGCCGGGCCGGTCAACACCGACTCCAACGTCGAGGACCCCGAGGTCGACCCCGCCGTCCTCACCGAGATCGCCGCGGCGATCCGCGACCACCGCGGGCTGCGGGCGTTCTACGCGGTCCCCGGCTCGGCCGAGGAGGACCGCGTCGAGATCGAGCCCTACCGGATGGTGGCCTGGCAGCGTCGGTGGTACGTCGTCGGCCGGGACCCGGCCGCGGACGACTGGTCGCCGTACCGGGTCGACTGGCTCACCCTCCGCACCCCGGGCGGTCGGAGCTTCCGGCCGGTCGATCCCCCCAGCGACCTGACCGAGCTCGTCGTCCGCGAGGTGGCGCGCACCGGTTGGGCGGTCCACGCCCGGCTCGTCATCGACGCACCCGCCGAGGAGGTGCTCGCGCGGATCAACCCTGCTGTCGGCACCGTCGAGCCGCTCCCCGGAGGCCGCAGCGTGCTCGTCACCGGCGGCGACAGCCTCGAGGTGGTCGCCGTGTGGATCGGGATGCTCGGCATCGACTTCACGGTCGAGTCCCCCGAAGCCCTGGTCGACCACCTCCGGGTGCTGGCCGACCGCTACGCCGGCGCGGTCGCAGGATCCGACCGCGGTCGGATGCCCTGACCCTTGCGGCCGGGCAGGATCGGGTCATGAACCGTCTGATCGCCTTCGGCGCCGCGTCGTACGCCGGCCTCGGCCTGGCCTCCTTCCTCAAGCCCGCCGTCGTGCCCGCCGTCATCGGCGGCACGGCGCCGAACGCCGACTCGCGCACCGAGATCCGCGCGGTGTACGGCGGCCTGCCGCTCGCGTGGGCCGCCAGCCTGGTGGCTGCGCCGTCGTCCGCGACGGCCGTCGGCATCGCGACCGCCGGCATGGCCGCGGGCCGGGCCGCGTCCGCAGTGTTCGAGGGACCGCCGAGCCCGAAGATGGCGGGCTTCATCCTCCTCGAGTCCGCGATCGCTGCCGCACTGCTGGTGGGCGCCCGGCAGGCGCGGACCTAGCCGCCGCGAATCTCCGGTGCGCGCTGTCCGCGCGCCGACATAGGGTCACCGCATGACGCGACCCGTGGATGCTCGGACCGACCAGTACGTCGAGGACGTCGTCGCCCTCGACCCCATCACCGCCACGTTCGCCGGCATCGCCGGTCACGACGACCGGCTCCCCGACCTCTCCCCCGCGGGCTTCGACGCGCGCGACGAGCTGCAGCGCCGCGCGCTGGCGGAGGTCGCCGCGATCGAGCCGGTCGACGAGCGGGAGCGGGTCGCCAAGGAGGCGTTCGTCGAGCGCACCGGCCTCGAGGTGGAGAAGATCGACGCGGGCTTCGACCGCTCGGCGTTCTCGGTGATCAGCAGCGGCATCCACGCCGTGCGCGAGGTCTTCGACCTGATGGCGACCGAGACCGACGAGGACTGGCAGACCGTCGGCGACCGGCTGGCCGCCGTCCCAACGGCGCTCGCCGGCTACCGGGAGACGCTCGAGGCCGAGGCCGCCGCGGGCCGGGTGTCCGCGCGCCGGCAGTACGTCGAGGTGGCCAGCCAGATCCGCGGCTGGACCGGGCAGGAGGGCGCGTCCGGCGACTACTTCGGCAACCTGGTCGCCGAGGCGCCCGAAGGGCTGCGCGACCGGCTGGCTTCGGTGGCGGCAGCGGCGTCGGCGTCGTACGCCGACTTCGGGCGGTTCGTCGAGACCGACCTGGCGCCGCAGGGACGTGATGCCGACGGCGTCGGCCGCGACCGCTACGCGCTGGAGTCGCGCTACTTCCTGGGCGCGGAGGTCGACCTCGAGGAGACCTACCGGTGGGGCTGGGAGGAGCTGAAGCGCATCGAGGACGACATGACCGCGACCGCGCAACGGATCGTGTCCGGCGGCTCGATCGACGACGCGGTCAAGGCGCTCGACCTCGACCCGGCCCGCGACTGCGGCAGCCGCGAGGGCTTCGAGGCCTGGATGCAGGAGAAGGCCGACACGATCCTCGCCAGCTTCGACGGCGTGCACTTCGACATCGCCGAGCCGATCCGCACCATCGCCTGCAAGGTGGCACCGATCAACGACGGCGGCGCCTGGTACACGCCGCCCTCGGAGGACTTCTCCCGCCCGGGCACGATGTGGTTCTCGTTCACCGACGACCACGAGATCTTCTCGAAGTGGCGGGAGACCACGACCGTCTTCCACGAGGGCGTGCCCGGCCACCACCTCCAGTGCGCCCAGGTCGTCCACCGCGCCGACCTGCTCAACCGCTGGCAGCGGTTGCTGTGCTGGGTCAGCGGTCACGGCGAGGGCTGGGCGCTCTACTCCGAGCGGCTGATGGACGAGCTCGGCTACTTCGACGACCCGGGCGACCGGCTCGGCTTCCTCGACATGCAGGGGTTCCGGGCGGCGCGGGTGATCGTCGACATCGGCGTCCACCTCGGCCTGACCATCCCGGCGGACAACCCGTTCGGCTGGCGGCCCGGCGAGGTCTGGGACGGGGAGAAGGTCTTCGAGTTCATGCGGGCGCACTCCCGGATGGAGGACGGCCAGCTCGGCTTCGAGGTCAACCGCTACCTCGGGTGGCCGGGCCAGGCGCCGTCGTACAAGGTCGGCGAGCGGATCTGGCTCCAGGCGCGCGACGAGGTGCGGGCCCGCAAGGGCGCGGCCTTCGACCTCAAGGAGTTCCACACCGCCGCGCTCGACCTCGGCTCGATCGGGCTCGACCCGCTGAAGGCTGCGCTCGGTCGTCTGTGACGGGCGCGTGACCACGCTCGACCGCGAGCAGGCGCGCCGGATCGCGGTCCGGGCGCAGCTGCTCGACGCCTACCGCCCGGAGTCGCTGGTCGCGACGGTCGACCACCTCACGCTGCTCCAGGTCGACCCGACCGCGGCGATCGCACCGAACGTCGACCTGGTCGCGTGGTCACGGCTCGGCAGCACCTACGACCACTCCGACCTGCGGTTCGCGGTCGAGGAGGAACGCTCGCTGGTCGAGCACTCCTCGTTCATCCGGCCGATGGACGACATCGGCCTGGTGCTCGCGACGGCGCCGGACCGCATGCACCCGAGCGGGTACGCGTGGATCGAGGCCAACGCCCGCTTCCGCGACGACGTCATCGGGCTGCTGGCCGCCGAGGGACCGCTCACGGCGGCGGAGATCCCCGACACCGCGCAGGTGCCGTGGCAGTCCTCGGGCTGGACCAACGACAAGAACGTCGACCGGATGCTGGAGCTGCTCTGCCGCACCGGTGAGGTGGCGATCAGCGGCCGGCGCGGAAAGCTCCGCACCTGGGACGTCCCCCATCGGGTCTACCCGGCCGACCTCGAGGTGCCGTCGTACGACGAGGCGCGGGCGCTCCTCGATGCGCGGCGGCTCACCTCGCTCGGGATCGCCCGCACCACCTCGAAGGTGATGGGCGAGGAGATCGGCGCTGCCGGGCTCGGGGAGCCGGTCGAGATCGACGGCGTGGCCGGCGACTGGCGGGCCGATCCGGACGCCCTCGCCGCGGCCGAGGAGCCGTTCGAGCCGCGGACCGCCCTGCTGTCGCCGTACGACCGGCTGGTCTACGACCGCGACCGCGCGCTGGCGCTCTTCGACTTCGAGTACGTGCTGGAGATGTACAAGCCTGCCGCCAAGCGGCGGTGGGGCTACTTCGCGCTGCCGATCCTCCACGGCGACCGGCTGGTCGGGAAGCTGGACGCGAAGGCCGACCGCAAGCACGGCGTGCTCCGGGTCTTCGCCGTGCACGAGGACTTCCCGTGGGACCCCGAGATCGGTGACGCCGTCGACGCGGAGATCGACGCTCTCGCCGCCTGGCTCGGGATGGAGGTCGTACGGAGCTGACGTGCTCGCCTCAGCGGCCGGCGATCTCCTCCCACGTCGCGCCGCCGTCGGTCGAGCGGAACAGCCGGTCCTCGACGGCGATCAGCACGGTCGGTCCGCCACGGGTGTCCGCGACGTCGACCAGCACCGAACGGTCGGCGTCGGTCGCCTCCGGCGCGGAGGACGGGACCAGCTCCAGGCTGCCGTCGTCCCACCGGTAGACACCGGACTCGCGCGGTGCGCTCTCGCCCCAGAGGTCGCCGAGGAAGTGGATCTCCCCGTCGACGGCCCAGGCTCCGGAGATGGTCGCCCGCTCGCCGTCGTACGACGTCTCGGTGAAGCCGCCGCCCTCGGCGGGCATCGTCAGCACGGAGTCCAGCGGCGCGACGCCGCCGCTTCGGTTGAGGGCGATCACGTGCGGGGTGCCGGCGGCGGTCGGGACGACCACCTCGGTCGACATCGCTTCCCGGTCGAAGCCGGCCGACTGCCAGCTCGCGCCCCCGTCGTCCGACCACTGGTAGGTCACCTCCTCCGTGCCGGACCCGTCGATGACGGTGGTGACCGCCGTCAAACGTCCCCCGTAGAAGTCGATCTCCCACGCCATGTCCGGAGCGTCGACCGGGTGCGCGCGGGCTGTCGCCGGGTCGACGGCGATCAGACCGCTGCTCATCGCCAGCGGGATCTCGCCCTCGGTGACGGGAGCCTCCGGCCCCGCCACCACGACCCGGGTCCAGGAGCCGTCCGGGCCGGCCACCCAGGCCTTCGACATCGTCTGGTCGCGGACGAGGAAGGCGTCGCCGGCGGAGACGACCTCGCCGGGAATCGGCAGCTTCTGGAGGTGGCGGGTGGCGTAGCCGTCGCCGCTGATCGCCAGTCCCGACTGGTCGCGGCCGGTCACCTGCCAGAGCACGGCGGTCGCGGCGTTCCCGGTCACCGCGGCGTCGACGACGAGGGCGCCCGGGTCGTCGACGAGCTGGTCCAGCTCGCTCGCGTCGGTGGCTTCGGTCGGTTCCTCGTCGGTCGGCGTCGGGGTGGGGGTCGGGACCGACGGCGCGGGCTGCGGGATGTTGCCGCCGCCGGGGTCGACGAGCTGGACGCCACCGATGATCGCCACGACGGCTGTCGCGGCGATGCCGGCGACCGCGCCGTTGCGGATCCTGCGACGGCGCTGCCCGCGGGCGAGCACGTCGTCGAAGCTGGGCACGTGAGCCGCCTCGGCGGCCCGCTGGGTGATGTCATGCATGGGATCCTCCGAACACTTCGGCGGCGTCGGTCCCGAGAGCGATGGCGAGGGCGGCCCGGCCCCGGTTGAGGCGGGCCTTGACAGTGCCGAGCGGCACGCCGAGCGTGGCGGCGACCTCGGCGATCGGCAGGTCGGCGAGGTAGTGGAGCGCGAGGGTCTCGCGCTGGTGGTCGGGCAGCGTGCGGAGTGCGGTGACGAGCGCCATCCGGTCCTCACTGAGGTCCGGCTGCCGGCCCTCGCCCTGAGCGGGTGTCTTGCCGAGCAGGCGTTCGCCGAGGGCTCGCCGGCGATGGCGGGAGCGGGCGACGTTGACCGCGACCGTCCGCAGCCAGGCCTCGGGGTTGTCGAGGCGCTCGAACGCCCGGCGCCGGCTCACCGCCCGGGCGAACGCCTCGGCCACGGCGTCCTCGGCCTCCGCGAGGTCGCCGCAGACGCCGTACAGCTGGCCGACGAGGCGTCGGTACGACGCGTCGAAGCAGCGCTGGATCGCATCCGCAGGTTCCGCGTGCATCGCACCTCCTCCTTCGTGGCCCGTCGTGGTCGTCTCGTGGGTTCGACCCACGAGCCCCCGCGAAGGTTGCCGCGATCGCCGCATAGTCTCCTGACGTGCCGCATCTCGTGCTCGCCTCCGCCTCCCCCGCCCGGCTCGCCACGCTCCGCAGCGCAGGCATCGACCCGACCGTCATCGTGTCCGGGGTCGACGAGTCGGTGGCCGACGGGCTGCCTCCGTTCGAGATGGCGCTGCAGCTCGCCGAGCTCAAGTGCGCCGCGGTCGAAGGACGCGAAGAGGTCCCGTCGGGGTCACTCGTGCTCGGCTGCGACTCGGTGCTCGAGCTCGACGGCCAGGCGCTCGGGAAGCCGGCCGACCCCGAGGACGCCGTACGGCGCTGGCGGGCGATGCGCGGCCGCTCCGGCGTCCTCCACTCCGGCCACTGCCTGCGCGACACCGCCTCCGGCCAGGTCGCCGCCGCCACCGCGTCGACCACCGTGTTCTTCGCCGACGTCAGCGACGAGGAGATCGACGCCTACGTCGCCACCCGCGAGCCCCTCTACGTCGCCGGCGCCTTCACCGTCGACGGTCTCGGCGGCGGCTTCGTCACCGGCATCGAGGGCGACCACCACAACGTCGTCGGTGTCAGCCTCCCCCTCCTGCGCGACCTGGTCCTCGAGCTCGGCCACGCCTGGACCGACCTCTGGCGACCCGTCGCAAACTGACGCTCAAGACCCGCCGACCCGTCGCAAACTCGCAGAGGACGTGCGAGTTTGCGACGGCTCGGCACTTCTGCTGTGCGAGTTCGAGCCGGGTCGGCTACTCGACGGGCAGGCCGAGCCCGCGGGCGATGAGCATCCGCTGCACCTCGGAGGTGCCCTCACCGATCTCGAGGATCTTGGCGTCGCGGTAGAAGCGGGCGACGGCGTACTCCTCCATGAAGCCGTAGCCGCCGAAGACCTGGGTCGCGATCCGGGTGGCGGTGACCGCGGACTCCGAGGAGTAGAGCTTGGCGATCGAGGCGGCGTGCTTGAAGTCCTTCATCGACGGGCCGCCGGGAGTGCCCATGGCGTCCTTCATCGCGGCGGCCCGGTAGACCAGCAGCCGGGAGGCGTGGAGCATCACCTCGAGGTCGGCGACCTGGAACGCCACGCCCTGCTTGCGGCCGATCGGGCCGCCGAAGGTCTGCCGCTCCCCGGCGTACTCGACGCACAGGTCGACGCACGCCTGGATCAGGCCGACCGCGAGCGCGCCGATGGCGACCCGGCCGTCGTCGAGGGTCGCGAGGAACTGGGCGTAGCCGCGACCGCGCTCCCCGAGCAGGTGGTCGGCGGGCACCCGGCAGTCCTCGAAGGACAGCGGGTGGGTGTCGGAGATGTGCCAGCCGAGCTTGTCGTAGGCCGGCTCGACCGTGAAGCCGCGCGTGCCCGCGGGCACGACGATCGCCGAGATCTCCGCCGACCCGTCCTCCCGCGTGCCGGTGCGCGCGGTGACGGTCACCAGCGAGGTCAGGTCGGAGCCGGAGTTGGTGATGAACTGCTTGCTGCCGTTGACGACCCATTCGTCGTTGTGGAGGACGGCCTTGGTGCGGGTGGCACCGGCGTCGGAGCCCGCGCCCGGCTCGGTGAGGCCGAAGGCCGCGAGCCGCTGCCCGGCCACCAGGTCCGGCAGCCACGCCTTCTTCTGCTCCTCGGTGCCGTAGGTCAGGATCGGGTTGATCCCCAGCCCCACGCCCGCCTCGAGCGTGATGCCCAGCGACTGGTCGACGCGACCGAGCTCCTCGATGGCGAGGCACAACGAGGTGAACGGGCCGTCCTCCGGCGAGAGGCCGGCGCCGCCGTACTCCTCCGGTGCGACCAGCCCGAACAGCCCGAGGTCGCCCATCTGCTGCACGACGTCGGCCGGGAAGTGGTGGTCCTTGTCCCACTGCGCGACGTGCGGCGCGATCGTGGCCTCCGCGAAGTCACGGACGGTACGGCGGAACTCCTCGTGCTCACGGGACAGCTCGAACGTCATGGCACGCATCGTAGCCCGCAGGTTAACGATTGTTAACCACGAGAACGCCTACTGATCGGTAGCCAACCGGGCGATCACAGGTCCGGTCCCAGAACTGAACGCCCGGTGAAGGACCGGTCCCGGTGAGCCCTAGACTGCCGAGCGTTCCGGACGACAGGGGAGATTCGCGTGACCGAGGCAAAGCCGCTCCAGAAGGTCCTGATCGCCAACCGCGGGGAGATCGCGGTCCGAGTGATCCGTGCGTGCAAGGACGCCGGGATCGGAAGCGTCGCGATCTACGCCGACCCCGACCGCGACGCGCTCTTCGTCCGGCTCGCCGACGAGGCCTACGCGCTCGACGGCGCCACCCCCGCCGACTCCTACCTCGACATCGAGAAGATCATCAGGGCGGCCGAGCAGTCCGGCGCCGACTCGGTCCACCCCGGCTACGGCTTCCTGGCCGAGAACGCCGAGTTCGCCCAGGCCGTCCTCGACGCGGGCCTGATCTGGATCGGCCCCTCCCCCGACGCGATCGACGCCCTCGGCGACAAGGCCAAGGCCAAGCAGATCGCCCTCAAGGCGGGTGCCCCGCTCGCCCCGGGCCTGAAGGACCCGGTCAAGGACGCCGACGAGGTCGTCGCGTTCGCGAAGGAGAACGGCCTGCCGGTCGCCATCAAGGCGGTCTTCGGCGGCGGCGGCCGCGGCCTCAAGGTCGCCCGCACCCTCGAGGAGATCCCCGACCTCTACGAGTCCGCGGTCCGTGAGGCCGTCGGTGCGTTCGGCCGCGGCGAGTGCCTGGTCGAGAAGTTCCTCGACAAGCCGCGGCACGTCGAGACCCAGTGCCTTGCCGACCAGCACGGCAACGTGGTGGTCGTCTCCACCCGCGACTGCTCGCTCCAGCGGCGCCACCAGAAGCTGGTCGAGGAGGCCCCTGCGCCGTTCCTCAGCGACGACCAGGTCCAGCGCCTCTACGACTCCTCCAAGGCGATCCTCAAGGAGGCCGGGTACGTCGGCGCCGGCACGTGTGAGTTCCTCGTCGCCGCCGACGGCACCATCTCCTTCCTCGAGGTCAACACCCGCCTCCAGGTCGAGCACTGCGTGTCCGAGGAGGTCACCGGCATCGACCTGGTCCGCGAGATGTTCCGCATCGCGGCCGGCGAGGAGCTCGGCTACGGCGACCCGGAGATCCGCGGCCACTCGATCGAGTACCGCATCAACGCCGAGGACGGCGGCAACAACTTCATGCCGGCGCCCGGCACCCTGACCGCTTGGCGCCCCCCGGCCGGGCCCGGCGTCCGCCTCGACGGCGGCTACGAGGTCGGCGAGACCGTGCCGGGCGCGTTCGACTCACTGGTCGCCAAGCTGATCATCACCGGCAAGGACCGCACCCAGGCCATCGAGCGCTCGCGCCGCGCGCTGAGCGAGTTCGAGGTCGACGGCATGCCGACCGCGATCACGTTCCACGAGGTCATCGTCGACGACCCGGCCTGGGTCGGCGCCTCGAACCCGACCGGCGAGGGCTCGTTCGACGTCTACACGACCTGGATCGAGACGGAGTTCGACAACCAGATCACGCCCTACGGCGGCGCACCGGGCGAGTCCGAGGACGAGGGCGAGCGGCAGAAGGTCGTCGTCGAGGTCGGCGGCAAGCGGGTCGAGGTCGTCATCCCGGCCGGTCTCGGCGGGCTGACCGCCACCGGCGGCGCCGGTGGCGCGAAGAAGCCCAAGCGCTCCGGCGGCCGGAAGGCCGGCGCCGCGGCCAGCGGCGACTCCGTCACCTCCCCCATGCAGGGCACGGTGGTCAAGGTCGTCGTCGAGGAGGGCCAGGAGGTCGCCGAGGGCGACGCCATCGTGGTCATCGAGGCGATGAAGATGGAGCAGCCGCTCAAGGCCCACAAGTCCGGCACGGTCACCGGCCTCAGGGCCGAGGTCGGCGCCACCGTCGGCAACGGCGAGGTCATCTGCGAGCTCAAGGGCTGACCAGCCCGGCTCATCGGAGCCAGCCACGCCCTGGATAGGTTCGGTCCGTGACCGAGCCCGCGTTCGTGCTCCGCGACCCGGCGCACCGCGTCAGCCCGAAGGCTCGGACCCTCTGGCAGCTGCAGTGCGGCCTGACCGCCGGGATCGGCGTGATCGGATTGCTCGTGGGCGCCCTCGTCTGGCGTGAGTACGACGCGCGCTGGTGGGTCCTCGGCGCCGCGGTGCTCGTGGGAGCGGCGTACGCGGTCGTCGTACCCCGCTGGCGCTACGCCGTCCACCGCTGGGAGATCACCGACACCGCGGTCTACACCCAGCGCGGCTGGTGGGCGCGCGAGCGGCGGATCGCGCCGATGTCACGGGTGCAGACCGTCGACCTCGCGCAGGGTCCGATCGACCGGCTGTTCGGGCTGTCGACGCTGACCGTCACGACCGCGTCTGCCGCCGGCCCGCTGCGGATCGAGGGCCTGGACCGCCCGCTGGCGCTCGAGCTGTCCGAGCGGCTGACCCGCAACGCAGAGGCGGCCGGGGGCGACGCCACGTGAGCGACGGGCAGTGGCTGCGCCTTGACCCGCGGATGCTGCTCGTCCACCCGATCGACGAGATCCGCAAGTACGTCGTCCCCCTGCTGGCCGCCGCCGTCTTCGGCGCCACCCAGGGCGGCAACCCGCTCTTCGCACTGGCCGCGGTCGGCATCCCGCTCGGGCTCGGCGTGGTCCGCTACCTGACCACCAGCTATCGGATCGCCGACGGCCGCGTCGAGCTGCGTCGCGGCCTGCTCAACCGTCAGCTGCTCTCGACGCCGATCGACCGGGTGCGCACGATCGACCTCGAGTCCACGCCCATCCACCGCCTCGTCGGCCTCACCACGATGACGATCGGCACCGGTGGCGGCGGCCTCAGCGACAACCTCAAGCTCGACGGGCTCGAGGCCGGGGACGCCCAGCAGCTCCGCTCCCTCCTGCTGGCCGACTCCGCTGTGGCCGCGGAGGAGACCGAGGACGACGCTGGCGCGACGCTCCCCGGCCTGCCACCGCCCGCGGCGGCCTACGAGCACCGCTGGCTGAGGTTCGCGCCGTTCACCAGCACCGGCATCGTGATCTTCGGTGGCGTCGTCGGCGGCGGCACCCAGTTCCTCGGCGAGATCGACATCGACGCCGACGCGATCGCCGAGGACCTGGCCGCGCAGGCGACCGTCGTGGTCCTCGCCGCCGTCGTCGCACTCGGCCTCATCGTGCTGGCACTGACGGTGCTCGGCTACCTGGTCACCAACTGGGAGTTCACGCTGCAGCGCCACCCCGACACCTGGCACGTCAGCCGCGGCCTGCTCACCACCCGCGAGACCACGCTGGACGTCGACCGGCTGGCGGGGGTCTCGGTCTCGGAGCCGCCGGGGCTGCGCCTGGCCCGCGGCGCACGGCTCTCGGCGATCGTCACCGGCCTCGACAAGGGCCAGAGCGGGTCCGCGGTCCTCGTCCCACCGGCGCCCGACGCCGTCGTACGACGCGCGGCGGCTGGCGTCCTCGGCACCGACCGGCCCGTCTCGGGGCCGCTGGAGAAGCACGGCCGCGCCGCCGTACGCCGCCGCTGGGCGCGCGCCCTCCTGCCGGCCGCCGTCCCCGCCATCTACTTGGTCGCCGCCGTGGTCGCGGGCGCCCCGGCGCCCCTCCTCGTCCTGCCGGTGCTGCTGCTCGCCGGCGCGGCCGCGCTCGCCGCCGACCGGGTGCGCTCGCTCGGGCACGCGGTCGTCGACGGCTACCTCGTCACCCGGTCGGGCTCGCTCCTCCGGCACCGCGACGCCCTCGCGTCGGGCCACGTGATCGGCTGGACCACCACCGACACCTGGTTCCAACGACGCGCCGGGCTCACCACGCTGGCCGCGACCACCGCCGGCGGGCAGGGCAAGGTCGAAGCGCTCGACCTGCCGGCCGAGCGGGCGGTGGAGGTCGCCCACGACCTCACCCCCGAGCTGGTCGGCCAGTTCCTGGCGTCGCCCACCCGCTGACCGGGTCAGTGCAGGCCGACCTGGTCGGCCAGCACCTGGAGGTGCTGCTCGAACAGCGCCTCGGGATCGCCGAGGCCGTCCGGCCCGTACTGCCCGAACACCTCGAAGCTGATGCAGCCGAAGATGCTTGCCAGGGTCAGGACGCCGCGGGAGAGGGCCTCGTCGGGGAGCGTCACGGCGAATTGCGTGCGGATCCCCTCGAGCCCGGCCGCGAGCTCCGGCGTTGTCGGCGCGTCCGCTTCCGTCGGCAGCTCCAGCCGTCCGGCGGCGTGCGCCTCCGACGCGAGCTCGAGGACGATCCGCGCCACCCGGGTGCCCGGTTCCGTGGTCTGCTCGGCAGGCGCCCGGTAACCGGGGACGGGCGAGCCGTAGAGCAGTGCGTACGTCGCCGGCTCGGTCAGCGCCCACCGGCGGATCGCTCGGCCGAGGGCGAGGAAACGGTCGCGGTGGTGCTCCTTCGGCACTTCCGCGACCGCACCTGCGACCGAGTCGGCGAGCTCGTCGTACCCGTGGACGACGAGGAGCGTCAGCAGGTCGTCGCGACTTTTCACATAACGGTAGACCGCCGACGACACCACGCCGAGGTCGCGGGCCACGGCCCGTAGCGAGAGGGCGGCGGCGCCGTACTCAGCGAGGTGCTGGCGCCCGATACGGGTGATGTCTTCCATCGTGCGCGCACGAGCGCGTTCTCTCGGAGTGCCAGCCATGACCGCATCGTGTCACATCCGTGAACAGTTTTCTCAAATGTGAGCACTGCTCTTGATTTCGGATGTGCTTTGTGGTTCCGTCGTCATAGAGAGCAGTGCTCTCTCTTTCATCCAGACTCTCCCGAAGGACACCCCATGGACCAGTTCCACGTCGTCACGGGCGCCGGCCCCGTCGGCAGCACCGTCGCCCTCCAGCTCGCCGATCAGGGTCAGCGGGTCCGCGTACTCACCCGCCCCGGCAGCGGCCCTGACCACCCGCTGGTCGAGCGGCGTCGGGTCGATGCGTCGCAGATCGCGGAGCTGACGGACGCCGTCGCCGGCGCCAGCGCGGTCCACCACTGCGCCCACGGCTCGCGGTACGACGCCCGCACCTGGCGTGCCGAGCTCATCCCTGCCGAGCGGTCCGTCCTGGAGGCGGCCGGTCGGACCGGTGCCGTGGTGGTGTTCCCCGAGAGTCTCTACGCGTACGGCGCTGTGGACGGTCCGATGACCGAGGATCTTCCGCGCACGGCGACCGCCGGCAAGCCAGGTGTCCGCACCGAGCTGCTCCGCGCCCGCGAAGCATCGTCGACGTCGACAGTGAGCGTGGCCGCCTCGGACTTCTTCGGACCGCTCGTCCGTAGCTCCCACGCCGGAGAGCGGATGGTGCCGACGATCCTCGCCGGACGGACGATGCGCGTGCTGGGCAGCCTCGACCAGCCGCACTCGTTCACCTACGTGCCGGACCTGGCAGCGGCAATGATCCGGGCCGCGGCAGAACGCTCGCTGTGGAACAGCTTCCTCCACGCACCGACCGCGGCGCCGGTGACGCAGCGCGAGCTGATCGCCGCCTTCGCCGTGGCCGGCGGTGTGCCCGTCCCCCGGGTCAGGGCAATCTCGCCCGGCGTGCTTCGCGCTGTCGGTGTCGTCCACCGCGACACCCGCGAGCTTGCCGAGATGAGCTTCCAGTTCACCGCTCCGTTCGTGCTCGACTCCCGCCGCAGCGAGGAGCGACTCGGGCTCAAGCCGACCGACTTCGACGTCGCGGTGCAGGAGACCGTCGACTGGTGGCGCTCGCAGCAGGCCTGACCCGGCTAGCGTGGCCGTCGTGAGCGACGCGACCGACCCCACCGCGTACCGGGCCGAGGCCGACGGCCGGCCCGACCCGGGCGAGGTGTGCTGGGCGTGGGTGCCCTACGAGGACGACCCGAGCCAGGGCAAGGACCGGCCGGTGCTCGTCATCGGCGAGACCACCGACGACGAGGGCGCGCTGGTCTACGCCTGCCTGGTGATGACCAGCAAGGACCACGACCGCGACGAGGCCCAGGAGGCCGCCGCCGGCCGCTACTGGATGGACGTCGGCACCGGCGCCTGGGACAGCGAGGGGCGCGCGAGCGAGGTCCGGCTCAACCGGGTCGTGCTGCTCCGCGACACCGAGGTACGACGCGAGGGCGCCGCTCTCGACCCCGGGACCTACGCCGAGGTGCTGGCCGCCCGGGCCGCCCTCGGCTGACCCGGCGAACCCGGCGGACCCGGCAGCAGCACCGGCCGCACGCCCGGCACCGCGACCGTCGGGTCGCAGTCGCCCCACTCGGTCTGGGCACAGCTGTTGGCGCCGCCGAGGACGGCGGCGACGTCCTTGCCGCCATCGCCCCCGTTGACGATGTCGTCACCGGACCCGGCCGACACGACGTCGTTGCCGCCGTACGTCGAGGCGCTCAGGCTGCCGTCGGCCGCGATCACGCTGTCGCTCAGGTCGGTGCCGACGTAGGTCCAGGCGTGGTCGCCCTTCAGCCAGACCACCTCCCAGCCCGAGACCGCGCCGGGCTCGTGCTCCGGCTCCGCGCCGAGGATGAGCACCTGCTCGGCCTGGTCGACCAGCACCGGCTCGGTGCCGGTGACGGTCAGCGTCAGCAGGTCGAGGCCGTCGTCACCGACCAGCGTCACCGGGGCCGCGGAGGAGGTGGTGAGGTCGACCGTCTCGCCGCCGGGGCCGCCGACGACCGTGTCGGCTCCGGCCGTGCTGGTCACCCAGTCGTTGCCGGGGCCCCCGATCGCGGTGTCCGCACCGGCGCCCGTCATCATCTTGTCGCCGCCGGGGCCGCCGCAGATGACGTCGTCGCCGCCGTACCCGCGGATGACGTCGTTGCCGCCCCGGGCGACGACCACGTCCGGGCCCGATGTGCCCTCGATCGTGTCCGGCCGGTCGGTGCCGACGATGGTGGCCGGCAGGCCTTCGCAGTTCGCACCGCTCGCGGCGAGCTCGCCCTCGGTCGGGTCGTCGTCGGAGCCGGACACGCCGAACAGCGCGGCCAGGGCCGCGAGAGCGACGAGCGCCACCGCCGCCGCGAGCACCGCGCGTCCGCGCATCCTGCCTCCTCGGCCAACGAGACTACGGCTGCACCCGGCCCGTCCCGATGTCCCACGCCGGACGGACGAACTCCGTCACCACGGGCGCCAGCTCCGCGGCGGCCGTGACCAGACCGAGATGCCCATCGTCGTACTCGTGCAGCACCGCGTGCGGGAGGAGCCGAGCCAGGATGCACCCGTTGAGACGCGGGACGATCGGGTCGTCGGTACCGGCCAGCACGAGCACCGGCTGCCGGACGAACGGCAGCGCCGGCAGGCTCGACCAGCCGGCGCCGGCGAGCAGCTGCAGCAGGTAGCCGCGCCCGGAGCCGGCCCGGGTGTCCTCGTGCAGCAGCCGCGCGGCGAGCGCCGGGTCGGCGCGGAGCCGGCCACCGTACAACTCGCCCGCGACCTGCCGTGCGTACGCCGGGTCGCGGTAGCGCCGCGGGGTGAGCATCTTGCTGAGCACGGACCACCGGGCCGGGACCATCAGGCTCCCGGTCCCGGTCGCGGCCAGCACCACCCGACGGCAGCGGCGAGGGTGCTGGAACGCGACCTGCTGCGCGAGCCCTCCGCCCCAGGAGATCCCGAGCACGTCGAACCGCTCGTGTCCGAGACCGGCCATCATCCGCGCGACGAAGAACGCCAGCATCGCGAAGGAGTACGGCGTCCGCGCGGCCCCGGAGCCGCCTACGCCCGGGACGTCGAAGCGGATCACCTCGATCCGCGGGTCGAGCGCGTCGACGAACGGCTGCAGCACCTCGAGGCTGGCGCCGATGCCGTTGCACAGCAGCAGCGGCGGTCCACCGTCGGTGCCGGGACGCACCGACACGCGCACGTCGTGCCCGAGGACGGTGGCCGTGCGCAGTCGGTCGGTCGTCGGGGCCCTCACCTGTCGAAGACGTAGGTGCCCGGTGCCGGCGCGAGCACGGGGAGCCGGACCGATCCCAGCTGGTCGGCCGCCGGCCGTTGATCGCCGCACCGGTCGGCGAGCCAGCGGTCGAGGTCGGCCCACCAGGTCCCCTGCCGCTGCTCCGTGCCGGCGAGCCACGTGCGTGCGTCGCGGGCGGTGCGGGTCTCACCGTCGTTGACGTGGAACGTGGCCTTCGGGTTGCCCGGCGGGTTCACCAGCGCCGCCACGTGCCCGCTGGTCGACAGCACGAACCTCGTCGCTCCCCCCAGGAGCTGCGTGGTGCGGTAGCAGTTCTCCCACGGCGTGATGTGGTCGGCGATCCCGGCCGCGACATAGCTGTCGACCGTGACCCTCCCGAGATCGATCGGCACGCCCAGGACGGTGAGGCCGCCCGGTCGCGTGAGGGCGTTCTCGACCGCCAGGTCGACGAAGTCGGCGTGCAGCCCAGCGGTCATCCGGGTCGTGTCGGCGTTCCAGAAGAGGATGTCGAACGCGGGTGGCCGTTTGCCCAGCAAGTAGTTGTTGACCCAGTAGTTCCAGACCAGGTCGCCCGGCCGCAGCCAGGCGAATACTTCCGCGAGCACCTTGCCGTCGAGATAGCCCTGGCGGGCGGAGCGCTGCTTCGCCAGCGTCGCCAGCCGCCGGCTGGTCAGCGCGGAGAGCGTCCCGGCGTCGTGGTTGTCGATGACGGTGACGGCCAGAAAGAGCCCTGCGAGCCGGTCCTGCCGGCCGATCCCTGCGAGGTACGCCGCGGTGATGCTCGCCAGGATGCCGCCCGAGCAGACGCCGCCGAGCATCGTGCTGCCGCTGCCGGTGATCTCCTCGACCGCGTCCAGCGCCCGCAGGATCGCCTCGACGTAGGTGTCGAAGCCCCAGGCTGCGTGCCGCGCGTCGGGGTTGCGCCAGGAGATGACGAACACCTGGCGGCCCTGTCGGAGGCCGTGCTCCACCAGGCTCCGGCCGGGCGCCAGGTCTATCGCGTAGTACTTGTTGATCGTCGGCGGCACCATGACCAGCGGCACCTCGGAGACCGTGGCCGTCTGCGGCTGGTACTGGATGAGCTCCAGCACTTCGGTGCGCAGGACGACGGCTCCGGGCGTCGCCGCGATGTTCTCACCGATGGCGAAGCCGCTGCCGTCGACCATCTCCGGCACCCGCGGCGCAGATCCGAGGTCCCGCGCCAGCTGCGCACCGCCCCGCACCAGACTGAGCCCGGCGGTGTCGATCGCCGCCTTGGCCGACGCCGGGTTGACCAGCGGGAGGTTGCTCGGGGCGGCCGCGGCGACGAGGTTGTCGACGAGGAACCGCACCCGCTGCTGGTCGCGTGGCTCCAGGTCGACGTCGTGCACCAGCTCGTCGGCGACCCGAGCGGTGACGAGGTAGAGCTGCAGGGCGCGCCTCAGGACCGGGTTGTCGCTCCAGCCGGCGTCCTGGAACCGCCGGTCTCCGCGGGCGGGTGCGACAGCCGAGGACCCGGCGAGGATCCGGGCAGTCTCGGCGCCCAACCCGGCCAGCCGGCGGGTCAGCACGCCTGGCTGACGGGCCAGGGCAACCGCCCACCGCGCGGTGGACCGGTCGGGCAGCAGGCGGCGAGCCGGCCCGAGCGCAGCATCGACGAGCAGGACGTCGAGGGGAGCCGCCTGGTCGGTGGCAGCGGTCGCGGTCGTCATCTCCGGTCAGAACGGCCGCTGCGGCAGCGGCAGGATGAGCGGGTCGAGGAGGACGCCGGTCTGCTCGACGGTGAGCACCTCGTGCGGCTCGAGCGGGATGACCTGGCGCTTGCTCTCGTCGATCTCCCACACGTCCTCGCCGACCAGCCTGCCCTCGTCGTCGTACGGCCAGATCATGTGCTCGACGTTGGCCACCAGGTAGTGGGCGTCCGGGTCGACCGGCGCTCCCGCCTCGACGAGGAGGGCACCGGGCGTCTGCTGGTAGATGGTTGCGGTCGAGCAGATCATGTTGTCGCCGACCGCGAGCTTCTCGTCCTCGGTGTAGAAGACGCACTGGCCCGTGCGCGACCACTCGTCGTAGACCGCCTGGACCGCCTCCGCGCCTTCCAGCACCGTGTTGATGCCGAAGACGTTGAAGTGGTAGACGGGGTGGTCCACCGTCATCTCGGGCGCGAAGATCTCCTTCCAGCGGCCGGCCATCTCCAGGTAGCGGTGCCGGTTGTAGGCGTGCAGCAGGTAGCGGTGTCGCGGGTTCTCGGTGGTCTCGAGCAGGCGCTCGACCGCAGCGTTGGTCCGGGTGATGTCGAATCGGCTCATCGTGTTTCCTTCTGGTCGTCGGGAATGTGAAGTCGTGGGTCGTGGTCGTTCAGGTCAGCAGGCAGGTGGGCGGGGCGACCTCGCGGCGGAGGATCTTCCCGGTGGCGCCCTTGGGCAGCGCGTCGACGAGCCAGAGGTGGCGCGGGTACTTGTAGGCCGCCACCCGCTCCTTGACGAAGATGATCAGCTCGTCCGGCGTGGTGCTCGTACCGGGCCGAAGCGCGACCGCGGCGGCGACCTCCTCGCCGAGGTCGTCGTGGTCGATCCCGATCACGGCCGCCTCGAGGACGTCGGGGTGCTCGTACAGCACCTCCTCGACCTCGCGGGGGTAGACGTTGTAGCCGCCCCGGATGATGAGGTCCTTCTTGCGGTCGACGATGTAGTAGTAGCCGTCCTGGTCCTGCCGGGCGAGGTCGCCGGTGCGCAGCCAGCCGTCGGGGACCGCCTCGGCTGTGGCGTCCGGCTTGCCCCAGTAGCCCTTCATCAGGTTCTCGCCGCGGATCGCGATCTCCCCGACTCTCCCCACGGGCACGGGGCCGCCGTCGGCGGCGACCAGGCGCAGCTCGACACCTGCGACGGGCGTGCCGATCGACCCGGGCTTCCGCTCACGGTCGGGGTGGTTGAAGCAGGCGACCGGCGAGGTCTCCGACAGCCCGTAACCCTCGAGGATCGCGCACCCGAACGTCGACTCGAACGCCTTCAGCACCTCGACCGGCAGCGCGGCGCCTCCGGAGACGCAGGTGCGCAGGCCGGAGACGTCCACGTCGGCGACGTCTGCGCCGTCTGCGGCTTGGAGCATCGCCGCATACATCGTCGGCACGCCGAGGAACACCGTGACGCCGTGCTCGGCGATGGTCCGCAACGCAGCAGCCGCGTCGAAGCGCGGGAGCAGGGTCAGGCACGCGCCGGCGACGACGCCGGCGTTCAGGCCGCACGTGAGGCCGAAGACGTGGAACAGGGGCAAGCAGCCCATCTGCACATCGTCCGGACCGATCCCCGTCAACGTGGCTGCCGTGGTCGCGGCGTTGGTGGCGAGGTTCGCGTGGGTGAGCTCAGCACCCTTGGGTTGCCCGGTCGTCCCACTGGTGTAGAGGATCACCGCGGTGTCCGAGGGGTCGCGCGGCTGCGCCGAGGGCAGCTCGTCACCGGCCCCGCCACCGGGCTCGCGCCCGAGCACCCCGACCTCGACCAGGTCGACACCGACCGCCGCGGCCGCCTTGGCCGGCTCGTCGCCGACGCCCTCCGCGACGAACAGCACCCGGGCTCCCGAGTCCCGCAGGTAGTACTCGACCTCGCGCGTCTTGAGCAGCGGATTCATCGGCACGACGACCGCGCCGGCCAGCAGGGCGCCGTACAAGTGCACGGGGAACGCCGGGACGTTCGGCATCATCACCGCGACCCGGTCGCCGGGCTGGACGCCGTGGTCGCCCAGCCACCCGGCCACGCCTGCAGCGCTGTGCAGCAGGCCCCGGTAGGTCAACACCTGGTCGCCGAGCCGGATCGCCGGGTGCTCCGGTCGCTGCTGCGCGGTCCGGACGAGGTTGTCCGCGAGGTTGCTCATGATCGACTCCTTCGTTCCTTCGTTCCTTCGTTCCTTCGTTCCTTCGTGCTTCGTGTCAGCGCGGCTCAGCCGGCCGGGAGGATGGCCGGCGTCTTCCAGCCGCTGCCGTCGAGGACGCCGGGGATCTGCGTGGCCTGCGTGGCGTAGAGCCGCCACAGGATCCGGAATCCGCCGGCGGGCGACGGCAACCAGTTCTGGGCCTGCTCCCGGTCAGCGGGCTGGGTGGCCTGGACGAAGAGGTCGAGCGAGCCGTCCTCGTTGTAGTGGAGCTCGCTGCGGTCGTTGATGACGTAGCGCCGCACGGGATTCGGCACGAGGAACCCGTCGTTGTCGTACATGGTGAGCGACCAGAACCCGGTGCGGCTGACCGGCGGCAGGTCGCCGGCGGGGATGTGGATGACGTACTTCTTTGCCCCGGTGAGAGGCGCGCCGGTCCGGTCGACCAGCGCCAGCGGATAGATCGCCTGCTCCGGCTGGAGCGCGCCGAGTCCGACCTGGGTCACCACGGCCCGCAGCCGGTAGTCGGTGCCGTACCGGCCGGTGGGCGTCACCAGGTAGCCGTTGTAGGTGGCGAAGCCCTGGCCGTACAACGCCTGGGCGTCGGCGAGGACGGTTGCCGGGCCGTCGGCGACCGCTGCCTCCATCCCGGCGACCAGCTCGGGGTCGAGCGAGGCGTCGGTCGACGGCCGCTTGCCCGGTCCGACGCCGATCTCGGCGAGCTGCTCGAGCAGAGGCCGGTCCGCCTTCGGCGGCGGGAACTTCGCGAGCAGCCGGCCGAGCTGGTCGTAGAACGCCATGCCGGTGGGCAGCGCGGGTTCGTCCACCGTCGTGTCGGGGTTGCGCGGCCGGCGCGGCTTCCAGTCGGTGTCGGGGTACTTGCTCAGCGGGACCGTCGTGATGGCGTTCTGGATCCTGTGCACGGCGCGCTGGTCGGCTCGGCTGCCGTTGTCGGCGTAGACGCGCTCGATGATCCAGACCCGGTCGTACGGCGACCGGACCTTCTTCACCCCTTTCGGCAGCCGGACGTCGGCATGCTTCGGGCCGACGACGGCATAGTCCCCCGGCGGCGTGCGCCGCACCGACCCGATGTTCGAGAAGTTCTCGGTGTAGGGGCTCATCAGCGGGATCACGAAGTACCGGTTCTTGATCCGCGGGACGTGGATGACCCGGGGCTCCTTGCTGAGGTCGAGCCACGCGATGGAGTAGAGGGTGTCGAGGTTCGGCGCCACGACCGACCGGTCGTCGGGGTCGGTGAAGCTGCGCACCGGGTTGAACCGGTTGGCCGGGCCGAAGCCGCGTCCGTTGGGGACGTCGACGCTCGTCTGGTGCCGGAACGTCTTCTGCGTCGTGACCAGCGGGAGCCCGTAGCGGTAGGCCGCGAGGCCGAGCTCGTAGCCGTGCTCGAAAACGTCGGACTGCTCGGCCTGCCGGGGCTGCCTCGGCTCCGCCGTCGTCGTTGCTGACGCGGTTCCGGCCAAGCCGGCGGACAGCGCGACGATCGCGGCGGCGATCGCAAACCGGCGCGGGGTGGTGCGGCGCATAGGAGGTCCTTTCGTGCGGACCTCCGAGCGGGTCCTGGTCGAGAAGCGATGCGGACAACGGTCGCAACCCACCCCGCTCAATACTTGACCCGGGACGACAACTTCTTGACACTGGACGACATGTCGCTGATTCGAGGCACTTCCCTCCAAGGGTTCTCCGAGCTCGTCGTCGAGCTGGGCGGGGACCCCGAGGCCCTGCTGCGTGACGCGCACCTCCCGCCAGCGGCGATCGGCGACCACGACAGCTTCGTCAGCTACCGCGGCGTGGTGACCGTCCTCGAAGCGGCCGCTGCAGCCACCGGGGCAGAGGACTTCGGCCGCCGACTGGCGCTGCGCCAGGGTCTCGACATCCTCGGTCCCCTCGGCGTCGCCGCCCGTACGGCCGCCAGCGTCGGGGCCGCGCTGGCAGCGATCGAGCAGTACATGGCGGTCTACAGCCCGGCCATCGCGGTGCGGGTGGCGGCTCCGCCTGACGAGCGCCTCGCGCACTTCGAGTGGCGGATCGTCGCCGACCGCCCACCGCCGCACCGTCAGTCCGCGGAGCTCGCCCTCGGCGTCTCGGTCCGCGTCTTCCGGCTGCTGGCCGGCGACGACTTCCGGCCGGTGACGGTGCAGCTGCGGCACGAGCAGCCGACCGTCGCCACCGCACACGGCGACTACTTCGGGTGTCCGGTCCGCTTCGGCGAGCCGGGCTACGGGTTCAGCTTCCACCGAACGACCCTCGAGCGACCGTTGTCGTCCGACAGCAGCGTCCACGCCGTCGTGCGCGACTACCTCGGCTCGATCGCGCCGCCGGCGGAGGCCGGCACCGAGCCGGTCGTGCGCCTGATCCGGCGGATGCTCGCGACCGGCGGGCCGGACCTGAGGTTGGTGGCCGACCAGCTCGCCCTGCACCCGCGTACCCTCCAGCGCCAGCTCTCCGGTCGTGGCACCAGCTTCGCGACCCTGGTCGACGAAGTACGGCGCGAGGAGGCCGAGCGCTACCTGCGGGAGACGGCGATGCCGCTCTCCCAGCTCGCCGGCGTCCTCGGGTTCAGCGAGCAGAGCGCGCTCTCGCGGGCGAGCCGGCGCTGGTTCGGGACCTCACCGACAGAAGTCAGGAGAGGCAACGTGACAGCGCCTCTAGGCTGACGCCCATGTTCTCGAAGGTGCTGGTGGCGAACCGCGGCGAGATCGCGATCCGGGCGTTCCGCGCCGCGTACGAGATGGGTGCGCGCACGGTCGCCGTCTTCCCCTACGAGGACCGGTGGTCGGAGCACCGGCTGCGGGCCAACGAGGCCCACGAGATCGGTGAGCGCGGCCACCCGGTGCGGGCCTACCTGGACCCGGAGGCGGTCGTCGAGGTCGCGGTGCGGGCGGGCGCGGACGCCGTCTATCCCGGCTACGGCTTCCTGTCGGAGAACCCCAATCTCGCCGAGGCGTGCGTCAACGCGGGCATCACCTTCGTCGGCCCGCCGGCGAGCGTGCTGGAGCTGACCGGCAACAAGGCCCGGGCGATCGCGGCGGCGAAGGAGGCCGGGGTGCCGACCTTGGCCGGGATCGAGCCGTCGACCGACGTCGACGCGCTGGTCGCAGGCGCTGCGGACCTCCCCTACCCGGTCTTCGTGAAGGCGGTGGCCGGCGGCGGTGGCCGCGGCATGCGGCGGGTGGACGACCCGGCGAAGCTGCGCGAAGCCATCGAGGCGTGCATGCGCGAGGGCGAGGCCGCGTTCGGCGACCCGACGGTGTTCGTGGAGCAGGCCGTCGTCGACCCCCGCCACATCGAGGTCCAGGTCCTGGCCGACGACACCGGCGAGGTCATCCACCTCTTCGAGCGCGACTGCTCGGTCCAGCGCCGCCACCAGAAGGTCGTCGAGATCGCGCCGGCCCCCCGCCTCGACCCGGACCTGCGGGACCGGATCTGCGCCGACGCGGTGAGGTTCGCCAAGGCGATCGGCTACCGCAACGCCGGCACCGTGGAGTTCCTCCTCGACCCGAACGGCAGCTACGTCTTCATCGAGATGAACCCGCGGATCCAGGTCGAGCACACGGTGACCGAGGAGGTCACCGACGTCGACCTGGTCCAGTCCCAGCTGCGGATCGCCGCCGGTGAGACGCTGGCCGACCTCGGGCTCTCCCAGGACACCGTGCGGTTGCGCGGTGCGGCCCTGCAGTGCCGGATCACCACCGAGGACCCCGCCAACGACTTCCGCCCCGACACCGGCAAGATCACCACCTACCGCTCCCCCGGCGGCCCCGGCGTCCGACTGGACGGCGGCACGATCTACAACGGCG
The DNA here is from genome assembly GCF_003160695.1 of Nocardioides silvaticus. GTDB lineage: Bacteria > Actinomycetota > Actinomycetes > Propionibacteriales > Nocardioidaceae > Nocardioides > Nocardioides silvaticus. The sequence continues at coordinate 536,426 of NZ_QGDD01000001.1, forward strand.
CCGAGGTCAGCCCGCACTTCGACTCGATGCTGGCCAAGCTCACCTGCCGCGGCCGCACGTTCGACGAGGCGGTGCAGAAGGCACAGCGGGCGGTCGCGGAGTTCCGGATCCGCGGTGTGCGCACCAACCTCGGCTTCCTGCAGGCGGTCCTCACCGACCCCGACTTCACCGCCGGCGGCGTGACGACGTCGTTCATCGAGACCCACCCCCACCTGCTGCGCGCCCGCAAGAGCGTCGACCTCGGCGGACAGCTGCTGCGCTACCTGGCCGAGACCACCGTCAACAAGCCGTACGGCGAGCCGCCGGTCACCCTCGACCCCGCCTCCAAGCTCCCGCCGTTGTCCCTCGACGTGCCCGCCCCGGACGGCACGCGCCAGCAGCTGCTCAAGCTCGGCCCGGAGGAGTTCGCCCGCCAGCTCCGCGCGCAGGAGCAGGTCGCGGTCACCGACACGACCTTCCGCGACGCCCACCAGAGCCTGCTCGCGACCCGGGTCCGCACCTTCGACCTGCTCGGCGTGGCCGGCCACGTCGCCCGGATGACGCCGCAGCTGTGGTCGGTGGAGTGCTGGGGCGGCGCGACGTACGACGTCTCCCTCCGCTTCCTCTCCGAGGACCCCTGGGAGCGACTGGCCGCGCTGCGCCAGGCGATGCCCAACGTGTGCCTGCAGATGCTGCTGCGCGGCCGCAACACGGTCGGCTACACGCCCTATCCCACCGAGGTCACGAGCGCGTTCGTCGACGAGGCGGTCGCGACCGGGCTCGACGTGTTCCGGATCTTCGACGCCCTCAACGACGTCGAGCAGATGCGGCCCGCGATCGAGGCGGTCCGCTCCACCGGGACCGCGCTGGCCGAGGTCGCGCTTTGCTACACCGGCGACCTCTCCGACCCCGGCGAGCAGCTCTACACGCTCGACTACTACCTGCGGCTGGCCGAGCAGATCGTCGAGGCCGGCGCCCACGTGCTGGCGATCAAGGACATGGCCGGACTGCTCCGCGCGCCGGCCGCCCGCCGGCTGGTGACCGCGCTGCGGGAGCGGTTCGACCTGCCCGTGCACCTGCACACCCACGACACCCCGGGCGGCCAGCTGGCCACCCTGCTGGCTGCCATCGATGCCGGGGTCGACGCCGTCGACGCCGCCGCCGCGTCGATGTCGGGCACCACCTCCCAGCCCTCGCTCACCGCGCTGGTCGCCGCGACCGACCACTCCGCCGACATCGGCGGCCGCGAGACCGGCCTCGACCTGGCCGCGGTCAGCGCTCTCGAGCCCTACTGGGAGGCCGTTCGCCGCGTCTACGCCCCCTTCGAGTCCGGCCTGGCCTCCCCCACCGGCCGCGTCTACCGCCACGAGATCCCCGGCGGCCAGCTCTCCAACCTGCGCCAGCAGGCCATCGCACTCGGCCTCGGCGAGCGGTTCGAGCAGGTCGAGGACATGTACGCCGCCGCCAACGACATCCTCGGCAACATCCCCAAGGTCACCCCCTCCTCCAAGGTGATCGGCGACCTCGCGCTCGCGCTGGTGGGGCTCGGCGCCGACCCGGACGAGTTCGCGGCCGACCCGAGCAAGTACGACATCCCCGCCTCGGTCATCGGGTTCCTCCACGGCGAGCTCGGCGACCCGCCCGGCGGCTGGCCCGAGCCGTTCCGCAGCAAGGCTCTCGAGGGCCGCGACTGGACCCCGCCTGCAGGGGAGCTCACCGAGGACGAGCGCGACGGCCTCGAGAAGGACCGCCGCGCGACCCTCAACCGACTGCTCTTCCCCGGACCGACCAAGGAGTACGAGTCCGCACGGTCGACGTACGGCGACGTCTCGATCCTCCCCACGCTGGAGTACCTCTACGGGCTCCGGGTCGGTGAGGAGCACGCCATCGACCTCGACGAGGGCAAGCGGCTGCTCCTCGGGCTGGAGGCGATCGGCGAGCCCGACGAGAAGGGCTACCGCACCGTCCTCTGCACCCTCAACGGCCAGATGCGCGCCGTCCCCGTGCGCGACCTCAGCATCAACGCCGACACCGAGGGCGCCGAGAAGGCCGACCCGGCGAACCCCGACCACGTCGCCGCCCCCTACCAGGGCGCCGTCACCATCGTCGTCGCCGAGGGCGACCAGGTCGAAGCCGGCCAGACCCTCGCCACCATCGAGGCGATGAAGATGGAGGCCTCCATCACCGCCCCCCGCTCCGGCAAGGTCGCCCGCACCGGCTTCACCGGAACCCGCCCCCTCGAGGGCGGCGACCTGGTGCTCGTCCTCGCGGAATAGTCGTTCGCTCCTTCGAGCAGCCCGAGCCCCTCGGTCGTCGAGTAGCCCGAGCACCTCGGTCGTCGAGTAGCCCGAGCACCTCGGTCGTCGAGTAGCCCGAGCGCGCTAGCGCGAGGGCGTATCGAGACGCAGTGACGTACCTACGGCCTCACGCCTCACACCACGTCTCGATACGTCGCTCGCTGCACTCGCTCCTACTCGACGACCAACGCCCTCGGTCGTCGAGTAGCCGCCCCTCGGTCGTCGAGTAGCCCGAGCGCGCTAGCGCGAGGGCGTATCGAGACGCAACGACTGTGCCCACCCACCGTCGAGCGGTCACCTCACCGCGTCTCGATACGTCGCTCGCTGCACTCGCTCCTACTCGACGACCAACGCCCTCGGTCGTCGAGTAACCCGAGCCCCTCGGTCGTCGAGTAGCCCGAGCGCGCTAGCGCGAGGGCGTATCGAGACGCACCGACTGTGCCCACCCACCGTCGCGCGCGCATCTCACCACGTCTCGATACGTCGCTGGCTGCACTCGCTCCTACTCGACGACCGAAGCCCCTCGGTCGTCGAGTAGCCCGAGCGCGCCAGCGCGAGGGCGTATCGAGACACCGTGACGTACCTACGGCCTCACGCCTCACACCGCGGCTTGGACTCGGTCACGCACACGTCCCCACCCGCGCCGCCGTCGCCGACGTCGAAGCCCTTGCCGCCGAGCAGCAGGTCGTTGCCGCCGAGTCCCTTGAGCCGGTCGTTGCCACCGAGGCCGTTGAGGAAGTCGCCGTTGTTCGTGCCTTCGAGCACGTCCGCCTTGCGGGTGCCCTTCATGACCTCGACCGAGGCGATGGTCACCACCCGGTCGCCCCAGGTCGCCTTGCCGCCGCGCAGGCTCGCCTTCACCCCGCGCTTCACCTTCTCGAAGGTCAGGATGTCAGCAGACTTCCCGCCGTCGGCGTGGCCGCCGCCCTTGGTCAGCACCTGGAACAGGTCCTTGCCGGAACCGCCGCGCGAGGTGCCGCCGCGCATGACGAACCGGTCGTTGCCGCCCCCACCGACGGCCACGCCGGTCTTGCGGACGATGAAGATGTCGTTGCCGGGTCCGCCCTGCGCCTCGCCGGAGCTCACCCGCAACAGGTCGTCGCCGCCGCGGCCGTCGACGACGTCGGCGCCGCCGCCACCGTCCAGGTCGTCGGTCTTGTCGCTGCCGTTGACGGTGTCGGCGAACGGGCTGCCGACGAACCGCTCGGTGTTGCCGATCGTGTCGTGGCCGGCGCCGTCGACCACCCCTGTGGCCCAGTTGACGGTGACGGCCGCCTCTGCCTCCGCGTAGCTGACGGCGTCCTTGCCCGGGCCGCCCGTCACCAGGTCGTCGCCCGCGCTCTCGAGCGCCACGTCGCGGCCGCCGCCGCCGCGGAGGGTGTCGTTGTCGGCCTCGCCGCGCAGGATGTCGTCACCTCCGCCGCCCCGCAGCTCGTCGTCGCCGAGGTAGCCGTAGAGCTTGTCCTTGCCCTTGCCGCCGTCGATCCGGTCGTCGCCCGGGCCGCCGAAGATCCGGTCGTTGCCGGCGCCGCCGCAGACGACGTCGTTGCCATCCTTGCCGTAGAACTTGTCGTCGCCCGCCCCGAGGATCACGACGTCCGGCAGCAGGGTGCCGTTGATGACGTCGTCGTCGTCCGTGCCGGTGATCGTCGGCGTCTGGCCGAGGCAGGTCTCCCCGCCCGCGGCCGCCGGCGCGGTGAGAGTGGGAACGAGGGCGCAGGCGGGTGCGACCAGGACGAGGGCTGCGAGAGTACGACGCATGCCCGGTCAACGACGCGACCGTGCTCAGGTGCCGACCGTTCTTTACCCATCCGCCAGCTGAGACGGATCAAGCCTTCCGTAACCAGCTCGACCGGAGGCTGAAGTCGAAGCGGAACTCCTCACCGGTCCGGGTCACCGATCCCCGGCTGCCGACGATGCGGATCTTCAGCACCCGCCCGTTCCAGGCGCCGTGCCCGTCGCGCTTGCGGATCTCGAGCCGCTGGAAGTCGCCGATGCCGGGGAACCTCGCCTCGATCTTGGTCGCGGGCAGCCGGTAGCTCCACCCGTTCACCGGGTCCCAGGAGTCCTGCTTCGCCACCTGGTAGGGCACCGAACCGGCGACCGTCCAGCCGCCGTTGCTCGAGGAGAACTCGGTGAACGCCGCCTTCCCACCGCTCAGCAGCACCTCGCCGGCGGTCGCCCGGATCGCGGCGTCGCTGGCCGGGTGGCTGTCGCCGATGCCGCCGTACACCTGGCAGGACGTGGAGCTGCAGATGTCGTAGTAGGCGCGCGGGTGGTCGCGGGCGTGGTCGGCATAGGTGCGCGCTGCGACCGCCTGCGCCCGCACGGCCTCCGGGTGCCACTTCGCCGGCACCTCGCGCGGCACGACGCCGCGGAGGTAGGCCTCGAGCGCCACCACGTTGACCGTGTCGCGGTCACCCTCGGGCGAGGTCACCGAGCGCAGCGTGCCCTGGTAGCGGCGGGTGCCGGCCGGGTCGATCAGCGAGAGCGGCTTCTTGCCGAAGAACTCGGCCTCGCCGGCCACGACCTTGTGGGAGCGCCACCGCTCGAGGAAGTACGACACCCGGGTCGACCTTCCGCCGTCGGCCGCGGTCAGCCGCCAGCGGGTCGCCCGCGGGGCGACGTCGCCGAGCTTCCACGTCTTGCCGGTCGACAGCTGCCGCACCGACAGCCCCGTCGCCTGCTGCACGATGACGTCGTCGCCGGTGTCGGAGGAGATGAGCACCTCGATGTTGCCGCGGGCGGTGCCGATCTCGAGGCGCGGGTAGTAGAACCGGAGGATCTGGCGGTAGGTCTTGTCGTGCTTCGAGGCGGCCGCCTGCGCGCCGTACTGCGACATGCCGCGGCCATGGCCGAAGCCGCGACCCTCGAGGTCCACGGCCGCCGGTCCGCGCCGGGTCTCGGTGGGCCGGGCCTGCGCAGGCGGCGCAGCGATCCCCAGCAGTGAGACTGTGAGGAGGAGTCCGAGAGCCCTGCGCATCCGCCCGAGACTAGTGCCTCAATTCAAACCCGTGGCGCGAGCGGAATAGTCTTGTTGGCTATGACCGAGATCCAGCAGGCCCCTGACCCGACGAGCACCGAGCCCGGTGCCGTCGTGGTACCGGACAAGCCTGCCCTCGAGGGTCTCGAGGAGAAGTGGGCCGAGCGGTGGAAGGCGGACTCGACGTACGCCTTCGACCGCTCGCAGCCGCGCGCGAACGTCTACTCGATCGACACGCCGCCGCCGACGGTGAGCGGCAGCCTGCACGTCGGGCACGTCTTCTCCTACACGCACACCGACCTGATCGCCCGCTACCAGCGGATGACCGGCAAGTCGGTCTTCTACCCGATGGGCTGGGACGACAACGGCCTGCCGACCGAGCGCCGGGTCCAGAACTACTTCGGCGTTCGGTGCGACCCGTCGCTGCCGTACGACCCCGACTTCACCCCGCCGGAGAAGCCGGACGCCAAGCGGCAGATCCCGATCAGCCGCCCCAACTTCGTGGCGCTGTGCGAGCAGCTCGTCGAGGAGGACGAGAAGGTCTTCGAGTCGCTGTGGCGCACGCTCGGCCTCTCGGTCGACTGGGACGCGACCTACACGACCATCGGGCCGAAGGCGCAGGCCGTCAGCCAGCGCGCGTTCCTGCGCAACCTGGCGCGCAGCGAGGCGTACCTGCAGGAGGCGCCGACCCTCTGGGACGTCACCTTCCAGACCGCCGTCGCGCAGGCCGAGCTCGAGGCGCGCGACTACGCCGGCCACTACCACCGGATCGCCTACCACCGCGCTGACGGCTCCCCTGTGTACGTCGAGACGACGCGACCCGAGCTCGTCGCCAGCGCGGTCGCGCTGATCGCGCACCCCGACGACGAGCGCTACCAGGAGCTGTTCGGCACCACGGTCACCTCGCCGGTCTTCGGCGTCGAGATCCCGGTCCTGGCGCACCCCGCCGCCGAGATGGACAAGGGCGCCGGCATCGCGATGTGCTGCACGTTCGGTGACCTCACCGACGTCCAGTGGTGGCGCGAGCTCAACCTGCCGGTCCGTACCGTCATCGGCCGTGACGGCCGCCTCCACCGGGAGACGCCGGAGTGGCTGTCGAGCGAGACCGCCTCGGCGGCGTACGCCGACCTCGCCGGCAAGACCGTCTTCTCCGCCCGCGAGGCGATGGTCGCCAAGCTGCGCGAGACCGGCGACCTCGACGGCGAGCCGACCCCGACCCAGCGGATGGCGAACTTCTACGAGAAGGGCGACAAGCCGCTCGAGATCGTCTCCACCCGCCAGTGGTACGTCCGCAACGGCGGCCGCGATGCATCCGTCCGCGACCAGATGATCGCGCGCGGCGCGGAGATCGAGTGGCTGCCGCCGCACATGCGGCACCGCTACGACAACTGGGTCGGCGGCCTCAACGGCGACTGGCTGATCTCGCGGCAGCGGTTCTTCGGGATCCCTTTCCCGGTCTGGTACCCGCTCGACGCGGAGGGCGAGCCCGACTACGGCAACCTCCTGCTGCCGACCGAGGCCGACCTGCCGGTCGACCCGTCGACGCAGGCGCCTGCCGGCTACACCGAGGACCAGCGCGGCAAGCCGGGCGGTTTCATCGGCGACCCCGACGTGATGGACACCTGGGCCACCTCCTCGCTCACCCCGCACATCGCCGGCGGCTGGCTCGACGACGAGGACCTGTGGGGCCGGGTCTTCCCGATGGACCTGTGCACCCACGCCCACGACATCATCCGCACCTGGCTGTTCGGCCGGGTCGTCCGCGCCCACTTCGAGAACCACACGGTCCCGTGGTCGCACGCGATGATCTCCGGCTTCATCGTCGACCCCGACCGCAAGAAGATGTCGAAGTCCAAGGGCAACGTGGTCGTGCCCAACGAGATCCTCGACAAGTACGGCGCCGACGCGGTCCGCTGGCGCGCCGCCATCGCTCGCCCCGGCCTGGACTCGCCCTTCGACGAGACCCAGATGAAGGTCGGGCGCCGGCTGGCGATGAAGGTCCTCAACGCCTCGAAGTTCGTGCTCGGCTCGGTCGGTGCTGTGGAGTTCTCGCCTGCCGCGGTCAGCGAGCCCGTCGACACCGCTCTCCTGGGCAGGCTGGCCTCGGTGGTCAACCGGGCGACCGAGGCGTTCGAGGCCTACGACTACACCACCTCCCTCGAGGTCACCGAGAAGTTCTTCTGGGAGTTCTGCGACGACTACCTGGAGCTGGTGAAGGAGCGCGCGTACGGCGGCGAGGACGCCGCCTCGCTCCCCTCCACCTCCGCCAAGGCCACCCTCGCCCTGGCACTGCACGTCCAGCTCCGGTTGCTGGCCCCGTTCCTGCCCTACGTGACCGAGGAAGTCTGGTCGTGGTGGCAGGAGGGCTCGGTCCACCGCGCCTCCTGGCCGACGGTCACCGAGCTCGGCTCCGCCAGCGCCGCCGACGGTTCCGCCATCGACGCCGTCGCCGCTGCGCTCGCCGGCATCCGCGGCGCCAAGTCGACCGCCAAGGTCAGCATGCGCACCGAGCTGTCCCGGGTCGAGATCACCGGCCCCGAAGCGCTCATCAAGCACGCCGAGCTCGCCACCACCGACCTCCGCGCCGCCGGCAAGATCACCGGCGACCTCGTCTTCACCATCTCCGACGAGAGGACCGACCTGACGGTCGAGGCGGAGATCGCCCCGCCGCCGGCCGAGTAGCTCGCTCGGCCTGGTCGGTCGAGCTTGTCGAGACCAAGACCATCGGTGGTCGAGTAGGCCGAGGCGCTAGCCGAGGCCGTATCGAGACCCGGTGACGTACCCGCCGACAGCGCGAACCGTCAGAATCGTCCGATGACCGACCTCGCGGACCTCGCCCGCACCACCCTCGCCAAGAACAGGTTCATGGTGCTCGGGACCGTCGACCCGTCAGGCCGACCGCGGGTGTCTCCTGTCTGGTTCTCGCTCGTGAACCACCGGACGGTCTATTGGCTGTCCTCGCCCGACGCCCACCACTCCCAGAACATCGAGCTCCGCCCAGACGTGAGCATTGTGGTCTTCGACTCCAGCGCCGCTCCGCACACCGGCCAGGCGGTGTACCTCGAGGCCACAGCCGAACGAGTCCCCAGCGCGGAGCTGGAGGCCGCGTGCGCCGAAGCGTTCCGCGACGTGGACGAATCCCTCTCCCACACCGCCGAGAGCCTGCAGTGGGAGCCGTTCGTCCTCTACCGCGCTCACATCACGGCAGCGGAGGTCCACGTGCGCGGACGCGATTTCGGCGACGGCACCGGTACGGACCGACGGGTTCCGATCCAGTTCTGACAACACTCGCCCGGTTCACGGCAATCGCCAGACAAGCCCTCCATTCCGACGTACTGTCCCAGCCTCGTGTGACACCCGTACCTGGAGGATCTCGTGCATCGTCGGCTCGTTCTCGGTCTACTCACCGTCATGCTGGGCGCGCTCTGCTCGCTGGTCGCGTCGCCTCCGGCATCGGCCGCAGATCGTGACTGCAGCGACTTCGCGAGCCAGCGTGCTGCCCAGATCTTCTTCCTGAACCACGGTGGACCGCGCTCGGACCCGCACCGATTGGACAGCGACGGCGACGGGATCGCGTGCGAGACGAACCCCGCGCCGTACTACTACGGCACCACGCCTCCGGGCGGCGGAAGTGACAACCCGCCACCGGGGCCGACCGCCGTCAAGTCCACCGTCCAGCTCAGCCTGGACCCCGGCAAGCGGATCACCGGCGAGTCCTACCGGCTGAAGGTCACGGTCAAACCCGCCATCAGCCGAAAGGTCGCCATCCAGCGGAAGGTGAACGGCCGCTGGAAGTCGTTCGCTTCAGGGACCACCAGCCGTGCCGGCAAGTTCTCGAAAGCTCTCGAGGCGCCGAAGGCCAAGGTGACGTATCGCGCCACCGTGCAGACAGTCACGAAGGGCAACAAGAAGTACTCGGCCGCGATGAGCAAGGCCCGCACTCTCTCGATCCAGCGTCAGCTGGTCGAGCTGTCGTTCGACGACCGTAATGTCGCCGAAGGCGACCAGGTCCAGGCTTCCGTTCAGGCGAGCCCCGTGCGGACAGATCGGCCGGTGACCTTGCAGAAACGGACCGCCGGCACGTGGGAGACGGTGAGGACCGGCACCTTGAACCGTCGTGGCCGGGCCAGCTTCACGGTCAAGCCCGAGCTCGGCCAGAACGCCTATCGCGCCGTCGTGCTCCGCTTCAAGGGAGCAGTGCCGGCGCATTCCGACACCGAGACGGTCACCGCCGCCGACGTGACGCCTCCGCCGGTGCCCTTCAACCTCGTGGCCACGCCCGGTGACGCGACGGTCCAGCTCAGCTGGTCGCGCAACCTCACCCCGGACTTCGCCCGCCACGACGTGTACCTGCGCACCGACACCACCACCTGGACCCTCGTGACCTCGACCCCCTCCCAGAGCGTGGAGATCACGTCGCTCCAGAACGGCACGACGTACTGGTTCGCGGTCACGAGCGTGGACAGCAGCGGCAACGCCTCGGCGAAGTCGATCGAGGTGTCCGCGACCCCCGCCGGCGCTGCTCCGAGGCAGCCTCGTCGCCTCGTGCTGAGGTGACCTGACGGCGTCGTTGTCGTGGGCCGGCTGCCTCGCGCTGGAGGAGACCTGACCAGTCCTGTGACAGGATCTCGAGATGTCGAAGGATCGGGTCCTGGCGATCATCCAGGCCGGCGGCGCGGGCGGCCGGATGGACGTCCTGACGCGCGAGACAGCGAAGCCCGCGCTGCCGTTCGCGGGTGTCTTCCAGCTCGTCGACTTCCCGCTGTCCAACCTCGCCCACAGCGGCATCAGCGACGTGTGGCTCTCGGTCTCGTTCCAGGGGTCCTCGCTGGAGGAGCAGGTCGCGAACGGCCGGCCGTGGGACCTCGACCGCACGACAGGTGGCCTCCGTCTCCTGATGCCTCAGGAGGGCACCGGGTCGACGGACGAGGAGGGCTTCGCCAAGGGCAACGCCGACGAGCTCTACCGGTTGCGTGACCAGATCCGCGCAGCCGACCCGGCGTACGTCCTGGTGATGAGCGCCGACCACGTCTACAAGTTCGACTTCAACGATGCCCTGGCGACCCACCGCGAGCAGGATGCGGACTGCACGGTCGTGACCAGCGAGGTCTCGCTGGAGGAGGCGTCCGACCACGCGGTCGTCGAGGTCGACGAGGAGGGCACGGTCACCGACTTCGCCTACAAGCCCGACGAGCCGCGGAGTACGACGGTCGCAACTGAGATCTTCGTCTACCGGCCGAGCACCTTGGTCGAGACCCTCGAGCAGCTGCACCGCGAGCTGGCCGCCGACAGCGGCGAGGGCGACTCCGGACTCGAGGACTTCGGCGACCACCTCCTGCCGCGACTCGTCGAGCGGCACCGCGTGGTGGCCCATCCGATGACGGGCTACTGGCGCGACCTCGGCGAGCCGCACAAGTACCTCCGAGCGCACCGCGACGTCCTCGTCGACGACCAGGGCGTCCTCGACGACCGCCGGTGGCCGATCCTCACCCGGCAGCCGCAACGGGTGCCGGCCAGGGTGCTCGAGCACGGTCGCGTCATCGACAGCATGGTCAGTCCCGGCTGCCGGGTCTCGGGCGAGGTCGTGCGCAGCGTGCTCGGTCCAGGTGTCACGGTGGAAGCCGGTGCTGTCGTTCGCGACAGCGTCGTGTTCGCCGACACCGTCATCGAGGCCGGCGCTCGACTCGACTGGGCGGTCGTGGACCGCGACTGCGTGCTCGGCCGCAACGCCGCCGTCGGCGCGCCTGCGACGGACATCGACGACCCGGATGGCGTCGTCCTCATCGGACGGGGCTCCCGCCTCGGACCAGGGACAGAGCTGGCCGCGGGCGCCCGCCTCGAGCCGGGGAGCAGCGCTTGACGAAGGGTGCTCGCTAGCGCACCGGTGAGTTTCGGGGCCGGAACTGGTCATAGTCCACGGACCCTTCTGTGACCACAATTGGAGCCACTCTTGAAGCTGTTGCTCACGTCCGGCGGCATCACCAACCCGACGATCCGCGCAGCGCTCGTCGAGCTGCTCGGCAAGCCGCTCGAGGAAGCACACGCGCTCGTCATCCCGACCGCGCAGTGGGGCCAGCCAGCGTGCAGTCCGCAGTCCGCGCGCGGCGTGGTCGCCGCGGAGGGCAGGTGGACGGCGCTCACGGGGCAGGGCTGGGCGTCGCTCGGCCTGCTCGAGCTGACCGCGCTGCCGAGCGTCGGGCAGGAGCGGTGGGAGCCGTGAGTCCGGGAGGCCGACGTGCTGTTGGCCGACGGCGGCGAGGCGACGTACCTCTGCCACTGGATGCGCGAGTCCGGCCTTGCCGACCTGCTGCCGTCGCTCGACGACAAGGTCTGGGTCGGGGTCAGCGCCGGGAGCATGGTGATGACGCCGCGGATCGGCGAGGAGTTCGTCGACTGGTCGGGCGCACCGGACGACCGGACCCTCGGGGTCGTGGACTTCTCGATCTTCCCCCACCTCGGCTTCTTCGAGACCAACACGATGGAGGCCGCGGAGGAGTGGGCGGCGAAGCTCGGCGGGCCGTCGTACGCCATCGACGAGGACACCGCGATCAAGGCCGTCGACGGCTCAGTCGAGGTGATTTCCGAGGGGCAGTGGCGAAGGTTCGAGGCCTGACCACGACGTACGGCAGGACGAGCTCATCAACCGAGGAGGAAGCACATGCCGGATCTCATGGTCGACGTCATCACCTCGCTGGACGGGTACAGCGCAGCCGAGGGCTGGCCCGGGCTCTGGGGCATGGGCGGACCCGAGTACTTCGAATGGCTGGGCGAGGACTCGGCCGGCCGGTTCACGACGCTGATGGGCGCGACGACGTACCGCCTGTTCGCCGGCTTCGAGGAGTCCGGGGAGGAGGACCTCAGCGAGCTGACCGCGATGGACAAGGTCGTGTTCTCCAACACGCTGGCTGAGCCGCTGAGCTGGGCGAACACCCGCCTCGTGACCGGTGACGCGGTCGACGCGGTCCGGGAGATGAAGGCGGACGGCGACAAGCCGCTGCGCACCATCGGCAGCCCGACCCTGTGCCGGTCGCTGCTGGCCGCCGGGCTGGTGGACAAGCTCCGGACCGTGGTGTTTCCCGTGGTCACCGGCAGGACCGGCCAGGACCCGTTCTACGCCGGGTGGCCGGACGTCGCGCTCGACACGGTCCAGCACCGCACCTTCGACGGACGGCTGCAAATGATGGAGTACCTGCCGACCGTGCTGGACGGGCCACCCGCGCACGACTGATGTTGCCCTGTCGGCGGTCGCGCCTAGCGTCGTCCTCATGTTCGCGCCGCTCCCCTCATCCGCGCTGTTCAGGCACGCGGAGGTGCGCGACGGGTTCGAGGCGGTGTGCTTCCGGCCGGAGAGCGAGCGGTTCCGGCTGGAGGGTGGCACGGCGGCAGTCGAGGACGGCGTGCCGTGGTCGGTGCAGTACCGCGTCGCGGTCGACGACGCGTGGCGCACGACGTACGTCGAAGCGACCGGCGTCTCGCCCTCGGGACACCACACGATGACCGCCGAGACGCGGGACGGCCGCTGGTGGGTCGATGGCAAGCTGCGACCGGACCTCGACGGCTGCGTCGACATCGACTTCGAAAGCTCCCTGGTGACCAACACCCTCGCGGTCCACCGCATCGACCTCACGCCGGGGAGACCGATGGAGGTGCCGGCTGCGTTCGTCCGCGCCGACGACCTGCGCGTCGAGCGGATGGAGCAGACCTACCTGTGCCTCGAACACGGCCCCGCTCGGACGACCTTCGACTACTCGAGCACGACCTTCGACTTCGCCTGTCGCCTGGTCTTCGACTCCGCCGGTCTCGTCGTCGACTACCCCGGCATCGGGTCGCGGCATGCCTGAGTTCACCTGGCTACCGGCCAACCGGGCGGCGGTGGAGGACGTGGACGCGGTCTTCGACACCAGCGGCGCCCGCAAGTGCCGCTGCCAGGCCCTGAAGGTGCCGGGCTGGATCTGGCGCGACACCACCCAGGAGGAGCGGGACGCGGCACTGCTCGAGCAGACGGCATGCGGCACGGAGGGTCCGACCTCCGGCCTCATCGGGTACGTCGACGGCGAGCCTGCCGGTTGGGTGGCCGTCGAGCCGCGCGCGAACTACCCGCGGATCTGGGCTCGGAAGCAGCCGTGGATGCGGATGGATCCCGACCTGGAAGGTGTGTGGGCGGTGACCTGCTTCGTCGTACGGAAGGAATGGCGCCACACCGGGCTGATGTACGAGCTCGCCGCCGCCACCGTCGACTACGGCCGCGCGGCCGGCGCCGCCGTCCTGGAGGGCTACCCGATCCAGCCGCCCGAGGGGAAGACGGTCATCTGGGACGAGGCCTCCGTCGGGCTGCTGCAGGTCTTCCTCGAGGCCGGCTACGAGGTCGTGGCCTCCCCCACGCTGCGGCGCCGGGTGGTACGACGACGACCGGACGGTCCTGCCTGACCAGGTCGATGTCGAGAACGGTGGAGCGGCTCCGTCCCAGGTCCACAGCACCCGGAAACCTGGAGGATGAGAGACATGGCGCAGATCAAGAACTTCGACCACATCGGGGTCACTGTCGCCGACCTGGACGCGGCGGTCGACTTCTTCGTGCGGCTCGGGCTGGAGCTCGAGGGCCGGACCTACGTCGAGGGCGTGTTCCTCGACACGGTCTGCGGCATCCCGGACGCGAGGACGGAAGTCGCGATGCTGGTGCCTCCCGGCGGCGGGTGCCGGCTCGAGCTCGCCCGGTTCGTCCGGCCCGACATGACCCCCGGCAACCCGGACGCCATGGCCGCCGAGGTCGGCCTCCGCAACGTCTGCTTCGAGATCACCGACCTGGAGAAGGAGGTCGAGCGGCTGGCCGAGGAGGGCTACGGGCTGGTCGGCGGGATCGGCCGCTACGAGGACCAGTGGCTGATGGCCTACGTCCGCGGGCCCGAGGGGATCGTCGTCTCGCTCACCGAGCGGATCGGCTGAGGGTCGTCATTGCCACTGCGGCCTATGGGTCACGCTGGCGAGGACGACCGCGAGCATGGGGGACCATGGGCCCATGACCGAGCAGTCCACTGACCACGGCCCGTTCCTCGACCGCTGCGTCGAGCTCGCGCGCGAAGCGTTGGACGCCGGCGACGACCCGTTCGGGTCGGTGCTGGTGAGCGGCGCGGGCGTCGTACTCGCCGAGGCGCGCAACAAGGAGCAGACGGCGGCCGACCCGACGGCCCACCCCGAGCTCGAGCTCGCGATCTGGGCGAACCGCAACCTCTCTACCAACGAGCGCGCGGCGGCGACCGTCTACACCTCCGGCGAGCACTGTCCGATGTGCGCTGCCGCCCACGGCTGGGTCGGGTTGGGGCCGATCGTGTTCGCGGCGTCGTCGGCGCAGCTGACGACGTGGCGGGCGTCGTGGGGGCTGCCGGACTCGCCCGTCGCCTCGATCCCGGCCTCCGCCGTGCTTCCCGGTACGACGGTCGTCGGCCCGGTCAGCCCGTACGACGAGCTGATGATGCCGATCCATCAGGACGCGGCTGCCCGCCGGGGCTGATGCCCCACTCCAACCGACCACGGTTGACGTGATCGCGGAGGATCGCATCAACCTGGTTGATCGGATCCTCCGCACTGACGTCAGTCGAAGGACTTGCCGCGCAGCCGCTTGGTCTCACTGCGCCGCTTCTTCTGCTCCAGGCGCCGCCGTTGCGCGCTCTTCGACGGCTTGGTCTTGACGCGGGGCGGAGGCGGTGGCTTGAGCGCCTCCTCGAGCAGGTCGGCGAGACGGTCCTCGGCGGCGCGGCGATTCTGGAGCTGGGAGCGTCGCTCCGCCGCAACCACCACGACCTCGGCGCCGAAGCGAGCGAGCAGCCGCTGCTTCACGTCGTCCGGGAACGCGGCCGACCCGGCGAGGTCGTACGTCAGCCGCACCCGCGTGTCGGTGGTGTTGACGTGCTGGCCACCGGGTCCCGAGGACCGGGAGAAGCTCCAGGTCAGGTCGGCATCGGGGATGACGTACCCGCGGACTGTCAGCACGGGTTCATCATGCCGACGTTTCGAGCTCGCCGATTGCCGCTCGTACTCCCCAAGTCCACTGCCGTCGGCCGCGCCACCACACGACGCGGCAGCCGGTCCGGCGTTGAATGAGTATCGGTGCTCAGGTGGGCATCAGCCAGGTTCGGGACGCTGATCGGTATGTACCCCACTGCGGCGGAGGCGTTGCTCATCGCGGCCGGCATCTCGCTCGTGCTCGTGATGGCTGCGCTCGGCGTCGCGCGGCTGAACGGGACGGGCTTCGCCATCGGGATCGCCGGCCTCGCGATTGTCGGGAGCGTCGTCGGCGATTGGGTGGTGACCATCTGGTTCTACGGCCTCTCGATGGCGACCAGCGGCGGCGGCGAAGGTCTCCTGGAGGTCGTCTACTACGGGCACCCCTGGCTCACCCCGCTGGGGCTGGTCACTGTCGCCCGCTGGCCTACTGGAGGCGGAAGCGCCGACTCCACGGGTCAGGTGCGGCGGAGCAGCCGCTTCCACCATGGACGCGTCGTTGAGGCAGGTGCGTGTCCCGTCTCGGCCCGCTTGACCGCGTCGACGCCGACCACGATGCCGTCCTTGCCGTTGGCGCGGATCGGAGCCTCGATGGCGCCGTGCTTGTTGAGCTTCAGGGCCTGCATGTTCTTCCAGAGGTCCGAACCGAAACCCTTGTCAGTCATGCGTCCAGTATGGCTTGCGGCGTCTCGATACGCCCTCGCCTAGCGGCTCGGGCTACTCGACGACCGGGCGAGCGGCGTCGCGATACGTCGCTCGCTCCTACTCGACGACCGAGAGCGGTCCGGGCTACTCGACGACCAGCGGTCACCCGCGGCGTCGCTTGATCTCCTCGTTGATGGCGGGGACCACCTCGTGCAGGTCGCCGATGACGGCGTAGTGCGCCTTCGAGACCATCGGCGCCTCGGCGTCGGTGTTGATGGCGAGGATCGTCTTCGCGGACGAGCAGCCGGCCCAGTGCTGGATGGCGCCGGAGATGCCGCAGGCGACGTAGAGGTCGGGTGAGATTCGCGAACCGGTCTGGCCGATCTGCTCGTGGTGGGGGCGCCAGCCGAGGCTGGTGACCACGCGCGAGACGCCCAGCTCGCCGTCGAGCAGCGAGGTGAGCTCGAGCAGGTCGTCGAACTTGTTGGCGCCACCGGCACCGCGACCCGCGCCGACCACGACCCGCGCGGACTTGAGACCGCCCGAGAGGTCGGCGGCGGGCGGGTCGGACGACACCACCCGGGCGACCAGGTCGGCCGTGTCGACCTCGGGGTTGACCGACACCAGACGCCCGTCGCCGCGAGCCTCGGCAGGCGAGGCCTCGACCGCGTGGCCCGCGACCGTGAAGACCGCAGGTCGCTCGTCGAGGACCATCTCCTCGAGCACCGCGCCGCCGACGACCTGCCGGGTCACGGTGAACGGCGACAGGCCTCCGAAGGACACCACGTTCGCCGCCATCGCGACGCCCTTGCGCGCCGCCAGGTGGGCAAGCACCTCCATGCCCCGCGGCGTGCCGCCGGCCGTCACCACGACCGAGCCGGTGGTCTCGCGCACCGACACGACCGCGCTGGCCCAGGAGGCGCCGCCGTAGGCCGAGAACGCGTCGCCGGTCACGTGGTGCACGTCGCGGACGCCGTACGACGCCAGCTGGTCGGTCAGGCTCTCGGCGGGGACCGGAAGGTCACCGATGACGACGGCGTCGATGGGCACTCCTCCGCCCGCCGCGGACAGGTTGCGCGCGAAGGTGATCGTCTCGCGGGAGACCTCGTCCGCGCCGGACGCGTCGGTCTCCACCAGTACCAGGATCATCGGGTCACTCCGAGCTGCTCGAGGAGGTCGACCACGGCGGGAGCGGCGTCGGCGCCCTTGCCGAGGATCTGGACGGAGCTGGGCTGCGGCGGGGGCAGCAGCAGCCGCACCCGCTTCGCGCCGCGCGGCTCGGTGGCCGGCGAACGGGTCTCGACCTCGACCTTCTTGGCCTTCATCCGGCCGGGCACGGTCGGGTAGCGCGGCTCGACGCCGCCCTCCAGCACCGTGACCACGGCGGGCAGCGGCACCCGGTAGGTCTCGTAGCCGGTCGGGGCCTCGACGCCGGCGACCACGTGGCCGTCCTCGACCGTTACCCGCGCGGCGCCGTTGACCACCGGCCGCCCGAGCTCGTAGGCGAGCCGGATGCCGACCTGGAAGTCGCCGCTGTCGGCGGCGTCGTTGCCGAGCAGCACCAGGTCGTGCGGCCGTCCGGCGGCCTCGTGCTCCTTCACCACAGCAGCGATCTCCCGGGCGACGTCGGAGGGGCCGAACGCGCCCGCGTCGGCCTCGACGTGGACCGCGGCGGTGCAACCGACCGCGAGCGCGGCACGCAGCTGCTCGACGGCCTCGGGCTCACCGAGGGTGAGCACGGTCGCCGTGCCTCCGGTCGCGGCGGTCGCCTGCACGGCCAGCTCGACCGCACACTCCTCGTGGTTGCTCATCGTGTAGCCGGCGAACTTCCCGTCGACGGACTGGCCGTCCTCGGTCAGCACCACCTCGCCGGAGCTGTCGACGACCCGCTTCACGCAGACCAGGACGTTTGTCATCGCAGACGCTCGTTCTCGGGGTCGAGCAGCGGCGTCGCGTCGACCGAGCCGACGGTGACCGGGTAGAGCTCCTCCATGTAGGACACGGCGAGCTCGTTGCCGATCACGGCCTGGTCGGGCGGCAGGTAGGCCATCAGCACGTGCTTGCCGAGCGACGGTGCGGAGCCGGCGGTCGTCACGTAGGGGTGGTGGCCGTGGCCGTCGGTCAGCGTGCCGCCGTCGAGGGTGAGGATCGGCTCGCCGCCGAGCATGTAGCGCTTCGTCCCCGACGCCGAGGTGTGGTCGTCGACGGTCAGCGTGCAGAGCACCGCCTTCGGCGCCTCCTCGCGCTGCTTGAGGTAGGCCTCCTTGCCGACGAACTCAGCCGCCTTCACCTTCGGCCGCTGCATGCCGGCCTCGACGATGGTCCGCTCGGAGTCGAGCTCGTAGCCGTAGGCCCGGTAGCCCTTCTCGATCCGGCCGGTGGTGCCGTAGACGCCGATGCCGACCGGACGGGCGCCGTGCGGTTCGCCGGCTGCGAGCACCGCGTCCCACAGGGCCGCAGCGTCGTCGTACGCGACGTAGAGCTCCCAGCCGAGGTCGCCGACGTAGGAGATCCGCGAGGCGAGGACCGAGATGCCGTCGACCGAGATCTCCCGGCACGTGAGGAACCCGAAGCCCTCGTCCGACACGTCGTCGGAGGTCAGCGAGGACAGGATGTCACGTGCCTTCGGTCCCCAGAGACCGATCGTGGAGACGGAGTCGGTGACGTCGGTCAGCGTCGTGCCGCCGTCGGCCGGCAGCTGGTCGCGGAACGTCTTGCGGTCGACGGGGCCGTGCGCGCCGCCGGTGACGACGCGGAAGTGGTCGTCGCCCAGCCGCATCACGGTGAGGTCGGAGATGAAGCCGCCCGCGGCGTCGAGCACCGGGGTGTAGATCACCTTGCCGAGCGCGACGTCGCACTGCGCGACGCAGGTGCGCTGCACGGTGTCGAGCGCGCCGGGGCCGACGATGTCGAAGATCTGGAACGCCGACAGGTCGATCACACCCGCCGCCTCGCGCATCCGGAGGTGCTCGGCATTGATGATCGGGCTCCACCAGCGGGAGTCCCACTCGTGCTCGCGCGGCATCACCGCGTCGCCGTACACCTCGAGCAGGTCGGCGTTGGACTCGTACCAGTGCGGCCGCTCCCAGCCTGCGGTCTCGAAGAAGAACGCGCCGAGCTTCTTCTGGGACTCGTGCATGGCGGCGAGCCGCTGGCCGCGGTCGGACTCGTACTGCTCGGCCGGGTGGATGATCCCGTAGGTCTTGATGAACGACTCGGTCGTGCGCAGCCGGGTGTGCTCGCGGCGCTTCTGGTGCTCGTGGAAGCGGGCGATGTCGCTGTGCGCGATGTCGATCTCGGAGTGGCCGTAGGTCATCCACTCCGCGACCGCGCGGCCGACGCCCGGGCCCTCCTTGATCCAGACGGCGGCCGCGGTCCAGAGGCCCTTGACCTCGCTCTCACCGAGGATCGGCCAGCCGTCGCAGGTCAGCGAGAGCAGGCCGTTGATCGCGTAGCGCATCTCCGCGCCCTCGGCGCCGAGCAGCTCCGGCATCAGCTCGTAGGCCTGCTCGAGCTGGGGGTCGAAGTCGTCGGAGGTGAACGGCATCTCCGTCGGCGACAGCTTCGACTGCTCGATGGTCGGGATGTCCTCCGGCTCGTGCAGGATCGCGCGGTGGGCGTAGGAGCCGACCTCCATGTCGGCGCCGTGCTGGCGCTCGTAGCAGAAGGTGTCCATGTCGCGCACGATCGGGAAGGTGATCTCACCCTCCTGCTCGGCCAGCTGCGGGCAGGGGCCGACGCTGATCATCTGGTGCACGGCGGGGGTCAGCGGGATGCTCACGCCGGCCATGTCGCCGATCTTCGGGCTCCACACACCGCAGGCGATGACGACGTACTCCGTCTCGATGTCGCCCTGGTCGGTGCGCACCCGGCGGATCCGGCCCTCCTCGACGTCGAGACCGGTCACCTCGACGTTGGGCACCGTGGTGAGCGCGCCGGCCTCGATCGCGCCGTCGCGCATGATCGTGCCGGCCCGCAGCGAGTCGACGACGCCGACGTCGGGCTGCCAGAAGGCGCCGATGAACTGGTCGGTCTCGATGAACGGGACCTTCTCCTTCACGAACTCCGGGGAGACGATCTCGCCCTCGATGCCCCACGCCTTCGCGCTCGACATCCGGCGCCGCAGCTCCTCCATCCGCTCTTCGGTGCGGGCGAGCTCGAAGCCGCCGGACTTCGTGAAGACGCCCATCTCCTTGTACTGCTCGACCGAGTCCAGCGTGAGGTCGGTGATCTCGCGCGAGTGGTCGGTGAGGAAGATGAAGTTCGACGCGTGGCCCGTGGAGCCGCCCGGGTTGGGCAGCGGCCCCTGGTCGATCTGCACGATGTCGCGCCACCCGAGCTTCGCGAGGTGGTGCACGAGGCTGTTGCCGACGATGCCGGCTCCGATGACGACGACCTTGGCCGAGCTGGGGACGGTGGCCATGGGCTCCTACTTTCACGCGGTGGTTGAGCTTGACGACCTTGCGTTGCTTAATACGCAACCGGTCGCACAATGCGAGACACCTAAGAATTGCTCGCGCCCGGCCGGGTGTCAATCCCCCGACCGGGCGCGAATGAGGGCGAAGAGCTAGCCGCAGTGTCGGTTCGAGACCACCGCGGTGATCTCGGTCGGGGTGCCCGCGCCGCAGCGGATGGTCCCCGACTCGAGCGCCTTGTGCGTGCGCCAGGTGCCGTTGGAGTAGAGGACCCACTCGGGGTGCCTCATCACCGGGTGCTTGGTGCAGAAGAAGTCCTTGTACTTGCCGCCGTACTCACGGGTGGCCTTGAACGCGATGAACTCCTTGTTGGTGCTTGCGGTGTTCTTGATCCGCTGCTTCACCGTGGTGGTCCGCGACGTATAGACCTTGGCGAAGCCCACGAATTCGGCACTGAACCGGATCTCGGCCTTGGCCAGCAGCTTGCTCAGCCCCTTCGCCCCGAGCTCGCCGCCCGCGCTCGTGTTGATGGTGGCACGCAGGTCCATGTCCTTCCGGACGTTGCGGATGACCCGCTTGACCCCGCCCGGCTCGAGGACCACGGACCGCGCGTAGGCGACCTTGACCTGGTCCTTGACGCCGATCAGGCGGTAGACGTGCTTGCCTGCGTTGCGACAGCGTTCGCCGAGGACCGGGCCGCGCGCGGCGGTATCGACGGCGATCGTCGCCTCGCGGTCCGCGACGGCGGACGATCCGGGAGAGGTTGCGACGGTGAGGCCGGCCACGAGGCCGAGAAGAGTGACGACGACTGCGACACGTTTGAGCATGGTTGCTCTCCTATCCGAGTCTAGGGAGCAGGCATCGTGCGCCACGAGCGGGCCGGTGTCAACGGTGGTACGACGACACCGGCCCGATCGCGACGGCACTGGCCAGCGTCAGCTGGTCGGCAACCAGGCCTCGACCTTGTCGGGGTTGTCCTCGATCCACTGGGCCGCGGCGTCCTCCGGCGACATCTTGTCGACGGCGATGTACTTCGCCACCAGGTTCTGGTCCTCGTTGGTCCACTCGAAGTTCTGGATCGCCTCGACACCCGGACCGCCCTCGTCGACCCACGAGGTGGAGACGATCTTCTTCAGCGGCGTCTCCGGGTAGTCACAGGCGACCTTCGCCGGGTCGTCCTGGCAGCCCTCCTCGTACGGCGGCAGGGCGACCCGCTGCATCGGGACCTCGGCGTTGAAGTAGTGCGGCTCCCACCAGTAGCCGATCACGAACTCCTTGTTCTCCTCGGCCTTCTCGAAGGCGGAGATGCTCGCTGCCTCGCTCCCGGAGAAGACCACCTCGAAGTCGAGCCCGAGGTTGCTGACGATCGCCTCGTCGAACTGCACGAACGACGGGTCGGAGCCGAGGAACTGGCCCTTGCCGCCGGACTCGGAGGTCTCGAACTCCGACGCGAACTCGTTGAGGCCCTCCCAGTCGAGGACCTCCGGGTGCTCCTCGGCCAGCCACGGCGGCACGAACCAGCCGATGATGCCGACGTTGCCGTTGGGACCGAAGTCCATGGCACTGCCGTCGCCCTCGCCCTCGAAGAACTTCTTCTCCAGGTCGGGGTGACCCCAGTCCTCGATGATGACGTCGACCTCGCCGGTGCCGAAGCCCTGCCAGGAGACGTCCTCCTTGAGGTCCTTGTAGTTGACCGTGCACCCGAGCTCCTGCTCGGCGACGGTGCCGATCACGTAGGCACTGGCCCGGTAGCCGTCCCACGGGTTGATCGCCATGTTGATCTCGCCGCAGTCCCCGAGCTCCTCGGCGCGCTCCTCGTTGGCTTCCGTCTCGTCGTCGATGGAGCTGTCACCGCACGCCGCGAGCGTGAGCACCACGCACGCCGCGACCGCGACCGCTCCGCCGCGCTTCTTCAATGTCCGCAACTTCTCTCTCCTTGGTTGTGTGCGTGTGTGCATCCGAGTCAGTGGTCAGATCGACGCCGCGCGCCACCAGGGGCGCTTGGACGGGTCGTGCGTCACCGGGTCGCGGTGGGCAGCGGCCCGGCAGATCCGATCGATCAGGATCCCGAGCAGGACGATGCTGATGCCGGCGGCGGCGCCCTTGCCCCACTCCTCCGACCGGGAGAAGCCGAGCACCACGTCGTAGCCGAGTGCGCCGGCCCCGACCATGCCGCCGATGACCGCCATCGACAGCACGTAGAGCAGTCCCTGGTTGGCGGCCAGGACGAGCGAGCCGCGCGCCATCGGCAGCTGCACCTTGGTGATCTCCTGCCAGGTGGTGCTCCCGGTGGCCCGTGAGGCCTCCAGCGTCGCGGGCGAGACGCCCTTGATGCCGTCGGCGACCAGCTTGATGGCGACCGGGGCCGCGTAGATCACACCGGCGACGATCGCCGTGAACCGGGTCGCCTCGAACAGGCCGAGGATCGGGATCAGGTAGACGAAGGGCGGGATGGTCTGACCGGCGTCCAGGACCGGCCGGAGCACCAGGTCGACACGGGGCCGGCGCGCCATCCACACCCCGAGCACGAGCGCCAAGGCCATCACCAGGATCGTCCCGACCAGCGTCATGTTGAGGGTGACCATGGCGTCGTGCCAGAGGTCGAAGTACCACAGCCCGGCCAGGCAGATGACCGTCGGGAGCAGTGCCCGGACCCCACCGAGCACAGCCGACAACGCGAGGATGGCGACCGCGACGACGTACCACGGGGACTCCGCGAGCAACGACTCCAGCGGGTTGAGCAGGCCGTAGCTGATGACGTCCTTGAACCCACCGGTGAGCCCGCCGAAGGTGTCGGTGAACCAGTCGACGAGGTCGTTGACGCCGTCCGCCACGGTACGACGTACGTCGTTCTCGGGGAACCGCGCCAGGTCGATCTGCTCGCGTGAGAGGTAGACCGCGACAAGAGCGAGCGCACCGGTGACCCCGAGCACGATCCGACGGATCTTCGGGTCGGCACCGTCGCGGATGCGCTTCTCCGGCGCCTCGCTGGCGGCGGTGGTGGTGCGGTCCAGCATCACCGCCATCACCACGATGAGCATGCCGGGCACGAACCCACCGCCGACGTCCCTGGACTGCAGGGCAGCCAGCACCGGCTTGCCCAGGCCCGGACCGTTGACGTAGGCCGCCAGCGTCGCCATCGCGAGCGCGGCCATGATCGTCTGGTTGAGCCCGACCACGATGGTGCGGCGCGCCATCGGCAGCTGGACCTTGAGCAGCCGCTGCCACCTGGTCTGTCCCGCGGAGTCGGTGGCCTCCAGCGTCGTCGTGGAGACACCCCGGATCCCGTGCCCGGCGATCCGGATGATCGGCGGCAGCGAGTAGAGAAGGGTGCAGGCGACCGCGCCGGAGGGTCCGATGCCGACGAACAGCACGATCGGCAGCAGGTACACGAACGTCGGCATCGTCTGCAGGATGTCGAGCGTGGTGTTGATGGCCGCGAGGACGTAGCGGTTCCTCGTCGTACCCAGCCAGATCGCGAGCGGCATCCCGACCAGCACCGAGACCGCGACCGCGACGAACGTCACGATCAGCAGGTCCATCGCGTCGGACCAGTAGCCGAAGAACCCGAACGAGACGAACGAAGCGGCGACCAGCAGCGCGATCCGCCAGCCGGCCAGCGCCAGGCCGACCCACGCGGCGACGGCGGTGACCCCGAGCCAGCCGACCTGCGGCACCGGCCGCGGGAAGTCCGGCACCGAGATCAGCGTCTGGACCCACTCGACGACCGCGACGAACCGCTCCCCCACGGCGTAGGTGAGCTGGATGATCGGGTTGCTGTCCCGGCTCGCGAGCACGTCGTCGCGGAAGCCGGTCAGCGTGTCGTGCAGGTCGGTGTGCTCCCGCCCCGGCAGGACGAGGGTGTCCTGACCCTTGGTGAAGGCGTAGACGACCACCCAGACGCCGATGACGATCAGCGCCCACGCCCAGCGGGGCAGCCCACGGCGAGCGACCGGCTCCTCGGGAGGCGGGGCGTCGGGCTCAGGCGGCGCCGGGGCGAGGGTGGCGGTCACGCCGGTGCCTCTTCCTCCGCCACGACGACCCGCAGGATCGCGTCGTCGTCGACGATGCCGACGACCCGGTCGTTCTCGTCGACCACTCGCACCGGGTGGTCGGAGGCGAGCGCGGCCTTGGCGGCCTGGCGCACGATCGTGTCGGCCTTCATCACCGGGCCGTCCATCGAGTCGTCGGGCCGCGGGTCGCGCATCACCCACTTGAGGGTGAGCACGTGCGAGCGCGGCACGTCACTGACGAAGTCGCGGACGTAGTCGTCGGCCGGGGCCGCCACCACCTCGTCGGGCGCGCCGACCTGGACCATCTCGCCGTCCCGCATGATGAGGATCCGGTCGCCCAGCTTGAGCGCCTCCTGCAGGTCGTGGGTGATGAAGACCATCGTCTTGCCGAGCTCGTGGTGGAGCCGGATCACCTCGTTCTGCATGTCCCGCCGGATCAACGGGTCGAGCGCGGAGAACGGCTCGTCGAAGAGCAGCAGCGACGGGTCGTTGGCGAGCGCGCGGGCCAGGCCGACCCGCTGCTGCATGCCCCCGGAGAGCTGGTCGGGGTAGGACTGCTCGAAACCGGTCAGGCCGACCAGGTCGACGATCTCTCCCGCCCTCGCGCGGCGCTCCTTCTTCGAGATGCCACGGATCTCCAGGCCGAAGGCCACGTTGTCGATGACCTGCTTGTGCGGCAGCAGCCCGAAGTGCTGGAACACCATCGACGTGTGCGTACGACGCAGCTCGCGCAGGTCGCCGGCACCTGCCTTCGTGATGTCACGCCCGTCGATGACGACCTCGCCCGCGGTGGGCTCGATCAGCCGCGTCAGGCAGCGCACCAGGGTCGACTTGCCGGACCCGGACAGTCCCATCACGACGAAGACCTCACCGGGTGCAACCTCGAAGCTGACGTCCTTCACACCGACCACGCAGCCGGTCTTCTGCTTGAGGTCGGCTCGGGAGAGCTCGGCGTCCGGCGTACCGATGATCTTCTCGGCCCCGCTGCCGAAGATCTTCCACAGGCCGCGCACCGAGAGCGCGGCGTCGGTGGTGGCGGCGCCGGTCTGCTCGGGCTGGTCGACGACGGCGGTCATGACGGCTCCTTGCTGGCGACGTTGCGCGGGTCGCCGGGTGGGTAGAGAGGGTCGCCCTCGCGGTAGCGGTAGAACGGCACGTCGGCGGGCGGGAGCGGCGTGTTGCCGGCGATCAGGTCGGCGGCCTTCTCGGCGACCATCATCACCGGGGCGTAGATGTTGCCGTTGGTGACGAAGGGGAAGACCGAGGCGTCCACGACGCGCAGACCCTCGAGCCCGTGCACCTTCATCGAGCGGGGGTCGACGACCGACATCTCGTCGGTGCCCATCTTGGCCGTGCACGAGGGGTGCAGCGCCGTCTCGGCGTCCTTGCGCACCCACTCGAGGATCTCCTCGTCGGTCTCGACCGACGGCCCGGGCGAGATCTCACCGTCGTTGTACGGCGCGAACGCCGGCTGGTTGAGGATGTCGCGGGCGACGCGGATCGCCTCCACCCACTCCTTCCGGTCCGTGGGCGTCGACAGGTAGTTGAAGCGCATCGCCGGGTGCTCGCGGGGGTCGCGCGACCGGATGCGCACGTAGCCGCGGGTGTCGGCGTACATCGGACCGATGTGCACCTGGTAGCCGTGGCCCTCGACCGGCGAGCTGCCGTCGTACCGGATCGCGATCGGGAGGAAGTGGAACATCAGGTTGGGGTAGTCGACGTCCTCGTTGCTGCGTGCGAAGCCGCCGCCCTCGAAGTGGTTGGTGGCGCCGAGGCCCTTGCGCTGGAACAACCACTGGTAGGCGATCTTCGGCCGCTGGTGCCAGGCCAGGCCGGGTGCGATGGAGACCGGCTCCTTGGACGCGTACTGGATGTAGACCTCGAGGTGGTCCTGCAGGTTCTCCCCCACCCCGGGGAGGTGGTGGACCAGCGGGACACCGCGCTCCTTCAGCAGCGTCTCGTCACCGACGCCGGAGAGCTGCAGCAGCTGCGGGGTGTTGATCGCGCCGCCACAGAGGAGGACCTCGCCCGCCTCGACCGCGCGGTGCCGGCCCGCCCGCAGGTAGTCGACGCCGACCGCGCGCTTGCCGTCGAAGCGGACGCCGGTGACCAGCGCGCGGGTGCGGACGGTGAGGTTCTTCCGGTTCCGCACCGGGTGCAGGTAGGCGCGGGCGGCGGAGAGCCGGCGACCGCGGTAGACGTTACGGTCGAACTTCGCGAAGCCCTCCTGGCGGTAGCCGTTGACGTCGTCGGTGAGGTGGTAGCCGGCCTCGACCGTCGCCTTGAAGAACGCGTCGAAGAGCGGGTTCGTCGCCGGGCCGCGCTCGAGCTTGAGCGGGCCGTCGCCGCCGCGCCAGTCGTCGGCGCCGGCGACGCAGGTCTCCATCCGCTTGAAGTAGGGCAGGCAGTGGAGGTAGTCCCACTCCTCCAGCCCCGGCTCGCGCGCCCAGCGCTCGTAGTCCAACGGGTTGCCCCGCTGGAAGATCATCCCGTTGATGCTGCTGGAGCCGCCGAGCACCTTGCCGCGGGCGTGGTAGACCTTGCGGCCGCCGAGCTCCGGCTCGGGATCGGTCTCGTACTTCCAGTCGTAGAACCGGCTGCCGATCGGGAACGGCAGCGCCGCGGGCATGTGGATGAACGGGTCGATCCGGTAGTCGGAGCGGCCCGCCTCGAGCACAAGGACCGAGGTGCCGGCGTCGGCGGAGAGCCGGTTGGCCAGGGCACAGCCTGCGGAGCCGCCACCGACGATGACGTAGTCGAACCGCTCGGCACCCATGACTCCCCTGTCTCCCTGTCCCCTACCCGGCGAACCAGCGCTGCTCGGCCGGTCGGATGTTGTGCCAGACGTGCTTGGTCTCGCGGTACTCGTCGAGCCCGGCCAGTCCCAGCTCCCGCCCGGTGCCGGACTGCTTGTAGCCGCCCCACTCGGCCTGCGGCACGTAGGGGTGGTAGTCGTTGATCCAGACCGTGCCCATCCGCAGCCGGCCCGCGACCCGCTGGGCCTTGCCGGCGTCCTGGGTCCACACCGCGCCGGCCAGGCCGTAGATGCTGTCGTTCGCGGTCGCGACCGCGTCGTCCTCGCCGCGGAAGGTCTCGACCGTCAGCACCGGCCCGAAGGACTCCTCCTGGGTGACCGACATGTCGCTGGTGCAGCCGTCGAGGACGGTGGGGAGGTAGTAGAAGCCGTCGGCGAGCTCCGGCTGCTCGGTGGCGTCGGGGCGACGTCCTCCGCACCGGAGTACGGCGCCCTCGGCGATCCCCGCTGCGACGTACGCCTCGACCTTGTCACGGTGTGCGGCGCTGGTGAGCGGTCCGGTCTCGGCCCTCTCGTCGAACGGCCCGCCGAGGCGGATGGTGCCCGCCCGCTCCACGAGGGCGTCGACGAACCGGTCGTGGATCGACTCCTCGACGATCAGCCGGGCTCCGGCGGAGCAGACCTGGCCGGAGTGGAGGAACACCGCGGTGAGCGCGTAGTCGAGCGCGACCTCGAAGTCGGCGTCGGCGAAGACGACGTTGGGATTCTTGCCGCCGAGCTCCAGCGCCACCTTCTTCACGGTGGGGGCCGCGGCGGCCATGATCGTCCGACCGGTCTGGAGCCCGCCGGTGAAGGAGACCAGGTCGACGCGCGGGTCCGTCGACAGCGGCGCGCCGGCGTCCGGCCCGGTGCCGAGCACCAGGTTGCCGACACCGGCCGGCAGGCCGGCTTCCTCGAGCAGCTTCATCAGGTGGATCGCGGTGGCCGGGGTGAGCTCGCTCGGCTTGAGGACGAAGGTGTTGCCGGCGGCCAGGCAGGGCGCGACCTTCCAGGAGACCTGGAGCAGCGGGTAGTTCCAGGGGGTGATCAGGCCGCAGACACCGATCGGCTCGTGGACGATCCGGCTGACCACGTCGGGGTTGCCGGTGTCGACCACCCGGCCGGCGTCCTCGGACGCGACGTGCCCGTAGTGGCGGAACACGGAGACGATGTCGTCGACGTCGTACTCCGACTCGACCAGCCGCTTGCCGGTGTCGAGCGACTCCATCCGCGCGACCTGATCCTTGTCGCGGACCAGCAGGTCGGCGACGCGCAGGAGCAGGTCGCCGCGCTCGCGCGCGGAGGTCGTGGGCCACGGTCCCTCGTGGAACGCGCGGTGGGCGGCGTCGATCGCGGCCTCGGTGTCGGACGCCGTCGCCTCGTCCACCTCGGCGACGAGGGAACCGTCGGCCGGGCACCTGATCTCGCGGCGACCACCGTCAGCGGCGGACCGCCACTGTCCGTCCACGTAGAGCTCCGGCACGCAGCACCCCTTGTCCCAGGACGGCAGCGTTGCGAATCACGCAACGAATCGCCTCTAACGCAACCGTCTCCGATGCTGACAATGGTGGGGTCCGCGCGCGGCGTCAAGCACTTCGGCCCATTCCGTGACCTTCGCGCGCACCGCTCAGGGGCCGTCAGGGTACCGCTGCGCGTGCTCCACCGCCCTGCGGATCCGCAGGTGGAGGGTCGAGTCGTAGTCCTCCTGGCGCAGCGCCTTGACCAGCGAGACGCACATTCCGATGAGGATCAGCATGAACGGTCCCGCCACGAGGATGCACAACGTCTGCAACGCCGACAGCCCGCCCGCCCAGAGCAGCACGGCGGCGACAGCGCCCGTGGCGACGCCCCAGAACACGACCAGCAACCGGTTCGGCTCCTCGGTGCCGTGCTGGCTGAGCATCCCCATGACGATGGAGGCGGCGTCGGCGCCGGTCACGAAGAAGATGGCGACGAGGAAGACCGCAAGCGCGACGGTGACGGTGGCCAGCGGGAACTCGCGGAGGGTGTCGAAGAGCGACGCCTCGAGGGCGATGGAGCCCTTGTCGTCCGTCGGCGGGTCCCAGCCCTCGTTGAGCTGGAGATCGATCGCGGTGCCGCCCAGGATCGCGAACCAGACGAACGAGACCAGGCTCGGGACCAGGATCACGTAGACCACGAACTGGCGGATGGTCCGGCCCTTCGAGATCCGCGCGACGAACATGCCGACGAACGGCGTCCACGACATCCACCACGCCCAGTAGAAGATCGTCCAGCCACCGAGCCAGGAGCTGGCCTCGGCGTCGTACACGCCGGTGTCGAACGCCATGCTCGGCAGGTGCGTGAGGTAGTCGCCCAGGGTCTGGGTGAACGTGCCGAGGATGAAGACCGTCGGGCCGACCACGAACAGGAAGAAGACCAGCAGGGCGGCGGCGACGGCGTTGGCGTTGGAGAGGTACTTGATGCCGCGCTCGACGCCCGACACGGCCGACAGCACGAAGCAGAGGGTGAGGACCGCGATCACCACGACCGCGAGCGTCTTGCTGCCGCCGCCCTCGCCGAACACGTCGTCGATGCCGCCGGTGATCTGCAGCGCGCCGAGCCCGAGCGAGGTGGCCGAGCCGAAGAGGGTCGCGAAGATCGCGATCACGTCGATCGCCTTGCCGGGCGCCTCCTTGGCGCGGCGACCGAGCAGCGGGCCGAACGTCGCCGACACCGTGTTGCCGGCGCCCTTGCGGTAGGCGAAGTAGCCGATGGCGAGCCCGACGACGGCGTACATCGCCCACGGGTGGAAGCCCCAGTGGAAGAAGGACCACTGCATCGACAGCGCCGCCGCCTCGGCGGAGCCGGGCTCGGCGCCGCCGAGCGGCGGGGTGTTGAGGTGCGTGAGCGGCTCGGCGACGCCCCAGAACATCAGGCCGATGCCCATGCCGGTCGCGAACATCATCGAGACCCAGGAGACGGTGGAGAACTCGGGCTCGCTGTCGTCCAGACCGAGCTTGATGCCGCCGTACCGGCTGAGCGCGAGGTACGCCGAGAACAGCACGAACGCGGCACTGGTGAGCACGAACATCCAACCGAAGTTCGAGGTCACCCAGGCCAGCGCCTCGGTGGTCTCCTCGCCCATCTGGTCGGGCCAGATCACGCCGATCGCCACGAAGGCGACCGCGAGCGCCGCCGCGATCCCGAAGACCGTCCTGTTGATCGGCTTGTCGGCCGCCTCGTGCGAGGTCTCAGCCTGCTTGATGTCCGTCATCGCCGTCCTCCGTGCTGGTGGTCGGCCCCGAGTTCGGAGCTCTCTGGGAGCAGTGTGCCCGATCCCACACTCAACCAGACGGCTAGCGGTGGCCCCAACCCAGCCGGTGGGAGACCTCCTCGGCGGCTTCCACGACCTTGCCGGTGATCTCCTCGACGCGCTCCGCACCGATCCGGAACGTCGGACCCGACACACTCATCGAGGCGACGACGTCGCCGTGCACGTTGCGGATCGGCGCCGCCACCGCGGTCAGGCCGACCTCGAGCTCGTCGACCGCCAGTGCATAACCCTGCTCGCGGACCTGGTCGAGCTCGGCCCGCAGCTTGGCCTTCGTCGTGATCGTGGTCGGGGTGTAGGCCGACATCTTGCTGAGCACCGCGTCGCACTCCTGTCGGCTCAGCCCGCTCAGCAGCACCTTGCCGTTGCTGGTGGCGTGCAGCGGGATGTGCTGCCCGACCCAGTTGTGCGGCTGCAGGGCCGACGAGCCCGCGACCTGGTCGAGGTAGAGCGCCGAGCTCTCCGAGAGCACCGCGACGTTGACGGTCTCCCCCGTCTCCGACGCCAGCTGCCGGCACACCGGCCGCGCCTCCTGCACCAGGTCGAGCCGCGCCGTCGTCGCGCCGGCCAGCCGCAGCAGCCCCACGCCGAGCCGGTACTTCCCACGGTCCTCTGTCTGCTCGACGAGCCGGTGCGCCTCCAGCGTTGCGACCAACCGGAACGCCGTGCTCTTGTGCACCCCGAGCTCGCTCGCGATCTCGGTGACCCCCGCCTCCCCGCTCCGCGCCAACCGCTCCAGAATGGTCAGCGCCCGATCGACGGACTGCACCCCGGCCGCCCCGTCAGCGTTGCTCATGGCGCAACGGTAGCCGAATCACGCAACGCTGCCCATCCGTCGATCCCTCGGTCGTCGAGCAGGAGCGAGCCAACACGCCAACAGTCAGGTGTCTCGATACGCCTCGCCCAGCGGCTCGGCCTACTCGACAACCGAAGGCGCCGGCACCGGTCGTCGAGTAGCCGTCGCGAGGAACGAGCGACGGCGTATCGAGACGCAGCGAGCCGAACGCCCACCGCGAGCGCGCACGTCACGGCGTCTCGATACGGCCTCGCCCAGCGGCTCGGCCTACTCGACGACCGAAGGCGCCGGCACCGGTCGTCGAGTAGCCGTCGCGAGGAACGAGCGACGGCGTATCGAGACGCAGCGAGCCGAACGCCCACCGCGAGCGCGCACGTCACGGCGTCTCGATACGGCCTCGCCCAGCGGCTCGGCCTACTCGACGACCGAGGGGCTCGGCGTACGGCGTATTCGACCACCGGAGGCGCCCGCATCGGTCGTCGAGTAGGAGCGAGCGCAGCGAGCGACGTATCGAGACGCCAGGACCCGAAAGACCCACGGCGAGCACGAACAGTTGCGGCGTCTCGATACCCCCTCGCCTGGCGGCTCGGCCTACTCGACGACCTAGGGGCTCGGCGTACGGCGTATTCGACGACCGGGTGCGCCTGTGGAGAGCCGTTCGACAAGGACGCAGCTTCGTCGCACGGTTGCCGCATGCCCTACACCTACATGCTGCGGTGCGCGGACGGGTCGTACTACGTCGGCAGCACGCCGGATCTCGAACGACGCTTGTGGGAGCACAACGAGGGACTGGGGTCGGCGTACACCCGGCGACCGGGACGTCGCCCGGTGGTCCTCGTGTGGGCGCACGAGTACGCGACCATCGCACAGGCTTTCGCGTTCGAGAAGCAGCTGCAGGGCTGGTCTCGTGCGAAGCGACAGGCGCTGATCAGGGGCGAGTTCGAGGCGCTGCCAGGACTGTCGAAGAAGGACTTCACGAAGCGCCGTACGCCCCCGGTCGTCGAGTAGGAGCGAGCGACGTATCGAGACGCAGCGAGCCGAGAGAACACGGTGAGCACGAACAGTTGCGGCGTCTCGATACGGCCTCGCCTAGCGGCTCGGCCTACTCGACGACCGAGGAGCTCGGCCTACTCGACGACCGAGGGCGCGCCGGCATCGGTCGTCGAGTAGCCGTCGCGAGGAACGAGCGACGGCGTATCGAGACGCAGCGAGCCGAACGCCCACCGCGAGCGCGCACGTTCCGGCGTCTCGATACGGCCTCGCCTAGCGGCTCGGCCTACTCGATGACCGAAGGCGCCGGTATCGGTCGTCGAGTAGGAGCGAGCGCAGCGAGCGACGTATCGAGACGCCCGAACCCGAGAGAACCACGGTGAGCACGAACAGTTACGGCGTCTCGATACGGCCTCGCCTAGCGGCTCGGCCTACTCGACGACCAAGGGGCTCGACCTACTCGACGACCGAGAGGCTCGGCCTATTCGAGACGCAGCGAGCGACGTCAGCGGAAGACGACGGTGCGGTGGCCGTTCAGCAGGACGCGGGACTCCGAGTGCCAGCGCACCGCGCGGGAGAGGACCTGGGCCTCGACGTCGCGGCCGGCGGTGACGAGCTGCTCCTGGTTGAAGTTGTGGTCGACGCGGAGGACGTCCTGCTCGATGATCGGGCCCTCGTCGAGGTCGCCGGTGACGTAGTGGGCGGTGGCGCCGACCAGTTTCACACCGCGGTCGAAGGCCTGGTGGTAGGGCTTGGCGCCCTTGAAGCTCGGCAGGAACGAGTGGTGGATGTTGATGGCGCGGCCCGACAGCTCGGTGCACAGCTCGTCGGACAGCACCTGCATGTAGCGCGCCAGCACGACCAGATGGATGCCGTGCTTCTCGATGAGCTCGCGCAGCTGGTCCTCGGCCCACGGCTTGGTCTCCGGAGTCACTGGCACGTGCACGAAGTCGAGCCCGTGTGCGCGCACCAGCGGCTCGGCGTCGAGGTGGTTGGACACGACGGCGGGGATCTCGATCTGCAGCGCGCCGGTGCTGTGACGGAACAGCAGGTCGTTGAGGCAGTGCAGGTGCTTGGAGACCATGATCAGCGTGCGGTACGGCGCCCGCGCGGCCCAGATCTCGAAGGTCATGCCGAACGGGTCGGCCACGGCCGCGAAGTCCCGGCGCAGCTCCTCCGCGCTGGTCGCGCCGGCCACGGAGAAGTCGATCCGCATGAAGAACCGGCCGGTGAGCCGGTCACCGAACTGCTGGCTCTCGATGATGTTGCCGCCGTGGTCGACGAGGAAGCCGGAGACGGCGTGCACGACGCCCGGCCGGTCCGGGCAGGTCAGGACGAGCACGTAGTCGCCCGCGGGCGTGGTCGCGAGCGGGCTGGTCTCGGTGGTGGCGAACGACATCAGTCCCCCAGCTCCGCCCGGCGGCGTACGACGTACTCCTCCAGCTCCTGGCGGATCGCGTCGTCCAGCGGCGGCGCCTCGTAGTCCTCCAGCTGCTTGCGATAGATCTCGCCGGCCCGGGTGTTGGCGTCCTTGCCACCGCCGCGCATCCAGCGCTCGTAGTTGTCCGAGGACGACAGCATCGGCCGGTAGAAGCAGGTGCGGAAGCGCTCCATGGTGTGCATGGCTCCGAGGAAGTGACCGCCGTGCCCGACCTCCTCGTGCGCGTCGAACGCCATCGACGCCTCGTCGATCTCCATCGGCGTGAACTCGTGCTGGAGCATCTGCACCAGTTCGGTGTCGACGATGAACTTCTCGTAGCCGGCCACCAGTCCGCCCTCGAGCCAGCCGGCGGAGTGCATCACCCAGTTCGCGCCGGCCAGGAAGGTCGGCAGCAGCGTCATCAGCGCCTCGTAGCCGGCCTGCGCGTCGGCCACCTGCGAGGAGGTGAGGCCGCCGCCGGTGCGGAACGGCAGCCCGAAGTGCCGCGCGATCTGACCGGTGCAGAGCAGGCCGATGCCCGACTCCGGCGTGCCGAACGTCGGCGAGCCCGACTGCATGTCGATGTTGGAGAGGAACGACCCGAAGATCACCGGCGTGCCCGGGCGGATCAGCTGCGACAGCGCGATGCCGGACAACGCCTCGACGATCTGCTGCACCAGTGCGGCGGGGATCGTCACCGGCGACATCGCGCCCATCAGGATGAACGGCGTCAGCACGACCGGCTGCCCGGCCGCGGAGTACTCGAACTGCGCCTCGAGCATCCGGTCGTCCCACCGCAGCGGCGAGTTGCAGTTGATGAGCGAGATGGTCGCCGGCGTCTCCTCGATCGCTTCCCGCGACCCGAACAGGATCGACGTCATCGCCAGCGTGTCCGCGGCGTTGACGCCCGAGACCACGTTGCCCATGTAGACCTTGTCGGTCAGCGTCTGCAGCGCGTAGGTCATGTCGAGGTGCCGGCTGTCGAGCGGGGTGTCGTTGGGCTCGCAGATCACGCCGCCGGCGGAGTCGAGCACCGACGACGACTGCGCGAGCTGCGTGAACTGGCGGAAGTCGTTCATCGTCGCGTCGCGGCGGACCTCGCCCTCGCGCACGAACGGCGGGCCGTAGACCGCGCCGAATGCCATCGAGTCACCGCCGATGTGGATGCTGTTCTCCGGGTTGCGGGCCTGGACGTCGAATTCCCGTGGCGCCTTGGCGACCTGCTCCAGCACGAAGTCGGGGTCGAGGAAGACGGTGCGGTCCTCGACCCGCTGCCCCGCCTTGCGGAACAGGTCGAGCGCACGGTCGTCCATGAACTCGATGCCGATCTCGGTCATCAGCCGGCGCCAACCCTTGTCGAGGGTGGCCATCGCGTCCTGCGACAGGACCTCGTAGCGGGGCATCCGGTTCTGGAACATCGCGCCTCCTGCGCTTGACGGTGCTTGACCCACGGTCGGTCGGCATCCTAGCCTCCCTTTGTGGGACATCGGTTCCACATCATGGAACATCGGAGGACCTCGTGGCTACCCCCAACACCGGCACCCAGGCGATCGACCGCGCGGCAGCGCTGGTCGCCTCGGTCGTGCGGGCGGACGAGCCGTTGTCCTTCGGCGAGCTCCAGGACGAGAGCGGGCTCCCCAAGTCGACGACCTCCCGCCTGCTGACCGCGCTCGAGCGCACCGAGCTGATCGAGCGCAACGATGCCGGCTCCTACGTCGCCGGTCCCCTGTTCTGGCTCTACGCCACCCGGCACGACCCGTGGGAGGAGCTGACCCGGCTCGCCCGCCCGACGCTGGAGAAGGTCGGCGCCGACACCGGCGAGACCGTGCACCTCTCGGTCGCCCGTGGCGACCGGGTCGTGCAGGTGGCGCAGGTCGACTCGACGTACCTCCTCGGAAGCCGCGACTGGACCCAGGTCGACGTGCCGGAGCACTCCTCGGCGCTCGGCAAGGTGCTGCTCGCCCACGGCGTGCTCGCCGTGCCCGAGGGCGGGCTGGAGCAGCTCACCCCGCACACGATCGTCGACCGTGAGGCACTGCGCCGCGAGCTCGCGCAGGTCGTCCGCCGCGGCTGGGCGAGCACCGTCGACGAGCTCGAGATCGGCCTCAGCGGTGTCGCGGCTCCGGTCCGCGGGGTCGAGGGGGACGTGGTCGCTGCCTTGGGCATCTCGGGTCCCAGCCAGCGCTTGGAGGCACGACGCGACGACGTCGGCCGGTTGTTGACCGAACGAGCGGAGCAGCTGTCCGCGCTGCTCCGACGACGCACCAAGAGAGAGGGCGCCGCATGACACCCGAGGAGATCCTTCAGGGCCTGTACGACGAGACGCTGGTCGGCAACGGGCCGCGGGTGCTCGAGCTCACCGAGGAGGGCCTGTCCGCCTCGATGGAGCCGCAGACCCTGCTGTTCGACGCACTCATCCCGTCGCTGGAGGAGGTCGGCGCCCGCTTCGAGCGCGGCGACTTCTTCGTGCCGGAGATGCTCATCGCCGGCAAGGCGATGGCCGGCGCGATGGAGCGGCTGCGCCCGCTGCTCGCCGAGACCGGCGTGCAGACCATCGGCAAGTTCCTGATGGGCACGGTCAAGGGCGACGTCCACGACATCGGCAAGAACCTCGTCAACATCATGCTCGAGGGCGCCGGCTTCGAGGTGATCGACCTCGGCGTGCAGGTCGCGCCGGAGAAGTTCGTGTCGGCCATCGAGGAGCACCAGCCCGACATCGTCGGGTTCTCGGCGTTCCTCACCACGACGATGCCGATGTTCAAGGCCAACATGAACGCGCTCGAGAAGGCCGGCATGCGCAACGACGTGATCGTCATGGTCGGCGGCGCCCCGGTCACCCAGGAGTACGCCGACGCGGTCGGTGCCGACGGCTACGCGGCCGACGCCTCGCAGACCGTCAAGCGCGCCAAGGCCCTGCTCGACGAGAAGCGCTCGATGGTGCCTGCATGAGCGCCCCGCGCCTCGAGACCGTCCTGCGGTCGGCCAGCCAGGAGGTCGTGATCGGTCACGACCGCCGGTTCTGCCTGATCGGCGAGCGGATCAACCCCACCGGTCGCAAGGTCTTCCAGGAGCAGCTGCGCGCCGGTGACCTGTCCGCGATCGCGCGGGACGTCCAGGCCCAGGTCGAGGGCGGCGCCGACGTGCTCGACGTCAACATGGGGGTGCCGCTGACCGACGAGGCCGACCTGCTCGCCAAGGCGATCACGATGATCCAGGAGCTGACCGACAAGCCGATCTGCATCGACTCCTCGGTCGTCGAGGCGTTGGAGGCCGGACTGTCGGTCTACCAGGGCCGCGCGCTGGTCAACTCGGTCACCGCCGAGGACGACCGGCTCGCGCAGATCCTCCCGCTCGTGAAGAAGCACGACGCCGCGATCATCGCCCTCCCCAACGACGAGGACGAGATCCCGATGGAGGTCGAGAAGCGGGTCGAGCTGACCCGCAAGATCATCGAGGTCGCGACCAAGGAGTACGGCATCGCCGCCGCCGACATCGTGATCGACCCGCTCGCGATGCCGATCGGCGCCGACCAGACCGTCGTCGTGACCGTCCTGGAGACGATGAGCCGGATCCGCGACGAGTTCGGGGTCAACATGACCTGTGGCGCGTCCAACGTCTCCTTCGGCATGCCGTCGCGGCACGCCCTCGGCGCGACCTTCCTGCCGATGGCGATGCTGGCCGGCCTCACCTCGGCGATCATGGACACCCGCACCCCCCAGATCGTCGAGGCCGTCAAGGCCGCCGACCTGCTGCTCGGGCACGACGAGTGGGGCGGCGCCTGGATCGCGGCCCACCGGGCGAGGCAGGCCGCATCGGCGTGACCCAGGACGAAGAGTTCTCGCTCGACGCCGTCCGGCGCGAGGGCCTGCTCCCGACCCCGGGAACCGGCCAGGCGCAGCACGACGGCACCGGCCGGGTCGAGCTCTCGTTCACCGTCGAGACCGGCGCTGACGACGGTGGCGCTCCGCCCGCGCAGCGGTCGGTCCGGGTCCCGCCCGGCGTCACGGTCTTCGACTCCGCGTCGTGGAACGGCATCGCGATCGACTCCACCTGCGGCGGTCACGGCACCTGCCACAAGTGCAAGGTGCGGGTCGAGGGCCCGACGCCGATCACCCGCCACGACGTCAAGACGTTCAGCCGGGAGCAGCTCGACAACGGCTGGCGGTTGGCGTGCCTGGTGCAGGCCACGCGCGACCTCGCCGTCGACGTACCCCCGCTGACGACGCGACCGAAGGCCGCCACCGTCGGGGTCGGTCGCCAGGTGATCCTGCGGCCCGCGGTCCAGAAGCGGTACGTCGAGCTCGACGAGCCCACGCTCGCCGACCAGCGGCCCGACGTCGACCGGCTGCTCGCCGCGATCGACGACCTCGAGCCGGCGCCGGACCTGCACGCCCTGCGCCGGCTGCCGAAGGTGCTCCGCGAGGCGGACTTCAAGGTGACCGCGGTCGTCGTCGACGAGGTGTTGGTGGACGTGGAACCGGGTGACACCACCGACCAGCGCTACGCGATCGCCTACGACCTCGGCACGACCACCGTGGTCGCGACGCTGCTCGACCTGACGCTGGGCACCCCGATCGCGGTCGCGTCGGTGCTCAACAAGCAGCAGCCGTTCGGCGGCGACGTCATCACCCGGATCAGCGCCACGATGCTCGACCCGGAAGCGCTGCCGCGGCTGCAGCGCGCCGCCGCCGACACGCTCGCCGAGCTCGCGTCCCAGGTCTGTGGCGAGGGCGGCGTCGACCCGCGACAGGTCTACGAGGTCGCGATCGCCGGCAACGCCACGATGACTGCGCTCGTGCTCGGCATGGATCCCGAGCCGCTCGGCGTCGCGCCCTTCGTGCTCGCCACCGCTCAGCCGCCCGCCCTGCTGGCAGCCGAGGTCGGCCTCGACCTGCACCCGCGGGCGCACGTCTACTTCTTCCCGGCGCTGGGCGCCTACGTCGGTGGCGACATCGTCGCGGGCATGCTCGCCACCGGCATGGACCGCGACAAGCGCACCCGGTTGATGATCGACGTCGGCACCAATTGCGAGATCGTGCTCAGCGACGGCGACCGCATCGTGTCGACCGCGGCTCCGGCCGGGCCCGCGTTCGAGGGCGGCGCGATCCGCTGCGGCATGCGTGCGGCCGACGGTGCCATCGAGACGATCCGGCTGGACACGCCCGAGGGGGTCGTCGACCTCGGTGTGATCGGCGACGTGGAGCCGAAGGGGCTCTGCGGCTCCGGGCTCGTGGACGCGGTGGCCGAGCTGGTCAAGGTCGGGCTGCTCGACGGGACCGGACGGTTCGTGCCCGACGAGCAGGCCGTCGACATCGCCCCCAAGCTCGCCGACCGCCTCACCAAGCTGGGCGAGGAGCGGGTCTTCGTGCTCCACCGGCCATGGCCGGACGCCGGTCCCGAGGACTGCGTTGTCCTCTCCCAGCGCGACGTGCGGGAGCTGCAGTTCGCGAAGGCGGCGATCTCCACGGGCTGGTCGCTGCTGCTGGAGGAGCTCGGGCTCGAGGCGCGCGACGTGCAGCAGGTGCTGATGGCAGGGTCCTTCGGGAGCTACATCTCCCCCGCGTCCGCCGTACGCATCGGGCTGGTGCCGAAGCTCCCCGTGCTGCGCATCGTCTCGGCCGGCAACGTGGCCGGCGAGGGCGCGAAGATGGCCCTGCTCTCCGTGCGCGAGCGGGCCGGTGCGGCGGCGCTGCTCGAGGAGGTGACCTATGTCGAGCTCTCCGACCGCGCCGACTTCAACGACCGGTTCGTCGACCAGCTCGGGTTCTGACCTCGCCCTGATCGCGTGCGGCGCGCTCAGCCAGCCCGCCGCGGAGATCGCCGAGCGCCACGGCTGGCCGGTCACGGTCCATCCGCTGCCGCCGTTGCTGCACAACCAGCCGCAGCTGATCGCCGGCGAGGTGCGGGGACTGGCCGAGCGGCTGCTCGGCGAGGGCCGCCGGGTGGCGGTCGGCTACGCCGACTGCGGGACGTACGGCGCGCTCGACGCCGTCTGCGACGACCTCGGTCTGCAGCGGCTGCCGGGCCTGCACTGCTACGACGTGTTCGCCGGTCCGGAGCGGCTCGCGGCGTTCTTCGAGGAGCAGCCCGGCACCTACGTGCTCACCGACTTCCTCGTCCGCTCCTTCGCCCGCACGGTGCTGCGCGAGCTGGGTCTCGACCGGCACCCCGAGCTGCGCGACGACTACTTCGGGTCCTACACCCGGGTGGTCTGGCTGGCGCAGGAGCCGGACGACGAGCTGCACGGGCTGGCCGAGGAGGCCGCCGCCGCGCTCGGCCTGCCGCTCACGGTCGTCGACACCGGGCACACCGGTCTGGAGGCCGCACTCCGCTCGCTGGTCGAGTAGTGAGCTCGCGCAGCGAGCGAGCGTATCGAGACCTCAACGTGCCAACCGCTGCAGCCAGTCCTGGCGCCAGGCCTCGGTCTCGGCGACCTGGTTGAACGTGTAGAGGTGCAGCCCGGTGACCCGCATCTCGGCCTCGCCGACGGTCGGGGCGCACTTCTCGATGAACGACTCGCCGGAGAACCCGCCGGGCGCGACCAGCCGGGCCATCAGCCCCTTCTGCTTGGAGAGGAAGCGGGTCGAGTCGCCGACCCCGATCTTGGTCGCCATGCCCAGCAGCTTGGTGCGCTCGACCGGGCCGGGCACTCCCAGCAGCACCGGCAGCTCGATGCCGCGCAACCGCATCCGGTGCAGCCAGTCCTTGATCACGCCCGGGTCGAAGGTCAGGTTGCTGACGACGTGCGTCGCGTGCTTCCGCTTGTCCCACATCGACTGCACGGTCAGGTCGTCGTGGATCGTCGGGTGGCTCTCCGGGTAGCCGGTCACCCCGACCTCGGCGAACGGGCTGCCGATCGCGGTGAGGTCCTCCAGCATCGACAGCGCGTCCTTGTAGTCCCCGACCGGGTCGGCGTCCCCGCCCGGCACGAAGATCGTGGTGATCCCGGCCTCACCGAGTCGGGCCGCCAGCTCCTCCAGCTCGGTCCGCCCGCTCACCATGCGCGCCGCCAGGTGCGGCACGACGGTGTACCCCGCCGCCGCGAACCGCTCCGCCGTGCTGATCGTCCGCTCGAGCCCCATCGAGGGCGAGGCGGTGACGGTCACCGGCACCGACGTCGGCACCGACGTGAGGACCTTGTCCTCGATGGTCGGAGTCGGGAGCACCTCGTAGCGGGCGTGCTCCAGCAAGCGCCGTACCGTGGCAACATCTTTGTTGCGCATGACACAACTCGTTTCGTGATACGCACCGGATGAGGACCAGCGTAGACCTCGGCGGGCGTGCCGAAAAGAGGGAATCGGTCGTCGAGTAGGTCGAGCCCTTCGGTCGTCGAGCAGGCCGAGCCCTTCGGTCGTCGAGTAGGCCGAGCCCTTCGGTCGTCGAGTAGGCCGAGCCGCCAGGCGGGGCCGTATCGAGACGCCCGCCGCCACAACGCCAACCGTCCCACCGTCGGGTGCGCACGTCACTACGTCTCGATACGTCGCTCGCTGCGCTCGCTCCTACTCGACGACCAGAGCCAGCGCCTGCGGTCGTCGAGTAGGCCGAGCCGCCAGGCGAGGCCGTATCGAGACGCCCACACCCGTACGCCAACCGTCCCACCGTCGGGTAGGCACGTCACCACGTCTCGATACGTCGCTCGCTGCGCTCGCTCCTACTCGACGACCAGAGCCAGCGCCTGCGGTCGTCGAGTAGGCCGAGCCGCCAGGCGAGGCCGTATCGAGACGCCCTGCGGCCGTACGCCAACCGTCCCCACCGTCGAGTAGGCACGTCACTACGTCTCGATACGTCGCTCGCTGCGCTCGCTCCTACTCGACGACCGAAGCCAGCGCCTCCGGTCGTCGAGTAGGCCGAGCCCTTCGGTCGTCGAGTAGGCCGAACCCTTCGGTCGTCGAGTAGGCCGAGCCGCCAAGCGAGGCCGTATCGAGACGCCCCCCGGCCGTACGCCAACCGTCCCCACCGTCGAGTGGGCACGTCACTACGTCTCGATACGTCGCTCGCTGCGCTCGCTCCTACTCGACGACCGTGGCCAGCGCCGCCGGTCGTCGAGTAGGCCGAGCCGCCAGGCGAGGCCGTATCGAGACGCCCTGCGGCCGTACGCCAACCGTCCCCACCGTCGGGTGGGCACGTCACTACGTCTCGATACGTCGCTCGCTGCGCTCGCTCCTACTCGACGACCGGAGCCGGCGCCGCGAAGCCGTCGTATCGAAGGGCCCGTCGCCACGACGCCAGCCGTTCCCACCGTCGGGTGGGCACGTCGCTGGGTCTCGATACGCCGTCGCTCGTTCCTCGCGACGGCTACTCGACGACCGGTTGCCTCAGGCGGACTTCTTCTTCTTCTCGCGCAGCACGAGTGTCGGCGCGACGTCGTCGTCGACGACCTCTCGGGTGACGACGACCTTCTCGACGTCGCCGCGGGAGGGGACGTCGTACATCACGTGGAGGAGGACCTCCTCGATGATGGCGCGCAGGCCGCGGGCGCCGGTGCCGCGCTCCATGGCCTTGTCGGCGATCGCATCGATGGCGTCCTCGGTGAACTCGAGGTCGACGCCGTCGAGCTCGAAGAGCTTCTTGTACTGCTTCACCAGTGCGTTGCGCGGCTCGGTGAGGATCTGCACCAGTGCCTCACGGTCGAGCTTGGAGACGCTGGCGATGAGCGGGAGCCGGCCGATGAACTCGGGGATCAAGCCGAACTTGGTGAGGTCCTCGGGGCGGACGAGCTGGAGCAGGTCCTCCGCCTCCTTCTCCTCCTTGCCGCGGACCTCCGCGGTGAAGCCCAGGGTCTTCTTGCCGACCCGCTGCTCGATGATGTGCTCGAGCCCGGCGAAGGCACCACCGACGACGAACAGGATGTTCGTCGTGTCGATCTGGATGAACTCCTGGTGCGGGTGCTTGCGGCCGCCCTGCGGCGGGACCGAGGCGGTAGTGCCCTCGATGATCTTCAGCAGCGCCTGCTGGACGCCCTCGCCGGAGACGTCGCGCGTGATCGACGGGTTCTCGGCCTTGCGGGCCACCTTGTCGATCTCGTCGATGTAGATGATGCCGGTCTCGGCCTTCTTGACGTCGTAGTCGGCGGCCTGGATCAGCTTGAGGAGGATGTTCTCGACGTCCTCACCGACGTAGCCGGCCTCGGTCAGCGCGGTGGCGTCGGCGATCGCGAACGGGACGTTGAGCATCCGGGCCAGCGTCTGCGCGAGGTAGGTCTTGCCGCAGCCGGTGGGGCCGATCACGAGGATGTTGGACTTCGCCACCTCGACGTGCTCGTCCTTGGCGTGCTTGCCCTTGCCGTCGCCGATGCCCGGCTGCACGCCGGCCTGGACCCGCTTGTAGTGGTTGTAGACCGCCACCGCCAGCGACTTCTTCGCCTGCTCCTGGCCGATCACGTAGGAGTTGAGGAAGTCGAAGATCTCCTTCGGCTTCGGCAGCTCGTCGAGGCCGACCTCGGCGCCCTCGTTGAGCTCCTCCTCGATGATCTCGTTGCAGAGATCGATGCACTCGTCGCAGATGTAGACGCCGGGGCCAGCGATCAGCTTCTTGACCTGCTTCTGGCTCTTCCCGCAGAAAGAGCACTTGAGCAGGTCGCCTCCGTCACCGATGCGTGCCACGGGCGGTACTCCTCACAGTCATACGAACTTCCCCGACCGTACCCCGTCGCGCCCCTCCCGGGGGAGCGGACACGAGCGGCGGGTCGGAGTGGAACATTTGGCGGTCAGGCGAGCGCGGGCGTGCCCTTGAGCGAGGCGAGCACCGAGTCGATGAGACCGTACTCGATCGCCTGCTCCGCGGTGAGGATCTTGTCGCGCTCGATGTCGCGGCTGACCTCGTCGATCGACTTGTTGCTGTGGTCGCTGATCATCCGCTCGAGCATCTCCCGCATCCGGAGGATCTCGTTGGCCTGGATCTCGATGTCGGAGGTCTGGCCGAACGTGCCCTCGGTGTAGGGCTGGTGGATGAGGATCCGGCTGTTCGGCAGCGCCAGCCGCTTGCCGTGGGTGCCGGCGGCGAGCAGGATCGCGGCCGCCGAGGCCGCCTGGCCGATGCACACCGTCTGCACGTCTGGCTTGATGAACTGGATCGTGTCGTAGATCGCGGTCAGCGCGGTGAACGAGCCACCGGGGCTGTTGATGTAGATGCTGATGTCCTGGTCGGGATTCATCGACTGCAGGCAGAGCAGCTGCGCGATGACGGCGTTCGCGACCTCATCGGAGATCGGCGTGCCGAGGTAGATGATGCGGTCCTCGAACAGCTTGGCGTAGGGGTCGATGCGCCGGAAGCCGTACGACGTCCGCTCTTCCCACTGCGGGATGTAGTAGTTCATGTGCTCAGTCCTTCTTGTGGGCGGGCCGGCCCTCGTCGGTGGCCTCGCGGGCGCTCTTGATGACCTTGTCGACGAGGCCGTACTCGAGGGCTTCGTCGGCGGTGAACCAGCGGTCGCGGTCGGCGTCGGTGGTGACCTGCTCCACCGACTGGCCGGTGTGCGCCGAGATCAGCTCGAGCAGCACCTTCTTGATGTGCAGCGACTGCTGCGCCTGGATCTTGATGTCGGACGCCGAGCCCCCCATGCCGGACGACGGCTGGTGCATCATGATCCGCGCGTGCGGCAGCGCGTAGCGCTTGCCCTTGGTGCCGGCGCAGAGCAGGAACTGGCCCATCGACGCCGCAAGCCCCATGCCGACGGTCGCGACGTCGTTGGGGATGTAGTTCATCGTGTCGTAGATCGCCATCCCCGCGTCCACCGAGCCGCCGGGGCTGTTGATGTGCAGGAAGATGTCGGCCTCGGGGTCCTCCGCCGACAGCAGCAGCAGCTGGGCGCAGATCGCGTTGGCGTTCTGGTCGCGCACCTCGGAGCCGAGGAACACGATCCGCTCGCGGAGCAGCCGGCTGTAGATGTTGTCGTCGAGCAGGTTGAGTCCGGGCGCGCCGTTCATCGCGGGGCCGCTGGGAATCTGAGTCACGGTGGCGACACTAGCCGTCCGGGGCCCCGGAACCACGGGATCTCGGGCCCTGTTCGCCGACAGCGGAAGCGCCCGGCGCGCCGTCCGAGGAACGAGGACGGACGCCGAAAAGGCGCGCAGGTCGAGGAGCGCCCGCGAGCGAGGAACGAGCTCGCGACGGCGCGTCTCGAGACCCGGTGACGTGCCCGCCCGCGGTGGGGACGGCCGCAGCTCGACGTACGGCGTCTCGATACGCCGCCGCTCGTACCTCGCGGCGGCTACTCGACGACCAGGGCTACTCGACGACCAGGGCTACTCGACGACCAGGGTTAGTCGACGACCAAGCCTTCCGCGGCGG
Organism: Nocardioides silvaticus; assembly: GCF_003160695.1. Taxonomy (GTDB): domain Bacteria; phylum Actinomycetota; class Actinomycetes; order Propionibacteriales; family Nocardioidaceae; genus Nocardioides; species Nocardioides silvaticus. Next base: position 581,338 of record NZ_QGDD01000001.1, read on the forward strand.
CCTTGAGCCCGGCGACGGTGCGCGCCATCCCCTGCTCGAGCTCGTCCGCGTGGCCCTCGTTGCCGCCGAGGAAGGCCGGGGCGAAGAGCTTGCTCGACAGGGTCGCGCCCTTCGGCACCGGGCGGCGGTGGACGACGCGGGTGCCGGTGCCGTCGGCCTCCAGCTCCCAGACCCACTGCGCACCGCTCGACCTGGTGTCCCAGACCAGCCGCCGGCCGGGCTCGACCGCGGCGACGACCGAACGGGTCGGCCAGACGACGGCCTTGCGGCGGTTGATGCCCAGGTACCACTGGCCGACCCGCAGGCCACCCCGTTTGAGCGGCAGCATCTTCACCGTCTCCGGGCTCCACTCGGCCATGTTGGAGAAGTCGGTCAGGAGCTCCCACACCCGCTCCGGCGGCGCCTCGACCGTGGCCTCGGCCCGCAGCTCGCGCTCTGCACTGGTTCCAGTCACAGGGCGATGGTGGCAGAACGGCCGCCCGACCGCTCGGGCCGTTCGTCAGGAGAGCACCGGTCAGGCGAGCCAGCGCTTCAGCGCGGCGAGCACCTCGGGGTGGTTGAGGATGCCGAAGTGGTCGGTGCGGCCGACGTGGAGGGTCTCGGCGTCGGGGAAGAGCTCGGCGCCGCGCTTGTCGCGGCCGACCGCGGAGTGCGGGCGGACCAGGTAGTCGCCGACGTAGGAGCCCACGGGGTGCCGGGCGGAGGAGGTGACGGTGGCCGCGACCAGGCGGTACCGCGCCTCCTTGAGCGGTGGCAGCTCGTCGACGTAGCCGTCGACCAGGTCGCGGACGCCCTCCGACCGCTTGTCGAGGACCCGGCCGAAGGCGGAGGTCTCGGGCAGCAGCGCCAGCAGCCGGCTGCCGTGGCCGATGCCCCACGCGATGGGGGCGCCGCGGTGGGGGGAGCCGAGCGTCACCACGTCGGTGACGCGGTCGGTCCAGGTGGCGGTCAGCTGGTCCGCCGAGGCGAGCGCGAGCACGTTGAGCCCAGCCCGCATGACCAGTCCGCCCATCGAGTGGCCGACGAGCGCGATCCGCTCGACGTCGACCGGCCAGGAGGCGACGAGGTCGCGCAGCAGGGCGGCAAGGGCGACGCCGTTCTCGCGGATCGGGAGGCCGGTGTTGGCGCGGAGGTAGACGGGGGTCCAGCCGAGGCCGGTCAGCGCCTCGCCGTACGTCGTGCCGGTGCGCTCGCGGTGGAGGCTCCAGTACGACTCGTTCTCGCAGAGGCCGTGGAGGAACACGACGACTCGACCGGTGGCGTCGGGGTACGACGCCGCCAGCGCGTCGGGCTCGGGGAGGACGTCGCGCCCACCGGCCCGGACGGTCATCGGCAGCGCCAGCTGCGGCCGCTCGCGGAGCAGCTGGTCCCCGATCAGCCCGTTGACGGCGGAGGTGACGAACCGTCCGCGCGCGCCGTCCTCGAGCCGCGGGCCACCGATCCCGGCGGCTGCCAGCCGGTCGAGGCCCGAGCTCGCCCCGCGCAGGGCCAGGCCCAGCCCGCCGTAGACCGCGCCGGCGATGCCGCGGTGCGCGACCTCCACCGGCGTCGCCGTCGAGCCGAGCCCCAGGCGGAGGACGCCGTGGATCCGGCGGGTGACCGCCTCGTGGGTGTCCCGTGCGCTGCCGACGACGAGCTCGTCGGCCACCTCGGCGAGCAGCGAGAGCGCGTCGACGAGGGTGGGGCCGGGCGCCGGCGGGGCGGTCGCGGTGTCCATGGACGCACGATAGCCCTCCAGTGCACAGGTGTGCACTGAAGGGCCATCGGCGTGTCGGTGCTCAGTCCTGGGTGGACTCGGCGGCCTCGTCGGCCGGCGCCTCGGCGGCCTCAGCGGCCTCAGCGGCCTCGGCGGCCTCGTCGGCCTCGGCGGCCTCGTCCTCGGGGTCACCGATGGTGCCGTCGGGGCGGAGGTTCTTCAGCTCGACCGGGTTGCCGGAGGCGTCCTTGACGACCGCGCTCTCGACCAGCTCGGCAAGCGCCTTGCCGCGGCGGATCTCCTGGACCATCTCGGGCACGTGGTTGTGCTCGAGCATGTGGTTGACGAACTCCTGCGGGTCCTGGCCGGACTGCTGCGCGCGGCGCACCATGTGCTGGGTGAGCTCGGCCTGGTCGACGCCGATCTCGCTGCGGTCGGCGATCTCGTCGAGCAGGAACTGGGCGGCGACGGCGTCGCGGACCCGACGCTCGAGGTCGGCCTCGAACTCCTCCTGGGTCTGGCCCTCGTCCTCGAGGTACGCCTCCAGCGTCATCCCGGCGTAGGCCAGCTGCTGCTCGACGCTCTGGCGGCGGGCGTTGAGCTCCTCGGTGACCAGGTTCTCGGGCAGCGGGACCTCGACCTTGTCGAGCAGCGCCTCGAGCACGGCGTCGCGCGCGGCGGCCGCCTGCTCGAGCCGCTTGCCGCGCTGGAGCCGCTCGCGGACGTCGGCCTCGAGCTCGGCGAAGGTGTCGAACTCCGAGGCCATCTGGGCGAAGTCGTCGTCGAGGTCGGGGAGCTCCTGCTCCTGGACCTGGTGGACGGTCACCGAGACCTCGACGTCCTCGCCGACCAGGTCGCCGTTGACGAGCTGGGAGGTGAAGGTCTTGTCCTCGCCGGCCGACAGGCCGGCGAGGGCGTCGTCGAGACCGTCGATCATGCCGCCGCGGCCGACCTCGTAGGAGAAGCCGGTGACCTCGCCACCCTCGACGGGCTCGCCGTCCTTGACCGCCTTGAGGTCGATGACGACGAAGTCGCCCTCCTGGGCGGGACGCTCGACGTCGATGAGCGTGCCGAAACGGCCCCGCAGCGCGGCGACCTGCTCGGTGACGTCCTCGTCGGTGACCTCGACGTCGTCGACCGACGCCTCGAGGCCCTCGGTGTTCTCGGGCAGGGAGATCTCGGGCTTGATGTCCACCTCGGCGGTGAACTCGAGCGGGCCCTCGTCGTCGTACTTGACGACCTCGACGTCGGGCTGCGCCAGCGGCACGAGGTCGTTCTCCTGCAGCGCCTCGACGTACTTGCTGCCGAGGATGTCGTTGAGGGCTTCCTCGCGCGCCGCGCCGGGGAACTGCCGCTCGATGATCTGCGGCGGCACCTTCCCCTTGCGGAAGCCGGGGATGTTGATCTGCTGCGCGATCTTCTGGTACGCCGCGTCGAGGCTCGGCTTGAGCTCCTCGAAGGGCACCTCGACGGTCAGCTTGGCCCGGGTCGGGCTCAAGGTCTCGACGGCGCTCTTCACAGGCTTGTTCTCCTTCAGATGAATGTCAGGTGGTGCGTCGGGGCGACAGGACTCGAACCTGCGATCTCCTGCTCCCAAAGCAGGCGCGCTAGCCACTACGCTACGCCCCGCCAAGAGGCCCCCGACGGCCCTCGTTCAGGGTCGCCGGATGCTCCTTGGAGCGGATGACGGGAATCGAACCCGCGTAGCCAGTTTGGAAGACTGGGGCTCTACCATTGAGCTACATCCGCGCGCGTGCAAACGCGGGTGTCATCGTGCCACAGCAAGGCGTGCGCTCCCCAACCGTCACCGTCGGTGGACCAGCAGCAGCGCGCGGTCGTCGTCGCGCGAGCCGACCTTGGCGGCCAGCCGCTCGGCCAGGCCGTCGAACGAGTTGCGGAACAGGTGCTCGGCGACGCCCAGCATCTCGTCGATGCCGAGCTCGATGTCGCGGCGCGGCTCCTCCACCATGCCGTCGGTGTAGAGGAGCAGCACGTCGCCCGAGGCGAGCCGCCCCTGGACCGGTTCGTACGTCGCCCCGTCGATCAGGCCGAGCACCGGGCCCTCGCTCCGGATCACCTGCCAGCGTCCCGACCCCGCGGAGCGGTGCACCGGAGGCGGGTGGCCGGCCGTGCGCACCTCGTAGGAGCCGGTGGTCAGGTCCACCGAGAGGTGCACGGCGGTGGCGAAGCCCTCGTCCCAGTCGCGCTGGAGCAGGTAGTGGTTGGCGGCCTCGAGGAACCGGTGCGGCGGCAGCTCGACGAGCAGGCCGCCCATCGCGCCCGACAGCTGCAGCGCCCGGGTGCCGGCCGCCTCGCCTTTGCCGGACACGTCGACCACCGCGACCTCGAACCGCTGCCCGTCGTCACGGGTGGTCGCGACGACGAAGTCGCCGGCGAACGGCGAGCCGCCGGCCGAGGACATCGCCGACTCGACCAGCCAGCTGTCGGGCAGGACCGGGATCGTGCCCTGGGCGAGGATCCGGTCGCGGAGGTCGACCAGCATCGACTCCCCACGCCGCCCGCCGATGCCCAGGACGCTGCGGCGCGCGCTGATCACGATCACGAAGACGCAGACGGCGCCGAGCACGACCAGCGCGGCGACGGTGCGCGTCGTGTACTCGTCCTGGAGCGCGGCCGAGGCCGCGACCATCACGATGACGAACGAGACGAACCAGACCAGGGTCCGCGGCCGGAGCAGGAGAGCGCCCACCAGCAACGGCACGTTGAGGGCTGTGAACGGGAAGTTGTCGGGCATCAGGGCGACCCCGACGACGACGCCGCCGGCGAGCAGGACGAGGCCGACGACGAGCAGCTGCTCCGGGGACGGCCTGAGGACCCGGCGGCTTCTCATGAGGCGGCCCTCGACCGGAAGACCGGCTGGCACCGGGTGCACCAGAACAGGTTGCGGCCGCCGAGCACCTCCGTGCGGACCGCCCGCCCGCAGACGTGGCAGGGCTGGCCGGTGCGGCGGTAGACGTAGACCTCTCCCCCGTGGTCGTCGGCCCTCGGCGCGCGGCCCATCGCCTCCGGGGTGTGCTCGGGCCGGACCGTGTCGATGACACCGGTGCGAACGCCCTCGTTCATGAGCACGACCAGGTCGTCCCACATCGCCTGCCACTGGCCCGCCCGGAGCGTCCGGCCCGGCCGCAGCGGGTGGATCCGGTGCCGGAACAGGAGCTCGGCGCGGTAGACGTTGCCGACGCCGGCCACGACCGACTGGTCCATCAGCAGGGTGCCGATCGGCGCGGAGCTCCTGCTGATCCGGGCCCAGGCGAGGGCGGGGTCGGCGTCGGCGCGCAGCGGGTCGGGACCGATCCGCGCGACGACGGCGTCGCGCTCGGCCGTCGTGACCAGCGCACAGGTCGTCGCGCCACGCAGGTCGGCGTACGCCTTGCCGTCGGTGCGCACCAGCCGCAGCCGGACCTCGCCGACCGGCGGCGGCACCTCCTCGACCAGGTCGTGCACGGCGAACCCGCCGTACAGCCCGAGGTGCACGTGGACGAACCGGTCGTCACCGAAGTCGATGAACAGGTGCTTGCCCCAGGCGTCGGCGCCGCGGACCTCGGCGCCGTCGATCCGGGCGGCGCTGTCGGCGAACCGCCCCTGCGGGCTGCCGACGCGCACCTGCCGGTCCCCGAACACCTCGGAGATCTCGCGGGCGAGCCGGTGGAGGGTGTGGCCCTCGGGCATGGCTAGGCGTCGTCGGGGGCAGGGGCGGTGACCGCCTGGGCCGATGCGGGTAGCGGCGGGAGCTCGCCGGTGCTCTCGTACGACGCCATTTGGCCGATCCGGCGCACGTGCCGCTCGTCGCCGGGGAACGGCGTGCCGAGGAAGACCTCGACCAGACGGGTCAGCTCGTCGAGCGTGTGCATGCGGCCGCCGACGGCGACGACCCAGGCGTCGTTGTGCTCGCGCGCCAGGGCCGCGGTCTCCTCCGACCAGGCGAGCGCGGCGCGGATCCCCTTCACCTTGTTGGCCGCGATCTGCTCGCCGTTGCCGGAACCGCCGATGACCACGCCGAGGCTGTCGAGGCCGGCGGCCCGGTCGGCGACGACACCCTCGGCCGCGCGCAGGCAAAAGACCGGGTAGTCGTCGACGGCGTCGTAGACGAAGGGTCCGTGGTCGACCGGCTCGTACCCGTGGTCGACGAGCCAGCCGGTCAGGTGGCTCTTGAGCTCCAGACCGGCGTGGTCACATCCGAGATGCACGCGCATGGCGCTCATCCTTGCAGACCGGCACGTCAGAAATGATGGAGACGACGGGCGGCCTCGGCGACCGATCCGCTCATCGACGGGTACACCGTGAAGGCCTGGGCGAGCTGGTCGGCGGTGATCGACTCGGCGACGGCGAGCGACACCGGGTGGATGAGCTCACTGGCGCGCGGGCCGACGACGACACCGCCCACGACGATGCCCGTGCCGGGCCGGCAGAACAGCTTCACGAAGCCGTCCTGGACGCCCTGCATCTTGGCCCGCGGGTTGCCCTTGAGCGGCAGCATCACCGTCTCGGCCTGGATCTCGCCTGCGTCGATCGCGCGCTGGGACCAGCCGACGGTCGCGATCTCCGGTGCGGTGAACACGTTCGAGGCGACCTGCTTGAGGTCGAGCGGGGCGACGGCGTCGCCGAGGAAGTGCCACATGGCGATCCGGCCCTGCATCGCGGCGACCGAGGCCAGCATCAGCACGCCGGTGCAGTCGCCGGCGGCGTAGACACCCCGTGCCGACGTGCGGGAGACCCGGTCGACCTTGACGAAGCCGCCGTCGTCCGTGATGACCCCGGCCTCCTCGAGCCCGAGGTCGCTGGTGTTGGGCACCGAGCCGAGCGCGAGCACACAGTGGGACCCTTGGACCTCGCGGCCGTCGGTGAGCCGCACGGTGACGACGTCGCCGTCCCTGGTGACCGACTCCATCCGTGACTGACCGAGCACGTTCATGCCGCGGCGGGTGAGGACGTCCTCGAGCACCTGCGCGGCGTCGGCGTCCTCGCCGGGCAGCACCCGGTCGCGGGAGGACACCAGCGTCACCGGGATGCCGAGGGCGAGGTAGGCGCTCGCGAACTCCGCGCCGGTCACGCCGGACCCGACGACGATCAGCCCGGTCGGCACCTCGGTGAGGTCGTAGACCTGCTCCCAGGTCAGGATCCGCTCGCCGTCGGGCACCGCGCTCGGCAGCGTCCGGGGCGCGGCGCCGGTCGCGAGCAGCACGGCGTCGGCGGTGATCGTGTCGGTGCCGGACTCTCCTGAGCCTGTCGAGGGGCCGTCGGCGAGCTCGACGGCGACCGTGCCCGGGCCGTCGAGCCGGCCGCGACCGCGGACGACCTGGACGCCGTCGCGCTCGAGCCGGCGGGCGATGTCGGCGGACTGGTCGGCGGCGAGCCGCTTCACCCGCGCGTTGACCGTGGCCAGGTCGACCTCGAGGGTGGTGCTCGGGTCGCCCTGGTGGTCGCGCGACTCGATGCCGAGCTCGGCGGCGTCCGCCATCTCGGTCATCAGCTCCGCGGTCGCGATCAGCGTCTTGCTCGGCACGCAGTCGGTGAGCACCGCGGACCCGCCGAGCCCGTCGGTGTCGACGACGGTCACCTCGGCCCCGAGCTGGGCGGCGACCAGCGCCGACTCGTACCCGCCGGGACCGCCGCCGATGATCACCACGCGAGACATGGCCGTCATTGTTGCAGTCCTCTCTCCCCGGTCGGTCCGGGTCAGTTCAGCCGGTCGCGATAGCTGGGCAGCCGGAACGCCCGCTCCCAGCGACCGCCGCGGAAGTCGGTCGACCGGTTGCCGACCATGGCGATCACCGCGCGTCCGTCCCGCTCCAGCGCGCGGCGGCAGCGCAGCTTCCCGTGCTCGATCGACTCGCCGCGGTGCCGGCCGCAGACGTCGGTGAACCGGTAGCCGGCCCGGCGCAGCACCCGGGTGATGCCCTCCAGCTCGGACTGCCGGCGGGCGGTCGCGAAGTGGACCTGGACGCCCAGCTCGCGGGCGTGCCGGGCGAACCGCAGCACCGGGCGCACCGGCCGCGGGAAGGCGTAGTGGCTGGCGATCGCCGTGTTGTCGATGTCGAGCACGACGGCCGTGCGGCCTCCGCGGTCCGCGCGCCGTTCCAGCCACCGGTGCGACCCGCTCATCGCCTCCCGGACGTCGGCGAGCCACTCCTTCTTGCTCGGCAGCGGGTGCGCCGCAGCAGGAGCCGCCGGCAACGTGGTCAGCGCGGTCAGCGCCGCCAGCGCCAGGACGGCGGCGACGAGGAGCGCGACGACCCGGGTCAAAGGTTGATCATGTGGCCGGCGATGCCCTCGATGGCTTCCTTCATCGCCTCCGAGAGCGTGGGGTGGGCGAACACGTTGCGCGCGACCTCGTCGGCGGTCAGGTCCCACTGCTGCGCCAGCGTCAGCGCCGGGAGCAGCTCGGTGACCTCCGGCCCGATCATGTGGGCGCCGAGCAGCTCGTTGTGCTCGGCGTCGGCGATGATCTTCACGAAGCCGACGCCCTCGGCCATGCCACGGGCCTTGCCGTTGGCCGAGAACGGGAACGAGGCCGTCTTGACGTCGTATCCCTTCTCCTTGGCCTGCGCCTCGGAGTAGCCGAACGACGCGATCTGCGGCTGGCAGAAGGTCGCCCGCGGGATCATGTCGAAGTTGATCTCCATGGTCTCCGCGCCCGCGATCGTCTCGGCGGCGACCACGCCCATTGCCTCCGCGGTGTGGGCCAGCATCAGCTTGCCGGTGCAGTCGCCGATGGCGTAGACGCCGTCGACGTTCGTGCGCCCGCGCGCGTCGACCGCGATCGCGCCGCGCTCGGTCAGCTCGACGCCGGCGGCCTCGCGCCCGAAGCCCTCGACCCGCGGGGCGAAACCGAACGCCGCGAGGAACTTGTCGGCCTCGAGCACCTCCTCGTCGCCGCCGTCGGCGGGAGCGACGGTCACCTTCACGCCCGAGCCGGTGTCCTCGACCTTCTTCACCGCGGTCGAGGTCAGCACGTTGACGCCGAGCTTCTTGTACTGCCGGGCGAGCTCCTTGGAGACGTCGGCGTCCTCCGTGGGCACCATCCGGTCGAGGTACTCGACGATGGTGACGTCGACGCCGAAGTTCTTCATGACGTAGGCGAACTCGACGCCGATCGCGCCCGAGCCGCCGATGATGATCGACCCGGGGAGCTGGTCGGTGAGGATCTGCTCCTCGTAGGTCACGACGTTCTCGCTGAGCTCGACCCCGGGCACCAGACGCACGGTGGCGCCGGTGGCGATGATCAGGTTGTCGAAGGTGTACGACGACTTCTCGCCGTCCTTCTCGACGTCGATCTCCTTCGGACCGGTCAGCGTGCCCCAGCCGTCGATCTCGGTGATCTTGTTCTTCTTCATCAGGTAGTGGACGCCCTTGGCGCTCGCCTCCGCCACCTTGCGGCTGCGAGCGTGGGTGACGCCGAAGTCCATCGTGGGCTCACCGGAGATCCCGAAGGTGTCCTTCTCCTTGGTGATGATGTGCGCGATCTCGGCGTTGCGCAGCAGCGCCTTCGACGGGATGCACCCGACGTTGAGGCAGACGCCGCCCCAGTACTTCTCCTCCACCACGGCAACGGACTTGCCGAGCTGGGCGGCGCGGATGGCGGCGACGTAGCCACCGGGGCCAGCGCCGAGGACGAGGACATCGAAGTGGGTCACGCACCGAGCCTACTCAGCCGTCTAACCTGACCCCGTGCCGACCTATGCCGCCTACGGGACGAACCTCGACCCCCTGCGGATGGGTGAGCGGTGCCCCCACTCCCCTCTCCAGACGACCGGCTGGCTGACCGGCTGGCGGCTCACGTTCGGGGGCGAGGAGCACGGCTGGGACGGCGCGCTGGCGACGATCGTGCAAGACCCCTTCGAGCAGGTCTTCGTCGCGCTCTACGACGTCAGCCCGCAGGACGAGCCGCTGCTCGACGAGTGGGAGTCGGCCGACTCTGGCCTCTACCGGAAGACCAAGGTGCGGGTCGCGACGCTCACCGGGTCGGTGGTGGCGTGGACCTACGTGCTCGACGCCTACGAGGGCGGGTTGCCCTCGGCGTCGTACTTGGGCGTGCTGGCCGACGCCGCCGAGGCGGCCGACGCTCCGGCGGACTACGTCGCGGCGCTGCGCCGCCGGCCGTGCCGCTCGACCGGACTGTGACGCAACGGCCCTCCCCTCGTTAGCAGGTCGTGCGTACTGCTGCTGCTCTCGTCACCCTTGCCCTCGCCGCCGCGACCGCTGCCTGCGGCAGCGTTGCAGCGGCCCCGGACGCCGACCGGTCCGACCGGTCCGACCGCGGGTCGATCGAGTCCATCGAGGCGCCGATCGCGGTCCGCGCGGCTCCCACCGGGCTGCGCGACGTGATGTGGGTCGGCAACAACTGGGACGGCACCGCGAGCATCGTCGACGCGCACACGTTCAACGTCCTCAAGCGCGGCGTGAATCTGATCCCCGACAAGGTCCAGGAGACGCGCGACCTCCTCACCGACCCGGTCGGCCTGGTGTTCTTCCTCGCCGTTGCCGCCACAGCGGGCCAGGGCCACAACCAGTACGTCGACGACATGTTCACCACCCTGGACGGGAAGTACCTCGCGGTGTCCCGCCCCAGCTTCGCCGACGTGGTCTGGATCGACATCCGCAAGGCGGTGCGCGGCCTCCCCGGCGCGATCGTGCGCGAGCAGCAGATGGACGGGTACCGCACCGACCACATGCAGGTCTCCAACGACGGCCGACGGCTCCTGGTCTCGGACTCGACCGCGCGGCAGGTCATCGAGTACTCCATGGTGGACGAGACCCTCCCCGACGGCACCGTGGTCAAGCTCGGCGACCGGTTGCGCACCTTCGAGTCCGGCGAGACCCCGCACGAGAGCAACTACACCCTCGACGGCGAGCGCATCCTGCACGCGTCGATCGGCCGCGTCTACACGCCGCTCGACGACACCGACCCGGTCGACGGCCGCCTGCTCGGGGTGCCCCTCACCCGTCTCGGCATCAGTCGGTTCCGGCTGGACAAGCTGGTCGCCAAGCTGCCCTGGGACGTGCTCGACGAGGCAGTCAAGGCCGATCGCTGGCTGCAGTACGTCGACACCGACTCCTTCGAGGTCCTCGAGCGCTGGGACATGAAGCACGAGCTCGCCGAGGCCGGGTTCCCGGGCATGAGCAGCGCGGTCCGGCCCGTCGCCCTGCACCCGGACGGGCGTCGGCTCTACCTCCAGGTCTCGTTCCTGCACGGCTACGTCGAGTTCGACACCGAGGCCGCCGACCTCAACGGCACCACCGACTACACGCTCGGCACGAAGTCGGAGCCTGCCCGTGGCGCGGTGACCGGGGTCGTCCAGCTGGAGAACCGGGTGCCGGGCATGCCCTACGAGCAGTACGTCAACGACTCCGCGCACCACGGCATCGCGATCAGCGAGGACGGCGAGACGCTCTGCGTGGCCGGGACGATGGACAACTACGCGGCACTCGTCGACGCAGACACGGGAGCGGCGCAGTACTTCGACGCGCGGACGACCGGCAAGAAGTACGGCAAGCCCTACTGGGTGACCGAGGGCCTCGACGACACCTGCTGGGTCTCGCTCTCCGACAACGACGCGGTCGCCGTGCTCTCGACCGAGACCAAGAAGCAGCTCGCCTACCTGCCGGTCGGCAACCACCCGCAGCGGGTGCGCCACGGCTACGTCGAGAGCGGCCTCCTCCCCTAGTGGAACTAGGGTGTGCGGCGTGACCGAGCCCTCGCCGTACGACCTGGCCACCCAGGCCGCCGCCCGCCTCACCGAGCTCACCGGCGTCGCCCGCCACGACATCGCGCTCGTGCTGGGATCGGGCTGGCTGCCCGCCGCCGAGATGCTCGGCGAGACGACGGCCGAGATCGAGACCACCGACCTGCCCGGCTTCAGCGCCGCGGCGGTCGCCGGGCACTCCGGCAAGATCCGGTCGGTGCGGGTCGGTGACCAGCAGGCGCTGGTCTTCCTGAGCCGCACCCACTACTACGAGGGCAGGGGTGTCGCCGCCGTCGTCCACGGCGTGCGTACGGCGGCCGCGGCCGGCTGCCGCGCGATCGTGCTCACCAACGGCTGCGGCGGCCTGAAGGAGACGTGGACGCCCGGCACCCCGGTGCTGATCAGCGACCACATCAACCTGACCGGCCAGTCGCCGATCGTGGGCGCGAACTTCGTCGACCTCACCGACCTCTACTCCTCGCGGCTGCGCGCCGTCTGCCGCGAGATCGACCCCTCGCTCGACGAGGGCGTCTACGTGCAGTTCCCCGGGCCGCACTACGAGACGCCCGCCGAGATCGGGATGGTCCGCGCGATCGGCGGCCACCTGGCGGGCATGAGCACCACGCTCGAGGCGATCGCCGCCCGCGAGGCGGGCATGGAGATCCTCGGCATCAGCCTGGTCACCAACCTGGCCGCGGGCATGAGCGGCGAGCCGCTCGACCACGCCGAGGTGCTGGAGGCCGGGCGCGCGGCGGCCACCCGGATGGGCGAGCTCCTGACCAGGGTCGTCCCGAAGATCTAGGCTCTCGGTCGTCGAGCAGCCCGAGCGCGCCAGCGCGATCTGTCGTGAGGCACGAGCGAAGATGTATCGAGACGCCGTCGCGCGAAAAGCGGCGTCTCGATATGTCGCTCGCTGCGCTCGCTCCTACTCGACGACCTTCATGATCCGCCGTCCGAGGCGCGTCAGGAGCTCGGACAGCTCGTCCGGACCCTCGACCGTGAAGTCGCAGTCGAGGTTGGCGAGGACCAGCACCGGCCAGTCGAGGGTGTCGGTGTTGAGCACCATCCGGCACACCTCCCCGTCCGCACCGTCGACCTGCTCGACGGTGCCCCAGCGACCCATCACCGCCTCGACCTGCTCGGCCGGGGCCGCGACCCGCACCCGGACCTCGTGACGCTGTGGCTGTGTCCGCAGGCCGGACTTCACGAACGCCACCGCGTCCCCGAGCGGGAGCTCGCGCGGGCGGAACCGCTGGCCGGTCGGCCTCGGCGCGCCGGAGACCCGGTCGATCCGGAACGTCCGCCAGTCCTGACGGTCGCGGTCGTAGGCGACGAGGTACCACCGGCGGCCGAGGTTGACCAGCCGGTGCGGCTCGACCCGCCGACCCGACGCGGTGCCATCGGCGGCGGTGTAGTCGAACGCCACGGCCTCGTCGTCGCGACAGGCCTGCGCGAGCGCCGTGAGGACACCGGCGTCGATGACCGGCCCGCCCGACCAGGGCGTCGCGTCGGTCTGCGTCTTCAACGCGTCCATCCGCCGCCGCAGGCGGGGCGGCATCAGCGCGATCACCTTGGTCAGCGCCTGGACCGACGTCTCCTCGATCCCGCCGACACTGCCACCGGCGGTCGACCGGAGCCCGACCGCGATCGCGACCGCCTCCTCGTCCTCGAGGAGCAGCGGCGGCAGGTTCGACCCGGCGCGGAGCTGGTAGCCGCCGGCGGCACCCCGGACGGCGTCGACGTCGTACCCCAGGTCGCGGAGGCGGTCGACGTCCCGCCGCAACGTCCGGTCGCTCACCTCGAGCCGGTCGGCGAGCTCGATCCCCGACCAGAAGCGGTGGGTCTGGAGGAGGGACAGCAGGCGCAGCATCCGGGCACTCGTGCTCATGTCTCCAGTCTATTTCGAATCAGGACAGAAACTGACCGGATTGGTTCCTAACGTTGTCGTCATGAGCAACCACCACACCTCTCCCGCCACCGGGCCGGTGATCCGCACCGTCGGGCTCACCCGCCACTACACCCGCAACAAGCAGACGATCGAGGCCGTGCGCGGTCTCGACCTGGAGATCGCGCCCGGCGAGCTGGTCGCTTTCCTCGGTCCCAACGGAGCCGGCAAGTCGACGACGCTCCGGATGCTGACGACGCTGATCGCGCCGACGTCGGGAACGGCGGAGGTCGCCGGCTTCGACGTCACGAAGGACCGGGCCGCGGTCCGACGCTCCATCGGCTACGTCGGCCAGGGCAACGCCGCCGGCCACCAGTACCGCGGCCGGGACGAGCTGCTCTCCCAGGCCCGCGCGCACGGATTGTCGCGTCGCGACGCCCGGGCACGGACCGAGGAGCTGCTCGAGGCGTTCGACCTCACCGAGCACGCCGACCGCCCTGTCTCCCGGCTCTCCGGCGGTCAGCGGCGTCGCCTCGACGTCGCGATCGGCCTGGTGCAGGAGCCCACGATCCTGTTCCTCGACGAGCCGTCGACCGGTCTCGACCCCCAGAACCGGGTGAACCTGCAGGAGCAGGTGCGCCGGCTCAACGCCGACCTCGGCACGACGATCGTCCTCACGACCCACTACCTCGAGGAGGCCGACGCCCTCGCCGGCCGCGTGATCGTCATCGACCACGGCCGGATGATCGCCGACGACACCGCGGCAGCGCTCAAGTCGGCGCTCGGCGACCTGGTGAGCCTGGAGCTCGCGAGCCCGGACGACGCTCTGGCGGCCGCCCGCCGGGCCGACCGGCTCCCCGGCGCCCAGGTCTCGGTGACCGGCACGCGGGTCGACCTCCGCGCGCCGTTCGGCCGGGACGCCGCTCCCGGACTGGTCGCCGACCTCGCCACCGCGGGGACGCCGGTGACCCGGATGGAGGTCGTCGGGCCGACCCTCGACGACGTCTTCCTCAACCTGACCGGCCGCAGCCTGCGCGAGACCAACCAGACCGACCAGAGCGACCAGACCGACCAGACCGGCAACGAGCTCGAAGGAGAGGCAGCATGACCATCGCCATCAACCAGACCCCGGAGTCGGTCGCCACGGCGCCCACCGTCCGTCGTACCCCTGTCGCGGCGAAGCCGGTCGGCCTGCTCGCCGACATCGGCAACGTGTTCCTCCGCGAGCTGATGCCGGTGCTCCGCAACCCGGCCTCGGTCCTCTTCGCGATGGTGCAGCCGCTGGTCTTCCTGGCGCTGTTCGCGCCGTTGCTGCCGGAGACCCCGACCGGGTCGGCGCTGCAGTGGTTCGTGCCCGGCATCGTCTCGATGACCGCGCTGATGAGCGCCTCGTTCACCGGCGCCAACCTCAGCGAGGAGATCATCAGCGGCTCCTTCGAGCGGCTGCTCGTCTCGCCGGTGCGGCGCTCGGCGCTGCTCATCGGCAAGTCGCTGCGCGAGATGGTGCCGCTGGTGCTGCAGACCCTGGTCATCGTGGTCGCCGTCGCCCCGTTCGCGTTCGACGTGCACCTGGTCGGGATCGTCGTCGGCATCGTCGTGCTGGTGCCGTTCAGCGTCGGCCTCGGTGCGGCCAGCCTCGCCCTCGCGGTCGTCGCGAAGGACCAGGCCTGGGTGTTCTGGACCGTGCAGCAGACGGTCATCTTCCCGTTCCTGCTGCTCGCCGGCGTCCTGCTCCCCCTCGACGGCGCCCCCGGCTGGCTCCAGACGGCCTCCGACCTCAACCCGCTGCGCTACATCGTGGACGCCGAGCGCGCCCTCTTCGCCGGCGACTTCCCCGTCGACGTCGTCCTCTCCGGCGCCGCCGGCTCGCTGGTCGTGGGCGTCCTCGGTCTCTGGATCGGCGTCAAGGCGATGAAGGCCGCCAGCTGAAGCAGCGCGTCGACCCGGCTCGTTCGAACGAGCCGGGTCGGCGTCTTTTTCGAGCGGGGTCGGGGCTAGCGCGGCGGGGGGACGGGACCGAAGACCTGGTTGCAGGCCGCGCCGGAGCAGCGGGAGAGGGTGCGGGTGCGACGGGTGAGCTCGCGGCGGACGGCGCGGTAGTCGCGGTCCCAGAACCGGTTCCGCAGGGCGTAGGGATCGCGCTCGCGGTCGAAGAGGATGCCGACGTTGCGGGAGCCGGCCCGCAGGCCGAACAGGTAGCGGTCGGTGGTGACGCCGCGGTAGTCCCACCCCGGCGTGCGGTCGGCCTTCTGGTCGCCGGTCTGCACCAGGATCGTGTCGCGCACGCCGCGGCGGCCGCGCAGCCGCTCGATGCTGACTCCGTCGAGCCGGCGACCGGGGCGGGCATCCGCCCAGTCGACAAATGTGGCGACCAGGTCGACGAGCGTGACCGGCGTGTCGTCGGTGGTGCCGGGCTCGAAGCCGGGGCCGCGGACGACGAGGGGGACGTCGAGGATCTCGTCGAACAGGTAGTTCTTCGATGCCAGCCGGTGCTCCCCGAGGGCGAACCCGTTGTCGGAGGTGAGGACGAGGTAGGTGTCGTCCAGCTCACCGAGTCGGGCGAGGCGTCGTACGGTCGCGGCGATCGAGTCGTCGACCGACCGCAGCGCCCGCACCCGCGCGTGGAAGAGCCGGCTCATCCGGGCCCGGCTGACCTTGCCCGTCCGCAGTCCGCGCGGCAGGTCGCCGATCCGCTGCTCGTTGAACGACGGCTTGTCGAACGACGGCGGGCGCACCCGGAGGTAGGCCCTCCGGTACTTCGCCTGCCACCGCGGCAGCTGCGGTCGGGTGAGCGTCCCGTGCGGTGCGACGTGGTTGACGACCATGAAGAACGGCGCCCGCCCCTTCGCGAACCGGCCGAGCGTCTCGTGGGAACGGCGGGTCATCGTCGTCGTGACGTACTCGTTGCGCACCCGGTCACCGTTGAAGAACCGACCGCGCTGGTAGGTGTAGATCCCGCTGACCTGCGCGTCCCAGAACGTCCATCCGGCCGGCTCACGGCGCGGCTGCATCCGCTCGTAGCCGTTGAGGTACTTCCCGTGGTACGACGTGCGGTACCCCGCGGCGGACAGCCAGCGCCCGACGTTCTGGTCGGGCCGCTCGAGGCTCTTGGCGCCACCCCAGCGCCCGGTGTTGTGGCGCACCCCGTTGTTCTGGCCGTACTGGCCGGTGACCAGCTCGGCCCGGGCCGGGCAGCACATCGGGTGCGGCGAGATGGCGTTGGTGAAGCGCACGCCCTGCTGGACCAGCAGCTTGCGGGTCTTCGGCAGGAACCGCAGCTCGTCGGCCCGCATGTCGTCGGTGAGGAACACGACGATGTTGGGCGCCGGGGCCCGCCGGCCGGCCCGTTCCTCGACCGAGCCCGACACGCTGGGGACGCCGACGCCGGCGAGCGTGCTCATCGCCATCGCGACGAGCACGAGCACCACAGCAGCGACCACTCCCCGAGCTCTCACGCGCAGAAACTAGCCGAGGAGAGGCGGTCATCCAGGCGGTTCTCGGAAGTCGCTGCCTCACTGCAACGGGGCGTCCATCACGTCGTACGACGTGCTCCGCTCCTCCCGCACCCAGACCGGGTCCGACGTCGCGGTGGCCTCGGCGGCCAGCTCGCGCTTGAGCACCTTGTTGGTGGCGGTGCTCGGCAGCGCCGCGGCGATGCGGACGAACCTCGGCCACGCCTTCGGCGACAGGTCCGGTTGCCCGGCGAGGAACCGCTCGAGCTCGTCGGGCGACAGCTTCGCGCTGTCGCGCAGCACCACTGCGGCCATCACCTGGTCTCCGACGAGCGGGTCGGGCACGGCGTAGACCGCCGCCTGGCTGATCGCCTCGTGCCGCAGCAGCAGCCGCTCGATCGGCGCCGTCGCGAGGTTCTCCCCGTCCACCCGCAGCCAGTCGGAGGTGCGGCCGGCGAGGTAGACCCACCCGTCCTCGTCGCGGTAGGCGAGGTCGCCCGACCAGTACTGGCCACCCCGCATCCGCTCGCCGGTCGCCTCGTCGTCGTTGTAGTAGCCGGCGAAGAACCCCGCTCCGGTGGTGTTGACCAGCTCGCCGACGCACGCGTCGAGGTTGGTGACGGCGCCGCTGCCGTCGACGACCGCCCGCGGGCACTCCGCGCCCGTCTCGCGGTCGAGCACGGCGACACCCGGCGCCGGCTGTCCGATCGACCCCGGCGGCGTGCCCGGCACCCGGCTCACCACCACCGCGTTCTCGGTCGAGCCGAAGCCGTCGGCCACGACGCAGCCGAACCGACGCCCGAACTCCGCGATGTCACGGTCCGACGCCTCGTTGCCGAACGCCACCCGCAGCGGGTTGACGGCGTCGTCGGGTCGCTCGGGCGTGGCCAGCACGTAGGCGAGCGGCTTGCCGACATAGCTGAGGTACGTCGCGCCGTACCGCCGGACGTCGGCGAGGAACCCGCTCGCGCTGAACCGCCGCGCCAGCGCCAGCGTCGCGCCCGCGGCGGCCGCCGGCGCCAGGCACGCGGCGACGGCGTTGCTGTGGAAGAGCGGCATCGAGCAGTAGCAGACGTCGGCGGCGGTCAACGAGAACCGGTCGACGAGCATCTCGCCGGCGAACACCGGCATCCGGTGGGTCAGCCGCACCGCCTTGGGGTCGCCGCTCGTGCCCGAGGTGAAGATGAGCATGAACAGGTCGTCGGCGGCCGACGCTGGAAACCCGTCGAGGCCGCCGTCGGCCTCGGCCACCTGCGCGGCCCACGCGTCGGTGTCGACCTCCACGACCGGGATCCCGCCGAGGTCGAGGCCGTCCAGGAGCCTTCGGTGGTCGGCGTCGGTCAGCAGGAGCTGGCAGTCCGCCCGGCGGACGTCGGCAGCGAGCGCCTCGCCGCGGCGGGTCGCGTTGATGCCCACCGTGACGTGCGCACCGAGCGCACCGGCAAGGATCGCCATCGCCATCTCGGGCGTGTTCTCCATCAGCACGCCCACGTGGGGCGGCCGCTCCGGCTCGAGCAGGTCGCGCAGCACACGCGCCCGCGCGGCACTCGCGCTCAGCACCTGCTGCCAGGTCCACCGCCGGTCCTCGAACGCCAACCCCACCCGGTCGCTGCCGGCATGCGCCAGCAGCAGGTCGCGCATCGTCTCAGCCACGCGTGCCCCCCAACCGGGCCCGCAAGCCGTTCTCACAGCCCCGCATCATCCGGTGGTGGTTCCAGCTCAACAGCGGCCGGGCGACGTACGACGCCAGCGCCAGCGCGCCGTCCACCGCGACTGCCTGCGTGAAGTCGGTCCTCGTCCGGTCCGGGCCCTCGGGAGTGAGCGTCCAGCGCACCCAGCCGTCGAGGTCGCCGGTCACTGCCACCTCGAGCACCGGAGCCTCCCGTGAGAGCGCGTCGAGCACCAGGTCGAGCGTGTACGGCAGCGCCGAGCGGCACAGCACCCGCGCGCTGTCGTCGCTGATCCGCGCCACGGCCCGCACCTGTGGCCACCACTCCGGGTAGCGCTCGAGGTCGAGCACGGTCGCGGCCACGTCGTCGAGGGGAGCCTCGGTGACCCACGACGCAGCGAAGGAGTACGACGTCCGCACCCGCCCATCATCCGGGAAGGGGTCAGCAGGCGACGCCGCGGCCCTTCGTGAGAGACGCCCCCTTCGGGGTCTTCTTCCCGCGAGCCAGGTCGAAGCCGCGCACCCAGTCGATCCGAATGTCGGTCTTCTTCATCTCGGTGTCGTTCCCTTCACCGACGAGCCTCATCCGCACCGTCATCGGGGTCTTCGGCAGTGCCGCGGCGGCCGCCAACGACGCGACCGCGGTGCCGTTGACGAACCAGGTGATCCGCTTCTTGGTGATCTGGAGACCGTAGAACCGGTCGTCCTCGTCCCCCTTGCGACCGAAACCCTTGAGCGTCTTCCGCCACGAGGTGCCGCCGGCATTGGCCTGGATCTTCACCGTCGACCCGCCGACCACGGTGTCGGCGACGGTGATGTTGTGCCTGCCGCAGTCGTACTGCGCCGGGTCCTCGGGGACCAGCTCGACGACGAACCGGTAGGGCTTCCCGCCGGGGGCGTCCCGGTCCGGGTAGAAGTGGATCCGCTCCCGCAGCTCCCACCGGCCGCGCTTCGCCGGGAGTCCCTCCAGCCGGAGGGTGGTGGTCCCGCGATCCGGGGCGTTGGTGGACTGCGCAACCTCGCCGCTGTGGAACTCGAGCCCGCCGCCGTACTTCACGACCCGGCCGGTGCCGGTGGAGTCGTCGGACCAGGAGCCGAGTCCGAACTTGCGGCCCGTGTAGGCCCCGTCTCCCAGGGACTCACCGAACTCCCACCCGAAGTCCCACTGTGCCTCGCCCCAGCCGTAGCGCTTGGCGGCCGTCGTCCCGTCGGTCGCCCGGGCCGCCGCCACGGGGCCGGGCGCTTCCGCGGTGACGGGTGCGAGGGTCGCCGGCCCGACGACGAGCGCGGTCGCCAGGACCAGGAGCCGCAGCGTGGAGCCCCTCATCGGAGGACCTCCACCATGACGGTGAACGGGTGCGACTGGTGCCACCCGATGTCGTCGCCGCCCTGCTGCCAGTCGTCCAGCCGGATCCTGTAGGTCAGGGTGCCTGGGGTGGTCACCAGGATGCCCGAGAACGTGATCTGGCCCCCGGCGTCGACCGTGCCGGTCCGGACCGTTTCCCACTCCCCCGTGTCGTCGCGGACCTGCAGCGCGGCCCCGCGCCCCTCGATGATCGGGCGGTCGTCCTGCGGACGGAGCCGGGTGTCCCCGCCCAGCACGAGGAGGCTGCCGACCGTTGCCGACGTGGGTCCGGTGACCTCGACGTCCGGGAACACGGAGTGGAACTGGTAGTCCTCGGTGTCCACACCGCCGCCCGCGAGCTGGAACCACGGGTTGTTCATCGCAGGTGCGGGAAAGTCGAAGTCGAAGCTGCCGTCCGGTCGGGTGACGATGCTGAAGTCCTCACCGGTGCGGGGGTCCGGGACGCGGACCCAGGGCGAGGTCTTGTTGCCGCGGCGCTCCATGAACAGCCTGACCCCGCCCTTGCCCACGTCGCCGGAGAAGTGCAGCAGCTGGCCGCCAGTGGTGTGGCCGTCGGAGTAGGAGGTGTACGGGGTGACCGTCAATGTCCCGGCCCTCGCTGCCGCCCCCGACCCACTGGGCAGCAGGAACAGGGCGCCGACGATCGCGGCCACCGGGAACCAGAGGAGGACGGACGCCGGACGTCGCCGCATCGAGATCTTCATCGCCCTGCAATCTAGGACGTCCCTCGGGTTCCCTGCACCCTTTCGGGCACTAACGTTGCCGTCCATGACAACGCCCGACGTCGACGTCCTCCTCTCGAAGGCACGCGCCTGGGTCGCCGAGGACCCGGACGAGCGCACGCGGTCGGAGCTCCAGGACCTGATCACCCGCATCGAGGACGACGCCGGCGACGCCGCCGATGACGTCGCCGACCTGGCCGACCGGTTCCGCGGCACCCTCGAGTTCGGCACTGCGGGCCTGCGGGGCGCCCTCGGCGCGGGTCCCAACCGGATGAACCGGGTCGTCGTCATCCGCGCGGCGGCCGGCCTGGCGTCGTACCTCATGGACAACGGCGCCGCCGCCGGCAGCCCCGTCGTCATCGGATACGACGCGCGCCACAACTCCGACGTCTTCGCGCAGGACACCGCCGAGGTGATGAGCGGGGCCGGGCTGACGCCGCTGCTCATGCCGCGGCCGCTCCCGACGCCGCTGCTGGCCTACGCGATCCGCGAGCTCGGCTGCGTCGCGGGCGTGATGGTCACGGCCAGCCACAACCCGCCCCAGGACAACGGCTACAAGGTCTACCTCGGCGACGGCAGCCAGATCGTGCCTCCGGCCGACGCCGAGATCGCGGCCCGGATCGCGGCCGTCGGCACCCTTGCGTCCGTGCCGCGGGAGCCCCTGAAGGCGACCGGCGGCCGGGTGCTCGACGAGGGCATCGTCGACTCCTACCTCGACACCGTCGCCGCGCTCGCCGACGACGGCCCGCGCGACCTCGCGGTCGTCTACACCCCGCTGCACGGCGTCGGCGGCACCTCGGTCGTCCAGGTGCTCGAGACCGCGGGCTTCTCCTCGCCGCAGGTGGTCGAGGCCCAGGAGCAGCCGGACGCCGAATTCCCGACCGTCGCGTTCCCCAACCCCGAAGAACCCGGCGCGATGGACCTCGCGCTGGCGCTCGCCGAGAGCAACGACGCCGACCTCGTGGTGGCCAACGATCCTGACGCCGACCGGTGCGCTGCCGCGATCCCGGGCCCGGACGGCTGGCGGATGCTGCGCGGCGACGAGGTCGGCGCCCTCCTCGCCTCCCACCTCCTGCGGCGCGGCAAGCGCGGCACCTACGCCACCTCGATCGTGTCCTCCTCGCTGCTCGGCAAGCTGGCGGCGGCCGCCGGCCAGGAGCACGTCGAGACGCTGACCGGCTTCAAGTGGATCGGCCGGCTGCCGGGACTGGCCTTCGGCTACGAGGAGGCGCTCGGCTACTGCGTCGACCCCGAGCACGTCGCGGACAAGGACGGGGTCTCGGCCCTGCTGCTCCTCTGCGAGCTCGCCGCCGCCGCGAAGGCCGACGGCCTCGGCCTGCAGGACCTGCTCGACGAGATCGCGGTCGAGCACGGGCTGCACGCGACCGACCAGGTGTCGGTGCGGGTCACCGACCTCGGCGAGATCGCGACCGCGATGGCCCGGCTCCGCGAGACGCCACCGCAGGAGCTGGGCGGGCTCGCGGTCGAGCAGGCCGAGGACCTCAGCACGGGCAGCGCGGACCTGCCCCCGACCGACGGCCTCCGCTACCGGCTGGCCGACGGCGCCAGGGTGATCGTGCGCCCGAGCGGCACCGAGCCCAAACTGAAGTGCTACCTCGAGGTGGTCGTCCCGGTCGCGGACGGCGACGTCGCCGCGGCCCGGGCGGCGGCGAGCACCACCCTCGAGGCGATGAAGGCCGACGTCGCGGCTGCCGCCGGCATCGCGCCGTAGCAGCGGTCAGAGGAACGCGGTCACGACGACCGCGAGACCGAAGCCCGTGAGCAGGCCGATCTCGGGCCAGGCCCGCTCGGTGACCGCCTCCTCGGCCAGCACCTGCTGCTCGTCGGAGTAGCGCTCGACCCCCTGCCGGGCCCGGGCGTCCTCGGCCCGCTTGTCGATGCGGCGCTCGACGATGGCGCCGTACGACAGCTTCCCGATCTCGGCGCCCGTCACCGCCCCGCGCTGGTCGTCGCGGCGCGCCTGCCACATACTGCGGCTGACCCCGGAGCAGGTGAACCGCCGCGCGCCGGCGCTCACGGCCAGCCACTGCCGCACCACGACCTGCTCGATCGCTGCCAGCGGCACCCGCGAGGTGCTCACCGGGTTGCGGAGGACGAGGCGGTCCCCCTCGATCGCGACGGAGGGCCGGATCAGCACGACCCAGATGCCGACCGCGGCCAGCCCGCAACACGCGTAGACCACGGGCGGGTAGGCCTGCCCGATGCCCGGGATCCCCAGCACCACGACGAGCCCGACGAGCGCCAGGCCCAGGCCGCCGAGGACCCGGCCGCCCCATGTCGTGAACCGCTCGTCCCGCTCTTGCGTCACCTGGGGTCCGCCCTCTCCTCGGATCGTTGCTGGCTGGTGCTCGACAGTTGTCGTCCGACAACCTCCCAAGCCTATGCTGGGTTGATGCCAGTCACCGCCTCCACGGCCCCGTCCCCGGGGCTCTCGGCATACGCCGACGTCACCGCCAGCGAGGCCTCGCTCCGCCGGTTCCTCCACGGCCTTCCGGGCGTCGACCAGGTCGGCGCCGAGGCTCGTGCCGCAGGGCTCGGGACCCGCTCGATCAAGACCACCGCGAAGGCCCTGGCGCTCGACCTCGCCATCACGATGGTCGACCTCACGACGCTCGAGGGCCAGGACACCCCCGGCAAGGTCCGCGCGCTCGCCAACAAGGCGCTGCGCCCCGACCCGGCCGACCCGACCTGCCCCGCCGTCGCCGCCGTCTGCGTCTACGGCGACATGGTCGGGGTCGTGAAGGAGGTCGTCGGCGACAAGGTCAACGTGGCGGCCGTGGCGACCGCGTTCCCGAGCGGTCGGGCCTCGATGGAGGTCAAGCTGGCCGACACCCGCGAGGCGGTCGCGGCCGGTGCCGACGAGATCGACATGGTGATCGACCGGGGCGCGTTCCTCGCGGGCCGCTACCTCCAGGTCTACGAGGAGATCGTCGCCGTCAAGGAGGCGTGCGGCAGCGCCCACCTCAAGGTGATCTTCGAGACCGGCGAGCTCCAGACCTACGACAACGTACGACGCGCCTCCTGGCTGGCGATGCTCGCGGGCACCGACTTCATCAAGACCTCAACCGGAAAGGTCCAGCCGGCGGCGACGCTGCCGGTCACCCTGGTGATGCTCGAGGCGGTCCGCGACTTCCGCGAGGCCACCGGCGTCCAGATCGGCGTGAAGCCCGCCGGCGGTATCCGCACCGCCAAGGACGCGATCAAGTACCTCGTGATGGTCAACGAGGTCGCCGGCCCGGACTGGCTGACCCCGACCTGGTTCCGCTTCGGCGCGTCCACCCTCCTCAACGAGCTGCTGATGCAGCGCACCAAGCTCGCCACCGGCCGTTACAGCGGTCCCGACTACTTCACCCTGGACTGACGATGAACTTCGAGTACGCACCGGCGCCCGAGTCACGGGCGATCGTCGACATCAAGCCGTCCTACGGCCTCTTCATCGACGGCGACTTCGTCGACGGCCACGGCACCGCCTTCAAGTCGGTCAACCCGGCGACGGAGGAGACGCTCGCCGAGATCGCCGAGGCGGACGCCGCCGACGTCGACCGCGCCGTCAAGGCCGCCCGCAAGGCGTTCCGCGGCTGGTCACGGATGCCCGGCCGCGAGCGGTCCAAGTACCTCTACCGGATCGCGCGGATCATCCAGGAGCGCAGCCGCGAGCTCGCCGTGCTGGAGTCGATCGACAACGGCAAGCCGATCAAGGAGAGCCGCGACGTCGACGTCCCGATCGTCGCCGCGCACTTCTTCTACTACGCCGGCTGGGCCGACAAGCTGGAGCACGCCGGCCTCGGCGCCAACCCGCAGCCGCTCGGGGTCGCCGGCCAGGTCATCCCCTGGAACTTCCCGCTGCTCATGCTCGCGTGGAAGATCGCGCCCGCGCTCGCCTGCGGCAACACCGTGGTGCTGAAGCCGGCCGAGACCACGCCGCTGACCGCGCTGCTGTTCGCCGAGATCTGTCAGCAAGCGGATCTTCCGAACGGGGTCGTCAACATCGTCACCGGTGCCGGCGCGACCGGCGAGGCGCTCGTGACGCACCCCGACGTCGACAAGGTCGCCTTCACCGGCTCCACCGGCGTCGGCAAGGCGATCGCCCGCTCGATCGCCGGCACCGACAAGAAGGCGACTCTGGAGCTCGGTGGCAAGGCCGCCAACATCGTCTTCGACGACGCCCCGATCGACCAGGCCGTCGAGGGCATCGTCGGCGGGATCTTCTTCAACCAGGGCCACGTGTGCTGCGCCGGCTCCCGGCTCCTCCTCCAGGAGTCGGTCGCCGAGGAGGTCATGGCCAAGCTCAAGCGCCGGATGGCCACGCTGCGCGTCGGCGACCCGCTCGACAAGAACACCGACATCGGCGCCATCAACTCCGCCGCCCAGCTGGCCCGGATCCGCGCGCTCGCCGAGATCGGCGAGGACGAGGGCGCCGAGCGCTGGTCGCCGCCGTGCGAGCTGCCGTCGGCCGGCTACTGGTTCCCGCCGACCGTCTTCACCGGCGTCTCCCAGGCCCACCGGATCGCCCGCGAGGAGATCTTCGGGCCGGTGCTCTCGGTGCTGACCTTCCGCACGCCCGCCGAGGCCGTCGAGAAGGCCAACAACACGCCCTACGGCCTGTCCGCCGGCGTCTGGACGGAGAAGGGCTCCCGGATCCTCTTCATGGCCGACCGGCTCCGCGCCGGCGTGGTCTGGGCCAACACGTTCAACAAGTTCGACCCGGCCAGCCCGTTCGGCGGCTACAAGGAGTCGGGCTACGGCCGCGAAGGTGGCCGCCAGGGCCTCTCCGCCTACCTGAAGGCTGGTGCCTGATGGCGCGCATCGACGTCCGCAAGACCTACAAGCTCTACATCGGCGGGGCGTTCCCGCGCTCGGAGTCCGGTCACTCCTACGAGGTGCAGGACAGCAAGGGGAAGTTCGTGGCCAACGCCGCCAAGGCGTCGCGCAAGGACGTGCGGGACGCGGTCGTCGCGGCCCGCAAGGCGTTCCCCGGCTGGTCCGGGCGCACCGCCTACAACCGGGCGCAGATCCTCTACCGGATCGCCGAGGTGATGGAGGACCGCCGCCCGCAGTTCGTGCAGGCCGTGCAGCAGTCCGAGGGGGGCAGCGCCGCCGCGGCCGGGCGCCAGGTCGACGAGGCCATCGACCGCCTGGTCTGGTACGCAGGCTGGGCCGACAAGCTCGCCCAGGTGGTCGGCAACGCCAACCCCGTGGCCGGGCCGTTCTTCAACCACTCCGCGCCCGAGCCGACCGGCGTCGTCGGCGTGCTCGCGCCGCAGTCGTCGTCGCTGCTCGGTCTGGTCAGCGTGGTCGCCCCGGTCATCGTCACCGGCAACACGACGGTCGTCGTGTCGTCGTACTCCCGGCCGCTGCCGGCCGTCACCTTCGCCGAGGTGCTCGCGACCTCCGACGTCCCCGGCGGCGTGGTGAACCTGCTGACCGGCGACGCCGCGTCGCTCGGGCCCTGGCTGGCCGCGCACATGGACGTCAACGCCATCGACCTCTGCGGCCTCGCCGGTGACGACGCCGTCACCACCGAGCTCGAGGTCGCCGCCGCCGACAACCTCAAGCGGGTCCGCCGCGCCCCGGCCGCCGAGCCGGACTGGACGGCCGCCCCGGCCCTGTCGACGATGACGGACTTCCTGGAGATCAAGACCGTCTGGCACCCGATCGGGGTGTGACGTCCGCGCGGCGCCGCTTACCGCCGTAAGCGGCGTGGGGGTGGCTCGGCTGTCCGATCGGCGGCCGACCCCCTCGTTGTGACTAGTCCGCACCAGGCCGTTCGACCGTGGAGCCGCGCCGCTGCGGCAGGTCAAACTTCTCGTAGTGCCGTTGTCACACCTGATGCAGGTGTGGAACGATATCGGTACTGATACACGTGACCGGGCGCCGCTCCTGCCGCCCGACCACTGGTTGAGAGAAGTTTTCTCGGCTTTTGGCCGGCCTATGACGGGGGTCCATGGTGCTCAGATTGCGTTGGCGACGACGGGACGGGGTCCCCGCGCGCCCCGGCGACGGTCGCTGGACTGAGGTCCAAGAGCGCCCGCGAAGTGTGGCCCAGGGGGCCAAGAGGTCCGCGGCGGAATCGGATGAGATGGATCGTCACCTCTCCTCACCCCTGGATCTCGGACCGTTGATGACCCGCACGTCCCCCTCGTCCGCCCGCCGCCTGGGCGGCCCGATCGCCACCGCCCTGCTGCTCGCGGCCCCGCTGCTCGCCGCCGTCGGCGTCGTCTCGACCTCCGCCGAGGCCACGGAGAGCACCAGCCCCACCGCGGCGGCCTCCTCGTCGAGCCTCAAGCCCGGCCTGCAGGGCCTGGTCGTGACCAAGCCGGACGCGATCAAGACCGTCCCCTACGCCACCTTCGCCTCGGTGAAGCTGCCCTGGAACACGATCGAGACCGCACCGGGTCGCTACGACTTCTCCTACGTCGACAAGGTGCTGCGCGACAACCCCGGTCAGAGGTTCCGGCTGCGGTTCATGTCGGGCATCCACGCGCCGCAGTGGGTCAAGGAGCGCTCGGGCGGCTGCGTCGAGGTCCGGCCCGACTCGCCCAACGGCAACTCCGGCTGCGTCCCGCGCTACTGGACCGACGCGTTCCACGCCGACTACACCGCCCTGATGCGGGCGGTCGCGAACCGCTACGAGGCCGACCCACAGGTGGTCGAGATCGCCAACAGCGAGTGCACGACGATCTACGCGGAGCCGTTCATCCTCGGCGCCGACAGCGCCTCGGTCGACCGCCTCTGGAAGGCCGGCTACAACAAGGCCCTGCACGGGCAGTGCCTGCGCCGTTCCACCGACACCCTGGTGAACCTGTTCCCGACCACGCGGATCTCCCTCGCGGGCCACTCGAAGTGGCAGTTCATCGTCCCCGGGCCCGGCGGCTACGGCGACGGCACGTTCGCCTCCTCCTGGGAGGACGAGCGGTCGATGCTCAACGAGCTGTCCGGCCGGTACGGCAGCCAGCTCGTCTTCGACGACCACGGCCTCGGCCCCGACGACGCCATGTGCGCGGCGCCGGGGCAGCCCCTGGCCACCGCGACCAGTTGGTACTGCTACATGGCAGGCCTGTCGAGGACGGGCTCGACGACGTACGGCTGGCAGTTCACGCTCAACGGCGGGTCGATGGAGGAGGCCGCCGACGCCGGGGTCGAGATGGGCGCGTGCTTCCTCGAGTTCGCCGCGTTCCAGGCGCTGTCGGAGACCAAGCGCCGCGCGGTCCACGAGCAGCTGATCGACAACTGCGACGACCACTCGACGGACCCCACGGACCCCACCGATCCGACGGACCCGACCGATCCCACGGACCCGACCGACCCGACCGAACCCACCGACCCCACCGACCCCACGGGCCCGGAGCTGGTCAACGAGGTGCCGCCCACGGTCGACGGAGAGGCGGCGGTCGACCAGCCGCTCACGGCGCACCCCGGGACCTGGTCGCCGGCACCGGAGACCATCACCTACCAGTGGCTGCGCAACGGCCGCCCGATCGCGGGCGCCACCGAGGCGACGTACGTCGTCGGCCTCCGTGACGCGGGTGACCGGATCAAGGTGAAGGTCACCGCCGCCGCGTCCGCCCACGCCCCCAGCGAGGCGGTCAGCGAGAAGGTGCGCGTGGCGAAGCTCGACACGCGGACGACGGCCCGGCTGCCGCGAGCCCGGACCCACTCGCACCGCCCGAAGGTGGCCGTCCAGGTGCTCACCGACGCAGGCCCGGCCTGGGGCAAGGTCGTCGTGACCAGCCACGGCCGCCGGGTCGGCAAGGCCTGGTTGCACGACGGCAGGGCGAAGGTGCGGCTGCACCGGATGCGACACGGCAGCCACAAGCTGGTGGTGCGGTTCCTGCCGACGTCGAGCCTGCGGTACTCCCGCGCGGACGCAGTCCGGGTCCACATCAAGCGCTGACCGGGAGCCGCACTAGAGTGGTTCGGTGCCCGCCCGCGTGATCGTGCTCGCCGGACCCTCCGGCGCCGGGAAGTCCCGGCTCGCCGAGCGGCTGGGCCACCGGTTCGGCTGGCCCACGCTCCGTCTCGACGACTTCTACCGCGACGGCGACGAGGCGGACCTGCCGAGGATCGTGGACGGCGCGAACGCGGGTCTCGTGGACTGGGACCACCCCGGCACCTGGCACCGCGAGGACGCCGTCGCCGCGCTGCTCGAGCTCTGCCGCACGGGTGCCGCCGACGTGCCGGTCTACTCGCTCTCGGAGAGCCGGCGCACCGGCGCCCAGCGGCTCGACCTCGGCGGCGCGCCGGTGTTCTGCGCGGAAGGGATCTTCGCACCCGAGGTCGTCGCGGCGTGCCGCGAGGCGGGCGTGCTCGAGGCCGCCTACTGCGTCACCCAGCACCGCGCGGTCACGTTCTGGCGTCGGTTGACCCGCGACCTGCGCGAGCACCGCAAGCCGCCCCTGGTCCTCCTCCGGCGGGGGCTGGCGCTGGCGCGCGCGCAGCGCGACGTCGTACGACGCGCCGTGGACGCCGGCTGCCGGGTCGCCACCGGCGATGCCGCGTACGACGAGATCGTGGCCGGTCACCTCGGCCCCGCCACCCGCTCCGGCTCGGCGTCCAAGCGTGGACTGGCCGGCTGACCTCGACCCGCGCGCACTGCAGCAACCGGACCGGGTGAGCTGCGGCGCGGTCAGCGTCGTCGTCGCCCGCGCGCTCGTCGAGGGCGACCGCCCCGAGGACCCGGCCGCCGCTGCCCGCGAGGAGCACCGACGGCTGACGTCGTCCCGCAGCGCGCGAGACCGGATGCAAATGCCCTGGCCGCGCCGGTTCGGCACTCCTCCGTGGGCGGTCGCCAACGCCCTCACCAGCATCACCGGCGAGCGGGTCGCCACCGTCAACGCGCGGCCGCGGGCGGCGGTCGGCTTCGACATCCTCGTCGAGCAGGTCCGCACCCGGCCCGTCGCCGTCTACGTCGGCAACCGCTGGCTCCCTCGCCACGTCGTGCTCGCGTTCGCGGCCCGTGGCGAGGAGGTCCGCCTCTTCGACCCCGCCCGCGGCGCCGTCGTCGACGTCCCCGAGGAGCGGTGGGTCACCCACCGGGTCGGCGTCGCCGGCTGGTCCCACCTCTGGTTCGTCGTCTGATCTTGCCGGCGCGTCCCGTCAGGCGTGCTCGCGGTACCAGGGCTTGATCGTGTCCATGATCAGCCGGTAGCGCTCGTCGTACGGCAGGAACGCCGACTTCATCGCGTTGACGGTCAGCCACTCGACCTTGTCGAGTCCCCACCCGAACGCCTCGCAGAGCAACTGGTGCTCGCGGGTCATCGAGGTGCTGCTCATCAGCCGGTTGTCGGTGTTGACGGTCACCCGGAACCGCAGGTCGGCCAGCAGGCCGATCGGGTGCTCGGCGATCGAGGGGGCGGCGCCGGTCTGCAGGTTCGACGACGGGCACATCTCCAGCGGGATCCGCTTGTCCCGGACGTACGACGCGAGCAGTCCCAGCTTCGCCGTGCCGTCCTCGGCGACGGCGATGTCGTCGATGATCCGGACGCCGTGACCGAGCCGGTCGGCGCCGCACCACTGGACGGCCTCCCAGATCGACGGCAGCCCGAACGCCTCGCCGGCGTGGCAGGTGGCGTGGCCGTTCTCCTGGCGGACGTAGTCGAAGGCGTCGAGGAACCGGGTCGGCGGGTAGCCCGCCTCCGGGCCGGCGATGTCGAAGCCGGCGACACCGTGGTCGCGGTAGCGGATCGCGAGCTCGGCGATCTCCAGCGACGGCGCGGCCTGCCGCATCGCGGTCAGCAGCTGTCGCACGACGATCCGGCCGCCGCTCGCCTCGACACCCTGCGCGAAGCCCTCGGCCACCGCGCCGACCACCTCGTCGAGCGTCAGCCCCTGCTGCACGTGCAGCTCGGGGGCGTAGCGGATCTCGGCGTAGACGACGCCGTCCGCGGCCAGGTCCTCCGCACACTCCCGGGCGACCCGGGTCAGCGCCGGAGCCGACTGCATCACGCCGACGGTGTGCTCGAACGTCTCGAGGTAGCGGACCAGCGAGCCCGAGTCGGCCGACTCGGCGAACCACGCGCCGAGGGACTCCGGGTCGCTGGCCGGCAGCTCGTGGCCGGACTCGGCAGCGAGCTCGACGATCGTCGCCGGCCGCAGGCCACCGTCCAGATGGTCGTGCAGGAGCACCTTCGGCGCGGACCTCAACTCATCGACCGTGGGCACGCGTGTAGGTTCCATGCCGAGCATTGTTCCACCGTGGCCAACCGGCGCACACGACAAGCACCACACGGCAGCACGACAAGCAAGGAGAGGGCATGCGGGTCTTCACCACGTTCGAGGAGCTCGAGGCCGCCGCCGGTCAGGAGATCGGCACGAGTGACTGGGTGACGATCGACCAGCGGCGGGTGAACCAGTTCGCCGACGCCACCGGTGACCACCAGTGGATCCACGTCGACGTCGAGCGCGCCAAGGCGGGTCCGTTCGGCGGCACCATCGCCCACGGCTACCTCACCCTGGCCCTG
The DNA here is from genome assembly GCF_003160695.1 of Nocardioides silvaticus. GTDB lineage: Bacteria > Actinomycetota > Actinomycetes > Propionibacteriales > Nocardioidaceae > Nocardioides > Nocardioides silvaticus. Next base: position 612,313 of record NZ_QGDD01000001.1, read on the forward strand.
ATCCCGTGGCTCGGCAGCCAGGTCTTCAAGCTCGCCACGCCGGGCGCCAAGCTCAACTACGGCATCAACAAGGTGCGGTTCCCCACTCCCCTGCGCGTCGGCTCCCGCATCCGGATCCACGTCACGATCGCCAACGTCGCCGACCTGCCGACTGGCAAGCAGCTGACCGTGAAGCACTCGATCGAGATCGAGGGCCAGGACAAGCCGGCCTGCGTCGCTGAAACCGTCGTCCTGCTGCTGCCTAGCTGACGAGCGTTCCCGGCACCAGCTCCTCGGCCAGCGCCTCGGTCTCCGCCTCGAGCTGCACGTCGCGCGAGTCGAGCATCAACCGCATCTCGTCGACGACGGCGATCGCGGCCGGACCACCCGGTCCGTCGAACTCCGCCCGCATCAGGTCGCGCCACAGCAGCTGGGAGTGCGGCACCAGCCGGAGCCCGGCCCGGGCCGCGCCCGCCGCCCCGTCGGGGTCGTCGGTGGACAGCTCGACCAGCCGGTGCGCCGTCGCCTCGACGGAGTCGGCAACCGTGGTGTCGAGCCGGGTGCGCGCCAGCCAGCTGTAGCGGCCGCGCTCGCGCCCGTCGAGGAACGGTCCGCGGACCAGCTGGAGAGCGCGGCGGAGCAGCTCCTTCTCGGTGCGGACCGCCGCTCCGCGAGAGCGTTGCACCAGCGTGCAGAACGCGTGCCAGTCGACCGCGACGTCGTCGGCGAGGAACAGCCGGCCCTCGTCGTTCTCGCGGAGCAGGTAGGTGCCGTCGGCCGCCTGGCCGAGCCACTCGCGCACGCGCTCGATCGTCGCGTTCCGGACCTCGGCCGTGACGCCGCGCGGCCACACCGACGCGGCGAGCACGCTCGGGTGCACGGGTGCGGTCTGGAGGGCGAGGTACGTCGCCACCTCCCTCGCGAGACCGAGCCGCACCTCGTCCATCGTGCCCGGGACCTTCACCTCGTGCGCCCCGAGGACGCCGACCCGAACGGCCGCCGACGCCCAGTGCGCGTCGTCGCCCGGCCGCGGCGCCCGCGGGATGAGGACGCTGCCGTCGATGGCCGGCGAGCGCTGCTCGCGGGCCTTGGCGAACAGCGCGGCGAGCTGCACGGCGCTGCGCTCGGTCAGCCGGACCGCCGAGACCGACAGGTCCAGCAGTGGCAGGGCGAGGTGGCCGGACTCGTCCACGGTGAGGTGCCACCGGGTCCCCGGCAGCTTGCCGACCGCCACGACACCCAGGCCGCGGTCGCCGGTGCGGATCATCGGCTGCAGCCGCTCGACGAGGTCGTCGCCGGGCACGGCACCGAGCATCAGGTACTGCGGCGTCAGGTCGGGCCGGCGCCCCACCCGCCCGGACAGCACGTCGGAGCCGTTGCGGTCCGGGCGGTGGCTCTCGAAGTCCGCGACCAGCGCCGACAGGTCGTCGACGACGCCGAAGCTGCTGTCGGCGATGTCGGCGAGCACCGGCGACAGCTCGTGGGCGTGCACCCGCTGGTCGTCCGACCACGGCGAGGTGACCAGCTGGACGGCGAGGGCCGAGACCACCTCGCGCGCCACGGCGTCGGCACCCGAGACCGACGCCGGGCCGCCGACGGCCTCGAGGTCGATGAGCACGTCGGCGCCGGCGTCGTCACGGCCGATGCAGACCAGACCGGGGTACGGCGCGTTGCCGAGCGGGCCTTGGTCGACCTCGGCGGACTCGCGGTCGAGCCGCCACCGCCGTCCCTCCTTGAGCGCGATCCACGGCGCCGGCGGGCGCGGCGCGGCCGGGGCGATGCGCAGCTCGATCTCGGCGTCGTCGACGGTGAGCGCGTAGACCGGCGGCAGGGCGATGCCCTCGGCGGGGGCGGTCACGGCGAGCCGGCGGAGCGCCCGGTCGACCCGCTCGGCGCGGTCCAGGTCGGCGCCGACGAGCAGCGCGACCTCGGTGTCGAGGTCGGCCGCGGACAGGTCCGCGCCGCGGCGCCGGCGCCGCTCCGCGGCGATCGCGCCGGCGAGGGAGGCGGCCAGCAGACCACCGCCGAGCAGGTCACCGGCCAGGCCGTCGTACGTCGCCTCGACGGCGTCGGCCCGCTCCTCGGCGACCTCGACGGCGGGCATCCGCTCGCGGCGGTCGTCGTTGGCGGCCTCGTGCCGGTCCCCTGCCCGCTCGGCCTGCTCGACGCGGTCCACCCGGTCGGCGCCCACGGCGTCGTCGGGAAGCACCAGCACCCAGCCGGGCTGGATCAGCCGGCCGATCACGAGCTCGCCCCCGTCCGGCTGTGGCCGGCCCTTGTTGAGCTCGAAGATCTCCTTCCACCGACGGCCGTCGCCCAGGTGCTCCTCGGCGATGTCCCACAGGTTGTGGTGGTAGCGACCCTCCGGCGGCTTCACCGTGACGACCTTGCGGCCGAGGGACGCGCCGGCGGCGTCGGCCACCTCGGCCAGCTTCTCCTTGGTCTCGGTGAACAGCGCGGGCGCGGTGAAGCCGTCGGGCGCGACGTTCTCCATCGGCCGGCCCTGCCCGTCCGGCGTCGCGATCGCGGACGTCGCCTCCCGCTGCTGGCGACCCGCGTCGTCGGCCGAGGCGGCTCCGCCGGTGCCGATGACCGACGCGCCCACCAGGACGGTGCCGACCAGCGCACGCGCCAGCGCCTGCGAGCGCCCGGACAGCGGCACCGGTCGCGGCAGGACGCCACCCCGCAGCAGTGAGATCGCCTCGACCACCACGCAGATCGTGAACTGCAGCCAGGCCAGCCAGACGACGACCAGGAGCACGATGACCAGGGCGTCGAACGTCAGCGGCTGGGTCAGGTCGTCGCGCGACGGCAGACCGGTCGGGAACGGCGGCGCACCCTGCCAGAGCACCAGGCCCACCGGGATGCCGACGAGCAGCACCAGCAGCGCGAGCACGGCGCCGATCACCGCGAACGGCGAGGACCTCGGGGTGGACCGGCGGGCGCCGGGCGGCGGCGCGGAGAAGCGCGCGGGGCCGCGACGGGTCGGGTCGGACTGGTCGGTCTGGTTGGCGGTGCTCATTGCAGGATCTCGGCTTCCGAGGTCGCAGTTGCTTCGATGTCGAACTCGTTGATGCCGATCAGGTTGAGCATCAACGTCGGGACCCGGTCGCGGGCGGTGACGGTCACGGACTCGTCCGTCACCACGATCCGGATCCCCTCGTAGCCTCGGCCGGCGAGCACGGCGGCCGCCCGTTCGCGGGCCTCGGCGGGGTCGATGACGAGCACGTCGTCCGCGCGGAGCCTCAGCTCGTCGGTGGCCTGGGCGCCGGCGACAGCCGCCGCCTCGACGTCGTCGGCCAGTGTCATCCGGGCGTTCAGCGCCCCACCGCCGTCGACCACGAGACCGGCGACGACGAGGAGGGTGATCGCCATGCCGAGCACGAAGGCGGAGGCGGCTCCGCGCTCGTCGCGCCGGGTGCGGGTCATTCGAGCCTCCGGTAGGGGTCCAGCCGGACGTAGGAGTCGGCGTCGATCGTGACGTGGCCGGGGAGCCCGATCAGGGCGAGGTCGCCGTAGGGGATGTCGCAGGTGAGCCGGACGCTGACCGAGCCGTCGGGCCGCCAGTCGGCGTTGTAGCCGACCCGGCAGTCGGAGCCGTCGAGCGATGCGGCGATGGTGGCTCGGGCCGCCTGCTCGGCCTCGCCCCGGGTGTCCTCCAGCGCCGCGGCGCGGGCCGCGTCGCGGACCGCGGCCTCGATGTCCCCCTGGACGGCGACGTAGCGCCCACCGGCGACGACCAGCATCACGAACATCATGAGGAACGGCGCGAGGATGACGACCTCGACCGCCATCGAGCCGCGCTCGTCCCGAAGGTGACGGACCACCTTCGTCATGGCGCCGCCTCGTCCACGAACTCCTCGATCGGGCCCTCCACGGTCTGGCTCACCGTCGGCACCCCGATCGGGGAGAGCTCCTGCGCCTTCCCCGTCACCGTGACCCGGACCCGGTTGTCGCCGACCCGCTCGATCTTGATGGTCACGTCCTCGAGCACGCCCTTGCCGATGTTGCCGGCGTAGCGGTGCCCCTCCTGGATCGCGCGACCCTCGTCGTAGACCCGTGCCTGACGCGCGGTCTCGCGCGCCACGGCGCTCGCGGCCTGGTTGCCGAACCAGACGAGCGAGAACTGCACGGCGACGAAGATGATGAACATCAGCAGCGGTGTGTAGAGCACGAGCTCCACGCTGCTGACGCCTGCTTCGTCCCGCGCGCGACGACGGGGCCGACGGACCATGTCAGAGGCTGATCTGGCTGGACTTCCGGTCCACCGCGGTCGAGACAGCGACGCCGACCGCCCCGGCGATGCCGATCAGCAGGACCGTGATGATGACCCACTCGACCGCCGACACCCCCCGCTGGTCGTTCCGCACGCGGTCGAGGTGACCACCGAGAAGGATCCTCAGGTACTGGAATTCTGGACTCATCCGAGATCGTCCTTTCGTTTCGTTGGATACACCGTTCCCACCTCCGCACGCCCTAACCGAGCAGCCGGGCGACGGCGGGGTAGACGAGGAAGAGCAGGAACCCGGCGCAGAGCACCAGCTGGGCGATGAGCATCGACTGCGAGCGCTCCTCGGCCTTGGCCTCGGCGTCGGCGAGCTCCCGGTGCCGCATCGAGGAGGCACGGGCGGTGAGCGAGTCCCGGACCTTCGCGCCGTCCTCCGCGACCAGGGCGAGCGCCGCCGAGAGGTCGCGCAGCTCGTCGACGTCGACCTCCTCGCCGAGCTGCCCGAGAGCGGCCCACGGGGTGTTGCCCTGGAGCCGCGCGGCCTCGAGGGTGTCGCGGATCCGGACCATGCCCCAGCTGTCGCTGACGGTGGACGCGGCCTGGAGCGCCTCCGGCACGCCGCGCCCGCCGGCCAGGTTCATCGCGACCAGGTCGAGGAAGGCGCTCACCATGTGCCGGAACGCGCGCCGCTTCTCCTGGGCGTCCTTGCGGAGCTGGGAGTACGGCACGAGACCGCCGATCAGTGCGCCGAGCAGGACCAGCCACAGCGGGATGGCGAAGCCGACCAGGCCCAGCAGCGCCCACGGGACCAGCACCGCGTTGGGCAGCACCGCCCCCAGGAGGGCACCGCCCGCCGTGCGGGCCAGGAACATCTCCCGCGACTGGCCGACCATGCCGAGGTCGACGACGAGCTTGCGCGGCAGCGGGTAACCCTGGCTCTCCAGCAGGTCGTCGACCCGCGCCCCGAAGCGGCGCATCCGTGGCGACTCCTCCGTGTGCCGGCGATCGGCGGTCAGCGAGACCTCGCGACGGCCCCGGGCGAGCCGGGCATCGAGCAGGGCGAGCGCCACCGGCCCGGAGGTCGAGGGCTGCACCACCAGCCAGGCGGCCATCAGCACACCCGCGCCGACGACGGCGCCGGCGAGCATGATCAGGGTCAACGTCACCGGACCGGCTCCGCTCGGAAGTGGAGGAACCGCCCCGGGGTGTCGTCCTTGGCCAGGCTCCGCAGCCACAGGATGCCTGCGGTGAAGATGACCATGATCCCCACGAGGACGAGCTGACCGAAGGGCGTGCTGTAGGGCGCGACGAAACCGGGGTTGAGGACGCGGAGCCCGACGACCACGGCCACGGTGATCGCGACGACGATGGTGACGCTGCGGCGGGTGGACGCGCGGCTGGCGTAGATCCGCTGCCGCATCTCGAGCTCGAGCCGCGCCGAGCGGGCGAGCGAGGTCAGCACGTCCCGGAGGCCGGGACCGCGGAGCCGGGCGTTGAGGATCAGCGCGGCGATGATGAGGTCGGCGCCGGCGTCGTCGACCTCCTCGGCGAACCGTTTGAGGGCCTCCGGCAGCGGCATCCGCACCCGCAGCCGGTCGGAGAGGGTGGTGAGGTCCTCCCGGATGGCGGGCGAGGCGGCGTACGCCGTCGCGGGGATCGCCTGCTCCAGGCCGACCGCGCCCGCGACGGTGTCGCGCAGCGACTCGGTCCAGGCAGCCAGGCCCTCCAGCCGGGCGATGCCACGGCGGGCCTCGCGGGCACCGCCGAAGAGCTTGTTCCAGAACAGGACGAGCAGCGCGCACGCGATCGCGACGACCAGCCAGCGGGTCAGCAGCAGGACCAGGAGGAACGCGCCGACCGCGAACGGCACCCGCCGCCCGGCCGCCTCGATCCGCTGGGTGAGCGAAGCGGTGGGCTCCGCGACCCGGTCGTCGACCGGGAAGCCCACCAGCGACCGCACCAGCAGCACGATCCCCCCGCCGACGACGGCGCCGAGCAGGACGATGAGGAGGGTGGTAGGGCTGAGCGTCATCCGGCCCGCTCCACCCAGGTGGAGGCCGCGCCAGGGACGTAGCCGACCGCTTCGAGGTCGTCGAGGCAGGACACCGCGGCGGCGGGCACGGCGAAGCCCTCGCGACCGCGCGCAAAGACCTCACTGGAGAGCACTCGGCCGTCGACACCGTTGACCTCGCGCACCGAGGTGACCATGCGTCGCAAGGTGCCGCCCTCGGCGAACTCGTTGACGCGCTCAACGAAGATCACGAAGTCGATGGCGCCGCCGATCAGCATCATCGTCGCGTCGGAGGGCAGCCGCTCAGCGCTCTGGATGGCGTAGGTGCAGATCCGGTTGAAGACCTCCGAGGAGGAGTTCGCGTGGATCGTCGACAGCGAGCCGTCGTTGCCCTGGCTCATGGCGTTGAGCATCGTGACGATCTCGTCGCCGAGCACCTCACCGACGATGACCCGGCTCGGGTTCATGCGCAGCGACCGCCGCACCAGCTCGGCCATCGAGATCGACCCGACGCCCTCGGCGTTGGGCAGCCGCTCCTCGAAGGCGACGACGTTGGGGTGCAGGTCGGGGAACTCGCCGAGCCCGAGCTCCAGCGCGCGCTCGACGGTGATCAGCCGCTCCGAGGGCTCGATCTCGTTGGCGAGCGCCCGCAGCAGCGTCGTCTTCCCGGCGTTCGTCGCGCCGGCGATCATGATGTTCTTGCGCGCCCGCACGGCTGCGGAGAGGAACGCGGCGAGGTCGGGCGACATCGTGCCGTAGTCGACGAGGGTGTCGAGCGAGACCCGCGAGAGTCGGGCCCGGCGGATCGAGATCGACGGCCGCGGGCACACGCCCATCACCGCCGACAGTCGTGAACCGTCGGGCAGCCGGATGTCGAGCTGCGGGTTGGCGGTGTCGAAAGGCCGGCTGGTCAGGCCCGAGTAGGCGCCGAGCGTCTGCACCAGCTCGATCAGCTCGTCGTCGGACTCCGCGACCGGCTCGGCCCGCTCTTCGCGGCCGTCGGCGTAGCCGACGAACACCTGGTCGAAGCCGTTGATGTCGATGTTCTCGACGTCGGGGTCGTCCAGCAGCGGCTGGAGCCGGCCCACGCCGAACAGCGCCGCGTGGATGCCGTCGGCGAGGTTCTGCTCCTCGGTCGGCGTCGGCGGCGTACGGCCCGCGCGGACCTCCTCGCGGGCGTACTGGTCGAGGACGCGGGCGATGACGGCGCGGGCGAACTGTCGCTCGTCCTCCGCGGACATCGGCGGCAGATGGTTGTCCGCGTCCTCGCGACGCTGCCGCGAGACGATGTCGGCGACCTGCTCGCGCAGACCGCGCACCAGCTGCTGGTCCATGACTCCGGTCACCGCCCGTTCGCGAGGTCGGCGGGACGCTGGACGCCGACCAGCCGCTGCGCGAGCTGCGCGGCCGAGCGACCGAGCAGCGTCCGGCGCAGCTGGCCCATGCGCTCCCCGTGGAGGACCTGCGCCGCCTTCGGCTCGTCGGCGACGATGCCGAGCACGGTGACGCCCATCCGCTCGGCGTCGAGCAGCTGCTGGAGGTCGGCGGCACTGCGGGTGTCGCGGTACGGCGTCCGGACGACGATGCCGACCGGCTTGCCGCCGGGCCCGCCGATCCCCAGCGTCGTGCGCAGCGACCGCAGCCGTTCGCGCAGGTGCGCGGTGCCGGAGATGTCCGGGCGGGTCACCAGGACGACGACGTCGGCACCGGCGAAGACCGGCATCGCCGCACTGCCGGGGACGATCCGTCCGCAGTCGACCAGTACGTCGCTGCGGTGCTGGCCGAACACGGTCGACAGCTGGCCCCAGGCCGCGCCCAGACCCGGCAGCTGGTCGGGAGACGTGATGCCCACGAGCACGTCGGTGCCGAGGGCCGTCTGCTGCAGGTGCTCGGTGAGGTCGGCCTGCGCGGCTCCTCGTCGTACGGCGGCACCGAGCGAGAGCAGTCCTCGGTCGGGGTCGAGCGCGCCTCCGGTCGCCGTCCGGCTGCGCCACAGCAGGTCACCACCGGCGGGGTCGACGTCGGCGAGGACGACGGGAACCGGCCAGGACTGCGCGATGGCAGCGGCGGCCGTCGAGACGCCGGGCGAGCCCTTGGCGGAGGCGAAGGCGTAGACCGTCACTTGGCGCCCTCGAGCTCGACGTCGGGCTCCTGTCCGGATCGGAGGATCGCGAGGCCGGCCTCGCCCGCGCTGGCGGCGTCGATCACCTCGAGGGCGACGTCGTCGAGCACCAGCAGGCTCGCGGTCGGTACCTCACCGGGACCACCGAGGTCGTCGACCTCCGGCTCGGTCACCTCGAGGACGAATGCTGTCCCGAGCACCTTCGCGTCCTCGGTCCCGCCGCTCGAAGCAGTAGCGCGGACGACCTGCACCAGGTCACCGGACCGCACGGTCGACGTCGGCGCGAGCTTGCCCTCGAGCGGCACCGACACGATGGCGCGGCCGTCGGGAATCGGGGTCTCGCTCGACACGTTGTTCTCGGTGAGAAGGGTGTCCGGCTCGATGCGCGTGGTCGCGTAGGCACCGACCACGTCGTCGGCGTACTCCTCGCCGATGAGGCCGATGTTGTCGCTCGCCACCCGCACCACGCCGATGTCGTCCGCGGTGATCTCCGCACCCGGCTCGATGGCCTGCTGAGCGACCAGCACCGGGACCCGGCTGTCCATCCGGACCGCGAGCAGGCCCGCCACCAGCGCTCCGCCGACGATGAGGAGCAACGCGAGGGCTGCGAGAGCTGGGCGACGCTGGCGCGGCGGCGCGATCTGGCCCGCCGCGTTGGGGGTCGCCGCGCGGCGGCCGGCGCGGCTGCGCTGACGGTCGGCGACGCTACCGCTGATGTCGGTGCTCACGACGTTCGTCCTCCGAGATGTTCCGAGATACCGAGAGACCCGTGTATTCGGGCCTGCAGCAGCCCGCCTACCCCCATCGACGCACCACGAACCTCTTCGGCTGCACGAAAATCGCCGTCTGCAGGTGGGTCAGCCAGCATCGTAACCGCGGACCTCGACGATCTTGACTCCGGAGGTTTGCGGGGCCGGACAGCCGGGGTAGGCCGGACCCCGTCAGCGTTTCGACTATCTCAGGAGTTCGACATGGCAGGTCCCGACGGCAGCATCTCCATCGATCACGGTTCCATCGAGGCCCAGGCCCGGAACCTCGGAGATCTCAAGAACGAGCTGGAGAACGCGGTGCAGACCACCAGCGGCCAGATCCAGAGCCTCTACGACTCCGGCGCCTTCAAGGGTCTGTCCGGTACGTCGTTCCAGGAGATCTTCGCCCGCTGGAACAAGGAGTCCGGCGACCTGTTCGCGGTCATCGACGAGTTCGTGACCTACCTCGGCAAGGCGTCGGCCGCCTTCTCCGAGGTCGACCAGGCCTTCACGATCAAGCTGTGACCGCCGCGGCGCGCTCAGGACGCCGCAGCACGACCCGGTCACGACGGCCCGACGCCCTCGAGGGTGCCGGGCCGTCGTGTTTCCGCAGGTCAGAGGCGCGCGAGGTCAGTGCCAGGCCTTCACGTAGTCGACGACGTACGTCGCCGGCAACGGTGTCGAGGGCGACACCGCGTTGTTTCCGAACGCGGGCCCCACTCCCATGTTGAGGATCATGCTGAACGGGTGGTCGAAGGGCTGCGGGGCGACGAGTGGCGCGGCCGGCTCCGGCGTGCGCGAGAAGCACAGCTTGCCGTCGATGAAGAACTTGAGGCCGGAGGGCAGCCACTCCAGGGCGTAGGTGTGGTAGGCGCTGGGCGTGCTGACACCGCAGTCCCACCCGGAGTCCTTCTGAGGGTCACGACCGTCGTAGTGGAGCGAGGGCATCACGGAGGTGGGCCTGTTGGACCACCACTCCGCGATGTCGATCTCCCCCGACGCCGGCCAGATGCCGTACCTCAGGTTCAGCGGGAACATCCAGAAGCCGCCGTGGACGCCGCCCCTGCGGGCGGTCGGGAGCTTGGCCCGCACCTCGAACCGACCGTAGGTCTGGGAGAACTTCGTCCGCGTGCCGACCATGCCGCCGGTGTAGGTGGTCGTGAACACCCCCGACGGCGTCTGGCAGAGGAATGTGCCCTTCTCGTTCCGCGCGGTCAGCCGCAGGGCTCCCTGCGAGACCTGGATGTTCTTCCTCGCCGTGGTGAAGCAGGTGACCCCGGTGCGGAAGCCGGTCACCGAGGTGTCCTGGGTGATCCACTTGTCGAGGTTGAGCTCGCGTCCGTCGAAGTTGTCGACGAAGGAGCAGTGCCAGGTCGAGCCGTCCGCCTTCGCGCGGACCTCCCCGCACGCGTCCTGGGCGGCGGCTGCGGGCTGCGGCGCGCCGGTCGCCGACCCAGCCGGCGCCGGTCCCGCCAGACCAGCCAGACCGATCAGGGCGGCACTCGCGAGGATGGCGCGCACGGAGCCGAGAGAGGCGTGCATGACTTCTCCTTGGTGGGTCGTCGCGGTTACGCGGCCCCCACCACGGGGCACGAAGTTAGAGGGTTTTAACAAACTGGGCTAGGGCGACTCGCCGAGGATGGTCCGGAGTCGACCCAGCCCGCGATGTCGCGCGACCCGCACGGCCGTCGCGGACATGTCGAGGGCTCGCGCCGTGGTCGCGACGTCGAGACCGACCACGTCGATGCACGCGATGACCTCCGCCTCGCGGCGGCTCAGCTGCGCCAGCAGCCACCGGGTGGCGTCGTCCTCGACGGCCCTGGCCTCGGGCGTCATCCCGAGGTCCTCGAGGTGGACGCCGGCGTCCTCGGTGGCGTAGGTCTGCCGGCGTTGCGAGCGGCGCCGGTTGTTGAGCACGAGGTTGCGGGCGATCGAGATCAGCCAGCCGCCGAAGTCGTCGACCGAGCCCTCGAACTCGCCGATCTTCGTCGCAGCGACGGTCCATGCCTCGGCGGCGACGTCCTCCGCCCCGGTCGCGGCGTCGAGGTCGCGCGCGGCGCCGAGCCAGACCACCAGGCGGCGCCCGTGGGCGACGTAGAGCTCACGCCAGGCGTCCTCGTCGCCCCGGCGCGCGCGGATGACGACGTCGTCGTCCGACCTTGCCATCGCCACCCCCTCGTCTGAGGGCGACACCTTAGAGGTCGGAACCGGATGTAACGACTCGGGCGGCTCGCGACATGTTGAGGTCATGGGCCACTCTCCTCGTCGACCGACGCGTGCCGAGGTGAGCCGTGCCCTGAGGGCGGACGTGACGGGTTCCACGCCGCCAGCGGTCGAGATCCAGCGTCTCGCCGCGCTCGCAGCGGCCGCCCCCGCCGGCCCATCTTCCGCACCCTGGTGGCGGCATGGAGCAGCCGCCGCCGTGTTCGGTGCCGTGCTTGCCGGCGGGGTCGGCGCTTCGTACGCCGCCGGGGTCATCGAGGCCCCGTGGTCCCCTCCGGACCGGCCGACCGAACCGGTCCACGTTCCTTCGACCCCGGCGCCGGGGCAGCGCAGCGACAGCACCGATGTCCCCGGCGCCGGCCCCACCAGCGACGCGCCCCCCGAGTCGTCCCCCTCGGGTGACCGCGCTCGCTCCGACGACGGGAAGGGCGGTCGCCCCACAGACCGTCCGTCCTCGGACGAGGGCGCACCGCCCCCCGTCGTCCCACCGGAGACGACGCCCGGACAGGGCACCGGCAACGGCCAGGGTCACGGTCCCGGCGGCAACCCCGACCACTCCAACCAGGACGACGCGCCCGGCCGTCCGGACGACCCGGGCTCCCAGGGCCAGCAGCAGGGCCAGGGGCAGGGCAACGGGCAGGGCAACGGGCAGGGCAACGGGCAGGGCAACGGGCACGGCCAGCGGCCCGACAAGGAGCGGGACCGACCCGGCAGCCAGGCCCCGCCGCACAGCAATGCCAGCGGAAATCGTCCGGATCGCTCGTAACGCCCGGCCGCGGTCACGACATCAATCAGTGCAAGGCCGCGGGCATCCCGTGGCCCTCACAACCAGAGGGAGATCAATCGTATGAAGAAGGCATTCCGCATCGCCGCCGGGTTCGCGCCGGCGCTGGCCCTGGGCGTCGTCCTGTCGCAGCCGACCGTGGCGTCCGCCGAGGACGAGCCCTGCGCCGCCCAGCAGGTCCGCGTCGACCGCGCCGAGGACGCCCTGGCCCGCGTCACCGCCGTGTTCGAGCGTCAGAAGGACAAGGTGGACAACGCCAAGGCCGCCCTCGAGCGCGCCGAGACGAAGGTCAAGCAGGCCAAGGCCAAGGCCGCCCTGCAGAAGGCGCGTGAGCGCAAGGCCGACGCTGCCAAGGAGAAGAAGGCGCAGCAGATGCGTCTCGCCAAGGCGACGGAGCGCCTCGAGGCCTGCCTCGCCGGCTGACAGCCCCACGATCTCGGTCGGGGCGTCCGGACCGCACCCCACATCTCGGTCCCGGACGCCCCGACCGGATTTTTCCCTGCGAAACGACCTCCTCAGCCGGACGGCTGCAGGACGTCGTCAGGACCGCGCACGACCAGCCCGTCCGCGACGGCGAAGGCCAGGGCCCGGTCGAAGCGGCCCACTTCCCAGTAGCGGGCGCCGATCAGCTCGGCGAGTGTGTCGGGCGCGCACGGCCCCGCGTCCTCGAGGGCCCGGACGATCTGGCCCATCTCGTGGAAGACCTGACGGTCGCGAGGGCCCTCCGTGGCTGCCTTCGGCGGCGGCATCGGCACGGTGTCCTCCTCTTCCTCTCGGTAGGTCGCAGCAGGTCTCGTCAGAAGTCAGGCCGGCTGCGGGCTGCGTCGCCGTTCGTCGTCGGTCGGCTCCGCGTCGTCCTCGGCGGTCAGCGGCTTCGCGATGCTCTCGAGCGACCGACCCTCGGCCTTCACGCCGAGGAACGCTGCGACGATGCCGCCGGCGATCATGAGCGCACCGCCGATGTAGTAGCCGACAGCGATGGCGGAGATCCCCTCGCCTCCGTTGACCGCGTCCTCGATGAGCTTGCCGAACAGCAGCGGTCCGGCGATTCCGCCGGCGGCGGTGCCGATCGCGTAGAAGAACGCGATGCACAGCGCACGGGTCTCCATCGGGAAGACCTCGCTGGCGGTGAGGTACGCCGCGCTCGCCCCCGCCGAGGCCACGAAGAAGATCAGGCACCCCATCGCGGTGAGGCTGACGGCCGAGTAGGAGTCCAGCGTCATCCCGGTGTAGGTGAGGAGCGCGCCCGACAGCACGTAGGTGCCGGTCAGCATCTTGACCCGTCCGATCCTGTCGAACAGGGGCCCGAGGAACAGGGCGCCGATGAAGTTGCTGACCGCGAAGACCGCGATGTAGTAGCCGGTCTGCTTCACGTCCATGAACTCGATGAGGGTGTCGCCGTAGGTGAAGAAGAACGCGTTGTAGAGGAACGCCTGTCCCACGAAGAGCGAGAAGCACAGGACCGTGCGCTTCGGGTACATGGTGAAGACCGTCTTCGCGATCAGCGCCAGGCTGATCGTCTTCCGCTGCCGGATCGTGATCGTGTCGGACACCGACGGCAGGTCCTTGCCGGACTCGCTGGTGACCCTCTGCTCGATGTCGCGGACGATCTCCTCGCCCTCGTCCTCGCGGCCGTGGATGAACAGCCAGCGCGGGCTCTCCGGCACCGTGCGGCGGACGATGAGGATCCCGATCGCCAGGATCGCGCCGAGCCCGAAGGCGAGCCGCCAGCCCCACTCCTGGTCGACCTTGGTGGGGTCGAGCAGCGGGATGGTCAGGAGCGCGCCACCGGCCGCGCCGACCCAGAACGAACCGTTGATCGCGACGTCGACGCGGCCGCGGTACTTCGCAGGGATCAGCTCGTCGATCGCAGAGTTGATGGCGGCGTACTCGCCGCCGATGCCGGCTCCGGTGATGAACCGGGCCACGAAGTACCACAGCGGCGTCATCGAGAACGCCGTCAGGACCGTCGCACCGGTGTAGACGCCCAGCGTGATGAGGAACAGCTTCTTCCGCCCGAAGCGGTCGGTCAGCTGGCCGAAGAAGAGCGCGCCCGCGCAGGCACCTGCGACGTACATCGCTCCGGCCAGGCCGACGTCGAAGCTGCTCATGCCGAGCCCGGTCTTCGGGTCGGCGAGTGCATCGGTCATCGAGCCGACGATGGTGACCTCGAGGCCGTCGAGGATCCAGACGGTGCCGAGACCGAGCACGACCAGCCAGTGCCAGCGGCTCCACGGCAGCCGGTCCATCCGGGCCGGGATGTCGGTCGTGATGCGTCCGGTCTCAACGCCGTGGGACATCGTCGTTCGCCTCGCCTTCGTCCGTGTCGGCGACGCGCGTGGAGCGGTCCGCTCGACCTCCCGGAATTACCCGCGAGGTAGACGGGTCATACCAGCGGCACCTGCACCCCGACCTGCTCACCGGTGCCCGGGAAGACCACGCCGCGGCCGGGCTGCACGCGGGCCACGAGCGACGTGCGGGACACCCGGCCCCCGAAGACGTCGCCCTGCAGCGCCTCCTGCGGTGACAGCAGCACCCCCTTGCGGCCGGAGCGCGCCTCGACGACCCAGCCGGAGAAGCCGCTGCTGAGCTCGCTGATCCCGCCCCCGAGGACGACGTGGAACCCGCGGTCCCGTGCCTGCCGCACCAGGGCGCCCATCACGGGCGCGAGCGGACCCTCCTTGAGCCGCTCGCCGTCGTCGATGAGCACGACGGAGCCGCTCCTCAGCGCACGGAGCCGCTCGACCACCTCCTCCTGCGCGTGGTCGGTGCCGACCAGGGCGTCGCTGCCGAGGTCCTGGCTGAGCAGGTTCGCGCTCGGGGTGAACGCCAGGACCTGCCGGCCCTCGCCCCGCGCCCACCGCGCGACGAACCGGAGGGTGTTGGTGCGGCCGCTGGACGGCGGTCCGAGCACGAGCATCGGGCTGTTGGCCGCGTCGACGGTGACCACCTCGAGGCGGTCCCCGCCGATGGCGACGGGCAGGTGGCCGTCCGGCACCGACAGCGGGCTCTCCAGCACCGCGGCCGCCGCCACCTCGGCCGGCAGCGCGGCCATGCCGAACGGGCGCAGTGCTTCCGGGATCGTGCCCTCCTCGGCCTCGGCCGCGGCCAGCCGGGCCCCGAGCTCGCGCACCAGCGCGCTCTGCGCGGCGCCCGCGACGTCGTCGCCGAGCACGGCGACCTGGGCCTCGATGCCGGACTCCGCCCACAGGCCGCGGCCGTCGGCGAGGTCCTCGGGCACGTCCTTCGCCTTCAGCCCACCGCTGGAGTAGTCGCTCCGGTCGGGCAGCCGCAGCAGCAGCTTGCTCTCCACCAAGGACGCCACCCGGCCCGACAGCAGGGACCGGTCGCCGGAGACGATCACGTGGATGCCGACGCTGGCGCCCTCGCGCAGCAGGCCGAGCATCCGGTCGTTGAGACGTCCCACGTCGACCTCGGAGAGGTCGGAGACGAAGCCCTCCCAGCGGTCGAGCAGCAGCACGACGTACGGCAGCCGCTCGTCGGGCGCCGCCGCCTCACGCTGCTCGTCGATGTCGGCGTAGCCGGCCCGGCCGAGCACGTCCTGGCGACGCTTCACCTCGTCGCCGAGCCGCTCGAGCAACCGGCTCGCGCGCTCGACCTCGGTGCGTTGGACCACCGCGCCGGTATGGGGCAGGGCGGCCAGCGGCAGCAGTGCGCCGTTGCCGCAGTCGAGCCCGTAGAGGTGCAGGTCGCGGGAGCGGGTGACCTCGGCCAGCCCGACGGCGATCGTGCGCAGCGCGGTCGAGCGCCCGGAACGCGCGCCGCCGGCGATGTAGAGGTGGCCCGAGGTGCCGAGCGTGAACTCGCGGGGACGTTGGGCCTGGTCCGCAGGGTGGTCCTCGAGGACCCACGGGGTCGACCAGCCGGTCACCCGCGACTCGTCCGGCTTGGCGTCGACCAGGTCGCGCAGCGCGGCCAGCGTGACCGGCGCGGGGAGCTCCGGCAGCCACGGCGAGTGCTGCGGCGCGATGCCGCGCAGTCCGGTCGCGCCGGCGATGGCCTCGACGAGCACCGACAGGTCGGTCTCGCCCTCGTCGGTCTGCTTGCCCTCCTCCTTTCGGCGGCCCGGCGCCGGGTGGCCGACCACCGCCCAGTCGACCGGCCACACCAGCGGCGCCTCGCGCACGACGTCCTCGGCCGGCGTCGCAGCGGGCCGGGCGCCCCCGACCCGGCCGGCCTGGAACGGCAGCAGCGAGGAGTGCCCGAGCCGGGCGTAGCCGCGGCCGGGCTGGTCCGGGCCGATCGTCGCGGACTCGGCGGCGTCGATGACGTCCTTGGACTCGTTGGCGTCGGTCACGCGCAACGCGATCCGCAGGTTGGTGTTGGCACGGATGTCGTTGGAGATCACGCCCGAGGGCCGCTGGGTTGCGAGCACCAGGTGGATGCCCAGCGACCGGCCGCGCTGGGCGATGGTCACCAATCCGGTCACGAAGTCGGGCAGCTCGGCCTTCAGGCTCGCGAACTCGTCGATCACGATCGCGAGCCGCGGGATCGTCGGCAGTGACGGATCGCGCCTCTGCAGGGCCCAGTAGTCCTCGAGGTCCTTCGCACCGGGTACGGCGAGCAGGTGCTCCCGGCGCTTGAGCTCGGCGCCGAGCGAGGTGAGCGCCCGCCCCACCAGGTGGGTGTCGAGGTCGGTGACCATGCCGACCGTGTGCGGGAGCCGGGCGCAGTCCTTGAACGCCGACCCGCCCTTGTAGTCGACGAGCACGAACGTCAGGTGCTCGGGGCTGTTGACGACCGCGAGCGACGCCACGATGGTCTGAAGGAGCTCGGACTTGCCCGAGCCCGTCGTACCGGCGATGAGGGCGTGCGGCCCGTCCTTGCGGATGTCGAGGCGGAACGGCCCGTCGAAGCCCTCGCCGATGACGACGTCCGTGCGTGCCTCCGGTCCCCAGCGGCGCGCGACGAGGTCGGGGGTCGGATCCTCGAGGCCGATGCACTCCAGCAGCCGCGCAGAGGACGGCAGCCCGGACACCTCGACGGTCGGCGTGGTGTCCCGGACGGGCGCCAGCGCCCGCCCGATCCGGGTCGCCCAGCCGGCCTCGACCAGGTCCGGACGGATCCGCGCGACCGACTCCGACCCGGTCCGGCGCAGCTCCACCAGGCCCTCCTGGACGTCGAGCACGGCCCGGCACTCCTCGGGGAGGAGCCGGACGTCCTCGTCGAGGCAGATCACGGTGACGCCGACGGCCGGTCCCTCCCGCAGGAGGGTGACGAGCCCGGGCAGGGCGCGCAGCCGGCGGGCGCCGTCGACGACGACGAGAACGTCGGGGCGCGGGGTGGCGTCGCCGGGCAACGCCACCCTGCGGTCGTCGGGCGACCGGTCGGCGATCAGCTGGCCGAGCTCCGCCAGCCGGCGTGAGACCGACTGCTGCTCGGTGCCGAGCACGGCCGCGACCGGCTCGCCGGGTCGTCGGCAGTGCGGGAGCCAGCGGGTCCAGCCCCACTGCGGCTCCCGGTCGGCCCCGGTGAGCACCACCAGGTCCAGGTCGCCCGGCGCGTGCAGGACGGCAACCTGGCCGACCAGCCAGCGCGCGAGGGAGTCGACGCCGGCGCCCTCGCCGCACACACCGATCACGCCGAGGTCGCGCATCGAGATCGACACCGGGACGTCGCCGAGAACCTCGGGCTCGGGTGGCTCCTCGGTCTCCTTGCGCGCGCGGTCGGTCACCCGGATCGGCGACGGCCGGTCGGCGACGCCGACGCGCAGCTCGAGGTAGTCGGGATCCGGCCGTCGGCGCATCCACAGCTGCTGCCCGGGCCCGACCGCGTCCAGCAGGACCCGCGCGGGATCGGGGCGGTCGCGTCGCAGGTCCTCGCGGAACAGCCGCTGCGCACGGGCCAGCCGACGCCGGACCGAGATCGTGTCCTCGCGGAACTCGATCAGCTGCCTCCGGTACTCCACCGCGGTGCCCTTGCGCTGGGAGAAGAAGTTGAAGAACCCGAGCACCGGCGACATCAGGCCGAAGAGCAGGAACCGCCAGCTGCCGAAGAGCAGGCACATCGGCACCGCCATAAACATCGGCGCGAACACGACCGGCCACGGGATCGTCTGCCGCCGTGGCTTGATGGGCTCGGCCGGCAGCACGAACGAGCTCTCCCGCTCGGGCCGCAGCAGCCGGGGCGGGCGGTTGAAGTCGACGCCGAGCACCTCCTCGCTGCGCGAGGCATCGGCGTCGGGCACCCAGACGCGGTGCCACTGCAGCAGCGACTCCCCTATCCGCAGGTCGGCGCCCTCCGGCCAGTCGTACGGCGAGAAGTCGTCCTCCGGCTCGTCGTCCTCGACCGGTCGGCCCTTGCGCAGCGCCCGTCGCTCGGCCCTGCGCTCCTTGCGCAGACGTCGCTTGCGCGACTTCCGCTCGCGGCGGGTCAGCGCCTCGACCGGCAGCGTCTCGACGGCGGCGACGTCCTCCTCGTCGTGCTCGGGATCCGGCCCGGCCGGGTCCCGCCCGTCGATGCGGACGCTGCGGGTGCGCTCGACGATCTCGACCTCCGCGTCCGCGGTGACCCGGACGAGCAGGGCGTCGGCCGGCAGGAACAGGTCGGGCAGGCTCATGCCGGAGGCGCCGTTGCCGATCTGGTGCTCGCCGATCCCGAACCGGTGGATCCGCCCCGCGCCGGGCCCGGAGACGACGCGCACCTCCACGACCCCGCGCGGCAGCGCGGCGTCGTACCCGTCCGGTTCGTGCAGCGCGATCACGGAGCCGGGGCCGACGCGGGCCTCGTGCAGCGTCAGGTCCTTGTCGACCGGCTGCCCGTCGACCCAGACCGCGACCTGCCGTGCGAAGCCGGGGTGCATCCGGCCGTCGGTGGCGTGCAGCAGAGGCGGCAGCAGCTCCTCGACCGAGGCCTCGGGCTCGGCGTCGACGAGGACGTCACGTCGCACGCCGGTCGCGCCGTTGACGACACTGAGACTGAAACGCACCGAGAAACCCTTCTGTCCGCCCGAGCGGGATGAGCCGATCGTAGGACCCCTACCCCGCCTGCCTCGCACCCAAGCGTTTGACGGGCGGACGATCGGGAAGGTGGCCACGCATGGCGATCAGGATGAGCCCCGAGGTGGCGGCCCAGGTGGAGGACCGGTTCGACAACCTCTCCCAGGACTTCTTCAACCTCAGCCGGCTGATCGGGACCGCGCGGGACACCGTCGAGAGCGCCTGCGGGACGTTCGCAGCGGACATGCAGGCCTACACCCCCAACTTCGAGAACGGCTGGACCAAGACCTTCGACATCGGGTCCGAGTGCGCCGGCCTCATCGCCGGCAACACCAACCAGCTCCAGGTCGACCTCGAGAAGGTCGACCGCGACGCCTCGCACCAGACACCCATCACCCTCTGATCGACACGTACTTCTCGGGACGGACAGCTCGGACACATGGCTCACTACACGCTCGACCTCGACCCCCAACAGCTGCGGAACGTCGCGAAGTTCCTCGGCGAGGCCGAGGAGCACCTGCGCACGAAGGGCACCCAGGCCGGCGGCACGGCCGAGGAGATCGGCGGTCAGTGGACCGGTCAAGCCGCCACTGCCATCAAGGCCGAGATGGACGCGCTCGGCGGCGTGATGACCGGCGGCCAGGACAGCTTTTCCCACCGGCTCGGGGAGGCGGAGCAGGCGCTCACGACCCTTGCGGGGCACTTCGACACCGCCAACGAGGACCTCGCCGCGCTCAACACCCGGTGGGACACCGCGCAGACCGAGTACGACGACGCGCCCATCGGGGACCACGACCCCGACGGCGGCGGAGAGACCGCCGGCGAGCGCCGCACCCGCCTCCAAGGTGCGACCGACACCGAGTTCGACACCCTCAAGGAATGGGTGCGCGCGCGGGTCAGGGAGTGCGGTGAGGCCCTGGCCGTCAGCTCGCCGATCGGCTACCGCGGCTACTCCGGGTCCACCCTGGGCTACACCACGAGCGTCGACCTCCTGCTGCCGCTGCTCTCGCTCACCGAGCAGCGGCACGACCTGCTCAAGCAGCAGGAGGAGACACGCCGGCAGGCGAGGGAGGACGCCGAGCGACTGCGCGAGCTGGTCGACACCGACGACTTCGACACCGACAGCAGCGAGGAGATCCGCCGCCTGCTCGAGGAGTACGGCGGCAACGCCGACGACCCGATCTACGCCGAGGCGTTCCTCGACGAGCTGGGTCCGGCGGCGGTCAAGCGGATCTACGACTCGGCCAACTACTTCGCCAGCACCGGCGAGACGACACCCGAGGACTGGGAGGAGGGGCTGCTCGCCCTCAACGACCTGATGGCCAACGGGTTGAGCAGGTTCGACGACAACGAGCTCGGCGAGTTCGTCGGCAACTTCGACGCCCCGGAGTGGGCGCCGATCATCGGTGCCATCACCGGCTCCGACCACGCCGACGACCGCATCAAGGCGCTCGCGCTCGCCCTCAGCTACGACATGCGCTACGACCTGCCCAACGACGACTGGGACGGGGTCGACCTGGCCCGTCGCATCCAGGACCTCGCCACCGGCGACCTCTCCTACGAGGACATGGTCAACGGGTTCGCCGACGCCGCCGACCCGGAGCTGGTGGCGCGGCTCCTCAACGAGATGTCGGAGGACGATCGCAACGCCTGGATCGGCGCCCTGCTCGACCACCACGCCGCCGACCACCGCGGCGCCCGCGATGCCGACCTCAACCGCCGGATCAGCGAGCTGGTCCCGTCGATCCTCGAGGCCGCGCGGGACAACGAGCAGCCGGCCGCCCTCGAGGGGCTGCTGGAGCACCTGCAGCGCTACGACCACCAGCTGAACGCCGACATGTACCCCATCGACATCAGCGGCTTCCTCAAGGACCCGAAGACCCTCGACGTCCTGGCCAAGCTGCGGGAGACGATGGACCAGGCGCTCGTCGCGGAGATCTTCGAGGACTTCGTGGACGAGGAGGACATGAACGACCTCATCCGTGGCTTGATCATCCGCGACGCCGAGGCGGGCGCGGGAATGGAGGTCACGGCGCGCAACGTCGGCTACCTGCTCGGCCTGGCCGAGGCTGCGGACTTCGACTACGACATGGCCGCCGTGCTCGACACCGCCGTCGAGCAGGCCCGCGGCCATCTCGAGACGCTGGTCGAGACCGCCGCCGAGAACACGAAGTGGGCCGCCCGGCTCCCCTACATCAAGGATGCCATCGCCATCCTCGAGGCGTTCTCGTCGCAGAGCGCGGAGGCGCAGGAGCGTCGCGAGAACTTCGGCGACTCCTGGAGCGAGGAAGCCGTCCACGAGAACTTCGCCTGGCTCATCTACCTGCAGAACAACGGCGCTCCGCCCTCCTACCAGGACTGGCTGGACGACCAGGGCGCGCAGAGCTCGGTACCGGACGCGGATCCGCTGGCTCCCGCGTCCCTCTACCTGGACTGGCTGGAGGACCACGGTCCGGGCACGGAGGAGTACGACCTCGCCCAGGAGCTGCGCAACCTCCAGCAGCAGATCGAAGGCGCGCGGAAGTGAGGCGGGCCGCCGCTGCGGCGGTCGCCGCCGCCACGCTGCTCCTTCCCGGCTGCTCCGACGGCGGTGACCTGCCGGACTCCGACGCCTTCCGCGACTGCCTGACCGAAGCCGGCGCCGATCCTGGCGAGCTGGACTCGCCGGAGGCGCGAGCGGACGCGTTCGCCGACCCCAGGGCGCTCGACTGCGTCACCAGCCTGGAGGTCGAGGAGCAGCGCGACCTGCTGTCCGACGTGTTCACGACCGAGGAGCTGGCAGCCGCCCTGGCCGCCTGGGTCGCGCACACGGCCGAGACCGCCGAGGACGCTGCGCGCACGGCCGGCACCCTCGCCCGTGCCGGCGGCGACCCGGACGAGCCGAAGGTGGCCGGCGGCGCCCTCGACGAGCTGGTGGCCGTCGCGATCCGTCATCAGGAAGGCCGCTCCGCGTTCTACGAGGAGTGGTCGGAGGACGCCGAGGCGCAGGCCTCGGTGCCCGACGCCGACCCGGTCAGCGGACCGTCGCTCTACCTCGACTGGCTCGAGGGCCACGGGCCCGGGTCGCCGGAGCAGGAAGAGGCGGCGGAGATCAGGGCACTCCAGGAACAGGTGGCCGCCGCGCGGGAGGAGGCGGCGGGCTGACCGGACCGCTCAGCTGACGCGGTCGATGATGAGCGGGCGTGCGTCGTACGACGTTCCGGGCGGATCGACGCGGTAGCCGCCGTCGAGCGCGGCGAGCGCCCGGTCGAAGCGCTCCGGGGTGTCGGTCAGCAGCGTGAACAGCGGCTGACCGGCGGTGACACTGTCGCCGGGGCGTGCGTGCCAGACGACCCCGGCGCCTGCCTGCACCGGGTCCTCCTTGCGCTCGCGGCCGGCGCCGAGCCGCCAGGCAGCGACGCCGACGGACAGTGCGTCGAGCCGGGTCAGGACACCATCGGCGTCGGCGGTGACGACGTGTGACTCCTCGGCCGTCGGCAGCGTGGCGTCCGGGTCGCCCCCCTGGGCGCGGATCATCGCCTTCCAGGCGTCCATCGCCGAGCCGTCGGCGAGCCGGTCGGCGGGGTCGGCGTCGGTGACACCGGCGGCGGTGAGCATCTCGCGGGCCAGCGCGAGGGTCAGCTCGACCACGTCGGCCGGTCCGCCGCCGGCCAGCACCTCGACCGACTCGGCGACCTCGATCGCGTTGCCGGCGGTGAGTCCGAGCGGGACGTCCATGTCGGTCAGCAGCGCCACGGTGTTGACCCCGGCGTCGGTGCCGAGACCCACCATCACCTCGGCCAGCTCACGGGCGCGGTCGACGTCCTTCATGAACGCGCCGGAGCCGACCTTGACGTCCAGCACCAGCGCGCCGGTGCCCTCGGCGATCTTCTTGCTCATGATCGACGACGCGATGAGCGGGATCGCCTCGACGGTGCCGGTCACGTCCCGCAGCGCGTAGAGCTTCTTGTCCGCGGGGGCGAGCCCGTCGCCGGCGGCGCAGACGACCGCGCCGACGGACTCCAGCTGCGCCATCATCTCCGCGTTGGAGAGAGCTGCGCGCCAGCCCGGGATCGACTCGAGCTTGTCGAGCGTGCCGCCGGTGTGGCCGAGGCCGCGCCCCGACAGCTGCGGCACGGCGACGCCGCAGGCCGCGACCAGCGGCGCCAGCGGCAGCGTGATCTTGTCACCCACGCCGCCGGTGGAGTGCTTGTCGGCGGTGCCGCGGGACAGGGCGGAGAAGTCCATCCGCTCCCCCGACGCGATCATCGCGGCGGTCCAGTCGGCGATCTCACGGCGGTCCATGCCGTTGAGCAGGATCGCCATCGCCAGGGCCGACATCTGCTCGTCGGCCACCACACCCTTGGTGTAGGCGCCGACCACCCACTCGATCTGGCTGCGGCTCAGGGTGCCGTGGTCCCGCTTGGTGGAGATGACCTCGACGGCGTCGTGCGCACTCATCCGGTGTTCCTATCAGCCGTGGCGCTAGGCCAGGTCGTCGGGGCCGAACGCCTGGGGCAGCACCTGGGCCATCGACCAGACGCCCTCCGGCGTCATCAGCTCGAGGTCGGGGCCGCCGGCCTCGAACAGGATCTGCCGGCACCGGCCGCAGGGCATGATCACCTCGCCGTCGCCGTTCACGCAGACGAAGTGGGTCAGCCGGCCACCGCCGGTGGCGTGCAGCGAGGACACCAGCCCGCACTCGGCGCACAGCGTGACGCCGTACGCCGCGTTCTCGACGTTGCAGCCGACCAGCAGCCGGCCGTCGTCGGCCAGCGCCGCCGCACCCACGCGGAAGTTGGAGTACGGCGCATAGGCGCGCGCCGACACCTCGGTCGCGGCCTGCTGGAGGGCCGCCCAGTCCACGCTCATCGGCGTCCTCAGTCCGTCTTCTGGTAGGGCTGCCCGTCGGCCGCCGGAGCGCGGACCCGGCCGACGAACCCGGCCACCGCGATGATCGTGGCGATGTAGGGCAGAGCGGAGAGCAGGTCGCCGGGCACCTTCTCGTCGAGGATGCTCAGCTGGTCCTTGAGGTTGCGCAGGAACCCGAACATCACCGCGGCAAGTGCGGCGTAGATCGGGTGCCAACGGCCCATGATCACGGCGGCGAGCGAGATGAAGCCGAGACCGGCGGTCATCTCCTTGTCGAAGGCGCCGGTGCTCAGCGTGAACGACGCACCGCCCAGTCCGGCGAACACGCCACCGAGCAGCACGGCCTGCCACCGGATGCGGATCGGGTCCACGCCCACGGTGTCGGCCGCCTTGGGGTGCTCGCCCACCGAGCGGACCCGCAGGCCCCACCGCGTCTGGAACAGCAGGAACCAGACCGCGGGCACCGAGAGGTAGGCGAGGTAGACCAGCAGCGTCTGCCCGAAGAGCGCCTCGCCGATGTAGGGGATCTCGTGGAGGACGGGGATGTCGACCGACTGGAGCAGCTCGGGGTTGTTGAACTGGTCGTTGCGGTCGTTGGGGATCTGGCCGAGCAGGAAGCTGGTGATGCCGTAGCCGAAGGCGACCAGCACGACGCCGACGACCACCTGGTCGACGTGGTAGCGCAGCGAGAAGAACGCGAGCATCGCCGCGACGCCCACCCCCGCCAGGACACCACCGAGCAGGCCGAACACCGGGCACCAGAACAGCGGGATCGCCGCGAGCGAGACGACCGCGAAGCTGGAGAACACCGACCCGAAGAAGGCGCCGGCGATGAACTGACCCTCGATCGCGATGTTGACGACGCCCGCACGCTCGCACAGCACACCCGCGAGGGCGCCGAACACCAGCGCGGTGGCGATCCGGATCGTGCCCGGGATCGGGTTGGTCATGGCCGGGGCGAACGCACCGCTCGGATCCGCGTAGGCCCACATCAGGAACGCGCCGTAGAAGCCGAGCCCGACCACGACGGCGATCAGGACGCCCTTCCAGCCGCGGGGATAGAGGTTGGCGACCGCGAGCAGGAGCGCGACAGCGGTCAGGCCGACGGCAACCCACGAGACGATGCTGCCGTCGAACTCCACCGGCGGGTTGTCCTTGGTGCGCGGCCCCTTGAACAGGTGGGCGACCGTGGGGTCGTCGATCTCGAGCTTGAACCAGACCTCGGCGAGGAGGACCAGGGCCAGGACGACGATCAGCTTGATCTGCCGTCGTACGTCGGCGCGGTCGCGCACCCTCGGCTCGGGCTCGGACGCGGCGGGCGTCGGCGTCTCGATGACGTCGGTCATGCCGTGGCTCCCTTCGCCTCGGCGGCTGCTTGCTCGGCGCGCTCGGGCTTGTCGCCGTTCCGGCGCCGTCGGACCCGGGCGAGACCGCGGACGAGAGCGGGTGCGGCGACGAAGAGCACGATCAGCGCCTGCACCACCTGGATCAGCTCGGGCGGCACGCCGGCCGAAGTCTGCATGCCGAGGCCGCCGGCGGACAGCGCACCGAACAGCAGGCCTGCCAGCACCGTGCCGAGCGGTGTCGCGCGACCCAGCAACGCGACCGTGATCGCGTCGAAGCCGACCGAGCCGACCACCTGGTCGGTGACCGACTGCTGCAGCCCGAGGAGGGTCATGGTGATGGCGAGGCCGGACAGCAGACCCGCGATCGCCATCGTCGCGATGTAGACCTTCGCGACGCTCATGCCGGCGGTTCGGGAGGCCTCGGGGTTGGCGCCGACCGCCCGCATCTCGAAGCCGAGCCGGCTCCGCTCCAACAGCCACCACACGCCGAGCGCGGCCAGCAGTGCGAGCGGGATGCCGAGGTGCAGCCCCGCGATCGTGGGGTACGTCGCGTTCTCCGCAGGCGGCGGGCTCAGCAGGTTGTCGCTGCCCGGCCGCTGGAACGACTCCTTGGCCAGGAAGTACAGAACGGTGAACCGGCCGATCTGGTTGAGCATGATCGTGGTGATGACCTCGTGGGCGCCGGTCTGGGCCTTGAGGACGCCGACGATGCCGCCCCAGATCGCGGCGGCGGCCATGCCCGCGGCGACGGCCACGACCAGGTGGATGCCCGGGGGCAGGTCGTAGGTGAAACCGACGTATCCGCAGGCGAGGGCACCGACCAGCATCTGACCGGTCGCGCCGATGTTGAAGAGCCCGGCTCGGAACGCGAGCGCCACGCCGAGACCGGCGCAGATCAGCGGCGCCGAGCGCTCGAGGGTGCGCTCGAGGGCGGAGCCGGACCCCACCGCACCGCGGACCAGCGCGGTGTAGGCGTCCCACACCGCTCCGAACGAGTGCCGGATCACGTCGCCTGCGTAGACGAAGAAGGAACCGGGGTTGCTGAACAGGCCGTCCAGCGCCTCGATGACGTCGTCGTCGGAGATCGCGATGAGGAACGCTCCGACCAGCAGCGCCAGCACGATCGCCAGCGCGGTGTCGCGGACCGTCGGTAGCCAGGACCGGAGGTCCCGTCCCTTCGGCTCCTCCTCGGTCTCGGGGACGACTGCATCCGGGGTCGGTGACATCGCCGCCATCACGCCACCTCCGTTCCGTCGGGCCCTCCGGGCACAGCGCCGGCCATCAGCAGGCCGAGCTGCTCCCGCGGGGTCTCGGGCGAGACCGTCGCCACGATCCGGCCGTCGTACATCACCGCGATCCGGTCGGACAACGCGTAGATCTCCTCCAGCTCGGTCGAGACGATGACGACCGCGGTGCCGCGGTCCCGCTCGGCGATGATCCGCTTGTGGATGAACTCGATGGAGCCCACGTCGACCCCGCGGGTCGGCTGGGAGGCGATCAGCACCTTCAGCGGTCGTGAGAACTCCCGTGCGACGACCACCTTCTGCTGGTTGCCGCCCGACAGCGAGGCGACCGGCGTGTCGGCCGACTCGGTGCGGATGTCGAACTCCTCGATCCGCGCCTTCGCGTTCGCAGCGATCTTGTCGAGCTTGAGTGCAGGTCCCGACGAGAACTCGTCGGTCCGGTAGAGGTCGAGGACCAGGTTCTCGCGCACGCTGAAGGTGCCGACGTACCCGTCGTGCGAGCGATCCTCGGGGATGTACCCGATGCCCTCCTCCAGGCTCTGGCGCGGGCCGTGCCTGCTGATGTCCTTGCCGTTGAGCGAGATCCGGCCGGCGTCGGGCTTGACCAGTCCCAGCAGGGACTTGATCAGCTCGGTCTGGCCGTTGCCCTGGACACCTGCGATGCCGAGCACCTCGCCGGCACGCGCCTCGAAGGACACGTCCTTGACGACGAGGTGGCCGCGCGGGTCGACGACGCTGATGCCCTCGGCCTTCAGCACGGGCTCGCCCACGTTCGCGGCCTCCTTGCCGACGACCAGCTGCACGTCGCGACCGACCATCATCTCGGCCAGCTCGTTCTCGCTCGCCGAGGGTGGGGCGGTGCCGACGACCTTGCCCCGCCGGATGACGCTGATCTTGTCGCCGATCTCCTTCACCTCGCGCAGCTTGTGGGTGATGAAGATGATGGAGGTGCCCTGAGCCTTGAGCTCACGCATGATGCCCATCAGCTCCTCGATCTCCTGCGGCGTCAGCACGGCAGTCGGCTCGTCGAGGATGAGGATCTTGGCGTGGCTGGCCAGGGCCTTGAGGATCTCGACCCGCTGCTGCACGCCGACGGGGATGTCCTCGACCAGCGCGTCGGGGTCGACGTGGAGGCGGTAGCGGTCGGAGAGCTCCCGCACCTGCTTGCGAGCGGCGCGCCGGTTGAGCACACCGGCGCCGCGGGTCTGCTCGTGCCCGAGCATGACGTTCTCGGCCACGGTGAAGACGGGCACCAGCATGAAGTGCTGGTGGACCATGCCGATCCCGGCCGCGAGCGCGTCGCCGGGACCGTCGAACGTGACCGGCTCACCGTCGAGCAGGATCTCGCCCTCGGTCGGGGTCAGCAGCCCGTAGAGCATGTTCATCAGCGTCGACTTGCCGGCGCCGTTCTCCCCGAGCAGGCAATGGATCTCACCCGGTTCGACCACCAGGTCGATGCTGTCGTTGGCGGTGAAGGATCCGAACCTCTTGGTCAGACCCTTGATCTCGAGTCGCATGGGGTCCCCTGTCCGACGCTGGTCACGGGCGGCTGGCTGCTCGGTGGCGAGCAAAGACGGCAGGTCGGGGAGGAGTGCTCCACCCCGACCTGCCGTTCAATCTAGTGGCGATCAGCCGACGCTGATCTCACCGCTGATGATCGCCGCCTTGAGCTCCTCGATCTTCGCGGAGAGCTCCTCGTCGATGTCAGCCTGCGGGCCGTACGGCGCCAGGCTCACTCCGCCGTTCTCGAGCGTGCCGCTGTACAGCTCGTTGCTGAACCCGCCGCTGGCGGAGTCCAGGATCGCCTGGTCGACCGCGACGTCCATGCCCTTGACGACCGACGTCAGCAGCGAGTCGCAGTACTCGGCGGCCGAGACACAGCCGTCGGTGTCGACCCAGATGCCCCAGACGCCCGCGTCCTGGGCGGCCTGGAGGCCACCGAGGCCGGCAGGACCGGCGACCGGGAAGATCACGTCGGCGCCCTGGTTGATGAACTCCTCGGCCAGCGACTGACCGACGGTCTTGTCCTCGAAGGACTCGGTGAACGAACCGTCCGTGCCGTCCCAGCCGAGGACCTGGACGTCGGCGCCGTTCTCCTCGTTGTAGTGCTCGACACCCTGCAGGAAGCCGGTCATGAAGATCGTCACGGTCGGGATGTTGAGCCCACCGAAGGTGCCGACGACGCCCGACTCGGACTTGGCGGCGGCGAGGTAACCGGCCAGGAAGGACGGCTCGGCGGTGTTGAAGGTCAGGCCCTTGAGGTTGGCCGGAGCCTTCTCGTAGGCGAAGTCGACGATGGCGAAGTCGACGTTCTTGGACTTCTTGGCGGCAGCGAGGGTCGCGTCACCGAGCAGGAACCCGACCGTGGTGATCTGGTTGCAGCCCTCGTCGACGAGCGACTGGATGTTGTCCTCGAACTGCGACGGGTCGGTGGACTCCGCCTCCGCGGTCTGGACCCCGTAGGTCTCGGCGGCGGACTCGAGGCCGTCGTGCGAGGTCTGGTTGAACGACTTGTCGTCGAAGCCGCCCGAGTCGGAGACCATGCAGGCCTTGAAGTCGGGGTACTGCTCAGCGGCCTCGGTCGGGCTGGACTCCTCGGTGACGCTCGGCGAGTCGCTGGCAGTGCCGCCCTCGTTGTCGTCCCCGTCGTCCTCGCGGTCACCACACGCCGTCAGGGCGAGCGTCGCGATGATCCCCACCGCAGCGATTCGAGCCGTTCTCTTCACGGCGTCCTCCTGGATTCAATCCTCGTCACGCCCCAGGGCGGGGCATCCCGAGCACCCTAACGGCGAGTTTCGGTGCGAGGGGCACTTGCAACGGAAATTTCTGAGGTTGTTACCGAGCGGTGACCAGGGTGCGTACGGCCACAGCGGCCAGCACGCGTGCCCCGATGGCCACGGACTGCTCGTCGACGCGCAGGTCGCCCTGGTGCAGGTCGTACGTCGGCCCGCCGGGCGTGCGCGTCCCGAGGCGGAACATCGCTCCCGGCACCCCGGCGAGGTACCAGCCGAAGTCCTCGCCGCCCAGGCTCTGGGGCACCTCGGTGCGGTGGTGCGGGCCGAGCACCGCGTCGACCGCGGCGTTGACGATCCGGGCGCTCGCGGCGTCGTTGACCACGGGCGGGACGCCCTGGAGGTAGTCGACCGCCGCGGTGACGCCGTAGGGCCGGACGATGTCGAGGACGGCCTCCCGGACCACGGCCTCGACGCCGGCCCACGCGACGGAGTCGAGGATGCGGACGGTGCCGGCCGCGATGCCCTGGTCGGGGATCACGTTGGGCGCGGCGCCCGCGCGGAGCACGCCCCAGACCACGCTGACGCCGGCGCGCGGATCCATCCGGCGGCTGAGCACCGCGGGCAGCTCGCTGGTGATCTTGGCGAGCGCGAACGTGAGGTCGCCGGTGAGGTGCGGGCGCGAGGTGTGGCCGCCGGTGCCTTCGAGCCGGACCTCGATCCGGTCGGCGGCGCTGGTGATCGGGCCGGTGCGGACGCCGATCGTGCCGACGTCGACCGCCGGCTCGGTGTGGAGCGCGTAGATCCGCTCGACCTCCTCGAGCGCGCCGTGGTTGACCAGGTGGACCGCCCCGCCGGGCATGACCTCCTCGGCGGGCTGGAAGAGCAGCCGCACCCGGCCGGGCAGCTGTCCGCGGTCGTGCAGCTCGGCGAGCGCGTGCGCGGCGCCGACGAGCGCGGAGGTGTGGACGTCGTGCCCGCAGGCGTGGGCGACGCCGGGGACGGTGCTCGTCCACGGGTCCTGGGTCAGGTCGTGGACCGGGAGCGCGTCGAGGTCCGCCCGCAGGGCGACCACCCGCTCCCCCTCGCCGATCTCGGCGAGCGCTCCGCTGCGTTGGGAGACGGTGACCCGGAAGCCGAGGTGGCCGAGGACCTCGACCACCCGGTCCGTCGTACGACGCTCCTCCCAGGACAGCTCGGGGTGCCGGTGCAGGTCGCGGCGCAGGTCGACCAGGTCGTCGGCGTGCTTCTCGACGACGGTGTTGATCACGCGCTCGGCGCTGTCCACGGCGTTGGGGTCGGGAGTGGTCATCTCACGCACGAGCCTAGTCCTGCCGACCTGCGGGTGGCCCGCCCGGAGGGATCCGGACGGGCCACGCGCGGGTGCTGCAGGGTGTGCTGGGTCAGCGCTTGTAGCGGACCACCTTGCCTGCGGGGACGTCGCCCGGCTCGCCCGAGAGGCCGGTGAGCACGTTCTCCGTGGTGTAGAGGTGGCGACCCTTGATCTCGACGGCCGCGGGCAGCGGCACCTCGAGGTAGGTGCTCGGCTCGCCGCCACCGGCCGGGATCCGCGTGATCTTGCCGGCGAACAGCTCGGACACGTAGACGTCGCCGTTCGGCGCCACGTCGAGGCCCGTCGCGCTGACCAGGCCGGAGGCGACCTCAGCGACCTCGCCGCTCGCCGGGTCGACGGTGAACACCCCACCGGGGACGGTGCCGTCCTCGGGACCGCCCGGGAGGCTGGTGACGTAGAGCAGCCCGTCGGGGCCCATCTCGACGTCGGTGGGCACCGGCTCGAAGTTGTAGTCGTGGCCGACCGAGCACTCGGGGAAGCCGAGTCCCTCGGCGACCTCTGCGGTGATCTCCACCGGGATGGGCGGCAGCACGGCCACCGACTCGACCGAGCCGTTGCGGCCGACGCGGAGGATCGTGTTGCCGGCCGCGTCGGCGACGTAGGCCTGACGACCGACGGCCGCGGTGCCGTAGGGGTGCGACTCCACGATGCCCTCGTACTGCGGCGGCAGGGTGCCCTCACCGGTCGGGAACTGGGATGCGCACTCCTCCGACACGGTCGGGGCGCCGTAGGTCACGTCACCGTCGGGGTTCTCGGCCTTCTCGAACTTGCCGAGGTTGGCGACCGCGCTGCGCTCGCCCTTCCAGGTCCGGCGCATCAAGGTGGCGCCGTGCACGAACCAGGCGCCGGTCCGATCCACGGCGATGGCGCCGACCTCGCGCTGCTTGGCGGACTGGAAGATGACCTCGGCCTTCTTGCCGGGCTTCTTCAGGTAGAGGGTGCCGGCGAAGTTGGCGCTGTAGACGACGGCGTCCTTCGCGGTGACGTCGACGCTCAGCGGCGACAGCAGCTTCTTCGCGACGGCGTTCGGAGCACCCGGCGCGGCGGACGTGGCGGTCGCCTCGGGTGCGACCGTCACCGCGAGCGCCGCGGCGGCCGCCACTCCGGCGGCGACGAGACGTCGAGCAGGGATGGATGGAGACACGATTTTCACCTCTCGGGGGTTTGATGCATCGAGCCGCGGACGCTACGTCAGCGATCCGGGCCGCACCCCGTTGTTGGTAAAGAAATCATCCTCAGGACTGATCGGGACCCTCCCAGAGCAGGAGACGACCGCGCGTGCGGGGTCAGTCGGCGTCGTACGCCGCGAGGATGCGGTCGGCCGCGAGCGGTGCGGTCAGGTCGCCGGACAGCACGGCAGCGCGCACCTCGTCCTGCACCGCGCGCACCCCGGGTGAGTGACGGAGCCGCTGGTCGAGCTCGTCGCGGACCAGCGCCCAGGTGAAGTCGAGCTGCTGCTCGGCGCGCTTGGCCGTCAGCCCGCCGGCGCCGAGGTGCTCGCGGTGGTCGAGCACGCGCTGCCAGACGTCGTCGACGCCGACGTCCTCGAGCGCGGAGCAGGTGACGACGGGCGGCGCCCACTCGTCGTGGCCGCGCACCAGGCGCAGGGCGCCGGCGAGCTCGCGCGCCGCCCCCCTGGCCTCCTTCTCGCGGTCGCCGTCGGCCTTGTTGACCGCGATGACGTCGGCGATCTCGAGGATGCCCTTCTTGATGCCCTGGAGCTGGTCGCCGGTGCGGGCCAAGGTGAGGAAGAGGAAGGTGTCGACCATGCCGGCGACGGTGATCTCGGACTGACCCACGCCGACGGTCTCGACCAGGATCACGTCGTACCCGGCGGCCTCGAGCACCGCCATCGCCTGGGTGGTCGCCCGGGCCACGCCGCCGAGGGTGCCGGCCGACGGACTGGGCCGGATGAATGCGTCGGGGTCGACGGACAGGCGGGCCATCCGGGTCTTGTCGCCGAGCACCGAGCCCCCGGTGCGCACGCTGGACGGGTCCACCGCGAGGACGCCGACCCGGTGTCCTTCGGCCGTGAGCCGGCTGCCGAGCGCCTCGATGAACGTCGACTTGCCCACGCCGGGCACGCCGGAGATGCCGACGCGGACCGCCCGCCGGTGCTCCGGCTGGTCGGGGCCGGGGAGCGCCGTCAGCAGCTCGCGCGCCTGGTCGCGGTGCTTCGAGCTGGTCGACTCGACCAGCGTGATGGCGCGCGAGACCTGCGCCCGGCGGCCCTCCCGGATGCCTTCGAGCAGCTCCGCTACGTCCACCATCGACCTGTCAGTGCCCGAGCTGCTCGCGGAGCTTCGCCAGCAGGTCGAGCGCCGACTCGGCGATCACGGTGCCCGGCAGGAACACCGCGGCCGCCCCCATGTCCTTGAGGATCGGCACGTCGTCGGGCGGGATCACGCCGCCGATCACGACCATGATGTCCTCCCGGCCGTGCTCCGCGAGCGCCTCCTTGAGCGCGGGGAGCAGCGCGAGGTGCCCGGCCGCCAGCGAGGAGACACCGACGATGTGCACGTCGGCGTCGATCGCCTGCTGGGCGACCTCCTCGGGCGTGGAGAACAGCGGGCCCACGTCGACGTCGAACCCCATGTCGGCGAAGGCCGAGACGACGACCTTCTGCCCACGGTCGTGACCGTCCTGGCCCATCTTCGCGACGAGGATCCGCGGACGACGGCCCTCGGCGTCTGCGAACTCGTCGGTCGCGGTGCGCACCTGGCCGAGCAGGGTGTCACCGGCCTCCTGGGCCTCGTCGCGGTACACGCCGGAGATGGTACGGATCACGGCCTGGTGCCGGCCGTAGACCTTCTCCAGGGCGTCGGAGATCTCCCCGACCGTCGCCTTGTGACGGGCCGCGTCGACGGCGAGCTCGAGCAGGTTGCCCTCGCCCGTGTCGGCGCTGCGGGTCAGCGCCTCGAGCGCCGCGTCGACGTCGCCCTGGTGCCGCTCGGCGCGCAGCCGCTCGAGCTTGGCGACCTGCTGGCGGTAGACGTCGTCGTTGTCGACCTTGAGCACCTCGAGCGGGTCCTCCGCCGGGAGCCGGTAGGTGTTGACGCCGATGACCTTCTGCGCGCCCGAGTCGATGCGCGCCTGGGTGCGTGCCGCCGCCTCCTCGATGCGCATCTTCGGGATGCCCTGCTCGATGGCGGCCGCCATCCCGCCGGCGGCCTCCGCCTCCTCGATGTGCGCCCACGCGCGCTGCGCGAGGTCGTGGGTCAGCTTCTCCACGTAGTAGGAGCCGGCCCAGGGGTCGATCGTGTACGTCGTTCCGCTCTCCTGCTGCAGCAGGAGCTGGGTGTTGCGGGCGATCCGCGCGGAGAAGTCGGTCGGCAGAGCGATCGCCTCGTCGAGCGCGTTGGTGTGCAGCGACTGGGTGTGGCCCTGGGTCGCCGCCATGGCCTCGATGCAGGTGCGCCCGACGTTGTTGAAGACGTCCTGGGCGGTGAGGCTCCAGCCGGAGGTCTGGCTGTGCGTGCGGAGGCTCAGGCTCTTCGGGTTCTGCGGGTCGAACTGGCGGACCAGCCGGCTCCAGATGGCGCGCGCGGCGCGCATCTTGGCGACCTCCATGTAGAAGTTCATGCCGATCGCCCAGAAGAAGCTGAGGCGAGGCGCGAACTGGTCGATGGTGAGGCTGCTCTCGAGGCCGGCGCGGATGTACTCGACGCCGTCGGCGAGCGTGTAGGCGAGCTCCAGGTCGGCGGTCGCCCCGGCCTCCTGCATGTGGTAGCCGGAGATCGAGATCGAGTTGAACCGCGGCATCCGCTGGCTGGTGAACGCGAAGATGTCGGAGATGATCCGCATCGACGGCGCGGGCGGGTAGATGTAGGTGTTGCGGACCATGAACTCCTTGAGGATGTCGTTCTGGATGGTCCCCGACAGCTGCTCCGGCTTCACCCCCTGCTCCTCGCCCGCAGCAATGTAGAGCGCCAGCACCGGCAGCACCGCGCCGTTCATCGTCATCGACACGCTCATCTGGTCGAGCGGGATGCCGTCGAACAGGGTGCGGGTGTCGTAGATCGAGTCGATCGCCACGCCCGCCATGCCCACGTCGCCACGCACCCGTGGGTGGTCGGAGTCGTAGCCGCGGTGGGTGGCCAGGTCGAACGCGACGCTCAGGCCCTTCTGGCCGGCTGCGAGGTTGCGCCGGTAGAACGCGTTGGACTCCTCGGCCGTGGAGAAGCCGGCGTACTGCCGGATCGTCCAGGGCTGAGTCGTATACATCGTCGGGTACGGGCCGCGCAGGAACGGGCTCAGTCCGGGCCAGGTGTCCAGCGCGTCGAGACCGGTGAGGTCGCTCGCGTCGTACGACGGCTTGATCTCGATGCCCTCGGGGCTGTGCCAGGACTCGAGGTCGCCGTGCACGGGTACGGCGGACGCGGCGTCCCCCGTCAGGGGGAGACCGGCGAAGCTCTTCGGAATGCTCATGCGAGCGCCTCCCGGGTCTGGTGCAGGAACGCCAGCGCGTCCACGCCCATCGCGCAGCTCGCGTCGACCGCGTCGAAGACCTCGGCGGTCGAGTTTGTCGAGACCCCGGCGATGATCACGTGTCGGGCTCCCGCCTCGCGGAGGGCGGCAGCCGCGGCACTCCCCCACTCCTCGTAGGCGGCGTCGGTGCCGGCCAGGCAGACGACCGCCTGTCCGCCGTACGCCGCGACCAGGTCGTCCACGCCGCTCGTCGGGCCGGCGACCTCGACGGCGATGCCGCCGGCGGCGAGCAGGTTGCTCGCGAACGTCGCGCGGGCCGTGTGCTGGGCGATCGGGCCGAGGGTCGCGAGGAAGACCGGGTTCGCGGCCGGCTCGTCGCGCAGCGCCTCGAACGAGGCGCCGTAGCGGCGGACCTCCTGCTCGCCGGTCACCGGTTCGCGCGCCGGCAGGTTCTCGGTGAGGTTCGGGAACTCCGAGAGGCCGGTGATCGGACGCTTGCGCTTGGCGATCTCGGCCTCGCGCCTCGCGACGGTCTCCTCGATGAGCGGGTTGATGTCGCCGCCGCCATCGACGTCGATCCGACCGAAGAGCTCCCACGCGGCGACCGCGATGTCGTCGGTGAGCTTCTCGACCGCGTACGCACCGCCCGCCGGGTCGGCGACCTCGTGCACGTGGGACTCGTCCATCAGGAGGTGCGAGACGTTGCGCGCGATGCGCCGGCTGAAGGCGTCGGGCTGGCCGAGCGGGCTGTCGAACGGCAGCACGGTCACCGCGTCGGCCCCGCCGACGCCGGCGGCGAACGCGGCGACGGTGGTGCGCAGCATGTTCACGTAAGGGTCGTACTTGCTCATCATCGGACGGCTGGTGACGACGTGCTGACGCTGGTCGACCCCGGTGACGCCCGAGAGCTCCAGGACGCGTGCCCAAAGCCGGCGGGCGGCGCGGAGCTTCGCGATCGTGGGGAACTGCTCGTCGGTGGCGGCGTAGCGGAACTCGATGAGTCGAGCAGCGTCGGCAGCACTGAATCCGCGCGCGGTCAGGATGCGGAGGGTGGCGACCGCGTTGAGGAGCGAGACCGCGAGCTCCTGGACGTCGGAGGCGCCCTGGTCGTGGACGGCCGTCCCGTCCACGACGACAGCCAACACTCCCGCGTCCTGGGCGAGGCCCGCGATCGTGGCCAGGTCGTCGCCGGAGGCGGTCGCCGCGTCGGCGCCGAGGTTGGTGGCCGGGTGCAGGTCGACGTAGGACGCGTGGTCGAGGAGAGCCCGTGCCGCGGCCACCGCGTCACCTGTCGGCTCGAGCACCACGGGCGCGAGGTCGAGCAGGACCTTGTCCAACACCACGGGCAGGTCGGTGTCGTCGTCGACCCGTACCCACAGCGAGGTGACGCCGCCGTCGAGGTCGACGAGCGCGTGCTCGTTGAG
This sequence comes from Nocardioides silvaticus, assembly GCF_003160695.1. GTDB lineage: Bacteria > Actinomycetota > Actinomycetes > Propionibacteriales > Nocardioidaceae > Nocardioides > Nocardioides silvaticus. Next base: position 648,747 of record NZ_QGDD01000001.1, read on the forward strand.
AAGCTTCTCGTCCGCCCCCGCGATCCGGGCCCGCACGTCCCACGCCCCGGCCCGCGTTGGGCGGCCGGAGGTCTGCAGCCCGTCGAGCAGGTCGGGCGTGCCGAGGGGGGTGATCGCGATGCCGTCGAGCGTCGTACGCGTCAACCGGTCCCAGACCCCCGAGTCCGGGTCCTCGTCGGTCAGCTTGCGTGCCTTGCGGAGGACGGCCGCGGTCGCAGCCTCCCACTCCTGCCGGCTGTGCCGGTCCTCGGGCTGCGCGAGGGCAAGGGGCGTCCCCGCTGCCGCGCTCGTATCGCCAGTCGTCACGGTTCGCAGGATACGGCGAGGCACGGGAACACGTTTCAGCGTCCCAGCCGTGTGATTCGTCACGCTGCAAGGCCGCTCTGAGGCATCATCCTCGCCGTGAAGGCTCAGCATGACGGGACGACGTGGCGGGTGACCCGCCGCTGGGTCCCCTGGCGCCGGCGGACCAAGGGCGTCGGCGATGCGTGGGACCTGGTGCCGAGCATCCCTGCAGGAGGCGCCGACCCCATCAGCGGGATCATCGCGCTGGTCTTCCTCGTCATCTTCGCCCCGGTGATCCTGCTGGCACTGGTGCTGACGATCGTCGCCGCCGTCGAGTTCGCCGTGATCCTGCTGCTGATCCCGGTCGTCGCCCTCGGCCGGGTCTTCTTCGGTCGGCACTGGATCGTCGAGGTCCGGCGCGGCTTCGAGCCCTACTACGAGATGCACGCCGGCGACTGGCAGCAGAGCCGCGACCGGATCCGCCGGATCACCGAGTCGATCTCCCGTGGCGACCTCCCGCCCCGCACGCTCGGCGAGGGTGCCGAGCCGGCTGATCCCTCGGTCGTCGAGTAGCCCGAGCCGCTGACGGCGTGTCGAAACGCCTTTCGCCGTGGTTGCGGTCGGCGTGCGGCTTGCGGCGTCTCGATACGCGCCTCGCGCAGAGCGCTCGGCGCTACTCGACGACCGAGGGGTCGCAGGCACGCCGATGGCCCCGCCGGTGGCGGGGTTCGGAGCTCGGCAGCTAGTGGTCGGGCGGGCGGGTGCCGGTCAACCGGTGGGTGCCGGTGGGGTCGACGAGGTAGGTGCCGGAGTCGAGGGTCCAGACGTAGGTACCGGGGTGGAGCATCCGGTAGGCGGCGCGACCGGCGGTCTTCATCCGATGATGCCCGCGACACAAGGGGGCGAGGTTGCACGGACAGGTAGCGCCGCCGTCGGTATGGGGTTCGACGTGGTCTAGGTCGCAGCGCCCTGGTCTGACGGTCGAGCCTGCCGAGACCGTGCAGTGGGGGAAGACGCAGTGGTGATCGCGTTCGGTGACCTGACGCCGGAGGCGGTCGGGGATCTCGTAGGAGTCGACCGGCTGGTGCCCGGCGAGATCCACGACTGGCCTGACGAGGACCGTCGTGCCCGACAGTCCGAGCCAGGTCTTGATCTGCTCCGGTGAGATCGGAGTCTTCGTGTTGCCGAACCGACCCACGGTCATCTCGTCGGGGTTGAGGTGCAGGATCAGCTCGGTCTTCCGGCCGGGCACCGTGCGGGTGATCTCCCCGGTCTCGGCGTCGACCACGTGCAGGTCGAGCATCAGGTCCTCCCGCGCTATTTCGCCGAGGGCCTTGGAGCGGCGGACGTCGAGGTTGTCTTCGTCGCCGAGCTGACCGAGCAGCTTGGCGCGGCGAGCGATGGCGTTCTCCAGGTCGAGGGCGTCGGCAGCGTCGAGGGTGGCGGAGAGGTTCGCGGTGCCGTTGAACCCGACCGCATCCAGACCGGTGTTCACGTGACGGTGTTCGTGCGCCTGGCGGCGGCGTTCCTCGGCGGCCTCGGGGTCGAACCGGACGAGGGCTTCTTCGACGAGCCTGTCGACCTGGGGCCAGGTGCAGCCCTGGGCACTGATGGCGAGCTGCCGGTCGACGTAGGCCGCTGCCTCATCGCAGAGGGAGCGGGTGAGATCGGCGATGCGTAGTGCCTTCCAGACCGGCACCTGCCCGTCGAGGGTCCGCTGCCACAGCTGGGGGAGGCGGTGGGAGAGCTCGAGGACCTGGCCGACGTAGTTGCGACCGGAGTCCAGGGAGCGGCCGAGGAGGGCGTTGAGCTCCATGACGGCGAAGTCGCTGATCAGGGGTGCGCCGGGGCCGGCGAGCGGGAGGCCGGTGTCCAGGCCGCGTTCGGTGAGGGTGGCGGCGTCGGCCTCGTCGTCGACGACGTGCTCGAGCGCCCACTCGGCGATGTGGCAGATCTTGGCGATCTCACGGTCTCGGATGACCTGCTCGTCCTGACGGATCTCAGCGAGCAACACCTGGGACCGGGTCAGCGGCACGGGCTCTGCTTCGGGTGCGACCGGCTCGGCGGCCTCGACGCCCAAGGGGGCGGGGAGGTCGAAGAGCGGTGCGGTCCCGAGTTCCATGAGGCCTATTCAACATGGGACCACCGACAGTTCGAAGCGGCCGGAACTCGCTTGTGGACGGGGGATTCCCTGCGGTCGGGTTGTGGACGACAGGTGGCTCGAAACCTCTTCTTCAACGGCCCGCGGACTGGCGGCCCGACGGCCGCAGGACGGCTTGCGGCGTCTCGATACGCCCTCGCCTAGCGGCTCGGGCTACTCGACGACCAACACGAGGGCTACTCGACGACCGACAGGCAAGGGCTACTCGACGACCGCAAGCCGCGTGCCGACCGTGACCATCCGTCTTCCCTGTCGCGGCCGCAACCGCAGCGAGTACCTCAGGCCTCCCGTCACCGGGGCAGGGCAAGGGGGACAGCAGCGCAACCAACGACGGTGCTCAGCCATGCAATTCGTCTGTCGCGGCTACTACCCACGGTCGGACGGCCGCGGGTAGCTTGCGGCGTCTCGATACGCGCCTCGCGCAGAGCGCTCGGCGCTACTCGACGACCGACGCGGGCTACTCGACGACCAACGACCGGACGCACCCGCAAGCCGACCGCGACCACCCGTCCTCCCTGTCGCGGCCGCAACCACAACGAGTACCCCAGGCCTCCCGTCACCGGGGCAGGGCAAGGGGGGACAGTCACGCGACCATCGACGGCGCCCAGCCAGGCAATTCGACTGTAGCGGCTACTACCCACGGTCCGACGGCCGCGGGTATCGAAGGGCGTCTCGATACGCCCTCGCCTAGCGGCTCGGGCTACTCGACGACCAAAGCGGGCTACTTGACGACCTAAACGGGCTGCTCGACCGTGACCGGAGGGTCAGCGGGTGGTGATCTGCTGGAGGGCCCAGCGGTTGCCGTCGGGGTCGGCGAAGTAGACGAACCGGCCCCAGGGCTGGTCGTCGACGGGGCTGACGTCGATGCCGCGGCCGGAGAGGTCGGCGTGGGCCTCGTCGGCGTCGGCGACGACCATCTGGAGGCCCTCGACGGAGCCGGGGGTCATGCCGGACAAGCCCTTGCCGATCGCGATCGAGCAGCCGGACCCGGGTGGGGTGAGCTGCACGAACCTCACCTCGTCGCTGACGGTGTGGTCGTGGTCGAGCACGAACCCCGCCTGCACGTAGAACTCCTTGGCCCGATCCACATCGCTCACGGGCACGACCACCAGCTCGAGCTTCATCTCCATGCGCCTCAACCTAGGGGCGCCCACCGACATCGGACGACCGTCTACCGTGGCCCCCGAGCGGAAGGATCGACCTTGGGGAAGCCGAAGCCGCGGCCCGTTGCGGGCCTCGCCGCGCTGGCCGCTGTCCTCGCGCTCGTCGTGGCGTGCAGCGGCGACCCCGAGCGCACCGACGGCGACCGGCCGCAGCGGCCGGAACCGACGCTGACCGATGAGCCGCCGCCGCTGAAGCCTGCCCTCGCGGGCCTGGTCGTGGTCGAGCCGCGCGCGCTGGCGACCGTGCCGTACGCCGACTTCGGGACGATCACGACGACGTGGAAGGAGGTCGAACCGGCCCGCGGCAGCTTCGACTTCGACGCGATCGACAGCATCCTCGAGGAGCACCCCGACGTCCGGTTCCGGCTCCGCATCCGCACCGGGCGCGACGCGCCGTACTGGTTGAAGCAGGCAACCGACGGCTGCATCACCGTGCACCCGTCGACGGCCAACGGCGCGACCGGCTGCGTCGCGAAGTTCTGGCACCCGCGCTTCCTGCAGCACTACACGGGTCTGATGGAGGAGGTCGCGCGCCGGTACGAGGACGACGCCCAGGTGGTCGACGTCGCGAACAGCGCCTGCTCGACGGCGTACGCCGAGCCGTTCATCTTGGGGGTCGACGCTGCGTCCCTGGTGCTGCTGGAGGAGGCCGGCCTGACCACGGCCAAGCACGAGGACTGCATCACCGGGTCGACCGACGCGATGATGACGAGCTTCGAGCGGACGCGAATCTCGCTGGCCGGGCACGGCACCTGGGAGATGACGCGTGACTCCTCGTGGGTCGCCGAGCGCGACCTGCTCAACCGGCTGCGTGCGCGTTACCCCTACCGGCTGGTGCTGGAGGACCACGGGCTCGGGCCGGACGACGAGGTGTGCCCCGCACCCGGGGAGCCGGCGGGGACGGCGGAGAGCTGGCACTGCTACCTGGCGGGGCTCGCCCCTGAGGACACCCCGCACGGCTGGCAGCTCACGCTCAACGACGGCTCGATGAGCGACGCCGTGTGGGCGGGGGTGCGGATGGGCGCCTGCTACCTGGAGTACGCCGCGTTCCAGCAGCTGTCCGAGGACGAGCGGCGCGAGGTCCACGACGCCCTGCTGGCGAACTGCGAGGACTGAGCCCTACGGCGTACGACGGCGCCCGCCGAGGCTGAAGCCCATGATCAGCACAGCGGCGACCAGGCCGCCCACAGCGGCGCCGGCGGCTGCGCGACGCAGCTGGGTGTCGGAGCCGCCAGTGGTGAGGTCCTCGCCCTGCATCGTCAACGGCAGCACCACGCGCCGCGACTCGCGCTCGTCCTCGGCGAGGGCGGCCTGCTGCTGCACGGCGACCCGCTCCTCGCGGACGGCCTTGCGCTCGGCGACCAGCTCGGTGTGGCGCGGGGTCCCGAACGTCGCCTCGGCGACCGCGACGTCGAGCGCGGCGATGCGCTGGTCGACGAACTTCAGCTGCTGGGCGAGCGTGTCGTCGGAGATCGCGGTCGGGTCGTCGCCGGACATGAACTCCGCGGCGGAGGCGACGACCGCCCGGAGGACGTCCTCGGCCGCGGCCTCGTCGCCGTCGCGCACGGCGACGCTGACCCGGACGAAGCTGGTCTCCCCCACCGGCGCGACGGTCAGGTCGCGTCGCAGCTCGTCGACCTCGAGGCCGGCGTCCTCGGCGGGACCGCTGAGCACGGACGGGAGGGTGAGGGCCGCGTCGAGGTCCTCGACGAGGTCGACGCGGTCGTTGGCGAGGGTCGCCACTGGACGGATGTTGACGACGCCGTAGATCCGCTCGGTGGTGCTGCGGTCGGCGACGGCGTAGGACACGGCACCGCCGATGATCGCCGCCAGCAGGATGACCCACCACAGACGCCCGATGGCCGAGCTGAGGCCCGGCGCAGACTGAGCCTTCGGCATTCGTACTCCCCCATGTGCGGATGGCGCGTCCGGATTAGAGTACAGCGAGCGTCGCGGACCGGTCCGCGAAGCGACGACAGCACTGCGATGGGGGGGCAGGATGGCCCGCGCCGACGGCTCCGGTCGTGCGCCGGTCCGGGTGATCTACCTGACGGGCACCGGCCGCAGTGGCTCGACCCTGCTCGGAAACGCCGTCGGGAGCCTCCCCGGCGCCATCAGCGTGGGCGAGGTCCGGTTCCTGCTGCGGCGCGGTCTCGCCGAAGGCGGCCGCTGCGGCTGCCGCGAGCTGGTGACCGACTGCCCGGTGTGGCGTCCTGCCCTGGAGAAGACGTTCGGCGCGGTGCCGGGGCCCGAGGAGGTGCGCCGGATGGACGCGACCCTCACCGCGCTGACCCGCCGTCGCCGGGTCCGGTGGTGGGCCGCCGGTGGCACCAGCCCGGAGGCGGAGGAGATGGGCGACCTGCACGGTCGGCTGCTCGCGAACCTGGCCGAGACGAGCGGCGCGACGACCATCGTCGACTCCTCGAAGATCGCCACGTTCGGTGCGCTGCTGAGCCGCAGCCCGCTGCTCGACGTACGTCCGGTGCACCTGGTGCGCGACCCGCGCGCCGTGGCCTACTCCTGGCAGCGCGAGGTCGCCTCGCAGGCCGTCGAGGGCTATGACGGCGAGATGGAGAGGTTCCACGCCGGCAAGGCGGCGGCGATGTGGCTGCACTCCACGATCAGCGTCGGTACGACGTTCTCGCGGCGCGGCAGGTCCGTCCTCGACGTCCGCTACGAGGACTTCGTCAGCGATCCCGCAGCCGTCCTGCGCCGGATCGCGGAGTTCGCCGGCCTCCCGGCCGACACCGGATTCGTGCGCGACGGCGCGCTGGACCTCAGCACGTCGCACGCGGTCGCCGGCAACCCCAACCGGATGCGCTCCGGCCCGGTCTCGCTCCGTGCCGACACGGCGTGGAAGTCGGAGCTCAGGACCCGTGACCGGCTGGTCGTCTCTGCCGTCACCACCACGCACCGGCGGGCCCATGGCTACTGAGCAGGCCGCCCCCGCGACGCCGACCCGGAGCCGGGCCGGTGTCATCACCCTGCTCGTGGCGCTCGCCGTGGCCGCCCTGGCCGGCCTGGTGTCGGGCCTCGGAGAGCTGAAGACCGCCGCGATCATCGTGCTCGGCCTGACGCTGGGTGCCGCCGCGGCCGCGGTGGCACGCCGTTCCTTCGCGTGGTTCATCTCCGCGGCCCTGGTGCTGCGACCGGTCGCGGACCTGACCGCGGGCGACGGCGTCGGGATCCCCGAGGTGATGGGCGTCGGGGTGCTGGTCATCTGCACCGGCTGGCTGGTGATCCACCGCGCGGAGCTGGCACCCCGTCTCCGCGAGCCGTTGACGCTCCCCGTGCTCGGCCTGGTCGCGGTGGCCTGCCTGTCGACGCTGAGCAGCCCGCTCCCGATGGAGTCGTTGCCGACCGCGACCGGCATCGCGGCCGGGGCCGTGGTCTACTTGGTGCTCGTCGTGCTGCTCACGACCGGGCGGATGTCGGTGGTCCACCTCATCGGCACCCTGGCCACGAGTGCGGTGGTGCCGGTGCTGTTCCCGCTGATGGGCCTGCTCGGCGTCACCGTCAGCCACGAGAAGGACGGCATCGCCGCGCTCAAGTCGGTGTTCTTCCTGTCCAACAACTTCGGGCACTTCCTGGTGCCGTTCATCCTCGTCGCGTTCTCGATGGCCACCAAGGCCCGGGGACGGGCCCGGCTCGCGCTCTACGTCGTCGCGCTCGCTCTCACCGTCGAGCTGATCGAGACCGAGACCCGCGGAGCCTGGATCGCCGCATTGGTGGGGGTCCTGGTCGTCGGCGCGGTCCTCGACCGACGGCTGCTGGTCGGCGCGCTGGTGGCGCCGCTGCTGCTCGTCGCGGCCGTCCCGTCGGTGACGGAGCGGGTGACCTCGACGCTGCCCGACCCGGCCGACACCCGCACGGAGAGCTCGCTGACGTGGCGGTTCGAGCACTGGGTCGACGTGCTTCCGATGGTCGAGGAGTCGCCCGTCACCGGCGTGGGGCTCGACGAGACCCAGCGCCGCACCGGCAAGCAGCCCCACAACGACTTCCTGCTCGTCCTCGTCGAGATGGGCGTGGTCGGCATCCTCGTCTACCTCTGGTTCCTCGGCGCCGCGATCCGCACCGGGTTCCGCGCCACGCGCCGCGTGATCGACCCACGACTACCCGTCGAGCCCGTCGTCCAGGGCGTCACGGTGGCGCTGTTCGGCTACGCGATCGCGTTCCCCGTCGCCTCGCTGGGCGAGAACCTGCTCGAGAACGTCACGACGCTCTGGGTCGTGCTGCCCGCGCTCGCCGCGGTCTCCTGGGTCGCCCACGCGCAGCGGCTGGCGCTGACCCGCGCCCGGCGCACGCCCGGCGCTCTGCGTGCCCGTCTCTCGCAAAGGCTGGTGTCCTCATGAGCGGCTCGACGCTCCTCGCGCCGCGGCACCGTCGTGCGCTGCACCTGGTACGCCGCGCCGGCTACCGGCTGCGTCCCGGACCGCGCGAGCTCCCGACGTACTTCATCGTGGGCGCCAAGCGCGCCGGCACCACCTCGCTCGACGAGTACATCAACGCGCACCCGCTGGTGCTGCGCGGGCTGGTGGAGAAGGGCTGCCGCTACTACGACGTCAACTACCACCGCGGTCCGGACTGGTTCCGCCAGCAGCTGCTGCCCGTGGCCGAGGTCGACCGGCTCGAGCGCAAGCTCGGCGCGCGGCCGATCATCGGCGAGTCCAGCCCCTACTACGCCTACCACCCCGAGTCGCCCGGCCGGATCGCCAAGGACGTGCCGGGCGCGCGACTGATCCTCGTGCTCCGCGACCCGGTGGAACGGGCGTGGTCGCACTACCGCTACGAGGTGGCGCGGGGGTTCGAGACGCTCGACTGGGCCGAGGCGTTCGCCAGGGAGACCGAGCGGCTAGCGGACCCCGACGAGCAGCGCCGTGCCCACGCTCATCGCCACTTCAGCTACGCCGACCGCAGCCGGTACGCCGAGCAGCTGGTCCGGCTGCGAGCGGCGTTCGACCCCGAGCAGGTGCTGGTGGTCGAGAGCGAGCGGCTCTTCAGCGAGCCGCAGGCCACGATGGTGCGCGTGTTCGCACATCTCTCACTGGAGCCGGTGCATCGCGCGTCGTACGAGACGTTCAAGGGACAGGCGGCCAGCGAGGTGCCTGCCGAGGCGGCTGCGGTGATCCGCCGGGCCGTTGCCGACGACGTCGCGCGGCTGGCCGAGCTGCTCGACCAGCCGCCGTCATGGGCTGACTGACCCTGCGGGCACCGCCGCGTCGCTCGGCCAGAGCCGGGCCTCGGGCCACTGCTCGAGGTGGGCGCGGTTCGCGGGCAGCGCGAGCTCGTCGAGCAGCTCCGACCAGGTCGTGACGACGCGGCCCGGCGGGCACAGCCCCCGGGCGAGGAACGCGACGGCCTCGGCCTCCGACTGCCCGAGCGCGTCCCGCATCGTCGCTGTATTGTGGCGCCGGTCGCCGTCGGGGTCGACGACGTACTGGTCGACCTCGATGTGCGACTGACCCGACCGCACCAGCAGGGCCAGCCGGTGGTTGCCGTCGACCGGCACCCACCGGTCCTCGGCCAGGGAGCGGCCGCCGACCAACGTGTCGGCGGGGACCCGAGCCACCGTGATGGGGTGCTGGTTGTCGAAGCCGCGGGCCTCGAAGCTCTCGAAGAGGTGCGTCGCGCGCGACACCGCCTGGCGGAACAGGGTGTCCTGCTCCTGCTCGGACACGCCCGCCAGGCCAAGCCCGGGCACGACGATCGTGCGGAACCACACCCCGTAGGGGCTCCGGGTCGCGAGCTCGAAGAACTCCTCGGTGTCGAGGATGTCGCGATGGTCGGCAGCGAGGTCGAAGATCGACATCCGCGCCAGGATGTCCGCGCGGTGCGGGCTGAGCAGCCGGTCGACGGGGATCCGCTCGGTGCCGGGACGAAGCCGGCGAACCCGCCAGCGGTTGACCCACCGGCGCAGCACCGGCACCCGCACGCTGAGCTCGCGACGCGCGCGTACGGCGGCCGACCGGACCGCCTTCCGCTCCGCGGGCACCAGCCCGGCCCTGAGCACGATCGCCGGGTAGACCAGCACGACGACGAGACCCGCGACGACGAGGTCGAGCAGGTCCGGGAGGTCGGTGGCCCACAGCAGCGCCCGGACGAGGAGGAAGGCAACGGCTGCGGCGGCGATCGAGACCAGGTGCGGGCGGCGCAGCGGCCACTCGTGGGTCACGAGCCGCCGGGCGACGGCGATGCGGACGAGTCCCGGCACCAGCAGCGTCAGCGTCCAGGCCACGGCCGCGCCGGCGATCCCGAACGGCGGGATCAGCGCGAGGTTCAGCACGATGTTACCGACCAGCGCGCTGAGGTTGATGACCATGTTGAGGCGGTTGCGGCCGATCTGGTTGAGCAGCACGGCGGACGGGGCGGCGAGCGACTCGACGAGCGCGCCGCCGCTGAGGATGAGCACCACCGCGACGCCCTCGTGAAAGCCGGAGCCGAAGATCGCGAGCACCGCGGCCGGGGCGGCGAACACCAGCGTCAGCGGGACGATCGACAGCCGCCAGGTCCAGCGCACGACGCCGCCGTAGCTGTCGCTCACCCGGTCCACCTCGCGGGTCTCCCAGTAGTGGGCGATCCGGGGCGCCATCGCCGCCGTCAGCGGGGTGATGACGATCATGCAGGCCAGCACCGCCCGGGTGGCCACCTGGTAGACGCCGACGTCCTCGGCGGCTACGAGCGCACCGAGCAGCACCACGTCGACCCAGAGGATGCCCTGGGTCGCCATCGAGGCCACCCAGCTGACGCCGGCGAAGCCCGCCAGCGCTCGCCACGGGTACGACGAGGGGCCGGCCGGGAGCGCCCGGACCCGGCGGGCGAGCGCTGCGGCACCGGCGAGCCCGCCGATCGTGCTCGCCGCCAGCAACGAGCCGGCGAGACCCATCAGCCCCCACCCCGCGACGAGCGAGAGTGCGGCGAAACCGAGCCGGCACAACGGCTCCACGATCATCCCGATCCGGGCGAACGCCCGCATCGACTGGAAGCCCTGGGTGCCGGCGAGGGTGACGTCCTGGAGCACCGCGAACGGCAGGCTCAGGGCGACCACCCGCATCGGCCCGGTCATCGACGGCAGGCCGAACACGTCCTCGGACAGCACCGGTGCCAGCAGGGCGAGCACCGCACCGGCGACCACGGCTGTCGCGACCGGCGCGCCGACACCGATCCGGGCGGCGCCGCGCAGCCCCGCGTGGTCGGACCGGGCGCGGCTCGCCGCCACGAACTTCGTCATCGCGATCCGCATGCCCAGCCCGCAGACCAGCGCGATGATCGCCCGCAACGCGAACAGGATGGCGAACGCGCCGAGCAGTGCCTCACCGGAGAGGCGCGCGACCAGCAGCGCCACGAGCAGGGTCGCGGCGTTGCTGATCACGGCACCGACGATGCTGCGCCGTCCATCGACGGCGAGGCTGCCGGTCCCCGGCTGCTTGGTCACTTGGTCGCCCAGAGCCCCGTCATCGACGACCACGGGATGCCCGAGCTGCCGCTGTCGACCAGCGTGCGGGAGCCCCAGTCGGGCGTGCCGTTCGGAGCGTGGAACCGGTAGAGCCGGTTGTCGCTCCACGCCGCGTACAGGTAGTCACCGATGAACTCCAGGGCGCGGGCACCGCTCCAGTCGCTGGTGGAGGCGAGGTGCTCGAACCCGCCGAGGATCCCGCTCTCGAGCGAGTGGCCGCGGTAGTAGAGAGCGTTGCTGCCGCTCTTGGTGTAGTAGACGCGGCCGTTCTTGAACGCTGCGGTGCGGGTCTCGGCGACGCCGTACGGCTGGTCGTAGGGCGTGATGTTGTGCGAGGTGTCGACGTAGCCCACGGAGGAGGACAGGTTGGTCGCCGAGCTGCCGATCGTGGTGCCGGTGAACTCGCGCGAGTAGAACGCCTGCGACGGGCCGAAGTAGTTCAGCCGGCCGTGCTGGACGAAGCCGTCGCGGGTCCCGGACCAGCTGACCGGCGTCGAGACCGTCGACCGCGGTCCGAAGCTGCTGCCGTTGAACGTCATCGTCGTCAGGCTGCTGCCGCTCGTCGTGTAGAAGAGCTGCACCGGGAGCTCGACGTCCTGTGGCGCGGGGTTGGTGGTGCCGCCCGCGGTCGGGAGGACAGCGAGCCGCTGCCGCAGCAGTCCGTCGAACTGCGTCGTGTCGTGGCCGACCATCAGGTAGTCGTCGGTCGCCAGGAACGCCTCGACACCGCGACCGCGGTCCCGGCCCGGGTTCCACGAGAGCGGGACGCCCGAGTAGGGGTCGAGCGCCGCGATGCCGTAGCGCACCACCGAGCCCGGCCCGTCGCTGTCGCCGCCGGGCGAGGGGCGCGGGTTGTTGGTCCACCGCTGGTGGCCGCCGACGTAGACGGCGGACTCCGTGATCTCGACCGCCCAGAACGTGTCGCCGCCGGTGTGGTTGACCCAGGTCGGCTGGAGTCCGGAGCCGGTCTGTCCCGGCGGGAGCTCCCAGCGGGCGGCGCTGTCGCACATCGTGTCGTAGGCGATGTAGGCGCCGGTCGTGTTGACCACGAAGTACTTGCTGTCCGGGGAGATGTCGATGCCCCGGATGTAGGTGTCGTTGTAGACCGACGCGCACTGTCGCTGGTAGCGGTCGGTCGCCCACGGCGCGACCACCGGGCTGGAACCGGAGATGTCGATGACCGCGACCTGGTGGCGGACCTCGCCGCCGACCCGCCCGAAGCTGCCGCCGATCACGAGCCACCGGCGGTCCGCGGACACGTCGAGCTCCTGGACGTAGGGGCTGACCGAGCTGCGCGGGTCGGCCACCTGCATGTCGAACGAGGTGTCGAGCGCACCCGTCGTCGCGTTGACCGCGGCGAGCCCCCGCACCGGCACCTGGTTGATCCTGCCGAACTTGCCACCCAGGATCAGGCGGTTGCCGACCAGCGCGAAGTCCTTGACCGTCGAGCCGGCGACCACGTTGAAGCTGGTGTCCAGGCTGCCGTCGAGCCGCAGCTTCGCCACCCGCACGGCCTTCTGCCCGTTGACGGTGGTGAAGTTGCCGGCGATGAGGATCGACTTGCCGTCGGGGGTGTACGTCGCCGCCTCGACGTCGCCGTTGATGTCGGGCGTGAACGAGGTGTCGATCGCTCCGGTGTTGGAGTTGAACCGGAACAGGCGCGGCTGCTCCCACTTGGGCTGGCTCGAGTTGCCGACGCGCACCGTGGTGAAGGTGCCGCCCACCACCACGTTCGGGCCTGAGCTGGTGATCGTGTAGACGCGGCCGTCCATGATCCGCGGCTGCTTCTTGTCCGGGTGCGGTGACACCACGACGTTCTGCTCGGCCGGCGCGGGCGAGCCCGACCCCACCACGAGGCCGGCAGCGACGGTGGAGGCGAGAAGGACGGCCGCGAACACGCGCCGGCCCCGTCGGTGCTGCTGCTTCATGCTGCGCTTTCCTTTGCGATCATCGGGTAGTCGAGGGGCACGGGCGTCCGGTGGACCTCGAACGTGGGGGTCAGGGGCGGGACGCTCTGTCCTGCGTAGACGGTCTCGAGCCGGTCGACGCAGGCGTCCCAGCTGTAGGCACGCGCCACGTAGCGGGCCTCCAGCCGGGCGGCACGCCGCTCGGACTCCGGGTCCTTCTCGCTCCACTGGAAGGCCTCGACCAAGCTGTCGAGGTCGCCCTCGGCGAACAGGCGGGCGCCGGTGCGGCTGCGGCCGATCACCTCGCGGTGCGGCGGGATGTCACTGGCGATGATCGGCCGGCCGCAGCCCATGGCCTCCAGCAGCGTGAGCGGGAGTCCCTCGAGGGCCGAGGGCTGGACGAACGAGCGGGCGTTGGTGAAGAGCTCGTCGAGCTCGTCCCCGTAGACGTAGCCGGGCATCACGATGCGGTCGTCGCGCGCGGCGAGGCGGTGCAGCTCCTCGACGTAGTCGTCGGTGTAGCTGGACCCGCCGACGATCACGAGCCGCTTGTCGGTGTCGAGCTCGCCGTACGCCTTGATGAGGAGGTCGGGCCGCTTCTCGGGCACCAGCCGGCCGACGAAGAGGGAGAAGTCGTCCTCGCCGAGACCGTACTTGGTCCGGATGATGTCGGCCGGACGCGCGGGCCGCGGCGTGACGCCGTTGACGATCGTGGCGCAGTCGCGGCCGTAGCGCACCCGGTAGTGGTCGGCCAGCGCCGAGGAGACCGTCACCGTCTCGTGCGGGACGCGGGCGCTCAGCCAGGTGGCGGCGTTGAGGATGGTCTGCGCGACCCTGCCCCACTTGGCGCGCTCGCCGTCGAGGCCGTGGATGGTCTGGACGACGCGCGCGCGGCCGAGGTAGCGCGGCAGCGGCGCGACCAGGCCGGGACCGACCGCGTGGTAGTGGACGACGTCGTAGCCGCCGGTCATCGCCACCGCTGTGGACATCGCCGAGTGCGCGATGGCCTCCAGGCTGCGGCTGGGCACGGTGGGGATGCAGACCACGCGCATCCCGAGGTGCTCACGCACCCGCGTCTCGCCGAGGTACCTGCTCTGCGCGAAGACGGTCACCTCGTGACCCCGGTCGACCAGTCGCCGGCCGACCTCCTCGACGTGGCGCTCGACCCCTCCGAAGGTGGCCGGGACACCCCGGGTGCCCAGCATCGCGATCCTAAGACCCATGGCGGAGGACCTCTCCCTTGTTGATCGCCGCCCGGGCGTAGGCCTGGTCGAGGCCGTCCAGATGACGATCGATTGCGAACCGGTCGACAGCGCTGCGGTGAGCTGCGACCCCCATCTCGTGAGCCCGCACCGGGTCGGTGGCGAGCTCGATCAGCGCTTTGGCCAGCGCGGCCGGGTCGTCGTGCTCGACGAGCAGGCCGGACACCCCGTGCTGGATCAGCTCGGGCATGCCGCCCAGGTCGCTGGCGACGACCGGCCGAGCGCACCCGAAGGCCTCGAGCACGACCATCGGCTGGTTCTCGTACCAGCGGGACGGAGCGACGACGACCGCGCTCGCCCGCATCAGGTCGTGCAGCTCCCCGGACGGGAGCCGTCCCGCGAACCGCACGCGGTCGGCGACGCCCGCGGCCGCCGCACGGGCGCGGAGCGCCTCGAGGTCCGGGCCGTCGCCGGCGATCGTCACGTCCAGGCCTGCCGGAAGCAGGGCCGCGGCGTCGATCAGCACGTCGACGCCCTTCTCCGAGGAGAGCCGGCCCGCGTAGAGGATCCCCTCGCCCGGCACCGTGGCCGGGGCGATCTGCGACAGGTCGCAGAAGTGCGGCAGGTGGGTGAGCCGGTCGGGGTAGACCTTGGCCTCCCGCATCTTGCGCAGCATGAAGTCGCTCGGGCAGATGAGGACGTCGACCGGGTCGTAGGCGCCGGTGAACGTGTGGGCCGCGAGCTCGACCGACGAGAGCACGCTGGCGGCGAGCGAGCCGTTGTTGCAGCGTCGCCGGGCCGCGTTGTGGAACTTCCGCGGCAGGCACGCCTCGCAGATCTTGCCGTCGTCGAGGAACTGGTAGGTCGGGCAGGCCAGCTTGTAGTCGTGCAGCGTCATCACCGTCGGGATCCCGCGGCGTGCGATCGGCCGCAGGATCGACGGCGAGAGCTGGTGGTAGATGTTGTGGAGGTGCACGACGTCGGGGCGGACCCGGTCGAGCACGGACTCCATCCCGGTGCGGGCGCTGCGTCGGTAGACGATGTCGACCGAGGTCCGCGCCCGGGCGGCGAGGCCGCTCGGCGGCGGGTTCAGTTCCATCCGGGGCGGGAACAGGTCGGCGTTGTCGTCGGCCTGGTTGTCGGGGTGCTCCATCGCGAAGTACGAGACGTCGTGCCCGCGTCCGCGCTGGAGCTCGGCGACGTCGAGCAGGTAGCCCTCCGCACCGCCGCGGCGGTAGAGGAACTTGTTGACGTGGAGGATGCGCACTCGTGACCCCGTCTCAGCAGGCACCGTCGGCCGAGACCACGGCCTTCACGGTGCGCAGGAGGATCCGGACGTCGCCGGCGACGGTCCAGTTGTCGGCGTAGTAGGTGTCGAGTGCCTTCGCGTCGTCCCACCCGAGGTTCGATCGGCCGCTGACCTGCCAGAGCCCGGTCATGCCGGGGCGTACGGCGAACCTGCGCCGGGTCGCCGGGTCCATCGCCTCGGCCTCCTCCGGCAACGAGGGCCGTGGTCCCACGAGCGACATCTCGCCGCGGAGGACGTTCACGAGCTGCGGCAGCTCGTCGAGCGACGAGCGCCGCAGCAGGGCGCCGAACCGCGTGACCCGCGGGTCGCGACGCATCTTGAAGAGCAGGCCGTCGTACTCGTTGTCAGCGAGGAGCGCGGCCTTGAGGTCGTCGGCCCCGTCGACCATCGTGCGGAGCTTGTAGACGGAGAAGAGCCGGCCGTCCCGGCCGACCCGCGCCTGCCGGAAGATCGCCGGGCCCGGTGAGTCGAGCCGGACCCCGATCATCAGCACCAGCAGGAGCGGAGCGACCAGGACCAGCAACACCGCAGCGCCGACGAGGTCGACGGTGGCCTTGACGCACCGACTCACCCGACGGGTCGTCCCCGGCAGGTCCAGCGTGCCTATCTCGCACGCGACAATTGCACGATCAAGCGTCCCCCACGCCACGCGGAATTACCTTTCCCCCGGGCCTGGGTTCCCCAACTCAGACCACTGGCGGGCCGTTGAATTTGGAGCCGACCCGTTGACCTCCGCCCGAGGCGGCCATTGGAGCTGGACGCACGAAGGTCGTCACCGATTCAAACAGAAGGTGGAAGCACACAAGGGTGCGCAAATTCGCAGATCCGATTACGTCGGACGGCGGAATTAGCGGATCTGATCACGAAATCCGACCGGTTACGTTGTCGGAACCGAAATGACCGGCGTCGGAAACGGTCACGGGCTGACGGCCACGGCCCACAGACCCTCGGTCTGCGCCCACGGGACACCGGAGACCGCACCGTCGTCGACGACGGTGCGGGTGGACCAGCGCGGCCTGCCGCCGGGGGCCGCGAACCGGTAGAGACGGTCGTCCTTCCACGCGACGTAGAGGTCGTCGCCGACCATCTCCATCGACCGCGCGCCCCGCCAGTCCTTCGTCGACACCACCGACTCGAACCCGCCGAGGATCCCGCTCTCGAGGGAGTAGCCGCGATGGAAGAGCCGGGAGTCGCCGGACTTGGTGTAGAGGACCCGGCCGTCGGTGAACGCCGCAGTGCGGGTCTCGGCGACGCCGTACGGCTGGTCGAAGGGCGTGATGTCACGGTCGTGGTCGACGTAGCCGACCGACGCGGACAGGTTGGTCTCGGACTGGCCGACCGTGCCCGCGGTGAAGGAGCGCCGCCAGAACGCCTTGCCGCGGCCGAAGTGGCTGAGCCGGCCGTGCTGGACGAAGCCGTCCCGGTTGCCCGACCAGTCGACGCCGTCGGTCGCAGGTCCGCTGACGGTGGTCGCCGGGCCGAACGCCGTGCCGTCGAAGCGCATCGACCGGACGCTGTCGCCGACGACGAGGAAGAGCCGGACCGGCAGGCGCAGCTGCTGGGGCGCCGGGTTGGGCCTGCCGCCGGTCACGGGCAGCAGTGCCAGCCGCTGCCGCAGCTGGCCGGCGAAGTAGGGGGTGTCGCTGCCGACCATCAGGTAGTCGTCGGTCGCGTGCAGGGCTTCGACACCGCGCCCGCGGTCGCGGCCCGGGTTCCACGAGAGCGGTACGCCGGACCACGGGTCGAGCGCCGCGATGCCCGGCCGCGACACTGCGCCCGGCCCGTCGTTGTCACCCTTCGGCTCGGGGGACGGGCGCGGGTTGTTGAGCCACCGCATGTGGCCGCCGACGTACACCGCCGACTCGGTGACCTCGACCGCCCAGAACGTGTCACCGCCGGTGTGGTTCACCCAGGTCGGCTGCCGCCCGCTCCCGGACGACCCCGGCGGCAGCTCCCAGCGGGAGGTGGAGTCACACATCCGGTCGTAGCCGATGTAGGCCCCCGTGGTGTTCACGACGAAGAACTTGTTGTCCGGGGAGATGTCGATGCCTCGGATGTAGGTGTCCTCGTAGGACTTCGCGCAGTCGCCGACGAACCGTCGCGTCGACCACGGGGCGACCCTCGCCTTCGCGCCGGCCAGGTCGATCACCGCGACCTGGGTGCGCTCGGCCCTCCCGACCTTCCGGAAGTTGCCACCGATGACCAGCCAGCGACCGTTCGGCGAGACATCGAGCTCCTGGACGTAGGGCGGGAACCGGTCGCGCGACCTCGCCAGGGGCAGCGTGAACGAGGGGACCAGTGCGCCGGTCGTGGCGTTGATCGCGACCAGGCCGCGGATCTCCTTGCCGTTGAACTTGCCGAACTCGCCGCCGACGTAGAGCCGGTTGCCGACCAGCGCGAAGTCCTTGACCGGTCGGGACGCGCGGGCCTGGAAGCTGGTGACCAGGGTGCCGTCGAGGGTCAGCCGGGCGATCCGCTCGACCGGGCGTCCGTTGACCTTGGTGAAGCTGCCGGCGATCAGGATCGACGTGCCGTCCGCGGTGTAGGTGACGGCCTCGACGTCGCCGTTGATCCGCGGGCGGAACGACTCGTCGATCAGGCCGGTCGAGGTGTCGAAGCGGAACAGCCGCGGCTGCTGGATCTTGGCGGCGTCGAAGGCGTTGTTGCGGATGGTCGTGAAGGTGCCGCCGACGAGGACCTTCGGCCCCGCGCTGGCGATGCTGTAGATCCGGCCGTCGAAGACCCGTGGGTGCTTGGCCTCGGGTGTCGGCGACACCACGACGTCCTGACGGGCCGGGGCGGGCGCGCCGACACCCACCGCGAGGCCGAGGGCGAGCACCGCGGCCGCGACCGCGGCGCCGTACCTCCGTCGGGTCATGAGTAGAGCTCCGCGTAGGCGCGCGAGCCGGCCAGGGCGTCCTCCATCGCGGTGAGGTCGGCCGGGGACAGGTCGCGGCGGAACGCGTCAGTGCGCGCCGACTCGATGGAGTAGCGGGCGAACCCCGCCTCGAACTCCGGGGTCCAGTCCAGGCCGAGGTGCGCGAGCATCGCGCCGATCCGGCCCCGCGGGTCGGCGACGACGTCCTCGTAGCGCACCGTCAGCCAGCGGTCGGCCGGCACCTCCTTGCGGGCCGCGTCGGAGGCGTCCATCAGCAGCCGCCAGGCGAGTGCGGCCAGGACGGGGAACGAGCGCCCGTGCCGCTCCCAGACGTCGTGCTGGTCCGTCGGCAGCGGACCGAAGTGCCACTCCCCCGGGCCGCGGTGGCCGTGCCACCAGGGCATCTGCAGCCAGGAGCTGGCGACCGCCCGGGGGTCGCGGACGATCTCGATGATCGTCGCCCCCGGGAAGCAGGCCTCGAGGAACCCCGTGCGTGGCCAGCCGGTGAACTTGTGCAGGAACACCTCCGACTGCAGCCGCGCGGTGCGCGTGGCGACGAACGCCTGCATCCGGCCCGCCAGCCACGGCGTCGCGTCGGCGGCGACCAGGTCGCGCACCGGGTCGACCAGCACCGGGCTCACCTCGCGCTCCAGCGCCCGGTAGGCCTCCGACGGGGCGAACCGGAACCGGCCCTTGGTGGTGACCGATGCGGGCAGGCGGCGCCACAGCTGGTTGTCGAGCCGCGAGCTGGTCCGCACCCCCTTGTCGTCGAGGTTGGTCACGAACCCGTTCTCCGGGTGGCGGGCGAGGATCTCGTGGACCAGGGTCGACCCGCAGCGGCCGGTCCCGATCACGAAGCCGATCCGAGGCTGGTCACTCACCGTCGTCCTCCTCGGGGTCGTCGTACAGCCAGGTGCCCTGCGGCTGGCCGGACCGGTCGGCGTTGACGACGGCGACCACCTCGGCCTCGTCGGGGACCGGGATCAGGACCCGCCCCTCGCGGCAGTCACCAGGGCCCAGCTCCAGCAGCCGGGGCAGCTGGTTGGTCGGGCGGCGGCTGCCGTAGTCGAGGTCGGCGCCGTACCAGCCGCCCTCGCTGTCAGTGACGGCCCACTGGTACCACCCGATCTCGGTCGGTGCGCCGCTCGCGGGCGCACAGGTGCGCACGTTGACCCACCACCACTCGTAGCCCGCGCCGGCCGTCGGCCACGCCGGCGCGCCGCCCTCGGCGATCGCGATCACCGTCGTCCGGACCTCGCCCTCGTGGGTGTCGCCGACGGAGAGGGCGTCCGGATAGGGGTCCGCGGCTTCGGTCGGTGGTGCCTCGACCCGGGGCTCCTCCGGCGACAGGGCGTCGATGCCGCACCCGCTGAGGAGGGCAGCGCCGAGCGCCGTCCCGGCGAGGAGTCGCGCCGTCGACGGTGCCATGACGTCCCCACCCCCTTCTCGCCCCAGTCGGAGCAGCGGGACCCGCGCACGATACCCGCTGGCGGGGTGGGATGAGTCCGGAACCGCAGCGTCAGGTCGCCGTACGGCCGTCGTTGTCCTTGTTGCGCAGGCCGATCTTGTTGCCGAGCCAGACGAGCGGGTCGTACTTCTTGTCGGCGACGCGCTCCTTCATCGGGATGATCGCGTTGTCGGTGATCTTGATGCCCTCGGGGCAGACCTCGGTGCAGCACTTGGTGATGTTGCAGAGCCCGATGCCGGCTTGGTCCCGCACGGTCTCGCGCCGGTCCCGGGTGTCGAGCGGGTGCATGTCCAGCTCGGCGTACCGGAGGAAGAAGCGGGGACCCGCGAACGCCGGCTTGTTGTCCTCGTGGTCGCGGACGACGTGGCAGGTGTTCTGGCAGAGGAAGCACTCGATGCACTTGCGGAACTCCTGGCCCCGCTCGACGTCGACCTGCATCATCCGGCGCTTGCCGTCGGCGTCGCGCGGGCCGAGCTCGACGCCGGGCAGCTCGCGCGCCTTCTCGTAGTTGTAGGAGACGTCGGTGACGAGGTCGCGGATGACCGGGAACGACCGCATCGGGGTGACCGTGATCGTCTCGGCCGGGTCGAAGTCCGACAGCCGGGTCATGCACAACAACCGCGGCTTGCCGTTGATCTCGGCGCTGCAGGACCCGCACTTCCCGGCCTTGCAGTTCCACCGGATCGCCAGGTCGCCCGCCTGGGTGGCCTGGACCCGGTGGAGCGCGTCGAGCACGACCTCGCCCTCGGAGACCTCGACCGTGTAGTCGCCCAGGGACCCGCCATCGGCGTCGCCGCGCCAGATGCGCATCTTCAGCTGGTAGCCGCTGCTCGTGCTCGCTTCGGTCAGCTCAGTCATGGGTCGCCTCACTCCTCGAAGAACTTCTTCAGGTCGTCGGGCATCTCGGGCAGCGCCTGTTCTCGGAGGTCGACGCCGGTGCCCTCGGCGTCGAGGCTGACGACGAGGTTCTTCCTGCCCCACTCGGGGTCCGGCCCCGGGAAGTCGTTGCGGGTGTGCCCGCCCCGCGACTCCTGGCGCGCCAGTGCGGCCTTCGCGACCGCCTCGCTGACCAGCAGCATGTTGCGCAGGTCGATCGCCAGGTGCCAGCCCGGGTTGTACTGACGGTGCCCCTCGACGGTCATCTGCGCGATCCGCTGCTTGAAGGTCTCGATCCGGCTGATGGCCTCCTCGAGCTCCGCGCCCTCGCGGATGATGCCGACCAGGTCCTGCATCGTCTGCTGCAGGTCGGACTGGATGGCGTAGGGATTCTCGCCGCCCTCGAGCTCGAACGGCGCGAGCGCCGACCGCTTGGCCTGCTCGACGTCGTCCTCGCTCACGCTCGGGATGCCGTTGGACGCCGCGTAGGCCGCTGCCGCGTCACCGGCGCGCTTGCCGAAGACGATGAGGTCGGACAGCGAGTTGCCGCCCAGCCGGTTGGAGCCGTGCATGCCGCCGGAGCACTCGCCGACCGAGTAGAGACCCGGGACGACCGACATCTCGGTCTCGGGGTCGACCTCGACGCCACCCATCGCGTAGTGGCAGGTGGGGCCGATCTCCATCGGCTCCTTGGTGATGTCGACGTCGGCCAGCTCCTTGAACTGGTGGTACATCGACGGCAGCCGCTTCTTGATGAACTCCGGCGTACGACGCGACGCGATGTCGAGGTAGACACCGCCGTGCGGCGTCCCCCTGCCGGCCTTCACCTCCGCGTTGATCGCGCGCGCCACCTCGTCACGCGGGAGCAGCTCGGGAGGCCGCCGGTTGTTCTTCTTGTCCTCGTACCACCGGTCGGCCTCCTCGATCGTGTCGGCCGTCTCGGCGCGGAAGTACTCCGGGATGTGGTTGAACATGAAGCGCTCGCCCTCGGAGTTCTTGAGGACGCCGCCGTCGCCGCGCACCGACTCGGTGACGAGCAGGCCCTTCACCGACGGCGGCCACACCATGCCGGTCGGGTGGAACTGCACACACTCCATGTTGATGAGCGTGGCGCCGGCCCGGAGTGCGAGCGCGTGGCCGTCGCCGGTGTACTCCCAGGAGTTGGACGTGACCTTCCAGGCCTTGCCGAACCCGCCGGTCGCCAGGACGACGGCGGGCGTCTCGAAGACGATGAAGCGGCCGGTCTCGCGCCAGTAGCCGAACGCGCCGGCGATCCTGTCCGCCCCGGAGTCGGTCGGAGCCTTGAGCAGGTCGGTGACCGTGCACTCCATGTAGACGTCGATGCCGAGCGCGACCAGCCGCTGCTGCAGCGTGCGGATCATCTCCAGGCCGGTGCGGTCACCGATGTGGGCGAGCCGCGCGTAGCGGTGACCGCCGAAGTCGCGCTGGCTGATCAGGCCGTCTGCCGTGCGGTCGAAGAGTGCCCCCCAGTCCTCGAGCTCCATGACCCGCTCGGGAGCCTCCTGGGCGTGGAGCTGGGCCATCCGCCAGTTGTTGAGCATCTTGCCGCCACGCATGGTGTCGCGGAAGTGCACCTGCCAGTTGTCCTCGGGGTAGAGGTTGCCCATCGCGGCGGCCGCCCCGCCCTCGGCCATCACGGTGTGCGCCTTGCCGAGCAGCGACTTGCACACCACCGCGACCTTGGCGCCGGAGTCGTGGGCGGCGATCGCGGCCCGCAGGCCCGACCCACCGGCCCCGATCACGATCACGTCGTACTGGTGGCGCTCGATGCCGCCCTCGGCGGCGGCGGACATCTCGTTGCCCGTCATCGGGTGACGGGTGCTGCTGTCGCTCATCGTCAGAAGAACCTCACGTCGTCGATCGTCCCGTTCGCGACCAGGAACACGTACAGGTCGGCCACTGCGATGGAGACCAGCGAGTACCAGGCGTACTTCGCGTGGGAGCCGTTCAGCCGTGAGACCCAGGTCCACAGGCGGTAGCGGACCGGATGCTTCGAGAAGTGCCGGAGCCGGCCGCCCACGACATGGCGGCACGAGTGGCAGGAAAGGGTGTAGAGCCAGATCAACGCGGCGTTGACGAGGAGGATCACCGTGCCGAGGCCCATGTGGCCCCACTCGTGGTGCTCGTCGCGGAAGGCCAGGATCGCGTCGAAGGTGAGGATGAAGCCGAACAGCACGGCGACGTACCAGAAGTAGCGGTGCAGGTTCTGCAGGAGCAGCGGGAACCGGGTCTCGCCCGAGTACGAGCCGTGCGGCTCTGCGACCGCGCAGGCCGGCGGCGAGAACCAGAACGCCCGGTAGTAGGCCTTGCGGTAGTAGTAGCAGGTCATCCGGAAGCCCAGCGGGAAGACCAGGATGATCAGCGCTGCCGACAGCGGCCACCACTCGAACGGCTGCCCGAAGTCCGACGCACCCGAGACGCAGTCACCCAGGCACGGTGAGTAGAAGGGTGACAGGTACGGCGAGGCGTAGTAGTCCCTCCCCATGAAGGCGCGGATGGTCGCGTAGACGACGAACGCGCTGAACCCGAGGAACGTCCCCAGGGGCATCAGCCACCAACGGTCCGTGCGGAGCGTGCGCTCCTCGATCTCTGCTCGACCAGGCCCATGCACGCCAGTCGTCACCTGTACCTCCGGTGTCACGCTCGGAACGGAACGAGCCCTGAGTCTGCACACTCGGCCGACTTTGTGAAAGGGGCCACACCGCCGTGTGAAATGAGCCACATCAATGCGGTTGCGAGCGGAAGGCCCGAAATCAGGTAAGGGACACCTAACCGGACCAAGGTCACACCGGGTCGGTTCTTCGAGGGGTCTCCCTGCGGGGTAGCGTGATCATCTGTGGCAGACCCCGCAACGACCAGGCCCACCCTCGTCGAGGGAGCGAGGGCATCGCGCACCACGATCTCGCTGAAGCTCCTGATGGCCGTCAGCGGCCTCGCCTTCGTCGGCTTCGTGGTCGGGCACATGTACGGCAACCTCAAGGCCTTCTCGGGTCACGACGCCTTCAACGAGTACGCGCACCACCTGCGCGAGCTCGGCGAGCCCCTCCTCCCCCACATGGGGTTCATCTGGATCATGCGCGTCGGCCTGCTCGTCGCGCTCATCGTCCACGTCGCGGCCGCCGTCGAGCTGACGCGCCGGGCCCGCCAGGCGCGGCCCGTGCAGTACGTCGTCAAGAAGCACACCGGCGCCATCCCGGCCAGCCGGCTGATGCGCTGGGGCGGGCTCACGCTCTTCCTCTTCATCGTCTGGCACCTTGTGAACTTCACCTTCGGCAAGGTCAACGTGCAGGGCGGCGAGACCGACGACCCCTACAACCTGCTCGTCGACACCTTCGACGTGTGGTGGATGACGCTGATCTACCTGGTCGCGATGGCCATGCTGGGCGCCCACCTGCACCACGGGGTCTGGAGCTCGATGCAGACCCTCGGTCTGACCGGCACCGCCGAGGCCCGCGCCCGGGTGAAGACGATCTCGTTCGCCATCGCGATCCTCATCGCCGGCGGCTTCTCACTCGTCCCGATCTTCGTCCTCGCCGGCGTTATCGACTGATCAGCGGAAAAGCAGAGGACCACTGACATGACCGACATGCCGGACACCACCCTGACCGGTGACCGCAGCCACGACGGCCCCTCCCCGGGGCAGTACGACGACGCCGCGGGCTACTACGTCGCGGGCGACCCGATCGCCGACACCAAGGCTCCCGACGGCCCGATCGACGAGCGCTGGCAGACCCGCAAGTTCGAGGCCCGCCTGGTCAACCCGGCCAACCGGCGCAAGCTCTCGATCATCATCGTCGGCACCGGCCTGGCCGGTGGCGCCGCCGCCGCGACGCTCGGCGAGGCCGGTTACAACGTGAAGTCCTTCTGCTACCAGGACTCCCCGCGCCGGGCGCACTCGATCGCCGCCCAGGGCGGCATCAACGCGGCGAAGAACTACAAGGAGGACGGCGACTCCGTCCACCGCCTCTTCTACGACACCGTCAAGGGCGGCGACTACCGCTCGCGCGAGTCGAACGTCTACCGGCTCGCCGAGGTGTCCACCAACATCATCGACCAGTGCGTCGCGCAGGGCGTCCCGTTCGCCCGTGAGTACGGCGGCCTGCTCGACAACCGCTCGTTCGGCGGCGTCCAGGTCTCGCGCACGTTCTACGCACGCGGCCAGACGGGCCAGCAGCTGCTGATCGGCGCCTACCAGGCCATGGAGCGCCAGGTGAAGCTCGGCACGGTCACCGAGTACACCCGTCACGAGATGCTCGAGGTCATCGTCGCGGACGGCCAGGCCCGCGGGATCATCGCCCGCAACATGGTGACCGGCGCGATCGAGACCCACCTCGCCGACGTCGTCGTACTGGCCTCCGGTGGCTACGGCAACGTCTTCTACCTGTCGACCAACGCGATGGGCTCCAACGTCACCGCCGCGTGGCGCGCGCACCGCAAGGGCGCCTACATGGCGAACCCCTGCTACACGCAGATCCACCCCACCTGCATCCCGGTCTCCGGCGACCACCAGTCGAAGCTGACGCTGATGTCGGAGTCGCTGCGCAACGACGGCCGGATCTGGGTGCCCAAGAAGGCCGAGGACTGCACCAAGGACCCGCGGGACATCCCGGAGGAGGACCGCGACTACTACCTTGAGCGGATCTACCCGTCCTTCGGCAACCTGGTCCCCCGCGACATCGCGTCCCGTCAGGCGAAGAACATGTGCGACGAGGGCCGTGGCGTCGGCCCGATGGTCGGCGACTTCCGCCGCGGTGTCTACCTCGACTTCGCCGATGCGATCGCGCGGCTCGGTGAGGACGCGGTCCGCGAGAAGTACGACAACCTCTTCGACATGTACGAGCGGATCACGGGCGAGAACCCCTACGAGGTCCCGATGCGGATCTACCCCGCCGTGCACTACGTGATGGGCGGCCTCTGGGTCGACTACGACCTGCAGTCGAGCATCAAGGGGCTCTTCGTCACCGGCGAGGCGAACTTCTCCGACCACGGCGCCAACCGGCTCGGTGCGTCGGCGCTGATGCAGGGTCTCGCCGACGGCTACTTCGTGCTGCCGCACACCATCCGCGACTACCTCGCCGACGGCCCGTTCGAGTCGATCGACGAGTCGCACCCCGCGGTCGCCGAGGCGTTGGAGTCCGTGCAGGCACGGATCGACAAGCTGCTCTCGATCAACGGCAACCGATCCGTCGACAGCTTCCACCGCGAGCTCGGCAACATCATGTGGGAGTACTGCGGCATGGAGCGCAGCGCCGAGGGCCTGCGCAAGGCGATCGACATGATCCGGGAGCTCCGCCGCGAGTTCTGGACCGACCTCAAGGTGCTCGGCACCGCCGACTCGCTCAACCAGAGCCTGGAGAAGGCCGGCCGCGTGGCCGACTTCCTGGAGCTCGGCGAGCTCATGTGCATCGACGCCCTCAACCGGCGCGAGTCCTGCGGCGGACACTTCCGCGCCGAGTCGCAGACCGAGGACGGCGAGGCGCTCCGCCACGACGACGAGTTCGCCTACGTCGCGGCCTGGGAGTGGGCGGGCGAGGACGAACCGCCGGTCCTGCACAAGGAAGACCTGGTCTACACCGCCATCGAGATGAAGCAGCGGAGCTACAAGTGAGCGACGGCAACATGAACCTGACCCTGAAGATCTGGCGTCAGGCCGGCTCGTCCGACAAGGGCGGCATCCACACCTACGAGGTGTCCGGGATCTCCCAGGACATGAGCTTCCTGGAGATGCTCGACGTCCTCAACGAGCAGCTCAACGAGATGGGTGAGGAGCCGATCGCGTTCGACTCCGACTGTCGCGAGGGCATCTGCGGCATGTGCTCGCTGATGATCAACGGCGAGGCCCACGGCCCGGAGGTCACCACGACCTGCCAGCTGCACATGCGCTCGTTCAAGGACGGCGACACGATCACGATCGAGCCGTGGCGCTCGGCCGCGTTCCCCGTCATCAAGGACCTCGTCGTGGACCGGTCGGCGTTCGACCGGATCATCCAGTCCGGTGGCTACATCTCGGCCAACACCGGCTCTGCGCCCGAGGCCAACTCGGTGCCGGTCCCCCGCGACAACGCCGTCCGCGCGTTCAACGTGGCGACCTGCATCAGCTGCGGTGCCTGCGTGGCGGCCTGCCCGAACGGCTCGGCCTCGCTGTTCCTCGGCGCCAAGATCACCCACCTCGGCGAGCTGCCCCAGGGCCAGCCGGAGCGGTGGAGCCGGGTCGTGGACATGACGGCGCAGCACGACCACGAGGGCTTCGGCGGCTGCACCAACATCGGCGAGTGCACGGCGGCCTGCCCCAAGGAGATCCCGCTGGACGTCATCAGCCAGCTCAACAAGGACCTCCGCACCGCGATGCGGCACGGTCACTGAGGCTGCGGCAGCACCCAGACGTCGTCGCTCTCCGCGTCGTCACCGAACGACGGGGAGCGAGCACCCGGCACGACCTGCACGTCGAAGATCTCCTCGACGGCGGTGGTGAGCTCGAGCGTCGCCACCGTCGTACCGGACGCGAGCTCGACCACGCCGACCCCGCACTTGAGACGGTCGTGGTACGGCGCCAGCGGGGTGCCGCCGAACGTGCTCGTCTCCCTGATCCGCGACAGCCCCACGAAGGCGAGACCACGGTGGATCGCCAGGCCTCGGGCGTACCCGGGGAAGGTCGCGACCACCGCCCGGTCACCAGTGCTCACGTCGACCGTCTCGAGGCGGCCCCAGCCCGAGTTGAGGACGTAGAGCCGACCGTCGTGCCAACGCGGCGAGTGAGGCATCGCGAGGCCCGTGGTCACCGCCTCGCCACTGGCCACGTCGAGCACGGTGCCGGTCTCGTTGCGCCGCTCGCGCCAGCCGCCGGCGGTGTCGGACGCGGCCATCACCGTGACGAACGCCGGTGAGCCGTCCCGCAGCGCCAGGCCGTTGAGGTGGCAGCGGTCCTCGGGAGCCAGCCCGGAGATGAACGGCGGCCGCCAGCGTGGGACGAAGCTGTAGCGCTCGTCGAGCCCGGCCAGGCACGAGAACCGGGTGTTGACCACCCACAGGTCCGGCGCTCCGTCCGGGCCGGTCCCCCATGCGATCTCGTGGTTCGCGACGTTGCCGGTCACCCACGACGAGCGCGGTAGCCAGCACCGGTCGTGCCGGCCCGCCGGGGGCAGCGCCGGGGCGATCTCGGAGTGGTCGCGCAGCAGCCAGACCTGGTCCTTCCCCGCGACCGCCAGGCCGGGTCGGCCCAGTGCCATCCCCATCGCCTTGTCGAAGCGGCGGAACGAGAAGGTCACCGCCTCGTCCGCCACTCCTACCGCGGCGACCTGGCCCGCCTGGTAGGTGGAGACCAGCAGCGCACAGTCGGCGGCTGTCAGCACCTCCGGGAGGCTGGTGCTGTGCTGGAACCGGACCTCCGTCGCCTCGGTCACCGCTTCTTCACGGTGAAGGTCCGCGTCAGGCTGTTCGAGGCACCTCCGCAGGAGTCGAAGGTGAACCGGGCACCGATGACGACCTTCCCGGTGCGCCGGAGGGTGCGCTTGGCTGCGCGAGTCAG
This sequence comes from Nocardioides silvaticus, assembly GCF_003160695.1. GTDB lineage: Bacteria > Actinomycetota > Actinomycetes > Propionibacteriales > Nocardioidaceae > Nocardioides > Nocardioides silvaticus. Next base: position 676,995 of record NZ_QGDD01000001.1, read on the forward strand.
CTCCAACGTGAGGTAGAGGCGTACGACGTCCGAGCCGGTCACCTCGCGCTCGAGGCGCTTGATCCCGCCCTTGGCCGACGGTTCGACCTCGACCGTGCCGGAACCGGCGAAGTAGGCACGCACCCGTAGGGTCCCCTCGTCGTGGTCGAAGGAGTGCCGGCTCGACACCTGGAACGCTCCGCCCAGGTTGATGTCGGTCACCAGGCCGGTGCCGGCCTCCGTGCCGTCCGAGCGCCACAGCTCGGCGCCGTGGGCGCGGTCGTCGGCCCGGAAGTAGACCTCGTCATCGGATGCGGTCAGCTCGCGCGGGTTGGAGCCACCGTTGGCGGCGATGTCCTCGACCAGCGTCGTGCCTGCCGCGGTGCCGTCGGACTGCCAGAGCTCCTGGCCGTTCTGTCCGTCCCGGGCGACGAAGTACAAGTGCCCCCCGGCCTCGGTGAGGAGAGCAGGGCCGCTGCCGTAGTCGCCGGGCCGGATGTCCTTGACGAGTGCGGTGCCGGCCGTGGTGCCGTCCGACCTCCACAGCTCGGTGCCGTGGGTCTCGTCCGGGGCCGCGAAGTAGACGGCGTCGCCGACGACCTCGAGGTCGTAGAGCGGGTAGTCGTACTCGTCGTAGTCCTCACCGGTCCAGGCGAAGTCCTTGACGAGGACGGTGCCGTCGGCGGTGCCGTCGGACAACCAGAGGTCACGACCGAAGCTCTCGTCCCGCACGGTGAAGAAGAGCTCGTCACCGGCTGCGGTCAGCGCCGAGGGCCGGGACGACCCACCACCGGGAACGATGTCCTCGACCAGGGTGGTGCCGTCCGCAGTGCCGTCCGACGTCCACAGCTCGCGGCCGTGCACGCCGTCCCGCGCCTGGAAGAACACGTCGTCGCCCGCTGCGACGAGGCTGTTCACATAGCTGCTGTAGGCGCCGGGCCGGATGTCCTTGACCAAGGTCGTGCCGCCGGCGGTGCCGTCGGTGCGCCAGAGCTCCTGTCCTCGCGTGCCGTCGTCGGCGGTGAAGAACAACGTGTCGCCCGCGGCCGTCAGGTTCGACGGGCCGTAGTCGTAGTAGCCAGAGCTGGTGTCGGTGCCGATGTCCTTGACCAGCACCGTGCCGCCGGCAGTGCCGTCGGAGGTCCACAGCTCGGTGCCGTGCTCCTCGTCGGCAGCGGTGAAGAACAGCGTGTTGCCCAGCGCCGTGAGGTTGCGGAGCCTGCTGCCGTACTCGCCGTCGTCCGCGGCGAAGCGCTTGACCCGCACGGTGCCGGACTTGGTGCCGTCCGACCGCCACAGCTCGGCGCGCCGTCCGGTGTCGACGGCGAAGAAGAGGGCGTCGCCGACCGCGACCAGGTCGTGACGACCCTCGTCGTAGTACTCCCCGTTGCTGAAGCGCTTGAGGAGGACCGTCCCTGCTTCGGTGCCGTCCGACCGCCAGAGGGCGTTGCCGTCGGCGTCGTAGGCGGTGAAGAAGAGGGTCCCGTCGACGTCGGTCAGGTTCCTCGGCTCGCTGCCGGGGGTCGTCGCGCCGTCGCACTCCACCAGAGCGGCGGCCGAGGCCCGCGCCGGGGAGGCGGACGCGGCGAGAACCGGTGACGCGATGCCGCCCGCCCCCGCCACGGCGACAGCGGTGGCTGCCGCTGTCGCTGCTCGTCGGGCCCGCGCGCGTCGCCGCAGCGCCTTCGCCCGGGCGACCCGGGACCGGACCGCTCTCTCCCGCTCACTGCGCTGGCGTCGACTCATCGGCGGACCTCCATCGGTCTCTGGGTGAGCGCTGAGTATGGCTCACTGACCGTACGACGTCCGGCAATCGCGATCGGTTGCGCGCGGGTCGTCTATTTCTTCACGGTGAAGGTCCGGGTCGCGGTGCTCGTGCCACCACCGCACGAGGTGAACGTGAAGGTCGCTCCGACCACGACCTTCCCGGTCCGGCGCAGGGTGCGCTTGGCCGCCCTGGTCAGGTCGAGGGTGAGTCGTTGTCGGACGGCGCCGGTGCCGCTGAGGTCGTGCATCGACGCCGTGACCCCACCGCTGCCGGACGGGGCGACCTCGAGCGTGCCGGAGGAGTCGGACGAAGCCCGGACCCGCACCGCGTCCAGGGTCGGGGTGGCTGTCGCGTCCCTCGCCACCGAGAAGGCGCCGCCCCGGTTCAGGTCGAGGGTCAGGACGGTCCCGGCCTCGGAGCCGTCCGACATCCACAGCTCGCTGCCGTGGGCGCGCTCCGTGGCGCGGAAGAACAGCCCGTCGCCCGACACGGTCAGCTCGTCGGGGTCGGACGAGCGGCCCTTCGCGTTGATGTTCCTCACCAGGAAGGTGCCGGCCCCGGTGCCGTCGGTCCGCCACAGCTCCCGACCGGTGACGCCGTCGCGGGCCACGAAGTACACCGTGCCGGCCAGCTCGACGAAGGAGCTCGGGAAGGCACTCTCCTCTCCGGGGAACAGGTCCTCGACCAGGACGGTGCCGGCAGCGGTGCCGTCGGAGGTCCACAGCTCGTTGCCGTGGTCCGCGTCCGGTCCGCCGAACACCACGCCGTCCCCGAACGCCGCCATCGCGTAGAGGCCGGACTCGTCGTCATCGCCGGTCGCGAGCTCCTTGACCAGCACCGTCCCCTCCGTCGTGCCGTCCGAGACCCAGAGGTCGCGGTCCGTGCCTCCGTCGACCGCGGAGAAGAAGAGTCGATCGCCCGTGGCGGTGAGCGCAGCGGGGTGAGCGGACTTCTTGCCGGGCCGGACGTCCTCGACCAGCGTGGTGCCCGCCGCGGTCCCGTCCGAGCGCCACAGCTCCCGGCCATGGGCGCCGTCGTCGGCGGTGAGGAAGAGCGTGTCGCCGACCGCGGTCAGGTCGCGGGGATAGCTGCCGTCGGACTGCGGCCGGATGTTCTCGACGATGGTCGTGCCGGCGGTGGTGCCGTCGGAGCGCCACAGCTCGAGCCCCCGTTTGCCGTCGTCGGCCACGAAGAACAGCGCGTCGCCGACCGGCGTCAGGTAGCTCGGCCCGTAGTCGTAGTAGCTCTCGCGGCCCCCGGGGAGGACGTCCTTCACCAGCACGGTGCCGGCCGACGTGCCGTCCGAGCTCCAGAGCGTGTCGCCGTGCTTCTCGTCGGACGTCGTGAAGAAGAGGGCGTCGCCCACTGCGGTGAAGTCGTCGAGGGACGTGCCACGCCACTCCCCGGTGAACCGCTTCACGCGCTCGGTGCCGGCCGGCGTGCCGTCCGTGCGCCACAGCTCGTCGCGCAGGCCGGCCTCGACCCGGAAGAACACCGCGTCGCCGACCGCGGCGAGGACCTGCGGCTCGTCCCCGTAGTAGCGGCCCGTCTCCATCAGCTTGAGCCGGACCGTCCCCGCCTCGCTCCCGTCGGTGCGCCAGAGGCTGGTGCCCTCCGTGTCGGTCGCCGCGAAGTAGAGGGTGCCGTCGACGTCGGTCAGGTGGCGCGGGTGGCTGCCTGGCGTCGTGGCCCCCTCGCAGTGTCCGGGCACGGCGGCAGCGGAGGACCGGGTCAGGGCCGCGGCGGCAGGAGCGCCTGCGGGGAGGGCGAGCGCCCCCGCGCCCGTCACGGCGACGGCCGTGACAGCGGCCGTTGCCGCTCGGCGGGCTCGCGCGTGGCGCCGCAGCGCCTTCGCCCGGGCGACCCGCGATCGGGTCGTCCTCTTCCGGTCGGTGCGCTGGCGTCGGCTCATGGCCGTACCTCCGTCGATCCCGTGAGCGGCCGGGGTGCCGTCCACTGATCTTAGAGACGCACGCCGCTGCGACTCGGTTGCACCGGCTCCGGAGCGGGCGGGTCAGCGGCCCCCTCGGCGGAGAAGGGCCACGAGGGCGAGCGTGGCCGCGCTCCCGGCCGCGAACGGTACGGCTGCGCGGGAGGCCGGCGACTCGTTCTCGCGATCGGCCTCCAACCGCTCCCGCCACGGCAACGGCGGTGAGGGCGGCCCCTCCACCGGCGCCGCGCCCTCGGGGCGGAGCGCCCGGGAGGTCGGGTGCACGTAGGCCCACGCCGCGGCGTACATGACGACCCGCGAGAAGTAGTTGATCCAGACCACGAGGATCAGGGCGATGCCGAAGGCCTGGAACGCCGGGGAGTTCGCCGTCGACTGCAGCAGCAGCTGCGAGACCTGCTTGAGGACCTCGAACCCGATGGCGCCGAGGAGCGCGCCCGACCAGAGCGCTCGCGCGGGCAGCTCCGGGTCGGCCAGGACCTTGAAGAACGCGAAGAACAGCAGTGCGTTGGCGGCCAGGCCGACGACGACGGCGATGACCCCGAGCAGCCAACCGAACCCGGAGCCGAGGCCCATCCACTCGAGGATCTCCTCCGAGAGCCCGCGGACGACACCGGAGACGCCGACGGCCACCATGAGGATGAGGCCGAGCGTGGCGAGTCCGACCAGGTCGCGGATCTTGCCGACCACGAAGCTCGGCTGCTCCCGCTCGGGGAGCTCGAACATGACGATCAGCGCGTCCCGCATGCTCGACAGCCAGCCGAGACCGGAGTAGAGCACGACCACGATGCCGACGGACAGGATGCCGGGCGCGGAGTCGCGGATGTCGCGCAGCGAGATCTGCCCCTCGCCCTCGCCGACCAATCCGGGCAGGACCGAGTTGATCGCGTCGACGAGATCGCTCTCGGCGCCGTCGTACACCCGGGCGACGAAGCCGATGATCGCGAACGCCAGGGCGAGGATCGGGAAGAACGAGATGAAGGCGAAGTAGGTGACCGCACCGGCCTGGATGTTGCCCTTGACGTTGCCGTAGTGCTCGACGGTGCGGACGGCCTGGTCCAGCAGCGGGCGGTGCTCGCGCGCGTCCGCGACGCGCCGCTTGACCTTGTCGACGATGGCCGGCACCCGGATCACCCCGTCCGGGTCGGGTCGTGGAGCTCAGGGCGGCTCAGGAGCTCCTGAGCGGGAAGGTGCGGCTCGACTGCCAGCCGAGCTCGCCCGCGTGGACGTAGAGATGGAAGTCCTCGACGTCGAACGAGCACTCGAAGCCGGCCAGGTCGTCGAACGCCCGGTCGAGCTCCTCGTCCCCGAGATGGTGCGCCACGGTCACGTGCGGGTGGTAGGGAAACTCCAGGTCGAGGCCCAAGGGGCCGGAACGTACGTCGGCAGCGAGCTGCTCGCACTGGGAGATCCCTTCCGCTAGGCCGATGAACACCACCGGCGAGACGGGCCGGAAGGTACCCGTTCCGCGCAGGTGCACGCAGAACGAGTCGTGCAGCTGCGCCGCGCGCTCCAGGTGCGCCTCGATCTCGGAGAGGTCGTCGTCGACCTCGAGGGGCGGGATCAGCGTGATGTGGCTCGGCACCCCGTCGGCGGTGGGGTCGCCGATCGCCGCGCGATAGTCCTGGAGCTGGGTCGCCCACGGCTCGGGGATCGCGATCGCGACGCCGATGGTCGGCACGCCGTCAGGCCCCGGGGGTGCGGGTGGGGGCGACGAAGCCGGCCCGCTGATAGACGTCGCGCAGGGTCGCCTCGGCGACGGCGCCCGCGGTCTCGCGGCCCTGCTGCAGCACCGCGGACAGGTAGGCCTGGTCGTCGAGCAGCTCGAGGGTCCGCTCGCGGAAGGGGGTCACGAAGGTGACCACCAGGTCGGCGAGGTCGCCCTTGATCGCGCCGTACCCCTTGCCGGCGTACTGCTCCTCCAGGGCGGCGATCGGCTCCCCGCTCAGCGCCGAGTAGATCGTGAGCAGGTTGCTGACGCCGGGCTTCTCCTCGACGTCGAAGCGGATCTCCGAGCCGGAGTCGGTGACCGCCGAGCGGATCTTCTTCGCGCTCACCTTCGGGTCGTCGAGCATCTCGATGATGCCGCTGGGCGAGGACGCCGACTTCGACATCTTTGCCGTGGGCTCCTGGAGGTCGGCGATCTTGGCGGTCGACTTGAGGATGTAGGGCTCCGGGAGGCGGAAGGTCTTCTTGTAGCGGCTGTTGAAGCGCTGCGCGAGGTCCCGCGTCAGCTCGAGGTGCTGGCGCTGGTCCTCCCCGACCGGCACGAAGTGCGGGCGGTAGAGCAGGATGTCGGCGGCCTGGAGGATCGGGTAGGTGAACAGGCCCACGGACGCGGCTCCCTCCCCCTGCTTGGCCGACTTGTCCTTGAACTGCGTCATCCGGCGGGCCTCGCCGAAGCCGGTCAGGCAATTGAGGACCCAGGCGAGCTGGGCGTGCTCCGGCACCTGGCTCTGCACGAAGATCGACGAGCGCGCGGGGTCGATGCCCATCGCCAGCAGCTGCGCGGCAGCGCGGAGCGTGCGCTCGCGCAGGAGCTTCGGGTCCTGCTCGACCGTGATCGCGTGCAGGTCGGCGATGAAGAAGAACGGCTGGTGGTCGCGCTGGAGGTCGACCCACTGCCGCAGGGCACCGAGGTAGTTGCCGAAGTGGAAGGAATCCGCGGTGGGCTGGATCCCCGACAGCACGCGGGGGCGGGCGCCGCCCTCCGGTGTCTCCGGCTGCGCGGTCTCCGGCAGCGGTCGCTCGGTCGTCGCGGACATGGCGCCGATTCTCGCAGGCCCGGGCGTCCGGCCGGAACGCGGCTCTCCCTCAGGAGACAGGGGCCGTTTGCGCCTTGCGGTGGGCCGCGGCGGACCAGAGCAGGATCAGCAGGCCGAGCACGCTCAGGCCCGCCCCGAGGACCGCGGGAGCGCGGTAGCCGTAGCCCGCGGCGATCACCAGGCCGCCCAGCCAGGCGCCGAGGGCGTTGGCCACGTTGAGGGCCGCGTGGTTCATCGCGGCGCCCAGGGTGACCGCGTCGCCGGCGACGTCCATCAATCGCAGCTGGAGGTTGACGACCAGCACCGAGCCGGTGGCCGTCACGAGGAAGGCGACCGGCAGCAGCCACCAGCCGCCCGGAGCGGCGAGGAAGTAGGCGATCAGCACGAGCGCCCCGAACCCGGAGGAGAGCAGCAGGCTGCGGTAGACCGACCACGCCGCGAGCTCACCGGCCAGCGGGGTGCCGACCACCATGCCGAGGCCGAGCGCGAGCACGAACAACGGCACCGTGCCGCGTTCGAGGTCCCCGACGACGGTGACGGTCTTGGCGATGTAGGAGTAGACGGCGAACATGCCACCGAAGCCGATGGCGCCGGCGGCCATCGTCAGCCAGACCTGGAGGCTGCCGAAGAACTCGCGTGCCTCCTTGCGGCCGCTGGTCCCGGAGTCGCCAGGGACGGACGGGACCGCGGCGAGGACGCCGGCGGCGGTGACGAGAGCGAGCACGGCGGCCAGGAGGTACGTCGCCCGCCAGCCCGCCTGCTGCCCGAGCCAGGTCGCCAGCGGCACGCCCACCACGTTGGCGACGGACAGCCCGAGCATCACGCTCGCGACCGCCCTCCCCCGCCGGGCCGGCGTGACCAGGCTGGCCGCCACCAGGCTGGCCACCCCGAAGAACGCGCCGTGCGGCAGTCCGTCGAGGAACCGTGCGGCGGTCAGCACCCGGAAGTCCGGCGCGACCGCGCTGATCAGGTTGAAGGCGCCGTACGCCCCCATCAGGCCGACGAGCATCGCCCGCCGCGGCAGCCGGGCACCGAAGAAGGCGAGGATCGGCACGCCGACGACGACACCCAGGGCGTAGGCCGAGATGATGTGCCCCGCCGTCGGCACCGACACGTCCACGCCGTCCGCGATCTCGGGCAGCACGCCCATCGTCATGAACTCGGTCGTGCCGATCGTGAACCCGCCCACCGCGAGTGCCAGGATCGCCAGCGCCGGACGCGCGGTCCGCACCTCGGGCTCGGTCGCCGTCTCGACCTCTGCGGAGGTCATCGGGCAGGGCTCAGGGGCGTCGGAGTCACGTGAGGGCACAACCCCGGGAGCCGTCGGCGCATTCCGTGACCCTCGTTCCTTTCCGGCCCAAATGCAACGCCACCGCCGCTCCGCGACGGGCGGAGACGGCGGTGGCGTCGGCGTCGGTCAGTGGCTGCCGTAGGTGGTGCCCAGGTAGACGCCGAGGCTCCGCGTGCCGACAGCCTCGCCGAGGGACGCGCAGAGGCGGTCGCAACGATCCTGGCGGTCGCGTGCCCGGCTCTCGAACCACTTCGACCGGACCTCGACCACGAAGTCCAACCCGCTCCTGTCGTTCTCGCCGACCGCGCGAGAGCGGATCTCGACGTCGCCGGGCTGGAGGTCGCCGTCGTAGGGCTCCTCCGGGCACTCCACTGCGAGGGAGACGGCGTGAGGCAAGGCGTCGAGGAGCCGCTGCAGCTGCTCCTGCTCGACGCTCGGTGAGTACGTCACCTCGACGATCGGCATGAGCCGACTCTAGGTAGTGCGCATCCGTCGGCGTAGGTGCGGCGGTGGGAGCGGCCCGGTCGTCGAGTAGGAGCGAGCGCAGCGAGCGACGTATCGAGACGCTGGTCCGGTCGTCGAGTAGGAGCGAGCGCAGCGAGCGACGTATCGAGACGCCGCAGGCCGAGTGCCGACGGTGGGCACGCACGTTACCGCGTCTCGATACGGCCTCGCGCCAGAGCGCTCGGCCTACTCGACGACCGGAAGGCTCGGCCTGCTCGACGACGACCGAGGGCGCTAGGCGGCGTCGGGAGGCGTCATCGCCCAGCGGATGGCGCCCACGGCGGCGCCGCCGAGGCCGCGGACGACGGTGCGCTCGGTGACGGGGAGCCACGGGAGGCGGAGGTGGCGGCGGGTCCAGACGGGCATCAGACCGATGGCGGCGGAGGTGAGCACGCCGTACGGCGCCCGGGCGGCGATGGGGAGCGGCGGCTTCACCAGCAGGTAGCGGACTGCTTCGCGGGCTTGCGGAGTGCCGCGCAGCTCGGGGCGGAACCCCGTCAGGACGTCGCGCAGCTCGGCGACGGTGGTCGGCGGGTCCACCACGCCGAGGAGGCGTCCGACGACGGCGGCCTGCGCGACGTACTCGTCCCGCTCCTCCGCGTCGAGCGGGCGGTCGCCGTAGACGTCGTGCGCGAGCAGGAAGCTGTCGACCTCGGCGACGTGCACCCAGAGCAGGAGGTGGGGGTCGGAGGCGACGTACGGCGCGCCCTCGGGCGTCGTGCCGGTGATGCGTTCGTGGATCGCACGGACCGCAGTGATGGCCTGCAACGCGTCGTCCTCGGTGCCGAACGTCGTGACGGCGAGGAACCGGCTGGTCCGGGCGAGCCGGCCCCACATGTCGCCCCGGAACCCGGAGTGCTCGGAGACCGCCTGCATCGCCACCGGGTGGAGGGTCTGCACCAGCAGCGCCCGGATCCCTCCGACGAACATCGACGCGTCGCCGTGCACCCGCGTGATCGGGCTGCCCGCCTCGAACAGCCGCGGCCCCGGGGTGAGGTGGATCCGGTCGCGGTGCCGGGCCCCGTCGGGACCGGCAACGCGGTGGAAGATCGCCTCGCCGAGCCGCTCGCGCAGCACGCCCAGGTCGGGTCCGAAGGGAAGCGGGAGCGTGCGCACGCTTCGACGGTACCGACCGGCACCCACCGGCTAGCCTCCCTCGTCATGAGCGAGCACGTCGACGCGGTGGTCGCCCATTACGACGACCGGTCGGCCACCTACGACGAGGACGCGCTCCACCGCGACCTGGTCGAGGTCGTGGCCGGCCTGCCGGCTCTCGCCGACGCGTCCGTCCTCCTCGACGTCGCGTGCGGCACCGGGCTCCTGCTGCGTGCGCTGGCGCGACGCCGGGACGACCGGGTGACCATCGGGCTCGACCGATCCTTGCGGATGCTGGAGGCCGCCGCGCGGGCGCTGCCCGGTGCCCGGCTGCTGCGGGCGGACGTCGCCGCGCTCCCGGTGGCCGATCGCTCGGCGGACGCCGTCGCGTGCGTGACCGCCCTGCACCTCCTCGAGGACCCGGTCGCGGCCTTCGCCGAGTGGGCCCGGGTCCTGGCACCGGGCGGCGCGGCGATCACCGCGACCTTCGACCCGACAGACGAGCAGTCGGCGGGTCCCGGTCGCGGCGGCTTCGTGAGGAACCACGAGCCGTTCCGCAGCCCCGACCGGATGGCCGCCACAGCGGCGCCGCACGGCCTGCGGCTGGCCGACCACACGTGGTGGGCGCACGGCGAGCACCGGCTCCTGATCTGCGTGCTCGGCACGGCGTAGGTCGGCTCGGGCGATTGGATCCGCTGCCTAGGGTGGCCGCGTGGAGCACTGGCGACCAGGCGACCAGATCCTGTGGCGGTACGGCGATGCCGTCGTGCACCCGATGACGGTCGTCGAGGACGGGCCCGAGCAGCTCGTGGCGTGGCTGGCCAAGAACACCCCGATCCTCGACTTCGAACGCGTCGACGGGCTCGAGAAGCGAGCCGACAAGAGCACGCTGTTCACCGCGCCCCGCCGGCAGTGCGAGCGGACCTGGACCGACTACGACGTGCTGCGCGTCTACCGACCGGGGCAACGCTGGTCCACCTGGTTCTTCTTCGACGGCGCCACGGCCGCTTTCGAGGGCTACTACTGCAACATCGAGGCCGTCCACGAACGGCACGACCGGACCACCTGGTCCAGGGACGACGTCCTCGACGTGTGGGTGGAGCCGGACCGGAGCCACGAGCGCAAGGACGAGGACGAGCTCGAGCTCGCTGTCGCCCAGGGGCGGTACACCCGGGCCGAGGCCGACGGCATCACCGCCGTCGCCGACGCGATCGAGCAGCTGGTCGGCGAGTGGGGACCGCCCTTCGACGGCGGGTGGGAGACCTTCCGGCCGGACCCCGCCTGGCCGCGCCCCACCTTGGACGGCGTCGACCGCCTCGAGGGAGCGTTCACCAGCGTGCGCGGCGAGTACTGAGCCGGACCGGGCCTAGCTCGACCCGATCCGTTTGAGCGCCTCCCGGCGGGTGAGCGGGCTGAGCTCGTGTTCGGCGACGTAGGCACGGACCCAGCCGGGGTCGACGTACGCCACCTCGCGCAGCGCCCAGCCGATGGCCTTGCGGATGAAGAACTCCGGGTCGGCGCGGTTGGGCTCGACGACCTCGGCCAGCAGCCGGACGTCCGTGCGTTCCTTGCGGCCGAGCTGACCGAGGATCGCGAGCCGCCGGACCCAGAGGACGTCGTCGGTGGCCCAGCCGCGGACGAGGGCCGCCGTCTCGGTCGGGTGGGCGTCGTGAAGGTCGGCGACCCGGTGGGCCAGCTCGTCGACGTGGTCCCACCAGGCGCCGGTGCGCGCCATGTGCTCGATCAGCGGCGCCAGTGAGATGTCGCCTCGCAACGGGCGCAGGCCGAGGAGCGCGGTCGCGGCGTACCGCTCCTCGCGGTACGTCGCGCCGTCCCACAGCCCGGTGGCAGCAGCGACCAGCACTCCGGTGTCGCGGACGTCGAGGTCGCTCACGACGGAGCGGGTGGTGCGTCGTACCTCGGGCACCCGGACGCCGAGGAACGGCATCGCCGACTTCATGTACGCCTGCTGACCCGGCGCCCGGGACGGGTCGGCCGCGGCCCGCAGCGCACTGCGGACCGCGACCGTCAGGTCGACCACCCGCTAGAACGCGGCGAGCGCCTCGTTGAAGGTCTTGCTCGGCCGCATGACGGCGGAGGTCTTCTCGTCGTCGACCGCGTAGTAGCCGCCGATGTCGGCCGGCTTGCCCTGCACGGCGAGCAGCTCCTCGGCGATCGTCGACTCCTTCTCGCGCAGCGTCTTGGCGAGCGGCGCGAACGCCTCGGCGAGAGCGGCGTCGTCGCTCTGCTGGGCGAGCTCCTCGGCCCAGTAGAGCGCGAGGTAGAAGTGCGAGCCGCGGTTGTCGGTCGTGCCGAGCTTGCGGCCGGGCGAGCGGTTCTCGTTGAGGAAGGTGCCGGTGGCGCGGTCGAGCGCGTCGGCGAGCACCTTCGCGGCGGGAGCGTCGGCCTGGTCGGCGTACTTCTCCAGCGAGGGCACCAGCGCGAAGAACTCGCCGAGGCTGTCCCAGCGCAGGTAGTTCTCCTCGACCAGCTGCTGCACGTGCTTCGGCGCGGAGCCGCCGGCGCCGGTCTCGAAGAGGCCACCGCCCGCGATCAGCGGCACGACCGACAGCATCTTCGCCGAGGTGCCGAGCTCGAGGATCGGGAACAGGTCGGTGTTGTAGTCGCGCAGCACGTTGCCGGTCACCGAGATCGTGTCCTCGCCCTTGCGCATCCGCGCCAGGGAGTACGACGTCGCGAGGGCCGGGGCGAGGATCTTGATCTCGAGGCCCTCGGTGTCGTGCTCGGGCAGGTACGCGTTGACCTTCTTGATCAGCTCCACGTCGTGGGCGCGGGTCTCGTTGAGCCAGAAGATCGCCGGCGAGCCGGTCGCGCGGGCCCGGCCGACCGCAAGCTTCACCCAGTCCTGGATCGGGACGTCCTTGGTCTGGCAGGCGCGCCAGATGTCGCCGGTCTCCACGTCGTGCTCGATGAGCACGTCGCCCGCCGAGCTCAGCACGCGGACCGTGCCGTTGGCGGGGATCTCGAACGTCTTGTCGTGCGAGCCGTACTCCTCGGCCGCCTGCGCCATCAGGCCGACGTTCGGCACGGTGCCGATCGTGGCCGGGTCGAGCGGGCCGTTGGCCTTCACGTCGTCGAGCACGGCCTGGTAGACGCCGGCGTAGGAGGAGTCCGGGATCACCGCGAGGGTGTCGTCCTCGCTGCCGTCGGCGCCCCACAGCCGGCCGCCGTTGCGGACCAGCGCGGGGATCGACGCATCGATGATGACGTCGCTCGGGACGTGCAGGTTGGTGATGCCCTTGTCGGAGTTGACGTAGGACAGACGGGCGCCGTTGGCCAGGCCCTCCTCGAAGGCGGCCTTGATCTCCGCGCCGTTGGGGAGCGCGTCGAGACCGGAGAGGATGCCTCCGAGACCGTCGTTGGCCGAGAGACCGGCGGCGGCGAGGTCGTCGCCGTACTGCTTGAAGACGTCGGCGAAGTACGCCTTCACGGCGTGGCCGAAGATGATCGGGTCGGAGACCTTCATCATCGTGGCCTTGAGGTGGACCGAGAGCAGGACGTCGTCGGCCTTGGCCTTCGCGATGGCGTTGTGGAGGAACGCCTGCAGATGGGCGACCTCCATCTTGGTGCCGTCGACGATCTCGCCCTCGAGGACCTGCAGGCCCTCCTTCAGCACGATCGTGTCGCCGCCGGAGGTCTCCAGCACGATCGACAGGGTGTCGTCGGCCGGCATCGTCACGGACTTCTCGTTGCTCGCGAAGTCGTGGGCGCCCATCGTCGCGACGGCGGTCTTCGAGCCCTCGGCGAACGGCTTGTTGGTGTGCGGGTGCGACTTGGCGTAGTTCTTCACCGACGCGGGCGCGCGGCGGTCGGAGTTGCCCTCGCGCAGCACTGGGTTGACGGCCGAGCCCTTGACCTTGTCGTACTTGGCCCGGATCTCCTTCTCCTCGTCGGTGGAGGGCGACTCCGGGTAGTTCGGGATGTCGAAGCCCTTCTCCTGCAGCTCCTTGATGGCCGCCTTCAGCTGCGGGATCGACGCCGAGATGTTCGGCAGCTTGATGATGTTGGCCTCGGGCGTCTTCGCCAGGTCGCCGAGCTCCGCCAGCGCGTCGTCGGCGAGCCCGAACTGGGCGAGGATCCGCGAGGCGACCGAGATGTCGCGGGTCTCGATGTTCACGCCGGCCTTGGCGGCGTACGCCTCGACGATCGGGAGGAAGGAGAACGTCGCGAGCAGCGGCGCCTCGTCGGTGTGGGTGTAGATGATGCTCGACATGGTGGGGGCAGCGCTCCTGGGACGTTGAGTTTTGCTTGACGTCAAGATATCTCATGGGGCCACGAGCGTGGGCGCGCGGGCCGTGCCAGCCTCGCATCCCCGGCAGGAGGCGGCAACACGGCTAGGGTGCGGGGTGATACCTGGCGGGTTCCCGGGGACCTACGAAGGAGAGTTCTCACCATGAGCGAGACGACCGCACAGATGCCGGCGGCGGACACCACGCCTCCGAGCCAGATGCAGAAGCTGGTCGCCGAGGCCATCGGCACGTTCGTGCTGGTGTTCTTCGGGGCCGGCACGGCCTTCGCGAGCGGAGGCGACTACGTCGCGACCGCGCTGGCGTTCGGCCTGACCGTGCTGATCATGGCGTACGCCGTGGGCCACCTCTCGGGCGGCCACTTCAACCCGGCGGTGTCGATCGGCGCCGCGCTGGCCGGACGGGTCAGCTGGGCGACCGCGGCCGTCTACATCGCGGTGCAGTTCATCGCCGCATTCGTCGCGGCCGGGATGCTCGCCATCATCGCCGTCCTCCTGTACGACGGCGCCGAGTGGGGCGACGTGCTCGCCTCAGTCTCGAACAAGTGGGACACCGGCCCCGCCGCGAACGGAGCGGCCTTCCTCGGCGCCTTCCTGGCCGAGCTGATCGGCACCTTCGTCTTCGTCTTCATGATCCTCGCCGTCACCGACCGCCGCCGCGCGTCGGAGAAGATCCCCGCGCCGGTGGCGATCGGGCTCGGACTGACCCTGTGCCACCTGCTGCTCATCGGCATCACCGGCTGCTCGGTCAACCCGGCCCGCTCGATCGGTCCCGGCATCCTCAGCTTCAACTGGGACGACGCGATGAAGTACCAGTGGCTGTTCCTCATCGCGCCGGTGCTCGGCGCCGCGGCGGCCGGTCTCCTGCACCCGCTGCTCTTCGGTCGCGACGGCACCCAGGTGCCGGGCTCGGGCCTCGACTTCAAGGGGGCGGGCGACGCCTTCCAGCAGCAGTGGGCCCAGCAGTCGGGCGGGGTCGCCGCCGCGCAGGTGCCCGTCGACCAGCAGCAGCCGATCATCCAGGACGGCTGGCAGTGGGACCCGGCAGCCCAGCAGTGGATCCCGGCCCAGCAGCACCAGCCGCCCGCACCCCAGGCGCCGCAGGCGCAGCAGCCCCCGCAGCAGGGTGGCTGGGCACCGCCGCCGGGCGACCAGACCGTGGTCCGGCCGCCGGACGCCTGAGCCGACCCCGCACGCGTCGTCAGTCCTCGCTGAAGGCGACGAGCTCCAGCAGCTCGTCGCCTCCGGCGACGGTCTGAGCGCGCACCAGCCCGATCCCGCGCGCGTAGAGCCGGCGCTCGACCACGCCGGGATCGAGGGCCGAGGTGTCCTCGGTCTCCAGGAGGTCGGTGAGGTCGTCGTACGGCACGGAGGCGGAGCCTTCGCGATCGATCACCAGCACCTGGTCCTCAGCCACGCCCTCGGCGTACTCCTTGCGCCAACCGTCACCGACGCGCGGCTCGGCAGGCATCGCCAGCCCGGATTCCGCGCCGTCGACACCTGCCTCCCACGAGCCTCCCTCCCCCAGCAGCCAGACGTTGCCGTCGTCGTCCTGGGCGTACCAGTCGATGGTCTGCTCGTCGGCAGCGCTGCCGACGTCGGTGGTCGTCGTGCGGACGGCGGTGCCGGTGACGCCCTGGATCTCGCGCGGCTCGTCGAGGACGGTCACGGTGACCGTGCGGCCGCCAGCCGGGTCGGCGTAGCGCCACTCGTTGCCCACGGCCAGCGGCAGCCACGGGTTGTCGATGGCTGCGACGAAGTCGGCCGGGTCCAGGGTCGGGGTCGGGACCACCAGCTGGTCGACGCCGGTCGGCGGGCTGGGCTCCGACGCGCTGCCGCAGCCGGTGAGGGCCAGGGTCGACACAGCAGCGGCGGCGGCCAGCCGCGCGAACGGGCGCATGGCGGCATCGTCTCGTACGCAAGGCTGGGTGCGGGCACCGGTCCGCCCGCTGCTAGCGTCCATCGCACCGAGCCACTCATCGAAGGAGTACCCGTGAGCGAGACGCCTCTGAAGGTCGCCGTCACCGGCGCCGCCGGTCAGATCGGCTACAGCCTCCTCTTCCGCATCGCCAGCGGCGCGATCGCCGGCGACCGTCCCGTCGAGCTCCGCCTGCTCGAGATCGAGCCGGCGCTGAAGGCTCTCGAGGGCGTCGTCATGGAGCTCGACGACTGCGCGTTCCCGAACCTGGCCGGCATCGAGATCGGCGCGGACCCGGAGAAGATCTTCGACGGCGTCAACCTCGCCCTCCTCGTCGGCGCGCGCCCGCGCGGTCCGGGCATGGAGCGCGGCGACCTGCTCGAGGCCAACGGCGCGATCTTCACCGCGCAGGGCAAGGCTCTCAACAAGGTCGCGGCGGACGACGTACGCATCGGCGTGACGGGCAACCCGGCCAACACCAACGCCCTCATCGCCCTGAAGAACGCCCCCGACATCGCGCCGGAGCGGTTCTCGGCGCTGACCCGCCTCGACCACAACCGCGCGATCTCGCAGCTGGCCACCAAGACCGGCGCCGCGGTCTCCGACATCAAGAAGATGACGATCTGGGGCAACCACTCGGCGACCCAGTACCCCGACATCTTCCACGCCGAGATCGCCGGCAAGAACGCCGCCGAGGTCGTCGGCGACCAGGGGTGGGTCGAGGACTACTTCATCCCGACCGTCGCCAAGCGCGGTGCCGCGATCATCGACGCCCGGGGCGCCTCCTCGGCCGCGTCCGCCGCGTCCGCCACCTGCGACGCCGCCCGCGACTGGCTCCACGGCACCCCCGCCGGCGACTGGGTCTCGATGGCCGTCGTCTCCGACGGTTCCTACGGCGTCCCCGAGGGCCTGGTCTCCTCCTTCCCCGTCACCACCGCCGGCGGCGACTGGGAGATCGTCCAGGGCCTGGAGATCGACGACTTCTCCCGCGCCCGGATCGACGCCTCGACAGCCGAGCTCGCCGAGGAGCGGGACGCGGTCACCGAGCTCGGCCTGATCTGACCACCCGCCGACCCGTCGCGAGCTTCGCGACGGGTCGGCGCATTTTTCGTGCGAGCTTGCGACGGGTCGGCGTGTTCTCGGCGTGAGTTTGCGACGGGTCGGGCTAGGTCGGCTGGTCGGGGATGTTGTGGACGAGGACGAGGAGGACGGCGGCGACGGCGCCGACGATGAAGACGTCCACCAGCCGCGGGCGTACGGCGAGCATGCCCGCGTCGCGCTGAGGGAGCACCAGGCGCAGGGCGGCCGCGGCGGCGAGGGCGCCGGCGACGACGCGGATCCCGAGCCGCCAGTCGTGGCTCGCCCAGGTGATGCCGATGCCGGTCCCCATGCCGATCAGCACCAGGATGTAGAGCACGCCGCCGATCGTCGACGGGAACTTCCGCCGGGGAGGCTGCGCGGGCACCGGGAGCGGCGAGGGCTCCGGTGGCACCAGGGAGTCGTCGTTCAGCGCGACACCTGCTTCTCCGCCATCGAGACGACGTTGGCCAGCAGCATCGCGCGAGTCATCGGGCCGACGCCGCCGGGGTTGGGCGAGACCCATCCGGCCACGTCCCACACCTCGTCGGCGACGTCGCCCGCGATCTTGCCGTCGACCCGGGAGACGCCCACGTCGAGCACGGCCGCACCCGGCTTGACCATGTCGCCGGTGACGATGCCGGGCACCCCGGCCGCGGCGACGACGATGTCGGCCTTGCGCACGTGCGCGGCCAGGTCGACGGTGCCGGTGTGGCACAGGGTGACCGTCGCGTTCTCCGAGCGGCGGGTCAGCAGCAGTCCGAGCGGGCGGCCGACGGTGATCCCGCGGCCGACCACGACGACCTCGGCACCCGCGATCGCCACACCGTGACGCCGGAGCAGCTCGACGATGCCGTAGGGCGTGCACGGCAGCGGTGCCTCGTTGCCGAGGACCAGCCAGCCGAGGTTGGTCGGGTGCAGCCCGTCGGCGTCCTTCGCGGGGTCGATGAGCCCGAGCACCCGGTTCTCGTCGCGGCCGCGCGGGAGCGGCAGCTGCACGATGTAGCCGGTGCACGCCGGGTCGGCGTTGAGCCGGGCGACGGCCTCCTCGATCTCCTCCTGGGTGGCGGTCTCCGGGAGGTCGACGCGGATCGACGCGATGCCGACCTCGGCGCAGTCCTTGTGCTTGCCGTTGACGTACCACCGCGACCCTGGGTCGTCACCGACCAGCACCGTCCCGAGCCCGGGGGTGATCCCCTGCTCGGCCAGCTTCGCGATGCGCTCCCGGAGCTCGTCCTTGATGGCCGCCGCCGTCGCGGAGCCGTCCAGCTTCTGTGCCGTCACTCGCCCATCCTCTCAAGCGGTCCGCTTGTAGACGAACCGGAACTCCTTCGAACCCATCCCCGAGCGCACCGCGGCCAGCACCCGCGACGCCTCGGCGTCGCCGACCCCCGCCTCGGCGAACCGCTCCACCAACCACCGATAGCTGCCGGGCCGGGCCCACAGGCCCACCCGGCCGTCCGGCTGGGAGGCATACGCCGGCGCGCCGGCAGCGACCAGCTCCCGGTCCGCGCGCGAGTAGCCGTAGGTGTCGTCCGGGATGTCGACGACGTCGAACCGGATCTCCCGCCCCTCGGTCTCGACCAGCACGTGGGTCCGGTGCGCGTCGTCGTCGTACCGGCCGCTGATCACGGTGCCGACCGTCTGACCCGGCATCGCTCAGTGGGCGAAGTGCCGGGTGCCGGTGAAGTACATCGTCACCCCGGCAGCCTCGCAGGCCGCGATGGTCTCCTCGTCGCGCACCGACCCGCCCGGCTGGATGATCGCCCGGACGCCGGCGTCGATGAGCACCTGGGCGCCGTCGGCGAACGGGAAGAACGCGTCGGACGCCGCAACCGCGCCGCGCGCCCGCTCGACGCCGTCGGCGAGCGTGTTGGCCCGCTCCACGGCGAGCCGGCAGGAGTCGACGCGGTTGACCTGGCCCATGCCGATGCCGACGGCGGCACCGTCGGCGGCGAGCAGGATCGCGTTGGACTTCGCCGCGCGCACCGCGCGCCAGGCGAACGCGAGGTCGGCCAGCGTCGACTCGTCGGCGGTCTCCCCGGTCGCGAGCGTCCATCCCGACGGGTCGTCGCCCTCGGCCTGGAAGGTGTCGGTGTGCTGCATCAGCAGCCCGCCGCTGATCGGCCGCATCTCGGCGCCAGCACCCGAGGGCGGCTCGGCCAGGAGGATCCGGATGTTCTTCCTCGCCTGCAGCACCTCGACCGCGCCCTCGTCGTACGCCGGCGCGACGATGACCTCGGTGAACACCTCGGCCACCTGCCGGGCCATCTCGACCGACACCGGGACGTTGGTGGCGATCACGCCGCCGAACGCCGAGACCGGGTCGCACTGGTGCGCGCGCCGGTGCGCCTCGGCCACGTCGGCGCCCACGGCGATGCCGCAGGGGTTGGCGTGCTTGATGATCGCGACGGTCGGCTGCTCGCCGTGGTCGTACGCCGCGCGCCGGGCGGCATCGGTGTCGACGTAGTTGTTGTAGGACATCTCCTTGCCGTGCAGCTGCTCGGCCGCGGCGAGCCCGCCGGGACCGAAGCCGGACCGGTAGAGCGCGGCGGGCTGGTGGGGGTTCTCGCCGTACCGCAGCACCGCGCTCTTGTCCCAGGTCGCCCCCACCCAGGCCGGGAAACCGGAGCCGTCGGAGGTGTCGGTGAGCACGTTGCCCATCCAAGAGGCCACGTGCACGTCGTAGGTCGCCGTGTGCACGAACGCCTTGGCGGCCAGCGCCTCCCGCTCGGGCAGGGTGAAGCCGCCGGCCCGGGCGGCCTCGAGCGCCCGGCCGTAGTCGGCGCCGTCGGTCACGATCGCGACCGAGGCGTGGTTCTTCGCCGCGGCGCGGACCATCGACGGGCCGCCGATGTCGATCTTCTCGATGCACTCCTGCACCGAGGCGCCGGACATCACGGTGTCGGTGAACGGGTAGAGGTTGACGACCACCAGGTCGAACGGCGCCACCTCCAGCTCCTCGAGCTGCGCGACGTGCTCGGGCAGCCTCCGGTCGGCGAGGATGCCGGCGTGCACCCGGGGGTGCAGCGTCTTGACCCGGCCGTCGAGGCACTCGGGGAACCCGGTCAGGTCCTCGACCTTCGTGACCGCTAGTCCGAGCGACTCGATGAGCGCCGCCGAGCCGCCGGTCGAGACCAGCTCCACGCCCGCCTCGGCCAGCCCGCGGACCAGCGCGTCGAGGCCGGTCTTGTCGTAGACGGAGACCAGCGCGCGCTTGATCTCGATCCGGTCGGTCACAGGGTTCTCCTCATCGGTCGGTGATCACGATGAGGGCACCCAGGCGGTCGATGCCGGCTCACACTCCCCGGTGGTTGCCCACCCACGCCAGTCGTTGACCCTCACTCTATCCGGGGCTCAGCCTCCGAGCCGAACCCGCCGGCCGTCAACCGTCCAGCCCTCGCGGGCCATCCGGCCGACGGTCTCGACGAGCATCGCCCGCTCGGCGACCTTGATCCGCTCGTGCAGCGTCTCGACGGTGTCGTCGTCCTCGACCGGCACCGCTCGCTGGGCGACGATCGCGCCGGTGTCCACGCCGTCGTCGACGACGAACAGCGTGCACCCGGTGACCTTCACCCCGTAGTCCAGCGCGTCCTGCGGTCCCTGCATCCCGGGGAACGAGGGCGAGAGCGCGGGATGGGTGTTGACCGTGCGGCGCCCCAGCACCGGGAGGTACGACGAGCCCACCAGCTTCATGAAGCCCGCGAGCACCACCAGGTCCGGCTCGTACGACGCCACCCGGTCGGTCAGCTCCCGGTCCCACGCGTCGCGGGAGTCGTGGTCCGTGAGCCGCACCACGAACGTCGGGATGCCGGCCCGGTCCGCTCGGGCGAGCCCCTCGATGCCCTCGCGGTCGGCGCCGACCGCGACCACCGCGGCGCCGTACGCAGGGTCCGCGCACGCGTCGAGCAGCGCCTGGAGGTTGGTGCCGGCTCCGGAGACGAGCACGACGAGGCGTGCAGGGGCGGCGGGCACGCGCCGGAGTCTATGCGGCTCGGAGGCCTCGCTAGGCTCCGGGCATCAGCACCCGGCTCAAGATCATCCTCAGCATCCTCGGCGGCCTCGCACTCGTGTGCGCGGCCGCTGGCATGCTGCTCGCCCTGCGCGCCGTCCAGGACCGCGCCAACAACTCCCCCTCCGAGGTCGAGCCGGGCGTCGGCTTCCGTCACGACGGGTTCACCATCGAGGACGGCTGGGAGATCACCGAGCGCGACGGCGACTTCGCCATCGAGGGCCTCACGGTCAAGAACCCCACGATCCGGGTCCGATCGATCTACCTCGAGTTCACCGTCTATAGCGACGGTGACGTGATCGCCTACATCAGCTGCACGCACGCGCTCGGTCCGCGGGAGAGCGCCACCGCGGACTGCTTCTCGGCCGACGAGCACGAGGACTTCGACGAGGTCCGCGTCGCCGACACGTTCTGACGGCTAGCGGATCCGGCCCCAGGCCGCCCGCACCAGCGCACCTCCGCGGCGCTGCCACCAGGTCGTGGCGAGGGCGCCCAGCAGCCCGCCGATGCCGAAGGCGGTGACCGCGTGCAGCAGCACGTCGACTTGGAACGGCCCCACGTCGGCCATCCGACCGGGGCCGACCGCACCACCCGCGAAGGTGGTCAGCAGCCCGAGCAGCAGCCCGGCGACCAGCCCTCCCGCGCAGCCGCGGATCGCCGCCTGGTCCCACGCGGCCGCCGGCCGCGCGCGGTGGGCCAGCGCTGCCGCGACGAACGCGACGAGCACCGGCGAGGCCATCAGCCAGCCGGTCCAGCCGGGGGTCGGACCGGCGTCCGGCAGCGCTGCCAGCAGCGGGAACAACGGCAGCGGCCCGAGCACCACCGCGCCCGGTGAGACGAGGGTGTGGGTGCCGACGGTGAATCCGGGCCCCATCAGGTAGGCGCTGCTGAACAGGGTGGCGTTGGGCACCACGGCCAGGGTCAGCAGGCCGAGCACCGCGGTGTCGCCCGCGTCGGTCCCGAGCTGGCTGACGATGTTGGCTGCGGTCGAGAAGTCGAGCACCAGGGCGACCACCAGCGCCGCCAGCGCCACCGCCAGCCAGGCGCGGAGGACCCACCGGACGAGCACGGCGGTGTCACGGACGGCGGCCGGGATCGCGGGGACCCAGATCGCCGCGCGGCCGGACCCACGGGCGATGGCCGGGACGCCGGCACCCGCCGCGACGAGGACCGACCAGAGCACGACGCGTCCCGCGGAAGGGCCGGTCTCGACGGTCGAGGCGAGCGTGGTGGCGAGGACGCCGACGACGGCGTACGCCACGGTGAACAGCCCGGCCGCGACCGGGACCGTCCAGTCGCGCTCGCCGTCGGCGATCCGGTCCGCGTCGGGCCCGTGGCCGGAGACGGACTCACCGACCCGGTGACCCACCCGCCAGGCCGACCACACACAGAGCAGCGTGATGCCGAGCGGCACGGCGGTGAGCCGCACGCCCTCGACGGTCACGCCGGCGCCGTGCGCGACCAGCCAGCCGAACGCACCCACGCGGAGCGCGCCGCTCGGCGTGCCGTGGCCGCCGGCGTCGGTCACGAACCACCCGACGACGGCGACGGCCATGCACACGAGCAGCGGGCCGCCCGCCGCGAGCGCGCCGCCGATGGTCGCGGTCGGCACCAGCGGCCGGCGGGTCACGAGCGCCTGGCGGAGCTCGGCCTCCTGGCGAGGCTCCTGGCGCGCGTTCGTCCGTGCGTGGGGCGAGAGCAGCGACGTCATGGCCCGTTCATCCTCACGCGCGACCCGCCCCGATCCGCGGTGCCACGCCGCGGGGTCGTACCTTGGTGCGGACATGCACGACACCGCCCACCCGCCCGACCCCACCGCCGAGTTCGACGCCTTCTACAAGGCTGCGCGGGACCGGCTGCTGCTCCAGACCTACGCGCTGACCGGTGACCTGGGCGCTGCCCGCAGCGCGGTCCGGGACGCGTTCGTCGTCGCGTGGCACCACTGGCGGAAGACCTCGCGCCTCGAGGACCCCGAGTCGTCGGTGCGCCCGCACGCCTGGCGGCACGCCGTACGACGCGCGTCCGTGCGTCCGTGGCACCGCGAGAAGGGCCTCGATCCCGACGACCGGGCGACCCTGGAGGCGCTCGCGGCCCTGACCAGCAACCAGCGCCGGGCGCTGCTGCTCACCCAGCTCGCCGCGGTCTCGATGGCCGACATGGCCCGCGAGATCGGCATCCCCGGCGACGTCGCCGAGCGCGAGCTGCAGAGCGCGGCCGCCCAGTTCTCGACCCAGAAGAACATCCCGGCGGCATCGATCCCGATGGCGTTCACCGCGCTGGCCGCGGCGACCACCGACGTGACCTGGCCGCGGGTGACGATCATCCGTCGCGCAGGCGCCGCCCGCCGGCGGATGCACACCGTGGTCGGCGCCGGCGTCGTCGTCGCCGCCCTCGTCGCCAGCGGCGCGGCCGTCACCGACGCGACGGGCGTGCGGCCGACGCTCGACCGCGACCAGCAGACTGCCGCCGGCGGCAACAGCAGCGCCGCCCCGGGTCCGGAGATCGTCCTGCCGGACACCACTCTGCTCCCGGTCGACGACGTCCAGCAGACGCTCGTCGGCGAGTGGCAGCAGGGACGCACGCATGACAACTCGGTCGGCAACGGAGTCGTGCTGCCGTGCCAGCCGGAGGGCGAGCGCTACGCCGACGCGCGGGGCACCGCCGCCTACGTGCGGACGTTCCGCAACGGGCCGGCGGGCGAGGCCGGGCGCAAGGTGACCGAGCTGATCGAAGCCTCGCGGGACAGGAAGCGGGCGGAGAAGACCTTCGAGCGGGTGCGCAGCTGGGTCGCCGACTGCGGCACCCCGGGCGTACGACTGGTCTCGACGGCCACCAGTCCCGACCTGGCGGACTCCTCCGCGCTCGTCGTCCTCCACGACCAGCACCCCGAGCCCACGACGTACGTCGTCGGCATCGCCCGCACCGGCCTCTTCACCACCGCCGTCGCCCTGGAGACCGACGTCGGCCCCGAGACGGCGGACGGGGCCGGCATCGCCAAGCTGCTCGGCGCCGCGGTCGACCGGCTCTGCACGCTGCCCGACGCGGGCCGGTGCACCGGCAGGACCGCGCTCGAGCCCGTCGCGCCGTTCCCTGCCGGCGACGTCCCCGCCCTGCTGGCGCCCGTCGACCTGCCGTTCGTCGGCGACCCGGCCCGGCCGTGGATGGGCACGCCGGCGCGGGAGATCACCGATGCGCGCACCGAGCTCGGCGTGCTCGGCTGCCTCCACCCGCCGCTGACCGGGGAGTTCGACGGCCGGAAGTTCCGCAACGACGTGCTCCGCACCTTCGTCAAGGTCGACAAGAGCCTGCCCGCCGAGTTCGGGCTCACCCAGGGCGTGGCCTCGTTGCCGAAGAAGACGGCCGGCGCCCTGCTCGAGGACTTCCGCAACGCGATCAACGCCTGCCCCGACCGCGACGCGAGCGCCGGCACCGAGGTCCGGGTCCTCGAGACGTCGGACGAGGGCGCCCGCTCCTACACCGCCTGGCACCTGAGCACCCGACTGCCCGGAGAACGCACCATCGAGTACTCCGTCGCGTTCCTCCGCGACGGCGACGCGGTCTCCGAGCTGGTGTTCGTGTCGGCGCCGGGCGCCCGGATGAGCGACGCGCAGTTCGTCGAGCTCACCGAGCGGGCCCTCCAGCGGCTGCCGCAGCTGCCGTCGTACCCCGACCGCTGATCGACCGCTGACCGACCGCTGACCGACGCCTCGTCCTCGCCTCCGGACGAGAATCGCCGGGCGGATGCAACCGTCCGGTGTGCCCGGGCGTACCACCATCGACATCAGAACCTCCGGGGCGCTGCCACCCAGCCTCCGGACTCGGGATCGAGAGGGGGCGGCCGTGGAGGCAGCCGAGTTCGACGAGCTCTATGCCGCGTCGTTCCGTCGGATCACCAGTCAGGTCTACGCCATGATCGGCAACCTCGACGAGGCGACGGAGTGCGTGCAGGAGGCCTTCGCACGCGCCTGGGCGCACCGCCGGAAGCTGGACAAGGCGGAGTACCCCGAGGCCTGGGTGCGGACGACGGCCTACCGCCTCGCGGTGAGCCGCTGGCGGCGTACGAAGCTGGCGAAGCGGCCCACCGACCGGGCCGTCGGTGCCGCGACCCAGCAGGCCGCCGTCGACGAGTCGCACGTCGCGCTGGTCGCCGCCCTCCGCCAGCTGCCCGAGGCGCAGCGCCAGGCGCTGGTGCTGCACCACATCGCCGACCTGCCGATCCACCAGATCGCCGCGGAGATCGGCGTTCCCGAAGGAACCATCAAGGCCCGGCTGAGCCGCGGCCGCACCGCGCTCGCCGCGCTGCTGACGGACGAGGCCCCCGGCGGCCTGGCTGGAGGAATGAGCCATGTCTGACCCGATCGAGAAGCTCACCGGTCTCGGAGACGCGTTGGAGGGCGCACCCATGCCACTTCCCGCTTCCGAGATCCGCGCCCGTGGCGACCGGATCCGCCGCCGCCGTCACGCCGTCCTCGCCGGCGCCAGTGCCGCCGTCGTGGCCGCCGTCGCTGTCCCGGTCATGGCGTTCACGTTCGACGGCGACGACGCCAAGGAGGCGCCACCGGTCGACAACTCGGTCAGTGACCCCGTGCCGGCGCCGACGTCCGCGTCGCTCAGCCAGAGCAACCTGCTGACGGACGAGCAGGCCATCTACCCCAACGGCGGTGCCGACTGGCGCGCGGCCGGGACCTCCGAGGGCGACGGGCAGGCAGCAGCCTCCCCGTGTCAGCAGAGCACGATGAAGGGGCTGGGCGCCGGGACGGTCTTCCAGCGCGACTTCGAGTTCGTGTCGACCGACACGGGGGAGGTGGCCACGACGCTGCACTTCAACGAGGTGATCGCCGAGTTCCCGAGCGTGCGCGAGGCAGAAGCGGCCTACACCGAGATCCGGGGCTGGTACGACGACTGCCGGCCCACGGGTTCGGAGTCCTACCGCGCCGGCGAGTTCTCCGACGTGCCGATCGGCGAGGTCGGTCTGGTGGGGGCGGCGGAGGTCCAGGTCTCGTCGTACGGGCCGGTCGACGAGGAGATCGACCCCTTCGGCGAGGAGAGCTGGTACCTCGAGACCGGACTGGTGCAGATCGACGACCGGATCGCTGTGCTGACCCAGCTCATCCACGGCCAGGACTACAACTGGCCCGAAGGCACGCCTGTCTTCCAGATGGCTCCCGACGCCGCCACCCAGCTCGCGCTGGGCAACGAGGGCCAGACTGCGGAGCCGACGCCGGGCGTCGACTGGCCGACGTCCATTCCCGCTGGCTTCCCGCTCGACTCCGGCTGGCCCGAGGACGACGGCAACGACGAGTACCGCCTCGACGCCCCGAGCGCCGACAACCAGGCGATGATCCCGGCCGGCGAGCTCGACGCGTGCCTGTTCTCGCCCGCCGATCCGGGCGCGACCGCCCGGTTGACGACCCGGCTCTCCTACGCCACGGACGGTTACGTCCGCGAGCTGCAGCTGTTCCCCTCCGACCGGGAAGCGACCTCCTACGTCGACCAGCTCCGCCAGCTCTTCGGCGCCTGTCCGACCGACGGGACGACGCCGACGTTCACCACCGAGGTGAGCGACGGCGCGATCGGCGAGGAGTCGGTGGTGATCACCAGGGTGGGCGAGGAGATCTACCGCACGGTCATCAACGTGGTGCGCATCGGCAACGCGGTGGTCGTCGACCTCACGAGCGACGAGGGTCTTGCCGCGGACATCGACAGCCTCACCGTCGAGACCAGCGAGAACCTCGCCGACGTCGTCGCCGCCGTCAACGACCTGCAGGGCGGCACCCCGGGGGACGACCCCGGCCCCGACCTGAGCGCTCCGGCCGGGACCACCACCATCCCCGACGCCTTCCCGCTCGACCGCGCGCTCGACGAGCCGCCGGTCGCGGACAGCGACACCCAGGTCGCGGGACCGGACGGGACGGTCGACGGGGTCCGTCCGCAGACCGCCTGCGGCGAGCCGCTGTCGATGCCCGGCCGCGGCGACCCGGCGGACCGGCTGGGCTACTCGGTCTCGACCATCGGCGGTTATGACGGCCGCACCCTCGAGACCTATCCGACCGTCCAGGACGCGCTGGACCGGATGGAGCAGCTCCGCGCGCAGCTCCAGGGCTGTGAGCGGGACGACGAGGGGGACGGCTTGTCCGCCCGGCTCTGGGAGTCGCACAGCTCCGACACCGGCTACGAGTCCGTCACGTTCGGCTGGACCTACGAGGCGACCGAGTTCCAGGCCGCGAGTGCGGGCCAGCTCTACACCGTCGTGCGGGTCGGCAACGCGATCCTCGGGCTCGAGTGGGGCAGCGAGGGCAGCGCCCAGTCCCAGATCGACCTCGCCCCCGACCAGGTGCAGCTCGCCAAGCTCATCGCCGCCGAGATGTGCGTGTTCCAAGCGGCCTGGTGCTGAGGCCGTGCCGTGCAAGGCCGTCCGCGTCCTTTCCTGGTCGTCCCGGCGTTGGTCCTCGTCGCGGGCATCACAGCGTGCCGGGGCGAGGGCCCCGCTGAGGAACCGGTCGCGACCGATCCGCTGACCGCGAGTGTCGACGATCCGACGAGCGCGGCCGCCGCGACCGTCGACCCGGCGTCCGCAATCCCGGACGACTTCCCCCTCGCAGCCGATTGGCCCCCGCGCCCGGGCGAGCCCGGGTACCTGGGTCTGCAGGGTCCGGATCGTGAGCTCCCCGCGATCGACCACCAGCCGTGCGACGTCGTGGCCGCCGATCCGGCGTTTCGCGACAGACGGCGCGCCGACTGGGGTGACGTGGAGGACGACCGGTCGCGGCAGCTCACCGTCTATCGCTCCGAGCAGGACGCGGAGGAGGCGCTGCAGGCGATCATCGAGGTCTACCGGCACTGTCCCGAGCGCTTCGACGGCCCCTCCTGGGTCGGCTACGTGCTCCAGCAGACGTCGTACGGCGACGCCTCGTGGTCGGTCACCGCGACCGAGACCTTCGACGGCTACCGCACCAGCTACCTCGGAGTCCGGCACCTGGTGCGGGTCGGACAGGCGGTCCTCGTCACCGTCGACCACAACGAGGGCGGCTTCGGCCCGCCGGGCTCGCTCGAGGAGAACGTCGCGCGCCCTGTCGCCGAGGCCAGGGACGTGATCGACGCGATGTGCGTCTTCTCGACCACCGGCTGCTGACCCGATCATGACTGTCGGAGCCCACTGCCAGGATCGCGCCATGATCGATCACCTGGGCATCAACTGTGCGGACCTCGAGGCCGCGAAGCGCTTCTACGACACCGTGCTCGGCACCCTCGGCTACTCGCGGGTGATGGACTTCGACGAGGCCGTCGGCTACGGCAAGGACTCCCCCGACTTCTGGCTGAGCCGGTACGAGGACATGCCGCCGCAGCGCGAGGTCCACGTCGCGTTCCAGGCCGCCGACCCGGCGGCGGTCGAGGCGTTCCACGACGCCGCGGTCAGCCTCGGCGCGGAGTCGCTGCACGCGCCGCGGCTGTTCCCGGAGTACCACGAGCGCTACTTCGGCGCCTTCGTCCGCGACCTCGATGGCAACAACATCGAGGCCGTCTGCCACCAGGGCTGACGGCGCCGCGGACGACGAAGGGCCCCCACCCGAGCGGGTGGCGGCCCTTGGTCTGCTCGACCTCCGGGAGGTCAGAGGCTCTGCAGGATCTCCCGCGCCAGGGCGGCGGTGGCGGACGGCGTCTTGCCGACCTTCACGCCGACGGCCTCGAGGGCCTCCTGCTTCGCCGCGGCGGTGCCGGAGGAGCCGGAGACGATGGCGCCGGCGTGGCCCATGGTCTTGCCCTCGGGGGCGGTGAAGCCCGCGACGTAGCCGACGACCGGCTTGGTGATGTTCTCCTTGATGTACGCCGCGGCCCGCTCCTCCGCGTCGCCACCGATCTCGCCGATCATGACGATGACCTTGGTGTCCGGGTCCTCCTCGAAGGCCTGGAGCGCGTCGATGTGGGTGGTGCCCACGATCGGGTCGCCGCCGATGCCGATGGCGGTCGAGAAGCCGTAGTCCTTCAGCTCGAACATCATCTGGTAGGTCAGCGTGCCCGACTTCGACACGAGGCCGACCGGGCCGGAGCCGGTGATGGTGTGCGGGGTGATGCCGGCGAGCGACTCGCCCGGCGTGATGATGCCGGGGCAGTTCGGGCCGATCATCCGGGTGGACTTGCCCTGCAGGTAGGACCACACCTCGGCGGTGTCCTGCACCGGCACGCCCTCGGTGATCACGACGATCAGCGGCATCTCGGCGTCGATGGCCTCGATGCAGGCGTCCTTGGTGAACGCCGGCGGCACGAACAGGACCGACACGTCGGCGCCGGTCTCCTTCATCGCCTCGGCGACCGTTCCGAACACCGGGAGCTCGACGTCGGCACCGTTGGCGTCCTTGTGGGTGACGGTGGTGCCGGCCTTGCGGGCGTTGACCCCGCCGACGATGGTCGCGCCCGACTCGAGCATCAGGGCGGTGTGCTTGGCACCCATGCCGCCGGTGATGCCCTGGACGATGATCTTGGAGTCCTTGTTCAGGTAGATGCTCATGTCGTCCCTCTCAGACGTTCGCCAGCTCGGCGGCCTTGTCGGCCGCGCCGTCCATGGTGTCGACGAGGGTCACCAGCGGGTGGTTGGCCTCGGCGAGGATCTGGCGACCCAGGTCCACGTTGTTGCCGTCGAGACGTACGACGAGCGGCTTGCTGGCCGCGTCGCCGAGCAGCTCCAGTGCACCGACGATGCCCTTGGCGACCTCGTCGCAGGCAGTGATGCCGCCGAAGACGTTGACGAAGACCGACTTCACCTGCTCGTCGTTGAGGATCACGTCGAGGCCGTTGGCCATGACCTCCGCGTTGGCGCCGCCGCCGATGTCGAGGAAGTTGGCCGGCTTGACGCCGCCGTGGTCCTCTCCGGCGTACGCGACGACGTCGAGGGTGCTCATCACGAGACCCGCGCCGTTGCCGATGATGCCGACCTGGCCGTCGAGCTTGACGTAGTTGAGACCGAGGTCCTTGGCCTTCGCCTCGAGCGGGTCGGCCTCCTCACGGATCACGAACTGCTCGTGGTCGGGGTGCCGTACCTCCGAGGCGTTGTCGTCGAGCGACACCTTGCCGTCGAGGGCCTCGAGCTTGTCGCCCTCGAGCCGGGCGAGCGGGTTGACCTCGACGAGGGTCGCGTCCTCCTCGACGAAGACCTTGAAGAGCTGCTCGATCATCGTGACGGCCTGCTCGAACACCGGCTCCGGGAAGGCGGCCTCGGTGGCGATCTCACGTGCCTTGGCGGCGTCGACGCCCGCGCCGGGGTCGATCGCGACCTTCTTGACGGCGTCGGGGTTGGTCTTGGCGACCTCCTCGATCTCCACGCCACCCTCGACCGAGGCGATGCACAGGTACTGGCGGTTCGAGCGGTCGAGCAGGAAGGAGAAGTAGTACTCCTCCTCCGGCGGGGTCGCGGGAGTGATCAGGACCCGGTTGACCGTGAGGCCCTTGATCTCCATGCCGAGGATGTTGCTCGCGTGCTCGAAGGCCTCGTCCGCGGTCTTGGCGAGCTTGACGCCGCCGGCCTTGCCACGGCCACCGGCCTTGACCTGCGCCTTGACGACGGTCACGCCACCGAGCTGCTCCGCGGCGGCCCTCGCCTCCTCAGCCGTCTCGACGACGACTCCGAGGGTGGTCGTCACACCGTGCTTCGCGAAGAGCTCCTTCGCTTGGTACTCCATCAGGTCCACTGACTCATGTCCTTGCTGGTCGGGGGTGGGCCGCGCTGCACTGCGGGTCCTCGGGCACACTAGTCGGCCCCGCCGGTGCCCGACGAGGGTGCCCATCCGCAGCGTGACCTGGGTAACACGCGCGATCGGGCGGGAAGACGACGCTCGGGCTCAGGGACAAATGTCCTACTTCTTCCTGGGGAAGGATTTCGGGGACGCCGATCCATCCGTTAAGGTCGTCCGGATTGTTCGGGTGGGGCCGAACGTGACCAGTCGTCGACATGGGGACACGCGAACCGATGGGGAATCACCGAGGGGCACGACGCGCGTCGTCGCGAGGCCGCTCGGAACGCGCTGAGACGCCGTACGTCGGACGCCGGGTCGCGGGACGTAGTACCCCGGCCCAGCCGGTCCACACGTCTCTGGCTTCCGAGACGCAGGCCGCCGCTCCCGAGCTGAAGCCGGTCACCGTCGAGCTCCCCGCGGTCTTCACCGCCACGACGACGGGCTCGTTGAGCCCGGCCGTCCCGGGCAAGCGCCGCGCGGCCAAGTCGGCCCGGTCGCGGGTCCGCGGCCTGCCGTCGATGCCGGTCCTGGCCGGTGTCGCCGTCCTGGCCGTTGCCGCCGGCGGCGTGCTCCAGACCAACGGCCCGCAGCTGGCCGCCCACGACTCGGCACGGGTGGCCGCGCCCAACGCCGCCTCCGGCGTGATCGGCAGCGGCAGCTACAGCGCGGTCGGCCGCGAGCCGGTCGTCAGCCGCGACTCCGACCGCGACGCGCTCGACGACGCCAGCGAGGCGACGCTGGTCCAGGAGGTCGAGATCCAGGCCGAGCAGCGCAACGAGGCGCTCGGTGACCTGGCGCAGCAGGCCGAGAAGGAAGCCGAGAACATCAACGCCAACCAGTGGGTGCTGCCGGTTGCCGGCTACCGGCTCTCCGCCGAGTTCGGCCAGGCGGGGCCGTACTGGTCCAGCGGCTATCACACCGGCCTCGACTTCGCGGCTCCGACCGGCACGCCCATCAAGTCGATCGCGAACGGCGTGGTCACCGATGTCGGCTACGAGGGCGCCTACGGCAACCAGACCATCATCACGCTCGAGGACGGCACCGAGGTCTGGTACAACCACCAGAACTCCATCACCGTCGCCGTCGGCGACACCGTCGTGGCCGGCCAGCAGATCGGCACCGTCGGCTCGACCGGCAACTCGACCGGCCCGCACCTGCACCTCGAGGTCCGCCCCGGTGGCGGTGACCCGGTCGACCCCTACGCCGCGCTGGTCGTCAACGGCGTGCGCCCGTAGTCAGAGCTTCTCGACGGGGGCGTAACGCAGCAGCAGCCGCTTGACGCCCTCGGTGCCGAAGTCGATCGAGGCGACCGACTTGTCGGCCACGCCCTCGACCGAGACGACGGTGCCGAGGCCGAAGCTGTCGTGGGTGACCCGGTCGCCGGGCTCGAGGACCGGGATCGGGCGGCTCGGCTTCGCCTTCGCGGCGGCGTCGGCGCGGGCCGCGGAGGCCGTGAAATTGCGTCGGCCGGCTGCGTTGGGGACGCCGAGGCGGTTGCCGCCCCACGACCCGCCGTCCTCGGCGTCGGAGGCGAAGGTGGGCCGGGCCCAGCGGGTCTGGTCCGCCTCGGTGCGGCGCCAGTCGACGAGGTCGATCGGCAGCTCGCCGAGGAAACGGGACGCCGGGTTGTGGGCGGGAGCGCCCCATGAGGACCGGACCACGGCGCGGGACACGTAGAGCCGCTCCCGCGCCCGGGTGATGCCGACGTAGGCGAGCCGGCGCTCCTCCTCCAGCTCCGGGCGGTCGCCGAGCGACCGGGAGTGCGGGAACACCCCGTCCTCCAGGCCGGTCAGGAACACCACCGGGAACTCGAGGCCCTTGGCGGTGTGCAGCGTCATCAGCGTGACCACGCCCGGGTCCGGCGGGGCGTCCGGATCGTCGCCGTCGGCGGGTGCGTCGGGGATCTGGTCGGTGTCGGCGACCAGCGCCACCCGCTCCAGGAAGTCGGCGAGACCGGGCTCGACGAGGCCGGCGTCGACGTCGGCCGGGTCGGCGCTGGGACCGGCGACCGGGTCCTCGGCGAACTCGCGGGCCACCGCCACCAGCTCGCCGAGGTTCTCCACACGGGTCTCGTCCTGCGGGTCGTCGGACTCCTCGAGGGACTTGAGGTAGCCCGAACGGTCGAGCACCGTCTCGAGGACGACGTCCGGTCGCTCGCCGGCTTCCACCATCGACTGCAGCTCGGTCACCAGCGCGACGAACTCCTCGATGTTGGTCTGGCTGCGGGTGGCCAGCCCGGGCGCCTCGTCGGCGCGCTGCAGCGCCTCCCAGAACGTGATCTGCTCGCGGCTGGCGAGCTCGGTGACACACTCGACGGCACGGTCGCCGATGCCCCGCTTGGGGGTGTTGAGGATCCGGCGCAGCGAGACCTGGTCGTCGGGGTTGACGAGCATCCGCAGGTAGGCCAGCGCGTCGCGGACCTCGCGCCGCTCGTAGAACCGGACGCCGCCGACGACCTTGTAGGGCAGGCCGGTGCGGATGAAGATCTCCTCGAAGACCCGGGACTGCGCGTTGGTGCGGTAGAAGACCGCGACGTCGCCGGCGCGGGCGCCGGTGTCGGTCAGCTTGTCGATCTCGTCGGAGACGAACCGCGCCTCGTCGTGCTGGTCGTCGGCGACGTAGCCGACGATCCGCTCGCCGTCACCGGCGTCGGACCACAGCCGCTTCTCCTTGCGGCCCTGGTTGTGCCCGATCACCGCGTTGGCAGCGGTCAGGATGGTCTGCGTCGACCGGTAGTTCTGCTCCAGCAGGATCGTCCGCGCGTCCGGGAAGTCCTGCTCGAAGTCGAGGATGTTGCGGATGTTGGCTCCGCGGAAGGCATAGATCGACTGGTCGGCGTCGCCGACGACCATCAGCTCCGCGGGCTCGCTCTCGGTCGTCGAGCCGGCCGAGGCCCCGTCGTACCCCTCCTCCAGGCTCTGCCCGCAGAGCTGGTGGATGAGGGCGTACTGGGCGTGGTTGGTGTCCTGGTACTCGTCGACGAGCACGTGCCGGAACCGGCGACGGTAGGTCTCGCGGATGTCGGGGTGGCCCTGGAAGAGTCGCACCGTCTCCATGATCAGGTCGTCGAAGTCGAGGGCGTTGGCCTCGCGCAGCCGCCGCTGGTAGAGGGAGTACGCCGCCGCATAGCTCTCCTCGATGCTGTTGCGGGCGTCGGCTGTGACCTCGTCGGGGTCGCGCAGCTCGTTCTTGTGGTTGCTGATCCAGTGCAGGACCGGCCCCGGCTGGTAGCGCCGCGGGTCGAGGTCGAGGTCGTTGCAGACCAGGGTGATCAGCCGCTTCTGGTCCTGGGCGTCGTAGATCGAGAAGTTCGACTTCAGCCGCTCGTAGCCGAGGTGCTCGGCCTCCTTGCGCAGGATCCGGACGCAGGCGGAGTGGAAGGTGCTGACCCACATGATGCGGGCGCGGTTGCCGACCAGGTCGGACACCCGCTCCTTCATCTCGGCGGCGGCCTTGTTGGTGAACGTGATCGCCAGGATCGAGCCCGGGTGCGCCTTGCGCTCGGAGATCAGCCAAGCGATCCGCCGGGTCAGCACCCGGGTCTTCCCGGAGCCGGCGCCTGCCACGACCAGCAGCGGCGGACCGGCGTGGGTCACCGCCTCCTGCTGCGGTCCGTTGAGCCCCTCGAGCAGCTCGTCGGGGGTCGGCCCGCGTCTCGTCGTACGGGGCTCCTCGGCGGGGCTCATGCCCTCGAGGCCGGGCAGCGTCAGCGGATCACTCATTCTGCGTCCAGCCTACGGGCCGGCACCCCCGGGCCGGCGCGGTGCCTTGTCGGCCGGCCATGGGTCGGCCGACAAGGCCCGCTGGCCGTTTCCGACCGGCGGCGCGGGCTCGCTCCAAGAGCACGCGCCTGACTTGCTCCAGGGGGATTGGCGCAAGGACCTCAGTGTGACACACGTCTAATGGAGAGTGTTAGGGATCCTCCGGACTTTTGCTCTCGGCGGCAAGTGCCGCAGTGAGGACGTCCACGAGCTCCGCGGCGAAAGCCTCGTGGGACAGGAGTGCGGCCTCACCCGCGTCGATCCGCCGCGCGCGGGCCGCCAGTGCTGCGCTCTGGAACACAACGAAGTGCTGGAGCCGGTCGGCACGCCGATCGGCGGGCAGGTGGGTCAGCGCGGCGTGCACGGCGATCACCTGGTCGAGCAGCTTGGTCCCGGCGATCTGACGCGGCACCTCACCGACCGGGAGCGGGGCGGCGCGGTCCAGCACCTGGTTGACGATGCGCAGGAAGAACCTGCCTTCCTGGGTGGTCAGCCGGGCGATCGCCGGCGCCAGAAGATCCGCGACCAGGTCGCGGAGCCCGCCCGGGCGGACCACCCGTTCGACCTCCATCTCGGCGAGGTGTCGTTCGATGATCGCGCGGACCAGGCCCCAGCGAGACCCGAAGTGGTAGTTGATGGCCGACTCGTTGGCCTGGTCGGCCAGGCGCAGGATGTCGCCAGCCCGCGCTCCATCGATGCCGTACTGCGCGAAGACCTCCTCGGCCGCGCGGATCAGCGCGACCTTAGTGTCCGATCGTTCCTCCCCCATGGCGGGAGTCTATGGACGGGCCGGCGCCCGGCCGTGGAACGACGCAGGGGTTCGGGGACGTCACTAGGGTGTTGCTACCGGTTCTGGAACCGCTCCGACGACGACCGAGGAAGCAGGACAGCGTTGCCCGCCAGGAACACGAGCAGGGTGCAGCTGAGCCACGAGCGCTCGGCCTCCAAGCTCGAGGAACGTCGCGCCGAGCTCGCGCGCTCGGCGCTGACCACTCTCGCCCGGCGGGGCTTCGCCCAGACCAGCCTGCGCGACATCGCCAACGACTCGCCGTACTCCCACGGCATGCTGCACTACTACTTCGCGGACAAGTCGGCGCTGGTCGCGCACGCCCTGACGATGTTCAGCGAGCAGCGCTCGGAGTTCCTCTCCGAGCTGAACCACGCCGACCTGACCGCCGAGGAGTTCCGCGCAGCGATGGCCCGGACCGTCGCCCAAGGGGTCGGCGACAACACCAGCGGCTACGTCGTCTGGTACGACCTGCGCAGCCAACCCGGCGTCGAGGCCACGGTGGCAGCGACCATCCGGCGCATCGACGAGGAACGCCGTTTCGGAGCCCTGCTCGCGACCCGGCGGCACGCCGAGCTGGCGGGGGCGGAGCTCGTCTACTCCCCCGAGACCAGCTACGCGCTGAGCGACGGGCTGATCCAGCACGCGGTGCGGCGGTTCGACGGCGGCGACGCCGAGGCGCCCGGGTGGCTCGAGCGCGAGATCGTCCGGTTCCTCGAGGTCTCGATCGGTGGTGCCCTCTCGGCCCCGTCAGCCCCGTAGCCCCGTAGCCCCGTCGCCCGTCAGCCCGTCAGCCCGTCAGCCCGTCAGCTGTGGACGGGTGACCAGAGCACCGCGACGCACACGTTCGCGATGGAGAGCACGAGCAGGCCGGCCCAGAGCCCCTTCGGGATCGAGGCCTTCCGGATGTTGGCCATCACCAGCACCATCAGGACCAGCCCGATCGCGAACTTCACGCCGATCTTGGCGTGGTTGACGTCCCCGTCGCCCGCCTCGAGCACCCCTACCAGCGCCAGGCCGGCGAGGAACGCCGTGCCGACGCCGTCGCGCATGGCGCCGTTGACCTTCTTCTCCTCGTCACCCGCCTGCGCGAGCAGGCCGCCGATGAGCGCGGCGAAGCCGACGATGTGGAGCACCAGCAGGATCAGGCGGAGCGTGTCCATGGCTGCACTCTAGGACCTTGCCTGCCGCGGTCAGCGGCCGGTCGCGCTGAAGTGCTGGTAGTCCTTCAGCGTCGACCAAGCGCCACCCCACGCCCACCCGATGCGGGCGAACTCGCGCACGACCAGCGAGCCCGGCCGGATCATCGCCGGGCGCTGCCACGAGCGGTCGAGGTACGACGACGCGAGCTCGGGCAGCACGACATCTCCCTTCTCGTAGGGATTCTGGAACGGGTTGAGGTCGATGGCCAGGCCGTAGGCATGCGCCGACCAGCTGGTGCCGCCGGTCGTCGGCCGGCAGACGAGCGCGGCGGTGTTGTTGCCGTCGCCGGTCGGGTGGGCCTCGAGGTCGGCGGTCGTGGGCAGCCGCATCTCCTCGATCGGATAGTCGGCTGCGTACAGCGCCCGGAAGACCGAGACGACGTCCTCCGCCTCGCTCGCCGCGACCACCAGCTCTCCGGTGTGCGCGAGGTCGTCGAAGCCGCGGAAGGTCACCGTGAGGTAGCGCAGCCCCTCGAGCCCGACCGGGCACCGCGAAGACCAGGTCCTCCCCATCCGCTCCCGGATCGCAGGCGTCACCGGCCCGATCGTGGAGCGGAACCGGTCGTCCTCCGGCGGCGGGAGCAGGTCGACCGTCGGAAACCGGCGCTCGACCAGCTCCGGCGGCGTCGGCCGCATCTCGCCGAGCCCGTCGGGCCGCAGTGGCAGGCGCGCGGCGCCGAGCTCCCAGTCGGAGTACGACGGCGGCGGCGGTCCCTTCTTCGTGGGACCCGTCTTCGTCGGCTCCTTCGAAGCGGGTGCCGGCGAGGCTGCGGACGAGATGACCGGGCCGGCGGCTTCGTCCTCGCCGGGGGAACAGCCCGCCAGCGCGAGGGCCACCACCGCCGCGACGACGAGGTACGCCGGGCGCACCCGTCACCTCACAGCAGGCGGCGGTCGGAGGCCCACTTGGTGAGCTCGTGGCGCGAAGAGAGCTGCAGCTTGCGGAGCACGGCCGACATGTGGGTCTCGACGGTCTTGATCGAGATGAAGAGCTCCTTGGCGACCTCCTTGTAGGAGTAGCCGCGGGCGATCAGCCGCATAACCTCGCGCTCGCGCTCGGTGAGCCGGTCGAGGTCCTCGTCGACGTCGGCGACGTCGATCGACCCGGCGAAGGCGTCGAGCACGAACCCGGCCAGTCGCGGCGAGAACACGGCGTCGCCGTCGGCCACCCGCTGGATGGCGCTCACCAGCTCCGGGCCGGTGATCGTCTTGGTGACGTAGCCGCGCGCACCGCCGCGGATCGTGCCGATCACGTCTTCGGCCGCGTCGCTGACCGACAGCGCGAGGAAGCGCGGCGGGTCGCCCTGGACCTGTGCGGTCAGCTTGCGGATCACCTCGACCCCGCCGCCACCGGGCAGGTGCACGTCGAGGAGCACGACCTCCGGGTGGTGCGCGAGGATCGCCGCCACCGCGGTGTCGACGTCCTCGCCCTCCCCGACGATCTCGATGACGTCGCGACCGGTCGCCTCGAGCTCGGCGGTCACCCCCCGCCGGAACATCGCGTGGTCGTCGACGATCACGACTTTCACTGGCACGTCAGCTCTCCCCCTCGTGGTCCCGTCCGATGTGCAGCCGCACCTCGGTGCCCTCGCCCGGCGCGGAGCGGATGTCCGCAGTGCCGCCGTGCCGGTGCATCCGGTCGATGATGCTGCGTCGTACGCCGAGCCGGTCCTCCGGGGTCGCGTCCGGGTCGAACCCGGCACCACGGTCGCGGACGAACACGTCCACGGCCCCCGGGGTGATCTCGGCGTAGATGTCGATGCGCGGCACCCCGGCGTGCTTGGCAGCGTTGGTGGTCGCCTCGCGTGCCGCCGCGACGATCGGCCGCAGCGGCTCGTCGAGGTCACAGTCGCCCACGGCGACGACGTCGACGGTGAGGCCCCAAGCGTCCTCGATCTCGCCGGCCATCGCCCGCAGGGCGCTGGCGAGCGTGCTCTCGTCCAGCGACTCCGTCGAGAACAGCCACGCCCGCAGGTCCCGTTCCTGCGAGCGCGCGAGACGCGCCGCGTCGGCCGGGTTCTTCTGGATCAGTGCCAGCGTCTGCAGGACGGAGTCGTGCAGGTGGGCAGCGACGTCGGCCCGCTCCTGGGTGCGCACCCGCTCCTCGCGCTCGCCGCTGAGCTCCGCCGCCAGCCGGTAGACCCACGGCCCGATCACGATGCCGAGGCCGCCGAGGACGAGCAGCACGGCCAGGGTGACGTCGCGGGCGAGCGTGATCGAACCGCCGCGGAGGGTGAACAGCACGATCGCGACGACGATGAGGGCGACGCCGGCCGCGAGCCGGGCCCACGACGCCCACCCGCCGTTGCCGAGCACGATCCGCACCGGGTCGACCCGTCCGCCGGCGTCCACCCACCGCTCACGCTGGGCCTCGTCGGCCTGGCGCCAGAGCAGTGCGACACCGGCGATGGCGATGGCGAGCGGCCAGACCCAGCCGCCTGCGCCGAGGATCCCCTCGAGCACGAAGACCGCACCGATGCCGAGCGCGCCCAGGACGATGACCGGCCCGACGTCGAAGATGCGCCGCACGGGGCCCGGTCGCCGGCCGCCGCGGGTGGCGCTCTCCAGACCGGGAGCCATCGCCGAGGTCGGCGGGCCGACCGGCAGCATCGCCCAGAGCACGGCGTACGCCGCGATGCCGGACCCGCCGAGGACCGCAGCCACCACGAAGCCGACCCGCGCCATCAGCACGCTGACGCCGAGGTGCTCGGCCAGGCCCGCAGCGACGCCGCCGATGACCGGCTCACGCAGGTCGCGGTAGGCGCGACGTACGTCGCGCGGAGCCGGCGGCGCGGTCGCGGCGGCGGTGCCCAGGGTGGTGCTCATGGTCCCACCATCGTCACACAGCAAGCACCACGGGAGCAGCGGGAACCACCCTGACGCGACCCCGAGACCGACCCCCGCGCGATGCGGCAAGATCAGGGCACTCCCCGATGGTGTGCACGCGGACGACGGACCAACCTTGATCACATGACGACCACGCCTCCCGAGGCCCCCGGCGACACCGCCGAGCCGCCTCCCGAGCCTCCCACCGGCCCCCGCGTGTCCCGTGAGGACGCCCAGGACCTCGGCCGGATCCGCCGCAGCCTCACCGACCGCAAGATCGCCGGCGTCGCCGGCGGCCTCGCCCGCCACCTCGACGTGGACCCGCTCCTGGTGCGGGTCGGTCTGGTGCTGCTCGCGTTCTTCGGGGGCGGGGGCCTCCTCATCTACGCCGCCGGCTGGCTGCTGATCCCGGAGGAGGGTAGCGACGAGGGCGTGATCAGGACCGACCACCGCACCCGGACCGTGCTGCTCGCGATCGCCGGCATCGTTGCAGGACTCTCGCTGGTGGGCGACTCGTTCGGCGGTTGGGAGTTCCCGTGGCCGCTGGCGATCGCCGGCCTCCTCATCGCCGGCGTCGCTGCCGCGAGCCGGCCGAAGCAGCACCCGGGGCCGTTGCCGAGCTCGGGCTGGCTGCCCGCCGGCACCACCGGCGCGGTGCCGGGCGCGCGGACCGCTCCCGGTGCGACGTACTCCGGCTACGAGCCGCCCCGTCCTGCGCCGGTCGACACGCGCCGTCGCGGGCCGTTGCTGTTCTGGTCGACGATGGGGCTCGTCCTCGTCGGGCTGATGCTGGTCGCGACGTTCGACCTGGCCGGCTGGGACGCGCCGATCTCCGCCTATCCCGCCACCGTGCTCGCCGTCTGCGGCGTCATGCTCCTGGTCGGGGCGTTCTTCGGCCGGGCCGGCGGCCTGATCTTCGTCGGGCTGGTCGCGGCGCTGGCCACCCTGGCCACCACAGCGATCCAGGACGTCGACGTCGACCAGTTCGCCGGGCAGATCGACACCACCCCGCAGGCCGCGACCGACGTCAAGGACCGCTACGCGCTGGGCGCCGGGGAGATCCTCCTCGACCTGCGCGAGCTCAGCCCCACCGAGCTCGAGAAGCTCGACGGGCGAACGATCGAGCTCGACGTCCGGCTCGGCCACATCCGCGTGCTGGTGCCCGAGGACGGCCTCGACGTGGTCGCCGACAGCGACTTCGCCGGCGCCGGCGAGAGCGTCCTCTTCGACAACCGCACCGACGGCTCCGACCGCCGCAGCTACGGCAACGGCGACGCCGACCCCGACCTGAACCTCGACCTCGACATGCTGTTCGGCCAGATCGAGGTCCTGACCGAGGAGCCCGGACGATGACCGAGCACGAGACCCCGCTCGAGGAGCGCGCGAAGCCGCCCTCGGGCCGGCACCCCGTCAACGTGGGGCACCTGGTGATGGGCACCGCATTCGTCGGCCTGTTCGTCGTCTGGGCGCTCGTCGTCTCCGACACCATCGAGCTCGTGGACGCCCGTTGGGTGCTGCCGCTGCCCTGGCTGGTGGCGGGCGTGGTCGGCCTCGCGGCCACCGTGCTGCGCAACGTCGGGCGGCGCGGCAGCGGGGCGGGCAAGATGTCCGGGTGGACCTGATCCCCTCGTTCCCCGGCCTGACCTCGCTGCCGGCGCTCGACCACCCGGAGCTGGTCGCCCCGCCGGTCGCAGCCGCCCTCGCGACGTGGCCGGCGGCGGCCGGCGTCGCGGTCGTCGAGATCGATCCCGACCTCGCCGACACGGCGGCCATGAGCGCGGCGTACGACCTCCCGATGGAGGTCGGCGTCAACTGCGTGCTGGTCGCCGGCAAGCGCGAGGGCGAGGAGCGGGTCGCCGCCTGCCTGGTGCGGGCCGACACCCGCGCCGACGTCAACCACACCGTCAAGCGGCTCATCGACGTGCGGAAGCCGTCGTTCCTGCCGATGGAGCGGGCCGTGACCGAGTCGGCGATGGAGTACGGCGGCATCACACCGATCGGGCTCCCCGCCCCCTGGCGGCTGCTCGTCGACCCGCGGGTTCTCGACGTCGACGTCGCGGTGATCGGGTCCGGCGTGCGCCGCTCCAAGCTGCTGCTGCCCGGCGCGCTGCTCGGTGAGCTGCCGGGTGCCGAGGTGGTCGAGGGCCTGGCAGGCTGAGCCGGTGCCCCCGATGCGTCGCGCGGTCCTGGCGGTCGCCGCCGTCCTGCTCCTGCTCCTGGCCGGCTGCGACGGCGGCTCGTCGGACGACCCGGAGGCGGACCCGTCGACGTCGGCGGAGGCAGCCACGACCTCGGCTGACCCCGGTCCGGTCGTCGAGTGCCCGCGCGACACCCAGGAGATCGACCCCGCGCTGCCGGACGCGGTGCCGGCAGGGGCGACGTCGGTCCGGTTGTGCGACGGCGGCGCGGGCAAGGTGGCGCCGCCGGGAGAGGCGCTGACCACCGACGTCGCGTCGGTGGTGGACGCAGTCAACGCCCAGCCGCTCGCGCGGGGTGGCTGCGCCGACCTGCGGGTCCCGGAGTTCCAGCTGGCGTTCGGTTACCCCGACGGCGCGCGCTTCGTCGTCGCCGGCCGGTTCAGCGGGTGCGCGGAGCTGCTCGTCGGGAGCGAACGGCGCGCGAAGGCGCGCCCACCGCTGCGGACGTTCGTGGAGAGCCTGCGCACCCAGCTGCTCGACGGCACGCCGCCCGGCCCGGGGGTCACGGCCGAGGAGCTCGACTGCTCCCAGCCGGCTCCGGCGGTGGCAGTCTTCCCACCCACCGACCTCGCCGTCGCGGCGCTCTGCTTCGGCGTCGTCGACCGCCCCGCGGACGCCGTACGCGTGCCGATCGAGGACGAGGAGCTCACGACCCTGGTGCGGAGCATGCAGGCCGACACCTCCTCGTCCCAGGGATCGCTGGACTGTGCGGTCTTCGCCCGCAAGGAGTACTGGATCGTCGGCGCCACCGCCTGGGGCGACCCGGTCACCGCACAGCGGGGTTGCTTCGGCCTCGTCGTCGAGGGCTACGAGGAGTGGGTCCCCCGCGGCGCGGCGCTGCGCATCGTGCGCCGGCTGGTCGCCGGAGCACGCTGACAACCTTCCGGTCCCCCTGACCGCTTTGACAGGGTGAGAGGAGGGCCGATGGAGCGAACGGTGGTGAGCCCGCTGGACACAGCCCACGAAGCCGCGGACGACTTCGACTCGTTCGTCGCAGCGCGGGGTGACGCGTTGTGGCGGGCGGCGTGGTTGCTGACCGGTGACCACCAGCTGGCCGAGGACCTCGTGCAGACCGCGCTCGCGAAGAGCTGGCGGGCGTGGTCGCGGGTGGGTCCCGACGGCTACGAGGCCTACGTGCGACGGGTGCTGTTCACGACCTACGTCTCCTGGTGGCGCCGCAAGTGGCGCGGCGAGCGGCCGACCGAGGTGCTGCCGGAGCGAGCGGCCGCCGCTCCCGACACCGACGCCCGCAACGACCTGGTGGCCGCGCTCACGCAGCTGCCGCGCGGGCAGCGGGCGGTCGTGGTGCTGCGGTACTTCGAGGACCTCACCGAGCAGCAGACCGCCGACGTGCTCGGCATCAGCACCGGCACGGTGAAGAGCCAGTGCTCGCGCGCGCTCACCGCCCTGCGCTCCTCTCCCCACCTGCGCCGAGAGGAGCCGACCGATGACTGACGAGCAGTGGCTGCGCGAGGGACTGGCGGACGCCGTCCCCGAGCCGCCGGCCAACCCCGATCGCGCCCGGTCCGCCGAGCGCCTGGCCCGCCGGCGACGTCGTACGACGACGCTGGCGGTGCTCGGCACCGCCGGTGCCGTCGCCGCGGTCTCGGTGCTGGGCGTGACGTTGCTGTCGGGTGACGACGACCCGGACTCCGCGAACGACCCGACCTCCGAAGCGCCCGCCTTCGTCGTCGAGTGCCCGCCGATCGAGGTCGACAAGGGTGGGTTCGCCCAGGGGTCCGAGCTCGACCAGCCCGATCCGGGCGCCGCTGACGCCGTGCCGCAGGATGCGACGTCCGCGCGGCTCTGCCAGGGCCCCGGCAGTGCGATCGACGTGCCCGACGAAGCCTTGGTGAGGGGCGTCGACGACCTGGTGGCCGCCGTCAACGGCCTCGTCGTGGCACCGGAGGACCAGTTCTGCACCCAGGAGCTGGGTCCGGGCTTCCGGATCGCGTTCGGCTACGACGACCGCTCGACCTTCGTCGTGAGCGGGCAGCTCTACGGTTGTCGCACGGTGGTCGTCGGAAGCACCTACCGCAACGGCGCCGACGCCGCGCGGGCGGCCGTTCTCGACCTGCTCGCCGATCAGCGGCAGGC
The DNA here is from genome assembly GCF_003160695.1 of Nocardioides silvaticus. Classification (GTDB taxonomy): domain Bacteria; phylum Actinomycetota; class Actinomycetes; order Propionibacteriales; family Nocardioidaceae; genus Nocardioides; species Nocardioides silvaticus. The sequence goes on from NZ_QGDD01000001.1 coordinate 720,218, forward strand.
CGAGGGCGGGTCATCGGAGAACGGTGCTCCGTCCGCGCCCACCTGCTCGTACGACGAGCCGGCGCAACCGGCCGACTACGAAGTCGCGTTCACCGCGGCGGTCCTCTGCATCGACGACGGCAACGGCACCCAGCTCTCGTCCGAGATCGACGCGGCCGATCTCGAGCTGCTGGTCGCCGACATGAAGACCAACCAGACCGACGGCGTCCTCCGCTGCGGGGTGGAGCCGCCCTGGCCGACGATCGTCGGCACCGATGACACCGGCACCGCCATCGCGATCCCGTCCGAGTGCGGCACCGCCTTCTGGCGCCTCCCCAACGGCAGGGCCTGGGCGCCGAGCAAGGACGCGGTCGCAATCCTCGACGGGCTCGTCGAAGCGGCTCAGTGAGACAAGGCGGTCACGGCGTCTCGATACGGCCTCGCGCCAGAGCGCTCGGCCTACTCGACGACCGAAAGCTCCGGGAGCTGGTCGTCGAGGAGTAGAGCGAGCGCAGCGAGCGACGTATCGAGACGCCCCAAGCCGAACACCAACGGCGAGCACGCACCTCACCGCGTCTCCATACGACGACCGAAGGGTTCCGCGAGGTGGTCGTCGAGTAGGAGCGAGCGCAGCGAGCGACGTATCGAGACGCCCCAAGCCGAACACCAACGGCGAGCACGCACCTCACCGCGTCTCGATACGGCCTCGCGCCAGAGCGCTCGGCCTACTCGACGACCGAAAGCTCCGGGAACTGGTCGTCGAGGAGTAGAGCGAGCGCAGCGAGCGACGTATCGAGACCAGCGGTCAGTGCGACGCGTCGGGTGAGAGTCCCGTGATCCGCAGGCCGGAGTGCACCTTGTACTTCCGGTTGATCGAGATCAGCACGGCGGTGAACGGCTCGAGCTGACGGGCCAGGCGCAGCTTGCCGCCGTCGATGCCGACGCGACCGGTGACCGAGGCGGCGAGGTTCATCGCGACCTCCTTGGCCTCGACGACGTCGCCGACGACGATGACGTCCTCGTCGAGGAGGCCGGGCTCCTCCCAGAGGCCGACGGCGGAGACGTTGTGGAAGGCACCGACGACGGTCGCCTCGGGGGCGAGCTCCTGAGCCGACTCGGCGGCGGAACCTTCGCCGTTGTTGATGATCTTGCCGTGTGCGCCGCGCTTGTCGAAGGCGAGCGGGTTGACGCAGGAGATCACGGTCTTCCCGGCCAGCGGGAGCGAGGCGACCAGCTCGTCGTGGCCGTCGTACGGAACCGCGAGGAGCACGACGTCGCACTGCTCGACGGCGTCGGCGTTGCTCGCGCCGGAGACCTCGCCCGCACCCGCGGCGCCGGCCAGCTTCTCGCGGACCTCCGCGGCGACCGCCTCACCCTTCTCCGCGGCGCGGGAGCCGAGCACGACGGTGTGCCCGCCCTGCGCGAAGCGGTAGCCGAGTCCCTTGCCCTGCGGACCGGTGCCGCCGATCACGGCCACGCGGTACTTGACGTCTGACGTCACTTGTTCTCCTCGATCTCGTCACACACGCTCGACACCGTGACAGTAATACTGTCACAGTTGGTCGGAACCACTGACCCTCGGAAGGGATGCGATGAAGCTCTCCAGTTCGTTGATGTACGCCGGCAACCCGCGTGAGGCCGCCGACCAGGTCCAGGCGCTCGAGCGTGCCGGCCTCGACAGCATCTGGGTGGCCGAAGCGTACGGCTTCGACTCCCCGACCCTCATGGGCTACCTCGCTGCCAAGACGGAGACGATCGAGATCGGCTCGGCGATCCTCAACATCTACTCCCGGACGCCGGGCGCCCTGCTGCAGACCGCGGCCGGCCTCGACAACGTCAGCGGCGGCCGGGCGATCCTCGGGCTCGGCGCCTCCGGCCCGCAGGTCGTCGAGGGCTTCCACGGCGTCCCCTACTCCGCTCCCCTCGGCCGCACCCGCGAGGTCATCGACATCATCCGCCGCGGCATGCGCCGCGAGCCGCTGACCAGCGACGGCCACTTCAAGCTCCCGCTGACGAAGGAGAACGGCGGCGTCACCGGCCTCGGCAAGGCACTGAAGATCCTCACCCACCCCGAGCGGTCCGCCGTACCGATCTACATCGCCGCGCTCGGCGCGAAGAACGTCGAGATGACCGCGGAGATCGCCGACGGGTGGTTCCCGCACCTCTACATCCCCGAGCACGCCGACAAGGCATGGGCCGAGCCGCTCGCCAAGGGCAGGGCCAACCGGTCCGCCGACCTCGCGCCGCTCGAGGTCGTCGCCGGCGCCCTGTGCGCGATCGGGGACGGCCCCGAGACCAAGGCGCTGCTCGACCTCGCCCGTCCGCTGGTCGCTCTGTACGTCGGCGGCATGGGCGCGCGCGACAAGAACTTCTACAACCAGCTGTTCGTGTCGTACGGCTACGAGGCCGAGGCCAAGGAGATCCAGGACCTCTACCTCGACGGCAAGAAGAAGGAGGCCGAGGCGGCGGTGCCGCTCGAGGTGCTCGAGCTGATGAACCTGGTGGGACCGGAGTCCTACGTGAAGGAGCGGATCGCCGCGTTCCGCGAGTCCGGTGTCACCAACCTGCAGATCATGCCGGCGGTCGAGGACGCACCGGCGCTGGTACGACGGATGAAGGAGCTCGTCTCCTGACCCAGCTCCTCCGAGCTGTCACAGATCGGTCCGGTCGCGTGTCTTCATGATGCGCACCGGGCCGATCCCGCTTTTCCCGAACGACAGCGAGATCCAGCGATGAATCCCAGGGAGATTCAGGGTCGGATCGGGCGGAACCCTGATGCACGGTCTCCGTGCTCACTGGAAGGCTCGAATCCATGCACCGTCAGATCGCCGGCACCCTCACCGGCCCCGTCACCAAGTGGATCGTCCTGGTCATCGCCCTGGCAGCGGCGGTCGGGATGAGCGCTCTCAACGCCAAGCTCATCGACGTCCAGGAGAACGAGGCGTCCTCCTGGCTCCCCGAGTCGGCGGAGTCGACCAAGGTCCTCGAGGAGCTCTCCGAGACCGTCGACCCCAACGACATCCCGACCCTCGTCGTCTACCACCGCGACGGCGGGCTGACCGACGACGACCTCGCCCTCATGGACGAGCAGGCGGCCGAGATCGCCGAGACCGACGGCGTGACCGACCGGGGCGTGCTGTCGCCCAACGCCGCCGAGCAGGCGGGCTCCCCGCAGCCGCTGCTCTCCGAGGACGGCGAGGTCGGCTACCTCTACCTCGTCTGGAACTTCGGCGACGACGGGTGGAACGCCGTGCCGGAGGCCGCCGACGAGGTGCGCGACATCGCCGAGATCGACGGCGTGACCGTGCACCTGGCCGGGTACGGCGGCCAGGCCGCCGACGCGTCCGAGGCGTTCGAGGGCATCGACAGCAACCTCATCCTGATCACGTTCGGCGTGGTCATCGTGATCCTGCTCTTCACCTACCGCAGCCCGGTGCTGTGGCTGCTCCCGATCATCAGCGCCGGTGTCGCCTACATGATCTCCGGCGGCGTGGTCTACCTCCTGGCGAAGTACGCCGACCTCACCGTCAACGGCCAGAGCCAGGCGATCCTCGGCATCTTGGTGATCGCGGCCGGCACCGACTACGCCCTGCTCCTGGTGGCGCGGTACCGCGAGGAGCTGCACCGGCACGAGGACCGGCACGAGGCGATGGCGTTCGCCCTCCACCGGGCCGCGCCGGCCATCGTCGCCAGCGGCGCGACCGTCGTCGTCGGCATGCTCTGCCTGGTCTTCGCCGAGCTCAACTCCACGGCGGGGATGGGTCCGGTCCTCGCGGTCGGCATCGCCGTGACCGTGCTGGTCATGGTGACGCTCCTCCCGGCGCTGCTGGTGATCGTCGGCCGGTGGATCTTCTGGCCCAAGCGTCCGCACTTCGACGCCGCCGAGCCCACCCTGTCGGGCCTGTGGGCCAGGGTCGGCAACGCGATCCGCCCGCGTCCGCGGCTGGTCTGGTCGGTCACCGCCGGCCTGCTGCTGATCGCCTGCCTCGGCCTGTTCAAGCTCGACACGGCCGGACTGTCGACCGAGGACACCTACACGAAGGAGTTCGACTCCATCAAGGGTCAGAAGCTGCTCGAGGAGCACGACCTGAGCGACAACTCCAACACCGTGCAGGTCGTGGCCGACGAGGACGCGATCGACGCGGTGCGCGAGGCGGTCGCCGGCGTCGACGGGCTCGGCGACCCGGGCGAGGCCTCGCCGGTGAGCGACGGCCGGTCGTACTTCGAGGCCACGATCCGCGCCGACATCTCCTCGACCGCGGCGTTCGACATCGTCGAGGCCACCCGCGACGCCGTGCACGACGTCGACGGCGCCGACGCCCTCGTCGGTGGCGGAGCCGCGTTCTACCTCGACACGAAGACCGCGGCCAACCGGGACAACAAGGTGATCATCCCGATCGTCCTGGTGGCGGTGTTCCTCATCCTCATGGTGCTGCTGAGGGCGGTGCTGTCACCGATCCTGCTGATCGGGACGGTCGTGCTGTCCTTCGGCGCGGCGCTCGGTCTCTCGACGCTGCTCTTCGAGTACGTCTTCGGCTTCGCCGGCGCGGACCCGGGCTTCCCGCTCTTCGCGTTCGTGTTCCTCGTCGCCCTGGGCATCGACTACAACATCTTCCTGATGACCCGGGTCCGCGAGGAGACCGTCAACCACGGCACCCGCCAGGGCTCGTTGATCGCGCTCTCCTCCACGGGCGGGGTGATCACCTCGGCGGGTCTGGTGCTCGCGGCGACGTTCCTGGTGCTCGGCTCGATCCCGCTGGTGTTCCTCGCCGAGCTCGGCATCGCGGTCGCACTCGGGGTGCTGCTCGACACCATGATCGTCCGCTCGGTCCTGGTGACCGCGCTCAACCTCGACCTCGGCGGAAAGGTCTGGTGGCCGAGCAGGCTCGACAGCGAGGACCGGCCGCTCGGCCCCGGCGAGGAGCCAGGCGCCGAGCCGGAGCCCTCTGAGGTAGGCGCTCTGAGGTAGGCAGCAGCCGTCCAGGGACCGGGTAGGTAAAAAGTCTGATGACCGGTGTCCCCGGTCCCTGGGAGGCTGGTCGCATGCACCGTCAGATCGCCGGCAAGCTCACCGGCCCCATCACCAAGTGGATCGTCCTGGTCGTCGTCGTCATAGCAGCCGCCGGGTTCGGCTCCTTCGCCGGCAAGCTGCTCGACGTCCAGGACAACGAGATCTCGTCCTGGCTGCCCGAGAGTGCGGAGTCGACGCAGGCCATCGAACGGCTCGATGCGTTCCAGGACCCCAACGACATGGGCACGACCGTCGTCTACTACAACGAGGACGGCCTGACCGAGGCCCAGCTCGCCGCCATCGAGGAGCACGCGGCCGAGATCGACGACATCGAGGGCGTCACCGACGTGCTCACCCCGGCCCGCGCGCAGGAGGCCGGCATCCCGATGCCCTACGTCTCCGAGGACGGCCAGGTCGCCAAGCTCGACTTCACGATCAACCGCGGCGACGAGGTCTGGTACGAGATGCCGGACGTCGCCGAGGACATCCGCGAGCTGACCGAGACCGACGGCGTCGAGGTCTACGTCGCCGGCGCCGGCGGCCAGACCGCCGACCAGGCCGCCGCGTTCGAGGGGTTCGAGGGCCGGCTGCTCCTGATCACGCTGCTCGCGGTGATCCTCATCCTGCTCGTCAGCTACCGCAGCCCGATCCTCTGGTTCCTCCCGATCGTCACCGCGGTGATGGGTCTCGGGATCTCCATGGGACTGCTGTACTTCCTGGCGAAGTACGCCGGCCTCACCATCAACGGCCAGACGCAGTTCATCATGATGGTGCTGGTGATCGGCGCCGGCACCGACTACGCGCTGCTGCTCGTCGCCCGGTACCGGGAGGAGCTGCGCCGGCACGAGGACCGGCACGAGGCGATGGCGTTCGCGCTGCACCGCGCCGCACCGGCCATCCTCGCCAGCGCCGCCACCGTGGTCGTCGGCCTGCTCTGCCTGATGTTCGCCGAGCTCAACTCCACCGCCGGCCTCGGGCCCGCCAACGCGGTCGCGATCGCGGTGACGTTCGTCGTCATGGTGACGCTGCTGCCGGCCCTGCTGGTGATCTTCGGCCGCTGGGTGTTCTGGCCGTTCGTGCCGCACTTCGGCACCGAGGAGCCCACCGCCTCGGGTCTCTGGGCCCGGGTCGGCAGCAGCATCGAGAAGCGGCCGCGCATCGTGTGGATCGGTACCGCCCTGGTGCTCGGCGCCCTCTGCCTCGGCGTCTTCCGCCTCGACACCTCCGGCGTCCCGGCCGACGAGATCTACGCCGGCGACGAGGTCGACTCGGTCGTCGGGCAGGAGCTGCTCAACGAGCACGAGCTGGTCGATGCGAGCACGCCGGTCCAGGTCGTCGTCCGGGCCGACGAGGCCGACGCGGTGGCCGAGGCGATGACCGGGATCGACGGGCTCGACGCCCCGCTGCCGCCGTTCATCGACGGCGACGTCGCGCTCGTCCAGGCATCGCTGCAGACCGACTCGGTCTCCGACCTGTCGAAGGACGCCGTCCTCGAGGTGCGCGACCGGGTGCACGCGGTGTCCGACGACGCGCAGGTCACCGGGTGGACGGCCCTGACGATGGACATCGAGGAGGCGTCCGAGCGGGACAACAAGGTGATCATCCCGATCGTCCTGGTGGCGGTCCTGCTGATCCTGATCGTCCTGCTGCGGACCCTGCTCGCACCGCTGCTGCTCATCGGCACAGTGGTCCTGTCCTTCGGCGCGGCGCTCGGCATCTCCGGGTTGGTGTTCGACTTCATCTTCGGGTTGAACCACGTCGATCCCGGGTTCCCGTTGTTCGCCTTCGTGTTCCTGGTCGCCCTGGGCATCGACTACAACATCTTCCTGATGACCCGGGTGCGCGAGGAGACCGTCAACCACGGCACGAGGAAGGGGTCCTTGATCGCGCTCTCGTCCACGGGTGGCGTGATCACCTCGGCAGGCTTCGTGCTCGCGGCGACGTTCGCGATGCTCGCGACGATGCCGATGACGTTCGCGCTGCAGATCGGCACGACCATCGCGCTCGGCGTGCTGCTCGACACGATGATCGTCCGGTCGGTGCTGGTGACAGCGATCAACCTGGACCTCGGCGGCCGGATCTGGTGGCCGAGCCGGCTCGACCGACCCGGCGCGTCCGTCGACAGCAGCGGCGGCGAGCCGGAGCGCGAGAAGGTGCCCGCACTGGACTGACCGTCCGGACGGGGCCGAACCGTCCCCCGTAACGGACCACCCCGGACTAGAACGTGTTCTAGTTTCGCGGGTGGTCCGTTACGATTTGCAGCGATGTCAGAGCTGCCCACCCCCCAGCAGGTCCGCCGTGCGCTCGCGCGCGCCGAGCGTGGCGCCGCCCTCGATCCCGACGAGGCGACCGTGCTGCTCGCCGCGACCGGCGCGGGCCTCGACCGCCTGACCGCCGCAGCGGCCAAGGTGCGCGACGCGGGGCTCGTCGCCGCCGGCCGGCCGGGGGTGCTGACCTACTCCCCCAAGGTCTTCATCCCGGTCACCCGGCTGTGCCGCGACAAGTGCCACTACTGCACGTTCGTGGAGACGCCGAAGCAGGCCGCGCGCGACGGGCGGGCGCCGTACCTCTCCCCCGACGAGATCCTCGCGATCGCGCGCGAGGGTGCCGCGCTGGGCTGCCTGGAGGCGTTGTTCACCCTGGGCGACCGGCCCGAGGAGCGCTGGCCCGAGGCGCGCGCTTGGCTCGACGAGCAGGGCTACGACTCGACGTTGGCCTACGTGCGGGCGATGGCGGTGCGGGTGCTCGAGGAGACCGGACTGCTCCCCCACCTCAATCCCGGCGTCATGTCGTGGGAGGAGCTGAACCGGCTGAAGCCGGTCTCGCCGTCGCTGGGGATGATGCTCGAGACCACCTCGCGCCGGCTGTTCGAGACCAAGGGCGCGGCCCACTACGGGTCGCCCGACAAGGACCCCGACGTCCGGCTGCGAGTGCTCGAGGACGCGGGGCGGCACTCGATCCCGTTCACGACCGGGCTGCTCGTCGGCATCGGCGAGACGCTCGAGGAGCGTGCGGACACGATCTTCGCGCTGCGTCGTACGTCCCGGGCCTACGGCGCGATCCAGGAAGTGATCGTCCAGAACTTCCGCGCGAAGCCGGACACCGCGATGCGGCACGTCGACGACCTCGGCCTCGACGAGTACCGCGCGACGATCGCCGTGACCCGCCTCGTGCTCGGTCCGAAGGCGCGGGTGCAGGCGCCGCCCAACCTGGTCGACCTCACCGAGTGCCGGCTGCTGCTGGAGGCGGGGGTCGACGACTGGGGCGGCGTCTCGCCGCTCACCCCCGACCACGTGAACCCCGAGCGGCCGTGGCCCTCGCTCGACCGGCTCCGCGAGCTGACGGCGGAATGCGGCTTCGAGCTCAAGGCCCGGCTCACCGTGCACCCGGAGTACGTCGTCGGCGCCCTCCAGCGCGGCGAGCCCTGGCTCGACCCCCGGGTCGCCGGCCACGTCGCCGCCCTCGCCGGCCCTGACGGCCTCGCCGTCCCCGGCATCCGCCCCGCCGGCCTGCCCTGGCAGGAGCCCGACGGCGGCTTCGAGTCCGCGGGACGCACCGACCTCCACGCTGCCGTCGACACCGACGGCCGCACCGACGACCGCCGCAGCGACTTCTCCAGCGTCTACGGCGACTGGGACGAGGTCGCTGCCGCCGCCCGGTCGACCGCCGCCAGCGCGATAGTCCCTGACGAAAAGCACGTCTCCAGCGGCAATTCAGGTGCTTTTCGTCAGGGACTATCCGCCCTGCGCGCTGCCGAGCAGGACCCCGGCGGCCTGTCCGACGAGCACGCGCTGACGTTGATGACGGCCGAGGGCGACCTGCTGCGCGAGGTGGTGCGGCTGGCGGACGACCTGCGGAGGGACGTCGTGGGCGACGAGGTGACCTACGTCGTCAACCGCAACATCAACTTCACCAACGTCTGCTACGTCGGTTGCCGGTTCTGCGCGTTCGCGCAGCGGCGTACGGATGCGGACGCCTACTCGCTGTCGTACGACGAGGTGGCGGACCGCGCTCAGGAGGCCTGGGACCTCGGGGCCACCGAGGTGTGCATGCAGGGCGGCATCGACCCGCAGCTGCCGGCCACGGCCTACTTCGACCTCGTCCAGGCGGTGACGTCGCGCGTACCGGAGATGCACGTGCACGCGTTCTCGCCGATGGAGGTCGTCAACGGCACCGCCCGCACCGGGCTGTCGATCGAGGACTTCCTCATCAAGGCCCGCGAGGCCGGCCTCGGGTCGTTGCCCGGCACCGCCGCGGAGATCCTCGACGACGAGGTTCGCTGGGTGCTCACCAAGGGCAAGCTGCCCACCCGCACGTGGATCGAGGTCGTCAGCACCGCGCACCGGCTCGGCATCCCGACGACGTCGACGATGATGTACGGCCACGTCGACAACCCGCGTCACTGGGTCGGCCACCTGCGGGTGCTGGCGAAGGTGCAGGACCAGGCCCGCGAGCACGGCCACGGCGGGTTCACCGAGTTCGTGCCGCTCCCGTTCGTGCACACCTCCGCGCCGATCTACCTGGCCGGCGTGGCGCGTCCCGGGCCGACGATGCGCGACAACCTCGCCGTCCACGCGATGGCCCGCATCCTGCTCCACGGCCGCATCGACAACATCCAGACCAGCTGGGTCAAGCTCGGCGTCGACGGCACCCGCGCCATGCTGCGCGCGGGCTGCAACGACCTGGGCGGGACCTTGATGGAGGAGACGATCTCCCGGATGGCCGGCTCCGAGCACGGCTCCGCCAAGACCGTCGCCGAGCTGACCGAGATCGGCGCGGGCATCGGGCGCCCGGTGCGCGAGCGCACGACGACGTACGGCGTGCCGCCCGCCCGCTAGGAACGACCGCTCCCGAGCGCGGCCTCCACCTCGGCGAGCGCCGGGTCGCGCAGGCCGGCGGAGTCATGGACCCACCAGACGTCGCGGTAGACCACACGACCCGAAGGCAGCGGCGACCCGGCAAGCGGCACGACCTGGAATGCGGGCCCGGGTGTCCGCCGTGACGGCGCCTCGATGCCGTGCGCGTCGGCGGGCTGCCAACCGCGGGCGCCGTAGTAGCGCGGGTCGCCCTCCAGGAAGACGGCGGGCGCCGAGGTCGACCGGGCCGCCTCCACGGCGGCCGCGAGCAGCGTGGTGCCGATACCGGCGCCCTGCCGGTCCGGCCGGACGCTCAACGGGCTGAGCACCAAGATGTCGACGAGCCGGTCGCGGGCGTCGAGCCAGCCGTGGCTGAGACCGACGTGGCCCACGACCCCGTCCTCGAACCCCTCGGAGCGGTCGGTCCGCTCGGTCGCGACCAGGCTGGCCCGGTCAAGGCCACCCGCGACGACGTCGCGCCAGATCGCGGCCACCTTCGGTCCCTCGTCGCCGAACGCGGCGGTGATCACGCCGGCGATGGCGTCGGTGTCGGCCTCGGTCGCGGGTCGGATCTCCACGTGGCTCACCCTGCCAGCCCGACGTCCCTCGCAGGAAAAGTTTTCCGTCCGCCTCTTTACGTGACCACTGTCACTCCATATGTTGTCCCGAACAACATATATACCGCGCCACGGACGCCGAGAGTCGACGTCAGCGAGGGGCGGAATCGCGAGGAGGCGGTTGATGTGAAGCGCAAGTACGGTGCGCTGGCGGCTGCGGGTGTGGTGCTCGCGCTCTCGCTCTCGGCGTGCGGCGACGACGACGGCGGCGGCGACGGCGGAAGTGGCGGCGGCGGAGCCGGCGACGCGAAGATCGGCGTGATCCTGCCCGACACGGAGTCCTCGGTGCGGTGGGAGGCCGCCGACCGTCCCGCGATGGAGGCGGCGTTCGAGGAGGCGGGCATCAAGTACGACATCCAGAACACCGAGGGCGACGCGGAGAAGATGACCGCGCTTGCGGACAGCATGATCGGCGACGGCGCGACGGTGCTCGCGATCGTCAACCTCGACTCCGCGTCGGGCGCTGCCATCCAGGAGAAGGCGGCGGAGGCCGGAGTCCTCACGATCGACTACGACCGCCTCACCCTCGGCGGTTCTGCCGAGGTCTACATCTCCTACGACAACGTCAAGGTGGGTGAGCTGCAGGGCCAGGGCTTGGCGGACTGCCTCGGCGACAAGGAGGCGAACATCGTCTACCTCAACGGTTCCCCGACCGACAACAACGCCACCCTCTTCGCGGAGGGCGCGCACAACGTGCTCGACGGCATGAGCAACTACAACGTGGTCGGCGAGCAGGCCGTCCCCGAGTGGGACAACGAGGAGGCGGCGACGATCTTCCAGCAGATGTACACCGATGCCGGTGGTGACGTCGACGGCGTCCTCGCTGCCAACGACGGCCTCGGCGGCGCCGCGATCAGCATCCTCGAGGGCAACGGCCAGGCGGGCAAGGTCCCGGTCACCGGTCAGGACGCGACCGTCGAGGGTCTGCAGAACATCCTCGCCGGCACCCAGTGCATGACCGTCTTCAAGTCGTCCGTCGGTGAGGCCCAGGCGCTGGCCGACGCCGCGATCGCCCTCGCCAACGGCGAGGAGCCGGAGACCACGGGCACGGTGGAGGACGCCGAGGGCGGCCGGGACGTCCCGGCCGTCATCCTGGACCCGGTGGCGATCACCAAGGACAACATCGCCGAGGAGATCCAGAACGTCTTCGCTGACGGCAGCATGACGTACGACGACGTCTGCACCGGTGAGTTCGAGCAGCTCTGCGCGGACGCCGGCATCACGCCCTGACGACGAGGGGCACCCGCGCAGCTCCAGCGCGGGTGCCCCGTTCGTTGTTCGCCACAACAATCCTCGGCCACTCCGGCCGCACTGACGTCTTCCCAGAGGGAGCCCACGATGTCCGAGATCCCGGCGTACCCGGGCTCCGTGCCCGACCCCGCGCCGCTGCTGCAGCTGCGCGGCGTGAACAAGAGCTTCGGCGTGGTCCACGTCCTTCACGACGTCGACTTCGCCGTCTACCCCGGGCAGGTCACCGCGCTCGTGGGGGACAACGGCGCCGGCAAGTCGACGCTGGTCAAGGTGATCGCCGGCATCTACGGTCGCGACAGCGGCGACTACCTCTTCGACGGCGCGCCGGTGAACGTGCACGGCCCCCGTGACGTCTCCGCGCTCGGCATCGAGGTCGTCTACCAGGACCTCGCGCTCTGCGACAACCTCGACATCGTCGACAACATGTTCCTCGGCCGCGAGCTGCGCAACGGGATCACCCTCGACGACCTGACGATGGAGGAGAAGGCCCGCGAGACCCTGGCCTCCCTCTCGGTCCGCACCGTCAAGTCGGTCCGCCAGAGCGTCGCCAGCCTCTCCGGCGGTCAGCGGCAGACCGTGGCGATCGCCAAGGCGGTGCTCTGGAACTCCAGGATCGTGCTCCTCGACGAGCCGACCGCGGCTCTGGGCGTCGCCCAGACCCGGCAGGTCCTGGACCTGGTCCGCCGACTGGCCGATCGGGGCCTCGGCGTGGTGCTGATCTCGCACAACATGAACGACGTGCTCGAGGTCGCCGACCGCATCACCGCGCTCTACCTCGGGCGGGTCGCCGCCGACGTCCCCGCCGAGTCCGTGAGCCACAGCCAGATCGTCGAGCTGATCACGGCCGGCCGGTCCGGCGACCTCGGTATCCGCGACGTGGCCTCGGCCACGATCTGAGAGGCGCAAGGATGAGCATCAAGCCCGACCACAGCGCGACGGAGACCCCGGCGCCCCCCTCCGACGGCGGCTCCCGGATGGCACGGGTCAAGGCGGCGGTCCGGCGCGGTTTCGTGCAGGAACGCCGGCTGCTGGCGGAGGAGGGAACCGCCTATCTCGGCCGTCTCAAGGGTGGCGACATGGGCTCGCTCCCCGCGATCCTCGGCCTGGTCACGCTCTTCATCGTGTTCTCGTCCCTCCACGACGGGTTCCTCACGACCTACAACATGGCCAACCTGGTCGTCCAGGCCGGCTCCATCTGCGTGCTGGCCATGGGCCTGGTCTTCGTCCTGCTGCTCGGCGAGATCGACCTGTCCGCGGGCGTTGCAGGCGGCGCCTCGGCGACGATCATCGCGCTGATGATGATCGACCACGGTTGGGTCTGGTGGCTGGCGACGCTCGCGGGCCTCGCCGCCGGCGCGGTGATCGGGCTCGCGATCGGGACCCTCGTCGCGGCGCTCGGGATCCCGTCGTTCGTCGTCACCCTTGCGTTCTTCCTGGCGCTGCAGGCCGTGCCGCTGAAGCTGATCGGCGCGGGCGGCTCGCTGCGGTGGAACGACGAGGTGCTGCGGGGGCTGTCGATCAAGAACGTGCCGGTCACGGCGGGTTGGATCGCCGCGATCGCGATCGTGGTGGGCTACGCGGGGCTCTCGCTCTGGAGCCACCGCTCCCGGATCCGCAAGGGACTGGTCCACAAGCCGACCTCACTCGTCGTGCTGCGGATCGTGCTGCTGGCGACGATCGTGCTGGGCCTCACCGCGCTGCTCAGCGAGAACCGCGCCGTCAACCCGCTCGCCTTCAACATCAGCGGGATCCCCTGGGTCGCTCCGGTCGTCATCGCGCTCCTGCTGTTCTGGACGTTCGTGCTGACCCGGACGCGGTTCGGTCGCCACCTGTACGCGGTCGGCGGCAACGCCGAGGCCGCGCGTCGAGCCGGCATCAGCGTCCTCCGCATGAAGATCGCGGCGTTCGTCATCTGCTCGTCGATGGCGGCGATCAGCGGGCTGATGGCGGCGTCGTACACCGGCAAGGTCTCGCCCGGCTCCGGCGGCGGCAACGAGCTGCTGTACGCCGTGGGCGCGGCGGTCATCGGCGGCACCAGCCTCTTCGGCGGCCGTGGCCGCGCCATCGACGCGGTCGTCGGCGGCCTCGTCATCGCGACCATCCCGAACGGGCTCGGCCTGCTCAACCAGGCGAGCTACATCAACTTCCTCGTCACCGGAGGGGTGCTCCTGCTCGCTGCCAGCGTCGACGCGATCTCACGCCGCCGTCGTTCGGCCGCGGGGGTCTAAGGTGACCGGCGCACCGCGAGCGGGGACGGGGACCAACCAGGAGGCCGTTCGTCGCCACAACCTCGGGACGCTGCTGCGGCACGTCCACGACTCCGGCGAGGTGTCCCGCGCCGAGCTGACGGGACGGATGGGGCTCAACCGCTCGACCATCGCCGGGTTGGTGACCGAGCTCGACGAGCTGGCGCTGATCGAGCACGCCTCCCCGGCCACGGGACGGCGCAGCGCCGGCCGGCCGTCGGCGGGCGTCCGGATCCGCGAGGACGGTCCGTACGTCGTCGCCGTCGACCTGGGCGTCGACCGCGCCACCGTGGCCCGGGTCGGCCTGGGCGGCCGGGTCTTCGACCGCGCGACCGCGACCATCCCGCCCGAGCCCGAGGCCTGGCAGGTGGGCGCGACGATCGCGGGCCTGGTCAAGCAGGTGGTGACGACGACCGGTCCGGACGCCGCGCTGCTCGGGATCGGCGTCGCCGTACCCGGTCTGGTGCGGCGCAGCGACGGCCTGATCCGGCACGCGCCCAACCTCGACTGGCACGACGTGTCGTTCGGCTCGATCGTGCTCGCCGCGCTGTCCCTCGACGTGCCGATCGCGCTGGGCAACGACGCCGACCTCGGCGCGCTCTCCGAGCAGCGGCGCGGCGCGGCCGTCGGCGTCGGCGACCTGGTCTACATCTCGGGCAACGTCGGTGTCGGTGCGGGCGTGATGTCCGGTGGCCGGCGGCTCGAGGGCGTCGCGGGGTACGCCGGCGAGGTCGGCCACCTCTACCACGACCCGCGCGGCGGGCCCTGCCACTGCGGGAGCCGGGGCTGCTGGGAGACCGTCGTCGGCGCTCCCGCGATCGCCGAGGCGTTGCGCTGCTCCGCCGACCAGGTGCCGCGGCTGGGCGACATCCTCGACGAGATGAGCACCGCCCCGCGCGAGCTGCGCCCGATCGCGATGGACCTCGGCCGCGGCCTCGCCGCCGTCGTCAACATCTTCAACCCGAGCATCGTGATCCTCGGCGGCTACTTCCTCCCGCTGTTCCGGCTCTGCCGTGCCGAGGTGACCGCTGGCCTGGCCGAACGCGCCCTGGTCCCCGCCCGCGACTCCGTCCGGCTGACCCTCCCCGGCCTCGGGAAGGACTCCGTCCTCCTCGGCGCCGCCGAGATGGCCCTCGAGCCCGTCTTCGTCGACCCGGTCGCCAGCCTCGCCGGCGCCGTCACCGACGCCTCCGCCCGCCTCGCCGGCTGACACGTCGCTTCTCGGCGTCAGGCCAGCAGGTCGACGGCGCCGGCGAAGGTCTCCTCGAGCGCGCGTTCGGCGGCGCCGCAGGCGGCCGACGCGGTGCCGAGCCGGCCGAGACGGAGGTCGGGCGGGCCGAGCTCGCCGCTGGCGAGGGTGCGGACCAGCTCGTCGGCAGCGGGTTCGAGGATCAGGTCGCCGAGCGGGACGAAGTACCCGCCGAGCACGACGGCGCCGGGGTCGAGGATGCCGGTGACGACGGCCAGGCCGCGGCCCAGCCAGCGGCCGACCGAGGCGATGCCGTCGCGGACCTCGGCCGAGCTCTCGGCGGCCCGGGCCACCTCGGCGGCGGTCTCGTGCGGGGTGCCGGCCTCGGGGAGGCCGACCGCGGCCAGGAGGGCGTGCAGGCCGACCGACGCCTCCCAGCAGCCGGTGCGACCGCACCCGCAGGCTGCTCCCGCCTCGCCGATCGGGAGGTGGCCGACCTCGCCGGCGAACCCGCGGGCACCGCGCAGCAGCCGGCGGCTCTCGATCATGCCGGCACCGATGCCGACCGTGCCGGTGAGGTAGAGCAGGTGGTCCGCGCCGCGGCCGGCGCCGAGGTGCAGCTCCGCGAGGGCGGAACAGTCCGCGTCGTTGCTGGCCCGGGCACGACCGGTCCAGCCGAACGCCGCGTCGACGGCGTCGACCAGCCCGCGCCCGGCCAGGTCGAGGTTGGGCACCCAGACGGCGGTGCGGTCGTCACCGCCGACCAGCCCGGGCAGCGCGACCGTCGCACCCAGCGGCCTGAGGCCGCTCGCGTCGAGGTCGGCCGCCAGCTCGGTGGCGGTCGCCGCGAGGGCCGTCAGCACGTCGCCGTCGTTCGCGACCGGTCGGGTGACCTCACGTCGGACGACACCGCCGAGGTCGAGCACCACGGCGGCGACGTAGGCGACGTTGACCTCGAAGCCGACGCCGACCGGGCGGCCGTCCTCGAGGGTCACCAGCTGGCCGGGCCGGCCGCGCTCGCCGCTGCGCACCTGCTCCAGGTCACGGACGACGCCGCGCTCCTCCAGCCCGCCGACGATGGTGCCGACGGTCGCCTTGGCGAGCCCGGTGCGCGCCGCGAGGTCGGCCCGGCTGCCCGGGCCCCCCTCCCGCAGCGCGCGTACGACGGCAGCGGCGTTGCGTCGCCGCAGCGACTCGGCTCCGCCCGGCTCCACCGGCCGGCTCACGGTCAGCCGCGGACGCCGTACAGGTGCTCGAGCGCGAGCTGGTCGAGCTTCTCCATCGCGACCTCGCGCGCGGCGAGCGCGTCGACGTCGGGCTGCGGGTCGTCGAGGATCGCCTGCCAGCCCTCCCCCTCCGCCAACGTCGGCGTGGCGAGCTCGGGGAGCCCGGCCTCCTCGAGCGCGGCCTGCACCTCGGGGTCGGCCCGGAAGGCGCGCACCTTGTCGCGGAGGATCAGGTAGTTGTCCATGCAGGCCTTGGCCGATGCCCAGACCCCGGCCTCGGTCTCCGGCCGCACCGGCTTGTAGTCGAAGTGCACGGGCCCGTCGTACCCGCCGGCCAGCAGGGTGTCGACGACCCAGAACGCGCCGCGCACGTTGCCGGCGCCGAACCGCAGGTCCTGGTCGTACCGCGGCCCGTTCTGGCCGTTGAGGTCGATGTGGAAGAGCTTGCCCTGCCACAGCGCCTGCGCGTAGCCCGCCGCTGCGTTGATGCCGGCCATCTCCTCGTGCCCGATCTCCGGGTTGACGCCGACCATCTCGGACCGGTCGAGGGTCTCGATGAAGGCGAGGGCGTGCCCGACCGTCGGGAGCAGGATGTCGCCGCGCGGCTCGTTGGGCTTCGGCTCGATGGCGAAGCGCAGGTCGTAGCCGCGGTCGGCCACGTAGTCGCCGAGCACGTTGAACGCCTCGCGGTAGCGGTCGAGCGCGGCCGGCACGTCCTTGGCGGCGCCGTACTCCGCACCCTCGCGACCGCCCCAGGCGACGTAGACCTTGGCGCCGAGCTCGGCGGCGAGGTCGATGTTGCGCATCACCTTGCGGATCGCGAACCGGCGCACCTCGCGGTTGTTCGAGGTGAACGCGCCGTCCTTGAACACCGGGTGGGTGAACAGGTTGGTGGTCGCGGTCGTCACCGCGAGCCCGGTCTCGGCGAGGCCCTTCTTGAACCGCTCGATGATCGCGTCGCGGGTCGCGTCGTCGCTGCCGAACGGGATCAGGTCGTCGTCGTGGAAGTTGACGCCGTAGGCGCCGAGCGCGGCCAGCTGCTCGAGCGCGTGCACGGGGTCCATCGGCGGTCGGGTCGCGTCGCCGAACGGGTCGCGCGCCTCCCAGCCGACGGTCCACAGACCGAAGGAGAACTTGTCCTCGGGGGTGGGGACGGGACGGGTCATCGGTTTCCTCCTTGATGGGCGACGCGGTGGTCGAGCTTCTCGAGACCGTCGCGGAGGGCGGCGTAACGCTCCCGCACGGTCGGGTCGGGAGCGCCGGTCAGCGTCCCCGCGGTCGGCACCGGCCAAGCCGGTGGCTGGTCGGTTCCGGACAAGGCCCACCCGGCCTGGCGGGCGGCGCCGCGGGCGACGTACTCCCCCTCCTCGGGGAGTACGACGTCGCGGCCCAGGATCACGGGTGCGAGCGCCCGGACGGCCGGGCTGCGGGTCGCGCCCCCGACGAGGAAGACCCGGACCGGTTCCGTGCCGGTGCGCGCGACGAGCGCGTCGACGGCGTCGGCCAGGGAGCAGAGCAGCGCCTCGAACGCGGCGCGGGCGAGGTCCTCGCGGGTGGTCCGCGGCGTCAGCCCGGTCCAGGTGCCGGCGGCGTCGGGCCGGTTGGGCGTCCGCTCCCCGCCGTAGTACGGCGAGAAGATGACCCCGCCAGCTCCGGGCGTCGAGGCGAGCGCGAGCCTGGCCAGCTCGTCGTGGTCCACCCCGAGCCAGCGGGCCTGGAGGTCGAGGATCCCGGCAGCGTTCATGGTCGTGACCATCGGCAGGTAGCCGCCGCGGGCGTCGGCGAAGCCGGTGACGGTGCCGCTGCCGTCGGCGACCGGGTCGGTGGCCACGGTCGAGGCGACCCCCGAGGTGCCGATCGACACCAGCACGTCGGCGGGGGTGAGGTCGAGGCCGAGCGCGGCACCCATGTTGTCGCCGGTCCCGGCGGCCAGCACCGCACCGCCCACGGTCCGGCCGGCCGCAGCGCCCGGCGCGACCACGTCAGGGAGCTCGGCGTCGTGGCCGAGCGCGCTCTCGAGCAGGTCGTGGCGCCAGCGGACCGCGCGGGCGTCGAAGTAGCCCGTGCCGGACGCGTCGCCGCGGTCGGTGAACAGCGGGGTGCCGGGTGCTGCGAGGTGTGCGGACACGTAGTCGTGCGGCAACAGCACGCGGGCCACCCGCGCCGCGTGCTCCGGCTCCGCGTCGCGGAGCCAGCGGAGCTTGGTGCTGGTGAAGGACGCGACGAGCACGCTGCCGATCGCGTCGGCGCAGGGCTGGGGTCCGCCGAGCTCGGCGATCAGGTCGGCCGCGGCCCGGGCGGACCGGGTGTCGTTCCAGAGCAGCGCGTCGCGGACCGGCCGACCGTCCTTGCCGAGCGCCACCATCCCGTGCTGCTGTCCGGCGACCGCGACCGCGTCGGCGCGCTCCAGCAGTCCCGCGGTCGCCGCGTCGACGGCCTCCAGCCAGGCCCGCGGGTCGACCTCGGTGCCGGGCGGGTGCGGTGCCGACTGCTGGGCGACGACAGTGCCGTCGTCGGCGTCGACGAGGACGGCTTTGGTCGACTGGGTGGAGGAGTCCACCCCGAGGGCGAGCGGCACCCACCCATTTTGTACGAGACTTGAACTAAGTCAAGTGCTCCGTCTCCCGACGTGCCCTCCGGCGGGTGCGCCAAGCCTGCAGCCGGCGCCAACCCGCCCGGATCGCGCGGATCGCGAAGTAGAGGACGGCGAGGCCGATCAGCAGCAACGCCCCGGCGATGCCGGCGGCGATGTAGGGGTGCTCGATCGCGAACCACACCAGCGCCAGCACGACGACGTCCTCGCCGATGCTGACCCCGATGTTGCTGGCCGGCTCCGGGCTGGTGTTGACCGCCAGCCGGGTGCCGGCCTTCACGGCGTGCGAGGCCAACGCGCTGGCGCCACCGACGCTGCCACCGAGCAAGCCGCTGATCTCGGTCGAGTCGCCCGCGAGCAGGACGCCGACGACGCCACCGACCAGCGGCCTGATCAGCGTGGAGACCACGTCCCACACGCTGTCGACGTACGGGACCTTGTCGGCGACGAACTCGAACGCGTACATCAGCGCCGCGACCGCCAGCACCTCCCACCGGCCGAGCTCGTCGGGGATCTGCTCGAAGTCCTCGACCCGGTCGGCGATGCCCAGCACCAGCACGACCAGGTAGGCGTTCACGCCGCTGGCCCACCCGCTCGAGAAGGCCATCGCGAGGGATTCCACCTTCGCAGGCTAGTGCTTCGGCGACCGGGTAACGCCCTCTCATGAGCGAGAACGACGCGATGCCCGACCCCGCCGGCTACGACGACGACTACAGCACCGACGAGGAGGACCAGCTCCAGCCGATCGACACCCTCGACGACCCGGACGTCGAGGATGCGCTCGACCGCGGCTACTCCCCGCCCGAGCGCTACTCCGCCGGGCAGGGCTTCGGCAACACCCCCGCCGAGGAGGCGCAGGGCGAGACCCTCGAGCAACGGGTCGCCCAGGAGATCCCGGAGCCCGACCCGTACGCCGAGGCGGACCGCGGCCCCGACGACATCGTCGACGGCGACTCCGACGACGGCGAGGTCGGCGACGAGCGCGCCGGACGGCTGGTCGACCCCGACGAGGGGGCTCACGAGGACACCGAGGCCAGCCTGGTCGGCACCGACGTCGGCATCGACGGCGCGGCCGCCAGCGCCGAGGAGGCCGCCATGCACATCGTCCCCGACGAGGACGCCTGACTGACGCCTAGCGACGACCCGCGGCGTCACCGACGGGGTCTGAGACCCCCCGCCGCGGGTACCTCGTCGATGGCATGCGGCTGGGGGTCCAACAAGGAGGTAGCGGAATGATCAGCTTTATCTTGTGGCTCATCGCGGTCGTGCTCGTCGTCAGCGGGATCGTCAGCCTGTTCCGGGGCGAGGTGCTCTGGGGCGTCCTGCTCATCGTCGTCGGCCTGCTCGTCGGCCCCGGCGGCGTCAGCATCTTCACCTGACGTCGATCCACACCATCCGGTGGTCGGAGGTCGGGAACGGGAACGTCCCGGTGAGCCGGGAGAGCGGGTCCGCCGCCCTCGGCCAGAAGACGCCCGCGCCGACCGTCCTTAGCCGCCGGGCCGGCAGCACGTAGTCGACCCGCAGGTTGCCCGGCGCCGTGTCGGAGAAGTCCGCGGTGTCGTACGCCGGGTCGCCCGCGTGGGTCGTGTTGGCCCCGCCTTGTGCGGCACTGGCCTCGGGCGCGCCCTTGGACCTCGGCCTGGTCTCCTCGATCGCCGGGTGGTCGAGGAGCTGCAGGATCGCGTCGTCGACCGAGTCGCCGTCGTAGGGGTCGGCGTTCTGGTCGCCCGCAATCACGAAGCGCTCGCCGCGCCCGAGGCCACCGCGTCGACCCTGGTCGTCGTAGATGTACGACGACCGGCGCTTACCGCCGACGTAGTCGGCCCAGAACCGGATCTCGTCGTGGTTGCGGGTGCCGTTGCGGTCCTCGGCGCCGTCGAAGGTCGGCGGGGTCGGGTGCGAGACGAGGAAGTGCACGACCTTCCTGCCGACCTTGATCGGCAGGTCCCAGTGCGACTTGGAGGAGAGCCGCAGGACGGCCTGCTCCGCGGGTGAGTACCAGTCCGCCGGTCCCGGCGTGGCGGGGTCGTCGGGCAGCATCGCGCCGGGCATGTCCTTCCACAGGAAGTGCTGGAAGGTCCGCGCCCTGCTCGCGAGGATCGGGAACTTCGAGTAGACGACCATGCCGTACTGGCCCGGGAACAGCCCGAAGCCGAACGCGTCGTCACCGCCACCGACGGTCCCGTCGTTGTTGAGGTCGAACCCGCTCGGCACGCCGGTGTTGGACGGCGCGATGTAGGCGTGGCGGAACCGGATCGGGCGGGCGCCGTTCTGCCCGACCTCGAGGTAGTTCTCGCGGAACAGGTCCACGGCCTCGGGGGCGTAATCGAACTCGTTGATCAGCACCACGTCGGGGTCGACCCGCTGGATGGTCTCGGCGACGTTGCGCGCCTGCTGGTTGCCGGGGGTCGAGAGGTCGGCGACCAGCTGCCCCTCGGCGTTGCGGTTGAGCGAGGCGTTGAAGGTCGCGAAGCGCACGGTGTCGTGGCCGTGCCCGTGGCCTGGCCCGTGCCCCGGGCCGCCGCCCTTCGGGTCCGCGGGGGCGGGGGCGGCTGTGGCCGTGAGCGCGCCGGTCAGGGCGACCGCGGCAGCAAGGGCGAGGACAGGGGTACGACGCATGGCGGCCTCCGAGCAGGACGGTTCCGAGGACCCGACCCTAGGTCGGCGCGCGGACATCCGCCACCGCGCAGGATGAAGGTCGGGTGAACGCCGGCTCGCTCAGCCCCTCCGGACGCCCTTGTAGATCCCGCGCCGGACGATCCCGGGGTACATCACCCGCCACACGAACCAGTCGGGGAGCCGGAACGGCTTCCCGGAGGGGGCGAACACCTGCAGCCCGTCGTGCTGCGGACCGACGACCGAGCCCCACCGGGACCGTGGCGCCTCGAAGGTCCCGAGCGGCTTCCCGCCCAGGTGGGCGCGGATGTTGGCCGCGAGCAGGTGGTCGGCGCGGTTGCGCGCCGAGGAGCGGAGCGGGTCGGTCGCCGCGACGTCCCCGATGGCGAAGATCTCCGGCCGGGCGGCCGTCTGCAGCGTCGGCCGGACCCGGACGAACCCGTCCTCGTCGAGCAGCTCCGCAGGGAGCCACGCCGTGTTGGGACGGACCCGGCCCACCGTCCACAGGACGGCGTCGGCGGGCGTCGGCTCCTGACCGGTCGACCAGGTGACCGGACCGGTGCCGATCCGGTCGAGGGCGCCGTCCTCGGGCAGCTCGGCGCGGTGACCGGGGCGCAGGGCGACGCCGGCCGCGGACAGTCGCTTCCGGACGTGCGACCAGACCCGCGGGTGGTGCTGCGTCAGCGCCCGCTCGCCCGGGAAGCAGAGGTCGACCTGCTTGTCGGGCCACCGGGTGGCGACGTTGAGCGCGCAGCTGACGGCGGCCGCTCCCCCGCCGACGACCAGGACGGAGTCCGCCGCGGCGAGCCGGTCGTGCGCCGCCCGCAGGTCGGCGTCGACCTGCTCGACCGTCTGCACCTGAGGGCGCCGCCAGAACCCGTTCGTCACCCCGGTGGAGACGACGAGCACGTCGTACGGCTCGGTGCGGGTGGTCCCGTCCGGCAGGGCGACCGACACGCGGCGGTGGTCGGCGTCGAGCGCGGTCAACGTGCCGTGGACGACCCGCAGCCGGTCGAGCCGGCGGTAGCGGTCGAACGGCGTCCAGTACTGGGTCCTCCAACGCTCCGGCCTCGTCAACCGCAGGCCGAGCTCCTGGCCGCTCACCAGCCCCGGCTTCGAGGAGATGCCGACGATGTCGAACCGGCCGGCGGGCCGGGCGAGGTGGACGGCGGTGAGCAGGCCGCTGTCTCCGAGGCCGGCGACCACCACCCGCGGCGTGGTCAAGGAGCGACCCGGCGGCGCGGCGGCCGCGGCACCAGCATCGGCACCCGGTCGACGACCTCCTGGTAGGCCGGTCGCCGCTCGAGGCTGCGCCCCTCCATCATCGGGATGCTGGCGCCGAGGAACATCGCGAGCATCGCCACCCCGCCGACCAGCAGCCACCACCAGTCGCCCGGCGAGGCCGCGATCCCGAACAGGCCGAGCGAGAACCAGAAGCTGATCTCGCCGAAGTAGTTGGGGTGCCGCGACCAGCCCCACAGCCCGCGGTCCATCACCGCTCCGTCGCTCCGCTCGCGGACGAACCGGCGCATCTGCCCGTCGGCGACCAGCTCGAGCAGCACCGCCCCGACGCCGACGACCAGGGCCACCGCGTCGACCCAGCCCGGGTCCCGCCCGGGCAGCGCGACGGCGACGTACACCGGAACCATCCCGAGGAAGACCTGGACCGTCGGGATCAGGTGGATCCCGAACAGGTCGGCGAGCAGCTCCAGCCGGCCGGCGCGTTCGCGGACCATCGGGTAGCGCCAGTCCTCGTGGTGCAGGCCGGGGAACCCGATCACCCAGTTGGCGGTCAGGCGGACCGCCCAGAACGTGATGACGCCGAGCACGAGCCAGGTGCGGACGTCGTCGCCGGCGCCGTCGCTGGCGAGCACCCAGTAGCCGGCCAGGTACGGCGGCAGCACGCTCCAGTAGGCGTCGTAGAAGCTGGAGTTGCGGTGCCAGCGGCTCGCGACGAACACCACGAGCGTGGCGATCACGTCGGCGATCAGCCCGTCCAGCCACAGGTGGTCGGTGTCCGGCCCCCAGACCAGCCAGGCCGTCGCGGCACCGAAGGCGACGACGTACGACGCGGCCACGCGGGCCAGCGACTCCCCCTTGCTCATCGGACGATAGTAATGGAACGTGTTCTAGTTTTTCGTCCTTCTCGACCTGGTGCTCGTCGGGCCCGGCGCGGTCTGCGCGGCCGCCCAGGAGACCAGGTCGCGAGCGGGGCCCTCCGGCGGGTGGGCGCCACCGCGCCACACCGCGTGCAACCGTCGGGTGAGGTCGAGCCCGCCGACCTCGATCTCGACCAACCGACCGGTCGCGAGGTCGTCGCGGATCGCGTGCGCACCGAGGGCGGCGGGGCCGGCACCGGCCGCGACCGCGGACCGGACGGCGGCCGTGCTCGACAGCTCGAGCGCCGGGCTCGCCGTCTCCAGGCCCTCGAGCGCGCGGTCGAGGACGGTGCGGGTGCCGGACCCGCGCTCGCGGACGACGAGCGGCGTCGCGGCCAGGGTGGCGGCGGTGACCCGGCGGCCCGACCGCCGGGCCCACGGGTGCCCGGGGCCGACGACCACGACGAGCGTGTCGGTGCCGACCAGCCGGTGTCGGAGGTCCTCGGGGGCGTCGGGCCCCTCGACGAAGCCGAGGTCGACGTCGCCGGCCGCCACCAGGGCGGCCACCCGCTCGCTGTTCGTCGCGGTCATGGTGACCTCGGTCGGCGCCTGGCCGAGCTGCACCTGCCGGGCGCGGAGGGCGACCAGCCAGCCGGGGAGCAGGTGCTCGGCGATGGTGAGGCTGGCCGCGATGGTCAGGTGCCCGCGCCGGTCCGCGCGCAGCGCGGCGATCCCGGCGTCGAGCTGCCCGGCCGCCTCCAGCACGCCCGCCGCCCACTGCACGAGGAGCTCACCGGTCGGCGTCAGGGCCGATCCCCGCCGGGACCGGTCGAGCAGCGCCGTACCGACCAACGACTCCATGGTCCGCACCCGCGACGACGCCGCCTGCTGGGTGACGCCGAGCTCGGCCGCCGCCGCGCTCAGACTGCCGGTGCGGGAGACCACGGTCAGCAGCTCGAGAGCGCGCAGCTCCGGCACGTGAGGTCCCAGCACGAGGACACGCTATCCCAAGGCTGCCTTGTGACCCCACAACCACAACCTCGTTCTGTGGCGAGCAGTTCGTGTCCAGGATGGAGGACATGACTCTCCGCGTTGCGATCGTGGGCGCCGGCCCCGCCGGCATCTACGCCGCCGACATCCTCACCAAGTCCAGCGCCGAGACCGGCACGCCCGTCTCCGTCGACCTGCTCGAGCGACTGCCCGCCCCGTTCGGGCTGGTCCGCTACGGCGTCGCGCCCGACCACCCGCGGATCAAGGAGATCGTCAAGGCGCTCCACCGCGTGCTCGCGAAGCCGGAGGTGCGGCTGCTGGGCAACGTCGAGTACGGCGTCGACGTCAAGCTCGAGGACCTGCGCACCTATTACGACGCCGTCGTCGTCGCGACCGGCGCGATGGCCGACCGCGACCTCGGGATCCCCGGCGAGGAGCTGACGTACGGCGCCGCCGAGTTCGTCTCGTGGTACGACGCACACCCGGACGTGTCGCAGGACTGGCCGCTCGACGCGACCAGCGTCGCGGTCATCGGGGTCGGCAACGTGGCGCTCGACGTCGCTCGCGTGCTCGCCAAGACGGGCGACGAGATGCTGACGACCGACATCCCCTCGCACGTGCACTACGGCTTGTGGTCCAAGACCACGACGGATGTCCACGTGTTCGCCCGCCGCGGTCCGGCGTACGCGAAGTTCTCGCCGATGGAGCTGCGCGAGCTCAACCACTCCCCCAACGTCGAGGTGGTCGTGCACCCCGAGGGGTTCGACGTCGACGACCACGGCATGGAGCACATCGGCAAGCACAAGGCGCAGAAGATGGTGCTCGACACGCTCGCCAACTGGGTCGGTCGCGAGCCGGTCGGGAAGCCGCACCGCATCCACCTGCACTTCGCCCAGGCGCCCGTTGAGGTGCGCGGTGCCGACGGCAAGGTCACCACGCTGCGCACGGAGCGGACCCGTCCGCTCGGGGACGGCAACGTCGAGGGCACCGGCGAGGTGACCGACTGGGACGTGCAGGCGGTGTACCGCGCGGTCGGCTACCGCAGCACGGCCCTGCCGGGGCTGCCGTTCGACGACCGCGCGGCCGTGATCCCGAACGACGGCGGTCGGGTGCTCGGCCTCGACGGCCGTGCCATCCCCGGCACCTACGTCACCGGCTGGATCAAGCGCGGTCCGGTTGGCCTCATCGGCCACACGAAGAGCGACGCCGCCGAGACCGTCGGCCACCTGCTGGCCGACCTGGCCGCGTCCGGGCCGACCGCGACCCTCCGCGAGCCCGCCGACGTCGACGCCTACCTGGCCGAGCGCGGGGTCGACGTCACGACCTTCGAGCACTGGGAGCGGCTCGACCGGCACGAGGTCGCCCTGGGCGAGGCCCAAGGACGCGAGCGGGTCAAGGTCGCCGAGCGGGAGGCGATGCTCGAGGCCGGGCGCGGCTGATCGCTCCGGGCGGTTGCCCTACCGTTGCCGCGTGCAGCTCTTCGAGTTCGAGGGCCGTCGGCCCCAGGTCCACCCCGAGGCGTTCGTCGCGCCGACCGCCACTCTGATCGGCGACGTGCGCGTCGAGAAGGGCGCGAGCATCTGGTACGGGGCCGTCCTGCGCGCCGACATCTGCACGATCATCGTGCGCGAGGGGTCGAACATCCAGGACAACTCGGTCGTGCACGCTGCCCCGGACGTCACGGTGGAGATCGGCCCGAACGCGACCATCGCGCACTCGTGCGTCTTCCACGGCGACACGATGGGCGAGAAGGCGTTGCTCGGCAACGGGAGCGTCGTGCTCGACCACGCCTCGATCGGCGCGGGTTCCCTGGTCGCGGCGGGATCCGTCCTCACCCCGGGCACCCGGGTCGAGGAGGGGGTCCTCGCCGCGGGCGCACCGGCGGCGCCGAAGAAGCCGATCTCCGGCACCAACGCCGAGCTGTGGGTGGAGAGCAACGCCGACTACTACAGCGACCTCGCCCAGCGGCACCGTGCCGGCATCACGGTCATGCCACCGACAGCGTGACCTCGATGTTGCCGCGCGTCGCGTTGGAGTAGGGGCAGACCTGGTGGGCCTGCTCGACCAGCTTCTGCGCCTCCTCGCGGTCGAGCGCCGGCAGCGCCACCTCGAGCTGGACGGCCAGGCCGAAGCCACCGGAGCCGTTCGGACCGATCGAGACGTCGGCCACGACCTCGGAGTCGGTGGTGTCCGCCTTGGCCCGGCTCGCGACGAGCTTGAGCGCGGAGTGGAAGCACGCGGCGTAGCCGGCCGCGAACAGCTGCTCGGGGTTGGTCGCGCCGCCGGTGCCGCCCATCTCCTTGGGGACGCGCACGTCGGCGTCGATGAGCTTGTCGGTGGACTGGACGTGGCCGTTGCGCCCGTCGCCGGAGGCCACTGCGGTGGCGGTGTAGAGAGTTTCCATGTACACAACTATATTGTGCACAATCTATTTGCGCAAGGTACGCTTGCCGCGTGACCGACCGCCCGCAGCTGGCCCTCGCCGAGCAGCTCTGCCTGCCGTTGTACGCCGCTGCCCGCGGGATCACCCGTCGCTACGCCGAGGTGCTGAGCGCGGAGGGCATGACCTATCCGCAGTACGCCACGATGCTCGCGCTCTGGGACGCCCCCGGCCCGCTCACCGTGGGCGAGATCGGCGAGCGGCTGCACCTCGACTCGGGCACGCTGACCCCGGTGCTCAAGCGGCTCGAGAACGCCGGCTACGTCGCGCGGCAGCGCGACGCAGCCGACGAGAGGCGGGTCCTGGTGCGGACCACACCCGAGGGCGAGGCCCTTCGCGGCCGGGTCGCCGACGTGCCCGAGCGGGTCTGGGCGGACACCGGCCTGCAGGTGTCGGACGCCCGGGAGCTGCGGGCCCTCCTCGACCGGCTGCTCTCCGGGCTCGACGCGATCTCCTAGTCCCACAGGCCCATCGCCCGCGACCAGAGGCAGCCCAGCGCGCCCTTGCCGGCGCCCCAGCCGCCCCCGCCCGCCAGCGTGCCGATCACGGCCGCGCCGGCGCAGAACGCGGTGACGCGGATCGTCTCGCTGAGCAGCCGGTTGACCCACTGCTGGCCCCTGCGGCAGACCCCGGTCCAGCGCGGTCCGGCCATGCAGGCGGTGATGCCCAGGGTGTCCCGCCACCAGGAGCCGTCGCCGCGCGCGTCGTAGCCCTTGGCGGACAGCGATCGCTGGATCATCCGCTTGACCCGCGGCGTGAACTCGACGCCGCGCGAGTTGCGGAGCCGTTCGCGCCGGAAGTCCCGGCCGTAGTGGCGCGCGGTGTAGCACGACCACTCCATCGACGGGCAGGTCCTCGGCGTCGTACGCGTCGCCACCGGCACCGCCTCGGCGTTCGTCGCGCCGTCGGCGGCCTTGGGGACCAGCAGCGCCGCCGCCACCAGGAAGAGGACGATCAACGGCGCCGCGACCAGCCACCACTTCGGCCGTCCGACGATGTCCTTGACGAGCTCCTTGTCCATGCAGCTACCTCCCGAGCGTTCGTGATGGAACAGTTGCGGGAAGTGTGGAGTTCGTCTTCGAACAATGTCAACTATCGCTACCGGCGAAGCGGGGTCACTCCCACTCGATGGTGCCGGGCGGCTTGCTCGTGATGTCGAGCGTGACCCGGTTGACCTCGCGGACCTCGTTGGTGATGCGGGTCGAGATCCGCTCGAGCACGTCGTACGGCACGCGCGCCCAGTCGGCGGTCATGGCGTCCTCGGAGGTGACGGGGCGGAGCACGACCGGGTGGCCGTAGGTGCGACCGTCGCCCTGGACGCCGACCGAGCGGACGTCGGCCAGCAGGACCACGGGGAACTGCCAGATGTCGCGGTCGAGGCCGGCGGCGGTCAGCTCGGCACGGGCGATCGCGTCGGCCTCGCGCAGGATGTCGAGGCGCTCGCGGGTGACCTCGCCGATGATCCGGATGCCGAGGCCGGGACCGGGGAACGGATGGCGCCAGACGATCTCGGGCGGCAGGCCGAGCTGCTCGCCCACGAGGCGGACCTCGTCCTTGAAGAGCGTGCGCAGCGGCTCGACCAGCTCGAACTCGAGGTCCTCCGGCAGCCCGCCGACGTTGTGGTGGGACTTGATGTTGGAGGTGCCCGCTCCCCCGCCGGACTCGACCACGTCGGGGTAGAGCGTGCCCTGGACGAGGAACTTCACCTTGCTGCCCTCAGGGGCGCTCTTGATGATGTCGGCCTCGGCCGCCTCGAAGGTGCGGATGAACTCGCGGCCGATGATCTTGCGCTTCGTCTCCGGGTCGCTGACGCCGGCCAGCGCCTCGAGGAACTGCTTCTCGGCGTCGACCACCACCAGCCGGGTGCCGGTCGCCGCGACGAAGTCGCGCTCGATCTGCTCGGTCTCGCCCTTGCGCATCAGCCCGTGGTCGACGTAGACGCAGGTGAGCCGGTCACCGATCGCCTTCTGCACGATGGCCGCGGCCACAGCCGAGTCGACGCCGCCGGAGAGGCCGCAGATGGCCCGGCCGTCCTCACCGATCTGCTCACGGATCCGCTCGATCTGCTCGTCGGCGATGTTGCCGACGGTCCACGTCTGGCGGCAGCCGGCGATGTCCCAGAGGAAGTGCTCGAGCACCCGCTGCCCGTGCTCGGTGTGCAGCACCTCCGGGTGCCACTGCACCCCCGCGAACCCGCGGTCGACGTGCTCGAACGCCGCCACCGGCGTCACCGTGGTCGACGCGAGCACCTCGAACCCGTCGGGCGCCGCCGTCACGGAATCGCCGTGGGACATCCAGACGTTGTGCTCGGTGGGCACGCCGCCGAGCAGGGTGCCGGCGTGGCCGACGTGGACGCGGGTGCGTCCGTACTCCCGTGCCCCCGTGTGCGCCACCGTGCCGCCCAGCCCCTGCGCCATCAGTTGGAAGCCGTAGCACATGCCGAAGACCGCCGCGTCGCCGTCGAAGATGGCCGGGTCGAGGCTCGGCGCCCCCTCGGCGTAGACCGACGACGGCCCACCGGACAGGATGATCGCCTTCGGCTCCTTGGCCATCATCTCGGCCACCGGCATCTCGTGCGGCACGATCTCGGAGTAGACCCGCGCCTCCCGCACCCGCCGCGCGATCAGCTGGGCGTACTGCGCCCCGAAGTCGACCACCAGGACCAGATCGTGCTCGGGCGCCGTCATGGGCGGATCCTATCGAGCCTGACGGGCTGGTCGGGCGGGGCGTCGTACCGGGGAATTTTGTCGTGGTTCGGCGACGATCACGACAGATTTCCCCAGCGCGCCGACAGCCAGATCAGCCCGCCCGCTCGACTGACGAGGGTCCGGTCGAGCTTGAACCCTGATCTACCGGTCTCGATACGCCGGTCGCCCGCGGTCGCTTCGCTCCCGCGGGCGCGGCTACTCGACCTCCCGGCCCGGATCTTCGCCTTCGCAAGCTCAGGCGAAGGGCCGTGAAAAAGCACCAGGGCCCGACCGGGGAGGGAGGGTGGTCGGGCCCTGATCGTCCAAGCAGCTGCTGGACAGTGCCTGAACCGAGCCCGGACTTTCGGGAGGGAGCGTGAATCTCCGGGCTCGTCTCGATCAACGACGGCTCACGGGGCGGGTTACGCCCGGTTACTGCTCCTTGTGGAGGAATTTTTTTACCGAAGGAGGGGTCAGGAGACGCCCACGATCGGCAGGCGCAGCGCCCCGGGCGCGCCGTCGGGCACCACGGGCTGCTTCGGGGCCACCGGTTGGAGCCGCGAGTACGACGATCCGGGGGCCGGCCGGGTGTCCACCTCGCCCTTGTTGGGCCAGAACGCCATGGCCCGCTCGGCCTGTGCGGTGATCGTCAACGAGGGGTTCACGCCGAGGTTCGCCGAGATCGTCGAGCCGTCCGCGATGTGGAGGCCGTCGTACCCGTAGACCCGGTGGTAGGGGTCCACGACGCCGGTCTCGGGGCTGTCGCCGATGGTGCACCCGCCGATGAAGTGCGCGGTCAGCGGCATGTTGAACGGCTCGCCGATGTTGCCGCCGGGCTTCCCCTGGACCGCTGCCGCCATCCGCCGGACCGCCTCGTTGGCGACTGGGATCCAGGTCGGGTTGGGCGTGCCGTGGCCCTGCTTGGAGTTGAGGAACCACCCGAACGGCGTCCGCACCGGCTTGGTGGTGATCGAGTTGTCGACCGTCTGCATGACCAGCGCGATGACGACCCGCTCGGACCAGTGCTTGACGTCGTAGAGGTCGAGGATGTTGCGTCGCTCCTTCCACATCTCCTTGAGCCAGCCCTGCCACCGCGGCGCCTTCGCGTCACCGTCGGTGAGCACGGTCTGCATGAGCGACATCGCGTTGGAGCCCTTGCCGTAGCGCACCGGCTCGATGTGGGTGACCTCGTCGGGGTGCCAGGACGAGGTGATCGCCACCCCCTGGCTGAAGTCCTCGCCCCAGTCCTTGGGGCTGATGGCGCCGAGCAGCGACTCGGAGTTGGTCCGGGTCAGCAGCCCCAGCCGGTCGGAGATCCGCGGCAGGTCGCCGGTCGCCTTGAGCTTGTGGAGCAGCTTCTGGGTGCCGAGGGCAGCGGCAGCGAAGATGACGTGCTGGGCGGTGTAGGTGCGCGTCGCCGTACGACGCGACAGCTTCGCCTTCGTCCAGCGCGCGTCGACCCGGTAGCCGCCCCCGTCGAGCGGCCGCACCCGGGTCACGGTCGTCAGCGGATGCACCACCGCGCCGTTCTGCTCGGCGAGGTAGAGGTAGTTCTTGACCAGGGTGTTCTTCGCGTTGTGCCGGCACCCGGTCATGCACTCGCCGCAGTTGAGGCAGGCGTTCCGCTGCGGCCCGGCGCCGCCGAAGTACGGGTCGTCCGTCAGCTCACCCGGCTCCTGCGTCGGGCCGCCGAAGAACACGCCGACCGGCGTCGGGCGGAACGTGTGGCCCCGTCCCATCTCCTCGGCGACCTGCTTCATCACCAGGTCCGACGGCGTCATCTTGGGGTACTCGACGACGCCGAGCATCCGCTTGGCCTGGTCGTAGTAGGGCGCGAGCTCGGACTTCCAGTCCGTGATGTGCGACCACGCCGGGTCGCGGTAGAACGGGTCGAGCGGCTCGTAGAGCGTGTTGGCGTAGACCAGGGAGCCGCCGCCGACCCCGGCGCCCGCAAGGATCATGCAGTCGCGGACGGCGTCGATGCGCTGGATGCCGTAGCAGCCGGCTGCCGGCGCGAAGAGGTAGCGCTTGAGGTCCCAGGAGGTGTCCGCGAAGTCCTCGTCCTCGAACCGCGCGCCGGCCTCCAGCACGGCGACCTTGTAACCCTTCTCCGTCAGCCGCAGCGCGGAGACCGAGCCGCCGAAGCCCGACCCGATGATCAGGACGTCGTAGTCGAACCCGTTGTCCACGTCGCTGCCGCCCATGTCAGGCCCGTCCCAGCTTGTTCATCACCCTGAGTGCCAGCACCTGGACCTTCGCGTACTGCTCCGAGCTCAACCCGAACTGGGGCGAGAGCTTGAGGAACCGCTGCGTCCCGACCGACTGCGTCTCGGTGTAGCGGTGGATGCCCTCGGCGCCCTGGCGCCGGCCCATGCCGGACTCGCGCATGCCGCCCATCGGCGCCGCCAGGCTGCCGAAGGTCGCGCCGAAGCCCTCGTTGATGTTGACGGTGCCGCACTTGATCTGCCGGGCGATGGCCCGAGCGCGGGCGCCGTCCTGGCTGAAGATCGCGCAGTTGAGGCCGTACTCCCCGTCGTTGGCGCGGGCGATCGCGTCGGACTCGTCGTGGAACCGGTAGAGCGCCACCACCGGGCCGAACGTCTCGTGCCCGAAGCAGGTCATGTCGGGCGTGACGCCCTCGAGGATCGTCGGCTCGTAGTAGTACGGCGCCAGGTCGGGCCGGGCGCGGCCGCCGGCCAGGACCCGGGCACCCTTGGCCACGGCGTCGTCGACGTGGGCGACGACGGTGTCGAGCTGGTCGGCGGAGATGAGCGGGCCCATGTCGACCTCCCAGTCGAGGGTCGCGCCCAGGCTCATCGCCTTGGTCCGGGCGACGAACCGCTCGACGAACCGGTCGTAGACCTGGTCGGCGACGAACAGCCGCTCGGTCGACACGCAGAGCTGTCCCGCATTGGAGAAGCTGGCCCGCACCGCACCCTCGGCGGCGCGCTCGACGTCGGCGTCGCGGAGCACGAGCAGCGGGTTCTTGCCACCCAGCTCCAGCGAGCAGCCGATCAGCCGCTCGGCGCACTGGGCGGCGATCAGCTTGCCGGTCGCGGTCGAGCCGGTGAAGCAGATGTAGTCCGACCGCTCGATCATCGGCCCGCCGAGCTCACGGCCCGGGCCGGCCACGACCTGCCACAGGTCGCGCGGGAAACCCGCCTCGTCCATCAGCTTCAGGCCCATCAGCGCGGTGAGCATGGTCTGCGCGTCCGGCTTGGAGACGACCGCGTTGCCGGCCATCAGCGCGGGCAGGCCGTCGGAGAGCGCCATGGTCAGCGGGTAGTTCCAGGGCGAGATGATGCCGACGACGCCCTTCGGGACGTGGTTGATGTCGATCCGCGTCGCCAGCGGGATGACCCCGCCCCGCCGCTCGGTCGCCATGTGCTTCCCGGACATCCGCGCGTAGTAGCGGGCGGTGAGCGCGGTGTGGGCGACCTCGTCGTACGCGTGCTTGCGGGCCTTGCCGTTCTCGAGCGTGATCATGTCGAGCAGCTCGGGCATCCGGTCGAGGAGCAGGTCGTGGAGGCGCAGCATGATCGCGGCGCGCTCGGCCATCGGCACCCGCACCCACTGCGCCTGTGCCACCCGCGCCCGGCGGTAGGCCTCCGCGACGTCGTCGGTGCTCGACTGCGGGATGTTCGCCAGCGGCGCCCCGGTCAGTGGCGAGGTGAGCGGCACCGTGGTGCCGGTCGTCGCCAGGACGCGACGGGTGAGGGTCTCGACGTACTCCGGCTCGAGGACGTACGACGCCCGCGGGTCGTGCTCGGGGTCGTGCGGGCCCTCGACGAGGGGACCGCCGCCGACGCCTTCGGGGTGGCCGGGGTTCGAAGCGCTCATGCATCGAGGGTAGTGAGTGCCGTCACTCCCGGCTACCGATGAGTAGCCGATGTGTCCCTTTACACATCCGCTTCCGGTGTCAAGCCGCGGCGAGCACGACCATCGACACCACCAACGGCGGCAGGCCGGCCACGGCCTCTTCGGCCTCGCGGCGCACGCGCGCCCGCACGTCCGGCGGCAGCGCGGCGACGTAGGGCGCCGTGTGGGCCATCCCGAACCGCCAGTCGACCAGGTCTGCCGGGGTGTCCATGCCGGTCGCGACGTCGGCGATCCTCGCCTCGGCGCGGTCGTAGCCGGCCGCACGGGCGAACTGCTCCAGCCCGGCCGCACCCAGCTCCCAGGTGCTGCCGGCCTTGAACGTCCGGTACCACGCGGGCGGCTCGAACCCGTCGCGCGCCAGTACCGCCTCGATGGCCTCCTTGCACGGGTGGTCCCACTCGGGCGCGAACACGGTGGCGAGCAGGGCACCGGCCACCCGGCGCAGCTCGACCATGGCCGCCATGGGGTCCTCGAAGTGGTTGAGCGAGAAGCCGGCCGCCGCGAGGTCGAAGGCCCGGTCGGGGAACGGCAGCCGGGTCAGGTCACCGACGGCGGAGAGCGCCGGCGGCCGCGGCAGCATGCCGTGGGCGAGATCCACCGCGACGACCGAGCCAGCACCTCGTCGCCGGAGCGCCTCGCCGGCGACCTCGGTGCCGGCGCCGGCGTCGAGCACCCGCGCCCCCTCGAGATCGACCGGCGCGTGGTCGGCCATCGCCTCGGAGAGCCGCGCGTACATCCGCTCGGGTCCGGTCCGCCAGAGAGCGGCCGCGGCGTCGTACGCCGCACCGATGTCGTCCACCGGCTCAGGATGCCACCACCAGGTGCGCGTGCTCGGTGACCCGCGCCTCCCACCAGGCCAGCTCGTCGTCGTACCCGCCGAGCGCCTTCTCCCAACCGAACTGCACCATCGCCCCGACCAGGCACAGCCCCAGCTGCCGCTCCCACCACGCCCCGGTGTCGACGCCGTGGCTCTCGAGCGCGGCGCGATAGGTCTCCACCGCCCGCTCCTTGGTGGCCGGCAGTCGGCGGCAGTTGATCGCGAGGTACCACGCCAGGTCGCTCAGCGGCGCTCCTTCCCCCGGCAGCTCCCAGTCGAGCAGCACGGTGCGCCGGCGGTCGTCGATGCCGAGGTTGTCGAGCTTCCAGTTGCCGTGGACGAAGGTGGACGGCGTCGCCGCGAGGGCGTCGACGAGGGGCGTGGGGTCGTGGACGAGGGGTACGACGACGCCGGCCAGCGCCGGCGCGACCTCCTCCAGCAGCGGCCACCCCTGCGCCACCAGGCGCGGCACCAGGTGGTCGGACCCGAGTGCCGCCTCGGCCTCCGCCATCCGCGGCGACAGCTCGAGGTAGCGGTCGGTCGGGGTAACGATCCTCGGCGCCTTCTCCCAGAACGCTGCGTGCAGCGCGGCCATGTGGTCGAGGAGCAGGTCCTGCTGGTCGGCCGTGATCGGGTCGTCGGTGACAGGGACCAGGTGCTCCCCCACGTCCCGCATCAGCAGCGCCGACCGGGTGGGTCGGTGCGCGTCGTACGCCACTGCGACGATCGGCTGGTTGAAGCAGTCCGGCAGGTCGTCGAGGACCCCCTGCCGCCACAGCTCGACCGACGCGCTGCCAGGGATGCCCGCCGCCCGGAGCGTCCAGTCGCCCTCGCTGTCGAGGTGCTTCAGCACGTACGACGCCCCGTCGATCGTCACCCGCTCCAGCACCGCCCCCGACTTCCCCGGCCCGTCGAGCGGCTCGCGACTGGTCGCGCCGGCGACCAACGCATCGACGGAGGCGAGCACAGGGCGGCGATCGGGCATGGCTTCTCCTCGGGCTGCTCCATCGTGGCACTCCCGAGCATCCCGTGGCCGGGTTGCAGGCGGATTGCAGCCGCTCCCGGCCGTCGAGCAGCCCTCGCCTCGGTCGTCGAGCAGCCCGCTTTGGTCGTCGAGTAGCGCCGAGCGCTCTGCGCGAGGCGCGTATCGAGACGCCGCAACCCGCACGCCGACCGCAACCACAGCGAAAGGCGTCTCGATACGCCCTCGCCTGGCGGCTCGGGCTACTCGACGACCGAAAGCGGCTCGGGCTACTCGACGACCGAAAGCGGCGCGGGCTACTCGACGACCGAAGGATCGCCCGCGGGGCCGGATGAACTCCTACATCTCCGGCGCACCCAGGTACACCGACTTGAGCTCGGTGTACTGGGCCAGGCCCTCGGGGCCGAACTCCCGGCCGACACCGGAGGCCTTGTAGCCGCCGAAGGGGGCGGCGAAGTCCATCGTGTAGGTGTTGACGCCGATGGTGCCGGTGCGGATCCGTCGGGCCACGTCGGTGCCGGCCGCCTCGTCGGCGGTCCAGACGGTGCCGGCGAGGCCGTACTCGGAGTCGTTGGCGATCCGGACGGCGTCGTCGACGTCGTCGTACGGAATCACCGAGAGCACCGGGCCGAAGATCTCCTCCTGGGCGATGCGCATCCGGTTGTCGACGCCGGCGAAGACCGTCGGCCGGACGTACCAGCCCGTCGAGAGGCCGTCGGGCATGCCGAGACCACCGGTGACGAGCTGAGCGCCCTCCTCCTGGCCGAGCGCGATGTACTTCTCGACGCGTTCCTGCTGGCGCTGGGCGACCATCGGGCCGACCTCGGTGGCGGGGTCCATCGGGTCGCCGACCTTCATGCCTGAGACGGTCTCGGCAAGGGCGGCGGCGAACGAGTCGTGCCGGTCCCGGCTGACGAGGACCCGGGTCTGGGCGACGCAGGCCTGCCCGGAGTTCATGACGCCGATGAACTTCAGGCCCTCGAGCGTGGTGGCGAGGTCGGCGTCGTCGAGGACGATCGCCGCGGACTTGCCGCCGAGCTCGAGCGAGCAGCGCTTGAGCTGCTCGCCGCAGATCGCGCCGATCCGGCGGCCGGCGGCGGTGGAGCCGGTGAAGGCGACCTTGTCGACACCGGGGTGCGAGACCAGGTGCTCGCCGACCTCGCGGCCGGCGGCGACGATGCTGACGACGCCCTCGGGGACGCCGGCCTCCTGCAGCAGCTCGGCGAGCAGGTAGCAGTCCAGCGGCGACTCGGGGGCCGGCTTCACGACGACCGTGCAGCCGGCGAGCAGCGCCGGCACCAGCTTGGACATCACCGTGAATTGCGGGACGTTCCACGGCGGGATGGCGGCGACGACGCCGATCGGCTCGTGCCGCACCATCACGTCGGAGCCGAGCACGCCCGGCCGCATCGACTCCCACGGGAACTCGCGGGCGATGCCGAGGAACGCCTCGATCTGCATCCACGGCGCCGGCGCCTGCGCGAGGTTGCTGAAGGAGATTGGCGAGCCCATCTCGGTCGAGATGATCTCCGCCATCTCGCCGAGCTTGGCGGCGTACAACCCCGACAGGTTCTGTACGACGTCGATGCGCTCCGCGGGACTCATCCGCGGCCACGGGCCCTCGTCGAACGCTTTCCGCGCCGCTGCGACCGCCGCGTCGATGTCGGCGGTCGAGCCTTCGGGCACGCGCGCCACCACCTGCTCGGTGTGCGGGGAGACCACCTCCAGGACGGAGTCGGTGGCGGGCTTGGACCAAGCACCACCGATGAACAGTGCGTCGCGGTCGAGAGTCATGGGGAATTTCCTTCCAGGTGCCGGGGTCTCGATACGTCCTCGCCCACCGGCTCGGACTACGCGACCACCGAGAACGGTCAGGGGGCGAGGTCGAACCAGTCGGTGAAGCCGCTGGGGTCGTGCCGGCCGAGGGCGCCGTGCTCGAAGAGCCCCCAGCCCTCCGCACCGTCGGCGCCGGGGCCGTGGGCGATCGCGTGCCCGACGTGGTCGATCACGCCGAACATGACCCGGCCGGCGACGGCCGGGTCGTTCATGTCGTAGGTCAACCGCTCGGTGAAGCCGGGCCCCTTCCACATGCCGTGCGTCCAGTCGGAGTCACCGCCGTAGCCGCCGCCGACGTGGATCGGCACCGGCAGCTTCGAGGTCACCTCGAGCACGAGGTCCTTGCCCTCGGGCGTCTGGCAGGTGATGGTCGCGCCGGTCGGCACCCGGGTGCCCGAGGCGTAGTGGATCTCCGCGCGCGGCCAGCCGAGCTGCTCGACCCGGCCGTCCTTCCAGATGCGCGTGCAGTCGTTGAGGGTGCGGTAGCCGTCCGGCGTCTCCTGGATGATGAGCACGATGCCGAAGTCGTCGAACCGCATCGGCACGTAGAGCCACCACATGCCCTCGAACGCCGGGTCCGCCGGCTTGCCGGCCGGAGCGGCCTCGCCGACCGGACGGATGCCCCACGACCGGTCCCGCGAGCCGACCCACCGGTCGGGAGCGACCGCGATGTCCTCGCCGTCGACCGAGATCGTGCCCTCCCACGTGCCGACCTGGGCGAACCGCTGGGCGTCGAGGATCGTGCTCGCGCCCTGCCGCATCACGTGCGGCAGCTCCTGCACGACGTCGAAGGAGCCCTCCCAGGTCAGGTCGAGCGCCATTCCGTGGGTCTCCTCGAGCACCAGCCGCAGCTTGCGCAGCGGCTCGACCACCTCCACCCGGTACGCACCGACCCGCTGGTCCATCCGGTCGGCGCCCCGCGGGTCGGCGGCGTCGCCGAGGTGGACGGCGGTCTGCTCGTCGCCGCGCCGCAGCAGGACGAACGCGTCCTTGGTGCCGAGGTTCGGGTAGAAGCCGAGGCCGGTGATGAGGAACAGGTCGCCGGTGCGGTCGTGGGCGTTGAGGTAGCAGCGGTCGTAGAAGTTGCGGTCGCTGCTGCCGGCCCAGGCGACGGGGCGGGGCAGCTGGTGGATCGGGTACTCGTCGAGCGGCCCGAGGCCGACGTACTCCCCGTGCAGGCCGTGGTTCATGCGCCGACCTCCTCGAGCAGCCGCACGAACAGCGGCCGGTGGTGCATCACGGACTCCGGGTCGTCCGGCCGCTCGATCTCTCCGAAGTGGATCTGCCGGGCGCTGGTGCGGAGGAAGACGATGCCCCAGATCACGCCGGCGAGGACCTGGTACCAGGCCAGGTCGCCGACCTCGACCCCGCTGAGCTCCTGGTAGGTGGCCACCACGTCCTCGGGCCTGAGGAAGTCCGGCATTCCGGGCAGCTCGAAGGCCGAGGCGATCTCCTGGAAGACGGCGTGGGCGAACACCAGCCAGGCCAGGTCCAGCTCCCGCGGCCCGAGCGTGGCCATCTCCCAGTCGAGCACGGCAACCGGCTCGAAGTCGCGGTACATGATGTTGCCGATCCGCGAGTCGCCCCACACGAGCACGGCCGCGTCCTCGTCCGGCTGGTTGGCCTCGAGCCACGCCAGCGCCCGCTCGATGAGAGGCGAGCGCGGGCTGCCACCGGCCGCGTTGATCGCGTAGTCGTACCAGGCGCGGGTCTTCGCGACGTTGCGCGCGAGCGCCGTGGTGCCTTCGTGACCGGTTACGGCAGGGTCGAGGAACGCGAACGTGGTCCCGGCGTCCGGGATCCCGTGCAGCTTGGCCAGCACCTCGATCGTGCTGCGCTGCAGCCTGGCCTGCTGCTCGGCCGGCGCGTCGTAGAGCCAGTTGTCGCCGAACGGGTAGGGCATCACGTCCGGAGGTACGGCGCCCTCGAGCCGGTCCATCAGGAAGAACGGGGTGCCGAGCACCTCCCCCGTCGGCTCGATCAGCCCGACCGGCGGGACCGGGATGCCGGCCAGCTCACCGGCCAGCCGCATCGCGTCGTACTGGTCCTGGAGCCGGTAGGCCGGGAAGACCGGCATGTCCTCGGCGGCCGGGGCGACGCGGGCGACGTACTCCTTCGCCGCGCGCTCCCCGTCGGCACCGGTCGTCGTGATCGCCAGGAGCACGGTCTCGCTGGACATGCCGTTGGTCTGGATGCCCTCGTGCAGGGTGACCGCCGGGTCGGAGCCCTCGGGCAGCACCGTCGCCAGCCACTCCTCCAGCCTGGCCCGGACCTGGTCCGGGTCGCGGCTGGAGCGCTGCAGGGTCATCTCGGTCGGCGGCGTTGCCTGCGACATCGGTTCCTCCGGGGATCGTGCGCGACCGCGGCCGCGTCTTCGGTCAAACTAGAACACGTTCTAGAGGTTCTCAACTGTGCTTCCGAGAAAGCGGGCCGAGTAGTCCGTGAACCGCCGGCGGAGGGCTTCGGGATCGAGCCCCACGTCCTCCGGGCGGTAGTCGACGGTGCCGAGGTGGCCCCGCGCATGACCGGCGAGGTACGACGCCGCGCCCGCCCGCGCCGCAGGGGTGAGCTCCTCCCCGGCGAGCGCCAGCACCCGCTCGAGCGCACCTTCCTGGTCGCCGAGGAGCACGTCGAACGGCAGGTCCAGCGAGCTCTCCGCCCCGAGCACGTCGCGGTCGCGGAGCAGCGCGTCGAGCATCAGTCCGAGCCGGTCCGCCCATCGCCGTCCGGTCGCGTGGGGGTCGAGCGGCGGCTCGCGGAACATCCGCTCGGTGTAGGCCACCATCGTCGCGAGCGAGGTGACGACGTGGGCGGGGTCGCGGTGCGTGACCACCACCGTCGCACCCGGGAACACCTCGGCCAGCACCGGCAGCTGCTCGAGGTGCTGCGGCGACTTCAGCAGCCAACGCCGGCCGCCACGCAGGTGCTGGAGCGCTTGCAGCTGCAGCCGCAGGTAGGCGTAGTGCGGCACCTGGCTGTGGGCGACGTAGTGGTCGCCCCAGCGCGGCACCTCGGTGAGCGTCTCGAAGAACATCGTCGAGAAGTCGTTGGCGAGCAGCGCGATCTCCTCGTGCGCGTGCTCGGGGCTCTCCATCTCGTGCATCAGCGTCAGGTGCGGCACGGTCGTGTGCAGGGCCTCGAGCGAGGCGATCGTGCGGCCGATCCTCGGGTCGGGCTCGACCTCGCGCTCACCGGGGAGCGGGAACGGCTCGAGGCTCTCCCAGTAGGGCAGCGTCCGGAACAGCCCGGTCGCGGCCAGCAGCTGCTGGAGGTGGGTCGTGCCGGTGCGGGGCAGCCCGGCGATCACCAGCGGCGGCACCAGCTCGACGTCGAGGACCTCCGGCTCGCGCCGGAGCAGGTCGGTGAGCAGCAACCGGTTCTTCAGCAGCTGGACCAGCTGGGCGTGGAGACCGACCTGGCCGGCTGCCGAGAGGCCCGGCACCGACCGGTAGCAGTCGAGCAGCAGGTCCAGCCGCTCGCGGTAGTCCTGCGGGCCGAAGTCGTCGAGTCCCAGCTCGGCCGAGGCCTGCACGTGCATCCTCGCGCTGTCCAGCGGGCAGAGCTCGGCGACCTGCGCCATCGCCGCCAGCAGCTCCTGGCCCGCGGGGCCGAAACGGGGCTCGGCCAGGTCGTCCAGCACGACCCGCACTCCGGCACCCTGTCCCCGCATGCGCGATTACGTTACCCTCGGTCACGAAATAGCGGAAGGCCCGATGATGCCGAGGAACGACGACGTCCAGCGCAGCGCCGGCCGGCCGCGCGACCCCCGCATCGAGCAGGCGGCGCTCGCCGCGACCCGCGAGCTGCTGGTCGAGGTCGGCTACCAGCGCCTCACCGTTGCCGCCGTCGCCGGCCGGGCAGGTACGACGAAGCCCGCCCTCTACCGTCGCTGGCCCTCGCTGCCCCACCTCGTCTACGAGGCCGCGTTCCCCGACGAGCTCCTGTCCCGGATGGATCTCGGCCACGACCTGCGCGCCGACGTCCACAGCATCGTCCTCGGCGCCCGCGACGCGTTCCTCACCCCCGAGGCCGCGGCCGCGCTGCCCGGACTGCTCGCCGAGTTCACCTCGCACCCGGCGCTGCACCAAGCGCTGCTCGCGCGCTTCGCGCCCGTCTTCACCGCCGTCGACGACCGGCTGCGCGAGGCTGTCGCCGCCGGCGAGGTCCGGTCGGACGCCCGCGCGGAGGACCTGATGCGCCTGATGATCGGGTCGGTCCTGCTCGGGGTGATGCTCGAGCCCGACGCGCTCGACGACGCCTGGGCCGACCGGATCACCACCATCCTGCTCGAAGGAGTCCGCGCATGACCGACCCGACCGTCCCGAGCAGCGCGGTCGGCCCCGCGACCGAGGCCTTCCGCGAGCTCCTCGACACGCTGCGCGACCTCGACCGCAGCTTCCTCGAGGGCGACCG
This sequence comes from Nocardioides silvaticus, assembly GCF_003160695.1. GTDB lineage: Bacteria > Actinomycetota > Actinomycetes > Propionibacteriales > Nocardioidaceae > Nocardioides > Nocardioides silvaticus. The sequence continues at coordinate 761,945 of NZ_QGDD01000001.1, forward strand.
CGCCGTCGCCGACGACCGCCACGTCGCCGACGGCTACCGGCAGCTCCTCACCACGCTCGGCGTCGCTCTCGACACCTACCTCTTCGTCGAGCCGAGCCGGCCGCGGTTCGTCGACGTCAACACCCCGTTCCGCCGCGACCGCCGCTGGGGCGGCGACAACACCGACGCCTACTACGCGCTGTGCACCGTCGACCCGACCCGCCGCTACCGCATCAGCGGCAACCGCGGCGACAGCGTCTACTTCTCCGTCACCGCCTACAACGAGCCGGCGCCGGGCGCCTGGTCGGACAAGGTGGTCGCGATCATCAACGACACCGACCTGGAGTACGACGCCGACGGTGGCTTCAGCTTCGACCTCGGTCCACTCCCGGAGGTCGCCGTCCTCCTCGCCCGCGACTACCAGGCCGACCCGCTGACCGGACGCCGCATCGACTGGCAGATCGAGGCGTACGACGAGCCCGATCCCATCCAGCACGGGTCGGAGGAGACCGCGGCCGCACTCCGCGCGAGTGCGGCCTGGCTGCGGACGATGTTCGCCATCATCCCGCTCACCGTCGGCGTGCGCAGCGACGACGCCCACACGATCGGCCACGAGACGCCCCAGCTCGCGAACGACTTCGGGGAGCCCTACCAGGTGGGCGACGCCAACTTCGGCTGGTCGGCCCGCGACGCGTCGTACTCCTTCGGCAGCTTCGTGCTGGAGGACGACGAGGCGCTGGTCATCACCTCCCGCCCGCCGCGCTGCCGGTTCTGGAACTTCGTGGTCTGGAACCAGTTCATGGCGACCCACGACGCCGGCGACGACCGGTGCTCGGTCAACGGCACCCAGGCCGTGCCGAACGCCGACGGCACCGTGACGATCGTGGTGGCGCGGCGCCGGCTCGATCATCCCAACGCGGTGTCGACCGTCGGCTACCCGCGCGGCAACCTGGCGTTCCGCTGGTTCCTCGCCGACGGGGTGCCGGCCAAGCCGGAGGTCCGGCTGGTGGGGGCGGCCGACGCGCCCGTCGCGGTGTCCTAGTCTCGGCCCCATGAGCGACCTCGAGGGCTGGACCCGCAGCGAGTTCACCGCCGACGGCGTGACCCACGGGACCTACCGGAGGGGCGAGGGTCCCGGCGTGATCGTCATCCACGAGATCCCGGGCATCACCCCGCAGGTGCGGGCGTTCGCCGAGGAGGTCGTCGAGCAGGGGCACACCGTGGTGATGCCGCACCTGTTCGGCACGCCGGGAGCGAAGGTCGGGCCCCGCTCCATGGCGCAGGCCGCGAAGCAGATCTGCGTCAGCCGCGAGTTCCTCCGTCTCGCCACCGGTACGACGACGCCGGTCGCCACCTGGCTGCGTGCGCTGGCCAAGGACCTGCACGCCGAGCTGGGCGGGCCGGGTGTCGGCGCAGTCGGCATGTGCTTCACCGGCGGCTACGCGCTCGCGATGCTGGCGGGCGCGCCGATCGCGGCGCCCGTGCTGGCACAGCCGTCGGCGCCGTTCGCGGTGACGCCGGGCCGCGGGCGCGACCTCGGGCTGAGCCCTGCCGACCTCGACTCGGTCAAGGACAAGGTCAGCGCCGGCTGCCAGGTCCTCGGCCTGCGCTACCAGAACGACCTCGCCGTCGGCCGCCGTTTCGACACCCTCCGCGAGGAGCTCGGCGACAACTTCATCGCCGTCGAGTTCCCCGGCATCAAGCACTCGACGCTGACCCTGCACCGCCAGCAGGAGGCGGTCGACGCGGTGCTGGCCTTCTTCAAGGAGAAGCTGGCGGTCTGAGCCCGCTCACTCCGGGGAGCGGCAGGACGGGTGCAGCTGCGGCCCGGAGACCCCGCAGTGCGTGCAGCTCTCGACGTGCACCCGCTGGTCGTCCTCCTCGGCGGCGAGCGGCTTCCGGATGAACAGCGCCGCCAGTGCGGCGCCGGCGACCATGAGACCGGCGCTGATCACCATCGCCGTGCCGTAGCCGTCGTCGAAGGCGACCGGGTCGGTGTAGTCGGCCCCGGCGATCCCGGCGGCCACGGGGACGACCGCCACCGCGAGCAGCCCCGCGGTGCGGGCGACCGCGTTGTTGACGCCCGACGCGATGCCGGCGTGCCGGTCCTCGGCCGAGTCCAGGACGGTCGCGGTCAGCGGCGCGACCATCAGCGCGAGCCCGGACCCGAACAGCACGACCGGCGCCAGCACGTCGACGCCGTACGACGCGTCCGCGCCGACCGTGCTCAGCCACAGGATGCCGCCCGCGGACAGCAGCGGCCCGAGCGTCATCGGCAGCCGGGGCCCGATCCGCTGCGCCAGCGCGCCCGCGCGCGAGGAGAAGGCGAGCATGATGAGCGTGACCGGCAGCATCGCCGACCCGGCGAGGATCGGAGACCACCCGGCGACCACCTGCAGCTGCAGCACGAGCAGCACGAAGATCACGCCGAGCGCGGCGTACACGAGGAACGTCACGACGTTGGCCGCACTGAACTGCGCGTTGCGGAACAGCTCCAGCGGCACCAGCGGCGAACGCGACCTCGCCTCGACGACCACGAACGCGACCAGCGCCGCCAGACCGGCACCGACGATCGTGAGGACCGGCGCGGAGAACCCGTCGTCGCCGGCGCGGGTGAGCCCGAAGGTCAACGCACCGAGCCCGCCTGCGGCGAGCGCGGTGCCCAGCACGTCGAGCCGGCCCGCCGCGTCGGGGTCGCGGCTCTCGGGCACGTGCTTCGCTGCGACCGCGACGATCACGACGGCGACCGGCACGTTGACGAGGAACACCAGCCGCCAGTGCCACTCCACCAGCCAGCCGCCGACCAGCGGGCCGATCGCGGCGGCGATGCCGCCCAGGCCCGACCACGCCCCGACCGCTGCCGACCGGTCCTCGGCGTGGAACGACGCGGCGATGATCGCCAGGCTGCCCGGCGTCAGCAGCGCGCCGCCGACGCCCTGGAGACCACGCGCTGCGATCAGGGTGTCGATGTCCGGCGCGATGCCGCACAGCAGCGACGCGAGCGCGAACCACACGACGCCGATGACGAAGATCCGCCGGCGGCCGAACCGGTCACCCAGCGACCCGCCCAGCAGGATCAGGGCGGCCAAGGTGAGCGTGTAGGCGTTGATCGTCCACTGCAGGCCGGCGAACCCGGCGTCGAGGTCCTCGCCGATCCGTCCGAGCGCGACGTTGACCACGGTGGCGTCGAGCATTGCCAGGCCGGAGCCCAGCACCGTCGTCAGGAGCACCCACCGGCCGCGGGCGCTGCCCATCCGGAGGGCGGCCTCACCTGCGGCGGCGGTGGTCATTCCGCCACGATCTCGATCCGCTGGAACTCCTTGAGCTCGGTGTAGCCGGTGGTGGCCATCGCGCGCTTGAGCGCGCCGACCAGGTTCATCGTGCCGTCGGCGACCCGGCTGGGCCCGAAGAGGATCTCCTCGATCGTGCCGATCTGCTCGAACTGCACCCGCTGGCCGCGCGGCAGCGCCGGGTGGTGCGCCTCCGCGCCCCAGTGGAAGCCGCGCCCCGGTGCGTCGGTCGCGCGGGCGAACGGCGAGCCCACCATCGCGGCGTCCGCGCCGCAGGCGATGGCCTTGGCGAGGTCACCGGAGCGGCCGATCGAGCCGTCGGCGATGACGTGGACGTAGCGGCCGCCGGACTCGTCCAGGTAGTCGCGGCGGGCGGCGGCGACGTCGGCGACCGCCGAGGCCATCGGCACGGCGACGCCGAGCACGGAGCGGGTCGTGTGGGCAGCGCCCCCGCCGAACCCGACGAGCACGCCCGCGGCTCCGGTGCGCATCAGGTGCAGCGCGGCCTGGTAGGTCGCGCAACCGCCGACGATGACCGGCACGTCGAGCTCGTAGATGAACTCCTTGAGGTTCAGCGGCTCGGCCTGGCTCGAGACGTGCTCGGCGCTGACCGTCGTGCCGCGGATGACGAACAGGTCGACACCGGCGTCGGTGACGACCTTGGCGAACTCCTTGGTGCGCTGCGGCGACAGGGAGCCCGCGACGGTGACGCCGGCCTCGCGGACCTGGCGCAGCCGCTCGGTGATGAGCTCGGGCTTGATCGGCTCGGCGTAGATCTCCTGGAGCCGGCGGGTGGCCGCGTCACCCTCGAGACCGGCGACCTCCTCCAGCAGCGGGTCGGGGTCGCTGTAGCGGGTCCAGATGCCCTCGAGGTTGAGCACGCCGAGCCCGCCGTACTGACCGAACGCGATGGCGGTCGACGGCGACATCACCGAGTCCATCGGCGCCGCCAGGATCGGCAGCGAGAAGCGGTAGGCGTCGATCTGCCACGCGACGCTGACCTCCTCGGGATCGCGAGTGCGCCGGGACGGCACGATCGCGATGTCGTCGAAGGAGTAGGCCCGGCGGGCCCGCTTGGCCCGGCCGATCTCGATGTCGGTCACTGCGGCAGTCTAGGACGCCCGCTCCCGACGATGGATTCGTGAGGGCGCGGTGGGCAGACTCGGACCCACCATGAACCAGCTCGTCCTGCCCCCGCACCTCGCGCCGCTCCTCGACGACCGGCCGTTCCTGGACGTGATCGGCATGGCCGACCCCTGGGCCTACCCCGACCGCTGGCTGGAGGAGACGCAGCAGGCGTTGCGGGCGATCATCGAGCGGGTGCCGGCCTCCCGCTTCGGCGAGGCGGGGTCGCCGTACGGCCCGGGACACCCCAACACGGTGCCCTTCACCTGGTCCGCGATCACCTACCTCCCCGCGCCGGCTCCGGTGTGGGTCGGCGAGCCCACCGAGCTCGGGCAGACACTGCTCGAGCCCTACTACCAGCCCGAGCGGCTCAACCCGCCGGCCGTCGTGCTCACCTACGCCGCCCGCCGCTGGGACTGGCTCGCGGACCTCGCCTACTTCGCCCGCGAGCAGGGAGCGGACGCCGTCCGTGAGGCGCTCGGCGTCTCGGCCGAGATCTGCGACGTCCTCGCCACCTCCCCGCTCCACCGGGAGCGCGCCGTCGCCGGGGCGCGGGTGCTCCGCCGGGCCGAGGCCGACGACGCGCTCGTCGCCGCGATCGCGGCACCTCGCTGGGCCGAGGTCGACCAGCGCTGGCAGCAGGACCGCACGTTGGTGACCGACGAGGACGCCGCCGTGCTCCCCGAGCTGCGCGGGTGGTCGTCGCTCATGGCCTGGAGCCTGAGCGGGCTGGAGGTCGCGCACGACCATCTGACGGCCCGGGTGGGTGCCGCCGAGCCGTTCGTCGAGCTGCTGGCGTCGGTGGTGCTGCACCAGACCATCGACGAGCTGCCCGCGCCGGTGAGCGCCGCGCTCGGGCCGGCCCGCTTCCAGGAGCTGCGCGCGTCCGTCGACCGGCGCCGGTCCGGCTTCGACGCCGCCGACTGGGTGGGCGACAACCGCGGCTGGCTGGCACGCGCCATGGTGCGTGGCGAGGTCGACGCCGCCCGGATCTGGTTGGCGATGGCGACCCACGTCGCCTCCTTCACCGTCCGCCTCGGCAACCCCGACCTCAACGCCACCTTCCCGAGCCGCTACGGGTTCTGGGAGGACCTGCGCGCTGTCTTCCGTCCGACCCCGAAGATCACCAACCCCGTGACGGCGCGCCTGCAGGCGCGGGCACCCGTCGTCGACGCGACGGACGTCCCGCCCGCCGCTGAGCGGCTGCGGGCGACAGCCGACGGCGACGTCGACGACGCGCCACCGGAGCCGGTCGAGATCGGCGACCCCCTGGGAGAGCTCGACGAGCTGATCGGTCTCGGGGCCGTCAAGGAGCAGGTGCAGCGGCTGGTGGCGGAGGTCAGGGCCGAGCAGCTGCGCCGCGAGATCGGCATGCCGCCGTCCGACCGGTCGCGACACATGGTCTTTCTCGGCAACCCCGGGACTGCGAAGACCACCGTCGCGAGGCTGCTCGCGCGGGTCTACGCGCAGCTCGGGGTGCTCGCGAACGGGCACCTGGTCGAGGTCACCCGCCAGGACCTGGTCGGCGAGTTCATCGGCCAGACCGCGCCGCGCACCACGGCGGCCTTCAACCGTGCTTCCGGCGGCGTGCTGTTCGTCGACGAGGCCTACGCGCTGGTGCCGCCCGACTCCCACCGCGACTTCGGGCACGAGGCCATCGCCACCCTGCTCAAGCTGATGGAGGACCGGCGCGAGGAGGTGGTCGTGATCGTCGCCGGTTACCCGCGCGAGATGCAGCGCTTCCTGAGCGCCAACACCGGCCTGACGTCCCGCTTCCCGACGACGATCGCGTTCCCCGACTACGCCGACGACGAGCTGGTCGCGATCTTCGAGCTGCTTCGCGACCGCGCCGGCTACACCCTCGACGAGCACCTCACCGCGCAGCTGCAACGGTTGCTCCCGCGGCCGCGGCCGGTCGGGTTCGGCAACGGCCGGTTCGTCCGCAACGTCTTCGAGGAGACCGTCGCCCGGCAGGCCCAGCGCATCGTCAGCGACGGCACCACCGTGCCCGAGGAGATCCGGATGCTGCGCTGGCAGGACCTCCCCGCGAGCGCCCCTCCCGACGACAGGAGCACCGGCACCGGGCTCTACCTCTGAGTCGCCGGGCGACGTCGTACGACGTCGTCGCGAGACCGCGCGCTACGCCCGATCCGGGGCGGGCGTTCCACATTTGGACGACAACCGATACCTTTTCTGATATGTCCCTCAGACTCCCGAGGGCTCTGCGTACCGGCATTCTCGGTCTCGTTACAGCCCTGATCGCTGCCCTTCTCACCTTCGCCGGCTTCGTCGGCCCGACTCCTGCTCATGCCGCGGCCGCGCCAGCGACGAGCGATCCCGTCTACCACGCCGTCAGCGGCGGCTCCCGCATCCAGGTCGCCGGCGCCGTCCAGTCCGGTCTCACCGCGGCCAGCTCGCTGCGCGTCGAGAACGCCCCGCGCACGGTCGACAACAAGACCGCCGACGCCAACGTCCTCAAGGGCGTGCTCGAGGCCGAGGCCATCCAGACCCGCAACTCCACCAAGAAGGTCCTCGGCGGCGTCGAGGTCACCTCCTACTCCCGGATCGCCGGCGTCAGCCTCCTCGACGGCCTGATCACCGCGAAGGCGATCGAGACCACGGCGACCGCGACGATCCGCGGCGACGACGTGTCCCGCAAGGGCCGCACCAAGTTCGTCGGCGTCAAGGTCGGCGACACCAACATCCCGCTCAACGTCCCGAAGAACACCGGGATCACGATCCCGGGCGTCATCAAGGTCGTCGTCAACGAGGTGCGCGGTCAGATCGGTGGCGACGCGCTCATCAAGTCCCAGGCGACCGGCCTGCGGATCACCCTCCTGGAGTCGCGCGACGGCCTCCGCCAGGGCGCCTCGATCGAGCTCACCCCGACGATGGCCCGGATCCTGCTGCCGGTGCCGATCGACGGCGAGCCGGCCTTCGGCTACGCCTACTCCTCGCGGGTCGCCGCCCACGTCGGCGACGAGGTCAACGTGATGTCCGCGCCGACCTCGATCGTCATCTGCCCGGCGGGCGGCACCTCCGGCGTCCCGCTGGAGAACGCCGCCGCTCGCGCGGTCCTGCCCGGCATCGTCCAGGCGCGGGGTCTCGGCAACTACGCCGACGCCACCGTCACCAGCCGCAAGACGGTCGCGAAGATGCAGGCCAAGATCGGGGCCGTCGACCTGCTCGGCGGGTTGATCACGCTCGACGCCGTGACGTCCACGGCACGGGTGGTGAAGGTCAAGGGCAAGAAGACGCGGAAGACCGGGAACGCGAAGATCGTCGGTCTGACGATCGCCGGCAACCCGGTCGACATCAGCGTCCGGAAGAACACCGTCATCAAGGTCCCCGGCCTGGTGAAGGTGGTCATCAACGAGCACACCCCGCTCAAGCGTCGTCCGTACGACGGTCTCGCGGTGCGGGCACTGCACGTGATCGCCCTGCCCGACGCGCCCGAGGACATCGCGGGCATCGACATCGAGCTCGGCGTCGCGGCGGCCTGGGTCCGGCCCTGACGCCGGCCTGAACCAGCTGAGAAGCACTGACGCCCGGGCGGACCGCCCGGGCGTCAGTGCTTCCTTCGCGTTCTCGACGGCCTGCGTCAGCCGAGGTCGAAGAGGTTCTTCTTGCCGGCCTTGTAGAGACGCTTGTCGATGACCTTCAGCGCCTCCCACTCCGGCGGCCGGTGCAGCTTGAAGATCGGCGCCGGCGAGCCGCCGACCCCGGACTCGGCCAGGATCGCGTTGGCGGCCTGGCGTCCGGACTCGTTGGCGCCCTCCATCGTCGCGAGGTCGACGTTGGTGCGGCAGAAGTCGCCGGACATGAACAGGTTGCTGATCCCGGTCCGCGCGGTCGGGCGCAGCTTCCAGGAGTTGATCGTGTTGATGAGCAGCGGCTCGTCGTTGGTGTTGGCCTGGCGGCTGGGGTCCCACGCGATCGCCGGGTCGAGGTGCCAGGAGTGCAGCACGTCGTCGGGCAGCACCGAGCGGCCGGTGTCCTCCAGCGAGGCCTTCATCTGCGCCCACGTCTCGGTGAAGATCTCCTCACGGGTGCACCGGTTGGCCGGCTTGCCGTAGACGATGCCCGGCACCGTCCAGTCGGAGATGTCGACCGAGAGGCAGTCCACCGCGTTGCCGTCGCCGTACGTCGCAGCGAAGTCGTTGGTCCAGTGCGGGGCCTGCGAGATGCCGGTGAGCGACCAGGGCGAGTCGATGAAGGCGATGTGGCCGGCGGTGATGTCGACCGGTCGCTTCAGGTAGAACTGGATGCCGTTCATCCAGTCGGTGACCAGCCCCTTCAGCCCTTCCAGGCTGGGGTCGGCGTCCAGCACCCCGGCCGAGAGCAGGGGTACGACGCGCTCGACCGGCATCGCGGAGACGAACCAGTCGGCCTCGATCGTCGACGGCCCGGTCGGCGTGGTGGCCCGGGCACCGGTGATCCGGCCCGACGCCACGGCGAGCCCGGTGATCGTCGTCCCGTTCTCGAACCGGACGCCGCGGCCGCGCAGGTAGGTGACCCAGGGGTCGATCCAGACCTCGTTGGTCGGACCGTTGAGGATCTGGTCCGGCGGCCGCCCGTTGGTGCCGACGCCGGCGAAGGAGTAGAGGAACGCCTCGGCCATGTTGCCGATCGTGCGGGTGCTGGCGATCTCCTCCTTGGCGGCGACGAGAGAGCGGGTCAGGCCGCGCGCGGCGACCGTCTGGTACTCCTTGTTGCGCTTCGACGCTCGCACGAAGTCCCACCACGACGTGCTCTCCCACTGTCCGTGCCGGCGCTCGTCGCAGCTGCTGAGGAACACCACGAGCCGGGTCGCGAAGTAGGTCGCGTCCAACGGCTTCACCATCGAGCCGCGGAGCAGCTCCCGCACGATGAACCGCTTCAGGTCGGCCGGTCGGGCGAGGTGACGGGGGTCCGGGATCAGGCCGAACAGGTTCATGTCGTTGCGGCCGCCGGACCGCGGGAACAGCGGGACGCCCGCGCTGACGAGGTTGTCGAAGACGCCGTTCTCGTTGGTGCCGAAGGGGATCCGCGCCATCGTGTCGGGGATGTGGCTGTAGAAGCCCGGGAAGAACCGGAAGCCGTGCTCACCCGGCAGCGGACGACGCCCGCCCGCGGCCGTGCCGGCCACGGGGAAGCTGCGCGCCTTGCCGCCGAGCGCCTTGCGCTCGTACACCGTCACCTCGAAGCCGCGATCGATGAGCTCGTGGGCAGCGGCCAGTCCGGCCATGCCGCCGCCGAGCACCGCGACCCGGCGGCGTTCGACCGCGAGCGCGGGCGAGATCGGCCCCACCGATGTCGCCGCGAGAGCGGCTGCTGCGGCACCTGACCCGCGCAGCACGTTGCGTCGAGAAACCGTCCCCATGTGCCTGTCCTCTTCTTCCTGGATAACCGACACTGGTGTCGGTTAGGCTGCGATTGTGTCCGACGTCACCGCCCCCGTCAACCGACCCCGACGTCGGTTGCGCGGAGCCGAGCGCCGCAGCCGGATCGAGGCTGCGGCCGTGGTCACGTTCGCCCGGCGGGGGTACGACGCGACGTCGCTCGGCGAGGTGGCGACCGCGGCCGGAGTCACCCGGACCGTGATGTACGACCACTTCCCCGACAAGCGCGCGCTGTTCCTGCACGTCATCGCCACCCAGCACGAGCTGATGCTCGGCGAGATCGCCAGCGGGATCACCAGCGACGGTGGTCCGCGGGAACGGGTGCGGGCCACGCTGGCGTCGTACCTCCGGTTCACGCACGAGCATCCCGAGGCCCGACGACTGCTGCTCGACCCGATCCCCTCCGGCGATCCCGAGCTCGACGCGGTCATCCGCGGCTTCCTCGAGGACCGCAGCCGCGCCATCAGCAGCCTGCTCGCGACCGACCTCGCCAACGCCGGCGTCGACCTCGAGTCGACCAGCCTGCCGGTGATGGTCGCGGTCGTCAGCGGCGCGGCCGACGGGCTCGCCCAGTGGTGGGCGCTGCACCCCGAGGCGCCGTTCGACGACGTCGTCGACGCCGCCGCCCGGCTGCTCTGGAACGGCCTGCCGCGCGCGGGCGACCCCTAGCGACGCAACGGGGAGAATCGTCGTGATCAGCGGCCGATCACGACGAATCTCCCCGGTGCGTCGGCCTCAGGAGCCGTGGTAGTTGGGCGCCTCGACGGTCATCTGCACGTCGTGGGGGTGGCTCTCCTTGAGCGAGGCCTGGGTGATCCGGATGAACCGGCCCTTCTCCTGCAGCTCGGGGATGGTGCGCGCGCCGACGTAGAACATCGACTGGTTGAGGCCACCGAGCAGCTGGTGCGCCACCGCTGACAGCGGGCCGCGGTAGGCGACCTGGCCCTCGACACCCTCGGGGACGATCTTGTCGTCGCTCATGACCTCGGCCTGGAAGTAGCGGTCCTTGGAGTAGGACTTCTTGCCGCGCGAGGACATCGCGCCGAGCGAGCCCATGCCGCGGTAGGCCTTGAACTGCTTGCCCTGCACGAAGATCACCTCGCCGGGCGACTCCTCGCAGCCGGCGAGCATCGAGCCGATCATCACCGACTCCGCGCCCGCGACGATCGCCTTGGCGATGTCACCGGACTGCTGGAGACCGCCGTCGGCGATCACCGGCACGCCGGCCGGCCCGGCGGCGAGGGACGCCTCGTAGACCGCGGTCACCTGCGGCACGCCGCAGCCGGTGACCACGCGGGTGGTGCAGATGGAGCCCGGGCCGAAGCCGACCTTCACCGCGTCGGCCCCCGCGTCGACGAAGGCCTGCGCCCCCTCTCGGGTGGCGACGTTGCCGCCGATGACCTGCACGTGCCGGGTGGCCGGGTCGGTCTTGAGCCGCTTGACCATGTCGAGGAGCAGGGTGACGTGGCCGTGGGCGGTGTCGGCGACGAGTACGTCGACGCCCGCCTCGATCAGCGCGGTCGCGCGCTGCCAGGCATCGCCGAAGTAGCCGATCGCGGCGCCGACCATCAGCCGGCCCTGGGCGTCCTTGGAGGCGTCGGGGAACTGCTCGGACTTCACGAAGTCCTTGACGGTGATCAGTCCGCCGAGCCGGCCCTGCTCGTCGACCAGCGGCAGCCGCTCGCGCTTGTGCTTGCGCAGCAGCGCGTTGGCCTCGTCGCGGCCGATGCCGACCGGGCCGGTGATGAGCGGCATGTGCGTCATCACCTCGTCGACCTTGGTGGTCGCCCACTCCGCGACCGGGGTGAACCGCAGGTCGCGGTTGGTGCAGATGCCGAGGAGCCGGTTGTCGGCGTCGACGACCGGGAGCCCGGAGACGCGGTACTCCCCGCAGATCCGGTCGAGGTCCTCGAGCGTCGCGTCGGGCCCGATGGTGACCGGGTTGGAGATGATCCCGGTCTGGGTGCGCTTCACCAGGTCGACCTGGTAGGCCTGCTCGTCGGCGGACAGGTTGCGGTGCAGGATGCCGATGCCGCCTTGCCGGGCCATCGCGATCGCCATCCGCGACTCGGTGACGGTGTCCATCGCGGCGCTGACGAGCGGCGCCTTGAGCGAGATCTCGCGGGTCAGCCGCGAGGTCGTGTCGATGTCGTCGGGCGCCAGGTCCGAGTGACCGGGCAGCAGCAGGACGTCGTCGTAGGTGAGACCGAGGGACGCGAACTTCTCGGGGACCTCCATGACGGAATCCTACGTGGGGTCGCGGCCTTCACCAGAACCGGGACAGACTGTGACGGTGACCCCCGACCTGCCGCCGCACGTCCTGGTCCTGTTCGGCGCGACCGGCGACCTGGCCTCCCGCAAGCTGTTCCCGGGCCTCTACCGGCTGGCTGCCGCCGGCCGGCTGCCGAAGCACCTCCTGGTCATCGGCAGCGGACGCCGCTCCCCCGGCACCGACGAGGAGTTCAGGGAGCACGTCCGGGGCGCGCTCGCCGAGTTCGTCGGGGAGGTCGACGGGGCGATCGCCGACCCGCTGCTCGAGCGGATCTCGTTCGTCCCGTCCTCGGCCGACGACGGCGCGGCGCTCGCCGAGGCGGTGCGCGAGGCCGAGGACCGACTGCTGGAGGAGGCGGACTGCCTGCTGTCCGACGTACGCCGCCTGCTCTACCTCTCGATCCCGCCGTCGGCCGTCGAGGGCACCGTGGAGATGCTGGCCAAGGAGGAGCTGGTCGACCGCGCGCGGCTGGTCGCGGAGAAGCCGTTCGGCACCGACTACGCCACCGCCCGCGCGCTCGACGTGGTGCTGCGCAACGCCTTCGAGGAGAGCCAGATCTTCCGGATCGACCACTTCCTCGGCAAGGAGGCGGTGCAGAACATCCTGGCGCTGCGGTTCGCCAACGGCCTCTTCGAGCCGGCGTGGAACCGGCACACCATCGAGTCGGTGCAGATCGACGTGCCCGAGAAGCTCACCGTCGAGGGCCGCGGCAGCTTCTACGAGGGCACCGGCTGCCTGCGCGACATGGTGACCACCCACCTGTGCCAGCTGCTCGGGTTCGTCGCGCTCGAGGACCCGCACGCCTACCGCGAGTCCGCGCTGCGGGCGGCCAAGGCCGCCGTGTTCGCTGCAGTGCGTCCGCTGGACCCGGACCGGGTCGTCTTCGGCCAGTACGACGGCTACACCGACGAGCCCGACGTCGCCCGGGACTCCGACGTCGAGACCCTCGTCGCGATCGAGATGTGGATCGACAACGACCGGTGGCGCAACGTGCCGTTCTACCTGCGCACCGGCAAGGCGATGGCGGAGGGACGGCGCACGATCACCATCCGCTTCACCGACCCGCGGCACCGGTGGCTCAAGCCCGCCGACGGCGGCGCTCCCGCGCCCAACGAGCTGGTCATCGAGCTCGGCGACCAGCCGCGGATCGCGATCGACGTGCGGGCCAAGCGCCCGGGCCCGGACATGGACATCGTCGAGGGCGTCTTCCGCCTCGACCTGGTCTGCGACGTGCCCGACTCCGACCCGCTCGAGGCCTACGAACGGCTGCTTCTCGACGTGATGCGCGGTGACCGGACGCTGTTCATCAGCTCCCACGAGGTCGAGCGGCTCTGGGAGATCTGCCAGCCGGTGCTCGACCGGCGCCCGCCCTGCCAGCCCTACGAGCAGGGCTCCTGGGGACCGCAGGACGCGATCGACCTGCCCTTGGGCGGGTGGCGGCTCGGCAACCACGAGCCGGACCGCTCGCTCAGTGGCGGGACCACTCCTCGCTCTGCGTGAGCCGGAACAGGTAGACCAACGGCGGGACGACCACGACTGCTGCGAGCCCGACGGCGACGAGCAGCGCCTGCAGCGTCGCCTCGGCCCCGCCGGCATCCACGATCCTCGTCTCGTCGACGAGCAGCCACGGGTACTGGCCCACGCCCCACCCCGAGACGACCGACGCCACCGCCACGACCGCGGGCCACCGCGCGGCGGCGTAGCGACGGGTCCACACCAGCCACAGGGTCGCCGCTCCGGCGAGCGCGGAGAGGACGACGAGCGGCGCCGCCCGCCCCGTCAGGCCGTCGCTGAGGGTCGGGGCGTCGTCGAGGATCGGCACCAGGGCGCCGAGCACCACCGCGCCCGTGACCGCGCCAACGGCCACGGCCCGGACGCGCAGGACCTCCGCGAGCTGCTGCCGGTCGCCGCGGCTGGCGTCGGCGGCGAGGAAGACCCCGGCCAGGAACGCGCACGTGCCCACCGCGATCGCTCCGCCGAACAGCGACGTCGGGTTGATCCAGGACGACCAGCGGTCCCCCGAGCCGTCGGCCGGGACCCGTCCCGACGCGATCGCACCCGCGACCGTGCCGAGGAAGAACGGCGTGAGGATCGAGGAGGCCGCGAACAGGACGCCGAAGAGCCGCGCCTGACCGAGGGTCGCGGAGAACTTGCGGAACGCGAAGCTGGCACCGCGCAGCACGATCCCGAGCAGCGCCAGCAGGAGGGGTACGACGAGCGTGGTCATCGCGGCGGCGAACGACTCGGGGAACGCGGTCCACCAGATCACGAGCACGTAGATCAGCCAGACGTGATTGGCCTCCCACACCGGCCCGATGCTGTGGTCGACCAGCGTGCGCAGCTCCGCGCCGCGCCGGGCGTCGCCGGCCGTCAGGTCGAAGAACCCGGAACCGAAGTCGGCACCGCCGAAGACGGCGTAGGCGACCACGCCGACGAACAGGGCGGCGGCCACGGCCACCTCGAGGCTCATCGGCGCTCCTCCCCTGCCGGCTCGGGCGCGTAGGGGCTGGGCAGGTCCTCCTCGCCGGCGCGCCATCGACGTGCCATCGACCGCAGCACGACCACGGCGCCGACCGTCATCCCGGCGTAGACGACTGCGGTGCTGCCGAGGAGCCACCACAACCCGGAGTAGCTCCCGGCCGCCTCGGAGGTCCGCATGAACCCGTAGACGATCCACGGCTGCCGGCCGACCTCGGTGGCGATCCAGCCGGCCTCGAGCGCGACGACGGCGAGCGGGCCGGCGACGACGCAGAACCGGAGGAACCAGCGGTTCTCCAGCAGGTCGCGCCGGCGCCAGCGCGCCGCCCAGAAGAGCAGGACGGCCAGCATGAGCAGCACGCCGATGCCGACCATCGACTGGAACGCCCAGTGGACGATGTTGATCGGCGGGTGCTCGTCGGCGGGGATGGTGTCGAGGCCGCGCACCGGCTCGGTGAAGCTGTTCTGCGCGAGCAGGGAGCCGAGGTAGGGGATGTCGATCGTGCCGCTGACCTCGCCGTCGTCGTACCAGCCGCCGATGCGCAGCGGTGACGGGCTCTCGGTGGTCTCGGCGAGCTCGAACGCGGCGAGCTTGGCCGGCTGCCGGTCGCCGAGGTTGCCGCCGAGGAGGTGGCCGACGAACGGCTGGCCGAGGGCGGCGACCGTGGCGAAGACGAACGGGACGAGGAAGCCGAGCCGGTGGTGGGCGTCGCGGCGGCCGCGCAGCATGCCGAAGGCGTACACGCCGGCGATGCTGAAGCCCACGACCATGTAGGCGGCGATCCACATGTGGCCGAATTGGAGTACCACCAGGTCGTTGAACATCGCTCGCCACGGGTCGACGTCGACCACCTCGCCGTTCTCCACCCGGAACCCGGTCGGCGCGTTCATCCAGGCGTTCACGGAGATGACGCAGAACGTGCCGACCACGCCGGCGACCGCCATCGGGACGACCATCAACAGGTGCCGCCGCGGTGGCATCCGCCCCCACCCGTAGAGGTAGATGCCGAGGAAGATCGCCTCCACGAAGAACGACAGGCCCTCGAACGCGAACGGCAGGCCGAGGACGTCGCCGTAGGTGCCCATGAGCCCGGGCCAGAGCAGGCCCATCTCGAAGCTGAGGACGGTGCCCGAGACGGCGCCGATCGCGAACAGCACTGCGGAGACCTTCGCCCACCGCTTCGCGAGCCCGAGCGCGACCTGGTCGTCGCGGCGGATGCCGCGCAGGTGCATCACGAAGATCATCGCAGGGAAGGCGACGCCGAAGCAGGCGAGCACGATGTGCCAACCGAGCGAGAGCGCCATCTGCTGGCGCGCGGGCAGCAGCCCCTCCGGATCGGTCATCACGGTCTGGAGGGCCTCGGCGATCAGCGGCGTCACCACGCCCCCGACGCTACGCCCCCGTCAGTCATGGACCACCACTTTGTGAACGTTTTCACGAGAGAGTGGTCGACGGCAGTCGGACGGTGACGACCAGGCCGCCTCCCTCGCGCGGGCGTGCCTCGACCGACCCGTCGTGCGCCCGCACGATCGCCTCGACGATCGAGAGCCCCAGACCGACGCCCCGGTCGACCACGAGGCGGTCCCCCGTCTGGCGGCGGAACGGCTGAAACAGTCCCGCGACGTCGTACGACGACACCACCGGGCCGGTGTTCGAGACCTCGACCCGCACGCCGCCGTCCGCGCCCGGCCCGCTCACGACGCGCACCCACCCGCCGGGAGCGTTGTGCCGGATGCCGTTCTCGACCAGGTTGGCGACCAGCCGCTCCAGGAGCAGAGCGTCGCCCTCGGTGGTCGCCTCCACGGACTCCTCGGCCACCTCCACCTCGGCCTCGGCGGCCTCCGCGGCAGTCAGCTCGAGCACGTGCTCGACGATGTCGCGCAGGTCGACCGGCTGCCGGTCGAGGGTCTCGTTCTCGGCACCGGCGAGGTCGAGCAGACCGCTGATGAGCCGTGCGTGGCGGTCGTTGAGGACGAGCAGGTCCGCCCCGAGGGCGCGGAGGTCGTCCGACGCGTCCGGACGGTGCATCGCCAGCTCGACCATGGCCCGGCTGACGGTGAGCGGGGTGCGCAGCTCGTGGGAGGCGTTCGCGACGAACCGCCGCTGGCCGGCGAAGGACCGGTCGAGCCGCTCGACCATCGAGTCGAACGCGGCCGCCAGTTCCTTCACCTCGTCGTCGGGACCCTGCAGCCCGATCCGCTCGTGCAGCCCCATGTCGGCCGCGGGCGCGGACGAGATCCGGTGCGCGGTGGCCGTCACCCGGTGCAGGGGCGAGAGCACGCGACCGGCGGCGAGCCACCCCATGCCGGTCGCGACCCCACCGACCACCAGCAGTGCGACACCGCCCTGCACGAGCAGCGACTGGCCGGCTGCGTCGCGCAGCGAGTCCTCCTGCTCGGCGACCCACCTCCGGGCGTCGGGGCCGGTGAGCACGTCGCCCCCCGGCGTGCGGACCACGATCTCGTCGGGAGCGGTCGTCGGCCCCTCTTCGACCGGCAACGCGATCCGACTCTCGAACAGCACCCGCCCGCCCGAGGGCTGGAGCTGTTGGAGGAACAGGAAGTAGGTCGCGGTCAGGAGCACCACGCCCGCGGCGAAGAAGAGGCCGCCGTAGATGACGGTGAGCCGCGCGCGCAGGGTCAGCCGCCTCGGCAGGAGTCGCGCGTTCATGGGAGGCGGTAGCCCACGCCGGTGACGGTCTCGACCAGCGGCGGCTCGCCCAGCTTGCGCCGGAGCTTGTGCACGGTGAGCCGGACCGCGCTGGTGAAGGGGTCGGCGTGCTCGTCCCACACCTTCTCGAGCAGGCGTTCGGCCGAGACGGTCGCACCGTCAGCCATCAGCAGCTCGGCGAGCACCGCGAACTCCTTGCGCGCGAGCGGGACGTACCGCGCGCCCCGGAACACCTCGCGCCGGGCCGGGTCGAGGGTGATCTCGCCCCGCCGGAGGACCGGCGGCACGGCCGGCCGGGACCTCCGGCCGAGGGCCAGCACCCGAGCCGCCAGCTCCGGGAAGGCGAACGGCTTGGTGAGGTAGTCGTCGGCTCCGAGCGCGAGGCCTTCCACCCGTTGGGTCACCTCGGTCGCGGCGGTCAGCATCAGCACCCGGGTGTCCGCGCCGCTCGCGACGATCTCCCGGCAGACGCGGTCGCCGTGCACGACCGGCAGGTCGCGGTCGAGCACCACCACGTCGTACTCGTTGACGCCGACCCGCTCCAGGGCCTCGCCCCCGTCGTACGCCACGTCGACGGCGTGCGCCTCCTGGCGCAGCCACTCGGCGACCGCGGCCGCGAGCTGCGGCTCGTCCTCCACCACCAACACCCGCATCCGCACGTTCCCCTCGACTCCGGCGCGCGCCCAGCCTGCCGCCGTTCGCGTTTCCCCGACGTTAGCCATCGCCGAACGGCCGGGAAACGCCCGCGCGCCTTCGATGGGTCCGCCGGCCGGGCCACGCGGCCCGGCCGGACCACGAGCCCCGAGGAGGAGATGTGATCGCCAACCGATCCCGTGGAGGACTGCGCCGCCTGGTCGCCCCTGCAGTGGTGCTGCTCGCCCTGACCCTGAGCGGCTGCGGCGACGAGGAGGACGACGGCGGAGTGGCCAGCGCCGGCGGCGACGCCTCCGCGTCCGGCGACACCGCCGACCCCGCTGGCATGGACGACCGCGACCGGATGCTCGCCTTCGCCGGGTGCCTGCGCGACAACGGTCTCGACGTCGACGACCCGGCCGAGGGCGAGGGGCTGCAGCTGAAGTTCGGTCCGGAGACCGATCGCGCCACGGTCGAGGCGGCGATGGAGGCGTGCCGCGAGTTCGCACCGGAGGGTGGGCCGGGCGGCGGCCGGATCGACAGCGAGACGATGCTCGAGTTCGCCGAGTGCATGCGCGCGAACGGCGTCGAGGCCTTCCCCGACCCCGACCCGGACCAGGGCGGCATGATGATCGACCGCGACATCGCCGAGGATCCCGACTTCGAGGCCGCCCAGGAGGCCTGCAAGGACATCCTCGGCGACCTGGCGCCCGGGGGCGGCGCGTGAGCGGGCGCGGCCGGGTGGTCGCCGGCGGCCTCGTCGTCGCGGCGGTGGCCGGAGTCGTAGCCGTCGCGGTGGTGACGCGCGACGACGGCGCGTCGGCGGCGGAGGACAGCAGCGGGCCCCCGGCGACCACCGAGGTCACCCGCGGCACGCTCACCGACTCCGCCACCGAGGGCGGCACCCTCGGTTACGGGGTCGAGCGGACGGTCACCGGCCAGCTCGCCGGCACGGTCACCTGGCTTCCCGCCGAGGGCACGGTGGTGCGGCGGGGCGGGACCCTCTACGCGGTCGACGCCGACCCGGTCGCACTGCTGTACGGCGAGGTGCCGGCCTGGCGCGACCTCTCCCCGGGAGCGGAGGGTCGCGACGTGCTCCAGCTCGAGCGGAACCTGTGGCAGCTGGGCTACCGGGGCTTCGAGGTCGACCGCGAGTTCACCTCCTACACCGCGCTCGCGGTCGAGGACTGGCAGGAGGAACTCGGCGTCGACGAGACCGGGGTGCTGGAACGGTCCCGGGTGGTCTACCTCGACGACGCGGCTCGCATCGCCACGGTGTCGGCCACGCCCGGCGACGTCCTGACACCCGGCGCCTCGGTCCTCACGGTCACGGGAACCGTCCCCTCAGCGACCGTCGAGCTCGACCCGAGCGACCGGCGGCTGGTCGAGGTGGGCACCGAGGCCGAGGCCACCCTGCCCGACGGCTCGACCGCGCGGGTCGAGGTGGTCGAGGTCTCCACGGAAGTCAGCGGCTCCGGCACCGACGAGCCCGAGGCCGAGGCGACGACCACCCTCGTCGTGGTCGCCGAGGTCCGGGGTCGCGAGGCGCGTGCCCGCGCCCGGGAGTACGACGCCGCGGCGGTCGACGTGACGTTCACCGCCGGTCGTCGGCGGAACGTCCTGACGGTCCCGGTGGCGGCGCTCGTCGCGCTGGGCGAGGGCGGTTTCGGCCTCGAGGTCGTGCAGGACGGGGCGACCCACTACGTCGCCGTCGACGTGGGCCTCTTCTCCGGCGGCAGGGTCGAGGTGTCGGGCGACGGGATCACCGAGGGCACGGTCGTGGGGGTCCCGGCATGATCGGCTCCCGCGGCCCGGAGCCGATGATCGAGCTCGACGACGTGCGCAAGGACTACGCCGGCGGGGTGCAGGCGCTGGCCGGGGTGAGCGTCCTGATCCGGAGGGGCGAGCTGGTCGGCATCGTGGGCCCGTCCGGGTCCGGGAAGTCGACGATGCTGCACGCCCTCGGCACCCTGGACCGGCCCACCTCCGGCACCGTGCGGGTCGCCGGCCACGAGGTGGGGCGGCTCTCCGACGCCCGCCTCTCCGCGCTGCGCTCGCGCTACGTCGGGTTCGTGTTCCAGCACTTCCACCTCGCCGCCGGCAGGTCCGCCGTGGACAACGTCGCGGACGGCCTGCTCTACACCGGTCAGCGGATCGGGGAACGCCGCCGCCGCGCGGCGTTGGCCCTGGAGCGGGTCGGCCTCGGCCACCGGATGCGCCACCGGCCGCACGAGCTGTCGGGCGGCGAGAAGCAGCGGGTCGCGATCGCCCGGGCGACGGCCGGCGACCCACCGTTGCTCCTGGCGGACGAGCCGACGGGGGCCCTGGACTCGGCGGCCGGCGCCGGCGTGATGGCCCTCCTGCGCGGCCTCAACCGCGACGGCACGACGGTCGTCGTCATCACCCACGACCACGACATCGCCGACAGCCTGCCGCGACGGATCCGGCTGCGCGACGGTCGGATCGTGGATGACGAGCGATGAGCGGTCCAACGCGGGACCGGCTGCGGCCGGCCCGGCTCGCCGTGCCCGACGTCCTGCGGACCGGCGCAGTGGGACTCCGCACCCGACCGGTCCGCGCCCTCCTCTCGGCGCTCGGGATCGCGATCGGCATCTCGGCGATGGTGGCCGTGGTCGGCATCTCCTCGTCCTCCCGTGCCGACCTCGACGCCCAGCTCGAGACGCTCGGCACCAACCTGCTGACGGCCGAGAACGGCAGCACGATGTTCGGCGACGAGGCGTCGATGCCGCTCGCCGCCGAGGCGATGGTCGACCGGATCGCCCCGGTGGACGAGGTGACCGCCGTCGGACGGATCCCGGACGCCGGCGTGTACCGGACCTCGAAGATCCCGGTGGCCGAGACCAACGGGCTGGTGACCTACGCCGCCCGCGCCGGCCTGCTGGACGCGACCGGGACCGAGGTGGCGAGCGGCACCTGGCTCAACGACGCCACCGCGCACTATCCCGCCGTCGTGCTGGGCTCGCTCGCGGCCGAGCGGCTCGGGATCGGGTCGGCCGGCCCCGACACCCAGGTCGTCATCGACGGCCGGCGCTTCACCGTGATCGGGGTGCTCGAGCCGGCGGAGCTGACACCGGAGCTCGACAGCGCCGCGCTGGTGGGCTGGCCGGTCGCCCGCGACGAGCTGGGCTTCGACGGTCACCCCACGACGCTCTACGCCCGCGCCGACGAGGACCACGTCGAGGCGGTCCAGTCGGTCCTGGCCGCGACCGCCAACCCGGAGGCACCGAACGAGGTCGACGTCGCCCAGCCGTCGGACGCGCTCGAAGCGCAGCAGGCCGCCGACCAGGCACTCACGAGCCTGCTGCTCGGGGTCGGCGCCGTCGCGCTGCTCGTCGGCGGCATCGGGGTCGCCAACACGATGGTGATCTCCGTCCTCGAGCGTCGCGCCGAGATCGGGCTGCGGCGATCGCTCGGAGCGACGCGAGGTCAGGTCCGCACGCAGTTCCTCACCGAGTCGCTGTTGCTGTCCCTGCTCGGCGGCGTGGCGGGAGCCGCGATCGGGGCGACCGTGACCCTGGGGTACGCGACGACGCAGTCCTGGGAGACCGTCGTCCCGGCCTGGACGGTGCTGGCCGGTCTCGGCGCGACCGTGGCCATCGGTGGTCTCGCCGGGCTCTACCCGGCGATCCGGGCCTCGCGGCTCTCCCCCACCGAGGCGTTGGCCGCCCCGTGAGACCGGCGCCTGCCGGCGGGCCTTCGGTCAGACCCGGAGCTCGGCCACCGAGATCCGCACCGACAGCGTCTCGCCGGCCATCCGGATCCGGCCGCGCAGGCCGGCGGACAGCACCATGGGGAGCACGGCCTGGCTGTCGGCCGGCGCGGTCAGCACGATCTCGTCGGCCCCGGCGCCCCGCGCCTTGCGAGCGATCGCTCCGAGCAGCCGGGTGCCGAGCCCGCGACGCTGCCAGGAGGGGTCGATCCACATGTCGACCGGCCACGGGTCGGCCTCGGTGGCGCCCTGCTTGAAGGACGCGCGGCCGACCACCCGACCGGCGAGCAGGAGCGACACCTCGGCGTCACCGCTGACCTGGGTCGGCTCGGTCGGGCCGGCGTCCGCCGGGCCGGCCTGGACCTCCCGCTCGTGGATGTCGGTGAAGAGGTCGGCAAGGGCGACGCCCCGCTTGCGCTCGGCGGGGGTGAACGGCGTCTCGCGGCGGACCTGGATGACCGCGTTGGCGACCTGCAGCTCCAGCACGTCCTCGGACCCGTGGGACGGCTCGACGTCGGCGTCGAAGAGGTGCGCGACGACGTCCGGGAAGGACGAGGGGTGGTCGAGGATCTGCTGCGCGGCCCGCACGTAGCGGGTCGCCTGGTCGTCCAGCGCGTGGTGGTCGACGCGGTGCGCGACCGTCGAGCTCCCGCTCGCGCGGGAGGCGAGCGCGACAATGTCATCCGCTCGCCATTCGTCGGGTGTCCGGATGACCAGCTCGATGGTCACCGTGTCGGGAACGGTGCTCTCGAAGACGTGGACGGCGTTGATGTTCACGCCCGCGGCACCGCACTCGCTCGCCAGCGGCGCCAGCTTGCCCGGCCGGTCCGGCAGGTTGGTGCGCACCCTCCACAGCATGGGTTCAAGCATGCCGCATCTCCCGGGTGAGTGGTGTCACTGCTGCGCGCTGGCGATCGACACGGGGCTCTGCTCGCCCGCCTCGACGGCGAACGTCAGCCGGTTCTGCGGCACCGGCACCGGGCAGGTCGTGAACTCGGTGTAGGCGCACGGCAGGTTGATCGTGCGGTTGAAGTCGAGGACCACGTGGCCGTCCGGGTCCGGCGGGGGCGCGTAGAGCTGCCGGCCGGCGGGGTACGTCGTGCGTCCCGACGTGGCGTCGGCGAACACGAGCCAGAGGGCGCCGTCGTCGTCGTACGCCGCGAGCCGGGTGGGGTGTCCCGCGAGCGTGAACGCGACCTCTCCGGCCGTGTCCTGGGGCGGCACGACGTCAGAGCGGGTGAAGACGGCGTCGACGACCCACTCTCGGGCGGGCGGGTAGGTCGGGGTCGGCCGGTGCTCCAGGCGCAGCGGGTGCGCGGGGTCGCGCGGACGCAGCAGCACCGCGTCGTCACGGCGCGCCACCTCGAGCTGGACCTCCCCGGCGCGCAGCCGGATGCCGCGTTCGTCGAGGTGGCCGAAGCGGTGGAGACCGCTGATCTCCGTGCCGTCGACCGTCAGCGACTCGTGCTCGCCGAGCTCGACCGCGACCCCGTCGGGGCCGAACGACCACGCGCCGGGCGCGCCGTCGTACCGCCGTGGGGTGGCGTCGAGCCAGTGCAGGCCGGTGATCGCCAGGTAGCCGTGCGGTGCGGACAACCGTTCCTCGCGCGCTGCGCGGAAGGCCTCCCACTTCCCGAGAAAGTCGTCAACCACGCCTCGATCCTGCCCGAGCCCGGGCGGGATCGACAGCAAGACGGCACCGAGCCGGCTCCTGCGCACAGGAGCCGGCTCGGTGGGGCGGAGCAGGTGTCGGTCAGTGACCGTGCCCGTGGCCGTGGCCGGCCGCCTCGGGCTCCTCCTCCTCGGGCTTGTCGACGACCAGGGTCTCGGTCGTCAGCAGCATCGCGGCGATCGACGTCGCGTTGAGCAGCGCCGAACGGGTCACCTTGACCGGGTCGAGGACGCCCTGGGAGACCAGGTCGCCGTACTCCTCGGTCGCGGCGTTGTAGCCGTTGCCGACGCCGAGCTCGCGCACCTTGGTGGTGACGACGTAGCCGTTCTCGCCGCCGTTCTCGGCGATCCAGCGCAGCGGCTCGTCGGCGGCCTTGCGCACGATGCGGACGCCGACGGCCTCGTCACCGGTGAGCCCGAGGTCCTTGTCGAGCGCCGACACCGCGTGGATGAGGGCGGAGCCGCCACCGGCGACGATGCCCTCCTCGATCGCGGCGCGCGTCGCGGAGACGGCGTCCTCGATGCGGTGCTTCTTCTCCTTGAGCTCGACCTCGGTGGCGGCGCCGACCTTGATCACGCAGACGCCGCCGGCGAGCTTGGCCAGGCGCTCCTGGAGCTTCTCCTGGTCCCAGTCGCTGTCGGCGTTCTCGATCTCGGCGCGGATCTGGTTGACCCGCCCCTCGACCTCGGACGCGTCGCCCGCGCCGTCGACGATCGTCGTGCTGTCCTTGGTGACCACGACGCGGCGGGCCTGGCCGAGCACGTCGAGCCCGACCTGGTCGAGCTTGAGGCCGACCTCGGGAGCGATGACCTGGCCGCCGGTGAGCACGGCGATGTCCTGCATCATCGCCTTGCGGCGGTCGCCGAACGCCGGGCTCTTCACCGCGACGGCGTTGAACGTGCCGCGGATCTTGTTGACCACCAGGGTCGAGAGCGCCTCGCCCTCGACGTCCTCGGCGAGGATGAAGAGCGGCTTGCCGGCCGCGATGACCTTCTCGAGCAGCGGCAGCAGCTCGGCGATCGCCGAGATCTTCCCCTGGTGCAGCAGGATGTAGGGGTCGTCGAGGACGGCCTCCATCCGCTCGGGGTCGGTGACGAAGTACGCCGAGATGTAGCCCTTGTCGAACTGCATGCCCTCGGTGAACTCGAGCTCGGTGCCCATGGTGTTGGACTCCTCGACGGTGATGACACCGTCCTTGCCCACCTTGTCGAACGACTCGGCGAGCAGCTCACCGATGTGGCTGTCGCGGCTGGAGATCGTGGCCACGTTGGCCATGTCCTCCTTGGACTCGACCTCGCGGGCGGACGCGAGCAGCGCGTCGGAGACCGCCGCCGCGGCGGCGTCCATGCCGCGCTTGATGCCCATCGGGTTGGCGCCGGCGGCCACCGCTCGGAGGCCCTCGTGCACCATCGCCTGGGCCAGCACGGTCGCGGTCGTCGTACCGTCGCCGGCGACGTCGTTGGTCTTGGTCGCGACCTCCTTGGTGAGCTGGGCACCGAGGTTCTCGAACGGGTCGTCCAGCTCGACCTCGCGCGCGACGGTCACGCCGTCGTTGGTGATCGTGGGGGCGCCCCACTTCTTGTCGAGGACGACGTAGCGGCCCTTGGGGCCGAGCGTCACCTTGACCGCGTTCGCGAGGGCGTCGACGCCGCGCTCGAGGCTGCGGCGGGCCTTCTCGTCGAACTCCAGGATCTTCGGCATTGCTTCTCCTTGATTGAGGCGGTCCTGACGTGCCTGGCGCCCGGCTGGCAAGGCGCCGCCGCGAAGGCGACCTTAAAAGCGGAGCGGTCGTCGAGCGGCGGCAACGCCGCCAGCCGGGATGCCAGGTGCGTCAGGAACCGACGACAGCGAGCACGTCGCGAGCGGAGAGGATGAGGTACTCCTCGCCGGCGTACTTGACCTCGGTGCCGCCGTACTTGCTGTAGATGACCTTGTCGCCCACGGCCACGTCGACGGGGATCCGCTCGTCGCCGTCCTCGTTCCAACGGCCGGCGCCGACAGCGAGGACCTCGCCCTCCTGGGGCTTCTCCTTCGCGGTGTCCGGGATGACCAGGCCGGACGCCGTGGTCTGCTCGGCGTCGAGCGGCTTGACGACGATCCGGTCCTCGAGCGGCTTGATGTTGATCGACACGTCGATCGACCTCCACTTTCTGTGTGCGGGGTGTTGTGCTGTGTCTCGACGGGCTGGCGCCCGCCCACGTTGGGGCTTGCCTTGGGGAGTACGCCGTCGCGGGGGTCGTACGCTCGTCGGCAAGCACTGGCACACTCAAGGGGAGAGTGCCAACACGAAACTAGCACTCTCGTGCAACGAGTGCCAGAGGCACCCCGGCCCACTAGTTTTCTCGTCATGTTCGGTGCACTCGGTCGCTTCGTCACCCGGTTCCGCTGGTTCGTCATCGCCGCCTGGATCGTGCTCGCCGTGGTCGTGAGCGCCACGGCCCCGGCGCTCCAGTCGACGCAGGACAACTCGGAGTTCCTGCCCGACCACTACGAGTCGATCGAGGCGGCCGACCTCCAGCAGGAGAAGTTCTCCGACGCGTTCACCCCGGGCGCGATCCTCGTCATCGAGCGCGAGGACGGCGGCGAGCTCACCCAGGAGGACCAGGCCGCGGTCGCCACGTTCGCCGAGGACCTCACGCCCGAGCTCGGCGAGAAGACCTTCCAGCCGCTGGTGATCGCGCAGGACGAGAAGGGCGATCCGAACCTGTCCGAGGACGGTGCCGTGATGTTCGCCGTCATCCCGCTCGCCGAGGACGCCACCGGCTTCGACACCCAGGCCTTCGACGACGCCGAGCTGTTGCGCGACAGCATCGACGAGCTCTCCGAGGGCACCGGCCTGGACATCCGCGCGACCGGCTCCGTGCCGCAGGGTCTCGACTCCCAGGAGTCCAGCGAGGACACCCTGCTCATCGTCGGCATCGCGACGATCGTGCTCATCATCGGCCTGCTCGCGCTGATCTTCCGCAGCGTGCTGATCTGCCTGCTGCCGATCGTGACGGTCGCGCTGGTCTCGATGATCGCGACCGGCGCCATCGCGTGGGCCAACGACATCTTCGACCTCAAGGCGGACTCGTCGGTCGAGCAGATCCTCGTGGTCGTCCTGTACGGCGTCGGCACCGACTACATCCTCTTCTTCCTCTTCCGGCACCGCGAGCGGCTGCGGGAGGGCGCCGCCGTCAAGGACTCCGTCGTGCACAGCCTCGACCGCGCCGGCGAGGCGATCGCGTCCGCTGGCGGCGCGGTGATCGTGGCGTTCATGGCGCTGGTCCTCAGCTCGCTCAGCATCTTCCGCGCCATCGGCCCCGCGCTCGCCATCGCGGTGTTCGTGACGCTGGTCGCCGCGTTGACGCTGGTCCCCGCGCTGGTCTCCCTGCTCGGCAAGGCGCTGTTCTGGCCGTCGAAGTCGTGGCAGAAGGAGCCGAAGCACGGCGTGTTCAACCGCTTCGGCGAGCGGGTCGGCAAGCGCCCCGGTGTCGTGGCCCTCGCCTCGGGTGGCGTGATGGCGGTGATCGCGCTCTTCGCGCTGACGTTCAACCCGTCCTTCGACTTCAACTCCAGCCTGCCCAAGGACGTCGAGTCCACGGAGGCCCTGGAGACCTTCCAGGAGCACTTCTCCGCCGGCGCGGCCGAGCCGGTGCCGGTGCTCGTCGACGCCGAGGGCGCCGACGTCGGCCCGGACGACCTGGCCGGGCTCAAGTCCGCGCTCGAGGAGGCGAAGGGCGTGGACGCGGTCTCCGACCCGATGCCCTCGGAGGACGGCACGGCGTACCAGCTCTTCCTCACGCTGTCCGACGACCCGGTCTCCGACGCGGCCCAGGACAACGTCGACGGCCCCATCCGCGAGGCGGCGCACGAGGCCACGCCGGACGGCACCGAGGCCTACGTCGGCGGCACGCCCGGGATCTTCGCCGACATGTCGAAGGCGATGGCTCGCGACTACAAGGTCGTCTTCCCGGTCGCGGCTGCGGTCATCATGCTGATCCTCGCCCTCCTGCTCCGCAGCCTGGTCGCGCCGTGGTTCCTGATGGCGGCGGTCGGTCTCGGCTTCGCCGCGACGCTGGGGGCGACGGTGATCGCGTTCCAGCACATCGGCGGCGAGTCCGGGCTGATCTTCATGCTGCCGATCTACATCTACCTGTTCGTCACGGCGCTCGGCACGGACTACAACATCCTGATGATCGCGCGACTGCGGGAGGAGGCGCGCGAAGGCAGGTCACCGCGCGACGCCGCGGCCTGGGCGGTCCGCCACGCCGGGCCGACCATCGGTGCGGCCGGCCTGATCCTCGCCGGCACGTTCGCCTCGCTGATGCTCGGCGGCAACACCCTCATCGTGTCGATGGGCTTCGCGCTCGCGGTCGGCATCCTCATCGCCGCGTTCGTGATGTCGATGTTCTTCACCCCGGCGCTCACTGCGCTGCTCGGGCACGCCGCGTGGTGGCCCGGCCACGGCGACGAGGCGCGCGACGGCGACCACGGCGACCACGGCGAGCTCCACACGCCCGCGGAGGAGAAGTCCGCGACCTGACAGGATCGGGGCGTGGACCTCGACGCGTTCCGGTGGCTGCTCACCGACGAGGGGCAGGCGCTCCTCGTGCGCGCCACCGGCCTCGCCGGCACCGGCGACGAGCTGCACGTCCAGGCCGAGCTGCGTCGTACGGCGTCGCCCGCCGCCGTCGCCGCGGCGCTGACCCAGGTCGAGCTGCGACAGCGGGCACGGGCCAAGTTCGGTGAGCTCGCCGACCGTCTCTACTTCACGCCGGACGCCCTCGAGCAGGCGACGCGGCTGTCGGTGGCGACGCACCGGGCGAGCCGCTACCGGGTGTTCGGGGCGAGCACGCTGATCGACCTCGGCTGCGGGATCGGCGGCGACCTGATCGCCGCGTCGAGCGCCGGCCTGGTCTGCGCAGGGGTCGACCTCGACCCGGTGCGGGTGGCGGTGGCCGAGGCGAACCTGGCCGCCCTCGGCCTCCCCGGCGCGGTCCAGGTCGCCGACGCGACCGAGGTCAACCACCACGCGTTCGACCTCGCGTTCGCCGATCCCGCCCGTCGCAGCGGCGCCGGCCGCACCTTCAACGTCGACGACTGGGTGCCCTCGTGGACCTGGGTCGAGGATTTGCTCCGCCGGGACGCCTGCGTGAAGGTCGCCCCCGGCATCCCCCACTCGCTGGTGCCCGCCGACGTCGAGGCGGAGTGGGTCAGCGACGGCGGCGAGGTCAAGGAGGCCGCGCTCTGGTCCGGGCGTACGGCGACCGCGCGCCGCCGCGCGACGGTGATCGGCTCCGGGGGGCTCGCCTCCCTGACCGACGAGGACGACCCGGGCGTCGAGGAGGTCGGCGTCGGCGCGGTCGGCGACTACCTCTACGAGCCCGACGGCGCAGTGGTCCGGGCCGGCCTGGTGACCGCCGTCGCCGCCGGCGTCTCCGGCCGGCTGGTCGATCCGAAGATCGCCTACGTCACCTCGGACTCCTCCTTCCGCACGCCGTTCGCACGCGGCTATCGGGTCCTCGAGCAACTCCCCTACCGGGAGAAGCAGCTCAAGGCGGCCCTCCGCGAGCGCCGCATCGGTCGCCTCACGATCAAGAAGCGTGGCGTCGACGTCGCCCCCGAGGCTCTGCGCAAACGGCTCGCCCTCGCCGGCGAGGAGGAAGCCACGCTCGTGCTCACCCGGGTCGGCGGCCACGGCACCGCCCTGCTCGTCGTACCTTTCTGACCGCGACGCACCGGGGAGATTTGTCGCGTTCTGGTGCGGTTCGCGACGAATTTCCCCATTGCGTCGCTAGTGGAGCGGCCGGAGGGTGACCGGGAAGCCGTCGACGGGTACGACGAGGCTCGTGTAGTCCCACTCGAGCTCGTAGTCCGCCGGGATCTCGATCCGGTAGTTGAGCAGCATCCGGTGGATGATCGCCTTGACCTCGGCCGAGCCGAACACCATGCCGATGCACTTGTGGGCGCCGCCGCCGAAGGGGATGTGGGCGAACCGGTGGCCCTTGTGCTCGTTGCGGGGGGCGACGAAGCGCTCGATGTCGAAGGAGTCGGGGTCGGTCCAGACGGTCTCGTTGCGGTGGGTGGGGTCGGTGACGACCGCGATCAGCGTGCCCTTGGGGACGAAGTGGCCGCAGATGTCCATGTCCTCGGTGGCCTCGCGACCGAGCACCGGCACAGGGGCGACCAGCCGCATGCCCTCCATGAACACCCGGTCGACGATCTCGAGCTTGTCGAGCAGCTCCAGCGTCACCGGCTCGCCGCGCAGGGCTTCGGACTCGGCGCGGGCGCGCTCCTGGAGCTCGGGGTACTTCGCGAGGTAGTAGGCGACCGTCGTGGAGGTGATGGTGGTGGTGTCGTGGGCCGCCATCATCAGGAAGATCATGTGGCTCACGACGTCCTCGTCGGTGAACTCCTCCCCGTCGTCGGTGCGCGCGTGGCACAGCGCCGCGAACAGGTCGTCGTCGTTCGACGCGCGCTTGGCGGCGATCTCGGCGCGGAAGTAGTCCTCGAGCACCTTCCGGCCGGCGAGGCCCCTGTTCCACCGCAGCCACGGCGCACCCGGCACCCGGAAGCGGACCAGCCCGGTGCCGGCGCGGACCGCGTCGACGAAGGAGCGGGTCAGGTGCTCGGAGTGGTGCGGGTCGGCGCCCATGAAGACGACCGTGGCGACCGACAGGGACAGGTCCTTGACCGCCGGGTTCAGGAGCATCTGCTCGTCGACCGGCCACCCCGACATCTCGTTGTCGATGATCTTGGTGAACTGCTCGGTGTAGCCGGCCAGCCGCTGGCGGGTGAAGGCCTCCTGCATGATCCGGCGGTGCAGCAGGTGCTCCTGGCCGTCGAGCAGCATCAGCCCGCGGGAGAAGAAGGCGTCGATGAAGTAGCGCCACCCGGCCTGCGAGATCGACTTGCTCTTGGTGGTGAGCACCTCCTTGGCGGCCTCGGGGCTCGTGGTCCAGACGATCTTGCGGCCGAACGCGTTGGTCCAGAAGATCGGGCCGTGCTTCTCGCTGTAGCGACGGCCGGCGATGAACCCGTCGCGCAGCATCTCGATCGACTTCCCGATCAACGGCAGGCCGGGCTCCCCGGGCACCGGCTGCAGCCCGCTGCCCGCCGGCGGCTCGGCGAGCGGCGCCGTCGTCGTGCCCACCCGTCTGCCGAGTGCCTCGAACAGGGTGTCGCCCGGGAAGTCCCGGATCGTCGGTGCACTCACTAGTCCTCCTCGAGTCGTTGGCGCACGGCGCCGGTCAGGCCGAAGGTGTCGAACAGGGTGGTCACGTCGGAGCGCAGCTCGTGGTCGAGGCGGCCGGGCGCGACGGCACGGTGGTAGAGCAGCACGCCGTTGAGCGCGCGGACCAGGATCCGCGCGCTGTCGGTGCCGATCAGGTCGGCGAACGGCGCGCTGAGGTGGTCGACCAGCCGCCGGGTCGGCTTGCGCAGCCGCTCGTTGCGCATCGCGCCGTACGCCAGCTCGAGCATGCCGTCGGCGCCGAACCCCTGCTCGGCGTCGAGCTGCTCGACGAAGTCGAGCGCGGCCTCGATCAGGCCGACGTCGCCGGCCAGCACGAGATCACGGAACCGCTCCACCTCCGCGACCGTGCGGTCGGTGAGCAGCTCGAACGCGACGACGAGCAGGTCGTCGAGGGTGGCGAAGTGGTACGTCGTCGCGGCCAGCGACGTGCCCGCGCGGGCCGCGACGGCGCGGTGGGTGACGGCCGCCGCACCCTGCTCGCGGATCAGCGCGATCGTGGCGTCCACGATCGCCTCCCGGGTCCGGGCCCCGCGTGCCGCCCTGCCGTCCGCCATGTTTCTGTACGTTAGTACTGAAAGTTCGGTCTGGGAAGAGGGCAACCGCCGCCAGGGTCTTCGCGTTGTACAGCCATGAGGCGAGGCGGCATCCCGGTGACGGCCCTGTGCACGATGCTCGCGCTGGCCGCGGCCTGCTCCGGAGACCCGAGCAGCTCAGACGTGCCCGCGGACACCGCGGCGACGGAGGAGGCGGCTCCGACCTCCGTCGTGCCCGCGTCCCCCGGCACCGCCCCGCCGATCGGCTACACCACCTGGACCGACGGCCTCCAGGTCGGTCCGCCGCCAGCACTCGGGTACGTCATCGGGCACACCTACCACGCGCCCGGAGGCCGGGTGGTCGAGCTGCCGAGCGACCGGGGGATCACGTCGCTCGCGCGCCTCGGAGACGGCTTCCTCGTCACCGACGACCGCTACTTCGAGGGCACCATGGGCGTGCTCCTCCTGGACGCGGGCGGCAACCTGGTGCGCGAGCTGGGTACGGTCGCCGGCGCTCCCGTGCTCGACGATGACGGCTCGACGCTGCGGTGGATCACCTTCTCGCCGCTCGAGGTGTCACCGGCCGATCGCAGCCCGACGCGCCTCCACGTCGCGGACGTCGCGAGCGGCGAGATCCGGTCCCGCATCCTCCGCTTCGACGCTCGTGACCACGTGCCGGAGGCTCCCGCCGTGCCGGCGCCCCGTCAGCGACGGATACCGGTCCAGCTCCCCGTCCGCGGCCGGCCGGCGGCGCGAGCGTGGGAGGACCGCACCCACCTGCTGGTCGCGATCGTCCGGCCGCGCGCGGGACGGGCGGCCGTCGTCCGCCTCGACACCCGGACCCGCACCTGGTCGCTCGCGGTCGACTGGACGTCGATCGAGGGGTTCTTCGGCGTCACGTTCGCGACCTCACCGTGACGGCGGGGTCCGCGTGAGTCAGGGTCGCTCGGGCCGCGGCGGCTGCTCGCCGGGGAGGGTGTCGGCCTTGACCGCGTCCCGCTGGCCCAGCGGCCGGTCCTGTCCCACGGTCGTGTCGCGGGCGGTCTGCTGCTCCGCCTCGGCGTTGACCTCGGCACCGAGCAGCACGATGTACATCGTGAGCCACAGCCACAGCAGCAGGACGACCACGCCGGCAAGAGCGCCGTAGGTCTTGTTGTAGGAGCCGAAGTTGTCGACGTACAGCGAGAAGCCGAGGCTCGCCGCCAGCCAGACCACCGTCGCCACGGCGGCCCCCACCGACACCCACTTGAACTCGGGGTCGTCGCGGTCGGGCGCCACCCGGTAGAGCACGGCGAGCGCGACGGTCATCGCGGCAACGAGCCCCACCCAGCGCGCGGCCTCCAGCCCCCATCGCAACGGACCGCCTTCGGCGAGGTTGTCGAGGACGGCCGGCGCCACCGCGACCAGCGAGATCGTCACCACGACGAAGACGATCGCGGCGAGGGTCAGCAGGAGCGAGAGCCCCTTGCGCTTCACGAACCCGCGGGTCTCCTCCTCGTCGTAGGCGACGTTGATCGCCGAGAGGAGGTTGCCGACGCCGCCCGACGCGCTCCACAGCGCGAGCACCAGGCTGACCAAGAGGCCGAGCCCGAGGGAGCCCGACGACGTCGAGGTGATCGCCTCGAGCTGGGTCGTCAGCAGGCTCGCGGCGTCGGACGGGAGCGCGGCGGACAGGTCGTCGACCTGCCGCCGCACGTCCTCGGGGTCCCGCACCAGCCCGTAGAGCATCACGGCCGCGATCATCGCGGGGAAGAGCGCGAGGAAGGAGTAGAACGCCACCCCCGCCGCGAGCAGCGGGACCTGGTCGGACTTCGCCTCCGCCCAGGCCCGCTTGACGATCTGGAACCACCCCGCGCGCGGGATCTCCCGTGGGTCGTCTGCCTGCTCGCCGGGGAGCCGCTCTCGCGTCATCTGTGCCGTCATGCCGGAGCGGTACCCGTCCGTCCGCCCGCCAACGAGATCGGGACCCTAGGTCCCGGGGGTCTCGTCCTTGACCGTGGCGGCAGCCGAGCGGCCTTCGTCCTGGACGGTGCTCATGCTGTCCTGGGCGCTGGCCTTCACCTCCTGCGCCGCCTGGGTCGCGGTCTCCTTCAGCTGCTCGCCGACCTGCTGGCCGACGGCCTTGGCCTCGTCGACCACCCCGGAGTCCTTCACCGTCTCGGTGAGCATCTGGGCGGCCTGCGCCTCCTTCTGCGACGCCGGGATCATCGCGGAGACGATCATGCCGGCGCCGAACGCCACCAGCCCCGCAGCCAACGGCGAGCCCTGCGCCTGACGCCCGATCGTGTCGACGGCCGACTGCGCCGACCCGGCGACGGCGGAGGTCGCTCCGGATGCGGCGTCCTTCGCGGACCCGACCGCATCCTGCGCCGAGCCTCCCGCGCTGCTGGCCGAGCCCATCACCGACTCCTTGATCGACGACATCCGGCCGCGCACGGCCTCCTTGCGTCGCTCGACCACCCGGCTGGGGCTCACCTTGTCGTAGAGCGCGTCGACGTCGCGCGAGAGGTTCTCCCGCGTGTCGGCGATCCCCGTCGTCAGTTGTTCTTCAGCTGCTTGGCCCATGCTGCGTCCTCCTTCAGGGTCTGCTGGGTGGTCTCCAGCTTCGGGTTCATCGACTTCAGCTCCTTGCGTCCGACCATGGCCATCACGCCCGCCGCGGCCAGCCACAGGACCGTCACGATCAGGGCGGCGAGCGCCGCGTGCATCCACTCGTCGAGCAGGAACATCAACGTCAGCGACAGGAAGAGCAGGGCGAGGTGACCGGCGATGCCGGCTCCCCCGAACAGGCCCACGCCCTTGCCCGCCTTCGCGGCCTCGGCCTTGGCCTCGGTCTTGGCCAGCTCGACCTCCTGCTTGACGAGCGTGGTGAGGTCGTTGGCGATGTCGCCGACGAGCTCCCCCAGCGACCGACCGTCCGCGGACGTCTCGGTGCCGGCCGGCCCCGTCGCCGCTCCGCCGCCGGCGTACGTCGTACCGCCGGTCGCCTGCTCGGTCACAGCGTGCCTCCAGGGGTGGATCCGCCCTCCGGGTAGACCGGGGACTCTGCCGGCGCTCCGGTGCCGGACAGGGGTGTGTCGGCGGCCGTGCCACCAGACGCGGGGGGCGGAGGCGCGGAGTACATCCCGGGCTGGGTGGGCGTGGACTGCTGCTCCGGAGCGGGGCTGCTGCTGGCGCCGGACGGCGTGCTCGTCAGCGTGCTGGTCGGAGTGCTGGTCGGAGTGCTGGTCGACCCCGTGGTGGAGCCACCGCCGGCGTCCTTGGCGCCGCGGGCCACCCGCCCGGCGACGACGCCGGCCGCCAGTGCACCGAGCAAGAAGGTGCCCGGTCGCCGCCGCGCGAAGTCCCGGGCCCGGTCGAGCACCTCACTGGGCTCACGACCCTGCAGCTCGGAGGTGAACGCCTTCGCCTTGTCGCTGACCTGGGTCACCACGTCCTGGGCCAGGCCGCTGCCGGCGCCCTCACCGCGGGCCATCTTCTCGAGGTCGTCGGCGAAGCCCTGGAGCATGGTCACCAGGCTGTCGAGCTGGCTCCGCGACTGCTCCTCGATCTGCGAGCGAGCGTCGCTCATGAGGTTGCGGGCCTGCTCCTGTGCGTCGGCGGCGACGGACTGCGCCTCGGTCTTGGCGACGTCGGCGACGTGCTTGCCCTCGTCCGCGGCGGTCCCGGCAACCTGCTGTGCCTGGTCCTTGACCCCGCCCGCCCCTGCTGAGGTGGGGGCATCGGTCCCATAGTCATAAGTCGTCATTGATCGTCCTTCCGGTGAAGAGGCCTCCGCATTACCCCCGGTCCGACCGGTCACCCGCAACGGGCCGCGAATGGCGAAGAAAAGGCAAAGGGAACCGGCGTGTTCACGACTCGCTCCAGAACCGCGCGGGTACTGCCCCGTGGTGAGGCACCTGGGGGATCCGGAAGCACTGCTGCGCTCGCACGGGCTGCGGGTGACCCGCCCGCGGCTCGCGGTGATCGCGGTGCTGCTGCGGGCGCGGGCGGAGGAGGCCCACCTCACGGTCGCGGAGGTGGCCGAGCTGAGCCGCGAGATCCTCGGTCGGGTGTCGCCGCAGACGGTCTACGACTGCCTCGAGGCGATGACGGTCGCCGGTCTGGTCGACAGGGTCGACATCCCCGGTTCGCCGGCGCTCTTCGAGGTCCGGACCGGCGGCACGCACCAGCATCTCGTCTGCCGGCACTGCGGCGCCGTGCGCAACGTCCCCGATGCTGCTGCCGCCCTGCCGGATCCGCGGCCGGAGCTGGCTCCGGGGTCCCCGGTGGACCACATCGACATCGTCTACTGGGGCGACTGCGCCGCGTGCGCGGGACACGCCTGACGGAATTGCAACCATTCTCCGACCGATCGCGTCCTCCACCCGACACAGTTCCCCCTGGGACCAGCTCGACGAGAGACGAAGGAGGTCAGCCGATGGGCCGGAAGGACCGCGAAGCACAGCGGGACGCCGAGTTCACCGAGTACCTGGCCGTTCGGCAGCCGACCCTGCTGCGCACGGCGTACCTCCTCACCGGAGACCGGCACCAGGCGGAGGACGTCCTGCAGACGTCGCTCGCCAAGCTGTACCTGGCGTGGGACAAGGTCCACGATCGCGGCGCCGTCGATGCGTACGTCCGCCGGATCATGGTCAACGAGAACAACTCGCTGTGGCGCCGGGCGTGGAAGAAGCGCGAGTACGCCACGGACGAGGTCCCCGAGGGTGCCCCGCACCACGACGCCTACGACGACGGCACCAACGACCAGCTCTGGCAGGTGGTGCAGACGTTGCCGCCGAAGGCCAGGTCGGTCGTCGTGCTCCGGTACTACGAGCAGATGTCGGAGGCCGAGGTCGCCGACGCGCTCGGCATCTCCGTCGGCACCGTCAAGTCCCAGTGCAGCCGGGCCCTCTCCGCTCTCCGTGAGCGGGTGCCCGCCGAGCTCCACCCCCGCTACGGCGAGGAGTCCACGTCATGAACGACGCGAAGAACCCCACCCCCGACCCCACCGACCCCGACAACTCAGCATGGGAGGAAGCGATGAGCCGCGACTTCGACGCGCGCGTCCGCGACCTTCACGAGGCACCGCTGGACTTCGACTCCGTCAAGGGCAAGGCCCGCACGATCCGCCGCAACCGACGCGCCGCCGTCGCCGGCGGAGTGCTCGGTGTCGCCGCCGTGATCACCCCGATCGCCGTCGTCGTCGGCGGCAACGCCGACACCAACTCGGACAAGCCGGACTTCGCCAACCCGTCACCGACAGCCGCCGAGACGTCGGACCCGACGATCACGACGCCCGCCGACGTGGCGCCGGACTACGTCGTCCAGGGCGAGTGGCACCAGGCCGACGGTGACGAGATCGAGCTGCCGCGGAAGGACTACAGCGCCGCTGTCCTCTGGGACGGCCAGCTGGTGGCCACCTACTTCGGTGGCGAGGTCTTCTCCGTCGCCGACGTCATCGACGAGGACGGCGAGGTCGTCGACTCCTTCGACACCACTGCTCCCGTCGTGGTGAACGACTCCGGCACCACCATCGCCTGGGTGGGCACCGACGGACAGGTGATGACCCGCTGGGCCGACGACCAGGTCTCGTTGGGCGAGGTCGACCTCGACGCCTCTGGTGAGGGCATCGCGTACTCGGCCGCCGCGGTCACCGGCGGCCCGAGCTGCTACGAGGCCGAGGACGGCTGCATGGTCTACGTCGACTCGGGCGACGGCCAGCCGCAGGTCTTCGACTCCCACGGCGTCAACGACAACCCGGTGCCCGACGCCGTCGACTTCGGCGACGCGTCCGACACGGGCCTGGTGACCTACCGCGACGAGATCAACGACACCGGATCCTGCGGCGGCCTGATCGACCTCGGCCGGACGGACGCCACCCCGGTGTGGGAGGGCTGCGAGATCGAGGCCGGGCCGATCGCTCCGGACGGCCAGCACGTCATCGGCCTACCGGCGTACTACGACGGCCTCGGGCTCAGCGAGATCACGGTTCGCGACGCCCGAACCGGTGCGGAGACGGGTCGGTTCGCGCCCGAGGGCGGGTTCGTCGGCTCGTGGGCCTGGTCCACCGACGGCCGCGTCATCCTCGACGCCTACGACGGCGCCAACTGGCACCTCTTCGCCCTGAGCACCGACGGCGCGCTCGAGGAGATCGCCGAACAGGTGAAGGGTCCGGACTTCGACAGCCCGTTCACGATGGTCCAGCACTGACGAACGCTCACCCACCACGACGCCGGCCCGCCGCTCCCGCGGCGGGCCGGCGTTCGTCGTATCGAGAATTCCCCGTTTCTACGGGGGTTTCTGCAACCAATTCAGGTCTGCCCGCGTCCCCCTTGCAGATATCCACCAACCGACAGAGAAGAGCAAGACGATGACCGTCAAGCGTCCCTCCCGGATCGCCGTCGCAGCGGTGATCGCCCCCCTCGCGTTCCTCGCCGCCTGCGGCGACGACACCGGCAACGGCAGCAACGAGGCGGCGTCCGACCCGACGTCCGCGTCCTCGGAGCCGACCGACGCCACCAGCCCCGCGACCGAGATCGACCAGGCCGGCGACACCGACACCACGGCGCCGGCCGCCGGCATCGACTACCTGGCCGACGGCGTCTGGCACCAGGCCGACGGCGACGAGGTGGCCCTGCCGAAGAACGACCGCGCCTACGACTCCGCGGTCCTCTGGAACGACCAGCTGGTCGCCACCCGCTGGGACGGCGAGGTGTTCTCGATCGCCGACGTCTTCGACGCCGACGGCAAGCTCGTCGACAGCTTCGAGACCACCGCCCCCGTCGCGGTCAACGACACCGGCACGACGATCGCGTGGGTGGCCACGGACGGCGAGATCATGACGCGCTGGGCCGACGACCAGGTCTCGATCGGCAGCGTCACCCTTGCCGCCCCCGGCGAGACCATCGCCTACTCGGTCGCGGCCGTCACCGGCGGCCCGAACTGCTACGAGGCCGAGGACGGCTGCATCGTCTACCTCGACTCCGGCGTCGGCGACCCGCAGGCCTACGACTCCCACGGCATCGTCGACAACCCGATCTCCGGCGCCGTCGACTTCGGTGACGTCTCCGACGCGGGCCTCATCACCTACCGCGACAAGATCAACGACGACGGCTCGTGCGGCGGGCTGGACGACCTGTCCAAGGCGGACCGGAAGCCGGTGTGGGAGACCTGCGACTTCGAGGCCGGCCCGATCGCGCCCGACAACGCGCACATCATCGGCCTCCCGGCGTACTACGACGGCCTCGGCCTCACCGACATCACGGTCCGCGACGCCCGGACCGGCGAGGAGACCGGCCGGTTCGCCCCCGAGGGCGGCTTCATCGGCTCGTGGGCCTGGTCCACCGACGGCCGCGTCGTCCTCGACGCCTATGACGGCGCCAACTGGCACCTCTTCGCCCTGAGCACCGACGGCGCTCTCGAGGAGATCGCCGACCCGATCAAGGCCAAGGACTTCGACAGCCCCTTCACCCTGGTCCGCCACTGATCTCGCAGCGACGAGACAGGCCGGGCGGCGCCGACACGGCGCCGCCCGGCCTTCATGTCCTCGACCAGCCCCGCTCCGGTCGTCGCGTAGCGCCGAAATGGTCGTCGAGTAGCGCCGAGCGCTCTGCGCGAGGCGCGTATCGAGACGCCGCGAGCGGCCCTACGGCCGTCGGGCCTTGGGCGGTAGCCGCTACAGACGAACTGCATGGCTGGGCGCCGTCGTTGGTTGCGTGACTGTTCCCCCGAGCCCTGCGCCGGTGACGGGAGGCCTGAGGTACTCGCTGTGCTTGCGGCCGCGACCGGAAAGACGGGTGGTCACGGTCGGCGCGCGGCCGTCGGTCGTCGAGTAGCGCCGAGCGCTCTGCGCGAGGCGCGTATCGAGACGCCGCAAGCCGTCCTGCGGCCGTCGGGCCGCCAGTCCGCGGGCCGTTGAAGAAGAGGTTCGAGCCACCTGGCGTCCACAACCGGACCGCAGGGAACCCCCTGTCCACAGGCGTGTTCCGGCCGCTTCGAACTGTCGGTGGTCCCATGTTGAATAGGCCTCATGGAACTCGGGACCGCACCGCTCTTCGACCTCCCCGCCCCGCTGGGCGTCGAGGCCGTCGAGCCGGTCGCGCCCGCAGCGGAACCCGTGCCGCTGACCAGGTCCCAGGAGTTGCTCGCCGAGATCAGCGACCACCGCGCGGTCGTCGCCGAGCGGGAGATCGCCACCGTCCGTGCGATCGCCGAATGGGCGCTCGAGCACGTCGTCGACGACGAGGCCGACGCCGCCACCCTCACCGGACGGGGCCTGGACACCGGCCTCCCGCTGGCCGGCCCCGGCGCCCCCCTGATCAGCGACTTCGCCGTCATGGAGCTCAACGCCGTCCTCGGCCGCTCACTGGACTCCGGTCGCAACTACGTCGGCCAGGTCGTCGAGCTCTCCCACCTCCTCCCCCAACTGTGGCAACGGGCCCTCGACGGGCAGGTGCCGGTGTGGAAGGCCCTGAGGGTCGCCGATCACACCAGGTTGCTGTCCGAGGACGCCGCCGCCTATGTCGACCGGCAGCTCGCCATCAGCGCCCAGGGCTGCACCTGGCCCCAGGTCGACCGCCTCGTCGAAGAAGCCCTGGTCCGGTTCGACCCCGAAGCCGCCGAAGAACGACGCCGCCAGGCGCACGAGCACCGGCACGTGAACACCGGTCTAGACGCGGTCGGGTTCAACGGCACCGCGAACCTCTCCGCCACCCTGGATGCTGCTGACGCCCTCGACCTGGAGAACGCCATCAGCCGCCGCGCGAAGCTGCTGGGTCAGCTCGGCGACGAAGACAACCTGGATGTCCGCCGCTCCAAGGCACTCGGCGAAATAGCGCGGGAGGACCTGATGCTCGACCTGCACGTCGTCGACCCCAAGACCGGGGAGATCACCCGCACCGTCCCGGGACCGAAGACCGAGCTGGTGCTCCACCTGTCCGCCGACGACACGACCGTCGGCAGGTTCGGCAACACCCAGACCCCGATCTCACCGGAGCAGATCAAGACCTGGCTCGGCCTCTCCGGCACGACGGTCCTCGTCCGGCCCGTGGTCGACCTGGACGGGCACCAAGCGGTGGACTCCTACGAGACCCCCGACCGCCTCCGCCGTCAGGTCACCGAACGCGACCACCACTGCGTCTTCCCCCACTGCACGGTCTCGACAGGCTCGACCATCAGACCAGGACGCTGCGACCTCGACCACCTCGAATCCCATGCCGAGGGCGGCGTCACCTGTCCGTGCAACCTCGCCCCCTTGTGTCGAGGCCACCACCGAATGAAGACCGCCGGCCGAGCCGCCTACCGGATGCTCCACCCCGGCACCTACACCTGGACCCTCGACTCCGGCACCTACCTCGTCGACCCCACCGGCACCCACCCGCTCACCGGCACCTCCCCACCTGATCACTAGCCACCGAGCCCCGAACCCCGCCACCCGCGGGGCCATCGGCACGCCCTGATCGCCGAGACCGCGCGCCCCCGCCGAGGGCGCCCTCACGTCCGAGCGGACCGATGGCCTCGCGTTCTCGGCCGGGACGTGGTCCCGCTCGCAGCGGACCAACGCCTGGCAGGGTCGACCGGAAGCTCGTCGGTGACGACCTCGAGGAGGTCACCGGCAGAGTGTCGGTTGCCCCGGGTCGTGGCGGCCAGGAGTGCCTCCGCCCCCTGGGCCTCGTCGAAGGAGGCCGGGACGACCAAGAGGCAGTAGACGTCGCGGTTCGAGGTCGTCAGATAGATCACGTGGGTGTCGTCGCGTGGAAACATCCCGACCTTGACCGACCGGCCGGTCACGGCGACCCGCCGCGGCGCGTCGTCCCAGTCCGGGGGTGAATAGAGCCCTCTGACGACCCGTCCGTGCTCGGGAGGAAAGTGGTCGACGAGGTCGGCGAACTCTGTCGCGAGGTGGCGGCTGCGGGGCCACCATCCCCCGTCGAGCTGGTCGCGTCCGAGTCCAGCAGATCCCAGCGCGAGACGCACCGTGCTCACTGCGCCACGCCCGGCCGCTCGGTGCTGGCGAAGTCCATGCGTCGCCAGGTGCTGTGAGGGTCGCTGGCCTCGCTCAGAAGCTGCTCGGCGACGTCGGAGCGCGCGTGGCCCGGGATCATCAGCAGCCGGCAGCTCGACCTGTCGCTCAGGATGAGGATCAGTGTGCGGGTCAGGTGCCGGGCGGGCACCGCCGCCTCGCTCTGGTCCCAGTCGTCGTGCAGGAAGGCGTAGCTGACGATCGACGGCCGGTCTTCGGGCCAGCGCCCGACGAGGTCGCCGAGCTGGGTGGCCAGGTCCGCCCGGCTCGGCCACCAGCCGCCGCCGTACGGACGGTTCGTGTGCTTCGGCTGGAGGCGAAGGGCGGGCTGTGCGAGGGCGGCCATGATGGGCCTCTTCCCGGCGCCGTTGAACCGCTGCGCCTCAGGGCGCTGCTGGCGACGTCCGTGTCCTCGACGGTAGCACCGCGAGGTCCGGCCGCTACGGCGACCGGACGACGGCCTCGCGGATCGCCCGCCAGGCGAGCTCGCCGAGGGCCCGGTCGGCGTCCTCCGTGCCACCGCGCAGCATCTGCTGCCCGCCGGCGACGACGGTCTCGCCCGGGAGGAGGGTGCGGTGACCGGCGTCGGGGTGGGTCAGGACGTCGGTGGCGAGGCCGGCCGCCGCCCGGCGGTCGGCGACCACCCGGGCGAAGTCGACGGAGGGCCAGACCTGGTCGTCGCCACCGGCGACGAGGAGGACCGAGCCGCGGATCCGCTCGACCGGGATCGTGGCGTCGTCGACCACCACGGGCGCGGCCGCCGCCACGCTGCGGGCGTAGAAGGCGAGGAAGGCGGGCGGGTCGGAGGCGGGCACCCAGTCCTCGACGAACGGCAGGTACGGCAGTGGCTCGCCCTGCCAGGTCCAGTGGGACGTCCAGCGGTCGCCGTCGTGGCCGCCCCAGACGTAGGCCGACGGGGCGAAGGCGGCCACCGCGGCGACGCGGTGGTCGACTGCCGAGACGAGGAGCGAGGCCTCGGCGCCGAACGACGTCCCGACGAGCGCCAGTCGGTCGCACTCGGGAGCGAGGAGGTCGAGCGCGCCGACGAAGGTCTCGAGCGGCACGCCGTACGGCCCGGCCGGTTGCCCGGGCCCGCCGAACCACCGGATCGCGAGGACGGTCGCGCCGCCGTCGGCGAGCACTCGGGCACGGTCCACGTCGACCCGCCCGCTGGAGCCGGCCGCGAGCACCACGCCCGTCCCGGTCGGGCGGTCCGGGCGGACCAGCCGCCACTCCGGGTCGGGCAGGTCCATCCTCAGTCCGCGAGCACCGAGGTGACGGGGAGGCTGGAGTCCGCCGGCAGGTCGTACGACGACGGGGCGTGCCCGCGGGAGACGATCGACGAGCCGAGCGCCGCGACCATGGCGCCGTTGTCGGTGCAGAGTCCCGGGCGGGGCACGCGGACGCGGATGCCCAGCTTGGAGGCGCGTTCCTCGGCCAGGCTGCGCAGCCGGGAGTTCGCGGCGACGCCTCCGCCGATGAGCAGGTCCTCGATGCCCTCGGCCGCCGCGGCGTCGAGCGCCTTGCGGACGAGCACGTCACAGACGGCCTCCTGGAACGAGGCGGCCACGTCGGCGACCGGCACCGGCTCGCCGGAGCGCTCGCGCGCCTCGACCCACCGGGCCACTGCGGTCTTCAGGCCCGAGAAGGAGAAGTCGAACCGGTGCCGCTCGAGGTCGCGCCGGCTGGTGAGGCCGCGCGGGAAGTCGATCGCGACCGAGGAGCCGGACCGCGCCTCGCGGTCGATGTGCGGACCGCCGGGGAACGGCAGGCCGAGCAGTCGGGCGACCTTGTCGAACGCCTCCCCCGCGGCGTCGTCGATCGTCGAGCCGAGCGGGTCGATCGCGGAGGTGACGTCGGTGACGCGGAGCAGGCTCGAGTGCCCGCCGGACACCAGCAGGGCGAGGCACGGCTCGGGCAGCGGCCCGTGCTCGAGCTGGTCGACCGCGACGTGGGCGGCGAGGTGGTTGACGCCGTACAACGGCTTGCCGAGCGACAGCGCGAGCGACTTGGCGGCGGCCACACCGACCAGGAGCGCGCCCGCCAGCCCGGGGCCGCTCGTGACGGCGATCGCGTCGACGTCGTGGAGGGCGATGCCCGCGGTCTCGCAGGCCCGCTCGACCGTGGGGACCATCGCCTCGAGGTGCGCCCGGCTGGCGACCTCGGGCACCACTCCCCCGAACCGGGCGTGCTCGTCGACGCTGCTCGCGACCGCGTCGGCCAGCAGCGTGTGGCCGCGCACGACACCGACGCCGGTCTCGTCGCAAGAGGTCTCGATGCCGAGCACCAGCGGTTCGTCGACGGTCACGGGTCCATCCTCACAGACCGCTCGAGGACGACGGCGTCGGTGCCGTCGCGGTAGTAGCCCGGGCGGCGGGCGAGCTCGGCGAACCCCGCGCCGGTGTAGAACGCCAGCGCGCCGCCGTTGTCCTCGC
The DNA here is from genome assembly GCF_003160695.1 of Nocardioides silvaticus. GTDB lineage: Bacteria > Actinomycetota > Actinomycetes > Propionibacteriales > Nocardioidaceae > Nocardioides > Nocardioides silvaticus. The sequence continues at coordinate 805,384 of NZ_QGDD01000001.1, forward strand.
GGACCTCGAGCAACAGCCGCGCCGCACCGCCGGCCGCGGCGTGCGCGTCGACGGCGGCGAGCAGCGCCGTCGCCACGCCGGTACGACGTGCGGCCGGTGCGGTGGCGATCCGCTGGAGCTCGGCGACGTCCTGCACGACGCTGACGACCGCGTAGCCGGCGAGGAGGAGGCCCTGCTCGGCGACGAAGTACTGCGTGGTCGGTAGTCGGCCACCGACCCCCTCCTCGACCAGCGCCTGCGACCACGCGTCGAGCGGGAGCGCGACCTGCTCGAGGTCCGCGATCGCGTCGGCGTCGCCCGGGTCGGCCGGGCGCACCCGGAGGGTCACGAGACCGGCTTCGGCGCCCGCGGGATCTCGGCGTCCGGCCGTCGCAGGTAGAGCGGCTCGGGGTCGAGCAGCTCGACTCGCTCCTCGGTCACGCAGCGCGCCAGCCAACCGGCCGACGGTCGCCGCGGTCCTCGGGCGTCCGGGAAGGCGTCGGGGTAGAGCGCAGCCCCCTCGCCGACGACCGGCCGGCCGGCGATCGAGTCGGCGACGTCAGCCGGACGCTGGACGTCCGGGCCGGAGACGCGCAGGCCGGCGTCGTCGTACGTCGCCAGGTAGACCTCGCGGCGTCGGGCGTCGCTGGCGACGACGAACGGCCCGGTGACCGTGCCGGAGTCGACCGCCTCGATCGCCAGCGCGTCGAGCGAGCAGACGCCGTAGACCGGCACCTCCAGCACGTAGGCCATTGTCCGGGCCGACACCAGACCGACCCGGAGCCCGGTGAACGGGCCTGGCCCGACGCCCACCGCGATCGCGGTCAGGTCGCGGGCGGTGATGGTCATCCGGCGGAGCACCTCGTCGACCAGCGGCGTCAGCTGTTCGCCGTGCCGCATGGTCTCGCTCGACGCCAGCTCGGCGACGACGTCCTCGCCGTCGTGCACAGCGACGGTCACGGTCGGGGACGACGTGTCGAAGGCGAGGAGCACGGGGCCGAGGCTACTAGCGCCCGAACCCTCCCCGCGCCGGGCGTCAGCGCCAGACCCGCACCCGGTCGATGGTCATCGTGACCTGGTCGGGGGTGTCGGTCGTGGGTGCGTTCCAGAACCCGCCCCAGCCCTGGGTCAGGACGACGTTGAAGGGCTGGTCGAACGGCGCGGAGCCCAGCAGCGGGTTCAACAGGGCGTCCAGCGCGTTCCACGAGTGCTCGAACGTCAGCTCGCCGTCGTAGTAGAACCGCATCTCGCGCGGGGTCCACTCGACCGCGTAGGTGTGGTAGTCGCTGGCGTCACTGACGTACCCGTCCTGCCCGGTGTGCACGTCGCGGTCGCCGTCGGAGTAGTGCACCGACGGGTACACGCGGTCGGGCAGGACGCTGTACCACTCGGCGATGTCGATCTCGCCCGAGAGCGGCCAGGCGCCGTACGTCGGGGCGTCGGGGAACATCCAGATCGCCGAGTGCGCTCCCTGGACGCGAGTCTGAGGCATCCGGGCCCGCACCTCGAACCGCCCGTACGCCTGCGCGAACCGGCCTTTGGTGGTCACCGCCCCCGCGACCCGGTCGGTCGGGAGGCTGCCCCACGGGGTCGCGCAGGTGATCGGCTCCGCGTGCTTCACCGCGCTCAGGTGCAGCGCGCCGCCGGAGACCGTCACGGTCTGCGCGGAGTCCACGTAGCAGGCCGATCCGGCGTACAACCCGTTGACCATCCCGCTGACCGCGCTGTCCTGGGCGATCCACCGGGTGGGGTCGAGGGCGTCACCCTCGAACTCGTCCACGAAGCTGCACTCCCACCACGAGCCGTCCGCCTTCAGCACGCGCTCGCCACAGGCGTCGGCGGGCGGCTCCGGCGCTCCGGGCGGCGTCGGCTCGACCGGCAGCTCCGGCTCAGCAGGGAGCTCCGGCGCAGCAGGAACCTCCGGCTCGACGGGAACCTCCGGCTCGACAGGAACCTCCGGCTCGACGGGAACCTCCGGCTCCGTCGGGCCGTCCCCGACGACCGCCGGCGTGATGACCCAGGTCCTGCTGGCGAGCCGACGGCTCACAGCCCGGACGGTCCACGGGGAGCTCGGGTGCGCGATGATGACCCGGTAGCGGCCCTGACGGTCCGCACGGACAGCGCGGACCTGCCGCCAGCGCTGTCCCGCCTTGCGCAGGACCTGCACCCGCGCGCGAGCCGGCGCGCGACCGGCGAGGACGACCCCGCGCTCGGTGACGCGCGGCGGGTCGAGCGTGACGCGGGAACGACCGGCGTCGGCGGCGGGAACGTCGACGGCCACCGCAGCAGTGGTGAACAGGCAGGCGAGCAGGACGAGCAGAGCGCGGAAGCGCACGAGAAGACCCTCCAAGATCCGAGAGCCGGCCACCCTCCACGGGCCGGCTCACGAATGATTGAAAGGTAAAGAAACGCGGAGTGCACGCCTCTTCGAGGAGTACTGGGCGAAGGCCTTCTCGGCTAGTTCGGAAGGGCTAGGGACGTCCTGTCCGGATGGTCAGAACCTGAGGTCGACGTCGAGCCAGCGGCCACCCAGCGGGTCGATCTCGACCGTCCGCGGATCGCGGTCCTCGATGACGTTGCCGCCGGCGGCGCGGGTGATCCGCACCTCGAGCGGCGACTCCGCGAGGTCCTCGGCGAGCCCCTCGCCCCACTCCACCACCGTGACCGCTCGGTCCAGGTCGGTGTCGAGGTCGAGGTCGTCGAGCTCGGCGGCGCCACCGAGCCGGTAGGCGTCGACATGCACCAGGCCGGGCCCGCCCACCAGCGACGGGTGCACCCGGGAGATCACGAAGGTGGGCGAGGTGATGTCGCCCCGCACCTGGAGCGCCGCGCCCAGCCCCTGGGTGAAGGTGGTCTTGCCGGCGCCGAGGTCGCCGCTCAGGACCAGCACGTCCCCGGCGACCAGCACCCCGGCGACCCGGGTGGCCAGCGCCCGCATGTCCTCGGCGGTGGGCACGTCGAACCGGCGGGGCAGCGCACGGGCGAGCTCGACGTACGGCGTCTGCCGGCCGGTCTCGGCGAAGCCCTGTTGCCGCCAGAACCGCACCGTGTGGGGCAGCTCCTCGCGCGCGATCACCACGGCGCGCTCGGCGTCGCCCGCCCCCAGCGTGGTCGCCGCGTGGAGCCCGGCTCGCACCAGGGCGACCGCGACGCCGCGGCCGCGGGCGGCCGGGGTGAGCCCGAACCGGCGCAGGTGGACCGTGCGCCCGTCCGGCTCGGCGTCCAGCAGCACGGCGCCCGCCGGCTGCCCGTCGACGCGGGCGACCAGACCGGCACCGTCGGCGAGCCGGGCGCCGATGGTCTCCTCGGTCTCCGCCAGCGCGTCGGTCGGCGGGTCGAGCGGCGGCCGGTCGGCGAACGCGTCGCGGACGATGCCGAGCACGACGTCGGCCGCCTCCGGGCCGACGACCTCGATCACCGGCTCGCTGGTCGTCGCGGTCACCGGCTGCGCGCTCCTGTCGTGGCCGCGGTGATCAGCTGGTCGAGCTCGGCGTTGACGAGGTCGTGCCGCTCGAAGATCACCATGTGCCCGGCGCCCTCGCACTCCAGCAGGTGCGACCCGGGGATCCGCGAGTGCAGCTTGCGCGAGTGGCCGATGGAGGTCACCTTGTCGCTCGTGCCGCACACGACCGAGGTCGGGATCGCACCGAGCGCCTCGACGGTGTGGAACTTGTCGAGGCTCGTGAACAGCGGGAAGAAGTCGGCGACGACCTCGAAGGGCGTCGCGGAGAGCATCTCGTCGACGAACCGGACGTAGTCGGCCGGCACGTCACTGCCGAACGCGTAGCGGTCGGTCGCCACCGTGGCGATGGTGCGACCCATCCGGCGGAACACGTCGACCGTGCGGTGGCCGCGGTGCAGGGTCCGGATCGCGCGATGGGTGAACGGGCCGCTCAGCCTGGCCGGGAGCATCGGCAGCAGGATCCGGCTGACGTCGAGCCCACCCGCCGTGGTGGAGATCAGCCCGATGCCGACGACCCGGTCGCCGATCAGCTCGGGGAACTCCTCCGCCAGCGCGACGATCGACATGCCGCCCATCGAGTGACCGACGAGCACGACCGGTCCCTCCGGCGCGGCCGCGTCGATGACGGCCTTGAGGTCGCGGCCGAGCTGTTCGATCGTCGAGTGCTCGCGGTCGGACCGACCGGAGCGACCGTGCGACCGCTGGTCGTAGAAGACGGTGCGCACCAGGTTGCGGTAGGCGGCGCGCTGGAAGTGCCAGCAGTCGAGGGTGAGGCAGAAGCCGTGCACGAACACCACGGTGACGTCGGGAGCCGCTCCGGCCACGCGCCGCAGGAACCGGCCGGCGCGGTCGAGGGTGTGGGAGTCGTCGAGCTCGTCGACCTCCACGTGGAGGGGTACGCCGTCGTCGGCGACCACCGTGACCGGCTCGGACCGGAGCGCTCCGAATGCGATCTCCTCCCCGACCCGCCTGCTGATCGACCGCTGCTGGCGCAGCAGCGCCACCGCGCCGCCCGCGGCGGCGACACCGACCGCGCCGGCGAGGGAGCCGACGATCCGCCGGCGCACGGAGCTCATGGATCGACCTTAGAGGCCGGGTCGCCGGTGTCGACGTACACCCGGCCGGACCGGCCGCCGATCCTGGTGACGATCTCGTAGCTGATCGTCCCGCACGCCTCGGCCCACTCCTGCGCGGTCGGGACGTCGGGGCCGGCACCGAACAGCACCACCTCGTCGCCGACCGCGGCCGCGTCGCCGCCGAGGTCGACCATGAACTGGTCCATGCAGACCCGGCCGCGCAGCGGCCGGCGCCGGCGGCCGACGGCGACCTCCGCCGCGGTGCCGGGCGAGCCGGGCTGGAACGCGTGGCGCGGGACCCCGTCGCCGTAGCCCAGCGGCACCAGCCCCAACGTCGTCGCGCGGTCGGCGACCCAGTGGTGCCCGTAGGAGACGGCGTCGCCGGGCTCGAGCTGCTTGACCAGGGCGAGCCGGGTGCGCACGGTCATCGCCGGCACCAGGCCCAGGTCCGCCGGCGTCTCCCCCGGTGCCGGGTCGAGGCCGTAGATCGCCAAGCCGCAGCGCACGGCGTCGAACCGCGACGAGGGGCGCAGGATCGCTGCCGCTGAGTTGGCGAGGTGGAGCAGCTCCGGCCGGAGTCCCGAGTCCTCCGCCAGCGCGACCGCGGCGCGGAAGGCCTGCTCCTGGCGGTCGTTGGCGGGATGGCGGGGCTCGTCGGCGCACGCGAAGTGCGAGAACAGCCCGGTGATCTTCCAGCTGCCGGCGCGCTCACCGTCCCGCGCCCTGGCGAAGAGCTCCGCCCAGGCTGCGCGGGACGCGCCACCTCGGTTGAGGCCGGTGTCGACCTTGAGCTGCACGCGCGCGCGGCGACCCGCGGTAGCGGCCGCGGCGGCGATGTCGTCGAGCTCGGCGACGGAGTACGCCGTCAGGTCGATCCCCTCGGCGACCGGCCGCACCAGGTCCGTGCCGGGCACCGTCAGCCAGCAGAGCAGCGGCCCGCCGTACCCGGCGTCACGGAGTCGCACCGCCTCCGCAACGGTCGCGACGGCGATCCACTCCGCGCCACCGTCGCGTGCGGCGCGCGCCGCCTGCTCGAGCCCGTGGCCGTAGCCGTCGGCCTTCACCACGGCGATCAGCGGCACCCCCGTCAGCCTGCGGAGGACACCGACGTTGTGCCGGATCGCCGCCAGGTCGACCACGATCTCGGCCGGCTCCTCGGACATGGGACCGATCCTTCCATCACCCGACCAGCGTTGCGACGACCGCCGGCAGCGCGCGGGCCGCGTCGCCGGCGACGATCGGTCCGCCCTGGGAGGCGAGGGTCGCCGCCGCGCCGTGCAGCCAGGAGCCGACCGACGCGGCGTCGTACGGCGAGAGGCCGGCGGCGAGCAGCGCACCGATGACGCCGCTCAGCACGTCCCCCGCACCCGCGGTGGCGAGCCACGGCGTGCCGGACGTCGTGACCCGGACCGGGCGGCCCGGCTCCGCGACCAGCGTGTGCCGGCCCTTGAGCAGCACCGTGGTGCGGTACCTCTCGGCGGCGGCTCGGGCGTGCCGGAGCGGTGCCGCCTCGATCTCGTCGCGCTCGACGCCGAGCATCGCGGCGAGCTCGCCGGCATGGGGCGTGAGGACCGCCGGGGCAGCGCCGACCCGGTCCGCGAACGCGAGGGCGTCGGCGTCGACGACCAGGGGCACGTCGTCCGCAAGCGCGGCGCGGAGCGCCTCCTCGGCACCGTCGTGGCTGCCGGACCCGACGACCCACGCCTGCACCCGGCCGTCGCCGACGACCTCGGGACGCGCAGCCCGGACCCGGTCGGCGACGCTGGGATCGCCGACGTACCGGACCATGCCCGCAAGCCCGCATTCCGCGCCGGCCACGCAGAGCAGCGCGGCACCCGGGTACGCCGCTGAGCCGGCGCGGACACCGACCACGCCGCGGGTGTACTTCTGCGCGTGCGGGCCGGGCCGCGGCACCAGCGCGGCCACATCGGCGGGCTGCAGCGCCTCGAGGGCGGGCTCGGGCAGATCGAGCCCGATGTCGACGAGGTGGACGACGCCGCTGGCCGTCGAGGCCGGGTCGACGAGGTGGGCGACCTTGTGGGTGCCGAACGTGACCGTCACGTCCGCTACCACGTGCGGCCCGACCAGCTCGCCGCCGTCGACGTCCACCCCCGACGGGGTGTCGACGGCCACCACCGGCACTCCGGCGACCGCCTCCAGCGCGGCGGCCGCCCCCTCCCGCAGCGGCGGGCGGCCCCCGATCCCGACGATGCCGTCCACGACCACGTCGAAGTCACTGCGTCTCGATACGGTCGCTCGCTGCGCTCGCTCCCTACTCGACGACCGGGGCTGCTCGGTCGTCGGGTAGTCCGAGGCGCTAGCCGAGGACGTATCGAGACGCCGTACGACGCCTCCGGCCTGTCCGAGCGCAGCCACTCCGGCGGCATGGGCCTTGTCCGAGAGCAGCCACGCCTCGACGTACGCTCCCCGCCGCGCGAGCACCGCACCGGCGTAGAGCGCATCGCCGCCGTTGTCGCCGGACCCGACAAGCAACAGCACCCGCCGCCCGTAGCCGCCGCCGAGCAGGTCGAGCACCGCGTGGGCCAGCCCGTGCGCCGCTCGCTGCATCAGCGCACCCTCCGGCAGCTGGGCCAGCAGCCTCGCCTCGGCTGCCCGGACCTGCTCGACGGTGTGGGCGCGGATCATGACTCGAGGACGACCATCGCCGAGGCGATGCCGGCGTCGTGGGAGAGCGAGAGGTGGATGTGCTGCACGCCGAGGGCATCGGCCTGCGCGCGGACCGTGCCGCGGATCTCGAACACCGGCCGGCCGGACTCCTCGCGGATCACCTCGGCGTCGTGCCACTCCATCCCGCGCGGGGCGCCGAGCGCCTTGGCGAGCGCCTCCTTGGCGGCGAAGCGGGCGGCCAGCGAAGCGACCGGCAGGGTCCGCTCGGCCTCGGTGAAGAGACGTACGGCGAGCGCCGGTGTGCGCTCGATGGACGCCGCGAAGCGGTCGAGCTCGCACACGTCGATGCCGACGCCGATCACCGCCACGATGCCGCCTACTCGACCGTGACGGACTTGGCCAGGTTGCGCGGCTGGTCGACGTCGTGCCCGAGCGCGGTCGCGAGCTCGCAGGCGAACAGCTGGAGCGGCACGATCGCGACGAGGGGCTGGAGGAGCACGGGCACCCGGGGCAGGCGGACCAGGTCGTCGGCGTACGGCTCGATCGTGCTGTCACCCTCCTCGGCCAGACAGATCGTGCGGGCGCCGCGGGCGCGGACCTCCTGGATGCCGCTCAGCATCTTGCCGTGCAGCTGGTCGCGGCCGCGGGGCGGTACGACGCAGAGCACGGGCAGTCCGTCCTCGATGAGCGCGATCGGTCCGTGCTTGAGCTCGCCGGCAGCGAAGCCCTCCGCGTGGAGGTAGGCCAGCTCCTTGAGCTTGAGCGCTCCCTCGAGCGCCACCGGGTAGCCGGCGTGCCGGCCGAGGAACAGCACCGAGCGGGTCGAGGTGTGGGCGCGGGCGAGCTCGTAGACCGCGTCGCTCTGCGCGAGCACCGTCTCGATGTGGCCGGGCATCGCCTCGAGCTGCACCATGATCTCGTCGATCTCGTCGCCGAACCGGGTGCCCTTGACCTGGGCGACGTACAGCGCGAGCAGGTAGCACGCGACGAGCTGGGTGAGGAACCCCTTGGTCGACGCGACGCCGATCTCGGGACCGGCATGGGTGTAGATGACCGCATCGGACTCGCGCGGGATGGAGGAGCCGTTGGTGTTGCAGATCGCCAGCACCTTGGCCCGCTGCGAGCGCGCGTGCCGGATCGCCTGCAGGGTGTCGGCGGTCTCGCCGGACTGGCTGATCGCGACGACCAGAGTGGTGGCGTCGACGATCGGGTCGCGGTAGCGGAACTCCGAGGCGAGCTCGACCTCGACCGGGGTGCGGGTCCAGTGCTCGATGGCGTACTTCGCGACCATTCCCGCGTAGAACGACGTGCCGCACGCGATGATGATGATCTTGTCGAGGTCGCGGATCTCCTCGTCGGCGAGCCGCATCTCGTCGAGCTGGAGCAGCCCGCCGGTGGTCCGGCGGCCGATCAGCGAGTCGGCGACGGCGCGCGGCTGCTCGAAGATCTCCTTGCGCATGAACCAGTCGTGGCCGTCCTTCTCCGCCGCCGACAGGTCCCAGTCGACGTGGAACCGCTGGGCCTCCACGGGACGCCCCCAGAAGTCGCTGACGGTCACCTCGTCGCGGGTGATGGTGACGATCTGGTCCTGGCCGAGCTCGAGCGCCTCCCGGGTGTGCTCGATGAAGGCGGCGACGTCGGAGCCGAGGAAGTTCTCGCCCTCCCCGAGCCCGACGACGAGCGGGCTGTTGCGCCGGGCCGCGACGACCCGGTCGGGGTCCTCGGCGTCCACGGCGACCAGGGTGAACGCTCCGTCGAGCTGCTGGCAGACCCGTTGCATCGCGGTCGGCAGGTCGACACCCGACTGCACCTGGAGCTCGACCAGGTGCGCCACGATCTCGGTGTCGGTCTCGGACAGGAAGACGTGGTCGTCGGCCTCCACGCGCGACCGGAGCTCGACGAAGTTCTCGATGATGCCGTTGTGCACCAGGGCGACCCGGCGGGCGCCGCCGGTGTGCGGGTGGGCGTTGACGTCGTTCGGCCGGCCGTGGGTGGCCCAGCGGGTGTGGCCGATGCCGGTGTGCGCCGGCGGCAACGGGGTGTCGGCGAGCACCTTGTCGAGGTTGGCGAGCTTGCCGGCGCGCTTGGCGAGGGCGAGCTCTCCCTCGTGGACGACGGCGATGCCGGCGGAGTCGTAGCCGCGGTACTCCAGCCGTCGCAGGCCGTCTATCACGACGTCCTGGGCCCGCTTCGGCCCGACGTAACCGACGATCCCGCACATGGCAGTCAACTCTACGAGATGGGCGACTGATTGAATCGTCGCCATGCGCGACCACGAGAACGGCGACGACCACTCACGCGAGTCGTCGCCGTACCTCGAGCTCGACCGCGCCACCTGGGCCGCCCTCGCCTCGGAGACCGAGAGCCCGCTCACCGAGGACGAGATCGTCGCCCTCCGGGGCCTCGGCGACCAGCTCGACCTCGACGAGATCGTCCAGGTCTACCTGCCGCTCTCGCGGTTGCTGAGCCTCCGGGTCGAGGCGGCGGGGAACCTCCACCGCGCCCAGGAGGAGTTCCTCCACCGCACGACTCCCCCGCGGACGCCGTTCGTCATCGGCCTGGCCGGCTCCGTCGCCGCAGGCAAGTCCACCGCCGCCCGCGTGCTGCAGCAGATGCTCGCGCGCTGGCCGGCCCACCCCAACGTCGCCCTGGTCACCACCGACGGGTTCCTGTACCCCAACGCCGAGCTCGAGCGTCGCGGCCTGCTGGAGCGCAAGGGGTTCCCGGAGTCGTACGACAGGCGCGCGCTCATGAAGTTCGTCGTCGACATCAAGTCCGGCAAGGACGAGGTGCGCGCGCCGAAGTACTCCCACCTGATCTACGACGTCGTCCCGGACGAGCGGATCGTCGTCAACCGTCCCGACATCCTCATCCTCGAGGGCCTCAACGTGCTCCAGCCGGCCCGGGTCCGCGGTGACGGCCGCGCCGGGCTCGGTCTCTCCGACTTCTTCGACTTCTCGATCTTCGTCGACGCTGCCGTCGCTCACATCCGCGACTGGTACGTCGACCGCTTCCTCCGCCTGCGCGAGACCGCGTTCCGCGACCCCGACTCCTACTTCGCCAAGTACGCCCAGCTCACCCACGACGTCGCCGTCGACGAGGCGCGCCGGATCTGGGACACCATCAACGGCCCCAACCTCGAGCAGAACGTGCTCCCCACCCGCTCCCGCGCGACGCTCGTGCTGCGCAAGGACGCCGACCACTCGGTCCGCTACGTGCGGCTGCGGAAGATCTGACTGGTCAGCCGATATCGCGGCGCAGCGTGGTGAGCCGGCCCGCGATCGCGAACGCCGCCGCGTAGGCCAGCATCACGAGCACCGCCGCCCACCGCGGGAGCAGGTCGACGCTCGCGGGGTCGCCGAAGAAGGTGGCGCCGATGAGGGAGTCGGCGGCGCCACCGGGGAGGTACGCCGAGACCGCGGACAGCGCGTCGACCTGGGAGAGCACCAGGCGGGCGACCGGCTCGACGAACTGGGTGAAGGCCAGGATGATCACGATCGCCGCGATCTGGTTGGACACCAGCGCCCCGAAGGCGACGCCGATCATCGCCCAGAGCGCGACGACGACCACACCGAGCAGCAGCCCGCTCAGCACGTCGGCGTCACCGAGCATCGCGCCGTCGCCCTCGAGCTCCAGCAGTGGCGCGCCACCCGCGACCGTCGCCAGCACACCCACGACGCCGAGCAGCAGCCCGACGGGCAGCACGGAGACCAGCTTGGCGAGCAGGAACGTCGTGCGGTCCGGCTCGACCAGCAGGCTCTGGGTGATCGTCTGGTAGCGGAATTCCGTGGTCATCGCCAGGCTGCCGACCACCAGCGGGAACACGTAGCCGACGCTGTTGACGACCGAGTAGACGGCCCGCGCGGCGTCCTCGCCGACGAGCGGGGCGTCCTCCTGCGGCACCAGCGCGAACGTCGCCGAGATGATGGCGGCGATGAAGACCAGGTAGCAGCCCATCACCAGGAGCAGGATCCACCACATTCGGGTGGTGACGAGCTTGCGGTACTCCGCGACCAGCGCCGCCCTCATCGCTGGCCCCCTTCCGTCCGCGTCAGCTCGAGGAAGATCGACTCCAGGTCCGCGTCCCTGCTGACGAGCTGGTGCAGCTCGATGCCGGCCGCGTGTGCGCCCCCGCCGATCTCGGCGGCGGTGCCGCCCTCGACGAGCAGGCCCGCGCCGTCCGGCGCGACCGTCCAGCCGCGGTCGGCGGCGAGCGCGGTCACCGCATCGAGTCGGGGCGACTCGACGTACGTCGCCGGCGTGGCCTGGGCACGGAGGCCGGCCAGCGGCGAGGCGTGCCGCAGCCGCCCGTGGGCGATGACCACCACGTCGTCGACGCTCGCCTCCACCTCGCGGAGCAGGTGGCTGGAGACGAGGACGGTGCGCCCCTCGGCGGCGAACGTCCGCAGCAGCCCGCGGATCCACACGATGCCCTCGGGGTCGAGCCCGTTGGTCGGCTCGTCGAGCACGATGACCGGCGGGTCGGTGAGCAGCGCGGTCGCCAGGCCCAGCCGCTGCCGCATGCCCATCGAGTACTTGCCCACCCGCTGCTTCGCGGCGTGACCCATGCCGACGGCCTCCAGCACCTCCGCGCAACGCGCCTTCGACACCCCGACCTGCGGTGCGAACACCTGGAGGTGGGCGAGGCCGGTGCGGCCGGGGTGGAAGCTCGACGCCTCCAGCGCGGCGCCGACGACGCGAGCGGGCCGCTCGTGCTCGACGTACGGCCGGTCACCGACGAGCGCCCGCCCGGCGGTCGCCCGGGTGAGCCCGAGGAGCATCCGCAGCGTGGTCGTCTTGCCGGCGCCGTTCGGTCCAAGGAAGCCGGTGACGGCGCCGGGACGAACCTCGAAGCTGAGGTCGTCGACCGCGCGCAACGGCCCGAACTGCTTGGTCAGCCCCTCCACCACGAGGGTCGGCGCAGAGATCATGCGCCGAGCCTTGCAGACCGCCCGAACCGAAGGGTGGCAGGGTCAGAGCGACAGCCGGGCGCGGACGACGCCGGCGAGCCCGTCGGCCACCGAGCGAGCCTGCTCCGCGGTCGGCGCCTCGACCATCACCCGCACCAGAGGCTCGGTGCCCGAGGGGCGGAGGAGCACCCGGCCGGAGTCGCCGAGGTCGGCCTCGGCGGCCGCGACCGCGGCGACCAGCTCGGCGTCGTGGCAGCGGTCCTTGTCGACGCCGGGAACGTTGACCAGCACCTGGGGCAGCCGGGTCATCGCGGCCGCCAGCTGCTGGAGGCTCTGACCTGTGGTGACCATCCGCTGCATCACGTGCAGGGCGGTCAGCAGCCCGTCGCCGGTCGTCGCGTGCGCCCGCATGATCACGTGCCCGGACTGCTCGCCGCCGAGCGTGTAGCCGCCGGCCCGCATGTCCTCCAGCACGTAACGGTCGCCGACCGCGGTCTGGCGCACGGTCACGCCGGCGGCCGTGAGCGCCTGGACCAACCCGAGGTTGCTCATCACGGTCGCGACGAGGGTGTCGTCGACGAGGTCGCCGGACTCCTTCATCGCGAGCGCCAGGATCACCATGATCTGGTCGCCGTCGACCACGGTGCCGGTGTGGTCGACGGCCAGGCAGCGGTCGGCGTCGCCGTCGACGGCGAAGCCGGCGTCGGCCCCGCGCTCCACGACCGCCCGCTGCAGCAGCTCGAGGTGGGTGGAGCCGCAGCCCTCGTTGATGTTGAGCCCATCGGGCTCGGCGCCGATCGCGATGACCTCGGCGCCGGCGGCGGCCAGCGCCATCGGGCCGACCTCGCTCGCCGCGCCGTGGGCGCAGTCCAGCACGACCCGGAGCCCGGCCAGGGGTTTGTCGAGCGTGGCCACCAGGTGCGCGGCGTACTCCTCGGCTGTCGGGCCGTACGGCGTCACCCGGCCGACGTCGGCACCGGTCGGCCGCTCCCACTCCTGGCGGAGGTGCTCCTCGATCTCGCGCTCGAGCGCGTCGTCGAGCTTCACGCCGCCGCGGGCGAGGAACTTGATGCCGTTGTCGGGCATCGGGTTGTGCGACGCGGAGATCACGACGCCGACGTCGGCGCCGAGGGCGTCGGTGAAGTAGGCGACGCCGGGGGTCGGCAGCACGCGGAGGCGCAGCACGTCGACCCCGGCCGAGGCCAGGCCGGCCACGACGGCGTGCTCGAGGAACTGCCCGGAGATCCGGGTGTCCCGGCCGACCACGGCCAGGGGCCGCTGGCGACCGCTGCCGAGCCCGCCGTGCTCGACGAGCACGCGGGCGGCCGCGACGCCGAGGTCCAGGGCCAGCTCTGCGGTCAGATGACCGTTCGCCAGGCCCCGGACCCCGTCGGTGCCGAAGATCCGGGTCTCGACAGGCTCGACCACCGGATCGCCCGGATCAGCGCTTGCTGTACTGCGGGGCCTTGCGGGCCTTCTTGAGGCCGGCCTTCTTGCGCTCGGTGGCGCGGGCGTCGCGGGTCAGCAGACCGGCCTTCTTCAGGGTCGGCCGGTTCGCGTCGATGTCGATCGCGTTGAGCGACCGGGCCACACCGAGGCGGAGCGCACCCGCCTGGCCGGTGATGCCGCCGCCGTGGATGCGGGCGATCACGTCGAAGCGACCCTCGAGCCCGAGGGCGGCGAAGGGCTCGTTGACGACCTGCTGGTGCAGCTTGTTGGGGAAGTACGACTCGAGGGTCCGGCCGTTGATCGTCCACACGCCGGTGCCCGGGACGATCCGGACGCGGGCCACGGCCTCCTTGCGACGGCCGGTGGCCGCGCCGGGGGCGATGGTGGCGGGACGGGCGGCGAGGGCGGCCTCGGACGGCGTGGACTCGCTGGTGTAGGCGAGGCCCTGCTCGTCGGACTCGAAGGTCTCCTCGACCTCGGTGTTGTCAGTCATGTCGGCGGTGTCAGCCACGTTCTGGTCCTTCGAAGTCGAGTCAGTCACTGGGAGATCTTCTTGATCTCGTAGGGAACGGCCTGCTGGGCCTGGTGCGGGTGGGCCGGGCCGGCGTACACCTTCAGCTTCTTCACGATCTGACGGCCGAGGCGGTTCTTCGGGACCATGCCCCAGACAGCCTTCTCGACGGCCTTGCGGGCGTCCTTGTCCAGGACCTCGCCGATCGGGGTCGCGGTCAGACCACCCGGGAAGCCGGAGTGGCGGTAGACCATCTTGTCGGTCCGCTTGTTGCCGCTGAGCGAGACCTTCTCCGCGTTGACGATGATGACGTAGTCACCGGTGTCGGCGTTGGGCGCGAAGATGGGCTTGTGCTTGCCGCGCAGCAGGTTGGCGGCCGTGGTGGCGAGGCGACCGAGCGGGACGTCCGTCGCGTCGATCACGAGCCACTGGCGCTCGATGTCGCCGGGCTTCGGGGCATAGGTGCGCATGGCTGCGTCACTTTCTGTCGTTCGTGTGGAACACGGCCGAAGGCTCCGGCCGCGGCGTCTGCTGACGAACACTGCTCCGTACCCAGACATAGGTGCTGTGGTCGGAGACTGCCCCCGCGCGCGGGAGCGGCAGTAGACGCGACGGACAAGACTACGGGCGGCGCGCGGTATCCGCCAAATGCTCAGGCGTGCGACTATGACGTCTCCTCGACCCTGGGGAGGGCGCCCGATGGATTCCGCACTGACGACCGTAGCGCTGCCGGTCGCGCTGGCCATCATCATGTTCGGTCTCGGACTGTCGTTGACGGTTGGCGACTTCCGCCGGATCGGGCAGTCGCCGCGTGCCGTCGTCATCGCCCTGGCCGCGCAGGTGCTGGTCCTGCCCGCGGTGTGCTTCGGGCTCGTGACCCTCGTCGACCTCGACCCGCTGCTGGCGGTCGGGATGATGCTGCTCGCCGCGTCCCCGGGAGGTACGACGGCCAACCTGTTCAGCCACCTGTTCCGCGGCGACGTGGCCCTCAACATCACCCTCACGGCCGTCAACTCCGTGCTCGCCGTCGTCACGCTGCCGGTCGTGGTCAACCTCGCACTCGCCCACTTCGACCCGGCCGACGCCGACGACGTGGGACTCCAGCTCGGCAAGACCCTGCAGGTCTTCGCGATCGTGCTGGTGCCGGTGGCGATCGGGATGGTCGTCCGTCGCTCCTCGCCGGCCTTCGCCGACCGCGCCGACAAGCCGGTGCGGATCGCCTCCGCGGTGGTGCTGGCCCTGGTGATCGCCGGCGCGCTCCTGGCCGAGCGCGAGAACCTCGCCGACTACCTCGCCGACATCGGTGTCGTCGCCGTCGTGTTCTGCGCGATCAGCCTGACGCTGGGCTACGTCCTGCCCCGAGTGCTGGGGGTCGAGCCGCAGCAGGCGCTGGCCTCGGCGTTCGAGGTCGGTATCCACAACAGCACGCTCGCGATCGCGGTCGCGATCAGCGTGTTGGACAGCGAGGCGCTCGCCGTGCCGGCTGCGGTGTACGGCGTCCTCATGTTCCCGCTCGCCCTCGCGGCCGGTTTCCTGCTGCGGCGCCTGCACCACGAACCGGGACACCGGGTACCGGCTCGAACATGACTCGACTACGGTTCAAGGCGTGACTGACTCTCTCACCGTACGAGACAACCGCACCGGCGCGGAGTACGACATCCCGATCACCGACGGCACCATCCGGGCGGCCGATCTGGGGCAGATCAAGACGGCCGACGACCAGCCCGGCCTCGCGACGTACGACCCCGGCTTCGTGAACACCGCGTCCTGCCGCAGCTCCGTCACCTACATCGACGGTGAGAAGGGGATCCTCGAGTACCGGGGCTACCCGATCGAGCAGCTGGCCGAGAACTCCACCTTCCTCGAGGTGGCCTACCTGTTGATCTACGGCGAGCTGCCCAGCAAGGAGCAGTACGACAAGTGGGTCCACGAGATCACGTACCACACCTACGTGCACGAGAACGTCAAGAGCTTCATGCAGGGCTTCCGCTACGACGCGCACCCGATGGGGATGCTGATGGCGTCGACGGGAGCCCTGTCCACGTTCTACCCGGAGGCGTCGAACATCGCCGACCCGGACAACCGGCACATCCAGATCGTCCGGATGATCGCCAAGATGCCGACCCTCGGCGCGTGGGCGTTCCGCCACGCCCAGGGCAAGCCGTACATCTATCCCGACAACGAGCTGAACTACACCGAGAACTTCCTCTCGATGCTGTTCAAGATGAGCGAGCACCGCTACGAGGCGGACCCGCGGCTGGCCCGGGCCCTCGACGTGCTGTTCATCCTGCACGCCGACCACGAGCAGAACTGCTCGACCAACGCCGTGCGCTCGGTCGGCTCCTCGCAGGTCGACCCCTACTCCGCGGTCGGTGCCGGCATCGGTGCGCTCTTCGGCCCGCTGCACGGCGGCGCCAACGAGGCGGTGCTGCGGATGCTGCGCCGGATCGGCAGCAAGGACAACATCCCCGACTTCATCGCCGGGGTGAAGGACGGCAACGAGCGGCTGATGGGCTTCGGCCATCGGGTCTACAAGAACTACGACCCGCGGGCGAAGATCATCAAGAAGGCCTGCGACGACGTCTTCGAGGTCACCGGCGTCAACCCGCTGCTCGAGATCGCCCAGGAGCTGGAGAAGATCGCGCTCGAGGACGAGTACTTCGTCAAGCGCAAGCTCTACCCGAACGTCGACTTCTACTCCGGCCTGATCTACGAGGCCTTCCAGTTCCCGCCGGAGATGTTCACGGTGCTGTTCGCGATCGGCCGGACGCCGGGCTGGTTGGCCCAGTGGCAGGAGCTGATCGGCGACAAGGACCAGAAGATCGCGCGGCCGAAGCAGATCTACACCGGCGACCGCGGCCTGACCTTCACCCCGCGCGAGGAGCGCTGGGCCTGACCGGCCGGCGAGAGCCGTGAGCGCCGCGGACGTCGCCGTCATCGGCGGCACCGGTTTCTACGCGTTCCTCGACGACGGCGCCGAGTCGGTCACCGTCGACACGCCGTACGGCGCGCCTTCGGCGCTGGTGAGCATCGGCCGGGTCGCCGGGCGCGAGGTGGCCTTCCTCCCGCGGCACGGGATGCGCCACGAGCACCCGCCGCACGCGATCAACTACCGCGCCAACCTGTGGGCGCTCCGGTCACTCGGGGTGCGCCAGGTGCTCGCCCCGTGCGCGGTGGGCGGCCTGCGGCCGGAGGTCGCCCCGGGCGACGTGGTCGTGCCCGACCAGCTGGTCGACCGCACGTTCCGCCGGGTGCCGTCGTACGTCGAGACCGGCGCCTGCCACCTCCCGTTCGCTGACCCCTACTGCGGCCGGCTGCGCGGCGCCGTGCTGGCCAGCGGGCCCGACCTGGTCGACGGCGGGACGATGGTCGTGATCGAGGGTCCACGGTTCTCCACCCGCGCCGAGTCCCAGCACTACGCGGCGCAGGGCTGGACGTTGGTCAACATGACCGGTAGCCCGGAGGCGGCCCTCGCCCGCGAGATGCAGATGTGCTACGCCTCGATCGCCCTCGTCACCGACATGGACGCCGGCGCCGAGTCCGGTGCCGGAGTCGGCCAGGAGGAGGTGTTCGCGCGGTTCCGCGCCAACCTCGACCGGCTCACCGGGCTGCTCACCGAAACCGTGGCGGCCCTCCCGGACCCGGCAGGATGCTCGTGCGCCACCTGGGCCGACGACGTCGAGCTGACCTACGAGGTGCCGGGCACGTGAGGGCGCTGCTCCTGACCTCTGAGGAAAATCAAAAGGCCGTCTCAGAGACTTCACAGGCACGCTGAGCACCCTGGCTGCATGACGATCTCCGCACCTCCGTCGTACCAGCCACCGCCGCCTTCCCTGACACCGCCGCCGCCCCCGGGAGAGCCGCGTCCGCGTCGCGGTGGGTTCGCAGCTGCGGTCCTGGCCGGCGCGCTGGTCATCGGCGGAGGTGCGGGACTGGGCGGCGCGGCGCTGTGGTCCGCGCTCGACGACGACGGCGGTTCAGACGACAGCGGCACCCCGGCGTCCGCGCCGCTCCAGGTCGCCGACACCGCCGACACTGCCGACACAGACGCGCCCGACGGGAGCGTCGAGCAGGTGGCGTCGAAGGTGTTGCCGTCGGTGGTGGCGCTCGACGTGACCGGCGGTGGCAGCGGCGGCAGCGGGTCCGGCGTGATCCTCACCGAGGACGGGCTGATCCTCACCAACGACCACGTGGTCTCGCTGGCGGGCTCGATCGACCCCGACTCCGCGCAGGTGACGGTGTCCTTCGCCGACGGGTCGACCACGCCCGCCACCGTCGTCGGCACCGACCCGCTGACCGACACCGCCCTGGTGCAGGCCGAGGACGTGTCGGGGCTGACGCCGGTGACGATCGGCCAGTCCGGCGACCTCGACGTGGGCGAGCAGGTCGTGGCCGTCGGCTCGCCGTACGGCCTCGACTCGACGGTGACCAGCGGCATCGTCAGCGCCCTCGACCGCCCGGTCGAGGTGGGGCGCGACGCAGAGGGCAACTCCGTCGCCTACCCCGCGATCCAGACCGACGCCGCGATCAACCACGGCAACAGCGGCGGCGCACTGGTGAACATGGCCGGCGAGCTGGTCGGCATCAACGCCTCGATCCGTACGCCGGACGGCGGTGACCCCGACGCCGGCTCGATCGGCCTCGGCTTCGCCATCCCGATCGACGAGGTGGTGCCGATCGTCGAGCAGCTCCGCGCCGGCGAGACCCCCACCCACGCCCGCCTCGGCATCCAGGTCAGCCCCGCCCCCGAGGGCGTCGCCGGCGCCGCCGTCTCCTCGATCGAGGAGGGCTCCGCCGCCGCCGACGCCGGCCTCCAGGACGGCGACGTCATCACCCGCATCGACGACCACCCCGTCGACTCCCCCGGAGCCCTCGTCGCGACCATCCGCTCCTACCGCCCCGACGACAAGGTCACCGTCACCTACGTCCGCGACGGCGACCAGCAGACGACCGAGCTGCAGCTCGGGTCCGACGCATAGGGCCGCTGCGCGGCTTGATGTGTGGGTCGTGGTCGGTCGGGCGGTGGTGCCGGGAGGTCCTCGGCCTGCGCGGGAGGGCTCGCGCCGGCGGGGCAACCACATCCGTCCCCCAGCAGCGCGGTCGCTTCGCTCCCGCGGTGCTGGGCGCCGCAGCCAGACCCATCCACGCCCCGCCGGCGCGACCCTCCCGCTTGACCTGGACCTCCCGGCCCCACCGCCCGGCGAGCACGACCGACCCCTCGGGGTGGGTGGGTCTCACCTGTCGGGTTCGCCGGTGACCGGCCGCGTGGCACATGACCAACCACATCCACCCCGTCGTGGAGCCGGGTGTGGCGCGGGCGTGGCCTGCCCACCCTGACCGGTGCGGGGCGTGGGCCCCGGTGGGCGAGTCCGGGCCCCGCCGGCTCCGAAGGCGGTCTCGTCGGCCTCGGCGTGCCCGGCCGGCGTTGCGTGGACTCGGGCGACCGAGCCCTGCTTGATCTGGCCGGCGGAAAAGGCCCGGCTTTGAAGCCGACCGGGGCCCACGACCCGCTCCGGCCCGACCTGCAGGCCACGCCCGACACGCACCGACCGGCGCAACCCATCAAGCTCAGCGCAGCGTCTTCTTCTGCAACTGCCCACCCCTCGCGGTAGCGACGAACCCCATCTGCTCGTTGATCGCGATCATGTGCCGGTTGACCTCGGCGTTCCAGGTGATGACGCGGCGACGGTCCTCGGGGTGGGCCTCCTGGTAGGCCAGCAGGTTCGCGACCTTGACCGCGACGCCGAGGCGGTGGCCGCGGTGGGCGGGGTCGACGAGTGTGCCCCACTGGTGGACCCAGTGGGGGTCGGTGGCGGGGACCATGAGGTCGCTGTAGGCCACCACATTGCCGTCGCGGTCGAGGGCGACGGTGTGCCACGGCACCCGCTGCTGCTCGGCCAGGGTCCGCTCGGCGCTGCGGTGGGCCTCGATGTCGACCGTCTGGTCCTCGCGTTCGAGGTCGCCGACCGGCGCCTCGGTGTTGAGGCGGGTCGACAGCTCGAGATAGCTCAGCACGAGGTCGTCGGGGATGGGGCCTGACCAGGTCCGCAGCTCGTAGTCGGAGTGGTACGACGCCGCCTCGGCCGCGAGCCGGGTCAGCACCTCGACGTCGGCCGGGAGCTGGAGCTCCCGCTGCACGTCACCCAGACCGAAGGCGAAGCCGTGCGCCTTGCCGAACTCCACCCCGGGCGCGCCGGTGCCGTCCGCCGCGCCGTCGTAGGGCCAGTCGGTGATGGCGTCGAGCCGGGTGCGGCCGCGCGCGGCGCACTCCTGCTCCAGGTGGGCGAGCATCGCGGACCCGAGCCCGCGCCGGCGGTGCTCGGGCACGACGGCGACGTAGAGGTCGGCCGAGGTGAGGTTGTCGATCATCGGCAGCGTGATCCAGCCGGTCGCGACCAGCGTGCCGTCGGCGGTGCCGAGGTAGATCAGCTCGTTCCGGCCCTTCGACGGCTTCTGGAGCGCGGCGACCATCTCGGGCGCGGTCCACATCGCGCCCGACTCCCCGACCTCGTGACGGACCACGGACGTGTTGAGATCCACCCACGCGTGGATGGCACCGACGTCGAGCGGGTCGACGGCGGTGATCTCGAGCGCCACTACGCGATCTTCTTCTGGAGCTCGCCGGCCCGCGCGACGGGCCGGAAGCCCATCCGGTGGTTGATGCCGATCATGTGGTCGTTGACCTCGGCGTTCCAGGTGACCAGCCGGCGTCCGTCGTACTCACCGGTGGCCTGGAGCGCCTTGAGGTTGGCGATCTTCACCGCGAGGCCGAGCCGGTGGCCGCGGTGGGCGCGGTCGGCGAGGGTGCCCCACTGGAAGACGTACGTCGCGTCGTGCGACGGCGCCATCAGGTCGGTGAACGCGGCGACCTTCCCGTCCGGTGCCAACGCGACGGTCGTGAACTTCACCCGCTCCTGCTTGGCGACGGTCGACTCGTGCATCCGGTGCGCCTCGACGTCGACCGCCTCCTCCTCGTACTCGTTGTCGCCCATCGGCGCCTCGATCATGAGCTTCGCCGACAGCTCGAGATAGCTCAGCAGCAGGTCGTCGTCGGTGAACGGGCCGCTCCAGGTGCGCAGCTCGTAGTCGCAGGCGTACGACGCCGCCTCCGCCTCGAGGGCGTCCAGGACTGCCGCGTCGACCGGCAGCAGCACCTCGCGCTGGACGTCGCCCAGCCCGAAGACGTAGCCGTGCACCCGACCGAACTCGACACCCGACGTGCCCGCTCCGTCGGCAGGGCCGTCGTAGGGCCACGCCGTCATCGCGTCGAACCGGGTGCGGCCCTCCTGCCGGGCGATCCGCTCGCACTCGGCGAGCAGCTCGGTGCCGATCCCCTGGCGCCGGTGCTCGGGCAGCACGTTGACGTCGATCTCGGCCGCGGTCAGGTTGTCGAGCAGCGGCATCTGCACCTGGCCGGCGGCGACGGCGGTGCCGTCGACCGAGCCGAGCAGCCGGACCCTGCGCCACGCCTTGCTCGGCTCTCGCGCACCGACGGACAGCTCGAAGAACGTCCACGGCGTCGACGCGTCACCGCGCTCGAACTCGTCGACATCGTTGACGATGTCGAGCCACGTGCGGAGCTCGTCGTCGTCGAACGAGTCGACGACCTTGATCTGCAGTGCCTCACGGGTCATCGGACTCGTGCCACCCTTCCCTCGTCCCACACGGGACTGTCGGACTCGTAGACGCCGCCGTCGGCGCCGAAGACCAGGAACCGGTCGAACCCGCGCGCGAACCACCGGTCGTGGGTCACTGCGAGCACGGTGCCGGAGAACGCCTCCAGCCCGTCCTCGAGCGCCTCGGCGGAGGCGACGTCGAGGTTGTCGGTCGGCTCGTCGAGCAGCAGCAGCGTCGCTCCCGAGAGCTCGAGCAACAGGATCTGGAACCGCGCCTGCTGACCACCGCTGAGCGACTCGAACTTCTGCTCCGCGGCGACGCTGAGCTCGTAGCGGTCGAGCACCCGGCTCGCCTGCTCGCGCCCCATGCCCTGCCGGCCGTTCGGCGTGCCCTCGCCGCGGTGCAGGATCTCCAGCAGGGTGCGTCCGACGAGCTCGGGGTGCTCGTGGGTCTGCACGAACCAGCCGGGCCGGACGCGTGCGCCGAGCTTGGCCGAGCCCGCGTGGTTCACCGGCTGGATCGACTGCTCGGTGGTCGAGCCTGTCGAGACCCCGACCGGGCGGTGCTCGACGTCGGGGTCGGACCCACCGCCGGCGAGCAGCCGCAGGAAGTGGGACTTGCCCGAGCCGTTGGAGCCGAGCACCGCCACCCGCTCGCCGTACCAGACCTCGAGGTCGAACGGCTTCATCAGCCCGGTGAGCTCGAGGTCCTCGCAGACGACCGCACGCTTGCCGGTACGACCGCCGGTGAGGCGCATGTTGACCTGCTGCTCGCGCGGCTGCTCGGTCGGCGGGCCGGCCTCCTCGAACTTCCGGAGCCGGGTCTGCGCGGCCTTGTACTGGCTGGCCAGGCCGTCGTTGTACTCCGCCTTGATCTTGTAGCGGAGAACCAGTGCCTTGAGCTTCGCGTGCTCCTCGTCCCAGCGGCGGCGCATCTCCTCGAACCGGAGGAACCGGTCCTTCCGCGCCTCGTGATAGCTCGCGAAACCGCCGGGGTGGGTCCAGACCGAGTTGCCGGCCGCTCCCAGCTCCACGGTCACGACGCGGGTCGCCGTGTTGGCGAGCAGCTCGCGGTCGTGGCTGATGAAGAGGATCGTCTTGTCCGAGCCGGCGATCCGCTCCTCGAGCCAGATCTTGCCGGGCACGTCGAGGAAGTTGTCGGGCTCGTCGAGCAGCAGCACCTCGTCGGGGCCGGCCAGCAGGTACTCCAGCACGATCCGCTTCTGCTCGCCGCCGGACAGGGTGCGCAGCTCGCGGTACTTCGCGCGGTCGTAGGGGATCGCCAGCGCCTTCACGGTGCACACGTCCCAGGTGACCTCGATGTCGTAGCCACCCGCGTCGGCGTACTCGGACAGCGCATGGGCGTAGGCGAGCTGGGTCTTCTCGTCGTCGACCTCCATCAGCGCCCGCTCGCACCGGTCGACCTCGGCCGCCGCCGTGCGGACCCGCTCGGGGCTGATCGAGAGCAGCAGGTCCCCCACCGTCGGCTCCGCACCGAGGCCGGCTCCGACCATCTGCTTCATGACGCCCAGCCCGCCGCTGCGGGTGACCGCACCCGCGTGGGGAGTGAGCTCGCCGGTGATGATCCTCAGGAGCGTGGTCTTGCCCGCGCCGTTGGCGCCGACGAGCGCGACCTTCTGGCCGTCGCCGACCCGGAACGAGATGTCGTCCAGCAGCACCCGACCGTCGGGGAGCTCGTACCGGACTCCGGCAACCTCTACGTGACCCACAAGGTGCGATTGTCCGTCAGTGCCTCTCGATCCGCAGCCGGTTTATTCGGAGGGCGATCGCTCCCTCCGCGGTGCGGTCGCTGCCATTCGGTGTTCGGTGCGCTCCGCGGGCGGTAGGAACCGGCTGCTATCGAACAGTCGCGAGGATGTCCTGAGTCAGTTGCGGGTCGTACGTCCGGACATAGACCGCCCAGTCGCCGGCGAACACGTAACCGGCCCAGAGTGTGTCTCCGCCCTCGTGGCCGGAGACGATCTCAGCTGGGCCCATCGCCGGGTCGAACCAAGCCCGCGCGTAGAAGGTGAGGTAGTCGTTGCGTCCGCACCGATTCGGGTCAGGGCCGAAGTAGATGCCGCTACCCGGGCAGTCCAGCTCGCGCCAGGGATCCGGCACGTCGAACCTGACGCCCTCCACGGCAAACCGCTGCCAGTCGTCGGTCGGCCCGGACGTTCCCTCGTCGCCGTCGCTCGCCGATCCTGAGACGCACCCGACGTCGTCGCTACGAGGCTCCACCCGGACGGTCGACGTCACAAGGTCGGCCAGCGCCTGGGTAGGCGCCACAACCTGGATCCACCGGTCAGCGACGAAGCTTGTCGAGCCGTAGGTTGCCGGTTCGTCCTCTCGTTCCGTGGGTGGAGCGTCACGATCACCTGTCACGGCGCAGACGGCGTAGTTGCTCAGGTCGGCGTCGGGTCCTAGGCCCCAGAATGCCGGCACGTCGTAGCGCAGGCCAACGGCTCCAACGGTCTGCCACTCGGAGCCGTCGATCGGCGGGTCACTCTCCGACCGGGCCGAAGCGAGCAGGCGGCGGGTCAGCCCGACGGTCTCCGTTGCCGCCGACACCGCGAAGTCACCCGCATAGACGTAGCCCTGCTTGCCGAAGATCCCGGGCGGGCGCCTGGCATCGAACGTCGCACTGCCGTAGAAGGCGAGGTAGCTCTCGAACTGGCACGCCGCCTTCTCGTCAGGTCCATAGACCTCAGCGGTGAAGCCGTCGAAGTCGCAGGTGTGGTCGGTCCAGTCGCCCGGGATGTCGGCGCGAGCGTCGCCGTGCGTCACGGTCCGCCACGCCCCGGCGGGCGGATCGTTCGCCACGTCGGCGTCGTCGCCTCCCCCAACCGCCAGCAGGGCGACGGGCGCGGCGACGACCAGTGCAGCGGTCACGGTCCCGGCAGCGACCCGCCGCCGACGTCGTACGACGTGCCGTCGCCGTGCTTCCCGAGCCAGTCCGGCAACGGGCGGGGCGTGCTCCGCCTCCGCCGTGAGGACGGCGGACAGCCGCTCGTCGAAGTCACTCATCACGTTCTCCCGTCTCGCCCATCGACTCCCGCAGCACGGCGATCCCACGCGACACCCGCGAGCGGACCGTGCCCTCGCGGACGCCGGTCAACGCGGCGATCTCGTCGTAGTCGAGCTGCTCGTAGTAGCGGAGGACCACCGCGGTGCGCTGGTCGACGGGCAGGGCTTGGCAGGCCGCCCACAGCCGGGCGCGCTCGTCGGACCCCAGCCCCTCGCCCGGACCCGCGACCACGCCATCGGCGCCGTCGGGCCGCACCTCGGCCGCCGGCGACTCCCGCCGACGGAACTTCCGCCACCACGACGTGTGGGCGTTGACGACCATCCGTCGCACGTAGGCGTCGACGTCGTCGGCGTGCGCGATCCGGTCCCACCGCGGGAGTGCCCGGGACAGCGCGTCCTGCACGACATCTTCGGCGTCGGCGGCGTTGCCAGTCAGCACGTAGGCGAGTCGCAGCAGCGCCGGTCCGCGGGCCGCGACCCAGTCGTCGAACGACGACAGGGCCTGCCGGGCACCGAGCTCGTCCACCGTTGCCTCCACGCCCTACAGACGCTCGTCAGGCGGATCCTGTTGCGAGCGGTCAGGTCAACCCGCGACGAACCGCCCGTCGATGACGGCGCTGACCTCGATGTCGTCCGGCGACAGCGCCAGCACGGCGTCGCTGTCGGCCGCCTTCCCGGCACGCATGAAAGCCATCTCCGTCGTCGGCCCGGTCGGGCGCAGGCCGTCGCCGAGCATGCCGGCGTCCGCGAGCGCGACCGGCCGGACCTGACCGAGGCTCAGCGCGTCGGCGTACTCCTGCGCACGCGACGCCGCGTCCTGCACGGCCCGGGCGCGGACCTGGCGGGACAGCTCGTGCTTGCGCTTCTCGGTGAGCGCCCAGGCGACACCGTCGAGGCTGAAGCCTGCCGTGTGCTCGACGTGCCGGCCGACCCACCGCGCCAGCTCGCCGAAGTCGCGGAACTTCACCTCGATGCCGACGCTCGCGTGGTGGACCAGCGGGAGCTGCTTGCCGTCCTGGTTCCACGGCCGCTGCGACCAGGTGCGCACGTGCTGGGTCGACCACCACGTCACCGGCCCGACCTCGGGGTTGTGCAGCGGCACGATCGACGCCTTCACCGCTTCGAGGTCCCGCACGACGCGGTCGTAGACCGGCTGCATCTTCGGCCCCTCGAACGCCAGCCGTGCCTGCACGGTGCCGCGCTGGGGCGGCTCGAACGCCGAGTAGGAGCCGCGCACGGTGATCTCGGTGGTCATGGACGGAACCTAGCCCAGCGGCTGGCAGGATCCGCGGCATGGACTGGATCCCGCTGCTGAGCGACGCCACCGGCCGGTTCGCCGACACCGTCGCCGCCGGCGACCTCGACGCGGCCGTCCCGTCGTGCCCGGACTGGACCCTCGCCGACCTGGTCGTCCACCTCGGCGAGACCCACCTGTGGGCCGCACACGCGGTCGTCGACGGGACGCCGGACGGCAACGAGACGTACGACGGGGCGCCGGCCGGTCTCGTCGACTGGTACCGCGACGCCGCGGCCCGCTTGGTCGAGGTGCTCGCTTCCCGCGACCCCGACGAGCCCTGCTGGGCGTTCGGACCGTCGAAGGTGACCGGGTTCTGGCGGCGCCGCCAGGTGCACGAGACGATCGTGCACACCTACGACGCCCTCGCCTCGGCCGGGCGTGGGGCCGCGTGGGCGGACGGCCTCGATCCGGTCCTCGCGTGGGACGGTGTCGACGAGGTCGCGACCGTGTTCTACCCCCGGCAGGTGCGGCTCGACCGGATCGCCCCGCTGGCCGGCAAGCTCCGGTTCCGGGCGACCGACCACGAGGCCGCGCCCGTCGAGATCGGCGAGGGCGAGCCGGTGGCGGAGGTGGGCGGCCCGGCGTCGTACCTGCTGCTGGCGGTGTGGAAGCGCGCGCCGGTCGACGATCCGGTGGCGGCGCGGCTGCTCGAGACCGCCGTCACTCCCTGATCCGGCCCCACTCCGCCGGGCAGTGGTCGTCGATCCGGCAGCAGGCGTGCGGATACATCGCCTCGTCCGGCCACGGGTGCTGCCAGCCGCCGCCGCGGTGCTCGACGTGACTGCACTTGTAGCGCTCCGGCCGGTCCGGCGCCGCGGCCTGCTGCAGGACCGCGGCCCGCTCGTGGGAGAGCAGCCCGTCCCGGTCGAGGATCCGCGCCACCTCGGACAGCGTCGGCACCTGCTCCTCAGCCATCGCTCCCCGCCCTCCTCGTCTCGAGCACGCGGAACCCCTTCGCGCTCGCCAGCCGCGCGGTCGGGTAGCCCTGCTCCCCCAGCCAGCGCTGGAGCGAGTCTGCGCCGAGGTTCTTGCCGACGACCATGGTCGCGCGGCCCTCCGGCGTCAGCCGCGGCAGCCACGTCAGCAGCAGGTCGTGCAGTGCGGCCTTGCCGATCCGGATCGGCGGGTTCGACCAGATCTCGTCGAACGTCGCGTCGGCCGGCACCTCCTCCGGCGTCATCGCCGCGAACCGGTCGGCCAGACCGAGCGCCGCCGCGTTCTCGTTGGCCAGCAGCACGGCGCGGCGGTTCACGTCGACGGCGGTCACCGTGCCTGCTGGCCGAGCGCCTCCTGCTGGTCGAGCGCCTCCTGCTGGTCGAGCGCCTCCTGCTGGTCGAGCGCCTCCTGCTGGTCGAGCGCCTCCTGCTGGTCGAGCCTGTCGAGACCACGCAGCGCAGATGGCCAGCCCGATCACGCCGTACCCGCAGCCCAGGTCGAGCACCCGCCCGGGCGCCGGCGGCTCGGTCTCGCGGAAGAGCACCGACGTGCCGATGTCGAGCCGGCCCTGCGCGAAGACGCCGGACCCGCTGGTCAGCGCGAGCTCCTCACCCCACACCTCCGCCCGCACCGCCGTCCGCTGGAACGGCGCCGCCGGGTCGGCGGAGAAGTAGTGGTCCTCGCTCACAGGCGTTCTCGCTTCGCCGACGTCCGCTCCACCCGCGCCGCGAGCTCCGCGTCGGGCGGGTAGGCGACCTCCTCGAGGGTGAGCCCGTGCGCATGGAGCACGGCGACCGCGGGGTCGCGCTGCTGTGCCTCCAGGATCTCGCGCGCCCACGCCGGCGACCGACGTCCCTCGCCGACCGCCACCAGGCAGCCGACCAGCGCGCGCACCATCGAGTGGCAGAACGCGTCGGCGCGGACGAGGCCGACCGCGACCCCGGACTCGTCACGGCTCCACGACAGCTCGAGCAGGGTGCGGATCGTCGTGGCCCCCTCCCGCTGCTTGCAGAACGACGCGAAGTCGTGGAGGCCGGTCAGGTAGCCGGACGCGGTGTTCATGAGGCCGAGGTCGAGCGGCCGCGGCCAGGTCAGCACGTGCCGTCGTACCAGCGGGTCGACCACCTCGGGCGCGTCCGCGATCCGGTAGGCGTAGCGCCGCCACAGTGCGCCGAACCGGGCGTCGAACCCTTCGGGCGCCACCGTCACCCGGTGCACCCGCAGGTCGGGCGCCAGCACGCCGTTCACCCGCCGGGCCAAGCGCCCGAGCTCGTCGCCGGCCGCAGCGTGGTCGTCGGGCAGGTCGAGGTGTGCCACCTGCCCGCGCGCGTGCACCCCCGCGTCGGTCCGTCCCGCGCACACCACCTGCAGCTCCCCGGCCGGCACCCGCAGCACGGTCGCCAGCGCCGCTGTCAGCTCCCCCTGCACCGTCCGCAGCCCCGGCTGTGCGGCCCAGCCGTGGAAGTCGGTGCCGTCGTAGGCGAGGTCGATCCGGAGCCGCACGGGGTCAGTGTTCCACGCGCCACGCACCGGGGAAGTTCGTCCCCGATCCGAGCGGTCAACGACGAATTTCCCCGTTGCGATCGAGCTCGGCGCGCCAGGGCGGGTCGGCGCCGGCGCGGGAGACGGTGATCGCGGCGCACCGGGCGGCGTGGTGCAGCGCGGCGGTCCGCTGCTGGTCGGTCAGCGCCCCCAACCGGCCCGCGCCGAGGTCGTCCCACACCGCGTCGAGGACCGCGGCGCCGAACGTGTCACCTGCGCCGATGGTGTCGACGACCTCCGCGGCCGGCGCCACGACCGCCACCCGCTCGCCGTCCGCACTCACCCACTCCGCACCGGCGGCACCGCGGGTGAGGACCACGTGCTTGGCGCCGAGCCCGAGCAGGTGCGCCACGCCGTCCCGGTCCGGCCACAGCGCGGCCAGGTCCTCGTCGGACGCCTTGACCAGGTCGGCCCGCGCGACCAGCTCCTCGACCCGGCGGACGATGTCCGGCCCGGTGCCGGTGATGACCGGCCGCACGTTGAGGTCGTAGGTCACCGTCGTCGTCGAGGCCAGCCGCTCGACCAGCTCGGCCACCACCGTGGCCCCGGGCTCGAGCAGCGGCGCGAGCGAGCACACGTGCAGCACCTGGACGTCGGTCACCGACACCGGTCCGAGTCGCCACACCACGTCGAAGTCGTACGACGCCGCGCCGTCCGCCCCGATCCTGGCCCGGGCGAGCGAGGTGTGCTGCACGAGGTTCGGGTTGGTGGCGAGCTGCACCTCGCTGGCGCCCAGGTGCTCGGACAGCGCCCGGCCGCGCTCGTCCGGCCCGAACGACGTCGCCAGCAGCACCGGCCGCTGCAGCCGGCTGAGCGCGACCGCGGCGTTGACCGCGCTCCCGCCGGGCCGCTCGACGACCGATCCGTCCGGGGACTCCACCACGTCGACCAGCGCCTCACCGACCACGAGCGCGACGCCGTCCATGGCCACACCTTGCCAGTCCTCGCCATACTTCTTCGCGTGAGCCAGTCCCCACCGGGCCACCCCGCCATCATCCTCGTCTCCCCGGAGCGCACCGACTTCCTGCTCGACGAGTTCGGCCGCTACGCCCGCGACTACGACCTCCGCACCGCAACCTCCGCCAAGGACGCCGAGATCATCGCCGAGCAGCTGGTCGCCGAGGGGCGGCCGATCGCGCTGTTCGTCACCGAGTCCCGGCTGCCCGACGGCCCGCTCTTCGCCGCGCTGCACCGCTGGCGCGAGGTCGTCCCGACCTCGCGCCGCCTGGTCGCCGCGCACTGGGACCACTTCATCGCCGATGCCGACGAGCTACGACCGGGCCTCGCCACCGGCAAGTACGACGCCTACCTGCTGCTCCCCCGCGGCCCTCGTGACGAGGAGTTCCACACGGCGGTCTGCGAGCTCCTGTCCGACTGGGGCTCGACGGTCGCGGCCCCCGAGGTGACGACGGCCGACGTGGTCGCCGAGCCCGGCGACGCCCTCGCGGTGTCGATCCGCGAGTTCTTCGCGCGGATGGGCATGCCGAGCGCGACGTTCGCCCCCGAGTCGGAGATCGGGGCCGCGGTCGTCGCCCAGTGGCGCGCGG
Organism: Nocardioides silvaticus; assembly: GCF_003160695.1. GTDB lineage: Bacteria > Actinomycetota > Actinomycetes > Propionibacteriales > Nocardioidaceae > Nocardioides > Nocardioides silvaticus. Next base: position 835,365 of record NZ_QGDD01000001.1, read on the forward strand.
AGGGTGGCGGCGCGGAGCCGACGTACCCCTTGGTGAGGCACCTGCGTGGGGGCGTCATCGCGCCCGCCTCCGTCCGCGACGTCGCGGCGAAGATCTACGGGCGCCCCGACTCGATCGACCCCGAGGGCGCGCACACGATCGTCGACCTCTGCATCGTCGGTGCCGGTCCGGCCGGCCTCGCCGCCGCGGTGTACGGCGCCAGCGAGGGTCTCACGACGGTCGCGGTGGAGTCCGAGGCGATCGGCGGCCAGGCCGGCACCAGCTCGATGATCCGCAACTACCTCGGCTTCCCGCGCGGCGTCTCGGGCATGCGCCTCGCCCAGCGGGCGCGAGGGCAGGCCATCCGGTTCGGCACCCGGTTCTTCACCGGCTGGGAGGTCGCCGGGCTCACACCGGGACCCGACGGCGCGCCGCACATCGTCCACACCGACGGCGGCGACGTCCACGCGAAGGCGGTCGTGGTCGCGACCGGTGTCAGCTACCGGAAGCTCGGTGTCGAGTCGCTGGACGCGATGATCGGGCTCGGCGTCCACTACGGCAGCGCGATGTCGGTGGCGCGCGAGATGGAGGGCGCCGACGTCGTCGTCGTGGGCGGCGGCAACTCCGCCGGTCAGGCGGCCATCCACCTGGCGCGGTTCGCCCGGTCGGTGACGATCGTGATCCGGCGGGCCGGTCTCGAGGAGACGATGTCGAGCTACCTCATCAAGGAGATCAGCTATCACCGCCGGATCTCGGTGCGGCCGTTCACCGAGGTCGTGGACGGCGGCGGAACGTCACGCCTCGAGTGGCTCACGCTGCGCGACCGGCGGGACGGGACGAGCGACACCATGGCCGCCGGCGGCCTGTTCCTGCTGCTCGGCGCCGAACCGCACTGCTCGTGGCTGCCCGACGCCGTCGCCCGCGACGAGCGCGGGTTCATCCTCACCGGGCGCGACGTCCCCACCGACCAGTGGGTCGACGGGGTGCCGCCGCCGAGCCTGGGTACGACGGTGCCCGGGGTCTTCGCCGTCGGGGACATCCGCTCCGGCTCGATGAAGCGGGTGGCCGCCGCGAGCGGCGAGGGGTCGTCCGTCGTACCGCTGGTGCACGGGTACCTCGCCGGCTCCCAGCCGACCTGACGGGGGTCTCCACTAGGTTCGGGCCATGGCCCTGGAGACGTCGCTGGAGAAGCCGGCGCCGGTGCGGACGATCGCCAACGCGGTCGCCGGCTGGATCGACCGGCTCGGCGTCGTGTGGGTCGAGGGCCAGGTCGCCCAGGTCAACCGGCGGCCCGGCGTGGGCACGGTGTTCCTGACCCTGCGCGACTCGATCGCCGACATCTCGGTGCCGGTGACCTGCTCCCGCGTCCTGTTCGACGGCCTGCAACCGCCGCTCGTCGAGGGCGCGAGCGTGGTGATCCAGGCCAAGCCGTCGTACTACGCCAACCGGGGCACCTTCTCCCTCTACGCCCGCGACATCCGGATGGTCGGGCTGGGCGAGCTGCTCGCCCGGCTCGAGCAGCGCCGTCAGCTGTTGGCCGCCGAGGGTCTGTTCGCCCAGGAGCGCAAGCGTCGGCTGCCGTTCCTGCCCGGCCGGGTCGGGCTGATCACCGCGCCCCGGTCGGCCGCGGAGAAGGACGTCGTCGAGAACGCCACCCGCCGCTGGCCAGGTGTCGCGTTCGAGACCGTCTACGCCGCGATGCAGGGGCAGCGCTCCGCGCTCGAGGTCATCGAGGCGCTCGAGCGGCTCGACGGCCGCGCCGACGTCGACGTGATCGTGATCGCCCGCGGCGGCGGCTCGGTCGAGGACCTGCTGCCGTTCTCCGACGAGGGGCTCATCCGCGCGGTCGCGAAGGCGCGGACCCCGGTCGTGTCCGCGATCGGTCACGAGCCCGACACCCCGCTGCTCGACCTGGTGGCCGACGTCCGCGCGTCGACGCCGACCGACGCCGCCAAGCTGATCGTGCCCGACGTCGCCACCGAGGCCAACGGCGTCGCCCACGCCCGCGACCGGCTGCGTCGCGGGCTGGCCGCCCAGGTCGCCCGTGAGCAGGCCGGGCTCGACGCGCTGAGGTCCCGGCCCGCGCTCGCCGACCCGCGCACGCTCCTCGACCGCCGTGACGACGAGCTCGCCGGCCTCTGCGACCGGATGCGCCGCACTCTCGGCCACCGGCTCGACCGGGCCGCCGACGACATCGCCCACCACCGCGCGCGGGCCCGGGCGCTCTCGCCGCTGGCGACTCTGCAGCGCGGCTACTCCGTGCTCCAGGACGACGCCGGCCACGTCGTGACCTCGGCCGCCGGCGTCACCGCGGGGGCGGCGATGAGCGTCCGCGTGGCCGACGGCAGGATCCACGTGACCACCACCCGCACCGAGCTGCTCGAGGAGACCGATGGCCACTGAGTCCAAGAAGAAGGGGACTGAGGAGCGTCCGTCCTACGAAGAGGCACGCGAGGAGCTGGTCGAGGTGGTCCGCCGCCTCGAGGCCGGCGGCACCACCCTCGAGGAGTCGCTCTCGCTCTGGGAGCGCGGCGAGCAGCTGGCGACGATCTGCCAGGAGTGGCTCGACGGTGCGCGCGCCCGGCTCGACGCGGTCGTCGGCGACGAGGACGAGGACGACGGCTGATCGTCAGCGCGTCTCGGTGCGTCGTTCGCCGCTACTTCACCACCGGGCCGGCGACCGGGGCGGTCGTGAGCCGCTCGATCAGGCCCTGCAGCTCCTCGGCCGACGCCGAGCCGTAGACGAGCACGCTCTGGTCGCCGACCTCGGCGACGTACGCCGAGTCGCCGCCGTCGTCCTCGTAGCCCTGCCAGGCCTCGGCGACCGAGCCCTCGGCGGTGAAGATGTCGGTCGCGGTCGCGTCCTCGTCGACCAGCCGGCGGACCAGGTCGGAGGGCTCGGCCGCCTCCTGCTGGATGCCGACGAACTTCTCCTCGTCGGTGAACAGCCCGGTCTCGAGCGCCGGGTCGGTGCCCGGCTCGACCTCGAACTTGGTGGTGATCCACCCCTGCGGCAGCGACTCCGGGTAGATCGGGTCGAGCTTGGCGTCCTGGGCCTCCTCGACGATCGCGAGGTAGTCGGCCAGCTCTTCGGGCCGATTGTCGGTGTCGGGCCGGAACAGCCCGAGGAGCCAGATCAGCCCGCCGACCGCGACCACGGTGACGACCAGGGCCATGACCAGGCCGCCGGCGGAGCGCTCGTACTTGCCCGGACGGCCCTCGGTCGACGCACTCATAGCGGCTCCATCCTCCCAGCCCCCTGAGCGAGGCTGCCCGTCGGCCCGCGAGGTACGTCCGCAGCTTCCGCACCTGCGGAAGCGATCCCGTGCGATTGATCCGCAGATGCGGAATACTCTCCGCATGACCGACTACCGGATCGCGGAGGCCGCGGAAGTCCTCGGCGTCAGCGACGACACCGTACGACGCTGGGTCGATGCCGGCCGGCTGCCGAGCCGCGCCGACGGCGGACGGACCGTCGTCCCCGGCCCGGACCTCGCGACCCTCGCCGCGTCGTTGGTCGACGCCGCCGAGCGGGACCGCACCCGCGCCGGGTCGGTCAGCGCCCGCAACCGGATGACCGGCATCGTCACCCGGGTGGTCACGGACACCGTGATGGCACAGATCGAGATGGTCTGCGGCCCCTACCGGGTGGTGTCGCTGATGAGCGCCGAGGCGGCGACCGAGCTCGGCCTCGAGCCGGGCGTGCGCGCGATCGCGTCGGTGAAGTCGACCAGCGTCGTGGTGGAGCGACCGTGAGCCGCCGGTGGGCGGCCGCGGCCGCCGCGCTCGCCCTGCTCTCCCCGCTCCCCGGGTGCGGCGCCGACGCCGACGCCGACGACACCCTGCAGGTCCTGGCGGCATCGTCGCTGACCGACGTCTTCACCGAGCTCGCCGAGGACTTCGAGGCCGAGCACGACGTCGACGTCGAGCTCTCGTTCGGCTCGAGCACCGCCCTGGCCGAGCAGGCGGCCGACGGGGCGCCCGGCGCGGTGCTCGCCACCGCCGACGAGACCTCGATGGCGGTGGCCGAGGACGCTGGGTCCGCGAACCCGCCCACGATCTTCGCCGGCAACGTCCTGGTGCTGGCGACCCCGGCCGGCAACCCGGCGGGCATCACCGGTCTCGACGACCTCGCCGGCACCACCTGGGTGCGGTGCGCCGACGAGGTGCCGTGCGGACGCGCCGCGATCGACCTGCTGAGCAGCGTGGGCCTCGACCTCGAGCCCGACAGCCTCGACGAGGACGCCCGCTCCACGTTGGACAAGGTGATCGCGGGCGAGGCCGACGCGGCCCTCGTCTACCGCACCGACGCGATCGCGGCCGGCGCCGACGTGGTGACGATCCCCGTGCCCGAGGCCGAGTCCGTCCCGTCGTCGTACTACATCGCCACGTTGACGCAGGCGCCTGACGACGACCTGGCCGAGGCGTTCGTCGACCTGGTGCTCGGCGGTGTCGGCAGCGAGGCGCTCCAGGAAGCCGGCTTCGCCACCCCATGAGCACGACGAGCACCGACACCCTGGGCCGTCCCCCGCTGGTGCTGATGCTTCCAGCGGCGGCGGCCGTGCTGCTCCTGGTGCTGCCGCTCGCGGCGATGGTGGTGGCGACCGACCCCGCCAGCCTGGTCGACGCGCTCGGCAGCGAGCCGCTCCAGGAGGCACTGTGGCTCTCCCTGGTGACCTCGACGGTCGCGATGCTGTTCTGCCTCGTGCTCGGGCTGCCCCTGGCGTGGCTGCTGGCCCGGGTCGACTTCCGCGGGCGGCGGCTGGTGCGGGCGCTGGTCACGGTGCCGATGGTGCTGCCGCCGGTCGTCGCCGGCGTCGCGCTCCGTGCCGCGTTCGGCCGCTCCGGCCTGTTCGGCGAGCCGCTGCTCGACGCGACCGGTTTCGCGTTCCCCTACACGACGTGGGGCGTGGTGCTGGCCCACGTCTTCGTCTCGCTGCCGTTCGTGACGATCGCGATCGAGGGTGGGTTGCGGACTGCCGGCACGGCGTACGACGACGCCGCGGCGACCCTCGGCGCGACCCGTTGGACCACGTTCCGCCGGGTCACGGTGCCGCTCGCGCTGCCCGGCATCGCGGCCGGGATGGTGCTCGGCTGGGCGCGGTCGCTGGGCGAGTTCGGCGCGACGATCACGTTCAACGGCAACTACCCGGGCACCACGCAGACGATGCCGACGCTCATCTACGTCGCCCGGCAGTCCGACGCCGACGCTGCGCTGGCGCTCAGCCTGGTGATGCTCGTCGTCTCGGTCGCGGTGCTGGTCGCACTGCGCGACAAGTGGCTGGTGGCCGCCCCGTGACCGCCCGGACCGGCCTGGACGCGAACCTGGTCGTGCCCGACCGCCTCGATGCCGCGCTGGCCGTCGGACCGGGCGAGGTGGTCGCCGTCGTCGGGCCCAACGGCGCCGGCAAGAGCACGCTCGTGCACGCGCTGTCCGGGCTCGTCCCCGCCACCGGTCGGGCGGTGCTCGACGGCGCCGACCTGCTCGGCCGGACCCCGCGGGAGCGCAGCGTCGGCGTGGTCTTCCAGGACCAGCGGTTGTTCCCGCACCTCTCCGCGCTCGACAACGTGGCGTTCGGGCTGCGGTCCCGCGGCGCCGACAACCGGGCGGCGCGGGCCCGGGCGCGCGACTGGCTCGAGCGGCTCGCTGTCGCCGACCTCGCCGACCGGCGTCCGGCGCAGCTCTCCGGAGGTCAGGCGCAGCGGGTGGCGATCGCCCGGGCCCTGGTCACCGACCCCGACCTGCTGCTCCTCGACGAGCCGTTCACAGGCCTCGACGTCGGTGTGGCGGCGATGCTGCGGATCGAGCTCGGCCGCCATCTCGCCGAGTTCCGCGGCGTCACCGTGCTCGTCACCCACGACGCGCTCGACGCCCTCACCCTGGCCACCTCGCTCGCCGTCCTCCACCAGGGCCGGGTCGTCCAGCACGGCGCTCCCGACGAGGTCGCGGCCCGGCCCCGCACCGAGCACGTCGCCCGCCTGGTCGGCCTGAACGTGATCCGCGAGGGGGACCGGTTGCGCTCGTTCTCGCCGGCCGCGGTGACCGTCGGGCTGCAGGCGCCGGCCGACTCGACCCGCAACCGCTGGCAGGGCGTGGTCCGCGGTGCGGCACCCCACGGCGACGCCATCCGCATCCAGGTCAGCGGTGACCGCGACCTGATCGCGGACGTGACCCCGGCGGCCTCGCGGGAGCTCGCTCTGGTGCCGGGACAGCAGGTGTGGCTGTCGGTGAAGGAGACCGCCGTGACGACGTACGACGCGACCTCCTGACCCCGTCCGCACCGGGGTTCGGGACATGCGGACGAAATGTACTGCCCGGTAAGGTTCGGCCCATGAGCTCTCTCGCCGTGCCGCCGCCGGCCCCCGACCGCAACCTCGCCCTCGAGCTGGTGCGGGTGACCGAGGCGGCCGCGATGGCCGCCGGTCGTTGGGTGGGCCGCGGCGACAAGAACGGCGCCGACGGCGTCGCCGTCAACGCGATGCGCGTGATGATCTCGACGATCGGCATGGACGGCGTGGTCGTGATCGGCGAGGGCGAGAAGGACCAGGCGCCGATGCTCTACAACGGCGAGCGCGTCGGCGACGGCACCGGCCCCGAGTGCGACGTGGCGGTCGACCCGATCGACGGCACCACGCTGACGGCGAAGGGCATGGGCAACGCGATCGCCGTGCTCGCGGTCGCTCCGCGCGGCTCGATGTACGACCCCTCCGCGGTCTTCTACATGGAGAAGCTCGTGGCCGGCCCGGAGGCGGCGGACGTCGTCGACATCCGCTACCCCGTGTCCGAGAACATCAACCAGGTCGCCAAGGCCAAGGGCATCGCGGCCTCCGACGTCACCGTCGTCGTGCTCGACCGCCCCCGCCACGCCACGCTCGTCGAGGAGGTCCGCGCGACCGGCGCCCGCATCAAGTTCATCACCGACGGCGACGTCGCCGGCGGCATCTCCGCCGCCCGACCGAACTCCGGGGTCGACCTCCTCCTCGGCGTCGGCGGCACTCCCGAGGGCATCATCACCGCCTGCGCGATCAAGGCGATGGGCGGCACCATCCAGGGCCGGCTGTGGCCCGTCGACGACGCCGAGCGCCAGCGCGCGATCGACGCCGGCCACAACCTCGACGCCGACCACGTCCTGACCACCGACACCCTGGTCACCGGCGACGACTGCTTCTTCGTGGCCACCGGCATCACCGACGGCGAGCTCCTCAAGGGCGTCCGCTACCGCGCCGGCGGCTGCGTCACCGAGTCCCTCGTCATGCGCTCGCGCTCCGGCACCATCCGCACCATCACCAGCGAGCACCAGCTGCAGAAGCTGCGGAAGTTCAGCTCGATCGACTTCGACTGACCTCAACTGGCCGAGCGTGTCTCCGGCGTCGTCGCCGGGTCTTGGCCGGCCGTCGTCGGCTTGCAGGTCGCAACCGGCGACGAAGCCTCCCGACACGCTGCCGGCCGCGCAGTCGACGCGGTCAGGGGTTACGGCTGACAGGCGGCCTCAGGCAGTCTCCACCGCACTGAGCACCGAGACCCGCGACGACTGCTGGAGCAACGACTCGCCGACCACGGTGATCACCCGCGGGTCGACGGCGAGGCCGATGTGGGAGGCCCGCACCTCGACAGCGACGCCGTCGGGGTCGATGCAGGCGCGCCAGTCGACGATGCCGTCGCGGCGGGAGTAGATGTTGGTCATCGCGACGCTCTCGTGGAGCGACTGGCGCGACTCCATGAAGCTGATCTCGGCACACGAGCCGGAGACGCACTCCTGCGACATCACGCCGGGCACGCCGACGGCCGAGAGCCGGTTGAGCACGGAGACGCCGCGGGTCAGCAGCTTGTGGTGGGCGGCCGGGGCCAGCATGGGGCTGCCCATGGTGACGATGCCGGAGACCAGGTCGGGGCGGCGGACGGCGATGCCGCGGGCGATCATCCCGCCCAGGCTGTGCCCGACGACCTGCACCCGCGAGCCGCGCCGCTCGGCGATCCGCTCGAGGTGCGCCTCGACCTGGGCCGCCGCGTTGAGCGTGCAGCCGATGTTGGCGTGGATGTGCGAGCGGTAGGTGCGGAACCCACGCTCGCGGAGCCCGGCCGCCATCTGGGTCAGCGTCCAGTCGCCGGCCATGAATCCGGGCACGAGCAGCACCGGCTCGGCGGCCCGCGCCACGCTCCGGGAGGCGTACGGCGTACGCCGGCGGGTCCGTCGCGTCGCGCCCCGGTGCACGGCCAACCTGCCGGCCTCGGTGACGACGCTGCCCTCGCGCAAGAGGGCGGCAAGTGCCGGACGACCGAAGCCGTCGGGCAGGAGGTAGGACGCCAGCACGTCGCTCATGTACCCGATCCTAGGGATGTTGAATCGTTAACTGTCAGTCATTCGGCAAACTGGAACGCATGAGTTCCCCAGCAGACCACGCCGCCGACCACACCGCCGACGCCGCCGCCGACCGCACCGCCATCCGCGTGTCGGAGGAGCTGTTCGCCCCGCTGGCCAACGGCGTCGAGATCTGCTACCAGACTTTCGGCGACCCCGACGCCGACCCGCTGCTCCTCGTCATGGGCCTCGGCGGGCCGATGAACTGGTGGGACACCGAGCTGTGCGAGCTGCTCGCGGAGCGCGGGTTCTTCGTCATCCGCTACGACAATCGCGACACCGGCCGCTCCTCGCGGATGCGAGGTCGGGTCGACCGGCGGATGCTGGTCCGCGCGTTCCTCGGCCGGCCGGTCGCGGCGCCGTACTCCATCGCCGACATGGCCGATGACGCGTTCGGCCTGCTCGACCACCTCGGCATCGAGTCCGCCGACGTCGTCGGCGCGTCGATGGGCGGCATGATCGCGCAGACGATGGCGATCGCCCGGCCCGACCGGGTGCGATCGTTGACCAGCATCATGTCGACCACCGGCCGGCGAACCGTCGGCTGGCAGAGCCCCGCACTCCTGCCGACGCTGATCGCGCGCCGCGGCCCGGACCGCGAGGCCTACATCGCCGGCAGCCGCAAGGTCTGGGCCATCATCGGTTCCCCGGGCTTCCCCAAGGACCCCGACGACCTGGAGCGGCGCGGGCACGAGACCTGGGACCGCGGCATCAGCCGCGAGGGCACGCTCCGCCAGATGGTCGCCGTCGTCACCCAGCCCGACCGGACGGCGCAGCTGCGGCAGCTGAAGATGCCCGCGCTCGTCATCCACGGCCTGGCCGACCGGATGGTCCACGTGTCCGGCGGTCGGTCCACGGCGATGTCGATCCCCGGCAGCGAGCTGCTCCTGATCGACGGGATGGGACACGACTTCCCGGAGCCGCTCTTCGAGACGATCGCCTCCGCAGTACGACGGACGGCGGACCGCGTTACCCCGTAGTCGTCGCTCGAACCGGCCTAGACAAGAACTGAACTTCCGGGGCAGTGTGGCTGCCGTCACATCCAATCGGGAGGGTTCAATGACGAATCACTCGGGCGACCCAGCGTCTCTCGCTCCGACGACGCGAAGGGGATCTCGACGCAGTGCGCGCCGCGGCCTGGCGACCGCCGCCGCTCTCGGTCTGACCGCGACACTGCTGGCTGCGTGCGGCGACGACGGAAAGCCGGTCCTCAACTGGTACGTCAACCCCGACGGCGTCGCCACCTTCGAGAAGTGGGCGGAGAAGTGCAGCACCGACGACTACGAGATCGACGTGCAGCTGCTGCCGTCCAGCGCGACCGAGCAGCGGACCCAGCTGGCCCGACGGCTCGCTGCTGAGGACTCCTCGACCGACATCATGAACCTCGACCCGGTGTTCGTCGCCGAGTTCGCGAACGCCGGTTGGCTGCAGGAGATCCCCGAGGACCACTGGGGCGAGATCGAGGGTGACGTCCTCGAAGGACCCGCCGAGACCGTCACCTGGGACGACAAGGTCTACGCCCTCCCGCTGTGGGCGAACACCCAGGTGCTCTGGTACCGCAAGACGCTCGCCGAGCAGGCCGGCCTCGACATGAGCCAACCGGTCACCTGGCAGCAGGTCATCGACGCCGCGGCCGACAACGGCGGCACGGTGGGCGTGCAGGGCAACAAGTACGAGGCCTACGTCGTGTGGATCAACGCGCTCGTCCAGGGCGCGGGCGGCGAGATCGTGGCCGACACCGAGAAGGGACGCGACGCCTCGGTCGAGATCGACTCCGACGCCGGCCGCGCCGCTGCCGAGGTGATCCAGCGGCTCGCCGAGTCCGAGGCCGCCCAGCCCGATCTGAGCGTCTCCAACGAAGGCACCAGCCTCGGCCTGATGTATCCCGAGGAGGGGCCGGGCGAGTTCATGGTCAACTGGACCTTCGCCTACAAGAACTACGCCGACACGGTCTCCCCGGAGCAGCTCGAGGACCTCGGCTGGGCCCGCTACCCACAGACGGTCGAGGGCGAGGAGTCGAAGCCACCCGTCGGCGGCATCGACATCGGCGTCGGCGCCTACTCGGAGAACCCCGACGAGGCGATGGCAGCGGCGCAGTGCATCACCCAGAAGGACGCGCAGGTGGAGCTCGCGCTGACCGACGGCCTGATGCCCTCCACCGAGTCGGCCTACGAGGAGGTCATCTCCGACGGCTCCTACCCGGAGGACCTGGTCGAGCTCTGGCGGACCAGCGTCGACGAGGGCGGGCCCCGCCCGGAGAGCGCGTTCTACGCCCTGATCTCCGGCGCGATCCAGGAACGATGGCACTCGCCGACGTCGGTCGACCCCGACTCGACTCCCGACAACTCCGCGGAGTACCTCGAGGCGGTCCTGAAGGGAGAGGCGCTGCTATGACGTCGACCAACGTGCCCGCGGCGGCCATGCCCGAGCAGAAGTCGGACAAGCCGACCAAGAAGGTCGACAGCGACCGGACCCGTGCGGAGAACCGGCTCGGGCAGAAGCTGGTCGCGCCGGCCATCGTGCTGATGCTGATCGTCACCGCGTTCCCGATGGTGCGCGCGATCTGGCTCTCGACCTTCGACTACGCGCTCACCGCACCCGACGACCGGAACTTCATCGGGATCCAGAACTACCTGACCGCGCTGACCGACCCGCTGTTCTGGAAGTCGACCGGCATCACCGTGCTCTACATGGTGGTGACCGTCGCCATCGAGCTCGTCATCGGGTTCATCTTCGCGCTGGTGATGCACCGGGTGATCTTCGGACGCGGGATCGTCCGGACCTCGATCCTCATCCCCTACGGCATCATCACCGTCGTCTCGGGCTTCACCTGGCAGTTCGCGTTCTCCTACACCAACGGGTTCGTCAACGGCTGGCTGCCGTTCATCGGCGACGACTTCAACTGGTTCGGCGAGACCACGCCGGCGGTCATCGCGATCTGCATCTCGGAGATCTGGAAAACCACGCCGTTCATGTCCCTGCTCCTCCTCGCCGGCCTGGCCCAGGTGAGCGAGGACATGATCGAGGCGGCCAAGGTCGACGGCGCGAGCTGGTGGCAGCGGTTGTGGAAGGTCATCATCCCGAACATGCGGGCCGCGATCATGGTCGCGATCCTGTTCCGGGCCCTCGACGCCTACCGCATCTTCGACAACATCTTCGTGATGACCAACGGCGCGGTGGACACGCAGTCCATCAGCTTCCTGACTTACCGACAGACGATCGAGCAGTTCCAGCTCGGCATGGGATCGGCACTCTCGGTGCTGCTCTTCCTCTCCGTGCTGCTGATCGCCTGGCTCATCATCAAGCTGTTCCGAGTCGACCTGGCGCAAGCCCGGCAGGAGGGATGAAGCGATGAAGAAGTTCGGCATCGCTGTCGGCGTCCTGGTGATCCTGGTCTGGTGCCTCCTCCCGGTGGCGTGGATCATCTCGATGTCCTTCAAGGACGAGCTCTCGATCACCAACGGCAACCCCGGGTTCCTGCCGAGCGACGGCACCTTCGCCGGGTGGGAGAACTACCGTGCCGTCTGGGACAACGACCAGTTCCGGCGCGCGATCTTCAACTCGATCGGCATCAGCCTGATCGCGACGGTGCTCTCGGTGATCGTCGCGACGCTGGCGGCGTACGCGATCGCGCGGCTCGAGTTCACCGGCAAGAAGCTGGTGCTGACGATGGCGCTCGCGATCGCGATGTTCCCGGTGGTGTCCCTCGTCGGCCCGCTGTTCGACATGTGGCGGGCGTTCGGGATCTACGACACCTGGCCCGGTCTGATCATCCCCTACATGTCGTTCACGCTGCCGCTGGCGATCTGGACGTTGTCGGCGTTCTTCCGGGAGATCCCCTGGGAGATGGAGCAGGCCGCCCAGGTCGACGGCGCCACCTCCTGGCAGGCGTTCCGCAAGGTCATCGTCCCGCTCGCCGCGCCGGGTGTCTTCACCGCCGCGATCCTGACGTTCTTCTTCGCGTGGAACGACTTCGTCTTCGGCATCTCGCTGACCTCGACAGAGGCCGCACGGCCGATCCCCGCCTCGCTCGCGTTCTTCGTGGGCTCCGACCCGTTCAACCGCCCGGCGTCCCTGCTGGCCGCCGCGGCCGTCATCGCGACGATCCCGATCATCGTCGTCGTCCTGATCTTCCAGCGCAAGATCGTCGCCGGCCTGACCTCCGGCGCAGTGAAGGGATAACACCATGGCTGCCATCACCATCAAGAACCTCGTCAAGAAGTACGGCGACGGCTTCCCGGCGGTCAACGACGTGTCGATCGACATCGCCGACGGCGAGTTCGTGATCCTCGTCGGCCCGTCGGGATGCGGGAAGTCGACCCTGCTGCGGATGATCGTGGGCCTGGAGGACATCACCTCCGGCGACCTGCTCATCGGCGAGAAGCGGGTCAACGACCTGGCGCCGCGCGAGCGCAACCTGGCGATGGTGTTCCAGAACTACGCGCTCTACCCGCACCTGACCGTCTACGAAAACATCGCGTTCCCGCTGCGGCTGGCCAAGATGGACAACTCCGAGGTCGACCGGCTGGTCCGCGACGCCTCCTCGACGCTCGAGCTCGACGAGCACCTCGAGCGCAAGCCCGGCAACCTCTCCGGTGGTCAGCGGCAGCGGGTGGCCATGGGCCGCGCGATCGTCCGCCAGGCCGACGCGTTCCTCTTCGACGAGCCGCTGTCGAACCTCGACGCCAAGCTGCGCGGCCAGATGCGCACCGAGATCGCCCGCCTCCAGAAGCGGCTCGGCATCACCACCGTCTACGTCACCCACGACCAGACCGAGGCGATGACGCTCGGCGACCGGGTCGCCGTGCTCAAGCGCGGCATCCTCCAGCAGCTGGCGACGCCACGGGAGCTCTACGAGAACCCCGGCAACCTCTTCGTGGCCGGCTTCATCGGCTCCCCGCCGATGAACTTCCTGCCGGCCGAGGTGAGCGGCAACCAGGTCAAGCTGCCGTTCGGCACCGTCGAGCTGCCGGCCGACAAGGCCGAGCGCGCGGCCGGCAAGGGGCTGCTCATCGCCGGCATCCGGCCCGAGCACTTCGAGGACGCCTCGATCGCCAACGAGGGCGGCTCGCAGTCGACGTTCCGGGCGAAGGTCGACGTGGTCGAGTGGCTGGGCAACGAGACCTACGCCTACATCCCGTTCGAGGCTCCGCCCGAGGTCGCCGCGCAGCTGCAGCAGCTCGAGAAGGACCTCGACGGCGAGGCGATGCGCACCCAGCTGGTCATCAACCTCGACGGCGCCAGCCGGATCAGGGAGGGCGACGAGGCCGAGATCTGGGTGGACGCCCGCAAGATCCACCTCTTCGACCCCTCGACGGGGGAGAACCTCACCGTCGACCGCGACAACGCGGGCCGGATCGCCGAGGCGGAGGCGACGGTTTAGGAGAAGCGGGCGAGCAGCCGCTCGGCCTCGTCCTCGGTGAGGCCGGCGTCGAGCGTCTGCAGCCACGTCGCGAGCTCGCCGGCCTCGAGCTCGCGGTGCTCGGTCGGCTTGCCCGGACGGCGCGTGGTCACCGTGGTGGCGGTGACCGAGACGTGCTGGCCCGGCGTGTGCTTGGTGACCATCAGGCCGTGCCGGAAGTGCGAGGTCGGGAACGTGCTCGTGAAGTGGTGGCCCATCACGACGTCGACCGGGAGCACGGGCAGCTCGTCGACGGTGTGGGCGTGCTCCCACCCCTGCTCGCGCAGCCGGAGGACGCCCCAGCCGCCGTCGGGTGTGCGGACCACCCGGTAGGGCCAGCCGCGCTGGTCGCTCTCGACGCCGTCGCCGATCGGCACCGGCCGCACCAGGCTCATCCCGAACCCGGGGTCGCAGAGCAGCCGCTCGCCGTCGAGCACCACCTCCACGGTCATGTGGGTGCGTCCCTGCACCTGGCCGGTCGCCGGGTCGCCGACCCGGCCGAGGTGGCGTCGTACGTCGTAGCCGAGGCGCTCGAGCGCGGCGGCGAAGATCGTGGCGTGCTCGAAGCAGTAGCCGCCCCTCCCCCGCTCGACGAACTTCTCGTTGAGCGCCTCGAGGCCGACGCCGGGGTGCTGGTCGAGCAGCACGTCGATGTTGTCGAAGGTGAAAGCCCGGACGTGCGCCTCGTGCAGCTCGTCGAGGACCTCGCGGGTCGGCGACTGCCGAGCCACCCCGAGCCGTCCGAGATAGCCGTCGAGGTCGAGCCGGTCGATCTGCCAGGTGTCCTCGGTCACACGGCGATCGTAGGCTGCCGGACATGACCGCTCCGACAGTTCGCCAGCTCCGCCTCGTCGTCCACGCCACCGACTACGAACAGGCGCTCGCCTTCTTCCGTGACGCGCTCGGCATGCCGACCGCCGAGGCGTACTCGGGACCCGGTGGCGCCGAGGTGACCATCCTCGATGCCGGCCGCGCGACGCTCGAGCTCTGCAACGACGCCCAGATCGACTTCATCGACGAGGTCGAGGTGGGCCAACGGGTCGCACCGCACTTCCGGGTCGCGCTCGAGGTCGACGACTGCGAGGCCGCGACGGTCGCGGCGGAGGAGGGCGGAGCGATCCGCGTCGCGCCGCCGACCCGGACGCCCTGGGAGTCGATCAACGCCCGCTTCGACGCTCCGGCCGACGTGCACCTCACCCTGTTCGAGGAGCCGTCCGCCTGAGGTCCATCCCGACCTCGAGGGTCATGCCGAGCTCGATGCCCTCGGCCCGTCGTACGGCGTCCTTGAGCGGGAGCAGGTAACGCCCGTCCTTGGGGAACAGTGCGGTCGTGAAGTCGGTGTGCCCGACGCGGGCCGCGACCGGCACCTGGCCCCAGTACTCCAGGCCCTTGGCCGACTCCTTGACGTCCTGGCTCTCCTCGACCGGGATGACCGCGTAGTAGTACGGCGCCGGCCCGCGCCACTCGATCACGGTCGCCGAGAACTCGAACTCCACGAAGGTGAGCGTAGAGCCGGCCGGCGACACCGACCGGCTCGACCGGAGATGAATGCGCAACCATCGGTTGCGTAATCGGTCTCGATGTTCTACCTTTATGCAACCAAAGGTTGCACGAGAGGAACGAGGACATGATCGACATCTGGCACCGGGTCGGCGCGGTCGCGCCGATCGACGAGGTCTACCGGGCGATCGCGACGCCGGAGGGCGTCGCGGCGTGGTGGACCGAGGAGACCAGCGGCCCGGACACCGTCGGCAGCGAGGTCGAGGTGACCTTCCGCCGGGACTCCGGCGAGCTCGTCGGCTCGATCCGGTTCGAGGTCGAGGAGCTCGAGCCGGGCAAGCGGGTGGTGTGGCGGTTCACCGGTGAGGAGCCGGCGGAGTGGCGCGGCACCCGGGCGCAGTTCGAGCTGACCGAGGCCGACGGCGGCTACACCATCGTCAACTTCGGGCACGTCGGCTGGACCGAGGAGGTGGAGTTCCTCCACCACTGCAGCACCAAGTGGGCCAGCTACCTGCTGAGCCTCAAGCAGCTGGTCGAGACCGGCACCGGCGCGCCCTCGCCGCGCGATGTGACGATCAGCGACTGGCACTGACCGATGTGCGCACCGGATGGGAGACTGACCGCCATGGCCGCCAGCAGAGCCGGGGATGCCGAGGATGTCGGGGAGCATGCCACCATCGAGCGGTCGCTCCACATCGAAGCCTCGCCCGACGTGGTGTTCGCCGTGATCAGCGACCCGGCGCACGTGCGGGAGTGGTGGGCCGACGACGCGGAGTTCGCGGCCGGCGAGCCCGGCTGGCTCGGCTTCGGCGACCTGGAGACCGGCGGCAAACGGGTCCGCTTCCAGGTGGCGGACGCCGTGCCGTCGCGGTTGTTCTCCTTCTGGTGGACCCACGAGGAGGGGGTCGAGCCCGGGCCGACGACGGCCAACCTGGTGGTGTTCGAGCTGGAGCCGTCCGGCACCGGCACCCTGCTCTCGTTCCGGGAGTCCGGTTTCCGCGAGCGCGGCTGGACCGAGGCGAAGGCCCGCGAGGTGCACGCCGACCACAGCAACGGCTGGGACCACTTCCTGGGCGTGCTCACGACGTACGCCGTCGGGGTGGCCCGGTGACCACGGCGGTCGCCGACGAGCTGTGGTCGGCCATCGGCGACCCGACCCGTCGCCGGATGCTCGACCTGCTGCTCGCCGAGGGCGGCGGCACGGCGACCAGCCTCGGGGCGCAGCTGCCGGTGACCCGGCAGGCCGTCGCCAAGCACCTCGGCGTGCTCGACCGCGCCGGCCTGGTCCACGGCGACCAGGTCGGCCGGGAGCGCCGCTACCGGGTCGACGAGGTCCAGCTCGCCCGCGCCGCGGCCGAGCTGGCCGAGGTCGGGGCGGCCTGGGATGACCGCCTGCGGAGGATCAAGAGGATCGCCGAGCGCATCCAGCGGGCGGCCGAGGAGCAATGAGCCGCTCCCGGCGTCAAGCCAGGGCGCGGGCGTCCTCGCTCAGGAAGCTGCGCACGGCGGTCGCGGCGGCCCGGCCTGCCCGGTTGCCACCGATGGTGCTCGCCGAGGGCCCGTAGCCGACCAGCTGCACCCGCGGGTCGACCGCCGAGGTCACTGCGGTCTGCACGTCCTTGCCGAGGGTGAGCAGCGCGATGCCGCCGCGCGGGCTGCGCAGGTGCAGCGGCGCGAGGTGGGCGACGGCGGGGCGGAAGCCGGTTGCCCAGAGGATGACGTCGACCGGCTCGAACGCGCCGTCGGACCAGCGCACCCCGTGGGGCTCGATCCGCTCGAACATGGGCCGGCGCGCGTCGTACGCCCCGAGCCGGGCGGCCTCCTGCTCCTGCGGGCGGAGGCCGAGGCCGGTGACGCTGACGACGCTGGCGGGCGGCAGGCCCTGGGCGACGCGCTGCTGGACGAGCGTGATCGCCTCCCGTCCGACCGACTCGTCCCAGTCGTCGCGCCAGACCGGCTCGCGGCGGGTCACCCACAGCACGTCGGTGCGGGGCGCCAGCTCGCCGATGAACTGGACGGCCGAGGCGCCGCCGCCGACGACCAGCACCCGCTTGCCGTCGAAGTGCGCGGCGCCCGGATAGTCGGCCGTGTGCAGCTGCTCGCCGCGGAAGGTCTCGATGCCGGGGTAGTGCGGCACGAACGGCTGGCTCCAGGTGCCGGTCGCGTTGACGAGGGTGCGGGTCGTCCAGGAGCGGTCGCCTGCGCGGACCACCAACAGCTCGCCGTCCCTCTCGACGCGGTCGACGCGCACCGGGCGAACGACCGGCAGGTCGTGGGTCCGCTCGTAGTCGCCGAACCAGCCCGGGATCACGTTGTTGGCGCGGTCCTCGCCACGGCTCGGCGCGGGCGAGTCGGGCAGGTCCGCGACGCCGTGGACGTCGTCCATCGAGAGGGAGTCCCAGCGGTGCTGCCACGCTCCCCCGGCGCGCTCGTTGGCGTCGAGGACGACGTGGTCGACGCCCAGCCGCTTGAGGTGGTACGACGCGGAGAGGCCGGCCTGGCCCGCTCCGATCACCACGGCGTCGTACACCTGCATGATGGGTCAACCAACCGGGCCGACCGGTTATGCCGCGCCTCCGCTGCGGTCAGTCCACCCGCTCGAAGTCGCCGGTGCGGGAGATGCGGACGATCAGCCCGACGGCGGCCAGCAGGTGCAGCCCGCCCGCGAACAGGTAGGTGCGGACCAGGGCCTCGTCGTGGACGTAGCGGCGGGCGACGACGGCCAGCACCAGCGCGGCGGCGCCGATCACCAGCATCAGGGTGGCGCGACGCTGTCCCCTCGCCAGCTCCTCGGGAGTGGCGTAGGGACCGAGGGGATCGGGCTTACGGCTCATCAGAGGAGGGACGCTACGCTGCTTCGTCGTGGCTGACGCAGAATTCCGGTATTCCGACCTCCTCCCGACCGGCAAGGACGACACCCCCTACCGGTTGGTCACGACCGAGGGGGTCTCGACGTTCGAGGCCGACGGCCAGACGTTCCTGCGGGTGGACCCGGCCGCGATCCAGCGGCTGACGGCCGAGGCGATGCATGACATCAGCCACTACCTGCGCCCGGCCCACCTCGCCCAGCTGCGCAAGATCATCGACGACCCCGAGGCGTCGGGGAACGATCGCTTCGTCGCGCTCGACCTGCTGAAGAACGTCAACATCTCCGCCGGCGGCGTGCTGCCGATGTGTCAGGACACCGGCACCGCGATCGTGATGGGCAAGAAGTCCGAGGGCGTGCTCACCGGGTCCGACGACGCGGAGGCGATCAGCCGGGGCGTGTTCGACGCCTACACGAAGCTGAACCTGCGCTACAGCCAGCTGGCCCCGCTGACGACGTACGAGGAGAAGAACACCGGCACCAACCTGCCCGCGCAGATCGAGCTCTACTCGACGCCGGCGAAGGACGGGACGCCGGAGTACAAGTTCCTGTTCATGGCCAAGGGCGGCGGCTCG
This sequence comes from Nocardioides silvaticus, assembly GCF_003160695.1. Lineage (GTDB taxonomy): Bacteria > Actinomycetota > Actinomycetes > Propionibacteriales > Nocardioidaceae > Nocardioides > Nocardioides silvaticus. Next base: position 854,046 of record NZ_QGDD01000001.1, read on the forward strand.
GCCAACAAGTCGTTCCTGTTCCAGGAGACGAAGGCGATCCTCAACCCGAAGCGGATGTTGAGCTTCCTGGACGAGAAGATCCGCTCGCTCGGCACCGCCGCCTGCCCGCCGTACCACCTCGCCGTGGTGATCGGCGGCACCAGCGCGGAGTTCGCGCTGAAGACGGCGAAGTACGCCTCCGCGCACTACCTCGACAACCTGCCGACCGAGGGCTCGATGAGCGCCCACGGTTTCAGAGATCTCGACCTCGAGCGACAGGTGTTCGAGCTGACGCAGTCGTTCGGGATCGGCGCGCAGTTCGGCGGCAAGTACTTCTGCCACGACGTCCGCGTCGTCCGCCTGCCCCGCCACGGGGCGTCCTGCCCGGTCGCGATCGCGGTGTCGTGCTCCGCGGACCGGCAGGCCCTCGGCAAGATCACCGCCGAGGGCGTCTTCCTCGAGCAGCTCGAGACCGACCCGGCGCAGTACCTCCCCGACACCGAGGAGCAGCACCTGATCCAGGGCGGGGAGGTGGTGAAGATCGACCTCACCCAACCGATGTCCGACATCCTGGCGACCCTGTCGCAGCACCCGGTGAAGACCCGGCTCTCGCTGACCGGCCCGCTCGTCGTCGCCCGCGACATCGCGCACGCGAAGATCCAGGAGCGGCTCGACGCCGGCGAGGAGATGCCGCAGTACCTGAAGGACCACCCCGTCTACTACGCCGGCCCGGCCAAGACCCCCGACGGCTTCGCCTCCGGCTCCTTCGGCCCGACCACCGCCGGCCGGATGGACTCCTACGTGAAGTCGTTCCAGGCCGCCGGCGGCTCGATGGTGATGCTCGCCAAGGGCAATCGGAGCAAGCAGGTCACCGAGGCGTGCAACGAGTACGGCGGGTTCTACCTCGGCTCGATCGGCGGCCCGGCCGCACGTCTCGCGCAGGACTGCATCAAGTCGGTCGAGGTGCTGGAGTATCCCGAGCTCGGCATGGAGGCGGTCTGGAAGATCGAGGTCGAGGACTTCCCCGCCTTCATCGTCGTCGACGACAAGGGCAACGACTTCTTCACCGACCCCTCCGGCGCGGTCACCGTGCCGATCTCCGGGATCCGGGTGCGCTCGGCGGAGTAGGCCGCCTGCCGGGAGTTGAGCCTGGATACTCAGGCGATCCGTGCTGCCTCGGTCGAGGATCGATGCATGACCGATCGTCCTCCCCCGCGCGTCCCCCACGCCCTGTGGCTCCGCCTGCTCGCCCTCGTGGCACTGGTCGCCGGCTTCGCCTTCTTCGTCCGTGCCAACGACGCCGAGGCGACCGCGATCTTCGACGCCGGCGGCGACGCCGGCCTCTGGAGCCTCGGCATCCTCGTCGCCGCGATGGTCCTCTCCCCCGCAGCGATCCTCCTGCTGGCGTCGTTGCCCCTCGTGCTGAAGCCGGCCTGGGGTTCCGGCGTCGGCGCGGTCGCCGGCCTCGCAGTGCTGGCCCCCTCCGTCTGGCTCGTCGCCAACTCCTACCCGCACGACCAGCGCGTCGGTGGGGTCCATCTCGATCCCGGGCAACTGAACCACGTCGCGAACCTCTACCTGGCCGCGTTCATCCTCCTCGGCCTGGCCGCAGCTCTCCTCCTGGTCAGCACCCACCCGGCCCTCACCGACCGTCGTCAGACGGACCGGCAGCTGACACCCGCCTAGTCAGCAGCGGATGCACCTCGCCGCGCGGGCCCAGGTCTCCGAGTGGGCGCAAAGTCGTCCGGATCAACGAACCCGGGCGAGGAGGTAGTAGCAACCGAGGCTGGCCAGGCCCCCGTCTGCGTGGGGGAGATAGGGCGCCGGGCCGCTGACGTCGAGCGCCGTCCACACGTCGTCGGTCGCCAGTCGGTCGACGACCTCCTGGCACCTGCGTGGCTCCCACAGGTCCTCGCGCTGGGTCACGACGATGATGCCGCCAGGCCGGACAACTCTGGCGAACTCCCGCCACACCGCCTCGACGTCGGGCAGGTAGGTCATCACCCCGGCACACACCAGCGCATCCATGCTGTCGTCCTCGACGCCGAGCGGCTGCTGCAGGTCGGCCCGGTCGAGCGCGTCGTAGGCGCCGGTCTGGTGAGCGACGCGCAGGGACGCCTGCGAGATGTCGAGCCCGACGATCCGCGCCGCGCAGCCCCGTGCGCGGAGCGCCTTGCCGACCAGTCCGGTGCCGCAGCCCACGTCGAGCACCGTGCGCGCTTCCGGTTGGTGGGCGATCACGGCCTCTGCGGCAACCCCGGGAGCCTGGTAGGACCAGGAGACGAGGTCGTCGTCGTAGCTCTCGGCCCACGCGTCGTACCGGCCCGCGACCTCGTCCGGATCCGTCGTGCCCTCGAGCAACCAGTCGCTGGTGGTCTCGTCAGCACTCATCGCCCCGGCCCCTTCACGACGACGTACGGCTGCCCTCAGACCCCGATCGAGCGCCACGGCCCCCAGATCGCGAACGTCATGCCCGCGCTGGCCTGGATGTTCACGAACAGCGTGCGGCCGTCCGGGCTGAACGTGGAGCCGGCGAACTCGTCGTTGCTGCGGTCGACGTCGGTGCTGCTGCGCAGCCGGTTGAGCGCGATGTCCCAGATCCGGCCGTTCGGCGAGAGCCCGCGGATGAAGTTGTCGTTGGTGTTGTCCTCGCAGACCACGAGGGTCCCACGCGGCGAGGTGGTGATGTTGTCGGGCAGGTCGAGCTGGAGCGGCCCAGAGGACTGGAACAGGGCGCGCAGCCGCTTCGAGCGGGTGTGGTAGGCCCACACCTGACCGGACCCGTTGCCGAACCCGGCCGGGTCGTGGGACCCATCCTCGGCCAGCCCGCCGCCCTGGGTCGAGGTGAAGTAGACGACACCCCTGTCGTAGACCTGACCCTCCAAGCGGGAGAAGTACGCCGCGCCCTTGGCCCAGCCCTGGCTGCTCACGTGGGTGAGTGCGGTGTCGTTCGGCGTCGGGGCGACCTCGCCGGGCTCGTAGGGGTAGAGGACGTCGGGCTCGTCGATGTCGACCCACTGCACGTCGTACGTCGCGCCCTCGACCTGATGTCCCTCGAGGTGCGCGTTGCGCGTGCCCTTCACCTTGAGCATCTGCAACCTGCCGCCGTCCTTGAGCCGCCCGGCCTTCATCGGGTGGGCCGGCGGCCGGTAGCGGTAGAAGCCCGAGGCGAAGGCGAAGTTGTCCTCGGTGAGGTAGAGGTAGCCGTCCTTCGGGTCGAACGAGACCGCCTCGTGCGCGAACCGGCCGGCGTTGCGGATCGGCTTGCGGGTCGACTGACCGGCGCTCTGCCGGTGCTTCGCCGGCACCTCGAAGACGTAGCCGTGCGGCTTCGTGAGCGGCACGTTGGACGCGCCGGTGAAGTCGGGCCCCACGTCGGGCCCGTTGACCGTCTCCTCGCAGGTCACCCAGGCGCCCCAGGGCATCCGGCCGCCGGAGCAGTTCATCATCGTGCCGTTGAGGCTGGTGAAGCTGCGCAGCACCTCGCCGCGCCTGGTGACCTGGATCGTGGTGGTGCCGCCGCCGGCCATCGGGTCGTAGGGCTTCCCCGGCCCGAACGCGGGCCGCGGGTTGTTGACCTCGTGGTTGCGCACCAGGATGAAGGTGTCGTCCGGTCCCCGGAACGCCCCCATCCCGTCGTGCCGTCCGGGCAGCTCGGTGCCGTCGTGCAGCACCACCGGCGCCTCGGTGTCGTGGAACGAGCGGTACTTGAACCCCGGTGGCAGGTGCAGCCGCACCTTCCCGTCGCGCTTGTCCTCGACCGGCACCAGGTCCACTGCGCGGGGCGCGACATGAGCCGCCTGCGCGGCCTGCTGCGCCACCAACCCGCCGAAGGGGCCGGCCGCAGAAAGTGCTGCTGCCGACCTGACCAGAGTCCTGCGATCCACTGACATGGCGTGCTCCCGCCTGGAGTCCGGGTGAAGCCCTCAGACTAAGCAGCGCGTGCAGGTGGGGCAATGGTCGACAGCAAGCCGACTGGCGGTGGTGTTCACTCGCCGGACCCGCGCGTCGAGCCGCGGCGGCGGACCTAGGCTCGGACGCATGACGGAGTACCAGGTGACCCGGTGGCGTGAGCTGCCGTCGATGGTCGCAGCCCGGTCGGGTGACGAGACCGTGAAGGCCGAGCTCGCAGCGCGGTTCCAGGAGGCGATCGACGAGGCGGCAATGCGGCTCGGCGACACCGGGGCCGACGACTACCTCGCGGGATGGGACCGGTCCCCCTGGACCGAGGCCGACGGCACTCCGGCCGAGGTGCTCGACCGGGTCGCCGCCGAGCTCGACGCGGAGTGGCCGACCGACCGGATCGCCGGCTACCTCGACGGGCTGGGCCGGTGAACCGGCTCGCGGCGCTGCTGGGCGCGGACCGCCCCGTCCTGCTCGACGGCGGCATGGGCACGCTGCTCCAGGACAGCGGCCTCGAGGACGGTGCACCCGGTGAGCTCTGGAACCTCGAGAACCCCGACGCGATCCGCGCGGCACACGCGGCGTACGCCGAAGCGGGAGCGCGGCTGCTGACGACCAACACCTTCGGCGGCACCCGGCCGCGGCTGGACATGCACGGGCTCGGCGACCGCGTGGCCGAGGTGAACCGGACGGCGGCGCAGCTCGCGCGATCGGTGGCCGACGAGCACGGCCTGCTGGTCGCCGGCGACCTCGGCCCGACCGGCGAGCTGCTGGCGCCCTTGGGCACCTTGACCCCCGAGGAGGCGCAGGCGCTGTTCGCCGAGCAGCTCGCTGCGCTGGTCGAGGGTGGGATCGACCTGGTGCTGGTCGAGACGCTGAGCGATCTCGGCGAGGCCGACGCTGCCCTCGCTGCGGCGCGCGAGGTCGCGCCCGACCTTCCGGTCGCGGTGACGATGAGCTTCGACACCAACCTGCGCACCATGATGGGCGTCCGCCCGGGCGACGCAGTGGCCCACCTGGCCGCGGCAGGCGCCGACGCTGCTGGCGCCAACTGCGGCCGCGGTCCCGAGGAGATGGAGGTCATCGCCGCGGAGATGGCGCAGAGCCGCACCGGCGACCTGCTCCTGGTCGCCCAGTCGAATGCCGGCCTCCCGCAGGTGGTGGGCGACCACTTCGAGTACGACGCCACCGCCGACGACCTGGCTGCACACGCCACCCGGCTGGCGGACATCGGCATCGACCTGGTCGGTGGCTGCTGTGGCTCGACGCCGGCGCACATCGCCGCCATGAGCGCCACGCTGATCCCGACCTGAGCGACTGTCCGAGCGGTCACCGACGACCCAGGGCGTGCGCGAGGACGACCCTGCACAATGGCACCTCGCTGCCAGTCGCCATCCGGGTCGGGCACAGGAACGGGGGAACCTCAATGCGGGTCTTCAGCTCGGCGGCGTCCGCCTGCCCGCGGCAGGGACTGACGACGTACGCCGCTCGCGGACGTCGCGCCCTCGCGGTCGCCGCCGCCACCGTGGCGCTGGCCGCCCCCACGGCCCACGCCGACGACGGCATCGATGTCGACTCCACCAGCCGCTACGTCCTCCAGCCCAAGGAGGAGGTCGTCCGGGCCACGATGACGATGACGGTGCGCAACGACCGGCCGAGCTACCGCACCGGCAACTACATCCAGTACTTCTACCTGCCCTTCATCACCATCCCGGTCCCAACGGAGGCGGCCCAGCTGACGGCCGTCTCCGACGGCTCCCCGCTCTCGGTGACCCGGGAGCCCACGAAGGACCCGAGCACGGCGCTCGCGACCATCGACTTCCCCTCCAACCTGCTCTACGGCCAGAGCCGCACCCTCACCGTCTCGTTCGTACTCGACGGCGAGGAGCCACGCTCGAAGAACCAGACGCGGGTCGGGCCGGGCTATGCGACGTTCGCTGTGTACGGACGCGGCGACCCCGGCCAGAACACCGTCCAGGTGGTGCTGCCGGCATCGATGAGCTTCGACGCGACCACCGACGCCTTCGACGACGGCAAGGGCACGGGCGGCGGGACCGTCACCTACACCGCGACGGCCGAGGCCGGGGACGGTTTCTGGGAGGTGGTCTCGGCTCGCGACCTCGACATCGCGCGCACCAGGACGGTGGAACTCGGCGACCAGGACGTCGAGGTTCAGGCCTTCAGCGACGACAAGCGCTGGTTGCGCTTCGTCGCCTCGCGGATGACGTCGGGGGTCCCGGTGCTGGCGGATCTGGTCGGCACCCCGTGGCCGGGCGGGCTCACGACGGTCCGCGAGGACCTGTCCGTCAACGTCCGCGGCTACGACGGCTGGTTCGACAGCTCCGACGGCTCCATCGTGATCGGCGAGAGCCTCGACCAGGAACTGCTCTACCACGAGCTCCTGCACGCCTGGGTCTCGTCGACCTCGTTCGAGGAGCGGTGGCTCTACGAAGGGATCGCCCAGTACCTCGCCGCTCGGGCTGTCGAGATCCAGGGCGATGAGCCGGCCCGGCCGAGGCCGGTCACAGCCACGAGCAAGCAGGCCGTGCCGCTCAACACCTGGGGCGATGCGGGTGGACGCGCGCAGCCGACCGACGGCTACGGCTACCCCGCGTCGTACCGGGCGATGGAGGCGTTGCTCGACGGCCTGGACGACGACACCCGCAGCACGGTGCTCGCCGCGGCCATCGCCGGGCAGAGCGCCTACGCCGTCCCCGGCGAGACTCGTCTCGCTGCCAGCCGCACCGGATGGCAGCGGTTCCTCGACCTGGTGCAGGTGCTGGGCCGCGACGAGGGGGCGCCCCGGGTCTTCAGCACGTGGGCGCTCACTCCAGGGGAACGCAAAGTCCTCCAGAACCGCCGTCGCGCCCTCGCGGACTACCAGGACGTCGACGACGCCGACGGCCCGTGGGCCCCGCCCCTCGGGGTGCGTGCGACGATGACCGACTGGGAGTTCGAGCAGGCCCAGCAGGCCCTCACCCAGGTTGCCGACCTCGGACCGGCCGTCCTCGAGGTCCAGGAGGCTGCCCAGCGCCACGACATGGAGCTTCCGGAGTCGCTGGTTGCGCTCTACCAGGACGCCGGGAGCGCGGCGGCGTACGACGAGCTCTCCAACACCCTGCCGAGGGCGGCTGAGGCGGTCGAGGCCGTAGGGGCAGCCGACGCGGCCGCAGCCGAGTCGCGCAACCCTGTGGCGGCCCTCGGTGCCCTCGTGCTCGATCTCGACGACAAGGCCGCCGCGGCCGACGACCTCTTGGCCGAGGGAGACCTCGACGGCGCCACGACCGCAGCGGGCGAGGCGTCCGACGCCGCGGAGCGGAGCACGTCCGTGGGTGGAGGTCTCCTCGCCGGCGGGCTGGTGCTGCTGGCAGGCGTGGCACTGCTCGGCCGCGCGCTGCTTCGCGGACGCGCCCGCCGGCGACAAGCACGGGGGTAGCTCGACCCTGCTCCCCCGCCTGGGACCTGGGCGGAACCCTCAGCCTCAGCAGCGCCTGCGGGAGGCCCGTACTCCGCACGGAGTACGGCGAAGTGTCTGCCGCGGCCGGACGCCTCAACCCCGCTGGGTTGGAAGCCTGGTCATCATGACGACTGAGCTACGGGTGCCAAGCCCTCCAGGATTCGACACCGGGCCACGAGGATCACGGACCAGGTCCGTGCTGCCGTGGCTCATGCTGGCTGTGTGGATCGGGCTGGTGGTGGGCGGCTTCTCGCTGGCCGGCAAGCTCGACTCGGTGACGCGCGACAACCAGGCCGACTACCTGCCGGTCAGTGCTCAGTCGACCAAGGTGCTCCAAGCCGAAGCCGGCCTGCCCGGTGGTGGGGACGGCCTGCTCGTGGTCGTGTACGAACGAGCCGAGGGCATCGGGCCGGCGGATCGGGAGGCGGCCGCGCGCGGCTACGCCGAGCTGGCGGAGCGTTTCGGCAACGACCCTGCCGTACGTCCGGAGATCGTCGAGTCCTCCCACGGCACGGCGCTGGTCTTCGGGCTACCACTGGACCGCACGTGGGTCACCGACGAGGCCGAGGCCACCTCGGTGGCCGATGCCCGTGAGCTTCTCTCCGACCGGCCGGACGGTCTGAACGTCTACGTGACCGGTCCGTCTGCGATCGGCGCCGACATGGACGAGGTGTTCGACACCGTCGACGCGAAGCTGATGCTGGCGACCACCCTCGTGGTGGCGCTCCTGCTGATCCTGACCTACCGCAGTCCGTTGCTATGGCTGGTCCCGCTCGTCTCGGTCGGGGTCGCGGCGGTCATGTCGATGGGTGCGGTGTATGCACTCACCCAGGTCTTCGACTTCACGATCACGAGCATGAGCTCGGCGCTGCTTGTCGTGCTGGTCTTCGGCGCCGGGACCGACTACGCCTTGCTGCTGGTGTCGCGCTACCGCGAGGAGCTGCACCACCACGAGCGGCCGGTCGACGCGATGCAGGCGGCGCTGCGGGCGGCCGCCCCGGCCATCGCCGCTTCCGCGGGGACCGTCGCAGCCGGCCTGCTGTGCCTGCTGGTGGCAGACCTCAACAGCACCAGCGGTCTCGGCCCCGTGGGTGCGGCGGGAATCGCGGTCTCGCTGCTGGTCATGCTCACCTTCTTCCCGGCCCTGCTGGTGGTGCTCGGGCGCAGGGTCTTCTGGCCGTTCGTGCCGCGACTCGGTGCTGAGCCGCAGGCAGCGGGCTCTCGATGGGCGCGGCTGGGCGAGCTGGTCGATCGTCGTCGGGTCGTCAGCTGGGCCGTGCCGCTGGTGGTCCTCGGCGCCCTCTCGCTGGGCCTGATAGGTGCGAGCGGCTCCCTGCCGCAGCTGGATCAGTTCGCCCGGTCCTCACCGGACTCCGTGACCGGTGCGAAGCTGATCGACGATCACTTCCCCGGTCAGGGCGGCCAGCCGGTCACGGTGATGAGCCGACCGGACACGAGCGATGAAGTCCTCGCCGCCGTCCGGAACACGTCCGGGGTTGTCAGCGCCGAGATCGATCGGGCCGGCGAGGACTGGGTGGAGATCTCGGCGATCCCGGTCGACTCGCCGGAGAGCGCGGGCGAGACGGCCACGATCAAGCGGCTGCGAGGCAACCTCGAGGAGGTGGCCGGTGACGCTGCGCTGGTCGGCGGACCGAGTGCCGAGCTGCTGGACACGGACGAGACGAACACCAGTGACCGCAACCGGGTGATGCCGCTGATCCTGCTGGTCGTGCTCGTGATCCTGGGGCTGCTGCTGCGCGCGGTCGTGGCGCCGCTGGTGCTGGTGGCCACCGTCGTGGTGTCGTTCTTCGGAGCCCTGGGACTGTGCAACCTGTTGTTCGACCGGGTGCTCGGGTTCGGCGGCTGGGAGTCGTCGGTGCCCCTGATCGGGTTCCTCTTCCTGGTCGCGCTCGGCGTCGACTACAACATCTTCTTGATGAGCCGGGTCCGTGAGGAAGTGGTGGGGCACGGGACCGTGGAGGGCACCAAGCGCGGCCTCGCGGTGACCGGTGGGGTGATCACGTCGGCCGGCGTCGTACTGGCAGCGACGTTCGCGGTGCTTGCCTCGTTGCCGCTCGTCATGCTCATCGAGATTGGGATACTGGTCGCCGTCGGTGTCCTCATCGACACGTTGCTGGTGCGTTCCATCGTGGTTCCCGCACTGACGATGTCGCTGGGTCCGCGGATCTGGTGGCCCAGCAGCCTTTGGCGCACGCGGGAGGACCGGGAGGACCGGGTCGATGAACCCGTGTGAACGATGACGACGCTCCGCCCGCCAGTGGCCGACCGGCTGCTGGCGGCGGCGGCGTTCGTGCTCGGCGTGGTCGCGGCCATCGTGCTCCAGGCGGTCGACTTCGACGGCGAGCGCAGGGTGGACGCGGGGGCGGTCGTGCTGCTGGGCGCGATGTCGGTGCCGTTGCTGGCTCGTCGGCAGCGGCCGATCCTCGTCGTCCTCGTCGTGCTCGCCGTGTCGACGCCGTACCACCTCCTCGACTATCCGCACGAGGCCACGATGCCGGCCTCACTCGTCGCGGCGTTCGCGGCGGCACGCTACAGCGAGCCGCAGCGGCGGCCCGTCGCCGCCCTGGTGGCGGTGGCCGCGGTGACCGTGCCGGTCCTTGCCGACGAGACGTCGGGGGCCCTGAGCGATGCCCTCCTCGGCGTCGGCTGGCTCTTCATGGCCTTTTTCGCCGGGCTGGCGGTCCGCTTCCGTGAGAGCTGGAAGGCCGCCGTCGCCGCACGGCTGGAGCAGGAGCGTGCCGACGAGATCGAGCGACGGGTCGCCGACGAGCGGGTCCTCATCGCTGCCGAGCTGCACGATGTCCTGGCCCACGGCCTCGCCGTCGCCAACGTCCAGGCGTCCGTCGCTGCCCACCTGATCGACCAGCTGCCGAAGAAGGACGCGTCGCTGCAAGAGCTGTCCAGCACGCTGCACGACCTGTCCGACACGAGCCGCGCCACCCTCCACGAGCTGCGCGCCGTGCTGGACGTCCTGCACGGCGGGGAGGGCGAGCCGACCGAGCCGGCGCCGCACCTCGGCGAGCTGCACCGCCTGGTGGAGATGGCCGAGGCGGCCGGTGTCCGCGTCGACGTCGAGGCCACCCGGCTCCCGGAGGACCTGCCGTCGACGGTGTCGGTCGTGGCCTACCGCATCATCCAGGAGTCGCTCACCAACGTCATCCGGCACACGACGGCCGGGCGCGCGACCGTCCGGCTCGACCAGGACGACCACCGGCTGCGGATCGCCGTCCTCGACCAAGGACCCGCGCGACCTGAGTCGACGGCGACGCAGGGAGGCTTCGGGATCGCCGGGATGACAGGACGAGCCCAGGCGGTCGGCGGCGAGCTGTCCGCCGGACCCGGCAGGTCCGGAGGGTTCGAGGTGTCGGCCAGCCTGCCGCTGCCCGACAGCTGGCGGGTGCCCTCGTGATCCGGGTCCTGCTCGCCGATGACCAGGTCCTGGTGCGCAGCGCGTTCGCGCTGCTGGTCGGCTCCGCGGACGACATGGAGGTGGTCGGCGAGGCCGGAACCGGCGAGGAGGCGGTGACGCTGGCCCGGGCGCTGCGCCCCGACGTCGTGCTGATGGACATCAGGATGCCGGGCACCGACGGCATCGACGCGACCGCGCAGATCGTTGCTGACGATGCAGCGAGCGGCAGCAAGGTGCTGATCCTGACCACCTTCGAGACCGACGCCAACGTCCTGCGCGGCCTTCGCGCCGGCGCGTGCGGATTCCTGCCCAAGGACACCCGCCCGGACACGCTGCTGGACGCCATCCGCATCGTGGCGGCCGGCGAGACGCTGCTGTCGCCCGGGGCGACCAGGGCGGTCGTCGCCCGGGCGCTGAGCCGCCCGGAGGCCCCGGCGCCCGAGCGGCTGGCGAGACTGACGGCACGCGAGCGCGAGGTGCTGCGGCTGGTCGCCGTCGGCCGGAGCAACCAGGAGATCGCGGACGAGCTCGTCGTCAGCCCGCTGACCGCCAAGACGCACGTGGCCCGCATCCTGGCGAAGGTGGGCGCTCGCGACCGCGTCCATCTCGTGATCGCCGCCTACGAAGCCGGGCTCCTCTAACGGGCGCTCCGTACTCCGCGCGGAGTACGGACAGGTGTCTGCCGTAGGCGGACGACCCGGGCGGGCGGACCCAGAAGAGTGATCTGCATGGAGAAGATCAGAGAAGACTCGGGCCGCCGGTTGCTCGGGCGCCGCGGTTTCGTCGCCGGCGCCGCTGCCTTCGGCGCCGGCGCAGGACTGACCGCGACGGCCCTCGCGGCACGCGACGACAGCCGAGAGCACTCGGAGGTCTCGCTCACCGAGAAGGACCTCACGCTGCGCGACCAAGACCTGAAGTTCATCGGCACCGAGGAGACCTTCACAACCTCCGAGCTGCTGGAGTTGAACTCCATCAACCAGGATCACATCACGTTCCTCACGGAGATCGGTCTTGCCGACCTGGGCGAACGCCGCATCCGCGACATGGACGCAGGGGGGCTCGACGTCCAGATCCTCTCTGCACACACGCCGTCGGTGCAGAACGTCGCCGGGCAGGAGGGGATCGACATGGCCCATGCCCTCAACCGGCTGCTCGTGGAGGGGCCGATGGCCCAGTACCCGGGCCGCTTCCAGGCCTTCGCCACCCTGCCCCTGCAGGGTCCGGAGGCCGCGGCGGACGAGCTGGAACGATCGGTCCGCGAGGACGGCTTCCTGGGTGCACTGACGAACGGACACATCACGGGGAAGTACCTCGATCATCCCGAGCTCGAGCCCGTGCTGGCGCGTGCTGAGGCTCTCGACGTGCCGATCTACCTGCATCCCGGGTATCCGGCCGACGATGTCTACGACGTGTACTTCAGGACGACACGGTCGCAGTACACGAAGGAGTACCAGGACTACATCTTCAGCGGGTCTGGGCTCGGCTGGCACCAAGAGGTGCTGATCCAGTGCGTCCGGATGATCGCCTACGGGGTCTTCGACAGGTTCCCCCGGCTGAAGATCATCGTCGGCCACATGGGCGAAGGCCTCCCGTTCTACTACGAGCGGATCGCCAACGACATGGGCGAGCCGACCGAGAAGTCCCTCGAGAAGCCCTTCGAGCAGTACTTCCAGGACAATTTCTGGTTCACCACCAGCGCGTTCTTCCAGGACGACCTGCTCCACCTCCTGCTGAAGTACATCAGCGTGGACCGGGTGATGTTCGCCACCGACTACCCCTTCATCGAGAGCATCAAGGAAGGCACCGACTGGTTCCGGGCTGTCGACCTCCCCCGTGAGGACAAGGAGAAGATCGCGTTCCGCAATGCCGAGAGCTTGTTCGGCATCACAGTGTGAGGCGACGGGAACCACCCCGGCAGTGGCTACGTTGGACACGGAGAAGCACCCGACGCGAGGAGACCCGATGCGCTGCCCCAACGACGAAGCCACGCTCGTGATGAGCGAGCGGAGCGGGATCGAGATCGACTACTGCCCGGAGTGCCGGGGGGTGTGGCTCGACCGCGGCGAGCTCGACAAGATCATCGAGCGGTCGGTCTCGATGGAGCAGTCGGCCGCGCCGGCACCGCAGGCGCCTCCGGTGCAGCAGCCGCGGTACGACCAGTACGACGACCGCCGCGAGCAGCACCGCTACCCGCCCCAGCAGGGCTATTACAAGAAGCGCAAGAAGGAGAGCTGGCTCAGCGAACTGTTCGATTGACGGACTGACCGGACGGGTTCCGCGCGAGTAGCATCGCGAGCGTGCCGCTCCAGGACGAGCTTCGCGAGCTCTGCACGCAGGTTGGTCCGCACGTCTTCGATGATGCGGACACGTTCCGTGGCGCGTTCGACGACTTCGTTCCCGAGGGTGCGGCGACCCCCGGCGACCTGAGGCTGCTGGTCGACGCGATCGCGACCGGCGCCTTCCAGCGGCTGGTCGGCCAGCTCGAGCTGAATGCCGACCCCCCGACCGCGATCGCGGCCGAGTCCGAGCGGCTCGCCCGCGACCGGGGCACGGTGGAGACCGAGGGTGCCCGTTGGGCGCTGTCGGTGCTCGCGTACGCCCGCGGTCTCACCGACCGCGGCGTGGCCACGCGGCCGACCGCCCTGGGCCGCCCCGCCCAGCCGGACGCGGCGCGCGAGCCGTCCCGGCCGACGCCGGCCTCGGCTCCGGTGGCGCCGGCGGACCTGCCGCCGACGTACGTGCCGCCGCACGCCGCGACCACCGCGACAGCGGGTACGACGCCGCCGCCCGCGCCGCCGGGAGCGCCGGCCCCGCCCTCGACCGCCCTCGCGCCGAGCCCGGCGCCGGCTCCGCCCTCGGGCGGGAGCGGGTCCCAGCCCGGGAGGAAGCGGGGTCTGGTCCCGATCGTCCTCGCGGTCGCCGTCGTCATCGCGATCGCCGTCGTCGCCGGCTTCGTGCTGCTCGGCGGCGACGACGAGAAGAGCGGGGGCGAGAGCACCGACGCTCAGGACAGCGCAGCGGCCGGCGACTCTCCCGGCGGAGAGGATGCCGGCAGCGGTGGCGCGCAGCTCCCGCCGGCGCCTGCCGAGCTGCCCGCGCTCCCAGCGGGCTCCCCGAGCACGTTCCAGTTCATCGTGCGGATGCCGACGACGCTCCACACCACCGTGCCCACCGCGTTCGGCGAGGGCACGGGGACGGAGATCTTCGGGGGCGGCGACCCGACCGATCCCGACATCCAGCGGGCCACCGGCCCCGAACGCACCGCCCAGCGGGTGAAGGCGCTCACCGACCAGGGCATCCCGGTGCGGGTGAAGTACTACACCCTCCGCCAGGTCGGCGGTGGTGAGGCGAGCGAGCAGGAGCTGCTCGACCTGATCGACGACGTCGACCTGATGGCGGCGTACTGGACCAACGTCCGCGACCTCCTCACCGGGCTCGGCAGCGCCGGCGGACCGATCGAGCTCGTCGTCGAGCCCGACGCTCCCGGCGAGATCCTGTCCCAGGGGACCGCCGACGCCTCGGAGATCCCGGCATCCGTGGCCTCGTCCGGTGTCGAAGGTCTCGACGGCCTGCCCGACACGTTCGCCGGCTGGGCGCAGGGCTGGCTGGCGTTGCGCGACGAGCTGGCGCCCGACGTACGCATTGGCATGACCGTCTCGCCCTGGCAGGTCGGTCACGACCTGCTGCCGGAGCCACCGGCCGCCGAGGACGTCGCCGCCTGGGCGATGAGCTTCGGCGACTCCTATGCCACGTTCGGGGCGCGGTTCGACTTCCTCGACACGATCCTGACGTACGCCGAGGGCGGGTCGCAGGGCCCGGACTACCAGCCCGACGCGACCTTCTTCGACGTCCTGCTGACCTGGGTCGAGGGCATCTCGACCGCGACCGACACCCGGGTGGTGATCGACAACGTGCCGGTCGGCAACACCGTCTACCGGACGCTGGACGACAACAGCTACCACTACCGCGACACCTGGGCGCAGTGGATCCTCGCCGACGACACCTTCGCCAACCTCGTCGCGCTGCGGGACGCGGGCGTGATCGGGATCGTCTTCGGCGTGGACATCGACCCGGCGTCGATGACCTGCCCGTGCGACGCCGCCGAGGACGGCGTGACCAACGGCGGCGACCAGGGCAAGAAGTCCGCGTCGGCCGACGACGACGGCGGGTACCTCGCCGAACGGCTCCGCGCCTACACGTCCACCGGGGGCCTCCCGCTCTGACATGCTGTGCCCTGTGGCGCTGCACGACGAGCTCGTCGAGCTCCGGGCCGAGGTCGGACCACAAGTGTTCGACGACCCGGTCGCGTTCCGCGCCGCCTTCGACGACTTCGTGCCGGAGGGCTCCGCCACCACCGGCGAGGTGAGCCTCCTCGTGGGTGCGATCGCGACGGGCGCCCTGCAGCGGTTGGTCGAGCAGCTCGACCTCGGTGTTGACCCGTCGACCGCGATCGCGATGCAGGGCGACCTGCTGGCGCGCGACCGCGGCACCACCGAGACCAGCGGCGCCCGGTGGGCGCTCTCGGCGCTGGCGCACGCGCTGGGCGTCGTACCGGTCGACCTGGTGCTCACCCGGCCGACGCCCGGCCCGGAGGCGACGCCGACGGCCGGGCGACCGAGCTCCTCCGACGCGCCGGCCGACCCCGGTCCCACCCGGCCCGTTGCGCCGCCGGTCACCGTGCCCGCGCCGCCACCGCCGGTGGCGACCCACGTCATCAGCGAGCCGACGCCGTCGGTCGAGCCGCCGAGCGCGACCGCGCGCCGCCGTGCCAACCCGTTGCTCCTCGCCGTCGCCGCTGCCCTCGCCGTCGTCGCCGTCGTCGCGATCGCGCTGCTGGTCCTGCGCGACGACGACTCCTCCGCAGGCGAGGCCGACGACGACACGGGTACGGCGACCGCCGGCGAGTCCGCGGGCGACGAGGAGATCCTCGCCCAGACCGACCTCGAGACCGACGGGGCGACCTCGCGCCTCCAGCTGGTCCGCAACGGCACCGACGTCGAGGTCGTCCTCCTCGCCGACGAGGGCGGCGACTACGTCGAGGTCGACCGCCAGCCCAGCCCGTGCCCCTACCTCGACGCCTCGTTCGACGCCGGCATCGAGGCCGAGGGAGGCAACGAGTTCTTCTACGGCTGGCAGACCCGCGGCAACGAGGGCTTCGGGGGCTACGGCCAGGTGCAGGCCGGCGACGGCGTGCTCATCGTCTACGAGGTCGACGCGCCCTGCCCGACCGAGCGGTGACCGGTCGGCCGACCCCCGGAGGCTCCGGCCCCGCGTGGGTACTGTCGGTGCCATGAGCGATGACGACTTCCGGGTCGAGCACGACTCGATGGGCGAGGTCCGCGTGCCGGCCTCGGCCAAGTGGAAGGCCCAGACCCAGCGCGCCGTCGAGAACTTCCCGATCAGCGGCACCCCGATCGAGCCCGCACTGGTCCACGCCCTCGGCCAGGTGAAGGCCGCGGCGGCGGCGGCGAACGGTCGGCTCGGCGTGCTGCCGGCCGAGGTCGCCGACGCGATCGTGGCGGCCGCCCGGGAGGTGGCGGCGGGTCGGTACGACGACCAGTTCCCCATCGACGTCTTCCAGACCGGGTCCGGCACCAGCTCCAACATGAACGCCAACGAGGTGATCGCCTCGCTGTGCGGCGAGGCCGGCGTCGAGGCCCACCCCAACGACCATGTCAACGCCAGCCAGTCGAGCAACGACACCTTCCCGACGGCCATCCACGTGGCGGCCGCGACCGCCGTCGTCGAGCAGCTGCAGCCCGCGCTCGTCGTGCTCGCGGAGTCGCTCGAGGCGAAGGCGACGGAGTTCGCCGGCCTGGTGAAGTCGGGCCGGACGCACCTGATGGACGCGACGCCGGTGACGTTGGGGCAGGAGCTCGGTGGCTACGCGGCCACCATCCGTTACGGCATCGAGCGGCTGGACGCCGTACTCCCTCGGGTGCGGGAGCTGCCGCTGGGCGGCACCGCCGTCGGCACCGGCATCAACACCCCCGACGGCTTCCCGGCCGCGGCCATCGAGGCGCTCGCCGAGCAGACCGGCCAGCCGTTCACCGAGGCGCGCAACCACTTCGAGGCGCAGGGCACCCGCGACTCGCTGGTGGAGCTGAGCGGCGTGCTGCGCACGATCGCCGTCGGCCTCACCAAGATCTGCAACGACCTGCGCTGGATGGGCTCCGGACCGACCACGGGGCTCGCCGAGATCCACCTTCCCGACCTCCAGCCCGGGTCGTCGATCATGCCCGGCAAGGTCAACCCGGTCCTCCCCGAGGCCACGCTGATGGTCTGCATGCAGGTGATCGGCAACGACGCCACCGTGACCGCCGCCGGTGCGAGCGGCAGCTTCGAGCTCAACGTGGCGATGCCGGTCCTCGCGCGCAACGTCCTGGAGTCGGTCCGGCTGTTGTCGACCTCGACCCGCACCCTCGCCGCCCGCTGCATCGACGGCATCACCGCCGACGCCGACCGGATGCGCCGGTACGCCGAGTCCTCTCCCTCGGTGGTCACTCCGCTCAACCGATACATCGGCTACGAGGCCGCCGCCAAGATCGCCAAGCAGGCCCTCGCCGACGGCGCCACGATCCGGGAGACGGTGCTCGCGATGGGGTACGTCGACCGCGGCGAGCTCACGATGGAGCAGCTCGACGCTGCGCTCGACGTGGAGAGCATGACCCACCCCTGAGGCGTCCGGCTCAGCCGGCACCCTCCGAGGAGCCGGCTGTCGCCGACACCTCGCCGGTGAGCCCGTCGACCAGCTGCGTGCCGGGGACTGCCGAGGCCAGGGCGCGCACGGCGATGGCGCGCCGGTCGAAGGACTGGGCCTCCGTGGTCGCGTCGGGCTCGAGGAGGAGCCACCGACGCGGCGGGCGAGCGCCGCGAGGCGGGCGGCCGGGCTCCGGCTCCCGGTCGTGCGGCAGGACGTACGAGCCGTGCAACGCTTCGGCCAGCCGGGCAGCGCGTACAGGGCCGATGCCGGGATGCGCGAGCAGTCCCTCCGGTGCCGCGGCGGCCACGGCGGCGATGCTGCCGTGGGCGACGAGCAGGCTGCGTGCCATGGTCGTGCTGATGCCGGGGACGACCGAGAGCATCGCCTCGGCCTGCGCGGACGGGTGGCGTGGTGAACGGCGCGGGCCGTCCGTGGGGGCGGTGGGTCCGGGGCGACGGGCTCGCTTGGCGAGCCGGATGATCCACGCCGCGCTGTCCTCGGCGTCGAGGCTGTGCAGGACCGTGAAACCGTCCTCGATGAGCCGGCACACGGCACCGCGCCAGGAGTCGCCGGCGATCCCCCGGGGCTCGCCCTCCAGCACCAGCACGGCCTGGGCGAAGGCGGACTGCAGGCGCACGGCCTGGTCGAAGAGGCGTCCGTCGCGGATCGAGGCGCCCAGGTCGTTCGGGCCCTTGCGCTCCACCGCCAGGCCCGGTCCGAGGACGTAGTCGCCCACCGGCAGGTCGGTCGACCGCACCTCGAGGCCGGCGGCCCGCAGCGCCTCCGGGATCACGCTGCCGCGCTCACGGTGGTCGACCAGGACCGGAGCCACGTCGGTCACAGCAGCGTGGTGAAGCAGCGGCTAGGCAGGTGCGGTGGGCTCCGCCTCGCGGCGCTCGTCCATCCACTGCGCGAAGGTCATCAGCTGGTCCAGGTCGACCTTGGGGAACTGCTGGGAGTAGGCCGTGACGGCGTTCTCCATCTCGCTGTTGGGTCGGCCGTCGATCACGTGCTGGTAGCGCACGAACTGCTGACGGCTGTACTTCGTCGGTGCCTCGTTCACCGGCCGTCGCTACCCACTGTCGCGATCCGCATACCTGCTGCTCACGAGACGGCTGCGAGCTGCCGGTCGATCTCCTCCCCGAGCTCGCGGCGGAGGTCGTCGTGGTCGGGCCCGAGCAGCGGCGGCTCGCCCCCGGTCATCAGGCCGGTCCAGTGATGGAGCGCGGCGGGCCAACCCACGATCTCCGGCGGCTCCCAGCTGTAGCGCGGAGTGACGTGGGCGTGGAGGAAGGCGTCGGTGTTGCCCTGGATCTCGAGGTTGATGCGGCGGAACTCCGGGTCGCGCCGGGCGCAGACCGTCGCCACGGCCCGACCCAGGACCGCCATGTCCTCGAGGAAGTGCAGCTGCCGCTCCGGCGGCAGGTCGGTGAGCTGGTCCGCGCCGGGGGTGTCGGTGATGAGGACGCAGTAGCCCGGCAGGTGCTGCACGTCGCCGATCACGGCGAAGCCGGCACGCAGCCGCCGGAGCACCGTGGGATTGGTGCCCGCGAGCGCCGTACCGACGCGGTCGGAGCGGAAGTCGGTGCCGCCCGAGGTCACCTGCTGCGGCCCGTGGCGACCGCGGCGACCATCACCGTCACCGCTGCGGCGGCGACCTGCCACAGGTGGCGGAGCCAGTCGATGCCGTTGGTGGCGTTGGTCGGCGTGGCCTCGTGGCCGTCGAACGAGCCGTTGTTGTGGCCGAAGAGCCACCAGTAGAGGTAGCTGCCGACGAGCATGCCCACGATGCCGCAGACCACGGTCAACCAGAACGGGATCTTGTCGCGGTCGCCGGGCGCGACCATCTTGCCGAGCGTTCCGATGATCGCACCGCCGATGACGGTGACGATGATCAGCCAGAGGACGTCCATCAAGGTTCTCCTTCACCGGGACGCGCGGGTGCGCATGTCCGAGATGCTTCGATCATGCCCCACACGCCGCGGGACGCGCGGAAGGGGGCGCTCTACCAGCCGGCGACCCGCGCGGAGGCCATCGCGGAAAACGGCGCGCGATGGCGCGGGAGGGAGCGAGGGACGAGCGACCGGAGCGCCGGGCATGCCGCTTTCCGCGTGCCGACGACTGGACGCCGAGCAGCCTCAGCCTGTGACCGCGTCAACCGCGGCGCGGCAGCGTGGCGCGACGAAGGAGCGACACGCTCGCGCCATCCAGCTCAGTACCAGCCGACGGCCTCGGAGTGGCCCCAGGCACTGCAGGGGCTGCCGTAGCGGTCGCGGATGTAGCCGAGGCCCCACTTGATCTGGGTGACCGGGTTGGTCGCCCAGTCGCTGCCCGCCGACGCCATCTTCTCGCCCGGCAGCGACTGCGGGATGCCGTAGGCCGACGAGGTCGGGTTGTCGGCGTACGGGTTCCAGTTGGACTCGCGGGTCCACAGCGAGTCGAGGCAGCCGAACTGGCTCTGGCTGAAGCCGAAGTCGGCCATCAGGGCGCGTGCGATGTCGCGCGGGTCGGACTCCGACAGCTGCTCCGACTCGGTGACCGCAGCGGCCTCGTCCGTGACCAGGCCCGCCTGCTTGGTCGGGTCTGCCGCGCCCCGGCGGTCGTTGCGCGAGATCACAGCGACCCGCTCGCGGGGCTCGGACGTCCCCCCGTCGACCGACAGGTCCTTGACCGCCGAGTCGAGGTCCGCAGCGGCACTGGGCAGCTCGGTGCCGCCCTTGCTCAGCAGGCCACCGCCGATGGTGATGCCGGTGACGGCGAGCGCGACACCGGACATGACGACGGCGTTGCGAGCGGCGCGCTTCGGGGTTTCCTTGAGGTGAGCGTGCTTGGGGGTCCCGCGGTGCTTGGGGGCAGGCTTCGCGTGAGAGGACAAGAGGCGCAATCCGTGGTCGACAACAAGTGAAGGTTGCCCCCGAGGAAGGTCCAGGTCGCTGGACCTGGACCAGTGGCAACCCCCGACACCCTGCCTGACTTGCCGAGCAGTCGCAAACCAACCCGCGACATTTGTGGAAGCAATCGGGATTCGTCGTCACAGGATTCACATCCGTCACAGCGGAGGCGGATCTGTTGCTCGATCAGACGACCACGTTCTCCAGCATCTCGGTGACCAGGGCGGCGATCGGCGAGCGCTCGGAGCGGGTCAACGTCACGTGGGCGAAGAGCGGGTGGCCCTTGAGCTTCTCGACCACGGCGACGACGCCGTCGTGGCGACCGACGCGGAGGTTGTCGCGCTGGGCCACGTCGTGGGTCAGCACCACCTTGGAGTTGGCGCCGATCCGC
Source organism: Nocardioides silvaticus (assembly GCF_003160695.1). Lineage (GTDB taxonomy): Bacteria > Actinomycetota > Actinomycetes > Propionibacteriales > Nocardioidaceae > Nocardioides > Nocardioides silvaticus. The sequence goes on from NZ_QGDD01000001.1 coordinate 874,800, forward strand.
GAGAGCACGGTCAGCAGGACGTTGCGCTCCAGCGACTGGGCCTCGTCGACGATGACGAACGAGTCGTGCAGCGAGCGGCCGCGGATGTGGGTGAGCGGGAGCACCTCGAGCATGCCGCGGTCGAGCACCTCCTCGATCACGTCGTTGGAGGTCAGCGCGCCGAGGGTGTCGAAGACGGCCTGGGCCCAGGGCGACATCTTCTCCGACTCCGAGCCGGGCAGGTAGCCGAGCTCCTGACCACCGACGGCGAACAGGGGCCGGAAGACGACCACCTTCTTGTGCTGGCGCCGCTCCATGACCGCCTCGAGCCCGGCACACAGGGCCAGCGCCGACTTTCCGGTGCCGGCCCGGCCGCCGAGCGAGACGATGCCGACCTCGGGATCGAGCAGCATCTCCAGTGCGATCCGCTGCTCGGCCGACCGGCCGTGGATGCCGAACGCCTCCCGGTCGCCCCGCACCAGGTGCACCTGCTTGTCGGAACCGACGCGGCCGAGCGCCGTACCCCTGTCGGAGAGCAGGACCAGCCCCTGGTGGCACGGCAGGTCCCGCGCCACCTCGAGGTCGAGCGTGCCGTCGTCGTAGAGCTCGTCGAGCTCCTCGGCGGCCACGTCGAGCTCCGCCAGCCCGGAGTAGCCGGTGTCGGAGTCGTGGATGACCTCGCCCCGGTACTCCTCGGCGTTGAGGCCGACCGCGGAGGCCTTGATCCGCAGCGGCAGGTCCTTGGAGACCAGCGTGACGTCGTGGCCCTCGTCGGCCAGGTTGCGGGCGACGGCGAGGATCCGGGTGTCGTTGTCCCCCAACCGGAAACCGGAGGGCAGCGACGCGACGTCGGTGTGGTTGAGCTCGACGCGGACGGTGCCGCCTTCCTCCCCCACCGGGACCGGGGTGTCGAGACGGCCGTGGCTGATCCGCATCTCGTCGAGCATGCGCAGCGCACTGCGGGCGAAGTACCCGAGCTCGGGATGGTGCCGCTTGCCCTCCAGCTCGGTGATCACCACGACGGGCAGCACCACCTCGTGCTCGGCGAACCTGCGGAGCGCGCCGGGATCGGCGAGCAGCACGCTGGTGTCGAGGACGTAGGTCCGGCGACCGGACGCCGGAGCAGGAGCGGTGGACGTGGTGGTGTCGGGGCCGACGGCGGCACGGGACTTCTGGTTAGGCACTTCGCACCTCACCGGACCGCACGCGTCTGCCGCGCCCGGCCCTATTCGTTGAAGAGGGACCGGGTTGCGCAGCCGTGGTGGGTCACGTCGGGCCTCCCGATGTGGCGGGCTTCCCCACCCGCCAGTGCCTGTGAAAGTACGCCGCCCCACCCCCCGTTCAGGGCGACACGCCCGAACGGGGGTGTGAACGTTCTGTGACCCCCGGGGGACGGTGGGAGGATCGCAGCGTGCACCCGAGCGACCTCTGGGACTTCGACGACCCGTCCGGGTCGGAGCAGCGGTTCCGCGACGCGGCGGACTCCGCGGCCGGCCCCGAGCGCGGCATCTGGCTGACCCAGGTGGCGCGGGCGCTCGGCCTCCAGGAGCGGTACGACGAGGGGCACGCCGTGCTCGACCAGCTGGCCCCGGAGCAGCCCCCCGAGGTCGCCGTACGGCTGGTGCTGGAACGGGGTCGCCTCCACCGCTCCGCGGGCGACGCGGACCGGGCCCGGCCGCTCTTCGAGGAGGCGGCGACCACCGCGCTGCGGGAGGGTCTCGAGGAGCTCCACGTCGACGCTCTGCACATGGTCGCGCTCGTGGTGCCCGGGGCCGAGCGGCTCGACGCGACCTACGCCGCGCTCGTCGTGGCGAAGGCCGCCGAGGACCCCCGCGCTCGCCGCTGGGTCGCCTCCCTGCAGAACAACGTCGGGATGGTCCATGCCGACGCCGGCGCCTGGGGCGAGGCGCTCGCCGCGTTCGAGGACGCGCTCGACGCCCGCCGGGCGACCGGGACGCCGGGCGAGATCCGCATCGCCCGGTGGATGGTCGCCTGGGCGCTGCGCAACCTCGGCAGCACCGAGCAGGCGCTCGAGATCCAGCGTCAGCTCCAGGCCGAGCTCATCGAGGCCGGCGAGGAGGACCCCTACGTCGACGAGGAGATCGCGATCCTCACGGGCGTCAGCGACGCCGGTACGCCAGGTCCGTGATCGCGCGACCGGCGGCCACGCCCTTCCGCTCGAACTTGGTGACCGGCCGTTCCGCCCACCGCTCCACGACGCCGCCCTCGAACGCCGGCTCGGCGTCGAGCACCTCGACCATCTGCTCGGCGTAGTCCTCCCAGTCCGTCGCCAGCCGCCACACGCCGCCCGGCAGGAGCCGGGCCGCCGCCAGCGCGGCGAACGCCGGTGTCACCAAGCGCCGCTTGTGGTGCCGCTTCTTGTGCCACGGGTCCGGGAAGAACGTCCACAGCTCCGTGACGCTGCCGGGGCCGAGCAGGTGCTCGAGCGACCAGACCGCGTCGACGCCGCACAGCCGCACGTTGCCGGCCCCGGCCTCGGCCAACCGCCCGAGCGTCGCTGCGACACCGGGGCGCCACACCTCCAGCGCCAGCACGTCGTACGACGGCCGCTGCGCGGCGAGCGCCGCGGTCGCCTCCCCCACGCCCGAGCCGATCTCGACGATCAGGCCCTCGCGGTCCTCGGGTCCCCTGCCGAACCACGAGTCGAGCGAGAAGCCCGCCTCGTCCACCGCCTCGTCGGGGATCACCCAGTCCTCGTGGTGGGTCTCCCACGCCGCCGCCTGCTGCGGCGTGAACCTGCTGCCGCGCCGGCTGTAGGTCAGCACCTCGCGCATTCGCCGGCCGTCGGCGGTCAGCTTCTGGTGCGGCCGCGCGGGGTTGACGCCGTGCTCGTCGTTCACGCGGATCCGGCCGCGGTCGCGACGATGATGATGATCGCCACGATGATGATCAGCGCGCTGACGGCGACGAGCAGGGTGCCGACGATGCCGAGGATCCGGCCGAGGTTGACCATGCCGATGCCGCCGATCGCCCCGTTCGACTCCTCGATCTCGCGCTTGGCCTTGGAGCCGAGGTACCACGCGAACGGCGCGCACAGCTGGAAGAACGTCACGCCGATGATGCCGAGGACAAGGATGGTCGTGGTCTGCGGGTGGTCGGGCGCGCGCGGCGGCGGGGCGCCGTACTGCGGATAGGCGCTCGGTGGCGGCTGGGCGCTCATGCGCTGCTCGCGACCGCGATGACGACGATGACGATGTAGAGGAAGAAGCCCACCACGGTGATGCCGAGGAGCGCGGTGCCGACGATGCCGAGCACGTAGCCGATCTGCACCTGGCTGCGACCGCCGTAGGCGCCGCCCGCCGCGTCGATCTCCTTCTTGACCCGCGAGCCCTTGATCCACGCGAACGGCGCCAACAGCTGGCACAGCGCCAGCCCGAGGATGCCGAGCAGCAGCACGGTCGTCGCCTGCGGGTGGTCCGGCGCCCACTGCGGCACCCCCGTCGGGCCGTAGCCGGGCGCGTACGGCTGGTAGGGGTTCGGCGGCGGCTGGGTGCCGTACGGCGGGGGCTGCGCGCCGTACGGAGGAGCCGGCGGGACCGGCTCCTGCGACGGCTGTTGCGGTCCCGGGGGCGGCAGATCACTCATGCGCGGAATCATCCCATTCCCGGTGCGGTCGGAAACGCGCCAGGTCGCTTCGGGCCGCGCGCCGTCGGCGGGGGTCGCCGACACGGCGCATCCTCCGGGTGGGGGCGCTTCGCGCCGGCGCAGAGGATCCGCCGGGTCGGCTCCTACGAAGTCACGCGGGACCCTCGCAACCAAAGCAGAAAGCCCCCCGAGCCCTAGCGGGCTCGGGGGGCTTTCTGTTTGGTTCAGAAGGTCACTTCGTGATCTTCGTGACCCGGCCGGCACCGACGGTGCGGCCACCCTCACGGATGGCGAACCGCAGGCCCTCGTCCATCGCGATGGGCTGGATGAGCTCGACGGCCATCTCGGTGTTGTCGCCCGGCATGACCATCTCGGTGCCCTCGGGGAGGGTCACGACGCCGGTCACGTCGGTCGTCCGGAAGTAGAACTGCGGACGGTAGTTGTTGAAGAACGGCGTGTGACGGCCGCCCTCCTCCTTCGAGAGGATGTAGACCGACGCCTCGAAGTTGGTGTGCGGGGTGGTCGTGCCCGGCTTGATCACGACCATGCCGCGCTCGACGTCCTCGCGCTTGGTGCCGCGGAGGAGCAGACCGACGTTCTCACCGGCCTGGCCCTCGTCGAGCAGCTTGCGGAACATCTCGACACCGGTGACGGTGGACTTCTGCGAGCCCTCGCGGATGCCGATGATCTCGACCTCCTCGTTGACCTTCACGATGCCCCGCTCGATGCGGCCGGTGATCACGGTGCCGCGACCGGTGATCGTGAAGACGTCCTCGACGGGCATGAGGAACGGCTTGTCCGTGTCACGCTCGGGGGTCGGGATGTACTCGTCGACGGCCGACATCAGCTCGGCGACCGACTCGCCCCACTTCTCGTCGCCGTTCAGCGCCGGGAAGGCAGCAACGCGCACGACCGGCACGTCGTCGCCCGGGAACTCGTACTCGGAGAGGAGCTCGCGCACCTCCATCTCGACGAGCTCGATGAGCTCCTCGTCGTCGACCATGTCGCACTTGTTGAGCGCCACGACCAGGGCCGGCACGCCGACCTGGCGGGCGAGCAGCACGTGCTCACGCGTCTGCGGCATCGGGCCGTCGGTGGCGGCGACCACGAGGATCGCGCCGTCCATCTGGGCCGCGCCGGTGATCATGTTCTTGATGTAGTCGGCGTGACCGGGGCAGTCGACGTGCGCGTAGTGGCGCGCCTCGGTCTGGTACTCGATGTGCGCGATCGAGATCGTGATGCCGCGCTGGCGCTCCTCGGGAGCCTTGTCGATCGAGTCGAACGGCGACGCCTCGTTGAGGTCCGGGTACTTGTCGTGCAGCACCTTCGAGATCGCTGCAGTCAGCGTCGTCTTGCCGTGGTCGATGTGACCGATCGTGCCGATGTTCACGTGCGGCTTGGTCCGCTCGAACTTCGCCTTAGCCACTGGGGGCTCCTCCTGGTTTGGTGTGTTACTTGACTCGTACTAAAGGGGTGTTGCCGAGGGCCGTGCTCGTCGTAGTTCAGCCGAACTACTCGCCGCGGGCCTTCTTGATGATCTCGTCGGCGATGTTCGTGGGAACCTCGGCGTACGAGTCGAACTCCATCGAGTACGAAGCCTGGCCGGAGGTCTTGGACCTCAGGTCGCCAACGTACCCGAACATCTCGGACAGCGGCACAAGGGCGGCCACGACGATGTCGCCGTGACGCTCCTCCTGCGCGCGGATCTGGCCGCGTCGGCTGTTGATGTCACCGATCACCGTGCCGAGGAAGCTCTCGGGCGTGGTGACCTCGACGGCGAACATCGGCTCGAGGAGCACCGGGCGCGCCTGGCGCGCGGCCTCCTTGAACGCCTGCAGACCAGCGATCTTGAACGCGAGCTCGGAGGAGTCGACGTCGTGGTAGGCGCCGTCCTCGAGGGTGAACTTCACGTCGACCATCGGGTAGCCGGCGAGCACGCCGAACTCCATGGCCTCCTGACCACCCTGGTCGACCGAGGGGATGTACTCCTTCGGCACACGACCACCGGTGACGTTGTTGGCGAACTCGTAGCCCGCACCGAGACCGGTCTCGGGGTCCTTGTTCGGCTCCAGGGAGACGACGACCTTCGCGAACTGGCCGGAACCACCCGTCTGCTTCTTGTGCGTGTAGGAGTGGTTGTTGACCGTGCCGCGGATGGTCTCGCGGTAGGCGACCTGCGGCTTGCCGACGGTCGCCTCGACGCGGAACTCGCGCTTCATGCGGTCGACGAGGATCTCCAGGTGGAGCTCGCCCATGCCCGCGATGATGGTCTGGCCGGTCTCCTCGTCGGTCTTGACGACGAAGGTCGGGTCCTCCTCGGAGAGCCGCTGGATCGCCGTGCCGAGCTTCTCCTGGTCGCTCTTGGTCTTGGGCTCGATCGCGACCTCGATCACCGGGGCCGGGAACGTCATCGACTCGAGGACGACCTGGTTGTTGGGGTCGCTCAGGGTGTGACCCGTGCGGGTGTCCTTGAGGCCCATGACGGCGACGATCTGGCCGGCGCCGACCGACGCGATCTCCTCACGCTTGTTGGCGTGCATCTGGTAGACCTTGCCGATCCGCTCCTTGCGGCCGTTGACCGAGTTGACCACGGTCGCGCCGGCCTCGAGCTTGCCCGAGTAGACGCGGACGTAGATCAGCTTGCCGAGGTGCGGGTCGGAGGCGATCTTGTAGGCGAGGCCAGAGAACGGCTCGCTGTCCGAGGGCTTCCGCTCGATCGCGGTCTCCTCGTCGCCCGGCTTGTGGCCGACGATCGCCTCGATGTCGAGCGGCGAGGGCAGGTAGTCGACGACCGCGTCGAGCAGGGGCTGGACGCCCTTGTTCTTGAACGCGGTGCCGCACAGGACCGGGTTGACCTTGTCGGCCAGCGTGGCGCGACGGATGGCGGCCTTGAGGGTCGCGACGTCGAACGTGTCGCCGTCCTCGAGGTAGACCTCCATGATGTCGTCGTCGGCCTCGGCGAGGGTCTCCACGAGCTTCTCGCGGTACTCCTCGGCCTGCGCCTGCATGTCGGCGGGGATGTCCTCGACGACGTAGTCCTCACCCATCTGGGTCTCGCCGCGCCAGACCTTGGCCTTCATCTCGACCAGGTCGACGACGCCGATGAAGTCGGACTCGGCGCCGATCGGCAGCTGCAGGACCAGCGGGGTGGAGTTGAGGCGCTCGACGATCATGTCGACGCAGCGGAAGAAGTCAGCGCCGGTGCGGTCGAGCTTGTTGACGAAGCACATCCGGGGCACGGAGTACTTGTTCGCCTGCCGCCACACGGTCATCGTCTGCGGCTCGACGCCGGCGACACCGTCGAAGACCGCGACGGCGCCGTCGAGGACGCGCAGCGAGCGCTCGACCTCGGCCGTGAAGTCCACGTGGCCGGGGGTGTCGATGATGTTGATCTGGTGGTTCTTCCACCAGCAGGTCGTCGCGGCCGACGTGATCGTGATGCCGCGCTCCTGCTCCTGCTCCATCCAGTCCATCGTCGCGGCACCCTCGTGGACCTCACCGATCTTGTAGGTGATGCCCGTGTAGAAGAGGATGCGCTCGGTGGTGGTGGTCTTGCCGGCATCGATGTGCGCCATGATGCCGATGTTGCGGACGACGTTCAGGTCCGTCGTGATGTCGACTGCCACGTGAGTCAGCGTTCCTTAGGAAGTAGTGGGCAGGTGCGTGCCGGGGAGGGCTCCGTCGTACGGCGCCCTCCCGGCGCCGTCACCAGCGGTAGTGGGCGAAGGCCTTGTTGGACTCGGCCATCTTGTGGGTGTCCTCGCGCTTCTTCACCGCGGCACCGAGGCCGTTGGAGGCGTCGAGGATCTCGTTCATCAGCCGCTCGCTCATGGTCTTCTCGCGGCGCTCCTGGGCGTAGCCCACGAGCCAGCGCAGCGCGAGCGTGGTGCCGCGGTTGCCCTTGACCTCGATCGGGACCTGGTAGGTCGCACCGCCGACGCGGCGGGACTTGACCTCGATGGCGGGACGCACGTTGTCGAGCGCGCGCTTCAGCGTGATGACCGGGTCGGTGCCGGTCTTCTCGCGGGTGCCCTCGAGAGCGGAGTAGACGATGCGCTGCGCGACCTGCTTCTTGCCGTCCTGCAGCACCTTGGAGACGAGCTGGGTGACCAGCTGCGACCCGAAGACCGGGTCGACGTCGAGCGGTCGCTTCGGAGCGGGGCCCTTGCGCGGCATATCAGCTCTTCTCCTTCTTGGCGCCGTAGCGGCTGCGAGCCTGCTTGCGGTTCTTCACGGCCTGGGTGTCCAGGGCGCCGCGGATGACCTTGTAGCGGACACCGGGAAGGTCCTTCACCCGGCCGCCGCGAACGAGCACGATCGAGTGCTCCTGGAGGTTGTGACCCTCACCCGGGATGTAGGCGGTGACCTCGACGCCGCTGCTCAGGCGCACACGGGCGACCTTGCGGAGGGCGGAGTTCGGCTTCTTCGGGGTGGTGGTGTAGACGCGGGTGCACACACCGCGTCGCTGGGGCGAACCCTTCAGGGCAGGCGTCTTGTTCTTCGACACCTTGTCCTGGCGGCCCTTGCGGACCAACTGGTTGATGGTGGGCACCTGGTGGTTCCCTTTCCTGTCTGCTCTCAGCACCCAGCACCTTGCCGGGCACGTGGTGATGCGTTGCTGCTTTGTGCCGTGGGATGCGCCGTCGGAGAACCGATGCGGAACTCAGGGCGCGCGCGACGTGTCCGGGGTCCAGACACAAGGAACGAGATTACCGGCCGCCCCAGGCGAGCGCAAAACTGCGCACGCCTGAAAAAGTCAGGGTGACTACCTGACGGATCAGGTGAGCCAGCCGGTGATCGGGCTGATGGCGAAGTAGACCACGAACAGGGCCGCCACGACCCACAGCAACGGATGCAGCTCGCCGGCCTTCCGGCGCACCAGCTTGAGGAAGGCGTAGGTCACGAACCCGGCGCCGACGCCCACCGAGATCGAGTACGTGAACGGCATCAGCACGATCGTGAGGAAGGCCGGCAGGGCGATCTCGACGTCGTCCCAGTCGATGCCCTTGACCTGCTGCATCATCAGGAAGCCGACCAGGACGAGCGCCGGCACGGCGGCCTCGTTGGGGATCACCTCCACCACCGGAGCGATGAAGGTCGCGAGCAGGAAGAGGATCCCGGTCACCACGCTGGCGAGCCCGGTGCGCGCACCCTCGGCCACGCCCGACGCCGACTCGATGTAGGAGGTGTTCGACGAGACGCCCGCGGCGCCACCGGCCGCGGCGGCGAGCGAGTCGACGACGAGGATCCGCTGCGTGTTCGGCGGGGCGCCGTCCTCGCCGAGGAGGCCGGCCTCCTCGCCGATCGCGGTCATCGTGCCCATCGTGTCGAAGAAGTCCGAGATGAGCAGGGTGAAGATCAGCAGGCACACGGTGACGAACCCGGCGTTCTCCCACGAGCCGAGCAGGCTGAACTCGCCGAGCAGGCCGAGGTCGGGCACTGCGACCACCTCGTCGGGCACGGCCGGGACGTTCAGGTTCCACCCCACCGGGTTGACGGTCGCGGGGTCGACGAACGTCGGACCGACCTCGGCGACCGCCTCGACGACGATCGCCACCACGGTCGTCACCAGGATCGAGATCAGGATCGCGCCCGGCACCCGCAGCGAGTAGAGCGCGATCACGAGCAGGAACCCGAAGCAGAACACCAGCACCGGCCAGCCCTGCAGCTGGTTGCCGATGCCGATCTGGATCGGGGGCGCGCCGATCCCCGTGCTGCGCACGAAGCCGGCGTCGACCAGCGCGATGATGGTCAGGAACAGGCCGATGCCGACCGCGATCGCGACCTTGAGCTGCGCCGGTACGGCGTCGAACACCGCCTTGCGGAACCCGGTGAAGACCAGCGCCAGGATGATCAGGCCCTCGATCACGACCAGGCCCATCGCGTCCGCCCACGTCATCTGGCTGGCGACGGAGTAGGTGACGAACGCGTTGAGCCCGAGGCCCGTCGCCAACGCGATCGGGAAGTTCGCGACCACCCCCATGAGGATGGTCAGCACACCGGCGACCAGCGCCGTGGCCGCGGCGATCTGCGCCCCGTCGCCGCCGGCGAGCAGGTCGCCGTTCATGTCCGTGCCGCCGAGCAGGATGATCGGGTTCAGGACGATGATGTAGGCCATCGTCAGGAACGTGACGATCCCGCCGCGGACCTCGCGCCCGACGCTGGAGCCGCGCTCCGAGATCCGGAAGAAGCGGTCGATGCCCGACGTGCCCGACCTGTCGGTGCCAGAGGTCGCCTCGCTGCTCATGGGGGCAGCATGTCAAGAGCGGACAGGCACCGGAAGCGGTTCCGCGGCGAGTCGCGACGCGGCCGAGGTCGACCGGTACACGAGCAGCGCCAGGACGACCCCCACGAGCACGAGCACCCCACCGACGATGAGCGTCCAGCGGGCGCCGTACGTCTCCCCGATCCAGCCGATGATCGGGGCACCCACCGGGGTGCCGCCCATCACGATCGTCATGTAGATCGCCATCACCCGCCCGCGCAGCTCGGGGTCGGACTCGACCTGGAGCGTCGCGTTGGCGGAGTTGAGCAGGGTGATCGTCGCCAGCCCGATGAGCGGGCAGAACAGCACGAAGGCGACGTACGACGGCAGCGAGCCGGCCACGATCTCCGCGACCCCGAACGCGGCCGCCGAGAAGACCAGCAGCCGGATCCGCACCTTCGGCCGCCGGGCCGCCATCAGCGCCCCGCTGAGCGACCCGACCGCCAGGGCCGAGCCCAGGATCCCGAACTCGCTCGCGCCCTTGCCGTAGACCTCGGTGGCCATCAGGGCGGAGGTCATCTGGAAGTTCATGCCGAACGTGCCGGCGAAGAAGACCAGGACGAGGATCATCAGCATCTTGGGCTGCCCACGCAGGTAGCGCAGGCCCTCGAGCAGCATCCCCGGCCTCCGGCCGACCGGCTTCGGCGAGTGCAGCGTCCGGGTGTCCATGCGCTCGAGCTGCCAGATCACCGCGGCGTAGGACACCGCGTTGACGAGGATCACCCAGCCGGTCGCCTCCATGCCGCCACCGAAGAGCCCGATCAGCACGCCGGCCAGGGCCGGCCCGACGATGCGGGCGGTGTTGAACGCGGCGGAGTTGAGGCCGACCGCGTTGGTGACGTCGTCGGGGCCGACCATCTCGGAGACGAAGGCCTGTCGGGCCGGAGCGTCGAACGCGGCGCCGATGCCGAACGCGAACGCGATCAGGTAGACGTGCCAGGTCTCCGCCACGCCGAGCACGGCGATGACGCCGAGGGCGAGCGAGGCCAGCGCCATCGTGGCCTGGGTGACCTGGAGCAGCCGGCGCTTGGGGAAGCGGTCCGCGACGACGCCGGCGTACGGCGAGAGCAGCAGGATCGGCAGGAACTGCAACCCGGTGGTGATGCCGAGGGCGGCACCCCCGTTGCCCGGGATGGTCAGCACCAACCAGTCCTGTGCGACGCGCTGCATCCAGGTGCCGACGTTCGACACCAGGCTGCCGGCGAAGTAGCGGCGGTAGTTCTGGTGGGACAGGGAGCGGAACGTGGGACTCGTGGGGTCCTCCTTGTCGGATGTCGGTGATCGAGTCGTCGAGATCTCAGTCGGCCTGGGCCAGCCGTTGCAGGATCGGGGTCGCCTTGCGCAGCACGGCGCGCTCCTCGGCGGTGAGCCCGGCGAGCTGACGGGCCAGCCACTCGTCGCGGCGCGCCCGGTCGGCCAGCAGCACCGCCCGACCCTCCTCGGTGAGGGTCACCACGACCTGGCGGCCGTCGGAGGGGTGCGACCGGCGCTCGACGTACCCGCCGTCGGCCAGGCAGTTCACCGTGCGGGTCATGCTCGGCGGCTGGACCCGCTCCATGGCCGCCAGCTCCCCGACGGTCTGGTCGCCGTTGCGGTACAGCGCGCCGAGGATCGCCAGCTGGCCCATGCTCAGCAGGTTGTCGGGGTGACGCTCGCCGGCCAGTCGCCGACGGAGTCGCATGACCGAGAGCCGGAGCTCGCTGGCGAGCCCGGCGTCGGTGCGGACGACATTCTCCGTGGTGGGCATGTCGTTAGCATAAGTCATTACCTTTGCTAAGTATTTCTCGGTCGGTGTGTGACCGCCCGCACACCGGCGATCTACGATGAGGCCGTGGAACTGCGCGACGAGCAGCCGACCCATCACGAGTTCGGCAACCGCACCTACCTGATCGCGCCGGTCGAGCCCCTCGACGTCGACGGGGTCCGGACGGTCCAGGTCGGGACCGCGCTGTTCCTGCTGGGCTTCCTCGGGCTGCTGCCGTTCTACGGCCGGCTGGAGGACGAGGGCACCACCTGGTTGCTGTGGATGTGCCTGACCGGCGTCGGCCTGGGACTGCTCGGCATGGAGTACTGCAAGCGCCGGCGCCGCTTCCGCACCGAGCGCCACGCTCCGGTCGATGGCTGAGCAGTCGCGCTGGGCGCAGGGCGGCGAGCGGAACCTCGGCTACGGCCGGCGCTTCGCCGAGCTCGTGGAGTCCGGCGCCGACGTCGACGGTGAGGCCCGGCTGGCCGACGCGTTGGTCGGCAGGCGGGCCCGGGTGCTCGACGCCGGGTCGGGCATGGGCCGGGTCGCGGCCTACCTGCAGGGCCGGGGACACCGGGTCGTGGCGGCGGAGCCGGACCCGCGGCTGGTCGAGCAGTCACGTCGTACCTATCCCGAGGTGGAGGTGCTGACCAGCGACATCCTCGGACTCACCGACGAGGTGCTCGACGCGGCCGGCGCGCCGACCGAGTTCGACCTGGTCGTCTGCGTCGGCAACGTCATCACGTTCGTGGCCGAGGGCACCGAGGTCGCCGTGCTGCGCCGGCTCGGGGAGCTGCTGGCGCCCGGCGGCCGGCTGCTCGTCGGGTTCCACCTGCAGGGCGGCCCCGAGACCGCGCGCCGGTTGACGCCGGAGGAGTTCGCGGCCGAGGTCGCGGAGGCGGGGCTGGTGGTCGACCACCGGTTCGGCGGCTACGACCTGCGGCCCGTCGACGACCTCTACGCCGTCTGGGTCCTCCGCGCGGCGCGATGAGCCCGCCCCGGCTGCTCGCGGTGGCGCTCGCCGCCCTGGTGCTGCCGCTGGCCGGGTGCGGTGACGACTCCCCCACGCCGGAGCCCGACGGGGCGCAGGTCGAGTTCCGGAAGGTGGTGACGAGCTCCCACCTCGACGGCGCCTGCCGTGCTGACGCCCCGACCTGCGCCGCATGGGCGGGCTTCACCTGCCCGGCCGAGGCCGTCGGCCTGGACGGCGACCTGCTGATGGCGTGTGGCACCGGCGACGACGCCGAGCGGTCCTTCCTCCTCGGCGCGCCCGAGATCACCGGCGGCGTCGCCGGGGCGGAGGTCAGGAACCGCAACGGCGCGGCGCAGTGGGAGGTGGAGCTGCCCCTCGACGAGGAGGGGACCCGTGCGTTCGCCGCGCTGACCGCTGAGCTGGTCCCCACCTACGCGCCGATGGGGATCGTGCTCGACGGCGTCGTTCTCGCCGCGCCCGCCGTGCAGGAGCCGGTCGACGACGGGGTGGTGCGCCTCGCGGGCGACTACACCGAGGAGGAGGCCGAGGAGCTCGCCGACCTGCTGGCGCCGTAGGACGCTGGACGACCTGCTCGAAGGCCGCGTCGACCGCGACACGCTCGCGCGGTGGGGCTCAGAACGTCTCGAGGTCGTCGCGGCTGATGTTGTCGACGACCGGGGGCGCGGGCGGGACGGTCGCGTGCCGTTTGCTGAGCCGGACCTCGGAGTGGGCGCCGCAGCCGTGGTCGAACGAGACGACCCGGCCGTCGTCGTTGGCGTCGCCGTTGGCGCAGACGCCGAACATCTCCGAGAGCGGACCGGCCAGGCGGACGAGGAAGCCGCAGGTGGTGCAGGACTCGGGCGCGGACTTGGCCAGCGGGGAGTCGGGACCGGCGTCGCCGTCGTACCACCGCTGGGCGGCGATGTCGCGGCCCTCGGGCGAGAGGGTGCGGACCCGGCCGAGGCCGAGGTCCTTGGCGACGGTGCGGACCTGCGCCTTCGCGTCGGAGTCGAGCGGGTCGTCGCCGAAGGAGTACGTCGGCACCAGCCGCGGGTCGTCGTCGGCGACGGGGAGCAGGTCACCCGGTGACAGGTCGCCCGGCTTGATCCGCTCGCGGTAGGGCACCCAGGCCGGCGCGACGATCGCGTCGGGGCCGGGCAGCAGCACGACCTCGTCGACGGTGACCTTCTTCTGCCGCGACGCGCGGGCGACGGTGACCGCCCACTGCCAGCCGAGGTAGCCGCGGCGGGTGCAGCCGAAGAGGTGGGTGACGACCCGCTGGCCGTCGACCTGGTGACCGAGGTACTCGCCGACGTCCGCGGCGTCCACGTCCTCGAGGAGGGCCGCACGCGCCTCGTCGACGGCGGCGACGGCGACGGCGTCGCTCGCCTTGCGCTCGGTGGTGGTCACGCGGCAAGTCTCGCTCATCCGCGACCTCGCCGTCACCTCGGGGCATGAAGCGGCGTCGGAGCAGGCAAGATAGACGCGTGACCTCGCCACCGCCCGACTACCCGCCTCCCAGCGGGCCCGGCGCGGACGAGCCGCCGCCGACGATGGTCCCCGCCGACGCGGCCGGGCAGACCCGCACGGTCGGGCAGAGCGTCGGCACCGGGGCGCTCGCCACCGCGCGCGGGCTGCGCGGGTTCGCGCGCGGCACCGGCCGGTTCGGGCGGGCGACGTTCCGCCGCGCGCGGCGTGCTGCCGGCGCCCAGGGGGCGGAGCGCTCCGGCCTCAACCGGCTGATCGAGCTGGCGGCGTGCAACGCGGCGGGTGACTCGGCGTTCGCCATCGCCCTGGCCGGCACCATCTTCTTCGCGGGCGCGACCAGCGGCGAGCGCGGCCCGGTGCTGCTGTTCCTGGGTCTGACGATGGTGCCGTTCGCGATCGTCGCCCCGTTGATCGGGCCGTTCCTCGACCGGTTCAGCCACGGCCGCCGCTGGGCGATCGGCGGCACCTTCGCGCTGCGCGCGTTCCTGTGCTGGGTCCTGGCCGGGACGCTCACGAGCGGCTCGCCCTGGTTCTACGTCGCCGCGCTCGGCGTACTCGTCTCCTCCAAGGCGTACGGCGTCGCGAAAGCCGCTGCGGTTCCACGGCTGCTCCCACCCGAGATCACCCTGGTGAAGGCCAACGGCCGGGTCTCCCTAGCCGGCGTGGTCGGCGCCGCGGTCTCGGCGCCGCTGGCCGGCTTCTCCTACTGGCTCGGGCCGGAGTGGGCCTGCCGGTACGCCTTCCTGGTGTTCGTGCTCGGCACCGTCGCGGCGATCCTGCTGCCGGCGAAGGTCGACTCCACTGCGGGCGAGGACTCGATCGAGATCCGTCGCGGTGGCCCGGGCCGGGCGCCGCAGGGCTCCGGCGTACCACCGAAGGTCGCCTTCGCGCTCCGCGCCAACTGCGGTCCCCGGCTGCTGTCGGGGTTCATGGTCATGTTCATGACCTTCGTGCTGGCCTCCGAGCCGCTCGAGGGCTGGGAGAGCACCACCCGGGCGACGATCCTGGTCGGCCTGGTGGTCGGCGCCGCCGGCCTCGGCAACACCCTCGGCATCCTCGTCGCCTCGCTCGCCCGCAAGATCAACCCGGCGGTGATGGTGGTCGTCGCGCTGTTCGCCGACATCGCCGCCGTCCTGTTCGCGGCGGTCGCCTACAGCCTCGTCCCGCTGGTCGTGCTCGGCCTCACCGCCGGCCTGATGCAGTACCTCGCCAAGGTCTCGCTCGACTCCACCATCCAGACCGACGTCCCGGTGCGGGCTCACTCCAGCGCCTTCGCCAAGGGCGACACCACCCTCCAGCTGGCCTGGGTGATCGGCGGCTTCCTCGGCGTGGTGCTCTCCTACCCCGCCGTCAACGCCTTCGGCCTCCCCTTCGTCGCCGTGCTCCTCGGCGCCTGGACCTTCGTCGTCCTCGCCAACCGCTCCGGCAAACCGAAACCCCCTGCACCCCCCGTTGATTCGTCCCTCGTGGCGCGTTGAATCGGGTGTTGTGGCGGGTTGATTCCTGCGTCCTGGCGCGTTGAGTCGTGGATGGTGGCGATGCCGCCACAAGGGACGACTCGACCCGCCACGAGAGACGATTCAACCCGCCACGAGAGACGATTCGACCCGCCACGAGGGAGGAATCAACGGGTCAGGGGGTCAGCTCTCGAGCTCGTCGGCGAGGGCGCGGAGGAGCTTGGCGACGGGCTGGGCCGTACGACGGTCGGGGTGGCGGCCGTGGCGGTAGGCCTCGCCGACGCCGTCGAGGAGGCGGATCAGGTCCTCGACGATCGGGACCATCTCCTCGGGCTTCTTGCGCTTGGCGTTCGACTGGTTGCGCGCGACCGAGGCGGGAGCGTCGAGGACGCGGACCTGGAGGGCCTGGTCGCCCCGGCGACCCTGGGCGATGCCGAACTCGACCCGGGTCCCGGCCTTCAAGGTCGTGACGCCCTCGGGCAGCGCATCGGAGCGGACGTAGACGTCCGGCCCGTCGGACTGGGAGAGGAACCCGAAGCCCTTCTCCGCGTCGTACCACTTCACCTTGCCAGTCGGCACGGTCTCGACCCTTCTCTCACACGCGCGCTCCGGCCGATTCCGGAGCGCAGCCTGAAATCGTAGGGGATCGCACCGGACGACCACGAACCGCTTTACCGTTGCTTTCGTTTCTCCCGGGCCGGTGGGTCACAATGAACGGCTCCGGATGCAGGAAGGATGTCGACCCATGCGTGCCGCCGCGATCGCCACGGCCGTCACCGTGGCCGTGGCCACGCTGACCGCAACGCCCGCTGCCCTCGGCGAGGCGGACGACGGGGGCGAGGGCGACACCACCCTGCACCTGGTCACCCTGCGCGGTCCCGGCACCGCCGGTCACCGGGGCGCCGCACCGGCCGAGGAGGTCGCGGAGCGGATGCTCGCGCTCCAGGAGCGGGTGCTCGACGACGTCGACGCCGCCGATCCGGTCTACCAGTGGACGACCGCACTCAACGGGTTCGCCGTCGAGCTGACCGAGGAGCAGCACGACGTGCTGGTCGGCGACGACCGGGTCGCCCTCGTCGAGGAGAACGCGGTCCGCCCGCTCGCCGAGGTCGCGAGTGCCCCCGCCGGCGCGCTCGAGGCGGCCGGCGCCCCGGGCCGGCCCGGCCGGTGGTCGGGTGGAGCAGGCGGAGCGGGCACCGTGATCGGTTTCGTCGACACCGGCATCGACCCCGCGAGCCCTGCGTTCGCCGAGCCCGCCTCCCCCGGCCGGCAGCCACGCCGCTACGACGGCTCCTGCGCCGACGCCCCCGACGACCCGGCCTGGTCTTCCGACGAGTGCTCGACGAAGATCGTCGGCGCCGAGTACTTCGTCTCCGGCTTCGGCAGCGACGCCCTCCGGTCCACGGCGGCGCTCTCCCCCCGCGACACCGACGGCCATGGCACGGCCTCGGCGTCGATCGCGGCCGGCACCACCAACGTCGCGGTGCGGGCGCGCGGCTACGCGCTCGGTCGGTTCTCCGGCGTCGCACCGCAGGCGCGGATCGGCGTCTACAAGGCGTGCTGGTCGGCGCCGGACCCCGTCGACGACGGTTGCGCGACCGCCGACCTGGTCGCCGCCATCGACCGCGCCACCGCCGACCGCGTCGACGTCCTCAACCTGTCCGTCGCCGGACCGGCCGACACCGTCGACACCGTCGAGCGCGCGCTCCTCGGCGCGACCGAGGCCGGGATCGTGGTCACGGCGGCAGCCGGCAACGAGGGCACGCAGGCGTACGCCGCGCACCCCTCCCCCTGGGTCGTCACCGTCGGCGCCTCGACCTCGGCACGCCGGGTCGGTGCTGTGGTCGCCCGCCGCGGTCCGCGGCTCGAGGGCGCGATGGCGGCGACCGCGCCGGTCGGTCCGGCCCGGCTGGTGGTCGGGGCCGACGCCGCGGCGCCGGGCGCGTCCACGGACGACGCCCGTGTCTGCGCCCCCGGCAGCCTCGACGTCCGTGCCGTGCACGGCGCGGTCGTGCTGTGCGAGCGCGGCCGGCTGCCCCGCCTGACGAAGTCGCGCACGGTCCGCCTCGCCGACGGCGCCGGCATGGTGCTCGTCAACCGGCGTGCGGGCTCCACCGATGCCGACCTCCACGAGGTGCCGACCGTGCACCTGTCGGCCGCCGACGGTCGCGCGCTCACCGCCTGGGCGCGTCAGCACCCGCGCGCCGAGGTCCGGCTCGAGTCGCGCGGCCGCGAGCGCACTCCGGCCCGGGTCGCGCGGTTCAGCAGCGGCGGCGACCCGACCTGGTCGGTGATCAAGCCCGACGTCGTGGCGCCGGGCACCGGCGTGCTCGCGGCGACGGCGGGCGGCTGGGACGTCGTCAGCGGTACGTCGGCGGCCGCCGCCCACGCCAGCGGGGTCGCCGCCGTGCTGATCGGCGACCCGCGGAACGACGCCGCAGAGGTCCGGTCCGCCCTGCTCACCTCGACCGCGCCGATCGGGCACCGGGCCGGGCTCCGGGCCGGGACCGGACAGGTGCAGGTCCGGCGGGTGCCGCCGATGGCCTACCTCGTCGATCCTCGTCACTACCGCGGCTGGCTGACCGGACGACGGTCCGACCTCGACCTGCCGCAGGCCCTGATGCGCACCGGCCGGCTCGTCGTACGCCGCACGATCACCAACACCGGCAACCGCCCGCTGTGGCTCACCGCCCACCTCAACGGGTTCGACAGCCCGGTGCGGGTGAGCCCGTCGGCGGCACTGGTCCGCCCGGGGCGGACGCTCACCTTCCGGCTCAGCCTGGGCTCGGCGCCACTGGCGACCGACACCGGCACCGTCGTCTGGCACAGCGCCCAAGGCGACCGCACCCGCCTGGCCGTGGTGATCACCCGATGACCGCGCCCCGGCTCGACCCGCCGCCGCTCCCGATCCGCACCGAGCGGCTGGTGCTGCGCTACGTCACCCTCGACGACCTCGACGCGCTGCGCTACTACACCGACCCCGAGGTGTGCCGCTACCTGCCGTTCCCGGCCGCCGACGAGGAAGCCCTCGCCGCCCGGGTGCAGCGGATGTCCGAGCGGCTGGCGCCGTCGGAGCCGGACGACGTGCTCTCGCTCGCGGTCGTCCACGACGACGTCCTCGTGGGCGACCTGATCCTGCGGCTGCGAACCCGCGCCGACGAGGACACCGCGCCGTCGGTCGGCGAGATCGGCTGGGCGTTCGCGCCGGAGCACGCCGGTCGTGGCTTCGCCACCGAGGCCGCCACCGCCCTCATCGACCTGGCCTTCAGCCACTACCCGCTGCACCGGCTCATCGCCCACCTCGACCCGCGCAACCTGCGGTCCGCAGCGCTGTGCGAGCGGCTGGGCATGACCCGCGAGGCGCTGCTGCGCAAGAGCTGGCCGGAGCCGGACGGCACCTGGACCGACGAAGCGTTCTACGGCCTGCTCCGCGAGGAGTGGCCGCGTCCGACCGCCGGCTGACGCCGTCCGAGCGTCAGCGGCGGATCAGGGCCGCGTCACCTGGATGGTGACACCGTCGCCGAGGTTGATGATCGCGCCCGGCACCAGCTGGACCGCGATCCCCGGCTTGAGGTCCTCCGGACCGAGGCCCGGCTGCACCAGCACGGTGCCGTTGGTCGAGCCCATGTCGGTGACCACGGCAGCGCCCTGGTCGGCGCCGGTGCCCGGACGCACCTCGACGTGGGTCGAGGAGATCTCGTGCAGGCGGCTCGGCACCGTGACCAGGTGCGGCTGCTCGGTCGAGGTGAACCGCCGCGCCTCGGGCGCCCGCCCGATGAGGATCACGCGGTCGACCAGCACCTGCTGACCGTCGCTGATCATCAGCTTCGCCACGGCGTCACTCGCGGGAGCGGCCGACGGCGCGTCCACCATCCCGGAGTCGGCGGCGGGGGCCGCGGGCGACTCGGCCGGCGGGGGCAGCGGCGGGCCGCCGACGGGTTCCCAGGAGCCCACCGGGAGCGGGGGCGGCGGGAGGTCGACGCCAGGAGCGTCACCCGCCGGCGGGGGCGGGGCGTACGGCGACGGCGCGACCTCGGTTTCGCCGGCCGGTGCGGGTGCGTTGTCGACCATCGGGTCCGCGCCGGGAGCCGGCATCTCCTCGGTCAGGCCGCCGGGCTCGTCGGCCATCGCCGGCTCCGACGGCTCCGACGACTCCGACGACTCCGACGACCCCGGCGCCTCGGGGACACCCGGGGCCTCCGGCGCGGGCGGCGGGCTGTCCCACGGCGTCACCCAGTCGGTCGGCGCCGGCGCGGGTGTGGGAGCCGGCGGCATCGGGTCGGTGAGCGGGTCGCCGTCGGTAGGCATCTCGAGCTCGGGCTCCGCGGACGCCGCGGCGAACGGGCCCGGCTCGTCCATCAGCGCCGGCTCGTCCAGCGGCGCGGGCGCGTTGTCGACCGCCATCGAGTCCTCGAACGGCGCCGCCTCGTCCAGCGGCGACGACTCCTCGGCGACCGCCACGGCAGGCTCGTCGATCGCGGGCTCGTCGCCGGCCAGGACCGGCGACGCCTCGGCGGACTCGGCCACGTCGGCCAGCTCCGCCGGCGCGGCGTCGTCGGCCAGCGGGGTCGGCTCGGCGTCGGCAGACAGGTCGGCAGGCAGGCCGGCGGAGAGGTCGAGGGACTCGGGCGTGCCCTCGTCGGCCGGCACGTCCGCCACCGCCGCAGCGGCCGGCTCCTCGGCCGCCGCCGGCTCGGCCGCCGCCGGCTCGACGTACGGCGGGCGGTCGATGCGCGAGACCCGCACCAGACCGGTCACGACGGTGAAGTCGGTCGCGGGCTGCTCGGCACCGGCCTCCGAAGACTCGTCGGCATCGTCGGCGGCGAGCGCGACGGACAGCGAGGTGACGCCGTCGACGCTGCGCTCCACCCAGGTCCCGCTGGCACTGCCGTCGATCGCGACCTCGTCGGCGTCGGACTTCAGGATCGCGCTCACGCCGGCGCCGCGGAGCAGCACCCGGGTGGGACCCTCGTCGGTGCTGACGAGCACGAACCCGGGGAGCCGGCTCAGGCCGGAGGCGAGGAGGGCGTCGAGCACGTCGTCGAACCCGGCCCCGCCGTCGACCAGCGACCAGACGCCGACGACCTGGTCGCGCTGCGACTCGGGCAGCAGCACCGTCACCCGCGGGCCGAACGCCGCGAACCACGGGCCGACGCGGTAGGACCAGGCGCCTGCCGCACCGGTCGAGCTCATCGCACTCATGGGTGTGCCCCCGTCTCCTGCTTCGTAGCTGAACGCTGCACGTCGGCGACGTGCGGCTCCTCCCTGGTCAATCCCACCACATCCACCACGACGGCGGTCGCGTTGTCGCGACCACCGGCGGCGACCGCGGCCGCGACCACCTCGTCCGCCGCCGTCGCCGGGTCCGGGTGCTCACCCAGGATCCGAGCGATGTCGTCGTGGGCGAGCATTCCGTTCACCCCGTCGGAGCACAACAGGATGCGCCCGGATTCCTCCGCTGGGACGGTGAAGAGATCCGGCTCGTGGTGGACCGGGCCGCCGAGCGCGCGGGTCACGATGTGACTGTCGGGGTGGTCGGGCGCGTCGTCCGCCTCGATCGTGCCGGCGTCGACCAGCTCCTGCACCAGGCTGTGGTCGACGGTCACCTGGACCAGCTCGCCGGCGGCGAACCGGTAGGCGCGGGAGTCGCCGAGGTTCGCGACCAGCCAGTACGGCGCGTCGACGTCGGCCACGAGCACCGCGGCCACCGCGGTCGTGCCGGTGCTGAAGAACGGGTCTCCGGCGGCCTGCTGCTCGGCGTCGAACTCGTCGATCCGCGTGTGCACCGCGTCCAGCGCCGCGGCGACGGTCCGCGCGGCGGAGGCCGCGTCGAGACCCTCGTCCGCGAGCCGGGCGAACTCCTCGACGACGAACGAGCTCGCGACGTCACCCGCGTCGTGACCGCCCATGCCGTCGGCCACGACGAAGACGGGCGGGACGGTCAGGTGGGCGTCCTCGTTGTCGGTGCGGACGAGCCCGACGTGGGTCGCGGCGCCGTACTCGAGGTCGACCCGGGTCACCGCGTGACCGCGATCGGTAGCGTTGGTCGGGTGGGCGACGAGGCGACGCGGACGGCGGGACACCGCTCGCTCGCCGAGCAGCTGCGGTCCTGGACCGACGACCAGGTGGCGGAACTGCTGACTTCTCGACCGGACCTGACCACGCCCGCCCCTCACGACTTCTCTCAGCTTGCGTCACGCGCGACGATCCGCAGCTCGGTGGCGCGCGCCCTGGACTCGCTCACCCGGGGCGAGCTCTCGGTGCTTGATGCCCTGGTCGTCGCCGGCCAAACCACCGACGAGGAGCTGGTGGGGATCGTCCACGCGGAGACGTCGTACGTCGCCGCCACGCTGGCCCGCCTCCGCGCGCTGGCGCTGGCCTGGGACTCCCCGGAGGGGCTGCGCCCGCTCTCCGGCGTGGCCGACTGCCTCGCGGGCGGCGTCGACGGCGGCGTGAGCGGCCTGCGGCCGCGGACCCCGGACGCGGCGCCCCTCAACGTCGTCCGTGAGCGGCTCGACGCCTTGTCGGAGGAGGCGCGGGCGCTCCTCGACCACGTCGTCGCGGCCGGCGGTGAGGCCACCGCCGGCTCCGCTCGCCGCAACCTCCGGCCCGAGGACGCCGCCACCCCGGCCGAGGAGCTGCTGTCGCGCGGCCTGCTGACGCCTGGACGGGACGACCTGCTGGTGGTGCCGGGCGAGGTCGGGCTCGCCCTCCGCGGAGGTCGTACGACGACCGGGCCGGTCGATCTCGTCCCCGACCTCGCCACCGCCGAGCGCCCGTCCCGGCTGACCGAGAGCGCGGCCGCCGGGGCGGCCGGCGAGTTCTGCCGGCGCACCGAGCTGCTGCTCGAGTGGTGGAGCACCCGGCCGGCGACCGCGCTGCGCACCGGCGGCCTCGGCGTGCGCGAGCTCAAGGCCGCCGCCGCGCACCTCCAGCTGACCGAGCCCGACACCGCACTCGTGGTCGAGACCGCTTCTGCCGCGGGGCTGGTCGCCACCCGCGCCGATGTCGACGGCAACCCGGTGTGGGTGCCCACGGACGCGTTCGACACCTGGCTGGACGCGGAGCCCGCGGCCCGCTGGACGACCCTGGCCCGCGCCTGGCTGACCAGCGCCCGGCTGCCCGGCCTCGTCGGCAGCCGCGGCACCGACGACAAGCCGTGGAACGCCCTCACTCCCGAGCTGTCCTCGATGCTGATGCCCGAGACGCGCGCGCTGACGCTGGCCGCGCTCGCCGAGGTTCCGCCCGGTCACGCCCTCGCGTCCGGCACCGGACTGCCGTCGCTGGTCGCCCGGCTGACCTGGCTGCGCCCACGGCGGCCGCGCTCCCGCGCCGACCAGGTCGCGTGGACCCTCGCCGAGGCGGCGGCGCTCGGGGTGACCGGGTTGGACGCGCTGTCGCCGTACGGCCGGGCGCTGGTCGCCGGGGACGACCCCACTCCCCTGCTGGCCGCGGCCCTGCCGGAGCCGGTCGACCACGTGCTGATCCAGGCCGACCTGACCGCCGTGGCGCCCGGTCCGGTGGAGTCGGGCATCGCCCGGTCGCTGCAGCTGGTCGCCGACATCGAGTCGCGCGGCGCCGCCACGGTCTACCGGTTCACCACGTCCTCGCTGCGGCGCGCGCTCGACGCCGGGTGGACGGCCGCGGAGGTGCACGCCTTCCTCGCCTCGGTCTCGCGGACCCCGGTGCCGCAGCCGCTCACCTACCTCGTCGACGACGCGGTGCGCACGTTCGGGCAGGTGCGGGTCGGCTACGCCGAGTCGTTCGTCCGGTCCGACGACGAGGCCGCCCTCGCTGCGCTGGTCCGCCACCCGAAGGCGGCCTCGCTCGGGCTCCGGCTGCTCGCGCCCACCGTGCTGGTCAGCACCACGCCCGTCGACGTGCTGCTGGTGCGGCTCCGCGAGCTGGGCGTCGCACCGGTCGTCGAAGGTCCCGACGGCACGGTGCGCGTGGGACGGCCCGACGTGCTGCGTGCCCGGACCCCGCGCCAGCGGGTGGCCGCCCAGGACGACGCCCGCCACGCCGCCCAGGTCGCCGCCGCCGTCCGCTCGCTCCGCGCCGGCGACGCCGCCGCGCGGGTCCGCCCCGCCGCCGCCGTCTCCCCCGCCGGCGCCCTGTCCGCCCTCCGCGACGCCATCGAGCGCCGGACGGCCGTCGTCATCGGCTTCACCGACAACCAGGGTGTCGTCGGCGAGCGCACCGTCGACCCGATCTCCGTCGAGGGCGGGCAGCTCACCGCGCACGACCGCACCGCCGACGACGTCCGCACCTTCGCCGTGCACCGGATCTCCCGCGTCACCCCCGCTCCGTGACCCGTCGCACCGGGAAATCTTGTCGCGCTTTCCGGGATCGCACGACAAGAAACCCCGGTAGGTCGGCCCCGTAAACTCGTGCGGTGATCATTCACCCCACGGAGTTCTTCGACTCCTCCGCTTCGCTCCCCCGTCGAACAACTCCGCGGGGACCCCGATGAACGGGCCTCTCATCGTGCAGTCCGACAAGTCGCTGCTGCTCGAGGTCGACCACGAGCAGGCGGACGACTGCCGGCGGGCGATCGCGCCGTTCGCGGAGCTCGAGCGGAGCCCCGAGCACATCCACACCTACCGGCTCACGCCCCTGGGCCTGTGGAACGCGCGCGCCGCGGGCCACGACGCCGAGCAGGTCATCGACACCCTGCTGACCTACAGCCGCTACGCGGTCCCGCACAACCTGCTGGTCGACGTCGCGGAGACGATGGCGCGCTACGGGCGGCTGCGGCTGGAGAAGCACCCGGTGCACGGGCTGGTCCTCGCGAGCACCGACCGTCCCGTGCTCGAGGAGGTGCTGCGCGCCAAGAAGGTCGCCGGGATGCTCGGGGACCGCATCGACGACGACACCGTCGCGGTGCACCCCTCCGAGCGCGGCAACCTCAAGCAGGTGCTGCTCAAGCTCGGCTGGCCGGCCGAGGACTTCGCCGGCTACGTCGACGGCGAGGCGCACCCGATCGACCTGGAGACCGACGGCTGGGAGCTGCGCTCCTACCAGGCGGAGGCGGCGGACTCGTTCTGGCACGGCGGGTCGGGCGTCGTCGTGCTCCCGTGCGGTGCCGGCAAGACCATCGTCGGCGCGGCCGCGATGGCGCAGGCCAGGGCGACCACGCTGATCCTCGTCACCAACACCGTCAGCGCCCGGCAGTGGAAGGACGAGCTGGTACGACGCACGTCGCTCACCGCCGACGAGATCGGCGAGTACTCGGGTGCGGTCAAGGAGATCCGGCCGGTCACGATCGCGACGTACCAGGTGATGACGACCAAGCGGAAGGGCGTCTACCCGCACCTCGAGCTCTTCGACGCCCGGGACTGGGGCCTCATCGTCTACGACGAGGTGCACCTGCTGCCGGCGCCCATCTTCCGGATGACCGCCGACCTGCAGGCGCGGCGTCGGATCGGGCTGACCGCGACGCTCGTCCGCGAGGACGGCCGCGAGGGCGACGTCTTCTCGCTGATCGGGCCGAAGCGCTACGACGCGCCCTGGAAGGACATCGAGTCCCAGGGCTGGATCGCCCCGGCCGACTGCGTCGAGGTGCGGGTCACGTTGCCCGACGCCGTGCGCCTGGCCTACGCCACCGCCGAGCCGGAGGAGCGCTACCGCCTCGCCGCCTGCACCCGCGAGAAGGTCGCGGTCACCCGCGACCTCGTCGCGCGGCACAGGGGCCAGCCGACGCTCGTCATCGGGCAGTACCTCGAGCAGCTCGACGAGCTCAGCGCCGCGCTCGACGCGCCGATGATCACCGGCGACACCACGGTCCGCGAGCGGCAACGGCTGTACGACGCGTTCCGGCACGGCGAGATCGACCTGCTGGTCGTCTCCAAGGTCGCGAACTTCTCGATCGACCTGCCGAGCGCCGAGGTCGCGATTCAGGTCTCCGGGTCGTTCGGGTCGCGCCAGGAGGAGGCGCAGCGGCTCGGCCGGCTGCTGCGGCCCGGTGACCCCGGCCCCGACGGCGAGCGGAAGGTCGCCCGGTTCTACACGCTGGTCTCGCGCGACACCGTCGACGCCGACTTCGCCCAGAACCGTCAGCGGTTCCTCGCCGAGCAGGGCTACGCCTACCGGATCATCGACGCGGTCGACCTCGCCGGGGCCTGATCAGGTCTCGACGGTCCCGCCGGACCGCCAGTAGATGCCGGCCTCCCGGGTGAGGAACCCGTCGTCGACGAGGTAGCGGCGCAGCGCCGCGTGGTCCTCGTGCACCTCCTTCAGCACGGCGTCGACCTCGCGCTCGGCGTACTTCCGGCCCGGCTCGAACCGCTGCGCGACGTGGTCCAGCACGAACCGGCGCTTGACGTGCTTGGTCGGCATCGTGTGGAGCCGGCCGTCGGCCGAGAAGAACCGCCGCAGCGTCTCGGACTCGTCCACGGGGCGCGCCACCGGCTCACTCCTCGTCGAGGAACTGCCGGTGGTTCTGGATGACCTCGGCGATGATCACGTTGAGGAACTTCTCCGCGAAGTGCGGGTCCAGGCCGGAGCTCTCCGACAGCGCGCGCAGCCGCGCGATCTGCACCGCCTCGCGCTCCGGGTCGGCCGGCGGCATGCCGGCGTGAGCCTTGAGCCGGCCGACCTGCTCGGTGCACTTGAACCGCTCGGCGAGCAGGTGCACAAGGGCGGCATCGAGGTTGTCGATGCTCGCGCGCAGTCGCAGGAGCTCTTCACGGGCGTCGTCGGGAGTCACAGCACCCATCCTTCCCGAACCCTCCCGATCCACGGGCGCATGGGCCACAATCAGGGACGATGGACGGCAGACAGACCGAGGCCTCCCCGTTGCCGTGGCCGCTCCCCCACGCACCCGACCTGCGCGACTCGCTGCTGGCGGCCTACGGCGAGGAGTCGCGCGGCTACCACGACGTCCGTCACCTCGGCGAGGTGCTGGCGCGCCTCGAGGAGCTGGCCGGGGCGGGCGCGTCGTACCACCGGGTGCCGGTGCTGCTGGCCGCGTGGTTCCACGACGCGGTCTACGACGGCGAGCGCGACGCCGAGGAGCGCTCGGCGGCGTGGGCGGAGGAGGCACTGCCCGGCCTGGTGGACGCCGCGACCGTCGCCGAGGTCGCGCGCCTGGTGCGGCTGACCGAGTCGCACCGGCCCGACGACACCGACGCCAACGGCTGCGCGCTGTCGGACGCCGACCTCGGCATCCTGGCCGCGCCCCGCCAGCGGTACGACGAGTACGCCGCGGCCGTGCGCACCGAGTACGCCCACCTGCCCGACGACGTGTTCACCGCCGGCCGGGCGGTCGTGCTGCGCGAGCTGGTCGCCAAGCCGCGGCTCTTCCATACCGACTATGCGCTCGCGCACTGGGAGGACGACGCCCGCCGCAACGTCGAGCGCGAGCTGTCAGTCCTGGCTGCGTGAGCGGGGCCGGCGTCGCCGCAGGCCCGCCGCCCGCAATCGGCTCACGAGCTCGCGCGAGCTGACCGGGCTGGCGCCGAGGGCGACCACGTCGTCGTACCACTCCGCCGGCACGTCGTAGTGGTCGCGGTCGAAGCCGCGCTCGGGGATCCCGGCCAGCCGCGCGAACGCGTGCAGCTCGTCGTAGGAGTCGTCGCTCGCCAGGTGCGACCACAGCCGACCGTGCCCGGCGGCGTTCGGCGGGTCGATCAGGATCACCCCCGGAGGCTATCCACGCCCGCCCGGGCTCACCAGGAGCCGCCTCCGCCGGCCGGGAGCTCGCGCCGCGCGAGGTCGACGAGCTCGAGCAGGAGCGACAGCCGCTCACGCTGCTCCTCGACCCAGGCCGTCACCTCGCCCTTCAGCTCCAGCAGCCGGTCGACGATCCGGAGGACCCGCTCGATGTCCTCGATGATGTCGGTGACGGCGTCGAAGCCCTTCAGCGCGAGCTCGGCCGCCCAGGTCGCCCAGCCCACGGGCCCGGCCACGCGCGACAGCAGCTTGCGCACCAGCCGCCCGCCGACCTCGACCAGCTCCATCACCAGCTCCTCCACCTCGATCGCGAGCCGCTCGCTCCCGTCGGCGACGAGGTCGAAGAGCGGCGCGGTCTCGGCCACCAGGAAACCGAACCCGCGGGCAGCGAGCGCGTGGCCGTTGACGCGGAGGAGGAACGCGGCGGCGGCCTCGCCGTCCCACCGCGGGGAGGCCGCGAGCGACAGCAGCGTGGCGTTGTCGGCGTAGGTGCCGAGCGCGTCGCGGACCTGCCCGGTCGCGAGCGCGTTCTGCCGGATCCTGCGGTAGTCGCCGGTCAACGGCAGCACGAGGAGCTCCTCGAGGCTGCCCTCGGGCAGCTTCCGCAGGCCGAGGCCGGCCTGGTTGAGCGCCTCGATGCCGAGGTTGGCGATGTCGCGGATGCGACCGAGGGCCGCGTCGAGGGCTTCGAACCCGGCGTCGTGCGGGCGGGTGTGCCCGCCCAGCGCGGGTGCCGGGAGGTCGAGCGGCGTCGCGGCCAGCACGTCAGGCCACCGCCGGCATCCGGTCGGCGACCTGCGCGTCCACGGCCTTGAGGTCGGCCGTGGTCGCCACCACCGCGTCCCGGATCGACCGCCAGTCCGCCACCGCGATCTCCTCCACCTCGGTGAAGGCCCGGGCGACCACGTCCATCAGGTCGGCGAGCGGCGCCAGCAGGCAGACCGGGCTCGGCTCGAACCCGCCGCGCTGGCAGACCCAGGTG
The DNA here is from genome assembly GCF_003160695.1 of Nocardioides silvaticus. GTDB lineage: Bacteria > Actinomycetota > Actinomycetes > Propionibacteriales > Nocardioidaceae > Nocardioides > Nocardioides silvaticus. Next base: position 902,967 of record NZ_QGDD01000001.1, read on the forward strand.
CGCGCGTGGGTGAAGACCTGCTGCGCCTGCGCGGCGAGCACGTCGAGGTCGGCCGGCAGGCCGTCGAGGTCGGTCCAGGACGTGATGTCGATCTGGTCGGTCATGGGCATGCTCCCTTCGGTACGACGCCGCCCGCGCAGCGTCGCGCGTCGGGTGCCCGCACCCGGGGGTTTGCCAAACCGCAGCACAATGACCCTGTGGACGACCGCGTGATCTTCGATGCCCGAGCCTCGGTGCTGGCCGATCTGCAGGCCCGCGGCGTCGCCAACGCCGTCACCGTGTCGGCGCTCGACGAGGCCTGCTCGCAGCGCCGCTGGTGGCTGGAGCAGTGGGCCGAGGGCGTCGACTACGTCGGCGGGCTGATCGCCCAAGACGTGCAGGACGCGCTCGTCGACCTGCACGGCCGCACCGACCTGGCCGGCCTCTGGCCGGTGTGCCGGCAGTGCGGCGACGCGCCCCTGCACGCGCTGCACATCGAGCCCGACCTCGGCGGACCCGATCCGGCCTGGGTGTGCGAGGAGTCGGGCACCGTCGTCGCGCAGCTCGGCCACCTGGGCGGCTGAGCCCCGCGCGTGGGTCCGGTCCGCTCAGCCGCCGAGCTGGAAGGAGATGGTGTGCTGGTCGGCGCGGTAGACGCTTCGCGAGATCTCGATCGGCCGGTCCTCCCAGAGGGCGCGCCGGGTGAGCCGGATGACGACCGACCCCTCCGGGCACTCCAGCAGCGCGGCTTCCTCGGGGGTGGCGACCCCGGCCGAGAGCGAGTCCTCGGCCCAGGTGGGACGGCGGCCGCGCGAGGCGAGCTCGTCGTACAGGCTGTCGGGGAGGTCCGGGCCGTCGAACAGGCCGGGCACCAGGGCCGCAGTCAGGTAGGCGTCGGAGAGGCAGACCGGGCTGCCGTCGGCCAGGCGCAGCCGGCGCCAGCGCAACACCGGTTCGCGGGGCGTGATCGCGAGCGCGCGGGCGACGCCGGCTGGCGCACGCACCTTCTCGGCGAGGAGGGTGCGGCTCTCGGCGACGGTGCCGCGTGCGGTCATGTCCTCGGTGAAGCTGGCGATCCGGCTCGGTTGCCGGCGAGGTGGCGCCACGAACGTCCCGCGGCCGGGGAAGCGCTGGAGCACTCCCTCGGACACCAGTGCGTCCAACGCCTGCCGCACGGTCATCCGTGCCACGCCGAACCGCTCGACCAGGTCCCGCTCTGATGGGGCAGCTGTCCCAGGCGCGCTTCCCGAGACCAGCTCCCGCACGTACTCCCGAATTGCCACGTGCTTCAGTGCGCGTCGGTCAGCCGTCCCCCTGTCGACTGTCTCCACCCTCGAAGGTTAGGACGGCACGGGACAGGGCGTCCCCGGAACCGTGAAATACCCCGCAGATCGTCGCGGGCGTCTGCAACAACACGTCCGAGTGGTGCGAACAGATGTTCGAAGAATGCCGTATCCTCGACGGGTGGACTTCCAAAGCACCCTCTTCGCCCCCGGCCCGGCGGGGGACCTCGGCTTCGACGGGATCGAGCGGCACGAGCTCGGCTCAGGTGCGTGGGTCGACGTGGCCCGCGGCTGGCTGCCGGAGGCGGACGACGTCTTCACGACGATGGTCGCCGACGTGCCCTGGCGCGCGGAACGACGCCGGATGTACGACCGGATCGTCGACGTCCCCCGGCTCGTCTGCACCTACATGATCGGCGACGACCTCCCCCACCCCGTCCTGACCGCCGCCCGCGAGGCGCTCTCCGAGCACTACCTGCCCGAGCTCGGGGAGCCGTTCCGCACGGCCGGCTGCTGCTACTACCGCGACGGCCGCGACAGCGTGGCCTGGCACGGCGACCGGATCGGCCGCGGCAACACCCACGACACCATGGTGGCGATCGTCTCCATCGGCGACCCCCGGCGACTGGCGCTGCGCCCCCGCGACCGCGCCGACGGTGCCGAGACGCTCGCCTTCGAGATGGGGCACGGCGACCTGCTGGTCATGGGCGGCAGCTGCCAGCGCACCTGGGAGCACGCCGTGCCGAAGGTCGCCTCGGCCGGTCCGCGGATGTCCGTGCAGTACCGACCCCTCAACGTCTTCTAGAACTCCACTCCCGGCGCCGCCGTGTGCTCGGTCGGGGCGTCGTAGAACTCCCGCTCCTTCACGCCGGCGACGCCGGAGAAGAACATCCACGGGATGGTGCGCACCGACTGGTTGAGCTGAGCGGTGGCGTCGTTGTAGTACTGCCGCGCGAAGGCGATCTGGTCCTCGGTCTTCGCCAGCTGGTCCTGCAGGTCGCGGAAGCTCGCGTCGGCCTTGAGGTCCGGGTAGGCCTCGGCGACCGCGTTGACCCGGAGCAGGGCCTGCTGCATCGCGGCGTCGGCGGCGGCCTTCGCCGGCACGTCGTCGCCGGCCGCCGCGGCGGCCAGGCCGGCCCGCGCCTTGGTGACCTCCGCGAAGACGTCCGACTCGTGCGCGGCGTACCCCTTGACCGTCTGCACCAGGTTGGGGATCAGCTCGGCCCGTCGGGTCAGCTGGACGTCGATGCCCCCGAGGGCCTCCTGGGCGCCGACGTCCTGCTTGCGCAGCCGGTTGAACCCGACGACGAAGAAGATGCCGAGCAGGACCAGGACCGCGATGGCGATGATGACGTAGATCATGGGCTGGGGACCCTCTCTCGAAGTTGCAGGGAATCTAGGCGTTGTCCGTCGTCGGCGCGAGCGCGTACGACGCCGCCGGCGCTCACCACGAGCCGCCTCCACCGCCGCCTCCGCCACCACCGCCACCGCCCCCGCCGCCGCCGGACGACGAGCTCTGGGTGGCCTCGTAGGAGGAGATCGCGCTGCTGAGCGCGCCGTCGAAGTCGCCGACCATCGAGTCGACGGAGTGCGCGGCGCCGTAGCCGGAGGCGTAGAAGTAGCCGGGCGCCGGCGGTTCCTGGCCGGTCTCGACGCGGTACTTCTGGGCCCACTGCTGGGCGCAGTCGAAGGCGACCGCGTAGGGCAGGTAGGCCGTGTAGAGCTCCTGCCGGCCGGAGAAGTCGAACCGGTCCTTGGCCGACGGGGTCGAGAGCAGTCGCTTGAAGCCGCCCACCCGCGACCACAGCTCACGGCCGGCGTGGGTGCGCTTGGTGGCGGAGCCGGACTGGAGGAGGACCACCGCGCCCGCGGTGAACGCGGCGATCGGCAGCGCGGCCATCGACGGCCAGTTGAACGGCCGCCAGAACACCGCGGTGACGACGAGCCCGAAGCCGACGAGCACCAGGAGCCCGCCGAGGCCCCCGATCCCGGCCCGCACGAGCAGGCCGTTGGCGGTGGCCCACAGCTTGGTCGCCGCGGTGAACGACGAGACCTGGCTCTGCAGGACCTGCCCGCCCTGCACGTCCTTGGGCCGCGCCACGAAGTGGCTGCCGGGGCCGGACAGGATGCCCGCGACGCTCAGGGTGACCGGGTCGAGGCCGGCCCAGCCCTGCGGGCCGGCCTTGTCGGCGATCGTCCAGCTCCGGTCCTGGCCGCGCTGGAGGTCGACCGCGCCGTGCTCGGCGGCGTGCATCAGGCTGGCGACGTAGGCGCGCCGGTCGACGCGCTCCTGGAGGATGAACTGCGCCTGGGCCGGACCGATCCCCTCCGGCGGCGCGTACTGGAGCGGGAACCGCGGCTTCCGCTCGTAGGCGAGCCAGTTGAGCAGCATGCCGACTCCGCCGGCTAGCAGCGCGAGCAGCGCCAGCGCACCGAGCGTCGACTCGCTGGTGCCGAAGACGTTGTCGTAGCGGGCCGGCCACGGCAGCGTCGCCTGCTCAGGTGTCGGCAGGTCCTGCCCGGCCAGCAGCGTCACCGGTGTGTGGGAGTTGAGACCGTCGGTGCGGACCGTGAGGTCACGAGTGCCGACGCCCTGGACGTTGCACTCACGGGCGCCGTCCTCGACCTTCCCGACACCCACGTAGCACCGGACCTCCTCCGCTGGCTCGGGGAGGTGCACGGTGAGAACCGACTGGAGGATGTCCTGCTGCCAGCCGGCGGGGATCAGGTTCCAGTAGAACTCCGTGTCGGTGGACACCTCGTCGCCGCCCGGCGTCAGCGCGCCCTCGACGTGGTACTTCAGCACGTAGACGTGCTCGCCCACCGACAGCGTGCTGTCGGCGTCGCCGATCCGGTAGTTGTCGTAGCGCCCCTGCTCGACGGTGTGCTGGACGTCGGTCTCCTCGCCGTCGGCGGTGACCTCGAAGTCCTCGACCAGCGCGCGGACGTCGGGGTCGGAGGGCACGACCCGGTCGAAGAACCGGAAGATGCCGTGCTTGCCGGCGGTCGGGAAGTTCACGCGCAGCCGCTCGACCACGTCGAGCCCGCCGTCCTCGCCGACCGTGAACTCCGCCTTGTACGACGTGATCGTCGTGTCCTCGCTCGCCACGTCGGTCGACTCGAAGTCGATGTCGTAGAAGAGCGCCGGGATGCAGAGGAGGACGACCATGAAGGCGAACGCGACCGCCGAGGCGAGAAGGCGCTTCATGGCCGACAGGCTAGGGCAGCAGCGCGGGCTGCGACCCGAACTCGAGAGCCGTCGTCGGTAAAGCCTGGACGGACGGTCAGACCTGCATCACCACGGCCTTGGGCTCGGTGAAGAACTCGCGGCTGAAGCTGCCGCCCTCGCGGCCGACGCCGGAGTCCCCCACGCCGCCGAACGGCGCGCGCAGGTCGCGGATGAAGAAGCAGTTCACCCACACCGTGCCGGCGCGCAGTGCCGCCGACACCCGGTGGGCCCGGGAGAGGTTCTCGGTGAACACCATCGCGTTGAGGCCGTACGGCGAGTCGTTGGCGGTCCGGACGCCCTCCTCCTCGGTGTCGAACGGGTGGATCGTCACCACCGGGCCGAACACCTCCTCACACACGACCCGGGCGTCGAGGGGCGCGTCGACGACGACCGTCGGTCGCACGAACCACCCGTCGGCCGGGCCGCCGGTCACCATCCGCCCGGACCCACCCGCAGCGACCTCGTCGAGGTAGCCGCTCACCTTCTTCCAGTGCTCCTCGGACGCCAGCGGGCCGAGCTCGGTCGCCGGGTCCTTGGGATCACCCATCCGCAGCGCCTCGGCCGCGGCGACGAAGCGGGCGAGGAACTCGTCGTACACACCGCGCTGGACGAACAGCCGCGAGCCCGCGAGGCAGACCTGGCCGGCGTTGGTGAAGATCGCCTTGATCGACCACGAGACGGCGTTGTCGAGGTCGGCGTCGTCGAAGACCAGGTTGGCGCCCTTCCCACCGAGCTCGAAGCTCACCGGGGTGAGGTGCGCGGCGGCAGCGCGGCCGATCACCCGGCCGGTGCCGGACTCGCCGGTGAACGTGATCCGGTCGACGCCGCGGTGCTCGGTGAGCGCCGCACCCGCGGAGTCGGGGCCGAAGCCGTGCACGACGTTGAGGACGCCGGACGGCAGGCCGGCCTCGACGGCGAGCCGGGCCAGGAGGGTCGCCGACCTCGGGGTGTCCTCGGCGGGCTTGAGCACGACGGTGTTGCCCCAGACGAGCGCCGGCGCGACCTTCCAGGACTCGAGCATCAACGGGAAGTTCCACGGCGAGATCGCGGCGACGACGCCGGCCGGCTGGAACAGCGAGTAGGCGTGGTGGCCGCTGTCCATCGGCAGCGCCTCGCCCGCGCTCAGCCGGGCGTGGTCGGCGAAGAAGCGGAAGTTCTGGGCGGTGCGCGGGACGTCCTTGGTGCGGGCGTCGGTGATCGGCTTGCCCATGTCGACGGTGTCGGCCATCGCCAGCTCGTCGCTGTGCTCGAGCACGAGGTCGGCCAGCCGGTGGAGCAGGGCGCCGCGCTCGGCGTACCCCATCCGCGGCCAGGGCCCCTCGTCGAAGGCGCGACGGGCGGCGGCGACGGCGCGGTCGACCTCGACCCGGCCACCGAGCGCCACGTCGGCGTAGGCCTGCTGGGTGAACGGGTCGACGGAGGCGAACGTCGCCCCGGACTCCGACGCGACGTCCTCGCCGTCGATGACGTGGGTGATCTGCTCCACCGGACTTCCTCCGCTCCTCGCTCAGCGCGCCCCGACGGCGTGCAGGTCGCGCTCCTGCGAGAGCTGGAGCGCGATGTCGATCAACATGTCCTCCTGGCCGCCCACGTAGCCGGCCTCGCCGGCGCGCTGGAGGATCTCGTGAGCCGGTACGCCGTACCGCTCGGCCGCGTGCTCGGCGTGCAGCAGGAAGGAGGAGTAGACGCCCGCCCAGCCCTGCACGATCGCGGTGCGGTCGGCCTTCGGCCAGCGCGGCAGGTAGGGGCGGACCACCTCCTCCGCGGCCTCGAGCACGCCACCGACGTCGACGCCGGTCTCGACGCCGAGGTGGTCGAACGTCGCGGCCAGCACCTCGGTCGGCGAGTTGCCCGCGCCGGCACCGAGCGCGCACAGCGAGCCGTCGATCTGGCGGGCACCGGACTCGAACGCCAGCACCGAGTTGGCGACGCCCAGCGAGAGGTTCTGATGGCCGTGGAAGCCGACCTGCGCCTCGCGGCCGACCTCGGCCACCAGCGCGGCGATGCGCGCCTTCGCCTCGGTGAGCACCAGCGCACCCGCGGAGTCGACCGCGTAGACGCACTCGCAACCGGCGTCGACCATGATCCGGCCCTGCCGCGCGAGCTCCTCCGGCGACGTGCGGTGGCTCATCATCAGGAAGCCGACGGTCTCCATCCCGAGCGACCGGGCGAGCCCGAAGTGCTGGATCGACACGTCCGCCTCGGTGCAGTGGGTGGCGATCCGCGCCACCGAGGCGCCGGCCTCACGGGCGTTGCGCAGGTCGTCCATGGTGCCGATGCCCGGCACCAGCAGCACCGCGATCCGCGCCTGGCTCGCCTCCTCGGCCGCCGCGCGCACCAGCGTGATGTCCTCGACCTTCGAGAAGCCGTAGTTGAAGGAGGAGCCGCCGATCCCGTCGCCGTGGCTGACCTCGATCACCTCGACCCCGGCGGCGTCGAGCGCGTGGACGGTCGCGCGCACCTGCGCCTCGGTGAACTCGTGCTGCATCGCGTGGCTGCCGTCCCGCAGCGTGGTGTCGGTGATGCGGACGGGCCGCTGGGTCCCGGTCATGCGAGGGCTCCTGCCAGCTTCTCGGTGGCGACCAGCTCGCCGACGCGCGCTGCGGCGGCGGTCATGATGTCGAGGTTCCCGGCGTACGTCGGCAGGTAGTCGCCCGCGCCGAGGACCTCGATGAACACGGTGACGCGTCCGTTGCCGTCCCACTTCTCGCGCGGGTCGTCGTACTGCGGCTCGGCGCGGAGGGTGTAGCCCGGAACGTACTGCTGCACCTCCTCGACGCGACGGTGCACGGCGGAGGTGATCGCGTCCTTGTCGGCGTCGGCGGGGATCGCGCAGAAGATCGTGTCGCGCATGATCATCGGCGGCTCGACCGGGTTGAGCACGATGATCGCCTTGCCCCGCGGGGTGCCGCCGAGCTCGCGGACGGCCCGGCTGGTGGTGTGGGTGAACTCGTCGATGTTGGCGCGGGTGCCGGGACCGGCCGACTTCGAGGCCACGGAGGCGACGATCTCTGCGTACGCCACCGGGACGACCGAGGACACCGCGTGCACGATCGGCACCGTCGCCTGCGCGCCGCAGCTGATCATGTTGATGTTGGTCGCGTCGACGTGCTCGCGGAAGTTCACCGGCGGGCAGACCAGCGGGCCGACCGCGGCCGGCGTCAGGTCGATCGCCACGATGCCGGCCTCCTGCAGCCGCGGGGCCGCCGCCCGGTGCGCCTTCGCCGAGGTCGCGTCGAAGACGATCTCCGGCAGCTCGTCGCGGGAGAGCAGCCAGTCCAGCCCCTCGGCCGACGCTTCGAGCCCGAGGTCGCGCGCCCGCTGCAGGCCGTCGGACTCGACGACGCCGACGACGTACTGCACCTCGATCGACTCGCTGCGGCGCAGCTTGGCGAGCAGGTCGGTGCCGATGTTGCCCGGGCCGATGATGGCCGCGCGGGCCTTGCGCGCAGAATCGTGGGGGATCTTCATGCGTCCCACCTCGGGATCTCGTCCTCCTGCGGGATGTTCACCTCGGTCACCCGGTTGCGGTAGCTGACGGTGGCGGTGCGGCCGCCGTGCTTGACGCGGACGACGACCTCCTCGGTGTTGACCGGCTCGCCGGGGTCGTAGCCGTGCGCCCAGGTCGCGAACGCCCGGATCGGGCCGGAGTGGGTGGCCGCGATGATGCGCTGGCCGGGCGACTCCGCGATCAACCGGTTGAAACCGGTCCAGAACCTGCGGACGCAGGCCTGTGGCGACTCGAAGTACATCAGCGGGATCGTCAGCCACAGCTGGATCGGGTCGGCGCCACCGAGCTGGGTGCGGTAGAACCGGTCGATCTCGACCAGCCACCGCGGCCGGTCGCCCACCGCCATCCGCTCCATCTTCTCCATCTCGGCCTGGTACTTGCGGAACGACGCGGTGATGTCGCGGACGCCGTCGGGACTCCAGACCTGGAAGTTCTTGAGCTCCTCGACCGGCTCCGGGCCGCTGACCTCGCACTCGCGGCCGTACTGCTGCAGCCCGTCGAGCAGCCCGCGGTGGATCTGCTCCGCGGTCTGCCGCGCCCGGTTGGTGGGAGCACAGACGATCCGCATCTGCGGCCACTCGCGCAGGGTGCGGGCCAGCGCCTGCCCCCGCTGGTGGGCCTGCCAGGCACCCATCGGGGTGAGGCCGGCGTCGGTGGAGTAGCCCTGGGTGATGCCGTGCCGGATGATCCGGATCTCGGTCGTGTAGGTGTCCCGCTCGCTGCGCTGCTCGGGGATGATCTCGTGGCTGCGGGTGACCGCCGCGTACTCCGGGGCGAAGGTCTCCCCGTCGTGCTCGAGCGGCACCGAGCGGGTCCGCACCGGTGAGTCCGTACGACGGTCGCGGAACCGCCGCAGGTAGAGCGGCACCGACTCGTCGGTCTCCTCCGCGGGTGCGGCCGGCGTCGTCGTGCCCCTGCTGCGGCGCTCGGTGTAGCGCGCCAGGTACAGCGGAGCGTCGGTGCGGTCCGTTCGACGGAAGACGTCGTTCGTGCTCACGAGTGCACCGTGAAGAAGCGCTCGTTGACCTCGCGGGCGTAGTAGAACATCGCCCGCCCCATCTCCTCCTCGGTCCAGGTGATCGGCTCGAAGTCGGGGTCGACCCAGTAGCCGCCGGTGAAGACCTCGTTGCGGTTGCCGACCGGGTCGAAGAAGTAGACGGTGTAGCCGCGGGTGACGCCGTGCCGGGTCGGGGCGACGTCGATGGTCACCCCGTTGAACGCCAGGTGGTCGGCGGCCTCCCGCACCGCGTTCCAGTCGTCGAGCCAGAACGCGAAGTGGTGCAGTGCGCCGTTGGGGCCGGTCACCAGGGCCAGGTCGTGCGGGCTGTGCGAGCGCTCGAGCCAGGTGGCGATCTGGTGGCCGTCGTTGGCGATGATCTGCTCGGTGAGCCGGAAGTCCAGCACCTCGCGGTAGAACCGGGTGGCCGCGTCGACGTCCTCGGCCATGATGAAGATGTGGTCGAGCCGGGGCGGCGCGATCCCGACCAGCCCGCCCGGCCGCGGCGGCGGGTTGAAGAGCGGCAGCATGTTGCCGACCTTCTCCATGCCCCAGCCGAGCTCGATGGTGTGGCCCGACGGCGCCTCGAACCGGATCGCCTCGCCCCAGCCGGGCCCGAGCTCGCCCTTGCCGTAGCGCTTCACCGGGATGCCCGCGGCCTCCACCCGCTCGGTGTAGTGGTCGAGGTCCTCGAGCTCGGCGACCTTGAAGCTCATGTGGTCGAGGCCGTACGTCGAGGCCTGGCGCAGCACGACCGAGTGGTGCTCGTGCTCGTCCCAGCACTTCAGGAAGACCCGGTTCTCCTCGTGCGCGGTCTCGATGAGCCCCAGCACCTCGGTGTAGTAGGCGGTGCACAGCTCGAGGTCGGGCACCCGGATCTGCACGTGCTGGAGACGGAGGATGCGATCGGACACGGTGGCTCCCTGGTTCTCGTGGCGGCTCAGGTGTGGAAGCGCAGGAAGCGCTGGGCGACGACGTTCTCGTAGTAGAAGAGACCCCTGCCGAACTGGTCCTCGGTCCAGGTGATCTGCGGGAAGTCGGGGTCGGGGCTGTAGCCGCCCGTGAACACCTCGTTGCGGGTGCCGAGCGGGTCGAAGAAGTAGATGGTGTTGCCGCGGGTGACGCCGTGACGGGTCGGGCCCTGGTCGATCTGCACCCCGTTGTAGGCCAGGATGTCGGCGCTCTTGCGCACGTGGTCCCAGTCGTCGAGCCAGAACGCGAAGTGGTGCAGCGCGCCGTTGGGGCCGTTGACGATCGCGACGTCGTGGGGCGAGTGCGACCGCTCCATCCAGACGCCCAGCTGGTGGCCGTTGCCGTCGAGGACCTGCTCGGTCATCCGGAACCCCAGCACGTGCTTGAAGAACGCGTAGGACTCGCCGACCTCCTCGGCGTTGATGAGCAGGTGGTCCATCCGCGGCGGGGCGATGCCCGGCAGGTCGGGCGGCGGCACCGGGGAGGGGTTGAGCTTGCCGAGCACGTTGCCGACCTTCTCGAGGTCCCACACCAGCTCCATGGTCTGGCCGCTGGGGATCTCGAACTGGATCGACTCCCCCTGGCCGACCTCCTCGCCCTTGCTCACGCGCCGGACGTCGCAGCCGGCGTTGGCGAGCCGGATCTCCAGGTCGGCGAGGTCGTCCTCGCGCTCGACCCGGAAGGAGAACTTGTCCATGCCGATGCGGGTGTCGCTGCGCAGCCGCAGCGAGTGGTGGTCCTCCTCGTCCCAGCACTTGAGGTAGACGGCGTCGTCGGTGCGCTCGCTGACGTGCAGTCCGAGGACCTCGGTGTAGTAGGCCGTCGACAGCTCCAGGTCGGGCGTGCGGACGTCGACGTGGGCGAGGCGGAGGACTCCCACCGTTGCCTCCTCAAGAGTTCGGCCGGCCCGATGACGGGCTCCTTGACGTCGAACGTAGGGATGGCTAGCGTTCCGTGTAAAGGAAGGGTGTTCCATATGCAGGAACGACAGGCCTCTCGCGAGGACCAGCCCGACCGTCCCGGCCCGGAGGCCATGCGGGACGCCGTGGCCGGATACGTGCAGGAGATCCACCGCGCCTACGTCGACCAGGCGGCGACGTTCTCCCCCGGCGTGCGCGGGCGGCTGCCGCTGCTCGCCGCAGCGCCCGGCCGGGTGACCGTGGTCGCTGCGGCGGCGCGCAACCTCCACCTGCTGGCGACGCTGGAGACCCTGGGACCGCTCCGCGGCGACGAGGTCTCCTTCGCCGCGGAGTACGGCGGGCTCGCGTGGGACCTGCGCTTCTACGACCCGGTCGTGCTGCCCGACCTCGGCCTGCTCGAGGAGCGCGACGCCCCCGCGTTCGAGGAGGTCAAGCGCGCCCTCGGGGTCAGCACGGTGCTCTACCACGTGGTCGCCCAGCCGGGCGCCGGCCTGAACGGCCACCAGGCGACGCACGTCGGCACCGGCATCGCCAACGGCCACTCCGCCGCCGCCCGCGACTTCGAGACCATCAGGGCCCGGGCCCGCGGCCGGGAGGCGCTGGTCGACGAGCTCGCCGGAGCGGCACAGGCCGGGCTCCCCCATGCGCAGGCACTGCTGGCCCGCGCGATCTCGCCGCACGACGAGGGCGTGCGGACCGCGTGCGAGACGCCCGCGCCGGACCCCGACGCGATCCGCCGCGCGGTGCTCGCCGCGGTCGGCGGCCGCACCCAGTGGACACCGAAGGAGTCGGCGTGAGCGACGGCGGACTCTCCTCGGTCGGCAACGCGGCCCGGCTGCTCAAGGCGTTCCTGTCCCGCGAGAAGGAGATCGGCGTCTCCGAGCTCGCGCGCCGGCTCGACCTCGGCAAGAGCACCGTGCACCGGCTGCTGACGACGCTGGTCCAGGAGGGGCTGGTCGAGCGCAACCCGGAGACCGGGGCCTACCGGCTCGGGCTGACGATGTTCGAGCTCGGCCAGGTCGTGCAGTCCCACATGGACCTGCACGGCGCGGTCGGTCCCGTGCTCGCCGCGCTGCGGGAGGAGACCCACGAGGGCTGCCAGGTCGGCGTGCTGGACGGGCACGAGGTGGTCTACATCGACCGGCTCGAGAGCTCGCAGACGCTGCGCCTCTTCAACGAGACCGGACGCCGGGTGCCGGTGCACACCACCTCCTCCGGCAAGGTGCTGCTCGCCCACCTCGACGAGGAGCACCTGACCCGCGTGCTCGAGGCTGCGTCGCCGCTCGCGGAGATGACCCCCCGCTCGATCACCGATCCCGAGCAGCTCCGAGGAGACCTGGCGCGGATCCGGGCCCGCGGCTGGTCGGAGGCGGTCGAGGAGCGCGAGGTCGGCGTCGCGTCGATCGCCGCACCGATCCGGGACGCGAGCGGCCGCGTCGTCGCCGCCATCAGCATCGGCGGGCCGGCGGCGCGCCTGGGCGCGCAGCAGCGACGGCGGCTCGCCGAGGTGATCGTCGAGGCGGGCGAGGCCGCGTCCCGCCGGCTCGGGTGGTCACCCGAGTCGTCCCTGGCGCGGGAGGGCTGAGCGGATGCCGATCTCCGACCCCGTCGGCAAGGCCCGGCTCCTCTACGACGCCCGGCGTGACCGGGTGGCGATCCCGCCGTTCACCGACGACGATCCGACACTCGGGATGGCCGACGGGTACGCCGTCCAGGCCGAGCTGGTCGACCTCCTGCTCGCCGACGGCGACTCCGTCGTCGGCTACAAGGTGGGCCTGACGTCGAAGCCGATGCAGCGGATGATCGGCGTCGACTCCCCCGACTTCGCGCCGATCCTCGGCTCGACGGCGCACGTCGACGGCGGCACGGTCTCGCTGTCGAGGTTGATCCAGCCGAAGATGGAGGCCGAGATCATCGCCGTCATGGGCGAGCGGCTCGCCGGGCCCGGGGTGCTCGTGACCGACGCGGCGCGCGCCGTCGCGGGCGTCTGCGCGTCCGTCGAGATCGTCGACTCCCGCTTCGAGGACTGGCGGATCGGGCTGGCCGACACCGTCGCGGACCTGGCCTCGAACGGGGCGTTCGCGAGCTCGTCGCGCGTCGTACCCCTCACCGAGGTGGACCCTCGCTACGTCGGCATGACGCTGACCCGCAACGGCGAGCTCGTCGACACCGGTGCGGGCGCGGCCGCGCTCGGCGACCCGCTCGCCGTGGTCGCCTGGCTGGCGAACACCCTCGGCGAGCGCGGCATCGCGCTCGAGCCGGGCCACCTGGTGATGACCGGGGCGCTGCACGCCGCCGTGCCGATGGCCGCGGGCGACGTGTTCCGCGCCGACTTCGACCGGCTCGGTCCGGTGACGCTGAGGGTGGTGGAGTGAATGACCGTCGACACGCAGGCGCTGGCCGACCGGCTGACGTGGGCGCGCACCACGCGGACGGCGATCCCCCAGCTCTCCGACGAGGTGCCGGGCCTCGACCTCGCCACCGGCTACGCCGTGCAACGGCTCCAGCGTCCCGGGCTCGGGCGGCCGGTCGGCTGGAAGCTCGGCGTCACCAGCCGCGCCAAGCAGCGGCAGGTCGGCGTCGACGCGCCGATCTACGGATTCCTCGCCTCCGACCACGTGCTCGACCTGGGCGAACCGCTGACGACGGCCGAGCACATCAACCCGCGCTGCGAGCCGGAGATCGTCTTCGTCCTCGGCCGCGACCTCGCGGGGGCGCACGTGACCACCACCGAGGTGCTTGCCGCGACCTCCGGCGTCGCCGTCGGCATCGAGGTGATCGACTCGCGCTTCACCGACTACCGGTTCACGATGCCGGACGTCGTGGCCGACAACGCGTCCGCCGGGCGGTACGTCGTCGGCGCTCCCGTGCATCCGGACGGCATCGACCTGCGGCTGGTCGGGGTGGTGCTCGAGCACGACGGCGACGTGGTCGCCACCGCGTCGGGAGCCGCGTCCCTGGGGCACCCGGCCGCTGCCGTCGCCTGGTTGGTCCGCGCGCTGGCGGCCGCTGGGGAGGGGTTGCGGGCGGGGGACGTGGTGCTGTCCGGCGGGCTCACTGCCGCCGTGCCCGTGGGTCCCGGCGACGTCGTCGTCGCGACCATCGACCGCCTCGGATCGCTGGAGCTGGCGTGCCGCTGACCCGGGTCCCGCTCGGCGTCCGCGACGGCCGCGAGCGCTGGACGGTCCACCACGAGGGTCGCGACTACCTGGTGCTCGACCTCGGCGGTCGGCTCGTGGTCACCGATGCCCGGTGCCCCCACAAGCAGCAGCCGCTGGCCGAGGGGCTGCTGCGCGACGGCTGCCTGGTGTGCCCCGGCCACTGGTACACCTTCGACCTCGCCACGGGCGCCTGCCGCAACGCGACGGAGACCGCGCTGCCGCTGCACCCGGTCGTGGAGGAGGATGGCCATTGGTACGCCGAGGTCGGCGTCGAGCCCGCGCGCTCGTGGTCCGAGCGCCTGCGTGCCCATGCCGCCGGAGAAGGAGCAGGAGACCGATGACCGCCTACTGGATCGCCACCTACGACGAGGTCACCGACCCCGACAAGGTCGCCGCCTACGCGAACCTCGCCTTCCCGGCGCTGACCGGCGCCGGCGGGCGGTTCCTCGCCCGTGGCCTGCCCGAGCAGGTCTACGAGCTCGGCGAGGAGACCCGCACCGTGCTCATCGAGTTCGACAGCGTCGACGCCGCCCGAGCGGCCCACGACAGCCGGGCCTACGCCGAGGCCCTCGCCGCGCTCGACGGCGGCGCCCGCCGCGACATCCGGATCGTGCCGGCCGTCGAGTAGCGGTCAGCCACCGGGAGCGTGCTTGCCGGCCTCCCAACCGCGGCTGCCGAGCAGCTCGCCGGCCAAAGAGAGCGGGACGTCCTCGAGCGGTGTGGCCATGGAGTCGTTCCACCTGTTGAAGACCCCGAACATGCACACGACGCCGAGGATCTCCACGATCTGGGTCTCGGTCCAGTGCTCCGCGAGGGCCCGGTAGATCTCGTCGGTGACCGCGTTGGGCACGGACGCTGCCGCTAGAGCGAAATCGAGCGCGACGCGCTCGGCCGGCGTGAAGTGCGGGCTCGTCGCGTAGTCGTAGACGGCCTCCATCTTCTCTGCACTGACGCCGTGGCGGGTCGCGCTCACCGTGGTGTGCGCCTTGCAGTACTGGCAGCCCGAGGCGGCGCTCGCCAGGTGCCCGACGAGTCGCTTGAGGCCGAGGTCGACCTCGCCGTCCGGCGCGAACACAGCGCGGTTGAGCTGGATGACCGCCGCGGCGATCGCGGGGACCCGCTGCATGGTCAGCAGGCTGTTCGGGACGAACCCGAGGGTCCGGACGAAGTGCTGGAACGCCTCGCCCAGCTCCGGGTCGGTGCAGTCCTCGGGCGGGATGGGTGCCATGCGCGCCATGAGCAGATCGTCGGCGGCGGCGCCGCGCGGGCGCGGGGCCGTCCTGCTCCGCGGGACGACCGCGTTCCGCTGGACCGAACGGGCCGGCGACTCCCGCTGACGCACTAGAGCCCGAGCACGAGGCGGGCGCTCCGGGCGCGGGAGACGCAGACCATCATGCAGGTGTTCGCCTCCTTCTCGGGGTCGGTGAGCACGTAGTCGCGGTGATCGACCTCGCCCTCGACCACCTTGACCTCGCAGCTGCCGCAGATGCCGTCGCGGCAGTCGCTGAGGACAGGGACACCCTGCTCGTCGAGGACGTCGAGGATCGAGCGGTCGGGCGGGACGAGGAGGGTGCGGCCGCTGTCGGCGAGGACCAGCTCCGCCGCGTTCTCCGCCGACGGGTCGCGCTCGACGACCGGGGCGGAGAACCGCTCGAGGTGGAGCGCACCCCTCGGCCAGCCTGCCGTCCGCTCCTCGACGGCCGCGAGCAGCGGCTCGGGGCCGCAGCAGTAGACGAGGGTGTCCGGCCTCGGCTCGGCCAAGAGGCCGTCGAGGTCGAGCAGGCCATGGGTGTCCTGCGGCCACAGGGTCACCCGGTCGTCGTACGCCGCGAGCTCGTCGACGAACGCCATCGAAGCGGCACTCCGGCCGCCGTACAGCAGGGTCCACTCGGCGCCCGCGGCGGTCGCCGACGCCAGCATCGGCAGGATCGGCGTGATGCCGATGCCACCCGCCACGAAGACGTACGACGGCGCCGGCTCCAGCCGGAAGTGGTTGCGCGGCCCGGCGTGCTCGACGGTGTGGCCGGGTCGCAAGGTGTCGTGGACATAGGCCGACCCGCCCCGTCCGGTCTCCTCGCGCAGGATGCCCAGCCGGTAGCGGCGTCGGTCGGCGGGATCGCCGCACAGGGAGTACTGCCGCGACAGCCCGCCCGGCAGCTTCAGGTCGAGGTGCGCCCCCGGCTCCCAGGCGGGCAGCTCGGCGCCGGCGGGGTCGACGAGCTCGACGGAGAGGACACCGGCGGCCTCGAGGGTCAGCGAACGGACCAGAAGGGACATGTCGCGATGGTGCGCACCCGAGCCCCAGGTCGAGCACGGTCCGTCCCGCGGAGCGGGCCACTGTTGTTCCGCGAACAGGAACGGCGGTCCTTGTGCTGGAACGGGTTACGACAGCAGGATCGGCCCATGGCCACCGCCCGCGCCCTGCTCCTCGACATCGGCGGCGTCGTTCTGCGCAACGCCCGTGAGCTGATCCGGATGCGCGCCGCCGTCGACGCTCCCGAGGTGTCGGCCTACCTCGAGGAGGTCGACTTCGCCGGACCCGGCGACGAGCTGTGGCAGCAGATGCTGCGGCACGAGGTGACCGAGCGGGAGTACTGGGCCCGGCGCTCGGGCGAGGTCGGCCGGGCGATGGGGCACGACGACTGGACCACCTACGACCTCATCTCCTGGATCTACCACCGGCCCGAGCCCGACTGGCTGGCGGCCGAGGTCGTCGAGCTGATGACCGACGCCAAGGCCGCGGGCCTGCCGCTGGTCGCCCTCACCAACGACCTGGTCGACTTCCACGGCGAGGAGTGGGCGTCCGCCCAGGAGTGGCTGAAGCCGTTCGACACGATCGTGGACGGCTCGGTGACCGGCGTCCTGAAGCCCGATCCGGCTGCCTACGCGCTGGCGATCGAGGCGATCGGCGTGCCGGCGGGAGAGATCGTCTACCTCGACGACATGCCGGTGAACGTCGCCGGCGGCACGGCCGTCGGCCTGCAGGCGATCGAGGTCGCCCACGAGGACAAGGGCGCCGCCGTCGCCGAGGCACGGCGCCGGCTCGGGCTCTGAGAGGAGACGCCATGCCGCTGGTCCGGATCGACATCATGGAGGGCCGTCCGCCCGAGGTGATCGAGGAGCTGCACGACCGGGTCGCCCATCTCGTCGCCGAGATCCTCGACGCGCCGATCGAGCGGGTGCGCACCTACGTCACCCAGTTCCCGCCGGAGGCCTGGGGCATCGGCGGCGTGCCGGCCAGCGTCGCGCGTCAGGCGGAGGTGGAGGCGCGCCGGACCGCCCAGGAGGAGCGCGAGAGCGACGGATCGGCCGATGGCTGATCTCTGCGTCGTCGTCGGCGCGACCGGGACCATGGGCCGCGCGGTCACCGAGCGCCTCGTGAAGCGCGGACAACGGGTGCTGGCGGTCGGCCGCGACGAGGCCGCCCTGGCGACGCTGGCCGACCAGGTGGCGGGGGTGGCGCCGTGCGTCGCCGACATCGCCGACGACGCGGCGGTGGCGACGATCGGTGCCGCCGTGGACGCACCGGTCCGGATGGCCGTCTTCGCAGCCGGGCTCCCGATCGCGGGCTCGGTGGAGACCGTCGCGCCCTCCGACCTGGCCCGCGGCGCCGACATCAAGCTCGGCGGCCTGCTGCGACTGGTGCGCGCCGTCGACGACCGGCTCGAGCGGGGATCCCGGATCGTCATGTTCGCCGGCACCCTCGGCCTCGAGCCGAAGCCGTCCTCCGCCGGCCCCGGTGCGATCAACGCGGGGGTGCTCAACCTGATGCGCCAGCTCGCCGACGTCTACGGCCCGCGCGGCATCACCACCCACACGCTCAGTCCCGGCCCGACCGAGTCGCCACGCCTGCACGCCCTCGTCGAGCGGGCCGCGGCGGAGAAGGGCATCACCGTGGCCGAGCAGTGGGCGTCGTACGCCGCGCAGACCTCGCTCGACCGGCTGCCACGGGTCGAGGAGATCGCGTGGGCGGTGACCCTGCTGCTCGATCCCGAGGCCGACGCGCTCCACGGCGGCGTGCTGCACCTCGACGCGGGCGGGCAGCGCTCGATCGTCTGAGCCCGCGGGCAGCAGCACCGGGGGCTAGCGGTGCAGCCGCCCCCGGTAGCCCAGCCGTCGGCTGATGACCGCCGCCGCCTCCAGCACGGCGGACCGGTACCTCAGCATCGTGGTCGTGTTGATCCGCTCGGAGCTCCCGACCACGGTCACCGCGGCGATGACGCTGCCGTCGGCGCCGCGCAGCGGCGCACCGACCGAGCTCACCCCGAGCTCGCCCTCCTCGATGTTGGACGCCCAGCCCTGCCGGGCTACGACCTCGAGCTCCTTCACCAGCGCCTGGTGGTCGGTGATCGTGTGCGTCGTGCGCGCGTCGAGCGCGATCCCGCGCAGCCGGCGTTCGAGCTCCGGCCGCGGGAGAGCTGCCAGCAGCACCTTTCCCGAGCTGGTCCAGTGCGCCGGCAGCCGGTGCCCGACCCGGCGGAACACCGGCAGCAGGTAGGTGCTCTCCAGGCGCTCGACGTAGACCGCCTCCAGCCCGTCGAGCACGGCGACGTGCACCATCTCGCCGGTCTGGTGCCGCAGCGTGGTCAGCACCGGCAGCGCGGCCTGGTGGAGGTCGACGTGCTCGGTGACCGTGGTGCCCAGCTCGTAGAGCGCCAGGCCCAGCCGGTACTTGCCGGTCTGCGGGTCCTGCTCCAGCAGCCGCTCGGCCTCCAGCGTCGCGACCAGGCGGTGCGTGGTGCTCTTGCCGAGCCCGAGCCGGCGGCTGAGCTCGCTCACCCCGAGCTCCTGGTCGGCGTGCGTGAACGCCCGGAGCACCCGGGCCGCGTTGCGGACCGAGGACAGCAGCTGCGACCTCGGGGCGGCGGCGGAGGCCTCCGAGGCGTCGAGGGACTCCTCGGTCTGCTCGGGCACCCGACCTCCTCCTGCGTGCGACGCGCCCACAGGCTCTCCGCGGACCTCCGGACGGAACACGAACGTCCCGCTCCGCGGGACATTCTGATCCATGATGGTGACCTGCGCCACAGGATGCAGCAACAGGCACCCGACCCCTGCCGGAGGTACCCGCCCGATGCCCCACCACATCGCCTGGTTCGACCGCCACGACCCGGCCCTCGAGCCCGTCCTCGGCGGCAAGAACACCAGCCTCGGCATCATGACGATGGCCGGCCTGCCGGTGCCGCCGGGCTTCGCGGTCACCGCCACCGCCTACGTGAAGGCGCTGCACGACACCGGCGTCGCCGGAGCGCTCGCGGCGATGGTCGGCGGCCTCGACGTCACCGACGGCGTCGCGCTGGCCCGGGTCGCGACCGAGGCGCGCGACACCATCACCGGGACGCCGCTGCCGCCGTGGCTGGCCGACGAGGTCGACGAGGCCTACGCGACGATCAGCGAGCGCCGCGGGCAGGCCGACCTCCCGGTCGCCGTCCGCTCCTCCGCGACCTGCGAGGACCAGCCCGACGCGAGCTTCGCGGGCGAGCACGACACCTACCTGTGGGTCCGCGGCGCCGACGCGCTCCGCGACCACGTCCGCCGGTGCTGGGCGAGCCTCTACACCGAACGGGCGATCTGCTACCGCCGCCAGATGGGGTACGGCGAGGACGGCGCCGCGATGAGCGTGGGCATCCAGCAGATGGTGCTGCCGAAGGCTTCCGGGGTGGCGTTCACCCTCAACCCTCTCAACGGCGACCGGTCGCAGATCGCGATCGACGCGTCGTGGGGGCTCGGCGAGGCGGTCGTGAGCGGCTCGGTCACGCCCGACAACTTCCTCGTCGACAAGGTGATGGGCGACATCACCTCCCGGGTGATCTCCGACAAGACCGTCGAGCACGTGCTCGACGAGGACGACCGCGTGGTCGAGCGCGAGGTCGACGAGGAGCGTCGTACTGCCGCGTCGCTGACCGACGACGAGGTGCGCGCCGTGGCCGCCCTCGCTCGCCGCGCCGAGAAGCACTACGGCCGACCCCAGGACGTCGAGTGGGCGATCGACGGAGCGGCGCCCGCCGACGAGGCGGTCGTCCTCCTCCAGTCCCGGCCGGAGACCGTCTGGAGCCGCAAGGCCCGCGTCGCCTCGCCGGACTCCGCCAACACGTTCCAGTCCATCGTGCACAACCTGCTCCACCCCTCGGGAAGCCAGACCGTCCACCTGCACTGAGCTGCGCCGAGCAGCCGGAGCCGCAGAACCACCGCAAGGAGAGACCGATGCCCGACCGTTTCCCGAGCCCGTTCGAGGTCGTGACACCCACCGGAGCCGAGGGGTGGGAGGAGCTCTACGGCTACTCCACCGTCTTCAGCGAGGACCGCCGCGAGCTCGAGGACTCGATGTTCTGGTTCATGGACGGCGTGCACACGCCGGAGGCCATCGAGCCCTGGGACGCGACGGTCCTCGACTTCGCACTCACGTTCCTCGGTCAGTACACGACCCGCCACTACGTGATCCCGCCGGCCTTGGGCGTCGACATCCGCTACCTCAACGGCCACATGTACCTCTCCCCGGTGCCGGTCACCGACCCCGCCGAGATCGAGGCCCGGGTGCCGGAGTTCGCCGAGCGTGCCGGCTACTACTTCGCCAACTGGCCGACGCTCTACGACGCCTGGATGGACAAGATCAAGGGCGTCATCGGCGAGCTCGAGGCGATCGACTTCCAGCCGTTGCCCCACCGCGAGGACATGTCCGTCATCACCGAGGGCCGCGGCATCGGCTCGGGCCAGCTGATGATGTTCGAGTACGACAAGCTGGTGCAGCTGACAGCGCGGCTGTGGGCGCACCACTTCGAGTTCCTCAACCTGGGCTACGCGGCCTACCTCGACTTCTTCGGGTTCTGCAAGCAGATCTGGCCCTCCATCCCCGACCAGGCGATCGCCAAGATGGTCGCCGGCATCGACGTCGACCTGTTCCGCCCCGACGAGGAGCTGAAGAAGCTGGCGCAGCTCGCCGTGGACCTCGGCATCGGCGACCGGATCACCTCCGACGCGGCAGGGACGCTGGCCGCGATGGACGCCGACGACGCGGGCAAGAAGTGGGCGACGGCCTGGGACGAGGCACACCACCCGTGGTTCAACTTCTCCTCGGGATCCGGCTTCTACCACTCCGACCGGGTGTGGGCGGAGTACCCCGACATCCCGATGGGCTTCATCGAGTCCTACGTCGCCAAGCTCGGCCGCGGCGAGTCGCTGGCCCGGCCGATCGAGGCGATCGAGGCCGAGCGGGACCGGCTGGTGGCGGAGTACTCCGAACTCATCGACGACGACGAGACGAGGGCGACGTTCGACGGCAAGCTCGGCCTGGCCCGCGTGGTCTTCCCGTACGTCGAGAACCACAACTTCTACGTCGAGCACTGGGGCATGTCGCTGGTGTGGCGCAAGATGCGCCAGCTCGGGCAGATCCTCACCGACGCCGGGTTCTTCGGTAAGGCCGACGACATCTTCCTGCTGCGCCGCAACGAGGTGCCGGACGCGATCTTCGACTACTTCCACGGCTGGGCGGTCGGCATCCCGTCCCGAGGCCCGGCGTACTGGGGCCGGGAGATCCCGCGGCGTCAGGGCATCATGCAGGCGCTGCGGTCGTGGTCGGCTCCGCCGGCCCTCGGGGTGCCGCCGGAGGTCATCACCGAGCCGTTCAGCGTGATGCTCTGGGGCGTCACCTCGGACTCGGTCAAGGCGTGGCTCGGCGGCTCCGACAGCCCCGACGGCACCCTCAGCGGGTTCGCGGCGTCCCCGGGCGTCGCCGAAGGCCCGGCCCGGGTCGTCCTCACCGCCGAGGGCATCAGCGAGCTGCAGGCGGGCGAGATCCTCGTCGCGCCGCTCACCGCGCCGTCGTGGGCGCCGGTGTTCGGGAAGATCGCGGCCACCGTCACCGACGTCGGCGGGATCATGAGCCACGCCGCCATCGTGTGCCGCGAGTACGGCCTGCCCGCCGTCACCGGCACGGCCTTCGGCACCAAGAACATCAAGACCGGCCAGCGGTTGCGGGTCGACGGCAACACCGGACAGGTGACCGTCCTGGACTGAGCGCCCCGCGACCCCGATCGACCCCGCCCAACCCCTGACCTGAGGAGATCGCTGTGCTCACGGCTGAGCAGAACGACGAGCTGACCGACATCGCGCCCGGCACGCCCATGGGCGAGCTGCTGCGCCGCTACTGGTACCCGGTGGCGTTCACCCGCGAGCTCGAGGAGTTCCCCGTCAAGCACACCCGGCTGCTGGGCGAGGACTGGGCGGTCTACAAGACCGCCTCGGGCCGCTACGGGATCATGCAGGAGGCCTGCCCCCACCGCCGCGCGTCCATGGCGTACGGCGTCGTGGAGTCCGACGGCCTGCGCTGCCCCTACCACGGCTGGCTCTTCGGGCTCGACGGCGAGTGCCTCGAGCAGCCCGCGGAGCGCGACGAGACCAACTTCCGCGACCGGGTGCGGGCGCAGGCCGGCCGGGCCGAGGAGATGGGCGGCCTGGTCTGGGCCTACGTCGGGCCGCACAGCAAGGACAAGCCCGCACCGGAGCTGCCGCGGTTCGACGTGTTCGTGATGGACGGGGTGCGCGACATCGGCTGGGCCGACCTTCCGTGCAGCTTCGTCCAGATCATGGAGAACGCCGTCGACCCGCACCACGTGGAGTTCCTGCACGGCCGCTACTTCGAGTTCATGGGGCGCCAGCAGGGCTTCGACGCCCCAGCGTCGTTCGGCAAGAAGCACGTGAAGGTCGGCTTCGACGCCTTCGAGTGGGGCATCATCAAGCGCCGCGTGCTCGAGGGCGCGTCCGAGGAGGACGACGACTGGGCGGTCGGCCACCCGCTGGTGTTCCCGTTCAACATGCGGGTGGGCGGCGCCAACATCGAGCAGATGCAGATCCGGGTTCCGATCGACCGGACCACGACCCGGTTCATGCTCTACTCCGTGCACGCGCCGGACGGCATCGAGTTCCCGGAGCAGCCGGTGGTGCCGGACTACCAGATCCCCGTCTACACCGAGGACGGCCGGCACCGCACCGACTACGTCGAGGGCCAGGACATGATGGCCTGGGTGACGCAGGGCGCGATCACCGACCGGACCGTGGAGCACCTCGGTCGCTCCGACGTCGGCGTCACCATGCTGCGCCGGATGTTCAAGGCGGAGATGGCGAAGGTCGCGGCCGGCGAGGACCCCCTCGGCACGATCCGCGAGCCGCACGAACGGATCGACCTGCCGTGCGAGAAGAACAAGTTCGACGCAGGGCCGCAGTTCGCGATCGACTTCATCGACATGGCCTCGAGCCGGTTCAGCCCGCAGGCCGACGCCCTCAAGAAGCTGCACATCCAGGCGTGGGAGCGGCGGCGCAAGTGACCTCCGACCTCGGCTCCGGGAGCGGGACCCGGCCGCGCGGGATCGACCAGTCCTTCGGGCTGGACGTCGGCCGCGGCTGGTTCCCGGCCGACGCCGACTCCCACCGCCGGGACGCCCCCCGCTACTGCCCCGCCTGCGCCTCCGCGCTGGCGCTCGCCGACGGCGGGCAAGGGCTGGCCGTCGAGTACTGGTCGGGTGCCGACCGGGTGTTCGTGTGCTTCTGCGGGTCCTGCGGGTGGAGCGGTGACGTCGTCCTCTCCGAGCGGGTGCTCGGCCACGAGGCCGCCGAGTAGCTTCACCAGGAGCCGCCGCCTCCGCCGCCCCCGCCGCCTCCGCCGGAGAACCCGCCTGAGGACGACGAGGAGCTGCTCGACGACGAGGAGCTGCTGCTCGTGGCCGACACCGCCCGGTCGTAGGCGCTGATGGCGTTGCCGACCGAGCGGTCGAAGCCGTCGACGACGGAGGTGATGGCGACGAGCGCCACGGCCGGGTCCTTCACGCCTGCGCTGTCGTGCAGGTACGCCGGCAGGGGTGGTGGCTCGCCGATCTCCAGCCGGTACTTCTCCGCCCACGTGTCCGCGCAGCCGAACGCCACCGCCCACGGCAGGTAGGCGGTGTAGAGGTCGGTGCGCCCGGCGAAGTCGAACCGGGCCTCGGCCGACGGGGTCGCGAGCATCCGGCGGAAGCCGCCGACGCGCGACCACAGGTCGCGTCCGACGGCCGTGCGACGGGTCAGCTGGCGCCCGTTCAGCAACGGCAGCCCGAGCCCGGCGTACACCGCCAGCGGCAGTGCGAAGATCGACACGTCGACCTTGCCGCCCATCGCCAGCCCGACCCACACCGCCTCGGCGAGGATGGCGAGGACGATGAGGAACCGCCACTTGCCGGCCGGGCCGCACCGTTCCACGACCTGCGCGTCGTTGGCCCACTTCTGCAGCGCGAGCCGGTGGGTGTCGTACGCAGTCTTCAGCCGCGACCCGGACAGGACGTTGCCCTTGCCGAACTCGAAGACCGTGCCTTCCTTGGAGGAGATCAGCGAGGCCAGGCTCTTGGTCACCTTGTCCAGGCCGGTCAGGCTCCGCTGCCCGTCCAGGCTGGTGATCGCCCAACGGTCCTTGCCCTGGTGGTCGAACCGCGCGGCGCCGTTCTCGGCGGCGTGGAGCAGCGACGCGACGAACTGCGACCGGCCGGTCTTCTCGGTCGCGACGTAGTGCGCCTGCGCCGGCCCGAGCCCCTCGGGAGGCGCGTACTGCAGCGGGAACGGCGGCTCCGGGTCACGGGTCTGCAGCAGCCAGCGGACCACCGGCGTGGCCGCGGCCAGCGCGAGCAGCAGGGCCAGCCCGGGCATCCACAGCGCGCTGCCGAGGACCCGGTCCAGACGCGGCGCCCACGGCAGCGTCTCCTGGTCCGGCGTCGGCAGGTCCTGGCCCACCAGCACCGTCACCGGGGTGTGGTCGGCGATCGCGCCGGTGCGGATCCGCAGGTCGGTGGTGCCCTCCCCGTCGATCCGGCAGGCCCCGGTGTCGCCCTCCCCGACCCCGATCGCGCACTGCACGTCGGCGGCGGGCTCCGGGAGGTGCACGGTCAGGTCGGTCTCCGCGATCTCCTGCTGCCAGCCCTGCGGCACCAGGTTCCAGTAGAACTGGGTCGGCTCGTCCACGTCGTCGCCGGGCGTGAGCGCGTTGGTGACGTGGTAGCTGATCTCGTAGACGTGGTCACCGGACGGCACGAAGGCGTCGGCGTCGCCGATCTTCAGCACGTCGTACCGCAGGTCCTCCTGCGACCGGTCCACCGGCACCTCGCCGCCGTCGTAGGTCACCTCGACATCGCTGATCCGGTGCCGGACGTCCGGCGCCGAGGGGTCGAGCCGGTCGAAGAAGCGGAAGATGCCGTGCCGGTCGGTGCCCGGGAAGTTCACCGTCAGCTTCTCGACGACGTCCATCCCGCCGTCCTCGTGCACCTCGAAGTCGGCGACGTACGACGTGATCGTGGTCGGCTCGTAGGTGCTCGGATCGGCTTCGGCGTGCTTGCCGTCGTCGTCGAACAGGAGCGCAGGTAGGAACAGGGCCCCCACGAGCAGCCCGAGCCCGCCGAGGGACACGAATATGCGCGTCACGTCCCGCAGACTAGCGATTTCGGCGCATACTCGGTCTGCAAGCGATCCGGGCGGAGGCACCAGGTGACCAGACGTGGTATCGCGGCGATGGTCGCGACGATGACGGTGGCAGCCGTCCTGACCGGGGCACCCGTGCACCTCGCCGAAGCGGCCGCCCCGCCGGGAGAGGGCGTCGCCGTCACCAACGGCCCGATCGCCTACACGAAGAGCTGGCGGGTGCTGCACACGCCCGGGCCCGACGAGCGCGTCGACATCTTCAAGGTGCGGCCGACCGGCGAGGGCAACACGCGGCTGACCTACTTCCGCGACGCCACCCGGCCCAAGTGGGCGCCGACGGGCAACCGGATCGCCTTCCAGCGCCCGGCCGAGGTGTGGCTGATGCGGGGCGACGGCTCGGACAAGCGGAAGCTGACCGGCGGCTACCTGGTGGACTGGCTACCGGACGGAGGGCGGGTCCTGGTGGTGCGTGGGCTCGGGGTCGACGGCCAGGACCCGACCTGGGTCGTGCACACCGTCGCCACGGGCGCGGAGGAGGAGCTCGACATCGACCTGCCCCTGGTCCCCGGCCTCGTCGAGAAGTACCCGGACGAGGACTACCCGGACTACAGCGAGTGGAGCTACGCGTCGGGTGACGCTGCCTTGTCACCGGACGGCGAGACGCTGGCCGTCATGCTGTGGCGCTGGGACTCCAGCGACGGCTACAGCTACCCCTTCGGGTCGATCTTCACCGTGGGCCTGGACGGGACCGGACTGGTCCGGGTGCCGAAGTACACCTACGCGTGGGGATCCCCGCGCTGGTCCCCGAACGGTCAGCAGCTCCTCTACTGGGCCGAGGAGCCGCGCGGCTACTGCGCCAGCTCGATCCGGTCCCTCCGCCTCGACGGCAGCCCCGGCGCGGTGGACATCCAGAAGCGCTGCGCCCAGCCCGACCCGACCTGGTCGCCCGACGGCCGGAAGATCCTCTTCGTCAGCGGCCGCTCCAACAGTCTGCAGATCGCCAGCAAGGACGGCGAGCGCAACCGCAACGTGCTGCCCGAGGTGACCGGCGTCTACCGGGCCGAGCCCGACTGGCGCGCCGGTCGTTAGGCGCCGTCCAGCTCGCCGGGCGACCGCAGGATGCAGAACTCGTTGCCCTCGGGGTCGGCGAGGACGACCCAGCCCGTGCCGGGTCCGTCGATGCCGCGCCGGTCGGCCACCTCGGTGGCGCCGTGGGCCAACAGCCGGGCCAGCTCCTCGTCCCGGGTGCCGAAGCGCGGGCGCAGGTCGAAGTGGATGCGGTTCTTGCCCGCCTTGCTGTCGGGGGTCTCGATGAACAGCACGCAGTGGCCCGTCTCCGGGTCCAGGATCATGCACTCCTCGTGCCCGGGCAGGTTGGGGTCGCCCGGGACGTCGGCGTAGCCGAGGACCGGCTTCCACCACTCCGAGAGCTCGTAGGCGTTCCGGCAGTCGAGGGTCGTGTGCGAGATGTAGGACGTCACGCGACCACCCTCGCCCGTCGTACCGGATCCCTCAACCGGATTCCGGCCGGCTCTCCTCGGTGCCGTGCTCGGCGATGAACGCGAGGATGTCGTCGGCCAGCTCCGGGCGGCAGACGATCACGTCGGGCAGGTAGACGTCGTCCTGGTTGTAGACCAGCTCGCTGCCGTCGACCCGGCTGGTGAACAGCCCGGCGGCGCGGGCAACCGCGACGGGAGCTGCGGAGTCCCACTCGTACTGGCCGCCGGCGTGCACGTAGGCGTCGGCGACGTCACGCACGACCGACATCATCTTCACACCGGCCGACCCCATCGGCACCAGCTCGGCGTCAAGCCGCTCGGCCAGGGCGGTGACGAAGGCCGGCGGGCGGCTGCGGCTCACGGCGATGCGCGGCTTCGCCGACGTCCGCGGGGGTACGACGGGCGGGTTGCCCGTGTTGAACGTCTCGCCGAGCTCGGGCTGGGCCACCGCGCCGGCGGTCAGCGTGCCGCCCTCCCAGACCGCGACGTGCACGGCCCAGTCGTCCCGCGGCGGCTCGCTGAACTCGCGGGTGCCGTCGAGCGGGTCGACGATCCACACCTTGGCCGCGTCCAGCCGCGCCTTGTCGTCCTTGCCCTCCTCGGAGAGGACGGCGTCGTCGGGCCGGTAGGTCGCGAGCAGGGTCATCAGCAGCTCGTGGGCGGCGGCGTCGCCGGCGTCCTTGAGCTCCTTGCCCTCCAGCCCCTCGCCCCGGACCTCGAGCAGGCGCCGGCCGGCGGCCTCGGCCAGCCAGGCGGCGAGCTGGTGGTCGTCCGCGACGACCTCGGGAGCGGGAACACCGGCGTCGAAGGTCACGGCGTCAGGTTAGTGCCCGCTCGCCGCCAGCTCGCCGCAACCCCTCACCCGCGGGCCGAGCGGAGCGAGCGCCCGTGCGGTGTCGCGCGATCTGCGACACGCTCGGGCAATCAGGAATTGAAGGTCTGCTGGGCCTTCTCGAGACCGTCCAGGATCAGCGTCTCGACCGCGTCGGCGGCGCGGTCCACCTCGAACGGCAGGTCCTTGCGCTCGGTCGAGGAGTAGTTGGACAGCACGAAGTCCGCGACCTCCTGCCGGCCCGGGGGCCGGCCGATGCCGGAGCGGACCCGGAAGAAGTCGCCGGTGCCGAACGAGGAGCGCAGCGACTTCAGGCCGTTGTGGCCGTTGTCGCCACCGCCGAGCTTGACCCGCATCGTGCCGAACGGGATGTCGAGCTCGTCGTGAACGACGACCACCCGCGTCAGCGGCACCTTGTAGAAGGTGACCAGGCTCTTGATCGCTCCGCCGGACTCGTTCATGTAGGACCGCGCCTTGGCAAGCACCACCCGCGGCCCAGGGGTGCCGGGCGCGCCCAGCCGGCCCTCGACCACGTCGGCCCGACCGGACTTGTGGGCGCGGAAGCCGCTCCCCATCCGGCGGGCGAGCTCGTCGACCACCAGGTGGCCGACGTTGTGCCGGTGGCCGGCGTACGACGGACCGGGGTTGCCGAGCCCGACGACCAGCCACACCTCAGCAGGCTCGCTCATCGCATCCTCCCGGTCCTCCGGCGCATCGGGTCGGGTGCTCCCCGGCTCGGCGCTCCGTGCCGGGGAGATCAGTCGGCCCAGGAACCACCTGAGCCGAGTGAACGTCACTCCTCGTCGCCGCCCTCGGCGGACTCGCCCTCGGCGGCCCCAGCGGCCTCCTCGGCGGTCGCGCCCTCGGCGGCGGCCTCGTCCTCGGCGGCGTCGGTGTCGGTCTCGCCGAGGTCGGCCTCCTGGGCGGCGGTCACGTTGACGATCAGCGTCTCCGGGTCGGTGAGCAGCGTGGTGCCCGAGGGCAGCGCCAGCTCGCTGGCCAGGAACTGGGTGCCGGCCTCGGCGCCGGCGATGTCGACCTCGAAGGACTCGGGGATGTGGGTCGCCTCTGCCTCGACCTGGACGGTGGCGTTCTCGGTCACGACCAGGGTGTCGCGGACGGCCTCGCCCACGACGACGATCGGGACGTCGACGGTGACCTTCTCGCCGCGCTTCACGGCGACGAAGTCGACGTGCTCGAGCACGCGGCGGACCGGGTCGACCTGGACCTGCTTGGTGAGCGCGAGCTGCGCGGTGCCGTCGATGTCGAGCTCGAGCAGCGCGTTGGCGCCACCGTGCTTGATCGCCATCATCGTGTCGTGGCCCGGGAGGGTCAGGTGGATCGGCTCGTTGCCGTGGCCGTAGACGACCGCGGGGACCTTGTGCTCGCGGCGGATGCGGCGGGCGGCGCCCTTGCCGAACTCGGTGCGCAGCTCGGCGGTGATCTTCTCGCTCATGGTGTCTCCTCGTCGTGGTGGCGGACCCTCAGACGAGGAACGCCACGCTTCCCAAACCCGGTGATCGGTGGGCGCGCGGCGTCGTCGTACGAACCGGCCCAGTCGATCACGGAGTCACAGAAGCGGGTGCTCCCTCGCCGAGGCAACCCGAGGATGCTACCGGCACGGGCGATCAGGCGTGAAATCGGAGAGCGGGTCCTCAGAGGTAGGGGTCGGTGATCGCTCTCAGCCCGGACAGCGCACGCCGCAGCTCCGCCATGCCCCCGACGCCGAGATGACGCGTCCACTCCCGTTCGATCGCCCGCTCCTCCCGGCGCGCCACCCGCTGGACGTCCCTGCCGCGCTCCGCCAGGACCACGAGCTTCGCGCGGGCGTCGGTCGGGTCCGGCACCCGGGAGACGTAGCCGGCGCGTGACAGCTGCTCCACCAGGACGCTGGCGCTCTGCTTGGTGATCTGGCTCCGCTCGGCGAGCTCGGTCACCCGGCTCCCCTCCTCGGCGACCTGGCCGGCGATCCGCATCATGGCCGGGCTCAGGTCGTCATGGCCCGCGGCGAGGACCGCCTCCTGCACCCGGCGTTCCGCATGACGCGCACTGATGAACATCAGCAGCGCTGCGCTCGGCTCGGCCATCACACACCCATCCTCTTGACGAAAGTAGTCAGCAGGACTGACTATATCAGTCAGACAACCTGACCAGTTCGGAACGCGCAGGAGGCAGCGGTGGACAAGACGGAGATCTGGCGCCACATCCATGCGGAACGCGAGGCCCTCGCCGCGAACCTGGCTGACCTGCCCGCCGCGGAGTGGTCCCGCCCCTCGCTCTGCACCGGGTGGACCGTCCACGACGTGGCGGCGCACGTCATCTCGACTCCCCAGATCGGCTGGAGCGACATCGCCGCGATGACCCTCCGCTCCCCCGGGCGGGGCTACAACACGATCATCTACCGCCAGGTGAAGCGGCTCGGCGCCCGCGAGACCCGCGAGTCGATCCTCGCCGACTACGAGAAGTACGGCGGCAGCACCCACCGGGTGCCGGGCACGACCTCGGTCGAGCCCCTGGTCGACGTCCTCCTGCACCACCAGGACATCGTCCGCCCGCTCGGCATCGAGCGCGCGATGCCGCCTGAGGCCGCAGCCGTCGCCGCCGACCGGGTCCGCCGGCTCGCCTTCCTGCTGGGGACCCGGCGGCTGCTCCGGTCGGTCCGGCTGGTCGCCACCGACGTCGATTGGACGCGGGGTGAGGGCCCGACCGTCACGGGCCCGATCCAGGAGCTGCTGATGCTCTGCTCCGGCCGGGAGCCGGACCGCTCGCTGTTGACCGGCGACGGGCTCGCGGAGCTGCCGACGCGCTGACTTCTGTCGGACCCGCCTGATACTTTCCTATACTTCAGCAAAGTATCGGAAGGTATCGGATCGGGCCGTGGCAGCGAGCAACCCCTACACACCGGGTCAGGTCCCGCGCGTCTTCGCCGGCCGCGCCGTCGAGCTGCGCCGGATCGAGGACCGGCTCGCCCGGGTCGTGACGTACGGCGAGCTGGGCGGCCCGCTGATGGTCTTCCACGCCCCGCGCGGGCTCGGCAAGACCTCCCTGCTCCGGACCGCGCAGCGCCGTGCCGACGCGCTCGGGTTCGTGTCGGCCTGGGTCGCGTGCTCCCGCGAACGCCCGGTGCTGCCCGAGCTGGTGCGCAGCATCAGGACGGCCCTCGAGCGAGCCGAGGTCCTCCCCCGCGGCGGCGCCGGCGGCCGATGGCGCAAGCGGCTGGAGTCGGTCACGGTCGAGGTCGGCCTGCCGGGAGCGAAGGTGCAGGCCGAGGTCGCCAGTCCGGCGCCGCCCGCCGAGGAGCCGATGGCGCTGGCGCCGATCGGCGCGCTCGAGGCGCTGCTGCACGACACCGCCGAGCTCGTCCGCCGACGCGGTGGCGCGGGGCTGCTGCTCCTCCTCGACGAGCTGCACACCGCCTCGGCCGACGACATGTCGGTGCTGCTCAACACCCTGCAGAACCTCGACGGCGCCCGCGAGACCAACCCGCTCGCGGTCGTGACCGCCGGCCTCCCGGTCACCCCGGAGGCCCTCACCCGCGCCGCCACGTTCGGCGAGCGCAGCACGTTCGTGTCGCTCGACGTCCTCAACGACGAGGACGCCCGCAGGGTCCTGACCGGCCCGGCCGAGGCCGAGGGTGTCACGTGGAGCGCCGGAGCGCTCGACGCCGTCGTCGCCGAGGCGCGGGGCTACCCCTACCTGCTCCAGCTGATCGGCAGCAGCACCTGGGACGCCGCCCGGCCCGCCCGCGGCGACCGGCTCTCGCTCACCCAGGTGCGCAAGGGCCTGCCGGTCGCCCGCGAGCAGCTCACCGCGATGCACCGGGCCCGCTGGGGCGCCGCGACCGCCACCCAGCGCTCGTTCCTCAGCGCGATGGCCGCCACCGGCAAGGACAACGTGACCCGCGCCGAGATCGCCAGGGGGATGGGACGCGACAGCCGGGCGATCAGCGACCCCCGGGAGCGCCTCATCGAGAAGGGCGTGATCGAGCCGGTCGGCCACGGCCTGGTGCGCTTCACCCTGCCGGGCTTCGGCGACTTCGTGCGTCGCCTCGACGAGGAGTGACGCACCGGGGTCTTCTGCTCTCGAACGGGCCGAGAAGCAGCAAGTCTCCCCGTTGCGACGACGGTCTCAGGCGTGCCCGTCGAACATCGAGGTGACCGAGCCGTCCTCGAAGACCTCGCGGATGGCCCGGGCGACCATCGGAGCGATCGACAGCAGGGTGAGCTTGTCGAACTGCTTCTCCGGACCGACCGGGAGGGTGTTGGTCACGACGATCTCGACGGCGCTGGAGTTCTTGAGCCGGTCGACGGCGGGGTCGGAGAGGATCGCGTGGGTGGCGGCGATGACCACGCCCGCGGCGCCCTCGGCGACGAGCGCCTCCGCGGCCTGCACGATGGTGCCACCGGTGTCGATCATGTCGTCGGTCAGCACGCAGATCCGACCCGCGACCTCACCGACGACGCGGTTGGCGACGGTCTCGTTCGGGCGGTCGGTGCGCCGGGTCTTGTGGATGAACGCCAGCGGCGCGCCGCCGAGCCGGGCCGACCAGCGCTCGGCCACCTTGATCCGACCGGCGTCCGGCGACACGATCGCGAGCGGCTGCTCGCCGTACTTCGACTTGATGTAGTCGGTGAGGATCGGCAGCGCCATCAGGTGGTCGACCGGTCCGTTGAAGAAGCCCTGGAGCTGGTCGGCGTGCAGGTCGACGGTGATGATCCGGTCGGCGCCGGCCGTCTTGAGCAGGTCGGCCATCAGCCGGGCGGAGATCGGCTCGCGCCCGCGGTGCTTCTTGTCCTGGCGGCTGTAGCCCCAGAACGGCATCACGACGGTGATCCGCTTCGCCGAGGCGCGCTTCAGCGCGTCGACCATGATCAGCTGCTCCATGATCCACTCGTTGATCGGAGCCGTGTGGCTCTGGAGCACGAAGGCGTCGCAGCCGCGGACGCTCTCCTCGAACCGGATGTAGATCTCGCCGTTGGCGAACTCGTAGGCCTCGGTCGGGACGAGCGAGATGCCGAGGATCTCGGCGACCTCCTCGGAGAGCTCGGGGTGGGCCCGGCCGCTGAAGACCATCAGGTTCTTCTCGGTGGTCCGCAATATTCCGGTCACGCAGGGCTCCTGGAGTCGGCCGGCCTCGGGCACCTCCGATTCTGCCCTCTCCCGGAGGTCAGTCCCAAGTCCACGAGATTTTACCGACTGTTTTGTTCGACCTTGGGTAGGTTGCGCTCGCTCGCCAGGAGGCACCCGGCCTTTCCTGCAGCACCAGGAAAGGACTGGGTTCATGGCTTTCAACCTGCGCGGAGGCCTGCTCCGCAACCTCATCGGCATCGGTGTCGCGATCGCGATCGGCCTCGGCTGGTGGGGGTTCAGCACCTTCAAGGAGAAGGCGGACGCCCCGGACGTGGGCGAGTGCGTGACCGTCAGCGGCACCACCACCGACGCCGACGTCGAGGAGGCGGAGTGCGGCGGTGACGACGTGCTCTACAAGGTCACCGCCGACGACGGCGACTGCGACCTCGAGTCCGAGGTCAACTACACCGTCGAGGTCAACGGCAGCGACGCGGTCGACCTCTGCCTGTTCTGGGAGGTCGAGCCCGGCGACTGCATCAAGGAGGGCACGACCAGCGACGAGAAGGTCGACTGCGCCACCAACAAGGGCACGACGGTCGCGAAGGTCGTCTCCGTCGAGGACAGCGCCGACGCCAAGTGCGCCTCGAAGCAGGAGTTCGCCTTCGCCAACAAGAAGCGCGACGTGACGGTCTGCATCACGCCTAACGTCTGAGGCTCAGTCCTCCGGCTCAGGCTTCTCCGACGCCGCCGCACCGGCCCCGGCCGCTGCGGCGGCGTCTGCCTGCGGGGTGCCGGCCCGCTTCGACTGGGCCCACCCCGGGAGGTTCCGTTGCTGGCCGGCGCTGACCGCCAGGGCACCCGGCGGCACGTCACGGCGTACGACGGTGCCCGCGCCGGTGCCGGCTCCGTCGCCGATCGTGACCGGGGCGACGAAGGTGTTGTTGGACGCCGTGCGGGCCTGCTTCCCGACCTTGGTGCGGTGCTTCTCGACGCCGTCGTAGTTGGCGAAGATCGTGCCCGCGCCGATGTTGGTGCCCTCGCCGATCTCGGCGTCGCCGACGTAGGACAGGTGGGGCACCTTCGCGCCGTCACCGATCTCGGCGTTCTTGGTCTCCACGAACGCCCCGATCTTGCCGCCGGCGCCGAGCACGGTGTTGGGCCTGAGGTAGGAGAACGGGCCGACCGTCGCGCGCTCGCCGATCACGGCGAGCTGGCCGTGGGTGCGCACGACCCGCGCGCCGGCGCCGACCTCGCAGTCCTCGAGCGTGGTGTCGGGCCCGATGACCGCGTCCTCGGCCACCACCGTCGTGCCCAGCAGCTGGGTGCCCGGGAGGATCGTCACGTCCTCTGCCAGCACGACGTCGGCTTCGATCCAGGTCGTCTCGGGATCAAGCACGGTCACGCCGTCGCGCATCCAACGGTCGACGATCCGGCGGTTGAGCTCGCGGCCGAGCGCCGCCAGCTGGACGCGGTCGTTGGCGCCCTCGGTCTGCCACACGTCGTCGACCGGGAACGCCGCGACCGTGAGGCCCGCGTCGCGGGCCAGCCCGACCGCGTCGGTGAGGTAGTACTCGCCCTTCGCGTTGTCGTTGCCGACGCGGGTGATGGCGTCGGTCAGGAACCCCGCGTCGAAGGCCAGGATCCCTGAGTTGATCTCCCGGATCGCCCGCTGGTCGGCGTTGGCGTCCTTCTCCTCGACGATCGCCACGACCTCGCCCTCCTCGTCGCGGACGATTCGGCCGTAGCCGACCGGCTTCTCCACGACGCCGGACAGGATGCTGACCGCGGCCTGCGCCGCCTCGTGCTGGGCGGCGAACCACTGCAGCGTCGCACCCTGGAGCAGCGGCGTGTCGCCGTACGCGACGAGCACGGTGCCGGCGACCGCCGCCACCTGCTGCTCGGCGAGCGCGTCGAGCGCGACCCGCACGGCGTGCCCGGTGCCGAGCTGCTCCTCCTGGACGGCGAGCACCGCCTCGGGCAGGAGCTCCCGGACGTGCGGGCCGACCTGCTCGCGCTGGTGGCCGACGACCGCGCAGACGCAGGTCGGCTCGAGCCGACCGACGGCGTCGAGGACGTGGCCGATCATGCTCCGGCCGCCGATCCGGTGCAGGACCTTCATCGTCTTGGACTTCATCCTGGTGCCGCCCCCGGCGGCCAGGACGATGACGGTGAGCTGGTCGGTCATGGCACGAGCCTACGGCTCGGTGGCCACCGGCCCTCAGCGGCCGAGCACCCGCGGTGAGAGTGCGGTTCGGGGGTAACAACTCCTGGGCGACGCGAGGAGGAGACACATGCCACCCGAGACGATCGCGGGACGCTACGAGGTGCTGGAACAGATCGGCCGCGGCGGCATGGGCGCTGTCTGGCTGTGTCGTGACGGCGTCCTCGGACGGCAGGTCGCGGTCAAGCAGCTGGGCGGCCTGCCCGGCGAGACCGCGCCCAACCTCGCGCGCTCGCTGCGCGAGGCGCGAGCCTCCGCCGCACTCACGCACCCGCACGTGGTGTCGATCTACGACGCGGTCGAGGACCAGGACCGGGTGTGGCTGGTGATGGAGTACGTCCCGTCACGCACGCTCTCTGCCGTCACGGCCGACCAGGGACCGCTGACACCCCGGCGGGCTGCCTTCATCGGCGCGCAGATCGCCGACGGCCTGGCGGCGGCCCACGCCGCCGGCACCGTCCACCGCGACGTCAAGCCGAGCAACGTCCTGGTCGGCGACGGCGACCTCGCGAAGATCGCGGACTTCGGCATCGCCCGCCACGTCGACGACGAGACGCTGACCCAGACCGGCATGGTGACCGGCACGCCGATGTACTTCTCCCCCCAGCTCGCCCGGGGCCGGACGGCCGTCCCCGCCGACGACGTGTGGGCGCTCGGGGCGACGCTGTTCTCCGTGGTCGAGGGGGAGCCGCCCTGGCCGCAGCTGCCCAACGCGATCGCGATGCTGCACCACATCGCCGAACACCCACCCCCGCGCCCGCAGCGGGCCGGCCTGCTCGGGGACCTCGTCACCCGGATGCTCTCGGCCGACCCAGCTGAGCGGCCCGACATGGCGACGGTGGCGAGCGAGCTGCACGTGATCGCGGATGCTGAGCACCCTGGGCCCGACGAGCCGACCGTCGCGTTCGCCGCGAATCCGCCCACCGTCGAGCGGGAAGCCCGGGTGCCCCCACCCGAGCCGACCGCCGACTCCATCCCCGGCCCCACGCCCGACCCGACCCCCGTCGCGACCCGGCTCCCGCCTGCGTTGCCGGTCGGCGCCGAGCCGTCCTCCGCCGCCCCGCACCCGAGCCGGCGGAGCAGGTGGCTCCCGATCGCCGTCCTGGTCGGCGCGCTGCTGCTCCTCGGCGCCGTCGGTGCTGCGCTCCTCCTCGGCGGAGGGGACGACGACGACCCCGCCACCGCCGCCGACGACGAGCCGAGTGCGAGCGGCGACCCCGACCGGTCCCCGGACGGCGAGGAAGGCTCCGGCGGTGGCGACCAGCCCGGCTCGGAGACGGTCCCCGAAGCAACGGCGTCGGGGTCGACGAGCGAGGACGAGCCTGAGGACGAGGCGACCGCTGAGCCGCCGGCCGATGCCGCGCAGTTCGTGAGCGACTACTACGCGCTCCTCCCGTCCGACACCAAGACGGCCTGGGACCTGCTGTCCGACGGCATGCAGGCGGAAGTCGGTAGCTACGGGTCCTACAAGGGGTTCTGGAGGACGATCGACGCCGTGTCGGTCGAGGACGTCGCCGACGACGGCTCGGGCACGGTGACGGTCGAGCTCACCTACACCTCCGATGCCGGCACCGAGTCCGAGACGAGGACGATCACGGTCGAGGACACCTCCGAGGGCACGCAGATCGTCGGCGACCAGGTCGGTTGAGGCGAGCCACCGTGTCGGCTCGCATCTGCACAGAACGTTCACAGCTCGGGCACCGATCCCACCGGACCGAGGCCCTACCGTCGACGGCATGACGGTTGCTATCAACGAGAAGCCCCTGTTCAGCGGCGGTGCCGCCTACCGCCTCGGCCTGGCGGCCGGTGCCGGCACCGCCCTCTTCCTGGTCTACCTGATGGCAGCGGTCGGCGTGATGGCCGAGTCCGGCTACCGCGGTGACCTGGCCTACGCCGGCGTCCTCATGGCACTGCTGGGCGGCGCCGCGGTCTCGCGCCTCCGCGCGCCCGCCCTCTCCGACACCATGTTCGCCACCGCACTGGCGATCGTCGGCGTCTGCGTCCTCGCGGTCGTCGGCGGCGTCCACGAACGCGCTGCCACGTCGGTCGCCGAGCTGATCGGCCTCAACGCGATGTTCGCCCTCGGCTTCGCGGTGTCCGGGCTGCTGCTGCGGTGGGCGGCTCCGGCCGAGCGGTGATGTGGCTCCCCGGGTAGGAGTCGAACCTACGTCGCTTGTCCTGATTCAAAGTCAGGCGGGCCCTGCCGGCAGACCAACCGGGGATCGTGGGACCAAGGGTAGGACGTTCGGGTGCCGGGGTCTCGATACGCCCTCGGCTAGCGCCTCGGGCCACTCGACCACCGGGGTCGCCTGGACCACCGTGGGGTCCACGACCTACCGCAGCAGGTCGCGGGCGATGACCATCCGCTGGATCTGGTTGGTGCCCTCGAAGATCTGGGTGACCTTGGCGTCGCGGAACAGCCGCTCGACGGGGTACTCGCGGGTGTAGCCGTTGCCACCGAGGACCTGGACGGCGTCGGTGGTCACGGCCATCGCACCGTCGGTGGCGGTCAGCTTGGCGATCGAGGCCTGGCGGGAGAAGGGACGGCCGGCGTCCTTGAGCCGGGCGGCGTGGAGGTACGACGCGCGCGACTGCTCCACCTTGGCCGCCATGTCCGCGAGCATGAACTGCAGGCCTTGGTTGTCGCTGATCGGGCGGCCGAACTGCACCCGCTCCTGGGCGTACTCGACGGCGTGCTCGAGCGCGCGCTGCGCGATGCCGGTCGCGACCGCGGCGATGCCGAGGCGGCCGGCGTCGAGCGCGGACAGGGCGACCTGCATGCCCCTGCCCTCCTTGCCGATCAGGCGGTCGGCCGGGATCCGGGCGTCGTCGAAGAGGACCTGGGTGGTGACGTCGCAGGCCAGGCCCATCTTCTTCTCGGGAGCGCCGAAGGTCATGCCCGGCGTCCCGTCGGTCACGACGAAGGCGGACAGGCCGCGCTTCGGGTCGGGCGCCGTTCGCGCGAAGAGGATGTAGTAGTCGGCGCAGGAGCCGTTGGAGATCCACTGCTTGGTGCCGTTGACGACGAAGTCCCCACTTGCCCCTGATCCTGTCGAGGGGTCGCGGACCGCTGACGTCCTGATCGCGCTCACGTCGGACCCGGCCTGCGGCTCGGACAGGCAGTAGGCGCCGAGCCAGTCCCCGCCGAGCATCTGCGGCAGCCACTCCTGCTTGAGCTCCTCGGACCCGTTGGCGGCGACCACGGTGGCGGTCAGGCTGTGCACGCTGGTGCCGACGCCGACGCTCGGCCAGGCCCGGGCGATCTCCTCGACGACCTGGAGGTAGACCTCGTAGGGCTGCCCGCCGCCGCCGTACTCCTCGTCGAAGGGCAGGCTGAGCAGGCCGGCACCGCCGAGCAGCTCGTACGCCGCCGCGGGGAACTCGCCCGCCTCCTCGGCCGCGTGCACCTGCGGCTCGAGCTCCTTGACCGCGATCTCCCGGGTCAGCGCCAGCAGCTCACGTGCCTCGTCGCTGGGCAGCATCCGCTCCACGTTGGTTCCCACCCGGCCAGCGTAGGCACCCGCGGTGGGCTCCGGTCACGGGGTCGGCCGGAGCAGGCCGTGCTCGACCATCTCGATCGCAACGGCCAGCAGGCGCTCGAGGCCGGCCCGGTCCTGACGCAGCCCGTCGGGGCGCCAGGCGAGGCCGATGATCCCGTTCCACGCGGCCCACAGGGCGGTCGCCGCGACGTCGGGGTCGATCTCGCGCAGCTCGCCGGAATCCACCCCGGCCCGGATGGCTGCGGCCAGCCGCCGGTTCTGCTCGTCGACGCGGGCCGCCAGCGACTCGGCGGTACGACGCCCCGCGGCGTACCGGCCGGGGTCGGGCGGGAACGCCAGCATCCGGAAGTGCTCCGGCTGCTCCAGCGCGAACGCGAGGTACTCCGCGGCAGCCGCCCTGATCTGGTCCACCGGGCCCCGGCCGGCGACGTAGGCGCGGTCCATGTGCTCGCGATCGACCTGGAGCGCCTGCTCGACGACCGCGGCGTGCAGGCCCGCCTTGGAGCCGAAGTGGTTGTAGATCGACCCGACCGCCACGCCGGCCGTCTCCGCGATCTCCTCGACGGTGACCTCTTCGAGAGAGCGGTCCAGGAAGAGCGTCTCTGCCGCTGCGAGCAGCGCATTCATCGTCCGCTGCTTCCGGGCATCCATGTTGCAATCATTGCAAGAACGGTCCTGGCCACGCTAGGTTGAGCCTTCTCTTGCAATGATTACAAGAAGGGACCCCGCCATGACCGCAGCCACCGACGGCGTCGTCGTGGACGCCGAGGCGTTCGTCGCCGAGGCCGAGCGCCTCACCAACACCTACGACGTCGCCGGCGCCGCCGCGGTCTACGCCGCCGACGCGTCGCTCGAGCTCGTGACCGACGGGGCCGTTCAGTGGCACCGCGGGCGATCCGCGATCAGCGACGCCTGGGCGATCGTGCTCGGCGCCGGGCAGCGCGCCGGGTTCGTCGTCGAGAAGGAGCTGGTGGCGGCATCGGAGAGGACGATCGTCAACCGGTGGACGGGCTCGTTCCGGCACGGCGGTCGCTGCCGCGGTGTCGAGTCGTGGGTCCTCGACGCCGACGGCCTGGTGGTCGAGCACCGCGCGGAGACGTTCCTCGACGTCCGCCCCGGCGCATCGTTCCGCGGCCGCCTCGCGGTGCTCCTCGCGTCGCCGCGGGTGGCCCTGCAGCTCGGCCGCGTCGAGCGGCAGGTCCGTCGGAGAGGGGCCTGACGTGGCGATCTCGTCCTCGCTGGGCACCGAGCACGCCGTCGAGCTGCGTGCCGGGCGGCTCCACTACCGCGAGCGGGGCGCGGGCACACCTGTCCTGCTCGTGCACGGCGGCCTCGCCAACGCCGACCTCTGGCGCGAGGTGGTGCCGGCACTGGCGGCTCTCGGGCCCTACCGACTCATCGCCCCGGACCTCCCGCTCGGGTCCCACCACGAAGCCATGCGCAACGGCGCCGACGTCACACCGCCGGGCATCGTCGCGATCCTCGTCGAGCTCCTCGACGCGCTCGACCTCGACCGGGTGGTCGTGGTGGCCAACGACGCGGGCGGGGCGATCAGCCAGATGCTGGCGGCCCGCCACCCGGAGCGGATCGACCGCCTGGTCCTCACCTCCTGCGACCAGTACCTCCAGTTCCCGCCGCGCTACCTCAAGCCGGTCCGCTGGGTGAGCTTCCTCCCTCGCGTGGGCGACCTCGTCGCCCGGAGCTTCCGGTTCCGCGCCGTCCACGGCCCGTTCTTCCGCTCGGTCGCCCGGACGCCGCTGCCGCCGGAGGTCCTCGACTCATACCTGCGTCCGATGCTCGAGGACCCGGCGATCCGGTCCGACCTCGTCCGGTTCTTCCGCGGCACCCGGCCCCGGCACACGCTGGAAGCGGCCCGCGGCCTGCGCACGTTCGACCGTCCGGTCCTCGTGCTGTGGGGCGGCTCCGACCTGTGGTTCTCGCGCCGCGGCGGCCGCCGTCTGGCGCGCACGCTGCCGCTCGGCGAGTTCGACCTGGTTGCCGGAGCCCGCACGTTCGTGCCCGAGGACGCCCCGGTCGAGCTGGCCCGGCGGGTGCACGCCTTCCTCCGGGACCCAGCAGATCAGTACACCAGCTCCTCGTAGTCGTCGACATCGAACCGCCCGGTCGTCTGCACGGTGATCGACTGGATGCCGGCCGGCTCACCGTCGCGGTAGGTGATGAGCGCGAACCCCGCCGGCCGGCGGAGCTTGGTGCCGATGGCGATCGCGTACGCCGCGCCACCGGCCGTGCCGACCGTGTACTCGTAACCGACCGCGCCGTTGCTGCCCGTGACCGGCTCCGGACCGAACTGGGTGTGGGTGTGGCCGCCGACGACCAGGTCCACGCAGCCGCGCTCGAGCGCGTCGCCGCCGAGGTTGCGGTCGTGGACGAGCAGCGTGTCGACGCGGTCGCCGTCCTCCTCGGCGTCGCACGCGGCGTCGGCGATCCGCGCGCGGAGGTCGGCGAAGGTGAGGCCGGACTCGTCGCGCCAGTTGCCGAGGCCGCTCGAGCGCGGGTCATCGGCTCCCAGGATGCGGGTGTCGCCGGGGCCGTCGACGACCTCGCCGTCGTTGAAGTACGTCCAGCCGAGGTCGGTGAGGTAGGCCCGCACGAACGACCCGTGGTCGTGGTTGCCGGTGACCGCCCACCGGTCGAAGTCCTCGAAGGCGGATGCCAGCGAGTCCAACGAGAAGGCCTCCCAGTCCTCGCCCGTGGACGTGTCGTCGCCCGCGTCGAAGACCGCCTCCGCTCCGCCCGCATCGGCGATGGCGCGCGCCACCTGGTCCATGCCCACGTTGTCGTGGCGGTCGGACAGGAGCAGCGCGACGGTCTCGCCCTCCTCCGGCTCGCGGAGCTCCAGGTCCGCGGCGTCCTCGGCCAGCCGTTCGTAGAACTCGCGTCCCTCGCCGTAGGAGTCGATGGCGCTGCCGACGAGGCGCTCGACGCCGCCGCCCGCCGGGCCCAGCACCTCGACGTCCTCGAGCTCCTCGGGCAGCGAGACCGACGGCCCGACGAACTCGGCCAGCGGCACCCACCGTTCCGGACGCTCGCGAGGCGCCGGCCCGAGGCCGCGCCAAGGCGTCGTCAGCCCGATCACGACGAGCGCGACCACGAACAGCCCGACCACGCCGCGCCGGGTCGGCAGGGCCTCGACGACCTCGCGACGGCGGCGCTCCCCGAGCAGTCGCCACACCAGCATCGGCAGGATCCCCAGGGCGAGCCCCCGGCTGACGGCGTCGATCGCCATGTCGCGCACGGCGGCCTCCACCTTCGCGATCTGTGCGTCCGGGTTGCCGCCGATGGCGACGTACCGCGCGACGAGCTCCTCCACCGAACCGGCCTCGGTCTTGCCGAGCTCGACCTCCACCCCGATGGGCGAGCCCGAGTCCGCGCGCAGGTTCGGCAGGACCGGCCCTGTGCGGACGGTGATCCGGCCACTGAAGTCCGCCGTCACCCGCGCCTCGTGGCTGGCCAGGTCGACGGTGCGCTCGCCGGTGAGGAAGAAGCCACCGGCCGCCAGCGCGGACAGCGTCAGCCAGACCACGACGTACGCCGTGACCGACAGCCAGCCGCGCGCCGGCGACATCGGTGTCTACAACCTCGCCCGTGACTCGGCGATCGCGTAGAGCGCCACCGAGGCTGCGACGCCCGCGTTGAGGGACTCGAGGACCCCCGCCATCGGGATCGACACCAGCCGGTCGCAGGTCTCCGCCACCAGCCGGTGGAGGCCGTCGCCCTCGGACCCGACGACGACCACGAGCGCGCCGCCCGCGAGGTCGGCGTCGGCGGCCAGCTCGGGGAGGGTGAGGTCCCCGTCGGCGGCGAGGCCGACGACGAAGCACCCGGCGTCCTGGTAGGCCTTGAGCTGGCGGGTCAGGTTCACGGTCTGGGCGACCGGGATCCGCGCCGCGGCGCCGGCGGAGGTCTTCCACGCCGACGCGGTCATCGACGCCGCCCGGCGCTCGGGGATGACGACCCCGTGGGCACCGAAGCCCGCCGCGCTGCGCACCACGGCGCCGAGGTTGCGCGGGTCGGTCACCGCGTCGAGCGCCACGATCAGCGGCTTCTCCCCCATCTCGTCCGCGGCGGCGAGCAGGTCGTCGGGGTGCGCGTACTCGTAGGCCGGGATCTTCGCCGCCAGCCCCTGGTGCACCGCACCGTTGGTCAGCCGGTCGAGCTCGGCCCGGCTCACCTCCAGCAGGCCCACGCCGTGCTCGGCGGCGAGCTTGAACACCTCGCGCAGCCGGCCGTCCCGCTCGGCACTCTCGGCGACGTAGACCGAGGTGACCGGGATCCGCTCCCGCAGCGCCTCGACGACGGGGTTGCGGCCCGCGATCCACTCCGCGTCCGACGTACGACGACGCGGACCGCCGCGGCTGCCGGCCTTCTTGGCGGCGGCCTCCTTGGCGGCCTTCGCCTTGTGGGCCTTGTGATAGACGCGGTCCTCGGCCTTGGGCGTCGACTTCTTGCCCTCCAGACCGCGCCGGACCCGGCCGCCGGAGCCGGCGGCCGGCTTCTTGTTGGTCTTGCGCACCGCTCCGCGGCGCGAGGAGTTGCCTGGCATCAGAGCATCAGCTCACTGTCCACTTGGGGCCGTCGGGGGTGTCCTCCACCTCGATGCCGGCCTGCTTGATCTGGTCGCGGATCGCGTCCGCACGAGCCCAGTCCTTGGCCGCGCGGGCCTCGGCGCGCTGCTCGAGCAGGCCGGAGACGAGCGCGT
The DNA here is from genome assembly GCF_003160695.1 of Nocardioides silvaticus. Classification (GTDB taxonomy): domain Bacteria; phylum Actinomycetota; class Actinomycetes; order Propionibacteriales; family Nocardioidaceae; genus Nocardioides; species Nocardioides silvaticus. Next base: position 946,291 of record NZ_QGDD01000001.1, read on the forward strand.
CGATCGCGGCCGTCAGCTTCGCGTCGTCGCCGCCGCCGCCCCACGCGGGATCGGCCGGGTCGAGGCCGAGGACGTCGAGCATCGCCAGCACCTGCGCGGCGTGCGGCTTCGGGTCGTCGGCACGGTTGCCCTCGCGCACGGCCTCGAAGAGCACCGCCACGGCGGCCGGCGTGCCGAGGTCGTCGTTCATCGCGGTCACGAACGCCTCGGGCAGCTCGCCCGCAACACCGGTGGTCGAGCCTGTCGAGACCCCGGCGCGCTCCAGGAACGCCTCGACCCGCTGGAACGCCTTCGCGGCCTCGTCGAGCGCCTCGAAGGAGAACTCGACGTGGCTGCGGTAGTGCGCGGCCACCAGGTAGTAGCGCAGCTCGATCCCGCGGTACTTCTCCAGCACGTTCGGGATGGTCAGCGAGTTGCCGAGCGACTTGCTCATCTTCTCGCCGGAGGTGGTGATCCACGCGTTGTGCATCCAGTACGACGCGAACGGCCGGCCGGCCGCGCGGGACTGGGCCTGCTCGTTCTCGTGGTGGGGGAACCGGAGGTCGACGCCGCCGCCGTGGATGTCGAAGGCGTGGCCGAGGTACTTGCCGGCCATCGCGGAGCACTCGATGTGCCACCCGGGACGCCCGGGACCCCATGGGCTCGGCCACGCGGCGGTCTTGGGCTCGGTCTCCTTCTTCCAGCCCTTCCACAGCGCGAAGTCGCGAGGGTCGCGCTTGCCCCGCGGATCGGCATCGGTCGCGGGCTCCATGTCCTCGACGCCCTGGTGGGTCAGCTCGCCGTACGACGGCCAGGAGCGGACGTCGAAGTAGACGTCGCCGGAGCCGTCCTCGGCGGGGTAGGCGTGGCCCTTGCCGATCAGCTCGGTGATGAGCTCGATCATCTCGGGGACGTGCCCGGTCGCGGCCGGCTCGTAGGTCGGCGGAGCGACGTTGAGCGCGGCGTAGGCCTTGTCGAGCTCGCGGTGCATCGCGTAGGCGAGGTTGTACCAGGGACGGCCCTGCTCGGCGGACTTCACGAGGATCTTGTCGTCGATGTCGGTGATGTTGCGGATGAAGGTGACCTCGTAGCCGAGGTGCCGCAGCCAGCGCTGGAGGACGTCGAAGTTGACCCCCGAGCGCACGTGACCGACGTGGGGCTCGCTCTGCACCGTCAGGCCACACACGTACAGACCCGCCTTGCCCTCCTCGAGGGGCACGAAGTCACGGACTTCGCGGGTCACGGTGTCGTAGAGCCTGAACGTCACCGGGCCAGTCTAGGGAGCGCGGACCCGCGCACCCGAATCCGTCGTGTGACAGAAGTGACTGATGTGACTTAGCCTGGATCGATGCGCCGCTCCGCCGTCGTCGGCACCGCCCTCGTCCTTGCCCTGGCTGGCACCGCCGTGTGCGCGCCCGCCGACACGGCCGGCGCGTCGGCGACCACCGCCGCGCGCGGCTCGACCGGCGGTGAGCGCCAGGTGACCCTGACCCGCTGGGACAGCACGAAGCAGTGGCGTCGCGGCACGATGGCCGGTACGACGGTCAGCGCGGGGCGGTTGGCGTTTGACCAGCCGGTCGCGAGCGCGACCGCCGGAAGCCGGACCTACGACGTCGCCCGGTGGACCTCCCAGTGGGTCGAGCCCGGCTACGCGTTCACCGAGCTGATCGCGTCGTGGTCGGCGAGGACCCCGAAGGACAGCTGGATCGAGGTCCAGGTGCGCGGGCGCGGCAACGGCGAGCGCACGTCGTGGGACGTGCTCGGGCGCTGGGCGTCTGGTGACCAGCACCTGCAGCGGTCGTCGGTCTCCGGCCAGTCCGACGACGGCACCAGCGTCGCGGTCGACACCTGGCGGACGGGTGGCCTGGCCGGGTTCCAGCTGCGGGTGCGGCTGGCGCGGCGCGCCGGAGCGTCGTACGGCCCGAGCCTGGACCTCGCCACCGCGATGACCTCACGACTGCCGTCGTCGGCCGGTGCCACGTCGAAGCCCGGACCGGCACGCGGTGTGGTGCTCGACGTGCCGCGGTACTCGCAGATGGTGCACCGGGGTCACTACCCGCGCTGGGGCGGCGGCGGCGAGGCCTGGTGCTCGCCGACGTCGACGTCGATGGTGCTCGGCTACTACGACCGGCTGCCGGCGAAGAAGCGCTACCGCTGGGTGCCGAAGGACCACACCGACCCGTGGGTGGACCACGCGGCGCGGATGACCTTCGACCACGCCTACGACGGCACCGGCAACTGGCCGTTCAACACCGCGTACGCCGCGCCGCTCGCCGGCAAGGCCTTCGTCACCCGGCTGCGCTCTCTGCGCGAGGCCGAGCAGCTGCTCGCCGCCGGCATCCCGGTGGTGATCTCGATCGCCTTCGGGTCCGGCGAGCTCGACGGCGCTCCGATCGGCTCCTCCAACGGCCACCTGCTCGTCGTGGTCGGCGTCCGGGCCAACGGCAACGTCGTCGTCAACGACCCCGCCGCGTCCGAGCGGCGCCGGGTGCGCCGTACCTACGACCGCGGCCAGCTCGAGCGCCTCTGGCTCGACGCCTCCGGCGGCCTGGCCTACGTCATCACCGACCCCGCCCACCCCCTGCCCGACCCCGGCCGGGCGAGCAACTGGTAACGGCCACCGGGTCGTTCGAGGTCCGGATCACCCACCCGCCGACCCGTCGCAAACTCGCACGCCAGACCCGTCGACCCGTCGCAAACTCGCACGCCAGACCGGCCGAGCCGTCGCAAACTCGCACCCCAGATCCGTCGACCCGTCGCAAACTCGCACGGAGTGCTAGCAAGCGCCCGGGGTTGTCAGCCTCTTCCGCGGGTTGTCAGCCTCTGCAATGCCTGACAACCCGCGGAATACCCGGCCGGCCGGGTATTCCCCGCCGCGGGGAGACCGGTCGACGTGCCAGCCGAGCGCAGGGCACTACGCGACCACCCCGCACCTCGACCAGCGGCGGCGAACGCGAGTTTGCGACGGTTCGGCGCTCTCCGCGCGCGAGTTTGCGACGGGTCGACCTGTTCGCGGCGTGAGTTTGCGACGGCTCGACCCGTTTCACGCGTGAGTTTGCGACGGGTCGACCCCTCCACCGCGTGAGTTTGCGACGGCTCGGCTCAGGCCGAGTAACCCCCGTCGACGTCCAGCTTCTGCCCCGAGATGAAGCCGGCGCGGGGCGAGGCGAGGAAGCAGACGGCCTCGGCGATGTCGCGGGCGTTACCGAAGCGGCGGAGCGGGATGTTGCGCCTGGTGATCTCGAGGGCGGCGTCGTCGAGCTCACCGGAGCTGATCAGTCGCTCCGCCATGCCGTCGGTGAGCATGCCGGGGCCGACGGCGTTGACCCGGACACCGAACCGGCCCTCCTCGACCGCGAGCCCCCGCACCATCGCCTCGACCGCGGCCTTCGGCGCGGACGACAGGCCGTCGCGGACCGGGAACCGCGAGGTCGCCGCGGTCGTGACCGCGACCAGTGAGCCCGCCGAGGACCGGAGGGCGGGCAGGGCGGCGTGGGCGACGGCGAAGAAGCCGGCGGCGTCGGCGGCGAGCTGCTCGGCCATCGTGTCCGGCTCCACCCGCGAGAGGTGGGTCATCGGGATGTGCGGACCCGCGGCGTAGACCACGGTGTGCAGGCCCTCGAGGTCGGCGACGGCGCGGTCGACCACGCGGCCGACCTCATGACGGTCCACCAGGTCGACGGCGTACGACGCCTCACCCACCTGCGAGGGCCGAGTCCGGTGCGTCACCACGACCCGCGCGCCCCGGTCGACCAGCAGCTCCGCGACGGCACGACCGATGCCGCCCGAGCCGCCGACGACCAGCGCGCCACCGGCCAGCCCGGCGAAGTCGGCCGGGCCGGGCTGCGGGGTGCTCATGCGGACGCCGAGAACTCGACGGAGTGCCACCCGGTGGCACCGTTGGGCAGGACGTCGGTCTCCACTCCGGTCTGCACGTCGCCATCCTTGCCGATCGCGCGCACCCGCAGCTCGTGGTCTCCCTCCTCGACCTCCAGCTCGGCCCGCCACTGCACCCAGGTGTCGTCGCTCGGGACCCGGCCGAGGGTGGCCGGCGTCCAGGCGCCGCCGTCGAGGGACACCTCGACGGACTCGATGCCGGTGTGCTGCTTCCAGGCGGACCCGCCGCAGACGATGGTGCCGGCGGAGACGCTCTCTCCGCTGCCGGGCACGTCGATCCGCGAGGCGATCTTGACCGGGCCCTCCTCGGCCCAGCCGCGCGTGGTCCAGTAGGCCTCGATCTCGTCGAAGCTGGTGACCTCCATGTCGACCACCCACTTGCAGGCGGAGACGTAGCCGTAGAGGCCCGGCACCAGCGTCCGCACCGGGAAGCCGTGCTCGACGGTGAGCGGCTCGCCGTTCATGTAGACGGCGAGCATCGCGTTGCGGTCGTCCATCATCGGGCCGAGCGGCGTGCCGCAGGTCCAGCCGTCCTCCGACGTCTGCAGGACGGCGTCGGCGTCGTCGTCGGGACCGGCCTCGGCGAGCAGCCCGGCGAGCCGAACCCCGCTCCACCAGGCGTTGCCGACGAGGTCGCCGCCCACCTGGTTCGACACGCAGTTGAGCGTGATCCAGTCCTCGGTGATGCCGCGGGCGACGAGGTCGTCGTACGACAGCGTCATCTCGTTCTGGACCTTGCCGTGGATGCGCAGCACCCAGTCCTTGACGCGGATCGCGGGCGGCACGAACGTGGTGTCGATCAGGTAGAAGTCGTCGGTCGGCGTCTGCCAGGGCTGGACCCCCGGCACGTCGACCTTCGCGCCGCGCGGCGCGGTGGGCTTGGTGACCTCGTCGACGCGCAGCAGCCGGCGGTCCCGCTCAACCTCCTCGCGCGGGTTGCCGGCGAACCGGCCGAGGACGGCGGCAGCGGCGGCCAGCCCGCCGACGGCGCCGGCCGTGGCGAAGAACCGGCGCCGGCTGTGCGTCGGGTCGGTGGCGTCGTCGTCGGCCGCGACCACCAGCTCCCACTGGCGGACGGCGCCGGTGATCACCGTCAGCGCGACCAACCAGGCGACGAAGCCCGCGACGAGCGGCACCAGCTGCAGGTCGACGAACGAGGGGCGGGTCACCACGGCCGCGGTGGCGATCGCGCCGAGCGCGACCAGCCCGCCGACCGCGAACCACCAGCGGCTGCGCGCCAGCTGCCCGATCGCGGCGAACGCGACGGTGAGGAAGACGAAGATCCCGATCCAGACGACCAGCTTGTCGGCCATGCCGAGGTTGGTCTTCGCCCACTCGACCAGGCCGTCGGGCGAGATGTCCCGGATCGACTCGGCGACAGCGACCGGCGGCGACTCCCGGACACGGAGCAGACCGGAGACCAGGTAGCTGATGCCGAGACCGAGCGCACCGACGACCACGCCGGACAACCACCACCAGCCACGGGACGTCCTCACAGGGTGATTGTGTCTCAGGCATGATCACCCCGTGACTCATCCGTCCTTTCCGGGCGCGGTCCGCACCGGCATCGGCACCGACGTGCACCGCCTCGTGCCCCGCTCCGACGACGACCCGCCGATGCAGCTGGCGGGTCTGAGCTGGCCGGAGGAGCAGCAGCGGCTCGAGGGCCACTCCGACGCCGACGTGGCCGCGCACGCGGCCTGCGACGCCCTGCTGGCGGCGGCCGGGCTGGGCGACCTCGGCAGCAATTTCGGTACGGCGGACCCGGCCTGGGCCGGGGCCGCAGGGGTGGCCCTCCTCGGCGAGACCGTGCGCCGGGTGCGCGCCGCCGGCTTCGCGGTCGGCAACGTCTCGGTCCAGGTGGTCGGCAACCGGCCGCGGCTCGGCGCGCGGCGCACCGACGCCGAAGCGGCGCTGTCCGCGGCGGTGGGTGCGCCGGTCTCGGTGTCGGCGACGACGACCGACGGGCTCGGGCTGACCGGCCGGGGCGAGGGCGTGGCGGCGATCGCGACCGCGCTCGTCGTACGCCAGGAGCCGGAGGAGGCACCGTGACCAGCGTCGAGGTGACCGGCCACGACGGCGTCCGGATCCACGCCACCGTGCACGGACCGGAGGACGCGCCGGTCAGCGTGCTGCTGTCGCACTGCTGGACCGCCGACGAGTCGGACTGGCACTACCAGGTCGAGGACCTGCTCTCCCGCTACGGGCACGGCATCCGCGTCGTCACCTGGGACCACCGCGGCCACGGCAGCAGCGACCGCGTCCCCGAGGCCGCGTGCACGATCCCGCACCTCGCCCGCGACCTCGGCCTCCTCGCCGACCAGCTCGCTCCGACCGGTGTCGTGGTGATCGCCGGGCACTCGGTCGGCGGCATGACGATCACCGCGATCCCCGAGGAGTGCCCGCGCCTCGTCGACCGGATCGCCGGCGTGCTGCTCGTCTCGACCTCGGGCGCGGACCTGCACACGGTGACCCTCGGCCTGCCCGAGCTGGGTCCGGCTCTGCGCGACCGGCTGCCGTTCGTTCTTGCGACCCGCGCCCGGATGCTCAGCCGGTCCCGTCGCCAGCGGTTCCCGGTGATCGAGCGGCAGGTGGCCCGGCGGTTCCTGCTCGGTCGCGACCCGCGGCCGCGCGACGTGGGGCACGTCGTCGACCAGCTCGTCCAGTGCGCGCCCGAGACCTATGCCGGGTTCTTCCGGGACATGATGATCCACGACCGGATCGGCAACCTGCGGTCGTTCGACAGCATCCCGACCACGGTCCTCGTCGGCTCCCACGACCTGCTGACCCCGCCTCCGCACGCCCGCGCGCTCGCCAACGGCATCCGCGGCGCCCGGCTCGTCATCGCCCCCGACGCCGGCCACTACCTGCCGTTCGAGCGGCGCGACCTGGTCAGCGAGGAGCTGTTCGACCTCGTCGACCGCGCTTTGCGCGAAGGCGCGGCCGACGAGGCGAGCTAGCGGGCGACCGGGCTAGGCCGCTTCCACCTTCCGGTGGCCGATGAGGACGACACCCTCGACGACCTTGACGGCGTAGGCCGGCACGGACACGTGGCTGTCGTCGAGGCAGCGACCGGAGCGCAGGTCGAAGGCGTGCTTGTGGGCCGGGGAGGCGACGAACGGGACGTCCCCGCGCCGTCCCACGATCCCCTTGGCGATGCCGCCGACGGCGGCGCGGGCGAACGGGTCGTGATTGCCGAGGGCGTAGACGGTGTCGTCGCCGGTGCGGAAGATGGCGACGGCCTGGCCGTGCACGAGCGCGGTCGCGCCGCGGTCGACCTCGAGCTCGACGATCCGGCACACCGGCTGCCACTCGTCGGGGGGTGCGGACACCTCTGCCATGGCCCGACCGTAGGAGTGCCCTGTTCACACCGGCGTTTCGCTGTGTAACGACGAGGAAAACTCACGCGCACGCCTCGCCGACCCGTGTTCTAGGCTCGGGCACCATGTCCGCCGCCGTCGTGATCCTCGCTGCCGGTAGCGGTTCCCGCGTCGGTGCCGACGTCAACAAGGTGCTGCTCGACCTCGACGGCCGGCCGGTGGTCACCCATGCGGTGCTGACCGCGCTCGGTGTCGACGGCGTCGATCCCGTGGTCCTGGTGTGCCGTCCCGGCGAGGAGGACGCGGTCGCCGCCGCGGTGGTGCCCCACCTCGCCGACCGCGACCTGCTCCTGGTGCCGGGGGGCGCCACCCGCCACGCCTCGGAGCAGGCTGCCCTCGACGTCCTGGCGCCCAGGATCGAGTCCGGCGAGGTCGACGTCGTGGTGATCCACGACGGGGCCCGCGCCCTGGCCCCGGCCGGGCTGTTCGAGCGGGTCGTCGCCGTCGCACGGGAGGCCGGCGGCGCCGTACCGACGGTCGAGCTGCCTGGCCTGCTCCCCCTCGACCCCGCGAGCGCCGCCCCCGAGGGTCACCTGGTCGGCGTGCAGACCCCGCAGGCGTTCCAGGCACGGCCGCTGCTCGAGGCCTACCGCGCCGCGCGCCGCGACGGGTTCGACGGCACCGACACCGCCGCCTGCCTCGAGCGCTACCGTCCCGACGTCGCACTGGTCGCAGTGCCGACCGGGCCGGCGAACCTCAAGATCACCTACCCGGAGGACCTCGTCAGCGCGTCCCGCCTCAACGCGGGTCGGTGAGCGCCTCGAGGACCTCGATGTCCTCGTCCGACCCCACCCGGCGCGCCGCGGGCGGGGCCTCGACCAGCTCGACGTCGTACGACGCGCGCAGCCGGGTCACGAGCTCGACGAAGTCGGCGGTCGGGCGGTCCTGCGTCTCGCGCACCACCCGCGGGGGCAGCACGACCGGGGCGCACACCATCGTCAGGCCGTCGCGGTCGACGGTCCGGCCGAGCCGGTCGCCGTCGAGCTCCTTGATGGTGTCGCTGACCGGCCGGACCCCGACCACCACGACGTCCCGCGCGACCGCGCGCTGCACACAGTCGGCGATGAAGTCCGGCGGCGTCATCGGGCACAGTGGGTCGTGCAGCACCAGCGGCCGGCCGAGGTCGGTGACGACGTGCCACGGCACGGTGACGTCGACCAGGTCGACGCCGGCCTCCCCGACCGCCCAGGCAGCCGCGGCCACCAGCGCCTCGCCGTGGATCAGCCGGTAGGGCAGCGACCCGCGGCCCTCGTCGACCACGAAGCCGACCGACCGCAGCGGCTCGCTGGTCGCCTCGTCGTACGCCTCGGACTCCACGGGTCCCACGGTAGGGCGTCGAAAAAGCGAGGATGCCCCCGCCCTGGCGGGCGGGGGCATCGACAGAGTCGTTCAGCGGAGCATCAGCTGGCGAGGACCTCGTCGAGGATGGTCTCGGCCTTGTCCTCGTTGGTGTGCTCGGCCAGCGCCAGCTCGGAGACGAGGATCTGGCGCGCCTTGGCGAGCATCCGCTTCTCGCCCGCGGACAGGCCACGGTCGCGCTCGCGGCGCCACAGGTCGCGGACGACCTCCGCCACCTTCATGACGTCGCCGCTGTGGAGCTTCTCCAGGTTGGCCTTGTAACGGCGCGACCAGTTGGTCGGCTCCTCGACGTGCTCGGCGCGGAGGACGCCGAACACACGGTCGAGGCCCTCCTTGTCGACGACGTCACGAACTCCGACCAGATCCAGGTTGCAGGCCGGGACCCGAACCACCAGGTCCTGCTGGGCTACGATCCGAAGTACGAGGTACTGCCGTTCCTCCCCCTTGATTGTCCGCATCTCGATGTCTTCGATGACAGCGGCCCCGTGATTGGGGTAGACGACCGTTTCGCCGACGGTGAAAGTCATATGTGATGAACCCCTTCCTAGGCGTCCATCTTACCACGTCCCGGCGTCGCCTCCGAAAGCGTTTGCGCAGGTCAGCGCGGCAATCGCGGGCTTGACAGACGGTGTTTCGTGTGGTGGGCAACCTCACACGGCGGCCGATCCGGGCGTCGACACTCCACCGCTCCGCCTGCGCCGCGGCACGGCGTGGTCAATACTGCTCGGCATGGGAGTGGACCGCGACGAGGGCGCGATCGGGGACGTGGACGAGAAGGTCGTCGACGACCCCGAGGTCGAGGAGCCGGCCGAGGACGAGGAGCTCGCCGAGGAGGGCGAGTACGACGAGCCACCCGCCCGGCCGGGATTCTTCGCGACCGTCCGGTGGACCCCCCTGCTGCTCTTCCAGGCCGCCCACGCCAAGCAGGCCGTGCTCACCGCCCTGGCGATGGGCGGCGCGGCCGTGCTCGCCGAGCGCTCGGCGCGCGAGGCGGGTGTGGTGCTGATGACCGTGCTCGTCGGTCAGGTCATCCTCGGCTGGCACAACGACATCGTCGACCGCGAGCGCGACGCGGCCCACGGGACGCCCGGCAAGCCGATCGCCGACGGCCGGCTCGACCCGGGCGCCGCGTGGTACGCGATCATCGTGGCCGCGCTGATCCTGGTGCCGCTGGCGATCACGACCGGCATCACCGCCGGCGGCATCTACCTGGTCTCGGTGTGCGTCGGCATGCTCGGCAACGTCGTGCTGCGCACCGGTTTCTTCTCGTGGGTCACCTGGGCGATCTCGTTCGGCATGCTCCCGGCGTACCTCTCCTACGGCGGCTGGGGCGGCCAGGCCGTCGGCGACCCGCCGGAGACGGCGATCACGATCCTCGCCGGCGCCCTCGGCATCGGCATCCACTTCACCCGAGCCGTGTGGGGGCTGGTCGCCGACCACGAGGACGGGTGGACCTACCTGCCGCTCAAGCTCGGCCTCAAGATCGGGGCCACCCGGCTGCTCGCGCTGTCGACCCTCTACGTCATCGGGATCCTGGTGGCGATCGGCTACGTCGCGAGCGACGTCGGTCTCTCGAGGTGACCGGTCCGGGGGCCCGCCCCCCGGTCCCGTTGGGCGCACCCGGGCGACGGACCACTAGGCTGACCCCGCTCCTCGTGAGCAACCGTCCACCGACTCGCAGAACATGTGCGGAGGCCCGCCGAATGCTTCACCGACGCTCGACCGCGATCGCTCTCGTCGCCCTGCTGCCCCTGGTCGGCGCGCTGACGTCCTGCGCCGAGGAGCCGAGGACCAACCAGGTCAACACCATCGGCGCCGGCGTCAACGAGCGCGAGGCGAGCGTCGACGTGCTGGGCGCGCGCATCCTCGCCTTCTCCGACGGCAAGGGCCGCCTCATCGGCACCCTGGTCTACAACGAGAACGGCGACGAGCCCCCGGCCAAGCTGGTCGAGGTGCTCGGCACCGGCGTCACGGTCGGGACCCAGGAGGCGGCGATCGAGGTCCCGCCGAACCGGTCGGTCAACCTCTCCGGCGACGACGTCGCGGCCATCCCGGTCGAGGGCGAGTTCGCCCCGGGCGACCTGGTCGAGCTGACCTACTCCTTCGACACCGACGAGAGCGTCACCCTCGAGGTGCCGGTCGTGAAGCCGTGCTTCCAGTACGCCGACATCGCCGAGCCCGAGTTCGAGCCGGCCGCGGCCGAGGAGACCGCCTCGCCCGAGGTCGAGGTCGAGGTCGAGGGCGAGGAGGGCGAGGACCACGCCGAGGACGCCACCTACCTCTGCGAGCAATCGACCGAAGCAGCCGAGGGCGAGGAGGGCGGGCACTGAGCCCGCGCTGACCGATGACGCACACGCTGATCCTGCTCCGCCACGGCGAGAGCGAGTGGAACGCCAAGAACCTGTTCACCGGTTGGGTCGACGTGGGCCTCACCGAGAAGGGCCAGGCCGAGGCCGTGCGCGGCGGCGAGCAGCTGGTCGCCGCTGGGCTGCACCCGACCGTCGTCCACACCAGCCTCCAGCGTCGCGCGATCAACACCGCCGCGCTCGCGCTCGACGCGGCCGACCGGCACTGGATCCCGGTGCGGCGGTCCTGGCGGCTCAACGAGCGTCACTACGGGGCGCTGCAGGGCAAGAACAAGGCGCAGGTCCGCGACGAGTACGGCGAGGAGCAGTTCATGCTCTGGCGCCGGTCCTTCGACGTACCTCCGCCGCCGCTGGACGACGACGCGGAGTACTCCCAGGTCGGCGACCCGCAATACGCCGACCTCGGCGCGGAGATGCCCCGCACCGAGTGCCTCAGGGACGTCATCGCGCGGCTGCTGCCCTACTGGGAGGCCGGGATCGTCCCCGACCTGCGGGCGGGCCACACCGTGCTCGTCGCGGCGCACGGCAACAGCCTCCGCGCGATCGTGAAGCACCTCGACCAGATCAGCGACGAGGACATCGCCGGCCTCAACATCCCGACCGGCATGCCGCTGGTCTACGAGCTCGACGAGGACACGATGCAGCCCGTGACGAAGGGCGGCACCTACCTCGACCCGGAGGCGGCCGCCGCGGCCGCTGCCGCGGTGGCGAACCAGGGCCGCTAGGACCGCTAGGACCTGACCGGCGGGCTACTCCGCCAGCGCCGCCGGGTGGTGCCCGGTGACGACGAAGACCACCCGGTTGGCGATCGACACCGCGTGGTCGGCGATCCGCTCGTAGTAGCGACCCAGCAGGGCGACGTCGACCGCCGCCTCGACGCCGTGCGTCCAGTCGTCGGAGAGCAGCTCGGCGAAGCTGCGGCGGCGCAGGCCGTCCATCTCCTCGTCGTCGCGGCCGAGGGCGATCGCGGCCTCGACGTCGCGGCTGATGATGACGTCGCAGACCCGGCTGACCATGTCCTCGGCGACGACCGCCATCTGCTCCATGGTGGGCCGGATCTCGTCGGGCACGGCGACGTCGGGCACGCGGAGCCGGGCCACCTTGGCCACGTGGACGGACAGGTCGCCCATCCGCTCGAGCTCGCTGACCATCCGCAGCGCGGCGACGATCGTGCGCAGGTCGCCCGCGACCGGCTGCTGGAGCGAGAGCAGGCTGAACGCCGTGTCCTCGACGCGCTCGCGGGCGCGGTCGATCTCGATGTCGTCGCTGATCACCCGCTCGGCGAGGGTGGCGTTCCCGTTCATCAGGGCCCGGGTGGCCAGGCCCACCGCGGTCTCCACCCGTCGGCAGATGCCGGCGAGGTCGGCGAAGATCGAGTCGAGCTGGTCGGTGTAGGCATCACGCATAGTCGCAGGCTAGGTCGGCAGGAGGACCACGAGTTGTCCCTCCGGGGAGCAGCGGTGAACGGCAGGTGAACACTCCGAAGCACGGCCTCGGCGATTCGAATCCGGCCGGCCTGCTCGCCGTACCATCGATGACGTGGATCCGACGACCCAGGCGCTCCTCGCCGGCGTGCTCGGCTCCCTCGTGGCCGGTGGCGCCGTGCTCGCGTGGCACCTCTCGGACCGCCAGCAGCACCGCCGGCCGGCGACCGAGGAGCCGTTGGTGCCGCCCGGCGTGGCGACCGTGCTGTCCGTGCTGCGCAGCAGCGCGGTGGTCGTCGACGACCGCGACGTCGTCGTCAAGGCGTCGGCGCCCGCCTTCGCGATGGGCTTCGTCCGCGGCACCAACCTGGTGTCCGAGGAGCTCAGCACCCTCGTCCGGGAGGTACGACGCGACGGGCAGATCCGCGAGGCCGAGCTGATCGTCACCCGCGCCTCCGGGCCGCCGCGCAACGTCAGCGCCCGTGTCGCGCCCCTCGGCTCCCGCCTGGTGCTCGCGCTGGTCGAGGACCGCACCCGCGAGCGCCGCGTCGAGGCGGTGCGGCGGGACTTCGTGGCCAACGTGAGCCACGAGCTGAAGACCCCCGTCGGGGCGATCAAGCTGCTCGCCGAGGCGGTGCAGGACGCGGCCGACGACCCCGAGGCCGTGCAGCGCTTCGCCACCCGCATGCTCACTGAGAGCGACCGGCTCAGCCACCTGGTGCAGCAGGTCATCGACCTCTCCCGCCTGCAGGGCGACGAGCCGCTCGAGTCGCCGGACGTGGTCGACCTCGACCAGGTCATCGCGGTCGGCGTCGACACCAGCGCGATCGACGCGGGCGCCAAGGACATCAAGGTCCTCGTCGAGGGCCGCCCCGGGATCACCGTGCTCGGCAACGAGGAGCAGGTGTCCGCGGCGGTCGCCAACCTGGTCGCCAACGCGGTCCACTACTCCGACCCCGGGTCCAAGGTGCTCGTCAGGACCGAGGTGGTCGACGGGTTCGTGGAGATCTCGGTGGTCGACCAGGGCATCGGGATCCCCACCGACGAGATCGACCGGATCTTCGAGCGGTTCTACCGCGTCGACCCGGCCCGCCACCGCTCCACCGGCGGCACCGGCTTGGGCCTGTCGATCGTCAAGCACGTCGCCGCCACCCACGGCGGCGAGGTCCGCGTGTGGTCGGTGGAGGGACAGGGGTCGACGTTCACCCTGACCCTGCCGCTGCACACGTCGTACGACGAGGCCCTGCCGCAGGAGCCCGTCCCCGCACCGACCCAGGAGACTGTGAAGTGACCCGAGTACTCGTCGTCGAGGACGAAGAGAGCTACAGCGACGCCCTCGCCTACATGCTCCGCAAGGAGGGCTTCGAGGTGGCGATCGCCGCCGACGGCAACGCCGCCCTCACCGAGTTCGACCGCAACGGCGCCGACATCGTGCTGCTCGACCTGATGCTCCCGGGCATCCCCGGCACCGAGGTGTGCCGCACCATCCGCCAGACCTCGAACGTGCCCGTGATCATGGTCAGCGCCAAGGACGACGAGATCGACAAGGTGGTCGGTCTCGAGCTCGGCGCCGACGACTACGTCACCAAGCCCTACTCCCCGCGCGAGCTGGTCGCCCGGATCCGCGCGGTGCTCCGCCGCGGCACCGAGACCGAGCTGATGCCCGACACCCTCGAGGTCGGCCCGGTCCGCATGGACGTCGAGCGCCACGTCGTCACCGTCGACGGCCAGGAGCAGCGACTGCCGCTCAAGGAGTTCGAGCTGCTCGAGATGTTCCTCCGCAACCCCGGCCGCGTCCTCACCCGCGGCCAGCTCATCGACCGCGTCTGGGGCTCCGACTACGTCGGCGACACCAAGACCCTCGACGTCCACGTCAAGCGCCTCCGCGCCAAGCTCGAACCCGAACCCAGCGAACCCAAGTACCTCGTCACCGTCCGGGGGCTGGGCTACAAGCTGGAGGTCTGAGCCTGCGCCGGGGGGCGATAGTCCCTGACGAAAAGCACCTCAGATCACCCCAATCGGGTGCTTTTCGTCAGGGACTATCGCGGCTGGCGGCATCTCGCGGCGCCATGACCGAAATCCGCGCGACGACGGTCGGCGGCGGGCCGTAGCGTCCTCCTCGTGACGAACGAGCGCGCGGTCCTGCCCCTTCTCGCCGTGGCGACGACGCTGGTGCTGTGGGCCTCGGCGTTCGTGGCGATCCGGCACCTCGGCCAGGACTTCTCGGCGGGCGCGCTGACGCTGGGGCGGATCGGGGTGGCGGCGCTGGCGCTCGCGTTCGTGGCCCTGCGGCAGGGGTTCCCGCGGCCGAGCCGACGGCAGTGGGTCTCCATCGTCGTCATCGGGCTGCTCTGGTTCTCGCTCTACCACCTCGCGCTCAACCAGGGCGAGAAGTGGGTCGACGCCGGCACCGCCTCGATGCTGCTCCAGGTCGCGCCGGTGCTGGTCGCGTTCCTGGCGGCGGCGTTCCTGGGCGAGCGGTTCACCACGCCGCTCGTGATCGGCATGATCGTGGCGTTCGCGGGCGTGGCGCTGATCGGCCTCTCCGGCAGCGGCGACGGCGACGTCGAGACGAGCAAGATCGTGCTGGGCGCGCTGCTGTGCTTCGTCTCCGCGGCGACGTACGCCGTCAGCCTGGTGCTGCAGAAGCCGCTGGTCGCCGACCTGTCCGCCGTGCACGTCACCTGGCTGTCCTGCATCGTCGGCGCGGCCAGCTGCCTGCCGTTCGGTCCGACGCTGGTCTCCGAGGCGAGCGAGGCGCCCACGTCGGCGCTGCTGTGGCTGCTCTACCTCGGGATCTTCCCGACGGCGGTGGCGTTCACGACCTATGCCTACGCGCTGCGGCACATGTCCGCCTCCGCGCTCGGCATCTCGACCTACCTGGTGCCGCCGATCACGATCGTGCTGGCGCTGGTGTTCCTCGGCGAGACGCCACCCGCGATCGCGTACGTCGGTGGCCTGCTCGCCCTGGTCGGCGTCGCGATCACGCGGCGGTCGCCGGCCAAACCGGTGGTCGAGGAGGCCGAGGTGACGCCGCCGGAGACCCCGGCGCCGATCGACCCGGCCGACCGTCAGTCGGTCTGACCGGCCTCGAGCCAGCCGCGGAACGCCTCCAGGTTGCGGGTCGACTCACCACGGGAGACCCGCCACTCCCACTCCTTGCGGATCGACGACTCGAACCCGAGCTCGAGGATCGCGTTGAACGACTCGTCGGAGTAGGTCAGCACCGAGCCGAGCAGCCGGTCCAGCTCCTCGGGGTTCACCATCGACAGGGGCAACCGGGCGTCCAGGTAGATGTCGCCGTGGTGGTCGAGCCCGAACGCGACGGCGTACATCCGCATGTTGCGCTCGAGGAGCCAGCGGTAGACCCGTTCGAACTCCTCGTCCGGCCGCCGGCACACGAACGCGTGCACCGACAGCGAGTGCGGTCCGACATCCAGCCGCACCGGCGTCTGCTGCTTGCGCTCACCCGGCAGCGAGAACGTGAACATGCCGGGCTGCGGCTCGTCGTGCTCGATCTCCTCGGCGACCAAGTAGTCGCGGACGACGGCGGCAGGATCGGCAGGATCGGCGGGCTCGCTCACCCCGTCAGCCTGCCACGGCCTCCCTCATCAACGACCCGGCACGCTCGTAGACGCCGAGGGTCTGCGCGGCCGTCGCGTCCCACGAGAACAGCCTCGCCTGCTCCAGCGCACCGGCGGCGAGCCGGTCGCGGTGGGCCGGGTCCATCACGACGGATTCGAGAGCGCGGGCCCAGTCGACGGCGTCGTGGGTCGGGACCAGCAGGCCGCTGCGGCCGTCGCGCACGACGGTGGTGAGGCCACCGACTGCGGCGGCGACGACCGGGGCGCCGGAGGCCTGGGCCTCGACGGCGACCAGCCCGAACGACTCGTTGTAGGAGGGTACGGCGACGAGCGTGGCGGCGGCGTACCAGGCCGCGAGCTCGTCCTGCGGCACCGGCGGCACGAACCGCACGACGTCGGTGATGCCGAGCTCGTCGGCCAGGTTGGCGAGCGCGGTGGGCCGCTCGAGACCGCTGCCGGAGGGACCGCCGACGATCGGGACGACCAGGCGGCTGCGGACCTCGGGGCGGCGGCGGAGCAGCTCGGCGGTGGCGTGCAGCAGCACGTCCGGCGCCTTGAGCGGCTGGATCCGGCCGGCGAAGAGCAGCACGTGGGCGTCGGCGGGGATGCCGAGGGACGCCCGCGCGGCGGCCTGGTCCTGCGGGCGGAACACGGTGGCGTCGACGCCGGGGTGGACGACCTCGACGCGACCGGCCTCGGCGTCGTACAGGTTGATCAGCTGCTTGGCCTCGAGGTCGGTGTTAGCGATGAGGACGTCGGCGGCCTCGACGACCTGCTCCTCGCCGATGAGCCGCTCGGCGGGCTCGGGCGTGTCGCCCTCGGCGAGCGCCTCGTTCTTCACCTTGGCCATCGTGTGCATGGAGTGCACCAGCGGCACGCCCCACCGGTCCCGCGCCAGCGCGCCGACCTGCCCGGAGAGCCAGTAGTGGGAGTGCACGACGTCGTAGTGGCCCAGCGGCTGCGCCGCCTCGGCGCGCAGCACCTCGCGGGCGAAGACGCACAGCTGGCCGGGCAGCTGCTCCTTGGTGAGGCCTTCGAAGGGCCCGGCGTGCACGTTGGTGACCTGGACGCCGTCGCACAGCGGCATGACGGGGTCGAGGATGCTGCTCGTGGCCCGGGTGAAGATGTCGACCTCGATGCCGCGCGCCGCCAGCCGGCGGGCCACCTCGACGACGTACACGTTCATGCCGCCGGCGTCGCCCGTGCCCGGCTGGTCGAGGGGAGAGGTGTGGAGGCTGACCATCGCCACCCGGCGGATCTCCGTCATGCACACCTCCTGAGCCGTGGCTCGCACTCGACCGTAGCCCTCAACCAGGGTCGGCAGCCGTGCATTCCCGACTGCAAGACTGGTACCCATGTCGCGCTCTCCTCAGGCTGTCGTCACCGGAGCGTCCAGCGGGATCGGAGCGGCCACGGCCCGCCGGCTCGCGGCGGAGGGGTACGACGTGATCTGCGCCGCTCGGCGGGCGGAGCGCATCGAGGCGCTGGCGGCGGAGATCGGCGGCACCGCGGTCGTCTGCGACGTCACGGACGCCGACGACGTCGCGGCGCTGGTGGCTGCGGTCGGGGACCGGCTCGACCTGCTCGTCAACAACGCGGGCGGGGCCTTCGGCGCGACGCCCGTGGCGGAGGCGGACCCCGAGGAGTGGCGCCGGATGTACGACGTCAACGTGATCGGGCTGGTGCAGGTGACCCGCTCCCTGCTGCCCGCCCTGCTCCGCAGCGGCGGCGCAGGGGTCATCGTCAACGTGGGCTCGACGGCGGGCCGGGTCGCCTACGAGGGCGGGGGCGGCTACACCGCGGCCAAGCACGGCACCAAGGTCGTGACCGAGACCCTGCCGCTGGAGCTGTACGACCAGCCGGTGCGGGTCTGCGAGGTGGCGCCGGGCATGGTCCGCACCGACGAGTTCGCGCTGGTGCGGTTCGGCGGCGACCAGGAGAAGGCCGACGCGGTCTATGCCGGCGTGCCGGACCCGCTGACCGCCGAGGACGTCGCCGACGCCATCACCTGGGTCGCCACCCGCCCGGTTCACGTCAACATCGACTCGCTCGTCATCCGTCCGCGGGCCCAGGCCGCCCAGCACAAGGTGCACCGGCTCCCGACGACCTAGGGCATCGAGGAGCCCTGAGGGCTAGGAGGCCTCCGGCCAGGTCGCCAGCGGCGCGGCGTGCAGCGCGATGGTGCCGACGTCGACGTGGTTGCCCTCGGTGACCTCGACCCAGGTGGCCACGTCCGCGTCCGCTCCGCCGCCGAGGTACTGCGGTTCCACGAACCGTCGGGTGTCGTCGGCGGCGCTCGGGCACTGGGCGACCCACAGCGTGTAGCGGCCCTCGGCGAGACCGACCGCTGTCCACCGGGCGGCGACCGGCTGCCCGGGGATCGCCGCGACGACATCCTCGCCGCCGTCCATGACCAGGCCGTCGTCGTCGTACACGACGATGCAGATGTCCTCCGGCTCCAGGTCCGCTGCGGCCTGGGGCCAGGTGACGGTGGCGGCGAGCGCGCCGCCGGTGGGTGGCGGCACGGGCTCGGCCGTCCGCCCGCTCCCGGCGACGGAGCCCCGCAGGTCCAGCGTCGCGGTCGTGCGCTCGCTGAACGGTGCGAGCGCAGCGATGCCGATCGCTACCCCGCAGACTCCGAGCCCGACGGCGCGACGGTACGCGCGACCGAATCGCATCGGTTCCTCCCCTGGTCCCCCGACCTCGCCGACCGTGTCGGCGCTCCCTCACGAACGATTGGAGCACGTCCGGCGGCGGGACCTCGGGGTCTTTCCCAGGGCGCTACCGCATCCGGCAACGCTCGGGCGAGGGCGCGTCAGCCGAGGGCGCGGTCGAGCGCCGCCTCGACGTGCAGCGTGGTGCAGGGGAAGACCGGCAGGTCGGAGTCGGCCTGCTTGACGAGGAGCTCGAGCTCGGAGCAGCCGAGGATGATGCCGCCGGCGCCGGCGTCCCACAGCTCGTCGATGAGGGAGACGACGTACTTCCGCGAGTCGTCGACGACCTTCCCGTGGACCAGCTCGTCGTAGATGATCCGGTTGAGCTCGTCGTGGTGGGAGGCGTCGGGCGTGAGCACCTCCAGGCCGTGGCGGGAGATCCGCTCGGTGAAGAAGGTGCGGCTCATCGCGAACCGGGTGCCGATGAGGGCCATCGACTCGACGTCCTGGGCGCGGCCGGCCTCGGCGACGACGTCGGCGAGGTGGAGCAACGGGATGTCGATCGCGGCCTCGACCTGCTCGGCGACGCGGTGGAAGGTCGTGGTGCAGAGCATCAGGAACTCCGCGCCGGCCCGCTCGACCGACCTCGCGGCGGCGGCGAGGACGTCGGCGACGCCGTCCCAGTCCTCGGCCTCCTGCAGGGCGGTGACCTCGGCGAACTCGACGCTCGCCATGACGGTCTTGGCGGAGTGGAGACCGCCCAGCCGCTCCTCGACCCCACGGTTGAGCAACTCGTAGTAGGCCGCGCTGCTCTCCCAGCTCATGCCCCCGACGAGGCCGATCGTCTGCATGGCCGCAGTCTCTCACGATGCAAGGTCACCGGGGATGCGCGGATAGGCTGTTCCCTCGTGTCTGAGATGAAGCGAACCGACCTGCGCAACGTCGCCATCGTGGCGCACGTGGACCACGGCAAGACCACGTTGGTCGACGCGATGTTGCACCAGGCGGGCGCCTTCACCGCGCACCAGGCCGAGGGCGTCGCCGAGCGGGTCATGGACTCCGGCGACCTCGAGCGCGAGAAGGGCATCACAATCCTCGCCAAGAACACGGCCGTCCACTACACGGGGCCGTCGGCGCAGGAGCTCGCCGGCGGCGCGATGACGATCAACATCATCGACACCCCCGGCCACGCCGACTTCGGTGGCGAGGTGGAGCGCGGGCTGTCGATGGTCGACGGCATCGTGCTGCTCGTCGACGCCTCCGAGGGCCCGCTTCCGCAGACCCGGTTCGTGCTCCGCAAGGCGCTCAACGCCGACATGCCGGTGATCCTCGTGGTCAACAAGACCGACCGCGCCGACGCCCGCATCGACGAGGTCGTCGACGAGACCTACGAGCTGTTCATGGACCTGCTCGACGAGAACCACAGCCAGGACGCGCTCGACTTCCCCGTCGTGTTCGCCTCCGGCAAGGCCGGCATCGCCTCGCTCTCCAAGCCCGAGAACGGCGGGCTGCCCGAGGGCTCCGACCTCGAGCCGCTGTTCCGCACGATCTTGGAGACCATCCCCGCGCCGGAGTACGACGACGGCGCGCCGCTCCAGGCCCACGTCACCAACCTCGACGCCTCCCCGTTCCTCGGCCGGCTCGCGCTGCTGCGGATCAAGCAGGGCACCCTGAAGAAGGGCCAGCAGGTCGCGTGGATGCGCCGCGACGGCGAGGTCAAGAACGTCAAGATCACCGAGCTGCTCGTCACCGAGGGCCTCGAGCGCAAGCCCGGCGAGAGCGCCGGACCGGGTGACATCGTGGCGGTCGCCGGCATCCCGGACATCACGATCGGCGAGACGCTGGCCGACCCGGACAACCCGGTCGCGCTGCCGCTCATCCACGTCGACGAGCCGGCGATCTCGATGACCATCGGCACCAACACCTCCCCGCTGGTCGGCAAGGGCGGCAAGGGCCACAAGGTCACAGCCCGCCTGGTCAAGGACCGCCTCGACTCCGAGCTGATCGGTAACGTCTCGCTCCGGGTCCTCCCCACCGAGCGCCCCGACGCCTGGGAGGTCCAGGGCCGCGGCGAGCTGGCGCTGGCGATCCTCGTCGAGCAGATGCGCCGCGAGGGCTACGAGCTCACCGTCGGCAAGCCGCAGGTGGTCACCAAGGAGGTCGACGGCAAGCTGCACGAGCCGTTCGAGCGGCTCACCATTGACGCACCCGAGGAGTTCCTCGGCACGATCACCGAGCTGCTCGCCAACCGCAAGGGCCGGATGGAGGGCATGACGAACCACGGCACCGGCTGGGTGCGGATGGAGTTCGTCGTACCCGCCCGCGGCCTGATCGGCTTCCGCACCGACTTCCTCACCGAGACCCGCGGCACCGGCATCGCCCACCACATCTCCGAGGGCTACTTCCCCTGGGCCGGCGAGATCCGCTCACGCGCCTCCGGCTCACTGGTCGCCGACCGCGCAGGGGCCGCGACGGCGTACGCCATGACCTCGCTGCAGGAGCGCGGCATCCTCTTCGTCGAGCCGTCCACCGAGGTCTACGAGGGCATGATCGTCGGCGAGAACTCGCGTGCCGACGACATGGACGTCAACATCACCAAGGAGAAGCAGCAGACCAACATCCGGTCCGCCACCTCCGACAACTTCGAGAAGCTCATCCCCCCGAAGAAGCTCTCGCTCGAGCAGTGCCTCGAGTTCTGCCGCGAGGACGAGTGCGTCGAGATCACCCCCGAGACCGTCCGCATCCGCAAGGTCGTCCTCGACCAGAACGAGCGGGCCAAGATGGCCTCCCGGGCGCGGAAGGGTACGCGCTGACCGGGTAGGGGCGGGGGCGCCGGGCGGTGAAGGTAGCTGCCGGGCGCGGGATACCCGGCCGACCGGGTATCCCGCGGGTTGTCAGCCATTGCAAGAGCGGACAACGCGTGGCTCAGGCTGACAAGTCCGGGCGCCGCACGGTCCTCAGGCTTGCCACCGACTGACTTATCCACAGCTCGGCTCCTGCCGGGTGGCGGCGAGCCGCGTACGGCGGGATGGTCTCGGCATGGACCCGCGACTGCTCGCCATCTGCGTCGACCACGGTGTGTTCCTCCGGCACGAGGCCAACGACCTCGGCTACCGGGACGACACGATCAAGAAGCTGGTCGACACGAAGGCATGGCACCGGGTGCGACGTGGCGCCTACGTCTTCGGTCAGACCTGGCGCGCGGCCGACACCGCCGAGCGGTACCGCCTGTTCTGCCTGGCCACGATCCGGCAGTCCAATGTGGAGGTCATCCCGTCCCACACCTCGGCGGTCGCCTTCAACGGAGGACCGCTGTGGGGCCTTAACCTCTCGGTCTCCCACCTGACCAGACCCGACGGCAAGACCGGTCGATCGGCTGCCGGCGTGCGTCAGCATCGCGGCGTCCTCCTCGACGGCGACGTCGTCGATGTCGACGGGCGGCGGGTGATGGCGCCCACGCGAGCGCTGCTCGAGACCACGACCGTCGCCCCCGTCGAGGCCTGCATCTGCGTGGCCGACGACTTCCTCCGGCGCGGGCTCACGACTTCCGAGCAGTTGAGGTCGCGGTACGCCTTGATGACGAGCTGGCCGTCGACCCTCACTACCGACCTGGTGGTCCGGCTGGCGGACGGCCTTCACGAGTCAGTCGGCGAGACACGCACCGGCTACATGATCTGGCGCGCAGGCCTTCCCCGCCCGGAGCTGCAGGTCGAGGTGTGCGACGAGAACGGCACGGTGATCGGTCGGGTCGACTTCGCGTGGCCCGAGCACCGGCTGTTCCTCGAGTTCGACGGCTTGCAGAAATATGTCAAGCACCTCGGACCAGGCGAGACCGTCGCCGACGTGGTCCTGCGCGAAAAGCATCGCGAGGAGCAGATCTGCATGCTCACTGGTTGGCGTTGCGTCCGCATCACTTGGGACGACTTGCAGCGCCCGGAGGTCATCGTCCAGCGGATCCGCAACCTGATGGCTGCTGCCGCGTGACGGCCCTAGGTTGTCCGCTCCTCCCATGGGTTGTCCGCCTCTGCAATGGCTGACAACCCGTGGGATACCCGGCCGGCCGGGTATCCCGCGCCCTCCCGAGCACCCCGCCCCGCCACCAACCCCTACCCCGCCAACCTCTCCCCGGTAGCCGTGTCGAAGAGGTGCACCCGCTCGGGGTCGGCGGTGAGCAGCACCTGCTGACCGCGTTGGAAGTCGTGGCGACCCTCGACGCGGGCGACGACCTGGTGGAGGACGCCGTCGGCGGGCTGGTCGGAGACGCCGGTGGGGGTGGCGTAGAGGAAGGCGTCGGCGCCGAGGTCCTCCACGACGGCGACGGTGACGGGGTAGCCGGTTTCGCCGTGGGCGGCGACGCGCCAGGCCTCGGGGCGTACGCCGATGGTGACCTCGCCGGTCGAGGAGGCGGCTGCGGCGCGGGAGATCGGGAGTTCGTAGCCGTCGACGACCGCGACGCCGTCGCCGGCGGTCTTGGCGGAGAGCAGGTTCATGGCGGGGGAGCCGATGAAGCCGGCGACGAAGAGGTTGGCGGGGCGGTCGTAGAGGGCGAGCGGGGTGTCGACCTGCTGGAGCACGCCGTCCTTCATGACGGCGACCCGGTCGCCCATCGTCATCGCCTCGACCTGGTCGTGGGTGACGTAGACGGTGGTGACGCCGAGCCGCTGCTGGAGGGCGGCGATCTGCGTGCGGGTGGAGACGCGCAGCTTGGCGTCGAGGTTCGAGAGCGGCTCGTCCATCAGGAAGACCTGGGGCTTCCGGACGATCGCGCGGCCCATGGCGACGCGCTGCCGCTGGCCGCCGGAGAGGGCGCGCGGCTTGCGGTCGAGGTACTCGGTGAGGTCGAGCAGCTTGGCCGCCTCCTCCACCCGCTGCCGGCGCTCGGCC
The DNA here is from genome assembly GCF_003160695.1 of Nocardioides silvaticus. Taxonomy (GTDB): domain Bacteria; phylum Actinomycetota; class Actinomycetes; order Propionibacteriales; family Nocardioidaceae; genus Nocardioides; species Nocardioides silvaticus. The sequence continues at coordinate 969,818 of NZ_QGDD01000001.1, forward strand.
TTCGGCACGCCCGCGATCTTGATCGCGAAGCCCATGTTGTCGGCGACCGTCATGTGCGGGTAGAGCGCGTAGTTCTGGAACACCATCGCGATGTCACGGTCCTTCGGTGCGACCTTCGTGACGTCGTTGTCGCCGATCCAGATCGAGCCCGAGGTGCACTCCTCGAGCCCGGCCAGCATCCGCAGCGACGTCGACTTCCCGCACCCGGACGGGCCGACGAGCACCATGAACTCGCCGTCCTCGATGGTCAGGTCGAAGTCGCAGACAGCTGCCCGGCTGGCACCCGGGTAGATGTGCTCAGCATGGTCGAAACGCACCGTCGCCATGGCGGTCCTCTCAGCGGGTCGATCGATCGCGAGACACCGTACGGCGAGAAGCGGCCGCCGTCTAGTGGAAGCGCTCTCAGACCCAGCAACCCAGCTGAAACACGAATTTTGCGCTCCTGCGACAGAATCGTTGACACCCCGTGTGACGCATGTCATGGTGACGGCGGAAAAAGTGTGGAAGCGCTCTCACACCCGTCCACCCCACAGGTCCGGCTCGAGCCGGAGTCGAAGCAACGACGAACAGCAGCACGTCAGGAGTGTCACCGTGAGCAACACGCCCCTCCCCCGCATCCGGCGCACCTTCGCCGCCGGCGCCATCACCACCCTCGTCGTCACGCTCGCCGCGGCCTGCGGTGGCAACGACGACCCCACCAAGTCGGCCGAGCAGGAGAGCCTCGAAGAGGGCGAGTCGCTCACCATCACCACGTTCGGCGAGTTCGGCTACGACGCCCTCATCGAGGAGTGGAACGCGGCGAACCCCGAGATCCAGGTCGAGCAGACCAAGGTCTCGCTCTGGGACGACTGGAAGAACGAGCTCAACACCAAGCTGCAGGCGGGCTCCGGGCTCCCGGACATCGTCGCCGTCGAGGGCGACTTCATGCCGGCCCTCGTCGCCGCTCCCGACCGCTGGGTCGACCTCTCGCAGGACGAGGTCGAGGGCCGCTGGCTGGACTTCAAGGAGGCGGCCGCGACCACCGAGGACGGTGCGCTGCTCGGCTACGCCACCGACGCCGGCCCCGAGGCCATCTGCTACCGCGCCGACCTCTTCGAGGAGGCCGGCCTGCCGAGCGACCGCGAGGAGGTCGCCGCGCTGATGACCACCTGGGAGGACTACTTCGCGCTCGGCGAGGAGTTCGTCAAGAACTCCGACGCCTACTGGTACGACGCCAGCGGCTCGGTCGCCCAGGCCATGCTGAACCAGGTCGAGTACCCCTTCGAGGAGGCCGACAACACCGTCAACCTCGACAACGAGGGGCTCGCCAACGTCTACGAGACGGTCTCCCGCTACTCGGAGTCGCTCTCGCCGCAGGTCCCCCAGTGGAGCGACGACTGGACCGCCAACTTCAACGACGGCAAGGTCGCGACGGTGCCGTGCCCGGGCTGGATGCGCAGCAACATCCGCGACAACACCGGTGACCCGGCGCCCAAGGGCGTCGTGTGGGACATCGCCGACGTCTTCCCCGGCGGCGGCGGCAACTGGGGCGGGTCCTACCTGACGATCCCGAAGACCTCGCCGCACCAGACCGAGGCGCTGGAGTTCATCACCTGGATCACCGCCCCTGAGCAGCAGGCGAAGATCTTCCAGCTCACCGGCAACTTCCCCTCGCAGGTCGACGCGCTGGCCGACCCCACGGTGACGGGGGCGACCGACGAGTACTTCAACGACGCCCCTGCCGGCGAGATCTTCTCCAACCGCGCCGAGGCGATCACCGTCCAGCCCTACCACGGTCCGCTCTACTCCGACATCCTCGGAAAGTTCCAGGATGCGATCAACCGGGTCGACCAGGGCACCGACCCCCAGAAGTCCTGGGACACCTTCACCCAGGAGGTCGCGGCACTCCAGTGATCCCTGGCTGACGCGAACCCGCCAGGCCGCCCGGAACCAACCGCCCCGGGCGGCCTGGCGCCACTACCGAACGCGGTGCCCACGGAGACCACGGAGACGACGGAGACCAGGATGCTGACCGAGGAGCAGGCCGGCGAGGTGAAACCCGAGCCGGCGCCACCCACGACCGACCGACGGTTGCTGCGCCGCCAGCGCCGCTCGCGCTGGGACGTCAAGCTCTCGCCGTACCTCTACATCTCCCCCTTCTTCATCCTGTTCGGCCTGGTCGGCCTCTACCCGCTGCTCTACACGGGCTGGCTCTCGCTCCACGACTGGGACCGGCTCTACTACCAGCAGGGCGAGTTCTCCGGACTGGAGAACTTCCGGTTCGTCCTCAACGACCCGGTCTTCATCAAGTCGCTCGTCAACACCTTCAGCATCTTCCTGATGTCGTCGGTGCCGCAGGTCATCGTCGCGGTCTGCGTCGCGGCGCTCCTCGACACCCACCTGCGAGGACGGACGTTCTGGCGGATGAGCGTGCTGGTCCCGTTCGTCGTCGCCCCGGCCGCCGCCGTCCTCATCTTCGGCAGCGTGTTCGCCGACAAGTCCGGTCTCGTCAACGCCGTGATCGACGGGCTCGGGCTCGAACCGATCCGGTGGCACGTCGACCGGTGGTGGAGCCACTTCGCGATCGCGAGCATGGTCAACTGGCGCTGGACCGGCTACAACGCACTGATCTTCCTGGCCGCGATGCAGGCGGTGCCACGCGACCTCTACGAGTCGGCCTCCCTCGACGGCGCCGGGCGGATCCGGCAGTTCTGGTCGGTCACCCTGCCGATGATCAGGCCGACGATGATCTTCGTCATCGTCACCAGCACCATCGGCGGCCTGCAGATCTTCACCGAGCCGCGGCTCTTCGACGACACCCCCAACCGCGAGGGCGGCGCCGACCACCAGTTCATGACGACGACGCTCTACATCTACGTGAAGGGCATCGAGGACCAGTTCTACGGCCGCGCGTCGGCCGCGGCGTGGATCCTCTTCCTCATCATCGTCGGGATCGCGCTGCTCAACTTCGCGATCACCCGGCTCCTCACCCGCAGGAGCGGCTCGTGAGCGCCGGGTCCGCCGCCGACCGCCGCCCGGGCTGGGTCGTCTACGCGCTGCTCGCCGCGTTCGTGATCGGGTCGGCGCTCCCCCTCTACTGGTCGTTCATGATCGGCTCCCACACCAAGGGGGAAGCCGCCCAGAAGCCGCCGCCGCTCCTGCCGGGCGGGCACTTCCTCGAGAACGCGCGGCGGGTGTTCGACACCGTCGACTTCTGGCAGGCGATGCTCAACAGCCTGCTGGTCTCCGGCGGTGCGGCTGCCTCGGTCGTGTTCTTCTCGACGCTGGCCGGCTACAGCTTCGCGAAGCTGCGGTTCCGCGGCAGCAACGTGCTCATGGGGTTCGTCGTCATGACGATGGCGGTCCCCACCCAGCTCGCGATCGTCCCGCTGTTCATCCTGATGCGCGACTACGGCCTGCTCGACACCCTGCTCGCCGTCGCGCTGCCGAGCCTGGTGACGGCGTTCGGCGTGTTCTTCATGCGCCAGTACCTCCTCGACGCGATCCCCGACGAGCTCATCGAGGCCGCCCGGGTCGACGGGGCCACCATGCTCCGCACGTTCTGGACGGTCGCCGTGCCCGCCGCGCGCCCGGCGATGGCCATCCTGTTCGTCTTCACCTTCATGACGGTGTGGACCGACTACATGTGGCCGCTGGTCGCGCTGCAGGAGACCGAGACGCTGCAGATCGCGCTCGACCGGCTGGCCCTCACCGGCCAGGGCCAGACCACCGACTACGCGCTCGTCCTGGCGGGCGCGGGGCTCTCCACGATCCCGCTACTCATCCTGTTCGTCGTCGCCGGCCGCAACCTGGTCGCCGGCATCATGCAAGGAGCTGTGAAGGGATGACCTCCCGCATCGAGCACCCCACCGCAGGAACCGCCACCGACACCGTCGACGGCCTGCGCTTCCCCGACGGATTCCTCTGGGGCACGGCCACCGCGGCCTACCAGATCGAGGGAGCGGTCGCCGAGGACGGCAGGACGCCGTCGATCTGGGACACCTTCGCCCGGGTCCCCGGCGCCGTGATCGACGGCGACAACGGCGACGTCGCGTGCGACCACTACCACCGGATGGCCGACGACGTCGCGCTGATGAAGTCGCTCAACATCGGCGCCTACCGGTTCTCCACCGCGTGGCCGCGGGTCCGACCCGACGCCGGAGCCCCCAACCAGAAGGGCATCGACTTCTACGCGCGGCTGACCGACGCGCTGCTGGAGGCCGGCATCACGCCGTGGATCACGCTCTACCACTGGGACCTCCCCCAAGCGCTGGAGGACGTCGGCGGCTGGACCAACCGCGACACCGCCTACCGGTTCGCCGAGTACGCCCTCACCCTGTACGACGCCATCGGCGACCGCGCGCCGTACTGGACCACCATGAACGAGCCGTGGTGCTCGGCCTTCCTCGGCTACACCGGCGGCCAGCACGCCCCCGGCCGGCAGGAGGGTGTCGCCGGCCTGGTCGCGGCCCACCACCTGATGCTCGGCCACGGCCTGGTCGTCGACGAGCTGCGCCGCCGCGGCACCTCCGCCGAGCTCGGGATCACCCTCAACCTCACCGTGCCCGACCCGTTCGACCCCACGTCCCCGGGCGACGTCGCCGCCGCCGACAAGGTCGACCACCTGTGGAACCGGGTCTTCCTCGACCCGATCCTGAAGGGCCGGTACGCCGAGGGGCTGGACGCCCTCACCGAGGGCATGACCTGGCGCGACCGCCCGTGGCAGGACGTCGTGCAGGACGGCGACCTCGCGCTGATCAGCACCCCGCTCGACGTGCTCGGCGTGAACTACTACCACGGCGACGGGCCCTCCACCGCCCGGCACGACGCCGACGAGCTGCTCGGCTCGCGCGCCCGGCAGCCGGAGCGGCCGGTCCTCTCGCCGTACCCCGGTGGCGACGACCTCAGCTTCCCGCGCCGCGGCTACCCGGTGACCGCGCAGGACTGGGAGATCCAGCCCGAGGGGCTGACCCGGCTGCTGGTGCGCCTGAAGGAGGAGTACGACCCGCCGCCGCTCTACATCACCGAGAACGGAGCCGCGTTCCCCGACGTGGTCGGCCCCGACGGCACGGTCGACGACCAGGACCGGCTCGACTTCGTCCGCGGCCACGTGCGGGCGACGTACGACGCCATCGAGCGCGGCGTGGACGTGCGCGGCTACTTCGTGTGGTCGTTCCTCGACAACTTCGAGTGGGCCTACGGCTACGGCCAGCGGTTCGGCATCGTCCACGTCGACTACGACACGCAGGTCCGCACGCCGAAGGCCAGCGCCCGCTGGTACGCCGGCGTCGCCGCGACCGGGATCGTCCCTGGAGACGACTAGCGTGGCCCGTGTGCAGCAGCCGAACGAGGGACCCGGGGACGCCCCCACCCTCGACGAGGTCGCGCGCCTGGCCGGGGTGTCCCGGGCAACGGCGTCGCGGGCCATCAACGGCGGCAACCGGGTGAGCGCCACGGCCCAGGCCGCCGTGCAGGCCGCGGTGGAGTCGCTGGGCTACTCCCCCAACCAGGCCGCGCGCAGCCTGGTCACCCGGCGCACCGACTCGATCGGGCTGGTCGTGCCGGAGCCGGACGAGCGGGTCTTCACCGACCCGTTCTTCGTGCACACGCTGCGCGGCGTCAACCGGGTGCTCGCCGCCCGCGACCTGCAGCTGGTGCTGCTGCTCGCGCGGCCGGGCGACGAGGAGCGGCGGATGCTGCGCTACCTCCGCAAGCGCCACATCGACGGCGCCCTGGTCGTCTCCCACCACCGCAACGACCGGCTGGCCGACTACCTCGCCGCGCTCGCGCTGCCGTGCGCGTTCGTCGGGCGCCCGTTCACCAGCGCCGACAAGGTGGCCTACGTCGACACCGACAACGTCGCGGGCGGCCGGTTGGCGACGGAGCTGCTCATCGAACGCGGCTGCCGCGCGATCGGCACGATCACCGGGCCCGGCGACATGGCGGCCGGTGCCGACCGGCTGCAGGGCTACCGCGCCGCGATGCGCGAAGCGGGGCTGCCCGACGACGCCGTCGTCGAGGGCGACTTCACCGAGCTCGGCGGCGAGAACGCCGCCAAGGAGTTGCTGGCGCGCCACCCCGACCTCGACGGTCTGGTCGTCGCCTCGGACCTCATGGCGGCCGGCGCGCTGCGGGTGCTGTCCGGGCTGGGCCGGCGGGTGCCGGACGACGTCGCGGTGACGGGGTACGACGACCTCGGGGTCTCCGAGCGCACGGTGCCGCCGCTCACGACGATCCGCAACCCGATCGGCGAGATGGCCGAGCACGCGACCCGGCTGCTGCTGGAGCAGATCGAGGGCGAGCGCGAGCGGCAGGCGATCCGGGTGATCTTCCCGCCCTCGCTGGTGGTGCGCGGCTCGGCCTGAGCCTCAGTCGCGGCCCGGCACCAACCCGCGCAGCACCTCGTCGCGGCGGTGGCTGACCACCACCGCTGCGATCGCGCCGCCGATCGCCCCGAACAGGTGGCCCTGCCAGGACACGCCCGGCTGGCCGGGCAGCACGCCCCACAGGATCCCGCCGTAGATGAACAGGACGACGGCGCCGAGGGCGATCTCCCAGAACCTCCGGTTCACCACGCCGCGCACGACGACGTAGACGAGGAAGCCGAAGACCAGCCCGGACGCGCCGATGTGGTTGGTGTTGCTTCCCGCGACCAGCCAGACGCCCACGCCGCCGACCACCCAGATCACGGCGGCCGCCGCCAGCCCGCGCAGCAGTCCGGCCGCGAGGGTGAGGAACCCGAGCACGAGCAGCGGACCGCTGTTGGCCGACAGGTGGTCCCAGCCGCCGTGCAGGAGCGGGGCAAGCAGGATGCCGAGCAGCCCTTCGTCCGACCGGGGCTGCACGCCGTACTGGTCGAGCCGGTGGTCCATCGCCGCGTCGACGATCTCGATCACCCACAGCAGGGCGGTGAACACGCCGATCGTCGCCGCGGCCTGCACCCAGACCGGAATCTCCCGACCTCTGATCTCCACGCGGTCAGTGTGCCCGCTCGGCGCGGATCAGGACCAGCGGATGACCCAGTACTGCACGCCGTACGGCGCGTCGTCGTAGTCGACCTCCGCCGTCGTCCCGGGCGTGAGCAGCTCCGCGAGAGCGGGCATCGCGCCGACGTCGGCCCACAGCTCGGCGGCGAGGTCGACGTCGATGCCGGCCAGTCCGGCCGGGAGCGGCTGGACCAGCGCGCGGCGCAGGTCGTCGTCGAACGCCTCGGCGCGCTCGTCGAGGTGGCCGGGCGCTTTGACCGTCCGCTTCGCCGATCCGTTGGCGACGACCAGCGCGCCGGTCGGGTCGGCCTCACTCTCCTCGGCACCGGCCGCGCCGAGCAGGTGGCGCGCCACCCGCTCGCCGAGGGGGGACGATGCCAGCACCCGCACCCGCGGACCGAGCTCGGCGACGGCGTGGTGGCAGGCGGCGCGGAGGTCGGCGACCGGGTCCTCGATCGAGGCGTACGACGGCAGCAGCGCCGGCACTCCCGGCACCAGCACGATCCTCATTGCAGCCCCCGGATGGCGCGCTGCGGCGGCCGGCGACCCGCGATCGTCGCCACCATGTCGACCACCTGCCGGGTCTCGACGACCTCGTGGACGCGGTAGATCCGCGCCCCCGCCCAGGCACAGATCGCGGTCGTCGCCAAGGTGCCGGTGAGCCGCTCGCCCACCGGGAGGCCGAGGGCCTCGCCGACGAAGTCCTTGTTGGAGAGCGAGACCAGCACCGGCCAGCCGGTGTCGACCATCTCCCCCAGCCGCCGGGTGAGCTCGAGGGAGTGGAAGGTGTGCTTGCCGAAGTCGTGGGCCGGGTCGATCACGATCGACTCCCGCGCGACACCGGCCGCGAGCGCGCGCTCGGCGTAGGCCACGGTGTCGGCGATCGCGGCGGCGACCACGTCGTCGTACTCGATGCGGAAGGGGCGGGTCCGCGGCGTCACCCCGCCGGTGTGGGTGCAGACGATCGCGGCGCCGTGCGCGGCAGCGACGTCGACCAGGTCGGGATCGGCGCCACCCCAGGCGTCGTTGAGCAGGTCCGCGCCGGCCGCGCAGACCGCGTCGCCGACCTCGGCCCGCCAGGTGTCGACGGAGATCGCGAGGTCGGGGTAGGCCTCCCGCACCCGCGCTACGAAGTCGACGACCCGTGCCTTCTCCTCGGCGGGGCCGATCTCCTCGCCGGGCGCGGCCTTGATGCCGCCGATGTCGACGATCTCCGCCCCCTGCTCGACGACCGCGGCGACCCGCTCGAACGCGGCGTCCTCGGCCCAGGTGGCGCCCTTGTCGTAGAACGAGTCGGGCGTGCGGTTGACGATCGCCATCATCAGCGTGGCGTCGTCGGCGAACGTGTGGCGGCCGAGCTCGAGCATCAGAGGTAGGTCTCCGCGGGCGGTCGCTCCACGATCTCCACGACCCGGTCGAGGGGGACCGGTCCCTGGAGGAACTGCCGCAGGATCGTCGACCCGTCGCGAACTTCGCGACGGGTCGGCGGGTTCTCGGCGTGAGTTTGCGACGGGTCGGCGGGGGTGGCGCGGTGGAGGGTGGCGGCGAGAATCTGCACCGCCATCGCGCCGAGGTCGAGGAGCGGCTGGTGGCCGTGGGCCCGCTTGCCGAGGTCGACCTGGGCGATCGCGGCCGGGCCGAGCGCGGTGACGGTGTCGACGAGGGAGGCCAGCTCGACGGCGTACCCGGTCGGCACCCGCAGCGACGCGAAGTGCTGTCGTCGCACCGCCCACTCGCCGGCCAGCGGCTGCACGACGTCCTGCAGGGCGGGGTGGAGCAGCGAGATGAGGGGACGGGCGACCAGCTCGGTCACCCGGCCGCCGTCGAGCGGTCCGTCCTCGCCCGGCCGCTCGTAGAAGCCCTTGACCAGCTGCACGTCCGGCCAGGTCAGCAGCGGGCCGAGCAGGCCGGGGACGAAGTGGGTGTCCCAGTCGGTGAGGTCGGCGTCCATGAACACGATGACGTCGCCGCGGGTCACGAACAGCGACTTCCACATCGCCTCGCCCTTGCCCGGGTGGGTGCCGAGGTCCGGGCGGATCTCCGCGGAGCGGTGCACGATCGCGCCGGCACCGGCCGCGGCGTCGTACGTCGCGTCGGTGGAGTCGCTGTCGATGACGACGATCTCGTCGACCAGCTCGACGGTGTCGACGAGGCGCTCACGCACCCGCGCCACCACGTCACCGACGGTGCCGGCCTCGTTGCGGGCGGGGACGACGAGGCTGACCCCGGTGTCGCCCTTGGCCTGCCGCAGCTCCTCGAGGGTCCAGTCGTCCCAGTGCGCGGTCCGCGTGCCGCTCACGGGCGTCCCGAGCGTTCGGCAGCCATGTCTTCGACATTACCGACCGGCTCCGACCCGGGCCGACCGGCCCCGTCCCGCCCTCGAGCGGCGGGAATGTATCGGATCCGGGGACGCAGGCGGGAACAGCGGGCAGACTGTGTGCCCTGACTCGGGAAGAAGTCGGCAGTTCTCTCACTGGGGGGAGAAAGTTCCGGTTTCCTGATGCGTGCTCTCCGCAGATGGATGAGGAAGGCCCGGTGCCGGGCCAAGTACGGCAAGGCCTGCCCGCACGGAGGTCACTACGGCGGCAAACGGCGCAACCGGATGTCGGCGATCCAGACCCACGCGCAGACCCGCCCGATCAGGGACGACGATGAGCACCAGCACGCAGGCTCTCACAAGGTCAGGTAGTGCTCCACTGCGTCCGCGAGGGCGGCCGCGTACCCCCGCCGTCCCGAGCCGCTCGTCATGAGGGCTGCGTCCCCGGCGTCGCGCATGTTGCCGAGCTCGACCAGCACGGTCGGGACGTCGGCCAGGTTCAGGGTGCCGAGGTCGCTGCGGACGTCGATGCCCGCGCTGCCGGCGTACGTCGACGGCGGGAGCCCCTCCTCGACGAGCGCGTCCCTGATGGCCTCGGCCAGCCGCAACGACGGAGCTGCGATGTCGGAGGTCCAGGGCTCCCGATCGGTGGGGGCGATGACGTGGAACCCGTGAGCGCCCGGCGTCCGCGAGCCGTCGGCGTGGATGCTGATCTTCAGGTCGGCGGTCGGGCCCGGCTCGCCGGGGTTGCCCGCGCGACCGCGCTGGTCGACGCACGGCCCCCACTCCCCCGCCGCGTTCGACGACCGGGTGAGCACGACGCGAGCGCCGAGCCGGCGCAACAGCCGTCCGGTGAGCCGGGCGACCTCCCAGTTGAGCGTCGCCTCGGGGTAGCCGGCGTCGGTCGACGTGCCCGTGGTGTTGCAGGGCTTGGTGAAGCCTCCGGCGTCGACCAGGCGGCCGATCTCCGAGGGGAACCGGCCGTTGCCGAGCTGGTGGCCGGGGTCGAGCACGACGACCCGGCCGGCGAGCGGCAGCACGGGCACGAGGGTCTCGGCGGTCACTGTCGTCCGCGGCACCTCCGCGCGGGGGGTCGAAGGGGTCCGGGTGGCCGGCGAGGACCGCTCGCCGACCGGGGTCTCGGAGACGCCCGAGCAGCCGCCGAGCAGCAGCACGACAGCGGCGAGCGAAGCGCGGATCATAGGGGCTCGAGCCTAGGCTGTCCGGCGTTTCCGGCGATTGTTGACATGGAATCCATCGGCTCGCGGGCGTGGTCTAGACATCACCGTGAGCGGTGTAACCGATCACTTATCAGGTCGTTGGTCCTGCGTGCCGACGAAGGGGACTTCGGCACGTGCAGCACCCCCTTTGTCTTGGACACGACGGTTGAGGTGATCTGGTGACGGCGGTAGTCGGGCACGTCGGCGCCACGCGCACCAAGGCCCTCTCGGCACCCGCGAGCCGGAGCCTGCGGTTCCTGCCGCACTCCCTCATCGCCCTCGACCTGGCGGTCATCGCCGCGGCGGGCGGCTCGGCGTCGTACTTCCAGAACGGCATGCCGATGTTCGACCCGGACGCCAGCCAGAACCTGGCCAGCACCGGCAGCGGCACCCTCGTCGCCCTCGGCTGGATCCTGGTCGTCGCCCTCGGCGGCGGCTACCGCCGGCAGGTGCTCGGCGGCGGCAGCGACGAGTACAAGCGGGTGCTCAACGCGACGCTCGCCTACACCGGGCTGCTGGCGCTGATCCTGTTCGTCACCCAGGCCGATGTCTCGCGTGCCTTCTTCGTCCTGCTCTTCGCAGTCGGTCTTCCTGGCCTGTTGCTCGCTCGGTGGGGGGCGCGCAACGTGCTGCACCGGCTGCGTATCCGTGGTCACCTGGCCGTGCCCGTGCTCATCGCGGGCTCCCCGGCGTACGTCGACGACGTGCACGGCGTGCTCAACCGCACGCCCTGGCTCGGCTACCGGGTGATCGGCGCCGTGACGCCTCCGGGCGACGCGAGCCACACCGTCGGCGGCGTGCCCGTCGTCGGCTCCACCGAGGACGTCGCCCGCGCCGCGCTGGCCTCCGACGCCCGGCTGATCCTGTTCGCCGGCGGCTCGTCGAGCTCGGCGCAGGACCTCCAGGAGAAGCTCTGGCAGCTCGAGGAGCGCGGCATCGACGTCGTCGTCGCCCAGAGCGCCACCGGCATCACCATCAGCGACCGCGCGACGCTCCGCCCCGTCGGCGGCCTGCCGCTGATGCACCTCGGCACCCCCGCCTGGTCGCAGGCGACCAAGATCGGCAAGCGGATGTTCGACGTCGTCGGCGCGAGCGTCCTGCTGGTCCTGTTCAGCCCGCTGCTGGCCTTCATTGCGCTGCGGATCAAGCTGCACGACGGCGGCCCGGTCCTCTTCAACCAGTCCCGCGTCGGCCGCCAGGGCGTGCCGTTCCGCTGCGCCAAGTTCCGCACGATGGTGCCGAACGCCGAGGACCTCCTCGCCGCGCTCAAGGTCGCCAGCGGCTACGAGGGCGGGCTCTTCAAGATGGAGGACGACCCGCGCATCACCAAGCCGGGTCGCTGGCTGCGCCGGTTCTCCCTCGACGAGCTCCCTCAGCTCTGGAACGTCGTCCGCGGCGACATGAGCCTGGTCGGCCCCCGCCCGCCGCTCCCCAACGAGGTGGCGCAGTACGACGCCGCCGCTCGCCGCCGGCTCCACGTCCGCCCCGGCATGACCGGCCTGTGGCAGGTCTCCGGCCGCTCCGACCTCTCGTGGGAGCACGCCATCCGCCTCGACCTCTACTACGTCGACCACTGGTCGATGCTCCAGGACCTCCACATCCTGTGGCGCACCCTCGGCGTCGTCGTCCTCGGCAAGGGCGCCTACTAACCGACCTCGTCGGTCGAGCAGCCCGGGCCCTTCGGTTGGCCTTTCGGTCGTCGAGTAGTCCGAGCCGCCAGGCGAGGACGTATCGAGACGCGTCTCGATACGGTCGCTCGCTGCACTCGCTCCCTACTCGACGACCACCAGGCTCGCTGCACTCGCTCCCTACTCGACGACCACCAAGCCCATCGGTCGTCGAGCAGTCCGAGCCCTTCGGTCGTCGAGTAGTCCGAGCCGCCAGGCGAGGACGTATCGAGACGCGTCTCGACGCGGTCGTTCGCTCCCTCCTCGCCGACCGGGGCAGCCGTCACTCGTAGCCGAGGACGTCCTTGCGCTTCTCGCCCCAGGCGAGGGCGGAGGCGATGGCGTCGTCGAGGGAGGCCTCGGTGCGCCAGTCGAGGAGGCGGGCGGCCTTGTCGGCGTTGGCGTAGGCGCCGACGGCGTCGCCGGGGCGGGGCGGGGCCTCGGTGGTGGGGACGGGCTTGCCGACGACGCGCTCGACGGCAGCGATGAGCTCCTTGACGGTGACGCCGTCACCGCCGCCGATGTTGATGTAGGAGTACGGCGCGCCCTCGGCCTCGATGACCGAGTCGAACTTCTCGACCGCGCGCACGTGGGCCTTCGCCAGGTCCCAGGCGTGGATGTAGTCGCGGAGACCGGTGCCGTCGCGGGTGGGCAGGTCGGTGCCGGTGATCGTGAACGAGTCCCGGTAGCCGAGCGCGGTCTGCGCGAGCAGCGGCACGACGTGAGTGGCGTCCTTGAGGTGGTAGCCGGTCTCGAGGTCCGGGTCGGTGCCGATCGGGTTGAAGTACCGCAGGATGATCGCGCGCAGCGAGGTCGCCGTAGCGATGTCCTCCAGGCACATCTCCATCATCCGCTTGGTCCGGGCGTACGGCGACGTCGGCTCGACCGGGTCCGTCTCGCGCACCTCGAACGCCGGCTGGAGCGCGTAGAGCGACGCGGTGGAGGAGAAGAGGATCCGCGGCTTGCCGAGCTGCTCCAGCTCGTCGAACAGCTCGAGCGACTTGGCGACGTTGTCGCGGTAGTACTCGTAGGGCAGCGCCACCGACTCCGGTACGACGATCCGCGCCGCCATGTGGATCGTGGCGTCGATGTCGGGGTGCTCGTCGACGATCCGGCGCAGCAGGGCCCGGTCGGCGATGTCGCCCTCGTAGAACGCCCGCCCCTCGGTGAACTGGCGCGGACCCACGAGCAGCGAGTCGAGCACGACGGGCGTGTGGCCGGCCTGCTCGAGGGCCTTCGAGGTGATGGAGCCGAGGTAGCCGGCACCGCCGGTCACGAGAACCTTCATGGGGCGAAAGCCTAGGGGTTCGGACCCAACCGATCGCCCAACTGGTCGCCCAACAGCCCGAGCAGGTAGTCGCCGTACCCGCTGGCCGGCAGCGCCTCCCCCAGCCGCTGGAGCTGGGCGTCGTCGATGAAGCCCATCCGCCACGCGACCTCTTCCGGCGCCGCGACCTTGGTGCCCTGCCGCGCTTCGAGGGTGCGCACGTAGTTGCTGGCGTCGTTGAGCGCCTCGAACGTCCCGGAGTCGAGCCAGGCCGAGCCGCGCGGCAGCACCTCGACCGTCAGCCGGCCCTCCTGCAGGTAGGTGACGTTGAGGTCGGTGATCTCGAGCTCGCCGCGCGCCGACGGCTGCAGCGCCTTCGCCCGCTCGACGACGTCGGGACCGTAGAAGTAGAGACCCGGCACCGCCAGGTTGCCGCGCGGGCGCGCCGGCTTCTCCACCAGCGCCACCGGCCGCCCGTGGGCGTCGAGCTCGATCACGCCGTAGCTCTCCGGGTTGGCCACCGGGTAGGCGAACACCGCGGCGCCGTCGATCTCGCTGAACTGGCGCAGCCGGCCGCCGAGCCCCGGCCCGTAGAGGATGTTGTCGCCGAGGATCAGCGCCGACGTGCCTCCCGCGACGTGCTCCTCACCGATCAGGAACGCCTGCGCCGGCCCGTCCGGGGAGGCCTGCACGGCGTACGACAGCTCGATGCCCAGGTGCGCGCCGTCGCCGAGCAGCCGGCGGAACAGGTCGGCCTCGTGCGGCGTCGTGATCACGAGGATCTCGCGGATCCCGGCCAGCATCAGCGTCGACAGCGGGTAGTAGACCATCGGCTTGTCGTAGATCGGCACCAGCTGCTTGCTGACCGCCTGGGTGATCGGGGCGAGCCGGTTGCCGGTGCCGCCCGCCAGGATGATCCCCCGCATGCTGCCTAGGATGCCGCATGTGGCTCAGCGGATCCTGGTGACCGGCGGCGCCGGCTTCATCGGCAGCAGCTTCGTCCGCCACGTCCTCGACCGGACCGACGCGTCGGTGACGGTGCTCGACAAGCTCACCTACGCCGCCAGCCCGGCCGCGCTCGAGGACCTCCCCGCCGACCGCTTCCGCCTGGTCGTGGGCGACGTGGCCGACGCGACCGTCGTCGACCCGCTCGTCGCCGAGCACGACGTGGTCGTGCACCTCGCCGCGGAGTCCCACAACGACAACGCGCTGCGCGACCCGACGCCGTTCGTGCAGACCAACCTGGTCGGCACGTTCACGGTCCTCGAGGCGGTGCGCCGCCACGACGGGCGGCTGCACCACGTCTCCAGCGACGAGGTGTACGGCGACCTCGCGCTCGACGACCCCGAGCGGTTCACCGAGGAGAGCGCCTACCGCCCCGGCACGCCCTATGCGGCGTCGAAGGCCGGCTCGGACCACCTGGTGCGCGCGTGGGTGCGCGCGTTCGGCGTGCGCGCCACGATCTCCTGCTGCTCGAACAACTACGGCCCGTGGCAGCACATCGAGAAGTTCGTCCCGCGCCAGGTGACCAACGTGCTCGACGGCCGCCGGCCGCGCGTCTACGGCGACGGGGCGCACGTGCGCGACTGGATCCACACTGACGACCACAGCACGGCGCTGCTGGCGATCCTGGAGCGCGGGCGGATCGGCGAGACCTACCTGGTCGGCGCCGACGGCGAGCGCTCGAACCTCGACGTCGTTCGGACCATCCTGCGGCTGATGGGGCGCGACGAGGCGGACTTCGACCTCGTCGCCGACCGCGCCGGGCACGACCGGCGCTACGCCATCGACGCGACCCGGTTGCGCGACGAGCTCGACTGGCGTCCGTCGTACGACGACCTCGAGGCCGGCCTGGCGCGCACCATCGACTGGTACCGGGCGCACGCCGACTGGTGGCGCCCGCACAAGGAGGCGACCGAGGCGGCCTACGCCGCCCGCGGTCAGTGAGCCGGTCGGCTCAACAGGTCAGGACGCGACCTCGACCCGGCCGTAGTCGTCCTCGAGCCGGCAGATGTCGTCCTCGCCGGTGTAGCTGCCGTGCTGGACCTCGATGATCACGAGCTGCTCGTCGTGCTCGTTGGTGATCCGGTGCGGCTGGCCGATGGCGACGTTGACGGAGTCGGCGACGTTGAGCACGCTCACCTCGCCGTCGATGACGCAGGTCGCGACGCCCGAGACCACGGTCCAGTGCTCCGCCCGGTGCTCGTGGGTCTGGTAGGAGAGGCGGGCGCCCGGCTCGACGACGATCCGCTTCACCTTGAAGCCGTCGCCCTCGTCCAGCACCTGCCACGACCCCCACGGCCGAACCGCGCTGTCACCAATCACGTCTTCTCCCACTGTCCGAGGACCTGACCCGAGTCCCTGACGTCCCGTCGGCCGTCGTTGTCACTGACGGTAACGACAGCAGGGATACCGAAGGTACGGATCAGGCGAACATTCCCCAAAAAAGGTAGAACGTGTTCACCTGCGCCGGAGACCGGCCAGCGCGGGCCGCACGTCCGCGAGGTAGACCAGGGCGGCCACCGTCATCGCGAGGTTGACGATCATCAGCGGCAGCGGCAGCAGCTGGAGCACCACCGCGACACCGAGCAGGATGCACCAGGTCGGCTTGTTGAGCTTGTCCGCCGCGAGGTAGGACTCCGCCGAGTAGAGCAGCGCGTTGACGAACGCGAAGATCTTGATGACGAGCAGCACGAAGTACACCGCGAGCGACACGTAGCTCTCGAACAGGAACACATCCATGGTGCGCCGATCCTATCGGTCGAAATGCACGAGGCCCCGAGGGAATCCCTCGGGGCCTCGCAGCAGGAGCATCAGCTCACTTGGCGGCAGCCTTCTGCGCCGGAGCCTTCTTGGCCGGAGCCTTCTTGGCGGCGGCCTTCTGGGCCGGAGCCTTCTTGGCAGGAGCCTTCTTCGCGGGGGTCTTCTTGGCCGGGGCCTTCTTGGCGACCGAGCCGGCGACCGGGGCCGGGGCCTTCACCGCGTCACCCTTGCGCAGCTTGATGACGACCGACTCGCCGCGCTTGGCGAGGTCGGCGTACTGCTGGGTGAGGACGGCGATGTTCTCGTCGTACTGACCGCGCACCTTGGCCGGCAGGGCCTTGGCGTCGGCCTGCAGCTCGGCGAGCTTGGCCTCGAACTTCGCGCGGGTGTCGTTGAACTGCGCGACAGCCTTGTCCTGCAGCGACTTCGGCTGCGGGACCTCGAGGTCCTTGACGGACTTCTGGACGTCGGTGACGTAGCCCTTGACCTTCTCGACGGCCAGGTCGGTGACGCCGACACCGGCGTACAGCGGCCGCGCGGCGGCGGCGGGCACGACCACGTCGGGCAGGTCGATGGTGGTGAGACCGATCTTGGGGACCTCGACCTTCGGGACCTCGATCTTCGGGACCTCGAACTTCGGGAGCTCGAACTTCGGCATGGTGATGAACACCCTTCTCATTTGTTGGGTCGTGCTTCGGTTTCAGGAGCGGGCGGTCGTCGCCTCGTCGGCCTCGCTGGGCTCGCCGTCGCCGGTCGGTGCGGACACCGCTTCGGCATCGTTGAGCGCCAGGAACGACGCGTAGACGTCGAGGAGCGACTGCTTCTGCCGCTCGGTGAGGCCGGTGTCGCCGAGAACGGCGAGCTCGACCGACCCACCCACGCCGTCATCCGGGCTGAGGATGCCGGCCCGGATATAGAGCTGCTCCGCGGAGATGCGCAGCGCCTTGGCGATCTGCTGGAGCACCTCGGCCGACGGCTTGCGGAGCCCACGCTCGATCTGGCTCAGGTAAGGGTTGGAGACGCCGGCCTGCTCGGCGAGCTGCCGCAGGGACAGGCGCGACTGCGTGCGCTGCTCCTTGAGGTAGTCGCCCAGCGCGCCGACCGTCGAGAGCCCGCTACCCGCGAGCTCGGTCACCTTCGCCTTCACCATGTCCCCAGTGTGCTTGCAACAGTTAGCATTTTGCAAACTGACGGCAAGTGACCTGGTTCACAGGGGGTCGGCAGCCCCCCGCATCGCCAAGGGGTGGAAGAGAATTCCTAGTGTCTTTCGTGGGTTTGGCAAGATGCGCAGAGTGTCGCGTCCACCCCTTGCCCAGCACTGCCCGTCGCCGCGGGAGCTCGACGACCTCGAGCTGTTGTCGGTCGGGGCGATGGCGCCGACCACCCGCTTCAACGAGCCCGGCAGCCCGGTCACGCTGACCCTCCCCGAGGAGCTGAACGAGCGGCTGGCCGCCGGCGAGCCGGTCGAGCTGGTCGACCCGGAGGGCCTGCCGCTCGCCCGGGTGTCGTCGGACGGCGCGGTCACGCCGCTGACCCACGCCCAGTACGGCCCGTTCCGGCGGCTCTACCTGTCCCCGGAGCAGGTGCGCGCGCAGTACGCCGGCCGCACGTTCGTCACGGTGACCGACGCGATGAGCGAGGACCAGATCGGGCAGCTGCGCAACCGCGGCGACCTCGCCCTGCTGGCCCTCGTCGGGCGCGGGACCCCGGCCCTCTCCCCCGTCGGCCTGCTGCGCGCGACGCTGCGGGTGGCCGACAAGCTCACGGCCTCGGGGCGCACCGCGATCGACGTGGTCGCCGTACCCCTGGCCGCGCACGGCGACGCCGAGGCCGACGCCGCGCTGCGGGCCCAGGTCGTCGCCAACTACGCCGGCACCGACCCGGTCGTCGAGCTCGCCGCCGGCGAGGTGCCGGCCGCCGACGTGGCCGACATCGTCCACGAGGACCGGCCCGGACCGGGCGAGCAGGGCCTGGTCATCTTCTTCACAGGTCTCTCCGGCAGCGGCAAGTCCACCCTCGCGCAGGCGCTGATGGACCGGCTGCTCGAGCGCGGCGGCCGCAGCCTCACCAGCCTCGACGGCGACGTCGTGCGGCGGAACCTGTCGGCCGGTCTCACCTTCTCCAAGGAGGACCGCGAGACCAACATCCGCCGGATCGGCTGGGTGGCGGCCGAGATCGCGCGGCACGGCGGCGTCGCGGTCTGCAGCCCGATCGCTCCGTTCGACGAGACCCGCCAGCAGGTCCGGCAGTACGTCGCCGACGCCGGCGGCGCGTTCTTCCTCGTCCACGTGGCCACGCCGCTGGAGGAGTGCGAGCGCCGCGACCGCAAGGGCCTCTACGCCAAGGCGCGCCGCGGCGAGATCCCCGAGTTCACCGGCATCTCCTCCCCCTACGAGGAGCCGCAGGACGCCGACGTCCGGGTCGACACGACCGGGCGCACGATCGACGACGCGCTCGACGACGTGCTGGTCGCGCTCCGCGACAGCGGGCACCTCGACCTGGTCGACCACCGCGCGCCGACCGCCGGCCGCACCGCCACCCCGGCCGGACCGACCGTGTCGGCCCACGTCGACCAGGTGTCCGAGGGGGCGTTGCGCCCGACCACGGACCGGATCGACCGCCCGGTCGCCGTGCTCTTCGTGTGTACGGCGAACATCTGCCGCTCGCCCTACATGGAGCTGCGCGCCGGGGCGTTCCTCGACGACCCGGCCGCGATCGAGTTCGCCAGTGCCGGCACCCACGGCTTCCGTGACCGCGGCGTCGATCCGACGATGGCGGGCGTGCTGGCCCGGCGCGGCGTGGGCGACGAGCAGATCGCCGCGTTCCGCAGCCGCCCGCTCACCCGGGACCTGATCCAGGCCGCCGACCTGGTGCTCACCGCCGAGACCGTGCACCGCGAGTTCGTGCTCGAGGAGGCGCCGGGCGCGTTCCGCAAGGTCTTCACGCTCGGCCAGTTCGCCGAGACCGTCGCGCGGGTGGCGCCCTCTGTCAGCGGCCACGAGCTGGTCACCTACGCCGGCCACCGGCGCGCCTCCGCCTCCCCGCAGCACGAGATCGGCGACCCTTTCAACCGTGGCCGCGCCGCCAACGAGGAGGCCGCCCACCAGATCGACGGCCTCCTGCGCGTCGTGATGCCCCGCCTGGCGGGCACCGGAAGGAGCCAGTAGTCGATGGACGACCTGCTCACCCTCACCGCGCTCTCGATCGCCGCGGCCGGCTTCTTCGTCGGCATCGTCGTCGGCCTCACCGGCATGGGCGGCGGGGCGCTGATGACGCCCGCCCTGATCTTCCTCGGGGTGGGCCACACCTCGGCGATCGTCACCGCCGACCTCACCGCCGCCGCCATCTACAAGACCGGTGGCGCGATCACGCACGCTCGCGAGGGCTCGCCGAACCTGCGCCTGGCCGCCTGGCTGGTCGCGGGCTCGGTACCGATGGCGTTCGTGGGTCCCTACCTGGTCGATGCGTTGACCGACGACCCCGAGCAGCTGGAGCAGACCCTCAAGCTCTGCATCGGCATCGCGCTGCTGTTCGCGGCGTCGACGTACGCCCTGCGGCTCTACATCAACCTGCGCCGGGTGCGCGGGGGCGGCGTGCAGCCGGAGGAGAACCCGAGGATCCGGCCGGTCCCGACCCTGCTCGTCGGCATGCTCGGCGGCCTGCTCGTCGGCGTCACGAGCGTGGGCTCCGGCTCGGTCATCATGATCGCGCTGCTGATGCTCTACCCGGGCCTGTCGGCGGTGAAGCTGGTCGGCACCGACCTGGTGCAGGCGGTGCCGCTGGTGCTGGCCGCTGCGATCGCCAACATCGCCATCCACGGCCTCGACTGGGACCTGCTGATCCCGCTGGTGATCGGCTCGGTGCCGGGCACGATCATCGGCAGCCGGATCGCGCCGCGGGTGCCGCAGTCCTACATCCGCCGCGGCATCGTGGTCGTGCTGACGATGTCGGGCGTCGCGCTGCTCTTCAAGGCCGGTCTGCACCCGTTCGGCGAGGGGCACGAGACCCTCGAGGCGATCGTCGTCGCGCTGGTCGGCGTCGCGATGCTCGTCCTGGTGCCCGTCGTGTGGGGCCTGCTGCGCAAGCAGACCGGGCTGCCGATGTTCGGCGCCCCGACCGTCGCCGAGCTGGAGCGGGTGCCGGGCGACCGGCGCCGCCGGGCTACGACTCCCAGTCCCACAGCGCCGAGATCGGGAGACCCCACATCCCCAGACGGTACTTGAACCCGACCGGTGCGGTGTTGAGCACGATGCCGCCCCGAAAGCGGGAGCCGGCGCGGTCCGCCAGCGCCTCGAGTGCGCGGAACTGGTGCGGCCGGAAGCCGGCCGCGGTGCGCACCTCGATGCCGTAGACGGTGTTGTCGGGGAGCTCGACGAGCACGTCGATCTCGAGCCCGTTGCGCTCGCGCAGGTGGGTCACCCGGAAGTCCACCTCGCTGGTGCGCTGCTGGCGCAGCAGCTCGGCGGCGACGATGCCCTCGAGGTACGGCGCCAGCCGGGCCCGGCCGCCGAGCTCGGTCAGCGCCGCGGTGCTGTCGCCGGCCAGCCGGCGCGCGAGCGCGGGGTCGTCGAACACCACGCGGGGCCGGGCGACGGCCCGCTTCGCGACCGTGGTTCGCGCACCCGGCAGCAGGTGGACGAGGCCGAGGTCGGCCAGCGCGTCGACGTACGGCGTGATCGTGGTGCCCGGGATCCCGGACATCGCCGCGAGCCGGGCCTTGTTGAGCTCCGCCGACGGCGGCCGGGCCATCGCCTCCAGCACCGCCCGCAGTCCCCCTGGCGCCAGCCGACCGCGCCGTAGGTCGGGGACCGCGACGTCGCCGGCCAGCAGCGCGGCGTACTCCTCGGCCCCGAGCGCCGAGCGGACCTCCCCCGGCACCGACGCGCGCGACCCCAGCCGGGCGACGAAGTCCGCCATGCTCGAGCCGGCCGGTGGTCGAGCGGTCGTCGGTGGTCGAGCGGTCGTCGGCGGTCGGGCGGTCGTCGGTGGTCGAGCTTGTCGAGACCCCGCCACGCGCCCACCCTATCGACCAAACTCGTAGATTTGTCTACGGGCTTCCCGCGGATGTCACCTTGGCAGGTTCTGCATGGCACGATGGCCCGCATGTCCCAGACCCACGTCGACTACCGACTGAGCCAGCTGGACCAGCTGGAGGCGGAGTCCATCCACATCTTCCGCGAGGTCGCGGCGGAGTTCGAGAAGCCGGTCCTGATGTTCTCGGGCGGCAAGGACTCCATCGTCATGATGCGTCTGGCCGAGAAGGCCTTCTACCCGGCGAAGATCCCGTTCCCGGTGCTGCAGGTCGACACCGGCTACGACTTCCCCGAGGTGCTCGCCACCCGTGACAACTGGGTCAACCGGCTCGGTGTCCGCCTGATCGTGGCGTCGGTCGAGGAGGCCATCAAGAACGGCATCGTCGTCGACGACGGCAAGACCAGCCGCAACCGGCTCCAGATCGGCACCCTGCTCAACGCCATCGAGGAGAACGGCTTCACCGCGGCGTTCGGCGGCGGCCGGCGCGACGAGGAGAAGGCCCGCGCCAAGGAGCGCGTCTACTCCCACCGCGACGAGTTCGGCCAGTGGGACCCCAAGAACCAGCGCCCCGAGCTCTGGAACCTCTACAACGGCCGCCTGCACGAGGGCGAGCACATGCGGATCTTCCCGATCTCCAACTGGACCGAGTTGGACATCTGGGACTACATCGGCCGCGAGGGCATCGAGATCCCGTCGATCTACTACTCCCACCAGCGCCGCGTGTTCGAGCGCGACGGCATGCTGCTCAGCGAGAGCGAGCACAACCCGTGCCGTGAGGGCGAGGTCGTCGAGGAGCGCACCGTGCGGTTCCGCACCGTCGGCGACCTGACGCTGACCGGCTGCGTCGAGAGCACCGCCTCCACGATCGAGGAGATCATCGCCGAGGTCGCCATCGCCCGGGTCACCGAGCGCGGCGCCACCCGTGGTGACGACCGGTTCTCCGAGGCCGCCATGGAAGACCGGAAGAAGGAAGGCTACTTCTGATGAGCACGACCAACATGGACCTTCTCCGCTTCGCCACGGCCGGCTCGGTCGACGACGGCAAGTCGACGCTGATCGGCCGGCTGCTGCTGGACTCGAAGTCGATCTTCGAGGACCAGCTCGAGGCCGTCGAGGCCACCAGCGTCGGCAAGGGCTACGACTACACCGACCTCGCGCTGCTGACCGACGGCCTGCGCTCGGAGCGGGAGCAGGGCATCACCATCGATGTCGCCTACCGCTACTTCGCCACGCCGAACCGCAAGTTCATCATCGCCGACACCCCCGGGCACGTGCAGTACACCCGCAACATGGTGACCGGCGCCTCGACCGCCGACCTCGGCCTGGTGCTCGTCGACGCCCGCCAGGGCCTCACCGAGCAGTCCCGCCGGCACGCGGTGATCCTGTCGCTGCTCCGGGTCCCGCACCTGGTGCTGGCCGTGAACAAGATGGACCTCGTCGGCTACTCGCAGGAGATCTACGAGAAGATCCACGCCGAGTTCACGCAGTTCGCGACCAAGCTCAACATCCCGGACCTCGAGGTCATCCCGATCTCGGCGCTCAACGGCGACAACGTCGTCAACCGCTCCGAGAACATGGACTGGTACTCCGGCCCGACCCTGATGCACCACCTCGAGCACGTCCACGTCGCCTCCGACCGCGACCTGATCGACGCGCGCTTCCCGGTGCAGTACGTCGTCCGGCCGAAGTCCGACGAGTTCCACGACTACCGCGGCTACGCCGGCCAGGTCGCGGGCGGCGTGCTCAAGCCGGGTGACGAGGTCGTCGTACTCCCCTCCGGCATGACGTCGAAGATCTCGCGGATCGACCTGTTCGACCAGGAGATCAGCGAGGCCTTCCCGCCGATGTCGGTGACCGTCCACCTCGAGGACGACGTCGACGTCTCCCGCGGCGACATGATCGCCCGCGTCAAGAACGCCCCCGAGCCGCGCCAGGACGTCGACGCGATGATCTGCTGGATGACGACGACGCCGCTCAAGCCGCGGCAGAAGCTCGCGATCAAGCACACCACCCGCACCGGTCGCGCCCTGGTGAAGGACATCCAGTACCGCCTGGACGTCAACACGCTCCACCGCGACCAGGACACCAAGGAGCTCGGCGTCAACGAGATCGGCCGCGTCCAGCTGCGCACCACTGTGCCGCTGCTGAGCGACGCCTACGCCAAGAACCGCGCCACCGGCTCGTTCATCCTCATCGACGAGGCCACCGGCGTCACCGTCGGCGCCGGGATGATCAACGGCTGACCGAACTCGACACGCAACGCCCTCTCCGACCACCGGCCGGAGAGGGCGTCGTCGTTCTTCGTCTGGGCCGGCCTCAGCGGCGGAAGTGCAGCCCGACGTCCGGGTCGACGACGACCTCCTGCGCGGCCGGGAGGCCGTCGACGAGGAGGGGCGCGTCGGTGGGGACGTTGCGCTTGAGCAGGGCGAGGGCGATCGGGCCGAGCTCGTGGTGACGGGCCGACGAGCCGACCCGGCCGACGACCTTGCCGGCGCCGTCGGTGACGTCGGCGCCGACGACGGGCAGCCGGTTCTCCGAGCCGTCGAGATGCAGGAGGGTCAGCCGGCGCGGCGGGCGGCCGAGGTTGTGGACCCGGGCCACGGTCTCCTGGCCGCGGTAGCAGCCCTTGTCGAGGTGGACGGCGGGGCCGATCCAGCCGACCTCGTTGGGGATCGTGCGATGGTCGGTGTCGATGCCGAAGCGCGGCTCGCCGCGCTCGATCCGGAGCGCCTCGAAGGCCCAGAGGCCGGCAGCGGGGCCGGCGGCCTCGGCGTACGCCGTGAGCTGCGCACGCGGTACCAGGTCGTACTTGCCCGGGCGCCAGGCGACCGCGACGTCGGCGGTGACATCGGTGACCTCGACCCGCATCATGAACTTCATCCGCTCGAGGAAGTCGATGAGCGCGGCGGCCGCTCCCGGCTCGGTGTGGGCCGTGAACGCCTCCCCGTCGTCGACACCGGCGAACGCGTGCTCGACGTGCCCCTGCGGGCTCAGCACCAGCGCCTCGGTCCAGGCGCCGGGCTCGAGGCCCTCGAACTGCTGGGTGGTCAGTGAGTGCAGCCAGGTCAACCGGTCGGGGCCGCTGATCCGCACGACGTCGCGGTGGGACAGGTCGACGAACCCCTCCCCCGCGGCGAGCGCGCGCTGCTCGCCGTACAGCGAGCCGTAGTGCGCGGCCACCGGTGCGTCGATGCCGTCGCCGGCGACGGCACCACCGAGGTTCAGCAGCGGACTCGTCGTGCTGGTCATGACGTCCCTTCGCAGTCGTGGCACCGGCCGAACACGGTCAGGTGCCCCAGGTCTGGGGAGAACGCATGACGGGTGGTCAGGGATTCCACGAACGGCGCAGCTTCTTCGGCATCGGCCGAGATCACCCGGTGGCAGCCGCGGCAGACGAGGTGGAAGTGCTCGTGCCCGGCCGTCGAGTGGTACGTCGGCGCGCGGTCGCTGAGGTGGGCGTGCCGGACCAGCCCGAGCTCCTCGAGCACCTCCAACGTCCGGTAGACCGTGGAGGCGTTGACCGACGACGCCTGCCGCTGGACGTGGGCCAGCACCTCGTCGGGGGTGGCGTGGCCGAGCTCGTCGACCGCGGCCAGGATCAGCTCGCGCTGGGGGGTCAGGCGGTAGCCCTTCTCCCGCAGCGCACGCCGCCAGTCTGCCTCAGGCACGTTGCAGCCTCGCCCACAGGTGGGGTTGGAGGGGCTGGCCCATCGCGGCCATGTCGTAGGCGTAGAGCAGGTCGCCCTCGACGTTGCCGTAGAGGCGCTTGCCGCCGACGTACTCCTTCGCCGAGTCGGTCCGCGCGACGGCGTCGGTGACGATCTCGAGCTTGCCGTTGTCGGCCTCGCCGTACCAGATCTCGACGAAGCCGGTCATGTGCGCGAGCAGCACCTCGACCTTGCCCTCGGGTCGGGCCCGGATGAAGCCCGTCTCCTGCGCGGCGTCGCGCACCTTCTTGCCCTCCTCGTCGACGATCCACGAGCGGGACAGGTAGTGGAAGAACGGGCGCCCGTCCTGCTGGAAGATCAGCTCCTGCCCGAACTGGAACTTCTCGATCGTCGGGTAGTCGCCGTGGCCGTTGCCGCGCCAGGTGCCGAGCAGCCACGCGATCGGTCCGCAGTCGGGGTGCAGGTTCTGGGGGATCTCGAAGGCCACGGTCGATCATCCTAGGCGGGCGGGTCGGACCTAGGGTGGGCGCATGACGCGTGAGCTCGTGGTGAAGGTGACCTGCGGGATCGACGCGCCCGAGCGGTCCAACCAGGGGTTCACCGTCGCTGCGGCCGCCGCGGCCGGCGGCACGCCCGTCTCGCTCTGGCTGACCGGCGAGGCCGTCTGGCTGGCCACCGCCGAGCGTGGCGACGAGCTGGCGCTGCCGCTGGCCACCCCGGTGCCGGAGCTGCTGGCCACCGTCCTCGAGCTCGGCACCGTGACGGCCTGCTCGCAGTGCGCGGCCCGGCGGCTGCTCTCCCAGGAGCACCTGCTGCCCGGCGTCCGCATCGCCGGCGCGCCGGTGTTCGTCGAGGAGGCCCTGCGCGAGGGCGCCCAGGCGCTGGTCTACTGAGCGTCTCCGTTGGGTCCAGGCCGTAGGGTGCGCTTCGTGAAGCAGCGGTGTGCCCTGGTGGTCGCGCTCCTCGCCGCCGTCGTCGGGCTGACCGCCTGCGAGGCCGACAACCCGGCCCGCGACGCGCGGGCGTGGGTCGTGGAGAAGGGTGACAAGTACGTCGCGCTCGGCGACTCCTACACCGCCGCACCCCAGACCGGCGACAACGCCGACCGGAGCGGCTGCCAGAACACCCGGGTCAACTACCCGCACCGGGTGGCCGAGGCGATCGGGCTGGAGCTCCTCGACAACAGCTGCAACGGCGCCAGCACCGGCTCGCTGACCAACGCCCAGCAGATCCCGAGCATCGTGCCTGGCCAGCGGCGCGAGAACCCGCCGCAGCTCGACGCCATCGACGACGACACCGACCTGGTGACGATGCGCCTCGGCGCCAACGACTACGGGCTGTTCGCGCGGATCATCCAGTGCGCCCGGAACTTCGAAGGCGAGTCCGGCAGCCCGTGCTCCGACCTCGACGCGAGCGGCGACAACAGCCTGGACAACCGGCTGCCCGACGTGCGGGCCAACCTGGACGCCGCGCTGGCGGAGATCGAGGAGCGGGCGCCGGACGCCACGGTCGTCGTGCTCGGCTACCCGCACGTCGCCCCCGACGAGGGCACCTGCGACCTGCTCCCGGTGCCCGACGACGACTACGACTACGTGCGCCGGATCATCGAGGGGCTCAACACCGCGCTCGAGGGTGCGGCGGAGGAGGCGGGCGTCACCTACATCGACATGTACGCCGTCAGCGAGGGCCACGACATCTGCGGCGAGCAGCCGTGGGTGGCGGGTGCGCCGATCCGGCCGAACGGCGCGACTGCCTGGCACCCCTACGCGGCCGAGTCCCAGGCCGCCGCCGAGCTGATCCTGGAGGCGCTGGAGTCATGAGGCGCCGCGTCGTCGTACCCCTCACCCTGGTGGCCGTCGCCTCGGTGCTGACCGCTTGCGACTCCGACGAGCCGGACGGACCGGCGCCGCGGGTGATCCGCCCCGGGGACGCGTACGTCGCGCTCGGCGACTCCTACACCGCGGTGCCCGGCACGGGACCCAACGCGACCAGCACCGGCTGCAACAACACCACCGTCAACTACCCGCACCTGGTGGCCGACGAGCTCGGCCTCGAGCTCACCGACAACAGCTGCGACGGGGCAGCGACCGAGAACCTCCTCGACGAGCAGTGCGTCGCCGCGTGCAGCGCGAAGGACATCACCTTCCAGAAGCTGCGGCCGCCCCAGGTCCAGGGCCTCGACGAGGACACCCGGTTGGTCACCTTCCGGCTCGGCGCCAACGACTACGGCCTGATCGGACGGATCATCGGGTGCGCCAGCCTGAGCCAGGCGGGCACGCCGGGGTCGCCGTGCGCCGACCAGGACGCCGAGCTGGGCGAGGACAGCATGGAGCCGAGGCTGCGCGACATGGAGCGCAACGTGCGGCGCGGCATCGAGGAGGTCCAGGACCGGGCGCCGGACGCCCGGATCATCGTGCTCGGCTACCCGCGGATCGCCCCCGACGAGGGCACCTGCCACCTGCTCCCGCTCCCCGACGGCGACTACGAGTACGCCCGCCAGATCATGCTGGGCATCAACGCCGCGCTGCAGGCGGTGGCCGACGAGGCGGACCTGACCTTCATCGACATGTACGCCGCCAGCGAGGGGCACGACGTCTGCTCCGACGACCCCTGGGTGGCCGGGTGGACTCCCATCGGAGAGCCGCCGCCCGAGGGCGCCCGCAGGCTGCACCCGTACGCCGCCGCGGCCGAGGCCGAGGCCGAGCTGGTCCTGGAGGCGCTGAAACCCTAGCGGGCGACGCGGAGCAGGATCTCCTCGAACTTGCTCCCGCACAGGGTCAGCTCGAACTCGCGCTCGGCGAGCTCACGGGCCCGGCGGCCGAGCTTGTCCCACAGGTCGCTGTCGTCGAGGACCTCGGCGACCCAGTTAGCGGCCGCCGGGACCGAGCTGCTGTCCGGCGGCAGCACACAGCCGCCGACGGCGTCGATGAGGTGCGCGGCGAGGTTCTCGTCGGGCATCAGGCCCAGGATCGGACGGGCCGCGCAGAGGTAGGAGAGCGTCTTGGACGGCACCGAGAAGGCGCCGGCCGACTTGTCGAGCACGACCAGCAGCACGTCGCCGGAGCCGAGCACCTCCGAGAGCCGCTCGTAGGGCTGGAACGGCAGCAGGGTGACCGGCACGTCGAGCTTCTTCGCCTCGTCGGCGAGCTCCTCGACGGCGCTGCCCTCGGTGACCACCGTCAGGTGGACCGGGGTGCCGCGGTCACGGACCGCGCGGGCCACCTGCACCAACAGCCGCGGGTTGTGCTTGAGGCCGAGGGTGCCCGAGTAGACCAGGTTCGGCACGGCGTCGACGCCCTGCTCCTTGGCCCACGGGTTGTCGCGGGGCATCGGCACCAGCTCGCCGAGCGGCGCCCAGTTGGGGATCACCGTGGTCTTGCCGGCGGTGCCCCACGCGCGGTGGACGTCGAGGAAGGCGTCGGAGATGACGACGATCGCGTCGGCCCGGCGGTTGCACCAGCGCTCCACCCAGCCGGCGACCGTGGCGAAGACGTGGAACGCCCGGCTCAGCTTGGTGCCGGCGAACGAGCGCATCGCGACGCCCTGGACGTCCTGCTGCCAGGAGACCCACGGGGTCCGGGTGAGGCCGAGGAAGATCGTGACGACCGCCATCATCGGCACCGGCACGTTGCCGAAGAGCACCACGTCGGGGCGACGGCGGCGGATCTGGCGGGACAGCTGGAAGCCGTACCGCACCTCCTGGACGAGGCGTCGCCCGAAGCTGAGCTTCTCGACGACCTCACCCTGGCCGATGGCCTCGAAGTGGACGTTGTCGTGACCGCCCAGGTTGCCCTTACCGGAGACGTGCGCCTCGCACCACGAGTGGGTGACGTCGTGTCCGCGGCGGGCAAGCTCTCCACTGAGCTCGACTTGGAACGGGTGACCGCTGTAGTCGTGAACGAGCACGCGCACCGATCTTGTGCCCCTTCCTGGAGCGTCTGGTTGTCGAAACGGACCTTTCCCCGCTTCACCAACGACGGTGCTTGCCCGAGGTCACACCTCAGTTGGCGATGCCGAGGAGGCTACGCGTCTCTGCCGGGGTCATGGGGCGCTTCTGGGCGATCTCTCCCAGGGCCACCGCACGCTCGACGAGCTGCCGGTTGGACTCGACCGGCTCGCCCTTGCGGATGGTGAGCACGTCCTCCATGCCGACGCGGAGGTGCCCGCCCTTGCTGAGCGCGGCCAGCGCGACCGGCAGCGTCGTACGCCCGATGCCGGTGGCGGACCAGCTGGTGACCTGCTCCGGGAGAGCGGCCACCGCCGCGACGAGGGCGTCGGCCGTGCCGGGCATGCCCCCGGGCACGCCCATCACCAGGTCGCAGTGCACGCTGCCGCCGTAGGGCAGGCCGTAGCGATCGAGCAGCCGGTGCAGGGCCGCGACCTGGCCGAGGTCGAAGAGCTCGAACTCCGGCACCACCCGGCGCTCCTGGCTCAGCTGGTAGAGGTCGCACACGAACGGCCAGGGGTTGCTGAAGACGTCGTCACCGAAGTTGGTGGTGCCCATGGTCAGGCTGCAGGAGTCCGGCTGGGCGTCCAGCACCTTCAGCCGGTCCTCCAGCGGGTCGTGGACCGAGCCGCCGGTCGAGAGCTGCACCACCAGGTCGGTGCCCTCGCGCAGCGCCTGGACGGTGTCGGTGAGCCGGCCGAGGTCGAGCGTGGGCAGGTGGTCGTCGTCGCGGATGTGCACGTGGATCATCCCGGCGCCGGCGGCCTCGCACTCCTGCGCGGTGCGGACCAGCTCCTCCAGCGTGGTCGGCAGCTGCGGGAAGTCGGCCTTGGCGGTCTCCGCGCCCGTCGGGGCGACGGTGATCAGCAATGCTTGCGGGTCGACGGCGGTCCTGCTGTGTTCCATCCGGTCATCGTGTCAGAACGCCGGACGACTTGTCGCTTCGGCGAGATCCTGCGGATGCGTTGTCTACGCTGCGCTGCATGACGAGGCGGGTGGCGTGGGGCGCCGTGCTGGCACTGACGGCGGCGCTGGCCGCCGGTTGCGACTCCTCCGACGACCGCGACGGCGGCGAGTACGTCGCGCTCGGCGACTCCTACACGGCCGCCTCCCTCACCGGTCCCCCGCAGCGGCCCGCCAGCTGGTGCGGCCGGTCAGAGACCAACTACCCGAGCCTGGTGGCCGAGGAGCTCGACATGGAGCTGGTCGACGTCAGCTGCAACGGCGCCTCGACGCGGGACCTCGAGGGGTCCCAGGAGCGGGCCAACCAGACCGCGCCGCCCCAGCTGGACGCGGTCGACGACGACACCGACCTGGTGACGATCAGCCTCGGCGGCAACGACTTCGGCTTCCTCGGACGCATCCAGTACTGCGCGGCGAAGTACGGCGACCAGGGCGGCTCGCCGTGCACGGACCTGAACCGGGCTGCAGGTGCGCAGTCGGTCGAGGCGCTGCTGCCGCAGGTCGAGGACAACGTCGTCACCGCGATCCGCGACGTCCGCGACCAGGCGCCCGACGCCCAGATCATCGTCGTCGGCTACCCGCAGCCCTTCCCCGCCGAGGGCACCTGCGAGGAGGCCCCGCTGCCGGCGGGCGACTACCCGTGGGCGCGGTCGGTCATCGAGGGGCTCAACGACGCGCTGGCCGCCGCTGCCGAGGCGGAGGACGTCACCCACGTCGACGTCGCCACCGCATCCGAGGGCCACGACATCTGCAGCGACGACCCCTGGGTCGCCGGCGCTGTGGTCCCCGACAAGTCCACCTCCCCCTGGCACCCCTACGCCGAGGCGGCCGACAACATCGCCGACCTCGTCGTCGCCGCGGCCGAGGACGAGTAGCCGGGTGCGTGCGGTCGTGCAGCGGGTGCTGTCGGCATCCGTCAGCGTCGGCGGCGAGGTCGTCGGAGCGATCGACGAGCCGGGACTGCTGGTCTACCTCGGCATCACCCACGACGACGGCGACGCCGAGGTCGCGTGGATGGCGCGCAAGGTCCGCGACCTCCGCATCCTCCGTGACGAGCAGGCGGCCTCCGACGTCGGCGCACCGGTGCTCGTGGTCAGCCAGTTCACGCTGTACGGCGACGCGCGGAAGGGTCGGCGGCCGAGCTGGACCGCCGCGGCGCCGGGCGAGGTGAGCGAGCCGCTCTACGAGGCGGTCTGCGCCGAGCTCGAGCGGCTCGGCACCCGGGTCGAGCGGGGCGTCTTCGGAGCGATGATGGAGGTCTCGTCGGTGAACGACGGGCCGTTCACGGTGCTGCTCGAGCGGTGAGCCGGGCGCCGAGGAGGTACATCTCGCAGCCGAGGCAGAACGCGAAGACCGCGTTGAGCAGCGCCGCGACGAGGGCGAGGCCGACCGCGACCTGCGCGACCAGCACCGCGCCGGTGAGGTAGCCGACCAGCGCCACGACGGTGAACGCCAGCCCGACCCCCTGGGCGAACCGGGGCGGCGCCGGGTCCTCGAGCTCGGCGGGCGGGGAGAGCCGCGGCCGGACCAGGTGGCGGAAGACCAGGCCGGTCGGCGTGCTCTGCACGCCGAGACCGACGCCGATGGCGAAGAAGGCGGCCTGGAGCGCGATCAGCCCGGTGGCGACGCCCTCGGGCACCAGCAGCGCGGTCGCGAGCAGGACGGCGGTCACCGACGCCGTGAACCGCGGTCCTCGCGAGTCGATCTTCACGAGCCGGCTCCGGGGTGGGCGAGCGCGGCGAGCACCTGGTGCTTCTGCGGCGCCCCGGCCGCTCGGAGCACCTCGTTGCCGTCGGCGTCGAGCACGAGGGTGGTCGGCGTGCGTCGTACGTCGAGGGTGCGGACCAGGTCCAGGTGCTGCTCGGCGTCGAGCTCGAGGTGGTGGACGCCGTCCTCCTGGGCGGCGACGTCGCCGAGCACGACCCGGGTGGTGCGGCAGGGCGCGCAGAACGCCGAGGAGAACTGGACGAGCGTGGCGCGCTCGCCGCGCCGGGACTCCGGCGCGGCAGCGACGACGTGGTCCCATGTGGTCGGCCCGGCGTCGACGCGGGCGACGAACCGCCCGTCGACGTGGCGGCGGTAGAGGCCGAAGCCCACCGCGGCCACCGCGGCGAGGAGGAGCACGACGATGCCGGTCACGTCAGTCCCGAACGAGCACGACGACCCCCGGATTCCCGGGGGTCGTCGTGTTCAAGGTCATGCCGGTCGGAGTGCGTCGCTCAGACCGCGATGTCGACCTCGGCGATGCTGCCGGTCGCTGCCTCGACCTTCCGGTCGACCGGGTCGGCGCCCGGCACCAGCGTGCGCAGCGTCCACTCGCCGTCGCCGGCGAAGAACCGGAAGTGACCGGTGGCCGACACCGGCACCTCGGCGGTGAACTCGCCGGTGCGGTCGAGCAGCCGCACGTAGCCGGTGCTCACGGGCTCGCCGCTCTTGGTCACCTGGCCCTGGACGATCGCCTCGATCTTGGTGTTGACGCCGTCGAGCGACAGGCCACCCTCAGTTGCGCCGCACATCGGTTCAGGCCTCCCCGGGCTCGTCGCCCAGCGCGATCGGGACCCCGACGAGGGAGCCGTACTCGGTCCAGGAGCCGTCGTAGTTCTTGACGTTCTGGTGGCCGAGGATCTCCTTGAGGACGAACCAGGTGTGCGACGAGCGCTCACCGATCCGGCAGAGGGCGATCGTGTCCTTGCTGTCGTCGAGCCCGGCCTCGCCGTAGATCTCGCGCAGCTCCTCGTCGGACTTGAAGGTGCCGTCGTCGTTGGCCGCCTTGCTCCACGGCACGTTGATCGAGGTGGGCACGTGGCCCGCCCGCTGCGCCTGCTCCTGCGGGAGGTGGGCCGGGGCGAGCAGCCGGCCGGCGTACTCGTCGGGCGAGCGGACGTCGACCAGGTTCTGCACGCCGATCGCGGCGACGGTCTCGTCACGGAAGGCCCGGATGGAGGTGTCCTGCTCCTGGGCGGTGTAGGTCGTCGCCGCGCGCTCGGGCAGGTCGTTGACCAGCTCGCGGGAGTCGAGCTCCCACTTCTTGCGGCCGCCGTCGAGGAGCTTGACGTCCTGGTGGCCGTAGAGCTTGAAGTACCAGTAGGCGTAGGCCGCGAACCAGTTGTTGTTGCCGCCGTAGAGGACGACGGTGTCGTCGTTGGCGACGCCACGCTCGGAGAGCAGGGCCTCGAACTGGGCCTTGTTGACGAAGTCGCGGCGCACCTGGTCCTGGAGGTCGGTGGTCCAGTCGAGCTTGATGGCGCCCTTGATGTGGCCCTTGTCGTAGGCGGTGGTGTCTTCGTCGACCTCGATCAGCACCACCTTCGGGTTGTCGAGGTTCTCCTCCACCCAGGTGGCGGTGACGAGCGAGTTCTCGCGGCTCATGTGTTGTGTTCCTTCTTGGATTCGGTCTCGTGCAGAGGTAGCGGAAGAGGGCTGACGCAGCACGACGCGGGATGTCGTGGGACGCGCGACGGCCGGGACGGCCGGAGAGGGCGCCGGGTGTCAGCCGTGACGGAGGAGGACCGCCGGGATCAGACCCCGCTCAGCGCATGCGACACAGCGCCGAGCTGACGCGGCAGTTGTCCACTGCGCGCCGCTTGGTGAGCCAGGTCGTCGACATGGGAGCCAGATTACGTGCGGGGCGGTGGGCCGCCTACGGCGGGTCCCAGTTGATGAGACACCTGTCCATCGGTTGAGATGAAGTGGCGGCGTCGGTCAGCAGGAGCTGCGCACGGTGCGCGACGACGACCCCGGGAAGGCGCCCGGTGTCACGTCGAGCTCGACGGGGCCGGTCTGACCGGGCCCGGTGCTGAGCTCGAACTCGATCTCCTGGGTCTCCCCCTTGTCCAGGACGGTGACCACCTGGGCGACCGGCCGGCCGTCGAGGTCCTCGGTCGCGACCGGGTCGAAGGAGCGCGAGTCCAGCGAGAGCGCGTCGATCGAGCCTCCGGCCGGCCCCACGACGTACACGGCGAGCCGCTGCTGGCCCGGCTCGATCTCGTCGTAGAAGCGGCCGCCGGGGAAGATGCCCGACACCGTCGGCGGCACGTCGGTCCCGGGCGCCACCGCGTTGGTGAGCCGGATCGACCCGACGACCTCCTGGGCGTAGCCGGAGCACGAGCGGGCGACCGCGTCGGCGTCGTAGGTCAGGTAGTAGGTCATCTTCGACTCGAGCGCGTCGTTGACGTAGATCCCGACCTGGGCCTCGTCGACGTCGGCGGTCAGCTCGCCGGCGATCTCGGTGCCGGCGATGGTCTCCTGCTCGGGGTCGACGAAGCTGTGCATCCGGATCCGGCCCTCGGCGACGCCGCGCACCAGGTTCGTGATGACGGCGACCGGGTTGCCGCGTCCGGAGGAGAAGGCGTTGAAGACCGCCTTGGCGACGGCGTTCTGGTACTCCTCCTGCGCGGCCAGGTCCGGCGCCGTCAGGTAGATCTGATTCTCGACCTTGGCCACGACGTCGGCGGAGCTCACCGTGCCGTAGCCCGGCACCTGCACCGGGCCGGTGGCGGTCAGCAGGTACGACACCGCGACCGGGTCGACGAAGAACACCCCGTCGACCTCGCCACCGATCTCCTGCTCCCACCACGCCCCGGCGAACATCGCGGCGCGGCCCGCGTCCGGCGTCATGCTCGCGTTCATGAACCACTGGCCGAGCGCCGGCCCGAACACCCGCTGCTCCCCGTCGGTGAGCGGGATGACCGGCCGGTCGCGTCCGAGGTAGTGGGAGGTCCCCTCCTGCTCGCGGATCTCGACCTCGCCGTCGTCGGCGTGGATGCGGGAGATCGAGCCCGCCAACCCGCCGAGGCTGCGCAGCTCGGCGTTGTTCTGGAAGACGAGCAGGTGGTCGCGCGGCCCGTCCGCGCCGAGCAGGCTCGGCATCAGCTCGGCGGCGCGGTAGGCCGACCCGAGGGTCGCCCTGGCGTCGAGCACGATCGTCCGCAGCTCCTCGAAGCTGGTCGCGACCGGGCCGACGAGCGAGCCGTCGTCGACTCCCTCGAGCGCGGTCGCGGCCTCGTCGAACGCCTGCTCGCTCTCGCGCGCCGGCTCCCCGACCGAGGCGATCACCTCCAGCGGGAACTGGCGGTCGTCGGGGTTGAAGGAACGGGCGGCGACGAGCTCCGCGGCGTCGACCAGCTGCGGGATGCCGTCCTCACCGAGGTCGTCGAGCACCGCGGCCGCGGTCGAGATCGCCTCGGCGTCGTCGCCGTACAGCGGGAGCTGCTCGATCAGCCACCAGGTCGGGCCGTCGGTGTGGCCGCGCGCGCCCGCGGCCGCCTCCTGGTAGCGCTCGAGCGCCTCGGCGGCGTCGACCGGGTCGCCCTCCTGGAGCTCGTTGCGCAGCACGCGGGCGCTCCGCTCCACCTCGTCGAGGTCCTGAGCCGCCGACCAAGCCGTCCAGCCGGTCCACAGCACGAAGAGGGCGGCCACACCGGCCACGCCGAGCCAGACCATGCGTGCCGGTCGCCCCCGCAGCCACGGCCCGAGACCACGCCATCCGCGTGGGCGGCGCCTGCGTCGGACCACGGGAGACACGCGGCACAGCATGCCATCCGCCGGGAGTGCCGTGTCCCGGCCCGTGCTATCTCGTAGGATGCCTGAGCGGCGGGGAGGGGCCGGCGTGACCCAACAGGGGTCACCGCGTTCTCCACATGCGTACGCAGCGATTCGACCAAGATTGAGAGTGCCGTGGATTTCAAGCAGTTCTTGATGGTGCTGCGTCGTCGGTGGCGAACCATCATCGCGATGTTGCTCCTCGGCCTCGGCGTGGCCGCCGCGATCTCGTACTTCCTGATGACTCCGAAGTACGAGTCGACCTCGAAGGTGGTCGTCTCGGTCAACGCGTCGAGCGCCTCCGAGGCGTCCAGTGCGGCGTTCTTCCTCCAGAACCGCGTGGCGACGTACGCCGACCTCGCGAAGAGCACCGAGCTCTCCGAGCGGGTCATCGACGTGCTCGACCTCGACATGACGCCGAAGGAGCTCTCGGACAAGATCTCCACCGAGGTCGTCCAGGAGACGTCGGCGCTCACGATCACCGTGTCCGACGAGGACCCCCGCGAGGCGCAGACCATCGCCGACGTCGTCACCACCGAGTTCCAGGCGTTCGCCGAGGAGATCGAGACGATCGGGTCCGACGGCACCTCGCAGATCTCGCTCACGATCTCCGACTCGCCGGAGTACAACGGCAGCGCGGTCAGCCCGGACTGGATCCTCAACCTGCTCGCCGGCGGCCTGATCGGCCTGCTGCTCGGTGTCGCGCTGGCCGTCTCCCGCGAGCTGCTCGACCGGACGGTGCGGACGGCCGACCACATCTCGGAGGTCACCGAGGCCCCGGTGCTCGCGAGCATCGGCTTCGACAGCCAGATCCGCGCCGCGCCGCTGCTCACCGACCTGGGCGCGTTCGCCGCGCGCACCGAGGCATTCCGCCTGCTGCGCACGAACCTCCAGTTCATCGACCTCGACCAGCGGGCGCGGGTGCTCGTGGTCACCAGCGCCGTGCCCGGCGAGGGCAAGACGATGACCGGCACCAACCTGGCCGTCGCGCTGGCGCAGACCGGCCGCACCGTGCTGATCATCGACGCCGACCTCCGTCGGCCGCGCGTGGCCAGCACGCTCGGCGTCGACCCCGCGGTCGGCCTGACGACCGCGCTGGTCGGCAAGGCGCAGATCGAGGACGCCATCCAGGTGCACGAGCCCAGCGGCCTGCACGTGCTGGCGAGCGGCGCGAAGCCGCCGAACCCGACCGAGATCCTGCAGTCGCGGGTGACCCACGACCTGATCCGGCGCCTGCGCCAGTCCTACGACATGATCATCATCGACGCGCCGCCGCTGCTGCCCGTGGCCGACGCCTCGGTGCTGTCGACGCTGGCCGACGGTTCGATCCTCGTCGTACGCCACGGCCAGACCACCCGCGACCAGGTCACCGAGGCCGTCAACCGGCTGCACCAGGTCGGCGGCAAGCTCTACGGCGTCGTGGTCAACATGGTCGCCAAGCGCGCCATCGGCTCCTATTACTACTACTACTACGAGGAGACCTCGCCGGTCCGGGACGGCAAGTCCAAGAACGGCAAGGGCAAGGACAAGGGATCGGGGTCGGGGTCGGGAACGACCCGCGTCCGTGAGTCCCGGAGCCGTCGATCGGGCGGCACCCGCAAGGCCGTGCCCGCCTCCTCGTCGCGGTCCGCGGAAGAAGACGTCCAACAACCGCCGATGTCGTAGCAGAGCGCCGAGAGCCCTGACACACTCCTGCCCATGTCTTTGCTGAGCACCATCGAAGCCGACCTGCGCTCGAACGTCGACCCCACCCGTCGTACCGGAATCGGATTCTGGATCTGGGTCGTCGGGAAGGCGCTCGCCGCCCCCCAGGTCCAGGTCGTCGTCCTGTTCCGGATCGCCCACGCGCTCGCGAAGACGCCGCTCCGACCGCTGTCCTTCGTGATCCGCACGATCGGGCTGGTGTGGTCGGGCGCGGAGATCCACCCGGACGCGAAGCTCGCCCCCGGCCTGGCCCTCGCGCACTCCTCCGGCGTCATGATCGGCGCCGAGGTGCGCACCGGCGTCGACTTCCGGATCTACCCCGGCGCCGTCCTCGGTGAGCCCGGCCGCGGCAGCGCCGACTTCGCCAAGTTCCCGACGTTCGGCGACCACGTCACGATCGGCGCCCACGCCGTGGTGCTCGGCAACGTCCACGTCGGCAACGGCTCGGTCGTCGGCGCCAACTCCGTCGTCACCAAGGACGTCCCCGACAACGTGGTGGTCGCGGGCTCTCCCGCCCGGGTCATCCGCCACCTGCTGCCCTTCGAGCAGGACCACACCCGCTCGATCCCGGCTCCCGCGCCGGCCGAGAACGCCTAGGCCATCAACAGCTCGTCGACGGTCGCCTCGACCAGGTCGACGGGGATGTCGATGTCGTCGACGATGCCGGTCGGCTCCTTGCCCTCGGGGAGGGAGCCGCTGCCGACGAGGTAGCGGTAGTGCATGCCGCCGATGGCCTCGGCGATCGTCCACAGGCCGAGGTGGACGTAGGTGCCGGCGAACATCTCCAGCACCTTGAGCCCGGGGCGGCTCCAGGTGATGTTGGTCAGGCCGGCGCCGTGGGGCGCGACGACGATCTCGGCGTTGGCGAACCAGTCGATCTGCTCCTGCACCGACAGGGTGCCGGGGTCGATCATCACGAAACCGCGGCGCTCCAGGCGCGGCAGGAGCTCGGCCTCGTGGAGGTAGCGACGGCCGCCGGGGGCCTGGCCGCGGGAGAGGTAGAGCCGGGTCGGGGTGTCGGTGCGGCCGGTCGACGGCAGCCGCTCGCGCAGCCACTCCGTGGCCGACCGGGGTGCGACCAGGTCCTGGTTGGGCGTGCTCGGCACCAGCAGCCGGTCGGCGTGGATGGTGCGGTCGGCGCGGGGCTGGATGAAGGTCCCCGTGATCCCGGCGAGCTCGAGGATCTGGCGCTGGTAGCCGCTCTGGTGCGGTACGACGATCGCGTCGACCTTCTCGTCCGGCAGTGCCTCCTCGAAGATGCCGTAGCGCGCGACCGCGTCGTAGAGGAAGTGGTAGTAGTTCCCGACCGTGCCCCGGGTGGTGAGACTGAGGACGGTGCCGTCGACCCGCTCGACCTGCGGCAGCCGCGGGCCCAGGAACACCGGGTGCTCGCGCCAGCTCGCGAGGCCGAAGTAGCCGCTGGTCTGGTAGTCGAGGACGCCACCGGGGGTGACCGTCGCTCCGAAGTCACCCACCAGCCGGCCGTCGCGGACCTCGAGGACGTAGCGGGCGGGGACCTCCGCCCGTCGACCGCGCTCGAAGACCCAGTGGGCGGGCGGCTCACCCTGCGCTGGGCCGCGCTCGAGCACCTCCGCCGGGCCGGCGGGGTGGAGGGTGACGGCGTCGGGCTCGCGCTCCACCGTCGCGGTGGAGGCCACGGTCGCGGTGCGCGGCAGGCCGCGGTCGCCGAGGAGCCCGCCGAGCGGACGGAAGAGCATCCCCGCGAGCACAGACAGCAGCCGGTGCACCCGCTTGAGGAGCGGCCACGCCGGCTGCAGCGGAGCCGGGAGCCGGCTCACTGAAGGACCACGAGGGTCACTGACCCATCAGTCGGTGGACGAGCTTCTGGACGAGCGGGAAGTCGATCAGCCGCCGGACCAGCGCCCGCATCCACAGCGGCTTGATCAGCTTGCGCGCCAGCCGGGCGAGCTTGCCGTCGTGCCGCAGCAGGATGACCTCGAGCTTCTCCTCGATCTCCCGGTTGAGCTCCACCTTCGGCGGGTGGACCAGCGGGAACTCGATCTGCTCGGCCGGGTAGGGGATCTTCGCGGCCCGGGTGTGGGTCGCTCCCTCGCCGTACCCGTCGTGCTCGACGAGGTTGATGCACGGCATGATCGAGAGCCCCTTGCGGGACATGATCGTGACCCACCAGTGGTGGTCCCAGCCGTAGTGGTCGCCGTCGGTCTCGGTCGAGACGAACGAGAAGTGGCGCAGCGCGCCCTCGCTGACCAGCGCGTCGGGGTGCGGCGGGGCGGGCTTGGTGCGGACGGCGTCGGCGGTGCGGGGCGTCGCGTCGACGCGGTCCTCGGCACCGGCGTGGTCCCGGTTGAACTCGGCCCGGTGCGCGTGCCAGCGGTCGGCCCAGGTCGCCCAGCCCCAGACGCTGGCCCAGGTGGTGAAGCCGTAGCTGTACTCGCCGAACATCTCCTCCGGCACCGCATGGATGTCGCCGCCGATCTGCCAGACCTGCTTCTCCTCGGCGTAGCGGTCGAGCAGCTCCTCGGAGAACCGGAAGAACGTCGGGTCGGGGACGCAGTCGTCCTCGAGCACGATCGCCCGGTCCACCTGCGAGAACACCCAGTCCAGGCCGAGCTCGACGTTGGCCTCGAGCCCGAGGTTGCGGTCGGCGAACTTGCGCTCGACCTTGCACGGCCAGTCGATGGTGTCGATCAGCGCGCGCACCTCCTCGCACTGGCGGGCCTCCTCGGGGAGACCCGGGCGCGGACCGTCGGCGACGACGAACAGCTGCTCGGGCTGCACCTCGCGGAGCACGTCGAGATTGCGCTGGGTCACGCCGGGGCGCCGGAACACGATCAGGACGACCGGTGTCTGCAACGTCAGCTCCTCTGGGTCATCCGGGCGGCGGCGCGCGCGGCGCTCTTCGCCGGGCGGCTGTTGACTGCCGCCCGGGCAGCGCGGCGCAGTCTAGGCGACTTGATCAGCCGCCGGGCGATCCGGGCCGCAGGTCCGCCGACGCGGTTGAGATGGAGCTCCAGCTCGCGCTCGACGTCGACGTCCAGGGCGACCTCCGCCGGGTGGCGCAGCGGGAACTGCATCGGCTCGGCGGGGTCGTCCTCGCGGCCCGGTGAGTAGCCGTGGGTCGCGTCGGCGCCGAAGCCGCCGTTGACGACGAGGTTGCCCGCAGGGGCGATGCACAGCCCGCCCTCGGACATGATCGTGACCCACCAGTGCTTGTCCCAGCCGTGGGTGACCACGTCGTCGGAGGCCGCCGCCTCCGTGAAGTGGCGCTGGCCGGCGCGGGTGACGAGGGTGCCGGGCGCCGGTACGGCGGGCACGGTGCGGACCGGCGCGTCCCCGGCATCGGTGGGCGAGCGTCGTACGTGGTCGCGGGTGAAGACCGCCCGGTGCCGCTGCCAGCGGTCGGCCCAGGTCGCCCAGCCCCAGACGCTGGCCCAGGTGCTGAACGCATAGCTGTTGCCCTTGTAGAGCCGGGGCGGGACCCCGTGCCGGTTGCCGGCGATCTGCCAGACCCGGTCGTCGTCGCGGTAGCGCTCGAGGAGCTCCTCGGCGTAGGGGAAGAAGGTCGGGTCCGGGGTGCAGTCGTCCTCGAAGACCAGCGCCTCGGGCACCTGCGCGAACACCCAGTCCAGCCCCAGCTCGACGTTTCCCTCCACGCCGAGGTTCACCTCGGAGAACCGTCGCTCGACCTGGCACGGCCAGTCGATCTCGTCGAAGACGGCCCGCGTCTCGGCGCACAGTGCGGCGTCGTCCGGCCGGTCGGCACGCGGGCCGTCGGCGATGAGGAACACCCGCTCCGGGGCAGCCTCGCGGATCGCGGCGAGGGTGCGACGGGCGAGATGGGGGCGGTTGAACGCGATCAGCACGACAGGCGTCGAGAGCGCCACGGCCCAGCCTTTCAGTCAGCCTTCAGGTCAGGTCGTGGATCATGCCACCAGACCCGCCGTCCTGCTTTAGGGTTGCCCACTGTGTCCAAGTCTGAGAGCCCGTTCCTCGCGAAGCTGAAGCGCGCCAACCCGTCCCTGGTGTCTTCCTGGGCGAAGCGCCAGGCGAAGTCCGTCGCTGCGCGCGGCGGCTACCTGGTGACGAAGATGGACGACGAGGCGCGCCGCTACGCCCGGGTCTCCCACAACGACGCGGTCCCGCTGCCCCCGGGCGCGGAGCAGACGCTGCGCACGGACAACCCCAAGCTGGTCGCCCTGCAGGAGGCGTACGACGCCCTCGACATCTCCGCGACCGCGCACAGCCAGTGGCGCCAGAGCTTCCTCAAGCGCAACCTGTCGCTCGCGTGGTTCCGCGGCGACAACGCCTACGTCTGGCAGTTCCGGCAGCTGCGCAACGCTGCC
This sequence comes from Nocardioides silvaticus, assembly GCF_003160695.1. GTDB lineage: Bacteria > Actinomycetota > Actinomycetes > Propionibacteriales > Nocardioidaceae > Nocardioides > Nocardioides silvaticus. The sequence goes on from NZ_QGDD01000001.1 coordinate 1,011,198, forward strand.
GAGGCGCGGATGTACCTGACCCTGCTCGACGTCGAGTCCCGCGACCGGCTCGGCCTGCTCAAGCGGCTCGAGGAGGACGGCAAGTTCGGCGCCTGGACGTTCACCTACGGCAACCGCCCGCCGGTCAGCCGCGACCTGCTCGACAGCGTCAACGAGATCAGCTACCTCGACGCCCAGATGGGCCTGAGCAGCATCGAGAACCTCAAGGTGCTCGACATCGGCGCCGGCTACGGGCGGATGGCGCACCGGGTCTCGGCCGCGCTGCCCAACCTCGCGGCCTACGACTGCATCGACGGCGTCGCCACCTCCACCTTCCTCTGCGACTACTACCTCACCTACCGCGAGGCCCCGGACTCGGTGCGCGTGGTGCCGCTGCCGGAGTACGAGACGCTCGCCGACAAGTACGACCTCGCGGTCAACATCCACAGCTTCTCGGAGTGCTCGCTCGAGGCCATCGAGTGGTGGCTCGGCCAGATCTCCCAGCGCGACATCGAGTGGCTGCTGATCGTGCCGAACACCCCGCACCAGCTGCTCTCCACCGAGATCGACGGCTCGATGCAGGACTTCTCGCACCTGGTCCGCGCCGCGGGCTACGTGCAGGTCGACGAGCGGCCGGTCTTCGAGAACGACGAGCTGCGCGCCCTCATCGACCTGCACGACACGTTCCACCTGTTCCGCCGGGAAGCCTCTCAGTGACCGGTGCTGGGATCGTCGGCGACGACGACCGGTCCCCGCGGACGCTCTGGGCCGAGGAGAAGCTCCGACGGTTCTCGGCCGCGACGACGCACCAGATCCTGAAGCGGCGGGGGCGCAGCCTCGGCATGTGGGTCGGCTGCGGCTTCCCCAAGTCGGGCACCAACTGGCTCTGCGAGCTGATGGGCACCTCGCTCGGGCTGCCGGTGCCGGTCGACTACCAGCTGCCGATCATGTTCAAGGCGGTCGTGCACTCGCACTACGTCTACGACGAGCGGATGCCGCAGGCGATCTACATCCGCCGCGACGGGCGCGACGTGATGACGTCGTTCTACTTCTACTGGACCCGCGCGCTGCGGCTGAACAAGAACCCCCGCTTCTCCCAGGGGATCGCGCAGATCTTCGACGACCTCTACGGCCCGCGGTTCGATCCCGCCGACGTGCACGGCAACCTGCCGAAGTTCATCGAGTTCCAGATGACGGTCTCCCCGACGACCATCGGCACGCCGTGGCACGTCCACGTGCGCGACTGGTGGGACCGGCCGGGCGTCGGCCACGTGTCCTTCGAGCGACTCCACACCGACCCGGTCGACGAGATGGCGCAGGCGCTCGCGGCCGCCGGCGCCGAGGTCGATCGCGAGCTGGTCGAGCTGGCGGTCCAGCGCCACGACTTCTCGCGGTCCGCGGGCCGCAAGGCCGGGCAGGAGGACCGCGGCAGCTTCCGCCGCAAGGGCGCGGCCGGCGACTGGCGCAACCACTTCACCAAGGAGGCCGGCGAGGTCTTCGACTCGTACGCCGGCGCCGCGCTGGTCGACTTCGGCTACGAGACCGACCGCGACTGGTTCCGCACGCTGTCGTCGAGCTAGCCCAACCGCGCGAGCCGCTCCTTCAGCACCGCCGGGTCGACGGTCGCGAGGTCGAGCTCGAACAGGTCGACGTTGGCCCGGAGCTTCTCGTCGCTCCAGTTCCACCAGTCGACCGGCTTGATCAGCTCGACGATCTCCTCCGGGTAGCGGTAGCGGATGACCCTTGCGGGGTTGCCGACCGCGACGGCGTAGGCGGGGATCGACTTGGTCACGACCGCGCCGGCGCCGACGATCGCGCCGTCGCCGATCTCGACGCCTTCGAGGATCGTGATGTTGTCACCGATCCAGCAGGCGGCGCCGATCTTCACCGGGCGCTCCATCGGCTTGAGCATCGTCCGGCCGCCGATGACCTTGCGCTGCGCCATCTCCTGGATGTTGAGGTACTCGGTGTAGTGGTTCGCGGACCGGATGATCAGCCGACCGAGGATCGAGTACGGGCCGACCTCGCACGGGTCGACGTAGGCCGGACCGGTGATCCGCACCCGCTTGCCGAGCACCGCCGTCCGGGCGACGAAGGTGCCGGGGTAGACGTCGACCTCGTCCCGGGCCCACTGCCAGCGCTGGCGGATCCGGATCGGCCACCGGGAGATGGTCCGGAGCAGCGGCGTGAGGAGTCGCAGGAGCACGGCGGTCAGGATACGGGTCGGTCAGCCGGGTCCGAGGCAGGAGCCGCGGGCTCGGGGTCGGCGAATCCCTCGCCGCTGCGCAGGTGCGCGACGAGCGCCCACCACCAGCCGGCGACGGTGAGGGTCAGGCCGACGAGCGAGCCCCAGTAGGCGCCTTCGGCATCCCCGAGGTAGGCGCCGATGACGAAGCCGACGATCGAGAGCACGGTGCCGACGATGTCGATCTTCATCACCTGGCTGATCTGCCGGCGGCCCATCAGCGCCGCCCGGACCCCGCTCTGCGCTGCCATCGCGACCACGCGCAGCCCGATGATGAGGAGCAGCGGGGTGACCAGGTGCCAGACGTCGCCGAGCACCAGCTCGCCGAGCGCGTCGGGGATCAGGAACAGCACGCCGAAGTTGAGCCCGGCCACCACCAGCGAGACCAGCATCGCGCGCCGCTGGTGGGCGAGCAGGCCGGCGTTGTCCGACCGTTCGCGGGCGATGTCGGCGCCGGCCGAGGTGGCCACGGCCATCTGGATCGTGGTGCTGGGCCGCTCGAGCAGGAGCGCCGCACGGACTGCCGCGACCGCGAGCGGCCCGCTGACGACCGCGACGAGACCGGCGCCGATGAGGGCGACCGTGGCGCTCGAGCTGGCCGCCACCAGGGAGCGCCAGGAGAAGTTCCACCGCTCCTTGAGCCAGGTCAGGGAGATGTCGTGGCCGCGGGGCACGCCCTGCTGGACGAACACCCAGGCACCGGCCAGCGCGCCGGTGCCGCCCCAGGCGAGCACCATCCAGAGCAGCGTCATCTCGTGGACCAGCGGGATGAGGACGAGCGCGACCACCGTCAGCAGCAGCCACATCACGTCGATCACGATCGCGCGGGACGGCTTGGCCTGGGCGAAGGAGAGGAACCGCCCGACCTCCTGCACGGCGAGCAGGGGCATCAGCGCGCCGACGACGAGCAGCGAGGCGCCGAGCCCGCTGTCGCCCAGCAGCAACAGCCCGCCGGCGGCCAGGCAGAGGGCGCCGGCGCCGAGCGCGAGGAGCAGCGCGCTGCCCAGGACGGCCCGTGGACGGGTGTCGGCGTCCTCGGGGTGGACCATCACCGTCCACGAGACCAGGGACCGGACCAGGCTGCCCTGGACGAAGACGAAGACGAGGAGGACGAGGGCGAACCGGCCGAAGTCGACCGGCTCCAGGACGTGCGCGGACCAGATGAAGACGACCAGGCTGGAGACGCTGAAGATGATGTTGTCGATCGTGACGGCGCTCATCCGGCGCCGGGCACCGGCAGCACCGCCGCCGACCTCTTCGGCCGTCATCTGTCCGGTTTCCGCCATGCCCGGAATCCTCGCAGACAGGTCGGCTATCGTCCGTGGGTCATCCCAGAAACCCGCATGCCCTTCGTGGAGGTCAGCCCCGTGCCGTCCGCTCTTGCCTACCGCTCGCTCCGACGGGTGGCGTCCGCCCCGGTCGCCCGCCAGGTGGTGCAGCGCCTCCGCGCCCAGCACGACGAGCTGCTCCTCCGCATCGGCCGGCTCGAGACCCACCTGCTCTCCTCGGTCACCAAGCCCGAGAAGCTCGAGGACATCGAGTTCCGGGTGTTTTCCCAGTTCGGCGAGGACGGGATCCTGCAGTACCTGATCCGCTCGATCGGACCGCACGCGGACACGTTCGTGGAGATCGGCACCGGCGACTACCGGGAGTCCAACACCCGGTTCCTGGTGCAGAACAACAACTGGCGGGGCCTGGTGATCGACGGCGGCGAGTCGCACGTGGAGTTCGTGCTCCGCACCGGGATGGCCTGGCGGCACGACGTCGAGCCCGTGAGCGCGTTCGTCACCCGCGAGAACATCAACGACCTGATCCGCGACAACGGCTTCAGCGGTGAGATCGGCGTGCTGTCCATCGACGTCGACGGCACCGACTACTGGCTGTGGGAGGCCGTCGACGTGGTCAACCCGGCCATCGTCGTCATGGAGTACAACGCCCTCTTCGGGCCCGACGCCGCGATCACCGTGCCCTACGACCCGGCGTTCGTGAACAGCGAGGCGCACTACTCCCAGCTCTACTTCGGGGCATCGGTCGGTGCCTTCGTCCACCTCGCCAACCAGCGCGGCTACCGCTTCGTCGGCTGCTCGAGCAACGGCGCCAACGCGTTCTTCGTGCGCGACGACATCGGCGGCGACCTGCCGAGCCTGACCTCGGCCGAGGGCTACCGCGCCAGCCGGTTCCTGACGTCCCGCAACCCCGACGGCACCATGTCGCGGATGCGCAGCGTGCCCGACCGGATCAAGCTGATCGGCAACCTCCCCGTGGTCGACGTGACGACGGGTGGCACCACGACCGTCGCCGAGGCCTGTGCGTCGTGGGCGGCGCAGTGAGCAACGCCGACCCGCACCGCGTCCCGTTCCACCGGACGCGGCACATCATCCGGGTGACGATCGCCCGCACCGCGTTTCTGGTGATGTCGACCCGCCTGCTCCGGGCCGCGTTCACCGGCAGGCTGAAGGAGATCTGGGTCGGCGACTCGCACGCCGCCCTGACCCCCGCCCGCGAGCTCGGCGCTCCGCTGCGCCACATCGAGGACGGCCGCTGGGTCTGCCACCTCGGCCCGCGGCTGCAGTTCTCGATCGCCCGCCAGGGCCTGCCGCCGGCCGTCCTGCGCATCTTCCGGCTGGTCGGCCGCGCCAAGAACGCCAAGAACGTGCTGTGGATCTACAGCTTCGGCGAGATCGACGTGCGCTGCCACCTGGTGCCCCGGATGGAGCAGCCGGGCACCTACGACTTCGTGCCGCAGTACCTGGAGCGAATCCGCGAGGCCGCCCGGGCCACCGGCAGCGAGCGGGTGCTCGTCTACGTTCCGCCGCCGGAGAGCGACGTCGCCGAGGAGCAGACCGGCTTCCCGGTCGTCGGCACCCTCGAGGAGCGCACCCGCGCCCTCCACCTGATGCGCGACGCGATGCACAAGGCCGCGGCCGCGATGTCCGACGACGGGCCGCGGATCGTGCTGGTCGACTGCATTGACGAGTTCTCCGACGAGAACGGCATCTGGCAGTGGCGCTACACCTACGACGGCCTGCACACCAACGACGAGGGGCGCGCGGTGGTCCGGGCCAAGATCAACGAGGTGCTTGCTGCGGAGGCCGGCCGATGAGCTGCCCCGCCTGCGGCTCGTCCGCGGTGCACGTGGGGCCCGCCTCCCGTCGTACCGAGATCGTCGTGGCCCGCTGCTCGTCGTGCCGCGCCCAGTTCATCGTCGAGGAGACCAAGGCGCCGACCGAGGTCGTCACCACCGACGAGGTGTCGGTGGAGTACGTCGCCGACTGGGTCGAGAAGAAGCGCGAGGGCGTCGGCCCCGCGGTCTGGCGGGAGAAGCTGGACTGGCTCGCCAAGGAGGTCGCCCACCTCGACAAGCCGAAGCTGTACGACGTCGGGGCCGGTGCCGGTGAGTTCCTCTCCGTCGCCCGCGACGAGTACGGCTTCGTGGTCGCCGGCAACGACATCCTCGAGGGCGCGATCGCCGTCGCCCGCGAGCTGAGCGGCATCGACCTCGACCTCGGCGACCTCTCCGAGCAGGAGCACGAGGACGAGTTCGACGTCGTCACGATGTGGTGCGTGCTGGCGCACGTCCGCGACGGCGAGCGGATGATGCGCGAGGTCCACCAGATGCTCGCTCCGGGCGGGGTCCTCTTCCTGCAGACGCCGCACAACACGGTCGCCGACCGGGCCTCCTACGCGGCCAAGGTGGCGACGGGCGGCCGGGTCGCCCGGGTCTCCGACCGGCGGCTGGCCGGGCACCACCGGATCCTGCACACCCAGGACAGCATCCGGATCCTGCTGGAGCGGGTCGGGTTCACCGACATCGTCGTCGAGCCGCAGATCCGCTACCCGATGTCGTCGGTGGCCTACCTCCACTCGCTGCGCGCGCCGTCGTGGTCGCTGAAGCCGGTGTCGTGGGCGATGGACAAGGCGATCGCCAGCGGCGGGGTCCCGCGGATCACGTTGGACGTCCAGGCCCGCAAGCCCCGCCGGCCCACCGACGGATAGGCTCCCGGCGTGCGCCAGCGACTCGCGATGCTCGTCTTCCTGCTGCCCGCCTGCGGCCTCAAGATCCGCCTGCTGAACCTGCTCGGGCACCGGATCCACCCGTCCGCCCGGATCGGCATCTGCTGGGTGCAGAACGTCGAGCGGTTCGAGGTCGCCGAGGGCGTGGTGATCGGCAACTTCAACGCGTTCCGCTTCATGAAGCTCGTCCAGCTCGGCAAGAATGCGCGGATCGTGATGTTCAACTGGATCCTCGGCGGGTCCGGCTTCGAGCCCGGCGCGGTGGACACCGGCACGCTGCGGACGCTGCGGATGAGCGAGGCCGCCCACATCGTCAGCATGCACTACCTCGACTGCGGCGGCGGCCTGGTCATGGCGCCGCACTCGTGGATCACCGGCATCCGCAGCACGGTGCTGACCCACGCGTTCGACCCGGTCAACGGCGGGCTGATCCTCGAGCCGGTGACGCTCGAAAAGGGCGCGGTCATCTCGACGAACTGCACAGTGCTGCCCGGCGTCACCCTCGGCGAGGGCGCCCTGCTCGCTGCCGGCTCCACGGCCTGGACCCGGCAGCAGGTCGCCGCGGCGCACCTCCACGGCGGGGTGCCCGCCCGTCGGCTGACGCCGATCAAGGTCGAGGAATCCTTGTACGATCGGCGTCCCGGCCAATAGGCCCACCGGGGATAACCCCTCGGGGGTCTCGACCGTTGCGATAGTCGTCTGTCCCCACCGCCGTACCCCCATGGAAGTTGAGTAGATGACCGACCTGCAAGGCTCGATCCTCGCGCTGATCCAGTCCCTCCTCGAGCGCTCCGACAAGGCCGACATCACCGTCGCGCTCGACACCCCGATCCACGGCGACGGTCTCGGCCTCGACTCGCTGGAGACCGCGGAGCTCTCGGCGATGCTGGAGGACGAGTTCGGCACCGACCCGTTCGGTGAGGGCCTGATGCCCGAGACCGTGGCCGAGATCGTGGCGTTCTACTCCTCCGCCGGCGAGTCCGGAGCCTCCGTCCCCGCATGACGGACCCCCGCACGGTCGTCGTCACCGGCGGCAGCCGGGGCCTCGGCGCCGGCATCGTGCAGTCGTTCCTCGACTCGGGTGACCGGGTCGCGTCCTGCTCCCGCTCCTCGACCCCGCAGGTCAAGGAGTGGGAGGCCGAGCATCCCGACCGGTTCCTCTTCGTCGAGGCCGACATCGCCGACCGCGAGCAGTCGACCGCCTTCGTCAAGGCGGTCGTCGCGAAGTGGGACTCGATCGACGTGCTCGTCAACAACGCCGGCGTCGCCCGCGACGGCATCCTGGCGCTGCTCTCCGACGAGGACTCCGACACCGTCGTCGACCTCAACCTCAAGGCGACGATCCACCTGACCAAGCAGGTCGTGCGCACCATGCTCGCCCGCAGGAGCGGCCGGATCGTCAACATCTCCTCGATCACCGGCCTGACCGGCTACCGCGGCCTCACCGTCTACGGCGCCACCAAGGCGGCCATCGACGGCTTCACCCGCGGCCTGGCGCGTGAGGTCGGGTCCCGCGGGATCACCGTCAACAGCATCGCGTCGGGCTACCTGCGCACCGAGATGAGCCACGGCCTCGACGAGGGTCAGCTCAACCAGATCGTGCGCCGCACGCCCGCCGGCCGGCTGGGCGAGCCGGACGACATCGCCCGCGCTGTCCAGTTCCTCGTCGACGAGCGCAACGACTGGCTCACCGGTCACGTGCTGGTCGTCGACGGCGGACTGACCTGCTGATCGCTCCGGTGAGCACGCGCCCCCTCGACCCGACCGAGGTCTACTACGAGCTCGTCGACCGGCTGTGGCCGATGAACGCCCTCGGCGTGCTCGAGCTCGCCGGTTCGTACGACGTCGACGCGGTGACCGCCGCCTGGGCGACGATCACCGAGCAGGTGCCGATCGTCGGAGCCCGCGTGGTGCGCGAGGGTCCTCGGTTGGCGCACCTGGAGTTCGGGACGCGGCTGGCGCGCCCCGCGTCGTCGTACGACGACGAGCTGGACATGCTCGCGAAGGTCAGCGACCTCCGTGTCGACCTGTCCGGTCCGCTGGTCCACTGCGCGACCGCACCGGCCACCGCAGGTGGCACGGCGATCGCGCTGACCGCGCACCACGTGGCGCTCGACGGCCGGCCGATGGCGCAGCTGTTGCTCCTGCTCGCCCGCGTGCTCGTCGACGGCGACGACATCAGCGGGCACCCGCTGACCGCGCCCACCGAGCCGCTGGGCCGCTACACGCTGCCGGAACGCGACTGGACGCGGCGGCGGCCGGAGCTGCTCACGACCGCCCGGCAGGTGCGCGACGAGCCGGGATTCGTGGGCAACGGCGGCGTTCCTGGGTGGTACGACCGGGCGCTCGACCGCCCGCGGGACCTGGCCTACACGCTGTTCGACCTCGAGCCCGAGCAGGCCACGGGACTGATCGGGTGGTCGAAGGCCAACGACGCGACCGTGCACGGCGCGCTGACGGCCGCGGTGCTGAAGGCGATCGCGGGGCTCGCCCCGGAGCTGGAGCGGGTGCCGCTGTCGACGACCGTCGACCTGCGGGTGCGCGCGGCCGCCGAGGCGGTGGACGTGGTCGGCCAGTCGGCGGCGGTGGTGTCCGCGTCCTTCGACGCCGGGCTCGACGCCGGCGCCCTGGCGCGCGAGGTCACCGCCGACATCCGGCGCCGGGTCGACCGGTGCGAGCCGGAGCTGTTCTTCGCGCTCAGCGGTGTCGACAAGCTGCCGGTCGGCGAGGCGACGGACAAGGTCGTTCGCCGCTGGATGGAGACGGCGACGCCCGCGGCCAACCTCAGCAACCTCGGGGTGGTCACCGGCGCAGCGCCGGAGAGCGTCACCCGGATGTGCGTCTCGCTCGCCCCGACGCCCAACCAGGTCCTCTTCGTCACCGCGACCACGTTCCGCGGGCGGATGACGATCATCTGCAGCTTCGACCGCAACCGGCTGTCGATCGCCCCCGACGCGTTCACCGACGCACTGCGCGCCGAGCTCGCTTTCCTGACCGGATAGGGTCCGAAAGTGATCGATCTCCTGCGGCGAGTCGCAGAGCGGGACCGCGACGCGGTCGCCGTCATCGCCGAGAGCGGCACGTGGACCTACGGGCAGCTGGTCGACGAGGCCGACCGGCTGGCGCACGGGCTGCGCGCGGCCGGCATCGACCGGTTCGCGATCGTCACCAACGACATCCCGGCGATCGTCGCCCTGCTCGCGGCGTCCTCGCTCGTCGGGGCGGAGGCGTGCACCTACGCGCCGATCGCGTCGGTGGAGGAGATCCAGGACCAGACCGCTTCGTTCGAGCACCGGTTCGTGGTGTCGGACCGCGAGGACCTCGACGCGCTCGCCGCCGAGGTGGTGCGGCCGGGAGACCTGCTCGCCGACGGGCCCACCCTCGACGTGCCCCCGGAGCGGCGGCCGCTGATGGTGCTCACCACCGGCAGCACCGGGGCACCCAAGGGAGTGCGGCACGACTGGTCCCGTCAGCTGAAGCGGATGGAGGACGCGCGCGACGGCTCCGGCCAGACCTGGCTGCTCGCCTACGGTCCCAACCAGTTCGCCGGACTGCAGGTGCTCATCCACGTCCTGGGCACCGGGGCGACCCTCGTCGCGCCGCCGGTACGACGACCGCAGGCCGTCATCGACCTCATCCACGAGCACCGGGTCGACCACATCAGCGCGACGCCGACGTTCTGGCGGTTCCTGCTCGCCGAGTTCCGCGCCGACGACCGCCCGCTGCCGACGCTGCGCCAGATCACCCTCGGCGGCGAGGCCGTGCCGGGCGCGTTGCTCGAGGAGCTGCGCGAGACGTTCCCCGGGGCCCGGATCTCCCACATCTACGCGGGTTCTGAGTTCGGCTCGACCGGGTCGGTGCGCGACGGCGCCGACGGCCTGCCGGCCGAGCTGCTCGAGAGCCGTGACGGCGCCGAGGTCAGTCTCAAGATCGTCGACGACGAGCTGTGGGTCCGGTCGAGCGCGTCGATGCTCGGGTACTACGGCGACGAGGACCGGCCCGCCGACGAGTGGTGGCCCACCGGTGACGAGGTCGAGGTCGTCGACGGCCGGATCCTCTTCCGGGGCCGGCGCTCCGACGTCATCAACGTGGGCGGCGTGAAGGTCCACCCGCTGCCGGTCGAGGAGCGCGTCACCGCCGTACCCGGTGTCCAGGCGGCGCGTGTCTACGGCCGCGAGAACGCCCTCGTCGGTGCCGTCGTCGCGGTCGACGTCGTCGCCGAGGTCGGCGCGGACGAGAAGGCGCTCAAGGCCGCGGTCCGCAAGGCCTGCTCCGACCTCCCTCGCCCCTGGCACCCGCGCAGTGTCACGATCGTCGACGAGCTGGAGATGAAGGAGAACAAGGTGGTCCGGGGCGGAGCAGGAGGCTGAGGTGACCTACGACGTGCGGCCGGTCGGCGTGGTCCAGTCGCCGTTGACCGATCCCGCGTCGGCACCCAAGCAGGGCGTCGAGGGCGGACCGGAGGCGTGGCTGGCCTTCGACGCCGCCGTCGCCTTCGGGCTGGGCGACCTGCGGGTCGGCGACGACGTGCTGGTGCTGACCTGGCTCCACCTCGCCGACCGGTCCGTGCTCGCCGTACACCCGCGGGACGACCCGACCGCGCCGCTGACCGGCGTCTTCAGCACCCGCTCCTCCGACCGTCCCAACCCGGTCGGGATCCACCGGGTCCGGGTGCTGGAGGTCGACGGCAACCGGGTCCGGGTCTCCGACCTGGAGGCCGTCGACGGCACCCCGGTCATCGACGTCAAGCCGGTCATCGACGGGTCCCGGTAGGCGGCCATGTCGATCTCCCTCTCCGAGGCCCTGCCCATGTGGGATCCCGATCCCGGCTGGCTCAACACCGCTTCCTACGGCATCCCGCCCCAGGTCGGGTGGGACGCGCTGCAGCGCACCTTGGAGGAGTGGCGCTCGGGCCGCGGCTCGTGGGAGGTCTGGGAGCAGTCGCACGACTCCGCCCGGGCGTCGTACGCCGCGCTGGTGGGCGTCCGACCCGAGGACGTCCTGTCCGGCTCCACCGTCTCGGCGGCACTGGCCCTGATCGCTGCCGCGATCCCGGACGGGTCGACGGTGCTGGTGCCCGACATCGAGTTCGCCTCGAACGTGTTCCCGTGGACCGCCCAGGCGCACCGCGGCGTGCAGGTCGTCACGGCGCCCGTGGACCGGCTGGTCGAGCGCATCGACGACACGGTCGACGTGGTCGCCGTCGGGCTCGTCCAGTCCGCCACCGGGGAGGTCTCCGACCTGGCCGCGCTCAGCGCAGCGGCGCGCGGTGCGGACGCACTCCTCGTCGTCGACGCCACCCAGGCGGTGGGGTGGTTGCCGGTGGACGCCGGCCTGGCCGACGCGTTCGTCGGCGACACCTACAAGTGGCTGATGACGCCCCGCGGCGCGACCTTCGGCTACCTCTCGCCGCGACTCCAGGAGCTGGTGCGTCCGTTGCAGACGGGCTGGAGCGCCGCGGTCGACGGTCAGTACTACGGGCTCGAAGCCCGGCTGCCGCAGGACGCCAGCCGCTACGACCAGGCCCCGACCTGGTTCACCCACGTCGCCGCGGCACCCACGCTGGACCTGGTACGGCGGATCGGCGTCGACGCCATCCACGAGCACGACGTCGCACTGGCCAACGCGTTCCGGGCCGGGATCGGGATGGCGCCCGGCGACTCGGCGATCGTGTCAGCCGACATCCCCGGGGCGGAGGAACGGTTCCGGGAGGCCGGCATCCGTGCATCGGTCCGCGGCGGGCGTCTGCGCGTGTCGTTCCACGTCTACACGACGCAGGCCGACGTGGACCTCGCCCTCGACGCGCTGGACGGTCTCGCGCCCGCCTAGGAGGCCTTCTTCCTCGAGGAGGAGGTCGACTTCTTCGTCGACTTCGAGGAGCCGCCCGACTTCTTCTTCGGTGCGGACTTCGCGGGCTTCGCCGTCTTCTTCGCGTCGTCCTTGCCCTTGTCGCTGTCGGCCTTCCTCGTCCGCAGCTTGCCGGCGCGGTGGGCGTTGCCGGCCTTGTGGCCCTTGGCCTGGTCGACCGAGGCCTGGAGCGCCTCGAGCAGGTTGACGACCTCCGCCGAGGTCTCCTCCCTCGTCTCCTCCCGCACGATCTCGCGGTCGTTCTTCTTGGCGTTGACGAGCTTCTTGACCCGCTCGGTGTAGGTGTCCTTGTAGTTCTTCGGGTCCCACTTGGTCGTCAGCGACTCGACCAGGCTGACGGCCATGTTCAGGTCCTTGGGCGCCACCTTGACCTGCTGGGGCACGTTGTCGAGGTCGGCCGGGTTGCGGACCTCGTCGGCGAAGTGCATCGTCTCCAGCACGAGCACCCGCCCGGATGGCCGGATCGCGGCGAGGTGCTGCTTGCCCCGCATCACGAACGTCGCGACGCCGATCCGCTCGGACTTCTCCATCGCCTTCACCAGCAGGGCGTACGCCTTCTTGGCGCTGTCGTCGGCCGGGGCGAGGTAGTAGGACTTGTTGTAGTAGATCGGGTCGATCTCCGCGGCCTCGACGAAGTCGCTGATGTCGATCGTGCGGCTCTTGCCGGGTTCGACCGACTCGAGCTCCTCCCGGGTGAGCATGACGTAGTCGCCGTCGCTCACCTCGGCGCCCTTGACGATGTCCTTGTAGTCGACCTCGTCGCCGGTCTTCTCGTTCACCCGCTGGTTGCGGACGCGGTTGGACGTGCCCTTCTCGAACTGGTGGAAGTCCACCTTGTGGTCCTGGGTTGCCGAGAACAGCCGGACCGGCACGTTGACCAGTCCGAACGAGACGGAGCCGGTCCAGATCGACCGAGGCATGTCAGTCGCCGTCGCCGCGGATGCTGCTCAGCGGCTCCTCGTCGGGGTCCGGGGCAGGCCGCGTCTGCGGGTCGTCCTGCGGCTGCTCGGTCGGGTCGTTGAGCGGACGGTCGGAAGGGTCGCCAGTAGTGGTCATGAGTGATCGGTACCCGTCCGCCGCTGGCCAACCCGGATCGATCGGCAGCGCCACATGAGGAGGGACGGCGTGGGTACCCCCCTCCCATGAAGCTGATGAGAGGTGCGGCTGCACTGAGCGCCGCCAAGGTCGTGTACGACCAAGCCCGGAAGCCGGAGAACCAGGCGAAGCTGAAGTCGGCCGCCGCGAAGCTCAAGGAGTCGCGCAAGGGCCGACGGAAGTAGTCGAATCCCCGCGGTCCCAAAGGCGTGATCCTGCCACCATGGCCCATGCAACGCGATCGGTTGGTGGAGCGCGACTGGGGATCCGACTCGATGGGTGGGTCCTCCAGGACGGCAACTACACCGACTTCGCAGTCGGCGAGACGCGGCAGTTCGCCCTGGAGTTCGGGTACGTCAGGCACGAACGCCTGCAGCCGACGACCGGACCTGAGTTGTCGTGCGAGGCAGTGAACGACGACGCTCTCTATCGCGTCCGCGCCGATCTTGTGCGCGCCGCAAAGGAGCCGATGGAGGACTGCTTCATCCTCGACTTCGGACTGCTGGCGTACAAGGAGTGGATGGTCCTGGACGACCTGGAGCCTCCGAAAGCGGGCTCGAGGTTGGGCGGTCAGATCTACCTGAACGTCGACTACTTCGCCTACATGGACGAGCTTTCGAAACGCCACGGCATGCCTGCGCTGATCTACACGTGGCGGATCGACGAGATCCGCTTGGAGACCTCTCCCACCATCAAGGTCGAGCACGGGCATCCGCTCTACGTCGGGCCCGATGAAGGCCCGATCAAGGTCCGAGACCCTGACCGGCGACGCTGGCGGAATCTGGATGCCACCGACGCCTGGGCCGACGAGGACAGCTACACCCTGCGATGCACCTTGCTCGAAGCGGACGCGGTCCAGTCCACAGCCCGTGCAATCCTTCCGAGCATGGTTGGCAACAGGTGGACCCCGGCCCCCGGTACGGGTGCGGAGAACCCCGTCGACGCACAGGAGCTCGTCGGACTCACGGTCGACGAAGCCAAGAATCGCGCCGACGAATTGAGCTACTCCGTCAGGGTGATCTGGCCACACACCAGGGCCGTGACCGCTGACTACAGCTCGAAGCGGGTCAACCTCGGCGTGAACTCACACGGGGTGGTGGTCTCCGCCGACGTCGGGTGATCGTGCGCTACCGCGCCGTGGGCCTGCGGCACAAGCTGACGTCTGGGTCAACGGCAGCCTCGCGTCGGCATTCGCTCAGGTGCGACCGTGAAGCGAACCTCGGCGCCTCCATCCGCGATGAAGATCGCGTCGGTCGAGTTCAACGCAACGAAGGTCCCAGTCGGTGTGAAGCGACGGGGCACTCCTCCGCCGTAGCCGAAGTAGGTGCGTTGGGTGACCCACCTCGTGTCGCCAACCTGAATTGGCTCGACGTAGCAATGGCCCACATCGAGCGTGACTCGCCGTCCGTCGGCAGCGGCGACAGACGGCTGCCTGACGGAATCTGCGGGGAGGGCCGGCACGGAAGAGGGCGCACCTCCGCCTCGGGAACGCTCGACATCGTTCGGCGAGCACCCGAGCAGCAGAGAGCCAGCGATCGCTAGGAGCACCGGCGCTTGTCCACGCATGACTGGATGACGACCACGTGGCGCGGGAGGTTCCGTCGGCGACGGGCTCGACCGCCCACAGCCGGCAGTAGCGGAGAAAATCGCGAGACGGCCTATGAACCGTTACGGGTTTGATGCCGCTCCTGTTTGAGTCCAGGAGGATGAGCACATGCCCAAGAAGATCGATGCCGCGGTCAAGGAACGCGCGCTGAGGATGTTCGCCGACCATCGGCGGGACTATCC
>NZ_QGDD01000010.1 GCF_003160695.1 Nocardioides silvaticus
GGACATTTCCTTAGTGACGACCTTCAGCACGGCGACCCTGGCTTTCGACATGCCCAGGAACTGTCGCCTATGTCCCGACTCAGGTGTCGCGTGTCAGTTGTCGCCTATGTCGTGAACCCAGACACCCTCAGCTCCACCAGCGCGGCTCTCCGATCAGGTCGGGGAGTCGCTTTCAACGGGGCTCGGCCGGATGTGAGCGAGCTCCGGTCGGGTCGCGAACCACAGGCACAGCGACGCCATCGCCGCTCCGAAGGCGATCGTGGTCGGCAACAGTCCCACCGCACCCGCGGCGAAGCCGAGGAGGGGCACCGACAGCGGCAGCAGAGCCATGTCTCCCAGGGCCGTCACGGACGAGACGCGCCCGACGTACGCCGGGTCGATCGTCGCCAGGAACGCTGACGACAACCAGACGGACGCCAATCCGGCGGTCACCCCGACCACGAACATGCCGGCCATCACTCCCGGCTTCCAGGACGCGCCGATGCACGCGAGCGCGAGCCCCTGCACGACCAGGACGCGGAATCCGGCGGCAGCGGAGCGCGCAGGTAGCCAGCGGATCGCGGCGAGGCTGCCGAGGATCGCGCCCGCGGCGAGGGCGCCGTCGGCCAGGCCGAGCCAGTGCGACCCCCACCCGGATCCCTCGACGCGCAGCGCGAGGCCCAGTGCGGTGATCGGCGTGACGAACACGTTGAGCGCCGTCAGCCCGACGACCAACAACCGGGCCGAGGCCGTGGCGCGCAGGTAGCGCACGCCGGCCGTGAACGACTGCCGCCACCGCGCTTCGGTGGCACGCGGCAACGGGTAACGCGGCCGGACGACGCAGCCGATGACGAGCGCGATCGCGAGGAAGGTGGTTGCGTCGAGCAGCATCGCGGCGACCGGGCCCCCGATCGCGACGACCACGCCGCCGACCGGTGCGCCGATCAGCCGCATCACCCGGCCGCTGACCTGGTTCCACCCCATGACCGCCCCTAGGTGCTCGGGCGCCACCAAGGACCGGATCAGCGCACTCCCTGAGGGGATCGTCAACCCGGCGGCGACGCCGAAGCTCAGGGCCACCGCCCCCAGCGTGGCCGCGCCGTCGAGGCCCGAGTGCCACGCCGCAGCGCCGGCGACCAGCACGACGGCGCGCGCGAGGTACCCCGCCAGGAGCACCCGGCGCGGATCGAACCGGTCGGCGACCACGCCACCGACGAGGACGAGCCCGGCCTGCGGCACCATCTCCGCAGCCAGGACCACGCCGGCGAGACCCGGCGACAAGGTGTGCGCTGCGGTCCAGGCAAGGGCGACGACCCAGACGGCGTCGCCGAACCACGAGACGGCGACACCCATCAGCCAGGTCAGCACCATCGGATCGCGCGCAGGTGTCGGCGAGGGACGATGGGTGACTGCCGCTGCGGTCACGGGTGCACCGCCTCGGTCGGGAAGGTGCGGACGACGACGCGGACGGGGCGCCGTTCGCGCTGGGGTCGCTCGGCGGCGTCACGAACGCACTCGTCGGCCCAGGCGACCATGACGTCCTGCAGGCGACTGCTGAGGTCGCGCAGCTGGGCGGCGGTCGCTCGCGTGGTCGTGTCCGCGGACGTCGCCGCGCGGCGCCACTTCTCGGGTGCGGAGGAGGCGCGCGTCATCCACTGCTGCACCGCGCGGACCTGGTGACGGAAGTTCTCGACCTCTGCCCGGTCGGCCACGAGCCGCCCCGGGGTGTCGGCCAGGAAGTCGTCAGCGCTCCAGCTCAGCTGTCGCGGAACGACGCGCCACCAGCTCTCCCGGGTGTCCCTGGCCAGCTCCGGTGCAGGCTCGACGAAGCCCTGCTGGTGCAAGGGCTTCAGATGGTGGCTCACGGACCCGACCGCGAGGCCGGTCCGCCCGGCGAGACCTCCCACGCTGGCAGGCCCCTCGAGGGCCAGGATCTCGTGCAGCCACCGGCGGGTGGGGTGGTGGAAGGCGATCAGCACGTCGACCAGCTCTGAAGGTCGGTCGTCCGGCAGGTGGTGCCGCTCCGCGGCGGGCTTCCGAGGCATGCCGCCCACCCTGACGTCGGGCGAGATCAACGCACAAGAGGTCTTGTATAACTGTCGACCAGTGGCGTGCTCAGTGACGAGTCGGGACGAACACCAACTCCTGGCTGCGCCCGTCGAACGTGCGGCTCGAGACGAGCTCGAGGTCGAAGTCCTCGGTGTCGTGGAAGACCCGGTCGGTGCCGGTGCGCCCGCTGATCACGGGAAAGATGGTCAGCTGGACGAAGTCCACGAGGCCTGCCGCCATCAGGGAACGATTGAGGGACAGGCTCCCGTGGGACCGGAGAGGCACGTCGTTCTCGGCCTTCAGACGCCGTACGAGGTCAGCGGCTCCGCCCGCGTGGATGGTCGCGTTCGGCCAGCCGCGCGTCTCGCGCAGTGTGGACGACACGACGGTGACCGGCGAGGCGAAGATCCTGCGGTTGGCCTCGTCGAGGTTGTCGGCACCGAGGTCCGCGAAGATGCCGGCCATCTCCCGGAAGGTGGTGGAGCCGAGCACGACCCGCACGTCCGAGTCGTAGGCCGCGAGCCTGTGCGCAAGGAACTCCGGTCCGTCCTTGCTCCAGTAGCCGCCCCAGACCCCGTCTGCCGCGTACGATCCCCAGCCGTCGACGGTGGAGAAGACGTCCCAGGTGTAGGTAGCCGTCACCGTTGCTTCCTTTCCGCTCTCTCGATGTACGTGTCGGTCACAGCTCGCAGGGCAGGACCGACCTCAGCTTGGACAGGCCGCGCGAGGCATGGCTCTTCACGGTTCCGGTCGACACGTCCAGCTCGGCGGCGGTCTGTTCGACGGAGAGGTCGAGCCAGTAGCGCAGCACCACCGCCTTCCGCTGCATCTCCGGCAGACCTCGGATCGCGGTGAACAGGTCGTCCTGACGGTCCTCGGGGTGGTCGGTGACGGCGATCGCGTCGGCCACGACGCCGCGGCTCACCTCGCGCCGCCAGCCTCGGCGCGACTCGTCGATGCAGGTACGGACGATGATCGTCCGCAGGTAGGACTCCTCACCGCCCTTGCGGGTGACGCGCGGCCACGCCACGTAGAGCTTCACGAGCGCCGTCTGCAGCACGTCCTCCCCGCGGTGGTGGTCACCGGTGATCGCGTGTGCCAGTCGCAGCAGATGTTGGTACCGGGCGCTGACGAACTCGCTGAACTCGGTGTCGCGCGTGCTCCTCACGGGCCGCAGGCTCCTTCGCAGACGGGCGTCCGCGCCTTGTCGTCCACCCACTCCTCGAAGGTGGTGCGGGGCAACGCCTTCGTGAAGAACCCGCCCGCCACGCGGGCCGAGTCCTCGACGAAGTCGAACTTCCAGACCTCCTCGTCGCCGCACCTCGCTCTGAACGCGACGTGGTCGTCCCCCTCGAGAACGACGAGCCCCGGCGTCGACGTCCAGTCCGCCGACCGATCGCCGAACGTGATGACGTACTGACGGTCCGGACCCGTCTTCACCACCTTCAGACGAGGAACGGCGTCCGGCGCGCAGACGTCGAACAGCGCGGCGCCCGGGACGCTCTGCCGTGTCGCAGCCGTCGCCGGGTCGGCCACGCTGGGTCCGAGGTCGCGAGGATTCGACGCTGTCGGCGACGCAACCAGGACGAACCCCACGGCACCGAGCCCCAGGCCCAACACGCCGACGGAGGAGATGACGGCCCGGTGGCGGTTCCGGGCTCGGTGTCCGGCGCGAAGGAGCCCTCCGCATCCGGAGACGCGCCCTCGTGCATCGGAATCGCTCTGTCCAAGTCGTCTCGCAGAACGTTCATGGGATCGCGTCCCCTCCCTAGGCAGCACTGGCACCCCTTGAGACGGATGCCCGTGCCTCGGCGGTTGTCACTGCTCAGTCCTCGCCAACGGATTAAACTGTACAACAGTGTACGAGATGTGGTAGTACTCAAACATATCTGTTCGAGTTGCCGGGAGGCGTCATGGCGAAATCGGTTCGGACGGCGCGCACCCGCCGGCCCGGTCGCTGGCTGTGGCCCGAGAGCTTCCGACCGTGGGACGGCACGGCCGCTCGCGCCGACCTCGTCCTGCTCGGCGGGTTCGCAGCCGTCATCCTGCTCGGCTTCGCCCTGCGGCCGGCCAAGCCGTTCCTCGTCGCTGAGCACCCGGTGGCGCTGCAGCTCGTCAGCGGTGACCTGCTCGCCACCGGGGCGGCTGCCGCGTTCGCCCGCGCGGGCGAGGTGCCGCTCTGGCTCGTGGTCGCCGCCGGCGTGGTCGGTACGGCGAAGCTCGACTGGCTCCTGTGGTGGGCCGGCCGGCGGTGGGGAGAGGGGATGATCCGGATGATCGCCGCTCCGCAGCAGGCGGCGCGCTACTCCGCGCGGGCCAGGAACCTGAGTCCCTGGGTCGTCCGCGTCGCGGTGGCCCTCGCTGTGCTCCCCGGGATCCCGACGCCGGTCGTCCTCGTCGTCGCCGGGATGGCCGGGATGCGGCTGGTCACCTTCCTGGCCCTCGACCTCGTCGCCGCCCTGCTCGTGACGAGCCTGGTGGCCGGACTGGGCTACGCGCTGGGGCAGCACGCGGTCGACCTGGTCCTGGTCATCGACCAGCACGCCTCCCGCATCAGCCTCGCCCTCCTCGTGCTCGCGTTCCTGGTTCCGTGGGTGCGGGCGCTGCTCCGGCGTCGGCGGCGCCGCCGCCGGGAACGGCCGGCTCTGTCGGGCACGCAGCCGGGAAGTGGGGTGGTGTCGAGGAAAGGGGCGCCGACGCGGGCGCTGTCGACAACGGTCGTGAACGCGCAGCCCGTCGGCCACAATGCCGTGTGGACATCATCGGTGAGACCTACGACGTTCATGTCGCGGACGAGCGAACCCAGCTCGAGGCGTTCGTGCGCACCTACCGCCGGGCGCTGCGCGCCTCGTTGACCAGCGTCAGCGAGGCGGAGGCCCGGCGCCGGCTGGTCCCGTCGAAGACCACGCTGCTGAGCCTGGTGAAGCATGCGACGTACGTCGAGCGGATCTGGTTCGGTGAGACCGTGACGGGGACGCCGCGCGCCGACCTCGGGTTGCCGCCGACGGTCGACGACTCGTTCGACCTCGACCCTGACGACACGATCGCGAGCGTGCTGGCCCGGCACGAGGAGGCGGTCGCCGCTTCCGAGAGCGCAGCGCGTCAGCTGGCGCTCGACGACGAGCTGACCGGACACCCGAGGATCGCCGCCGTGACCCTGCGGTGGGTCTATCTGCACATGGTCCGTGAGCTCGCGCAGCACGTCGGCCACGCCGAGATCCTCCGGGAGCAGCTGATCGCGCAGCGGGACAGCGGCGGACGCTGACGTGGGTCACCGCCGCGCCAGGCGGGGATCCCAGGTCGGGTCCGGATAGGTCGGGGGGCAACCCACCTCGGGCGCGTCGGGTCGCAGCTCGTAGTGCCACGGCTCGTTGTCGTAGACCCGGCACAGCCCGTACGACGCCCCGTGGTCCGTCAGCCACGCCTGCGCATCGGAGCCGCCGATGTCGACGGCGTCGCCCGACACGTGCGGGGAGGTGTCCGGGGTCGCGACCCAGCGGGCGGCTTCCTCCTCGGAGCCGTGCTCGGCGATCGCCTCGCGGAGCAGCTGTGCCTGGTAGCTCCTCGACCGCCAGCCGCTGTTGACCTGCAGCACCACGCCGTCGCGTCCCGCCTCCGTCCCGGCTTCCTGCAGGGCACCCCGCAGGTCAGGGTCGAGCCGGGCGATGGCTGGGTAGTGGTCGTCGAACACCGTCGCGCCGTCCGGGACGTCACCGTCCGCGGTGGTCCGGCCGTTCCCGCGATCCGCGCCCATGTCCAGGTCGAGCCCGAGCGAGGACGCTGAGGGGAAGGGCTTCAGCAGCACGAGGGCGAGCAGGGCGCTGAGCGCGAAGGCGGCGACGAGAGCGAACCGGCCGACAGGTTGAGAGAACATGCCGAGCAGTCAAGGGAGCGCGGCGTTGTCAGGGCGTATCCGATTTCGCATACGCCGGCGATATGTTCCCGGCCTAGCATCGTGGACACCATGCGCGTGCTGATCGTCGAGGACGAGCCCTACCTGGCCGACGCCATCCGCGACGGACTCCAGCTCGAGGCGATCGCCGCGGACGTCGCCCGGGACGGCGACGCGGCGCTGGAGATGCTGAGCGTCAACGCCTACGACATCGCGGTCCTCGACCGCGACATCCCTGGGCCCTCCGGCGACGAGGTCGCCGCGCACATCGTGGGCACGGGCAGCGGCATGCCGATCCTGATGCTCACTGCCGCAGACCGGCTCGACGACAAGGCGTCGGGGTTCGAGCTGGGCGCCGACGACTACCTCACCAAGCCGTTCGAGCTGAGGGAGCTGGTGCTGCGGCTCCGCGCTCTCGACCGGCGACGCGGGCACCACCGCCCTCCGGTGCGCGAGATCGCCGGCCTGAGGGTCGATCCGTTCCGGCGCGAGGTCTTCCGCGAGGGCCGGTACGTCGCGCTGACGCGCAAGCAGTTCGCCGTGCTCGAGGTGCTGGTCGCCGCCGAGGGCGGGGTGGTGAGCGCGGAGGAGCTGCTCGAGCGGGCTTGGGACGAGCACGCGGACCCATTCACCAACGCCGTGCGCATCACCGTCTCCGCGCTGCGCAAGCGGCTGGGCGAGCCGTGGGTGATCGCGACCGTCCCCGGGGTCGGCTACCGGATCGACGTCGGGACGTCGGCGGTGCAGGAGCAAGAGGGTGGCTAGACCTCCGGGCTTGAGCGCCCGTCTCAAGCTCACCCTGAGCTACGCCGGGTTCCTGATGGTCGCCGGCGTCCTGCTGCTGGCGGTGGTCTGGGTGTTCCTGCTGCGCTACGTGCCCGACGGCAACCTCGTGTCGGAGTCGCCCGGAAGCCGGCCCGCGCTCTTCGTCCCGAACCGGTCCGACCTCGAGCGGGCCTTCGTGCCCCGCGCCGCCGCTGCCCTCGGGTTCCTGCTGGTCCTCGGGCTCGTCGGCGGGTGGGTGCTCGCCGGACGGATGCTCGCGCCGCTCGCGCGGATCACCGACGCCACCCGACTGGCGGCGACCGGGTCGCTGTCCCACCGGATCCGGCTCCCGGGACGCAAGGACGAGTTCCGCGAGCTCGCCGACGCCTTCGACGGGATGCTGGCGCGGCTCGAGGCGCACGTGGCCGAGCAACAGCGGTTCGCGGCCAACGCGTCCCACGAGCTGCGCACACCGCTGACGGTCACCCAGACCCTGCTCGAAGTGGCGCGCAGCGAGCCGGGGCGCGACCCCGCCGAGCTGGTCGAGCGGCTGCACACCGTCAACGCGCGCGCCATCGACCTCACCGAGGCCCTGCTGGTCCTCAGCCGAGCGAACCAGCGCGCGTTCGCGGAGGAGCACGTCGACCTCTCACTCCTGGCCGAGGAGGCGACCGAGACCCTGCTTCCGCTCGCCGAGAAGGAGGGCATCGCGATCGAGACGAGCAGCGGCCCGGCGCCGACCGCCGGCTCGCAGCCGCTGCTGCTGCAGATGGTGACGAATCTCGTGCACAACGCGATCGTCCACAACCTTCCGGCCGCCGGGGTCGTGCGGGTGCGGACTACGACTGACAGCTCGGGCGTGCTGCTCACGGTGGCGAACACGGGGCCCGAGATCGCACCCGCGCTGGCGGCCACCCTGACCGAGCCCTTTCAACGCGGCGCTGAGCGTCGGCACTCCGAGCACGCCGGCGTGGGACTGGGTCTGGCGATCGTCGAGAGCATCGTCGGTGCCCATGACGGCACTCTGCTCATCGAGCCGAGGCCCGGGGGCGGGCTGCTCGTCAGCGTCCGCCTCCCGGCGTCGGCTCGCCGATGACGAGCTCGGCGAGCGGGACGGCAGGGTCGCGGAGCTCGTCGGTGGCCTCGCGCCCGACCCACGCCCGGATCGGTTCGATGGCGTCCCAGTCGTTGGTGTGCATGCCGGCCAGGACCCGACCCTTCCGGATCCAGAACGTCGTCGTGACGCGGGAGGCGAGATCACCACGGACCACGACCTCGTCGTACCCCTCGGGGCCCACGTGCCCGACGTGCTCCATGCCGAGGTCGTACTGGTCGGTGAAGAAGTAGGGCTGCCGGTCGTAGGGCTCGTCGTCGCCCAGCATGGTGCGCGCGGCGTGCCGGCCCTGGTGGATCGCGTTGTCCCAGTGCTCGACGCGGATCCGGCCGAGGAGCGGGTGGTCGTGGGTGGCGACGTCGCCCGCCGCGAAGACGTGTGGGTCGCTGGCGCGCAGCCAGCCGTTGACGAGGACACCGTGGTCGTGGACCAGCCCGGCAGTGACCGCGAGGCGGTCGTCGGGCACGGCGCCGATGGCGACGAGGACCAGGTCGGGCGAGAGCTCGTGGCCGTCGGAGAGCCGCACCGTCGTCCGGCCGCGGGAGTCGTCGATCGCGTCGACGGCCGTCCGTAGCCGGAGGTCGACGCCGTGCTCGCGGTGCAGGTCGGCGAACAGGCCGCCGAGCTCGGGACCCAGGGCGTTGCCGAGCGGGAGGCTGGTCGCCTCGACCACCGTGGCGGTGCCTCCCGCGGCGCGGACGGCGGCCGCAACTTCGAGCCCGATCCAGCCGGCGCCGACGATGAGCACGTGCTCGGTGAGGCGGTCGCCGAGGGCAAGCGCGTCGTCGAGAGTCCGGAGGTAGCGGACGTCGGCGCCGGACCGGTCGGCGAGCGGGAGGTGCCGGGGGGTGGCGCCGGTGGCGAGGAGCAGGCGGTCGTACGGCAGCCGCCGGTCGCCGATCAGGACGTGGCCGGTGTCGAGATCGATGCCGGCGACGGCGGTGCCGGTGAGAAGCTCGACCTGTTGCTCGTCGTACCAGGTGGCGTCGTGGACGAAGACCGAGTCCGGCTCGGCGCTGCCGAGCAGCAGGCCCTTGGAGAGCGGCGGCCTCTCGTAAGGCGGGTGCGGCTCCGCGCCGATCAACGTGATGTCGCCGGTGTGGCCCTGCGTGCGCAGCTCCTCGACGGCGCTGATGCCGGCGAGCCCGCCGCCGACCACCACGACCTTCATGACGCGCTCCTCGTGAGGGCGAGGAACTCCGCGCGGCTGCGGTGGTCGTCCCGCAGCCGGCCGAACAGCGCCGAGGTCGTGGTGCGAGCACCGGTCGCCCGCGCGCCGCGCAGGCTCATGCAGGTGTGCTCCGCCTCGATGACCACGCCGACGCCGCGCGGTCGCAGCACGCCCTCGAGGTGGTTGGCGATCTGCTGGGTCAGGCGCTCCTGGGTTTGGGGCCGGCGCGCGTGCAGGTCGACCATCCGGGCGAACTTCGACAGGCCGAGGATGCGATCGCCCGGCAGGTAGCCGATCTGGGCCCGCCCCACGAACGGCAGCACGTGGTGCTCGCACACCGACTGCAGCGGGATGTCCTTGACCAGCACCAGCTCGTCGTACTGCTGCTCGTTGGGGAAGGTGGTCAGCTCGAAGTCGGGCCCGCTGGTCATCTCGATGAGCGCGAGAGCCATCCGACGCGGCGTCTCGGCGAGGTTCTCGTCAGTCAGGTCCAGCCCGAGCGCGGTGAGCAGGTCGGCGGCCGCTCGCTCCGCCGCAGTGGCGTCGACCTCCGGACGCGGGCGGGTGGCCCGCGGCCGCCAGGACCGCCCCTCGGTCGTGGCGGCCGACGGTTCGGTGGGGACGGTGGCAGTGCTCACGCCGTCGCCCGGCCGCGGTCGAAGGCCAGGGCGGCGAGAGCGAGCGCACCGACGAGGAGGCCGAAGTCGCGCAGCGCGACGTCGTAGAAGTCGCCCATCGTCACCAAGTTGAGGATGATCCCGCCCAGCCAGCCGGCGACGAGGAGCGAGCCGAAGCGGGGTGCGACGGCGACCACGATCCCCGCGACCACCTCGATGACGCCGACGGCCAGCATCGCGTCGTGGGCGCTGCCGGGGACGAGGTCGTCGATCCAGGGCGCGAGGTACTGCTCCCAGTCGGTGAGCAGCTCGGCGAACTTGTCGAGGCCGAAGGCGATCGGCGCGACGGTGAAGACGGTGCGCAGGAGCAGGAAGGCCCGGTCGGGGCCGGACCGGGAGTGATGTGTCGTGAGGGGAGCGGCGGGGTCGGTGTCTGTGGCCATGGCCAATCCTTTCTAAAACAGAGGTATCTCTGCATTACACGCTCGACCAAGTCTTGTGTCAAGAGCGTTCTGTTTTAGACTTTCGACCATGGACCTCAGCGCACAGGCGTCCGGCATCGGCGCCCTGGCCGACGACACCCGCAGGGCGCTCTACGAGTACGTCGCCGCCGAGAGCGCGCCGGTCGGGCGCGAGCAGGCCGCCACGGCCCTGGGGCTCGCGCTGCACAACGTGAGCTTCCACCTCGACCGGCTGGTGGCCGAGGGGCTGCTCGAGGTGGAGTACCGGCGGCTGACCGGGCGGACCGGCCCGGGTGCGGGCCGGCCGAGCAAGCTCTACCGTCGCGCGGCCCGGGAGTTCGCCGTGTCCCTGCCGCCCCGGCGCTACGACCTGGTCGGCGACATCCTGGCAGCGGCGGTGACGCAGGCCGGTGAGGGCGTGCCGCTGGACGAGGCGCTCGCGGGGTCGGCACGGAGCGAGGGCCTCTCCCTGGCGCAGGAGGCTGCCGGCGCCGTACGTCCGGGGACCCTGTCCGTCCTCGCCGAGGTGCTGCGCAGCCAGGGCTTCGAGCCACAGATCGGCGACGAGGTGGTCGAGCTCGCGAACTGCCCGTTCGACGCGCTCGCCCAGAAGCACACCGACCTCGTGTGCGGTCTCAACCAGGCGTTCGTGCAGGGCGTCGCAGACGGCCTCGAGTCCGAGGTGACAGCCTGCCTGGAGCCCGAGCCGGGCCGGTGCTGCGTCAAGGCCAGGCCGACCGCTGCCCTCACCTGAGCGGGTCGAACGGCCGCAGAGCCCGCGGCTGGAGTCCCGTCGCGATCTGCTCCGCGAGCAGCTTGCCGGTCGCCGGGCCGAGGGCCACGCCCCACATCCCGTGACCGCCGGCGACGAAGACCCGCGACGAGCGCGTCTCCCCGACGAGCGGGAGGCCGTCGGTCGTGCACGGTCGCGAGCCGACCCACTCGTCGGTGCGGTGGTCGAGGTCGACACCGGGCAGCAGCGCGCGGGTCGCCTCGACGATCGCCTCGATCCGGCGCGGGTCCAGCGGCTCGTCCGCACGGCGGAACTCCATCATCCCGGCGACCCGGAGCAGGGGAACGTCGTCGTCCGCGAACGGACCCGGCGGCAGGGCCGCCGGCTCACTGAGCGGGGTGCAGGCGACCCGCTGGGCCGGGAAGTAGATCGGGCTGTCCGGCACCTGCTCGCCGGTGACCATGAACGAGTAGCCGCGTCCGGGGTGCACGACCCGTCGTACTCCGAAGGGACGAGCGAGCCGGCCGAGAGCCGCTCCGGTCGCCAGCACGACCGCGTCGTGGCGGCGCCGCCCACCGTCGCTGTCGAGGAGGCTGGCGCCCTCGCCGTCGGTCTCGACGCCGGCCACGTGGACCAGCTCGCGGAGCTTGCCGCCCCGCGCGACGACCGAGTGGGCGAGCGCCCGGACGAACGCCGGCGGGTGGATGTAGCGCTGGCCTCGGAGCAGCACGGCGGCGCCGATTTCCGTGCCGACCGCGGGCTGCGCCTGCTGGACCTGCGGACCGGTGAGGTAGTCGTAGCGGACGGGCTGGCCGGCGCGTTCGATGCGGTCGAGCTCCGCGATCAGGGTGCCGGCCTCGGCGGCGGTGCGGAAGCAGGCGAGGAACGGCCGAGCGCGGTGTGCGCGCGGCGTCGCGCCGGCGTCCGCGAGGTCCTCGAACGCGCGGATCGCCAGCTTGTTGATCGGCGCGTAGGCGGCCATGCCGCGGTCCCACCGGGCTTGCGTGCAGTGCCGGGCGAAGCCGATGAGGAAGCGCCACAGGGACGGGTCGAGCCGCGGCGGGACGTAGACGGGCGAGGTCGGGGTGAGTGCCGAGCGCACCCCGTAGCGGAGGACATCGGGCTCGGGCAGGGGAGCGGTGAGCGCGGGCGTCAGCCAGCCGGCGTTGCCCCACGAGGCGCCGCTCGCCGCCTGGTCGCTGTCGTAGACGGTGACGGTGAAGCCGCGCTCCTGGAGGAACCACGCGGTGCTGAGGCCGACGATGCCGGCGCCGACGACGGCGACGTCGGCGAAGTCGTGGTTGCTGGGCCGGGTCATCGCCCGCTCACCTCCGGCTCGTCGACGCGCCTGCGGACGGACGTGAGGTCGGCCGCGCACCAGGCGCAGACCGTCGCCCACGGCTTCTCGGTGAGCGTGGTCAGCGAGATCGGCTCGGCGCAGTCGGTGCAGGTTCCGTAGGTGCCCTCGTCGATCCGCGCGAGGGCGTGGTGCGCCGCGCGCAGGGTGGTGAGCAGCTGCGTGCGGTAGTGGAGGGTACGGCGACCGAGGTCCTGCGGCGGCGGCAGCGCCCGCAGCCGCAGGGTCACCGACTGGATCGTCGCGGCGAGCCGGCAGGGCGTGTCGACCGGCCATGCGACGGTGTCGTCGAAGCGCCGGCCGCCCCGGGTGGGGAAGACGGGCACGAAGAGGTCGACGCGCTCGTCCTCGGTCGGCCGGCGTGGCGGTGCGTTGGGCTTGCGCGGTGCGGACGGCTTGCGCGGTGCGACGGCGCGGGCGTTGCGGGAGAACCAGACGGACGCGAAGAGGGCGGTCCAGCTGCTGGCAGCGAGGGTGGTGGTGGGTTCGGAGAGCATGGCGATCTCCTCCTGGAGGTGGCGCGACGGAGGGCGCGTCGGCACGGAGCAGACCGTGCGGGCGGACGCGCGAGGGCGTCGCACGACGCTGACCTCAGACGCGACGGGTCGCGCGGGCGCGTCGTACGGACGGCGAAGCGAGGCACCTGCTCCCGCAGAGCGGTGAGCAGGCGTGAGCGCTCGGGCTCAGCGGGTCACGCAGGCGGTGCGCGGTCGACGCTGCGTCGCAGCACGTCGAGCCCGCGGACCCCGCGGGCCTGCTCGCTGAGCTCGATGGCCAGGAGCGCGGCACCCGAGGGAACGTGCGCCGGACCGGCGGTTCCCTGTCGCGTCTCGAAGATCGGTGCCATGTCTCGGACCATAGCAGCGAGGCGGTCACGGCGTGCCGTCCGCGGAGAGCCGGGACGAATCAGGCTGCCGGGTAGTCCGACCGCCGCACCACCGCTGATTTCCGACCGCGCTGTCGGTCCATGTCGGCAGGATGTCCACGGACAGGAGCGAGACATGGCAGAGAACGACGGCCTGCTGCGGCCGGGCGCCGACGGGTACGACGACGCGCGCCGGGTGTGGAACGCCATGGTCGACCGCCGTCCGGCTCTCATCGCCCGCTGCCGCGATGCGCAGGAGGTCGTCGCGGCCGTGCATCGCGCCCAGCGGGAGGGCCTCGAGATCGGGGTCCGTTGCGGTGGGCACAGCGTCGTCGGGCTGGCGGTGCCCGAGGGCGGGCTGATGATCGACCTGACGCCGATGGGCGCGGTCCGCGTCGACCCCGAGCGGAGACGGGCCCGGGTGCAGGGCGGTGCGCTGCTCGGTGCGCTCGACGCGGCTACCCAGCCGTCCGGGTTGGCGACCACTGCCGGCAACGTGTCGCACACAGGCGTCGGCGGGCTCACGCTCGGTGGCGGGATGGGCTGGCTGGCCCGCAAGCACGGCCTGACTTGCGACAACGTGGTGTCCTTCGAGCTGGTCACCGCGGCCGGCGACGTCGTCCGCGCGTCGGCCGAGGAGAACACCGAGCTCTTCTGGGGGCTGCGCGGGGGCGGTGGCAACTTCGGCGTGGTGACCGAGTTCGAGTTCCGTCTCCATGACACCGGCACCCGGGCGCTCAGCGTCGAGCTCGACTTCCCGGTCGGGGACGCACGGGAGGCGCTGGCGCGGTGGCGCGATCTCGGTGTGACCGCGCCGCGGGAGGCGACGTACGCCGCGACCGTGCTCGGCGGCACCGCGACGCTCGGCTTCGTG
Source organism: Nocardioides silvaticus (assembly GCF_003160695.1). Lineage (GTDB taxonomy): Bacteria > Actinomycetota > Actinomycetes > Propionibacteriales > Nocardioidaceae > Nocardioides > Nocardioides silvaticus. Next base: position 13,878 of record NZ_QGDD01000010.1, read on the forward strand.
TGGGTCGGGAATCCGGACGAGGGCCGGCAGCACGCGGCGGGCCTGGAGGCGCTCGGTCGTCCCGCCGAACGGCGCGTGGCAGAGCTGTCCTACCTCGAGCTCCAGCGTCGGGAGGACACCCTCGAGGGTCACGCCCTCCGGCGGTACTGGAAGGGCCACTACTTCGAGGAGCTGTCCGACGGTGCGCTCCAGGCGCTGCTCGCGCACGATCCCGCCGTGGCGGCCAGCGTCCAGACCTACGGCGGTGCGATCGCGGACGTGCCCGACGACGCGACGGCGTTCAGCCAGCGCCGGACCGCCTTCGAGTACGTCGGCTCGGCCCGCTGGGTGGACCCGTCCGAGGACGCGGACCGGATCGCCGCGGCGCGCGTGAGCGCGGCCGCGCTGGCGCCGTACTCGAGCGGTGTCTACGTCAACGCGCTCGGCGACGAGGGGCCGGCCGGCGTACGGCGCGCCTACCCGGAGGCCAAGCTCGCGAGGCTGACCGCGCTCAAGGACGCCGTCGACCCCGCTAACGTCTTCCACCTCAACCAGAACATCGCGCCGAGCCGGCAACCGTCGGCGCCCGGCGGGACGGGAGATCGCCGATGAGCATTGCGCTGAACCACACGATCGTGCACGCATCGGACCGCGATGCCACCGCGACGTTCCTCGCCGAGATGCTCGGGCTCCCCGAGCCGCAGGAGTACGGGCCGTTCCGGGTCGTCGAGCTCGCCAACGGCGTGAGCCTCGACGTGATGGCGGACCGTGGGACGTTCCAGCCGCAGCACTACGCGTTCCTGGTGGGCGAGGACGACTTCGACGCCATCCTCGCCCGGATCGAGGAGCGCAGCCTCGCCCACTGGGCGGATCCGGCCCATCAGCAGGAGGGTCGGATCAACCACCACGACGGCGGCCGCGGCCTCTACTGGGAGGGCCCCGACGGCCACAACCTGGAGATCATCACCGTCCCCTACGGCGGCTTCTGAACTCCTGGGTCTGGTCCCCGACCGGGTTGGGTACCGGGGCGCCATGCTCCCTGCCGAGACCACCACCGACCACGACGCGACCGGATCGGAACAGGTCGCCGACTTCGGCGGCCTGGAGATCCGGTGGGACTCCCGCGTGCTGCGCCCGCGGCCGTGGACGACCGCGCAGAGCCATTGGATCGCCGCCCTTGCGGACGGCGGAGCGCCGGGCCCGATCCTCGAGCTGTGCTGCGGGGCGGGCCAGATCGGGCTGCTGGCCGCGTCGCTCACCGGCCGGGACCTGGTCCAGGTGGACCGCGACCCGGTGGCGGCCGACTACGCCCGCCGCAACGCGACCCTGGCCGGTGTCGCTGCCGACGTGCGGGTCGGCAGCCTGGCCGACGCCCTGGAGCCGGGCGAGCTGTTCGGCCTCGCGATCCTCGACCCGCCGTGGGTGCCCTCGGCCGACGTGCCGAACTTCCCCGAGGACCCGGTGGGCGCGATCGACGGCGGTCTCGACGGCAGCGACCAGCTGCTGCTCGGGCTCGGCGTGGCGCTGCGGCACCTGGCGCCGGGCGGCTACCTGGTCGTCCAGGTCGGCAGCCACGAGCAGGTCAGCATCGTCGAGCGGCTCGTCGACGGCATCCAGGGCGGGAGCTCGGGCTGGCGCGTGCTCGAGGTCCGCGACTACCTGCCGGGCGGCCTGCTGGTCGCGATCGGCGACCAGCGCTGACCGGTTGAGCCGGTCGGCCCGCTCAGCCGGACCGGCCGGGCGCCGACCACAGGCCGGCGTCGGTCCAGTCGATCTCCAGCAGGTCGGCGACCAGGTCCACGATCCGCAGCGCGCCGGCGTCCTCCAGCTCGGCGTGCCCGAACCCGCCGGAGCGTACGGCGAGACAGCCGATCCCCGCGCGCGAGGCGGACTCGATGTCGTAGACCGTGTCGCCGACGAAGACGGCCGACTCCACCCCGTCGAGCCGCCCGAGCGTCTCCTCGAGCAGGTCGGGGTGCGGCTTGGACTCGTCGACGTCGGCGGAGGTCAGCAGCGCGGAGATGGCCGCCCCGACGCCGAGGAGCTCCACCGCTTCCTTGCTGAACTCCGGGTCACCGGACGAGGCGAGCGCGACCGCGAACCCGTCGTCGGCCAGCCGCCGCACCAGCTCGGCCGCGCCCGGGAGCGGGAGCACCTCCGCACGGATCTCGGCGTACTCCTCCCGCCAGGCGTCGCGCAGGTCGTCGCCGTGCTTCTCCTCGACCTCGTCGCTCGTCACGGCCGCGACCAGCCGGTCGCCGCCCATCCCGATCGCGCGGTGGAGGCGCCAGATCGGCGGCACGTCGGTGATCCGTGCGAAGGCGCGGTGCCACGCGACGGCGTGGTGGTAGGTCGAGTCGACCAGGGTGCCGTCGATGTCGAAGAGGACGGCCCTGCCCTGCCCGGCCTGGCCGGTCATGCGGCCGATCCCGCCGACCCCGACGGGGCCGCCGCCCGCAGCTTCTCCAGCAGCGGGCCGGCCGCCTCGCTGAGGAACCGGTCCTGCCCGTCGTCGCCGACCTGCACGAGGGCGACGTCGGTGAACCCGGCCTCCCAGTAGGCGCTGACCGCCTCGACGATCGCGTCGAGGTCGGGGCCGCAGGGGATCGCGTCGGCGACGTCCTCGGGGCGCACGAACTGGGTGGCGCCCTCGAAGCCGGCGGGCGTCGGCAGGTCGGCGTTGACCGCCCAGCCGCCGCCGAACCACCGGAACTGCTCGTGCGCGCGCTTCACCGCGGTGTCCTCGTCGGTGTCCCAGCAGATCGGGAGCTGTCCGATCGCGCGGGCGTCCGTGCCGATCTGCTTCGCACCGTCGACCGCGTTCCAGTCCTCGACCAGCGACGACTTCGGCTCCACGCCGATGAGGTGGTCCCCGAGGGGCGCGAACGTCTCGATGGCCCGGTCGCCCGCGACGGCCATCCCGAGCTCGACGCCCTCGTCGGGCACGTCCCAGACGCGGGCGGAGTCGACCTGGAAGTAGTCACCGCGGAAGTCCACCAGCTCGCCGGTGTGCAGCGCGCGGATGATCTCGGTCGCCTCGCGCAGCATCAGGTGGCGGTCCTGGATCGCCGGCCAGCCCTCGCCGACGACGTGCTCGTTGAGGTTCTCGCCGCTGCCGAGCCCGAGGGTGAACCGGCCCTCGGCCAGGATCTGCAGGGTCGCTGCCTTCTGCGCCACGACCGCCGGGTGGTAGCGCATCGTCGGGCAGGTCACGTAGGTCATCAGGCCGACCCGGGACGTCGCCTGCGCCACGGCGCCCAGCACCGTCCAGACGTACGGGGCGTGCCCCTGCTCGACCAGCCACGGCGAGTAGTGGTCGCTCGCGACCTCGAAGTCGAAGCCGACCTCCTCGGCCGCCCGGGCGTACCGCACCAGCTCGCGCGGACCGCTCTGCTCGGTCATCAGGGTGTAGCCGAACTTCGTCATCGAACGCCTCCTCCGTCGTCCCTGGCGCGTTACCCGGGAGGCGTGGTGGCATTCCCTCGCCGGTTCAGCCCTTGACCGCCCGGCCCTCCGGGTCGACGAGCGGGCGGAGCGAGACCGAGATCGGGTGGGTGCCGGACCCCGACGCGACGTCGTACGACGCCGCCCGGACCCACGCGGCGTCGACCGGACCGCCGTCGGCGTCCCACAGGTAGGCGAGCCCGACCGCGCTGCCGACGGTGGCGCCCCAAGCGGCCGAGGTGACCTGCCCCGCCGGCACGCCGTCACGGCGGACGAGCTCGCCGCCCCACAGCATCGCGTCGGGGTCTTCGACGGAGAACGACACCAGCGTGCGCCGCGCGCCGGCCGCCTTCGCGCGCTCGAGGGCCTCGCGGCCGAGGAACGGGATGTCGGTGCGCAGCTTGCAGGCGAAGAGCAGGCCGGCGTCGACGGGCGTGTGGTCGGGCGTCAGCTCGCGGCCGAACGCGCGGTAGCCCTTCTCGAGCCGCAGCGAGTCGATCGCGTAGTAGCCGCCGTTCGCCACGCCGAGGTCGGCGCCCGCGGCCATCAGGTCCTCGTGGACGCCGACCGCGAACTCGGTCGGCACGTAGAGCTCCCACCCGAGCTCGCCGACGTAGGTGATCCGGGTGGCGCGGACCGTCGCGTAGCCCAGGTCGATCTCCCTGCTGGTGCCGAACGGGAACGCCTCGTTCGACAGGTCCGCGCTGCTGACCCGCGTCAGCAGGTCCCGCGACCGCGGCCCCATCACCCCGAGCACGGCGTACGACGACGTCAGGTCGACGACGGAGACGGCCGCTCCGGCGGGGAGGTTCGAGCGCAGGTGGTCCTGGTCGCGCTCGGTGGTGGCCGCGCTGCTGACGACGAGGTACTCGGTCGGGCTGAGCCGGGTGACGGTCACGTCGGACTCGTAGGTGCCGCGCGCGTTGAGGAGGCCGGTGTAGACGGTGCGCCCGGCCGGGACGGCGACGTCGGCGGTGCAGAGCCACTGGAGCGCGGTCTCGGCGTCGCGGCCGACGACGAGGTACTTGGAGAAGGACGTCTGGTCGAAGATGGTCACGCCGGTGCGGGTGTTCTCGTGCTCGGCCGCCACCCACGGCAGCCACCCCGGCTTCGACCAGGTGTAGTCGATGCCCGGGGGGGTGCCGGGCGGGGCGAAGAAGATCGGCCGCTCCCAGCCCATCTTGCTGCCGAACCGCGCGTCCGCCTGCTCCAGCACGTGGTAGAGCGGTGAGCGCCGGAACGGCCGTGCGGTCCGCATCTCCCGGTTCGGCCACGGGATCTCGTAGTGCAGGCCGAGCACCTCGGCCACCCGGTCGTGGAGCCAGCGGTTGTTGCCGTTGAACCGCGCGAACCGGCGGATGTCGACGGCCGTCAGGTCGGAGGTCGGCTCGCCCTCGACGATCCACTCGGCGAGCGCCCGGCCGGCACCGCCGGCCGACGCGATGCCGACCGAGTTGAAACCGGCACCGACGTAGAAGCCGCGCACCTCGGGCGCCGGGCCGAGGATGAACTGGTTGTCAGGGGTGAAGCTCTCGGGCCCGTTGTAGAACTTGCGGATCCCGGTCTCATGCAGCGCCGGGATCCGGTGAAGAGCGCTTTCCATCAGGACCGAGAAGTGCTCCCAGTCCTCCTCGAGCAGCTGGAACTCGAACGGGTAGGGGATCGCGTCCGGCGCCACCCACGGCTTCGCCTCCGGCTCGAACCCGCCGACGACGAGGCCACCGACCTCCTCCTTGAAGTAGGTGTAACCGTCGGGGTCGCGGAGGATCGGCAGGTCCGGCCGGACGCCGGCGAACGGCTCGGTGACGACGTAGAAGTGCTCGGCGGAGTGCAGCGGCACCGTCGCGCCGACCATCGCGCCGACCTGCTTGGCCCACTGTCCGGCGCAGTTGACGACGACCTCGGCCTCCACGTCGCCCGCATCGGTGCGGACGCCGGTGACGACGCCGTCCTCGACCAGCACGTCGAGCACCCGCACCCGCTCCCGGACCACCGCGCCGCGCTGTCGCGCCCCCTTGGCCAGCGCCTGCGTCAGGTCGGTCGGGTTGGCCGTCGCGTCGCCGGGGAGCCAGATCGCACCGACCACGTCGTCGACCTGCATCACCGGGTAGCGCTCCCTCGCCTCCTCGGGCGTGAGCAGGGTGCACTCCAACCCGTAGGCGTCCGCGCTCGCTGCGGTACGACGCAGCTGGGTCATCCGGTCCTCGGTGCGCGCCACGGTCACCCCGCCGCACCGCTTGTAGCCGGTCGACAGGCCGACCTCGGCCTCGAGCTCGGCGTAGAGCTGCGTGGAGTACTGCACCAGCCGGGTGCCGCTCTCCGAGGCCCGCAGCTGGCCCACCAGCCCGGCCGCGTGCCAGGTCGTGCCCGACGAGAGCCGGCCCTGCTCCAGCAGCAGGACGTCGGTCCAGCCCAGCCTGGTCAGGTGGTAGGCGACGCTGGTGCCGATCACGCCGCCACCGACGACGACGACCCTGGCGCGGGTGGGGAGGTCGCTCATGAGACTGCCTCCGTCAGCAGCTGCCGCAGGCGCGGGCTGCGGAACGTGGCCTCCGCCTTGTCGAACCGCTCCTGTCCCCACGCCGTGAAGTCGTAGTCGATCGGGCTGGTCGCCGCCTGGATGAAGCCCCAGAGCGACCAGCCGTACTCGCTGCACAGCGCCTGCAGGCGGACCTGCGCGAGATCGGCCCGGGACGGGGAGGAGCCGAGGTAGGCCTCGACCCAGGCGTCGATCTGCGCCTCGTCGAAGTCGCACTCGGTGGTGGTGTTGCCGAGCTCGAAGTAGGGGTCGTTGTTGCCGGAGTATTCGTAGTCGATGAGCCACACCCGGTCGCCGTCGTCGATGTAGTTGGCGGCGAGGAGGTCGTTGTTGCAGGGCGCCGCCGGCCGTCCGGACCGGCCGAGCACCCGTCGTACGTCGGCCCACGCGTCCGCGTGGTCGTCGTAGGTGGGCGGCAGCGCGAACCCGTGCTCGCGGACCGACGCCCGGTAGGTCTCCTGCCGCGCGAACATGTCGAAGGTGCCCGTGAACGCCGGGCCCGCGTGCAGCCGCCGGCAGGCGACGGCCGCCCGCCCGAGCACGGCGGCGTCCGCGAAGTCGGCGTTCTCCAGCGGGCGCCCCTGCAGGTACGAGATCACCAGCATCCCGAGGTCGGGGCGGTACTCCAGCACCTCGGCGCCGACGCCGGCCGCCGCGGCGTGACGGGTGTTCTCGTGCTCGGCGTCGCGGTCGATGCCGAGCAGGCCGGCGTCGCTGGAGGAGCACCGCACCACCAGGTCGAGCGGCGGTCCGTCGTCGGTGGTCCGCACCCGCAGGTTGTGGTTGGTCAGCCCGCCCGGCAGGTCCGAGGCGTGCCAGGACCGCCCCGCCAGCACGGCGAGGCGGTCCAGGTCGGACGTCACCCGGTCAGCTCTCGTCGAACGCCTTCACCACGGCCGGGTCGATGTTGGTGATCGGCCCCGTGAACCACTTCTTCGCCGAGGCGTGCCACCAGATCGTCAGCAGGATCAGGGCGCCCAGGGTGACCACCGGGGCGTAGTTGAGAAACTTGAGCTCGAACTCGTCGCGGAACGGATTCGCGGCAGGTGTCGTCGGCATCATCAGGTAGAGGGACACGATGACGATCTCGGCGACGGCGATCGGGTTCATCCACTTGTACTTGCTGCCGTTGGTCCAGGCTCCGGCCTCGAAAGAGTCGCCCTTGCGCCAACGCAGGTAGATCGGGATGGCGAACGAGGCGTAGAGACCGATGACCGCGATCGACGTGACTGCGTAGAACGCCAGCGGCACCGGTGTCCCGGCGACGTCGACCTCGATCAGCGCAGGCAACGTGAGGACGGCGGCGGAGATCGCGACGAGCAGGACGGCGTTGACCGGCACCCGGTTGGCGTTCACCTTCGCCCACAGGCCCGAGCCGGGAACCGCTCGGTCGCGGCTGAACGCGAAGGTCATCCGCGATGCCGAGGTCAAGCAGGCGGTGGCGCAGAAGAACTGCGCGGAGGCCGAGATGAACAGGACGACCGTCGCCCAGTTCTTGTCCAGGGCCGACAGGAAGATCGGCTGGACCCCGAGCCCCGCGAGCGCGTTGTCCGGGTTGCCGGCGGCGTCGTCCGGGATGGCGAACACCACGCAGAGCAACAGGATGTAGCCACCGATCGCCGAGTAGAGGATCGAGCGCCAGATCCCCTTCGCGGCTGCCGTCGACGCCGACGCTGTCTCCTCCGAGAGGTGCGCGCACGCGTCGAAGCCGGTGATCGTGTACTGCGTCAGCAGGAACCCGAACGGCACGATCGCGAAGAAGAACGCCAGGCTGCTCGTGCTGCCGTCGGCATAGCCCGAGCCGTTGTAGCGCTCGGTGAACACGTAGCTGAACGACTGGTGCTGGTCGGGGACGAAGATGAGGATCAGCACGATCGCCGAGGCCCCCGCCACGTGCCACCAGACGGAGATGTTGTTCATGACCGCCATCAGGTGGCTGCTGAAGATGTTGAGCAGGGCAGCCAGGGTGAGCACGACCACGAAGATGATGAACACCCGGGTGAGCGAGTAGTCCTCGGCCCAGCCCGCGGAGTACGTGCTGAGCGTCAGGTCGATGAAGGTCGCGCACCCGTACGCCACACCCGCGCTCACCGCGACCAGGCCGATGAGGTTGAGCCATCCCGTGTAGAAACCGGCGGCAGGGCCACCGAGCTTCGACGCCCACCAGTAGATGCCCCCCGACGTCGGGTAGGCCGAGACCAGCTCGCTCATCGTGAAGCCGATGAGCAGGATGAACACGCTGAGGATCGGCCACGACCAGGAGATCGAGATCGGGCCGCCGTTGTTGAAGCCGGCACCGAAGTTGGTGAAGCAACCGGCCAGGATCGAGATGATCGAGAAGGAGATGGCGAAATTGGAGAACCCGGACCAGGACCGGTTCAGCTCCTGCTTGTACCCGAGCTTGGCGAGATGCGCTTCGTCGTCGTTGTGGATCTTCGCGTCGGCCATGAGGACAACCTCCGTGTGAGCCAGACCATGGGCTGCCAGGACGTTAGACCCGGGCTGAGCGGCCTGTAAACAGTCTCGGGGAGATTTGGTCTGAACTCAGACCTATACTGCTCCGTCCGTTGACACCGCACCGCACCGCTCGAAGGATGAGCACGTGACCGAGGCCCCGCACCCGCAGCTGCCGGACGCAGTGCTCCGTCCTGTCCGCGGTCACCACGCGTTCGAGGCCTGCGTGGAGCAGCTGGCGACCGCGATCCGCCTCGGGGTCTATCCCCTCGGCTCGACGCTCCCCGCGGAGCGTGAGCTGGCCGACCGCCTCCACGTCTCGCGGGCCACGTTGCGCGAGGCGATGGCGGCGCTGCGCCAGGCGGGCCTGGTGGAGACCCGGCGCGGTCGAGGCGGCGGCACCGTGGTCACGCTGAAGCCGCGCACCCCGTCGGCGCGCAAGGCCGCCAGGGTCTCGGCGGCGGTGCGGGCCGACTGGCTCGACGTGCTGGAGTACCGCCGCATCACCGAGCCGGGTGGCGCCTACCTCGCCGCGCTGCGCCAGCGCGACGGCGACCTGGAGGAGGAGCAGCGCGACCAGCTGCACGCCGCCCTCGACGAGGTCGCCGGCGCCGACCGGCCGGCCGAGCACCGGCAGGCGGACTCGCGGCTGCACCTGACGATCGCAGCCCTCACCGGGTCGCCCCGGCTGGTCGCGGCGGTGACCGACGTCCAGCGGGTCCTCCACGAGATGCTGCTGGCGATCCCCGTGCTCGACACGAACATCGCCCACTCCGACCGGCAGCACGCCGCCGTCGTCCGGGCCGTGCTCGCGGGGAAGCCCGACCGGGCGCGCAAGGCCATGGAGGAACACTGCGACGACACCGCTGCGCTCCTGCGCGGGCTGGTGGGTTAGGAGACCAGCGATGCCCCGCAACGACAGGCACCTGACGCTTGAGCGCCTCACGGAAGCGATCGACGCCGGCGAGGTCGACACCGTCGTCGTCGCCTTCACCGACATGCAGGGACGGCTGCAGGGCAAGCGCCTGCACGGCCGGTACTTCCTCGACGTCGTCCTCGAGCACGGCACCGAGGGCTGCAACTACCTGCTCGGCGTGGACGTGGACATGAACACCGTGGCCGGCTACGCGATCACCTCCTGGGACCGGGGCTACGGCGACATGGAGTTCGTCCTCGACCTCGACACGATCCGGCTGCTCACCCACCTGCCCGCGACCGCGATGGTGCAGTGCGACCTGGTGTGGCCCGACCATGCTCCAGTCGTGCAGTCGCCGCGGGCGATCCTCAAGGCGCAGATGGATCGCGCCGGTGCCCTCGGCTACCAGGCGTTCGCCGGCACCGAGCTCGAGTTCATCGTGTTCGAGGACTCCTACGAGGCGGCTCGCGACGCGCGCTACCGCGACCTGACGCCGGCCAACCAGTACAACGTGGACTACTCGATCCTCGGCACCACCCGCATCGAGCCGCTGCTGCGCGACATCCGCAACACCATGTACGCCGCGGGGCTGGACGTCGAGGGCGCGAAGGGCGAGTGCAACTTCGGCCAGCACGAGATCGGCTTCCTGTACGACGACGTGCTGGTCACCGCCGACAACCACGCCGTCTACAAGACGGTCGCCAAGGAGGTCGCGGCCCTGCACGGGAAGTCGCTGACCTTCATGGCGAAGTTCGACGAGCGCGAGGGCAACTCCTGCCACATCCACCTGTCGTTGCGGGGCACCGACGGCGACATCGTCTTCTGGGACGACGCCGGCGGCGGCCGCACCACGCTCTACGACCAGTTCGTGGCCGGCGTGCTGGCGACGATGCCGGACTTCACCCTGCTCTACGCGCCCAACATCAACTCCTACAAGCGGTTCGCCGACGGGTCGTTCGCGCCGACGACGATCGCCTGGGGCGAGGACAACCGCACCTGCGCGCTCCGCTTGGTCGGTCGCGGCGCCGGCGCCCGGATGGAGAACCGGGTGCCCGGCGGCGACGTCAACCCTTACCTCGCCATCGCCGCGATGCTCGCCGGCGGGCTGCACGGCATCGAGAAGGGTCTCGAGCTGGAGCCGCCGCTCGAGGGCAACGCCTACACGTCGGGCCGGGCCAAGGTGCCGTCGACGCTGCGCGAGGCGCGCGAGGCGTTCCACTCCTCGGCGGTCGCGCGGGCGGCGCTGGGGGACGACGTCGTCGACCACTACACGAACATGGCCGACGTCGAGCTCGCGGCGTTCGACGCGGCCGTCACCGACTGGGAGCTCCGGCGGAGCTTCGAACGAATGTGAGAAAGGACAGCGTGACCAGCTACACCGTCATCAACCCGGCCACGGCCACCCCCGTGACCGAGGTGGCCCTGGCCTCCGTCGAGGAGACCGACGCTGCGATCGAGCGGGCCCAGGAGGCCTTCCTCTCCTGGCGCGACGTCGCGCCCGGGGAGCGGGCCCGGCTGCTGCGGTCCTTCGCCGCCGTCGTCGACACCCACGTCGAAGAGCTCGCGCAGCTGGAGGTGGTGAACTCCGGGCACACGATCGGCAACGCGCGGTGGGAGGCGGGCAACGTCCGCGACGTCCTCAACTACTACTCCGCTGCGCCGGAGCGCCTGTTCGGCCGCCAGATCCCGGTGCCGGGCGGCGTGGACGTCACCTTCCGCGAGCCGCTCGGCGTGGTCGGTGTGATCGTGCCCTGGAACTTCCCGATGCCGATCGCCGGCTGGGGCTTCGGCCCGGCGCTGGCTGCCGGCAACACCGTCGTGCTGAAGCCGGCCGAGCTCACGCCCCTGACGGCGGTCCGGCTCGGTGAGCTGGCGGTGGAGGCCGGGATCCCCGAGGGAGTCCTCACGGTGGTCCCGGGCAAGGGCTCGGTCGTCGGCGAGCGGTTCGTCACCCACCCGCTGGTCCGCAAGGTCTGCTTCACCGGCTCCACCGAGGTCGGCAAGCGGATCATGGCGGGCTGCGCCGACCAGGTGAAGAAGGTGACCCTGGAGCTGGGCGGCAAGAGCGCCAACATCGTCTTCGCCGACGCCGACATCGAGAAGGCAGCGGCCACCGCGCCGTACGCCGTCTTCGACAACGCCGGCCAGGACTGCTGCGCGCGCTCGCGCATCCTCGTCCAGCGCTCGGCGTACGACGAGTTCCTCGGCCGCCTCGAGACGGCGGTCGGGGGGATGAAGGTGATCGATCCTGCCGACGAGTCGAGCGAGATGGGCCCGCTGATCTCGGCGCGGCAGCGGGACTCGGTCGCCGGCTACCTCGACGGCGTCGAGGCCGCGTTCACCGGACCGGCTCCGCAGTCCGACGGGTTCTGGCTGCCGCCGACGGTCGTGCTGACCGACGACACCGACGCCCGGATCTGGCGCGAGGAGGTCTTCGGTCCGGTCGTCGCGGTGATGCCGTTCGACGACGAGGACGACGCCGTCCGGCTCGCCAACGACACGGAGTACGGCCTGTCCGGCTCGATCTTCACCCGCGACGTGGGCCGCGCGCTGAGGGTCGCGCGCGCTGTGGAGGCCGGCACCCTCAGCGTCAACTCGCACTCCTCGGTGCGCTACTGGACGCCGTTCGGCGGCTACAAGCAGTCCGGCCTCGGCCGGGAGCTCGGGCCGGACGCGCCGGACGCGTTCACCGAGGAGAAGAACGTCTTCATCGCGGACGACTGACAGGGACTGAGGGGAGAACGGACATGGCAGGACGTCTGGACGGGCGGGTCGCCGTCATCACCGGAGGGTGCTCGGGCATCGGGCTGGCCACCGTGCGGCGGTTCGTCGAGGAGGGCGCCAAGGTCGTGATCGGCGACGTCGACGACGGCCGCGGCACGGAGCTCGCCGCGGAGCTCGACGTCACCTACGTGCACGTCGACGTGACCAGCAAGGACGAGGTGGACGCGCTCTTCCGCACCGCCAAGGACACCTACGGCTCGATCGACGTCGCGTTCAACAACGCCGGCATCTCGCCGCCCGACGACGACTCGATCCTCGACACCGAGCTCGAGGCGTGGCGCCGGGTGCAGGAGGTCAACCTCACCAGCGTCTACCTGTGCTGCAAGGCCGCGCTGCCCTACATGCTCGAGCAGGGCCGGGGCTCGATCATCAACACCGCCTCGTTCGTGGCGGTGATGGGCGCGGCGACGTCGCAGATCTCCTACTCGGCCTCCAAGGGCGGCGTGCTGTCGATGAGCCGGGAGCTCGGGGTGCAGTTCGCGCGGCAGGGGGTGCGGGTCAACGCACTCTGCCCCGGGCCGGTCAACACGCCGCTGCTGCAGGAGCTGTTCGCCAAGGACGAGGAGCGCGCGGCTCGCCGGCTCGTGCACGTACCGATGGGACGGTTCGGCGAGCCGGAGGAGATGGCCAACGCCGTGCTCTTCCTCGCTTCCGACGAGTCCTCCTTCATCACCGCGTCCACGTTCCTCGTCGACGGTGGCATCTCGGGTGCCTACGTGACCCCGCTCTGACCGTGACCTCCCGACCGCTCATCGGGCTCAGCACCTACCGCGAGCAGGCGCGGTGGGGCGTGTGGGACCAGGCCGCCGACCTGCTGCCGACCACCTACGCCCGGTCGATCGAGGCGGCCGGCGGGGTGCCGGTTCTGCTGCCGCCGACCAAGCCGTACGACGCCGCGGCGGCCGCGGTCGTCGTACGACTCGACGGGCTGGTGATCAGCGGCGGCGCCGACGTCGCGCCGCAGCGCTACGACGAGGATCCCCACGACCGCACCACGAACTGGCGCGAGGACCGCGACGCCTGGGAGCTCGCCCTGCTCGCGGCAGCGGACGGCGCAGACCTGCCGGTGCTGGGCGTGTGCCGCGGGATGCAGGTGATGGCGGTCCACGCGGGCGGCAGCCTCGACCAGCACGTGCCCGACCTGGTCGGTCACGAGGGCCACAACCCTGCGCCCGGGGTGTTCGGCGAGACCGCGGTGTCAGTGGCGCCGGAGAGCCGGCTCGGGTCGCTGGTCGGCACCGACCTCACCGTGCACTGCCACCACCACCAGTCGGTGCGCGAGCACCCGGGCTTCACCGCAGCGGCCTGGGCAGGGGACGGGGTGGTCGAGGCGATGGAGGCCGCCGGCGACCGGCTCTGCGTCGCCGTCCAGTGGCACCCCGAGGTGGCGGCGGACGCGGGGTTGTTTAGGGGACTGGTCGAGGCGGCGTCGGCCCGCTCGTGAGCCCCGGACTCCCGTCCGGGCGCCTACTGGCGCTCAGCCTGCGGCGGGACGGTCGCTCCTGGCAGCGCGGAGGTGCTCGAGGTTCTCGTCACCCCATTGCGCCACCGGGCCGAGTGCTCGGTCGAGGGCGGCGCCACGGTCGGTGAGCGCGTACTCGACGTGCAGCGGGAACCCCGGCCGCTCGCGACGGACGACGATGCCGTCGCGCTGCAGCTCGCGCAGCTGCTCGGTCAGCACCTTCTCCGAGATCGGCCCGGCGCCGCGGCGCAGCTCGGCGAAGCGGCGGGGACCTTCGGAGAGGAGCCACATCAAGGTCGGCTTCCACTTGCTGCCGAAGACCGCGAATGCGACGTTGACGCCGCAGGAATCGTCGGGATCCCAGCCCATGGCGTGGCTCCTTACCTCGAAGTGCGTACTGGTCGACGGCCGCGACCGGTGCCACCGTCGTCGGCATGAACTCCCCGACCCGCGATCTTCATCCCCGAACCACCCGCCCTCTCTCCGACCGGACGACCAGTTCGGTGCGCCGGGTGGCCGTGCTCGGCCTGGGTGCGATGGGCATCGCGCTCGCTCGCGCGCTGGCAGCGGCCGGGCACGAGGTGACGGCGTGGAACAGGTCGCCGAAGGACCCCGTAGCGCTCGGGTTCGACACCGTCGGCATCCGGGTCGCGGCGGCGGTCGAGGACGCCGTCGCCGAGGCCGAGGCCGTTCTCGTCTGCGTACGCGACCACCATGCCAGCCGCGACGTGCTGGCCACGATCGCGTCGCAGATCGAGGGCGACGTGCCCGTGGTCAACTTGTCGAGCGGCACCTCGGACCAGGCCGTCGCCTCGGCGGCAGCCGCTGCCGACCTGGCTTACGTGACGGGGGCGATCATGGTGCCCACGCCACTCGTCGGCACCGAGGACAATCTGGTGCTGGTCGCCGGCCCGGCCGGTGCCGTCCGCTCGGCGGTGCCGGTCCTCGAGGGCCTCGGCGGCACCATCGACGTCCTCGGGGAGGACCACGCGCTGCCACCGGTCCTGGACATGGCGATGCTCGACATGTACTTCGCAGGGATGTACGCGTTCCTCCACTCCGCGGCGCTGGTGCGCCGGCACGGCATCGAGCCGACGGCGTACCTGCCCTACGCCCGAGGGCTGCACGCGACGCTCGGCGTGGAGCTCGACGGCCTGGCCGCCTCGTTCGAGAACGGCACGTACGACGGCGGCCAGGCGAGCCTGGAGATGTGCCTGAGCTTCCTCGAGCACATCGTGGCCACCAGCGAGGATGCCGGGGTCGACCCGGCACTGCCGTTGCTGGTCCGGGACGCCACGCGGCGAGCCCTGGCTACCTCGACGGGCGACACCGACTGGGACGTCGTTGCCGAGGGACTGGCGCACCCGGCCTGACGGTCGCACTCGTCATTGCGACCGCGGGTGGTGGACCTCGTTGGCAAGGACGACTGCGGGCATCACCAGATGACGCCGCGGTCGACGACGAGGTTCGCCCCGGTCACCGACCGGCTCGCGTCGGAGGCCAGGTGGAGCAGGTGCTCGGCCACCTCGACCGGCGGCATGAAGCCGGGCATCACCGACTGGCTCTTGGCGACCAGGCTCCAGTCGGTGTCCTCGGGCAGGCCGTGGGCGGCCGCCTGGATCATCGGGGTGTCGATGCCGCCGGGGGAGACGCAGTTGACCCGCACCCCCTTGCCGGCCAGCTCGACCGCGAGCGAGCGCATGCCGAGCAGGAGCGCGGCCTTCGACGCGCAGTACTGCGCGTTGTAGGGCTGGCCCATCACCGAGGAGATCGACGCCACCGACACCACGTTGCCGCCGCTCTCGACGAGCGCCGGCGCGAACGCCTGCGCCAGCAGGATCGGCGCCAGCGCGTTGACGTCGAAGTGCTTGCGGAGACCGGCCGCCGTCAGCTTCCCGAGCTCCGCGAACTGCTGGACCCCGGCGACGTTGCAGAGCACGTCGAGACCGCCGAGCTCCGCGAGCGCGGCGTCCACGAACGCGTCGCGGGCGGCGTCGTCGGCGAGGTCGCAGGCCACGATCCCGTCACCGGCGACCACGTCGGTGGCGACGACGCGGGCGCCCTCGGCGCGGAACAGCTCGGCGACGGTGCCGCCGAGACCGCCGGCCGCACCGGTGACGACGACGCGGCGGTCGGTGAATCTCTGCGCACGTTCGGGTTCGGTCATGGCAGGAGAATAGAACACGTTCTACTATCTCGGGGTGGAGAAGATCGACCTGCTGCTCTGGGACGACGACGCCGTGGCGGCCGCGACCGCACTGGCGCCCGACGAGGAGACCGGGCTGAGGTCGGCCCAGGTGTCGCTCGCGGCCGACCTGCCCGGGGCGACGCTGTTGATGGGCCGGGGCGCCGCGCTGCGCGGGCTGGTCGAGCTGTGGGTCGACTCCGTCGACGTCTGGCCGGACGTCGTACAACGGGTGCCGGGGGACGCCTACCTCGTCACCGAGTCGGTGCCCCAGCCGGTCGCGTCGGGGGACTGGCTGACCCACTTCACCTGGTTCCCGAAGCCGGGGCGGCTGACCGAGGAGGAGTTCTTCCACGGCTGGCACGTCGTGCACGCGCCCTCGTCGGCGCGGCTGCACCCGCTGCGCCAGGGCTACGTCCGCGACGCCGTTGCGCGCACGCTGACGCCGGGCTCGCCGCCGGTGCGCGCGATCGTCAGCGAGTACTTCGCCGAGGACGTCTACCTCGACCCCGGTCGGCTGTTCGGCAGCCCGGAGGAGCTGACCCGGACCGTCGAGGAGCTCCCGCTCTACGCCGACCAGGCCGACATCTCGAGCCGACCGCTGCGACGGCTCAGGTAGCTCAGGTAGCTCAGGCAGCTCAGGTAGCGGTCGCCGCCGACAGGATGAGGTCGACCATCGCCCGGTTGCCCTCGCTCGTCAGGTGCACACCGTCGGAGGCGAAGTACTCGTCGTGACCGGCGGCCGCGGTGTGGAAGTCCACCACCCGCACGTTGTCGTGCTTGCGGGCCGCGGTGGCGATCGCGTCGACGCTCGTGCTCTCCCAGGAGCGGTTGACGCGCGGGGTGATCAGGAAGATCCGCGCGTCCTCGTGCTCCTCGCAGAAGTCCAGCAGGTCCTCGGTGCTGATCGCCCCGTTGGTGCCGATGCCGAGGATGTAGTTGCCGCCCGTCCGGTTGAACTGGCTGTAGGACCGCGCGATGTCGAGGCCGGTCCACGACTGACGGCCCACCTCGGCGTTGATCGTCACCCGCGGCACCTCCTCGCCGAGCAGGGGCGCGATGTCGATCATGATCGAGTCGCCGATCGCCACCGTGTCCCGACCGACGAGGGGGGCCGACGGATCGGGCCGGACCGGGCGGTCGGCCCGGTGGCGGAACACGTGCGCGGCCCGCGGCTTCGGCGGCCCGGTGTCGCTGCCGACCGGTGCCGGACCGGTCACCACCGTGCTGGGACCGTGGTCCTCGGGGGGAGGGGTGTTGACGCCCGCAAGTGCGAGGCAGGCGAGCAGCGCCGGCGATACCGCGAACACGAACGCCGGGCGGCGCCACCGCCGCGGCAGCGCGAGGATCCGCGTGCGCAGCCGCCGGCCGACGTAGCGGATGCCGCGGCGTCGTACGGGCTGCTCGACGAAGCGGTAGGACAGCTCGGCGCACGCCAGGGTCAGCAGCACGACGGCAAGGCTGCGACCGAGATCGAACCGGCCGATGTCCTGTGCCGAGGAGAGCGCGACGAGCACGGGGTAGTGCCACAGGTAGATGGAGTACGACCGGCGGCCGATCGCGCCGACGGGGCCGGCGTCAACCCGGGCCGCGCAGCGCGCGACGTGGCTGGCCTGCAGCATCAGGATCATGCCCGCCGACGCGAGGGCCGCCAGCAGGATGCCGCCGCGGTAGGCGAACGCGGCGGTCTCCGGCAGGGACATGACGAGCAACAGCCAGGCGCCGGTCGCGCAGAGCAGCGCCGGCCACGCCCGCCGGGCCTCGAGCACGGCGGTCACGCGGCCGAGCTGGTGGGCCTGTCCGTCGCCGGCCGGGTGGAGGGTCAGCGCCAGCAGGGCGCCGATGAGCAGCTCGCCCATCCGGGTGTCGGTGCCCATGTAGGCGCGGTTCGGATCGACGGCGGCGTAGGTGGTCGCCATCAGCACGACCGAGAGGACGATGCCTCCGCCGACGACCGCGAGGATCGCGGTCCGGTTGCGCACGATCGTCAACAGCCCGAGCAGCACCAGCGGCCACACGACGTAGAACTGCTCCTCGATCGCCAGCGTCCACAGGTGCGCGAGCGGGGAGGGCAGCCCGAAGGAGTCGAAGTAGGAGACGTCGTCGAAGATCATCCACCAGTTGCTGGCGTAGAACAGTGCCGCGAGCCCGTCGCCACGGACCTTGGTCAGCAGCCCGGGGCCGAACAGCATCGTCGCGACCAGGCACACCACGACGACGGTGTAGGCGGCCGGGAGCAGCCGGCGGAGCCGTCTGCGCCAGAACCCGATGAGGTCGACCGTGCCGCGCTCCTCGACCTCGGTGAGCAGCAGCCGGGTGATCAGGTAGCCGGAGACGACGAAGAACAGGGTGACGCCCAGGAACCCGCCACCGAACAACGGAGCACCGAGGTGGTAGCCGACGACGGCGATGATCGCGAGCGCCCGGAGGGTGTCGAGCCCGGGGATCCGAGACGCCCGAGAAGCGGGGCGATTCGGACCTTCGGGGAGCATGGGCACCATGGTCCCTGCCCAACCCGGCGGAAGGTAAATCTTCGGCGAAATCGCCCCGGGTTTCTCCCGGATCAGCGCGGGACCTGGCGGACCAGGGCCTTCAGGAGGAACGTCGCGATCGCCTTGATCGCCACCTTCTCGACGAGCGGGAGCCGCTGGTCGGCGCTGATCGACCACGCGATCCGGGTGCCGCCGGAGGCCGGCGTCAGCTCCACGTCACCACGGTAGTTCTTGAGCGGCACCCCGCCGGTCGCCTTGTAGCCGAGCGCCGTGCCCGGCTCGAACCGGTCGACCACCTCCACGATCGCCGGCGCGGGACCGGGCGCGTCGATCCGTCGTACGGCGCCGACGCCGTTGCGCTCGGTGCTGCCCTCCTGCGTGAGGCGCACCTTGATGCCGGGACCCCAGGACGACATGCCCTCGTGGTCGGCGAGGAGCTCCCAGACCTGCTCGCGGGAGGCGTTGACGACGGCGGTGGCGGTGGCGCGCATGCGCCGAACAGTAGCCAGGGTTCGTGATTGGGTGTCCCCCATGTCCGCTATCGAGACCGTCCGGGGCCAGGTGGAGTCGAGCGACCTCGGCGTCACCCTGATGCACGAGCACATCTTCGTCCTCACGCCCGATGTCCAGGCCAACTATCCCGCCGGGTGGGGCGAGGAGGAGACCCGCATCGCCGATGCCGTCACCCGCCTGCAGAAGGCGTACGACGCCGGCGTCCGCACCATGGTCGACCCGACCGTGGTGGGGCTCGGCCGCTACATCCCGCGGATCCAGCGGATCATGGAGCAGGTGCCGATCAACCTGGTCGTGGCGACCGGCGTCTACACCTACAACGACGTCCCGCGGTACTTCAACTACCGCGGCCCCGCCCTCACCGAGGCGCTCGGCGTCGACGTGCCCGACCCGATGGTCGACCTGTTCGTCGGCGACATCCGCGACGGCATCGCCGGCACCGGCGTCAAGGCGGGCATGCTCAAGTGCGCCATCGACCACCAGGGCATGACACCCGGGGTCGAGCGGGTGATGCGCGCGGTCGCCAGGGCGCACCTCGAGACCGGTACGCCGATCACCGTGCACACCCACCCCGACTCGCAGTCCGGCCTCGAGGTGAAGCGGGTGCTCTGCGACGAGGAGGGCGTCGACCCCGGCCGGGTCGTGCTCGGCCACAGCGGCGACTCAGCCGACCACGACCACCTCTCCGCGCTGGCGGACGCCGGCTTCGTGCTCGGCATGGACCGCTTCGGCATCTACCTCGACACCACGATGGAGGCCCGCGCCGACACTCTGCTGGAGATGCTGCGCCGCGGGTACGGCGACCGGATGGTGCTCTCCCAGGACGCCTCCTGCCACATCGACTGGATCGATCCGGACGTGATGGCGTTCCTCCCGCAGTGGCACTACACCCACCTGTTCGAGGACGTCTTCCCCTACCTGCTCGAGCACGGCGCCACCCAGGACCAGATCGACACCATGCTCGTCGACGTCCCGCGGCAGTTCCTCGACCCCGCCTCGGTCGTCGAGTAGCCCGACCCGCTCCGGTCGTCGAGCCGCCTTCGGTCGTCGAGTAGCCCGAGCGCGCTAGCGCGAGGGCGTATCGAGACGCCTGCACCCGGGCGCCTACGTCGGGGTCGTGGGTACGCGTCAGGCGTCTCGATACGTCGCTCGCTGCGCTCGCTCCTACTCGACGACCGGAGGGCTCGCTCGTCTCCGGTCTTCGAGTAGCCCGAGCCGCCTTCGGTCGTCGAGTAGCCCGAGCGCGCTAGCGCGAGGGCGTATCGAGACGCCTGCACCCGGGCGCCTACGTCGGGGTCGTGGGTACGCGTCAGGCGTCTCGATACGTCGCTCGCTGCGCTCGCTCCTACTCGACGACCGGAGGGCTCGCTCTCCTCCTCGACGACCGGAGGGCTCGGTCGTCTCCGGTCGTCGAGTAGCCCGAGCGCGCTAGCGCGAGGGCGTATCGAGACGCCTGCACCCGGGCGCCTACGTCGGGGGCGCAGGCAGGCGTCAGGCGTCTCGGTACGTCGTTCGCTGCGCTCGCTCTCCTCCTCGACGACCGGAGGGCTCGGTCGTCTCCGGTCGTCGAGTAGCCGAGCGCGCTAGCGCGAGGGCGTATCGAGACGCCTGCACCCGGGCGCCTACGTCGGGGTCGTGGGTACGCGTCAGGCGTCTCGATACGTCGCTCGCTGCGCTCGCTCCTACTCGACGACCGGAGGGCTCGCTCTTCTCCGGTCTTCGAGTAGCCCGAGCCGCCTCCGGTCGTCGAGTAGCCCGAGCGCGCTAGCGCGAGGGCGTATCGAGACGCCTGCACCCGGGCGCCTACGTCGGGGTCGTGGGTACGCGTCAGGCGTCTCGATACGTCGCTCGCTGCGCTCGCTCCTACTCGACGACCGGCGGTAGCCCGAGCGCGCTAGCGCGAGGGCGTATCGAGACGCCTGCACCCGGGCGCCTACGTCGGGGTCGTGGGTACGCGTCAGGCGTCTCGATACGTCGCTCGCTGCGCTCGCTCCTACTCGACGACCGGCGGGCTCGCTCTCCTCCTCGACGACCGGAGGGCTCGCTCTCCTCCTCGACGACCGGGGGGATCGCTTTCCTCCTCGACGATCGGAGGTCTCGCTCTAATCCTCGACGACCTAAGGCGTGGCGATGTCGAGGCCGAACGTGGCGTCGGTCTGGTAGGGGATCGACAGGATGGCGCGGGAGGCCAGGCCCTCGAAGCGCTCGCGCACGGCGGCGCCGACCCGGTCCATCTCGCCGACGATCGCGAGCGTGTGGAGCACCTCGTCGTCGACGAGGTCGCCCAGCTCGGCCCAGCGGTCGGTCTTGGTGAACGCGTGCGCCTCGGCGTGCAGGTCACCCCAGCCGTGGTGGTCGAGGACCGGCCTGTAGGCGGGGGTGGAGGCGTAGAAGCCGATCTGGCGCTTGGTGCCGGCGATCCCGGCGGCCAGCCCCTCCTCGGTGCGGCCGGTCGCGACCATCGCCATCGCGGTGACGGTGAAGACGCGGTCGGTCTCGGCGGTCGCGCGGCCGGCGGCGAGCTGCGGCGCGATGACCTCCTCCAGGTAGCTCCGCGACAGGAGCGGGTGGCACATGAACCCGTCGGCGACGGCGCCGGCCGCCTCGATCATCCGCGGGCCGACGCCGGCCAGCCAGATCTCCGGCGACGGCGTCGGGAGCGGGCCGGGGTTGAAGAGCGGGGGCATCAGCGTGTGCGTGTAGAAGTCGCCCTGGAAGTCGAGTTTCTCCCCGGTCTGCCAGGTGTGCCAGATCGCGCGGAGCGCGGCGACGTACTCCCGCATCCGTGCGGCCGGGCGCGACCACGGCATCGAGAACCGCCGCTCGATGTGCGGCTTGATCTGCGACCCCAGACCCAGGACGAAGCGACCGCCCGACAGCCGCTGGAGGTCGTAGGCCGGGTAGGCCATCGCCATCGGAGACCGCGCGAACGCGAGCGCGATCGACGTCCCGAGCCGGATCCGCTCGGTGCCGTCGGCCGCGAGCGCCATGTAGACGAACGCGTCGTGGGCCCCCTCCGGCACGTAGAGCGCGGAGCGTGGCGAGCGCTCCTCGACGGTGCGGGCGACGTCGGCGATCCCGGCCGGGTCGCCGTGGTAGGTCAGGTCGATGTCGACGGGCATGGCGCCTCCTCGGGTGCAGAGTAGAACACGTTCTAGGCCTGGCGGCGACCGTCCGCGTGGCACGATGCACGGCATGCGCACCGGGCGACCTCTCCTCGCCCTCGTCCTCGCCCTCGTCCTGGTGCTCGCGTGGCTGGCGGGTTGCGCGTCCGACCCGGAGGACCCAGGCGACTCGGGCGAGCCGACGTCGCCCAGCGCGAGCGGGTCGTCCGCTCCCTCCTCGGTCTCCCCGTCCGGGAGCGAGGCCACGTCGTCCCCGCCCGCGACGCCGCAGTCCACCCGCTACCGGCCCGACCCGGCGGAGGTCGACGCCGCTGCGAAGCGCACCGCCGCCCGGGCGGTCGAGGAGCTGCGCTGGGTTCGACAGGTGACCTACACCCAGTACTTCGGCTACCTGCCGCCGAGCGCGAGCATCCTGGTCGAGGCCGACTTCGAGAAGCGCGGCGGCACGACGTACGACGTCCGGATCAGTCGGCAGGGACCCGGCTGGCAGGTCGACTCGGTCACGCCGGCGGAGCCGGTCCCGCCGCTCGCCGACCCCTCGCGGCTGATCCGCCGGGTGCTCGACAGCGACCGGATCAGGCTGCCGTGGGCCGGCCGTGCCGACGTCGCGTCGGGACGGATCGCCGAGGAGGTGCTGCGCTCGATGCTCGCGGTGGCCGAGCAGCACGAGATCACGATCAGCGTCCTGGTCTCCGCCCATCCCGAGCTGGTCTTCGGCACCGACCGCCGCAGCCGGCACCCCGACGGGTTCGCCTACGACATCGGGAGCATCGACGGCCGGCTGGTGGTCGATCCCCGCAACCGGGCGGCGGTGCGGGACGTCATGCGGCTCGCGACCGACACCGGCGCCGACCAGGTCGGTGGGCCCGAGGACCTCGACGGGGGCGGCAGCCAGTACTTCGCCGACCTCACCCACAGCGACCACGTGCACGTCGGCTTCGACGGCTGACGGGTTACCACGCGTCCGTTGACAGGATGAGAGAATGAGTGCTTAATTCTCTCATGACCTCAGGATGGCGCGCGTGGTGAAGCGCGGCCTGCTCGTGGTCGGCGGCCAGCCCGACGACGACGGCCGCGACGCCAGCCGGGGCGCCATCCTCGACGGCGCGATCGCGGCGTTCCTCGACGTCGGTGTCCGGCGCACCAGCATGGGCGACGTCGCCCGCCGGGCGCGGATCTCCCCAGCCACGCTGTACCGCAAGTTCGCCGGCAAGAGCGGCCTCGTCGAGGCGGTCTGGCTGCGCGAGGCGCGCCGGTTCCTCGCCGACATGGACGACACGCTCGAGGAGGTACGACGCGCCGGGGGCGATGCCGAGGACCAGGTAGTCACGCTCGCCTTCGCCGTCGTCGACGCGATCCGGCGCAACCGGCTGCTGGCGCGGCTGATGCAGACCGAGCCCGAGCTGATCCTGCCGCTGATGACCACCCAGGCCGGCCCGGTCCTCGCGCTCGGCCGTGACTACGTCACCGGCGTGCTGCGCCGGCTCCAGGACGAAGGGCTGCTGGCCGACTTCGACGCCGAGCCGGTGGCCGAGGTGCTCGCCCGGCTGTCGCTCAGCCTCGCCCTCACCCCCGAGACCGTGCTGCCCCTCGACGACGACGAGAAGTCGCGCGCCCTGTTCCGGGCCCACATCGTGCCCGCCCTCGGCATCACCAAGGAGACCAGGAGGACCCGATGAGCATCGAGCACCCGCACCCCGACCTGGTCGCCGACCCGACCGCCGGCGAGGAGGCCGCGCCGGAGATCCACGCCGACGCCGCAGCAGTGCGTGCCGAGGAGATCGCGCTGCTCCGGCGCAAGGTCGACGGCATCTCCGTATTCCTGGCCGGCCCGTCCAACGTCGTCCTCCAGCTGGCCTGGCCCGAGGTCGGCTACGGCGTGGTGGAGAGCAAGGTCGACAGCGGCAAGGTCACCCAGCACCCCTTCAAGCGGTTCCGGACGACGATCGGCTACCTCTCCATCGCCCTGCTCGGCAGCGACGAGCAGCGCACCGCGTTCCGCAAGGCCATCGACGGCCAGCACCGCCAGGTCCGCTCGACCCCCGACAGCCCGGTGAAGTACAACGCCTTCAACCGCGACCTCCAGCTCTGGGTCGCCAGCTGCATCTACTACGGCACGATCGACATCTTCACCCGGATGCACGGCCCGCTCACCCCCCACGAGGAGGCCGTCGTCCTCCGGGCGGGCGCCCGGATCGGCACCACCCTCCAGGTCCACCCCGACGACTGGCACCAGACGCCGGCGGACTTCTGGCGCTACTGGGAAGAGGGGCTCGCGCGGTGCCACATCGACGACCGGGTCGGCAGCTACCTCGTCAGCCTGATGAAGGTCGAGATCATGCCGAAGCCGGTCGCGCGGCTCGCCGGCCCGGCCAACCTCTGGTTCAACAACGGCTTCCTGCCGCAGTCGATCCGTGACCAGCTCGGGCTGTCGTGGAGCGACGCCGACCAGCGGCGGCACGACCGGATCCTCCGTGGCCTCGGGCGGGTCACCCGCCGCGCACCGCACGTCGTCCGAGCGTTCCCGATGAACGCGATGGCGTGGAACCTCGAGGTCCGCAGGCGGCTCGGCCGGCCGATGGTCTGAGCGACCGGGGCGACCGGGGCGACCGGCAACCTGCACAGGATCTTCACGAGTCGTCCCGGGGTCCCGCCCGCCGCGGCTCCTACGCTCGGAGCGTGACCAGTGCCCGCCGGATCCTCGTCGTCGAGGACGAGCCCGTCATCAACGGCGCGCTGACGGACCGGCTGACGGCGGAGGGGTACGACGTCGCGCAGGCCTACGACGGACCGGCGGCGGTCGAGGCGTTCGCCGACCGGGAGCCGGACCTGGTCGTGCTCGACGTGATGCTGCCCGGGTTCGACGGCTACGAGGTGTGCCGGCGGATCCAGGCGGTGCGGCCGGTGCCGGTGCTGATGCTCACCGCCCGGGACGACGAGACCGACGTGCTGGTGGGGCTCGGCGTGGGCGCCGACGACTACGTCACCAAGCCGTTCCGCATGCGGGAGGTGGTGGCCCGGGTGGCCGCACTGCTGCGGCGCGTCGACCGCGCTGCCGAGCTGGCCGGAGGCGCGGCCGGCGGCGTGGCCGACCTCGGTGGCCTGCGCGTCGACGCGGGCGCCCGCCGGGTGTGGGCCGACGGCGAGGAGGTGCACCTGACGCCGACCGAGTTCGACCTGCTGCTGTGCCTGGCGGGCGAGCCGGGCGTCGTACTCTCGCGCGAGCGGCTGCTCGCCGAGGTCTGGGGCTGGCCGGGCGCGTCCGGCACCCGCACCGTCGACAGCCACGTCAAGGCGCTGCGCGCCAAGATCGGCGCCGGCCGGGTCCGCACCGTGCACGGCGTCGGCTACGCGCTGGAGCCCGGCGGTGCGCCGTGACCGTCCGCGCCCTCGACCAGGTCCGCTCGGTCAAGGTCAAGCTCGGTCTGCTCGTCGCCGCCAGCGTGGTCGTCGCGGTCGTGGTCGCGACGATCGGCGAGGCCGGGGGAGTACCGGTCTGGCTGAGCATCCCGGTCACCGTCGCGCTCGCGCTCGCGGTGACCCAGCTGCTCGCCGTCGGGATGACCTCGCCGCTGCGGGAGATGACGGCCGCAGCCCGGCGGATGGCCGCCGGCGACCACGCCGTCCGGGTGACCGCGACCTCCCGCGACGAGGTCGGCGCGCTCGCTGACGCGTTCAACCGGATGGCCGAGGAGCTCGCCGCGGTCGACCGCCAGCGCCGCGAGCTCGTCGCCAACGTGAGCCACGAGCTGCGCACGCCGCTGGCCGCGCTCAACGCCGTCCTCGAGAACCTCGCCGACGGCGTCGCGCAGCCCGACCCCGCGACGCTGCGCGCCGCGCTGGCGCAGGGAGAGCGGATGGCCGGCCTCGTCGGCGACCTGCTCGACCTCTCCCGGGTCGACGCCGGCAAGGCGCCGCTGGTGCAGCAGCCGGTCGACGTACGACGCCTGCTCGAGGACGCCGCGGCCGAGGCACGGGTCGCCGGCCGCGACGTGACGTACGACGTGCGCGTCGACCCGTCCTCGCTGTCGGTCGAGGGCGACCCCGCCCGGCTGCACCAGCTGGTCGCCAACCTGCTCGACAACGCGTCGCGGCACAGTCCCCGCGGGGGCGTCGTCGCCGTCCGTGCCCGCGCGACCGGCGACCGCTGGCTGCTCGAGGTCGCCGACGAGGGACCGGGCGTGGCGCCCGAGGACCGGGACCGGGCGTTCGAGCGGTTCGGCACCCTCAGCGACACGGGCCAGGCCGGAGGTGGCGGCACCGGGCTCGGCCTGGCGATCGCGCGGTGGGTCACCGACCTGCACGGCGGCACCATCCGCTTCGTCGACCCCGAGCCCGGGCGGCTCGGCGCCCGGGTGCACGCCGACCTCCCGCTCGTGCCGTCCCCGTCCCGCACCGCGCCCGAGGAGGTCCCCGTGCCCGAGCCCGCCGCGCCCCGCGTCGTCGTACCGACTCAGCCGCCTCAGCCGCCCCCGCCTGTGCCGGCGCTGCCGCCTGTCCCCGCTCCGGCAACGCCGGCCCTGACCGACTCGGTCTTCGGCGACTTCTGGCCGGAGCGCGCGCTGCCCGGCAACCTCCGCGTGCTGCTCGGCGCCCTCGGCGTCGGGGTGCTGGCCGGGATCGTGCTGCCCTACCGCGACCCGGGGCTCGGCTGGTTCGTCGTGCTGGTGGCGGCCGGTGCGGCGCTCCTGCTGTCGAGCCGCAACCGCCGCGACCCGTTCACCCTCGCCTGCGCGGCGCTGTGCCTGCTGCTGGCGACGGTCGTGGTCGTCCGCGACGCCGAGTGGATCGCCGTGCTGTGCCTGCTGGCAGGGGGCGCGCTGTGCGCGGTCGGACTGGTGGGCGGCCGGACGGTGCCGACGTTCCTGTTGTCGGTGGTGGCGTGGCCGTTGTCCGGCCTGCGTGGCCTGCCGTGGCTGGGCCGCACGCTGCGGCTGGTGACCGGCCTCGGCAACGGAGCCGCGCTCGCCCGGACCGTGGTGTTCTCGCTGCTCGGGCTGCTCGTGTTCGCGCTGCTCTTCGCCTCGGCGGACGCGCTGTTCGCCGAGTGGGTCGGCGCCGTCGTACCCGACCTCGACGCGGAGGCCCTGGTCCTGCGGCCGTTCGTCGCGTTCTTCGTCGGCGGCGTGGTGCTCGCCGGCTGCTACCTCGCCCTCAACCCGCCCGCCGCCGGCGCCGCGCCGGGCGAGCGGCGCCCGGTCGCCCACCGGTTCGAGTGGCTCGCGCCGGTGCTGGTCGTCGATGCCGTCTTCGTGCTGTTCCTGGTGGCGCAGGCCGCGGTGATCTTCGGCGGCCACGGCTACCTCGAGCGCACCACCGGTCTCACCTACGCCGAGTACGTCCACCAGGGCTTCGGTCAGCTCACCGTCGCCACCGCGCTCACCCTGCTCGTGGTGTGGGCGGCGACCCGCAAGGCCCCGCGCGAGACCCCTGCCGACCGCGCCTGGATCCGGGGCTCGCTCGGCGTGCTCTGCGCCGCGACCCTCGTCGTCGTCGCGTCCGCCCTCTACCGGATGGACGTCTACCAGGACGCCTACGGCTTCACCCGGCTGCGGCTGCTGGTCGACGTCTTCGAGGCCTGGCTCGGCCTGCTCGTCCTCGCGACGATGGCCGGCGGCCTCGCCCTCCGCGCCGCCTGGCTGCCCCGCTTCGGCCTGCTCACCGGCGTCACCCTCCTGCTCGGCCTCGCCGCCCTCAACCCCGACGCGTGGATCGCAAAGCAGAACCTCGACCGGTACGACGCCACCGGCGAGGTCGACTGGACCTACCTCGCCGGCCTCTCCGACGACGCCCTCCCCGTCCTCCGCGACCTCCCCGCCGACCTCGAGCGCTGCGCCATCGACCTCGCCGGCCGCCACGAGGACGACTGGCTGGAGTGGAACCTCGGCCGCGCCCGCGCCGCCGCCTTCGCCGACCGCCACGCCGACGACTGGGAGCACCGGCTCGACTGTCCGGGGCAGACCACGGACTAGGTCGGTCGAAACCGCTCGGCGCGCCAGTCTTGAACCATTCAAGAAAAGGCGGTAGGAAGGACGCATGACGACGGCGCCCGACTACGAGCAGATGCTCCGGGGTGCCGACCTGCGCGTGACCCGGCCGCGGGTCGCCGTGCTCGGGGCCGTGCACGCCCTTCCCCACGCCGACACCGATGCGATCATCAGCGCGGTCCGCGCTGACGACATCGGTGGCGACGTCTCGCACCAGGCGGTGTACGACGTCCTGCGCGCGCTCACGTCGGCGGGACTGATCCGGCGCATCCAGCCGTCGGGGTCGGTCTCGCGCTACGAGGCGCGGGTCGGCGACAACCACCACCATCTCGTGTGCCGCTCCTGCGGCGCGATCTCCGACGTCGACTGCGCCGTCGGGGAGATGCCGTGCCTGACCGCGGCCGACGACCACGGCTTCGTCATCGACGAGGCCGAGGTCATCTACTGGGGCACCTGCCCCGACTGCTCTGCCCGTTCGTAACTCTCGCCACCTCGGAAGGAAGCACATGACCGACGACACCCCCCGTCCCACCGACGGGAGCCCGCAGGGAACTGATCGGAAGGCCGACAGCGGCTGCCCGGTCGACCACGCCGGCGTGACCAGCGGCGGGAGCGAGAGCGAGAACCCGGCGCTGGACTCGCCCACGCCCAAGGCGCACGCACCGCGGACCAACAAGGACTGGTGGCCGGACCAGGTCGACCTGACCGTCCTCCACCAGCACGGTGACGCCTCCAACCCGCTCGGTGGCGGGTTCGACTACGCCGCGGAGTTCGCCAAGCTCGACGTCGAGGCGCTCAAGTCCGACGTCGCCGCCGTCCTCCGCGACTCCCAGGACTGGTGGCCGGCGGACTTCGGCCACTACGGCGGCCTGATGATCCGGCTCAGCTGGCACGCCGCCGGCACCTACCGGATCTACGACGGCCGCGGCGGCGCCGGCTCGGGCGACCAGCGGTTCGCGCCGCTCAACAGCTGGCCGGACAACGGCAACCTCGACAAGGCCCGGCGCCTGCTGTGGCCGGTGAAGAAGAAGTACGGCCAGAAGATCTCGTGGGCCGACCTGCTGGTCCTCGCCGGCAACGTCGCGCTCGAGGACATGGGTTTCGAGACCTTCGGTTTCGGCTTCGGTCGCGAGGACGTCTGGGAGCCCGAGGAGATCTTCTGGGGTCCCGAGGACACCTGGCTGGGCGACGAGCGCTACAGCGGCGAGCGCGACCTCTCCGAGCCGCTCGGTGCGGTGCAGATGGGCCTCATCTACGTCAACCCCGAGGGTCCCAACGGCAACCCCGACCCGCTTGCCTCGGCCCGCGACATCCGTGAGACGTTCCGCCGGATGGCGATGAACGACGAGGAGACCGTCGCCCTCATCGCCGGTGGTCACACCTTCGGCAAGACCCACGGCGCCGGCGACGCCGACCTGGTCGGCCCGGAGCCCGAGGGCGCCCCGATCGAGCAGCAGGGCCTGGGCTGGAAGAGCGCGCACGGCAGCGGCAAGGGCGCCGACGCGATCACCTCCGGGCTCGAGGTCACCTGGACCGACAAGCCGACGCAGTGGAGCAACCGGTTCTTCGAGATCCTGTTCGGCTACGAGTGGGAGCTCACCAAGAGCCCGGCCGGTGCGCACCAGTGGGTCGCGAAGGACGCCGAGGCGATCATCCCCGGCCCCGCCGCGGACTCGCCGAAGCGGCTGCCCACGATGCTGACCAGCGACCTCGCCCTGCGGTTCGACCCGACGTACGAGCAGATCTCGCGGCGCTTCCTGGAGAACCCCGAGGAGTTCCGGCTGGCGTTCGCCAAGGCCTGGTACAAGCTGCTCCACCGCGACATGGGCCCGGTCGAGCGCTACCTCGGCCCCTGGGTCGCCGAGCCGCAGATCTGGCAGGACCCGGTGCCGGCCGTCGACCACGAGCTGGTCTCCGACGCCGACGTCGCCACTCTCAAGGCCAAGATCCTCGAGACCGGCCTGACCGTCTCCCAGCTGGTCTCGACCGCCTGGGCCTCGGCGGCGAGCTTCCGCAAGACCGACAAGCGCGGCGGCGCGAACGGCGCCCGCATCCGGCTCGCCCCGCAGAAGGACTGGGACGTCAACAACCCGGCCCAGCTGGCCACCGTGCTCGAGAAGCTGGAGCAGGTGCAGCAGGAGTTCAACGCGGCCGGCGACGCGAAGATCTCGTTCGCCGACCTGATCGTCCTGGGCGGCGCCGCAGCCGTGGAGAAGGCCGCCAAGGACGGCGGCGTCGACATCACGGTGCCGTTCCGCCCCGGTCGCACGGACGCGACCGAGGAGCAGACCGACGTCGAGTCGTTCTCGGTGCTCGAGCCGCGGGCCGACGGGTTCCGCAACTACGTCCGCCCCGGTGACAAGGTCGCCCCGGAGAAGCTGCTGATCGACCGGGCCTACATGCTCGGCCTCTCCGCCCCGGAGATGACCGCGCTGGTCGGCGGCATGCGGGTGCTCGGCACCAACTACGACGGCGCCGCGCACGGCGTGTTCACCGAGCGTCCCGGCACCCTCTCCACCGACTTCTTCTCCACCCTGCTCGACATGGGTGTGGAGTGGAAGCCGTCGGAGTCGACCGAGGGCGTCTACGAGGCCCGCGACCGGGCGTCGGGTGAGGTCGTCCGCACCGGTACGGCGGTCGACCTGGTCTTCGGCTCGAACTCGCAGCTGCGCGCGCTGGCCGAGGTCTACGCCAGCGACGACGCCCGCGAGAAGTTCGTCGCCGACTTCGTCGCCGCCTGGTCGAAGGTGATGGAGGCCGACCGCTTCGACGCCTGACCAACCGTAGGACGCCGGTCCGCCCTGGGTCTGTTGCTCAGGGTGAACCGGCGTCTACGCTTGTCAGAAGTGAGATCGACACGATTTCGCCGAAACCTCAATAACCTCACCAGGCACATCCGTCTGTCCTAATCTGCGATGTCGGCACTCCGACTGCACTCGGGCGATGAGCCAAAAGGGGCACAAGTTGAGCTGGAACCAGATCACCGCGGCAGCGACCGTCACGCCTGCCCTGGTCCCGGTCGAGGGCGGCGAGCTCCTCGACGAGTGGTCAGGTCTCCTCGAGAACGCGCCGTCCTTCCCCGCCGAGGGCGAGGAGGAGCGGCGCGAGCGGCTCGAGGAGCTGGCCACGGCGACCCTCAGCATCACCGTCTGCGGCGACGTGGAGGCCACCGTCACCGTCGACCTCCCGTGCGACGTCATCGAGGAGCGGCCCACCATCTTCGGGGCCGTCGACGGTGAGCCGGAGCCGCTCGCCTGGGTGATCGCCCGCCTCGAGTCCCTCGAGCCCGTCCCGCTCGGCTCCACCCAGCTGACGTCGTTCTCGATCGCGATCCCCAGCCACGTCGGCCCGGGCTTCTACCCGCTCGACGAGCTGCGGCAGCGCGCCCACTCCGACGAGGTCGCGTGGTGGGAGGTCGACGACTTCCACCTCAGCCCCGAGGCCCAGGGCGGCGAGTCGACGTACTACCTCGACGACGAGGCCATCACGGGCGCCTGGGTCGCCACCACGGGCGCGTCCGTGGCCTTCGACCTGCCGATGGCGTCCGTCGTGAGCGAGGTCCGGGTCACCGGCACGATCTCCTGGAACGACCCGGCCACCAGGCCGGCGCTGCTGGGGCAGCACACCGACGCGGGATAGGTCGGAAAAAACATTTGCAGGTTTGGTTTGGCGCTCGGAAGGGCGGGGTAATCGACCCCTGAACGCTTGCGTGGCCCAGCCAACCGCCACGACAGTTCTCGACCTCGGAGTCAGAGACGTGTCAGCAACGTTTGCCCCACCTGTCCATCGCTCGTTCCAGCCCGCAGACCCTGGGGAGCTCGCTCCCGACGATCGCAAGCAGCGCACTGCCGAGCTCATCGCTCGGGCCGCTGAGTGCGAGGGCGAGGAGCGGCTGACGATCCTCGACGAAGTGATCGTCATCAACATCCCGGTCGCACGTGCGCTCGCGGCGCGCTACCGCAACCGTGGTCAACCGATCGAGGAGCTGGAGCAGGTCGCCTGCCTGGCCCTCACCAAGGCGGTCCGCGCCTACGACCCCGCACGAGGGGACGACCTCCTCGTGTTCGCCGTGCCCAGCATCCTCGGGGAGCTGAAGCGGTACTTCCGCGACTCGACGTGGACGGTTCGTCCGCCGCGCCGGATCCAGGAGCTTCGCCCCCGTCTCGCCGAGGCGGAGGCCGAGCTGACCCAGCGGCTGGGGCGCACGCCCCTGCCGAGCGAGGTCGCGGAGGCGGTCGGGTGCACCACCGACGACGTCATCGAGGCGCACGAGTCGAAGACCTGTGCCTCGCCGGACTCGCTCAACGACGGCCCGCCGGGAGACGACGGGTTCGCGTGGATCGAGCGGCTGCCGACCGAGGAGCTCGGGTTCCGGCAGGCCGAGGCCGTGGCGGTGCTCGCCCCGGCTTGCCGGAGGCTCAAGGTGCGCGACCGGCGGATCCTCGAGATGCGGTTCTACGAGCAGAAGACCCAGCAGCAGATCGCCGACGAGCTCGGCGTGACGCAGGTGCAGGTCTCGCGTCTGCTCCAGCGCATCCTCACGGACCTCCGCAAGTCGATCACGGGTCGGCGAGGGCAGCCTGCCAAGGCCGCCTGACGGCGACTCCCGACGTTCCCGCTCGGTCCGGGCACAGTTAAACTTCGTGCCTGTGAGCGTGGACGAGAGGACGGACCCGAGAGCCGGTCGGCAGACCGGTCGGTTCGTGTACGACGTCCGCAACGACGTGTGGGAGTGGGACGACGACGTCTACGTGATGCACGGCTACCAGCCGGGCGAAGTCGTCCCCACCACCGCCCTCTTTCACCAGCACAAGCACGAGGGTGATCGCGACCGGGTCCTGCGGACGTTCCGGCACGCCATGGAGACCGGCGAGCCGTTCAACATCTACTACCGGATCCGCGCGAAGGGCACCGAGCGTCGCGTGGTGGTGGTCGGCGAAGGGGACCGTGGCTCCGACGGTCACGCCGACAAGCTGGTCGGGTACTACCTCGACCTGACGCCCGAGTTCGCCGCGGAGACGGCCGCCGCTGCCGATGCGGCCGTCGCCGCGGCTGCTCGCGCGCGCGACACCATCGAGCAGGCCAAGGGCATCCTCATGCTCGGCTACGGGCTCGACCCGGACGCCGCCTTCGCGATGCTGAAGTGGTGGTCGCGCAACCGCAACGTCAAGGTCCGTGAGATCGCCGAACGCCTGATCGAGGTCGCTCGCGCCGGCCAGATCAGCCACCCCGGCCTGCGGACCCTGCTCGACACCCTGATCCACGACATCACGGACGGCCGGCCGACCGGCCCCTCCGGCACCAACGACGACTGAGACCCGAGAAGGATCCCGTCGGCCAGAGCGGCCGGCCGGCGGCCTGTCCCTCGTCGGACGATCGGGAGCACGTCGTCCGAGGGTGGTGGGAGCCGTGCCCTGGGAGGGTTGCGTAGGGCTCAACACATCCACGACCCCCACCGGTTCTTCGTCGTTCGCCCGTCGCGGTACCCGGGCCATGACCCCGCATTCGGGGTCGACCACCCGTTGACGGCCGACGAATTCCCGTGAATGGATCCCGGGCGTGTCGGGTACCTGTGTGACATGAGCTCACCGGACGCACCGCGTCCGGGCGAGACCCCGGACCGAGGTTCTGTGGCTGCTGCGTACGTACGCCGGAACGCGGCAGCCACAGAATCTCCGCGGGACGAGGACGAGTCCTCGCACGAGCGGCTGACCCGCAACTGGAACGAGCTGCTCCAGGAGCTCCGGGTCACCCAGACCGGCGTCCAGATCCTCACCGGCTTCCTGCTCACGGTCCCGTTCACCGACCGGTTCACCGAGCTCGAGGACCACCAGGTGCGGATCTACCTCACCGTGCTCATCGGCGCGACGGTGACCACCTGCATGATCGTGGCCCCGGTGGCGTTCCACCGGGTGCTCTTTCGGCAGCGCGAGAAGGACTGGCTGGTCGTCGCCGCCAACACGTGCGCCCGGATCGGGCTGATCCTGCTCGGCATCGTGTCCTCGGGCGTCGTGCTGCTGGTCTTCGACGTCGTGGTCAGCACCACCGCCGGCATCATCGCCTCGGCCCTCGTCCTGGCGACCTTCGCCGCGGTGTGGTTCGCCACCCCGTTCTTCGCCCGGCGCTGAGCGGGGTGCGGCGCGGCACCGTGGGTACTGCCCCTCGGCGTCTGCGAGAACGCCCGCGAGTACAGGAGGCCATCCCATGCCCGGTCGGAAGACACCCGGTCCCAGCGTGAAGGACGACGAGACCTACGAGGCCCTGCGCCGCGACGGCGCGAGCAAGGAGAAGGCGGCCCGGATCGCCAATGCGCAGGCCGCAGGGGACGACCCGGGCCGCAAGGGCGGCAAGGCCGGCTCCTACGACGACTGGACCGTCGACGACCTCCGCGAGCGCGCGGCCGAGATCGGCATCGACGGCCGCTCGAGCATGAACAAGGCCGAGCTCATCGACGCCCTGCGCAACCACTGACGCCGCAGGCGACGGCGTGTCCGCGGTGTCCGCGGTGTCTGCGGTGTCCGCGGTGGCCGCCGGAGGCTGAGGTCACGGGGCGCAGTGGTCGGCGAGCCAGGTCCCGAACGGGGCCTCGCTGTGCTCCTCCTCGGCCTGCCCCTCGTCGGCGTGCTCGTGGTCGTGCCCGCTGCCGACGTCGGCAGGTTCTGACGGCGCGACCGTCGGCGTGAACGACGGGTCGACACTGGCCCGCACGTCGTCGAGCACCGCGGTCAGCTCGGTGTAGCCCGCCGGGTCGAGGCTCTCCGGGACCCCTAGCGCCTGCAGGCTGCCGACGACCGAGATCACGGCGTCCGCAGCGGGCTGCACGGGGTCGGCGGCCCACTGGCTCTGCACCCGCACCAGCTCCAGCCAGCCGCGGCACCAGGCCTCGTCGTCGACCACCGACAGCTCGGTCTCCGACGGGTCCTCGGCGATGGGGCTGGTGGAGCCGTCGGCGGACCCGCCGGAGCCGGCGTCCCCGCTGCCGCCGTCGCCACCGCCGCCGTCGTCGCCGCACCCGGTGAGCGCCAGCGCCAGGCAGAGCGCGCCGGCCGTCGCGGTCACCCTGGTCAGGGTCCGTCCCGTCAGTCGTCGCATCACACCCACCTCGAGAACCAGATCCGGTCGAGCCACTCGCTGCTCGTCAACAATCCGTTGGTCCAGATCGGCCAGAACCACGCGTAGTTCACCAGCACGAGCACGACGAACGCGCCGCTGACCACGACCCCGATCGTGCGCCGGGTCGACGGCAGCCGGGAGGGCCCGATCAACGTGCCGATCGAGAGCGTCAGGGCGATCACGATGAACGGCAGGATCGCGATCGCGTAGAAGTAGAAGATCGGGCGGTCGTCGTACTGCATCCAGGGCAGCCAGGTCGACAGCGTGCCGACCACAGCGACGCCGTACCTCCAGTCCCGGGCGCCGATCCACATCACCAGCGAGAACAGCAGCGCGATGCAGCCGCCCCACCAGATCATCGGTGTGCCGATCAGCAGCACCTGGCGGATGCAGTCGCTGCCCTCGGGCGCGTCGCAGTCCTCGTCCCGCGGCAGGTCCTGCTGGTCCTCCGTCAGCACCCGGTCCGCCGGCTGGATGTCGTTGGTGACGGCGACGCCGACCGGGCGGTTGATGAGCAGCCAGCTCGACGGCTTTGAGGCATAGGTGTGCTTCGAGCAGTTCAGGAAGTGCGTGTGGAAGGTGTAGACGTCCTGGTGGTAGTACCAGAGCGACCGGAGCGACTGCCAGGCCTCACCGACGCCGCTGGCGTCCTCCTCGTCGGCCGTCGGCCAGTGCTTGCTCTTGTCGAGGTCGGTGGCGATGTAGGAGTCGTCGTCCTCCGCGCAGTGCCCGTGGCCGGTGTACTGGCGGTACTGCGTCGCGCTCAGGTGCTCCTCGTACTCGCCGGCGTTGGCCAGCCAGCCGCCCCAGGTGGCGATGTAGGTGACCAGCGCGACGACGACCAGGGAGAGGAACGCGGGCACGCCGTCGACCAGCGCCGACCTCGCGACCGCCCACCGGACGCCGAAGCTGCGCCGCGCCCCCGCCGACCAGAACCACACCAGCAGCCCGAACGCTGCGAGCGGGTAGACCGCCACCCACTTGGTGCCGGCTGCGAGACCGAAGCAGACGCCGCCGGCGACGAGCCACGGCCGCAGCAGTACGGCGCGCACCGGCCCCCAGCCGTCGTACGTCCCCTCGCCTGCGGTGGTCGAGCCGCTCTCGGTGGTCGAGCCGAAAGCGGTGGTCGAGCTTGTCGAGACCCGGGCGGCGAGCCGCCGCCGGAAGTGGTCGCGGTCGGCAATCGCGCAGTGGATCCCACAGAGGATGAAGAACGCGACGAAGATGTCGAGCAGCGCGAGCCGGGAGAGCACGAAGTGCAGCCCGTCGAACATCAGCAGCAGCCCGCCGATGCAGCCGAGCATCGTCGACCCGGTCATCCGGCGCAGCAACCGGCACATGACCAGCACCATCAGCGCGCCCACGACGGCCGAGGCGATCCGCCACCCGAAGGGGTCCATGCCGAACGCCTTCTCGCCCAAGGCGATCAGCCACTTGCCGACCTCGGGGTGCACCGCCATCGACGGGTCACCGGTCCACACGTCGGTGACGTGCCCGGCGAGGATGTCGTCGTCGATCTTGTTCTCGGTGTTGCCGTCGACGTCGGTCAGGTAGGTCTGCGCGTACCCGTTGTTGAGCAGCGACCACGCGTCCTTGGCGTAGTAGGTCTCGTCGAACGCGAACCGCTTCGGCGTGCCGAGGTGATACATCCGCAGCGCGAAGGCCAGCAGCGTCACCGCCAGTGGCGCCAGCCAGCCCGTCACCCGCTCGGTGGGCCGCAACCCCGCCAGCACCCCCCGTGCCCGTTCGACCGCCGACGGCACCGGCCGCCCCACCGCCGTCCGCGACAACCCCGACCACCGCTCGGCGGTCTGCTCGTCCTCGGTCGCGGTCACGAGCGTGAACAATACGACCCTGTCCTCGGTCGTCGAGGAGACCGAGCGCTCTGGCGCGAGGTCATGTCGAGACGTAGCGACCTCTCCGGAGGTGGTGGGGACGGCCGACGGTCGGGTTGCGGCGTCTCGATACGTCCTCGCCTGGCGGCTCGGACTACTCGACGACCGAGTGGCGGCTGGCGGTCGGGTTGCGGCGTCTCGATACGTCCTCGCCTGGCGGCTCGGACTACTCGACGACCGAGTGGCGGCTGGCGGCCGGGTTGCGGCGTCTCGATACGTCCTCGCCTGGCGGCTCGGACTACTCGACGACCGAGTGGCGGCTGGCGGTCGGGTTGCGGCGTCTCGATACGTCCTCGCCTGGCGGCTCGGACTACTCGACGACCGAGAGGTGGTCGGCGCGCTCGGACTACTCGACGACCGAGAGGCTGACAGAATCGTCGCGTGACCTCTGCGGGCGTGCTGGTGCTGGCGGCGACGCCGATCGGGCGGGTGGGGGATGCGCCGCCGCGACTGGCGGAGGAGCTCGCGGGGGCGGACGTGGTGGCGGCGGAGGACACCCGGCGGCTGAAGCGGCTGGCCTCCGAGCTCGGGGTCGAGGTCGGCGGGCGCGTGGTGTCGTACTTCGAGGGCAACGAGGCGGCGCGGACGCCGCAGCTGCTCGAGGCGCTGGAGGCGGGGCAGCGTGTGGTGCTGGTGACCGACGCCGGGATGCCGTCGGTGTCGGACCCGGGCTATCGGCTGGTGGCGGCGGCGGTGGGCGCCGACGTCCACGTCACCGCGGTGCCGGGCCCGAGTGCGGTGCTGACCGCGCTGGCCGTGTCCGGCCTGCCCGTCGACCGGTTCTGCTTCGAGGGCTTCCTGCCGCGCAAGGCGGGGGAGCGCGGGCGCCGGCTCGCCGAGCTGGCGACCGAGCCGCGCACGATGGTGTTCTTCGAGTCCCCGCACCGCACCGCGGCCACCCTCGCGGCGATGGCCGAGGCCTTCGGCGCCGACCGGCCCGCGGCGGTCTGCCGGGAGCTGACCAAGACCTACGAGGAGGTACGACGAGGCCCGCTCGCCGAGCTCGCCGACTGGGCCGTCGAGGGCGTCCGGGGCGAGATCACCCTCGTCGTCGCCGGCGCGCTACCGGCGACCCGCAACACTGATCCGGAGAGCCTGCGTGCTGCGGTGGACCAGCTCGTCGAGGACGGGATGAGCCGCAAGGACGCGGTGGCCGACGTTGCCCGGACGACCGGACTTCCGAAGCGGGAGGTCTACCAGGTGGTGCACACAGATGACGACTGAGCAGGCCCGCACGCGGATCAGTGCCGTCGAGCGCGAGGGGCTGGTGTTCGACGTGCTGGACGACGGCCCGGTCGACGGCGAGCCGGTCGTGCTGCTGCACGGCTGGCCCGAGCGGGCGACCGTGTGGCGGGACGTGGCACCGCTGCTGCACGCGGCGGGCTACCGCACGCTCGCCATGGACCGGCGCGGGTTCGCGCCGGGCGCCCGCCCCGAGCGCCGCCGCGACTACCGGCTGCCCGCCCTGGCGGCCGACGTCGCCGCGCTGATCGACGAGATCGGGGGCAGCGTCCACGTCGTCGGTCACGACTGGGGCGCCGCGACCGCCTGGATGACCGCGGGCACCTACCCCGACCGCGTCCGCACCCTCACCGCGGTCTCGGTGGCCCACCCGGCGTCGTTCCTCAAGGCGATGGTGCGCTCCGACCAGGGCCTGCGGTCCTGGTACATGCTGCTCTTCAACCTGCCCTACCTCCCCGAGGCGCTGATCCGCCGCGGCTGGGCCGAGCCGCTGCTCCGTCGGGCCGGCATGGACGCCGACGGCGTCGACCGCTTCCGCAGCGAGATCGTGGAGGACGGCGGCTTGTCGGCGTCGTTGGGCTGCTACCGGGCGATGTTCCTGGGCGACCCGCGCGACGTGCGGTTCCGCGTCTCGGCGCCGACGACGATGGTGTGGAGCACCGGCGACGCCGCGCTCGCCCGCTGGGGTGCCGAGCACAGCGAGGAGTGGGTCGACGCGCCGTTCGAGCTGGTCGTCCTCGACGGCGTCTCCCACTGGATCCCCACCGAGGCGCCCGAGGCGCTGGCCGAGGCGATCCTCGAGCGCGTCGCCGGCGGATGACAGGCTGACCGGGTGACCGAGCCCGACCTCCCGCCCGCACCGGAGCCGCTGCCACACCCCGTCGTCGACAACCACTGCCACCTCGACATCGCCCGCGGCCCGGCCGGCACCGCGCCGTTCGACGCCCGCGAGGCGATCGACGCGGCCGCCGCCGTCGGCGTGCGACGCATCGTGCAGATCGGCTGCGACCTGCGCGGCGCCGCCTGGGCTGTCGAGGCAGCCCAGGAGCACCCCGAGCTGGTCGCCGGCGTGGCGCTGCACCCCAACGAGGCGCCACGGCTCGAGGAGGCCGGCGAGCTCGATGCCGCTCTCGACACCATCGCCGCGCTCGCCGCCTCGCACCCGCGGGTGCGGGCCGTGGGGGAGACCGGCCTCGACCACTTCCGGACCGGGCCCGAGGGCCGGGCGGCGCAGGTGCGGTCGTTCGCCGCCCACATCGAGCTCGCGAAGCGGCTCGACAAGACGCTCGTCATCCACGACCGCGACGCGCACCAGGAGGTGCTCGACGTGCTCGACGCCGAGGGCGCGCCGGACCGCTGGGTCATGCACTGCTTCTCCGGCGACGCCGACTTCGCCCGCGCGTGCCTCGATCGCGGCGCCTACCTCTCCTTCGCCGGCACGGTGACGTTCAAGAACGCGGCGCCGCTGCGCAACGCGCTCGTCGTGACCCCCCGTGACCGGATCCTGGTCGAGACCGACGCGCCGTACCTCACCCCGCACCCCTACCGCGGCCGCACCAACGCCTCCTACCTCGTGCCGCTGACGATGCGCACCATGGCCGAGGTCCGCGGCGAGGACCTCGGCGAGCTCTGCGCGGCCGTCGACACGAACACCGAGACCGCTTTCGGAGGCGGCTGGTAAGTGGCCGGTAGTTCCGGGCACCGTGCTAGCAAAAGCTAGCAAAGTGCACGCTCAGGGAAGCAAAATCCGGGTGAGCCGAGTCACGCGCTGAGCGTGGAACGGGCTCCGCGAGTTTGCAATCGGCCGCTTGCTCCTGTTCTGGTGGAGATCAGACAGCCGGGAATCGGGTAGCAACACCTGGCCAGCAACGGCAGCGGCCGCCGTACGTATGAGGTACGGCGGAGCGCCGGTCTCCGAGGGGGAAGTCGCTGGCCGCCCGTGGCCCGGGGAGCACCACGTTCGGAGAATCGTGCCCCTTGACGAGCACCAGCCCCAGTCCCTGAAGACCCGCGCCGCCGCCCTGACCGCCCGGGCGACGCGCAGCAGGGTCGCCCTCATCGCAACCATCGCCATCGTCGTCGTCGCCGTCAGCGGCGCGACCTTCGGCTACCGGTCGATGGCCACCCCGGTGACCTTGTCGGTGGACGGCCAGGAACGCGAGGTCCGCGTGATGGCCGACACCGTCGGTGAGGTCCTCGAAGCCGAGGGCATCGACCTGACCGAGCACGACGTCGTCCAGCCGGACCCCGACGAGGAGATCTCCGACGGCGACCGCATCGCGGTGCGCTTCGGTCGCGAGGTCGAGCTGACCGTCGACGGCAGGACCAGCACCCACTGGGTGACGGCGACCGACGTCGACGGCGCGCTGACCCAGATCGGCGCGCTCTACCGCGGCGCCCGGCTCTCGGCGAGCCGCGGCACCGAGATCGACCGTGGCGGCCTCGAGCTCGCCGTGGTCACTCCCAAGACCCTGAAGGTGACGCTCGCGGGCAAGAAGCCGAAGAAGGTCACCGTGCCGGCGCGGACCGTCAACGACGCGCTGCGCGCGCTGAAGGTCGACGTCGACAAGCGCGACCAGGTGTTCCCGAAGCGGAGCACCGAGCTCGAGGACGGCGACAAGGTGCGCTGGGTCGACATCGAGGTGAAGACCAAGCGCGTGAAGAACGAGTCGTTCTCCGCCGCGACCATCACCCGCGAGGACTCCTCCTCGCCCGAGGGCACCGAGACCGTCGTCCGCGAGGGCGAGGCCGGCATGCGCAACGTGGTCTACAAGATCCGCACCCGCAACGGTGACGTCGTGAGCAAGAAGGTCGTCACGGCCAAGGTCACCGACGAGCCGGTCGCCGAGATCGTCGAGGTGGGCACCCAGGAGGTCGCCACCACCAACTACGCCGGCGGCAGCACCGTGTGGGACGCGCTGGCGCAGTGCGAGTCGGGCGGCAACTGGGCCATCAACACCGGCAACGGCTACTACGGCGGCCTGCAGTTCAACCTCGGCACCTGGCGTGCCTACGGCGGCTCCGGCTACCCGCACCAGAACAGCCGCGAGGCGCAGATCGCCGTCGCCGAGCGGCTCCGTGCCGCCACCGGCGGCTACGGCTCCTGGCCGCACTGCTCCGCGCAGCTCGGCCTGCCGCAGTGACGCACTGCTGAGGCACTAGCCTCCTTCGCATGAACACCTCCGCCGGTCCCGAGCGGTCGATCAGACTCCTGGGGCCGGCGGAGGTGCGTTCGCTCGCGGCGGCGCTCGACATCCGGCCGACCAAGCAGCGCGGCCAGAACTTCGTGATCGACGCCAACACCGTGCGCCGGATCGTCCGCGAGTCCGGGGTCACCGGCGACGACGTCGTCGTCGAGGTCGGACCCGGGCTCGGCTCGCTGACGCTCGCGCTGCTGGAGACCGGTGCCTCGGTCACCGCGGTCGAGGTCGACCCCGTCCTGGCCGAGGCGCTGCCGGGCACGATCGCCGAGTTCGCGCCGGACGAGACCGACCGCGTGCGCGTCGTACTCGCTGACGCGCTGCAGGTCACCGACCTCCCCGGGCCTGCGCCGACCGCGCTGGTCGCGAACCTGCCCTACAACGTCTCCGTGCCGGTGCTGCTGCACCTGCTCGCGCTGCTGCCGACGCTCGAGCACGGACTGGTGATGGTGCAAGCAGAGGTCGCCGACCGGCTCGCAGCCCCGCCCGGCTCGAAGACCTACGGCGTGCCGTCGGTCAAGGCCGCCTGGTACGCCGACGTACGACGCGCCGGCGCGATCGGGCGCAACGTCTTCTGGCCCGCGCCGAACGTCGACTCCGGGCTGGTCGCCTGGACCCGGCGGGACCCGCCGACCACCACGGTCAGCCGCGAGCAGGTGTTCGCGGTCGTCGACGCCGCGTTCTCCCAGCGCCGCAAGGCCCTGCGCGGCGTGCTGCGCGGGCTGGCCGGCTCCGGCGAGGCCGCCGAGGCGGCGCTGGTGGCTGCCGGCATCGACCCGCTGGCGCGGGGCGAGTCGCTGACGGTCGACCAGTTCGTGCGGATCGCCGAGGAGTTGGCAGGATCGGTTCCGTGAGTGCTGCGCTGTTGCCCGATCCGGTGTCGGTGACCGTGCGCGCGCCCGCCAAGATCAACGTCTACCTGGGCGTCGGCAAGCCCCGGCCCGACGGTTTCCACCCGCTCGAGACCGTCTACCAGGCCGTGTCGCTCTACGACGACGTCACGGTCACCAGCGCCGATGAGTGGTCGGTGACCACGGTCGTCGACGTGCCGCACGTCGACGGGAGCTCGGTGCCCGACGACGAGACCAACATCGCGATCCGCGCCGGCAAGGCGCTGGCGGCGCACCACCGGCTCGATGACCGCGCGGCGGCGATCGAGGTCCGCAAGAGCATCCCGGTCGCCGGCGGGATGGCCGGCGGCTCCGCCGACGCTGCCGCGACGCTGGTCGCCCTCGACCGGCTGTGGAACCTCGACACCTCCGACGACGAGCTGCTCGCCCTCGCGGCCGGGCTCGGCTCCGACGTACCGTTCGCGCTCGTCGGCGGCACCGCCACCGGCACCGGTCGTGGCGAGGTCGTCACCCGGGTCGAGGACAACGGCGCCTGGTGGTGGGTCGTGGTCTTCGACGACGAGGGCCTGTCGACGCCGTCGGTCTACGGCGCCTACGACCTGCTCGAGGGCGGCGGCCACGACTACCGGATCCGCCCGCAGATGCTCGAGGCGATGCGCACCCCGCACCGCGGTGTCGAGATCATGGTCCACCTCTACAACGACCTCGAGGACGCGGCCTTCTCGCTGCGACCCGAGCTGCAGACCGTCGCCGAGGTGGCGCTGGAGTGCGGTGCGGTCTACTCCCTGATGTCCGGCTCCGGTCCGACGATCCTCGCTCTGGCCGACGGCGCCGACGACGCCCGCGCGATCGCCGGCCGGCTCGCCGAGCGCGGCTACGAGCGGACGACCGTCGTGCACGGCCCGGTCGCCGGCGCGCACGTGGTGGCCTATTCATGAGCAACCTGCTGAACCTGGAGCGCGTCTCCAAGTCCTACGGCGTGCGCCCGCTCCTCACCGACGTCTCGCTCGGCGTCGGGGCCGGTGAGCGGATCGGCATCGTGGGGCGCAACGGCGACGGCAAGACCACGCTGCTGCGGGTGATGACGGGGGAGGAGGAGCCCGACGACGGCCGGGTCTCCCGGCAGCGCGGGCTGCTCACCGGCTACCTGCGCCAGACCGACGACTACTCCGATGCCCACACCGTCCGCGAGGTGGTGCTCGGCGGCCGGTCCGACCACGAGTGGGCCGCAGACGCCGCGCTGCGCGAGATCGTCGAGGTGCTGCTGGCCGGGGTTGAGCTCGACCGCGCGGTCTCCGGGCTCTCCGGTGGCGAGCGCCGCCGCTGCGGGCTGGCCGGTCTGCTCATCGGCGAGCACGACCTGATCGTCCTCGACGAGCCGACCAACCACCTCGACGTCGAGGCGGTCGCCTGGCTGGCGTCGCACCTGGCGGCGCGGTCCTCGGCCCTCGTCGTCGTCACCCACGACCGCTGGTTCCTCGACGCGGTCTGCCAGCAGACGTGGGAGGTCCACGACGGGGTGGTGGACGCCTACGAGGGCGGGTACGCCGCGTTCGTGCTCGCGAAGGCCGAGCGCCAGCGCCAAGCCGCCGCCTCGGAGGCGCGGCGGCAGAACCTGGTCCGCAAGGAGCTGGCCTGGCTGCGTCGCGGCGCCCCGGCCCGCACGTCGAAGCCGAAGTTCCGCATCGACGCGGCCAACGCGCTGATCGAGGACGTCCCGCCGCCGCGGGACCGGCTGGAGCTGCAGCGCTTCGCCACGCAGCGGCTCGGCAAGGACGTCGTCGACGTCGAGGACGTCGACTTCTCCCGCGGCGAGCGGAAGCTGCTTGACCACGCCACCTGGCGGCTCGGGCCCGGCGACCGGGTCGGCATCGTCGGCGTCAACGGAGCCGGCAAGACCTCGGTGCTGTCGCTGCTCTCCGGTGAGCTG
Organism: Nocardioides silvaticus; assembly: GCF_003160695.1. Taxonomy (GTDB): domain Bacteria; phylum Actinomycetota; class Actinomycetes; order Propionibacteriales; family Nocardioidaceae; genus Nocardioides; species Nocardioides silvaticus. The sequence goes on from NZ_QGDD01000010.1 coordinate 57,989, forward strand.
GCGCCGCAGCACGGGCGGGTGCGGCACGGGCGCACCGTCGTACTCCGGCACTTGTCGCAGAACGTGGAGGTCGAGGACCCCGACGCCCGCGTCCTCGCCACCGTCGAGTCCATCCGCCGCATCACCCGCACCCTGGACGGGGAGGTGTCGGCGTCCTCGCTGCTCGAACGGTTCGGCTTCACTGGCGACAAGCTGACTGCCCGCCTCGGCGACCTGTCCGGCGGCGAGCGTCGCCGCTTCCAGCTGCTGCGGCTGCTCCTCACCGAGCCCAACGTCCTGCTGCTCGACGAGCCCACCAACGACCTCGACATCGAGACCCTCAACGTCCTCGAGGACTTCCTCGACGGCTGGCCCGGCACCCTCGTCGTCGTCTCCCACGACCGCTACTTCCTCGAGCGCGTCACCGACTCCGTCTGGGCCCTCCTCGGCGACGGTCAGATCTCGATGCTGCCCCGCGGGGTCGACGAGTACCTGGAACGGCGGTCAAGGGAGCAGCAGGCCGCGAGGAACGAGCGGACCGCGTCGCGAGACGAGGTCGAGCAAGCCTCGCGACCGAGGGACGAGGTCGCGACGGGCGCGTCGAGACCCGGTGACCTTCCCAGCGCTCCTCAACCCAAGGCGCGCGCCGGCTCCGCCGAGGAACGCTCCGCGCGCAAGACGCTCGCCCGTCTCGACAAGCAGCTCGAGCGGCTGTCGGAGCGGGAGGCGGAGCTGACGGCGGCGCTGGCCGAGCACGCGACCGACCCGGAGCGGCTCACCGAGCTCGGGAACGAGCTGACCGCGCTGCTGGCGGAGAAGGAGACGGTCGAGCTGGAGTGGCTCGAAGCGGCCGAGGTCCTGGAGTGAGGCGGGTCCGGCCGGACGTCCTCGAGGTGGATAGTCCCTGACGAAAAGCACCCGGAATCGTCCGTTCGAGGTGCTTTTCGTCAGGGACTATCGCCCCCAGCCGACCAGGCTCAGTCGGCGAACGGCACCAACAGCTGGCGGAGCAGGCCGGCCAGCACCTTCTGGTCGGAGGCGGAGAGGTCGGCGAGCAGCTCGCGCTCGGCGTCGAGGAGGGCGGAGAAGGCGCCGTCGACGGCGTCCTTGCCCTCGGGGGTGAGCCGCACCAGCACGCCGCGGCGGTCGGACGGGTCGGGGTGGCGCTCGACGAGGCCGCGGGCGGCGAGCCGGTCGACCCGGTTGGTCATGGTGCCGCTGGTCACGAGGGTCTCGCGGAGCAGTCGCCCCGGCGACAGCTCGTACGGCGTGCCGGCCCGGCGCAGCGCGGCCAGCACGTCGAACTCCCACGGCTCGATGTCGTGAGCGGTGAACGCCGCGCGGCGGGCGCGGTCGACGTGGTGGCCGAGCCGGGAGATCCGGCTGAAGACGGCGACCGGCCCGAGGTCGAGGTCGTCGCGCTCGCGCGCCCACGCCTCGAGCAGCGCATCGACCTCGTCGCGTCCCGCCATGACAGGCACGATACCGGACCTGTCGAGAATCTTGACGTCAAGATAACTGCGGCCTAGGGTGGGCGACGTGGACCAGCTCACCACCGACCTCGACCAGCTCCGGCTCGCGTCCCTGGCCTGGGGCCCGGTCCACGACCCGACGGCGCCGCTCGCCGTGCTGCTTCACGGCTTCCCCGACACCGCCCACACCTGGCGCCACCTCGGCGCGGCCCTCGCCGGAGCCGGCTACCGCGTGGTCGCGCCGTTCACCCGCGGCTACGGACCGTCCGGCTTCCCGGCCGACGGCAGCTACCACGTCCCCGCCCTGATGAGCGACGCGCTCGAGCTGCACGCCGCCCTCGGCGGCGACGAGCGCGCCGTGCTCGTCGGTCACGACTGGGGCGCCATCACCGCCAACGGCATCGGGGCGTACGACGCAAGCCCGTTCCGCCGGGTCGTCTCCCTCGCCGTACCGCCGTTCGAGGCGATGAACCCCCGCCCCGGCGACATCGGCCGCTGGGCGCGGATCCTGCCCCGCCAGGCGCTGCTGAGCTGGTACACCGTCTACAACCAGCTCCCCGGCCTTCCCGAGCGGCGGTTCGACGACTACGTCGCGCGGTTGTGGAGCCGCTGGTCGCCCGGGTACGACGCCGCCGATGACCTCGCGCACCTCGCCAGCTCGCTCCCGACCAGCGAGCACCGGTCGGCCGTGCTCGGCTACTACCGCGCCGCGGTCCGGCCGTGGCAGGTCCCGTCCCGCTACCGCCACCTCGGCCGCGCGGCGATCGGCATGCCGCGGGTGCCGTTCCTCTTTCTGCACGGCGCCGACGACGGCTGCCTCGACCCGCGCTGGGCGGCCCAGGTGAGCGGCCGCCTCGACGGCGTCCGCGGCAGCCGCGTCGCGGTGGTCGCCGACGCCGGCCACTTCCTGCAGCTCGAGCGGCCCGCCGTGGTCAACGCCCTGATCGTCGAGTTCCTCGCCGAGCTCGACGGCACCGATGGCACGGAGGAGGCCGGATGAGCCACACCTGGGACCCCGACCGCTACCTGACGTACGCCGACGAGCGCGGCCGGCCGTTCGTCGACCTGATCACCCGGATCGACGCCCACGACCCGACCACCGTCGTCGACCTCGGCTGCGGCCCGGGCAACCTCACCGCGCTGCTGGCCGAGCGGTGGCCCGGCGCCGCGGTCTCCGGGGTCGACAGCAGCCCGGAGATGATCGCGAAGGCGGGGACCACCATCGCCGGTGTCGACTTCGCGGTCGGCGACGTCCGCGACTGGGTCGCGCCCGACGGCGGCGTCGACGTGCTCGTCTCCAACGCCACCCTGCAGTGGCTGCCCGACCACCTCGAGCTGCTGCCGCGCCTCGTCGACCAGGTCCGCCCGGGCGGCTGGTTCGCGTTCCAGGTGCCGGGCAACTTCGACGAGCCCAGCCACACGATCCGCACCGAGCTCGCAGCGCAGGAGCCGTACGTCGCGCACACCGCCGGCGCCGCCGTACCGTCGTCGTACGACGCCGCGACCTACCTCCGCGCGCTCCAGGACCTCGGGTGCGAGGTGGATGCGTGGGAGACGACGTACCTCCACGTGCTGCGCGGCGAGGACCCCGTGTTCACCTGGGTGTCCGGCACGGGTGCCCGGCCGACGCTGCAGGCGCTGCCGGACGGTCTGCGCCTCGAGTTCGAGGGGGAGCTCAAGGAACGCCTGCGCGCGGCATATCCAGACGACGGCCGGGGGGTCGTCCTGCCGTTCCGCAGGATCTTCGCCGTCGCGAGGAGAGCCGAGATATGAGATTCCGAGATACCGGGCGCCCCATGACGCCCTTGTCACAACGCTTGCGTGGTCACGAGCGTTGGAGCCGCCCATGTTCACGCGGTCTTGCTGCTTGCTGACGTTAGCGAGACTTGTTGCCCGGAACAACAAATTGGCCGTTGATCGGTTTCACATTCGGTAACCACGCGAACCCGCCGTGTTCACCCCCGATCGCGACGGATTTCGTCGTCCGACGCCGCTAACGCAACGTTAGCGACCGCCGGATGCAGGGCTTGCCGCCGGTTGTTACCCGCAAGTAATATGACGGCATGAGCCAGGTCCACACCCTCTGGAAGACCGCCTCCGGCCTGCCGGTCATCGGCGGGGTCGGCAAGCGCGCGTTCTCGATCGCGTTCACGCAGAAGGCGCCGTACTTCGCCTCCATCCACCCGCGGTTCACGATCGTCGAGCCCAACCACGTGGAGCTGGTGATCCCGAAGCGCCGCAGCGTCCAGAACCACATCGGCACCGTGCACGCCATTGCGCTGTGCAACGGCTTCGAGGCCGCCATGGGGGCCCTGGCGGAGGTGACCATCCCGAAGGACAAGCGCTGGATCCCCAAGGGGATGGAGGTCGCCTACACCGCCAAGGCGAGCAGCGACATCACCTGCATCGCCGAGACCGACCAGGAGCAGTGGGACAACGCCGACGGCGACCTCGCGGTCCGGGTCCGGGGCGTGCGCGACGACGGGGTCGTGGTGGGCGAGGGCGAGATCCGACTCTGGGTCACGCCGAAGAGCAAGTAGCTCCTCACCGCGGCGCGCGGGCGCTCGGATCGTCCTCGCCGACCATGGACACCTCGAGCACCTTCTTCTCACCGACGAACCGCTTCTGCACCCAGGTGGCGATCGCCGTCAGGATCAGGTTGAGGATGATGTAGATCGTCCCGACGACGAAGACGGTCGGGATCTGGTTCTGGCCGAACTGCGGGTTGCTGTAGATGAGCCGGGCGACGTAGGTGAGTCCCGGGGCCAGGACGACGTACCCGAGCGCGGTGTCCTTCAGTGCGACGACGCACTGGCTGATCAGCGCCGGGAGCATGATCTTGACCGCCTGCGGCAGCAGGATCGTGAGCATCACCTGCGTCTTGCGCATGCCGAGCGCGTACGCCGCCTCCGCCTGTCCCTTCGGCACGGCGTTGATCCCGGCCCGGAAAACCTCGGCCAGCACCGCGCCGTTGTAGAGCATCAGCGCGAGCACGACCGCCCAGTAGGGAGAGGAGTCCTTGTCGGTGCCCAGCAGGTTCCAGATGAAGATCATGGCCAGCAGCACCGGCACGGCACGCCAGAACTCCACGACCGCCCAGCACGGCCACCGTGCCCAGGCGTGCTCCGAGAGCTTCCCGATCCCGAAGACGACGCCGAAGCCGACCGCCAGCAGGATCGCGGAGAACGCCATCTTGAGGGTCTCGAGGACGCCGTCCACGAGGATCGCCTCGATGTAGACGGGGCTGACGAACGGCTCCCACTTCTGGTACTCGAACTGGCCGTTCTGCTCGAGTCGGACCACGACCCAGACGACCGAGGCGACGAGAAGCACGCCCGCGAGCACCGTGTAGATCCGTTGCCGCGCCAGGGCCCGCGGCCCGGGTGCGTCGAAGAGGACGCTGCCGCTCATGAGACCCGCACCCGTCGCTCGAGCCGGTGCGAGATGAAGGAGAGCACCTCAACCAGGATCACGAAGATCAGTGCGAACCCGATGAAGAGGGTCCAGAGCTCGGCGGGGTTGTTCTTGATGAGGAGCCGCATCCGGACGAAGGCCTCGGCCACCCCGAGGGCGCCGGCCACCGTCGTGTTCTTGAGGAGCGCGATCTGCACGTTCGCGAGCGGCGGGATCGTCGCCCGGAACGCCTGGGGCAGGACGACCTGGGTCATCACTCCCGAGAAGGGGAGACCGATCGCGCGGGCTGCCTCGGCCTGACCCAGCGGGACGGCGTTGACGCCCGAGCGGAGCGCCTCGCAGACGAAGGCGGCGGTGTAGATCGTGAGGCCGACTACGCAGGCGGTGAAGATGTTGTTGAGCCGGACGTCGCCGACGCCGGTCGGGATCACGACGTCGACGAAGTTGAACTTGAGGTCGATCTTCGGCGCCGCGATCCGGAAGAAGATGATGACGATGACCAGCGGCGTGTTCCGGACCAGGTGGACGTAGAGCGTGCCCGCCCACCGCAGCACCGGGATCGGCCCCACCCGCATCGCTGCGAGGACGGTCCCGAGGACCATCGAACCGATCCCGGCGAAGAGGAACAGGAGCACCGTGTAGGCGAACGCGAGGGCGATCGCCTCACGGTGCTCCCAGAACAGCTCCACTTGTCGCGATGCCTCAGCTAGCCGCGCACTCGTCGAGCGCCGGCGGCTCGGGGGCCTCCTCGCCCTCGGCGCCGAGGTGGGCGTTGAACGACTCCTCCCAGGTGCCGTCCTCGAACGCCTCGGTGAGCACGTCGTTGATCCACTGGCACATCTCCGGGTAGTCCTTCGAGTAGCCGATGCCGATGCGCTCCTCGGAGAACTCCGGTCCGACGACCTTCACCTCGCCGTCGTACTGCGCCGCGAGGCCGAGGAGGATCGAACCGTCGGTCGACATCGCCGGCACGGTGCCGTTGACAACGTCCTCGGCACACTGCGCGTAGCTCGCGGACGGGACACCCACAGCACCCTCGGCCTCGATGTTCTCCAGGGACGTCGAGCCCTCCTGGGCGCAGACCTCCTCGCCCTGGAGGTCGGCGATCGACTCGACGTCGGAGTCGGCCGGGACCAGCACCTGCTGGCCGGTGAGCATGTAGGGCCCGGCCTGACCGACCAGCTCGCGCCGCTCGTCGGTGATCGAGTACGACGCTGCCACCAGGTCGACGACGCCGTCCTGGAGGAACGTCTCCCGCTGCTCGGACGTCGCCTCTGTCCACGTCACCGAGTCGGACTCCGGGTCGATGCAGAGGTCCGCGATGAGCAGCTTCGCCATGTCGATGTCGAAGCCGACCGGGACCGAGTCCGGGGTGTCCTGCTGGCCGAGGCCCGGCTGGTCGACCCGGTTGCCGATCGCGATCTCACCGGCTTCAGCCAGCTCGGCCATCCGGGTGCCGTCGTCGAACTTGCCGTCACAGTCGTCCTCGGCAGAGACCTCGGGCGAGTCGTCGTCCTCGCCCGCGTCACCGCACGCCGTGAGTGAACATGCCAGGAGGGCTGCCGCAGCAGTCATCCCGAGCTTCATCCTGCGCATTGCTGAATCTCCTCTGTCGTTGCTGATCGGTCAGTGCTTGAGGATCTTGCTGAGGAAGTCCTTGGCCCGGTCGCTCTCCGGATTGGTGAAGAAGGTCTCGGGGTCGGCCTGCTCGACGATCGCCCCGTCGGCCATGAAGACGACCCGGTTGGCCGCCGTACGTGCGAACCCCATCTCGTGGGTGACGACGATCATCGTCATGCCGCGCTCGGCGAGGTCGACCATGACGTCGAGGACCTCCTTGATCATCTCCGGGTCCAGCGCGGAGGTCGGCTCGTCGAAGAGCATCACCTTCGGCTCCATCGCGAGCGCGCGGGCGATGGCGACGCGCTGCTGCTGGCCGCCGGAGAGCTGCGCGGGGTACTTGTCGGCCTGGTGGCCGACACCGACCCGGTCGAGCAGCTCGCGCGCGCGCTTCTCGGCGTCCGCCTTCGACTTCTTGCGGACCTTGATCGGGCCGAGGGTGACGTTCTCGAGAATCGTCTTGTGGGCGAACAGATTGAAGCTCTGGAACACCATGCCGACGTCGGCGCGCAGCCGGGCCAGCGCCTTGCCCTCCTGGGGGAGCGGCTGGCCGTCGATGGCGATCTCACCCTCGTCGATGGTCTCGAGCCGGTTGATCGCCCGGCAGAGCGTCGACTTGCCCGCGCCGGAGGGGCCGATCACGACGATGACCTCGCCGCGGTCGACCTCGAGATCGATGTCGCGAAGGACGTGCAGGCTGCCGTAGTGCTTCTGCACCCCGGTCAGGCACACCAGCGCCTCGCCGGGACCTGCCGACGGAGCGGGTGGTGATGCTTCCGAGACCGTCATGCCTCGGCACGCTAACGGTCACTAGACCATTCGGCTAGACCACCACTCCGGGCGCGACCAATCTGTGACCCGAGTGCGGCGAGCCTCAGAGGTCGCGGACGTAGCGGTGGCACGGTACGGCGATCGGCCCGTCCGGTCCGTCCGCCTGGTAGTCGAACGCGCCGTCGTCGGTCCACCCGGCGCGCTCGTAGAACCGGCGCGCGCGGGCGTTGCCGGCCGCGACGGCGAGCCAGATGCGGGGGTGGCCGGCGGCCGCCACCTGACGCTCGGCCTCCTCGAGCAGCAGGCCGGCGACGCCGGAGCCGCGGGCCGCGGGCCGCGGTAGACCTGCTCGGCCTCGTCGCCGTGGACCACGACGAACCCGACGACCCGGCCCTCGAGGGTCGCGACGGTGGTGAGAGGCAGCCGCTCCGTCGTACGACCGTCGAAGGACTCGTCGGTCCGTGCCTCCACCAGGACGTCGGGCGTGTGGCCGAGGTGGCCGTCGCGCCAGCCCTCGCGCCAGATCCGTGCGATCGCGGGGGCGTCGTCGGCGGTCGCGGGGCGGAGCCGGGGGTCGCTCATTCCAGGAGGCTAGGCGGACCCGCCGACCGTCGCAGCGACGGCAGCGGGTGGCAGGGGCTGAGCCGGTCCGGCTCGTGCGCGATCTGCGGAGCGAGCAGCTTGTTGAGCCGGGTGAAGGCCCACTCGTTGTAGAGGCCGATCGTCACCTGGTCCGACTGCGAGCCGCCGCCGCCGTTGCCCCAGTCGTCGGAGCCGAGCCACGCGGCGTAGTGGGTCTCGCCGTCCTTCACCCAGGTCGCCGTCATCTCCTTGTCGTGGGTGTAGGCGTACGGCCGCTTGCGATTCCCGGTCTTCCAGCAGCCGTCCTCCATCTTCGCTCCCGCCCGCCGGACGGTGCGGACGACGGACCGGTCGACGTCGGGGCCGACCACGACCCGCAGCTTCGAGCCGGCGCGCACCATGGCCGCCAGCTTGCGGGCGATCCAGGCGCCGCGGCGGCCCTGCCAGGAGTACATCGAGACGACCATCCGGGTCTCGGGGGCGGCCGGGATGGCACGGAGCCGGTCCATGACCGGGTCGTTCTCCTTGGTGATCGGCAGCGACGGCATGAAGTAGAGGTCCCAGCCGTCCCCGGACGCGCGTCGCTGCGGGTTGCCCGGCGGCTTGCGGTCCTTCCTCGACTGGAGGAAGACCTTCTGCACCTCGTCGTACACGCGCGGCAGGGCGACCGTCACCATCGCGGAGTACGCGCGGGCGTCCGCGGCGTCGCTGTTGTTGTAGGACCCGATCATCGTGACCTTGCGGGTGGTGCCGACCTTCGAGAACTGCCAGACCTTGGCGTGCATCGTCGTCTTGCCGGCCTTGCCGCGCGCGGCGTTCGTCGTCCACACCACCCACGAGCCCCGGCGCCCGCGTGAGCGTCCCTCGCGGATCAGCTGGGTGAGCTTGACGCCGCCCGAGGACACACCGGAGAGCGGCTTGCCCTCAGGCCCGCCGTAGAAGATCGCGCGGATGTCGACCCCGCGTTGGTACGCCGCCTTCAGCGCCGGCCACGTGATCGAGGAGGCCATGTAGAAGGACATGATCGAGATCGTCGCCCCGCGCGGGGTGTGCTTGATCAGCGTCCGCAGCTGGCGCGCCACCTGCCCCCGGTTGCGGGTCGGGTCGTTCATCGACATCAACCGGTTCACGCTGAACGCGCGCCGCTCACCCACGTCGTCGCCGTCCCGGGCGACGGCGGCGGGATCGGCCGCGTCCGCCGGGTCGCCGGAGGCCGACGGCAGCGTCGTACCACCCAGCAGGACGAGGAGTGCCACGACCGTCGCAGCCATGCGGATCACAGCCCGGAGCCTAGGGCGCACCGCGGTCCCCGCGGACCGAAATCTGATGTGTTGATTCCTCCCCCGTGGCTCGTTGAATCGTCGGTCGTGGTGTGTTCATTCGTCCCTCGTGGCGCGCGACCTCGCCACGAGGGACGATTCGAGTGACCACGAGGGACGATTCGAGTGACCACGAGGGAGGAATCAACCTCCTTGGGATTCGGGGAGCCCGGCCGTCCGCCGTACGATTTCGGGGCCATGACTGCGACGCCGCGCACCTACGAGGTCCGCACCTACGGGTGCCAGATGAACGTCCACGACTCCGAGCGACTCTCGGGGCTGTTGGAGGGTGCTGGCTACACGGCGGCGGCGGACGGCGAGACGGCCGACGTGGTGGTGTTCAACACCTGCGCGGTGCGGGAGAACGCGGACAACCGGCTCTACGGCAACCTCGGGCACCTGGCGCCGATCAAGGCGGCGCGCCCGGGGATGCAGATCGCGGTGGGTGGCTGCCTGGCGCAGAAGGATCGCGCGACGATCACGCAGCGGGCGCCGTGGGTGGACGTCGTGTTCGGCACGCACAACATCGGTGCCCTGCCGGTGCTGCTGGAGCGCGCGCGGGTGCAGGAGGAGGCGCAGGTCGAGATCCTCGAATCGCTCGAGGTGTTCCCGTCGACGCTGCCGACCAAGCGGGAGAGCGCGTACGCCGCCTGGGTGTCGGTCTCGGTCGGCTGCAACAACACCTGCACGTTCTGCATCGTCCCGAGCCTGCGCGGCAAGGAGAAGGACCGCCGACCGGGGGAGATCCTCGCCGAGGTCGAGGCGCTGGTCGCCGAGGGCGTCTCAGAGATCACCCTGCTGGGGCAGAACGTCAACAGCTACGGCGTCGAGTTCGGCGACCGGCAGGCGTTCTCCAAGCTGCTGCGCGCGTGCGGCGACGTCGACGGCCTGGAGCGGGTGCGGTTCACCAGCCCGCACCCGGCGGAGTTCACCGACGACGTCATCGAGGCGATGGCCGAGACGCCCAACGTGATGCCGCAGCTGCACATGCCGCTGCAGTCGGGGTCGGACCGCATGCTCAGGGCGATGCGCCGGTCCTACCGGCAGTCGAAGTACCTCGGCATCATCGAGCGGGTCCGCGCCGCCATGCCCGAGGCCGCGATCACCACCGACATCATCGTGGGGTTCCCGGGCGAGACCGAGGAGGACTTCCAGGCCACGCTCGACGTGGTGCGGCAGGCGCGGTTTGCGAGCGCGTTCACCTTCCAGTACTCCAAGCGCCCCGGCACTCCCGCCGCGGCCCTCGACGACCAGGTCCCGCCGGAGGTCGTCCGCGACCGCTACGACCGGCTCGTCGAGCTGGTCAACGAGATCGCCTGGGACGAGAACAAGCGGCTCGTCGGCCGCGAGGTCGAGTTGATGGTCGCCGAGGGCGAGGGTCGCAAGGACGCCGAGACGCTCCGGCTCTCCGGTCGCGGGCCCGACAACCGGCTGGTGCACTTCGAGGCCGACTACTCGCTGGTCTCGACAGGCTCGACCACCGGGGTGGGCTCGACCACCGGGGTGGGCTCGACCACCGAGGGCGGGCCGCGGCCGGGCGACCTGGTCACCGTCGGCATCACGTACGCCGCCCCGCACCACCTGGTGGCGGACGGACCGGTGCGCGCGCTGCGTCGTACCCGCTCCGGCGACGCGTGGGCCTTGCGGCAGGGTCAGGGACCGGCCGCGGCCGGTTCGGTCGGGCTCGGGATGCCGAGCGTCGGCGTGCCGGCGCCGCTCCCGGACGCCCCGGTCTGCGGCTGACCTAGGATCGCCGGGTGCCTGCCGACGCACCCACCATCCTGGCCACCTCCGGCGGCGTCGTCCCCGCGCCACGCCTCCGCTGGGGTGCCGGTCCGCTGACGGACTACGCGGTGGAGCTGTCGGGCGTCTCCGGCCGGGCTCCGAAGGTCTGCTTCCTCGGGACCGCCTGCGGTGACAGCCCGGCGCTGATCAAGGAGTTCTACGACGCAGCGCAGGCGGCCGGCTACGAGCCCAGCCACCTCCAGCTGTTCACGATGCCCAACGTCGACGACATGCGGGAGCTGCTGCTCGGCCAGGACGTCATCTGGGTGTTCGGCGGGAGCGTCGCCGGCCTGCTCGCGATGTGGCAGCTGCACGGTGTCGACGAGCTGATGCGCGAGGCGTGGCAGGCCGGCGTGGTGCTGACCGGGGTCTCGGCCGGGTCGATCTGCTGGCACGTCGGCGGCACGACGGACTCGTTCGGGCCGGACCTGCGCCCGATCACCAACGGGTTGGCCCTGGTGCCGTACTCCAACGGCGTTCACTACGACTCCGAGGAGCAGCGCCGGCCGCTGTTCCAGTCGCTGATCGCCGACGGAACCCTGCCGACGGGCTACGCGACCGACGACGGCGTGGGCGTGCACTACCGCGGCACCGAGTTCGTCGAGACGCTCACCGAGCGGAAGGGCAAGGCGGCCTACCTGGTCGAGCGCGGGCCCGACGGCGGCGCGGTCGAGACCCGGCTCGAGACCCGCCTGCTGGGCTGATGGACTCCTTCCTCGCGCCGGGCGTCTCCCTGACGCCGCTCGAGGGCGGGTGGTCGGGCGAGACGTTCCTGGCCGAGGCTGGCGGCGAGCGCACGGTCGTGCGGATCTACGCCGATGGCCGGCACCCCGAGCACGCCGCCGAGATCACGGCGTCGCTGCTGACGCTGGTGCGCGGGCTGCTGCCGGTGCCGCAGGTCCTCGAACTGCGCAGACGCGCCCCGGACGGGGAGATGCCCGCACTGCTCGTGACCGAGCTGCTGCCCGGCGTACGCGGCGACCTGCTGCTGCCCACCCTCGACGAGGACGGCCTGCGCCGCGCGGGCGAGGCGATCGGGACGGTGGCTGCCACCCTGGCCGGGATGCCGATGCTGAGAGCGGGACTGTTCGCCGACGGCGAGCTGACGGTCGAACCGTTCGACGGCGACCTGCCCGGGTGGGTCGAGCAGCACCGCGAGGAGCTGAAGCGGCAGGACTGGTCCGCCGGCGAGCTCGCCGACCTGGCGGCTCTCGCCGAGCGCGCGCAGGGACTGCTCGACACCGTCGATCGGGTCAGCCTCGTCCACTCCGACCTCAACCCGAAGAACCTGCTCCTCGACCCGGAGACCCTGACCGTCACCGGGGTGCTCGACTGGGAGTTCGCACACGCCGGCCACCCCTACACCGACCTCGGCAACGTGCTGCGGTTCGACCGCGAGCCCGTCTACGACGCGGCCGTGCTGGCGGCCTGGGAGGCACGGCACGGCACGCCGGCCGAGACGGCGCGGACCCTCGCCCGATGCGCGGACCTCCCGGCGCTGGTCGACCTCGCGGCCCGCAGCGGCGCCAATCCGGTCGCCACCCGTGCCGAGGGGCGGCTGCGCGCGATCGTCGCCGACGGCGACTGGCACGCGGCGCCGTAGCGAGTCGTCATCGCCAGCGTGGCGCATGGCCCGCGCTCGCAATGACGACTCATCGAAGAAGGACCACCCCGCCCGAGCGACCCCCCGATCAGCTCGGACGGGGTGGCGTCTTCTCCCATCCCCGGACCCGCCCGACCGAGCGACCCCCCAGGACGCTCGGTCAGGCGGTTTCCCGCTCCCTGATATGTGGCTTGTGTCGGTGGCGGTGCGCTACACCGCCGAGAGGTGCGACCGCTCCCGGCCGAGCGAGCCCGAAGCTCGCTCGGCCGGGTCGGCCGCCCCACCGGTCCCCCTGTCCCCGTCGGCCCCCTCGCCGTCGACTGCCGCCCGAGCGGCCCCCCAGCTCTGCTCGGACAGCGTCAACGGGGCAAGTGGCACGTCTCGCTCTTGGAGCAAGCGGGAGGTCCTGGCCATCCGCAGCATCAGTGACGCCGAAGGAGTGACGGATCCCGAGACGTAGGTGGAGAGTCGCGACGGCGAGGTGCCGACCCACTTCGCGAACTCCCGTTGCGAGATGCCGCTCGCAGAGATGAGCCGGCGCACCTCTTCGGCGACCTGCTCGCGCTCGTGCTCCTTGTTGCGGTCACGGCACAGCTCGGTGAACCGCTCGACGACGGCGGCCACCTCGGGCCGCTCGACGCCCGCCGCGAGCTCGACGAGGTGCCGGGCGTACGGCGACCACGGGCTGGCGACGATCATCGACAGGTGGTGGCGCCACTCGAGCACGCTCCCGCCGTCGACCACGCCGAGCAGCTGGGCCTGCGTCGTGATGACCGGCAGGAACTCGTCAGGGTCGACGCCCACGTGCAGCAGGGCGACGGCGGCGTCGACGTGCGCGGCAGCCACCATCCGTCGTACGGCGAGGGTGGTGAGCGGCGAGGTCGGGTCCGGCTCGACGAACCGGGCCGTGCGGTGCTGCACCGCGGCGACCCGCTCGCGGCCGAGCCGGTCGGTGAGGGTGTCCAGCGCGGCGAAGTCGGCGGCGTCGCCGAACGCGGCGATGCCGACCAGGTTGGCCAGGACGCCGCAGCTGAGCGCGGCCTTCGGGTTGGTGCGGTGGCGCTCGAGCAACCCCAGCATGCGGTTCCACTCGTGGGTCACGGCGACGTCGATCCGCTCCGCGCGGTCGAGGACGCCGGCGACGACGTGGTGGAAGTCGGCGCCGTGCGGGTCCTTGTTGGCCGCCGCCGCGTAGAACGCCCGCATGCCGCGGACGGTCGTGGTCGGGCCGGTCACAGCGAGCAGCGCGTCGCTGCGGCTGCGGGCCCGGTAGTCGGCGATGGACGTCGGACGCTCGGGAACGGCCGCGGGTGTGCGGTGCGTCTTCGTCGTCATCGTGGCCGTCCTCGTCGGGTTGCGGGAGCTCTGCTGGCTTCCGCGCTCACCTACCAAGACGGGGGCGGCACGCGAACATCACGCGATTCGGAAAGTTTTTCCGAGAATATCTTTTGACGGCATGATGTTGGCCTGCCCGCCTCGTTGGACCGGGTGTGCATCGGGGGGTGCATCGCCGGTTCCCTCCACCATCCGACCGAGGTTGAACCCCATGAGCCAGCTCCCTCCCGACCGCGGGGACGACGCGCTGCTGCTCGAGCGCGCCCGGGCGGGGGACAGCGAGGCGTTCGGGGAGATCTACAGCCGCGAGGTCGACTCGGCCACCCGGCTGGCGCGCGTGCTGGTGGGCAACGACGGCGCCGACGAGCTGGTCTCCGAGTCGTTCGCCAAGGTGCTCACGCAGCTGCAGGCCGGCCGCGGGCCGACCGACGACTTCCGGGCCTACCTGCACGTGACGATCCGCAACGGCTTCCGCGACGGGCTGCGGGCCCCTCGGGAGTCACCGTCCTCGGACCAGCCGTGGCTGCTCGACGACGTGCTCCCGCCCGTCGAGGAGCTCGTCGACGACCTCGACCGCGACGTCGCGGTCACCGCGCTCGCCACGCTGCCGAAGTCGTGGCAGCAGGTGCTCTGGCACCTCGAGGTCGAGGGCCGCAAGCCGGCCGAGGTCGCCACCATCCTCGACATGGAGGCCGGTGCGGTCTCCTCGCTCGCCTACCGCGCCCGCGAGGGCCTCAAGCGCGCCTACCTCGACCAGCAGTTCCGGCCGGCGACCGCGGGCCACTGCGGCTGGGCCCAGAGCCGGATGAGCCAGTACGTCCGCGGCGACCTCAGCCCGCGAACCCAGCAGAAGGTCGCCGACCACATCGACGGCTGCGCCGACTGCGCGGCCGCGTTCGCCGCGGTCGACCGCGTCAACCGCAAGCTCGCCGCCTGGCTGTTCCCGGTCGTCCTCTGGGGTGTCGTCGGTGCCAAGAAGGGCGGGCTGCTCTGGTTCGCAGCAGGCGGTGCGGGCGCCGCCGGCGCAGGGAGTACGACGAGTGGTGGCTCCGGCGGCACCGGCGCCACGGGCGCCACCACCAGCGGGGTGGCGTCCAACCCACTCGTGCTGGGTGCCGCTGCGGCCGTGGTCGCGGCCGGGGTCGTCGGCGGCATCGCGCTCGCGCTCGCGTCGGACGACGACAAGAGTCGCGACACCGCCACCGCCGAGGGCCCCGCCGACCCGGGCTCGCCCTCCGGCGACCCGGGTGGCCCGGGCGACGGGAAGGACCCGGACGGCGAGCCCGATCCCACCACGACCTCCGACCTCCCGGTGATCGCACCGACCCAGCCGACCAGTGACCTCCCGACGAACGAGCCCCCGGCCGTCGTACCGACGGAGCCGACCCAGCCCACCCAACCGACCGAGCCCAGCGGGCCGACCCAGCCGACGAACCCGCCCACGAATCCGCCCACGAGCCCGCCGACCAGTCCGCCGACAAGCCCGCCGCCCACGTCGGAGCCGCCGGTCGTCGTCGTGCCGCGGCCGCCGCTGGTCATCTCGATCAACGTGTGCGGCGTGGTCGGCTCGATCAGCATCGGCGGCATCGCGATCAACGCCGGCAACCCGATCATCGAGTTCGGCGGCATCCGCTACGAGCTGCGCGGGGACGGCCATGAGGGCGTCTTCTCGATCAAGGCGACCGCGCTGCTGGGCTACGTCATCAAGGACGGCGCGCGGACGCTGTTCGCGGGCAACCTCGGCCTCTACCTCCCGTGCCCCAGGTGAGCCGGTGACGTCCTAGAACCCGAAGTGGGTCAGCGGCGGTACCTCGCCCGAGCGCAGCGCGTCGAGCACGAGCCGCTCGTGCGGAACCACCGGGTCGGGCAGGGCGTCCAGCGGGAACCACTCCATCGCCGCGCACTTGGTCTGCTCCACGATCCGCGGCTCGCCGCTCCACGAGCGGGCCGCGAAGAAGAAGTCGATGCGCTCGTCGATCGGCAGGTCGTGCGCCGTACGTTGCATCGCGGTGAGGAACTCCAGGCCGACGTCGGTGACGTCGACCTCCTCGAGCGCCTCGCGCCGCGCGGCGACCTCGGCGGTCTCTCCGCGCTCGACGTGACCGGCGGCGGCCGCCGCCCAGTGCTCGTCCATGTAGCCGGTGCCGCGCCGCAGCTGGAGCAGCACCTCGGTGCCGCCGGTGCTGCCAGGACGCTCGCGCAGGAAGAAGACGTACGACGCCGGGACGACGACGAAGCGATCGACGCCCGTCGCCGGGTCCTGCACCGTCACTTGATGTCGTCGTCCTTGCCGTCGAGGGCGTCGAGGGCGTCCTTGGCCTTGTCGGCGCAGGCGTCGATCTTGTCGCCGAACTTGCCGCCGGTCTTGTCGTCGACGAGGTCCGCGGCCTTGTCGATGCCGTCGGCGATCTTGTCGCCCTGGCTGTCGACCGCGTCGGTCAGCTTGTCCTTCGCGCTGTCGAAGAAGCCCACGGGAACCCCCTGTGTCGACTGATGGAAACCGCCGTCCGGCGCGGGCCGGTGGGCACCACCTTAGTCCTGTTGAGAGACTGCGCCCATGGCGTCCGGCACCCCGATCATCGCGATCGTCGGGCCCACCGCCGCGGGCAAGACCGAGCTGTCGCTCGACCTCGCGGAGCGGCTCGGCGGCGAGATCGTCAACACCGACGCGATGCAGCTCTACCGCGGCATGGACATCGGTACGGCGAAGCTGCCGGTCGCCGAGCGGCGCGGCATCCCGCACCACCTGCTCGACCGCCTCACCGTCAGCGAGCCGGCCACGGTGGCGGAGTTCCAGGGGTGGGCGCGGACGGTGATCACGTCCCTGCGGGCGGCGGGCCGACCGCCGGTGCTGGTGGGCGGGTCGGCGCTCTACACCCGGGCGGTGCTCGACCGGTTCGAGTTCCCCGGCACCGATCCCGCGCTGCGGGCGAAGTGGGAAGCCGAGCTCGTCGCCCGCGGCCCGGCGGCGCTGCACGCCCTGCTGGCCGAGCGCGACCCCGCCGCGGCCGAGCGGATCGAGCCGGACAACGGCCGGCGCATCGTCCGCGCTCTGGAGGTCGTCGAGCTCACCGGCCGGCCGTTCTCGGCGACCCTGCCGCAGCTGGAGTACGTCGAGCCCGCCACCGTGCAGATCGGCGTCCGGATCGACCGCGACCTGCTGGAGCGGCGGATCGAGCAGCGAGTGGACGCGATGTTCGAAACCGGGCTTGTCGACGAGGTGCGCCGCCTGCTCGACGAGGGTCTGGCCGAGGGCCGCACCGCCTCCCGCGCCATCGGCTACCAGCAGGTGATCGCCCATCTCGCCGGCGACCTCAGCCTCGCCGAGGCCCGCGAGCGCACCGTCATCGCCACCCGCCAGTTCGCCCGCCGCCAGCTGGCGTGGTGGAAGGACGACCCGCGGATCGCCTGGGTCGAGCACGACGACCCGCGCCGGGTCGAGCGGGCGCTGGCGGCCGTCGCCTTGGTCGTCGAGTAGGCCGAGCGCTCTGCGCGAGGCCGTATCGAGACGCCGTACGCAGGGTTGCGGCGTCTCGATACGTCGCTCGCTGCGCTCGCTCCTACTCGACGACCTGGGTCGGGCACGACCCGGACCGGGCCGGGCGGGCGCTGGCCGCGGTCGCCTTGGTCGTCGAGTAGGCCGAGCGCTCTGCGCGAGGCCGTATCGAGACGCCGCACGCAGGGTTGCGGCGTCTCGATACGTCGCTCGCTGCGCTCGCTCCTACTCGACGACCGGATCGGTTCGCTGCGCTCGCTCCTGCTCGACGACCGGAGGGGCGCAAGAACGGTCAGGCGCCGTACGACGGATCCGGGCGAGACTGGTCCCATGACCGAGACCCCGCGCGACCGGTTGCGTGAGCTCCTCGACGCGGTCCTCGACGAGGACAACCGGACGCTGGACGAGATGGCGGGCGATGCCTACGCGTCGCCGTACCACTTCAACCGGCTGCTGGCGAAGAACGCCTACGAGACGCCGGTCGCGATGCGTCGGCGGGTGATGCTGGAGCGGGCGGCGTGGCAGCTCCGGCAGGGCACGACGGTGACGGACGCGGCGTGGGCGGCGGGGTACGAGTCGGTCGAGGGCTTCAGTCGCGCGTTCAGCCGGGCGTTCGGGCACCCGCCGAGCACGCCGCCCGCACAGTCCGCCAGCCACTGGCTGCCCGCGAAGAACGGGATCCACTTCCACCCACCGATGTCGCTGTGGGTGCACAGCACGGAGCAACCGATGAACCCACTGACCGAACAGCTGGTCCAGCACGACCTGGACGACACCCGCGACCTGATCGAGGTCGCGAAGGGCCTGCCCGACGAGGCGTACCGTCGCGAGCACTTCCCCCAGGACACCGTCCTGCGCTGGGACGGCGAGGACTCCTCGATCGCCAACGTCCTCGAGCACCAGGTCTTCACCAAGGAGGTCTGGCTCGCGGCGATCGAGGGCAGCGACTTCCCCGACCAGCGCGGCGACGACCCGGCCACGCTCCTCGAGCGGCACGACGCCGCAGCCGCGCGATGGCTCGGGTTCGTGCGCGACATCGAGAGCAGAGGGGCCTGGGACGACCGGCTGATCGACGCGCTCTGCGACCCGCCCGAGAGCTTCCAGATGGGCAGCGTGGTCGCGCACGTGCTGACGTTCGCCGCCCACCGCCGCCAGCTCGTGCGGCAGATGCTGCGCGGCAGCGGCGTCGAGACCGACCACGGTGACCCGATCGAGTGGCTCCGTGACCGACGAGGGGAAGGACACGCCCACCCATGACCCGCCTGATCTACTACACGGCCACCACGCTCGACGGCTTCATCGCGGACCCGGACGACTCGCTCGACTGGCTGCTGCGACAGGACATCGACGAGCAAGGGCCGTCGAACTACGACGAGTTCATCAAGAACATCGGGGCGATCGTGATGGGCCGGACGACGTACGACTGGATCCGAGCGCACGAGCCCGACAAGTGGTACTACGACATGCCGGCCTGGGTGATGACCAGTCGCGACCTCGAGATCCCGAAGGTCGACGGCGTCAAGCCGGACCTGCGGGTGGCGTCGGGCAGCGTGCGTGAGGTGTACGACGACATGGTGGCCGCTGCCGGCGGCAAGGACCTGTGGGTGGTCGGTGGGGGAGACCTGGTCGGTCAGTTCGCCGACGAGAGACTGCTCGACGAGGTGATCGCCAGCATCGCTCCGGTCACCCTCGGCGCCGGCCGGCCGATCCTGCCCCGCCGCTACGACCTCGAGCTGCTCGAGGTTGAGCAGAACAAGGCGTTCGTCACCGCCCGCTACCGGTTCGTCGGCCCGCTCAAGGAGGACCTGCCTGCGGCGGACGCCGCTGGGTAACGTGGCAGCACGGTCTCTATCTCGGGAGCAACCATGTCCACTGCACTCCGTCGTGTCCCCACCCTCCTCGCCGCCGGTGTGCTGGCCGTCGCCCTGACCGGTGCCCCCACCGGGACCAGCGCCACCGCCGAGGGGAGCGACCAGAGCAGCCCGCTCGCGCAGCGCCCGGCTCCGCCGAAGACCCCGGTCGCTGTCGGTCGCGGCGGCGCTGTCAGCTCGGTCGACCCCTACGCCTCCCAGATCGGGCTCGACGTGCTCGCCGACGGCGGCAACGCCGTCGACGCGGCGGTCGCCACCGCGGCCGCGCTCGGTGTCACCGAGCCGTTCAGCGCCGGCATCGGCGGCGGCGGCTACTTCGTCTACTACGACGCGAAGTCCGGCAGGGTGCGCACGATCGACGGCCGCGAGACCGCTCCCGCCGGCATCGAGCAGGACGCGTTCATCGACCCCGCGACCGGCGAGCCCTACCCGTTCACTCCCGACCTGGTCACCAGCGGCGTCTCGGTCGGCGTGCCGGGCACCCCCGCCACCTGGGACGAGGCGCTCGACCGGTGGGGCAAGCTCTCCCTGCGCAAGGCGCTCGCGCCTGCGGCCCGACTCGCGCAGCGCGGGTTCGTCGTCGACGAGACCTTCAACCTGCAGACCAGCGAGAACGAGCAGCGGTTCCGCACGTTCACCCCGACCATCGACCTCTACCTCGAGGACGGCGTGCCCGAGGTCGGCAGCACCTTCCGCAACCCCGATCTCGCCCGCACCTACCGGCTGCTGGGCGAGCGCGGCACCGACTGGCTCTACCGGGGCGGTCTGGCCGAGGAGATCGCCGCGACGGTGCAAGAGCCGCCGGTCAGCGGCGAGACGGACCTGCCGGCCCCGCCGGGAAGCATGACGCCGCGCGACCTCAAGCGCTACCGCGCGCTGCTGCAGCGCCCGACCCGCCTGTCCTACGAGGGCTACGACGTCTTCGGGATGGCGCCGTCGTCGTCGGGCGGCACGACCGTCGGTGAGTCGCTCAACATCCTGGAGCAGGCCGGCGTGCACCACATGGAGGAGCCCGACGCGCTGCACCACTACCTCGAGGCGACCGCGCTTGCGTTCGCCGACCGCGGCGCCTACGTCGGCGACCCCGCGTACGTCGACGTCCCCACCCGCGCGCTCCTCGACGACGACTTCGCGGCCGAGCGGTCCTGCGAGATCGACCCCGACACCGCAGCCACCAAGCCGGTGCCGGCGGGCGACGTGACGTCGTACGACGGCGAGTGCGACGCGACCGACGACGAGGGCAGGACCGACCCCGACACCGAGAACCTCTCCACCACCCACCTCACGACCGCCGACCGTTGGGGCAACGTGGTGGCCTACACGCTCACGATCGAGCAGACCGGCGGGTCCGGGATCGTGGTGCCCGGGCGCGGGTTCCTGCTCAACAACGAGCTGACCGACTTCTCGACCGAGTACGACGAGGCCGACCCCAACCGGATCCAGCCGGGCAAGCGGCCGCGGAGCTCGATGTCCCCGACGATCGTCCTGCGCGACGGCAGGCCCTTCCTGGCGCTGGGTTCGCCGGGCGGCTCGACGATCATCACGACCGTGCTCCAGGTGCTGCTCAACCGGCTCGACCTCGGGATGAGGCTGCCCGCTGCGGTGGCCGCGCCGCGGGCCTCGCAGCGCAACACCGCCAGCGTCACGGCGGAGCAGGCGTTCATCGACGCCTGGGGCGCCACGCTGGAGGAGTACGGCCACACCTTCACCGTCGCCGGCCCGCCCGGCAGCAGCGCGTCGCAGATCGGCGCGGTCGCCGCGATCGAGATCCGGCCGCGCGGTCGGATGATCGCCGCGGCCGAGCCGGTCCGTCGAGGCGGCGGAGCGGCGTACGTCGTCCGCCCCCGCTAGCCGTGGTCGTCGAGTAGGAGCGAGCGCAGCGAGCGACGTATCGAGACGCTTCCGGTCGTCGAGTAGGAGCGAGCGCAGCGAGCGACGTATCGAGACGCTTCCGGTCGTCGAGTAGGAGCGAGCGCAGCGAGCGACGTATCGAGACGCGGTGAGACGGACGCCCGCCGTACCCTGGGCGAGTGACCTGGACCGAGATCGACAACCTCGACGAGCTCACCACGCTCCTCGGCGAGCCCGCCGCGGCGGCGCGCAGCAAGGAACGCTCGGCGCTGGCCGACGTCGACAAGGACTGGCTCGCGGCGTCGCCGTTCTGCGTGCTCGCGACCTCCGACGCCGAGGGCAACGTCGACGTGTCGCCGAAGGGCGACCCGGCCGGATCGCTGGCGCATGTCATCGACGACGTGACGATCGCGATCGCCGAGCGGCCGGGCAACCGGCGGGCCGACGGCTACCGCAACATCCTGCAGAACCCGCACGTCGGCCTGAACTTCCTCATCCCGGGTCGCGGCGACACCCTCCGCGTCAACGGCCGCGCGCGGCTGGTCAGCGACGCTCCGTTCTTCGACGCGATGGTCGTCAAGGGCCACCGGCCGCTGCTCGCGATCGTCGTCGACGTCGACACCGTCTTCTTCCACTGCGCGAAGGCGTTCCTGCGCTCGCAGCTGTGGGAGCCGGACACCTGGGACCCGACCGGCGTGGTGCCACGGCGCGCAGTGATCTCGCACGCGATGGAGAAGAAGGACAAGTCGATCGAGGAGCTCGACGAGTACTACGGGCCGAGCTACGCCGCAGGCCTCTATGCCTGAGACCTCTACCCTGGAGGCATGACCGCGTCCTCGTCGTACCCGTTCCTCAAGGGGCACGGCACCGAGAACGACTTCGTCCTGCTGCCCGACCACGACGGCACGGTGCACGGCGACCTGGGTGCCGAGCGGGTGCGGGCCCTGTGCGACCGGCGGGCCGGCATCGGCGGCGACGGCGTGCTCCGCGTGATCCGCACGGCCGCGATCGAGACGGGTGCGGGGCAGGACGCGGAGTGGTTCATGGACTACCGCAACGCCGACGGCTCGTTCTCGGAGATGTGCGGCAACGGGATCCGGGTCTTCGGCCGCCACCTCGCGCTCGAGGGGCTCGTCGACGCCTCCGGGCCGGTGCTGATCGCGACGCGGGACGGTGTGAAGACGCTGACGTTCGCGGACGGCGCGGCCGACGGCGAGATCACTGTCGACATGGGCACCCCGCGGGTGCTCGAGGAGACCAAGGTGTCGGTCGGCGACCACACCTGGCCGGCGGTCAACGTCGACATGGGCAACCCGCACGCGGTGGCGTTCGTCGACGACCTGGCCGACGCGGGACGGCTGCTCGACCCGCCCCTGCACGATGAGGCGACCTACCCGGACGGGGTGAACGTGGAGTTCGTCGTACGGCGAGGCCCCGGCCACGTCGCGATGCGGGTCCACGAGCGCGGATCGGGCGAGACCCGGTCCTGCGGCACCGGCGCCTGCGCGGTCATGGTCGCCGCGGCGCTGGCCGACGACGCGGCCCGCGACACCGACTACCTCGTCGACCTGCCCGGCGGCACCCTGCGGATCCGCTGGACCGACGACGACCGGGTCCTGATGAGCGGCCCAGCCGTGCTCGTGGCCTCCGGCAGCACCTCGCTCTGACCTGGCGGGGGCTTCCCGGCGACCAGGGTGGTCCGCACCGTTGTCAGGACAGATAACACTCTGGTATGTGACCATGGGGATGCTCGAGCAGGTGTGGGGGTGACTGCGATGGGTGCCGGAAGAGTCCGCACCATGGGTGATCGGCCGAGCGCTCGCGCGACGTACGTCGCGGGCGGCATCGGCCTGGCGTTGATCGTGGGTTACGCGCTCGTGGCCGACCGCGACGTCCTCGGGTCGGTGGCCTACTTGGTCGGCGCGGCGTACGCCACGGTGCTGGGGTGCGTCGGCGCGGCACGCCTGCCGAGCTCGCAACGCCTGGTGTGGTGGGGTTTCGCCGCCTCGCTCCTGCTGTTCCTGGTGGGAGACGTGCTGTGGATCGTCTCCGACGACGTGTTGCACATCGACCCGTTCCCGTCGGCCGCAGACGTGGCCTACCTCGCGTTCTACGTCGTCCTGGCCGTCGCCGTGGGCGCCCTCGTCCGCGCCCGGCGACGCGGTCGCGACCGCGCCGCCTTCCTCGACGCCGCCATCCTCGCCACCGGCGTCGGTGTGGTGGCAGCGGTCTTCCTGATCGAGCCTGCCGCCGAGGCGGCCGGCACCTCCACGCTGACCCAGGTGGTGGCAGCCGCCTACCCGATCGGTGACCTGCTGGTCCTGGCGGTCGTCGTGCGCCTCTTCTCGGTCCGGATCGCAGGCAACCTCGCGTTCTGGGCGCTGGTCGGTGGCATCGTGATCCTCCTCGTCGGTGACCTCGGCTACGTGGCCGCGGAGGTCTACGGAGACGTCTACCCGCAGTGGATCGACATCGGCTACCTGCTGTCGTACCTGCTGCTCGGTCTAGCGGCACTGCATCCCTCGGCCCGGGAGCTGTGCGAACCCGCGCCGGAGCGCAGCGGCAGCCGCTTCACCGCTACCCGACTCGTCGTGCTCTGCGGTGCGCTCGTGCTGGCCCCGGCCACCGACCAGGCTGCCCACCTGGCCGGCGTGCACCACGGGTCGTGGGTGGTCCTGATCGGCGGGTGCCTGTCCGCCGTCCTGGTGGTCCTGCGGCTCGGCGACCTGCTGGTCGAGTCCCAGCGCACCGCTGTCCAGCTCGCCGCCCTGGCCCGGAAGGACCCCCTGACCGGTGTCCCGAACCGGCGGACCTGGGACCACGAGCTGTCGAGAGGTTGTGCAATCGCTCGTGCTGACGAGACGCCGCTCTCGGTGGCGATCCTCGACATGGACCACTTCAAGCGCTTCAACCAGGAAGAAGGCCACCTCAAGGGCGACCTGGTGCTGAAGGAGACCGCGGCCGCCTGGTCCCACCTCCTCCAGGGTGTCGGCATCCTGGCCCGGATTGGTGGGGAGAGGTTCGCGGTGCTGCTGCCGGACCTGGTGGCCTCGCAGTCGACCGCCGTCCTGGACCCCATGCGGCGAGCGGTCACCCACGACCAGACCTGCTCGATCGGCGTGGCCACCTGGGACGGCCGGGAGAGCCCTGCCGAGCTCCTCGCGCGCGCCGACCGGGCCCTGTACCTCGCCAAGCACGCGGGGCGGAACCGCGTCGCTGTCGACGACGGGGTGGCGCCCGCGGTCGTCGACCGGCTCGAGCCCGGCGACCTGCTGGCCTCGCTGCGCTCGGTCTACCAGCCGATCGTCAAGCTGCGGTCGGGCGAGGTCGTCGGACACGAGGCGCTGAGCCGGTTCGACGGGGTGGGGGCGCAGGAGGCCTTCGATCGGGCTGCGCGCAACGGCACGTCGGCCCTGCTCGAGGCCGCGGCGGTCCGGGTCGCGCTCGCCGGGTGGGACCGCGACGGTCTGCTCGCCCTGAACGCGAGCCCCGCAGCGCTGACCAGCCCGCACCTCCAGGAGGTGCTGCCGGCCGACCTCACCGGCCTGATCATCGAGATCACCGAGCAGGCGCTCGATGGCAACCCCGTCGAGGTCATGATGGTCGTCGACGACCTGAGGGACCGGGGCGCCCTGATCGCGATCGACGACTACGGCGCGGGGTTCTCCAACCTGGCGCGGGTGCTCGCCCTTCGTCCGGACATCGTGAAGCTCGACATCTCGATCATCCGGGGCGTGCACGCCGACGCCACCCAGCAGGCGCTGGTCGCTGCGGCGGTGCACTACAGCAAGCTGACCGACGGGCGAGTCTTCGCCGAGGGCATCGAGACCGTGGAGGATCGGGACTGCCTCGTCGACCTGGGAGTCATCTTCGGCCAGGGCAACCTGCTGGGACTGCCGGAGGCGCTGGCAGCGCACTGAAACGGCCCGGCGCCGGCGGGAGCGTCGCGCTCGCTAGAGTCCGCGGCATGGAACTCACCGGATCATCCGCCATCGTCACCGGCGGCGCGTCGGGCATCGGTGCCGCCTGCGCCCGCCAGCTCGCCGCGCGCGGCGCGACCGTGGTCGTCGCCGACCTCCAGGCCGACAAGGGCGAAGCCCTCGCCGAGGAGATCAAGGGCGTCTTCGCACAGGTCGACGTCACGAACACCGAGCAGATCGGCGCCGCGGTGAAGGCCGCCGCCGAGATCGCCCCGCTCCGCGCCGTGGTCAACTCCGCCGGCATCGGCTGGGCCCAGCGCACCATCGGCCGCGACGGCACCCTCGAGTCGGCTCACTCGCTGGAGGCCTTCCAGAAGGTGATCGCGATCAACCTCGTCGGCACTTTCGACATGGTCCGCCAGGCCGCGACCGTGATGAGCCAGAACGAGGGCGACGCCGACGGCTGCCGCGGCGCGATCGTGAACATGGCGAGCGTGGCTGCGTTCGACGGCCAGATCGGCCAGGCGTCGTACTCCGCCTCCAAGGGTGGTGTCGTCGGCATGACCCTTCCCGTCGCCCGCGACCTGTCGGCGGCCGGCATCCGCCTCAACACCATCGCCCCCGGCCTGATCGACACCCCGATCTACGGCGAGGGCGAGGCCTCCGAGGCGTTCAAGGCCAACCTCGGCCAGAACGTGCTGTTCCCCAAGCGCCTCGGCACCGGCGACGAGCTCGCCTCGATGGTGATCGAGTGCCTCACCAACTCCTACATGAACGGTGAGGTCATTCGGGTCGACGGCGGCATTCGGATGCCTCCGAAGTAGCGGCTCGGCGGGGCGCGGGATACCCGGTCGACCGGGTATCCCACGGGTTGTCAGCCTCTGCAATGGCTGACAACCCGTGGAACACCCGGCCGACCGGGTATTCCACGGACCCCACCCGCCACCCGCCTCAGTCCGCCAGCTCGGCCCGCTCCTCGGCGGTGTAGGCGTCCATCATCGGAGCCGGCGCGGCCGAGCCGCCGGCGAAGTGGGCGGCGCGGTCGCGGCGCAGCTTCGCCATCTTCTTCGAACTCACGGCCATCGCCTCCCGGGCCTTGCCGCGGCCGTAGGTGACCGAGGCGGCGGCGCTGACGCCGAGCGAGGTGCCGACCTCGATGGCGTCCTGGTCGGCGCCCATGTACTGGAACTGCCAGGCGTAGTCGCGCACCTGCTGCTCGACGAGCGCCTTGATGGCGGGGTGCGTCCACTCCCGGCTGGCGTTCTCGAGACCGTCGGTCATGATCGCGACGATCACCGTGCCGGGCCGCTCGTCCTCGGGCAGCGCGGCGAGCTCGTCACCCGCGGAGATGATGAGCCGGCCCATCGCGTCGAGCAGCGCGGTCGTGCCGCGGGGCTGCAGGTCCAGAGGGGGTACGGCGGACAGGGGCCGGCTGGCGTACACGACGTCATAGGTGTCGTCGAACTGCGCCAGCGTCACCCGGCACTCGCCGGACTCCTTGCGCTGCTCCTCGATGAACGCGGCGAAGCCGCCCTCGGTGTCGGTCTTGATCGACTGCATCGACCCGCTGCGGTCGAGCAGGAAGTAGAGGTGGGTGAGGTCCGCTCGCGTCATCGTCGCTCCGTCCCGGGAGCGGACACCCGCTCCCTGCTAGGTGGACCGACGCGGCTTGAACCGCATCGGTGCCGGTGCCGCCGCCGGTTGCCGCGGCACCCCTGACTCCAGGTCGTACTTCGCCCGCTCGACTCCCGAGGCGGTCACCCGGCCACGGTCGTCGGCGTAGGCGCCGAGGGCTCGGGTCCGGGCCAGCCGGGGTCCGACGGCGTTCTCCGTCAGCCCGGCCTGTGCCCCGGCACTCCGGAGCGACGCCTGGCCCGTCAGCACGGCGGCCGCCATCGACTCGTCGATCAGCTCGGTCAGCCGGTCGGCCGCTTGCCGAAGGTAGGGGAGGGCTCCGACGGAATCCTTGCGCTCGGCCTCGCTGAGGGCGCGGCGTACCTCCGCCAGACCCTCCTTGCTCGGCCCCTCGTCCACGTCGACCGGTCGATCCTGGGTCATGTCGGCAACGGTACCGCACAAACTGCGGACACGCAAGAAATGTGGATGCGCACTTCGTGCGGTCAGCTGTAGTTCGGGTTGTTCCCCGTCGGCAGCGTGATGTCGATCCGGCGGCCCTCGTTGAGGAAGAACAGCACGCCCAGTCGCAGGAACTCGTCGAGCACCCAGTAGAGGTTCGGGACCAACGGCAGGTTGACCAGGCCCTCCTTGAACCGGATGAACGCCGGCCAGCTGTTCTTGATCATGCGGTCCATCGGGGAGCGCTTGATCTGCAGCCAGTCGGCGATCTGGTCGCCCAGTGTGTAGCGGGTGAAGCCGTTGAGGACCGGCTTGGTCAGGCCCTTGTCGTACTCCGCCGCCAGATTCAGCAGGATGTCGGCGAGCTTGATGCCCTCGGGGGTCGGCCGCAGGATCGGGTCGAGCACCTGCCGCGACTGGACGTTCGCCTCGTCCCAGCTCGCGGGGATGTACTCGTCCTTCACGCCGAGGAAGTGCGCGGTGATCTGCCAGAGGTGGAGGAACGCCGCGGAGTCGGCGGCCGGCATCCGGATCTTCCAGGCGACCAGCTTGTTCCTGCTGAAGGTCGCCAGGCTGTGCCAGGTGACCATGATGTCGGCCTGACTGATCGGCAGCGACTCCTCGGCGCCGGACTTCCAGTGGCTCGACCTCGGCAGCAGGTAGCGGACCGCGGAGTGGGTGAGCCGGGTCTTCAGGCAGGTGACGACCATCTGGCCGCCGGGCCCGAACGCGCGCCGGTTGCCGATGTCGTAGCCGAGCTTCGCGGTCTTGGCGATCCGGTCCTTCATGTCCGCGCCGCCGGCGGAGTAGTAGACCGCGCGCGCCTCGCGCGGGATGACGCAGCTCATCATCCCGCTGCCGAGGCCGTAGAGGACGCCGAGGTAGGTGCCGCGCCGCTCGTAGAAGTCGAAGGCCTGGGTCAGCTTGGCCTGGTCGATCCAGCTCGGGAGCTGCCGGTTGCGCTCGAGGAAGGCCGCGAGGTCGGCGGGCAGCCCGGCCGGCAGCGCCTCGTCGTTGTGGGTCCAGTCGGCCAGCAGCTCGTTGACGAGCTCGACCTCACCGCGCTCGAAGAGCCGCGCGACGAGAGCGTCGCACTCGTCGTCCCAGAGGTAGCGAGGGTCCATCCCGGTGCCGGCACCCGCGATCGACCCCGCCGGCTGCCATGTCCAAGCCTCGGCCGGCGCCACGAGGCCGAGCGCTCCGACCGCGCCCAGCGCGGTGCCGCCGAGGACCACTCCACGCCTGCCCACCTGCCCCATGGCCGCCTCCGAAGATACATTGATACGCAGCACGTATCTTTGTATCATCACGTCATGGCCGCCGCAAGCAGTGACGTCGCAGCAGGGCCGCCCTCGCTCCTCGAGCGCGCGTTCGCCGACGCCCTCGACGGCGCCGAGGTCGAGGACCCCAACAGCGCGATCCTCGACGCGGCGTACGACCTGTTCTGCAGGCAGGGCATCCAGCGCACGACGATGGAGGACGTCGCCCGCCGCGCGCGCGTCTCCCGGATCACCGTCTACCGCCGGTTGGTGTCCAAGGAGGCGCTGGTCGAAGCGGTGCTGCTCCGCGACTTCCGGCTGTACGTCGACCGCTTCCTCGCCGATCTCGCCGGTGCCCAGACCGTGGCCGATCGCGTCGTCACGGGCTTCGTCAGCTCCTTGCGCGCAACCCGGAGCAACCCGCTGATGACCGGGCTGATGCAGGCCGAGCCCGGCGCCGTCGCTCCGACCATCGTCGGCGAGGACGGGCGGGTCCTGGCGGCCGTGGCACGCTTCCTCGCCGGTCAGCTTCGGATCGAGCAGCAAGCCGGCAACGTCGGCCCCGACGTCGACGTCGGCGTGGTTGCCGAGCTGATGGTCCGGCTCTCGGCGTCGTTCTTCCTCACTCCGAGCGAGGTCGTCGACCTCGACGACGACGAGCAGGTGGCGGGCATCGCCCGGCGCTACCTGGTGCCGATGCTCCAGGCGTGAGCCCCCGCCCGGTCCGCCGGGTTAATCGGGAAGCCTTCGGCGCGGTCGGTGGTTACATTGGACGAACCTATGACGAATCCTGCAGAAGACTTCACCCTCGACGCCGAGCTCGCGCAGACCGCTGCGTGGGAGGCCGACGACTCCGACTCGGACGACACCGGCGACACCGACTGGGAGTCCGGCTACGCCGACTTCGACCCCGACGACCCGGAAGAGGTCACCACCGGTGACCTCGACCTCGCCGCGCGCCACGAGCTGCGCCGCGTCGCCGGACTGCGCACCGAGCTCGAGGACATCACCGAGGTCGAGTACCGCCAGCTCCGCCTCGAGCGCGTCGTGCTCGTCGGCGTCTGGACCGAGGGCACCGCGGAGGACGCCGAGAACTCGATGGCCGAGCTCGCCCTGCTCGCCGAGACCGCCGGCTCCGAGGTCCTCGACAACGTCTACCAGCGGCGACAGAGCCCCGACCCCGCGACGTACGTCGGACGCGGCAAGGTCGACGGCATCCGCGAGATCGTGCAGGCGACCGGTGCCGACACCGTCATCTGCGACGGCGAGCTCGCGCCCAGCCAGCTGAGGAACCTCGAGGACCGGCTCAAGGTCAAGGTCGTCGACCGCACCGCGCTGATCCTCGACATCTTCGCCCAGCACGCGAAGTCCAAGGAGGGCAAGGCGCAGGTCGAGCTGGCCCAGCTCAACTACATGATGCAGCGGCTGCGCGGCTGGGGTGGCAACCTCTCCCGTCAGGCCGGTGGTCGTGCGGCCGGCGGTGTCGGCATCGGTGGCCGTGGCCCCGGTGAGACCAAGATCGAGACCGACCGGCGCCGCATCAACGACCGGATCGCCAAGCTGCGGCGCCAGCTCAAGGCCAACGCCGGCACCAGAGCCACGATGCGCCAGGAGCGGCAGCGCAACGCCGTACCCTCCGTCGCGATCGCGGGCTACACGAACGCCGGCAAGTCCTCCCTCCTCAACCGGCTCACCGGCGCGGGCGTGCTCGTCGAGGACGCGCTGTTCGCCACCCTCGACCCCACCACGCGCCGGGCCCAGGCCTCGGACGGACGGGTCTACACGCTGAGCGACACCGTCGGTTTCGTGCGGCACCTGCCGCACCAGCTGGTCGAGGCGTTCCGCTCGACGCTGGAGGAGGTCGCCGACGCCGACCTGGTCGTCCACGTCGTCGACGGCTCGCACGCCGATCCCGAGGGCCAGATCAGTGCGGTGCGCGAGGTGCTGGCCGAGATCGGCGCCGCGTCGATCCCCGAGCTGATCGTCATCAACAAGGCCGACATCGCCGACCCGATGGTCATCACGCGGCTGCGCCAGCGCGAGCCCCACTCGGTCGTCGTGTCCGCCCGCACCGGCGAGGGCATCGCCGAGGCGCTGGCCGCGATCGAGTCCGAGCTGCCGAAGCCTCAGGTCGAGTTCGACGCGCTGGTGCCCTACGCCCGCGGCGACCTCGTCGACCAGATCCACCGGCTCGGTGAGATCGACTCGCTCGAGCACACCGCCGACGGCACCCGGATCGCCGGCCGGGCGACCGAGGCGCTGGCGGGCGAGCTCGCCGACTACGCGGTCTGAGCCTGCCGGCATGGCTCGCGCTCGTGCCCGTGTCGCGATCCTCGCTGCCGTGCTGGTCGCTGCCGTCGTCCCCGCGGTTGGTCCGGCGTCGAGCGTCGCGTCGGCGGTGCGTCCGACCTGCGCCGGCCGCGCCGTCACCATCGACCTGAAAAAAGTGCACCACCCGAACCCGCTTCGCAGCTTCCCCGACGTCATCCTCGGGACGCCGGGTGCCGACCGGATCCGGACCGGCGGGGGTGACGACGTCGTGTGCACCGGCGGCGGCAACGACCACGTGATCTCCGGGCGCGGGAACGACGTGCTCCGCCTCGGCGCGGGCAACGACGTCGCCATCGGTGGCGGCGGGTACGACGTGATCTACGGCGGCGCCGGCGACGACCGGCTCGAGGGCCGGGTCGGTGGGAGCCGTCTCTCCGGCGGGCGCGGCGACGACGTGGTCCTCGGTGGCCGGGACGTCGACCTGCTCCTGGGCGGACCCGGTGCCGACCGGGTCAGCACCGGAGGGGAGCGCGCGCTCAGCGAGCAGGTCCACCTCGGTCCGGGCAACGACCTCGTCGAGGCAACCTGGGGCGACGAGCTCCTCGACGGCGGGCCGGGGATCGACACGGTCTCCTACAACGGCACCGCGCATCCCCTCGTGCTCGGCCTGACCGTCGACCTGTTCCTGGGCGGCCCCCAGGACGCCGGCGGGGGCGGGATCGACGAGCTGCGCTCGATCGAGCGCCTCGTGGGTTCGCCGTACGACGACGTCATCCTCGGCTCCGACTCGGACGACGTCCTCCTCGGCGACCTGGGCGACGACGTCATCGACGGCCGCGGCGGGCACGACCTCTGCTACGGGGGCGGCGGCGCCGACACGTTCACCTCCTGCGAGCTCGCCGTCGAGGACCGTGAGGTAACGGTTCGGTAATTTGCCGGACAACGGTGGTCTAGACACCGCACTATCTCCCGGTGCGCATCCGGGGAGCATGGCTGGTCGCGGTCGGTCTGACCGTTGCCGTCGTGTCGGCGGGACTCCTCGTGATGACGCACGCAGGGGCGGACACCGACCGGTGCGCCGGGTTCCGCGCGGCGGCGAGGGAGCGCGCGGAGCTGGTGACCGGGTCGGGGTCCGACGTGCTCGTCATCGGCGACTCCTATTCGGTCGGCCTCGGCGCGCACGCCTGGCTGAGCTGGCCGACCCGGCTCGACGGTCGGGTGCAGGTCGAGGGTTTCTCGGGGTCCGGGTTCAGCGAGGGCGCGAGCCCGTGCGGTGCGGTGGCCTACGCCGACCGGGCCCCGGCTGCGCGGGCCTACGACCTCGTCGTCGTCGAGGGCGGGCTCAACGATGTCGACCAGCCGCGGTCCGCCGTACGGCGTGGCTTCGAGCGGCTGATGGACCGCCTCGCCCACGACCGGGTGCTGGTCGTCGGACCGGCGTCGGCGCCGGCCCGGGCGGGCGGCGCCGTCGCGGTGGACGCGCAGCTGGCACGGCTCTCGGAGAGGTACGGCGTCGCCTACCTCTCCATGCTCGACGCCGACCTGTCCTACCTGGAGGACGACCTCCACCTCACGCCCGAGGGTCACCGCCTCTTCGGCGATCGCGTCGCCGAGGCGCTGTCGGACGGCGCCGTTACCGTGACCGGGTGGACGACCTCGCGCTGACCGCGCTGGTGCTCGCGACGGTGACGACCGGCCTGGCTGCCGGCGTCTTCCTGCTCTACGCTCACACCGTGATGCCGGGGCTCAGGGCGACCGACGACCGCACGTTCGTGCTGGCCTTCGCCGCGATCGACCGGGCGATCATCAACCCGCTGTTCATGCTGACCGCCTTCCTCGGCGCGCTGGTCTCCACCGTGGCCGCGGCGGCGCTGCAGTGGGGCGAGGACGCGTTCGGCTGGACGGTCGCGGCGCTGGTGCTCTACCTGGTGGTCGTCGGCATCACCCCGACCGTCCACCTTCCCCGCAACGACGCGCTCAAGGCCGCCGTCGCCGAGGGTGAGCCGGTCGCCCCGGGGGCTGTCCGCGCGGCCTTCGGCGAGGAGACCTGGGTGCGCTGGAACTGGGTCCGCGTCGTCCTCAACCTCGCCGCGTTCGTCCTGCTCTGCTGCGCGCTCGTCGTCGCCGGCGCCGCCCGCTGACCGGGACCTGTGGACCGCGACTTCTCGTGTCGTACCCCCGGTCTAGGGTTCCGGGCATGTCCGGGGCCGATCACGAAGCGCTGCGCGCGACGCTCGCCGCGGCCGTCGAGGCTCTCGGCGGCAGCGAGCGCACCGGACAGATCGCGATGGCCGAGGCGGTCGCCGAGTCGATGGCCGAGCAGCGCCACCTGCTCGTCCAGGCCGGCACCGGCACCGGCAAGTCGCTCGGCTACCTCGTCCCCGCGCTCCGGCACGACAAGCGGGTGGTCATCGCCACGGCGACCCTCGCGCTCCAGCACCAGCTGGTCGAGCGCGACCTGCCGCGACTGGTGAAGGCGGTCGAGAACCGCGCGGGGGTCGACACGTCGTACGCCGTCCTCAAGGGCCGCTCCAACTACGCCTGCCTGCACCGGATCCGCGAGGGCGTGCCGGACGAGCAGGGAGAGCTGATCCAGGCCGAGGCCGCGCTCGGCGCCATGGGCAAGCAGGTCATGAAGCTGCGCGAGTGGGCCGAGGAGCAAGTCGAGTCCGGTGGCACCGGCGAGAAGGACACCGCCCCGCGGCACACCGACCGCGAGTGGCGGCAGGTCAGCGTCACCGCGCGCGAGTGCGTCGGCGCTGCGAAGTGCCCGTTCGGCGAGGAGTGCTTCGCCGAGCGCGCCCGCGAGAAGGCCCACAAGTCGCACCTCGTCGTCACCAACCACAGCGTGCTCGCGATCGACGCGATCGAGGGGGTGCCGCTGATCCCCGACTACGACGTCGTGGTGATCGACGAGGCCCACGAGCTCACTGCCCGGGTGACCCAGGCGGCCACCGACGAGCTGTGGGCGTCCGAGGTGGAGCGCGCCGCCCGCCGGGCGGCGCGACACACGAAGACCGACAACGGCGACCCCGCGGGCGACCTCGAGGACGCCGCCGCCGTGCTGCGCGGCGCGATCGGGGAGGCCCGGCCCGGACGGCTGGAGGCGCTGCCCGACGACCTCGCCGACGCGCTCTCCCTGGTGCGTGACGCGGCCCGAGCGCTGGTGAGCGCGTTCCCGAAGGCGGACCCGTCCGACGAGGCGGACGCCGGCCTCACCCAGGCCAAGGGCAACGTCCAGGAGCTGTTCGCCACCGCGGACCGGATGGCCGCCAACGCCGACTCCGACGTGCTGTGGCTGACCGAGGGCACCGACCGGCTGCCCCCGCGCCTCTGCGTCGCGCCGCTCCAGGTCTGGGGACCGCTCCGCGACAAGCTGCTCGCCGACAAGACCGCGATCATGACGTCGGCGACGCTGATGCTCGGCGGCGACTTCACGACGGTGGCGACCTCCGTCGGACTCAAGCCGAGCGAGCGGGTGCCGCTCGGGTCGGTCGAGGAGACCGAGCCCGATGCCGAGCCGTGGGTAGGTCTCGACGTGGGCAGCCCGTTCGACTACGGCAAGCAGGCGATCCTCTACGTCGCCCGGCACCTGCCCCAGCCCGGACGCGACGGCCTGGGCAAGGCCCAGCTCGACGAGATCACCGAGCTGGTCGATGCGGCGGAGGGCCGCACTCTCGGGCTGTTCTCGAGCCGGCGCGCGGCCGAGACCGCGGCCGACCACGTCCGCGAGAAGCTTCCGCACCTCACCACGCTGGCGCAGGGCGACGCTCAGCTGCCCGAGCTGGCGCGGCAGTTCGTGGAGGACCCGCACACCTGCCTCTTCGGCACCCTCGGTCTGTGGCAGGGCCTCGACGTCCCCGGCGACACCTGCCAGCTGGTGATCATCGACCGGATCCCGTTCCCCCGACCCGACGACCCGCTGATGAGCGCTCGCCAGCGCGCGGCCGACCAGGCCGGCGGCAACGGGTTCATGCAGGTCGCCGCCACCCACGCGGCGCTGCTGCTCGCCCAGGGCGCCGGTCGGCTGATCCGCACCCACGCCGACAAGGGCGTGGTCGCCGTCCTCGACCCGCGCCTGGTCACCGCCCGCTACGGCAGCTTCCTCAAGGCGAGCCTGCCGCCGATGTGGACGACGACCGACCCGGCCGTGGTGCGCAAGTCACTCGCGCGGCTCGCCGCCTCCGCCTCGGTCGCGGAGTAGCGCCTGGTGGTCGAGCTTGTCGAGACCCCGCCTACACCCGCCGCAGGACCGCGGTGACCTTGCCGAGGATGGTGGCGTTGGTGCCGTCGATCGGCTCGAACGCGTCGTTGTGGGGAAGCAGCCAGACCTTGCCGCCCTTGCGCTGGAAGGTCTTGACCGTCGCCTCGCCGTCGATCATCGCGGCGACGATCTCGCCGTTCTCGGCGGTGGGCTGCTGGCGGATGACGACGTAGTCGCCGTGGCAGATGGCCGCGTCGATCATCGACTCGCCAGTGACCTCGAGCAGGAACAGCTGACCGTCGCCGACGAGCTGCTTGGGCAGCGGGAAGACGTCCTCGACGCGCTCCTCGGCGAGGATCGGACCGCCGGCGGCGATCCGGCCCACGACGGGCACGTTCGTCGGGGTGGGGTTGCGGTCGCCGTACCCGGTCGCGCTGTCGGTCTGCTGCATCGACTCCGGCAGCACGACCTGGAGCGCACGGGGGAGGCTCGGGTCCTTCTTGAGGTAGCCCTTCTCCTCCAGCACCCGCAGCTGGTGGGCGACGCTGGACGTGCTGGTGAGCCCGACGGCGCTGCCGATCTCCCGCATCGACGGCGGGTAGCCGCGCTGGTCGATGCTGTCCTTGATGTGCTGCAGCACCCGCTGCTGGCGCGGCGTGAGGCCGGTCGCGTCGGCAGGGCCGTCGGGAAGCTCGCTGACCTTCTTGTCCGCCTGGTGGTTGGGCATGTGTCGACGGTAACGCCGATCACGTCCGGGTTTCAAACATCTGTTCGAACCGGCGTGTCGCGACACGCCGTCGAACAAAGTTTCGAAGGGTCCTTGATCCGTTCGAACAGGTGATCTAACCTCGTACACGTGTTCGATCGAACTGTTGATCGAACGGTTTCCGTCGGAAGCCCCCGATATACATCGGTCGAACACAGATCGCCAGGGCTTCGAGAGCCGGAGCCACTTCCCCCGGAGGTCACCCAGATGAGCACCATGACTTTTGCCCCGCACCAGCTCCCGACGGTCGAGCGCGTCCAGACCCGTTCGGTGCGGCTCACCCGCCGCGGCCGGCTCGTGGTCTTTATGTTCGGGGTGCTCCTCGCGTTCGCACTCGGCGTCTGGTTTGCGGCCGGCTCGGTCGCCACTCAGGAGGCCGGCGTCGAGCAGGTCGAGGTGGTGACCGTCGCTCCGGGTGAGACCCTCTGGGACATCGCGGCCGACGCCGCCGCGGTCACCGGCGAGGGCGACGTGGGCGACATGGTCGCCCGCATCCAGGACATGAACAGCCTCGACTCGAGCATGGTCTACGCGGGCCAGGACCTCCGCGTTCCCGCCGAATAGCCCGAGCTAGTCGGTCGTCGAGTAGCCCGAGCTCGTCGGTCGTCGAGTAGCCCGAGCTCGTCGGTCGTCGAGTAGCCCGAGCTCAACGGTCGTCGAGTAGCCCGAGCTCAACGGTCGTCGAGTAGCCCGAGCTCAACGGTCGTCGAGTAGCCCGAGCCGCTAGGCGAGGGCGTATCGAGACGTCACAACTGAAGACATTCGTCCGCGGTCGACCCCCGCAGACGAAGGGCCCGCTGCCCGGGCCCACGGGGGAAGACGAAGGGCGGACCCATGACCCCGGGTCCGCCCTTCGCACCTTTTCGGTGGTCGCTTAGCTCCCGTAGCCCACCAGCGTCGGCCGCGCCTCGATCGCCCTCAGCTGTGCTGCCGCGCCTTCGATCGTCACGCTCCCGGGCACCGGCCGCCATGCCCCACCGTTGACCCGGTAGTCCGCCACCCAGGTGGTGTCGAGCGCCGGGCCGTACCGTCCCGTCTGCAGGTAGTTGTGCGTGATCTGCAGCCGTGGGTACGGCGCACCCGGCTCGCTCGTCGTGATCGTCTCGCCGTCGTCGAAGTGCCAGGTGTAGGAGTGCGCCTCGATCCGCAGGTCCACCCGCTGCCCGAGGAGCCGGACGGTTCGGTTCAGCGTCTGATCGCTGCGGGTGAAGAAGTTGGTCTCGAAGTTCACCAGGGTGCGGCCGCCCGGAGGCTGG
This sequence comes from Nocardioides silvaticus, assembly GCF_003160695.1. Classification (GTDB taxonomy): domain Bacteria; phylum Actinomycetota; class Actinomycetes; order Propionibacteriales; family Nocardioidaceae; genus Nocardioides; species Nocardioides silvaticus. The sequence continues at coordinate 94,839 of NZ_QGDD01000010.1, forward strand.
ATCTGAAAGGTGGACGGTGGGAGCGGGATGCGCTGGAACGCTGTGGCGACCAGGCTTTCAGTGACCTGCGGCGGGGCGGCTTCGGACGGACACCAGTACGCGTTGTTGATAACGTCCCCATTCGGCAGCACGTACCACGAATGAGTCTTGAACGTCCCGTCTGGGCAGGTCAGCTCTCCCGTGCAGACGCCAACGCAGGCTGGCTGTTGGTGGTACTCGCCGATCGGCTGAGACGTGTCACCAACTCGATCGATCCCTCCATCTGTCGCCTCCTCAACCCATACGCCGAACTGGCCCGGGTCGGAGTCGACATCGACCTCGTCGACTACGGCCGTGCCGGTGAGACTGGCCAGCAATGCCAAGCACAAGGCGTAGAGCCGCCACATCACAGAACCTCGAGCGTCGTAACACTCCAATCGCCGCGTACGCGCGCGATCGAAACCAGCCATTTGGCCTTGCCGCCCTCAAAGGACCTATTCATGTCCCCTGCGCCGATGGTGCGCTGCTCGCCGAGTCGCGTATGGGTCACTACCGCCCAGTGCTCAGAATCCGATCGCGTTGGTTCGAGTCTCGCGATGGTGTAGTCACTGCCGACGATGCGCCCCCCGCGCCCATATACGCGTTTAATCCCCTCAACTCCGGCCTCGCAACCGGCACACGACGGCTGATGCAGTCGAGCGAGCAAGTCGACGTCGCCAGACTTCGTGGCATAGTTGATGACCGAAAAGTAGAACCGCACGAATGCTTCAACCCCAGCCTCCGACTCCTTCTTTGCCTCTGCGGGAAGCGTCGGCTCCACGGGTCCAGTCTCGGTCGCCGTCGTCGTCGGCTCGTTCGGCAAGCTCGACTCCGGGACGCTCGGAGTGTCCGAGGGCGCAGGGCTGGTCGGCCGGTCCTCCTCCTCGCACGCGGCGAGCGCCATGACAACGGCCAACGTCAGCGCAGCGATCGTGGCTCGTGAACCAGCCAGTCTCATGCAGGCCTCCCGAGATCGTGCTCCGCCCAGACCTGGTGGCGGTGGCCCGAACGTACCGCGCACAGCGTCCTCACCGCGACCGTCGATCGAGGCTGTCACCCGCGAGCTTTGACGCCGACCCCTGCAAGCCACGCTCTCCCTCTCCGGGTGACGCCGGCGCGACCGTGGGGTCGCCCTCGAGCCCACCGGCATCCGGCGTGCCCGACGCCGGCCGGTCGACTCCCGGCGCGAACAGGTCTGCGGGCGGCGGCTCCTCGCCGCAACCGGCGAGCAGGACTACGAACAGCAGCGCGGCGACACCCACCGCCCGAGAACGAGGTGACGACATCGAGACCTCCCGAGAGTTGGAGCCGCCCGAACCCAGGCGGCGTTGCGAACGTACGCCCGGAACCGCCCGCTCCGGCACCCCTCGATCCGCCGCTGTGGATAACCCGCCACGTCCTACGGACGGGGTCGTCGACGGCCCCGTCCGTAGGACGTACCGAGCCGACACGCGTCATCCACAGCGCGACCGACGCTCGTTGGCTGTGAGCGCCGAACATCGCATCCTCAACGGATGGTGAGCATTCCGGACCGCCGATTCGCCGCCGCCCACGCTCTCGCGGCCAAGCAGGGCGGCGTCGTCTCGCGACGCCAGCTGTACCGGCTGGGGGTGACGCGTTACGAAGTGCGCGGTCAGGTGCGGGCGCACCGGTGGCAGCTGGTCTGCGACCAGGTCGTGGCCCTCCACAACGGCGAGGTCTCGGAGCGGGGGCATCGGTGGGCGGCGGTCATCAGCGCGGGCCCGCGCGCCCAGCTCGATGGCGTCGCGTGTCTGGTGGAGACAGGGCTCGAGCGGGTGGAGTACGACCGCATCCGTGTGTCGGTGCCGAAGGGCGCTCGGGTTCGAACGCGCCGGACCCAGCGCTATGACATCCGCGAGACCCGACGGTGGTCGCGGGAGGATCGCCAACCCGGCGGCGGGATTCCGCGGACCCGGCCGGCCGTGGCGGCAGTTCGAGCCGCGATGTGGGCGCGGACCGATCGTGAGGCGGCGTTCCTGCTGACGGTCGCTGTTCAGCAAGGTGTCACGCTTCCGACCGACATCGCTTTCGAGCTGCTGCGGATCAAGCGGCACCGTCGACGGCTCTTCGTGCACAGTGTCGTCAACGACCTCCTCGACGGTGCCCGTGCTCTAGGGGAGCTTGAAGTCGTACGAGAGCTCAGGCGACGAGGATTGCCGGCGCCGGCCCGCCAAGTGCTCCGCAAGGACCGGCGCGGTCGCTACTTCCTGGACCTCTACTGGCCCGATCTCAGGTTGGTCGTCGAGATCGACGGCATCCACCACTCGTGGGCCGAGAACGTGGTCGGCGACGCCCTTCGCCAGAACTCCCTGGCGATCTCCGGCGACACCGTCCTGCGAGTGCCGCTCCTCGGCCTCAGGCTGGCGTCCGACGAGTTCTACGCGCAGATCGGCGAGGCGATCGACGCGGCCCGGCAGCGCACCGCCGCCTGACCCCGAGACGTCCTACGGTCGGGGCCACCGGCGGCCCCATCCGTAGGACGCAACGCCGCCAACTTCAGCGAGCCGCCCGCTTGCCACCCTTCGGCGCAGCAGGGTCCCGCTTGGGCTTGGGCGCCGGCGCCTGGGTCAACCCCATCGCCCGCGAGAACCGTGCGACGAGCATGAAGCCGAGGAACAGGCATGCCACGGCGCCGACGGCTGCGACGCCGAGGTAGGCCCACGCCTGCGAGTCGTTGTCGTGACGGGCCTCGGAGCCGAAGTCGATGGCGGCGTAGACGAGGTAGCCCCAGGCCACGACACAGAGCGTGATGCCGAGGGCGAGGAGCAGCAGCACGGGACGAAATCCCTGCTTCTGCCGCGCTCCTGCGCGCTTGCCGCCGCTCACGGCGCTCATTCTGTCCGACGCACCAAGGTCCTGTTGCCAGGACATGCCAACCGGCCGGGGTCCGCTCGATGTCCCCACAACGAAGAGCGGTCCCCGGCCGGAAGTCTGGCGCTGCTCAGGCCTACTTCGGGCTGATGGTGTAGTTGACGACGATGCCGTTGGAGTCGGTGACGGCAAGGATCACGGTGTAGCTCGCCGAGGTGTACGTGCCGGTGATCGACGTGCCGTTGTCGATCGGCTCCTGCACGACGTCGAGGCCGAGGGTGGCCGCCGCGTCGTCGTACGCCGCCTGCTTGTCGCCGCCGGCGGGGCCGACCTCGATGGTGGCGTTCCAGGTCGAGGGGTTCTTCGTCGACGTACCGCCCAGGATCTCGCCATCGACGACGGACACCTCGTCGGTCGGGAAGTCCTTCGGCAGCTTGCCGGTGGTGACGCCGCCGTCGGTGGTGTCGATCTCGATGTTGCCGTTCTCGGCGTCGTCGAGGTTGAGGTCGACGCCCTCGCTCTTGGCAGCGTCCTCGACCGCGTCCTTGGCAGCGTCCTCGGCCAGGCCGCAGCCGACGAAGGACGTCGCCGCGAGGAGCGCGGCGGGTACGGCGAGGAGCAGGCGGGTGCGGGTGTGCTTCATGAGAGCCTCCGGACTCTGGAGCAGGGGGTGGTTTGACCCTGCGTGTCGTTGATGTCGGTCGGCCCCGAGGCCTGGTCGAACGTTAGCGACGAGATGCTTCCTTCGAATCGGTCCGACGAACCATTTGGACCCCATCTGAGACGGTCGTGAGACCACGACCGGCCACCGACACGCCGTACTCCACGCTCAGAAAATGCCCCTGACCTGCGCAAACGTGACGCAGGCGACACAGTTCGAAACTCATCGACCCCACCACTTGCACCCCTAGTGGCAGAGGCGTAAGGTCACCACTACATCTAGTACTTACAACGATGTAGTTCTCCACAGGCGATGCACAGTCAGATGGAAGAACTGCACAGCCGGAAGCGTTGTTATCCACAGGGGGAAAGCGGCCCGAACGGGGGTCTGCTTCGCCATGCCCAGGGGAGAGGAGGACCGACGATGCACTGCCCGTACTGCAAGCACAGCGACACCAAGGTCCTCGACTCCCGGGTGGCCGACGACGGCTGCTCCATCCGCCGCCGCCGGGTCTGCCAGGACTGCGAGAAGCGGTTCACCACCGTCGAGCTCATGCAGCTGACCGTGCTCAAGCGCTCCGGCGCCACCGAGCCGTTCAACCGTGACAAGGCGATCTCCGGCGTTCGCAAGGCGTGCAACGGAAGGCCGGTCAGCGAGGACGCGCTCGCCCTGCTCGGCCAGGAGGTCGAGGACCAGCTGCGGCTGGCCGGCAGCCCCGAGGTCGCCGCGCACGAGGTGGGGCTGGCGATCCTCGCCCCGCTGCGCCGCCTCGACGAGGTGGCCTACCTCCGTTTCGCGTCGGTCTACCGCGGCTTCGAGTCCGCGGCCGACTTCGAGAACGAGATCGCCCTCCTCCGCGCCGAACGGGCGCTCACCACAGCCGACAGCGGCTGACCCACAGACGGCCCGGGCAGGCGTGGGGAAGCGCCTGTCCGGGCCCCCAAAGCTCCGGTGCCGAAGTGTCGGTACCACCAGCAACACTCGAATCCGCTACCAAACCCCGCATGGGAGAGTCATGACTGAGACGGCCGCCAGCTCCGCACCGACCGCACGCAAGGGCCGGAAGGGACTGAAGATCAACCGGGTCTTCAGCACCGCCGGCGTGCACCCCTACGACGAGATCACCTGGGAGCGGCGCGACGTCGTCCAGCAGAACTGGAAGACCGGCGAGACGGTCTTCGAGCAGCGCGGCGTGGAGTTCCCCGACTTCTGGTCGGTCAACGCGAGCACCATCGTCACGACCAAGTACTTCCGCGGCGCGGTCGGCACTCCCGAGCGCGAGACGGGCCTCAAGCAGCTCGTCGACCGTGTCGTGAAGACCTACACCAAGGCGGGCATCGAGCACGGCTACTTCGCGACCCCGGCTGACGCGGAGACCTTCGAGCACGAGCTGACCTGGCTGCTGGTCAACCAGTACTTCTCCTTCAACTCCCCGGTGTGGTTCAACGTCGGCACCAAGTCGCCGCAGCAGGTCTCGGCCTGCTTCATCCTGTCGGTCGACGACTCGATGGACTCGATCCTCAACTGGTACAAGGAGGAGGGCTTCATCTTCAAGGGCGGCTCCGGCGCCGGCCTCAACCTCTCCCGGATCCGGTCGTCCAAGGAGCTGCTGTCGTCGGGCGGTACGGCGAGCGGCCCGGTCTCCTTCATGCGCGGCGCCGACGCCTCGGCCGGCACCATCAAGTCCGGAGGCGCCACCCGCCGCGCGGCGAAGATGGTCGTGCTCGACGTCGACCACCCCGACATCGAGGAGTTCGTCGAGACGAAGTGGCGCGAGGAGGACAAGATCCGCGCGCTGCGTGACGCCGGCTTCGACATGGACCTGGGCGGCAAGGACATCACCTCCGTGCAGTACCAGAACGCCAACAACTCCGTCCGTGTCACCGACGAGTTCATGCGCGCGGTCGAGGAGGGCACCGAGTTCGGCCTGCGTGCCCGCAAGACCGGCGAGGTCATCGAGACCGTCGACGCCCGGGCGCTGTTCCGCAAGATCAGCGAGGCCGCGTGGGCCTGCGCCGACCCCGGCCTGCAGTACGACGACACGATCAACGACTGGCACACCAACCCCGAGACGGGGCGCATCACCGCGTCGAACCCCTGCTCGGAGTACATGAGCCTCGACAACAGCTCCTGCAACCTGGCGTCGCTGAACCTGCTGAAGTTCCTCAAGGACGACGACACCTTCGACGCCCCGCTGTTCGCGAAGGCGGTCGAGCTGATCATCACCGCGATGGACATCTCGATCTGCTTCGCCGACTTCCCGACCGAGGCGATCGGCGACACGACCCGCGACTACCGCCAGCTCGGCATCGGCTACGCCAACCTCGGCGCGCTGCTGATGGCGATGGGCCTGGGCTACGACTCCGACGGCGGTCGCGCGATGGCGGCCACCATCACGAGCCTGATGACCGGCACGTCGTACCGTCGGTCGGCGGAGCTCGCCGGCATCGTCGGCCCCTACAACGGCTACGCCCGCAACGCCGAGGCGCACCAGCGGGTCATGCGCAAGCACCAGGCGGCCAACGACCTGGTCCGCACGCTGCACATCGCGGACGCGCAGACCCACAAGCTGGCCACCGAGGAGTGGGCCAAGGTCGTCGAGCTCGGCAAGACCAACGGGTTCCGCAACGCGCAGGCCTCGGTGCTCGCGCCCACCGGCACCATCGGCTTCATGATGGACTGCGACACGACCGGCATCGAGCCGGACTTCTCGCTGGTCAAGTTCAAGAAGCTGGTCGGCGGCGGCTCGATGCAGATCGTCAACCAGACGATCCCGCGGGCGCTGAAGAAGCTGGGCTACGACGAGGAGAAGATCGAGGCGATCGTCGCCTACATCGCCGAGCACGGCCACGTGGTCGACGCACCCGGCCTGAAGACCGAGCACTATGAGATCTTCGACACCGCGATGGGCGAGCGGGCCCTCAAGCCGATGGGCCACGTGAAGATGATGGCGGCGACCCAGCCGTTCCTGTCCGGTGCCATCTCCAAGACGGTCAACCTGCCGGAGTCGGCGACCGTCGAGGAGATCGAGGACATCTACCTGCAGTCGTGGAAGCTCGGCCTCAAGGCCACCGCCATCTACCGCGACAACTGCAAGGTCGGCCAGCCGCTGTCCGACGGTGGCGGGAAGGCCAAGAAGGACGCCGCCGACGCGGCGTCGTCGGTCGAGACCAAGGTCGTGGAGAAGGTCGTCTACGCCCCGACCCGCAAGCGCCTGCCGAAGTCCCGCCAGGCCCGCACGACGTCGTTCACTGTCGGGGGTGCCGAGGGCTACATGATCTCCGGCGCTCACGACGACGGGCAGCTCGGCGAGATCTTCCTCAAGCTCGGCAAGCAAGGCTCGACCCTCGCCGGCGTGATGGACGCGTTCTCGATCGCGGTGTCGATCGGCCTGCAGTACGGCGTGCCCCTGGAGACCTACGTCTCGAAGTTCACCAACCTCCGCTTCGAGCCCGCCGGCCTCACCGACGACCCCGACGTGCGGATGAGCCAGTCGATCATGGACTACATCTTCCGCCGCCTGGCCCTCGACTACCTGACGTTCGAGGAGCGGAGCATGCTCGGCATCTACTCCGCCGAGGAGCGCCAGCGCCACCTCGAGACGGGCAGCTACGAGCCCCTCGAGGAGACCGGGAGTGCGTCCGAGCTCATCGACGCCGCCCCGGCCGGTGGTCGAGACGCCGCTCCCGGTGGTCGAGACGCCGCCTCCGGTGGTCGAGTAGCGCCGAGCGCTAGCGAGGCGCGTATCGAGACCCCGGAAGCCGACAGCGGGCCTGACGCCGAGGAGCCCATCGTCATCACCGACAAGGCCCCCGACGCCCCCCAGGCCCGCACCTCCGCGGAACTCCTCGAGCAGATCACCGGCCACGCCGTCGACAGCCCGCTCTGCATGACCTGCGGCACCAAGATGCGTCCCGCCGGTTCCTGCTACGTCTGCGAGGGCTGCGGGAGCACCAGCGGTTGTAGCTGAGTCAGCGACAACGCAGTACGTCGAAGGGCGGTCACCCTGATGGGGCGGCCGCCCTTCGCGCATGATCCGCGCTCAGCTGGCTAGCATCACGGCGCGGTTGCGGGAGGCGTACTCCTGCGCCCAGTACAGGTCGCTGAGGTAGGCGTCCATCTCCGCGGTGTCGGACAGGAACACCGCCAGGTCGCGGTCGGGCAGACCCAGGTTGTGCTCCAGACCCTTGGCCTTGTAGATGTGCCGCTCGGCGATCTCCTTGCCGATGTTGCGCGAGCCGGAGTGCAGCATCAGCCACACCTGGCCGTCGTCGTCGGACGTCAGCTCGATGAAGTGGTTGCCGCCGCCCAGCGAACCCATCTGCTGCTTGGCCCGCTTCTCCCGGTCCTGCACGTCGTCGTGCAGCGCGGCGAAGCGCTTCCAGAAGCGGTCCCAGCCGGCGTACTGGCCGTGGTTGAGCTTGAGGCGGCGTACGTCGGGCATCGACTTGTGCGCCGAGAAGCCCACCGGGATCGCCGCACGCATACGATGTGCGTGTCATTGCGTCGTGACCAAGGGAGTTCGAGCCCCGAAGGCGCAACGGATGCGATCCACTTCGGGGTCGCAGGCCGCACACCTTAGCTTCTAGTTGCCGATGCCTACGAAGTCGAGCGAATGTGGCGCTTTCATCACGGCGCGGTTGCGGGAGGCGTACTCCTGCGCCCAGTACAGGTCGCTGAGGTAGGCGTCCATCTCCGCGGTGTCGGACAGGAACACCGCCAGGTCGCGGTCGGGCAGACCCAGGTTGTGCTCCAGACCCTTGGCCTTGTAGATGTGCCGCTCGGCGATCTCCTTGCCGATGTTGCGCGAGCCGGAGTGCAGCATCAGCCACACCTGGCCGTCGTCGTCGGACGTCAGCTCGATGAAGTGTTTGCCGCCGCCCAGCGAACCCATCTGCTGCTTGGCCCGCTTCTCCCGGTCCTGCACGTCGTCGTGCAGCGCGGCGAAGCGCTTCCAGAAGCGGTCCCAGCCGGCGTACTGGCCGTGGTTGAGCTTGAGGCGGCGTACGTCGGGCATCGACTTGTGCGCCGAGAAGCCCACCGGGATCGCCTCCTCGACGGCCAGCCGCAGGGCGCGCAGGTCGTCGGGAAGGTCCGCGGTCCTCAGCGAGGTGCGCACCGCCTGCATGCCGCAGCCGATGTCGACGCCGACCGCCGCCGGCGACACCGCGTTGCGCATCGCCACGACCGAGCCGACCGTCGCGCCCTTGCCGAGGTGGACGTCGGGCATCACCCGGACGCCGTGGACCCAGGGCAGCCGCGAGATGTTGCGCAGCTGGTCGAGCGCCTGCTGCTCGACGTCCTCGACGCGCGCCCACATCAGCGTCTCCGCGGCAGCGCCGGGCAGACGCACGGGCAGGGCGTCGGTCTCGGTCATCTGCAGAGTGTCCATCGTTGTCATCCTCCTTGGTCTCGAGACGGTCGCTAGCGCGACCTCCTCGACCACCGGTGTCAAAGAGCACCCCTTGCAGGAGTCGAACCTGCGGCCTCCGCGTTCGTAGCGCGGCGCTCTGTCCCGCTGAGCTAAAGGGGTCTGGTGGCGAGGAGGGACGGTACGGCGAGCGCGCCGGCTCGACCTAGCGACTTTCCTCCGCGGGGAGCTACTTCGGCAGGATCTTGTTGCCGGTCCTAAGCGTGTTGCGCTTGATGCGCTCGGACATGCGGCCGAAGGACGCGGCAAGGGCTTTCTGCTCCGGAGGTGCCTCGAGCTCGACGGAGTCGCCGACCCGCAGCGTGCCGCCCGAAGCGATGTCGGTGTAGACGCCGAGGCACCGGTCGCCCTCACGGGACACGACCTTCATCACCTGAGGGTCGGCGGGGACGCCGCCGGCGTGCTCGCGAAGAGGAATGGTGCAGCGGACCGTCGGGATCGCGACCGGCAGGGCCACTCCGCCGGAGCGGAGGGTGCCGCCGAGCCACTCCTGCTCGGCCAGCCCGTCGGCGGGAGTGTCGATGACGACGTTGGGCCGGAACCGCCGTACGTCGAAGTCCCCACCCTGGGCCGCCATCGTGCGCAGGCTCGCGGTCGTGAGGACGTGGACGGCGTAGGCGTCGGCGAAGATGCCGACCGGCGTCGCGTAGACCGCCAGCCTCGCCAGCTTGCTGAGCGGGAACATGGACAAGTCCGGCAACGGCTCGTCCTCAGCGATCCCGAACTGCTGGCGAAGGTCCTTCTTCGACGCGACGACGCCGCGGTAGGCCGCCTTGTCGCGCACCGGCGGAAGCGGGACGAGGGAGACCGGCTTTCCGGCGAGTTCGCTCAACCGAGCGTTCATCGCCGCGCGGTCCGTGCTCGTGACCTCGGCGCCGTCGGGGAAGGTGACAATCACGTCCGCGACGTCGCCGGGGCCGACTCCTGCGGGCGGTTCCTCGACGAAGCGCGCGGTGCAGCGGAGCAGGGCGGGCAGCCGCCGTGCGGTCGTGACGGCGTCGAGCTCGAGGTCCCGCACCGCCCACATCCGGTCGCCGTGGAGGGCGCGGGTGTCGAGCGTCGACGACGCGACCTGCTCGCCGCCCATCGACTTCACCGGGTACCGCCACAGCGAGGCGATGGTGCCGACCTCGATCATCGCTGACACCTCCTGATCGGTGACGGTAGTGGATCCTGCCCTGCGGCTGGCTCGGCCTGCTGTTGGCTGGTCCTGGGACCGTCCCGATTCAGCCCGATCCCACCCGCAGCCGACCGGACGTCTTTTACCTTCGGTGCAAGGCCACGTCTGGCTTGGGAGGGCGACGGATGGCGGGAGAGTCGGCGGAGCACGCAGCGCGTCGGATGAGGGAGCGGGCCGAGCGGCTGCACCGCGCTGCGGACCTGTGGGAGCGTGGGGCCGAGGGTGAGCGTCGTACGGCGGAAGCGCTCGCGGCGCTGCCGGCGCACGAGTGGACGGTGTTCCACGACGTGCCCTGGCCGGGGCGGGCGAGGGCAAACATCGACCACGTGGCGGTGGGGCCGACCGGCGTGTTCGTCATCGACGCCAAGCACTGGTCGGGGTCGGTCACGGTCCGCGACGGCGTCCTGCGGCAGAACGGGTACCGGCGGGACAAGACCGTGAGCGGTGCCGTCGACGCCTCGACCGCGGTGCACTCGCTGCTGCCGGCGGTACGACGCGAGGACGTCCGTCCGGTGCTCTGCTTCGCCAGGGACGAGCCGCTCAAGGAGCTAATCGGCAGTGTCGTCGTGACCTCCACCGCCGCTCTCGCCGACGAACTGCACCGGCGGCCGTTGGTGTTCCCGCCGGAGGGTCGTCAGCGAGTCGCGTGGGAGCTGGAGCTTCGGCTTCGCGGAGAAGCACGGCGGCCGGCCACTGCCGGTGCGGGGTCGCGGCGAGCAGCGCCACCCTCGCGCACGAACCGACGTCGTCGCCGGGGCAGCCAAAGCCTAGTCTCGGCAGTCGTCGGGGGCTCCCTCGCCATCGGCGCAGTCGGCATCGGGTTCTCGCGTCCGGAGGTGTTCCAAGAGTTCGGGCACGCGTTCGTGAGCCTGATCGGTGACGACGCCGAGCAGCGTGACGACGAGCCGGTGAAGAAGAGGAAGGGCAGCGAACGGAAGAAGGACCGGCAGGCGAAGTAGCCGGTATCAGTGCCGACCCAATGCGCGGAAACGCCTGCGGTCCGTCCAGCCCGGGGTTACGGTTCGACGACTCGTTGGGAGGCGGGTTTCGGAGGGGTTGTCGTGGATCACCTGGGTGCTCGACGCGTGCGCGCGATCGCTGGCGTCGTGCTGGCGGCGGTGCTCGTCGGAGGCTGCGGCCTCGCTGACGCCATCGAGGACGCGCAGGCGAAGGAGCAGGAGCGGCGCGAACGCACGGCCGACGGGCCGACCAAGAAGTACAAGGTGGTTCGCGTCGTGGACGGTGACACGGTCGAGCTCGCGAACGGCGAGCACGTCCGCCTGATCGGCATCGACGCACCCGAGGACGGGGTGTGCGGGGCTGTGGCGGCTACCAAGAAGCTCACCCGGCTGGTCGAGGGCAAGAAGATCGCGCTTGTCCGAGGCACCGACAACCGCGACCGGTACGGGCGCCTCCTGCGGTACGTCGACAGGGGCGCGACCGATGTGGGTCTGGTGATGATCCGCAGTGGGCTGGCCATCGCGCGGTACGACTCGCGCGACGGCTACGGGGCGCATCCGCGGGAGCGGAGCTACCTCAAGGCGGACCGGAAGGCAGCGGAGGTGGGGTGTACGGCGAAGCCGGCCCCTCCCGAGCCGAAGCCACCGGTCTCGCCCAAGCCCAAGCCCAAGACCTTCGTCGACGCGCCCTCCGGCTGTGCGCCCGGCTACTCGCCGTGCGTCCCGGCCTACCCGCCGGACCTCGACTGCGCCGACACCGGGCCGGTCACGGTGACCGGTCCCGATCCGCACGGGCTCGACGGCGACGGTGACGGCCTGGCCTGCGGCGGCGACTGAGTTATCCACAGACTGCGATTGGCGGGTAGCGCACCGGCGGGCTGCTTGACGAGAGTCGAGGCATGCCCAAGTCTCGGAAACGACGTCCCAAGAAACAGTCGCGTCAACCCGCCCGGCGCGACCTCAGGCCCCCGACCCCGGAAGAGAAGCTGGGTGGCCTGGCGCCCTACATCGCCCTCACGTTCGACGTCGACGCGGCCGAGCGCCGCGGCGACGCCCGCGGAGCCCTCGACCTGATCGAGCAACGGCTGTTCGGGCCGGACGGCGAGCTGTACTGGCGCCCGTGGCGGATCACCCGGCTCTCGCAGATGGCGAACTTCGGTCCGTGGCTGCCGCGCTGGGCGACCTCGCGGTGGCTGCTCGAGCAGGCGCTCCAGGACCTCCCCTCCTCGCGCCACCCTGGGGTCGCCACGGCGTTCGCGACGGTGGCCGCCGTGCTGGGCGGGCTCGACGGGGTGCCCCGGCCGGACGGGGAGGACCCGCACATCAAGGTGATGGACCACGACTGGATGTTCCGACAGTGCCTGCTCTACGAGTACGGCGGGCTCGCGTCGTACCTCCGTCGCGCTGCGCCAGACCTCGTCGTCGGCGCCGACCACATCCACGACTGGGTGCGCGCGCCGATGGGCGGCTTCCGCTATGAAGCGCGTTCGCCCTCGACAACCACGTGGGTCGATCTCGCCACGGACGAGCGGGTCGAGATCGCCAACATCGGCAGCGCGGCGATGCTCGTCGAGGGCGAGCACGCGATCGGCCGGATGGTGCCGATCGAGAACGGCCGGATGTTCGAGACCATGCCGCTCGGGGTCCCGGAGGCGGTAGCCCGAGCAGTCGCCGCTGCGCCGACGGACTGGATCGACATCCTGAAGGACGCACGGGCGCGAGGCGAAGAGGTCGAGACCGGCGGCTTCCGGTTCGGCTTCCTCACCGACGTGCGCATGGAGATCGCCGCCATCACGCTGTACGACGACCTCGACCTGCTCGACAAGTACGAGCAACGCGTCGACGCCTTCATCGACACCGTGCGCCGCGCCTTCCGCCAACAGCCCACCGACGACCCTGAAGTGATCGACGTGTGGGCCTGCATCGCGGCAGAGATCCTGAACTGGAACGTGTTCGCCACGCTCGCCAGGAAGCCGCGGCCGGGTCAGGAGGAGTTGTTCGCGCAGCTGGGCAAGGTCCTCGCCGAGCCGGCCGCCCGGTTCTGTCGTGACCTCTCTGTTGTGGCAAGAGAAGCGGCGTGAGCGCGGTGCTACCGTGCAGGCGTGGGCGTCGTGAAGAGGTCCGTCTCCCTCGACGAGCGTGTCGCCGAGCAGATTGAGGCGGCCGCCCGCGAGGACGGAACGTCCTTCTCAGACTGGCTGTCAGCCGCGCTGGAGGAGCAGCTGACCCCTTCGCGAAGGGCGCCGGGCCATGGCGGAGTGGGAAGCGGAGCATCCGATCCCCGACGACGTTCGTGATTGGGCGCGCGCGGAGCTCGACCGTGCTTTCGGCCACCGGCCGAGCTCTGGTGACTAGCCCCGGTATCACCTACGACGCCGGTGCCCCGATCGCTGCAAAACGAGGTGACGGCAGGTTGAGCGGCGGCCCACAACCTGGTCCGTCCCGGGTGCTCAAAGAATGTCGGGTCGAGCCATTGACCGAGGTGCAGGCGCGCGCGGTCGGCCGCCTTGCCGCCCATGCAGATCACGGCGATGCCGTCGACCTCGCCGTCGTCGAGGGTGCGGCCCGGCGCACCGACGTCGTCGTCACCTCCGACCCGAGCGACATCGAGCGGACCGCCAGCGTCGTCGGGATCGAGCTGCGCGTCGTCGTCGTGTAGTCGTCACCGCTGGCAGACTGCCGCCATGCCCGACGACTTCGTCATCGCGCGCAACCCGGAGGAGGGGTCGACCCTTCCCTACATCCTTCGCATCCCACTGGGCGACGGCGTCCTGCTGAAGTCCAAGGAGACCTGGCCGCGCACGGCGAAGGTCTACTGCCACCGGTTCGAGGAGTGGCCCGAGGACGCGGAGATCGTCGAGCGGGTGCCGGTCCGGTCCTGCGTGCGGCGCGGGGCCGCGGTCGACCTCGTGCTCGACCGCGGGCGGGAGAACCGCTCGCAGTTCGTCGCCACCACCATCAAGGGCGGGCGGCAGGTGATCTTCTGGCAGACGTCGCGCACGGCGAAGCAGGCGCGACCGCGCGTCGACGTCTCGCACGCGCGGGCCCAGGGGATCAGCGGGCTGGAGATCGTGGTCGACACCAAGGAGCGGTACGCGTGGTCGTTCGCCGAGCAGCAGGCGGTCGTGCGGCGACAATCCCTGCCGGTCGGCGACTACGCCGTGCTCGTGGACGGCACCGCGATCGCGGCCGTCGAGCGCAAGAGCCTGCAGGACCTGGTGTCGTCGCTGACGACCGGCAAGCTGAAGTACCAGCTCACCGACCTCGCCGCCGTACCCCGCGCCGCCGTCGTGGTCGACGAACGCTACAGCCGGGTGCTCGCGCACGAGATGGTGCGCGCGTCGGTCATCGCCGACGCCCTTGCCGAAGCGCAGGTCGCGTTCCCGACCGTGCCCATCATGTTCTGCGAGACCCGCAAGCTCGCGCAGGAGTGGACCTATCGCTTCCTGGCGGCGGCGCGGGCGGCGTACGACGTCGACCGGTTCGGCGCCGCTGTCGTCGGCGGCCTGGCCGAGGCTCAACCGCTGCCGCCACGCGAGCCGACCGCGGCGGAGATCCGCACCTGGGCGGCGGCCAACGGGCACGTCGTGTCGCCGAAGGGGAAGATCCCGGCAGCCGTGCGGGCGGCGTACCTGGAGGCGCTCGCCAGCCACGACCGCTAGGCCGCAACTACTCTCAGGTCGGGCACCACCCGCCGCAGGTCGTCGAGTTGGGTGGGTGAGCGTGGTCCATAGGTCACTCTCACCCGCCCAACTGCGGCGTCAGGTCAACCTCGGCGTACCCGTCGGCGTCTGACAGGTGTTCCAGAAGGAGAACACCATGTCGACGATCAACACGCGGGGCCGACGCCTCGCCCTACCGCTCGTTCTCGGGATCGCGCTCTCCCTCGCCCCGACCGCAACCGCCACCACCGCCGCCGCACCAGCACCGGCCTCGAGCAAGTCCGCGACGACGCCGGAATGTGCGGTGACGTGGGGGTCGAAGCTCGAGTTTCGCAAGCCGTACTCGCGGCGCCACGTCACCGATGTCCGTGCCGGGAGGCACGCGTGCTTCGACCGGCTCGTGATCGACCTCGACGCGGCCGGCGACGAGAAGCCGGGCTACGGCGTGCGGTACGTGCGGCGGGTGCGGGCCGACGGGTCGGGGAGGGTGGTGCCGGTCCGTGGCGGCGCCCGGCTGCAGATCTGGGTCAACGCCTCGACGCTCGATGAGGACCAGAAGTACGTCTACCGGCCGGACGACCGGCGCGAGCTGGTCGACGCCGACGGGTTCGACACGTTCCGCCAGGTGGCTTTCGCCGGCGACTTCGAGGGGTCGACGATGATCGCTCTCGGCGTGCGGGCGCGGCTCCCGATGCGGGTGTTCCGCCTGTCCGACGGGGCCGGCGGCTACCGGCTGGTCATCGACGTCGCGCACCGTTGGTAGCGACAGCGCTTAGGGGTCTGAGCGGGTTCGTCCGACCGGCCCATTGCGGAGGAGCCGGCCCGGTCGTAGCGTCGTGACCACTGGCATGGGGACATGAACGCGGCGGCAGGCGGGGGTGGGAGCACTCGCTTGCCGCCGGTTCGTTTTTCGCCTCAGCGACGGCCGGGCTCCTCGGCCTCGACGACCTTGCCGAGACCGCGGGAGACCGCCTTCGTCTCGCTGTCGCTGAGGTGGGCCAGGAAGTGGTCGCGCACGGCGGCCAGGTAGATCGGTGCGGCCGCGCGGAGCCGCTTGCGGCCCTCCGCCGTGATCGCTGCGTACGACGAGCGCTTGTCGTCCGGGTTCGGCTGGCGCTCGATCAGGCCGGCCTGCTCCAGCTCGGACACGACGCGGCTCACGCGCTCCCGGCTGACCACCGCCTGGCGGCCGAGCTCGGTCATGCGCAGGCGCCGGTCGGGCGCGGCGTTGGTGACCATCAGCACGTCGTACCAGGTGAGGGGGAGGCCCGTCGGGGCCAGTGCACGCTCGAGCTTCGGCAGCACGGCCGCGTGCGCACGCAGGACGCCTGCCCAGGCGGAGACGGGGTCGAAGTCGGCCATGGCGCAACGGTAGTCCAGAAAATGTGCGCACGCACACTCTTGCGTCCCGTCGCTACCTGGAATAATGTGCGTGCGCACGCACTTTAGATAGCCAACTGAAAGGAACCGACATGACCGAGCTGATCTCCCGCGCCGAACTCCAGCAGCTGATCGAGGACCAGGCAGTGGTCGTCGTCGACGCGCTGCCGCGCGCCTACTACGACCGCGACCACCTTCCCGGCGCCATCAACCTCGTCGAGTCCGACGTGGACGCCCTCGCCGGGGAGCTGCTCCCGGACAAGGACGCGGCGATCGTCACCTACTGCTCGAACGCGGCCTGCGGCAACAGCCAGGCAGTGGCCAACCGGCTCGAGCGCCTCGGCTACACGAACGTCCGCAAGTACCGCGACGGCATCCAGGACTGGGTCGAGGCGGGCAACCCCACCGAGCGCACCCACGCGGCCTGACCGCACCCACCACCCAACAACCAACTCACCAACCCCACCAAGGAGAAACCGCAATGACCACCACCACCGCCCCCACCCGCACCGTCGACGGAGCCCTCCTCCCCGCTGCCGGCGCCTGGGAGATCGACCCCGGCCACACCGACCTCGCCTTCACCGGCCGCCACTTCATGGTGACCAAGGTGCGCGGCCGGTTCACCGGCGTGACCGGCGTCGTCGAGATCGCCGAGGACCTGCGCGACTCGCGCGTGGACGTCACCATCGACATGGCGAGCGTCGAGTCCGGCAACGAGACCCGCGACGAGCACCTGCGCTCGGCCGAGCTCTTCGACGTCGCGATTTATCCGACCGCCACCTTCCGCAGCGCCGAGGTGGAGTGGCGCGGCACCCGCGGCACCGTCCACGGCGACCTCACCATTCACGGCGTCACCAAGCGCGTCCCGCTCGAGGTCGAGTTCGAGGGCTACGTGCGCGACCCGTGGGGCGGCGACCGCGCCATCTTCAGCGCCCGCACCAAGGTCAACCGCGAGGACTTCGGCGTGACGTGGAACGTCGCGCTCGAGGCCGGCGGCGTCCTGGTGTCCAAGGAGATCCAGATCGAGATCAACCTCGAGACGGTCCTCAACAACGCATGACCCCATCCAGTGACGAGCGGCGCGGCCGAGCAACGGTCGCGCCGCTCGTCCCCGAAAGGAAGCCGATGCCCACGTCGCCCGCCACCGCTGCGCGCACGAACCCGCGCGCCGCCGTACCCACACGACCCCTCCTCGCCTTCGCCGCCATCGCGGTCCCAACGGGGTGGGTGCTCCTCAGCACCGCCCAGCTGCTCGACGCCCCGGCGGACCCGTTCGTGCTGCTCACCCTGCTGCTCGGGTTGGTGCTGCCTGCTGTCGTGCTCCTCCGTCGCGATCCGCGTACGACGCTGCGCGCGACCTTGCGCGACCTCGTCCGGCCGACGCGGCCGGCCTGGTTGATGGCGCCCGCCGCGCTCGGGATCCCCCTCGTGGCCTGGCTGCTGGCCGCGGCACTCGACGGCACCGACGGCGACGCAACAGCGGCAGTCGGCGCCTTCGCCGGCGCCGCCCTCGGCAGCCTCGTCATCGTCAACCTCTGGGAGGAGCTGGCGTGGACCGGGTTCTTCCAGCGAGGCGCGATGGCTCGCTGGGGCTACCTCGGCGGCAGCCTGGTCACCGCGGTGCTCTTCGCAGCGATCCACCTCCCGCTCGCGTTCGACGGCGCCGACGGGCTCAGGGATGTCCTCGTCGGTGTCGCCGCCCTGCTCGGCGCCGGCGTCGGGATGCGCCTGCTCATCGGCGCCCTGGACCTGTGGGCCGGCAGCAGCCTGCTGGCGGTCGCGATGCTCCACGCGTCCTTCAACGGGGCCGCGGAGATCATCGAGCCGGACGTCGACTGGGTACGCTACGCCGTCGTACTCGTCGCGGGCGTCCTCGCCGCCGCCCTCCTCGGCCGGAAGGACCGGGCATGACGCCGTTCGAGGTCCACCCCGGGGACGTCCCGACCTGGCCGGGCATCACCGATGCCGGCCGGGTCGTCGCCCGCTTCCTCGCCGAGGTCCGGGTGACGGGTGATGAAGCCGCGGCCCACCGTCTGCTCGCCGCCGAGGTCCCCGCCCACCAGGTCACCTCGGAGGAGCCGACGACGGTCGTCCGCACCCCGGGGGAGTACGCCGCGCACGTGCGCGACATGTTCGCCACCTTCGGCCGCTTCCGCTACGTCGTGGAGGAGGTGCTGGCCGACGGCGACCGCGTCTACGTCCGCTGGCGCCAGGAGGGGCGTGGCCTCACCGAGATCGGTTCGGCGGTCTACCGCGTCCAGGACGGGCGGATCGCGGAGTACTGGATCCAGCTCGACCGTCTTGGCCTCCTCCGACAACGTGAGGCCGCTGACGGCACCCTGGCAGAGTGACCGCGTGACAGCGCAGACCACCCGCGACGTGCTGATGGTCGGGCTCGGCACCATCGCCACGACCCACCTCCACGTGCTCGACCAGCGCGCCGACGTACGCGTCGTCGCCGGCGTCGACCCGCAGCCCTCCGAGCAGCCGTTCCCGGTCTTCGCCTCCGTCGAGGCCGCTCTCGCGGAAGCGCCCGAACCCGACCTGGTCGTCGTCGCGACGCCCACCGACACCCACCCCGCGCTCGTCCAGGAGGTGCTGCGGTCCACCGGCGCGCTGGTGCTCTCGGAGAAGCCGCTGGCCCGCGACCTGGCCACCATCCGGGCGCTCGAGCAGGCGGAGCCGGACCTGGCCGACCGGGTCAAGGTCGCCCACCACTTCGCGTTCTCGCCCGAGATCGAGTGGGCCCGCAGCGTCGCGGCGGCGCACCCGCAGTGGGGGCCGCCGAGCCACATCCTGTCGGTGTTCAACGACGCCTACGGCGGGTTCTCCGCCGAGCGCCGCGCCAGCTACGTGTCGACCTGGGTCGACTCCGGCCCCAACCAGCTCAGCCTGCTCGGCGCGTTCGTCGGCGGCTGGCGGCTCCTCGACCACGACGACCGCGGCGACCGGTCGGTGACCACGCTCGCGCACGACGGCGGCACGACCGTCCTCACGTCAAACTGGCTGGCCGCCGACAGCAGCAAGCAGACGACCATCGACTACGCCGGCGGCGCGCGCATCCGGATGGACCACACCTCGATGACGGGCGTGGTCCTCGAGGGTGGCCGCGTCGTCGAGCACCACGGCTACACGGGCACGGCCGGCCGCAAGGAGGCGCACTACCTCGGCCTCTACGACGTGCTGCTCCGCGACCCCTCCGACAGCCGGCTCGGCGTGCCGCTGGCGACCGACATCGCCGCGCTGCTCGAAGCAGGGGAGCTCGCGGCCGCGGCGACAACGATTCGCTGGACGGACGCATAGGCCGTCGCCGGGCCGGGTACCGGCGGGACATGACCGATTCGAACACACGTACGAACCAGTCCGATGCCGACGTGATCGGCGCCGAAGCTCCCGACCCGACCGGCACCGAGAAGGACCCCGACGACTGGGTCACCGGCGACGAGCCGATGACCGGCGCCCAACGCTCCTACCTCGACACGCTCGCGCGCGAGGCCGGCGAGACGCTGTCGGCCGACCTCACCAAGGCCGAGGCGTCCGAGCACATCGAGCGGCTCCAGGCACAGACCGGCCGGGGTGCCTGACCGCACTGTGGTTAGGGTCGAAGGCCTCGGGGAGGAGTGTCGATGAGCGAGCAACCAGGTCCGTTCGGCGTACGACGTGCCGGCGTGCTCCTGCACGTCACCTCGCTGCCGTCCGGTGACCTCGGCGACGACGCGTTCGGGTTCGTCGACTTCCTGGCCGACGCCGGGTGCTCGGTGTGGCAGGTGCTGCCGCTCGTGCCCACGCACGAGGAGGACCGCTCGCCGTACAACTCACTCTCCTCGATGGCCGGCAACCCCGAGCTGATCAGCGACGCCCGGCGCGAGCAGCCCGACAACGCCACGCTGGCGGACTGGTGCGCGCAGCACAGGGACTGGCTCGAGCCGTACGTCGAGTTCGTCGCGCTACGGGAGCTCCAGGGCGGCACGAAGTGGTGGACCTGGGAGCCCGGCCTCCGCGACCGCGACCCCAACGCCGTGACGCGGGCGCTCGCACCGGTCGTCGACCGGGTGGTGGAGCTCAAGCGCGAGCAGTGGCAGTTCGCCCGCCAGTGGCAACGACTGCGCGAGCACGCGGCCGAGAAGGGCGTGCTGTTCTTCGGCGACCTGCCGATCTTCGTGTCCCTCGACAGCGCTGATGTGTGGGCGCACCGCGAGCTGTTCCTCCTCGACGAGCGCGGACAGCCGATCACAGTCACCGGGTGCCCTCCCGACTACTTCGCCGAGGACGGGCAGCGCTGGAACAACCCGCACTACGACTGGGACGCGATGGCGGCCGACGGCTACGACTGGTGGCGGCGGCGGATCGCCCGCCAGCGCGAGCTCTTCGACCTGGTGCGGATCGACCACTTCCGCGGCTTCGAGGCCGCCTGGCACATCCCGGCCGACGCGCCCACCGCGCGCGACGGGAAGTGGGTCGAGGCGCCCGGTGCCGAGGTGCTCGCTGCGCTGATCGACGAGGCCGGCACCGGGACCCTGGTCGCCGAGGACCTCGGTGTCATCACGCCCGAGGTCGACGCGCTGCGCACCAGCTTCCGGCTGCCCGGGATGAAGGTGCTGCAGTTCGCCTTCGACGGCGCGCTCGACAACCCCTACCTGCCGGTCAACCACGACGAGCTCAGCGTCGTCTACACCGGCACCCACGACAACGACACGACCGTCGGCTGGTGGGCGAGCATCGACGAGCGCACCCGCACGCAGGCGGCCTCCCACCTGATCGACCCGGACGAGGAGATGCCCGGAGCGCTGGTGCGGCTGGCGATGCAGTCGACCGCGCGGCTCGCCGTCGTACCCGCCCAGGACCTGCTCGCCCTCGGCAGCGAGAGCCGGATGAACACGCCCGGCACCGAGACCGGCAACTGGTCGTGGCAGGCGCCGCCCGACGCTTTCGACGAGGAGCTGGCGGCGCGGCTGCGTGCGGTCGTGGGGGAGGCCGGGCGGCAGTGATCAGCCGTCGTCGTGGTGCAGTCGCCACAGGTGGAGCAGCCGCTCGGTGACCGAGGGCGGCGTACGACGCCCCGAGCTGTAGACCTTGCGCCACGGGAACTCCGGCGTCGCCATCTCCAGCTCGGTCACCTCGATCGCCTCGGCGAGCGGCACCGCCTCCACCAGCTCGAGGTCCACGACCCGGGTCGCCGCGCCGCGGCGTGACCGCTCGGGGTCCCAGTGCGGCGCGGTCCACGGCGTGCTCCGGATGACGCCGCGCGCCACGATGCCGCGTCCGTGCGGGCCCTGGCGGTAGAGGAACGCGGTGTCGCCGGGGTCGATGCCGTTGACGTGCCGGCCGACGCCCCAGGTCGTCGCCACCGGACCGTTCGCCTCGATCGCGTCGACGACCTCGCGCTCCCACGTCTCCGGGCTCCAGACGTAGTCGTCGTCCGGGCCGGGGTTCCAGGTCAGGAGGACGGCGTGCATGGCGGTCCAGTGCCCGCGGCTGTCGCGATCAACCACGGGGACTCCGGCAGTACCCGAGCATGTCCTCGAGGGCCGCGACCTCGCTCGGGTCGGCCGCGAGGTCGTACTCGTGCTTCACCCGGATCCACCGCCGTGCGTAGGCACACTGGTACTCCTTGCGCGGCCGCCACGCCGCCGCGTCGTCCGACCCCTTGCTCGCGTTGGTCGGTCCGTCGACGGCGAGCAGCACCTCGAGGTCGTTGGCGAACTCCTTGCGCTCCTCGTCCGTCCACCCCGCTGCACCCGAGACCCACGCCTCGGCCAGCGGCACGACGTGGTCGATCTGGATCGCCTGCGCCTGCGCAGGATCCTTGAGGTCGTCGAAGGTCAGCGTGCCGCCGGTATAGGGGTCGACCCACGACCCGGCGAGCACGTCGTGGTCGCACGCGTCCTGCTGGGTGGTCGTGGTGGATCCGGGGACGGCATCGCGCAGGAGCACGTCGTCGCGCTGGTTGCACCCGTTGCCGTCGATGTCCGCCCAGGCGTAGCCGAACGCGTCGCGGTCGTAGGTGTCGGGCGGCACCCGCTCCGCGATCCTGAGCTCGGACAGCAGGCGCTTCGCGTTGGTCGGCGCCGGCGGGGACTGTGCGGTCGGGGTCCCCGCCTCATCTGCGGGGGCGCTGTCAGGACGTTCGGTGCTGCACCCGAGGAGCAGGACGGTCGTCGCGAGCGCGATGCCCACACGAAGACCGGTCGTCACGACACGAATGTTGCCGCACGGACGGCCTGTGGATGAGACCCCGCTTGTCGGAGGTGCGGCTCACGATCGAGCCATGACCGGACGACTCGGAGTGAGGCACCAGGGTCGTCGATCCCGATGGCCCGCGCCTGACGGCCTGGGAGCTGAGCGAAGGGGCGTACGTCGAGGCGGACGTGGTCGGTCCTGGCGAGGAGTGGGCGGCGTCCGCGCCGTTCGAGGTCACCGTGCGGCCGGACTCGTTCGCCGGCTGACCGAAGTGTCGGGGGTGCGGCGCAGAGTGGGCGTGACAGGACTTCACGACTCGGGCCGGCTCAAGGACTTCGGATGGACGCACACTTCGACCCGGGCGACCGGCGGTTGGTGCTGATCGACATCGAGAACGTCGTCGGCGGGCTGGTGCTGCACGAGCGCGCCGCCGGGCACGCGCGCTGCTCGATCGAGGAAGCGGTGGGGACGCGCCCGATGGACCAGGTCGTGGTGGCGACCTGCCACAAGGGCTACCCGCACGTCGCGTGGACCTGGCCGAGCGCCCGGCGGCTGGTGCGGTCGGGGCAGGACGGCGCCGACCTCGAGCTGCTCGACGTCCTCGACGAGGAGGTGGCCGACCACTTCGAGCACGTCGTGCTGGTCTCGGGCGACGGGATCTTCACCGACGCCGTCACCGCGCTCGAGCGCAGTGGGGTGCGGGTGACGATCGCCGCCCGGCGCGGGCACCTCAGTGGCCGGCTCCGGCTGGCGGCGTCGGAGGTGGTCTACCTCAACGGGACCTGGGAGGCGCAGGAGAGGGTGGCGATCTGAGGTAGGGGTCTCGATACGTCCTCGCGCAGGGCGCTCGGACTACTCGACCACCGGAGGGGTCACCTTGACCACCGGAGGGGTCTCGATACGTCCTCGCGCAGGGCGCTCGGACTACTCGACCACCGGAGGGGTCTCGATACGTCCTCGCGCAGAGCGCTCGGACTACTCGACCACCGGAGGGGTCACCTCGACCACCGGAGGGGTCGGCTACCCGAGGATCTTGTCCAGGGTGAGCTGCGCGACCGGGTGGTAGCCGGGGCGGGCACGGGCGTAGACCTCGCGCGCCCGCCCGAGCCCGCGGTCGGTCGCGGCGAGCTTGAGGTAGACCTTCTTGATGTAGAGCGCCCGGCCGTGGCGGGTGAGGAAGTCGGCCATGGCGGCGTCGACATCGGGGCGTTCGAAGAGGTAGCCGGCGTCGATGACCTTCTCCAGCCACGCGGTCGCGTTCTCGATGTTGCCGCTGCGGCTCAGGCCGAACGTGGCGTCGGCGTCGTCGAACCGCTCGAACGGCAGGTCGTCGGGAAGCGCGCGGATGAAGTGCACCCACTGCTGGGAGACCCAGTCGCCGGTCGCGAGCTCGGCAGCAGGGCGGCCGGAGAGGAACGCGGTCACCTCGGCGTCCACCCGGTCGAAGGCGTCGGAGGTGAAGTGCGGCTCGTTGTCCGGCACGCCCGGCCCGCGCACCCAGGCATCGACCTGCAGGTCCTCATCCGTGATGCCGGCCGGCTCCAGCAGCTCGGCACGCAGGTAGGAGAGGAAGGTCTCGGTGTCCATCGACTCGAAGGCGAACCGCTCGAAGTAGCCGCGCAGGAACGCGTCGAACCTCTCCCGCCCCACGGCGGCTTCGATGGTGCGGAGGAACAGCGACCCCTTCTCGTAGGGGATCTTCGACGGGCCCTCGTCGGGGTCGGTGAGGTCGAGCTCCAGCCAGGTGTCGCGCGGCTTCTCGACCGCGAGCCAGTGCTCGAGCTCCTGGCGTCCGAGCCGCAGGATCATGGCGGCGTAGTCGGCGCCGAACAGCTCCTCGTCGATCCGCGTCTCGAAGTAGACGGTGAAGCCCTCATTGAGCCAGATGTCGTTCCACGTCGAGTTCGTGACCAGGTTGCCCGACCACGAGTGCGCGAGCTCGTGCGCGACCACGGTCACCAGCGACCGGTCGCCCGCGAGCAGGGTCGGCGTCGCGAAGGTGAGCCGCGGGTTCTCCATGCCGCCGTACGGGAAGCTCGGCGGCAGCACCAGAAGGTCGTAACGGCCCCAGCGGTAGGGCCCGTAGAGTCGCTCGGCGGCTTCCATCATCTTCTCGGTGTCGGCGAACTCCCACGCCGCCGCGTCGACCACCGACGGCTCGGCGTAGACGCCGGCGCGCTCGCCGAGGGCCCGGAACTCGAGGTCACCGACGGCGAGGGCGACGAGGTAGGCCGGCACCCGCGTGTCCATCGCGAACCGGTAGACCCCGTCGTGGGCGCGCTCGGTCGGGTTGGTCGCGCTCATCACGGCCAGCAGGTCGGACGGCACTCGCAGGACGGCGTCGTACGACGCGCGCACGCCCGGGCTGTCCTGGCAGGGGATCCAGCTCCGCCCGAGGATCGGCTGGTTCTGGGTGAAGAGGAACTGCTTGCCCGACGCGGTCTGCTCCGGCTCCAGCCACTGCAGCGCCCGCGCGTCGTCGGTCGTGGCGTAGTGGACGACGACCCGGCTGACCGATCCCACCTCGATGGTGAGCGGCTGCCCGAGGATCGGGTCGTGCTCGCCGAGCTCCCACCGCAGGTCGCTGCCGTGCCCGTCGGTGACCGCCGAGATCGCGAGCTGCCAGGTGTCGAGGACGAGCGTGCCCGCGTCCGGGGAGCTGACGTCGAGGTCGAGGGTGGCCCGTCCCGCCAGCCGGCGCGCATCGAAGTCGGCGGTCAGGTCGAGCGAGAGATGCCGGACCGCGATCTCGTTGGGCCGGGCGAACGAGTGCGGGTCGGGGGCGAACGAACGAGCCATGCCGTCACGGTAGTGGCCGCCCCCACGAGTCACTCCGCCGCGTCCCGAGCGCTTGTTCTCCTACGCACCCCACGCCTGCTCGCCTCAGCAGTCCCAGCAGCCCCAGCGGTTTCCGGGAATCCCGGACGTGGCCCCGTCGGCTGCCTACGCTCGTCGTGGGAGAGGGAACTGTCGGACTCGGCCGGCTTGAGGGGGCACTGCATGGCCGGCGAATCGGCAGAGATCTCGGCACGCCCGATGAGGGAGAGGGCGAGGCGGCTCAGGTTGGTCGCGGCTCGCTACGAGCGGCGCGCCGACGACGAGCGGCGTACGGCGCACGCCCTCGAGTCGCTGCCCACCGAGGAGTGGCAGGTCTTCCACGACATAGCCTGGCCCGGCCGGCGCTACGCGAGCATAGATCACGTCGTGATCGGTCCGCCGGGTGTGTTCGTCATCGACTCCCAGCACTGGACCGGCCGGGTGACGGTCGAGGGCGGCGTGCTCCACCGGAACGGGAGGCCCCGCGACGCGGCCACCCTGGCCGCGGCGGAGGCGGCGGCGAGCATCAAGAAGCTCGTCGTCGCGGTTCAGGACATCCCGGTGCACGCGGTCCTCTGCTTCGCCGGCGACCTGGAGCTGTTCGGGCTCGCCGACGACGCCGTGCTCTGCTCGACCGACACCGTGGCGACCGTGCTGCGGACGCGGCAGGGCGTCGTCGCCCGCGGGATCCGCGAGGACGTCGCCCGCCAGCTGGCGGAGAAGCTCGGCGACCGCACCACCGTGCGCAACGTCGTACCCGCCCAGCGGCTGCGGATCTTCCTCCCGGAACCGTCGCGGTTGCCCACCCCGCCGCCGGGGCGGCCAACGGGACGGCTCCGCAGGTCCGACATCGCCAGCGTGGCGGTCGGGGTCTCGCTCGCGGTCGGCTCGCTGGCCCTGGTCGCGTCGGGGTCGGAGACCCTCGGCGACCTGGGGCAGGCGGTGGTCGACCTGGTGTCGAACGACTCCGCGCCGGAGCGCCAGCCGGAGATCCAGATGCCCACCGGCTACGAGCCGCCCGCGCAAGACGACAGGTGATCCGGGACCCGGTCCCGATCCCTCGCAAACTCCCTCCGCGAGCCCGAGCGGCCCGGCACAATGCGGCTGTGATCAGGTTGGTGCCCGCGGTGGTCGTCTTCGTGTTCTGGCTCTACTGCCTCATCGAGGTCATCACGACGCCGGCGGGCAACGCCCGCAACCTCAGCAAGAACCTGTGGCTGCTGATCGTGTTCATCTTCCCGCTGGTCGGCTCGATCGCATGGCTGGTCGCGGGACGTCCCGTCTCCGAACGGCGGCTCACCCGCGAGGAGGGTGCGGCGCCCAGCTTCCCCGAGTACGAGCGCCGAGGTCGCTTCTCGGCGGCCGATCCGGAGAAGGACGAGGAGTTCCTCAAGCAGGTTCGTGAACGGGCGGAGCAGCAGCGCCGCGAGTACGAGGCACGTCGCCGCGCCGAGCGGGAAGCCGCCGAGCGCCCGGAGGACGAGGAAGGCTCGTCCTCGCCAGCGTGACCCAGGGGCCGCGCTGGCAATGACGACCGGTCAGGAGCGAGCGGCGACCAGGTCGCGTTTGCGGCGGAGGTCGCGCCGGGCGCGGCGGTACTCCACCTCGAGGATCAGCGCCACCCGGGCAGGCCGCAGCGCGCGGACCGCAGGGCGGTCGGCGGCGCGGGTGCGCTGGAGGGTGGTCACAGGACGAGGGTAGGCAGTGGCCGGGCCGCGCGGCTACCGACTTAAGGATGATTCGGGGTCCGACCAGGGGTAGCCCTGAGGCGTGCCCTCCGTCAGTCTGGTTCGTTAGGGACTCGGGGGGTTCCTTGGGAGGGGGACCAGCATGGACTACCTAGGACTGATCATCTTCGCCGTTGCTGCGGTGGGGTTCGCCTACCTCGTCCACGCCATGAGCGTGGCCGGTAGCTGGGACGAGAAGGATCGGGAGGCGCGGCGGCAGGCCGAGCTCGACCGTCGCGGCGAGGCGGCGCTGGAGGCGCTGCGCGAGCTCGGTCGCAAGTATCCGCGACCCAAGGACTATTGATCCGCGGGGGAGGGGCGGGGTGAGACTGCCCTCATGCCCCCACCCACGCTCCGGCTGAACACCGTCCTGGTCACCGACGACGGACCCCGCTACCTGGTCGAGCGCAAGCTCGGCGCGGGCGGCTTCGGCACGACCTACTTCGGGCACCGGGTCACCAAGAGCGGTCGGGTAATGGAGCTGGCGAAGGTCTGCATCAAGGTGTGCACGAGTCGGAAGGACTGGCACGGTGAGGCCTTCTTCGGCGAGCTGCTGGCGGACGACCCGCGCGTCGTACGGCTCCGCGACGCCGTCGTGCGGACGACGGGCTCGGGCACCTCGCAGCGCCGCAAGTACATCTTGATCTTCGACTACATGGAGGGCGGCACCGTCGCCGACGCGATCCGGCGCGGGGAGCTGTGCTGGACCGAAGCGCGGACCCGGCGCGAGATCAAGGCTCTGCTCCGCCTGCTCGCCCGGTTGCACGATGCCGGCGTCACCCACCGCGACCTCAAGCCCGACAACGTCTACCTCCGCGACGGCAAGCTGGTCGTCGGCGACTTCGGGATCACCCAGCTCGACCTCGACCCGCGGCACAGCAGCGCCTATGCGATGTCCCCGAGGTTCGCGCCCAAGGAGGCGGTCGCCTCGTGGCGCTGGGGCCAGGCCGACGACGTCTTCCAGGTCGGGCTGCTCGCGGCGACCCTGGTGTCCGGCGAGACCTGGGGCACCGAGACGGTCTCGGTGCCGGCGATCTCGCGGCTGCCGGTGAGCGACGAGTTCAAGAGCTGGATCTGGCACGCCACCGGCGCGAAGGCGAAGCGCTACTGGGACGCCGGCGACGCCATCGAGGCCCTCGACGCCTTGCGGACGACGAGCATCGCACCCGGCCGGGTGCCGCGCTCCCTGGCGGGGCAGGTGGTCGTGTTCACCGGCGGCATCGCCGGGATGCCCCGGCGCGAGGCGGCCGAGGCCGCCCGCAGCGCCGGTGCGGTCGTGCAGAGCTCGGTCGGCGACGCGACCACGCTGGTCGTCGTCGGCAAGGTCAACCGCGGCGCCGGCGCCAACGAGGGACTCAAGCTGTTCGCCACCCGGGAGCGGCTGCGTCGTGGCCAGGACATCCGGGTCATCAGCGACGCGCAGTTCAGGCGCGCGGTCCGGTCGCACTCCCGGCGGGCGGTCCTGGCGCCCTAGGCTCGCCGGATGGACGTCCTGCGTACCCCCGAGTCGCGCTTCGCGGACCTGCCGGACTACCCGTTCGCGCCGCACTACCTCGACGTTGCGGCGTCGGACACCGAGCCGGTGCGGATGCACTACCTCGACGAGGGACCGAGCGACGGCCCGCCGGTGCTGCTCCTCCACGGCGAGCCGACGTGGAGCTATCTCTACCGCACGATGATCCCGCCGCTGGTCGACGCGGGCCACCGGGTGCTGGCGCCGGACCTGATCGGTTTCGGGAGGTCCGACAAGCCGACCCGGCGGGAGGACTACACCTACCTGCGGCACGTCGAGTGGGTCACCGCGTGGCTCGAGCACCTCGACCTCCGCGACGTCACCCTGTTCGGCCAGGACTGGGGATCGTTGATCGGGCTCCGGGTCGCTGCCGAGCAGGAGGAGCGGTTCAGCCGCATCATGATCGGCAACGGCTTCCTCCCGACGGCCGACCGCGGCACGCCGGCGGCGTTCAGGATCTGGCGCGCGTTCGCCCGCTACACACCGGTGTTCCCCGCCGGCCGACTGGTCGCGACGGCCACCGTCACCAAGGTCGGCAGCGCCGTGCGAGCGGCGTACGACGCGCCGTACCCCTCGGCGAAGTACCAGGCCGGCGCCCGCGCCTTCCCCGCCCTGGTGCCGACCGACCCCGACGACCCGGCGGTCCCGGCCAACCGCGCGGCGTGGGCCCGGCTCGGCCGGTGGGAGAAGCCGTTCCTCTGCGTCTTCGGCGCCGACGACCCGATCCTCGGCAAAGCGGATTGTCCGCTCATCGCGCACGTGCCGGGGGCCGCCGGACAGCCGCACGCGCGGATCCGCGCCGGGCACTTCCTCCAGGAGGACGCGGGGCCGGAACTGGCGCAGCGACTGATCGCGTGGGAGGCCTGACGGGCCACGCCGACTCGTAATCAGATATGAAAACGGAGTCGCCCCGGCCTCCGGTGGGCCGCTGTTACCGTCGATGCGCTCCGTAACACCAGCTCCGCCGTGGGGATCGGGCCCCAGGCTCCTTGGGGGTGGCCGTGGTGGCCGTCGACAGCCTGTCCTTCCGCGCACGCGTGCGTTCCTGCGCGCTCGCTGCCGCGCTCCTCGCGGCGCTGGTCTCCGGAACGGCCGGACCCGCGGCACCCGCCGCGGCGGCCGACGTCTCGCCGACGCCGGCTGCCACGGTGGGTGCCACGGGGAAGGCGGTCTACGACATCGTGGTCCTGCCCTCGGGCCGGACGATCCTCGGCGGTGACTTCACCGCACTCGGTGGCTTCGCCAGGGCGAATCTGGGGGCTGTCCTGGCCAGTGGCGCCGCCGACCGGACGTTCACCCCGAGGACCGACGGACCGGTGCACGCCATCGCCGCGTCCGCCGACGGCAGCACGCTGTTCATCGGCGGCCGGTTCACCGAGGTCAACGGCGAGCCCCGGCACAACCTGGCTGCCATCGACGCGAGGACCGGCGCGCTGGTCACCGACTGGCGGGCCGACACGACCGGCGGCGTGCCGACCGTGACCGCGCTGGCGGTGCACGGCGACGACCTGCTCGTGGGCGGTCGGTTCTCCGGGATCGACGGGTCGAGCAAGGAGAAGCTCGCCAAGCTCGACGCGACGACCGGCGACCTCGTCGCCTGGAACACGTGGGTCAACGGCGCCGTCCTCGACATGAAGATCGGCCCGGACGGGACGACCCTCTGGGTCGGCGGCGAGTTCAAGCGGATCCGTGGCGTCGACCGTCCCTACTTCGGGGCGATGGACATCGCGTCCGGGGAGCCCACCGGCTACGCGCCGAACGGCAACAGCAGCCGGGTGCTCGCGCTCGCGGTGAGCGCCGACGGCCGGTGGGTCTACACGACGAACAACGGCAACCGGACGCGGGGATACAAGCCGGAGGTGTCACCCGACGCGCGCTGGGTGCGCCGCGCCGACGGCAACACGCAGGCGCTGGCGATCTGGCGCAACTCGCTCTACCTCGGCGGCCACTTCAGCAGGCTGACCGACACCAGGACGAGCCGCCCGTTCTTCGCCGCGGTGAACCGGTTCGACGGCAAGAACAAGCGGTGGAACCCGAAGGCGCGCGGCGCCAACCGCGGCTGCTGGGCACTCGTGGTCGAGGGCAACCGTCTGCACGCCGGTGGTGGCTTCACCCACTTCAAGAAGCGCAGCCAGCGTCTGTACGCGAGGTTCGACGCGCGGTCCTAGCAGCGATGGAGGAGGTACGCCGGTGACGGTCGACCGACGTCGGGTCCGGTCCCTCCTCTGCGCGCTCGGCGCGGCGATCGTGGGCGTCGGGCTGGTCCTCGCGCCGGCACCGTCCCGGGCCGACGTCTCCCCGACGCCGGTGCCGACGCCCAGCCTCTCCGGTCCCGTCGTCTACGACCTTGCGGTCCTCCCCAGCGGCCGGGTCGTGCTGGGCGGTGACTTCACCGCGATCGGCAGCCTGGCGCGCACCGATGTCGGTGCGCTGCTCACCAACGGGCAGCCCGACCCGGGGTTCGCCGCGCGCACCAACGGCCAGGTCAACGCCGTCGTCGCCTCGGAGGACGGCAGCCGGGTCTTCATCGGCGGCACGTTCACCGAGGTGAACGGCGTCCCGCGGCAGAACATCGCCGCGCTGAACGCGACCACCGGCGCCGTCGTACAGGGCTGGCAGGCAGATGCCACCGGCTCCTCGGTGTCGGTCAAGTCGCTCGCGGTCAGCGGCACCCGGCTCTACGTCGGTGGCCGGTTCGACGGCATCGACGGCATCCACAAGGAGAAGCTCGCCGCTGTCGACGTGAGCACCGGCAACGTCCTGCACTGGAGCACGTGGGTCAACGGCGCCGTGCACGAGGTGCGGGTCGCGCCCGACGGTCGCACGGTCTGGATCGGCGGTGCGTTCACCAAGATCCGCGGGGAGGCGCGGCCGTACGTCGGTGGCATCGACGCCGCGACCGGGCGGCCGACCGCATTCGTCGCGAGCAACAGCCCGGCCCGGGTCGTGTCGGTCACGCTGAGCCGCGACGGCCAGTGGCTCTACGCCGGCAACGACCACAACCGCGTCCTCGCCTACCAGCCGTGGCTCTCCGACGCGCTGCGCTGGCAGCGCGCCGGCTCCGGCAACACCCAGGCCATGGCGGCGTCGGACACGACGCTCTACCTCGGCGGCCACTTCCGCACCTTCGGCGACGGCTCGTCCCGCCCGTTCTTCGCCAGCGTCGACCGCCTCACCGGCGCGCTCACCTCCTGGAACCCGCTCGCCACCGCCTACAACAAGGGCACCTGGGTGCTCGTCATCGACGGCAACCGCCTGCACGCCGGCGGCGGCTTCACCCACTTCGACGGCGTCAGGCAGCGGCTCTACGCGCGGTTCGACGGCTCGCCCTAGGTGCCGTGGGTTGAATCGTCACTCGTGGCGCGTTGAATCCCCTGTTGTGGCGCGTTGATTCGTCCCTCGTGGCGCGTTGGATCGTCTGTCGTGGTGCCGCGCCACGAGGGACGAATCAATGCGCCAGGAGGGACGAATCAACGCGTCGGGGGTCCGCGGAAGAACTGAGCGGTGGAGAAGAGCATGGTCTGCTTCGGGGTCAGCTCGAGGCCGGTGACGACCTCGGTCAGGGCGAGGGCGAGGGCGAGGCCGTCGGCGTCAGAGCCCTGGGCGAGGAGGGGGCGGAGCTCGGGTGGCACCGGGTCGGCGTCGTCGAGGGAGCGGAAGTCCGGGGCGTCGAAGAGGAGTACGGCGTCGCGCGCGCACCCGAAGCGCAGGTGCTCCTCCTCGTCGTCGGTGCGGACGACGGCCGCTGCGGCTCCGCCCTTGGTCATCGTCGTCAGCGCCTCGCTCCCGGGGTCGGCGCAGCCGGAGTACTCGATGCCGAGCACGCCGCCGTCGATCTCGACCAGCGCCCAGGCGGCGTACTCCGCGTCGCGCTTGTCGTCCCACGGGTGCGCGACCGGGTCGTGCAGGTCGACCTCGAGGGCGTGGGCCACCGCGTCGCGGCTGGCGCCGGCGACGACCAGGAAGGAGAACGACTCGGGCACGACGATGGCGTCGATGAGCTCGTCGTAGTACTCAACGGTCGCGGCCACGTCTCGGAGGGTAGAACCGGACCGCCGCGCGCGTCACCCGATCGCGGAAGTCAGCGCCGCGAGCGCCTGCCGGTCCGACGGCAGCCAGTCGAGGTCGTCGAGCTCGGTCGGAGCGACCCGGCGCAGCTCGTCGTGGTCGGCGCTGGAGCGCAGCTCGCCGTCGGTGACGACCGCGAAGTAGAGCCGCAGGAGGTAGTCCTGCGAGATCGGCCAGCCGGCGCCGTCCGGCCCGACCAGCTCGGGCCCGACCTCGACGCCGACGCCGAGCTCCTCGCGGACCTCCCGCACCAGCGCGGCCTCCGGCGTCTCGCCGTCCTCGACCTTGCCGCCGGGGAACTCCCAGCGGCCCGCCAGCGCAGCGGGCTTCGTGCGGCGGGCCGCGATGACGTACGACGGCCGCTCGAGCGCGTCGACGATGATCGCGCCGACGACCGTCGCTCGGTTCATCGCCGGCTCAGCCGCAGTTGTCGCAGATGCCCGTGGCGGGCAGCGCCATGAAGCAGGTCGGGCACACCTTGGTGACCGGCTCGGGCTTCCGCGCCGGCGCCGGCCTGGGCGTGGCGACGCGGGTGCGGCGCGGCTTCGGCGCGGCGACCGGCGTGACCGGTGTCGGCGGCGGGGGTGGCGGCTCCCAGCCCGGAGGCTCCGGCGCGTCGACGCCGAGTCCGGCCAGCACCGCACGGGCCTCGTCGGTGGGCCGGTGCTTCGGGGTGGTGACGATGTCGTGCGGCGACGCGCCGCCCTCGAGGAAGGCCTGCGCGTCGGGGCGCATGGCCGGTGGGATCCGGCGGTGCCGCCACCGGGCCGGCGCGGCGCCGCGTTGGGTGATCGTCACCAGGTCGGGCCGCGACCAGGCCACCAGCGTCCAGTCGTTCTCGCGGGAGACCGCCCACACGCCGATCGGTCCGTCGCCCGCCTCGCCGGCGGCACGCAGCGCGATCCGCTCGGGGTTGAGGAAGCGGCCGGTGACGTGGAGGGCGGCGGGGAGGGGCCGGGTGACGTCGTACCCCTCCTCGCGGAGCGCGTAGGTGGCGTCGTCGAGCGGGTCAGGGGGAGTGTCCATCGGTTCGGAAACTACCCGGACCCGGCGGCCACGCGGTAACCGGGCGTGACGCACGTCGCCGGATGGGCGCCAGGTCTTCCGGGTAATGCGGGGGCATGAACCATGCGATCGACCTGGGTCGCCCAGTCGCGGGCGACGTCATCGACCTCATCACCGACGACCACCGGCTCTTCGAGCGGCTGCTCCGGCAGCTGCGCGACACGACGCAGGACCTCGACGCCGTGCGGCGTGCCTTCGCCGACGTGCTCATCGCCCACGGCGAGGCCGAGGAGGAGCTGGTCTACCCGGTGCTGCGCCGCAAGACGCCCGACGTCGGCGAGCACGAGATCGAGCACGGTCACGAGGAGCACGCCGAGGGCAACGAGGCGCTGCTGAAGGTGCTCGAGCTCAAGGGCACCGACACCCAGGCGTTCGCCGACGCGGTCGAGGAGCTGAGCAACCTGATCGCGCACCACATCGCGGAGGAGGAGATCACCATCCTCAGCCCGGCCCGCGAGGAGGTCGGCATGAAGATCCGCACCGACCTCGGCGCGACGTGGGCGGCCCGCCGCAACGAGCTGATCGACCGGAACTGCGGGAGCGTCGAGAACGTACGACGCATCGTGGCCGAGGCCGAGCGCGAGGGGCTGCTCGACGACGATGACGACGAGGACGACGAGGACTGAGGCAGCGCCTCAGCCGATCATCGTCGAGCCGCCCTCGACCACCTCGCGGCCGAGGGTGCGCCGCACGATCATCCGGTAGCGCCAGATCTGCACGGCGCCGAACAGCCACAGCGGCACCTGGACGGCCATCGCCGCCCGGAAGGCGCCCGCGGAGTAGTCGCTGGACGAGCCCGGTGTCATCAGGTCGAGCACCACCCCGATGCCGAGCACGGCGAGGACGGTGGCGAGGAACCCGCCGACGTTGATGATCCCGGTCGTGCTGCCCATCCGGTCCGGCGGGTTCGACGTGCGTCCGACGTCGAAGCCGATCATCGACGCCGGACCGCCGCAGCCGCAGGCGACGATGAGCAGCACCAGCAGCCAGAGCGGCGCTTCGCCCGGCCAGGCGAGGACCGCCGACCAGGTGGCGATCATCGCGACGACGGTGCCCAGGGCGACCGTCGAGCGGTGCCACGGGTGGTTGCCGACCACCCACCCGAGCACGGGGCCGGACGCGACGACGACTACGACGATGAGGCTCAGCAGACCGCCCGCGGTGGTGTCGGAGAGGCCCTCGCTCAGCACGAGGAACGGGAAGCCCCACAGCATCACGATCATGTTGGCGCTGAACGGCGTCGTGAAGTGCACCCAGAACCCGAGCCGGGTCCCCGGCTGCGCCCAGGACGAGCGCAGGCTGCCCATCAGCATCAACCTGGACATCGGGTACCCGCGCTCGTGCCGGGAGGCGGGGGAGTCGCGGACGAACGCGAGCAGCGCCGCGAGCAGCACCGGGCCGGTCCCGGCGGCGATGAGGTAGGCCGTCGTCCAGCCGAGCTCCGAGAGCGCCCAGGTCATCGGGACGGCGGCGGCGATCGCCCCGACCTGTCCGCTGCTGCCGGTGACCTGCGTGATCAGCGGGATCAGCCGCGGCCCGAACCAGCTGGTCACCAGGCGCAGCACGCAGATGAACGTCATCGCGTCGCCGAGGCCGACGAGCACCCGGGCGCCGAGCGCCTGGGGGTACGACGTCGCCAGGGCGAACCCCAGCTGCCCGAGGCTGATGGTGATGACGCCCGCCGTCAGCACGGTGCGGGGTCCGAAGCGGTCGACGAGCAGTCCGACCGGCACCTGCATGCCGGCGTACACCAGCAGCTGGAGCACGGTGAAGGTGCCGAGCTGGCTCGCGGTGAGGTCGAAGCGCTCGGTGGCGGCCAGGCCGGCGACGGCGAGGCTGGTGCGATGGAAGACCGCGACCAGGTAGATCGAGAGGCCGACGCCCCACACCAGCCAGGCGCGGCGCGGGGTGAGCCGCGCCGCGGACGGCTCAGTCATCCGACCCCGCCGTCGCCTCGGTGGCCTCCTCGACGATCGCCTGCATCGCGGCGCGCGCGGCCACCGCGTCGCCGGAGCGTACGGCGCGCGCGACCTGGTCGTGCCAGTCGACGGCCTCGCGCTTGGGGTGGTCCGGCATCAGGTGGTGGTGGGTGCGACCGGCGAGCACCTCGGCGACGACGGATCCCATCGCCGCGAACATCTCGTTGCCGGTCGCCTCGAGCAGCACCCGGTGGAAGGCGATGTCGGCCTCGAGGAACGCCTCGAGGTCGCCGGAGCGGCCGTGCACGACCATGTCGCTGACCGCGGCGGACAGCGCGGCGCACTGCGCGGGCGTGGCCCGCTGCGCGGCGAGGGCTGCCGCCGCCGGCTCCAGCCCGCCGCGCAGCTCGCCGAGCGACTGCAGCTGGGCGACCCGGTCCTCGGAGTCCAGGCGCCAGCGGATGATGCGCGGGTCGAAGACGTGCCACGAGGAGCGGGGGAGGACGGTGACGCCGACCCGCCGCCGGGACGCGACCAGCCCCATCGCGGCCAGCACGCGGACGGCCTCGCGCGAGACGGACCGGCTGACGTCGTACTCGCCGTCGACGGAGTCGAGCGTGATGACCGCACCCGGCGCGAGCTGGCCGCCGACGATCCGCCGACCGAGCGCGTCGAGGACGTCGTCGTGGAGTCCGGAGCCGGCCATTGCGCTCCTCCTCGGTCAAAGATCAGATTATTTGAGCGACAACTCTTGCAAAAAGCATATCAATCACTGAGGCTGTGGCGGGTACCACACAGCCCGTGACGGACTCGGAGAGACCATGACACACCCCCCGCTCCTCGTCGTCATGGGCGTGTCCGGCTCGGGCAAGTCCACGGTCGGCGCGGCGCTCGCCCAGCGGCTCGGCGTCCCGTACGCCGACGCCGACGACCTCCACCCCCAGGCCAACATCGAGAAGATGGCGGCGGGGGAGGCGCTCGACGACGGCGACCGCTACCCGTGGCTCGAGACGATCGGCGCGTGGCTCGCCGACCGCGACGGGTCCGGCGGGGTGATCAGCTGCTCCGCGCTGAAGGTCGCCTACCGCGACCAATTGCGCCGGCACGCGCCGCGGGTCCGGTTCGTCCACCTCAGCGGATCGCGCGAGGTGATCGCGCGACGGCAGGCCAGCCGGCCCGGCCACTTCATGCCCGCCTCGCTGCTCGACTCGCAGTTCGCGACCCTCGAGCAGCTCGGCCCGACCGAGGACGGGCTTGTCATCGACGTCGAGCAGTCCGTCGACGACATCGTCCAGGAGTACGTCGACCTGACCGGACCTCCGGTCCGCCCCCACCCAGGAGATCCCGTATGACTGCGCACCTCTCGGCACTCGCCGGCACCGAGCTCGTCGAGCCCGTCGCCTCCGACGGCCGGCTGCTGCTGGCCGCGCTGCTCGGCATCGGCGTCATCGTCGCGCTGATCCTCGCCGCCAAGCTGCACCCGTTCCTCGCGCTCACCGTCGGCGCGCTCACGGTGGGGGTCGTCGCCGGAGTGGCGGTCGAGGACGCGCTGGTCAGCTTCACGACCGGGTTCGGCGACACCGCGGCCGGCGTCGGCATCCTGATCGCGCTGGGCGCGATGTTCGGCAAGCTGCTCGCCGACTCGGGCGGCGCGGACGAGATCGTCGACACGATCATCGGCGTCGCCTCGCCGCGCGCCCTGCCGTGGGCGATGGCGCTCGTCGGCGCGCTGATCGGGCTGCCGATGTTCTTCGAGATCGGCCTGGTCCTGCTGATGCCGGTGATCTACCTGGTCGCGCGCCGCTCGGGCCAGTCGCTGGTGACGATCGGCATCCCCGCGCTGGCCGGCCTGTCCGCCATGCACGGCCTGGTCCCGCCGCACCCCGGCCCGCTGACCGCCATCGACTACCTCAGCGCCGACCTCGGCATCACCCTCGCGCTCGGAGTCGCGGTCGCGATCCCGACCGTCGTCGTCGCCGGTCCGTTGTTCGGCCGGGTGCTGCGCAACGTCGACGTGCCGGTGCCCGACCGGTTCGAGGCCCGGGACGCCGACGAGATGGAGCAGCGCCCGTCGTTCACGGTCACCCTCGCCTCGGTGCTGCTGCCCGTGGTGCTGATGATGGGCAAGGCGCTGGCCGACATCTTCATCGAGGACGAGACCGACCCGCTGCGCCGTACGCTCGACATCCTGGGCACACCGCTCATCGCGCTGCTGATCGCCGTCGTCGTCGGGATGTTCACGCTCGGCGGCGGGGCCGGGATGGGCCGTGGAGGCGTCGCGAAGTCGCTGGAGTCCTCGCTCCCGCCGATCGCCGGCATCCTGCTCATCGTCGCCGCCGGTGGCGGCTTCAAGCAGTCGCTCGTCGACACCGGCATCGGCACCCTCGTCGCCGAGTGGGTCGCCGACAGCGACATCTCGGTGCTGGCGCTGGCGTGGTTCGTCGCGGTCCTGATCCGGCTCGCCACCGGCTCCGCGACCGTCGCCACCGTCACCGCCGCCGGCCTGCTCGCGCCGCTCACCGACACCCTGTCCAGCGGCGAGGTCTCGCTGATGGTGCTCGCGATCGGCGCCGGGTCGGTGTTCTTCTCCCACGTCAACGACGCCGGGTTCTGGCTGGTGAAGGAGTACTTCGGCATGACCGTCGGGCAGACCATCAAGACCTGGTCGGCGATGGAGACGCTGCTCTCGGTCACCGGCCTGGTGTTCGTGCTGGCGCTCGACCTGGTGATCTAGCGGTCCGACGGCCGAGGCGTCCGGCGAGGCACCTGACCCGGCCGGGCCAGTCGGGATCCCGTGGTGGCTAGGCGGCTGGCCACTACGTGCCATTCCCGTGCCGGTGCGGCCGGTGCCACCATCGGCCTCATGGCGCTGTTCGACGTCGCCGCGGACGCCTATGTGCGGTTCATGGGCCGCTTCTCCGCGCCGCTGTCGGCGCCGTTCGCCGACATCGGGCTGGCCGGGGTGGATGCCACCGCGCGGGTGCTCGACGTCGGCTGCGGGCCGGGCATGCTCACGCGCGAGCTGGTGGCGCGGCAGGGAGAGGGCAACGTCAGCGCCGTCGACCCGGTCGAGGCGTTCGTGGGTGCGACGGCGGCGTCGTACCCGGGCGCCGACGTACGCCGCGCCTCGGCCGAGGACCTGCCGTACGACGACGACACGTTCGGCGCTGCCCTCGCTCAGTTGGTCGTGCACTTCATGGACGACCCGGCTGCCGGCTTGGGGGAGATGACGCGAGTGACCGCGCCCGGCGGCCGGGTCGCGGCGTGCGTGTGGGACCACGCCGGCGGCACCGGCGCGCTGTCCGCGTTCTGGCGGGTCGTGCACCGCTGCGATCCCGCGGCGCCGGGCGAGGAGGCGCTGCCCGGGTCGTGGGAGGGCGACCTCACCCGGATGCTGACCGGGGCCGGGTTGCGCGAGGTCGAGGAGACGCTGCTGACGGTCAGCCGGGACTTCGCGACGTTCGAGGAGTGGTGGGAGCCGTTCACCCTCGGCGTCGGTCCGGCCGGCGCCTACGTGCGTGGGCTCAACCAGATCGAGCGCGCTGGACTGGCCGACGCGCTGCGCGAGGAGCTCGGCGACGGGCCGGTGACGATCCGGGCGAGTGCCTGGACCGCCACCGGCCTGGTGTGACGTGGTGTGACGTGGTGTGACGGGGTGTGACCCGCCCGCTGCTCACGCAGCCGGGCTCACCTTCTCCTTCGGGGGCCGACCCCGCCGCGGCACACCGACCTGCGGCTTGCCGCTCTCGAGCAGCACACCGCCCCAGACGCCGTACTCGTCCCGGCGCCGGCCGAGGTCGAGGCAGAGCTCCCGCACCGGGCAGCCGGCGCAGAACGCCTTCGCCGCGGCGAGGGTGGCCTCGTCGGTCGGGTGGAACAGGTCGGGGTCCGGGTGGTCGGCGCACGCCCACACCAGCCCGGGGGCGAGCGGGGTCGGCGCGGTGAAGGCGATGGTCACGCCCTTGGTGTCGAACCGGTCCTCGTGGGCCGAGATCTTCCGTGCAGTCATCGCCTGTCACCTCCTCTGGTCGTGGCGATGGGGTGGGTGGGGTTGGTCGGGACGGACGGCCCGCGCGAAAAATGCGAAAGGCCGCTTCCGCGTGGTCGACGCTGAAGCGGCCCGGTGCACGGGGTGCGGTCGCACCTAGTCCACGGGCGGCTCCAGCGAGAACGGCAGCTGCTCCTCTTCGGTCCTCCGCGAGGAGCCGAAGCCGGGACCGCCGGGGAACGGGCACGGGTGGGCAGCACCGAACGCGCGGACCGCGCTGCGGTTCGCGTCGATGAGGCTGCGATAGGTGCCCACGTCATGTCCTTCTCTGGTGGCGCGCCCGGGTCCGTCCCGGACTGCTCAAGGGTAGATGTGCCCGCCCGGCCGGGCCTAACGCTTTATCGGGACGCTTTCGGGGTGCTGCCGAAATGCGCCGTACCGGGGATCCTTGTCCCGAAATCGCTGGAACGGGAGCAAGAATCTCCGGTACGTCGGGGCCGTGCGGGTGTCAGATCTCGCGCCGGGCGCCGGGCGCGCCCGGGCCGGGGACCGAGCCGGGCGGCGGAGGTCCGAGCTGGCCGGTGCGGATCCAGTCGATGGCGAAGTCGGCCGGGTTGAGCGGGTCGACCATCACGCCGAGCTTGGAGCCGGGCTGCATCCGCGCCATGTGCATCGCGGCGACGACGTGGTCGCAGGTGACGACGTACGGCTCGGTGCCGTCGGCCCGCTCCACGCGCGCGGTGACGCGGACGACGGGCGAGGTGTTGGCGTAGGTGCCGACCTGCCACGAGCCGTCGACGATGGCGATGGCCGGGAGGCCCTCGCCGTTGGTGAGCTGCAGGTGGCGCGACATCCGGAGGCCGAGGTCGGTGTTGTCGGCCGCCTCCCGCATCTGGTTGGGGATGTCCGCGATCTGCCCGAAGAACGACGACGGCTTGCCCTGCTGCTCGAGGTGGCGCTGGTTGGCCTTGTACATCCGCTGCCAGTCGCCGAAGAGTCCCATCTGGACGGCCTTCGCGCTCAGTAGCCGAGGAACTTGCGGAACTGCTGGCCGACCGCCATCGACTGGCCCATCCGAGCGACCCAGCCGTCGAGCGCCGCCTTCGCGTCCGCCGCCGAGACGTTGTGCTCGCCCGCGATCGTGATCAGGCCGGCCTCGTCGTTGACGCCGCGGGCCTGCGCCTCACGCGCCCAGTCGGCGTAGTCCTGCAGCGAGACGCCGTTGATCGGCTCCCAGATCGGGTCGTCCGCAGCGACCGAGCGCGTCGACGGACCGCCCATGATCGCCGGGTCGATCGGACCCGCGCCCTGGACGTGCACCATGCCGTCGCCCTGCTGACCCTGCTGCTGTCCCTGTGCGGCTGCCTGCGCTGCGGCCGCCTGCTGGGCGAGCGCGTCCTTGGCCTTGCTGAAGAATCCCATTGGTGTCCCCTTCCGGTCGTCGGGGCGACGACCTGTCAGCCCTCCGCAGCGAACGTAGGCGGCGACGCCGGGCCGCGGAAGCGTGGCGCGTCTCAACGTCGTCTCAACCGCCGCCGGCCGTCGCAGATGGGTCTCAACAAGTAAAGACACCCCGCAGACGCATGTCGGGCACCCCTTTCGTGCCTTACCTTTCCCCCATGCCAGACCAGCCGGATCCGCCCGAGAAGTGGCGGGTTTACAAGGAGGACAAGACTCCCGACCCGGAGCCTCCGCTCAGCGTCCACCCGCCGACGAGCAACCCGCCCCAGGTGCCGTACGGCCAGTCGTCCTCCTACAACCCGGTCGTCATCACCTCCTCCGGCACCAGCGCGGCGCCGAAGATCGTCCTGCTGGTCGTCGCGTTGCTGGTGCTCGGCGGTGTCGTCGCCGGCGCGATCGCGATCTTCGCCGCCGTGGGAGGGGTCGGTGGCCTCGGCGGCGGGATCGACGCGAAGGACCCCGAGGACTTCGAGGAGTTCACCGAGGAGTTCGAGAAGAAGTTCGGGCGGACCGACGTCCAGAGCGTCAACCTCTACACGGACTACATCATCGTCTACCTCCCCTACTCCGAGGACCGCGACGACGACCGCCAGATCGGCTACACCTGGCGGGGCGGGGACGAGTTCGAGGAGTGGCACCGGTCCACCTCGACCGAGCCCACGTTCGACCTCACCGAGATCGACACCTCCGCCATCGACGGGATGTGCGACTCGGTGCTTTCCCGTGCCGACGGCGCGACGCCGGACGACTGCTACATCTTCCTGCGGAAGCCGCCGGACGGGAGCGAGGGCTGGTACCGGGCGAGCGCGAGCGACAGCTTCAATCGCTCGGTGTGGACGGAGTACGACCTGAACGGCGTCGAGGTCGGCCGCAGCGAGTGACGACCGCGATCACGCGCTGATCGCGCCGATCGCGCCGATCTCGTCGAGGGGCACCGGCACCAGTCGGTCGTCGTTCGCCGCGTGCACGACCTCGCACGGCACGCCGGCGATCTGCGCGGCGCCGTAGAGCGCGGCCGCCCAGAGCCGGTCGGCGTCGTCGAGACCACCGCGCCCGGGCCGGGTCCGCAGGAACGCGACCCGCCCGCCCGGCACCGTGCCGGTCGTCCATTCCGCGAGCAGCTCGAGCAGCTCCGGCGCCGTCGGGTCGGGCGCCACCATGTCGTCGGGCGCGGGCACCTCGATCAACGTCTTCTGCGGTCGCCCGTCGGGGTGGATGAAGATGATCCAGAGGCTGGTCCGGGTGAACCCCAGCGGCTCCATCAGTCCGCGCCAGACCTGCTCGAGGTCGGCCTGGCTGGTGATCAGGTCATCGGTCATGCCGCCACCCTGCGCGGGCACGGCCGCGGCCGGGAGGGGGCCGGTCAGTTGTCCACAGCGACGAGCGGGATGCCCGCGGCACGCGCCGCCTCGCCGTACGCCGTCGCCAGGCTCGCCACCGTCTCGTGCGCGTTGAGCCCGCTCGGGTTGGGCACCACCCACAGCTCGGCGCCGGCGAGCGGCTCGGGCTGGCGGCCCATGACCGCCTTGGGCTGCCCGAACGCCGCCCGGTAGGCCGTGATGCCCGCGACCGCCACCACCCGCGGCCGGACCCGCTCGACGAGCGCGACCAGCGCCGCCCCGCCCGCCTTCAGCTCGGCGTTGGTGAGCTCGGAGGCCTTCGCGGTCGCGCGGGGCACCACGTTGGTGATGCCGATGCCCCGTGCGCGGAGGGCGTCGCGGTCCGCGTCGGTCATCCCCGCCGCCGGTTCGATCGGCTCGAGGAGCACGCCCGCCCGGTGCAGCGCCGGGTAGAAGCGGTTGCCCGGGTGCGCGAAGTGGGTCTGCGTCGCCGCCGTCCAGAGCCCCGGGTTGATCCCGACGAACAGCAGCTTGAGCTCGTGCTCCGGCGCCGTCGGCAGCAGGTCGGGCACGACCGCGTCGCGGAAGGACTCGAGCTCCGCTCGGGAGAAGGTACGGCGCACGGGGCCAGTCTGCCGGGAGGGCGATAGTCCCTGACGAAAAGCACCTCGATCACCTGGATCCGGGTGCTTTTCGTCAGGGACTATCTCCCCCCGCGGGGAACCGACCCTCCGCGGGTACCGTCCTAGTCGCCATGAACAGAGCTCTCGGACTCCTCTTCATCCTCGCTGCGCTGGTGCTGCCGATCGCGTGCAGCAACGACGAGGGCACCGACACTGCCGAGGACCGGGCGGGCGGGAGCAGCGAGGCCGGGCAGCAGCCGGACGACGGAGACGGAGGGGAGCCGGTCGTCGTCGAGATCGTGTCGGGGTCGGCTGCGCGCGGGGACGTGTCCGGGGAGGCGACGGTGATCGGGGATGAGCAGGAACTTGACCGCTACCTGCGCCAGTTCAGCAACGAGACGTTCACGTCCGACGTCACCGCGGCCATCGAGGCGCACGACTTCGCGGACGGACGGGTGCCGGGGCTCGCCGTCATCGAGATCTCCTGCGACACGCCGCCCTCGGCGACGGTGACGCAGGAGGGCAGCCGGTTCCTCGTCACGCCGGCGAAGGTGGCAGACCCGCTGCCGGAGTGCTACGTGCCGGTGACCAGCGTCGCCGTCCTCGACCTGCCCGGGTGAGCCCTCAGGGGCGGTAGATCACCTCGAGGCCGTTGGGCACCGACCGCTGCACGCCGTCCGACGGCGAGTTGAGGACCTGAAGCTTGCCGTCACGTACGGCGGCGAGGGTGGTCGACCCACCGCCGTCGAGGTTGAGCGCGTCCTCCGCGCCCAGGCGCAGCATCATCTTGCCGAGCTCGACCATCGTGTGACCGCGGCTGAAGCTCTGCCGCCCGTCGACGACGAGGAAGATCAGCTCCTTGTCGTCGCGGTCGACGCCGACCGCCGTACGCGGGTGCATCTCCCGGTCGTCGAAGGTCACCAGCTGGCGCTTCTTGAGCAGCAGCGCGTTGCCCGTGATCGCCATCGCCACCCGACCGTCGAGGCTGCGGCTGACGTTGACCTTGGTGCCGACCTTCAGCTGCTGCAGGCGGTCCTCAGGCTTGTCGCCGCGGGCGATCAGCCAGATGCCCTTAATGCCCTGGTTCCCCGGGAGGGTGGTGCTGTTGCTGACCACGACGCCGTCGACGATCTGGACGCACCGCACCTGGCGGCGCTGCCCGTCGGTCCAGCCGAGGCCGGCCGCGCGGCCGAACCGCCAGTCGTAGATGCCGGTGCCGTTGATCTTCACCCGCGGGGAGTTGTAGTTGGTGATCTTGATGCCGGGGCGGCCGTCGACGCTGCCGACCATCGGCAGGTCGCCGACGTGCCACTTGCCGGCGGTGTTGACCGAGATCGCGTTGTTCCAGCCGGAGTCGAGCGCGTGGAGCAGCGGTCCGCCCTGGTCGAAGCCGATGCCCAGTGGCGCGCCCGTGTCGCTGATGTCGAAGAAGTCGCCGTTGATGCCGGCGACGATGCCCTTGGTGCCCGAGATCATCGAGGTGACCGACTGGCGCTTGCGGACGCGGTTGCCGTGCGCGTAGTCGACGACGACGCCCGGCTTCCTCCACTTCACCCGCATCACGTAGTAGCGCACCGGCCCGCGGCGGGTGCGGGAGTCCCAGCCGGTGATGGTCACGCCCGGTGCGGCCTTGTAGCTGAACCGCTTGGTCCGGGACAGTACGGCGCGCTGGCCGGGCTGCAGCGGGGGCGCGATCTCGCCGGGGACCTGGTCGGAGGTC
Organism: Nocardioides silvaticus; assembly: GCF_003160695.1. GTDB lineage: Bacteria > Actinomycetota > Actinomycetes > Propionibacteriales > Nocardioidaceae > Nocardioides > Nocardioides silvaticus. The sequence continues at coordinate 139,383 of NZ_QGDD01000010.1, forward strand.
TGCCAGGTGGTCGGGTCGTCCGGGTCGGGAGCGGGTCCGCGTCGCGGCGTGCTCGGGGCGGCGCCGGCCTGCTGCGCGGCGGGCGGCTTCGACGGCTCGGAGGGCTCGTCGAGGTACACCACGACGCCGGCGGTCACGAACAGGGCGACCACGAGCAGCTCAGGCAGGAGGCGACGCATGGGGTCTAGGTTAAGAAAAGTGACGGGAGTGACGCGGGAGGCGCGGCCTGTCGGCGTGGCAGGGCGCGCGTCGCACGAGCCGGCGTCCGGGTTGGGATGATGGGGCGGTGTCGGGCGGGCCGTGCAACACCTTCGCCGAGGGTGACAACCTCGAGGTGCTCGAGAGGCTGCCGGCGGCGTCGTACGACCTGATCTACATCGACCCGCCGTACAACACCGGAAGCTCCTTCGCCTACCGCGACCGGTTCGCCGGGCACCAGGAGTGGGTGGCGATGATGCGGCCGCGGCTGGTGGCGGCCCGGCGGGTGCTGGCCGACACCGGCGCGATCTTCGTCAGCATCGACGACAACGAGGTGGCCTACCTGCGGCTGCTGCTCGACGAGGTGTACGACGAGCAGAACTTCCTCGCGCAGGTCGTGGTGAACCTCAACCCGAAGGGGCGGCAGCTGCGGAGCGGCTTCGCGACCTCGCACGAGTACCTGCTCGTCTACGCCAAGGACGGGCGGCAGTGCGTGCTCGACGCGTCGAGCGCGGACCTGGTGGTGGAGTCGGACTTCCCGCTGGTGGCCGACGACGGGCGCCGCTACCGGCGGCTGCCGCTGCGCAACACCAACAAGAAGTTCAACCCGCTGACCGCGCCGACCCTGCACTTCGCGATCTGGGGCGACCCCGGCACCGGCGAGGTGCGGACCGCGCCGTTCGCCGGCGCGGTCGAGATCAAGCCGGTCTTCGGCGACGGCTCATCCGCGGTCTGGCGCTGGTCCCGGCCGCGGATCGACGAGCGGCCGGGCGACCTGGTCTGCCGGCGGGTGCGCGGCACCAACGGCGAGCGCGTCGACGTCTTCCAGCGCGACTGGCTCGACGCGCACGCCGACGGCACCGCGCGCCGCAAGAAGCTGCGCACCATCTGGCTGGCCGCGGAGATCGGCTCCACCGACACCGCCGTCGCCGAGCTCAAGGACGTCCTCGGCCACGTCTTCGAGTCGCCGAAGCCGACCGGTCTCGTGCGCCGGATCCTCGACACGATGCCCGACGACGTGCGGGTGCTCGACTTCTTCGCCGGCAGCGGCACCACCGGCCACGCGGTCGCGCTGGCCAACGCAGCGGACGGCGGTCGTCGTACCTGCCTCTCGGTCAACCACCCCGAGCCCGTCCGCCCCGGCTCCAACGCCGACCTCGCCGGCTACCGCACCGTCGCCGACATCACCCGCGCCCGGCTGCGGGCTGTCGCGGAGCGGGTGGGTGGAGGGTTCGCGGAGCTCCCGGGCCGGTCGGTCGTCGAGTAGTCCGAACCGCTCGGTCGTCGAGTAGTCCGAGACCCTCGGTCGTCGAGTAGTCCGAGGCGCTAGCCGAGGACGTATCGAGACGCCGTAGGCCGACTGCCGTCCTTGCGGCGGTGGGCACGTCACTGCATCTCGATACGCGCGGTCACGACCTCGTTCCTCGGTCGTGCGCGCTACTCGATGACCGAGGCTCGCACGTCACTGCGTCTCGATACGCGCGGTCACGACCTCGTTCCTCGGTCGTGCGCGCTACTCGATGACCGAGGCTCGCTGCTCGGTCGTCGAGTAGTCCGAGGCGCTAGCCGAGGACGTATCGAGACGCCGTAGGCCGACTGCCGTCCTTGCGGCCGTGGGCACGTCACCGCATCTCGATACGCGCGGTCACGACCTCGTTCCTCGGTCGTGCGCGCTACTCGATGACCGGCGCTAGCCGAGGACGTATCGAGACGCCGTAGGCCGACTGCCGTCCTTGCGGCCGTGGGCACGTCACCGCATCTCGATACGCGCGGTCACGACCTCGTTCCTCGGTCGTGCGCGCTACTCGATGACCGTGGCGTGCCGCTCGGTCGTCGAGTAGTCGGGGCCCTCGGTCGTCGAGTAGTCCGAGGCGCTAGCCGAGGACGTATCGAGACGCCGTACGCCGGCTGCCGGCGTTGCGGCCGTGGGCACGTCACTGCATCTCGATACGCGCGGTCACGACCTCGTTCCTCGGTCGTGCGCGCTACTCGATGACCGAGGCTTGCTGAGTGGATGCCGGTTGCTCGCGGGCTCGCCACCGGCATCCACTCAGCTGACGCCAGCCGCCTTCTCGAGCGCGGCGACCTCGTCGTCGAGGAAGGTGAGCAGCCGCTGGAGGTGGGGGACGGTGCGCCGGCAGCCGGTGAGACCGAAGTCCATGTTGCCGTCGTAGGAGGTGCAGGTGATGTTGAGCGCCATGCCGTTGATCGGGATGGAGAGCGGGTAGTTGCCGACGAGCTTGGCGCCGTTCCAGTACTGCGTGGTGCGGGGGCCGGGGACGTTGCTGATGATCAGGTTGTACGGCGACCGCACGATCCCCTGCAGCCGCAGCGCGGGGCCGAGCACGGCGGGGGCCTGGCCGATCGCGCTCATCGCGAGGATCTGCACGGGGGTCAGCGACTTGAGGGCGTCCTTGCCGTCCTTCATCGACTTGTTGACCGCCTCGAGCCGGTCGGCCGGATCGGCGAGGTCGGTGCCCAGCCGAGCCATCACCGCGCCCACCGCGTTGCCGCCCTCGGCCGAGGGCAGGTGCGACTCCTTGGCCTTGAGCCCGATCGGCACCATCGCCACGAGCGGGCTGTCGGGAAGGGCGTCGTGCTCGAGCAGGTAGGTGCGGATCGCGCCTCCGCACATCGCGAGCACCACGTCGTTGATCGTCGTCCCGGTCGCCTTCCCGATCGCGCGGATGCGCTCGATCGGCCAGTCCTGCGCGGCGAACCGGCGCGCGCTGGTGATGTTGCGGTTGAACATCGTCTTGGGGGTGTGCAGCGACAGCGTCGAGGTCTCGTTGCGCACGCCTTTCGACAAGGTCTTGATCAGCGCGCCCGGCATGCCGGCGGCCTCGGCGGTGACGCCGATCGCCGTACGCAGTGCGTCGCCGGGCAGCGACGCGAGCGTGGCGGCGGCGTCGGTCGCCGGGGTGTCGGTGTCGCGCTTCTTCGTCCGTACGGCGCGCGCCGCCCACGGCGCGGCCATCCCGCGCTCGTCGGGGTCGCTCGACATGGTGCTCGCCATCAGCCGCATCGCCGAGATGCCGTCGACCAGGCCGTGGTGGATCTTGGTGTACATCGCGACCCGGCCATCGGCCAGGCCCTCGATCAGGTGGGCCTCCCAGAGCGGACGCTCCCAGTCGAGGCGGGTGCTGTGCAGGCGGCCGCAGAGGTCGAGCAGCTCGCGGATCCGGCCCGGGGTGGGCAGGGCGTTGTGGCGCACGTGGTGCTCGATGTCGAACTGGTCGTCGTCGCGCCAGAACAGCTGACCAGCGGTCTTCACCGACCGGTGGGGGTGCTTGCGGAAGAGCGGCATCACCTCTTCGTCGCTGGACGTCGCGGCCTCGAAGAGCTCGCGCACGAAGTCCGGACCCGCGTCCTCCGGCTTCTCGTAGAGCTGCAGCCCGCCCACGTGCATCGGCTGGTTCTTGCTCTCCGCGAGGAGGAAGGCCGCCGACGGTGGGTCGATCGGCCTGAGCTTGGGCAAAGAGACCACGTGGAGCACCTTTCGTCCGTGCGGATCCTTCCGGTTGCTCACGGTAACGACAAGGGAGGAGGACCACTTGTCTTCCACAATGCTCGTCGTCGGACCGGGCTCTCCACAGCCGCCGCGGCAGGATCGCCCGATCGTCGGGCCACGCTCCTAACGTCCCTGCGCGACGCCGGAACTCGCCGGCGCACGACCCTCGGGAGCACTCATGTCTGAACGCGTCCTGCGGCGCCTCGCCGCCTTCGTCCTCACCCTGCTCGCCCTCGGCGGCGCGACCGTCGGCGGTCTGTCGGCCGCGGCCTCCGCCGACTCCTCCGGCTCCTCGGCAAGCCTGGTCGCGCCCTACGTGCCGCCCGGCGACACGATCGTCCTGGTGCAGGGCGACGCCGCCAACGGTTTCGAGATCAAGCACTACGACGGCACCTGGCAGTTCCCGCCCACCGACTCCGAGACGATGGCCGAGTGCGAGGAGTACGACCGCGAGGTGCGGCAGTTCCGGTGCAAGGTGAGCAACCGGACCTGGTTCCGCGCGCTCGAGGGCTTCAAGGAGACGACCCGCTACTACCGCTCGCTGCCGTAGCGACGTAGCCGGGGGCGCCGGGTGGCACGATCGGCGCATGGGCTGGGTGCTGCACGTCGACCTCGACCAGTTCATCGCGGCGGTCGAGGTGCTGCGCCGGCCCGAGCTCGCCGGTCTCCCCGTCGTCGTCGGTGGCCGGGGCGACCCGTCCGAGCGCGGCGTGGTGGCGACGGCCTCCTACGAGGCGCGGCGCTTCGGCGTCGGTTCCGGCATGCCGCTGCGGCTGGCCGAGCGCAAGCTCCGCAAGTCCGAGCAGGAGGCCGTGTTCCTGCCGACCGACGCGGCGGCGTACGACGCCGCGTCGGCCGAGGTGATGGCCGTGCTGCGGGGTCTCGAGTGGGGCGGTGTGCCCGTCCTCGTCGAGGTGCTCGGCTGGGACGAGGCGTTCGTCGGGCCCGGTCCCGGGCACGGCGACCTCGGCTCCCCGGTCGAGTTCGCGGAGCAGATCCGCACGGCCGTGCTGGCGCGGACGTCGCTCCGCAGCGCGGTCGGCATCGGTGACAACAAGCTGCAGGCCAAGCTCGCCACCGGATTCGCGAAGCAGCGGGTCGAGGGAGCCGTGGCCCGCGAGGCCGGCGCGGGGATCGGTGAGGAGTCCGGGCCCGGTGGGCAGGAGCGCGGTCGCGGGACCTACGCGATCAGCGACGCGACCTGGTATGCCGAGATGGGCGACCGCCCGACCTCGGCGCTGTGGGGCATCGGCAAGAAGACCGCCGACAAGCTCGCGGCGCTCGGCATCGCGACCGTCGAGGACCTGGCCCGGGCCGACCCGGACCTGCTCGCCGCCAACATCGGCCCGACGACCGGCCCGTGGTTGCGGCGGATCGGCAGGGGCGTGGCGTCCGACGAGGTCGACGCGACGCCGTACGTCGCCCGCGGGCACGGCCGTGAGGAGACCTTCCAGCAGGACCTCACCGCCTGGGCCGACGTCGAGCGCGAGACCGCTCGCATCGCCCGCCGCGTCGTCGAGGACATCCGCGCCGAAGGCCGGCCCGCGGTGCGGGTCGAGCTCAAGCTCCGCTACCGCCCCTTCTTCACCCTCACCCGCAGCCACAAGCTGAAGGAGCCGACCAGCGACCCCGACCTCCTCGCGGCCGAGGCCGTCGCCCTCCTCGACCGCGTCGAGAAGGACCGCCCGGTCCGCCTGCTCGGCGTCCGCCTCGAGATGACCCCGCCGTCATCGGTCGTCGAGTAGCCGCCGCGAGGGACGAACGGGGGCATATCGAGACGTCATCGGTCGTCGAGTAGCCGCCGCGAGGGACGAGCGGCGGCGTATCGAGACGCCCGGCGATCAACGCAGCTCGTCGCGGAGCTCCTGGACGACGGAGTCGACGACGGCGACGAGGTCGCCGCCGGTGCGGTCTGCGACGGCGCGCTGGCGCTGGTAGGACGCGCCGCGACGGGGGATGTCGAGGACGGAGGCGAGCTCGGCCGAGCAGCCGAGCCGCTCGGCGACCGGCTCGAGGGTGACGACGAGCTCGGCGAGGTCCTCGGTGACGAGACGCTCGTTGGAGTGGGCGTCGAGGATGACGATGGCGTCGACGCCGTACCGGGCGGCGCGCCACTTGTTCTCCTGGACGTGCCAGGGTGGCATCGTCGGGAGCTGCTCGCCGGCGGCGCAGCGCTCGTCGAGCCAGACGACCAGGCAGTGCATCAGCGCGACGAGGGCGCTCATCTCGGTCAGGGTGGAGACGCCGTCGCAGACCCGGTTCTCGAGAGTGCCGTGGGTGACGGCGGGGCGGACGTCCCAGCGGATCTCGGTGAGCTCCTCGATGACGCCGGTGACGAGCTGGTCGTTGACGAACGACTCGAACTCCGCCCATCGCTCGAACTGGAACGGCAGCCCTGCGGTCGGCAGCTGCTGGAACATCAGCGCCCGGTTGGAGGCGTAGCCGGTGTCGACGCCGGCCCAGATGGGGGAGGAGGCGGAGAGTGCCTGGAGGTGGGGGTACCAGTTGAGGAGCGCGGAGAGGACCGGCATCACCCGCTCCTGCTCGGGCATCCCGACGTGCACGTGCACGCCCCAGATCAGCATCTGGCGGCCCCACCACTGGGTGCGGTTGATCAGCTCCTCGTAGCGGTGGCCCTCGGTCAGCTGCTGCCCCGTCCAGGAGGCGAAGGGATGAGTGCCGCCGCCGAACAGGTCGAGGTCGAGCTCGTCGCAGGCGGGCACGACGTACTCCAGCGTGCGGCGCAGGTCGGCCATCGCCTCGGGCACGGTGCGGCAGACGCCGGTGACGACCTCGACGGTGTTGCGCAGCAGCTCCTTGTGCAACCGGCCGGGATCGGGCATCCGCGCCTTGGCGCGGGCGAAGAGGTGGGCGGCCTCGTTGCGCAGGTCGCGGGTGCGGCGGTCGACGAGCGCGAACTCCCACTCCACCCCGAGCGTGGGCTCCGGGGAGCCGTGGAAGTCGATCCGCACGGGATCAGCGTTCCACACCGGTCCACCCGTCATGCGACCATCGACGGGTGGAGGTGCCGCTCGACCGGATGTGGGAGCGCAGCCGGCTCTCGGTCCGCGGCCGGGTGCAGCGCTGGCGCAGGAAGCTGTTCGCCGTGCTGCAGTGCTCCGTCGCCGCAGCGGTCGCGTGGTGGGTCGCGGCCGACCTGCTCGACCACGACACCCCGTTCTTCGCGCCGATCGCGGCAGTGGTGTCGCTCGGTACGTCGTACGGCCAGCGGCTGCGGCGCGTCGTCGAGGTCACGCTCGGCGTGGCCATCGGTGTGCTGGTGGCCGACCTCCTCGTCAGCTGGATCGGCTCGGGTGCCTGGCAGCTGGGGCTGATCGTCGCGCTCGCGATGTCGACCGCGCTACTCCTCGACGCCGGCCAGCTGTTCGTGACCCAGGCCGCCGTGCAGTCGATCGTCGTGGCGACCCTGCTGCCCGACCCCGGCGCCGGACTCATCCGCTGGACCGACGCGTTGGTCGGGGGAGCGGTCGCGCTGGTCGCTGCCGCCGTGGTGCCGGCCGCACCGTTGCGGAAGCCGCGCGAGCAGGCGGCCGCGGTCGCCCGCAAGATCGCCGAGCTGCTGCGCGCCGCCAGCCACGTGATGGTCGACGGCGAGAGCGAGCCGGCCCTCGCGCTGCTGGCCGACGCGCGAGCGACCGACCGGATGATCCGCGAGCTCCAGTCGGCCGCGGAGGAGGGGGCCTCGGTCGTCGCCTCCTCGCCGTTCCGCGTCCGGCACCGCCCCGGGGTGCGGCGGATGGTCGAGCTCGTCGACCCCCTCGATCGCGCGCTGCGCAGCACCCGCGTCCTGGTGCGGCAGGCGGCGGTTTCGGCGTACCGCAGCCGGCCGGTGCCGTCGTCGTACGCCGACCTCGCGGCCGACCTGGCGCTCGCCGTCGATGCCGTCGCGGACGAGCTCGCCGAGGAGCGGATGGCGGTCGCGGCGCGGCCGCGGGTGCTGGCCGTCGGGCACGCGACGGGGCTCGTCGACCGGAGCGACTCGCTCACGGGCGACGCGATCCTCGCGCAGATCCGCTCGATCGTCGTCGACCTGCTGCTCATCACCGGGATGGGGCAGCTCGAGGCGACCGACGCGCTGCCACCGCCGCGACGCTGATCGGCTCGGGCGCTGGGAGCTGTGCGCTACTCCGCCACGGCGAGGCCGCTGACCTCGACCGCCCGCTCGATCGAGTCCGGCGAGAGCACGTGGCCGATGGCGAGGGCGGCGGCGCCGATGACGCCGGCCCGCTGGCCTGCCTGCGAGGTCGTGATGTGGAGGTTCTGGGTCGCCAGCGGCAACGACCGGCGATAGACGATCTCGCGGATGCCGGCCAGCACGCTCTCGCCGGCCCCGGCGAGCGCGCCGCCGATGACGATGACCGACGGGTTGATGAGGTTGACCAGCGTGGCGAGCACCTCGCCGAGGTCGCGCCCGGACTGGCGCACGACCTGGATCGCCTGCGCGTTGCCGCTGCGCACCAGCGGGACGACGTCGTGGTCCTCCGCGACCTCCACGCCGGCGCCACGGATTGCGGTGGCGAGCGCGGGGACGGCCGCGACCGCCTCCAGGCAGCCCTGGTTGCCGCACCGGCAGGTGACCTCCGCGCCGCGCGGGAGGAACACGTGACCGAGGTCGCCGGCGGTTCCCTGCGCCCCACGCTGGAGCGCGCCGCCGGAGATGATGCCGGCGCCGATGCCGGTGCCGATCTTGATGAAGACGAGGTCGTCGACGTCGCGCAGGTGTGCGTGCTGCTCGCCCAGCGCCATGATGTTCACGTCGTTGTCGACGAGGACGGGCACGTCGTAGGAGCGCTGCACGCGGCCGGGCACGTCGTAGCGGTCCCAGCCCGGCATGATCGGCGGGTTGATCGCGCGACCGGTGTCGTGCTCGACCGGCCCGGGGAGCCCGATGCCGATCGCGGCGAGGTCGGTCCGGGGCCGGCCGCTCTCGGTGAGCAGGGCCGCGATCGTCTCCTCGACCCACGACAGCACGTGCTCGGGCCCGGCGGCGATGTCGAGCTGGGCCCAGCGGTCGCCGAGGATCCGGCCGTCGAGGTCGGCGAGCGCTGCGCTGGCGTGGGTGGCGCCGAGGTCGATGCCGGCAACCACGCGGGCGCCGGGGTTGAAGGCGATCAGCGAGGGTGGACGTCCGCCGGTGGAGACGCCGCCGTACGGCACCACGAGCCCGAGCCGGACCAGCGCGTCCAGCCGCGCGGAGATCGTGGACCGGGCGAGACCGGTCACCTCGGCCAGCTGCGCTCGCGTCCGCGGCTCCCCGTCCCGCAGGAGGTCGAACACGTCGCTGGCCCTCATGGGAGGAGTGAACCACAGCAGAGCGGGTTTGGCTCGTCTGACTAACGACTTTTGACAGATGCTCGACAAAAGTGCGTGACGCGTGCCACTCTGACGCCGTGCGACCCCCGACCGAGACCGCGCCGGCCGTTCCGACGGCCGATCACTCCGCCCCCGGGCAGGTGGTGCTGCGCGCGCGGTCCCTGACCAAGAGCTTCGTCGGCCACACCGTCCTGTCGGACGTCGACCTGGAGCTCCGGGCCGGCGAGGTGCACGGCCTGGTCGGCGAGAACGGCGCCGGCAAGTCGACGCTGATGAAGATCCTCGCCGGGGTGCACACCGCCGACCACGGCACGGTCGAGCTGGACGGCCAGATGATGTCGTTCCACCACCCCCTGCAGGCCCAGCAGGCCGGGATCTCGACGGTGTTCCAGGAGTTCAACCTGCTGCCCGAGCGCACCGTCGCCGAGAACATCTGGCTCGGCCGGGAGCCACGCCGCGGCCCGCTGGTCGACGTGAAGCGGATGAACCGCGACACCCAACAACTCCTCGACGACCTCGGCGTGCCCGGCCTCCGTCCCGACCAGCGGGTCCGCTCGCTGTCCGTCGCCGAGCAGCAGGTGGTCGAGATCGCGAAGGCGGTCAGCTTCGACGCGCGGATCATCTCGATGGACGAGCCGACGGCGGCGCTGGCGACCCACGAGGTGGAGCTGCTCTACGGCATCATCCGCGGGCTCACCGCCCGCGGGGTGGCCATCCTCTACGTCTCGCACCGGCTCAAGGAGGTCTTCGACCTCTGCGACACCATCACGGTCCTCAAGGACGGCAAGCAGGTCGCGACCCGGCCGGCCGGCTCGCTCGACGACGCCGAGCTGGTCCGGCTGATGGTCGGCCGCTCGATCGCCTCGTTCTTCCCCGACCCGGTCGAGGGCACCGAGACCGGCGCCCCGCTCCTGGAGCTGCGCGGCGCCGGCAACGGCTACGTCGACGACGTCAGCCTCACCCTGCGCGCCGGCGAGATCCTCGGCATCGCCGGGCTCCAGGGCTCGGGCCGCACCGAGCTGCTGGAGGCCCTCTTCGGCGTGCGCGGGTTCACCCGCGGCGAGCTGCGCGTCGGCGACAAGGTGGTGCGGCTGCGCAGCCCGCGCTCCGCCGTACGAGCCGGCTTGGCGCTCGTGACCGAGGACCGCAAGGCCACCGGGCTCGCCCTCAACCAGAGCATCCTCGACAACGCGCTCGGCCCGGTCCGGGCCGTGTTCCCCGGTCGCACCGGCCGCGCGCGGCGCGAGGTCCCCGGCCTGTTCACCAACCTCCAGGTCGCAGCCCGCGCGATGGACCAGGAGGTGCAGTTCCTCTCCGGCGGCAACCAGCAGAAGGTCGTGCTCGCCGGCTGGCTCGCCACCGAGCCGCGGATCGTGCTGATGGACGAGCCCACCCGCGGCATCGACGTCGGTGCCAAGCACGCCATCTACGAGCTGATGCGGGTCCTCACCCGGGAGGGTGTCGGCATCGTCATGGTCTCCAGCGAGCTGCCCGAGATCATCGGGATGGCCGACCGGATCCTCGTCATGCGCGACGGCCGGGTCGCGGGCGAGCTGCCGGCCGGCCCCTCCGAGGAGGCCGTGCTCCAGCTGGCGACCGGCGTCACCCCGACCGAGCAGGAGCGCGCATGACCAGCCCGACTGCCCCGACCGCCCCGAGCGCGCCGGACCGGCCGCCCGTCGTACGACGTCCCGCCGGTCTCACCTCCACCGGCATCGTGCTGGTGATCCTCGCCGTCGCGGTTGTCGCGGGCGCGGTGCTCACCGCGATCGAGGGCCGCAACTTCTTCAGCACCGGCAACCTGCGCGACATCCTCACGATCACCAGCACCCTCGGCCTGATCGCGATCGGGCAGACGCTGGTGATCCTCGTCGGCAGCCTCGACCTCTCGGTGCCGTTCGTCGCCAGCCTCACCGGCGTCATCGCCGCCGGGATCATGGCGGGGGAGACCGGCAACGTCCCGCTGGCGCTCGTCGTGGCGCTCGGGCTGGCCGCTCTCATCGGGTTGGTCAACGGACTGGTGGTCAGCCTGCTGCGCGTGCACGGGTTCATCGCCACCCTCGGCATGGGCCTCATCATCAGCGGCTACATCGCGACCAACTACCAGGGCAGCCACGGCTCCGCGCCCCGCTCGTTCCGGTTGATCGGCATCTCCTTCATCGGTCCGATCCCGGTCTCCACCCTGCTGATGCTGGGCTGCGCACTGCTCGCGATCGTGCTCCTGCGTCGCACCCGCGTGGGCCACCACCTCTACGCGGTCGGCGGCAACGCCGAGGTCGCGCGTCTCTCGGGCGTGCGGACCTGGGTGCCGGTCGTCACCGCCCACGTGCTCTGCTCGCTGCTCGCCGGCTTCGCGGGCCTGCTGCTGCTGGCCCGGCTCTCGGTCGGCAACCCGACGATCGGCAGCCAGGGCCAGTACGACCTGATGTCGATCGCGGCGGTGGTCCTCGGCGGCACCCTGCTCGCCGGCGGCAAGGGCCACATCACCGGCACGATCGCCGGAGTCGCGATCTTCGCCGTCATGGACAACGTGATGGGCGCCCTCCAGACCGACCCGTTCCTCCGCGACGTCGTGCGCGGCGCGGTCATCGTCGCGGCGGTCGCTGTCTACGCACGCCGCGAGATCGACCGGCGTCCCGCCCGCTTCGATGCACCGAGCCCTGCGAGGAGGCGCGCATGAGCACTCCGACGGTTCCCTACCGGTCGACGACGGTCCCGCAGCACCAGCACGGGCTGGCCGGCCGGGTCGCCGCGTCCGTGAGCACCCCCGGCGGTGCGGTGTTCGTGCTCGCGTTCGCGCTCCTGGTCGCGACCATCTTCGCCAACTCGAACTTCGGCGACCCCGGCTACTTGATCCGTTTCCTCGGCCGTACGGCGCCGATCGCGATCGCCGCGATCGGCCAGTACTACGTGATCGTCTCGGGGGAGTTCGACCTCTCGATGGGAGCGGTGATCGCCGCGCAGGTGGTCATCGCCGGCGACTACATCGGCGACGACCAGAGCCGGATCGTGCCGGGGCTGGTCCTCATGCTCGCGCTCGGCGCGTTCATCGGGCTGGTCAACGGGCTGCTCACCACACTGCTGCGGGTCCCGAGCTTCATCGTCACCCTCGCGACGATGCTCGCCCTCGCCGGGCTGGTGCGCTACCTCTCCGGCGGCGCCGCGAGCGGATACCCGCACGACGACCTCCGCCAGCTCGGCCGGGGCGTCGTGGAGAACGTGCCGGTCGTGGAGGTCCTCCCCTACCCGCTCATCATCCTCGGCGTCCTGTGCGTGGCGGCGGTCTGGCTGATGCGCCGGCCATTCGGTCGGACCCTCGTCGCCGTCGGCGACAACCCGGACGCGGCCCACGTCAAGGGCGCCCGCGTCTGGTGGGTGAAGACCCGCGCGTTCATGATCTCCTCGCTCGCCGCGACGGTGGCCGGCATCCTGCTCGTCGGCTCCGCCGGCGTGCACCCCTCGGTCGGCCAGGGCTACGAGTTCCGTGCGATCACCGCGGTCGTGCTCGGCGGAGTCGTGCTCGGCGGCGGCCGGGGCTGGGTGCTGTCCGCCGTCGCCGGTGCCTTCGCGCTCGAGCAGCTGTTCACCCTGCTGACCGTGCTCGAGGTCGACTCCACGTGGCGCGACTCCGTGCAGGGCGTGATCATCATCGCCGCCGTGGCCGTCGCCGCCCGCGCCTGGACGGTGGGCCGCCGGCCCAGCCCGAAGGCGCCCCCTCCCGAGCCGGCGAGACCGGCATCGGTGACCTATGAACCCACTCCAGGGACCCCACCGGAACAGCCCACCCCGGGCGCCAACACAGGAGGCAATTGATGCGCAGGACTCACGTCAAGTCCGTGCTCGCGGGGGCGGCCGTGCTGGCCGTGCTCACGGCGTGCTCGACCGACGACTCGGGCGGCGGTTCCGACACCGCCGGCAACGACACCGCCGAGCAGGAGACTGAAGGCTCCAGCGACGAGTGGTTCGTCCAGGCGGACTACGACGAGCAGATGGAGCAGATGTCGGCCACCTTCTCGGGCCCGGAGGACCAGCCGTGGCTGCAGTACATCGAGGGGCCGACCACCGACACCTCGCAGTGGGCCACGCAGGAGTCCCAGAAGGTGTGCTTCGCCAACGCCTCGATCTCCAACCCGTGGCGGCAGACCGGCTGGATCACGATGAACCAGCAGCTCGAGGTGCTCCAGGAGTCGAAGGTCATCTCCGAGATGGAGACCCGCGACGCCGGTGACGACGACAACCAGCAGATCGCCGACATCGACTACTTCATCTCCGAGGGCAACTGCGACGTCTTCATCATCTCGCCGAACTCCACGGCGGCGCTCACGCCCGCCGTCGAGCGCGCCTGCGAGACCGGCAAGCCGGTCATCGTGTTCGACCGCGGTGTTGAGACGGACTGCGCGGCCACGTTCATCCACCCGATCGGCGGCTACGCCTGGGGCATCGCGACGGCGGAGTTCCTCGTCGACAACCTGGAGGAGGGGGACAAGGTCGTCGCGCTCCGGATCCTCCCGGGCGTCGACGTGCTCGAGACCCGCTGGGCGGCCGCGGAGAAGATCTTCGAGGAGAACGGCATCGAGGCCGTCGACTACTTCACCGAGGCGAACCCCGAGACGATCAAGTCGATCATCACCGACGAGATCACCAAGGGCGACGTCGCGGGCGTGTGGATGGACGCCGGTGACGGCGCCGTCGCCGCGATCGAGGCGTTCGAGGACCAGGGCGTCGACTACCCGGTCATGACCGGCGAGGACGAGATGAGCTTCCTGCGCAAGTGGGAGGAGACCGGCCTCAACGGCCTGGCCCCCGTCTACTCGAACTTCCAGTGGCGCACCCCGCTGCTCGCGGTGGAGATGATCGCCAAGGGCGAGCCGGTCCCGACCGAGTGGGTCCTCCCGCAGGTGCCGATCACCGAGGAGGAGCGGGCCGCGTTCCTCGAGGCCAACGACGGCATGCCCGACGGCCACTACGCCAAGTTCGGTGGCGAGGACCTGCCGGGCTACCCGGAGGTCTGGCAGGAGCGGCAGATCCCCTGATGCAGGCGGCGTCTCGATACGTCCTCGCCTAGCGGCTCGGACTACTCGACGACCGATCGGCTCGGACTACTCGACGACCGATCGGCTCGGACTACTCGACGACCGATCGCTTCGCTCAGCGAGCGACGTGTCGAGACGCCCCGCACGGACCGCACAACCGACGAAAGGCAGCGACGTGAGAGCCATCGGCGTCAACACGTGGGTGTGGACCTCCCCGCTCACCGACGCGAACGCCCCTGACCTGCTCCGGCACGTCGCCGGTCTCGGCTTCGACGCGGTCGAGCTGCCGCTGGAGAACGCGGGAGACCTCGACCCGGCGGCGACGGCGGCGGTGCTCCGTGAGACCGGGCTGACGCCGTACGTCGTCGGGGCGATGGCTCCCGGACGCGACCTCCTCGCCGCGCCACCGGAGGCCATCGCCTCGACCCAGGACTACCTGCGCGCCTGCATCGACCTGGCCGCTGCCGTCGGCGCGCCGGCAGTGTGCGGCCCGTTCTACGCAAAGACCGGACGCGTGTGGCGCCTCGACGAGGACGCCAGGGCCGCGGCCTACGAGGAGTGGCGGGCCAACCTCGCCCCGGTCGTGGAGCACGCGGCCGACCGCAACGTGCGGATCGGCATCGAGCCGCTCAACCGCTACGAGACCTCGCTCGTCAACACCGTCGACCAGGCGCTCGCGGGGCTCGGCTCGCTGCTCGGCCCGTCGCTCGGGCTGGCGCTCGACACCTACCACCTCAACATCGAGGAGCGCTCCAGCGCCGACGCCGTACGACGCGCGGGGGAGCACCTCGTGCACCTCCAGGTGTGCGGCAGCGACCGTGGTGCGCCGGGCGGCGACCAGACCGACTGGCCGGCGCTGCTCGCGGCCCTGGACGACGTGGGGTACGCCGGCCCGCTCAACATCGAGAGCTTCACCCCCGACAACGCGGCGATCGCCGTCGCCGCCTCGATCTGGCGACCGCTGGCGGCCTCGCCCGACGACCTCGCCCGGGACGGACTGGCGTTCCTCCGTTCCGTCCCGACCGCCGCACCGACCGGAGGCGCCCGATGACCGAGCAGGAGATCAGGGTCGCCGTCGTCGGCTACTCGTTCATGGGCAAGGCCCACTCCAACGCGTGGCGCAACGTCGGCGCGTTCTTCCCGGGCCTGCCGGCCGTCCGCCAGCAGGTGCTGGTCGGCCGCGACGGCGCAGCGGTGAAGGCAGCGGCCCACCAGTACGGCTGGGCCGAGGCTGCCACCGACTGGGAGGCGGTCGTGGCCCGCGACGACGTCGACCTGGTCGACATCTGCACGCCGGGCGACACCCACCGCGACATCGCGCTCGCCGCACTCGCCGCGGGCAAGCACGTGCTCGTCGAGAAGCCGCTGGCCAACACGGTGGTCGAGGCGGAGGAGATGGTGGCCGCCGCCGCGAGTGCCCGGGCGACCGGCACGCGGGCGGCGGTCGGGTTCAACTACCGGCGGGTCCCGGCCCTGGCGCTCGCACGGGAGCTGATCGCCGACGGCCGCATCGGCGCCGTCCGCCAGGTCCGCGCGGCCTACCTGCAGGACTGGCTCGCCGACGCCGCCGCGCCGATGACCTGGCGGCTGCGCAAGGAGACGGCCGGCTCCGGGGTGCTGGGCGACCTCGGATCCCACGTCGTCGACCTGGTGCAGCTGCTGCTCGATGAGCCCGTGGTCACGGCGAGCGGCCGGCTCGAGACGTTCGTGCCGACCCGCCCGGGCCCCGACGGCGCCGAGCAGGTGACCGTCGACGACGCCGCCTGGGCGACACTCGGCACGGCGTCGGGCGCGGTCGCGAGCGTCGAGGTGAGCCGGATGGCCACCGGACGCAAGAACGGGCTCACGCTCGAGGTCTACGGCGACCGCGGCGCCCTCTCCTTCGACCTGGAGCGGCTCAACGAGCTGCAGGTGCAGGACGGTCTCGCGGGTCCGGCCCTCGGCTTCCAGCGGGTGCTGGTCACCGAGCCCGAGCACCCGTCGCTCTCGGCGTGGTGGCCGCCCGGCCACGTGCTGGGATGGGACCACACCTTCACCATCCAGGCCGCCGAGCTGCTGCAGGCGGTGGCGGGGGGCGCCGACCCGACGCCCTCCTTCGAGGACGGGCTGCAGGTGCAGCGGGCGCTCGCGGCGATCGCCGACTCCTCGGAGCGCGGCGGGGTGCGGGTCGACGTACCGACAGGGCCGACAGGGCCGACAGGGCCGACAGGGCGGACAGGGACGGAGGACTGATGGGCAAGCGCTTCACGCTCTTCACCGGGCAGTGGGTCGACCTCACGCTCGAGGAGGTGGCGGGCCTCGCGGCCGGCTGGGGGTACGACGGCCTCGAGATCGCCGTCTCCGGCGAGCACCTCGACGCGTGGCGGGTCGACGAGCCCGGCTACGTCGAGGAACGGCTCGAGCTCCTCGAACGGCACGGCCTGGAGGTGTGGGCGATCAGCAACCACCTGACCGGCCAGGCCATCTGCGACGACCCGATCGACTTCCGGCACCGAGCGATCGTCCGCGACCGGGTCTGGGGCGACGGCGACCCGGAGGGGGTGCGCCAGCGTGCCGCCGAGGAGATGCGGCTGACGGCACGGCTCGCGCAGAAGATGGGCGTCGACACCGTCGTCGGCTTCACCGGATCGTCGGTGTGGCAGTACGTCGCGATGTTCCCGCCGGTCCCTGCCGACCGGATCGAGGCCGGCTACGCCGACTTCGCCGACCGGTGGAACCCGATCCTCGACGTCTTCGACGAGTGCGGGGTGCGGTTCGCCCACGAGGTGCACCCGAGCGAGATCGCCTACGACTACTGGACCACCCGCCGGACGCTCGACGCGATCGACAACCGGCCGGCGTTCGGGATCAACTGGGACCCCAGCCACATGATGTGGCAGGGCCTCGACCCGGTCGCGTTTATCACCGACTTCGCCGACCGGATCTACCACGTCGACTGCAAGGACACCCGGATGCGGGTGGGCGGTGGTCGCAACGGCGTCCTCTCCTCCCACCTGCCCTGGGGCGACCAGCACCGCGGCTGGGACTTCGTGTCGACGGGCCGGGGCGACGTGCCCTGGGAGGACTGCTTCCGCGCCCTCGCGGCGATCGGGTACGACGGTCCGGTGTCGGTCGAGTGGGAGGACGCCCGGATGGACCGGCTCCACGGTGCGCCCGAGGCGCTGGAGTTCCTGCGCCGGTTCGACTACGACCCGCCGGCGACGTCGTTCGACGCTGCGTTCAGCAAGCAGTCCGAGGGCTGAGTCCCGGGCGGGGGCCGACTACCCACTCGTCCGCCGTACAACCGTCTTGACCTCTTGAGTGAACACTTGTTCTCTTGGGAGGCATGGCGAGCACCATCCCGTGGGAGCGCGTACGTCGATCCGCGTCCAAGCTGACGACGCCGCTCCATCCCGACGACTACCTGCGACTGGTGAATCCGCTGTGGAGCTCGCGTGAGCTCCGCGGCCGGATCGAGGAAGTGATCCCCGAGACCGAGGACGCCGCGACGTTGGTGATCAAGCCTGGCTGGGGTTGGCGCTACAACCACAAGCCGGGCCAGTACGTCGGCATCGGCATCCAGGTCAACGGCAAGTTCCAGTGGCGCTCCTACTCCGTCAGTTCGCCGCCCGAGCGGCGCCGCGGCACCATCACCATCACGGTGCGCGCGATGCCGGAGGGGAAGCTCTCCAGCCACCTCGTGAACGGGTTGGCCGCCGGCACCATCGTCCGGCTCGCCCTGCCCGAGGGCGACTTCGTCCTGCCGGACCCGCCGCCGCAGCGGATGCTGTTCCTGGTCGGCGGCAGCGGGGTGACGCCGGTGATGGCGATGCTGCGCACGCTCGACCGGCGCGGGTCGATGCCGGACGTCGTCATGCACTACTCGTCCCCCACCGAGGACCGGATGATCTTCCGGGACGAGCTCGACCACCTCGAGCAGAAGCACGAGGGACTGACTCTGCACCGGTTGCAGACAGACGTCGACGGGATGCTGGACCTCGCTGATCTCGATGAGATCTGCCCCGACTGGCGTGAGCGGGAGACCTACGCCTGCGGCCCGGGGCCGATGCTCGACGCGATCACCGAGTACTACGAGGCGAACGACCTCGAGGAGCACCTGCACCTCGAGCGGTTCTCCCTCGAGCTCGGCGGCGAAGGCGGCGAGGGCGGCACGATCACGTTCCAGAACTCGGGGAAGACCGTCGAGGCCGACGGCGCCACCACCGTCCTCGAGGCCGGCGAGGAAGCCGGCGTCGGCATGCCCTACGGCTGCCGGATGGGCATCTGCCACACCTGCACGCTCACCCTCATCAAGGGCAAGGTGCGCGACCTGCGCAACGGCGACGAGTACGACAGCCCCAACGAACCCGTCCAGACCTGCGTCACCGCCGCCGTCGGTGACTGCACGCTGGACATCTGAGGAAGGACCGACATGGCGATCTCCGACGTCAAGGAGTACACGCACCTCACCGAGGACGAGGTGGAGCAGATCGGGCGTGAGCTCGACCAGATCCGTGCCGACATCGAGGAGTCACGCGGCGACTCCGATGCGGCGTACATCAACCGCCTGATCAAGATCCAACGCGGTCTCGCCGCCGCCGGCCGGGTGACGTTGCTCGTCGGGACGCAGTTCAAGGAGACGCGGAAGCCGGCCTGGGTGCTCGGCGCCGGGCTGCTCGGCCTGCACAAGATCCTCGAGAACATGGAGATCGGCCACAACGTCATGCACGGGCAGTGGGACTGGATGAACGATCCGGAGATCCACTCGTCCAACTGGGAGTGGGACACCGCCCAGCCGGCCGAGCAGTGGAAGCACTCGCACAACTACATCCACCACCAGTTCACCAACGTCCTGGGCTACGACAACGACATCGGCTACGGCGTCCTGCGGATGGCGCGCGAGCAGAAGTGGTCGCCGTACAACCTCGGCCAGCCGATCTACAACAGCCTGCTCGCCACCCTCTTCGAGTGGGGTGTCGCCCTCCACGACCTCGACATCGAGCGGATCCGCAAGGGCGAGAAGGATCCGAAGGAGATGAAGCGGCAGCTCAAGCAGATCTTCAAGAAGGGTCGTAACCAGGTCCTCAAGGACTACGTCGTCTACCCGGCGCTCGCGGGCAAGCAGTGGAAGACGGTGCTGACCGCCAACGTCGCCGCGAACATCACCCGCAACCTGTGGTCCTACATGATCATCTTCTGCGGTCACTTCCCCGACGGTGCAGTGCACTTCACCGAGGAGGAGATCGAGAACGAGACCCGGGCGGAGTGGTACCTCCGGCAGATCCTCGGCTCGGCCAACTTCGAGGGCGGCCGGCTCCTGCACATCTTGTCGGGAAGCCTCGGGTTCCAGATCGAGCACCACATCTTCCCGGACCTGCCGAGCAACCGGTACCCGGAGATCTCCGAGAAGGTCCAGGCGCTGACCGCGAAGTACGACATCCCGTACACCACCGGTCCGCTCCACCGGCAGTACGGCCAGGCGCTGCGCACGATCATGAAGCTCTCGCTGCCGAACTCCTGGACGAGCAGCGACCAGCCGGACCCGCCGACCCCGCCCCGCGACCGCAAGCGCCGCGGCGACGACGAGCGTCCTTCGCGCAGGACCGAGCTCGGAGGGTGGTCGCGCTCCTCGTCGAAGGCCCGCGGGTGACCGCCGTGGCGATGCAGACCCCGCACGGCATGACCGGCCCGTTCGCCTGGGACCCCTCGCCCGAGGGCGGCCTGGGCGAGCTGGTCGGTCGCCGGGTCACGCAGTGCGCGCTCAGCCGGATCTGCGGCGTCTGCGCCGAGTCGCTGGGCCGGCCGATCGTGTTCGTCGGGACGGGTGAGGAGATCGGGCGCAACGCCTTCCACGCGCCCCCGCTCCACGCCGAGTGCGCCGACGCGCTGCTCCGCGACCCCGGTGCCGACCCAGCCTGGCAGATCGTCACCACCGCCGGCTTCGAGTTCGTCCGCCCCGGCAAGGAGGACGTCGACAAGCGCCCCACCTTCCAGCCGAACTCACTCATCGACGCCCCCTCGGTCGTCGAGTAGCCCGACCCCCTCGGTCGTCGAGTAGCCCGAGCGCTCTGGCGCGAGGGCGTATCGAGACGCGGTGAGGCGACAGTCCAGCGGCGAGTGGGCACGTGTGAGGCGTCTCGATACATCGCTCGCTGCGCTCGCTCTCCTCCTCGACGACCGATAAGAGCGCCGCGCTTCCGTCGGTCGTCGAGTAGCCCGAGCCGCTAGGTGTGATGTCCAGGCACGTTGTTCGATCGGGTACGGCGAGCCGTAGATAGGTGAAGGCCTCCCCGATGTGGAGTGGAGCTGTCTAGGACCACACTCCAAGGGAGGCCTTC
>NZ_QGDD01000011.1 GCF_003160695.1 Nocardioides silvaticus
CGCCCGTCGAGCCGCGCTGGCAGGATGGCTGCACCAGTACAACCACCACCGGCCCCACTCAGCCCTAGGTGGCCTCCCACCCATCACCCGGTTGGACAACCTGGCTGGACATCACAGCTAGGCGAGGCCGTATCGAGACGCCTGAACCTAACTGCCGACCGCGGGGCCGTGGGCAGGGTTGCGGCCTCTCGATACGTCGCTCGCTGCGCTCGCTCCTACTCGACGACCGAGGCTCGACGATCGAGGAGACCGACGGCCGATCAGCTGATCATCCGGCGTGCCACGGCGCGCTGGCGTGCGGCGATGCGGGCGGCGTACTCCTCCTCGGTCAGGCCGGTGAGGCCGGGGAGGTGGGCCGGGACGTCGGCGAGCTTGACCACCTGCACGGTCGGGCCGTCGGCCTCGGTCAGGTCGCGCTCGAGCCGCTGCCAGCGCAGCATGATCGGCCCGGTGCGGTGCCCCGTCGTCTCCAGCCAGTTGGCGATCGGGGCGCCGTCCAGCGGCGGCCGCTCTGAGATCACGAACCGCATGATGCCGTCGTCGGAGGTGAACGCCTGCGCCTTCGTCAGCGAGGTCTGGTGGGTCTCGTAGTCGGTGGAGGCGTACCAGTCCGAGCCGATCTGGATCGCCTGGTAGCTGCAGTCCTCGCAGCGCGGCACCGAGACGATCATCGCCTCGTCCTCGGCCAGCTCGTAGTGGCCGATCGAGGAGAACTGCGAGGCCAGGCCGCCCGGCGTCGACTTCGGCACGGTCAGCGTGTTGACCGGTTCCTTGTACTGGAAGAACTGGGGGAACGCGAACCAGGTCTGGATCGAGCCGATCAGCGAGCGGGCGGCGACGTCGTACTTCTTGGCGAGGAGCTCGCGGGTCAGCGGCTTGCGCGGCTTGCCGCGGGTGTCGGGCCGCTCGATCGTGATCGTGCCGCGCTCCTCGTGGTCCCAGTCGTTGAAGACCTCGCGGACGATCAGCGTCTTGGCGCCGGGCTCGGCGACGTAGCGGAACTCGAAGGTCCCGTCGTCGGCGATGTCGAGCTCCCGGTCGTCGAACGCCATCAGGCTGGTCGCCGCCGAGTCGGCGGTGTAGGCCCCGCCCATCACCTGGAACGACAGGTCCGCCGACGTGCCGCGCCGGCCGCGGACGACGTACTCGACGCCCTCGCGCAGGTAGGCGTTGAAGTAGATGGCGTCCGGGTTGTCCAGGCCCTGCTTGGAGAACTGATGGGTCGGGTTCACGAACAGCGGCTGCTCGAGGTCGTAGTCGAAGGCGTTCTGCATCGCCATCCGGATCCGGCCGGAGAGGTACTCGTAGCCTTCGAGCCGGTCGGCCTCGGTCTTGATGAACGGTGCGTTCGCGATCAGCTCCTCGGCCTCGGCGATCGCGTCGGAGAGGGCCCTCGTCAGGTGCAGGCTGTTGGTGGTCGAGCTTGTCGAGACCGTCACGGGTTCACCTTCGCGATCACGTTCTCGGCGTACTGCTCGAGGTGCTTGATCTTCGTCTCCAGCGGCTCGGTGTCCGGCCCCTTGATGTAGGGGATCCGGAAGCCGACGATCGCGTCGGTGACGCCCTTGTCCTCGAGCCGCTTGATGCCGTCGACGGTGTAGGCGTCGTAGGAGATCACGTGGACCTCGAACTCGTCCGGTCCGCGGGTGTCGCCCTCCTCCTTCCGGATCTCGGCGAGCCGCGTCAGCAGCCGGTCGAGCTCCTCGCCGTCACCGCCGGCGTGCATCCATCCGTCGCCCTTGCGTACGGCGCGCCGCAGGGCGGCGTCGGAGTGGCCGCCGACGAGGAGCGGCACCTTCTCGGTCGGAGCCGGGCACTGCTGGAGCGGCTCGAAGTCGTAGAACTCGCCCTGGAAGCCGAAGAACGTGGGCTCGTCGCCGGGCTGCATGAGTCCCCGGAGGATGTCCATGCACTCGTCCATCCGCTTGCCGCGCCTCTCCCACGGGATGCCCAGCGCGGCGAAGTCCTCCGGCCACGGCGACAGGCCGACGCCGAGCCCGAGCCGGTTGCCCGACAGGAACGCCAGCGACGACGCCTGCTTCGCCACCAGCACGGGCGGCCGGATCGGCAGCTTGAGCACGAACGGCGTCAGCCGCAGCTTCTCGGTCACCGCGAACAGGTGCGCGCACAGGATGAACGTCTCGATGAACTCCTTGCCGAGCAGGAACTCGCGGTCCCCGGTGTCGGTGTAGGGGTACTTCGAGTCCGACTCCTGCGGGTAGATCAGGCTGTCCGCGATCGTCATCGACGTGTAGCCCGCGGCCTCGCAGGCCCGGGCGAGGGGGGCGTAGTACGCCGCATGGGTCATGCCCTCGGCGAAGGAGAAGCGCATCGCCCTAGACTAGAACGTGTTCTAGAAATGTGCCAGAGCGGTCATAACGGGTAGGTGTCCTGCCGCTCGCACGCGATGAAGGTGTCGCCGACGTCGAGACCGCAGTGGTCACGACCGGCACCGCCGTCGGCGGTGTCGTTGCCACCGATGCCGTCGACGCCGGAGAGAATGTCGGCTCCCCCGAGGCCGATCAGCGTGTCGGCGTCGCTGGCGGGGTCACCGGGAGCGCAACAGTAGCCACCCCCGAGGATGTTGGCTGCGCTGTTGCCCCTGATGACGTCGTCGCCGTCACCCCCGATCGCGTGCTCGAACCCCTTCAGCACGTCGGCCTCGCCGACGCCGCCGTTGACCGGCGTGGTGACGCCGAGGTCGACGACGAGGTCGTCGTCGCGGTCGGTGTAGCGGAGCCGGTCGCACGGAGCGGCGCCGCCGTCGAGCACGTCGCCGGGGCTGTACGACGACTGGACGATCTCGTCGCAGTCCCCGCCGGTCCTCACCGTGTCGGCGCCGAGGCCGTCGTCGACGTCGTCGCGGCCGCCTCCGCCGGTGACGACGTCGTCGCCGGCGCCGGCATAGACGCGGTTGCGGCCGTTGCCGGTCACGAGGACGTTGGGACCCTCTGTTCCGTAGATGGTGTCGTTCCCGGAGCCGCTGGTCGCGTTCTCGAGCCCGGCCAGCATGTCGCCCTCGAAGCCTCCGTCCGTTCCGCTGGTGCGGATCCCCGAGAGGTCGATCAGCACGGCCCCTTCCCCTTGCGGGCCGCGGGACCGCAGCGCATAGCTGACCTCGTCGACTCCCTCGCCGCCGGAGAGCTGGTCGTCGCCGTCGTAGTTCTTGCCCTGGAGCAGCCTGTCGTCGCCAGGGCCGCCGTCGACGGTGTCGGCGCCCGCCAGGTCGGTGATGGTGTCGGCTCCGCCGTTGCCGAGGAGCACGTTGGCGCCGTCGGTGCCGGTGATGGAGTCGTCCCCGCTGCCGCCGGTCGCGTTCTCGAAGAACCGCAGGGTGTCGTTCTCGCCCGGCCCACCGTCGTCGGCGAACGCCGTCGCGAGCTTCACCCGAAGGTCCGCGGAGCGAGCCGAGTAGTCGGCGGTGTCCGCGCCGGGGCCGCCGTCGACGCTGTCGCCCCGGTCCTGGGCGGCCCCGGCGACGAGGACGTCGTCGCCGGCCTCGAGGAAGACCTTGTCCTTGCCGGCGCCGTCACGGACCACGTCGTCGCCGTCGCCGGCACAGATCACGTCGTTGCCGGCGCCGCTGTCGATCGTGTCGTCGCCGGCCGAGCCGACGATGACGTCGACGCCCGGGGTGCCGGCGACGGCGCCGGCGCCGACGATCGTCGCCGCGACACCGTTGCAGGACTTCGCTGCGACCGCTGTCGGGCCGGCAGCAACGAGCCCGACCGCTGCGGTCGCCGCAGCAAGGGCCAATGCGAGGGAGCAACGCATGGGCACCATTGTGACCTAAGTCTCAGATGGAGGCCTCAGAACGCGTTCACCGTCTCGACAGCGGTGACGTTGTCCCCGGTGTCGATGAGGGCGGTGTCGACGCCGAAGCCGCCGTTGGCGGTGTCGTTGCCGCCGACGCCGTCCCGCGTGTCGAGGGTGTCGTTGCCCGCGACACCGGCCACCGAGTCGGCGCCCGGGCCGCCGATCAGCAGGTTCGGGCCGCCGGTGCCGGAGATCGTGTCGTCGCCCGAGCCGCCGGTGGCGTTCTCGAAGCCGCGCAGGACGTCGGCCTCGCCGCCGGCGCCGTTGACCGGGTTCGGGATGCCGATGTTGATGGTGACGCTGGCCGTGCGCGAGCCGTAGTCGATGACGTCGCAGGCACCGCCCGCAGCCTGGATGTCGTCGGTGCTGACGTCGACCTGGAGCACCCGGTCGCACTCGCCGCCGGTCGAGACCAGGTCCGAGCCGGCGCCGTCGTCGACCAGGTCGATGCCGGTGCCGGTGGTGATGTTGTCGTTGCCGTCGAGGCCCTCGACGACGTTGGCGCCGTTGCCGGCCACGATCACGTTGGGGCCGTCGGTGCCGATGATGTGGTCGGGGGCTGCGCCGCCGCGGGCGTTCTCGAACGCCGAGAGGGCGTCGCCCTCCGCCGGCTGGCCGCTGGTGCCCTCGGTGCTGTCGATGTCGATCGTCACGCCGCCGAACGCGGTCGCAGGCCGGGCGGCGTAGCTGATCTCGTCGACACCGTCGCCACCGTCGAGGACGTCGCCGTTGTCCTTGGTGACACCCTGGCTGATGACGTCGCTGCCCGGTCCGCCGTAGACGGTGTCGGCGCCGGCCTGGTCGGTGATCTTGTCCGCGCCGTCGCCGCCGTCCAGCACGTTGGCGCCGTTGGAGCCGATGAGCGTGTCGTTGTTGCTGCCGCCGGTCGCGTTCTCGACAGCGAGCAGCCGGTCGAACTCGGCCTCGCCGCCGTCGTCGGCGCCCGCGTTGATGCTCAGCTTCACGCCGGTCGCGCGGGCGGAGTAGTCGGCGGTGTCGGTGCCCGCGCCGCCGTCGACGACGTCCTGGACGTCCTTGAACTGATACGCGACCGCGCGGTCGTCGCCGCCCTCGAGGAAGATCTTGTCCTTGCCGTTCCCGTCGCTGACGAGGTCGTTGCCGTCGCCCGCGCAGACGATGTCGTCGCCAGCGCCCGCGTCGATGAGGTCGTCACCGCTGGAACCGACGATCACGTCCTTGCCGGGGGTTCCGTCGATCTCGCCGGCGCCGACGATGGTCGCGGCGACGCCGTTGCACATCTCGTCGGCGGCGGTGGCCGGCTGGCCCAGCGCGACGAGGCCGGCCGCCGCCGTGGCGGCGGCGAGAGTGAGGTGAAGGCGCCGCAAGGCGCGCAGGTCCGACATCGTGAAGCCCCCATGGTCGAGAAGTGGTGGGCACAGTCGACTCCTGTGCGCGTGCCTCCGCAACCGGAACGGAGACTTTGCCCGTTTAGATCGCCTAGGCGGACGGCGCGAGAACCTGTTCTAGAGATCTGACACAGTGAGCCCATGGCAGTGAAGGAGAAGCCGCAGGGCCTCGACAAGCCGATCGTCGGCAAGATCATCAAGTACGGCGCGCGCCTGCACGTCCCGGTCTACCGGATGACGAACGGCCGGATCGGCAGCAAGTGGCGGATCGGCGCGGGCTGGAAGAAGCCGGTGCCCACGCTGCTGCTCGACCACGTCGGCCGCAAGAGCGGCAACCGGTTCACGACCCCGTTGCTCTACCTCGAGGACGGCCCGCGCCTGGTCATCGTCGCCTCCCAGGGTGGGCTGCCGAAGAACCCGCAGTGGTTCCACAACCTGGTCGCGAACCCCGACACCCTCGTCGACCTGCCCGGCGAGCGCCGTCGCCCGGTGCGAGCCAGGGTGGCCGACCCGGGGGAGCGGGCCGCCCTGTGGCCGCGCCTGGTCGACCTCTACGCCGACTTCGAGAGCTACCAGGCCTGGACCGAGCGGGAGATCCCGGTCGTGGTCCTCGACCCGCGCTGATCTCGACAGGCTCGATCACCAAGGAAAGAGCTCGATCACCAAGGAGAAGAGCTCGATCACCAAGGAGAACAGATGGACCTCGCCGAGCTGAGCGACCGCACCGAGATCAACGAGACGCTCAACCGCTACACGATCGCCATCGACACCGGGGAGTTCGACCGACTCGACACGGTCTTCACCCCGGACGCCCAGATCGACTACACGGAGTCGGGTGGGATCGCGGCCGGCTACGCCGAGGTGAAGCCGTGGCTGGCCGAGAACCTGCCGGCGTTCTCGACGAAGCGCATGCACACGCTGGGGCAGGTGGCCATCACGTTCGCCAACACCCGCGACGAGGCCCGGGTGACGGCGTACTTCCACAACCCCATGCTCATCGCCGACGGCCAGGGCGGTGAGCGCCTGGTCGAGGTCGGCGGGATCTACCACCACACCTTCGTGCGTGCCGACGCCGGCTGGCGCTCGCGGCGGCTGCACGAGCAGGTCGTCTGGACCCGCGGATTCTGAGACCGGGATTTCGTCCACCTTGCGCGGGTCCGCGACAATGAGGACGTGAGCGACGAGGAGCGGCAGAGGCGCGAGAACCCGGTGCTGACCGGGCTGATCGCCCTGGTCGCCGTCGCCGTCGCCGTGGGGCTGGTGCTCGGCGGCGTCGCGCTCGTCGGCTCCCGGATGCTCGGCCTCACCGGCGACGACGCCGACTCCGTCGGCGCGACCGAACGGGAGTCCGCGGTCATTCCACGCCCCCAGAAGACCTCCGCCACCGGTCCCCAGGTCACGCTCAACACCCAGTCGAGCGACGAGTTCGCGACCGACGAGGTCGAGACCGACGACACCACGACCAAGGAGCCGAAGCAGGAGAAGGCGATCACGCTCCAGGCCGGCCAGACGGCCGTCGGCAACTTCGAGCGGATCGACCTCACCGGGGTCTATCCCGGCGGCGAGGGCGCCATCCTCCAGGTGCAGCGGATGGAGAGCGGCGTGTGGACCGAGTTCGACGCCACGATCCCGGTCAGCGGCGAGACCTTCGTGACCTACGTCCAGTCCGCGAGGACCGGGGTCAACAAGTTCCGCGTCGTCGACAACGCCACCGGCGAGACGTCGAACCCGGTCACCGTCACCGTCGGCTGACCTGCTGGGAACAACCCGCCTGGTTCCTCCGTTGAGCCTTGTGTCAGACTTGAGTCAACTCGACTCAACTTATTTGCTGGACGTCTGATCCAGAGCGCAACGGAGGAGCAAACCATGGCACGTGCTGTCGGCATCGACCTCGGGACGACCAACAGCGTCGTCTCGGTCCTGGAGGGCGGCGAGCCCACCGTGATCGCCAACGCGGAGGGGGCGCGCACCACGCCGTCCGTCGTCGCGTTCGCCAAGAACGGTGAGGTCCTCGTCGGCGAGGTCGCGAAGCGTCAGGCGGTCACCAACGTCGACCGCACCATCCGGTCCGTCAAGCGCCACATGGGCGAATCCTGGAAGACCGAGATCGACGGCAAGGACTTCACCCCCCAGCAGATCAGCGCCTTCATCCTGCAGAAGCTCAAGCGTGACGCGGAGGCCTACCTCGGCGAGACCGTCACCGAGGCCGTCATCACCGTGCCGGCGTACTTCTCCGACGCGCAGCGGCAGGCCACCAAGGAGGCCGGCGAGATCGCGGGCCTCAAGGTCCAGCGGATCGTCAACGAGCCGACCGCGGCCGCCCTGGCCTACGGGCTCGACAAGGGCGACGACCAGACCATCCTCGTCTTCGACCTCGGTGGCGGCACGTTCGACGTGTCCCTCCTCGAGATCGGTGAGGGCGTCGTCGAGGTGAAGGCCACCAGCGGTGACAACCACCTCGGTGGCGACGACTGGGACAACCGGGTCGTCGAGTGGATGGTCAAGAAGTTCAAGGACGGCAACGGGGTGGACCTGTCGGCCGACAAGATCGCCGCGCAGCGCCTCCAGGAGGCCGCGGAGAAGGCGAAGATCGAGCTGTCGTCCTCGAGCGAGACCACCATCCACCTGCCCTACATCACCCACGGCGAGGCCGGCCCGCTGCACTTCGAGGAGCGGCTGACCCGCGCGGAGTTCCAGAAGCTCACCGCGGACCTGCTCGACCGCACCAAGAAGCCGTTCGAGTCGGTCCTCAAGGACGCCGGCGTGCCGGTCTCCCAGATCGACCACGTCGTGCTCGTCGGCGGCTCCACCCGGATGCCGGCCGTGACCGAGGTCGTCAAGGAGCTGCTCGGCGGCAAGGAGCCCAACAAGGGCGTCAACCCCGACGAGGTCGTCGCCGTCGGCGCCGCGCTCCAGGCCGGCGTGCTCGCCGGTGAGGTCAAGGACGTGCTGCTCCTCGACGTCACCCCGCTCAGCCTCGGCATCGAGACCAAGGGCGGCGTGATGACCACCCTGATCGAGCGCAACACGACGATCCCCACCAAGCGCAGCGAGATCTTCACGACCGCCGACGACAACCAGCCGTCGGTCGAGATCAAGGTCGCGCAGGGCGAGCGCCAGATGTGGGCGCAGAACCAGCCGCTCGGCAACTTCGAGCTGACCGGCCTGCCGCCGGCGCCCCGGGGCGTGCCGAAGATCGAGGTCACCTTCGACATCGACGCCAACGGCATCGTCCACGTCTCCGCCAAGGACCAGGCGTCCGGCCGCGAGCAGTCGATGACGATCTCCGGCGGTAGCGCGCTGTCGAAGGACGAGATCGACCGGATGATCCGCGACGCCGAGCAGTACGCCGAGGAGGACGCCAAGCGTCGCGAGGCCGTCGAGATCCGCAACCAGGGCGACCAGCTCGTCTACACGACCGAGAAGTTCCTCGCCGACAACGGCGACAAGATCCCGGACGACGTGAAGACCGAGGTCACCGCCGACGTCGAGGCGCTCAAGACCGCGCTCGCCACGGAGGAGACCGACCCCGAGAACCTCCAGGCGGCGATCTCCAAGCTCGGCGAGTCCAGCCAGAAGATGGGCGCGGCGATGTACGCCGCCGCGGAGGCCGACGCCGCCGCGGCCGGTGGCTCCACCGGCGCGACCGGTGAGGCCGACGACGACGTCGTCGAGGCCGAGATCGTCGACGAGCCCGGCTCGGAGGACGAGGCCAAGTGACCGACGGCGACCCGACGCCCGACCCGGTCCAGCCGACGCCCGAGGAGCCCACGGCGGACGAGCCGACGGCTGACGAGGTCAGCTCCTCGACCGACGCCGAGGACGTCGTCCCCGAGGAGGTCCCGGCCGCTGCCGGGGCCTCCCCGGAGGGCGCGGCCTCCGCGGACGCCGGGCCCGAGGGCGACGAGCTCGCGGTGACCAAGATGGCGCTCGAGGAGCGGACCCTGGACCTCCAGCGGCTCCAGGCCGAGTACGTCAACTACAAGCGCCGGGTCGATCGCGACCGGGAGCTGATCCGCGAGAACGCGACGTACGCCGCGCTCACGCCGATCATCGACGTCCTCGACACCATCGACCGCGCCCGCGAGCACGAGCCCCTCGAGGGCGGGTTCAAGGCCGTGGCCGAGCAGCTGGAGAACGTCGTGGCGGGGTTGGGCCTGGTGAAGTTCGCGGAGGCGGGCGATCCGTTCGACCCGACCGTCCACGAGGCGCTCTCGCACATCGGCACCGACCCCGAGGTCGAGGTGACGACGTGCAAGGTCGTCGCGAAGGCCGGCTACAAGATCGGCGACCGTGTGGTGCGCGCAGCGCAGGTGCTGGTCGTGGATCCTGCCGAGTGAGCGTGTCCGTCCGAGTCTTCTGAGGGAGGTGTGCGATGAGCAGCAATGACGGGATCCGGTCCGACTGGGCCACCAAGGACTTCTACGCCGTGCTGGGCGTGAGCAAGTCGGCGTCGGGCGACGAGATCAAGAAGGCCTACCGCAAGCTCGCGCGCGCCAACCACCCCGACTCGCACCCGGGCGACACCGCCAAGCACGAGAAGTTCAAGCAGGTCGCCGAGGCCTACGACGTCATCGGCGACGCGGAGAAGCGGAAGAAGTACGACCAGGCCCGCGAGCTGTTCGCCTCCGGCGGGTTCCCGGCCGGCGGCGCGGGGTTCTCGGGGAACGTCAACATCGAGGACCTGCTGCGCGACCGGGCCGGCGGCGGCGGGTTCGGCGACCTGTTCGGCGACTTCCTCGGGTTCGGGGCCGGCGCGCGGCGCCAGCAGCCTCGCCCGGCCCGCGGGGCCGACCTCGAGACGTCGACGACCATCGGGTTCGTCGAGGCGCTCGAGGGCATCACGGTCTCGCTGCCGGTCGCGTCCGACGCGGCCTGCCCGACCTGCTCGGGCACCGGCGGCAAGCCCGGCACGTCGCCGCACCGGTGCCCGACCTGCGAGGGCACCGGCTTCGTCGTGGCCTCGGTCGGCGGCGCGTTCTCGATGAACGAGACCTGCCCCGGCTGCGGCGGGCGGCAGCTGGTCTACGACGAGGCGTGCCCGACCTGCCACGGCCGCGGCCGCGGCCGCGCCAGCCGCACCATCCAGGCGAAGGTGCCGGCCGGCGTCAAGGACGGCCAGCGGATCCGGTTGCGCGGCAAGGGCGCGCCGGGGGAGCGGGGCGGTCCGGCCGGCGACCTCTACGTCACGGTGCGGGTGCGGCCGGACCGCGTCTTCGGACGCAAGGGCGAGAACCTGACGATCGACGTACCCATCTCCTTCACCGAGGCCGCGCTCGGCGCGCAGGTGAAGGTGCCGACCCTGGGCGGCGAGCCCGTCACGCTCAAGATCCCGGCGGGCACGCCCAACGGCCGCACCTTCCGGGTGCGGGGCAAGGGTGCGCGCAAGGCCGACGGGAGCAGGGGCGACCTGCTGGCGACGGTCGAGGTGCAGGTGCCCGCGCACCTCAGCGACGAGGCCCGTGCGGCGCTCGAGGCGTACGCCGCGGCCACCGCCGGCACGCCGTTGCGCGCCGGGCTCTTCGAGACGGCGGAAGGATGAGGGTGATGGCGAACCCGTTCGGATCCGAGCCTCCCGCACCCGACGCTGCCGTCTTCGTGATCAGCGTGGCTGCCGAGCTCAGCGGGCTGCACCCGCAGACCCTGCGCACCTACGAGCGGATGGGCCTGATCACGCCGGGCCGGTCCGCCGGGGGCGGCCGCCGCTACTCCTACCGCGACATCGAGCTGCTGCGTGCGATCGCCGACCTCACCAGCTCCGGCATCGGCATCGAGGGCGTCCGGCGGATCCTCGAGCTCGAGTCCGCGGTCGCCACCCTCCGCGCCCAGCGCGACGAGCTGCTCGCCGAACTCGAGGCGGCCCACGAGGCGCTGCGCCAGGCGATGACCGCGCGGCCGGGTGCCCCGAGCAAGCTGCCCGCCGTACGCCCCCAGCACCCGTCGCAGTCGATCGTCGTCTGGCGCCGCACGACGTAACACCGCCGCACGGCCGCTCACTACTGGTTGATGATCTCCGCGCAGGTCGTGCTGCCCCAGGTCACGTAGGCGCCGACGTCCTCGTTGGTGATGACGTCCTCGCCGCCCTCGGGGTGGTCGATGAGGTACTCGAAGCCGCGGCGCGCATCCTCGGGGATGTCGGCCGGAGTCCCGGTCGCTGCGAGCTGCACGGCGGCGTCGTCGCCGCTGACCAGGCCGCTCGTGGCCGCGAAGGTCTCACAGAAGTCCTCGACGCTCGCGTCCCGCGGCGCGTCCGCGCCGACCGGTCCGTCGCCGTCGGAGTCTCCGGAGTCGCCCGAGTCGCCCGAGTCGCCGGAGTCGCCGGAGTCGCCGGAGTCGCCGTTGCTCTCGCTGCTGCTGTCGCCGCCGCCGTTGCCGCTGTCGTCGTCGCCGTCGTCACCGTCACCACAGCCCGCTGCCGCCAGCAGGACCAACGCCGAGAGCCACACCCTGGTCTTCATCTTCCCCAACCTTCCGAGCCACGGGCCGAACCGAGCCGTCGGCGCACCGCTGAGCCATGCCTACCGCCCCGGGACGTGTCGCACCAGACCCGTTCGGACCAGAGGTTATGTGCGACAGTCCGTAGCGCGGATGCCTGTCCCGGCCATGGGGCCAGGCACTACCCTCGGGGCACTCGGTGGACGACGGGCCCCATGGGGCGGCCCGGTCGGTGGACAGGGGTACAGGCGTGGACGCGGTGTCGGACTTCTTCCGTGACTGGGCCAGCGGTGACCTCACCGGCTCGCACGGGGTCGACTGGTTCGCGTTCGTCTCGATCCCGTTCTTCACCGGCATCATCGGCTGGCTGATCAACTGGTCCGGCCTCTGGATGCTCTTCAGCCCGGTGAAGTTCTACGGGTTCAAGATCCCGGGTCTGCGGGAGCTGGCGACCGTGATCCCGCGCAAGCTGCAGGAGGTGCCGGGCATCCCGTTCGGGAGGGTCGGCTGGCAGGGCATCGTCCCCGCCCGTGCCGCCAAGATGGGCAGCATCGCCGTCGACAAGGTGATCGCGAAGCTCGGCACCCCGGCGGAGTTCTACGCCCAGCTCGAGCCCGAGGAGATCGCGGCCCACATCGTCCGGGTGTTCGAGCCCGACCTGCCGCAGATGGTCGACCAGATCATGATGCGCGAGCACCCGCGGCTCTGGCGCGACCTCCCGCCCGCGCTCAAGCAGGGTGTGATCTCCCGCGTCCAGGCCCAGCTGCCGGCCGTCGTCACCACGATCACCGACGAGATCGGCGTGCACATCAACCAGCTGCTGGACCCGAAGATCATGGTCATCGACCACTTCCGGAAGAACCCGGACCTCGTCGTCCGCTGCTTCCGCGACGTCGGGAAGAAGGAGCTCAACCTGATGGTGGCCTTCGGGTTCATCTTCGGGTTCCTGCTCGGGATCCCGGTCGCGATCGTCGACCAGACCTGGCACATCTGGTGGTTGCTGCCTCTGCTCGGCGTCGTCGTCGGGTGGGTCACCAACGCCCTCGGCATGTGGCTGATCTTCGAGCCGCCGGAG
Source organism: Nocardioides silvaticus (assembly GCF_003160695.1). Taxonomy (GTDB): domain Bacteria; phylum Actinomycetota; class Actinomycetes; order Propionibacteriales; family Nocardioidaceae; genus Nocardioides; species Nocardioides silvaticus. The sequence goes on from NZ_QGDD01000011.1 coordinate 12,694, forward strand.
CCCAGGCGGATCCTCGGCATCAAGGTGCAGGGCCTGTTCCTGCGCCGGCAGGACGAGTGCGCCGAGGTCTACGCCAGCATCATCGCCGACGACGTGATCACCCTCGAACGCATCGGGGACTTCCTCATGGACGGCCCGCGGGGCGACCGGACCCGCCAGATGATCGCCACCGCGATGCGACCCGCCATCGACAAGGCCGCCGGCCCGCTGCGGGGAGCGGCCAAGGTGGTCGTGGGTGCGGAGAAGTTCGACCGGATCCGCGAGTCGTTCGCCATGGAGGCCGTCGGGCGCACGATCATGCCGTTCCGCGACCCGTCGTTCAGCAAGCGGCAGTCGGAGAAGATCCGGGTCCTCATCGCCCGCCGCACCAAGGAGCTCCCGCCGAAGGACTTCGTGGAGATGATGCGCGCGGCGATCAAGGAGGACGAGTGGATGCTCTACGCCCACGGCGCGATCATGGGTGCCGCCGGCGGGATCATCCACCTCGGCCTGTTCAATTGGGGTTGGATCCCCGGCTTCCCGCCGTGACCACCGGAAGGCGCTGCTGAGTGACGATGACCGACAGGGACAGGGACCTCGACCTCGATCGGGACGGCCTGCCGCGGCTGCCCGCGGTCGCGAACGGCAGTCCGGTGGCGGAGTCCCTGCCGGGGCTGGCGCGGGTGGCCGGCACGGCCGCGCTCAACACCGCCGGCTGGGGACTGCGGACGACCGCGCGCAACTGGCGCCGGGTCGGCCGCGCGGCCACCAACCGCGACGAGGCCGTCGCCCTGATCCGCGAGGTCGGGACCGTCGTCGGCACCGTCGGCGACATCGCCCGGCAGGTCGCGGACGGCGTCCCGGTCGGTACGGCGCTCCTCAAGGCCGGTGAGCAGCTCGGCGGCGTCGTCTCCGGCTCGCCGTCGCGAGCGCACGAGAACGGTCGCGTGGTCGGTGGGGAGGTGACCGGCGAGCGACCCACCACGCTGCGCGAGCGCGGCCAGGAGCTGCTGGAGAAGTCCCGCGACGTGTGGGCCACCGACGACCGGCACCCCGCGTTCGACCGGATCCTCGACGACCTCGCGCCGGACGAGGCGCGGATCCTGGTGATGCTGCTGAAGAACGGCCCGCAGCCCAGCGTCGACATCCGCACCGGCGGCCCGGTCGGGATGGTCAGCAGCCAGCTCATCGCGCCGGGGCTCAACATGGTCGGTGCACGGGCCGGCCTCCGCCACCTCGACCAGGTGCCGTCGTACCTCAACAACCTGTTCCGGCTCGGCCTGGTCTGGTTCTCCCGCGAGGCGCTGCGTGACCACATGGAGTACCAGGTGCTCGAGGCGCAGCCCGACGTGCTCGACGCGATGCATTCGGTGAAGTTCGCCAAGGTCGTGCGCCGCAGCATCCACCTGACGCCGTTCGGCGAGGAGTTCGTCAAGCAGGCACTGGTCGACGAGGTGACCGCCGAGAGCCCGGAGCTCCCGGAGCACGACGCACCGCCGGAGGGCGCTGGCGACTGACGGGTCGGCGGGCTGCCGTCAGCGGTCGCGCACGACCCGGTGCAGCTCGACGTCGGCCAGTCGGCCGTCGGCGACGACCGCGGTCAGGTACGTGCAGTGCGGCTGCCGGCGGCGGTCGGTCGGAGACCCGGGGTTGAGCAGCCGCAGCCCGGTGCCGGTCGTGGTGTCCCAGGGGATGTGGCTGTGCCCGAAGACCAGGAGGTCGAGGTCGGGGTAGAGCGAGCTGCACCGCTCCTCCCGACCCTTCGCGGCACCGGTCTCGTGCACGACCCCGAGCCGCAGCCCCTCGACCTCGATCCGCGCCACCTCCGGGAGCCGCTCGCGCAGCTCCCCGTGGTCGTTGTTGCCCCACACCGCCACCAGCCGCCGGGACCGGGCCTCGAGCTCGTCGAGGAGGGCGACGTCGACCCAGTCGCCCGCGTGGACCACGAGGTCCGCCTCGTCCACCGCCCGCCACAGCTGGGCCGGCAGGTCCCGGGCGCGCTTGGGGACGTGGGTGTCGGCCGTGAGGAGCAACCGGGTGGACATCACCTCACGGTACCGACGGCCGGGTCGACTGGCGGGTGCCGGAACGGGTAACTGACCTCCGCCGAACGCCCACGCCTGCGCACGACCCGACGGAGCTCCGAGATGACCGACCCAGCACCGATCGTGCTGAACGACCGCTACGAGCTCCGGGGGCTCATCGGCCGCGGCGGGATGGCCGAGGTCCACCGCGGCTGGGACCGCACCCTCGCCCGGGAGGTCGCGGTCAAGGTCATGGACGGCACCGTCGCCGGCGACGTCGAGCGCCAACGGTTCGCGTCCGAGACGCGGCTGCTCGCCGGCCTCAACCACCGCAACCTGGTGATGCTGCTCGACGCGGGCGTGGACGACCCCGATGGCGCCGCGCGCCCGTGGCTGGCGATGGAGCTGGTCGACGGCACGACGCTGGCCGACCGGATCGCCGCCGGGCCGATGGCGCCCGACGAGGTCGCCGCGATCGGCACCGACCTCGCGAAGGCGTTGGCCCACGTGCACGCACGTGGCATCGTCCACCGGGACGTGAAGCCGGCCAACGTGCTGCTGGGACCGGCCGGCACCACCAAGCTGGCCGACTTCGGGGTCGCGCGACTGATGGACGAGCAGACCGGCTACACCAGCACCGGCTTCATCATCGGCACCGCCTCCTACCTGGCGCCGGAGCAGGTCGAGGGCCTGCCGGTGACGGGTGCCTGCGACGTCTACGCGCTGGGGCTGGTGCTGCTCGAGGCACTGACCGGTCGCCGGGCGTACGGCGGTGCGCCGACCGAGGCCGCGCTGGCGCGGCTCCACCGCAGCCCGCTCATCCCGGTCTCGCTCGGTGCGGCCTGGGCCCACCTGCTCGACGAGATGACCGCCCGCCGGGCCGCCGACCGGCCGGCTGCCGGGGAGGTCGCCGCACGGCTGGCAGTGCTCGGGACGGCCGGGGCCGTGGTCGCGCTCGACCCCGCCCACGGCCCGGTCGCCACCGCGCCCCGACCCGTCGCGACATCGGTCGTCACCCCGGCGGCCGGCCGGCGCGTCCCGAGGCTGGGCCTGCGCGCCGGGGTCGCCGCGGCTGCGCTCGTGGTCGCCGCCGCCGGCGCGGTCTGGGTCAGTGGTGGCACCGGTTCCGAACCGCCTCCGGCAGGCGCGGCCGAGCGGACGGCCGGACCCCCGTCGGCGGGCAGGGGCGTGCAGCCGTCGCAGAAGCCCTCCTCGTCGCTCTCGACGCCGGCGGGACTGACCAGCCCCGCCCAGCAGGAGCCGAAGCGGACGAAGGCCGTGCAGCCGAAGGTGAGGAAGGCGAAGAAGTCCGGTCCCGCCAAGGGCGGCGACCGTGCGACCCGTTCCGGACCGCCGCAGCACGCCCACGCCGGACCCGGGAAGAACCGGGGGAAGAAGCCCGGCAAGGGCCACGGCCGGGACCGGGGAAAGGGACCGGGCAGGCGGTAGCGGGTGGGGGGTCGAGCCGTTGCGAAATTCTCAAAGTTGAGTGGAACAGACTCAACTTTCGCGACGTTGGAGATGATGAGTTCGACCGACGTCACAGGAGCCGCCCATCATGAGCCAGTTCGGCGCCGACAAGTTCACCACCCGTAGCCGGGAGGCCATCGAGGCCGCCCAGCTCGCCGCGACCACCGCGGGCAACACCAGCATCGAGCCGATCCACCTGCTCGTCTCCCTGCTCCTGCAGGAGGGCGGCACCGCAGCCTCGATGATCGCCAAGGCCGGCGCCGACCCCGCCGCGCTGGTGCGGTCCGCGGTCGCCCAGCGCGACGCGCTCCCGAAGGCCAGCGGCGCGACCGTCCAGCAGCCCGCCGGCTCGGCCGGGCTCACCCGGGTGCTCGCGCAGGCACTCGACCTCGCCACCTCGCTGAAGGACGACTACGTCGCGACCGAGCACCTGCTCATCGCGCTCGCGACCGTCGAGAGCAGTGCCCGGCAGGTGCTGACCGACGCCGGCCTGTCCGAGGCCGGCCTCCGCGACGTGCTCACCGACGTGCGGGGCAACCGCCGGGTCACCTCGCAGGAGGCGGAGTCGACGTACGACGCCCTCGAGAAGTACTCCGTCGACCTCACTGCCGCAGCCGAGGAGGGTCGGCTCGACCCGGTCATCGGCCGCGACGCCGAGATCCGGCGCGTGGTGCAGGTGCTGTCGCGTCGTACGAAGAACAACCCGGTCCTCATCGGCGAGCCCGGCGTCGGCAAGACCGCCGTCGTCGAGGGGCTGGCCCAGCGGGTCGTCGCGGGTGACGTGCCGGACTCGCTGAAGGGCCGGCGTGTCCTCAGCCTGGACCTCGCGGCGATGGTGGCCGGCGCGAAGTACCGCGGCGAGTTCGAGGAGCGGCTGAAGGCCGTGCTCGAGGAGATCAAGGACGCCGGCGGCCAGGTCATCACTTTCATCGACGAGCTGCACACCGTGGTCGGCGCGGGCGCCGGTGGCGACTCCGCGATGGACGCCGGCAACATGCTCAAGCCGATGCTCGCGCGCGGCGAGCTGCACATGATCGGTGCGACGACGCTCGACGAGTACCGCGAGCGGATCGAGAAGGACCCCGCCCTGGAGCGGCGGTTCCAGCAGGTCTTCGTCGGCGAGCCGTCGGTCGAGGACACCATCCAGATCCTCCGCGGCATCCAGGAGAAGTACGAGGCGCACCACGGCGTGCGGATCACCGACGCCGCCCTGGTCGCGGCGGCCACTCTGAGCGACCGCTACATCACCGGTCGCCAGCTCCCCGACAAGGCGATCGACCTCGTCGACGAGGCCGCGTCGCGCCTGCGGATGGAGATCGAGTCCTCGCCCGAGGAGATCGACCAGCTTCGTCGCCAGGTCGACCGGCTGAAGATGGAGGAGTTCGCGCTCGCCAAGGAGAGCGACGAGGCCTCGATCGAGCGGCTGGAGGCGCTGCGCGCCGACCTCGCCGACAAGGAGGAGGCGCTTCGCGGGCTCGAGGTCCGGTGGGAGCGCGAGAAGGCGTCCCTCGAGGGCGAGGGCGAGCTGCGCCGCCAGCTCGACCAGCTGCGCATCGAGGCCGAGAAGCTCCAGCGCGAGGGGGACTTCGAGAAGGCGAGCGAGATCCTCTACGGCCGGATCCCGGCGCTGGAGAAGCAGCTGGCCGAGGTCGAGAAGGCCGAGGCCGCGCTCGACAGCGACCTCGAGCCGCTCGTGGGCGAGGAGGTCGGCGCGGAGCAGGTGGCCGAGGTCGTCGAGGCCTGGACCGGCATCCCCACCGGGCGGATGCTCCAGGGTGAGACCGCCAAGCTGCTGGAGATGGAGCAGGTGATCGGCGAGCGGCTGATCGGGCAGGCCGACGCGGTGCGCGCGGTCAGCGACGCCGTACGACGTGCGCGCGCCGGCATCGCCGACCCCAACCGACCCACCGGCTCGTTCCTGTTCCTCGGCCCCACCGGCGTCGGCAAGACCGAGCTCGCCAAGTCGCTCGCCGACTTCCTGTTCGACGACGAGCGGGCGATCGTCCGCATCGACATGAGCGAGTACTCCGAGAAGCACGCGGTCGCGCGCCTGGTCGGTGCGCCTCCCGGCTACGTCGGCTACGAGGAGGGCGGGCAGCTCACCGAGGCGGTGCGGCGCCGGCCGTACTCCGTCGTACTCCTCGACGAGGTGGAGAAGGCGCATCCCGAGGTCTTCGACATCCTGCTGCAGGTGCTCGACGACGGTCGGCTGACCGACGGGCAGGGCCGCACCGTCGACTTCCGCAACACCATCCTGATCCTCACCTCCAACATCGGCTCGCAGTTCCTGGTCGACCCGCTGCTGGAACAGGAGTTGGCGCGGGAGTCGGTGCTGGCGCTGGTGCGGCAGAGCTTCAAGCCGGAGTTCCTCAACCGGCTCGACGAGATCGTCACCTTCGACGCACTGTCGAAGGCCGACCTGGCCCACATCGTCGACCTCCAGCTCGCGCTGCTGGAGGAGCGGCTGGCGGTCCGGCGGATCACGATCGACGTCACCGACGCGGCCAAGGAGTGGCTGGCCGACGCGGGCTTCGACCCGGCGTACGGCGCCCGGCCGCTGCGCCGCCTGATCCAGACCGCGATCGGCGACCGGCTGGCGAAGGCGTTGCTCGCCGGCACCGTCGCCGATGGCGGCAAGGTCGTGGTCGACCGCGCTGCCGGCGGAGCCGGCGAGGGGCTGGAGCTGCGCGTCGGGTGACGTCGCGGGTCCTCGCCCGTTGACCACGTCATGAGGTCTCTGGCGGTCAAGGTGGGGGTGCTCGCCGTCGCGGCGGCGCTGGTCGGTGTGCCGGCGCCGGCGCCGGCGCCGGCGGAGCCGCCGCCCGCGGGCAGCCGGTACGTCGCGCTCGGCGACTCCTACTCCGCCGACTCGGGCGTGGGCCCGATGACGCCCGGCACCAACCCGGTCTGCCTGCAGTCGGCGCGCAACTACCCCAAGCAGGTGGCGGCCGAGCTCGGCCTCGACCTGGTCGACGTCACCTGCGGCGGTGCGAATGTCAACCACCTGACGACCGCGCAGTACCGCAACACCCCGCCGCAGCTCGACGCCCTCGACGGCACCGAGGACGTCGTCACGCTCGGCATCGGCGGCAACGACAACGGCCTGTTCATCAGCGCCATCCTCTCGTGCGGTGCGTTCGCCCCGGTCGCGGTCGTCGACCGCGGCGCGCCGTGCAAGCGGGCCTACGGCGACCGGTTCGACCAGCTCATCGAGGCCGACGCGCCCAACATCGGCGCCGCCATCCGCGCCATCCACGAGCGCTCGCCCGACGCCGAGGTCTTCGTCGTCAACTACCCGACGATCACCCCGGCCAAGGGCCGCTGCTACGCCAAGCTGCCGCTGACCTCCGGCGACACCGCCTACATGCACGCCCTCCAGAAGCACCTCAACGACGTGCTCGCCGAGCAGGCCGACCTCAACGACGCCACGGTCATCGACGTCTGGTCGGAGTCGATCGGCCACGACGTCTGCAAGCCGTGGGGTGTCCGGTGGGTCGAGCCCCCGCTGTCGGGCCAGCCGATCCACCCCGGGCTGGCCGGGGCCACTGCTCAGGCGCGGATCGTCGCGGCTGCGATCTCGGAGTAAGCCCTCCTCCTGAGCCGACCCGGCACAAACTCGCACCGGGAAAGCGCCGACCCGGCGCAAACTCGCACCGGGAAAGCGCCGACCCGGCGCAAACTCGCACCGGGAAAGCGCCGACCCGGCGCAAACTCGCGCCGGGCGGCCCGATCTGCGTGCGAGTTTGCGACGGGTCGAGCTGAAATCCGCGCGAGTTTGCGCCGGGTCGGTTGGATCGAGACCGATGGGGCTGCGCCATCACCCGTCTGGTGCAATGGACTCATGAGTCAGGATGCGCCCCGGCCGGGTCAGGCCACGTTCGCGGCCTGGCTGATCATCGGTGGGTCGGTGATCCTGGTGGTCACGGCGTGGCAGCGGATCTCCAGCCTGCACACGCTGGAGGTGCAGGAGGAGCTGCGACGGGTGCTCGCGGAGCCGCCGCTCAGCAGCAGCGGCCTCGGGTTCGAGGGCCTCAAGACCACGATCCGCGTCATGTGCATGGTCGCGGCGGCGGCGGCGACGGCATCGACGATCCTGGGGTGGCACGCGCTGAAGCGGTCGACCAGTGCTCGGCTGGCGCTCACGCTGCTGGCGCCGGTGGTGCTGATCGGCGGGTTCGCGACGGCGGGCATCTTCGCGCCGCTGGTCGTCGCCGGTGTGGTGATGCTCTGGTTGCGGCCGACGCGCGACTGGTTCGCCGGACGGCCGTGGGCGCCCGCGGTGTCAGCCGCCGGCCCGAAGCGCCCCGACCCGTTCGCGCCACGGTCCGCCGACCGGGCCGAGCCGGAGGAGCGGAAGCCGGAGCCGCCTCCGGCCCCAACCCGCCCCGGCCCCTACCAGGGGACGTACGGCGGACCGCCCCCGCCGGCCACCCCGCCGACCGACTCGCCGGCCCCGCACCAGCAGGCGCCCTACCCCTCCCCCAACCCGTACGCCCCGCAGCCCCACGCCCGCCCGCAGGGCTCGCCCACCGCCAAGCGGCCGGCCTCGCTCGTCGCGGCCTGCGTGATCACCTGGGTCACCACCGCGCTGGTCTCCGGTTTCCTGCTGCTGGTGTCGTTGGTGCTCGCGGTCGCACGCGAGGACCTCTTCGACGAGCTCGAGCGGCAGCAGCCCGACCTCGACCTCGGAGGCATGACGCACGCCGAGCTCGCGACCGGGATGTTCGTCGCGACCGGGCTGGTCGTCGTCTGGTCGGTGGTGGCGATGGTGCTCGCGGCTCTCGCGTTCCGCCGGATCGGCTGGGCACGGATCGCGCTCATCGTCTGCACCGGTGTCGCCGGCCTGGTGGCGCTCGCTGCCACGCTGGCCAGCCCGCCGCTCGTGCTCGTCCTCGGGGCGATCGGCGTGACGTTCTGGCTGCTCCTGCGCGCCGACGTCACCGCCTGGTTCAGGCGCTGAGGTCGGCCGCCGCGAGGCGGCGCAGCGCCTCGTCGATGACCTCGGTCTCCTTGCAGAACGCGAAGCGCACCAGCTGCCGCCCGGCACCGTCGGCGTCCGGGTCGTCGTAGAAGACCTCCATCGGCACCGCCACCACGCCCGCCCGGTCGGGCAGCGCGTTGCAGAACTCCCGGCCGCTCGACCAGCCGAGGTGGGCGATGTCGACGGTGGCGAAGTAGGTGCCCTGCGGGACGTACGGCGCCAGCCCGGCCTCCCGCAGCCCCGCGACCAGCCGATCGCGCCGACCCTGCAGGCTGCGCGCGAGGTCGGCGGGCCAGGATCCGCACTCGTCGAGCGCGGTCGCGACGGCGGGCTGCAGCGGAGCGCCGGAGGTGAACGTGAGCCACTGCTTGGCGGCGAACAGCGCGCCGACCAGGCCGGCCGGCCCGGTCGCCCAGCCGACCTTCCAGCCGGTGAAGGAGTAGGACTTGCCGGCGCTGGACAGGGTGACCGTCCGCTCCCCCATCCCCGGCAGGGTCGCGATCGGCACGTGCTCGTGGTCGTCGAAGACCAGGTGCTCGTAGACCTCGTCGGTGACGACCACCAGGTCGTGCTCGATCGCCACCGCCGCGACCGCGTCGAGCTCGGCACGGGTCAGCACCGTGCCGGTCGGGTTGTGCGGGGTGTTGAGCAGGAGTACCCGCGTCCGCGGACCGACCGCGCCGCGGAGCTCGTCGGGATCGAGGCGGAAGTCGGGGGAGCGCAGGGTGACCGGGCGCCGTACTCCTCCGGCGAAGGCGATCATCGCCTGGTAGGAGTCGTAGTAGGGCTCGAGCACCACCACCTCGTCGCCCGGGTCGACGAACGCGAGCAGCGCAGCGGCGATGCCCTCGGTGCAGCCCGTCGTCACGACCACCTCGGAGTCCGGGTCCAGCTCGATCCCGTAGTGCCGCCGCTGGTGGTCGGCGATCGCGGTGCGCAGCGCGGGCACACCGGGCCCGGGCGCGTACTGGTTGGCGCCGCCCTCGAGAGCGGCGACCGCACGAGCGATCACCTCCGGCGGGCCGTCGCGGTCGGGGAAGCCCTGACCGAGGTTGACCGCCCCCGTCCGCACCGCGAGGGCGGACATCTCGGTGAAGATCGTGGTCTCGACGCCGTCGAGGCGGCGTGCTCTACGCGCGGTCACCTCCTCATCCAAGCAGGAGCGCCGAAGGCGATCCTCTAGCCTTGCACTCCGTGACCACGACCGATCCCGACCTCGCCGCCGACATCGACGCCACCTGCCGTCTCAGCGGGGAGTTCACGCTCCGATCCGGCCAGGTGAGCAACGAGTACTTCGACAAGTACCTCTTCGAGGCCGACCCGCTGCTCCTCGCCCGCGTCGCGCGCGAGATGGCGCAGCTGCTGCCGGCCGACACCGAGCTGCTCGGCGGCCTGGAGATGGGCGGCATCCCGATCGCCACCGCGATCAGCCAGCTGATCGGCATGCCGGCGCTGTTCGTGCGCAAGGCCGTGAAGGAGTACGGCACCTGCAAGCTCGCCGAGGGCCCGTCGTACGACGGGAAGCGGGTCACCCTGATCGAGGACGTGATCACCACCGGCGGCGCCGTGCGCGACGCGACGAACGCGCTGCGGGCGGGCGGTGCGGTCGTCGAGACCGTCGTGTGCGCGATCGACCGCAGCCCCGAGGGCAGCAACCCGCTCGCCGACCTGGGCCTGGAGATCCGGGCGGTGCTCACCAAGGCCGAGCTGGACGCGGCGCGGGCGGCAGCGACCGCCTGACGTCGGCCGGGTGCCGGGCGTGGACGTCAGTCGGCGACCGGGGAGTCGATCTCGGCGGGCCCGACGATCTCGGGGGCGACGGCGACGTCCTCCTCGCTGGGAGCGTGCGCGCCGTGCCGCTTGTGCCGCCACCACTCCCACACGATCGGCACCAGGGTGAACGCCAGGATCGCGATGGTGACGTAGTCGATGTTCTCGCCGAGCCACGGGAACGCGGCGCCGAGGAAGTAGCCCAGCAGGGTGATGGAGACGACCCACAGGACCGCGCCGATCGCGCTCCAGACGAGGAACCGGCGACGCTCCATCAGGGTGACCCCGGCGACGACGGTGATGTAGGTGCGCACGAACGGCACGAACCGGCCGAGCACCAGCGCCTTGTTGCCGTGCCTGTCGAAGAAGGCGCTCGTCTTGTCGAGGTACTCCTTCTTCAGGATCCTGCCGTCGCGCTGGTAGAGCGGCGGGCCGATCTTGCGGCCGATCTCGTAGCCCGACCAGTTCCCGCCGAACCCGGCCACGATGAGCAGCGCCATCGCGATCACCAGCTCGACCGGTTCGTTCTCGATGCCGACGACGGAGTAGCCGGTCGCGTTGCTCCCGGCGATGAACAGCCCCAGCGCGAACAGCAGGGTGTCGCCGGGGAGGAACGGGAAGAACAACCCGCACTCGACGAAGACCATGGCGATCGCGATCCAGATGAACGCGGAGCCGTACTCGTGCTGCAGCCACTCGGGATCCAGCCACTCGATGCCGAGCAGCATCGGCACCACGACCGGGGTCGCGACCAGCGAGTTCACGCGGCCACCGTACCGGCCGATCCCAACCCGTGTGGTCGTTAGGGTGCCGTTCGTGGAGGTGGATCCGGACACACCCGAGGAGCAGCGGGCGCCGTACGACCCGATGCCGCACGGGCCGGCCGAAGTCGGCGTCGGGCCGTGGGAGGGGCGGTGGCCCGAGGGCGAGCAGTACGACGCCGCGCTCCTCGCCGAGGGCGACCGTCGCAATGTCGTGGACCGCTACCGGTACTGGTCGGTCGAGGCGATCGTCGCCGACCTCGACTCCCGCCGCCACGACTTCCACGTCGCGATCGAGAACTGGCAGCACGACTTCAACATCGGCACGATCGTGCGCTCGGCCAACGCGTTCCTGGCGCGCGAGGTGCACATCGTCGGCAACCGTCGCTGGAACCGGCGCGGCGCGATGGTGACCGACCGCTACCAGCACGTGCGCCACCACCCGACGGTCGCCGACCTGCACGCCTACCTCGCCGGGACCGACGACGGGCCGGTGCCGTTGCTCGGCATCGACAACCTGCCCGGCTCCGCGCACCTGGAGACGATGGCGGTGCCGCGGCGGGTCTGCTTCCTCTTCGGGCAGGAGGGCCCCGGGCTCTCCGACGCCGCCCGCGCCGCCTGCGACGGCACCTTCTCGATCGCCCAGTTCGGGTCGACCCGGTCGATCAACGCCTCCGCCGCCGCCGCGATCGCGATGCACGCGTGGGTCCGCGCCCACGCCGACCTCAGCGACGAGTCGGCCTGGCGGGGGTGAGCCTCAGCCCGCTTCGCTCGGCTCGAGGGAGAGCCGCAGCGTCGCCAGGCCGCGCGAGGTGTGGCTCTTCACCGTGCCCTCCGCGAGCCCCAGCTCGTCGGCGGTCTCGGTCACCGACAGCCCGAGCCAGTGCCGCAGCACCACCGCCGCGCGTTGCTGCACGGGCAGCGCCTGGAGCGCGGCGAACAACGCGGAGCGTTCCTCGACACCGGTCGGCTCGGGCGCCGGCCGGTCGGGCAGGTCGTCGGTCGCCTGCTCGCGCCGCCACGGCCGGCGCGACTCGTCGATGGCCGCGCGCACCAGGATCTTGCGGACGTAGGCGTCCTCGGAGCCGGCCCGCCGTACCCGCGGCCAGGCGACGTAGAGCTTGACGAGGGCGGTCTGCAGGAGGTCGTCGGCCCGGTGCCAGTCGCCGCACAGCGCATAGGCGACGCGGCGGAGGTGGGCGCGCCGGGCGGTCACGTAGTCGACGTAGGCCGCCTCCCGCTCGGTGCGGTTCACAGCAGCCCACCGCCGCCCTCGGCGTACCGCTCCTGCGCGAAGGCGATGAAGTCGGCGAGGTCCTCGACGTCGTACTGCTCCGAGGCCTTGGACGCCGAGACGGCGATGTAGTCGTCGGGGCGGCGGGCGACGACGTACCAGACCTGTCCGTCCTTGCGGACCTTCGCGACCCCGGACTCGCCGGGCGGCGCGAAGGAGGCGCCGAGGTCGGGGTCGTAGACCTGGTCGACGACCACGACGTCGTCGCTGACCGCGACCAGGCCGCGGGCCGAGGACATCGCCTTCGGGGCAAACACGACCAGGTCGTCGCGCGGCACGCCGGGCCAGTCGCCGGCAGCGTCGCTCCCCTCTCCGGTGCCGTCGCGTTTCTTGTCGGGACGGCTGCTCTTGATGTTGGGGCCGTTGACGTCGATCCACTCCTGGAAGTCGGAGTAGCCCTCCGACGGCGCGCGCAGGGTGGCGATCGTCATCCGGTGACCGAAGAGGAACCACTGGAGACGCGAGCCCTTGGCGACCTCGACCCCGACCGTGCCCGGGCCGTTCACCTCCTCGATGACCCGGGTGGCGGTCCAGCCGTCCCTGATCTCGAGCCGGCCGTCCGGACCGCGGCGGGCCGCGTCGGCACCGAACCACGGCTCCTCCCGGTCTCGCTCGGTCGAGTCCACGCCTTCGTCGGCAGGGTCGGAGGGCGAGGCGGAGGGCGAGGCCGTCGGCCCGCCGGCGAACCCGGGCTCCTGCGATCGCTGCCGCTCGGTGTCGCCGGGGGAGGCCGCCCACGCCGTACCGCCGATGACCAGAGCGGTCGCGACCACTCCGGCGCCGTACGCCAGCCGGCGTCGCCGCACGGCGCGGCGACCGAGCTCGAGGGTGGGGGCGAGCGCGGGGCCGTCCGACGGTGCGGCTCCGATGGCTGCGTCCAGCTGGTCGGCGATGTTCGGCATGGTTCCTCCGTCGGTCGAGTGTTCCTCAACCGTGGATACGGACCGAGCCGCCGATCGGTTGCCAGGCGTTCGGGATCGTCATCGCCAGCGTGACCCCCACGCCGCGCTGGCGATGACGACCCGGCTAGTGGGGCCGGACGTCGTCGCCCCGGACCAGCGTCCGGTCGGGGCAGTTGCGGATCACCTGGCCGTGCAGGGCGATCGGGTACTCCAGCTCCAGCTCGCGGTCGAACCCGCGGCCCAGCACCGAGCCCTCGAGGTCGACGCGGTCCCAGGTGACGGCCGACCGCTCGTGGTAGTAGCGGCAGTTGTCGAAGCGGAAGGTGAGCTCGACGACCTCCTCGCCCCAGGCGCCTACCTCGACGGGCAGGTTGTCGGCGACCGGCACCAGCAGGGGGAGGGGTCCGTCGTCGAGGTCGGCGGCGTCGATCGTGATCGGCAGCGGGCCCCCGTTGTCGACGGGGACGCTCATCGTGACCTCGTCCTGGTGGCGGTAGTGGAGCGCGAACGTCCCCTCCCTGCCGTACTCGCGGATCTGCAGCCCGGCGTCGACCGGCAGCGACGGCGCGACCTCGGGATCGAGCCGCACGCCGAGCGGCAGCAGCGCCCACCCGGCCGCGAGGCCGGCGACGCCGAGCGAGGCGGTCTTGAGGAGGAGGATCATCGCGTCCTGGCGGTCCGGGCCCGGAGCCGGAGAGTGGCGGCGCCGACCAGGCCGATCGCCACCAGCGCGATCGGGACCGTCGGGTCGTTCGGACCCTGCTCGGCCGCGGCCTGGGCGGCCGCGATGCTCTCGGCGGTCGGCTTGGGCGGCGTCACGATCCAGTCGCAGCCGGCCGGGGTCGGCTTGGAGTAGCGGTCGTACGACGCGCAGCTCAGCAGCGTGGTGGTCTTGACCAGGTTGCTGATCGGGAGCAGGGAGGGCGCCTTGCAGTCGGGCAGGTAGCCGAGCGTCGCGTTGTGGGTGATCTTCTCGCCCTTCGCGGCCTCGTTGTCCTCCCAGCAGTTGCCGCGGCCGGCGTCGTCCCACCAGAAGTCGAGGCCGTTGGGGCTGCGCTTCCCGTTCGGCGTCATCCCCATCACGTTGTCGGTGAAGTGGTTGAAGTTCGAGTTGTCGAACTGGTGGAGCGGGTTGAAGTCGTCACGCAGCAGCGCCGGCGGGACCCAGAAGAGCATGAACCCCTGGCGGTAGTTGTTCCAGACCTGGTTGCCCTCGACGTAGTTGTGGTTGCCGACCATCATCCCGCCGGTGCCGACGGGGAGGGCGAAGGCCGGGCAGACCACGCCGCGCTGGTGCCCGCGATCGACAGGGTGCTCCGCCTGGCAGGGGGCGTCGTCGCCGGCGACGTTGCCGTAGTAGTTGACGTTGTTGGAGTAGATCTTGTTGTCCGAGAACCAGCCGTGGTCCTGGGGCATGCCCGGGTGCCCGGCGAGGATCGACTCGACCACGTAGCCGACGCCGTTGTGGTGGATCTTGTTGTCGTGCACGTAGACCGAGTTGCCGGCCGTGCCCGAGAACCCCAGCGCGTTGTGGTGCATGTTGCAGTTGCGCACCTCGACCGCCCACCGGGTCAGGGGGCCGGTCTTGCGGTTGCGGGCGTTCACGTCGGCGGCGCTGCCGGGATAGATGCCGGAGTCACCGTTGTGGTGGGCGTTGCAGCGCTGGATCAGCCCGTGGTCCGAGGTGAAGGTGAGCACGCCGTACAGGTCGTTGTAGCGGGTGACGACCCGGTCGACGACGTAGCCGTCGGTCTCGTGGATGTAGACGGCGTTCTCGCGGAACAGCTCGAGCGTCATGTTGGCGAGGTAGAAGCCGTCGGCGCGGTCGGCCTTGATGCCGTTGTGCTTGATCCAGTCGCCGTTCTCGGCGAACCCGCCGCGGAAGAGCACGTCGCCAGGGCGGGCGCCGGTGCCCTCGACCTGCAGGTTGCACAGCGCGCTGTCGCAGACGATGTCCTGGTCCTCCGGGTCGTCGCCGGCGATGGTGACCAGGTTGACGACCTCCCCGCACGAGTGCGAGAGCTCGTAGGTGACGATGCCGCCGTCGTACCCCTTCATGCAGGCGGCGTCCCACGACGGCCGCTCGCGGTAGACGCCGGGCAGGACGTAGATGTTGGTGCGCTGCACGCGGACCGCGTCGACGGCCGCCTGCAGGTTGCGGAACTCGCAGTCCTGCAACAGCCGGAGGTTGCGCTGGCGGACCGCGGCGTTGCCGATCCGGTCGATCCGCCTCCGCGAGTCGGGGCGGCAGACGACGATCACGTCGGCGGCCTGCGCCTCGCTGCGGTGCTTCGGTGTCGACCCGTTGCCGGGCGGGAACTGCGAGTCCCGCTCCTCGTGAGCGGTGGCGGGCGCTGCGGAGAGCAGCAGTGCGAGCAGCCCGAGGGCGACGATCAACAGGCCGGCAGGGGTACGGCGCATCGGGAGCCTCCTCCACGGAGGCAGCCGCGTTACCGCCTCCGCTGATGCCCTGCCAACGTGTCCCAGGTCACAGAGTTACGGGGAGTGGGTCGGGCGACCTGCTCCTCGGCCCGGGCGGCCTTCCGGTCGGCGTCCCGCTTGTAGCAGACGGCGTAGCGGAATCCGAGGCGCCACCAGTACTGCGACGAGGGCCAGGAGTACCTGAAGGAGCCACGCGGGATCTCGCGACGACAGGCGTCGAGAGCGAGCTGCTGGATCTTGTCGGCGCCGCGCCAGCGCTTGGAGCGCACCGCGGGTGAGTGGGTCGCACGCCACTGATGCGGCCGGGAGCACGCGGTGGCCCGGAAGTCGCCGCGGGCGCCCTCGCTGCACCGCGCGATGCTGGCCGGCAGCGGCAGCCTTCGCAGCCGCACGCTCTCCGGCAGCGGCACCGTCCTGGAGCCCCCGGCGATGGTGAGCTCGCAGCGGACCCAGGACGCGCCCGCCTCGCGCTGGACCGGGGTCGGCAGGAGCCAGTGGTAGGTATAGGCGGACCGGGCGATCTTGCGCGGGTCGCCCCCCAGCACCTTGATCCACGAGGGATTGCACTGGCCGTAGACCTCGCCGAGGTAGGAGTCCTCGTCGTTCCAGTCGGGTGCGACATCGAACTCGACGACGTCGAAGGTGAGCGTCGTGTGACGCGTCGAGCAGTCGACCGGCGGCTTGTCGCTGCTC
Organism: Nocardioides silvaticus; assembly: GCF_003160695.1. GTDB lineage: Bacteria > Actinomycetota > Actinomycetes > Propionibacteriales > Nocardioidaceae > Nocardioides > Nocardioides silvaticus. The sequence continues at coordinate 29,010 of NZ_QGDD01000011.1, forward strand.
ACGCCGCGGATCTCGTCGTACGTCAGGTTGAAGCAGCTCCCGATCGCGGGAGGGCTCGTGTCGACACCGGCGCCGGCAGCGGCCGAGGTCGTGGTCACGACCGACAACGGAGTGAGGGCAGCGGCCAGGATGACGGCGGCGCCGAGTCGCAGCTTCAAGAGGATCCCCAGAGTTCGGTGAACGCACCGCCATGGTGCGCGCGGACCATAAGTCGCGACCGAGCCGAAAGTAAAGCCCCCGGCCCGACTAGGGTGGATGCGCAACCGACCCCGTGAGCAGGAGCAGTAGCCCGATGCCCATCGCCACCCCCGAGAAGTACGCCGAGATGCTGGACGCCGCGAAGGCCGGGTCCTTCGCGTTCCCTGCGATCAACGTGTCGTCCTCGCAGACCCTCAACGCCGCCCTCAAGGGCTTCGCCGACGCCGGCTCCGACGGCATCATCCAGGTCTCGACCGGCGGTGCGGAGTACCTCTCCGGCCCGACGGTGAAGAACATGGTGAGCGGCTCGGTGGCGTTCGCGGCCTACGCCGCCGAGGTCGCCAAGAACTACCCGGTCAACATCGCGCTGCACACCGACCACTGCCCGAAGGACAAGCTCGACGGCTTCGTCCGGCCGCTGCTCGACATCTCCGCCGAGCGGGTCGCGCGCGGTGAGGCCCCGCTGTTCCAGTCCCACATGTGGGACGGGTCCGCCGTACCGCTGGACGAGAACCTGCAGATCGCCGAGGAGCTGCTCGCGAAGGCGGCGGCGGCCAAAATCATCCTCGAGATCGAGGTCGGCGTCGTCGGCGGCGAGGAGGACGGCGTCGAGGGCGGCATGGGGGACCACCTCTACACGACCCCCGAGGACGCGCTCGCGACCGTGGCCGCGCTCGGGGTCGGCGAGAAGGGCCGCTACCTGACCGCGCTCACCTTCGGCAACGTGCACGGCGTCTACAAGCCGGGCAACGTCAGGCTGCGGCCGGAGATCCTCAAGTCCGCGCAGGAGGCCGTCGTCGAGAAGCTCGGCCTGCCGGCCGGCTCGAAGCCGTTCGACCTGGTCTTCCACGGCGGATCCGGCTCGACGGCCGAGGAGATCGGCGCGGCCGTCGACTTCGGTGTGGTGAAGATGAACGTCGACACCGACACCCAGTACGCCTTCACCCGCCCGGTCGCCGCGCACATGTTCAGCAACTACGACGGCGTCCTCAAGGTCGACGGCGAGGTCGGCAACAAGAAGACCTACGACCCGCGGGCGTGGGGCAAGGCGGCCGAGGCCGGCATGGCCGAGCGCGTCGTCGAGGCCTGCGAGAACCTGCGGTCGGCCGGCAAGACCGTCGGCTGACTCAGCCGGCCGTGCCGGTGTAGAGGTAGCTCGCGAACTTCGGGCCGGGGAAGTAGCCCTCCTCGAGGGTCGTGACCTCGAACGAGCCACGCACCAGGCTCGGAACATCGCGGTCGAACTGGCAGCCGCCGGCGATCCGGCGCTGGACCGGGTTGAGCCGGCGCTGCCACTTCCGGACCCGGTCCGTCGGCGCGAGACCGTGCTCGCAGAACAGCAGCTCGCCGCCGGGCCGGAGGACCCGCCGCATCTCCGCGAGTGCCGCGGCCGGGTCGGGGATCGAGCAGAGCGTGAACGTCGTGACGACGGTGTCGATCTCTCCGTCCTCGAGCGGGATCGACTCGGCGGACAGGCCGAGCACGCGGACGTCGATGCCGGCCGCGGCCGCGCGGGCACGTGCCTTGTCGTGCATCTGCTCGGCGGGGTCGACGGCGATCACCTCGGTGACCCGGTCCGCGTCGTAGAACGCCATGTTGTGGCCGGTGCCGATGCCGATCTCGAGCACCCGGCCCTGCGCCCGCGGGACCAACCCGGCTCGCTTCTGCTGGATCGGGCCGACGCCGCAGGCGTGCTCGAAGAGCCAGGGCAGCACGTAGCGCTCGTACGGGCTCACCATGGGTCGATCATTCCACCGGCGCGGCCACCGGGGGAGTGGAGGCGGCCGGTGACGCCGCGCCGAAGTGGCGCGGTGCCTCGAAGAACAGCACTGCGACGAACCCGAGCGCGAGCACCGCGGCAGGCAGCAGCATCGCCTCGGACATCGCCTCGCTGAACGGGGCGTAGACCTGCTCCGGCAGCGACTGCCCGGCGGCCTCGGGCCCGCCGCCCGCGCCGAGCCCGTTGGCGATCAGCCGGCTGTCGAGCAGCACGGCGATGCCGGCGGAGCCGATGACCGAGCCGACCAACCGGGTCGCGTTGTAGACGCCGGCACCGGCACCGGCCTGGTGCATGGGCAGGTTGCGGGTGGCGGTCGCCGCCAGCGGCGCCCAGACTCCCGACATGCCGAGGCCGAGCACGCCCATCGGCACGAGGATCTCCCAGTACGGCGTCTCCGGTGCCAGCGCATGGCCCACCCAGAACACCCCGGCTGCCGCGAGCCCGAAGCCGGTGGCGGTGAGCAGGCGCGGGTGGACCTTGTCGGTGAACCGGCCGACGACCGGCGCCATGACGAGTGAGACCACCGCCATCGGGACCATCAGCAGGGAGGCCTCGAGGGCGGACAGCCCGCGCACCAGCTGGGCGTAGAGCATCAGCGGGAAGCCCATCGCGACGGCCGCGAACCCCATGCACGAGATGCCGAGGTTGGACACCGAGAAGTTGCGGTCGGCGAACATCCCGAGAGGGACCAACGGCTCCTGGCGGTTGCGCGCCTGCCAGAGGACGAACAACACGAAGAGCGCCAGCCCGCCGACGATGAGCGCCCAGACGACGCCGTCCCACGCGCGCTGCTCGCCGTTCTGGATCCCGAAGACCAGCGCGAACATCGCCGCCCCGCTCAGCGCCACACCGAGCCAGTCGAAGCGGTGGTCGTTGGTCGAGAGCACCGGCACCAGGCGCCAGTTGAGGTAGAGCGCGACCAGGCCGATCGGCACGTTGATGTAGAAGATCCACTCCCAGCCGAACGCGTCGACGAGGACGCCGCCGAGGATGGGCCCGACCAGCGTGGCGACGCCGGCGGTCGCGCCCCAGAGCGCCATCGCCTGGCCGCGCCGCTCGGCGGGGAAGATCCGGGTGATGACGGCCATCGTCTGCGGGGTGATGAGCGCCGCGCCGACGCCCTGGAGGACGCGAGCGGCGATCAGCATCTCGATCGACCCGCTCAGCCCGCACCACAGCGACGCGACCGTGAAGACCGCCAGCCCGATGAGGTAGAGCCACTTGGGGCCGTAGCGGTCACCGAGCCGCCCGGTGATCAGCACCGGAACGGCGTAGGCCAGCAGGTAGGCGCTGGTGACCCACAGCACCGCGTTCTGGCTGGCGTCGAGCTCGACGATGATGTCCGGCGTCGCGACGGTCACGATCGTCATGTCGACGAGGATCATGAAGAAGCCGATGCAGAGGGCCGCGAGCGCGGGCCAGGGCCTCACGTCGGACGGCGTGCCGGCCGCGGGTGTCGAGGTCTGGGTCACGGTGCGACCCAACCACTTGCCGCCGACAACCATTCCCCGGGCGTGATGAGTGCTCCGGTGTCTGTCAGGCTGGTCACATGAGTCACCAGGACCTGATGGCCGGACCCCCGCCGACCCACCTGCCGGAGGACCCCGCGGCCGAGGCACTCGCCGCGAGAGAGGCGCCGGCGGCCGTCGTACGACGGTTTCCGGCGTCGCCCGCTGCCTGGGCCGCCCTCGCCACCGCCGCCGTTGACCAGGACGCCGACGACGTGACTGTCTACGCCTTCGCGCGCGTCGGCTACCACCGCTCGCTCGACCTGCTGCGCCGCAACGGCTGGAAGGGGCACGGCCCGGTCCCGTGGGAGCACGAGCCCAACCGCGGCTTCCTCACCTGCCTGGCCCTCCTCGCGAAGGCCGCCCGCGCCATCGGCGAGGACGAGGAGTGGGAGCGCTGCTCGACCTTCCTCCGCGAGTCCAGCCCCACCGCGGCTGACGCGCTGCTGCCGGTCGTCGAGTAGGCCGAGACCCTGGGCGAGACCGTGTCGAGACGCGTCTCGATACGGTCGCTCGCTGCGCTCGCGCCCTACTCGACGACCGATGAAGGCGTGAGCAGCGACCGCACCCGCTCGGGGCCGAGGGCGGCGAAGAGGGTGGGGAGGCGCGGGCCGCGGTCGGCGCTGACGAGGAGCTGGTAGAGGAGGCGGAAGAATGCCTTCTGGTCGGCCTTGACCTCGTCGGTGGGCGCGTCCTCGAGGGTGAGGCCGCGACCGAGCTTGGGGACGCCGTAGATCAGCGTGGTCAGCTCGTCGGCGTCGTCGAACGAGTCGGGCAACCGGTCGAGCAGCTGGCGCAGCCAGAGCTCCTCGTCCTCGTTCAGCGCGGCGAGCCGGTCGGCGTCGGGGGAGTCGCGGACGTTGGTGCGGTCCTCGGGGTCGACGTACTCCGTCATCCAGGTCGCGGCCTTCGACAGCCGCGGCTCGAGCTCGGCGACGGAGTCGTGGACGTAGCCCACCTTGCCGACGGTCTGCGAGATCAGGTCGAGGGAGCCGGCGGTGACGTCGGCGACCGACGACAGCATCCGGAACGGTACGACGACCTCGGGCGTCGGCAGGGTGCCGGCGGCGGCGGTGGCCGATGCCCGTTCCCACGCCAGGACGGCGGCGTCGCGCTTCTCGGGGACGGCGGCCTTCTTGGTGAGCGCGTCCCACTCGTCGTAGAGGCGCAGCACCTCCTGACCGAAGTCCACGTTGAACGCCTGCTTCGGCTGCCGGCGCACGTAGAGCCAGCGCAGGATCGGTGCCTCGAGGATCCGCAGCGCCTCGGCAGCGGTCGGGACACCGCCCTTCGAGGACGACATCTTCGGCATGCCGGCGACGCCGACGAACGAGTAGCCGACGAACGACGGGGCGGTGCCGCCGAAGACCGGGCCGACGATCTCCTTGCCGACGGTGTACGACGAACCGGGGCTGGCGTGGTCGACACCGCCGGGCTCGAAGTGGACGGCCTCGTAGGTCCAGCGCATCGGCCAGTCGACCTTCCAGACCAGCTTGCCCTCGTCCTGGGTCGCGAGGTTGGTGACGTAGGAGTCGCCGCACACGTCGCAGGTGTAGGCGAGGTCGGTCGACTCGTCGTCGTAGGAGGTGAGGGTGACCGTGTCACGCCCGCACCCGCGGCAGTAGGGCTTGAACGGGAACCGGGCCAGGTCCTCGTTGGCGCCGTGGCCGCCGTCCTCGGCGCCCTCCTCCGCCGCCTCGGCCGCGTCAGCCGCCTCCGTCTTCTTCGTGCGGTAGCGCGACATCACGGACTCGATCTCGCCGCGCCTGCGGACCGCGGTGAGGACCTGCTCGCGGTAGGCGCCGGAGCGGTACATCCCGGTCTGCTCGACCTCGACCATCTCGCAGCCCATCGCGGCCAGCGCGTCGCGCAGCGGCGCCTTGAAGCGCTCCGCCCAGCTCTCGAACTCGCCGGTCGGGTCGGGCACGGCCGACAAGGGCCGGCCGATGTGCTCCTCCCAGGACGGGTCGACGCCGGCGGGCACCTTGCGGAACCGGTCGTAGTCGTCCCAGCTGTGCAGGTGCCGCACGGTGACGCCGCGGCGCCGGATCTCCTCGGCGACGAAGTGGACGGTGAGGAACTCGCGGAGGTTGCCGAGGTGGATCGGTCCGGACGGGCTGATGCCGGACGCGCAGGTCACGACCTCGGGCAGCGCGCCGCCGTTGACGGTCTCCGCGTGGCGGAGCGCCAGGTCGGCGGTGCGGGTCACCCAGTCGGTCGGGTCGGCGCCTGACGGGTCGGTGTTGCGTCCTCGTGCCACCCCACGAGGTTATTGGGTCAGCCGGCCGGGACGATCATCGAGTACGCCGACGGCTCGAGTCGCCAGCTCCGGTGCCGCTCCGGTCCGTAGAGCTCACCGTCGGCGCTGCACCAGAACTCGCTGCCGCTCACGGTCACCGTCGAGGCCCTGCGGGTCTCGACGTCCCGGTGGGTCGCGTGGGTGCCGATGCCGAGGCGGGCGACGTACGCCAGCCGGGAGAGCGTGCCCTTGGGACGCGCGATCATCACGTCGATGCGTCCGTCGCCGGGGTCGGCGTCAGGGGTGAGCTCGAGGCCGCCGCCGACCGTGGCGCCGTTGCCGAGCGCCACCATCAGCACCGGGTGGTCGACGTCGCAGACGACCTCGCCGTCGACCTCGATCCGCAGCCGGAGGACGGGCGGGTCGATCGAGGAGAGCAGCGCGCCGATGGGGTAGCCGAGCCGGCCCAGGTTCACCGGGCCGACCCCGACCCGGCCGAGCCGCTCCTTCCACGGCACTGCCTTGCGGCCGGCCTCCGCGCCCGCGCCGAGGTGCACCTGGTTGACGACGATCTGGCCGACCTCGTCGACCAGGAGGTCCAACTCGCGCACCTTGCCCTCGACGAGGGACTCCGCCGCCTCGACCGCGTCGAGCGGGATGCCCAGGGTGCGGGCGAAGTCGTTGCCGGTGCCGAGCGGGATCAGGCCGAGCACCCGGTCCGGGCCGAGCTCGCGCCGCCGGTAGAGCGCAGTGATGACCGCGTGCAGGCTGCCGTCACCGCCGGCCACCACGACCCGGCGCGACCCGGCGCGGTGCAGCGCGCCGTCGAGCTCACCGGGGTCGGAGGTGGCGGCCACCTCGACCGACGTCGCGCTCCGCAGCACACCGAGCGCGGCGTCGAGCGCGGCGTCGTCGGCGGTGCCGGCGTCACTGTTGGTGATCACCAGGAGCGGCTCGGGGTTGGACACCGCCCCACCCTAGGCGGCACGTGGTGGTTGGATGCAGCGGCATGGGGACGAGCCGCCGGTGGACCGCGCGTGAGCTGATCGACCTGGTGCTCGACGAGGGGTCCTACGAGTCGTGGGACCAGCCGGTCGACGTCAGCGGGCACCCCGCCGACTACCAGGCCGAGCTCCGTGCCGCCGCCGAGAAGGCCGGCACCGACGAGTCGGTCCTCACCGGACGCGGCACCGTCGACGGGCGTCCGGTCGCGTTCGTGGTCAACGAGTTCCGGTTCCTGGCCGGCTCGATCGGTGTCGCCGCCGCGGAGCGGATCGCCGCTGCCGTCCGTCGGGCGACGGCCGAGGGCATCCCGGTCGTGGCGAGCACGGCGTCCGGGGGCACCCGCATGCAGGAGGGCACCCGGGCGTTCGTCCACATGATCGAGATCACCCGGGCGCTGATGGAGCACCGCGCGGCCGGGCTCGCCTACGTCGTGCACCTGCGACACCCCACCACCGGTGGGGTGTACGCCTCGTGGGGGTCGCTCGGACACGTGACGGTGGCCGAGCCGGGCGCACTGGTCGGCTTCCTCGGTCCGAAGGTCTTCGAGGCGCTCAACGGCCGCCCGTTCCCCGCCGGCGTCCAGACCGCCGAGAACCTCGCCGCGAAGGGTGTGATCGACGCCGTCGTGGCCAGCGAGGACCTGCGGCTGCTCTTCGACCGGGCCCTCGCGGTGCTGGTCGACCCGCCGGCGCCGAGCACCCGCGAGCGTCGTACGCCGCTGCCGGCGGGGAGCGAGGGTGCGCCGGCCTGGGAGTCCATCGAGCGCACCCGCGCCGAGGGTCGAGCCGGCGTCCGCGACCTGCTCAAGCACGGCGCCGAGGGCACCCTGCGCCTGCGCGGCACCGACGAGGGCGAGCGCGACGAGACGGTGATCGTGGCGCTGACCCGGCTCGACGGCGCCCCGTGCGTGGTCGTCGGCCAGGACCGCTCCCGGCAGACGGCAGCCACGCCGATGGGGCCGGGGGCGCTGCGCGAGGCCCGGCGCGCGATGCGGCTCGCCGAGGAGCTCCGGCTGCCGCTGGTCACGGTCGTCGACACCCCCGGCGCCGAGCTGTCGCCGGCAGCCGAGGAGGGCGCGATCGCCGGCGAGATCGCCCGCTGCATCGCGACCCTCGTGACGATGACCGTGCCCACCGTCTCGGTGATCCTCGGCCAGGGCTGTGGTGGTGGCGCGCTCGCGCTGCTCCCCGCCCGCACCGTCATCGCGACCGAGCACGCCTGGCTCTCCCCGCTGCCGCCCGAGGGCGCGAGCGTGATCCGGTACGGCACCGTCGAGCGGGCCGCGGAGATGGCCGCCGACCAGGGTGTTCGCGCGGTCGACCTGCTGACCGGCGGGGAGGTCCACGTCGTCGTCCCCGAGCGCGACGACGACACCCCCGCCGACCTGGCGTCCGCCGTCGTCGCCGAGATCGCTCATCACCTGAGGTTTTGATAGCGTCTCTCCGCAAGAGCCCGGTCTTGCGACCGGGCTTCTCGCTTTTTGCGAAGGAGCGCAACCGATGCCAGCGATCGTGATCGTCGGCGCCCAGTGGGGCGACGAGGGCAAGGGCAAGGCGACCGACCACCTCGGCAGCCGCGTCGACTACGTGGTGAAGTTCAACGGCGGCAACAACGCCGGCCACACGGTGGTGATCGGCGACGAGAAGTACGCGCTCCACCTGCTCCCGAGCGGCATCCTCACCCCAGGCTGCACGCCGGTCATCGGCAATGGCGTCGTCGTCGACCTCGACGTGCTGTTCCACGAGATCGACGGGCTCGAGGCGCGCGGCATCGACACCGGCGCGCTCAAGGTCAGCGCCAACGCGCACGTGATCGCCGACTACAACCGCACCCTCGACAAGGTGACCGAGCGGTTCCTCGGCAGCCGCAAGATCGGCACGACGGGGCGCGGCATCGGCCCGACCTACGCCGACAAGATGAACCGGCTCGGCATCCGCGTCCAGGACCTCTTCGACGAGAAGATCCTGGCCCAGAAGGTCGAGGGCGCGCTCGAGCTCAAGAGCCAGATCCTCACCAAGATCTACAACCGCCGCGCACCGTCGGTCGACCAGACCGTCGAGGAGCTGCTGGCGCACGCGGACCGGCTCTCGCCGTACGTCTGCGACACGACGTTGCTGCTGGGCGAGGCCCTGGACCGCGACGAGACCGTGCTGCTCGAGGCCGGGCAGGCCACGCTCCTCGACGTCGACCACGGCACCTACCCGTTCGTGACGTCGTCGTCGGCGACGGCGGGCGGCGCGTGCACCGGCTCCGGCATCCCGCCGACGCGGATCGACCAGGTGATCGCGATCGTGAAGGCCTACACCACCCGGGTGGGAGAGGGTCCGTTCCCGACCGAGCTGCACGACGAGTCCGGCGACTTCCTGCGCAACACCGGCGCAGAGTTCGGCACCACGACCGGGCGGCCGCGCCGTTGCGGGTGGTACGACGCCGTGATCGCCCGCTACGCCGCCCGCGTCAACGGCGTGACCGACTTCGTGCTCACCAAGCTCGACGTGCTGACCGGTCTCGAGCAGATCCCGGTGTGCGTGGCCTACGACGTCGACGGCGAGCGGTACGACGAGATGCCCGCCAACCAGAGCGCGTTCCACCACGCGGTGCCGATCTACGAGTACTTCCCCGGCTGGACCGAGGACATCAGCGGCGCCCGCACCCTCGACGACCTCCCGGCGAACGCCCGCTCCTACGTGCAGGAGCTCGAGCAGATCTCGGGTGGCCGGATGTCCGTCGTGGGTGTCGGGCCGGAGCGCGAGCAGGCCGTCGTGCTCCACCCGCTGCGCTGAGATCTGCCCGTTCGGCTATTTCTTTCATCTCTTTACCGAAAACCGCATAAAAGCCCGCCGGTTCGTGGTGTGGTCTAGTCGGCCGCCGGTCCGGCGGCCGGGCTCCGCGCTCTGCGGAGCGGAGGGAACGAACCAACCGAAGGGCAACGAATGTTCAACCGCTTCAGCGCGCCCAAGATCGGGCGCGTCAGCGCCGGCCTCGCCGCCGGTGCCGTCACTGCTGCCGGGCTCGTGATCGCCGGCGCTCCGGCCGCTCACGCCGACCAGGTCGTGCTCACCCCCGTCGACGTCAACACCGACGCGACGCGGGCCACCGGCCACAACGACTTCCAGACCGACGGCGTCCGCGTCTGGACCGAGAGCAACACCTCGACCGACAAGGCCGCCGCCTACTTCGACGTCCACCTGGCGCTCGCCGAGGTCGGCACGCCGAGCCTCGAGTGGGCCGGCACCGGTCCCGAGCCGGGCCTGCAGCTCACCACCGACTTCGACGGTGACGGCGACGTCGACGGCATCCTCGTCGGCGAGACCGTGTACGGCGGCAACTGGTGGGTCGGCAGCGTCCAGGACGCCGCCGTCTTCGCCGAGCCCAACACTCCGCCGACCACCGGCGGTGGCGGCGGCCCGCTCAACGGCACCCTGACCGAGTGGCAGACGGCCTACCCCGACGCCGAGGTCGTGCAGGCCGGCTGGTCGCTCGGCTCCGGCGTCAAGGGCGACGGCACCGTCTACGGCCTGACCGTGGGCGGCACCGAGTACCTCTTCAGCGACGAGCAGGCGGACGAGACCAAGGTCCTGCGTCCCGGGGACGTCAACACCCAGGAGTCCGGCTCCACCGGTCACAACGACTTCCGGCTCACGTCGGGCGTCCGCGTCTGGACCGAGGGCAACACCAGCAGCGACAAGGCTGCCGGCGCCTTCCTGGTCGGCCAGCCGTTCGCCGAGGTCGGCGAGCCCAGCATGAGCTGGCGCGCCAACGGCTCGGAGAACACGCTCCGCCCGGGCCTGCAGCTGTTCATCGACATCAACGGCGACGGCGCGTTCGACGGCCGTCTCGTCGGCGAGCGCAGCTACGCCAACGGCGACGCGCTCTACCGCGAGAACTTCGGCCTCACCAACTGGTGGCTGACCAACGGCTCGTCCGCCGACTTCAAGGCGCTGGCGCCGTCCACCTCGGGCGGCTACGGCTCGGCCTTCAACGGCACCCTCGCCGAGTGGCGCGCCGCGCTGCCGGCCGAGGCCACCGTCGTCGCGGCCGGCTGGTCGCTGGGCTCGGGCGTCAAGGGTGACGGCGTGATCGAGTCGATCACCGTCGGCCTGACGACCTACACGTTCACCGCCGCCGAGGCCCCCAACACGGCCCCGGTCGCCGAGGACCTCACCGCCAGCACCGTCGCCGGCGGCAGCGTCTCCGTCCCGCTCGAGGCCACCGACGCCGACGGCGACGAGCTGACCTACACCGTCGACGGCGAGCCCGTCGCCGGCGTGCTCGAGGCCTCGTTCGGCCCGCGCTTCGTCGGGACCAAGACGTTCGACTACACCGTCGAGGACGGCCGCGGCGGCAGCGACACCGGCACCGTGACCGTCAAGGTCGACCGCGCGCCGACCAGCAGCACGATGACGGTCAAGCCCGACGTCATCACGGTGAAGAACAAGGTCAAGGTGTTCCTTGCCGTCGAGACCTCCGGCGCGACCAACGGTGTCGCGTTCGTCGTCAAGGACAACGGCAAGCGGGTCGGCACCGGCACGCTCGACCGTGACGGCCAGGTCAAGTTCGTCGTGGGCAAGCTGCCCCGTGGCGAGCACGTGCTCTCGGTCAAGGTCTTCAAGGGCGACTTCACCAAGCCCTCGTCGACGGAGCAGACCATCACGGTGAAGCGCGCCCCCAAGAAGTAGCGCTGATCCCAGCACCACGACGACGCCCCGTCGGCACCTCGGTGCCGGCGGGGCGATCGCCGTTTCCGGGACCCGCGCAACTCTGTGGCTCTACGCTCGGCGCGTGCCACGCATCCTCGCCTACCTCGTGCTGCTGGTCGCCGGGGTCCTGAGCCTGCCCGTCGCCGCAGCGGTGTTCGACGGTGAGGGCTCGGAGAACTGGATCCTCCCCGCCCAGCTCGGCGGGATGGCCGTCATCGGCGCGCTCGTCGGCGCGGTCACCCCCCCGCTCGTCGGTGACGGCGCGTCCGGCGGCAAGCGGGTCGCCCTCGGTGCGTTGGTCGGCGTCGGCGCCGCGCTCGTCGGCGTCGTGCTGTTCTTCCTGCTGCTCAACGGCTTCGACGGGGCCTGACCTTCCACCGCTAGAGGATGGACGGCTCCACGTTCACCACCAGGCGGATCAGGCCGCAGCCCTCGAGCGGGCACGACGTGATGGTTCCCCACACGTCCTCGCCGAAGGGGGCGAAGCTCTCGCCGTCCGAGACCGCCACGCCGATCTGGAGCGCGCCGTCGCGTTCCCTGGTCGACACCAGGTCGTCGTCGCCGTCGCCGTCGACGTCCGAGAGCGACTGCTCGAAGGCCGGCGCGCCGCGGTCGAAGACCTCTTGCTCCCATTCCTCGTCGGTCCCACGGCCGGGCAGCCACTCGGTGACGTCGCCGAAGCGGCCCTCGTCCGCGTCGAGCTCGACCACCCCGACAGACCCGCGCCGGCCGTTGGTGACCACGACCTCGTCGGCACCGTCGTCGTCGACGTCCCCGGCCATGAACCACCCGACGCCCCAGGTGTCGACGTCGGGACGCAGCGGCTCCTCTGCGGAGAAGCTGCCGTCGTCGTTGACGAACGGCTGGAGCTCGACGCCGGTGATCCGGTTCCCGCGGTGGGTGTTCGTCGCGCGGAACAGGTCGTCGTCGCCGTCGCCGTCGAGGTCCCCGACGCCGGTGATCGGGTCCTCGGTCCGGCCCAGGTCGAGCACCAGCTCGGGTTTCGCGAAGGACTCGTCGCCCGCGAGGGACGCATACATCGTCACGAGGCTGCCGTCGTCGAGATAGCTGTTCGCGAAGAGGAGGTCGTCGCTGCCGTCGCCGTCGACATCGGCGAGGTACGGGGTGAGCACGTCCCACTCGACGGTGGCGGTGAGGGTCTGGGGGTGCTCCCAGATCGAGCCGTCGCCGGGGATCACCCGCAGCTTGTAGGTGCCTGCTCCGTCCTGCGCCGTGAACCAGACCTGGTCCATCCGGCCGTCGCCGTCGACGTCGCCCAGCAGCGGCCGACCGGCCTCGGTGCCGTGGTCCTTCGGCTCGCCCAGCGTGGTGCCGGTCGACGCCAGGCTCGTGACGGTCCCGGTGCCGCTCGCCTCGGCCTCGAAGGCGTTCGCGCGGACCTGCGCCACCACGTCCCCCAGGCCGTCGCCGGTGAGGTCGCCACTCACCAGCTCGACCGGCTTCGGGTCGCCCTTCGCGCCCCCCGGCTCGTCGTCGTCCCGCGCTGCGAGCCCGGCCCAGGTGGCCAGTCCGCCCACCAGCGCGAGGGCGACGATCCCACCGACGACCAACGGCCAACGACGCCGGCGGGGTGAGGGCCCGGCGGGTCGCGCCGCCTCGGTCGGCGCCGCGGGAGCGGCGGGCGGCGGAGGTGGTGGGCTCCCGTGGCTCCCGGGTGAGCTGCTGCGGACGGCGGTCGGGGGTGCCGCGGCCACGGGTGCGCGCACCGGCTCGTCCGACGCAGTGGCAGCCAGTGCCTCCATCTCCGCAGCCAGGGCGGCGCCGTCGGCGTGCCGTTGCTTCGGGTCCTTCGCCATCACCCGCGTGAGGAGGGCGTTCAGGCCGCGGACCGTTTCACCGTCATCCGGCAGCTGGGGGATCGGGGCGCTCGCATGCGCGATCGCCATCTCGACCTCGGTGCCGGTGTAGGGCGTGCTACCGGTCAGGCAGGTCCACAGCATGCAGCCGACGGCGTAGAGGTCACTGGCCGGGACGGCGGGCGAGCCGAGCGTGCGCTCCGGCGCCAGGTAGGCCCAGGTGCCGGCGACCATGCCGGTGGCGGTGTGGTGGCTCGCCGCGTCCGAGGTCGCGATGCCGAAGTCGCAGAGGAAGGCCCGCTCGTGAGGAGTGCCGGGGTCGGAGAGCAAGACGTTGCCCGGCTTGACGTCGCGGTGCAGCACGCCGGCCCGGTGCACGTCGTCGAGGCCGCGGGCCACCTGCGCGCAGAGCCGCAGTGCCCGGCGTGCGGTCAGCCGCTGCTGCTGCTCGACCAACGAGCCGAGGTCGGTGCCGGCGACGAACTGCGTGACGATGTAGGGATAGCCGTCGAGCTCGTCGTGGTCGTGGACCTGCACGACCCACGGCGACTGGACCCGCGACATCGCGAGCGCCTCGTGGTGGAACCGGCGGCGGAACTCCTCGTTGGACGCGAGCGGGCCTGTGATCACCTTGAGCGCGACCTCGCGGCCGAGCCGGGTGTCGGTCGCGGCGTACACGACACCCATGCCGCCCTGGCCGATCAGCCGCTCGATGCGGTACTGGCCGAGGACGGTCCCGGGCTGGGGGATCTGCATCGCTCTCCGATCAGTACGCCGGGGTCACCGGGCTGAAGCTGTCACCGCAGCTCGGTGCGCAGTCGAAGGTCCCCCACGGCACCGGCTCCGCCAGGGTGCCGCCCTCGGCCATCCGGACGGTCACCGGCTTGCTGGGGTCGCCGTTGTACTTGAGGAACACCAGGTCGTCGTCGCCGTCACCGTCCACGTCCGACATGACCCAGTCGGCGGTCGCGGACGAGCTGTAGCGGTTGTAGCGGCCCTGCCAGGCCGCGTTGTCCGGCGGCGCCTGCCAGATCAGGTCGATCGCCGACCACGCGCCGTCCGCGAACTCGGTCGTGGCGAAGCCGTCGGGCCCGACGAGCAGCGGCTCGTCGTCGCCGTCGCCGTCGAGGTCGCCGTACAGCCGGACGCCCTGGGTGTAGTTGTCCGGGCCGAACGGCAGCGGCGCGCCGGCGTCGGCCAGTGCACTGCCGTCCGAGGTGATCAGCTGCAGCTCGATGTCCCAGGGCTGCTCGCCCTCGCCGGGGCCGTCGCCCTCGAGGGTGGCCAGGACGTCGTCCTCCCCGTCGCCGTCGAAGTCGGCGACGTCGAACTGGGCGTAGTCGGCGTCGCTGTCGGAGGAGTACCACTCCGCGGGGTCGGCGAAGGCATCGTCGCCGGCCGACCCGACGAAGAGGCGGACGCCGCCGCCGGCAGCGAACTCGTTGCCGATGATGAGGTCGTCGCGGCCGTCGCGGTCGACGTCGCCGAAGAGCGCGGTGAACGAGTCCGTCGCTCCCCAGTCGGTGCCCTCGGTACGGATCTCCTGGTGCCACGGCTCACCCTCGGCCGGCACGACGTCGATGACGAGCGCCAGGTCGACGCTCGCGGTGAACACCTTGTCGAGCTGCTGGTCACCGTCGACGTCGGCGAGCTGGAGCGTGGGGAAGGTGTCGATCGCCACGGCGTCGGGGTAGGGCTCGCTCGCCGGATCGCCGACACCGTCCTCCCCCGAGGACAGGAAGACCGTCTCGCCGACCTTGCCGAGCGTCTCGGGGTCGAGGCGGTCGAGGAGCACGTCGCCGCGGCCGTCGCCGTCGAGGTCGCCGGTCACGACGCCGGCCGCTGTCGTCGGGTCGCCGCCGCCGTCACCGTCTCCGTCGCCGCCATCGGACAGCAGCCGCCAGGCGACACCCCCCGCGACGACCACCAGCACCACGGCGGCCGCGACGAGCGCGACCAGCAGGCCGTTGCGCCGGACCTTCCCGTCACTCGCGGGCGGAGAGCTGGGCGGTGGGGGCGGCGCCAGCGGAGCAGGACGGACGGCGGTCGGCGGCGCGGCGGGCCGGATCGCCGTCGGCGCTGCGGCGGAGGAGGGGGCTGCCCCGGGTGCGCCGGGTGCCCCAGGCGGCGGGGTGGCCGGGGCCCAGCGGCGGGTCATGTCCGCGAGCTCGGCGCGCAGGGCGTCCGCGTGCGGTGGCCCGGCCTCCGGGTGCGGACCGAGCAGCCGGTTGAGAAGGGCGTCGACCTGCGGGCCGAAGCTGCCCGGCGGGGGCGGGGTGGGTGACGGCCCGGGGTCGGTGCCGGTCAGGGCGGCGATGAGCAGCCGACCGACCCCCTGCAGGTCGCCGGTGGTGCTCGCCTGCGGGTTGGCGTCGGTCAGGGGGAAGCCGGTGAGCCAGGCATGGGCGCGGACCGTGCCGGCCTCCCGCACCAGGACCTGGTGCGGCCCGACGTCGCCGTGCACGAGCCCCTGCCGGTGCGCGTCGGCGAGACCGGCGGCCGCCTGCTCGGCCAGCGTCAGGGCCGCGTGCTGGGGGAGCGCCCCGTGCTGCTGCAGCCAGGCCGCGAGCGTCCCCTCCGGCACGTGCTGGCTGACCAGGTAGACGTGGTCGCCGTCGGTCGCGTGATCGTGCACCTGGGCGACGTACGGCGACGACAGGCGGGACAGCCGGGTGGCCGACTCCCGGAACCGGTCGGTGAACCCAGGGGTCGCGGCGAGCTCGGGTCGTAGGACGTGCATCGCGACCGTCCGCTGCAGCCGCTCGTCGGTCGCGGCGTACACCACCCCGAGTCCGTCCTGGCCGATCACCGAGTCGATCCGGTAGCGACCGATCTGGTCGCCGGGTTGCGGGAACACCACGCCGAGAAACCCCCATGAGATTGATGGACGTCGGCCAGTCTGCCCCAGCCGTGGGACCGGCAATCCCGGTGGGCCCGGTGCGGCCCTAGGATCGAGCCCCGTGAGAGCCCTCGTGATCGGCACCGGTGGCCGCGAGCACGCCATCGGCCTGGCCCTCTCCCGCGACCCCGGGGTGACCGAGGTCCACGCGGCGCCGGGCAACCCGGGGCTCGGTGCCTTCGCCACGCTGCACGAGGTGGACCCGATGGACGGTGCGGCCGTTGCCGCCCTGGCCCAGCAGGTCGGCGCCGACCTGGTCGTCGTCGGTCCGGAGGCGCCGCTCGTCGCGGGTGTCGCCGACGCCGTCACCGCCGCCGGGATCCCCTGCTTCGGCCCGTCCGCAGCCGCCGCGCGGCTCGAGGGGTCGAAGGCGTTCTCCAAGGAGGTGATGGCCGCGGCCGCTGTCCCGACGGCCCGCTCGAGCACGTGCACCACGCCCGAGGAGGTCGCCTCGGCGCTGGCGGAGTACGGCGCGCCGTACGTGGTGAAAGACGACGCGCTGGCCGCGGGCAAGGGGGTCGTCGTGACCCGCGACCGTGACGAGGCGCTCGCGCACGCGGCGACCTGCGGTCGGGTCGTGGTCGAGGAGTTCCTCGACGGGCCGGAGGTCTCGCTGTTCGCGGTGTGCGACGGGCGGACGGCGTACCCGCTCCAGCCGGCGCAGGACTTCAAGCGGATCTTCGACGGCGGTCGCGGCCCGAACACCGGCGGGATGGGGTCCTACACGCCGCTCACCTGGGCGCAGCCGGACCTGGCGCAGGTGGTGATGGAGACCGTCGTGCAGCCGACCCTCGACGAGATGGCCCGGCGGGGCGCGCCGTTCGTTGGCTGCCTGTACGTCGGCCTCGCGCTCACCGCCGACGGGCCCCGGGTCATCGAGTTCAACTGTCGCTTCGGCGATCCCGACATCCAGCCGGTGCTGGCCGTGCTCGACTCACCGTTCGGGGCGCTGCTGCGCGCCGCGGCCACCGGCCGGCTCACGGACGTGCCGGCCCCGGTCTTCCGCGACGACGCCGCGGTGACGGTGGTGCTCGCGTCGGCCGGCTACCCCGAGTCGTCGTCGAAGGGTGACGTGATCCGCGGCGTCGGCGCGGCCAACGGCGTCAACGACGTCGACGTCATCCACGCCGGCACCGCGATCGTCGCCGCCCCCGAGCCGGGCGACCCCGACCACCAGCACCTGGTGACCGCGGGCGGGCGGGTGCTCGCCGTACGCGCCGTGGGGTACGACGTCGCCGACGCCCGCGCCCGTGCGTACGCCGCCGCCGACCTGATCACCTTCGACGGCCTCCAGCGCCGCTCCGACATCGCGGCCGAGCCGCTCGGCGTCGTCGAGGGCGCGTCGCTGGCCGACCCCGAGGGCTCCTGACGTGACGCTGCCGCTCTGGGACGCCGCGACCGTCGCGGCGATCCGGTCCGGCGGGCGGCTCGCGGGCTGGCACCCGTCGTTCCCGCGCAACGAGGACGTCGACGCCGCGAGCCTTTGGCGCGAGGGCGACCCGTGGGGCCCGCGCTCCATCGTCGTCGACGGGCTGGTCTCCGGCTCGATCGGCTTCTTCGGCGCGCCCGAGCCGGCCGCCGACGGCGTACCCGAGGTCGAGGTCGGCTACGGCCTCGTCGCCGAGGTCCGCGGCCGCGGCATCGCCACCCGCGCCCTCCAGTGGGCACTGTCCAATTGCGACCGCGAGGGCGTCCGGGTCCGCGCCAGCATCGCCCCCGACAACGCCGCCAGCCTCGCCGTCGCCACCCGCACCGGCTTCACCGAGATCCGCGGCTCCAACGAGGACGGCGAGCTTGTCCTCGTCCGTCCCCTCCCGCCCCTTCCTTGATTCCTCCCTCGTGGCGGGTTGATTCCTCCCTCGTGGCGGGTCGAATCGTCCCTCGTGGCCTGTTCATTCGTCTCTCGTGGCGACCCAGCCCGCCACCACTGACGAATCAACCCGCCACAACTGACGAATCAACCCGCCACGACTGACGAATCAACGGGCCACGACTGACGAATCAACTGACCACAACCCACGATTCAACCGACCACGAGGGAGGAATCGACGTCGTGGGAGAATGAGGGACGTGACCGTGCCCAACGTCCTGGCCACCCGGTACGCCGGGGCCGACCTCGCCGAGATCTGGTCGCCCGAGCACAAGATCGTGCTGGAGCGGCGGTTGTGGATCGCGGTGCTCAAGGCGCAGCGCGACCTCGGGATCGACGTGCCGGACGGGGTGGTGGAGGCCTACGAGGACGTCGTCGCCAAGGGCGAGCTGAGCGTCGACCTGGCGTCGATCGCGGACAGGGAGCGGGTGACGCGGCACGACGTGAAGGCGCGGATCGAGGAGTTCTCCGCGCTGGCCGGGCACGAGCACATCCACAAGGGGATGACCTCGCGGGACCTGACCGAGAACGTCGAGCAGCTCCAGGTCAAGCAGTCCCTCGAGCTGCTGCGGGACCGGACGGTCGCGACGCTGGCGCGGTTGGCGCGGCTGGCCTCCGAGCACGAGCTGACGGTGATGGCCGGGCGCTCCCACAACGTGGCGGCGCAGGCGACGACGCTCGGCAAGCGGTTCGCGACGGTGGCCGACGAGCTGCTCATCGCGCTGGAGCGGGTCGAGGACCTGCTGGCCCGCTACGCACTGCGCGGCATCAAGGGCCCGATGGGCACGGCGCAGGACATGCTCGACCTGCTCGGCGGCGACGAGGACCGGCTGGCCGAGCTCGAGCAGCGGGTCGCCGCCCACCTCGGGTTCGGCCGGGTGCTGACCAGCGTGGGCCAGGTCTACCCGCGCAGCCTCGACTTCGACGTGCTCTCGGCCCTCGTGCAGCTGACCGCCGCACCCTCCAACCTCGCGACCACGATCCGGTTGATGGCCGGCAACGAGCTGGTCACCGAGGGCTTCCAGGAGGGTCAGGTGGGCTCGTCGGCGATGCCGCACAAGATGAACACCCGCTCCTGCGAGCGGGTCAACGGGCTCGCGGTCATCACCCGCGGCTACCTCTCGATGGTCGGCGAGCTGGCCGGCGACCAGTGGAACGAGGGCGACGTCTCCTGCTCCGTCGTACGACGGGTGGCGCTGCCGGACGCGTTCTTCGCCGTCGACGGACTGTTCCAGACCTTCCTCACCGTCCTCGACGAGTTCGGGGCGTTCCCGGCGGTGATCCAGCGCGAGCTCGACCGCTACCTGCCGTTCCTCGCCACCACCAAGGTGCTGATGGCCGCCGTCCGCAACGGCGTCGGCCGCGAGACCGCGCACGAGGCGATCAAGGAGGCCGCCGTCGGCACCGCGCTGGCGATGCGGCAGGGCCAGGCCGACAACGACGTGTTCGCCAAGCTGGCCGCCGACGAGCGGCTCGGCCTCACCGCCGACCAGCTCGACACGCTCGTCGCCGACCCGATCACGTTCACCGGCGCCGCGGTCGCGCAGACCCAGGCGGTCTGCCGCCGCGTGGCCGAGGTCGTCGAGCGGCACCCGGCGGCAGCGACGTACTCCCCGGGCTCGATCCTCTAGGTTCGGGGCATGCCCGGCTACTTCGCCGCCGACTCGATGGTCGTGCGCGCCCTGTCGTCGCGCGCGGTCGGGCTCACCTACGGCCAGCGGGCGCTGGTGATCGGCGCGCTGCACCCCCGCCTCTTCGTCGGTACGGCGCAGCACACCACCCACCGGCAATCGCCCTACACCCGGCTCGGGCTGACCGCCCGCCTCTTCGAGTCGGTCTTCCTCGGCAGCAGGGAGGAGGCCGACCGCGCGCTCGACTACGCGGCCAAGCGGCACACGACGGTCCGCGGCACGATGTCCGTCGACGGCGGCGCCGCGCACCCGGCCGGATCGCCCTACAGTGCGGCCGATCCGGGCCTGATGTGGTGGACGGCCGCGTTCACGCTCGACTCCGTCGAGTTCATGTACGACGCGCTCGTCCGTCGCCTCCGCCACCGCGAGCGTGAGGAGCTCTTCGCCGGGTTCGTCCGGTGGGCCGAGCTGTTCGGGATGCCGCGCTCCGCTGCACCTGCGACGTACGACGAGTTCCGCGCCACCTTCGACGGCTGGCTCCGCTCCGACGAGCCGCACCTCGTCGAGGAGGCGCGGCTGGTCGGCCGCCACATCGCCGGCACCTCCGGCTACGCCCTGCCGCTGCGCCGGGTCAGCTCCCCGACCCTGGCGACGATCGTGCAGGGGAGCCTCGGACCCCGGGTGCGCCGGCACTACGACATCCCGTGGAGCGCGCGGGACGAGGCGGCCTGGCGGCTGTTCGGTCGCGCCAGCCGCGCGGTCAACGGCCGGCTGTCGCCGGTCGCCCGCACCGGGCTGGCCCGCGGCCGCAGCCAGGAGTTCTACAAGGTCGTCCAGCGCGGGGAGAAGGCCCTCCTCGAGCGCGGCGGCGTCAGCATCCCGGGCGTCTCGGACGCGCCGTCGCCGTACGACTCCCTCGCCGGCTCGGCCTAGGTGTGACGCTGCGTGCGAGGCCGGACATGGAAGGGCATGACCCCTCACCCCGTCGCGGACGCGCACGACCCGGAAGAGCAGTTCCGGGCCCTGTACGACGGCAACTTCGCCGCCGTCCTCGGCTACGCGCTGCGCCGGGTCGATCAGCCGGCCGATGCGGCCGACGTGGTGAGCGAGGTCTTCCTGGTCGCGTGGCGCCGGCTCGCCGAGGCCCCGCCGGGGGACGGGCGGCCGTGGCTGTTCGGGATCGCCCGGCACGTCCTCTCCAACTACCACCGCGGCCAGCGCCGCCGACAGCGACTGGGCGGCCGGCTGCGCGACGCCCTCGCCCGCGACGTGGTGCCCGACCCGGCGATCGGCGTCGCCGAGTGGGACCGGCTCCGGCGGGTGCTGCTCAAGCTGCGTCCCGACGACCGCGAGCTGCTGATGCTCGTCGGCTGGGACGGGCTCACGCCGACCGAGGCGGCCGGTGTCATCGGCATCGCACCCGGCACCGCGCGGATGCGGCTGGCCCGCGCGCGGCAGCGGTTCCGCGAGATCGCCGAACCTGGGTGTGACGCACCCGCCCTGCTCGGACATGTCCAGGCAGTCCCGTTCGAGCACGTGATCGGGGAGGGCTGATGAGCGACGATCGGAAGGACGCGGGTCCCGACCCACTGTCCGGCAAGGACCCGCACCCGCGGGAGCAGATCGACGTCTGGCCCCTCCACGACGCGCGCCAGGAGCTCCTGGAGGAGATCGTGTCCCAAGCCGGCGAATCACCCGCCCGTCGCAGAGTCCTGCTGTCCACCGCTGGCATCGCAGCCGCCCTCGCCCTCGTCGTCGGTGGCGCCTGGGCGGTCACGAACGACGGCTCCGACGGCTCCGGCGGGGATCGCGACGACGCCCAGGTCGCTGCGTCCTCGGACGGCCCGGGCCCGAGCGACGAGGCGAGCGACCCGACCGGGTCGACGGAGTCACCGGAGTCGACGGAGCCGACGACCGAGGTCACCGCGACCGAGACCGCGAAACCGACCAAGGAGCCCCGTCGACGAGACGACGTCCGTCGGACGGGCGTCCGCATCGGGGACGTCCGCACCCTGCGCGAGTGCCTGACCGACATCAAGACCCTCGACCGCAACGACGAGCTCACCCGGTTGGACAAGGTCCTGAAGCGGGGCAAGCACCACTGGAAGCTCTACGTCGTCCGCAAGGGACGGAAAGCGATCGCCATCGGCGAGGACTGCAAGTGGATCCGGGTGGTCCCCGAGAAGCCCCGCCAGCGGGGCTGACCTCAGCCCGGCTGGACGTCCAGCACGACCTCGAACTCCAGCAGGTCCGCGCCGCTCGCGACCGGCTTCTGCTGTTCCTCGCCGGGCCTCTTCGCGTGCGCGGCCATGCCGGCACCGTCGCGCCAGGCGGCGAACGACTCCTCGTCCTCCCAGTGGGTCACGACGAAGTAGCGGTCGTCGCCAGCCACCGGCCGCAGCAGCTGGAAGCCCAAAAAGCCGGGGGAGCCGTCGATGGTCCCGGCGCGCGCGGCGAACCGCTCCTCGAGGTGGGCCCCCGCACCCTCGGGCACGTGGATGGCGTTGATCTTGACGACGGACATGGCTCGAGCGTAAGGGGTCTCGATACGCCCTCGCGCAGAGCGCTCGGGCTACTCGACCACCGGGGTCCCCGCGTACGGCGCTCGGGCTGCTCGATCACCGAGGTTTCAGCAGCCGACGTCCACCACGTCGAGGTCGGTGCGGACCTGGCCGTCGACATCGAGGTGGTACGCCGAGCAGTACCGCGCGCTCAGCAGCGGGTCGCGGCGCAGGGTGATCGGTGCCCAGCGGCCGCGGCCGACCGGCTCGAGGTAGCGGAACCGCTCCGCCAGCAGGGCCTTCGCACTAGTGTCGCCTTTGAGGTAGTGGCCGAGCCAGGCCTGGGTGTAGACGCTGCTCAGCGCCTGCCCGTAGCGGCTGGCCGGCAGCACCAGCGGGATGTCGGTGTACTCCAGGTGGGTGCTCGCACGCGGCACCACGACCATGGTGTCGAGGTCCTCGGCCCGCCACGCCTCGAATCCGCTCGCGCGCTCCCGCATCGGGTCGGGCAGGCCGGCCGCCGGCACCAGTGACGAGCCGGCCGACAGCTGGCGCGGCGTCACCGTGAACCCGTACTCCGACTGGATGCCGAGAGCCGGCACCACCGGGTCCACGTGGCCCTGGCCCACCGGCGCCGGGGCGTCGGCGAACAGCTTGTCGAGCGCGACGACGGTGGCCACGCGGTCGTCGTACGCCTGCACGTAGGAGACCGCCGAGGCCCCCATCGAGTGGCCGATGACCGCGAGCCGGGTGGTCCGCCCCGCCGTCTGCGGGTCCTCGATCGGGGAGCGGTCCCACTGCTGCCACCACGGGTTGTAGGCATCGACCTTCGTGGTGCCTACGCCGGGGTTGGCGTACGGCGCCGACGGTCGCGAGGTGAAGAAGTCGAGCGCGTCCACGGTGCCGGTGGTGAAGTTGGCGAGCTGCTGGAACGGCACGCCCGGGCACGGGGTCATCTGGCCGGTGCCGAGGGCCGGGTCACCCTCGACGGGCGCGAACGGGTTGCAGAACGGGAAGACCGGGTCGCCCGTGTGTGGCAGGGTCTCGCTGGTGCCCTGGCCCTGCACGTCGTAGAGCAGCACGAGGTAGCCACGCTCGGCGAGGTCCTGCGCCAGCCACTGGTACATGCCCTGCGAACCGCCGACCGAGCCCGGCGTGATCACGACGCCCGGGTACGGCGCCGCGAGCACCTTCCCGGTGTAGGGGTCCTTCGCGCCCGGCAGCGGTCCGTAGAGGGTGCCGCGCAGCAGCGCACCGAACCGGTTGGTGAACGCGACCGGCTGCGAGCGGCCGCGGGTGCCGTTCCAGCCGGCACGCAGCGGGTTGCCCACGTTCCAGCCCGGCACCAGCAGCGCCGGCGTGACCGCCAGCCGGTCCGGCGTCGCGGCCTGGGCGAGGAGCTGGGAGACGGTGACGGCCGAGCTCTCGCGCACCAGCGCCGGGAGGTACGCCGGGTTCCGCAGCTGGCCGCCCCTGTCGAGGATCCGGCCGTACGCCGCCCGCATGTTCGCGAGGTCGGCCTCGGTGTCGCCGAGCAGGCCCTTGGGGTCGGGATCGCCCGGTGCACCGTGCGACGGTGCGACGGCGAGCAGGGTGGCCAGCGCGAGCGCCAGCGTGCCGAGGATGCGCCTGATGTCCCTCACGAAGGGAGGAACGAGTTCCTCCCCGACGGGCTATGCCCTGCCGTCGCCGCCCCAGTTCGCGAGCTTGGTCGCGATCAGGTGGAGGTCCGCCGGGCCGTCGCCGACGGCCGGCGCGAAGAACCACACGTGGAAGTGACCGCGATGCGCGCCGTACCGGCTGACGTCGACGTACTCGGCCTGCGGCGTGCTCTCGATGATCCGCACCAGCCGGTTGGAGATCCGGCCGAACGCCGAGGCGAGCTCGTCGTCGAGCTGGCCGACCTTGCTGTGCTCACGGGTCTGCAGCAGCAGCGCGGCGGCCACGCTGTCGGGATGGTCGGCCGCGGACAGCACCCAGCTCTCGTCCTCCCACACGATGCGGTCGGTCGCCACCCGGATGCACTCGGGGCAGCCGTCGTCGAGCGACGGTCGCGTGGCGGACACGATCTGGTCGTAGGCCTCGGCGGGTGAGAGCGGCATGGCAGGACTCTGCCATCCCGCTCCGAGCGAAGGGCAGAGACCCCCGAACTCACGGGTTTCCCTAGGCTGGCCCCGTGACGCTCGCGAACATCCCGCCGGCACCGGTCCTCCCCGGAACCCGCCACCTCCACTCGGGCAAGGTGCGCGACCTCTACGAGCTGACCGAGGGCCCGCACGCCGGCAGGCTGCTGATGGTCGCCAGCGACCGGCTCTCGATCTTCGACTTCGTCCTGGAGACGACGATCCCCGACAAGGGGGAGATCCTCACCCGGACGTCGCTGTGGTGGTTCGAGCAGCTCGCCGACCTGGTGCCGAACCACGTCGTCAGCACCGACGTCCCGGCCGAGGTCGCCGGCCGCGCGGTCATCTGCGAGAAGCTCGCGATGTACCCGGTCGAGTGCGTCGCCCGCGGCTACCTCACGGGCACCGGGCTGCTCGACTACGACGCGACGGGCGAGGTGTGCGGCATCGCCCTGCCCCCCGGCCTGGTCGACGGCAGCCGTCTGCCCGAGCCGATCTTCACCCCGGCGACGAAGGCCGAGCTCGGCGACCACGACGAGAACGTCTCCTACGACGCCGTCGTGGCCACCGTCGGCGCCGAGGTCGCCGCCCGGCTCCGCGACCTGACGCTCGCCGTCTACGGCCGGGCCGAGGAGATCGCCCGCGAGCGGGGGATCATCCTCGCCGACACCAAGCTCGAGTTCGGGGTCTCGACAGGCTCGACCACCGGTGACGGCTCGACCACCGGTGACGGCTCGACCACCGGTGACGGCTCGACCACCGGTGACGGCTCGACCACCGGTGACGGCTCGACCACCTCCACCGGCAGCGACGGCATCGTTCTGGGCGACGAGGTGCTCACGCCCGACTCGTCGCGCTACTGGCCGGCCGCCGAGTGGCGGCCCGGCCGCGCGCAGCCGTCGTACGACAAGCAGATCGTGCGCAACTGGGCGCTCTCGCCGGAGTCCGGTTGGGACAAGGCGTCCGGTGAGGCCCCGCCGCCGCTGCCGCCGGAGGTCATTGAGCGGACCCGGTCGCGCTACGTCGAGGCCTATGAGCTGCTGACCGGCGAGACCTTCTAGACTTCAGGCGTGGCCCGAGTCGTCGTTGCCGTCATGCCGAAGCCCGAGATCCTCGACCCCCAGGGGAAGGCGGTGCTCGGGGCGCTTCCCCGGCTCGGCTTCACCGGTGTGACCGACGTGCGCCAGGGCAAGCGGTTCGAGCTCGAGGTGGAGGGCGACGCCACGCCGGACGTGCTCGCCGCGGTCGAGAAGATGGCCGAGACGCTGCTGTCCAACCCGGTCATCGAGAACTACACCGTGAGCGTCGAGCAGGCCGACCGGTGAAGGTCGGGGTCGTCACCTTCCCCGGCTCGCTCGACGACGTCGACGCGCGTCGCGCCGTACGGATCGGCGGCAACGAGGCGATCGCCCTCTGGCACGCCGACGCCGACCTGAAGGGCGTGGACGCCGTCGTCCTGCCGGGCGGCTTCTCCTACGGCGACTACCTGCGTTGCGGCGCGATCTCCCGGTTCGCGCCGGTGATGACCGAGGTGGTCCGCGCCGCGACCGACGGCCTGCCGGTGCTCGGCATCTGCAACGGCTTCCAGATCCTCTGCGAGTCCCACCTGCTGCCGGGTGCGCTGATCCGCAACGACCACCGCAAGTTCGTGTGCCGCGACCAGCGGCTGCGGATCGAGAACAACCGCACCGCGTGGACGTCGTCGTACGCGCCGGGCGAGGAGATCGTCATCGCCCTCAAGAACGGCGAGGGCGGGTTCGTCGCCGACCCCGGGACCCTCGCGCGGATCGAGGGGGAGGGGCAGGTCGTCGCCCGCTACCTCGAGGTCAACCCGAACGGGTCGCTCAACGACATCGCCGGCATCACCAACGAGCGGGGCAACGTGGTCGGCCTGATGCCGCACCCGGAGCACGCCGTCGAGGAGCTGACCGGCTCCGGCACCGACGGGCTCGGCTTCTTCACCTCGCTCGCCGCGGCTGTCCTGACGTGACGCCGCGCCGGGTCTTCCGTGCGCTCGCCGTCGCGGAGGCCATCACCTGGGTCTGCCTGCTGGCCGGCATGTTCGTGAAGTACGTCGTCGACGCGTCCGAGGTCGGCGTGCAGGTCGCCGGGCCGGTCCACGGCACCGTCTTCATCGCCTACTGCCTCGCGACCGTCGTCGTCGGCGTCGACCAGCGGTGGACGAGCGGGCGGCTGGTGCTCGGCCTGGTGTCGGCCGTGCCGCCGCTGATGACGGTGTGGTTCGACCGCCACGTCGAGGCGCGCGGTGGGCTCGACGACACCTGGCACTCGCGTCCCGACAGCCCGAACGGCTCCCAGCGCGCCGTCGCCTGGCTGATCGGCCACCGGCGGCAGGCGCTGGCCGGTTTCGTGGTCGCGGTGGCCGCGCTCACCGGGCTCGCGCTGCTGGTCGGCCCGCCGGTCGGCTGAAGATGGAGTAGCTCCACTCGCGCGCCCGGGGCAGTCGGTCAGGACCGACCAGCGCGCAACCGCTCCCAGGTGGCCCGGTTGACGATGCCGGTCGCCTTCAGGCCGACCTTCCGCTGGTAGGCCTTCACGTCCTTCGCCGTCTTCTTCTTGAAGATGCCGTCGACCTTCCGCTGCAGCGAGGAGTTCGCCGCGTTGAGGGCACGCTGCGCGCGTCGTACGTGCGGGCCGGTCGACCCGATCTTCTGCGCGTAGTCCCGGCCCTGCGCGAACGCCGCGACCCAGTTCGCCGGGCTCCACGTCGGGCTCACGGCGAACCCGCGGCTCTTCTGCCACGCGCCGACCGCCGCGACCGTGGCGGCGTTGTACCTGCCGTTCAGCTTCCCGTCGTACACGCCGCGCTCCTGGAGCAGGCACTGGAGCGCCCGGACCTTGTTGACCGGCGGCTTCGCTCCCTCACCCGGCTGGCGGATCGCGGGGTAGCGGGCGAAGTCGAGGTTGACGCCGCCGCAGTGCTCCTCGGGCTCGGCGACCCGCCCCTTGCCGAGGTCGAGGTAGTTGCGGTCGATGTTGATCGTGACGCCGCCCCAGGTCTCGTCGTGACCACCGGTGTACTGCTTCACGCGGCCGCCGGGACGCCAGCCGTCGTTGCGGATGTAGGACGTGGAGGTGTTGGCGACGCCGTCCCAACGCGCGATCCAGACCATGTCGGGCATCGTGTAGGTGCCCGGCCGCTCCACCCGCGCGTCGTCGAGCACCGCGATGCCAGACCCGGCGCTGGAGTAGACGCCGGAGACGTACCTGAGGTCGTGCAGCTTGTCGGTCCAGGCGCTGAGGAACGCCAGCGCCGACTCGCGGCACCGGTAGTTGTCCTCGTCGAACGCCTCGAGGTCGTACCAGAGCGTGCTGCGCGGGACGATGCCCAGCGCCTTCGCGGCGTCGACCGCCTTGACGGCCTCGGCGCGGCCCTGCTTCCGCGCCGCGGGGAACTTGCCGTTGCGGCCGGGGCGGCCGTTGATCACCGGGTCGTTGCCGTAGCGCGGGAACCGGTCGCTGCAGGAGGCCTGGGGTCCGAGCGTGATCGGCAGCAGCCGCCAGCCCTTGCGGAGCTGGGTGCGGATCCAGCGCGGTGTGAGGTTGGGCTGGCTGCGGCAGGCGCGTGAGTCACCGGAGATGTAGATGCCGACCGACAGGAAGGGAGAGTGGTCGAGCCACGTGTCCATCGCCTTCTGGTTCGGGGCGAGGCACTGGTCGAAGCCGAACCCCTTGAAGTCGCCGGGGGTGACCGGGTTGGGCTCGGCCGCGGCGGGGCGCAACGGCACGAGCACCATCAGGGTCGCCAGCAGGGCGGCGGCGAGGCCGGGTCGACAGAGGCGGGCAGACATTCTCAGCTCCAGTGGTCCGAGGGCACGACGGCAGGTGCGGCGAATCACGATAACCACATTGGTAACACTGGTAACAGGCGTTGCCAGCAACTACAGCGCTGTAATTCGGTGCGGTGGCACTAGGCTCCGCCCATCCCGGGAGAGGAGGCGCACGATCGTGGACTGTCCGAGCTGCGGTGCGGCGGCCGCCCGGCCCGACCAGCACTACTGTGCCCGGTGCGGCACCACCCTGGCCCCGGTCGAGCCGCCCACCGCCTACGACCGCGGCACCCGGATCAGCGGCCCGCTGTTCGCCGACGACTTCCCGCCGCCACCCCCGCCCCCACCGCCGACAGCACCGCCGCCGACCCAACCGACTCCCGAGCCACCGCCTGCGTCCCCGCCGCCGGTCGAGCGCGACCGGTCACGCCCGATGCGGCCCTCGATCGTGCTGCTGGTCGCCGCCGCGGTGGTCGCGGCGCTGATCGGCGCCGGCGGCGTGATGCTGCTCCTCGGTGGCGACGACGACGAGCCGACGGAGGCCAAGGAACGAAGCCGCGCCGGCGCGGGGACGGCCACCGACGACGCTCCCACCTCGCCGGCGAACACGGAGCCGAGCAACACCGGGGCGACGAAGGAGCCTCCACAGTTCCGCTGCTGGAACGGCGACGGGCCGGTGAACCGGCTCGCCGACTGCCCGCTCCCGAGCGGTCCCGACGGCATGGCGTGGGTGTTCCCGTCGGTGCTCGACGACGGCTGCTCGGTGCGGGCCGGTGCCGCGCGGGCTACCGAGGCCGACTGCATCGAGCTGGTGGAGGGATCTGAGGTCCGGTTCCACTACAGCGAGTGGCGCAGCCGAGCCGCGCTGGAGGCCTACTACGGCAGGAACGAGACCGGAGCGGTCGGCACGCTGGCCGGTAACCCGGACCTGACCGTGGTGGAAGTCATCTCTCGTGACCCAGCCGTCGACTACAAGGTCGCGATCTACTACGAAGACCCCTCGACGCTGTGGTCGGTCACCGTCTACGCCGCTGACCAGGCCCAGTTCTTCTACGCCGAGGGGAAGGTGGAGGCGCGACGGCTCAAGCAGATCCGTGGCGAGCGGCTCTGACCCGTTCGGCGCTACTCGACGTCGAGGTCGTGCCCGGTGTCGAAAAGACTGCCCGGCACCGGGTCGAGGCCGAGCAGGTCGGTCACGAGGTTGGCGACGTCGCCGTTGCGGACCGGCTGCGGACCGTCGTACGACGGCTGGCTGCTGCCGGGGTCGCGGTAGTCGGGGTTGAGGTCGTAGAGGTCGCCCGGTGTGACACCGGCACCCCACACGACGAACGGGATGGTGAAGTTCTCCGGCTGCGTGGCGTCGCTGTGCGTCGTCGTGCCGGGCACGCCGCCGTGGTCGGCGGTCACGATCACGACCACCTCCTCGGCGAGGGCGGGGTCGTCGGCGACGGCCGACACCACCCGGTCGACGTCGGCGTCGGCGGTGCGGACGGCGTCGAGGTACGCCGGGCTGCCCCAGCCGTGCTCGTGGCCGGCGTTGTCGGGGCCGGCGAGGTGGAGGAAGACGAGGTCGTGCGCGCCGGCGCGCAGGTCCTCGACGGTGTCGGTGACCAGCGAGGCCTGGTCGTCGATCTCGAGCGGGTCGATCGTGCCCGGCCAGGCCCGGCCCCACATCTCGAACTTCTGCTTGCCGGCGTAGACCGCGCTGGTGCCGCCGGCGGCGTCGACGACCGAGAACACCGACTGGGTGCCGAGGGCCACCGAACGGGTCGACGTGGAGTTCCACGTGACGCCGTGGCCGCCCTGGACCGGGTCGACCCGGTCACCGGTCACCATCCCGGTGTGGTTGGGCAGCGTCACCGTCTTCTCGACCTCGGTCCGTGCGTTGAGCGTGCCCGCGCCCTGTGCCAGCAGGTCGGCGATTCCCGGTGTCGCGCGCCGGCTCACCCACAGCGAGCCCAGCCCGTCGACGGAGATCACCACGACCCGCCGGTCGTCGGCGGCGGCGGTGTCCGCGCTCCCGGCCGTTGTGGCGCCGGACGGGTCCGACGCGCTCGCCGGCGGGCTCTCCGGGGCGTCGGACGCGCCGGAGTACGACGGGTCGCCGTCCTGCTGCACCCACCACACCCCGGCCGCTGCCAGAGCCACCAGGAGCGCGACGAGCGCGAACGCTCCGACCGCCACGCCCGGCCGGGACGACGGCGGCGGCTGCGGCATGGGCCCAACCTAGAGGAACCGCCCGGGGCCGATAGATTTGCGCCGTGCTCGACACCGTCGCCCTGGCCGCATCCGACCCCGACCGCGAGCAGCCGTGGGCCGAGCTGGGCCTCAAGGAGGACGAGTACCTGCGGATCCGCGAGATCCTCGGCCGCCGCCCGACCAGCTCGGAGCTGGCGATGTACTCGGTGATGTGGAGCGAGCACTGCTCCTACAAGTCCTCCAAGGTGCACCTCCGGCAGTTCGGACAGATCCCCCAGGAGACGCCGGTCGGGAAGATGCTCGCAGGCATCGGCGAGAACGCCGGTGTCATCGACATCGGGCAGGGCTACGCGGTCAGCTTCAAGGTCGAGAGCCACAACCACCCGTCGTACGTCGAGCCCTACCAAGGCGCCGCCACCGGCGTCGGCGGCATCGTCCGCGACATCATCGCGATGGGCGCCCGCCCGATCGCGGTCATGGACCCGCTGCGGTTCGGCCCGCTCGACGCCGACGACACGCACCGGGTGCTGCCGGGGATCGTGGCCGGCGTCGGCGGCTACGGCAACTGCCTCGGTCTGCCCAACATCGGCGGCGAGGCGGTCTTCGACCCGACCTACCTCGGCAACCCGCTCGTCAACGCTCTCTGCGTCGGCGTGCTCCGGCACGAGGACCTGCACCTGGCGAAGGCGTCGGGCACCGGGAACAAGGTGATCCTGTACGGCGCCCGCACCGGCGGCGACGGCATCGGCGGGGTCTCGGTGCTCGCCTCCGAGACCTTCGACGCGGACGGGCCGGCCAAGCGCCCCAGTGTCCAGGTCGGCGACCCGTTCATGGAGAAGCTGCTCATCGAGTGCACGCTCGAGCTGTTCCGGGCCGGCGTGGTCGCCGGCATCCAGGACCTCGGTGGCGCCGGGCTCTCCTGCGCCACCTCCGAGCTGGCGTCCGCCGGCGACGGCGGCATGCGCTGCGAGCTCGACCGGGTGCCGCTGCGCGACTCGACGCTGGCTCCCGAGGAGATCCTCATGAGCGAGAGCCAGGAGCGGATGATGGCCGTCGTCGAGCCCGGCGACGTCGAGGCGTTCATGGCGATCTGCGCGAAGTGGGACGTCGAGGCCGTCGCCATCGGCGAGGTCACCGACACGAGCCGGCTCGAGATCACCTGGCACGGCGAGGTCGTCGTCGACGTACCTCCGCGCACGGTGGCGCACGACGGCCCCGTGTACGAGCGCCCGTTCGCCCGGCCCGACTGGCAGGACGCGTTGCAGGCCGACGGCGCCGAGCAGCTGCCGCGCCCCACCAACGGCGACGAGCTCCGCAAGACGCTGCTGGAGCTGGTGGCCAGCCCGAACCTCTGCGACAAGTCGTGGATCACCGACCAGTACGACCGCTACGTGCAGGGCAACACGGTGCTCGCGCAGCCTGCCGACAGCGGCATGGTGCGCGTCGACGAGGAGACCCATCTCGGCGTCTCGGTCGCGACCGACTGCAACGGCCGGTTCGCCAAGCTCGACCCGTACGCCGGCGCGCAGCTCGCACTGGCCGAGGCCTACCGCAACGTGGCAACCGGTGGCGCCCGGCCCCTCGCTGTCAGCGACTGCCTCAACTTCGGCTCGCCTGAGGACACCGGGGTGATGTGGCAGTTCGCCGAGGCCTGTCGCGGCCTCAAGGACGCCTGCCTCGAGCTCGGCATCCCGGTCACCGGCGGCAACGTCAGCCTCTACAACCAGACCGGCGACACCGCGATCCTGCCGACGCCAGTGGTGGCGGTGCTCGGCGTCATCGACGACGTACGACGCCGCACGCCGTCCTCGTTCACCGGCGAGGGCGAGCGGGTCGTGCTGCTCGGCACCACCCGCGAGGAGCTCTCGGGCGGCGAGTGGGCGCACGTCGTCCACGGCCACCTCGGTGGCCGGCCGCCGCAGGTCGACCTGGCCGCCGAGCGCGGGCTGGCCCTGCTGCTCGCCGACCTGGTCGGCACCGCGACCAGCGCCCACGACCTCTCCGACGGCGGTCTGGCGCAGGCGCTCACCGAGGCGGCCCTCGTCGGCGGCGTCGGCGCCACGGTCGACGTCTCCGGCGTCGCCGACGACCCGTTCGTCGCGCTGTTCTCCGAGTCCGCCGCCCGGGCGATCGTCACCGTCGCCGCCGACGACGTCGAGGAGCTGCGCGCCCGCTGCGCCCGCCACGACGTGCGGATGACCGAGCTCGGCACCACCGGCGGCGACGCGCTGGTGGTCGACGACGTCTTCGACGTGCCGCTCGACGAGCTGGGGGCCGCCTGGCGGTCGACGCTCCCCGCCGCCCTCGGCGAGTAGCAGCGCCGTGGTCGCCGCCGGCGCCCCGCGTCGGCGTAGCGTGCTGGCTGCGGCCGCGGCACTCGGCCTCGCCGCGTGCGGGAAGGAGCCCCCGGTGGCCGACCAGGACGCCGGCCTCGACGGCGACGAGGTCGGCACGGCGTACGGCGACGACCCGAGCCAGTTCGGCCAGCTGCTGCTGCCCGACGGTGAGCCGAGGGGTGTGGTGGTCGTCGTCCACGGCGGCTTCTGGAAAGCGGAGTACGACCTCTCGCTCGGGACGCCGCTGGCGCAGGACCTGACCGCGCGCGGGTGGGTGACCTGGAACCTGGAGTACCGCCGGGTCGGCAGCGGCCCTGGTGGGGGCGGCGGCGTGCCCGCGACCCTCGACGACGTGGCGGCCGGCATCGACCACCTCGCGACGATGGCGGCCGCGGGCCTGGTGCCGGCGGCGGCGCTGGACCGGGTGGTCACCCTCGGCCACTCCGCGGGCGGTCACCTCGCGACCTGGGCCGCCGGCCGGCCGGACCCGGTCGTCCCGGTCACCGACGTCGTCTCGCAGGCGGGCGTGCTCGACCTGGTCGCCGCGTCCCGCGCGGGCCTCGGCGGCGGTGCGGTCGACGCCTTCCTCGGCCACGCCCCCGGGCCCGCCGACGCCGCAGCCGATCCCGCGCAGCAGCTGCCGCTCGCCGTACCCGTCCACTGCGTGCACGCCCCCGACGACGACATCGTCCCGATCTCCCAGTCCCGGGAGTACGTCGAGCGCGCCACCGCCGCCGGCGCGACCGCGGACCTGACCGAGGTGACCGGTGGCCACTTCGGCGTCATCGAGGTCGGCAGCCCGGCCTGGCAGCGGATCCTCGAGATCATCGGCGGGATAGGTTGACCGGGTGTCGATCGAGGAGGGCTACCGGCCGCTCGAGCCCGGCGTGCGCACCGACTTCTCGGGGACGCTGGACTACGCGGGCTACCTCGACCTCGACACCCTGCTGTCAGCGCAGCACCCGCTGAGCGACCCGCCCCACCCGGACGAGCTGCTCTTCGTCATCCAGCACCAGACCACCGAGCTCTGGCTGAAGCTGATGGTGCACGAGCTGGTCGGCGCCCGCGGCTTCCTCGACGCCGACGACCTCGCGCGGGCACGCAAGAGCCTGGCCCGGGTCAAGCACATCCTGCGCACGATCACCGAGCAGTGGTCGGTGCTGGCGACGCTGACACCCAGCGAGTACGCCGAGTTCCGCGACGTGCTCGGACCGGCGTCGGGCTTCCAGTCCGTGCAGTACCGCGCCGTGGAGTTCCTGCTCGGCAACAAGAACCCGCAGATGCTCAAGGTGTTCGCGGGCGACCCGGCCGCGCACGAGTTCCTCGAGGACGCCCTCACCGGCCACACCGTGTAC
Organism: Nocardioides silvaticus; assembly: GCF_003160695.1. Taxonomy (GTDB): domain Bacteria; phylum Actinomycetota; class Actinomycetes; order Propionibacteriales; family Nocardioidaceae; genus Nocardioides; species Nocardioides silvaticus. Next base: position 62,962 of record NZ_QGDD01000011.1, read on the forward strand.
GACGCGTTCCTCCGCCTGGTCGCCCGCCGCGGGCTCCCCGTCCCCGCCGCTGTCCTCGAGCGCGACGTGAGCAAGCCGTGGGTCGAGCAGCCCGGCCTGGTCGAGGTGTTCCGCCAGGTCTACGAGGACACCTCCCGCTACTGGGACCTCTACGAGACCTCCGAGGACCTGGTCGACCTCGAGGACGCCTTCCAGCTCTGGCGGTTCCGCCACCTCCGCACCGTGCAGCGGACGATCGGCTACAAGACCGGGACCGGCGGCTCCTCCGGCGTCTCGTTCCTCCGCCGCGCCCTCGACCTCACCTTCTTCCCCGAGCTGATCACGGTGCGGACCGAGATCGGGATGCCGTGATAGCGCCGGAGGGCGATAGTCCCTTACGAAAAGCACCTGATTCGGGCGAATTCGGGTGCTTTTCGTCAGGGACTATCGCCCAGCGCGCCGCCGAGCTCGACGCCGCCGACCCGCTCGCGTCGTACCTCGACGCCTTCGTGCGGACCGAGGGGGTGGTGGCCTACCTCGACGGCAACTCGCTGGGGCGGCCGCTGCGGGCGACGCGGGAGCGGTTGGCGTCCTTCGTGGACGGGGCGTGGGGCGACCGGTTGATCCGGGCGTGGGACGAGGAGTGGATGGCGGCGCCGACCGAGCTCGGCGACACGATCGGGCGGGTCTGCCTCGGGGCCACGGCCGGGCAGACGGTGGTCGCCGACTCGACGACGGTGCTGCTCTACAAGCTGGTGCGGGCGGCGGTCGACGCGCAGGTGCGGGACCATCCGGGTCGCACGGAGGTCGTCGTCGACACCGACAACTTCCCCACCGACCGGTTCGTGGTCGAGGGGGTCGCGGCCGAGCGCGGACTGGAGCTGCGGTGGGTCACGCCCGACCGGGACGGCACCGTGACCGCCGACCAAGTGCGGGCGGTCGTCTCGGAGCGGACCGCGCTGGTGCTGCTCAGCGGCATCGCCTACAAGTCGGGCCAGATCGCCGACGTCGCTGCGATCACGCAGGTCGCCCACGAGGCCGGCGCGCTCGTGCTGTGGGACCTGTGCCACTCGGTCGGGTCGGTCGAGCTGACCCTCGACGCGCACGAGGTCGACCTGGCGGTCGGCTGCACGTACAAGTACCTCAACGGCGGCCCGGGCGCCCCGGCGTTCGCCTACCTCGCCGAGCGACACCAGGGCCGGCTCCGCCAGCCGGTGCAGGGCTGGATGGGCGCGGCCGACGTGTTCGCGATGGCCGAGCACTACCAGCCCGCGGACGGCGTCCGGCAGCTCATCAGCGGGACACCACCGATCGTCGGGATGTTGCCGATGCGGGACATGCTGGCGCTGATCGAACGGGCCGGGATGGCCGCCGTACGGCGGAAGTCGACAGCCCTCACGGCGTTCGCCGTCGAGGTGGCCGACGAGCTGCTCGCCGGCCACGGGGTGCGGCTCGCCTCGCCGCGCGACCCCGAGGTGCGGGGGAGCCACATCACGCTCGAGCACCCCGACTTCCGCGCCGTGACGGTCGAGCTGTGGGAGCGAAGCGTCATCCCTGACTTCCGGCCGCCGTCGGGCCTGCGGATCGGGCTGTCCCCGCTGAGCACGTCGTTCGCCGAGGTGGCGACCGGCTTGTCCGTGGTCGCGGACGTGCTCACTTCTCCCAGAGCTTGATCTCCTCCTCGGCGTCGACCTTCTGCCGGTTCGGCGGGTCGAACTCGCCGAAGGCGGAGCCGAGCACCAGGCCGTAGGAGACCTCGGTCGTGAGCGGGCCCTGCTCGCTGTCCTTGGCCGGGACCTCGAAGATCAGGTGCTTCGACCAGCCGCAGACGGCCGAGGCGGGGATCGGGCAGGCGTCGGTGCCGTCGTCGTTGGAGACCGAGCTCACGGGGGTCGAGCCGTCGAGGGTGGCCTTCACCTTCACGGTGCCCGCCGCGTAGCGGGCAGCGCCGCCCAGGCCGTTGGTCAGGGTGTAGGACCGCAGCTCGGTCGACAGCGTCAGCACCATGAAGAGCCGGCCGTCCGGCGCCCACTCGCCGCCGGCGTACGGCGTCAGGACCGGGCCCACGATGTCGCAGCCGAACTCCACGGTCGCGAGCTTCGTGTCGAACCACTTTCCGGCGTCGTCGCACGGCTCGGGCTTGAGCCGCTTGTCCGCGATGTCGTAGAGGCCCTGGGCGCCCCCGGCCTCGACGTCGCCGTTCTTGAGGTCGACCGACTGCACGACGCCGTCGAACTCGAGCTCCAGCGTGCGGTCCGTGCCGTCGCCGTCGACGACGACGTAGAACGACTCGCCCGCCTCCGAGCCGTCGTCCGGCGGCGGCAGCCGGTAGGCCTCGCCCTCGCTGACCAGGTCGATGATCGGGGTGTCGTCGGTGTCGAAGACGCCGTCGAGCCGGTTGGAGGCCCACGGGTCGTACTGCCAGGTGATCGGCACCAGCACCGCGCCCGAGGGCGCCTCGACGTTCTCCCGGGCCCGCGTCTCGTCCGAACCGGCGGAGTCGACGGGCTCGGCCGCCGTGATGAGCAGGCGGCCGGTCGGCAGCACCACCGTCGCCTCGGTGCCCTTCTTGAACTGGTCGTCGACCTGGGCGCGGATGACGTCCCCGGGCTTGGTGGTGTCCTCGTCGTCGCCGCACGAGGCCAGCAACGGGGACAGCAGGAGGAGAGTCATCCCGGTGACGGCACGTGCACGCATGGGCCACATTGTGTACGACGCGCGTCGGCCCTCGTTTGTAGGCTCACGAACGTGGCCTCCCGACTCCGCCCCGCCGACCCCGCCGACGTCGCCGACGCCCGTGCGCGCGTGGCTGCCGGAAGCCCGGAGCACACCGACCTGCGGCTGCTCACCAAGCACTTCCTCGCCCTCCTCGAGGAGCGGGCCCCCGGCCGGTCGGTCGAGGTCCGGGTGCCGCCGTACGCCGCCGTCCAGGTCGTCGAGGGGGTCCGCCACACGCGCGGCACCCCGCCCGCGGTGATCGAGACCGACGCCGAGACCTGGGTCGCGCTCGCCACCGGCGCGCTGGCCTGGCCCGACGCACTCGCCGGCGGCCGGGTGCACGCGAGCGGCGAGCGCACCGACCTCTCGCCGTACCTCCCCCTGGACTAGGGACGTGCCCGGCCGCGGGGATAGGTTGACGAGCATGACGATGACGAGTGACGAGATCCGATCCCGCGTCGCAGAAGCACTGCCCGGCGTCCGCGAAGACCTCGAGGACCTGGTCCGCATCCCGTCGGTGAGCGCCGACCCCGAGCGGCTCGACGAGGTCGAGCGCAGCGCCGAGCGCACCGCCGAGCTGTTCCGCGCCGAGGGCGTCGACGCGCGCATCGTGCGGGCGTACGACGGGGCGCCGCCCGCGGTCATCGGCGAGAAGCGTGGCCCCGAGGGCGCGCCCGTCGTCCTGCTCTACGCGCACCACGACGTCCAGCCCGAGAACGACCCCGCCGACTGGGACAGCGCGCCGTTCGAGCCGACCGAGCGCGACGGCCGGCTCTACGGCCGCGGCGCGGCCGACGACAAGGCCGGGATCATGACCCACGTCGCCGCGCTCCGGGTCTTCGGCGACGAGCTGCCGGTGACCGTCCGGCTGTTCATCGAGGGCGAGGAGGAGGTCGCCAGCGCGACCCTGCCGCAGCTGCTCGAGCAGAACCTCGACGAGCTCCGTGCCGACGTCATCGTGATCGCCGACTCCGGCAACTGGGACATCGGCGTGCCCGCGCTCACCACCAGCCTCCGCGGCCTGGTCCGCGTCAACGTCGAGGTCCGCACGCTGTCCCACGCGGTCCACCAGGGCATGTGGGGCGGTCTCGTGCCGGACTCGCTCCTCGCCCTGTCCCGCCTCATCGCCTCGCTCCACGACGACGACGGCAACCTGCTCGTCGAGGGCCTGGCCAGCGGCCCGGCCGCCGACGTCGACTACCCCGAGGACCGGCTCCGCCTCGAGTCCGGCATCGCTCCCGGCGTCCAGTGGATCGGCTCCGGCCCCAAGGTGGAGCGGCTCTGGACCCAGCCCGCGCTGTCGGTGATCGGGCTCGACGCCCCGAAGGTCGACGGCTCCTCCAACACCCTCATCCCGGCTGCCCGCGCCCGCCTCGCCCTGCGCACCGCCCCCGGCGAGACCTCCGCGAACGCCATCGACTGCCTGCGCCGCCACCTGGAGAAGAACGTCCCCTGGGGCGCCCAGCTGACCGTCGACGTCGTCGACACCGGCGAGCCGATCGCGCTCGACGTCACCGGTCCGGCGTACGACGCCGCCCGCTCCGCCTTCACCGAGGCCTGGGACGGCACCGAGCCGGTCGACATGGGCGTCGGCGGGTCGATCCCGTTCATCGCCGAGTTCCTCGAGGCCATGCCCGGCGCCAGCGTGCTCGTCACCGGCGTCGAGGACCCCGACACCCGCGCCCACGGCGCCAACGAGGGCCTCCACCTCGCCGAGTTCGAGAAGGTCCTCGTCGCCGAGGCCCTCATGCTCCGCAACCTGGGCGCCGAGGCGGCGGCGGGAATCATGTAGCTGGGAGTTGCTGCTACTACCCGGGTGGTCGCCACCCGGGTAGCGGGCACAACACGGAGTCTCTTGATTCCGCCCCGACCGGAGTGGGCCATCCCACGCCGACGACGAATCCGGCGTACGACGCCGGGGCCGTTAGACTCCTGGAACGTGTGCGGAGTCTTCGGTGTCTGGGCCCCCGGTGAGGACGTCGCGAAGCTGACCTACTTCGGTCTGTACGCGCTCCAGCACCGCGGCCAGGAGTCGGCCGGCATCTCGGTGAGCAACGGCCGCCAGATCCTCGTCTACAAGGACATGGGGCTGGTCTCGCAGGTGTTCGACGAGACCACCCTCGACTCCTTCCAGGGCCACCTCGCGGTCGGCCACTGCCGCTACTCGACGACCGGCGCGAGCACCTGGCAGAACGCGCAGCCGACGTTCCGGCCGACCGGCAGCGGCTCGATCGCGCTGGGCCACAACGGCAACCTGATCAACACCGCGGACCTCCAGCAGATGGTCCACGACCTGCCGACCGACGAGGGCGAGCTCGACATCCACGCCCGCGACCTCGAGACGTCGACCAACGACACCAGCCTGGTCACCGCGCTGCTCGCGCACCACCCCGATCAGTCGCTCGAGGCCCGCGCGCTGGAGCTGCTGCCCAAGGTCAGGGGCGCGTTCTGCTTCGTCTTCATGAACGAGGACACGCTGTACGCCGCGCGCGACCCCGAGGGCATCCGCCCGCTGGTGCTCGGCCGGCTCGACCGCGGCTGGGTCGTCGCCAGCGAGAGCGCCGCGCTCGCCACCATCGGCGCGAGCGTGGTGCGCGAGGTGGAGCCCGGCGAGCTGATCGTCATCGACGAGGGCGGCCTGCGGTCCTACAAGTTCGCCGAGCCGCAGCGCAAGGGCTGTGTGTTCGAGTACGTCTACCTCGCCCGGCCCGACGCCCACATCGCCGGCCGCAGCGTGCACGAGGCACGGGTGGAGATGGGCCGGGAGCTGGCCCGCCAGTTCCCCGTCGAGGCAGACCTGGTGATCCCGGTGCCCGAGTCCGGCACCCCGGCCGCGTCCGGCTACGCGCTGGAGAGCGGCATCCCGTTCGGGCAGGGCTTCGTCAAGAACGCCTACGTCGGCCGCACGTTCATCCAGCCCAGCCAGACCCTGCGCCAGCTCGGCATCCGGCTCAAGCTCAACGCCCTCGAGCACATGATCCGCGGCAAGCGGATCGTCGTCGTCGACGACTCGATCGTCCGCGGCAACACCCAGCGTGCCCAGATCCGGATGCTCCGCGAGGCCGGTGCGCTCGAGGTCCACGTGCGGATCTCGAGCCCGCCGGTGAAGTGGCCGTGCTTCTACGGCATCGACTTCGCGACCCGCGCCGAGCTGATCGCCAACGGCCTCGACGTCGACGAGATCGCTGCCAGCGTCGGCGCCGACAGCCTCGGCTACATCTCGCTCGAGGGCATGGTCGCGGCGACCGGGCAGCCGCAGACGAGCCTGTGCACCGCCTGCTTCACCGGCGACTACCCGATCCCGCTGCCCGACGAGAGCCTCCTCGGCAAGCACCTCCTCGAGGTCAGCCTGCAGTCCCCGACGATGGGCCGGGCGCTGCCTGTCCTCAACAACCCCTAGGAGACCGGTGACCGCCGAGCAGCCGAACGCCTACGCCCAGGCGGGCGTCGACATCCATGCGGCCGACAAGGCCGTCGACCTGATGAAGACGTGGGTCGAGAAGGCCCGGCGCCCGGAGATGGTGGGCGGGCTCGGCGGGTTCGCGGGCTTGTTCGACGCGAGCGCGCTGACGTCGTACAAGCGACCGCTGCTGGCGACCTCCACCGACGGCGTCGGCACCAAGGTCGCCGTGGCACAGATGATGGACAAGCACGACACCATCGGCTTCGACCTGGTCGGCATGGTCGTCGACGACCTCGTCGTGTGCGGTGCCGAACCGTTGTTCATGACCGACTACATCGCGACCGGCAAGGTCGTGCCCGAGCGGATCGCCGCCATCGTCAAGGGCATCGCCGAGGCATGCGTCGAGGCCGGCTGCGCGCTGGTCGGCGGCGAGACCGCCGAGCACCCGGGGCTCCTCGCCCCCGACGAGTACGACGTCGCGGGCGCCACCACCGGCGTGGTCGAGGCCGACGCGCTGCTCGGCCCCGGTCGGGTGCGCCCCGGCGACGTGGTGATCGCGATGGCCTCCAGCGGCCTGCACTCCAACGGGTACTCGTTGGCCCGGCACGTGTTCTTCACCCAGGCCGGCTGGTCGGTCGACCGCCACGTCGACGAGCTCGGCCGCACGCTGGGGGAGGAGCTGCTCGAGCCGACCCGCATCTACACCAAGGCCGGGCTGGCGCTCGCGCGCGAGACCCGGACCCACGCGATGGCCCATGTCACCGGTGGCGGACTGGCCACCAACCTGGCCCGGGTGATGCCCGTGGAGCTCCGCGCGACCCTCGACCGGTCCACCTGGCAGCCGGCCCCGGTCTTCGACCTGGTGCGGCAGCTCGGCGACGTCAGCCAGCCCGACCTGGAGGCCACGCTCAACTGCGGGGTCGGCATGGTCGCCCTGACCCACCCCGACTCCGTGGACGACGCCCTGGCCCGGCTGGCCGAGCTCGGGATCGTCTCCTGGGTGGCCGGCCAGGTGGACGTCGACCCCCAGCAGCAGGGCACCGTCGAACTCGTCGGGCAGCACCGCGACTGGTGACCGCCAAGGTGATTTGGCGGACAGTTCCCACCAGAACTCGATTCCGGTGTGCAGGAACAGCCACCGAGCAGGTAGCGTTGACCCCACGAGACTAGCTATCAGCAGTCCGGGACGCCTGGTCGTCCCGGCCAAGTGTGCGAGGGGGCTGGACCCTATGGGCCGCGGCCGAGCGAAAGCCAAGCAGACGAAGGTCGCGCGCGACCTCAAGTACCGCACTCACGAGACTGACCTCAGTGCCCTGGCGCGAGAGCTCCATGGCGAGGCCGACTCGTCGCCGGACCCCGTCGAGGATCTCGACGAGTGGTCTGACTACACCCCTCGAGACTGACGGTCCCGCCGCCAGCGTGACGCACCTTCGGAGCGCCACGCTGACGTTGTGACCTTCCCTCAGGGCAGCCAGATGGCGCGTCGGCCGATCTCGCGCATCCGCTGCTCGGCCACCCGGTCGGCGGCGGTCGCGGTCGGCACACCCTCGGTGCGCGCGCGCTCGAGCACGTTGCGGGTCGTCTCGTAGATCCGCGCGGCCCGGGTCCTGGCGCGCTCGAAGCTGAACCCCTCGAGCTCGTCGGCGACCTGGACCAGCCCACCGGCGTTGACGACGTAGTCCGGCGCGTAGACGATCCCGCGGTCCTCGACCAGCTTCTCGACGCCGGGGTGGGCCAGCTGGTTGTTGGCGGCGCCGCACACGATGCGGGCGCTCAGGGTCGCGACGACCTCGTCGGTAAGCGCGCCGCCGAGCGCGCACGGGGCGTAGACGTCGAGCTCGGAGGCGACCAGGGCCTCGCTCGACTCCACCACGCGCACGGTCGGGTGCTCGTCGCGCACGCGGTCGACCGCGGCAGCGGAGACGTCGGTGACGACGACCTCGGCACCGACCTCGACCAGGTGGCCCACCAGGTGCCGCCCGACCTTGCCCACGCCCGCGACGCCGACGGTGCGGCCGGCGAGCACCGCGGCGGGGTCGGCGTCGCCCCAGACCGACTCGGCGGCGGCACGCAGGCCGCAGAAGACGCCGTACGCCGTCAGCACGCTGCTGTCGCCCGCACCACCGTGCGCCTCGGTGCGTCCGGTGACGTGCGCGGACTCGCGGGCGACGACGTCCATGTCCTCGCTGTAGGTGCCCACGTCACACGCGGTGATGTAGCGGCCGGCCAGCGACTCGACGAACCGGCCGTAGGCACGCAGCAGGGCCTCGGTCTTCAGGGCTGCCGGGTCGCCGATGATGACGGCCTTGCCGCCGCCGAGGTCGAGGCCGGTGACCGCGGCCTTGTAGGACATCCCGCGGGAGAGCGCGAGCACGTCGGTCAGCGCGGCGGCGGTCGAGGTGTACGGGTAGAAGCGGGTGCCGCCGAGGGAGGGCCCGAGGGCCGTGGAGTGGATCGCGATGATCGCCCGGAGGCCGCTGGCGGGATCGTTGGCGAAGACGACCTGCTCGTGCTCGAGGTCGTGCTCGAGGTGGTCGACGGCAGTGCTGTGCTCGGACATGGGTGGGGTCCACTTTCTGTTGAGCCACGGGGGTGGTGTGGCGCGTCGTGACCGGCGCGCGCGGGTGGTGCGCGCCGGTAGGACCAACGATAGGACCCCGAGCGGGGGAACGGTGAGCCCGCGTGTGGGCGGTGTCAGCCGGTGTCAGCGGGGGATCAGCCGACCTGCATGTCGTCGTTGCTCCAGAACGCCCGCATGCTGGTGATCCGGGCGTCGTCGTCGAACGTCATCACGTCGATGGGCGCGAGCGTGTAGGTCTGGTCGCCGACCCGGGTGACCAGCTCGAAGAGGAAGGCGGCCTGTCCGTCCGCGATGCGCGCGGAGACCAGCCGGCTCTCCTGCTCCAGCGGCTCGATCGAGGCGTAGAACTCGCGGATCGACTCCGGAGTCGTCCGCACCTCGCTGCCGACAGGGTCCTCGACGGTTGCTCCGTCGGCGTAGAGGGCGAGGATCTCGTCCGCGGCTCCCTTGCCGACCAGGTCGACGTAGCGCTGGATGGTCTCGAGGATCTGGTCCCGGTCGGCCGCCATGCGGGTCAGGGTAGCCGCTCGGCAGCCGGTCCTCGCGTGGCCGTCCCGTCGCCCGAGGCGCCCGGACGGCGCTCTGCGGGAGCGATCGCGAACGTGCCGCTCGGCCCCAGCAGCTCGATGGCCATCCGCGGCTGGACCAGGTGCAGCATCCGCACCAGGGTGCCCAGCGCCAGCAGCAGGCCCACGATCTCGCAGGTCTCCTCGAACGTCTGGACGATGAGGTACGGCGTGGACCGCCGGCCGCTCTCGGCGACGACCCCGCTCAGCATCTCGACCACGACGGCGCCGCCGAAGTAGACGACCATCGAGACGACCAGGCGCAGCGAGATCGTCCGGGGCAGCGAGCGGACGAGCGGGAGGAAGTACCAGGCGGCGAAGGCGAGGAAGACCACAGCCGGCAGCAGCCAGGTGAAGTAGAGGATGCCGAAGTCGAGGTCGAGCCGGCGCCGCAGCGGGCCGGTGAAGAGGTCGTGCAGCTGGGCGAGCTCGTCGACCGACATCAGCAGGAACAGGCCCGACAGCACGCCCCAGCGGCCGGCGAGCGGCGCGCGCTGAGCGCGGTAGTGCATCGCGAGCCCGAGCGTCACCAGCGAGGCGAGGAGGAGCGGCAGCGCCTGGAACCAGGCCGCGAGGTTGGCTTCGGCGTTGAGGTCGAAGTGGCGCGGGATGCCCCAGTCGCGGCTCACCCCGTGCTCGACGTACAGGTAGAGGACCACCACGTGCCCGAGCAGCATGAGGCCGGCGACGAGCCAGAGCGCTCGGAGCAGGGGGATCTTCAGCACAAGGTGAAATTTTACGTCGTTCATCCGAGGTACACCTGCGATTTACCGGCTTCCGTCTAGTCACTTCGGACCAGCGAGCGAGACCGCGCGGCCCTGCCCGTACGACGCGGCCACTGCCTACGGTGGGGCCTCCGGCCTCGACCTCTGGAGACCTCTCGTGACCGTCGCGCAGTCCCGCTCCGGCCCGCCGCGCCGTCGCGGCCGGCCGGTCGCCACGTACGACGAGCCGGCCGGTGCCGCGCGCCCGGTCGTCCTGGACGCGGCCGGCCGGCACCTGGTGAGGCGGTTCAGCGGCGGGCTCACCCCGGCGCTGGCGAAGCAGGTGAAGCGGGTCGGCGGCGCTCGCGCCTGGTTCGAGCAGCAGCTGCGGCCCGGCCGCGTCGCCGACGCCCCCGGCGCCGATGTCGACTCCTGGTTCCCCCGGCTGCGGATGACGCCGAAGCAGGTCTTCCAGGCCGACCGGGACGGCCGGATCGGCGCGTGGGAGGTCGCGACCGACCTCAGCCGGTGGACGGTGGCGCGCCGGATCGCCAGCAACCGCCAGGTCCAGGAGGTCATGGTCGACTTCTGGTCGAACCTCCTCAACGTCGCGCTCTTCCACGACGAGGCGATGTACTGGCGGACCGACTACGACCGCGTGATCCGTGCGCACGCGCTGACCTCGTTCGAGCAGCTGCTCCAGGCGGCGATCACCCACCCGGCGATGGGCCTCTACCTCGACAACGCCGGTTCCTCGAAGGACTCGCCCAACGAGAACCTTGGTCGCGAGCTGCTCGAGCTGCACACCGTCGGCGTCGACGGCGGCTACACCGAGGAGCACGTCAAGGCCTCGGCCCGGATGCTGACCGGCTACCGCGTCGACGTGTGGCACCCGGAGTTCCGGGCGTTCTACGACAAGTCCTGGCACGACACCCAGCCGGTGCGGATCCTCGGCTTCCACCACGCCAACGACGCGGCCGACGGCCGCGCGGCGACGACGGCGTTGCTGTCCTACCTCGCGCGGCACCCGGCGACCGCCGAGCGGATCGCGCGCCGGCTGTGCGTGAAGTTCGTCTCCGACCAGCCCTCGCCCGCGATCGTCGCGGCGGTCGCCCAGGCCTACCGGGACAACGGAACCGCCATCAAGCCGACGCTGCGCGCGCTCGTCGACCATCCCGACTTCGCAGCCGGCGCGGGTCAGAAGGTCCGCACGCCCACCGAGGACTACGTCGCGACGGTGCGCGCGCTCGGCATCCGGCTACAGGCGCCCCGGAGCGACGGCTCCTTCGCCAACGCCATGTACTGGCAGTACAGCGAGGCGGGGCAGCCGCCGTACGAGTGGGCGACGCCGGACGGCTATCCCGAGGACGACCGCTCGTGGTCGAGCGCCGGGCGGCTGCTCACCGGCTTCGCCATCCACCGCGACCTAGCTGCCCGCTGGTGGCCGACGGAGGAGGCCCGGTTCCCGAAGCAGGCCTCGCTGCTGCCGACCATGCCGGCCACCCTCGGCAAGGTCGTCGACCACGTCGGCCTCCGGGTGCTCGGGCAGACACCGCCGGCCGCGACCCGCGACGGCATCGCCGAGCTGCTCGGCAAGTCGCTGGCGACCCGACTGACCAAGGACGAGGCGCTGGAGTACTGGACGCTGCGCGGCATCCTCTCCTCCCTGCTCGACTCGCCCGTCCACCTGCACCGCTAGCCCGGGAGCCACCCATGACCACCGAGTCCCCGACCCGCGCCTGCGGATGTCCCGACTTCAGCAGAGCCCGGCTGAGCCGCCGTCGGTTCCTCGGTACGACGGCCGCCGGCGCCGGTGCGCTGGTGGGCGCACAACTGGTCGGCGACGCCTACCTGCAGGTGGCCTACGGCGGCACGCCGGGCGGCAACGTGGTGGTCGTGCTGAGCCTGCGGGGCGGGGCGGACGGCCTCTCGATCGTCGTGCCGCGCGGCGCCGACCACGACCGGCTGGCGTCGTACCGCCCCAACATCGTCGTGCCCGAGCGCACGCTGCTCGGCGCCGACCAGCGGTTCGGGCTGCACCCGGCGCTGGGCGCGCTGCTGCCGATGTGGAACGCGGGCTCGTTCGGCGCCGTGCACGCCGTCGGCCTGCCGGCACCCAACCGCAGCCACTTCGAGGCGATGGAGGAGATGGAGGACGCCGACCCCGGCTCCACCGCGCGGGTCGGCTGGATCAACCGGATGATCGGGCTGGATCCCGCGGCGGCGCCGCAGGACGCCGTCACGCTCGGCTCGACCCTGCTGCCGACCTCGATGATCGGGCCGGCGCCGGCGCTCAGCGCCTACCAGGTCTCCGACTTCGCCGTCCCCGACCTCGGCGCCCGCCAGGCCGTCCGGCGCGGCTCGCTCGACACCATGTGGCAGCAGGACCAGTCGGCCCTCGGCGACGGCCTCCGCCTCGCGCTCGCGTCGACCACGGCGCTCGCGCCGCTCGTCGACGACGCGGCGAACGCGGTGCACCTCGGCGCCTACCCGGAAGGGCCGCTGGCCCAGGTGCTCGCGAACACCGCCGCACTGATCCGCGCCGACGTCGGCACCCGTGTCGTCGCGGTCGACTACGGCGACTGGGACATGCACGAGGGCGTCGGCGGTGTCGACGGCGGCTGGATGCACGACCACCTCGCCCACTTCGCGGCGGCGCTGAAGGCGTTCTTCGCCGACCTGGGACCTGCCGCGTCCCGGGTCACTGTCGTCACCATCAGCGAGTTCGGCCGCCGGCTGGAGGAGAACGGCGACGGCGGCGTCGACCACGGCTACGGCAACGCGATGCTGCTCCTCGGCGCCGGGGTCGCCGGCGGCAAGGTGCACGGCGCCTGGCCCGGCCTGGCCGACGCCGACCTCGAGGACGGCGACCTGGCGATGCGCCAGGACTACCGCAGCGTGCTGTGGGAGGTCATGTCCCACCGGTTCCCCGCGATCAGCGGCAGCCGCGCCCGGCTGTTCCCCGGACTGGCGCCCGAGGACGTGGGGGCGATGACCTGAGGGTCAGGCCGGTGGCACGCGCTCGCACCCGGCCCGCACGGCGTCGGCGGGATCGCTCTCTCCGGCGTCGCTGCCGTCGCCGCACTTGAGCTGGTCGCGGCCCTGGCCGCCGTACAGCACGTCGGAGCCCTCGAGGCCGACCAGCTCGTCGTTGCCGTCCTCGCCGTGCAGGACGTCATCGCCCTCCCCGCCGCGGACGAAGTCGTTGCCGCCACCAGCCCAGACCCGCTCGGTGCCCAGGTAGCCGTTGACCCAGTCGTCGCCGGCGCCGAGGCGGATCACCTCGCGGCCCGCGTCGGCGAGGACCTCGGCCTTGAACTCCGGGCCGAGCGCGCTCGTGTTGACGTAGTCGTTGCCGAGCCGCATCTCCAGCTTCAGCAGCAACGGGTTCGCGGGGCTGACGCCCGCCGGCACCGGGCAGATCGCGGAGACGCCCCGGTCGACCCGCTGGCGCGTGCAGGCGCGGGCCAACCGGTCCCAGCCGGTGGGCCTCGGGTCACGGAACTTGAGGCCGCCCTCCACGAGGGTCACCGTCACCCGGTTGTGGGAGCCCCAGGCCGAGTAGTAGTAGCCCGCCCTGGTCTTGGTCAGCGACACCCGTCGGGGCACCTGGCGTTCGGCGGTGCTCGTCCGGTCCGGGGAGACCGTGGCAGCCCCGCTCGCGGGCTGGGCGCCGGCTGGACCGGGCTCGGTCCCTGCGACGGTGAACGTCGCCGCTAGGACCAGCGCGACGAGGGACGTGGACGTTCTCCGCATGACGGCCTCCAAGGATCGGCAATGAAAGAGTGGTACCGCGCAGCGCGAAGTGCAACCGGGGGGCCTCGGGTACCTTCGGGCGCATGACCGACCCCCGACAGCGGCGCAGCGGGCTGCGCGCCGTGCCGGCCGCGATCGGACGCGGCCGCGACCGGCTGACCGGCGTGTTCCAGCACCGCTACCCGACGGTGGCGGTCACCGGGATGACCGGCGTCGGCAAGAGCGAGTTGGTCGAGCACCTCAGCGGCCGGCCTCGGGCCGAGGGCGTGCCCGAGGCGGGGTCGGCAGTCATGGAGCGGCGGGTACGACGCGACCCGCGCCTGCGCGGCTTCCGGTTCCGGGTCGTTCCCGGCGAGAACGCCGCGACCCGGCTCGGTGCGCTCGACGAGGTCTTCCACGACGACCCCGTCGACGGGGTGCTGCACGTGGTCGCCAACGGCTGTGCGACGGGGCGCCGTACGGCCGGCACGACCGGGGCCGTCGAGGCGGACCGCGAGGAGCAGCTGGCCCGCGAGCTCGAGGACTGGACGGTCACCGCCCACCGGATCGCGTCGATGGCGGTGCGGCGCGCCAAGCCCACGTGGCTGGTCGTCGTGGTGACCAAGGTCGACCTCTACCCCGACGACGTCGACGCGGTCGTGCGGTCGTACTCGCCGGGCAGCGGCACGCCCTTCGGCGACCGGCTCGACGAGCTCCGGGCGCTGGCGGGCGGAGCGAAGCTCTCCATCGACGTGCTCCCGGTCTGCAGCCACCTCTCCCCGGGGAGCACGATCAAGCCGAAGCAGCGCGACGCCTACCTCGCGGCCCTCGAGGCGCGGATGGGGCAGCTCGCCGGCCACGTGTGAGGCGACACCTGGCCGGAAGCGAGGGGAGTCACGCGAGCCAGGACGCCGGCGCTGTCATCATGAAGAAGTAGGCGGACACCACGAGGCACGCGCCGAGTACGACGTCGACCTGGGTCCGAACCTTCACACGCGCGGCGGCGAGCCTCCAGGCGGTCATGCCTATCGAGAAACCCAACATGAGCGCGAAGTAGATCGTCACCTCGTCTCGCACGGTGTGCCTCCTGTCAGGCGAGCTACTTCACCTTCAACGACGCTCCCGCACCGAGGCAACGTCCTGGGACGGTCCCAATGTGACCGCCGGACATCAACTCAACCAGAAGAACCGTCCGCCGGCTGGTCGGGCAGGCCGAAGGCGGCGCGGTAGTGCGGCCGGAGGGCCGGGAAGTAGTCGTCGAACAGCACGCTGTCCGGGTCCCCGCCGGTCTCGGCCGCGACCATCCGGTCCAGGTAGTACTCCCAGCCCGGACCGACGCTGTCGGCCACCGCCGGGTCGGGCACGTCCTGGGCGAACGTCAGCGTGGTGGTGCCGTCCTCCTCCGTCAGGTCGAGGGCCAGCCGCCAGCTCTCCTCGCCGCCGTCCGCGGTCGGCGAGGTGGTGGTGACGCGGAGCCGGTACGGCGGCTCGCAGGCGTCGATCGCGAACGTCTCCGCCGGCTGCTCGCCCTCGAACAGCATCCGGAACTCCACCGATCCGGTCCGCGGGTCGCCGGTCCAGGTGCCGATCCAGCGGGCGAGCCGGTCGGGCTCGGTGACCGCGGCCCAGACGTCCTCCGCCGGTGCGCGGAAGGTGCGGGTGAGCACGACGTAGCTGCGGCCGTCGCGGTGCTCGCGACGTCCGGTCGGGGTGGGGGTGGTGGTCATGCGGTCTCCTCGTCGTTGATGTGGTCGGTGCTGCGGGCGGTGGCGCGGCGGTCGCGGCCGGTGCGGCGGACCTCGAGCTCGAGGCCGTCGAGCGCGCGCTCGGGGACGGGTGGAGCGGGCGCGGCGAGCTCGCCGAGGAACGCGGTGAGCGGCTCGAGCCCGGTCCGGTCGAGCCGGTAGTGCCGCTCGCGGCCCTGGTCGGCGGCCGAGACCAGGCCGGCCTCGCCGAGCACGCGCAGGTGCTTGCTCACCGCGGGTCTGCTGATCGGGTGCTCGGCGGCGAGGTCGACCACCCGGGCGGGGCCCTCGGCGAGCCGGCGGAGGAGCGCCCGGCGGACCGGGTCCGCGAGCGCGGCGAAGGAGTCCATGGACTATTAGTAACTCATTGGTTACCAATACGCAAGGGTGCTGGTCGGCGGTGGAGGCGGCCCGGCTGGGTACCGCCGCACGATGAAGAAGAAGTCCCTGTTGCTCGCCCCGTTGGCCGCGATCGGGGCCGTCGCGGCCCGCGACCTGACCCAGCGCGACCACGCGATCCTGCGGAACTTCCCGGTGCTCGGGCACGCCCGCTTCCTCCTCGAGGCGATCGGCCCGGAGCTGCGGCAGTACATCGTCGCGAGCAACGACGAGGAGCGGCCGTTCAGCCGGGACCAGCGGCGGTGGGTCTACGCCTCGTCGAAGCTCCAGAACAACTACTTCGGGTTCGGCACCGACAACGACTTCGAGCACTCCGCCGGCAACGTGATCGTCCACCACCGCACGTTCGGCAACGAGTACCCCACCCACGGCGCGGTCGGCCAGCAGGCCCGGCTCCCGTCGGCGAAGGTGCTGGGCGGTCCGCGCGGGCGGCGGCACGCGTTCCGTCCGGGTTCGGTCGTCAACATCTCGGCGATGAGCTTCGGCTCGCTGTCCGGCCGCGCGATCGAGGCACTGAACCGGGGCGCGGCCGAGGTCGGCTGCCTCCACAACACCGGCGAGGGTGCGGTGTCGCCGTACCACCGCCGGGGCGGGGACCTGATCTTCCAGATCGGTACGGCGTACTTCGGCTGCCGCGACGAGGAGGGCCGGTTCAGCCTCCCGCGGCTGAAGGAGACGATCGCGAGCGCACCCGTGCGGGCGCTGGAGATCAAGCTCAGCCAGGGCGCGAAGCCCGGCCTCGGGGGCGTGCTGCCGGCCGCCAAGGTGTCCGAGGAGATCGCGGAGACCCGCGGCGTGCCGCTCGGCAAGGACGTGCTCAGCCCGTCCCGGCACGCCGTCTTCGACGACGCCGACGGACTGCTGGACTTCGTCGAGCTGCTCGCGGCGGAGACCGGGCTGCCGGTCGGGATCAAGTCCGCGGTCGGCGACATGGGCTTCTGGGAGCGGCTGACCGAGCTGATGGCGACCACCGACCGCGGGGTCGACTTCGTCACGATCGACGGCGGCGAGGGTGGCACGGGAGCCTCGCCGCTGATCTTCACCGACGCGGTGTCGCTGCCGTTCCGCCTCGGCTTCGCGCGGGTGTACGCCGAGTTCGCGCGTCGCGGGCTCCACGAGGACGTCACGTTCATCGGGGCCGGCAAGCTCGGCCTGCCGGACAACGCGATCGTCGCGTTCGCACTCGGGGCCGACATGGTCAACGTCGGCCGCGAGGCGATGCTCGCCGTCGGCTGCATCCAGGCCCAGAAGTGCCACACCGGCGGCTGCCCGACCGGCGTCGCCACCCAGCACCCGTGGCTGGTCCGTGGCCTCGACCCGGTCGCGAAGGGCGAGCGGGTCGCCAACTACGTGCGCTCGCTGCGCCGCGACCTGCTCAAGGTCTCCGAGACCTGCGGCGTGCCGCACCCGGCCCTCATCGGCCCGCGGGCGGTGGAGGTGGTGGACAACCTCGCCGACGGCCGGTTGCTCGACGAGGTCTACGGCTACGAGCCGGGCTGGGGCTACCCGTCCGACGTCGACGCCGAGGAGATCAGCTCGATCATGGCCGCCACCGACGAGCCCGAGGCGCAGACCGAGGGGCCGCCGGAGACCGCCGAGGAGGGGGCGCCCAGCGACGAGATGGAGGGTGACCTGCCCGAGGCTGGCGGCGACTGAGGCCCGCGGCTCAGGTGAAGCAGTCGTCGCTCGTCGTCTCGGAGAACTCGATGTCCTCGACCAGCCACTCGCCGTCCTCCTCGACGAGCGAGTAGACGTCGACGTACTCCACGTCGTCCTCGTCCCAGCTCGAGCAGTCGTAGTGGTCGACGACCTCCACGGTGGCGCTGTCGCCCTCGACCTCGGCCTCGCGGACCTCCGGGCCGCCGCCGACCACCGGGTCGACGTCGCCCTCCTCGCAGGAGCCGACGGGGTCTCCGTCGACGAAGTAGTCCTCGTAGCCGTCGCAGTCGCCGGTGGTGCGGGCCTCGACGACTGTCTCGACGACGTCCTCCGCACCGGCGGCGCCGCCACCGCCGCCGCCGTCGTCACCGGTGCAGCCGGCGACGCTCAGCGCGAGCAGCAGGGCGAGGGCAGGTCCGAGGAAGGCTCTTTGGTCGGGCACGCGGACATTGTGGGCGAACCGCCGGTCCCGCGTCAGCGAAGTTGCAGCAGGTGCCGCAGCAGGAAACGCCTGCCGGGACCGGTCGGGTGAGCCGTGGGGCAGCGGGTAACGCCCTTCCTCACGAAGTCGACGTCCCCAGACGACAGGAGTGCCGGATGACCCAGGACCCGGACCTGCAGAAGCTCACCGAGGTGATGGAGGACATGCCGATCGGCATGTTCACCACGTTCGGTCCCGACGGACCGCGCGCCGTGCCCATGGCGCGGCAGCAGGTGGCCCCCGGCGCGGAGATGTGGTTCATCACCGCACGCGACACCCAGCACGTGAGCGCGCTGGAGGAGAACCCCCGGGCGGTGGTCACCTTCAGCTCGCGCGACGCCTGGGTCTCGTTGACCGGCACCGCCCGGGTCGTCGACGACCAGCCGAAGCTCGAGGAGCTCTGGAACACCTTCGCCGAGGCGTGGATGCCCGAGGGCCCGGAGGACCCCAACGCCACCCTGGTCCGCGTCGACATCGAGCGCGGCGAGTACTGGGACACCCCGGGCGGCAAGGTCGCCTCGTTGATCAGCTTCGCGAAGGCAAAGCTCACCGGCACGACGTACGACGCGGACCACGGCGTGGTCGCCCCCGGCGGCGGTCCCGCCTAGCCGGTGCGGCTAGGAGCCCGCGGCGTTGCGCCGCCGGGTCGCCCAGGCCTTCTTGGCCGCCCGGCTGCGCCGGCGCCGCTGGCGCTCGATCTCCTCGGCCCGCCGCTCGAGTGCGCGCACCCGACGCCGCTCGGCGTTCTCCGCCTTCTTCAGCTCGGCGGCGACGGCTGCCTCCGAGCGCACCGGCCACACGTACGGGAGGTCGTCCGGGACGCCGGGGAAGAGCGGGCCGTAGTGGCCGGGATCCTTGCGGACGAGCGCGGACTGGTGGCTGCGGTGCAGGTCGGGGTCGCCGAGCCAGGGCGGGAGCGCCCCCGCAGCGGCGAGCTCCTCCTGCGTCCGCACGCTGCCGATTCCGGCGGCCCGCAGGTCGTCGGTCATGGTCGCAGCGCAGGTGTCGCCGAAGCCGAGCTCGCACCAGACCGCGCAGCAGACGAAGCCGTAGCGACCGAGCGCCTCCTCGAACCCCTTCCACATCAACGTCGCCGGGTGGTTCGCCCAGCCGTAGTCGGGGCGGGTCAGGGCGCGGACGACCTGGAGCGTCTCGACCCGCTGCTTGCCGAGGCGCTTGGCGTCCAGGGCGCGGGCGGACCGCTCGAAGTCGGGGTAGGGGAGGAAGGTCTGCATCGCCCGGCCCGGTACCCGGGCTGAAATGCAGGATCCCCCGGAGGCGGACCTCCGGGGGACTGCACTCGGTGGGCAGGGGCGGGGTCGAACCGCCGACCTTCCACTTTTCAGGCGGACGCTCGTACCAACTGAGCTACCTGCCCGAGCAGTGGCACACCATACCGGAGGTGCAGCCGTCCGACGAAAGCGGCGGCGTACGCCGGCAACGTGACGGTCCCCACGATGTGGGTCAAGCGACCTCGTGGGAGGCTTTACCCTCGTGATCACCCGTCGAACCAAGGTCCAGCTGCTGGTCTTCGCAGTGATCACGTTGCTCGGCGTCACCTACACGGGGGCCCGCTACGCGGAGCTCGACCGGATGATCTGGGACCAGAGCTACACGGTCGTGGCGCACTACCCCGAGTCCGGCGGCATCTTCGCCGGCGGCGAGGTGACCTACCGGGGCGTGGGCATCGGCAAGGTCAGCAAGCTCGAGCTCACCCGCGACGGCGTCGACGTCCACCTCGAGATCGACGACGAGTGGGACAAGATCCCCGCCGACACCCGGGCGCTGGTCGGCAACCGGTCCGCGGTCGGCGAGCAGTACGTCGAGCTCCAGCCGCAGGTCGACGACGGCCCTTACCTCGAGGACGGCTCGGAGATCACCGACGTCGCGACCCCGATCGCGACCGAGAAGCTGCTGGCCGACCTCGCCCGCACGGTCGGCAGCGTCGACCAGGACGCGCTGCGGACCACCGTCGACGAGCTGGGTACGGCGTTCGCGGGCACCGGCGAGGACCTCCAGCGGATCATCGACACCGGGAACTCCTTCATCGAGACGGCCGACGCCAACTTCGAGGTCACCACCGCGCTGATCGAGGACGCCAACACCGTCCTGAAGGGTCAGATCGACACCCAGAGCTCCCTGCGCACCTTCGCGCGCGAGCTCCGCACCTTCTCCACCTCGCTGGCCGGCGCGGACGAGGACCTGCGCAAGGTCATCGACAGCGGCTCCTTCACCGCCAACCAGCTGCGGACCTTCCTGGAGCAGAACGAGGCCGAGGTCTCCGACCTGCTCCGCAACGTCATCACCACCGGCGAGGTGGTGGTGTCCAACATCGACGGCCTCCGCCACATCTTCATCTGGTACCCGATGCTCCTCGAGGGCTCGTTCACCGTCATCGCGAAGAACTCCACCAACGGGCAGTACGAGTCCCACATCGGTCTCGCCCTGGGTACGACGACGCCCTGCCGCGGCGGCTACGAGGTTACCGAGAAGCGCAGCCCCTCCAACGTCGAGGACCGCGACCTCCCGCTCGACGTGAAGTGCACCGAGCCGCCGACCAAGAGCACCCCGCGCGGCGCCCAGAACCTGCCGCGCGTCACGCCCGACCTCGACGGTGTCCCGGACGACTCCGAGGACGTGCTCGGCTCGTTCGACGTCGCGACCGGCGAGGTCGCCTGGGGTGCCCCGGCCACCACGTCCCGCCGAGCCGAGGTGGCCATGCCCTCGCTGGGCGAGGACTCCTGGAAGTGGCTCTACCTCGAGCCGCTCCTCGACGCCCGTTAGGTCCCGCGGGTATCCCCGCGACTATGCTGTCCGCGCTGCGCCGGCCTGGTCCGACGCGGCGGGCCCCCGTCGTCTAGCGGCCCAGGACCCCGCCCTTTCACGGCGGTAGCGCCGGTTCGAATCCGGTCGGGGGTGCTCCTGTCGTTCCGACGGCTGTCCCTCCGCTCACGACACCTGCAGGGCCAGTGCGGCCAGCGCGCCGTTGACGACCGCCCCGGGCTCGAGGTCGTGGACCCGGTAGAGGTCCCCGACGGAGCCGGACTGGCCGAAGGCGTCGACGCCGAGCGGGACGCAGGGCACGCCGAGGGCCGATCCCAGCCAGGACAGCGCGTGTGAGGCCGCGTCGTGCACGGTCACGACCGGGACCCCGGGGGCGAACGCCTGGACCAACGTGCCGGCCTGTGACGGCGTCGTCGCCGTGCGGATGCCCTGCCGCAGCGTCCGCTGCCAAGCGGCGTACAGCCGGTCGGCCGAGGTCACGTCGACGACGTGGGCCCGCACCCCCTCCTCCGCGAGCTCGGCCGCTGCGGCCAGTGCCTCAGGCACGAGCGCGCCGCAGGCGGCGATCTGGACGGTCGGGCCGTCGCCGGGCTCGGCCTCGTGCAACCGGTAGGCGCCCGAGACGACCTGGCGGCGCAGCAGCGCGTCACCGAGTCGTCTCCTCGCCGCCTCGAACGGCTGCTGGTCGAGCGGCCGGGTGGTGAGGCGGAAGTAGTACGAGCCCTCCTCGGCCGCGGCCACCCGCCGGAGCGCGTCGCACAGCAGCCAGTCCAGCGCGACGCCGTACGCCGGCTCGAGGAGGGTGACGTGCGGAAGCTCGATGCCGACCGAGGCGGTGAGCGTCGACTGATGCGCGCCGCCCTCGGGCGCGAGCGTGATGCCGGACGGCGTCCCGGCGACGACGAACCGCGCGCCGGAGTAGACCGAGTAGAGGAACGCGTCGAGCCCGCGCAGCACGAAGGGGTCGTACAGGGTGCCGACGGGGAGCAGCGGCTGGTCGGAGAGGTCCCACGTGAGACCCAGCTGGCCCAGCAGCAGGAACAGGTTCATCTCCGAGATGCCGAGCTCGATGTGCTGTCCGGCCGGGCCCTCGTGCCACTTCACCGCAGAGTCCTGGGACCACCGGGGCCGGTCCTCGGCGGTGAAAACGCCGGTGCGGTTGATGAAGCCGGCCAGGTTGGTCGACGTCGCGACGTCCGGCGCAGTGGTCACGAGGAGCGGCGCGACCTGCTCGTCCCGGGAGAGGTTCACGAGCACGCGACCGAACGCCTCCTGCGTCGAGATCGGCTTGCCGGAGCGGAACCCGGTGGCGGTCGGGACGTCGACGGCCGGAGCCGGGGGACGACCCGGGCGCGCCAGGACGGCGGCGCGCTCCTCCGCCAGCCGACCTGCAGGCGTCGCCGGGTCGAGCCGGTCCCACTCGTCCTGCGCTGTCAGCCCCAGGCCGGCGCGGAGCGCATCCACCTGGTCGCCGGTGAGGAGCGCCGAGTGGTTGCGCGGGTCGCCGGCGATCGGCAGCCCCCAGCCCTTCACCGTGTAGGCGAAGACCACGCTGGGTCGGTCGGTCACCGCGTCGCACTGGGCGTACGCGTCGAGCACCGCTGTCATGTCGTGCCCACCGAGGTCGGTGACCAGGCGGGCGACGTCAGCGTCGTCGCGCCCGCGCAGATGGTCCGCGACGGAGTCGGGCGCCCCGCGGAGGAACGCCGTGCGCAGCTCGTCGTGGGGAAGTCCGAACAGGGACTGGTAGCGCTCGTTGGGCATGTCGTCGATCCAGCGAAGGATCTCGGGACACTCCTGTGCGGCCGCCCCGAGCCGGGGACCGTACTTCACCTCGACGACGTGCCAGCCCGCCGCCTCGAACTGGGCACGCCACTGCTTGATCCGGACGCCGGGGATGACCCGGTCCAGTGACTGCCGGTTGAAGTCGACGACCCACATGACGTTGCCGAGCCCGGTCGTGGCGTCGTCGGCGACGGCCTCCCAGACGTTGCCCTCGTCCAGCTCGGCGTCGCCCATCAGTGCGATGAAGCGCGAGGCGGGGCGCTCGCCGAAGTGCGCGTCGACGTAGCGACGTGCGACCGCGGCGAACAGCGGTGCAGCCGCGCCCAGGCCGACCGACCCGGTGGAGAAGTCGACGCCGTCGGGGTCCTTGGTGCGGCTCGGGTAGGACTGCAGCCCGCCGTACTCCCGCAGCCGCGTGAGGTAGGAACGGTCGAGATTGCCCAGCAGGTACTGGATGGCGTGGAAGACCGGGCTCGCGTGCGGCTTGACGCTGACCCGGTCGTGCGGCCCGAGGTGCGCGAACCAGAGCGCGGTCATCGCGCTCACGAGCGAGGCGCTGGAGGCCTGGTGGCCTCCGACCTTCACCCCGTCGGCGGTCTCGCGCTCCCGGTTGGCCGCGTCGACGATGCGGGTCGAGAGCCAGAGGACGCGTCGCGCGACGTCATCGAGCGTCGCGGCGCGGTCGTCGACGGGCAGGGCCGTCATCAGGTCTCCAGCCGCTGGGTGTGGGTGAACAGCGCGCTGTAGGCGTTGAGTGCCGGCTGCCCGCCGAGGTGTGCGTAGAGGACGGTGGAGTCCTTGGAGATGTCGCCGCGCGTGACGAGGTCGACGAGGCCGGCCATGGACTTGCCCTCGTAGACCGGGTCGAGGATGACGCCCTCGAGCTGGCCGGTGAGGCGGATCGCGTCGAGCGTCGAGTCGACCGGGATGCCGTAGAGGTCTCCTGCCCACCCCTCGAGCACCGTCACCTCGTCGTCGCGCAGCGGCCGCTCGAGCCCGATGAGCTCCGCCGTGTTGCGTGCGATCCGCTCGACCTGCTCGGTGGTCTCGGCGATCTTGGCGCTGGCATCGATGCCGAGCACGCGGCGCGGGCGGCCGCCGGCGTCCTCCAGCGCGGCGAAGCCGGCGATCATCCCGGCGTGCGTGGAGCCCGTCACAGAGCAGACCACGATCGTGTCGAAGAAGACGCCCAGCTCTCGCTCCTGCTCTGCCACCTCGTAGGCCCAGTTGGCGAAGCCGAGGCCGCCGAGGCGGTGGTCGGAGGCCCCTGCCGGGATCGCGTACGGCGTCCCGCCGGCAGCCTCCACGTCGGCCAGCGCCTGCTTCCACGAGTCCTTGAACCCGATGCCGAACCCGGCGGGGTCGAGCCGGACCTCGGCGCCCATGACCCGGCTCAGCAGGATGTTGCCGACGCGGTCGTTGACCGGGTCGGGCCAGTCGACCCACTTCTCCTGCACGAGCACCGCCCGGAGCCCGAGCTTGGCGGCGACCGCCGCGACCTGGCGGGTGTGGTTGGACTGGTAGCCACCGATCGACACCAAGGTGTCCGCGCCCTGCGCGATCACGTCCGGGACGATGTACTCGAGCTTGCGGGTCTTGTTGCCGCCGTACGCGAGGCCCGAGCTGCAGTCCTCCCGCTTCATCCAGAGCTGCGCCCCGCCGAGGTGCTCGGTGAGCCGGGGCAGCGGGTGCACCGGACTGGGGCCGAAGGTGAGCGGGTAGCGGTCGAAGTCGCTGATGGCCATGGTCAGTCCTCGGTTGTCGTGGCGTCGTCGGTGTCGCCGGCGTCGGTCGCCGGAAGCGAGTGCCAGGTGTCGAAGGCGACGGCTGCCGCCTCGTCGACGTCGCCGGCCTCGCAGAGCCGGATCAGGTCGTCGTGACGCCGTACGGAGGCCCGGCCGTCCAGGGTCGAGAAGCGCAGCCGCTCGGCACGGCGCAGCACGGGGGTGAACTGCTCGAGGACCGAGGTGAGGGCGGTGTTGCCGGCAACGACGACCGGGACCCCGTGCAGGTCGTCGTCGGCACGGAGTGCGGACTCGACGTCGCCGTCGCGCAGGGCCTGCTTGAACCGTCGGTTGGCCTCGCGCATGCGCTGCAGGTCCGCACGGGTCAGCCGGTCGATCGCCTCGCGGAGGGCGAGTGAGTGCAGGGCGGCGACGACGTCGCGGGCCTCGCGCACGGCGCGCAGGTCGACGCTGCTGACCACGGTCGAGCGGCCGGGTGTCGCGACGACCAGGCCGGCTTCCGCCAGCCTCAGCAGCGCTTCCCGGACGGGCGTCCGGCTGACGCCGAGCCAGTCCGCCAGCTCGAGGTCCTTGAGCTGTTCCCCCGGGGCGAGGGTCCCGTCGACGATCGCGTCGCGCAGCTGGCCGAACACCTCCTCGCGGAGCAGTCGGCGGTCGATCGGCACGCGGCGGTCAGGAATCGGCATGCAATATATTGCACACCCGATCGACGATCTCGTCAAGCCGGGCAATTCGGCTCTTGCAGGCAAGATGCTATATGCAATATATTGCCGACTCCATCCCCACATCGCGGGTCGCTGACCCGGGACCTGACGAAGGAGTCGAAGATGACGAACACCGACCTGAGAGTCCGCAACATCGTGCTGGTGCACGGAGCCTTCGCCGACGGCGGCGGCTGGCGGGGCGTCTACGACCAGCTGACGGCGCGCGGCTACCGCGTGAGCATCGTGCAGAATCCGCTGACCTCGCTGGCCGACGACGTCGCCGCCACCGTCCGGGTCCTGGATCGACAGGACGGCCCGACCGTCCTCGTCGGTCACTCGTGGGGCGGCACGGTCATCACCGAGGCCGGTCTCCACCCCAACGTGGCGGGACTCGTCTACGTCTCGGCGCTCGCGCCCGACACGGGCGAGACCACGGGGCAGCAGTACGACGGTTTCGCGCCGACTCCCGACTTCGTCATCGAGGTCGGCGACGACGGGTTCGGCTTCCTCAGCGCCGAGAAGTTCAAGGACGGCTTCGCGGCCGATGCCAGCGACGCGGACGCCGCCTTCCTCCGCGACTCGCAGGTCCCCATCGACATGTCCGTCTTCGACACGCCCGTCACCGCTGCCGCGTGGCACGAGCGGCCGAGCTGGGCAGTGATCGCCACCGACGACAAGTCCTTCGACCAGGCGATGCTGCAGCACATGGCCCAGCGGGCGGGCGCGAAGATCACGACAGTCGCGGCGAGCCACGCGCTCTACCTGACCCAGCCGGGCGTCGTCGCCGAGGTGATCACGGAGGCCGCCGAGAACGCCCTCGCCGACGACCGCGGCTAGGTGGTGGGGACCTCGCCGACGCGGACGAGGAGCTTCCCGAGGTTCTTCCCGGTCAACAGGCCCTGGAACGCGTCGATCGCGTTCTCGAGCCCGTCGACGACGTCCTCGACGTACTGCACCGCCCCGTCCCGCACCCAGCGCGGCATCTCCTCGTGGAACGCGGCCTCGTGGGTCGGTCGGAACTCGTCCTGGATGAAGCCCCGGACGGTGAGGCTGGACGACAGGACCCGCCGCATGAAGCCGGGCAGCCGGTCGATGCCGGTCGGTGCCGCGGTCGCGTTGTAGTCGGCCACCAGTCCGCAGACCGGGATCCGCGCGAACTTGTTGAGCCGCTTGACGACGGCGGCGGCGACCGGGCCGCCGACGTTCTCGAAGTAGACGTCCACGCCGTCCGGCGTGGCCGCCGCGAGGTCGTCGGCGAACGACGGGGACCGGTGGTCGATCGCGGCGTCGAACCCGAAGCGGCGCAGGAGCTCGCACTTCTCCGGTCCGCCGGCGATCCCGACGGCCCGGGCGCCCTTGATCCTGGCGATCTGGCCGACGGCCGAGCCGACGGGTCCCGCGGCTGCCGCGACGACCACGGTCTCGCCGGGCTGCGGACGGCCGATCTCGAGCAGACCTGCGTAGGCGGTGAAGCCCGGCATGCCGAGCACGCCGAGCGCGGTCGAGATCGGCGCGTCGGCCGGGTCGAGGCGGCGGGTGTGGCGCGCGTCGACGACGGCGTGCGTCTGCCACCCCGTGTAGGCCAGCACGATGTCGCCGACGGATCGTCGGTCCGACGCGCTGGCGACGACCTCGCAGACGGTCTGGCCGACCACGACGTCACCGAGCTCGAGCGGTGCCGCGTAGGACTTCGCGGTGCTCATCCGCCCGCGCATGTAGGGATCGAGCGACAGGTAGATCGTGCGGAGCAGCACCTCGCCCTCGCCCGGGTCGGGGAGCTCGACGGCGACGGTCTCGAAGTCGTCGTGCGTCGGCATGCCCTCCGGGTAGGAGGACAGGCGGATCTGCTGGCTCTCGGTCGTCGTCATGCCTCCACCTTCGTCGGTCGGGCAAGCCCGACCGGGCACCTCGGGCGCCTCGGGCGCCTCAGGCGACTCGGGCGACTCGGGCGACTCAGGCGAGGTCGCTGGTGAAGGCGACGTGCTGCAGCGCGTCGCGCCGCCGCCGGTCGAGCGGCGAGGGACGCCGGTGGATCCGGCTGTCGAGGATGCTCGCGGTGCCGGTCGTGTCACCGCTGCTGACGAGGCAGAACAGCAGCGCCTCCTCGACGATCTCCCGCTGGGCCGCCGAGCCGCCGACGGTGTCGAGCTGTGGCTGGACCTCGGTGAGCAGGCGGGCGGCGCCGTCCCAGTCCCTCGCCTCCATCAGCAAGAACGCCTCGGTCACCGGAGCGACGACCGTCTGCAGCCGAGGGTCGTCGGAAGCGCGGCAGTAGGCCTGGAGGCCGGCCAGGCCGTGGGCGCGGCCGTCGGCGGCGAGGGCGACCGCGGCGTGCAGCGCGATGAGCGGTGTCTGCGGCCGTTCCAGCAGGCTGCTGTCGAGCGAGTCGAGGATCGGGCCGACCGGCGGCACCGAGCCCTCGCCGGTGAAGGTGGGACCGGCGCCGGCAGCGGTGGCGGCCGGGTCCCAGTCGGCGACGCAGAGCCGCCAGCGCCACAGCAGCGACGCGGAGTCGACGAGCGAGCGGACTCCGGTCACGGTGGGCGGGGCGAGCTGGGAGTAGTAGCGGCGGCGCACGGCCTCGATGTCGCCGAGCGCGAGCTCGTGCAAGGCCGCGTGCCAGGAGAAGTGGGCGCGGTGGCTCGCCGCGCGGCCGCTCGCCGCGACCCAGTGGTCGAGCCAGGTGCGGCCGAGGTCGTGCTGACCGGTCTCGTAGAGCACGTGGGTCTGCGCGTGCACGGCGTGGCCGGACGACGGCTCGCACGACAGCGCGCTCTCCGCCAGTAGCCCGGCCTCCTCGAACCGGCCCTGGTCCTGGCGGGTGAACGCGAGCAGCGAGATGTACCACCAGTGGTCGCCGTACGTCGCGCCGAGCCCCTCGACCAGCTGCCACGCGTCCTGGCGGACGTCGGTGACCCCGGAGAACGCGATCGTCGGGACGGCGGCGGAGACCGCCAGCACGTCGCGGGGGTACGACGAGATGTGGGCCATCAACGCCCGGGCACCCTGCGCGGGTGGCTCCTCCACCCGCCGGCCGACGACGTCGACGAAGCTGGCCTCGCGGCTGTCGCCGCGGCGGCCGATCGCGTCGCGGGCCGCGGCCAGGGACGTGGTCACGTCGCAGGAGGCACCCGACTCGTGGCCGAGCATCGCGAGCGCCGCGTGGGCGACGGCGAAGTCGCGGTCGAGCTCGGTGGCCTGGCGGATCAGGTCCTCGCCGCCGGACTGCAGACGCAGCACCCGCTCGAGGCCCTCGTTGAACGCCTGCGCCGCTTCGGCGGTCGTCGACAGCGGCAGGCCCAGCGGGTCGCGCGGACGCGCCACCGGGTGGTGGCCGGCGACCAGGCTGCCGTCCTCGAGCCGCCGCGGGAGCGGAGCGACGGCGTCGAGGACCGACGTCGCGACGGCCCGCGCCTGGATCCGGATCTCGGGGACGGCGGTGGTCTCCCACAGCTCGCCGCGGCGCAGCGCGCCGAGCACCCAGACCGGCGCGGCCGACCGGCGGTCGCGGCCGGCCAGCCGGCCGTCCGTCGTACGGAACCCCATGCCGGCGGTGGTCACCTCGCCGAGGGCCCCTCCCGGTCGGTCGCGGAGCAGGTCGTCGAGCAGCGGGTTGCTGAGCCGGCGGATGTCGTGGCCGGGGCCGGTGCAGTTGACCACCCAGCCGACCTCGTGACGGGTACCGTCGGCCAGCGTGACCGCGAGGCCGCCGCGGGGGAGCGGCTCGGCGTCGGCGACCTCGCCGGCCGCGACCTGCAACCGTCCGGTCGTCGCCAGCGCGTCGATGAGCACCGCGCTGGTGGGCGGCATCCGGTGGCGCAGGACGCCCCACGCTCCGGCCGTGCCCGCGAGGAAGCGGTGGCGCGCGTCCTCGTCGAGCCGCGCCCAGAGCTCGGCCATCCGGAACCGCAGGCCGTCGACGGCCGGCCGCCAGTCGCCGGTGGTCGCGCGCACCTCGAGCAGGTGCTGCCGACCGCGCTCGAGGATGCCGTCGAGGTCGTGCGGCCAGTCGTCGATGTCGGGAATCACGGCCAGTCCCGGCTCGGGCAGGTGCCGCCGCGGCAGCCGCCCGTTGCGCGAGACCGCCAGCAGCCGCCGGTCCGCGCGGTTGCCGGGCCCGGACAGGGACAGCACGACGTCGACCATCGTCAGGCCGGTGCCGACGACGAGGACGTCCGCCGGCCCGCGCCGGTCGCGCCGGACCACCTCGAGAGCCCCGGGCGCCCACGGGTCGGCGACGAAGAACGCCGAGCCCGCGAGCGCGTCCGGCGCCCACCGGGCGCCCATTTCGGGCAGTCCGGTGGCGACGACGACGGCGTCGACCTCGACCTGCCGGCCGTCGTGGGTGCCGACCGCCCAGCGCTCCCCCGACCGGGCGACGCCGGTGGCGGTCGACCGCAGGTGGCGCGCCGCGACGTGGTCGCCCGCGGCGGCCAGCTCGCGGGTCAGCACCTCGTCGAGGTAGCGGGAGTACTCCCGCCGCGGCGCGAAGGCGTTCGGCTCCGGGACGGCACCCGGTGCCTGCCGGACCCGCCAGTCGACGAAGTGACCCGGCTCCTCGGGGAACGCGGTCATGCCGGAGGCGGGGACGTTGAGCAGGTGCTCGTCGTACGGCGTGCCGAACGCGGCTCCCCGTCCCCACCGGTCGGCCGGGTCGAGCAGCACCAGGTCGACGGCGGTCGACCGGCTGCGTGCCGTCCGGGCGATGTGGACCGCGGTGAGCGTGCCGCTGGCGCCGGTGCCGACGATCGCCACGGTGGGGCGGGAGGGTCCGGTGCGCATGCCCGGATATTACATTGACACTACTGAATCACTAGACTTAAGAGCGCCGCCCACCGTCGCGCGGGCCCACCCGGCGGTGACCACGGGCAGGGCGCGGGCGAGGTCGGGCGCCCACGACAGCCAGCTGTGCCCGCCCAGGAACTCGCGGTACGACACGTCGTGGCCGCCGGCGACCAGCACGTCCCGCAGGTGCCTGCTGAGGCCGACCATCCGCCCCTCGAGCAGGCCGACGCTCAGCGCGAACCGCACGGACGGGCGCGGCTCCTCGGCGTACTGCCGCATGAGGTCCCCGGCACCGTGGCCGTACGGCGTGCTGGGCGCCCACCAGAACGACCCGGACTGAGCGACGACGGCGCCGAAGACGTCGGGTCGGCGGTGCGCGGCGAAAGCGGCGTTCAACCCGCCGAGGCTCTGCCCGGCGATCGCGGTGCGCTCGGCGTGCGCGGTGACCGGCCACCGATCACGCGCCCACGGCAGCAGCTCGTCGGTGAGGAAGTCGACGAATGCCGGGTCGCACGCGAGCTCGGCCCGGCCGCCTGGTGGCGACTCCTGCGCGATGACGACCATCGGGGGCACGGCACCGGTCGTCACCAGGTGGTCCATCAGCTGCGCGACCGACGCACCGGGCAGCGTCCAGTGCCAACCGTCGTGGAGCAGCAGGAGCGGCAGCGCCTCGGTGTCGGCCGAGACCGGCGGCGTCCACACCCACACCCGGCGGCGGTTCCCCAGCACCCGGCTGGTGACCGTGTGCAGGGCCAGCGCCCCCCTCGCGGCGGCCTGGTGCACCGCCGGCAGGTCCGGGTCGGCATCCGGCAGCGCGACGTACGACGTGCCTTCGTTGTCGCGGGCGAACTCGGGCAGCGGCGGGTAGGGGGAGGGCGCGGCCGGCCAGCGCCGTGGGTTGAACGGGTCCGGCGCCGGGTCGCGCACCTCCCCGTGGCACCGCTCGACGAAGGAGTACGTCGCCCGCAGGTCCCCTCGTGCCCGGTACGTCCGCCACCACACGTCGGTGCCGGCGACGTGGTGCAGCCGGGCGGCGCCGGCGATCCCGTCGGGGTCGCGCAGCACCTCGTCGTCCTCGTGCCAGACCGGCGCGCCGCGCAGCCGCACCGCGGTGACGTCGGGTCCGCTGCTCCGCCACAGGTAGGTCACCTCGTGGGTCAGCGGGTCTGCGGCGGCGATGCGGACGACCGGGGTCCCGTGCTCGCGCGCCAGCGCCCACAGCCGCTCGGCCGCGGCGGGGTGGCCGGTCCGCACGACCTCGGCCAGGGCATCCAGCACGATCGGCTCAGGCCCCGAGCGACGACAGGAACTCCGCCACGAGCAGGTTCACGACCTCGGGCCGCTCCTCCATCACGGTGTGCCCGGCGCCGGGCACGATCGCGAGCTGCGCGCCCGGGATCGCGTCGGCGATCGCGACCGTGTGGTCGGTGCGGATCGAGTCGTGCTGGCCCGCCAGCACCAGCGTCGGCGCAGTGATCGCGGACAGCGAGGAGGCCGCGATCTGCGGCTGCGTGGTCCACATCGCCATCAGCTTCTCCAGCACCGCCTCGCGGTGCTCGGGCCCGTCCGGGGACAGCCGGTCGTAGGCCTCGCTGAACCGGTCCGGGTCCAGCCCGGAGTCGTGCTCCACGTCGTCCTCCACGAAGCCGGTCGGGTCGAGGTTGCCGCTGATGGCGACCAGCGACAGCACCCGGTCGGCGTGGTCGCGGGCCAGCAGCAGGCCGGTGATCGCGCCGTCGCTGAACCCGATCACGTGCGCGGCCCGGACGCCGACGGCGTCGAGGTAGCCGAGGGTGTCGCTCACCATGTCCTCGAAGGTGATCGGTCCGTCCCGGTCCGGGGTGCGGCCCTGCCCCGGGCGCTCGGGGGCGTGCACCTCGTACGACGGCGCCAGGTGCGCGACCTGCGCGGACAGGGTCTCGATCGAGCAGAAGCCGCCGTGCAGCAGCAGGACCGGGGTGCCGGCGCCGTGGACCTCGTAGTAGGTGGCGATGCCGTTGACGTCGATGGTGGGCACGGGGCCGCCTCAGCTCGCCCCGGCCAGCCCGGCGCCGACCTCGGCCTCGACGCCGGCACCTCGCAGCGCGGACCGCAGGCGCGGCACGATCATGGGCTTGCCGGTCTCCGGGTCGGGGATGATCCGGCAGGGCAGCCCGAACGTCCGCTCGATCAGCTCCTCGGTCACGACGTGCTCCGGGGCGCCCACGGCCTGGACCCGACCGCCCCGCATGACGATCAGGTGGTCGGCGTAGCGGACCGCCAGGTTGAGCTCGTGCATGACGACGACGATCGTCATGTCCCGGGACTCGCGGACGCTGCGACACAGCTCCAGGACGTCGATCTGGTGGGCGAGGTCGAGGTACGTCGTGGGTTCGTCCAGCAACAGGGTGCCGGTCTGCTGGGCCAGCACCATCGCCAGCCAGACCCGCTGCCGCTCCCCGCCGGACAGCTCGTCGACGCCGCGCTGCGCGAACTCGCTCACGCCGGTCGCGGCCATCGCCTCGTTGACGATGAGCTCGTCGTCGCGGGACCACTGGCGCAGCAGCTTCTGGTAGGGGTACCGGCCGCGGGAGACGAGGTCGGCGACGGCGATGCCGTCCGGGGCGACCGGGCTCTGCGGGAGCAGCCCGAGCCGGCGGGCGACGGCCTTGGTCGACTCGCCGTGGATGTCGGAGCCGTCGAGGAGCACCGTGCCCTGGTCGGGCTTGAGCATCCGGGCCAGCGCCTTCAGCAGGGTCGACTTCCCGCAGCCGTTGGGCCCGATGATCATCGTGAGGGAGCCGCGCGGCACCTGGACGTGCAGGTCCTCGGCGACGACGACCGACTCGTACTTGAGGTGCAGACCGTCGCCGACGAGCACCGCGTCCTCGTGCGTCCGGGGTGGCCGGGACTGTCCGGGGTGGTCGGGGTGGTCGGGGTGGTCGGGGTGGTCGGGGTGGTCGGGGTGGTCGGGGAGGGTGGTCATCCGATCCTGGTCCTTCCTTCACGCGCGATGAGCCACGCCAGGTAGGCGCCGCCCAGCCCGAGGGTCATGATCCCGACCGGCAGGTCGGCGGTGGGGACGAGCTTCTGTGCCGCGGTGTCGCTCGCGAGCAGCAGCAGGGCGCCGACGACGAGCGACGGCACCACCTGCACGGTGGGCGAGCCGGTGAGCCGGCGGGCGATCTGCGGCGCGGCCAGGGCCACGAACGTGACCGGGCCGGCGCAGAGCACCGCCACGGCGCAGAGCGCGGCGCCGAAACCGAGGGCCGCGATGCGGTGCCGCTCCACGGTGACCCCGAGGGCCCGGGCGGCGTCGTCCCCCATCTCCGTCATCCGCAGCCCGGGCCCCAGGGCCACGAGGACCGGCGCGAGCAGCGCCAGTCCCACCACCCCGATCCGCACGTCGTCCCAGCCACGGTTGTTGAGGCTGCCCGTCAGCCAGACGTAGGCCTCCTGGGCGTCCAGGATGTTGGCCTTGAGGATCAGGTAGGAGATCAGCGACGCGAGCACCGCGCTCACGCCGATGCCGACGAGGATCAGTCGGTAGCCCTGGACGCCACCGCCGCGGTAGGCCAGTGCGTAGACGAGCACCGCGACGCCGAGGCCACCGGCGAGCGCACCGACGGTGACGGTCCAGCCCGAGCCGTCGAGGATCACGATCGCGAAGATCGCGCCGAACGCCGCGCCGAACGTGAAGCCGATGATGTCGGGGCTGCCGAGCGGGTTGCGGGTCACGCTCTGGTAGACCGCGCCGCTCGCCCCGAACGCCGCCCCGGCCAGCACGGCGGTGAGGATGCGCGGCAGGCGGAGGTCGTAGACGATGAACTCCTCGCCCAGCGTGCCCCTGCCGCTCAACGTCGCCCACACCCGCTCCAGCTCCAGCGGGAAGTCGCCGGTGGTCAGCTGGTAGACCACCAGCGCCGCCGTGGCCAGGGCCACGACGACCACCGTGACCAGGGAACGCCGGAGCACGCGGACATCGACGGCGCCCGGCACCCGGAGGTGGACGGACCGCGATCGGGTGCGCGGAGGGTCAGCCAGGTCGGTCACGTCTCCTCCTCAGAGCTGGGCCAGGCGGCGGCGACGGACGATCACGACGAAGACCGGGGCCCCGAGCACCGCGGTGACCACCGAGACCTCGAGCTCGGAGGGCCACAGCACCAGCCGGCCGACCACGTCGGAGACCAGCACCAGCACGGCGCCGGCGACCATCGAGAACGGCAGGATCCACCGGTGGTCGGGACCTGTGAAGGCGCGGACCGCGTGCGGCACCACCAGCCCGATGAAGGCGATCGGGCCGGCCACCGCGGTCGCCGCCCCGCACAGCAGCGTCGTCGCCACGATGCCGGTCACCCGGACCCGGCCGACCCGGGCTCCGAGCGCGGCGGCGAGCTGGTCGCCGAGGGCGATCGTGTTGAGCGACGGGCCCAGGAACATCGCGAGCACGAAGCCGGCGAGCAGGAACGGAGTGACGCTGGCGACGACGGAGGAGTCGACGTGCTGCAGCGAGCCCACCGTCCAGGACCGGAACCCGTTGAACGCGATGCCGTTGGTGAGCACCACCGCCGAGATCACACCGGTCAGCACCGCCGTCACGGCCGCGCCGGCGAGGACCAGCCGGACGGGCGAGGCTCCGCCGCGACCGGTCGAGCCGAGCAGGTAGACGACCACCGTCGCGAGTGCCGCCCCCAGGAGCGCGAACCAGACGTACTCGTCGAGCTGGGTGATCCCGAAGAACGCGATGCCGAGCACGACGGCGCAGGCCGCCCCGGCGTTGACGCCGAGGATCCCGGGGTCGGCGAGCGGGTTGCGGGACAGCGCCTGCATCAGCGATCCCGCGAGACCGAGCGCGGCGCCGACCATGAGGCCGGCGAGCGTCCGCGGCACGCGCAGCCCGCGAACGATCAGGTCGGCCTCGCTGTCGCCGCCGTGCAGGAGCGAGTCCCAGACGGTGGCGGGCGAGAGGTTCTTGGTGCCGATCCCGATGCTGAGGACGACCACCACGACGAGGAGCAGCAGGCTGACGGTGAGACCGGTCAGCAGGAGCGAGCGCGACCGTCGTACCGCCGCCGCGGCGTCGTCCGCCCCCGCGCCCACGGCGGGGGGACGGTCCTCGGTCGCGGTGGCCATGTCAGGCGAAGTCCTCCGCCGTGGGGCTCTCGCCGGCGAGCGCGGCCTCGATGATGGGAATGCCCTTCTCGATGGCGTACGGCGCGCTCAGGACGGTCGCCCAGTCCATGGCCCACATGAAGGTGTCGGTCGAGGCGTAGGTCAGCCAGATCGCGTTGCCGTCGACCACGGACTGGAGCCGGGAGACCACCGGGCTCTTCTGCACGTCGGGGATCGCGCCCTCGTCGGTGCACCAGACCACGAGGTCGAGGTCGCCGACGAGGTCGAGCTCCTCGGCGCTGATCTCCTTCTGGTACTCGTCGCCGACGATGTCCTGGAGCTCGGGGGCGAGGGAGAAGCCCACCGACGTCAGGAAGGTCGAGCGCGGCGCCTGCTCGCCCAGGACGTAGTAGGCGCCGGTATAGGCCTCGGCGTGCGAGGCGGTGAGGTCGCCCCAGTCCGGGTGCTCCTCCCGGACCCGGGCGAACTCGGCGTCGAGTGCTTCGACCGCGGCCCGGGCCTCCTGCTCCTTGCCGACGCACTGGCCGATGAGCAGGGTGTGCGGGCCGTAGGGCACGGCGCTGTCCTGATAGCCCTCGGGCGGGCCCACCACCGGTGCGATCTTGCTGAGCGTCTCGTAGTCCTTCTTGCTGATGCCGCCGCTCACCATCGTGATCAGGTCGGGCGCCAGCGCGGCGATCTTCTCGAACTCCAGGTCGTAGAAGCGCACCTCCTCGGGCTTCTCGGGGAAGCCGCTCTCGTTCCACGGGAAGACCGGGTCGT
Source organism: Nocardioides silvaticus (assembly GCF_003160695.1). Lineage (GTDB taxonomy): Bacteria > Actinomycetota > Actinomycetes > Propionibacteriales > Nocardioidaceae > Nocardioides > Nocardioides silvaticus. Next base: position 98,609 of record NZ_QGDD01000011.1, read on the forward strand.
ACCAGTCGTCGAGGAACGACCCGATCGCGATCGGCACGATCCCGAGGGCGATGAGCGGGTCGCAGTCGGTCTGCCCGAGCGCGAGCACCCGCTGCGGCGCGGCCTGGATGGTGGTGTCGCCGAACCGGTGGGTGACGGTGACCGGGAACGCCGCGGCGTCGGAGCCGCCGTCCCCGTTGCCCCCGCCGGCGGCCGGCGCGTCGTTCGCGTCGTTGGTGCAGCCCTGCAGGGCGGCGACCGCGAGCCCGCCCCCGAGCACGGACAGGAATCCACGACGGCCGAGTCCGCTGGGTGTGTCGTTGCGTGTCGCTGGTGTCATGGTGTTTCCCCGGTTGGTTGAGGGTTCTCGAAGGTTAGGACGGCTGCCGGCTCTCGCGCTTTGGCGAGATCCAACGAGCGCCGTCGTGGTGTTGTGCGGCTCGATAACCGACAGCGGGACGGCCCATCAGGCCCTCCAGCTGCGGCCGCCGACGACCGTCCCGAGGACAGCGGTGCCGGCGATGGCGGACGGGTGGACGCGCAGCGGGTTCTCCGCCAGCAGGGTGAGGTCGGCCAGGTGCCGCGGCGCGACCCGGCCGAGCCGGTCCTCGCGGCGCAGCGCCCAGGCGGCGTTCACCGTGAACGCCTCGAGCGCGTGGCGGACGGCGATCCGTTCGTCCCCGGCGAGGACCTGGCCCCCGCTGGTGGTGCGCTCGACGAGGGTCTGGATCGCCCGCAGCGGGTTCCCGGGGAGCGGCCGGTCGGTGCTGCCGACGAGCGGGATGCCGTGGTCGAGGAAGGACCGGCCGCGGTAGAGCCACGTCGTCCGGAGCTGGCCGAGCTGGACGGCGTAGGCGTCGCCGAAGTCGTAGAGGAACGACGGCTGGGAGACGACGGCGACGCCGAGCGCGGCGAGTCGCGGGAGCTGGTCGTCGCGGACCACCCCGCCGTGCTCGATGCGGTGCCTGCTGTCGGGGCGCGGGTAGGCCGCCTGTGCCTTCTCGAGCGCCTCGATCGCGAGGTCGAGGGCGGCGTCGCCGATCGCGTGCAGGGCCATCTGCCAGCCGGCGCGGTGGCCGTCGACGATGGCGTCGAGCATCTCCGAGGGGTCCTGTCGCCAGACGCCGACGTTGTCGGTGCCCTCGAAGGGGGTCGTCATCCGCGCGGTCTCGACCTGCATGCCCCCGTCGATGACGACCTTCTGCGCGGCGATGCCGAGCCAGTCGGACCCGAACCCGCTGCGCAGCCCCAGGTCCAGGCCGCGGCGGAACCCGTCGGCTGCGCTGGTGCCGATCTCGCGGAGCACGTCCATGCTCGGCATCAGCTGCATCCGGACAGGGAGCCGACCCGCCTCGAGGAGGAGCTGGTACGACGCGCCGTCGGCCGGGCTCAGGGCGCCGATCTCACCGCCGTTGCCCGCGTCGACGCAGGTGGTGATCCCTTCGCGCCGCGCCTGCTCCGCCGCGCGCTGGATGAGGGAGGCGACCTCCTCGATCGAGTAGGGCAGCCGCTGCTCGGCCACCGCGGACTGCTCGGCCTCCTTGAACAGTCCGGCCGCGGCGTCCGTCCCGGTGCGCTGCTCGGCGCCGACCCCGGCGAGCACGGCGACCGAGACGACCGAGGCGTGCCCGGAGATCTGCCGAACCCACACCTTGCGGCCGCCGGCGGCCCGGTCGAGCTCGTCGGCGGTCAGGTGCCGGCCCAGCACCCGGTGGTCGTAGCCGCCGACCTCGACCCAGTCGTCCTCGGCGAGGGGCGCCGCCGCCTCCGCGATCAGGTCGAGCACCGCGTCCGTGGTCCCGCACCCGCTGATGTCGATCGACGCCATGGTCTGGCCGGTGAGCTCGAGGTGGGTGTGCGCGTCGACGAAGCCCGGCACCACACAGGCGCCGTCGAGGTCCGTCCGCTCCGCGGCGTCCCAGCCGTCGAGCTGCTCGTCGAGCCCGACGACGCGACCGTCCAGGACCCCGATCCGCCGCGCCTCGGGCCGCTTCGGATCCAGGGTCACGACGTCGGCGTTCTCGATCAGGAGGTCGAGGACTGGTCGGCGCATGCCAGGACAGTAGGTTCGCCGACGGGCGCGGATCTTCGTCGCGATCAGGAGGCTGTGAGCCCCGACCTTGTCGCAGACCACCAAGCCGCGTGGGGCGTACCCCTCGGGAGCGCGCGGTCAGCTGCGGTCGGCCAGGCGCAGCTGCAACCAGGCGACCAGCCGGACGTCGGGGTCGTCGAGGTCGAGGTCGAACAGCTCCTGCAGCCGCCGGATCCGGTAGCGGAGCGTGTTCTCGTGGATGTTCAGCGTCTTCGCGCCCCTCGAGGTGTCGCCGAACGCGTCGAGGTAGGCGAGCAGCGACTCCGCGTAGGTGGTGTTGCGGTCGCGGTCGTGCTCCCGGATCGCCTCGAGCGGGTCGCCGGGCAGCGCGAGGTTCAGGGTCCCGCCGGCGGCGAGCTCGTCGAGCACCACCCGGCTGCGCATCGCCTCGATCGAGGCGACCAGCTCCTCGCCACCGGAGTTGAGCAGCGCGGTCAGGGTCATGTCGGCGAGCCGTCTGCTGTCGGCCAGGCCCTCCAGGTCGTCGGTCGTCGGGCCGATGCCGATGCGCAGCGTCACACCCGTCGTACGACGCACGGTGTCGCTCACCTCGCGCGCGAACCGCAGCAGGGTGCGGCCTCTCGGCGTGGAGCGGTGGGCGGGCATCACCGCGTAGATGCGGTCGTCCATCGCCGTCGCGAGCGCGCGCGGGTGCCAGGCCTCGCAGTAGAGGTTGATCATGTTGATCGTCCGGGCCAGGCCCAGCTCGGGCGTCTCGTCGGCGTACTCGGCCGACTCGGCCGAGATGGCGAGCACGGTGGTCGGCGTCGCGGCCGGGAGGCCGACGAGCGCCGCGGCGGCAGCGGGACCGATGCGACCGGCGAGCAGCTGGGCGAGCACCTCGCCGCGGTTCCACCGCCGCCCGTTCTCCTGCTGCCGGATCTGGAGCAGGTGCAGCGCGGTCACGGTCGCGGCGTCCTCGAGGGCCTGCACCGCGCCCTTGCGCAACGGCGGGTCCCAGTCGAGCACCCAGATCATCCCGAGCAGCTCCCCGCCCGCGCGCACCGACATCGCGAGCCGGCTGGCGTGGATCGGGTTGTCGCTCTGGAAGTGCAGCGGCTTCTCGGAGTTGCGCACCCGCAGGTAGTTCTCCGCGTCCCCCTCGCGCACCGGGGTCTGGCGCTCGGTGATGCTGTGCAGCCGGATCTCGTCGATCTTCTGGTGCGGCAGGTTCGAGTAGGCGAACATCCGGCCGTTGTGGTCCTCGATCGAGGTCGCGCCGCCCACGCTGTAGGCGATCGCGTTCGCGAGCGCGAACAGGTCGCCCGGGCGGACCTCCGCATAGGCCGGGGTCGCCGTCGACTGGGCGTCGACGACGGCACTGACCAGCTTGTCGAGGTCGCGCCACGACGTCTCGTCGGGCGCCACCATCAGTGCCACGCCGGCCGCCTCGGCGATGGCGATCACCGCGCGCAGGTCGTCGGTGCGGGCCTTGACCACCACGCACGCGTAACCGTGCCCGCCCGCCTGGGCGATGGTGTCGCCGATGCCCTCGTCGCTCGGGCGGGCACCGACCAGGAGCAGCACGCCGCCGGGGTGGTCCGGCACGGGGTCGCCGACGTCGTGGATCACGCAGTCGCCGGTGATCGGCCGGGGCTCGGCGGGGAGCCAGCCCGGGTAGAGCTGGAGCGGTGCTGCGATCGCGACCAGGTCGGCGGCGGTGATGCCGCCGCCGCTGCCGCGCGGGCTCTGCATCGCCTGATCGTACTGATCAGCCGGCTCCCGCGGCGCGGTCTTCATCAGAGGACGCTGATCCCGAGGAGGGTGCCGGCGCCGTATGTGCAGGCCGCCGCCAGGGCGCCGTACCCCAGCTGCCGCAGGGCTCCCCACCACCAGGTGGTCGCGGTGAACGCGGAGGCGACCGCACCGGCCAGCAGCAGCCCGACCGCGCCGGCCGCCAGCCCGGCGGGCAGCGAGTCCGAGCCCGCGAGGTAGGGGAGGAGCGGCACCAGCGCGCCGATCGCGAACATGAGGAACGAGGAGATGGCGGCGGCTCCCGGGCTCGCCTTCTCCTCGGGGTCGAGCCCCAGCTCCTGCGCCACGTGGAGGCGGACGGCGCGCCGCGGGTCGCGGTGCACCTCGCCGGCCGCGGTCGCCGCGGTCCGTTCGGTCATGCCCATCCCCACGAACATCCCCGCCAGCTCGGCGACCTCGGCGCGCGGGTTCTCCGCGATCTCCTTGGCCTCGACCGCCACCTCCTTGTCGATCGCCTCGTTCTGCGTCGAGACCGACGCGTACTCACCGAGCGCCATCGAGAAGGCGCCCGCGACGAGGCCGGCGAGCCCGGCGGTGACGACGACCGTGGAGGAGGCGCCGGTCGCGCCGACGCCGGCGACGAGGGAGACGTTGGTGACCAGGCCGTCCATCGCGCCGAACGTCGCGGCCCGGAGCCAACCGCCGGAGATGTCGGTGTGGACGTGGCCGACCTCGTCGGCTCCGATGGGCTCGGTCTCGGGTCCGTCCGCTGGAGTCATGGACACAGGGGAGCCCCTGCCGCCCCTGCGCGCAAGCAAGGGAAGGCTGCTCTGGCCCCGCGTCGACGCGCCGGCTGAGCCTGACCACGCAGGCTCGATGAGCCTTCCGACAAGGTGGACCGCCGAACTTTGACGTTCAGCACATCCTTCGGCGATGCCGATCGTCGCCAGGATGGTGGCCATGCTCACCTCCGCCGAATGGGCCCTCGCCGTCACGGTGTTCATCGCCGCGATCGTCGAGCTGGTCGAGACGCTGACGATCGTCCTCGCGATCGGCCTCACCCGTGGTTGGCGCTCGACGCTGACCGGCGTCGCCTCCGCACTGCTGGCGCTCACGGCCTTCACCGCGATCGCCGGCTACTCGCTGGCGACCTGGCTCCCCGAGGCCGCCCTGCAGCTGGCCGTCGGCGCGCTGATGCTCGTCTTCGGGCTCCAGTGGCTCCGCAAGGCGGTGCTGCGGTCGAGTGGGCTGAAGTCGCTCCACGACGAGGAGGAGGAGTTCCGCGCGACGACCGAGGCGGCCCGCAAGGCGGGCACCGACACCCGGCTCGGCCTCGACTGGTTCGCGTTCGTCGTGGCCTTCAAGGGCGTCTTCCTCGAGGGCGTGGAGATCGTCTTCATCGTCATCACGTTCGGCCTCAGCGCCGACAGCATGCCGGTGGCGGTCATCGCCGCCTGCGCCGCCGCCGTCGTGGTCCTCGCGGCCGGTGTCGCGATCCACAAGCCGCTGTCCAACGTCCCCGAGAACACGCTCAAGTACGTCGTGGGCCTGCTGCTCGCGACGTTCGGCACCTACTGGTCGCTGGAGGGTCTCGGCATCTTCAGCGAGTCGAACGAGCCGTTGAGCTGGCTCGGGGACGACTGGGCGCTGGTCGGCCTGCTCGTCGCCTGGTTCGCGCTCTCCCGGGCGCTGGTCTGGCACTTCCGTCGCCAGGCGCCCGCGGCCACCGCACCCGTCCCGGCGACGCAGGAGGTCTGAGCAATGGACCGGATCGGCAGGTTCGTCCGCGGTTTCGGGCGGTTCTGGTACGACTTCATCGTCGGCGACGACCCGAAGATCGCGATCGCCGTCGCGGTCGTACTCGGGCTCGGGGCGGTGCTGGTCGGCACGGCCGGTGCGACCGGCGTCGGCGTCGTCGCCGCCCTCGCAGCGCTCCTGCTCGTCGCGTTCACCGTCGCGATGCTGGTGGACGTCGGCGCGTCCCGCCGGCGCGGCTGAGGGCCGACCGTGCTGAACCGCTCCGAGTACGCGTGGCCCGGCTCCGACGCGGACCTGGCGCGGCTGGTGGCGGCCCACCCCTGGGTCACGCTCGTCAGCGCGACCTCCCACGGCCTCGTCGTCTCGCCACTGCCGGTCGTGCCCGATCCGGGCGCGACCGGCGTCGCCCTCCTCGGCCACCTCGCGCGGACCGACGCCGAGGAGCACGAGGTCGGCGCGTGCGACGCGGTCGTGGTCGTGCAGGGGACGCACGGCTACATCAGCCCGTCCTGGTACGCCGGCGGACCCTACGTGCCGACCTGGAACTACGTGACCGCGCACCTGCACGGCCGGCTCGAGGTGCTCGACGCCGCGGCGACGTACGACGTCCTCGAGCGCACCGTCGACCACTTCGAGTCGGCACGGCCCCGGCCGTTCCGTCTCAGCGACGTGCAGGCCTACGCCGACCGGCTCGCGCCGGCCGTCGTCGGCTTCCGCCTCGCCCCCAGCCGGGTCGACGCGAAGGCGAAGCTCAGCCAGGACAAGCCGGTCGAGGACCGGGCGGGCGTGCTCCGGGGGCTCGAGGACCCCGACGACGTCCACGGCGACCGACGGCTCGCCACCGTGATGCGGGCGGGTGGGATCCCGCCCCGGGAGGGAGAGGCATGACCAGCAGCCGGATGAGCGGCTTCCGCGACCTCGGGGTCGAGGAGCGTCGGAAGCAGGTGGCCGCGTTCGCCGGCCTCGCGGACGAGGACCTCCGGGTGCTCGACCCCGGGCACGGCCTCCTCCTCGAGCAGGCCGAGCACATGGTCGAGAACGTCGTCGGGGTGCTCGGGATCCCGGTCGGCATCGCGACCAACTTCGTGGTCGGCGGCCGCGAGGTCCTGGTGCCGATGGCGACCGAGGAGCCCAGCGTGGTGGCGGCGGCGAGCAACCTGGCGCGGATGACCCGCGACCACGGCGGCTTCATCACCAGCGCCACCCCGCCGCTGATGCAGGCGCAGATCCAGGTGCTCGACGTGCCGGACCCGGCCGCCGCCCGCCAGCGTCTGCTGGTCGCGGCGCCGGAGCTGATGGCGCTCGCCGACGAGCAGGACCCGGCGCTGGTGGCGTTCGGCGGCGGCGTGCGCGACCTGGTCGTCCGGGAGGTGCCGTCCTCGCGGCAGACGTACGTCGTCGTCCACCTCGTCGTCGACGTCCGCGACGCCATGGGCGCCAACGCGGTCAACACGATGGCGGAGGCGGTCGCGCCGCGGGTCGCCGAGATCGCCGGTGGCCGGACGCTGCTGCGGATCCTCACCAACAAGGCCGACCGCAGGGTCACCCGGGTCTCCGCGGTCTTCGACCGCGACCTGCTCGGGGGGCCGGAGGTGGTGGAGAACATGCTCGACGCCGCCGAGCTCGCGGTCGCCGACCCCTATCGGGCGGCCACCCACAACAAGGGCATCATGAACGGCATCACCGCCGTCGTGCTGGCGACCGGCAACGACACCCGGGCCGTCGAGGCGGGCGCCCACTCGCACGCGATCACGCCGGACGGGCGCTACACGTCGATGTCGCGCTACGAGCGGACCGCCGACGGGCACCTCGTCGGCACCCTCGAGCTGCCGATGCCGGTCGGCCTGGTGGGCGGTGCGACCAAGGTCCACCCGACGGCCCGCGCCAACGTCGCGATCACCGGCGTGACCACCGCGGCCGAGCTCGCCGAGATCATCCTCGCGGTCGGCCTCGCGCAGAACGCCGGCGCGCTGCGGGCGCTGGCCACCGAGGGGATCCAGCGCGGCCACATGTCCCTCCACGCGCGCAACGTCGCCGCCGCCGCCGGCGCCCGGCCGGAGGAGATCGCCGTCGTCGTCGAGCGGATGGTGGCCGAGCGAGCGATCCGGGCGGAGTTCGCAGAGCAGGTCCTCGCGGAGATGCGCAGCCGTGGCTGACGCCGGAGGCACCGCACCGTCGCTCGCCGAGCAGCTCGCCGGCCTGCTCGTCGACGGGGCCACGTCGAAGGCGGGCGGCGCGCTCAGCGGGATCGTCGTCCTCGACGTCACCCGGGTCGTGGCCGGTCCGCTGTGCTCGATGATCCTCGCCGACCTCGGCGCTACGGTGATCAAGGTCGAGCACCCCGCCGATCCTGACTACACCCGGGCGTTCCCGCCGCAGCTGCACGCCGGCGACGGCACCTCGTTCAGCGCGTTCTTCGCCCAGTTCAACCGCGGCAAGCTCGCGATCACGCTCGACCTCGGCACCGACGACGGCAAGCAGGTGCTCCGTGACCTGGCCGCGCGCGCCGACGTGCTGGTCGAGAACTTCCGCGCGGGCACGATGGACAGGCTGGGCGTCGGCTACGACGCGCTGCGCGAGGTGAACCCGCGGCTCGTCTACACCGCCGTCTCGGGCTACGGGCAGACCGGCCCCTACCGGCGACGACCCGCCTTCGACAACAGCGCCCAGGCCACCGGCGGCCTCTGGTCGATGAACGGGGTCCCGGGGCAGCCGCCGATCCGGGTCGGGACCATCATCGGCGACCTGGCCGCCACCTTCTACGCGACGATCGGCACGCTCGCCGCGCTGCGCCACGCCGAGCGGACCGGGCAGGGGCAGCTGGTCGACATCTCCCAGCAGGACTCGGTGCTCAGCCTCACCGAGAACGCCGTGGTCACCTACACCGTCGACGGGAAGGTCGCCGAGCCGCTCGGCAACCAGCACCCGTTCGTGCGGCCCTACGGGCTCTTCCCCTGCAAGGACGGGCACGTCTTCTTCGGCGGCTACACCGACAAGTTCTGGCGGTTGAGCTGCGAGCTGTTCGGCGAGCCGGAGCTCGCCGACGACCCCGAGATCGACACGATGGCCAAACGCTTCGACGAGGAGACCTACCGCCGGCGGGTGGAGCCGGTCGTGCAGGGCTGGTTCGAGCACCGCACCAAGGCCGAGCTCGAGTGGATCGCCGCCGACGTGGTGCCGCTCAGCGGCGTGAAGGACATCGCCGAGGTCGTCGAGGACCCGCAGATCGCGGCCCGGGACATGATCGTCGACGTCGACTACGGCGACTTCGGCCGGCTCAGCATGGTCGGTTCCCCGCTCAAGCTCAGCGAGACCCCGGCCGCCCCGGCGGCGCTGGCACCACCGCTCGGTGCGCACACCGCGGAGGTGCTCCGGCTGGTCTGCGGTGCCACAGCCGAGCGGATCGAGCAGCTCCGGGGCGACGGGACCATCTGATGGGCACGGTCTCCTACGAGGTCGCCGACGGGATCGCCCTGGTCACGATCGACCGCCCGGACAAGCTGAACGCCCTCACCCTGCCGATGTACGACGGGCTCGGGTGCGCCTTCGACCGCGCTCGTGACGACGACGGGGTGGGTGTGGTGGTCCTGACCGGTGCGGGCGACCGCGCCTTCTGCGTCGGCGCCGACCTGCACGAGTCGATCCCGGCGCTCGCCGACGGCCGTTTCGACATCTCGCACTGGGACGGCGCCCACCAGAAGCACAGCTCGCTCCACAAGCCGGTCGTTGCCGCGGTGAACGGGCTGTGCCTCGGGGGCGGCTTCGAGATCATGCTGTCCACCGACCTGCGCATCTGCAGCGAGCGCGCGCGCTTCGCCCTCCCCGAGGCGGGGGTCGGCGTCGTACCCGCCGGCGGCACCCTGGTCCGGCTCACTCGGCAGGTCGGCTACGCGCACGCGATGGAGCTGCTCCTGCTCGGCGACCAGGTCGACGCGGCCGACGCGTTCCGGATCGGCCTGGTCAACCGGGTGGTGCCGCACGAGCAGGTGCTGGCCACGGCCCTCGACACCGCCCGCCGGCTGCTCACCCGCAGCGGGACCGCGCTCGAGGTGATCAAGGCGAGCGTCCGTCAGCTCGCCGACATGCCGGTCGAGGCGGCGTTCCACGCCGAGGCGCTCTACGGCCAGCAGGCGTTCGCCTCCGCCGACGCGAAGGAGGGCCTCGCGGCCTTCGCCGAGCGCAGGCCGCCCCGCTTCCCGACCCGCGCCGCGGTCGGTTCCTGACCCGGCGCCCTCGATTGGGTGGCGTCGGCCACGATGGGTTAGAGTTCCCACCGCTTCACACGGAGCGACGCAAGGCCCCGTAGCGCAGTTGGTTAGCGCGCCGCCCTGTCACGGCGGAGGCCGCGGGTTCGAGTCCCGTCGGGGTCGCCCAGAGCGAACGAAGCTCCTGCCGACAGGCAGGAGCTTCGCCCATTTCCAGGGGCTCAGATGGTCGGCCCGGTGCTGACGGCCACCCCGCGCTGCTTCTCGTCGGTGAGCCGCGCCTCCTCGGCCGCCTGCTGCTCGAGCTCGGTCCGCACCCGGTTCCACTCCTCCGGCGAGGATGCCAGCGCCCTGGTGCCGCCCTGGATCCGCTCGATCGCGCGGCGGGCGTAGACCTGCTGCTCGGTCACCGCGCGCTCGGCGCGGCCGCGGCCCAGGAAGCTCACCGCCCAGTGGCCGAGCGCGGTGACGCGGTTCTTGAACCCGGTCAGGTAGACCAGGTGCAGGGCGAGCCAGGCCAGCCAGGCGAGGAACCCCGACAGCCGGAACTTCTTGATCAGCACGACCGCGCTGAACCGCGAGATCGTCGCCATCGAGCCCTTGTCGAAGTACTTGAACGCCGGCATCGGGTCCTTGCCACCGAGGCGCCGGGTGATGGTCTTCGCGGAGTACTTTGCACCCTGGATCGCCACCTGGGCCACGCCGGGCAGGTTGTCGAGCGCCATCATGTCGCCGATGACGAACACCTCGGGATAGCCGGGCAGCGTCAGGTCCGGGTTGACGGCGATCCGGCCGGCCCGGTCGAGCGGCGCCCCGGTCTGCTCCGAGAGCGTCTTGGTGAGCGCGTTGGCCTGCACGCCGGCGGCCCACACCTTGCAGGCGGACTCCACGCGCTGCGTCGTACCGTCCTTGAACTGGAGGGTGACCCCGCGCTCGTCGAGCTCGGTGACCATCGCGCCGAGCACCACCTCGACCCCGTGCTGCTCCAGCGACTTCTTGGCGACCTCGCCCAGCTTGGACCCGAACGGCGGCAGCACCTGCGGCGCCGCGTCGACGAGCAGCACCCGCGCCTCGCGGGTGTTGATCGCACGGAAGTCGCGCTGCAGCACCCGCTGCGAGAGCTCGGCGATCTGGCCGGCCATCTCGACGCCGGTGGGGCCGGCGCCGACTACGACGAACGTCAGCTGCCGGGTGATCTCCTCCTCGGTCTCGGCCAGCTCCGCGAGCTCGAACGCGCCGAAGATCCGGCCGCGCAGCTCGAGGGCGTCGTCGATGCTCTTCATGCCGGGCGCGAACTCGGCGAACTGGTCGTTGCCGAAGTACGACTGCCCGGCGCCGGCCGCGACGACGAGCGAGTCGTAGGCGGTCGTCGTCATCCGGCCGCCGATGTGGGAGCTGACGGTCTGCGCGGTGAGGTCGATCGCGTCGACGGTGCCGAGGATGACCCGCACGTTCTTCTGCCGGGCGAGGACCTCCCGGGTGGGCGGAGCGATCTCGCCCTGGGACAGGATCCCCGTCGCCACCTGGTAGAGCAGCGGCTGGAACAGGTGGTGGGTGGTGCGGGAGATGAGGGTGACGTCGACGTCGGCGCGCCGCAGCGCCTTCGCCGTGAACAGCCCGCCGAATCCCGAACCGATGACGACGACGTGGTGCCTGGCCATGAGAGTCCTTCCACCGAGGTGCCCTGAGGGCAGTCTGTCAGGATCGGACGCGAGGAGGGGTGCCCGATGCCCGTGCAGATGAGCCCGGAGGAGTTCGACGCCATCGTCGACGCGGCCCTGGACGAGATCCCCGACGAGCTCGCCGGCCTGGTGCGCAACGTCGTGGTGCTCGTCGAGGAGGAGCCGCCCGACGACCAGCCCGACGACCTGCTCGGCCTCTACGACGGCGTCGCCCTCACCGAGCGCGACAGCTCGATCCTCCCCCTGGGCCCGGACCGGATCTTCCTCTTCCGCGGCCCCCTGCTCGACATGTGCGACGACGAGGAGGACCTCGCCGAGGAGATCCGGATCACCGTCGTCCACGAGGTCGCCCACCACTTCGGCATCGACGACGAGCGGTTGCACCAGCTCGGCTACGCCTGACGGGGGTGGGGGAGTCGGGAGGGAGATAGTCCCTGACGAAAAGCACCCGAAACACGCGGATCGAGGTGCCTTTCGTCAGGGACTATCGCCCCGCCGCCACGAACCCGAGCGTGGTCGCGGCGAGACCGAGCCCGAGGGTGAGGACGGCGTACGTCGTGCCGGGGCGCAGACCGAGGTCGCGGGTCTGCACCGCGAACGAGGAGTACGTCGACATCCCGCCGCAGAACCCGACGCCGACCAGGGCGAGGGCGTTGCCGTCGAGCGACCAGCCGACGCAGAGGCCCAGCAGCAGGGAGGCCGCGACGTTGGCCGCGAGGACGCCCCAGGGCAGCGCACCGTCGTACCGCCGCCCGAGCGCGAAGCGCAGCGGGGCGCCCACGGCCGCGCCGGCGGCGACGCACAGCGTGGCGATCACCGCTCCTCGTCCCGGGGCAGCGGGGGAGCGAACCGACCGACGAGGAGAACCGCGAGCAGGCAGGCGCCCAGCGTGCCGAGGAGGTACGACGCCGCGAGGGCCGCGTCGCCGTCGGCGAGCAGCGCGCGTCCCTGCTCGCTGGTGGCCGAGAAGGTGGTGAACCCGCCGAGCAGACCGGGTCCGAGGGCGGCCGCCCAGGTCTCCGACCGCCGGGCGAGCGGGATCAGTCCCAAGCCGGCGAGGAGGGCGCAGCCGACGACGTTGACGCCGAAGGTGGTCCAGGGAAACCCGGCCCCGTCGGGAGCTACCTCGCCGGCCAGGTGGCGGAGCACGGCGCCGACGGCGCCGCCCGCGGCCACCGCGACGAGCAGTCGCGGGGCCCCTTCGGTCACGACCTGATCGTAGGACCGGTGCTGGAGCTGCCCGACCAGGGCTGCGGCGCGGCGCCCGCGGCCTGCCGGCGGAACTCGCTGAGGAACCAGATCTGGAAGGCCCGCTGCTCGGGGGTGCGCGGTGCGGTCAGCAGGCGCTCCTCGCGGCTGAACTCGTCGGCGGCGTCGAGCAGGTCGATCAGGTCGCCGATCTGGCGGGCGACCGGCGGGGGCATCCGCAGCCGGAGGTCGATCGTCTCGCGGCCGGCCTCGAGGGCCTCGTCCACCTGTTCCCGCCCCATGTTGCTGCGCAGCGGTCGCTCGAGGGCGTTGAAGTGGTCGGAGAGCACCGAGGCCAGCGGGTAGTCGTCGCGGTGCGCCAGCGCGAGCAGCCGGATCTCGCGGCGCAGGTCGCGGTGGTGGCGTTGAAAGCGGGCGAACGCCTCGACCGGCACGCCCATGATCTGGATCGCGACCTCGCCCATCCGGGTGCGCGGCTCACCGGTCTCGGGGGGTGCCATCAGCTGGAAGTCGGGCCCGGCGCCCTCGCTGAACTCACTGGCGGGCTCGAACCAGACCGTCTTGCCGTCCTCCTCGACGATCGCGCCCCAGGCCAGGGACGCCCGGGCGACGATGTCGAGCCCGCGGCCGAACCCGCTCAGCTCGGAGAGGTCGAGGTCCTCCAGGGCGCCGCTGTCGAAGGCGTCGAGGTCGAAGGCGTCGAGGTCGATGCCGCCGCCCCGCGAGCCGGGCTGCGGCGGCGTCACCGACGCGTCGCTGACCTCGATCCGCGGGTGCTCGTCGGTGCCGCGCAGCTGCAGCCGGATCGGCGGCTCGGCGTGGAGCACGGCGTTCGTCACCAGCTCGGACACGCCCAGCTCGGCGCACTCCACCAGGTCGGGGCGGTCGATGGCCTGGCAGGTTCGAACCGCCCACCGACGTGCTTCCTGCACGCTCTGGGGACCGGTGGTCAGGGTCAGGACCTGCCGGTGCGGCAACGTGGAACCCCTTCCTCTGGTCCGGCGCCCGAGCGATTGGAGGATCGGCATGTGGGGGACCGACCCGCGAATCCAGGGTCACGTACCCCGGTCTGCCACCCGTCAAACATTCAATCGCAGAAGATTCTGCTGGGTCTCGGACCCGAAATCAGGGATCTCCGGGTCTCCGCGTCCTGTGACCGAGCAGACAGCCCGGAACGGGGTCGCGCTTTTGGGTGCGGCCCCTGCGCGGCGGGAAAATGGGTACACACCGGTAAAGACCAGGAGGCTCCCCATGACCGACGCGTCGTCGACACCGGACCGCGCGCTCGTCCCGCGCTCGGACCGGCACCAGGTCGTGGTCATCGGCTCCGGCTTCGGCGGGCTCTTCGGCACCAAGGCCCTCAAGGGTGCCGACGTCGACGTCACGATGATCGCGAAGACCAGCCACCACCTGTTCCAGCCGCTGCTGTACCAGGTCGCCACGGGCATCCTCTCCGAGGGAGAGATCGCCCCACCGACCCGCGAGGTGCTGGCCCGGCAGAAGAACGCGCAGGTGCTGCTCGGCGAGGTCACCGGCATCGACCTCGAGGCCCGCACGGTCACCTCGCACGTCCTCGGCCGCGAGCTGACGACGCCGTACGACTCCCTGATCGTCGCCGCGGGCGCCGGCCAGTCCTACTTCGGCAACGACCAGTTCGCCGAGTTCGCCCCCGGCATGAAGAGCATCGACGACGCGCTCGAGCTGCGCGGCCGGATCTTCGGCGCGTTCGAGATGGCCGAGCTCGGCGCCTCGCGCGGCGAGAACGTCGACCACCTGCTCACCTTCGTCGTCGTCGGCGCCGGCCCCACGGGGGTGGAGATGGCCGGCCAGATCGCCGAGCTCGCCCACCGCACGCTGACCCGCGACTTCCGCGCGATCAGCAGCCACCACGCCCGCGTCCTCCTCGTCGACGCCGCCCCGCAGGTGCTGCCGCCGTTCGGGGCCCGGCTCGGCACGTGGACCAAGAAGAAGCTCGAGGACCTCGGGGTCGAGGTCATGCTGGGCGCGCTCGTCTCCGACGTCGACGAGCGCGGTCTCGTGGTCAAGCACAAGGACGGCCGCGAGGAGCGGATCGACGCGGTCACCAAGGTGTGGGCCGCGGGCGTCCAGGCCAGCCCGCTCGGCAAGCAGCTCTCGGAGCAGACCGGCGCACCCCTGGACCGCGCCGGCCGGATCGCCGTCAACCCCGACCTGACGCTGCCCGGCTACCCGGAGGTCTTCGTCGTCGGCGACATGATCTCCCTCGACAACCTTCCGGGCGTCGCCCAGGTCGCGATCCAGGGCGCGAAGTACGCCGCCAAGGAGATCGACGGCCGGCTGCACGGCAAGGCCCCGCAGCGGCCCTTCAAGTACTTCGACAAGGGCTCGATGGCGATCGTGAGCCGGTTCCGTGCCGTCGCCGTCGTCGGCAAGCTGCGGCTCACCGGGTTCATCGCCTGGCTGATGTGGCTGGCGGTCCACCTCTTCTACATCACCGGGTTCAAGAGCCGGGTCACGGCGGTCCTGCACTGGCTGGTCTCGTTCCTCGGCCGGGGTCGCTCCGAGCGCACCGCGACCGAGCAGCAGATCTTCGCCCGGATCGCCCTCAAGCGGCTCGACCGTGGCGCGTCCGACCTGGTCTCCGCGCCGGGTGAGTACGACGCCGAGGCCGAGCGGGTACGACGCGAGGAGCTCGAGCGCCAGGCACTCGAGGAGGTCCGGCTCACCGACGAGCAGGCGCGCGGCGTGAAGTCCACCCCGGTCGGCTCCTCGGTCTGACGTCGCCTCCTCGAGCTGTTCGAGCTGCGCGAGCTGGTCGAGCTGCGCGCGCTACTCGAGCTCGAAGCTGGCCTCGGTCGCCTCCGCGGCCGCGCGGAACCGGTCGAGGTCGCGCGCCCACCTGGGCAGGATGAAGACGCCCTCGGCCTCGGCCGTCACGTCGCCCTCGGCGTCGATCAGCCGACCCTTGCCCCAGGTCTTGATGCCCTCACGGCGGTCGACCCAGGCCTCGCAGCGCAGGTCGCCCAGCTTCGTGCCCTTGCGGTAGACGATCGTCAGCGTGCCGGTCATCCCGGGCCGGCCGCTGGTGCTGACGGCGTGGCCGAGCACCTGGTCGAGCATCAGCGAGATCACCCCGCCGTGCACGAGCCCGGGCGGCCCCTCGTAGGCGGCCCCGAGCCGGAAGTCGCTCCACGCCCGGCCGTTGCCGTCGGTGTGGATGGCGAGCGGCGGGGCGATCGGGTTGCGCAGGCCCATCACGGCGTTGCCCCAGTTGCGGCCGCGCTTGCCGTCGGCGCGGAACCGCACGCCGTACGACCCGTCGAGCTGCTTCTTGCGCAGCCGTTCGACGAGAGCCTCGACCTCGGCCTGGGCGGCGCGGATCTCCTCGGGGTCGACCTCGGTCCGGATCGTGACGTCGACCAGCTCCCGCACGGCGTCGGTGAACGGCCCGAAGACCGCCGCCTCGGCCGCGATCTCCTCGTCGGTCGCTTCCTCCATCTGGAACCGGGTCATGGCCGCCACACTAGAACAGGTTCTCGGCCGGAAAACCCGGTGCGACCAGCGTCACGTCCTGATGGGATCGGGGCATGACAGCGCTCGTCCTGCCCGGCATCCGGTGGTTCCCCAGCTGGGCCGCGACCCTGGAGGACTTCGGCGACGGCGTGATGCACGGGTCCGGCTACTGGAACCTCGGGCGACCGCTCGAGCCGACCGAGGAGTGCTGCAAGGACCTGCTAGCTGCGTTGGCCGAGGCCAGCACCGCGGACCCCGACGTGCAGGTGATCCCCGGCAGCGGCCGGGTCGCGTCGACGTACTACTGGATCACCTCCGGCGACGGCGGGGACGACGACGAGGTGATCGGGTTCCTCAACCTGCGCCACGAGCTCAACGACTGGCTGCGCGAGGAGGGCGGGCACATCGGCTACTCGATCCGACCCGCGCGCCGGCGCCAGGGTCACGCGACGCGCGCGCTCGACCTCGGCGTACGACGTGCCGGCGAGCTCGGCATCGACCGGGTGCTCGTCACCTGCGATACCGACAACCTCGCCTCGGCGCGCACGATCGAAGCCGGCGGCGGCGTCTTCGAGGACGTCCGCAACGACAAGCGGCGCTACTGGATCACGCCGCCGGCGTAGCCCTCTCGGTCTGCGGCCGCAGGTCCGGCCGGACCCGGTGCAGCACGGTGGTGAACCGGTGCGGGTCGACCATGCTCGCGTCGATGACGAGCAGCGGCTCGTCGTGCCGCTCGATGAAGACCTTCCAGCCGCGCTTGCCGGGGCGGCCCTCGACGAGCACCGGCGTGTAGGGGCTGGCCAGGTCGACCACCTCGAACCGGCCGTTGCGGATCAGCTCCAGCTGGCCGTGGATGACCGCCATCTCGGTCACCGCCATGCTGGCGCGGACGCCCCAGATCAGCAGCGCCAGCAGCGCGAAGAGGACGAGCACGCCGTAGCTCGCGGTGGTCCGGTCCTCGTAGGCGAGGTAGCCCGCGAACACCGTCACCGCGGCGACGCCGAGGAAGACGATCGTGACGCCGGCCCGCACGCCCTTCTTGGGCTTGAACACCTGGTTGGTGGAGCGGCTCGCGGTGAGCTCCTCCTCGTGCTCCGGCGTCGAGGCGTACGGCGACTGCCCGCCCGGCGTCGCGCCGGGCCGCGGCGGCGGCGTCGGGAACGCCTTCGCCGGGTCGGCGGGGGTGTCGTCGGAGGAAGCGGCCGGCGTCTTCGCGGCCGGCTGGTAGGGCTCGGGCCAGCGGGTGGCGACCGGCGGTGCCGGCTCCACCAGCGCGTCGAGCACCTGCTGCCCGGCCTCGCGAGCGCTGGGCACGGTCAGCTGGCGCGGGTCCACCGTCCCCGGCAGGTCCACGCGGTGCTTCCCGCCGCGGACCGGGTCGCCGAGCTCCTCGGCGTACGTCGCTCGCTTCGCCAGCCACCGGCGGATCGCGTCGGTGTCCGCGCCGAAGTCCATCTCGTCAAGCTCCCCCATGACGAGGCCTCCCTTCCTCCGGAGAAAGGGTACGGCAGGTGGACGTGGGGCGTGGCCGGTTCCGACCGGCCGGGCGGTAGATTGAGAGCGACTCTCAATCGGGAGACCCGGACGATCCAGTAGCGAGGAGGCGTGGATGACCGACAACCCGACGTCGCTGCGGCCGACCCGCCAGCGCCGGGCGATCACCGAGGCGCTGGCCGACGCCGCCGACTTCCAGAGCGCCCAGGACATCCACGACGCGTTGCGGCACGCCGGGGACAAGGTGGGGCTGGCGACGGTCTACCGCACGCTGCAGGCGATGGCCGAGGCCGGCGAGGTCGACGTGCTCCAGGGCACCGGGGGCGAGTCGGTCTACCGCCGCTGCAGCACCCACCACCATCACCACCTGGTCTGCCGCTCCTGCGGTCGGACGGTCGAGGTGACCGGCCCCGCCGTCGAGACCTGGGCCGACGCGGTCGCCCGCGAGCACGACTTCGCCGAGGTCAGCCACAGCCTGGAGCTGTTCGGCATCTGTGCCGACTGCCGCTGAGCCGTCCTGAGGTCAGCACCACTGGTGTGGGCTGTCCGGGCCGGGGGAGAGCGCGTAGTCGCGGAGCACGACCGGCCACCGCTCGCCGTACGCCCTGCAGGTGCGGTCGAAGAAGCGCTTGCGGTACTCGATGGCCAGCACGTGGTCGCCGTACGACGCCGCATAGCTGCCGCACTCCCGCCACTGCCCGCACGACTCGGACACGGCGAAGTCGAAGCCGGCCTTCGAACCGTCCCACTCCGCCCAGTTCTTCTGCCCCACCGGTAGCCCTGCGTCGTGCGCCCGGTCGACCAGCAGCCGGGCGAACGCCTTCGCGTGCCGCGGCTTGACCAGCCGGTGGCTGCGGCTGAACGAGTCGAGGTTGTCGTACTCGACCGCGTCGAAGCCGTCCGTCGCGCACCCCTCGGTCCACCGGCCGATGATCCTGGCCAGCGCACGGCGCTTGGGCGCGGTGCGGATGTCGAGCAGCCACTCACCCCACACCGAGTCGACCACCGGACGGCCCTCGTCCTTGAGCACCAGCCGCCAGTGCTGGCGCTTCCAGAACCGGCGCTCGTCCGGCTGGGTCTGGAACCCGTTGACGTAGCAGACGTTGTAACGGCCCTCGAGCGGCTCGGCCGTGCGGTCCCTGACGACGATGCCGACGTCCTCCGGCACCCCGTCCCACACCCCGCCGAGCTGGTAGTCGACGTCCTGGTCCGGCTCGAACAGCGGCCCGGGGGCGGCATGAGCCGGCGCCGCGACGGCGAGCGTGACGAACAGCGTCACCACGCCCACCCATCGCTGTCGCACCTGGACGACTCTAGGGCGTGCCCGGAAGTCGGCGCCGGTTCAGGGCGCGGTGACCGTCCAGGTGCCGAAGGCGTACGGCTCCTCTCCGGTGTCGGCCTGGACCGGGGCGAAGCCGGCGATGCCGGACGTGTAGGAGTAGCCGTAGAGCGTCTCGATCTCGCTCTCGTCGTCGACGTAGATGCAGAGGTAGCCGGGGGCGGCCTGGCCTTCGCCGGGGCAGTTGGCGGGGTCCGGGTCGTCGGACGTGTCGATGATGTTGGCGTCGTCGATGGCGGTCGTCAGCAACATCGGGTACTGCGCGGTCCACGAGATCCAACCGGTGTTGGGGGCGCCGCCACCCTTCGCGCCGGCGGCCGAGAAGACGCCGGACATGGACTTGCCGGGCGGGAGGACGCCGACCTTCGTGGTCGGGCCGAGCGTCTTCTCGTTGACGTCCTTGCCGGTGATGGAGTTGTTCACGATGTCGCCGCCGTCGACCTTGTTCTTGCCGGGCAGGGCCTCGACCGGGCCGACCAGGGCGACGGCGAGCGCGGCCGAAGCCACGCCGAACGTGACGTAGGGAAGGGTCTTGCTGTTCATGGAGCACCTCCGCAGAGCATGGGGTGAGGACGTGCGTCATCCTGCCAACTCCGGGCGTGACCGGCGGATAGCCCGATCGGGTGGTTTTCGGTAGGCCCCGTGGGACTCGAACCCACAACCTAAGGATTAAAAGTCCTCAGCTCTGCCAATTGAGCTAGGGGCCCGCGGCCGCGGTCGTCGTACGGCCGAGGTGAAGTATCGCAGGGGTCGTCCCCGCGCCCCGAACGGCCGCCCGTCGGCGTACGCCGGACTCCGCCGCGTAACCGAACCTTCACACCGTTTGTCGAGATCCCTGCGTGCGGGGAGGTTCCGCTGGGGGCTGGGGTTGGTAGTGTCATCGGTGCAACGGATGCAGTTCTCGAAGGTTTGACGCCTGCGGAGTCTGTGGCCAACGGCGTATCTGGTTTGTGGTGTCACCAATCACGGGTCGGAGCGACGTGTCATCGCATCCGGAGTGGGTCGCCGAGGTGGCGGCTCTCGCCCCGACAATAGGAGTAACGAGCACAATGGCTCAGGGCACCGTGAAGTGGTTCAGCGCCGAGAAGGGCTTCGGTTTCATCGAGCAGGAGGGCGGCGGCGACGACGTCTTCGTGCACTACTCGGCGATCCAGTCCTCCGGTTACAAGTCGCTGGAGGACAACCAGAAGGTCGAGTTCGACGTCACCCAGGGTCCGAAGGGCCCCCAGGCGGAGAACGTTCGTCCTCTCTGATCCGCAAGGATCGGTCCGGGGCGAGCCCCGGGATCTCGGGAGACATCAGTCTTCGGATGAGGCCCTGCCGGGCGACCGGCAGGGCCTCATCAAAATTTTCCTGACATTTCGGGTTTCTCTCCCCTTACGTTGGGCACGATGGCACTGAAGTTGCATCGTGGTCTCGGGACACGAGGGAGTTCCCGACATCAAATCGCAGTTCCACACTCGGGAGGCAAGGCAGTCGTGGTGGACCCGTTCGACGTAGCGCTGGAAGACGCCGACCTGCTCGTCGAGGTCGAGATGACCACCAGCCTCATCATCGCTGCGTCCGCCTCAGACGGACCCCTCCCGCTCGACGAGATCGACAAGATCCTCGGCGTGCGCCAGGCCTCGTAGCCGGCAGCTCCCGCGACGTCCCCGCACATCGAGGGCGTCGCTTCTTGCCGCTTGACTTAATACCATAGGGGGGTATGGTTTCTCTTGTGGAACACGAACACGAGCACGGCTACCTCGGCCACAAGGACGACCACCTGAAGCGGCTGCGCCGCATCGAGGGTCAGACGCGTGGCCTGCAGCGGATGGTCGAGGAGGAGAAGTACTGCATCGACATCCTCACCCAGGTGTCGGCAGTGACCAGCGCACTGCAGTCCTTCTCCATCCAGCTCCTCGAGGAGCACATGAACCACTGCGTGGTCGACGCCGCGCGGGCCGGCGACGCCGAGGCCCGCGAGAAGGTCACCGAAGCCATCGCCGCCATCAACAGATTGGTCCGATCATGAGCGAGCAGAACACCTACCAGGTCTCCGGCATGACGTGCGCGCACTGCGTCGCGTCCGTGACCGAGGAGATCAGCGAGATCCCGGGCGTCGAGTCGGTCGACGTCACCCTCGAGACCGGTGCGGTCGTCGTGACCAGCGCTGCCCCCGTCGCCCGCGAGGCCGTCGCCGACGCCGTCTCCGAGGCCGGCTACACCCTCGTGTGATGAACACCTGGCAGCGGACGCTGACGTACGGCGTCGCCCTGGTCGCCGTCTTCGGCGTCGCGATCGGCGTCGGCCGGCTGGCCGGCCCGATCGAGGCGGACACCGAGGAGCACGGCCACGACGGCGAGCGCGTGCACCTCGACCCGGCCGCCGCCACCTACGAGCTGGACCTCGAGCAGGACGTGCTCGAGAGCGGCCGGCCGGAGGTCGCGTTCCGGGTGCTCGACGCGCGCGGGGAGCCGGTGACGTCGTACGACGTGCAGCACGAGAAGCAGCTGCACCTGATCGCCGTACGGCGCGACCTGGCGGAGTTCCGCCACGTCCACCCGCGCCTCGACGCCTCGACCGGCCGGTGGTCGGTGCCGGTCGACCTCGACGCCGGAGCCTGGCGGCTCTACGCCGACTTCGCGCCGGCCGGCGCCGAGCCGGCGCTCGCCGAGGCCGACCTGATGGTCGGCGGCTCGTTCGACCCGCAGGAGCTCGGGCCGGACACCACGACCTCGCGGGTCGACGGGTTCGAGGTTCACCTCGAGCGCGACGCCGAGACCTCGATGGTGACCCTGCACGTGACCCGGGGCGGCGAGGACGTCACCGACCTGCAGCCCTACCTCGGCGCCTACGGCCACCTGGTGGCCATCCGCGCCGACGACCTCGGCTACCTGCACGTGCACCCCGAGGAGGGGGAGCCCGGGCCGGAGGTCGGCTTCCACGCCGAGTTCGCCGAGCCCGGGCGCTACCGGCTGTTCCTCGACTTCAAGCACGGCGGCCGGGTGCACACCGCGGACTTCACGATCACCGTCGAGGGGTCCGGCGACCACGACGACTCCGGCGACCACGATGGCTCCGGCGACCACGACGACTCCGGCGACCACGAGGAGGAGGGCGGTCATGGCCACTGAGATCCGCGAGGCCGAGACGCTCATCGAGCTGGACCTCGACATCACCGGGATGACCTGCGCCTCGTGCGCCCACCGCATCGAGCGCAAGCTCAACAAGCTCGACGGCGTGTCCGCGACCGTCAACTACGCCACCGAGCGGGCGACCGTGAGCGCGCCCGCAGCCGTCGACGAGAGCACTCTGCTCGACACCGTGGCCGCCGCGGGCTACGGCGCGAAGGTGCGCCGGCCGCTCGAGGCCACGGACGCGGACGACGCCGATGGCGAGGTGCCTGCCGACCCCGAGCTCACGGCCCTGCGCAACCGGCTCTTCGGCGCGATCGCGCTGACCGTCCCGGTGATCGCCGTGGCGATGGTGCCGGCGCTGCAGTTCGAGTACTGGCAGTGGGCCTCCCTCACCCTCGCCGCCCCGGTCGCGACCTGGGGCGCGTGGCCGTTCCACCGCGCCGCCTGGGCCAACCTGCGCCACGGCGCGGCGACGATGGACACCCTGGTGTCGCTCGGCGTGCTGGCCGCGTTCGGCTGGTCGCTGGTCGCGCTGTTCTGGGGCGACGCGGGCGTGCCGGGCATGACCCACCCGTTCGACCTGGTCCCCGACCGGGGTGATGGGCCGGCGTCGGGCCTGGGCGACATCTACCTCGAGACCGCGGCGGGGGTCACGACGTTCCTGCTCGCGGGGCGCTACTTCGAGAAGCGGTCGAAGCGCCGGGCCGGCGACGCGCTGCGCGCGCTGGCGGACCTCGGCGCGCGCGAGGTCGCCGTACTCCCGGACGGGCCGGAGGGCCCCGAGACCCTGGTCCCGGCCGGTCGGCTCGCGGCCGGCGACCTGTTCGTCGTACGCCCCGGGGAGAAGGTCGCCACCGACGGCGAGGTCGTCACCGGCCACTCCGCGGTGGACGCGTCGATGCTCACCGGCGAGTCGGTGCCGGTCGAGGTCGGCCCGGGGGACGAGGTCGTCGGTGCGACCGTCAACAGCGCCGGACGGCTCGTCGTCCGCGCCACCCGGGTCGGCGCCGACACCCACCTCGCCCAGCTCGCGAAGCTGGTCGAGGACGCGCAGGCCGGCAAGGCGAAGGCACAGCGGCTCGCCGACCGGATCTCCGGTGTCTTCGTGCCGGTCGTGATCGCGCTGGCCGTCGGCACGCTCGGCTTCTGGCTTGGCGCGGACGCCGGCTGGGAGATCGCGCTGACCGCCGCCGTCGCCGTGCTGATCATCGCCTGCCCGTGCGCCCTCGGCCTGGCCACGCCGACCGCCCTGATGGTCGGCACCGGGCGGGGCGCGCAGCTCGGCATCCTGATCCGCGGCCCCGAGGTGCTCGAGGCGACCCGCGAGGTCGACACCGTGGTGCTCGACAAGACCGGCACGGTGACGACCGGCGACATGCGCCTCACCGAGCTCGTGACCGACGGCGCCCCCGACGACGAGGTGCGGCGGGTCGCCGCCACCCTCGAGTCCGGCTCCGAGCACCCCATCGCGCGGGCGATCGCCGCCGGTGCCCCGACCGGCACGCTGACGGACTTCGTCAACGAGCCCGGCCTGGGGGTGACCGGTGCGGTGGACGGCCGCGCCGCCGTGATCGGCCGCGCCGGCTTCCTGACCGGCCGCGGTCTCACCATCCCCGACGCGCTCGCCGACGCCGTGGACGCGGCCGAGGGTCGCGGTGCCACGCCGGTGCTGGTCGGCTGGTCCGGCCGGGCGTACGGCGTGCTCGTGGTGGCCGACACCGTCAAGGACTCCTCCGTCGAGGCGGTCCGCCGGCTCCGCGACCTCGGGCTGCGTCCGGTGCTGCTGACCGGCGACAACGAGCGCGCGGCCCGCGCCGTCGCGACCGAGGTCGGGATCGAGGAGGTCCGCGCCGGCGTACTCCCTGCCGACAAGGTCGCCTACGTCCGCGCCCTCCAGGACGAGGGCCGGGTCGTCGCCATGGTCGGCGACGGCGTCAACGACGCCGCCGCCCTCGCGCAGGCCGACCTCGGCATCGCGATGGGCACCGGCACCGACGTCGCCCGCGAGGCCAGCGACCTGACGATCGTCTCCGGCGACCTCACGGTGGCGGCCGACGCCGTCCGCCTCTCCCGGCGCACCCTCGGCACCATCCGCGGCAACCTGTTCTGGGCCTTCGCCTACAACGTCGCCGCCCTGCCCCTCGCCGCCGCCGCCCTCCTCAACCCGATGCTCGCCGGCGCCGCCATGGCCGCCTCCAGCGTCTTCGTCGTCACCAACAGCCTCCGGTTGCGGCGCTTCCGGCCGCTGGGGTAGCTGGGGGCGGAAGGGCGATAGTCCCTGACGAAAAGCACCTCGTTCGGGCCAGATCGGGTGCTTTTCGTCAGGGACTATCCGCCGTAAACCGCGACCCTGTGGAGGAGCGCCCCACGCTCGTGCGGTTTGGCGCACCCTCGGCGGGTGGAGTCGAACGAGGACGTGCGCCAGGGGCTGGTCCGTCCCGTGCGCCTCGATCCCCGTGGGCTGACGGGACCGACGCGGGGGCAGGCGCGCGGACCTAACTGGCGACGGAGCAGCCATGGTCTCTACCTGCCCGTGGACGTTGACCATGGCACCGTGGAGCAACGGATACTGGAGGCAGCAGCGGTCCTTCCTGCATCCGGCGCAGTCACAGGCTGGGCGGCGCTCAGATGGATGGGAGCGACGTGGCTCTCGGGCAAGGGTCGCGATGGCTCGCTCCTTCCGGTCCCGCTGCTCATCAGCACTCACGACATCCGCACCCAGCCAGGTCTGCTGCTCTCGGGCGAAGGGTGCGCGCCGGAGGTGGTTCAACGCATCGACGGCGTGCCCGTCACCAATGCTGCGTGGTCGACTGCCTTCGCGATGCGGTATGCCTCCGACCTACGTGATGCGGTGATCGTCTTCGACATGGCCGCGTTCAACGACCTCGTCTCGATCGAGGAGATAACAGCGCAGCTCGCAGCCCAGGCAGCATGGACGGGCGTTCCGCAAGGCCGGAAGGCCCTCCCGTTCTGCGGGGAGAACAGCTGGTCGCCGATGGAGTCAGACACGAAGTGCCTGTGGGTTCCTGTCGGAGGATTCCCCATGCCCCTGCAGAACCGACCGATCTTCGACGCGCGCGGCCGGCACATCGGAACTCCGGACCTGCTCGACCCGACCTCAGGAGTCATTGGTGAGTACGACGGGCCAGATCATCTCCGCCCCGAGCAGCGGGTGAGGGACATCAACCGTGAGGCCCGCTTCCGCGACCATCACCTCGAAGTTGTCGTGCGCTCGGCGGGGGAGTCTCCCAGCAGCTTCCTCCACCGGCTCGCATCTGCGTACGAGCGGGCCGGCCGACGACGTACCCCGCGAAGCTGGACAATCGAGCCGCCCGACTGGTGGACGCCGACGGTGACCGTCGCGCAGCGTCGCGCCCTCACTCCCGAGCAGCGGGCTCGGCTGCTCAGGTTTCGGACACGGTGAGGGCCCCAAACCGAGATAGTCCCTGACGAAAAGCACCTGAATCAGCCCTCGGGAGGTGCTTTTCGTCAGGGACTATCCGCCCCACCGAACCGCCCCCGACCAGCCCCGACGTCAGCAGGTGGCGAACAGCACCGGCCCGGTGGCCATGTCGGACATGACGTAGGTGCTGGGTTGGGGGTCGAGGGGGAGTACGACGACCGTTCCGTCGGCGGTGACCTCGCCGAGGGCGAAGAGGTCGGGGAAGGCGCCGCCCTGGCCGGGGGCGGGTCCGGCGGCGAGCTGGGAGCGGGTGTCGGCGTTGGTGCGGGCCTGGTCCTCGGTCTCGAACGACATCGCCACGCGCACGTCCCCGCCCGGCAGGGCGGCGATGGCGTAGGCGCGGTAGGGGTGGATGTCGCCGGCCTGGGCGACCAGCTCGGCGCCGCGGGTGCGGTCGGCGTCGGAGGCCTGGGTCATGGAGAGCGCGACGCAGGCGTAGTCGGCGGCGTAGATCGACGCGGCCAGGGCGCCCTCCTCGGCGTCGGCCACCTCGGCGATGCCGTCGTCGAGGCCGGTGCCGCGCTGGTCGTCGCGCCAGGTCTCGAGAGTCGCGCTCTGGTCGCTCCCGGCGAGCACCCGGCGGTCGCGGTCGATGGTGATGAACGCGAGCTCCTGGGAGACGCCGCCGATCGTGGCCAGCAGGTCCGGGCCGCCGATCCAGACGTCGTCGTCGAGGCTGGGCTTCTGGTAGCCGAGCTCCTCCAGCTGGTCCTCGACCCGGTCGAGGTCGAGCGAGTCGGGCAGCCCGACGATCACGATGGCGCCCTCCTCGCTCTGCGCGAACAGCTCCCAGTCGACCGTGGCGGGGGAGAAGCCGAAGTCGGTCTGCAGCGTCGGCGCGGAGGAGACCAGGGCCGACGGGGAGATGACGTCGGCGTCGAAGCCGTCGCTCAGGAACTCCTCGACGTCCTCGGTCGGCGAGGCCGCGGACAGGTCGGCGTCCAGCTCCTCGCGGATGCCGGACCAGTCGATCCAGCCGATGCGGGCGCTCGCCTCCGGGGCCATCCCGACGGCGCGCGCGAGCCGCCCGGGACCGTCCTCGTCGTCGCGCGACGTGACGAACCAGACGACGCCACCTGCCACCAGGAGGAGGACGACGGCGCCGATGACCAGCAGGTGACGACGCGACATCGACATGGAGTCGACTCTCCTCTCGGGGCGGACAAGGTGTGACACTAACGCCGTGCCCACGTCGAAGCCCGCGACGCCCCCGGACATCCGCGCCGCCGGCGTGGTCACGTTCCGGCCGGGCCGCGAGGTCCTGCTCGTCCACCGGCCGAAGTACGACGACTGGTCGTTCCCCAAGGGCAAGCTCGAGCGCTGGGAGCACCCGGCCGCCGCCGCGGTCCGCGAGGTCGCCGAGGAGACCGGGCTGCACGTGCGGCTGGGCCCGCCGCTGACCTCGCAGCGCTACCGCACCGGCCGCCGGATGAAGACCGTCCAGTACTGGACCGGCCGCGTCGTCGGTGACGACGACGTCAGCCTCTACCGGCCCAACGACGAGATCGACCAGGTCGCCTGGGTGCGCCTCGACAAGGCCGAGGCGATGCTCACCTACCCCTACGACCGCGAGACCCTCGCCGAGGCGGCCGCCGTACGACGACGCACCCACGCCGTGGTCGTGCTCCGCCACGCGCAGGCCCGGTCCCGCAAGGCGTGGCGCGCCGACGACGCGCTGCGACCGCTCCTCAAGAGCGGCCTCACCGACGCCCAGCGCCTGGTCCCCCTGCTCGCGGCGTACGACGTCGACCGCGTCGTGTCCTCCACCAGCACCCGCTGTGTGCAGACCGTCGCGCCGTACGCCGACGTCGCCGACCGCGAGATCGACACCCGCCGCCGGCTCAGCGAGGAGCACGTCTCGGAGAAGGGCGTGCAGAAGGTGCTCGACCAGCTGCTCGACCACGACCGGGGCGGGGTCATCTGCACCCACCGCCCCGTCCTCCCCACCGTGTACGACGCGCTCGGGCTCCGTCCCGCCGAGCAGGGTGAGGAGCTGGCACCCGCCGAGCTGCTCGTCCTGCACGTGCGCAAGGCCGGCATCGTCTCCGTGGAGCGCCACGCGGTCGGATAAGTACCCGACTGTTCACCTCTCGTTCAGCCGCGTCCGGACCTTGCGTTACCGGTGCTCCCTAGCGTCCGGGACGTCAAGGAACAACTACACGGGGGGCGACGTGCGATGCCCCTCAGTCCCGAGAGGCAGAACTCTTGAACGTCACTCCCATCCGACGGGCGCTGGTCCCCGGCGTCGCGGCGCTGGCCCTCCTCCTCTCCGCCTGTGGCGGCGACGCCGAGGGCGACAGCGGTGACGGCGGCGACGCCGCCGACCTGGCCAACCTGTCCGGCGAGGTCGCCGGCGGCGGCGCCTCGTCCCAGGAGGCAGCACAGCTGGCGTGGATCGCCGGCTTCACCACCGTGGCTCCCGAGGCCACCGTCACCTACGACCCGGTCGGCTCCGGCGGCGGCCGCGAGAGCTTCATCTCCGGCGCCTTCGCGTTCGCGG
Source organism: Nocardioides silvaticus (assembly GCF_003160695.1). Lineage (GTDB taxonomy): Bacteria > Actinomycetota > Actinomycetes > Propionibacteriales > Nocardioidaceae > Nocardioides > Nocardioides silvaticus. Next base: position 126,636 of record NZ_QGDD01000011.1, read on the forward strand.
GCTCGGACTCCTACCTCACCGACGAGGAGGGCGAGCTGACCTCCGCGACCGAGCGGTGCGGCGGCGAGGCGCCCATCCAGATCCCGAACTACATCAGCCCGATCGCGATCATCCACAACGTCGAGGGCGTCGACGACCTGAACCTCTCCCCGGAGGCGCTGGCGGGCATCTTCGCCGGCAAGATCACGAAGTGGGACGACCCGGCGATCGCCGCGACGAACGAGGGCGTGTCCCTCCCGTCGGCGGCCATCGACGCCGTGCACCGGTCCGACGAGTCGGGCACCACCGAGAACTTCACCGACTACCTCGACGCGGTCGCGGCGACCCAGTGGGACGCCGGTGTCGTGGAGACCTGGCCGGAGGAGTACGGCGGCCAGGGTGCCCAGGGCACGTCCGGGGTCGTCGACGCGGTCACCAGCGGCACCAACTCGATCGGCTACGCCGACGCCTCGCAGGCCGGTGACCTCGCTGTCGCGAACATCGGCGTCGGTGAGGAGTTCGTGGCGCCGACGCCGGACGCGGCGGCCAAGATCCTCGAGGTCTCGCCCCCGGCCGAGGGAGCGTCCGACACCGCGCTGATCTTCGACCTCGACCACACCACGGCCGAGGCCGGCACCTACCCGATCGTGCTGACGTCGTACCTCATCGCCTGCCAGACCTACAGCGGTGACGAGGCGGCGGCCGGCGAGCTCGCGAAGGGCTACCTCTCCTACATCGTGAGCGCGGAGGGCCAGCAGTTCGGCGCCGACGAAGCGGGCTCCGCACCGCTGAGCGACGAGCTCTCGAGCCAGGTCCAGGACGTCGTCGAGGGCATCACCGTCGAGTGATCACGGACGGACCTCGGAGGTGGCCCGGGACGTTGACCCGGCCCGGGCCGCCTCTCTCCTCCGGCTGAAGAGAAGGAAATGACCGACACCACCACCGACCAGCCTCCGCGGCTGGACGACTCCGGCAGCAGGGCGACGCGCGCCGGCGACTCGATCTTCTCGGGACTCGCCAGCGCGGCGGGCCTGACCATCCTGCTGGCACTGGCCGGCGTGGCTCTCTTCCTCGTCATCGAGGGTGCGCCGGCGTTCACGGCGTCCGGCGAGTCGGCGTACGGCAAGGACAACATCGTCGTCTACGTCTGGCCGCTGCTCTACGGCACGCTGCTGGCGGCGGTGCTGGCGATGGTCATCGTGACGCCGCTGGCCGTCGGCCTGGCGCTCGTCATCTCGCACTACGCACCGCGACGGGTCGGCACCTACCTCGGCTACCTGATCGACCTGCTGGCCGCGGTCCCGTCGGTCGTCTACGGCCTGTGGGGGCGGGTCGTGCTGGCGCCGGCGCTGCTGCCCCTCTACCTGTGGCTGTCGGACAACCTGGGGTGGATCCCGTTCTTCGACGGCGGCGAGAGTGGCCCGACCCACGGCCGCACGATCTTCACCGCCGGCATCGTGCTCGCGGTGATGGCGCTGCCGATCGTCACCGCCATCTGCCGGGAGGTCTTCATCCAGACCCCCCGGATCCACGAGGAAGCCGCGCTCGCCCTGGGCGCCACCAAGTGGGAGATGATCCGGATGACCGTCTTCCCCTATGCGCGGTCCGGTGTCATCTCCGCCGTGCTGCTCGGGCTGGGCCGGGCACTCGGCGAGACGATGGCCGTCGCCATGGTGCTCTCCGGCGCGGGGATCATCACGATCGACCTCATCGGCACCCAGAACCCGTCGACGATCGCCGCGAACATCGCCCTCAACTTCGGCAACGCGTCCGGCTCCAAGATCAACACACTGATCTTCAGCGGGCTGGTGCTCTTCGTCGTCTCCTTCGCTGTCAACTTCGTCGGCCGCTGGATCGCCTCCCGCGGAGAGGTCAAGGGGTGACGCACATGACCGAGCTGCTCGAGCCGGAAGCGCCCGTACGGCGCCCCATCCCCCTCCAGGCCCCCCAGCTCCCGCGGTGGGCGCCGCCCGTGGCGCTGTTCCTGTCCCTCGCGGCAGCCGGGCTGGTCGGGCTGCTGCTCGGCTGGGGCCCGGCCGGGATCGCGGTCGTGGCCTGGGTGCTGTTCCTCGTCGGTTTCACCGGCTGGGCGCAGGCCATCGAGGGTCGGCGCAAGGCGGTCGACCGGATGTTCGCGACCCTGATCTGGTCGACGTTCGTCATCGCCATGGTCCCGCTGGTCAGCGTGACCTGGGAGGTCGTCAGCAAGGGACACGGCATCATCGGCGCCGACTTCTTCGCCAACGACATGCGCGGCGTGCTCGGCGAGACGAACATCGTGACCGGCGAGCCCGGGGGCATCAAGCACGCCCTCGTCGGCACGCTGATGATCACCCTGACCGCCACCGCGATGGCGGTGCCGGTGGGCGTGATGGCCGCGATCTACCTGGTCGAGTACGGCAAGCGCACGCGGTTCGCCCGCACGATCACCTTCCTCGTCGACGTCATGACCGGCATCCCCTCCATCGTCGCGGGGCTGTTCGCCTTCTCGCTGCTCACGCTGATCTTCGGGGCCGCCTACCGCTCCGGGTTCGGTGGCTCGGTGGCGCTGGCGGTGATCATGGTGCCGATCGTGGTCAGGGCGACCGAGGAGATGCTCAAGCTGGTGCCGGACGAGCTCCGCGAGGCGTCGTACGCCCTCGGCGTGCCGAAGTGGCGCACGATCGTCAAGGTGGTCCTCCCGACCGCGTTCGGCGGCATCGCCACCGGCGTCACCCTCGCGGTCGCCCGGGTGGCGGGGGAGACGGCCCCGCTCCTCATCATCGCCGGCAGCACGACGGTCGCGAACTGGAACGTCTTCGAGGGCCGGATGATGACCCTCCCGGTCTTCATCTACTCGTCGGTGACGACGGGTGGCAAGTACGCCGCCGAGCAGGAGGCCCGCGCGTGGGGAGCCGCGCTCGTCCTCGTCGTGATCGTGATGTCCCTCAACCTCCTCGCCCGCCTGCTCGGGAAGATCTTCAGCCCCAAGACCGGCCGCTGACGCGACCCAAGGAAAGAGAAATGGCCAAGAGCATCGACGTCTCCGACGTCAACATCTACTACGGCGACTTCCTCGCCGTCGAAGGCGTCAACATGTCCATCCGGGCGCGCTCGGTCACGGCGTTCATCGGCCCCTCCGGCTGCGGCAAGTCGACCTTCCTGCGGTCGCTCAACCGCATGCACGAGGTGATCCCCGGCGCGCGCGTCGAGGGGAAGATCGTCGTCGACGCCCAGGACCTCTACGCGCCGGGCGTCGACCCGGTGGCGGTACGTCGCCAGATCGGCATGGTCTTCCAGCGGCCGAACCCGTTCCCGACGATGTCGATCTACGACAACGTCCTCGCCGGCAACCGCCTCAACTCCAAGAAGATGAAGAAGTCCGAGGCCGACGACATCGTCGAGAAGTCGCTGCGGGGCGCCAACCTCTGGACCGAGGTCAAGGACCGGCTCGGGAAGCCGGGCATGGGCCTCTCCGGCGGCCAGCAGCAGCGCCTCTGCATCGCCCGGGCGATCGCCGTCGAGCCGCAGGTGCTGCTGATGGACGAGCCGTGCTCCGCGCTGGACCCGATCTCCACCTCCGCGATCGAGGACCTGATCCACGAGCTCAAGTCCGAGTACACGATCGTCATCGTCACCCACAACATGCAGCAGGCGGCGCGGGTCTCCGACGAGACCGGGTTCTTCAACCTGAAGGCGACGGGCGAGCCCGGGCACCTCGTCGAGTTCAACCCGACCGCCAAGATGTTCGCCAACCCGGACAACGCGGCGACCGAGGCCTACATCTCGGGCCGCTTCGGCTGAGCCGGGGATGGTCTCGCCTCGGGAGCAGACCGTCCGCAGCTACCTCCACCGCTGGGCCGAGACGGCCGGGGCGCAGCTGCTGGTCGTGGACCCCGGCACCGACGACTGCGGCCTCAGCGACGGCATGGCCGGCCGCGGGGTGCACGTCACGTGGGTGCCGACGACGGTCGAGGGCCTGATCGCCTACGGGCGGCTGGACCCGCAGGCCGTCGTCGTGTCACCGGCCGCGCCGGGTGTGCCGGCCACCGAGTTCGTGACCGCGATCCGCGGGCACGGTTCGCCGTACGTCGTCGCGGCGCTCGAGCCGCAGCACGCGGCCGACGTCGGCCGGATGATGCTCGCCGGCGCCAGCGCCGTGGTCGAGCGGCCCTACTCCCCCGACCACCTGTGGCAGCTGCTGGTCCACTCCTCCCGGTCGCTCGAGCAGCACGCGCGGGTCTCGGTGGGCCCGATCGAGCTCGACGCGGCGGCCTACCGCGTGCGCATCGACGGGGAGCGGATCGCGGACCTGCCGCTGAAGGAGTTCGAGCTGCTCCGGGCGCTGCTGCTCCGGGCGCCCGGCATCGTCAGCGACGCCGAGCTGCGCGACGCGCTGTGGGGGTCCGACGAGCGCCGCCCCAGCGGTAGCACGATCGCCATGCACGTCACCCGGCTGCGACGACGGCTCGGCGACGCCGGCGACGTACGACGGATCCGGGGCCGGGGCTACTCGCTGTCGGTCTGATCCCCTGTGCAGCCTTAGAGACGGGTGATCCCGTGGAGGATCCAGTAGCTGACGGCCGCCACCGAGGCTGCCATCGGGAAGGTCAGGACCCAAGCGGTGAGGATGGTCCGCGCGACGCCCCAGCGGACCGCGGAGAGCCGCTTCGTGGCACCGACGCCCATCACCGCCGAGGTGATCGTGTGCGTGGTCGAGATCGGGGCCTCGTAGACGTAGGCCGTCGTGTAGAGGACCGACGCTGCGACCGACTCGGCGGCGAAGCCCTGCGGGGGCTCCAGGTGGATGATGCGGCGGCCGAGTGTGCGCATGATGCGCCAGCCGCCGGCCCAGGTGCCGAGCGAGATCGCGGCAGCCGCGGCGAAGATGACCCACAGCGGCAGCTCGCCGCCGTCCGCCTCGCTCGCGGCGTAGCCGCCGGTGACGAGGGCCAGGAAGATCACGCCCATCGTCTTCTGGGCGTCCTGGAGGCCGTGGCCGAGGGCCATCGCCGCGGCGGAGATCGTCTGCGCGATCCGGAAGCCGCGGTTGGCCTTGTGCGGGTTGGCCTTCCGGAAGATCCACAGCACGGCCAGCATCACGACGAATCCCGCTGCGAACGCGAAGATCGGGGAGAGGAACATCGGGATGACGACCTTCTCCAGCACCGTGCTCCACGAGACCGTCACGCCGCCCGCGATCGCCGACCCCACCAGGCCGCCGATGAGCGCGTGGGACGACGACGAGGGGAGCCCGAAGTACCAGGTGATCAGGTTCCAGGCGATCGCCCCGAGGAGCCCTGCCATCACGATGATCAGGCCGTGGTTGTTCTCCGGTGGCGAGATCGTGTCGCTGACGGTGTGGGCGACCTTCTGGCCGAGGAAGGCGCCGACGAAGTTCATGACGGCGGCGAGCGCGAGCGCGATCCTGGGGGTGAGCGCGCGGGTCGACACCGAGGTGGCGATCGCGTTCGCAGCGTCGTGGAACCCGTTCGTGTAGTCGAAGACGAGCGCGACGACGACGACCGCGATCACGATCGCGAGGGTGACGGTCACGGGAGGAGAACCTCGGTCAGCTTTCCTTGACGGCGATCTGCTCGACGATGTTGGCCACCTTCTCGAAGGCGTCGATGGCCCCCTCCAGCGACTCCGCGACGTCCTTGAGCTTCAACACCTCGATGGTCTTGTAGTCGCCGGAGAACAGGTTGGCCAGCATCCGTCGGTGGTTCTTGTCACCAGCGTTCTCGAGCCGGTTGATCTCGATCCAGTAGTCCTCGAGGGACTGCATCGACTGGAGCCGGGGCATCGCCTCCGCCGTGAGCTCGGCGCAGCGCTGGATGACGGTGACCTGCTCGGAGAGCTCCGCCGGCAGCATGCCGACCTCGTAGAGGAGCACCAGGTCCACAGCCTCGTCCATCATGTCCATGACGTCGTCGAGCCCCGAGCCGAGGGAGTAGATGTCCTCCCGGTCGAACGGCGTGACGAAGGTGCTGTTGACCTTCTTCACGATCGCGTGGGTGGTCTCGTCGGCGGCGTGCTCGGCCTCGCGCATGCGCTGGGCGACGTCGGCGCGGTCGGAGCTGTCGGACAGCATCTCGGCCAGGAGCTCTGCTCCGAGGACCAGGTGCTGAGCGGAGTTGGTGAAGAGGTCGTAGAAGGACGTATCGACCGGACGCAGACGCAGACGCACGTGGACTCCCGTTGAGGCGGAGAGGAACGCCTTCATGCTAGGGGGTGAACGAGTCCGGGATGCAAACCCGGGTCCGCATCCGGCCGTGTGGCCTGGCGCACTACTGCACGTGACGGCGGTGGCGGTGCCTCTCGATCTCGGCCTCCTGGAGGTGCACCGGGCCCGGGTGGCGGGTCCAGTCGCCGTCGGGACCGAGCTCCCAGGCGTCGGTGCGCGGGTCGAACGCCCGCTCGAGCAGCGCGCTGATCTCGGCCACGTTGTCGGGGTTCGGCAGCCGCACCAGCACCTCGACCCGGCGGTCGAGGTTGCGGTGCATGAGGTCGGCGGAGCCGATCCACGTGCGCGGGTCCCCGGCGTTGGCGAACCAGAAGATCCGGCTGTGCTCGAGGAACCGGCCCAGGATCGACCGGACCGTGATGTTCTCCGACAGGCCCGGCACACCCGGCCGGAGCGCGCAGATCCCGCGCACCAGCAGCTCGACCCGGACACCCGCCCGCGAGGCCCGGTAGAGCGCCTCGATGACCTCCTCGTCGACCACCGAGTTGACCTTGATCCGGATGCCCGAGGCGAGGCCGGCCCGGTGGTTCGCGATCTCGGCGTCGATCTGCTCGATCAGCCCGGAGCGCACCGAGTCGGGCGCCACCAGCAGCTCGCCGTACTTGGCCTTCCGCGACCAGCCGCTCAGGTTGTTGAACAGGTGCGCGACGTCCTCACCGATCGCTTCGTCGGTCGTGAGCAGGCCGATGTCCTCGTACATCCGCGCGGTCTTGCTGTTGTAGTTGCCGGTGCCGATGTGGATGTAGCGCCGGATGCCCTCGGGCTCGTCGCGGACCACCATCGCCAGCTTGCAGTGGGTCTTGAGGCCCACCAGCCCGTAGACGACGTGGCAGCCGGCCTGCTCGAGCTTGCGCGCCCAGCGGATGTTGGCCTGCTCGTCGAAACGCGCCTTGATCTCGACCAGTGCCAGCACCTGCTTGCCGGCCTCGGCCGCGTCGATGAGGGCGTCGATGATGGGGGAGTCGCCAGAGGTCCGGTAGACGGTCTGCTTGATCGCGAGCACGTGCGGGTCGGCGGCCGCTTGCTCGATGAAGCGCTGGACCGACGTCGCGAACGAGTCGTAGGGGTGGTGGAGCAGCACGTCGTGCCGGCGCAGTGCCTTGAACACGTCGACCGGCGCCGCCGACTCGACCTCGGCCAGCAGCGGGTGCGTGCTCGGCACGAACGCCGGGTACTTCAGGTCCTCGCGGGCCAGGTCGGCGATGCCGTGGAGACCGCGCAGGTCGAGCGGCCCGGGCAGCCGGACCACCTCGGCCATGCTGATGTCGAGCTCGGAGACGAGGAGCTCGAGGACCGAGGGGGCGATCGACTCCTCGACCTCCAGGCGCACCGGCGGGCCGAACTTCCGGCGCAACAGCTCCTTCTCCAGGGCGGCCAGCAGGTTCTCGGCGTCGTCCTCCTCGACCTCGACGTCCTCGTTGCGGGTCACCCGGAAGGTGTGGACCTCGAGCACGTCCATGCCGGGGAACAGCCGCGCCAGGTGCTCGCCGATCACGTCCTCGAGCGGCACGAAGCGGTCGTTGCCGAGCGGGACGAACCGGTCGAAGTTCGAGGGCACCTTGACGCGGGCGAAGTGCTGCTTGCCCGTCTTCGGGTTGCGAACGACGACCGCGAGGTTGAGCGAGAGGCCGGAGATGTAGGGGAACGGGTGCGCCGGGTCGACGGCGAGCGGCGTCAGGACCGGGAAGACCCGCTCCTTGAACAGCCGCTTGCACGCTCGCTGCTCGTCGCGGTCGAGGTCGGCCCAGCGCACCAGCTCGATGCCCTCCGCGCGCAGCGCCGGTGCGATCCGGTCGCGGAACAGGGCCGCGTGCCACTGGGACAGCACGTCGGCCTGCTCCCAGATCGACTCCAGCGTCTCGCGCGGCAGCAGCCCGGAGGCCGCCTTGACCGCCAGCCCGGTCGCGATCCGTCGCTTCAGGCCGGCCACCCGCACCATGAAGAACTCGTCGAGGTTGCTCGCGAAGATGGCCAGGAACCGGGTGCGCTCGAGCAGCGGGAGCGATGAGTCCTCCGCGAGCTCGAGCACCCGCTGGTTGAAGCGCAGCCAGGACAGCTCGCGGTCCAGGAACCGGTCGGGCGCCGGACCGACCTCCTCGGGCGGGTCCTCGCGACGCAGCGACGTGATGTCGACCGGCTCGGGGACCTGCTCCTGGACCATGCGCCGAGTGTCCCACTCCCAGGTGAACGGCAGGTGTCGTTCGGGAGGTCGGCTAGCGTCGTCCGCTGTGAGTGCCCGCGGTGTCGTCGAGTCCGTGCTCCTCCGCGCCCTGCTGGCGCCCTCGCCCGCCCGGCGGCTGGTCGCCGGGCGCCCGGTGACGGTGGACGGGCAGACGCTGGCCCCCGACCTGCAGGCGATGCTCCGGCTGCAGTCGATCGCCCGTCCGCGCAACGAGGAGGTGCCGATCGAGAAGCTGCGGGCCGGTATGCGCACCGAGACCGCCCTCGTCGGCGGGAAGCAGGCGATCGGCTCGACCCGCGACCTCACCGTGGCCGGCCGCCCCGCCCGCCACTACCTGCCGAGCTCGCCGGTCTCGGACGAGCCGGGACCGCTGCTGGTCTTCCTCCACGGCGGCGGCTTCATCGAGGGCGACCTGGACACCCACGACGCGCCCTGCCGGGTGCTGGCCGAGCGGTCGGGGGTGCCGGTGCTGGCGCTGACCTACCGGCGCGGACCGGAGCACCCGTTCCCCGCGGCCCACGACGACGCGGACGAGGGGTTCCGCTGGGTCGTGGACCACGCCGACGAGCTGGGCGCCGACCCGGCGCGGATCGCGGTCGGGGGCGACTCGGCAGGCGCCAACCTGGCCGCGTCGGTCGCCCTGGCGGCGGCGCGCGACGGCGTCCCCCTCGCCTGGCAGCTGCTGATCTACCCGGTCACCCGGGTCGGCATCGTCACGCCCAGCCGCGAGCGCTTCGCGGAGGGCTTCTACCTCAGTGCCGAGTTCATCGACCGGGCCGACGCGTCGTACACGCCGCGCCAGGAGGACCGCGACGACCCGCGCATCTCGATCCTGGAGGCGGAGATCCCGCCGGGGCTGGCGCCCGCGTACGTCGTGACCGCAGGCTTCGACCCGCTCCGCGACGAGGGCGAGGCCTACGCGCGCCGGATGGCGGACGCCGGGGTGGCGGTCGAGCTCGAGCGGCGCACCGACCAGATCCACGGGTTCTTCAACATCGTCGGCGTCGGGCACACACCGCGCGCCGGCGTCGACAAGATGGCCGACCGGTTGCGGGCCGCGCTCGCTTGAGCCGTGCGCGCCAGGGCCCCGCTCGGGATCAGAGGTCGGGCCGGTGCTCCCGCAGCCGTCGGACGAACTCGGCGGGGTCGACCATGGTGTCGTCGACGACGAAGTCGTCCATGCCGCGACGGTGGAACCGCACCGCCCAGTAGGAGTCGCCCGGCTGGCCGTCCATGTCCAGGTGCGTGCCGTCGTTGCGGAGGTCGAAGCGGTACGACGTCTCGCCCTTCTTGATGTAGACGACCCCGTTGGAGATGTCGATCTCGACGCCGCCGACCCGCGTGCGGGCCGCCGCGTAGGCGAGCACCACCGTCAGCAGGATCATCGCGAACCCGAAGGTCGTGTTCAGGTTGTCGTTGACGAGCGCCAGGAACGCCACCATGCCGGCGACGACGGCGGTCGCCGCGAGGATGATCGAGAGCACCCGCGGGTCGCTGCCGTCGCGGGAAAGGCCGTGACCCGAGCCGGTGTCGCTGTCGAAGATCGAGATCGGGGACTCGGCCGCGACCTCGAGCTCGGCGATCCGCTCGTGCGCCGCAGCCAGCGCCGCGGTCAGGTCGGCGACCTGCTGCTCGGCCGCCGCGCAGCGCTCGGCGAGCGCGTCGCGTTGCGCCCGCACCGGGTCCACGCTCGACCCGCCTACAGGTCCGGTCGCCACTGCCGCAACGCTTCGACGAAGGTGCGCGGGTCCACGAACTTGCTGTCGATCTCGACCGGGGACATGCTCCGGCGGAGGATCACGACCTTCCAGCCGCTCCTGCCCGGCGTGCCGATCTGCTCGATCTGCGTGTTCGGGCTGGTGATGTCGAACGTGCTGGAGAAGTCGCCGTAGACGACCTTGAGCACGCCGTGCGAGTCGAGGTGGACGGTGCGGACGTGGGCGATCGCGCGCAGCGCGTACATGAGCAGGCCCGCGGTCAGCACGCTGAGCGCCACGCTGAGGCCGATGTCGTCACGCAGCGTCCCCTGGAGGGCGTAGCGGCCGACGACGGCGGCGGAGGCCAGCGCGGCGAGGATCGCGACGATCGGCAGGACGCCGCTGCCGCGCTTGGCGTGGTAGGGCTGGTGCTTGCCGGTCGTGACCAGCTCCGCCTCGGGCTCGTCCTCGAGCACGGCGACCGCGGTGTCGTCGGCCTCGCCGACCTCGACGATCTCGTCGACGTCGCCGACTTCGTCGCCCTCGTGGATCTCGTCGACCTCGCCGACTTCGTCGTCGCCGTCCTCGTCGGCCGCGAAGTCCTCGCCGAAGTGGTCGAACTCGTCGTACTCGTCGTACTCGTCGTCGTCGGTGGCGCCGGTCTCGACGAACTCCTCGACGGCCTCGGTCTCGGTCTCGGTCTCGGTCTCGGTCGGCGCGGGAGTCTCGGCGGTGCCGGTCGGGAACGGCCGGGCACCGGGCCACGAACCGGCCCAGCGGTCGAGCAGCTCCTCGCCCGAGCCCGAACCGCTCTGGGCGGCGGGCTGGTCGGCCGCCTGGTCGGCGTCCGGCTCGGCCACGGGAAGCGGGTCGGCGAGCGGGTCGAGGGGCTCGGGCGTCGTGCCCGTGGACTCCTTGAGCGCGACCCAGCGGTCGAACAGCGTCTTGGGGCCCTCGTCGACCGCCTCGTCGGCGTCCGCGGCGACCGGCTCGGTCGTCGCCGGCTCGTCGGTGGCCTCGTCGTCGGCCCGGCGCCGGCCGGTGGTGACCGGGACGGAGGTCAGCTCGTGCCAGCGGTCGAGCAGCGACTCGGCCGCGTTGGAGACGGCAGGGTCCGGCGTCGCCGCCGCAGCGGGGGCGGCCGGGGCGGCGGCGGGGGCTGCGGACGCCGCCGGCGTCTCCCAGCCCTCGGACTCCTTGATGGCGGCCCAGCGGTCGAGGAGGTTCTCGCCGGCGGGCGCGGCTTCGACCGCGGCAGCGGCCTGGGCCTGCGCGGCCTCGGCTGCCTCGGCCTCGGCCTCGGCGAGCGCCGCGGCCTCGGCTTCCGCCTCGGCGGCAGCAGCGGCCTCCGCGTCGGCTCGTGCCTGCGCCTCGGCGGCAGCGGCCGCGTCCGCGTCGGCCTGCGCCTGGGCGGCGGCAGCGGCGTCGGCCTCGGCCTGTGCCTGGGCGGCGGCCTCGGCCTGCGCCTGGGCAGCGGCGGCGGCCGCCTCGGCCTCGGCACTGGCGGCAGCGGCGGCCTCGGCGTCGGCGCGCGCGGTGGCGGCGGCGTCGGCCTCGGCGCGGGCCGCGGCGGCGCGCGCCTCGTACTCCTCGCGCGCCCGGGCGGCAGCCTCCATCTGCTCCTGCGCCCTGGCCTGGGCCTCGGCGGTGGTCGCCTCGGCCTCGGCGGCGCGGGCCCGGGCGGACTCGATCTCGAAGGCGAGGGACGCCGCGCGGGTCTCGGCCTCGGCGCGGGCCTGCGCCTGCTCGGCCGCCATCTGCTCGGCGGCGGCGCGGGCCTGGGCGTGCTCGAGGGCCTGCTGCTCGGCCTTCATCAGCTCGGCCTGGACGCTGGTGAGCGCGGCCTGCTGGGCGATCGCCGACCGCTCGAGCTCGACGAGCGCCTCCCGAGCGCGGTTCTCGGCGTCGGTGCGGGCGCGGCTCGCCTCTTCGGCGATCCGCTCGGCCTCCGCCAGCGCCTGGGTCGCGGCCTTCTTCTCGTCGGCCAGGGCGGCGGCGGACTGGTGGGCGGCCGCTGCGGCGGCCTGCGCCTCGCGGGCCAGCTCGACCTGCTCGCGGGCGGCCTCCTCGGCCAGCCGACGGGCCTCGTGCGCCTCCTCGGCGGCGCGTGCCTGGTGGGCGGCCGACTCGTCGGCGGCGCGGCGGGCGGCCATCTGTGCCTCGGCACGGGCGGACGCCTCCTGGGCCCGGCGCTCGGCGGCCTCTGCGGTCTCGAGCGCGATCCGGGCCAGCTCGGCCTGCTCCTGGGCGGCGATCTCGGCGGCCTGGCGGGCCTCGTGGGCCTCGCCCGCCAGCCGGGCGTGCTCGGCAGCGGCGGACTCGGCCGCGGCGCGCTGCGAGACGGCCTCCTGGGCGAGGACGCCGTGCTCGGCCGCGCTGTTGGCGGCCGCCTCGGCGAGTCGGCGGGCGCGCTCCTCCGCGGCCTCGGCGGCCTGGAACGCCTGCTGGGCGAGTGCGGCCTGCTGGCGGGCCGACTCCTCGGCCGCGGCCCGGGCCGCGGCGATCTCGGCCGAGCTGCGCTCGGTGGCCTCGCGCTCCTCGAGCATCCGGCGTGCGAACTCGGCGTGCTCGGCGGCGGTGGCGGCGGCGGCCTCGGCGACCGCGCGGGCGCGCTCCTCGGCCGCGGCCCGCTCCTCGTGCGCGCGGCGGGCGGCGTCGGCGTACTCCTGGGCGGCGCCCTCCGCGGCCTGGCGAGCCGAGGCCGCCTCCGCGGCGAGGGCCGCCTGCTCGCGGGCGTAGGCCTCGGCCTGCATCCGCTCGGCGTGGGCGGCAGCGGCGAGCGCGGCCTGCTCCTCGGCGCGTCGCTCGGCGGCCTCGCGGTCCTCGGCCACGGCACCGGCCAGCTCGGCCCGCTCCCGGGCGGCTGCCTCGGCGGCCTCGCGGGCGGCGGCGGCCCGGCGGGCGACCTCCTCGGCCTCGGCGCGGGCGCGGCTCGCCTCGGCGGCGACGGCGGCCTGCTCGCTGGCGAGGCGGTCGGCCTCCTCGCGGGCGTTGGCGGCCCGCTGCGCGGCCTCCTCGGCGGCGATCCGCTCGGCCGCCTGCTCGGCGGCCGCCATCTCGGCGTCGCGGCGCAGCTGGGCGGCCAGGCTGGCGACCGCCTCGGTGTGGGCGGCGTCGACCTTCTCGGGCGTCTCCGGCCCGAGGCCGAGCGGGTCGTCGCCCAGGTCCTCGACGTCACCGTCGCCGGCCGCCACCGTGCGCGGCACCACGGTGTCGCCCTTGCGCCGCGGCCAGATCTTGCGCTGGGGCGGGGCGTCGGGGAGCGGCTCGGCGAAGCCGATGTCGAGCGCGTCTGCGATCACCTTCCGCGCCATGTCGATGTCGTGGGCGTCGGCGGTGGCGTCCTCGGCGTCGGCGCCCAGGGCGGGCTCCGGCTGCACGAAGGAGGACCAGTCGACCGAGTCGTCACCCTCGGGCGCGAACTCGTCGTACTCCTGCGGCTCCGGACGCGCCTTGCTGGCGACCCGGCTGGCGATGTCGCCGCCCGGCTCCAGCGGTCCCTCCAGGGGATCCTGCGGCTCGGGGGTCGCCGTGTCGTCGCCTGCGTCGTCCGCGGCGACGCTCCGGCGGATGAACGCCTCGACGTCCTCCGGGTCGAGCTCCTCGACCTCGGGACCCTCGTCCTTGCGCTTCCAGGGCAGCCGTCGACCACGCCCACGGCGTGGGCCATCGAACCCGCGCTCGTCGGGCTCGTCGTCGGCGACCGAGCTCATAGGTGTCGATGCTATCTGTGAGAAGGGGTTTCTTGTGACGGTTGCGACTCGTGGGACGCACGTCGGTACTGCACGTGGGTGTCGGCCGTCGCATGAGTAAACCCGAGACCGCCGTAGAGGTGACGGGCAGGTTCGTTGTCGGACTCGACGTAGAGGTGGACCTCCGCCACGCCGCGGCTGGCGAGGTGGCGCAGGCCGGCGATCGTGAGCGCCTTGCCGACCCCGCGCCCGTGGGCAGCGGGGGAGACGCCGACGACGTAGACCTCGCCGACCTCCGCGTCGTGCCGCTTGGTCCAGTGGAACCCCAGCAGCCGGTCGTCCTCGTCGAACGCGAGGAGCAGCCCGGCCGGGTCGAACCACGGCTCGGCCATCCGCTCGGCCAGGTCGTCGGCCGACATCGATCCCTGCTCGGGGTGGTGGGCGAACGCGGCGGCGTTGACCGCGAGCACACCCTCGGCGTCGGCCGCGCCGCCGAAGTCCCGGATGGTCACGCCGGGCGGGAGGTCCCCCTCCGACGGCAGCGGTACGGCGGTGGGCCGGCGCATCACCCACAGCTCCCGGGCGCGGGCGAACCCGAGCCGCTCGGCGAGCACCCGGGCCGCCGGGTGGTCGCCGTGCGACCACGCCGTCAGCTCGCCCGCCTCGGCGGTCGCCAGCGCGGCCAGTCGCCCGCCCAGCCCGCGGCCCCGGGCCTCCGGCGCGACCGCCAGGTCGAGCGCCTGCTGGTGTCGCAGCGCGAAGCCGTCGTCCTCGACCCACGTGGCCGTGTCGGCCAGCCCGTGGTGCTTGAGCCGCAGGTGGACCGCCTCGTCGACCGGGTCGTGGCCGTCGGCCTCCCGGCAGGCGCGCCGGACGGCTTCGATGGCGTCGATGGCGTCGATGGCGTCGATGGCGTCGAGCGGGTCGGGTGAGCTCACCCGCACCAGCCTAGGCGGCTAGGCGTCCGCTGCCTCACCCTGCGGCACGTGCTCGTCCGCGGTCGCGGCGCTGGGCACCACGAAGCGGTAGCCGACGTTGCGGACGGTGCCGATGAGGGTCTCGTTCTCGGGACCGAGCTTGGCGCGCAGCCGTCGTACGTGGACGTCGACGGTGCGGGTGCCGCCGAAGTAGTCGTAGCCCCAGACCTCCTGGAGCAGCTGCTGCCGCGAGAACACCCGGCCCGGGTGCTGCGCGAGGAACTTCAGCAGCTCGAACTCCTTGAACGTCAGGTCGAGCACCCGGCCGCCGACCTTGGCGGTGTAGGTCGCGTCGTCGACGACGACCTCGCCCGAGCGGATGACGTGGGCGTCGGGGTCGGCCGCCTCGCGGGCGGCGACCAGCCGGCCGATGGCCAGCTTGATCCGCGCCTCGAGCTCGGCCGGGCCGCAGGTGTGGAGGACGACGTCGTCCATGCCCCAGTCGTGGGACACGACGGCCAGCCCGCCCTCGGTGGCGACGAGGATGACCGGCACGTCGGTGCCGGTGGTCCGGATCAGGCGGCACAGGTCGCGGGAGCCGGCGAGGTCCTGG
Organism: Nocardioides silvaticus; assembly: GCF_003160695.1. Taxonomy (GTDB): domain Bacteria; phylum Actinomycetota; class Actinomycetes; order Propionibacteriales; family Nocardioidaceae; genus Nocardioides; species Nocardioides silvaticus. The sequence continues at coordinate 141,942 of NZ_QGDD01000011.1, forward strand.
CGGCCGTCGACCAGCACGAGGTCGGACTCGGGCGCCTCGAGCAGCGCGCTGCCCTCGGCGGGCAGGATCTTGACCTGGTGACCGAGCAGTGCCAGTCCGGGCAGGACCTCGGCGGAGGGCTGCAGGGCACTGGTCAGGAGCAGAAGGGTGCTCATCCCGGGTCTCCTCGCTGGCGCGCGCGCCGTAGAGAGACCGAAACGCAACACTGGGCCTCGGCCGGTTGTCCGATGGGAGACGATATCGAAACGGCGACGTCACGCGGAAGGGAAACGACGGTGGATGAGACGCAGGTCATCCGCGTCCGCTACTGGGCGGCGGCGCGGTCGGCGGCCGGGACCGCGGAGGACGTCGTCGACGTGAGCGGTCCGACCACGCTGGCCGACCTCACCGCAGAGGTCGTACGACGACACGCGGGCACTCGTCTGCCGGACGTGATCGCGGTCTGCTCGGTGCTCGTCGGCGACCAGCCGGTCGGCACCCGGGACGCCGCCGCGGTGGTCGTGCCGCCGGGTGCGACGGTGGAGTTCCTGCCACCGTTTGCCGGTGGCTGAGTCTTCCCGGCCGTAACCGCCTAGACTCCCGCGGGGTTGCAACGAGGTGAAGGGAACCGGGTGGTCACCCAGGTGAGGGGCAGGAGCAGCGGCGTCGTCGCCACGCTCGTTGCCGTGCTGCTCGCGTCCGGGCTCATCTTCGTCGCGACCAAGGGCCTCCTCTACGCCGTCGTCGCGGTTGTGCTGGCCGCCTACCTCGCGTTCGTCGTGGCCTTCGGGTCGCGGGTGACCGGCATCGCCTGCATGATGGCCGCGTTCGCCACGGCACCCGCCTACCGCGGTCTCGAGCAGATGATCGGCGGCATCCCGCCGTGCGACGCGTTCGTCATCATCGGCGTCATCCACCTGCTGCCCACGTTCGTGGGCAACAAGCTGAAGCTGCCCACGGTCTACCTGTCGGGCCTGCTCATCATGTCGGTGATGAGCCTGGTGTCGGTCATCGTCACCGGCGACCTGCTCATCAACGCGTTCTACGCCGTGCAGTGGCTGTTCTTCATCGGCGTGCTGCCGATCCTCGTGGCGTGGTGGCGGCCCGAGCTCAAGGCCATCAACCTGATGCTCTGGAGCTACCTGGGCGGCCACCTGATCAGCACCGCCTACGCCTTCGTCGAGGGCCCGATCCACGCCGGCCGGTACGACGGCCTCACCCACCACCCGAACGCGTTCGGCCTCGCCGGCCTGACCTCGATCGTGATCGTCCTGTACTTCGTGCCGATCTACCGCGGGTTCTTCGTGCGGGTGGTCCTGCTCGGCTTCGTGGCGACCAGCCTGCTGTCGATCGTCATCAGCGGCAGCCGCGCCTCGATCATCGTGCTCGTCGTGATCGTCCTGCTCGTCCCGCTGGTCGAGCGGTCCGCGGTCACCGGCTTCGCCTGGGTCGGCCTGGGCGCCCTCGGCGTGCTGAGCATCCCCTACATCATCGACATCTTCGGCGAGGAGTCCGCGATCGGCCGGCTCGCCGGCTCGGGCACGGCCAGCGCCTCGGACGCGGTGCGCACCGAGGGCCTCAAGGTCGGGTTCGACCGGCTGTGGTCCTCACCGATCGTCGGCAGCGGCTTCAACAAGGTCGAGGAGTTCCACAACGTCTTCCTCGAGGCCGCGATCGCGGTCGGCTTCATCGGCCTCATCGGCTACCTCATGGTGCTCTACAAGCTCGCGCGGCCGCTGTTCTCGGCGCACCCGCTGCGCCGGCTGAGCTACATGGTCTGGGTCTACATGGGCGTCGGCCCGACCTTCCCGGGCCTGTGGGACCGCACGGTGTGGGTGCCGGCGTCGCTCGCCGCCCTCGCCATGCTGGCGCCGTACGTCCGCAAGAAGCACGACGCGCCGGCCGACCTGGTGGTCGAGCCGGCGCGCGAAGCCGTGCCGAGGGCGGTCAGCCCAGGTCGCGCTTGACCTGGTCGTAGACCCACGCGTAGGTCTTGGACAGGCCGTCCACCAGGCTGATCGACGGCTCCCAGCCGAAGACCTCGTTGATGATCGTGTTGTCGGAGTTGCGGCCGCGCACGCCCTGCGGCGCGTCGAGCTGGTAGGACCGCTCGCACTTGATGCCCGCGAACTCCTCGACGATCGAGTAGAGCTGGTTGATCGACACCAGCTCGGAGCTGCCGAGGTTGATCGGCTCGACGTGGTCGGAGCCGAGGATCATCTGGGAGCCGCGCACGCAGTCGTCGATGTACATGAAGCTGCGGGTCTGCTCGCCGTCGCCCCAGATCTCGATCTCGTGGTTGCCGGTGATGACCGCGGTCGCGATCTTGCGGCACACCGCGGCCGGGGCCTTCTCGCGGCCGCCGGTCCACGTCCCCTCGGGGCCGTAGACGTTGTGGTAGCGAGCGACCCGGGTCTGCAGGCCGTAGTCCTCGCGGAAGTGCCGGCACATCCGCTCGGTGAAGAGCTTCTCCCAGCCGTAGCCGTCCTCCGGCATCGCCGGGTAGGCGTCGGCCTCCTTGAGCGCGGTGATGGCGGTGTCGGTCTGCTTGTCCGCCGCGTAGACGCACGCGGAGGAGGAGTAGAAGAACCGCTCGACGTCGTGCGCCTGCGCCGCCTGCAGCATGTGGGTGCTGGTGAGCACCGACAGCATGCAGAGCGCCTTGTTGTTCTCGATGAAGCCCATGCCGCCCATGTCGGCGGCGAGCATGTAGACCTCGCCGGCCCCGGCGGTCGCGTCGAAGGCGCTCTCGCGCAGGGACAGGTCGGCCTGGACGTTCTCGGCGTCCTCGTGCACCTGGTACCACTCGTCGGTCGGCTTCACGTCCACCGAGCGCACGGTCTTGCCCTGCGCGAGCAGGTCGGCCACGAGGTGACCCCCGATGAAACCGCCGCCTCCGGCGACCACGACATCCACTGGTCGAACAGACATGTAGCCAAACACTCCAATCGGTGGTGCCCCCATGGTTGTGGCCCGCACTCTCCCACCCGCGTGACCACGGTGCCGGGGACCGACACATCGTGGGCGCAGACGAGGACGTCCGGGTCCCTTGTCCCGGAAGGGTACTTCTAGGCTGACGCCCGTGCAGGAAGAACCGGGACGAACCGTCCTCATCACCGGCGTGACCGGACAGGACGGCATCTACCTGGCGCGCTTCCTCCGCGCTCGCGGCGCCCGGGTCGTCGGGGTGGCACCGGCGGCCGCCGCACCACCCGCCCTGCGCACGGCGTACCTCGGCGACGTCGAGGTGGTGCCGCTCGACGTGTGCGACGACGACCAGGTGCGGGCGCTCGTCGACCGGGTCCGACCGGACGAGGTCTACAACCTGGCCGCGGTGAGCTCGGTCGCCCGCAGCTGGGACGAGCCCGACATCACCTACGCGGTCAACCAGGGGGCGGTGGAGACGCTGGTGCGGGCGCTGCTCGACCTGCGTGGCCGGACCGGGCACGAGGCTCGCTTCTTCCAGGCGTCCTCGGCCGAGGTCACCGGCTCCGCCGCGCACAGCCCCTACGCGCAGGCGAAGGCGGCTGCGGAGGAGGTGGTGCGCGAGGTGCGGGAGCGCCAGGGCCTGCACGCCTGCTACGCCCGCCTGCACAATCACGAGAGCCCGTTGCGCACCACGGCCTTCGTCACCGGCAAGATCACCCGCGCCGTCGCGGAGATCGCGGCCGGTCGCGTCGACGAGCTGCGGCTCGGCAACCTCGACGTCAGCCGCGACTGGGGCTTCGCCGGGGACTACGTCGACGCGATGTGCCGGATGGTCGCGGCCGACGAGCCGCGGGACCTGCCGATCGGCACCGGCGTGGCCCACCGGCTGGCCGACCTGCTCGCGACCGCGTTCGCGGTGGTCGGCATCGACGACCCGGCGCCGTACGTCGTCACCGACCCGGCCCTCGTCCGGCCGGCCGACACCGCGGTCCTCGTCGCCGACCCCGAGCCGGCCGCTGGCGCGCTGGGCTGGCGGGCGACGACGTCGTTCGAGGACCTGGTGCGGCTGATGGTCACCGTCGACCAGGAGCGGCTGCGGACCGGCGTCGCCGACGACGTGCGGTACCTGTCAGTCGGCGGCACCGAGCAGTGAGTCCCGGACGACGGTCGCGGTCCGCCGCCAGGCGAAGCCGTCGGTGAACCGCCGGCCGGCGGCGAGCTGGTCGGGGGTGAGTGCGAGCGCCCGATCGATCGCGGCGGCGAGGTCCTCCGGTGACGTCGACGCGGCCACGACGGCGTGCCCGCCGGTCACCTCGGCCAGCGCCGGGTCGTCGGACACCACGACCGGCTTGCCCAGCCGCATCGCCTCGATCGCCGGCAGCCCGAACCCCTCGAAGTCCGACGGGAAGATCACCAGGCCCGCGCCCGCGAAGCAGTCCTGGAACTGCGCGTCGTCGAGCCACGGCATCAGCTCCACCCGGTCGCCGATGCCGAGTGCGGCGACCCGCTCGGTGGCGGCCGCCCGGTCCGAGCTCCCCATGCCGACCAGCCGCAGCCGCCACGCCTCTCCTGGGCCCGGCGAAGGGTGGGTGCGGCAGAACTGCGCCCAGCCCTCGATGACGGCGTCGGCGTTCTTGTTGCCGAAGTGCCCGAACGCCAGGGCGTACGGCGGGCCGTCGGCCGCGACCGCGGGCCAGTCGTCGACGTGGTCGCTGCCGAGCTGGGCGGCCACCCCGTGCCGCGCGAGGCGCGGGTGGCGGGTCCGCAGGTCGGTGAGGGTGCGCTCGGAGATCGTGTAGATCCCATCGGCGCGCCGCATCGTCCAGCCCCACGAGACCCGTCGCGAGAGCCGCGTCTTCCCGGAGAACTGGTGCGGCCGCAGCTCGTGGCGCAGGTCGTAGAGGATCAGGCCGCGGCGGGTGCCCGCGCCGTAGCCGGCCAGCCCGCTCGCCGGCACGGCCGCGAGCACGGCGTCCGGACGCAGCCGACGCGCCGCACGTCGTACGCCGAAGGAGCGGAGCCACGCCGCCCCGGCGGGACCGCCGACGGGCGGGGTCACGGTCTCCACGGCGTAGCCCTCCGGCACCGAGAACGCGGGCCCGGAGCCGTCGACGAGCACGGTGACCCGGTCGTCGGGGAACGCCTGCCGCCAGCCGCGCAGCAGGTGCTCGACCACGATCGCGGAGCTTCCGTAGCGGACGACGACGGCGTCCACGACCAGGTGCATGGGGTGATCCCTTCGAATCCTTCGAATCTACGGACTTGGAGCGCCCAGAGACTAACGGCCATATACGGTGACCCGCGTGACGAAGCGTGCACTCATCACCGGCATCACCGGTCAGGACGGCTCCTACCTCGCGGAGCTGTTGCTCGAGAAGGGCTACGAGGTGCACGGTCTGGTGCGCCGGGCCTCGACGATCAACCGGGGCCGGATCGACCACCTGCACCAGAACTCGTCGCTCCACCTGCACTACGGCGACCTCACCGACGGCGTCAGCCTGGTCAACCTGATCCGGGAGATCACGCCGCACGAGGTCTACAACCTCGGCGCGCAGAGCCACGTGAAGGTCTCCTTCGAGATGCCGGAGTACACCGCGTCGACGGACGCCACCGGCACCCTGCGCCTGCTGGAGGCGATCCGCGCCGCGAAGATCGACTGCCGCTTCTACCAGGCGTCGACGTCGGAGATGTTCGGCGCGACCCCGCCGCCGCAGGCCGAGAACACGACGTTCTACCCGCGCTCGCCGTACGGCGCCGCCAAGCTCTACGCGCACTGGGTGACGGTCAACTACCGCGAGGCCTACGACCTGTTCGCCGTCTCCGGGATCCTCTTCAACCACGAGTCCCCGCGCCGGGGCGAGAGCTTCGTGACCCGCAAGATCACGCTGGGCGTGGCCTCGATCAAGCTCGGCGTCACCGACCACCTCACGCTCGGCAACCTCGACGCGATCCGCGACTGGGGCTATGCCAAGGAGTACGTCGAGGGCATGTGGCGGATGCTCCAGCACGACGAGCCGCAGGACTACGTGCTCGCGACCGGGATCGGCACCACGGTGCGCGAGTTCTGCGACTACGCGTTCAAGCACGCGGGACTCAACTGGGAGGACCACGTCCGCTACAACGAGTCCTACGAGAGGCCGACCGAGGTCGACGCGCTCATCGGCGACGCCTCCAAGGCCCGCGAGGTCCTCGGCTGGAAGCCCGACACCGACGCCGAGGCGCTGGCGAGGCTGATGGTCGACGCGGACCACGAGCAGATGTCCAGGTTGCTCGGACGCTGATGACTGTCCTCGCCCGCTTCCCCCGGGAGGGCCGCGACGAGCTGGTCTCGTTGCAGTGCGACCTCTGCGTGCCGCCGGTGATCTCCTGCAGCACGCTGCCGGAGATGCGCAAGCTCGGTTGGTTGATGGTCGCCGACGGTCAGCCGCTCGACGTGTGCCCGTGGTGCGACCTCAGCGTCGCGCGCAAGGACCGGGTGCCACGCGGGGATCGCACGACGGTGCCGCCCGACCCGGCCCGGCTGCCGAACCTGGTCGTCGTCGGTGCCGCGAAGGCCGGCTCGACCAGCCTCCACAACTACCTGGCCCTCCACCCCGAGATCTCGATGTCGGAGGACAAGGAGGTCCGGTTCTTCACCGACCCCGACCATCTGTCGTGGGTCAGTCGCTACCAGGAGTACTTCGCCCCCGGCACCGCCTACCGCGGCGAGTCGACCCCGCAGTACACCAAGTGGCCCACGTTCCCCGGCGTCGTCGACCGGATGGCCGACCTGGTGCCGGACGCGCGGCTGATCTACCTCGTGCGCGACCCGATCGAGCGGACGGTCGCGGAGTACGTCGAGGAGGCCACCTGGGGCGTCATCACCGAGGACATCGAGGCGGCGCTCTCCGACGTCGAGGAGCCGCACAACCGGATCGTCGCTCCCAGCCGCTACGCCACCCAGCTGCGCGAGATCTACCGCCGCTTCGACCCGAGCCGGGTGCTGGTGGTCGACCTGGGCGACCTGCGCGACCAGCCTGCGGTGACGATGCGGCGGATCTTCGACTTCCTCGGGCTCGAGCAGATCGAGCTCGACGAGGAGGCGCTGCGGCCGCGCAACTCGTACGGCGACAAGGGCGTCCTGCCCGGTTGGTACCGCGCGCTCCGCCGCCCGGCGCTGATCCGGCTCGCCCACAAGCTCCCCACCGAGCAGCTGTGGCGGCTGCGCTCGTTCGTCTTCCGCCGGGTCAGCAAGCCCGTCGACCGGCCCGAGCCCAGCGCGGACGCGCTGGAACGGCTGCGGAAGGTGCTCGGCCCCGAGGCCGAGGACCTGCGTGCCCTCACCGGACAGGAGTTCGCGGGATGGTCTGTCTGACTGAGACCCCGAACGTGGCCTAAGGTGCAGCCCGTGCCGAGACTTCGTGACCTCCCGACGAGCGTCCGCGCCCACCTCGGGTGGTGGGTCCGCGACCGCTTCCCGAACCGCAAGGTGGTGCGGGAGGTCCAGGGCGTGAAGATGGTGCTGCCCTGGCCGCACCGGCTCCCGGACTACGCCGGCGACGGCCCCTACGGCCAGAACCTCGTGCAGCTGGCCGCAGCCCTCTCCACGTCGTCCGCCCCGGTGACCGTGCTCGACGTCGGCGCCAACGTCGGCGACTCCGCGCTGCAGATCCTGGACGCGACCGACGCCCAGATCCTCTGCGTCGAGGCCGACCCCTACTTCCTGGAGTACCTCCACCTCAACGTCGACGACGACCCGCGGGTCGCCGTGGTCGAGGCGCTGCTGACCCCGGACCCCAGCACAGAGGCGACCACCGCCGTACGCACCGGCGGGACGACGCGCTTCGCCGAGGGCGAGGTCGGCGACGCGCTCCCGACGATCACCCCCGAGGCACTGCGCGAGAAGTACCCGTCGTTCTCCGACCTGCGCCTCATCAAGAGCGACACCGACGGCTACGACGTCGAGCTGGTGCCCGCCATCACCGAGGCGTGGGGCGGCACCCGCCCGGTGCTGTTCTTCGAGTACGACCACCGCCTGTCCCGCCTCGCCGGCAACGACCCGCTCGCGGTCTGGCCGCGCCTGGAGAAGCTCGGCTACCACGACGTCGCCGTGTGGGACAACGGCGGCCGGCCGCTCGGCCGCACCACCGTCGACGAGATCGGCGGCCTCACCGCGCCGCTCGAGGAGCGGGTCGGGGTCAAGGCCCAGAACTACTGGGACGTCGCCGTCGTCCACGAGGACGACGCCGCCGGTCTCGTCGCGATCGAGCAGCTCGTTCCCGCTGCCCAGCGCCTCTAGGGGTTCACCATGACCGAGCTGCCCGACCACCAGCCGCCCTCCGTCCCGCGGCTGTGGGTCGCGCTCGCGGTCGTCTGGCTCGCCGTCCCTCTGACCGGCATCGTGGTCGGTGCGCTCACCGAGCCGCTCTCGAGCGGCTGGTGGTACGGGCTCATCGGCCTCGGCCTCGCCGCCGGCAGCATCGTGCTCTGGCGCTGGATCTCGCTCCAGCAGCCGCCGGAGGGCTGAGCCCCGTCAGGGACCGGGCGTCTGGGTGCTGTCGCGCCGGGTGCCCTCGGGGTCGTCGATCCGCTCGTCGGACTCCTCGAGGATGGCCTCGGCCTGGGCCTCGGGGTCGTCGCTCCCGGCGCGGGACTCCTCCGGGAGCAGCTCGGCGCGGCTTTCGATGCGCTTGTCGTCCTCGGGTGATCGGGTCATGCGTACGTCGTACCCGCTCGGGCGCGGCGTAGCCGCCCGCTCAGGCGGCGGCGGCGCTCTCGTGCCAGGCGTCGAAGAGGCGGAGGTAGCTCTCGGGGTCCTCGAGCATCAGCGCGTGCCGCCGGTCGTCGAGGACGTGGCCCTCCCAGTCGGGCCGAGCCGCCAGGACCGACCGCAGGACTCTCGCCGGCACCAGCGCGTCCTGGGTGCCGCCGAGGACCAGCGTCGGCGCCTGCACCTTGCGCACCGCGCGCCAGCTGCGGCGCGGGTCGGCCCACATGGTCGAGATGGAGCAGGTCGCGGCGAGCAGGGCCCGTCGGCGGTCAACCCCCTCGATGTCCTCGGCGAAGTCCGCCGCCATCAGGTCGAGCACGGCGGGGTCCACGCCGTCGGGGTCGGGGAAGATGAGCTTGAGCAGCGCCCGGTTGCGGCGCTCGTCGAGCGCCGGGCCGGCCAGCCCCACGAGGCCCAGCGCGAGCGCGGTCAGCGAGGAGATCGCGATCGGCAGCATCCCCTCGATCGTCGCCCGGCTCGGGTTGAGGAAGCCGAGCGGCGTGCGGGGCGGGAGGCCGGGGGAGACCAGCACCAGGCTGTCGATCCGCTCCGGGTGGTACGCCGCGAGCAGGGTGCCGATCAGCCCGCCCATCGAGTTGCCGTGCAGCGTGAACGAGTCCCAGCCGAGACTGTCGGCGACCGCGAGGACGAAGTCGACGTACCCCCGGATCGTGAGCGGGTCGTCGTCGGTGACCGGCGTCCGGCCGAAGCCGGGGAGGTCGACGGCGACGACGGGGCCGTACTCGGCGAGCCCCTCGATCACCTCGATCCACGTGACCGACGACCCACCGAGACCGTGCACCAGCAGCTGTGGCGCCCTGCTGGACCGGCGTCGCCCCGCCGCCTCGAGGACCCGGACCTGCCGCCCGTCGACGTCGAGGAACGTGTCGGTGACCGACGGCCAGTCGGCCAAGCGCGTGCTCATCCCGCCACAGTGCCCGTCCTCGCCCCGAACATCCTCCCCACACGCGGCGTGTCGGCGGATCGGCTTCGGCGCTCGGTCGTCGGGCGTGCCCCCCTCGGTCATCGAGTAGCCCGAGCCTTCCGGTCGTCGAGTAGGCCGAGCGCTCTGGCGCGAGGGCGTATCGAGACGCGGTGAGATCCCTGCGGCCTTCGGGCTGTGGGCGGTTGCGACCGAAAGGCTTTGGACGGAGGGAGGGGGTGCGGGGGTGCGCGCCGCTGCCGGCATACCGCCCTCTGGCGCCCTTCGGTCGTCGAGTAGGCCGAGCGCTCTGGCGCGAGGCCGTATCGAGACGCGGCGCGATGCCCGCGGCCGTGCGGGTCGTGGGCGGTGGCGACCGAAAAGGCTTTGGACGGAGGGAGGGGCGGGTGGTTGCGCGCCGCCGCCAGCCTGCGGGTCGTCCTCGGTGGTCGAGTAGGCCGAGCGCTCTGGCGCGAGGACGTATCGAGACCCCGCAAGCCAAGAAACCGCCGTACTTTCGGGTAATCCGCCGCGTTCAGTACTTCCATCTTGAGTCGAACTGGTGTACGATCGACGTACGTCGAACCCCTCGACCAGCCGTCCACGAGACTCAGATCTAGGACACCCCGGCACCAGGCCACCGGACCCGTAGCAGCCTGGGAGTCCGGATGAGCGAGCACACCGCCCTTCATCCGATCCGTGCTGCCGCCGCGACCGCGAAGGCCGCGTTCAAGGACGTCCGCGACGTCCAGCCGGTGTTCATGTCCCCGGCCGACCAGGAAGCAGCGGTCCGCGAGCTCGCCGAGCTCGAGGCGATCGTGGCCGAGGCACGGCTACGGGTGGTGGCAGCAGCCCAGGACACTGCGTCGCGTTCCGGTGCCCGCGACCTCGGCGCCTGGCTCTCGACCCTGACGTTGACCGACTTCAACCACGGCCGTGCCGATGCCCGCCTGGCCGAAGCACTGGACCGCAGGTGGGCGAAGGTCGCCGCCGGCATGGCCGACGGATCCGTGTCCACAGACCAAGCACAAGTCGTCGTGCACGCGCTCGATGCGTTGCCCAAGGACCTCGACCCCGAGCTCGTCGCGAAGGCAGAGCAGCAGCTGGTCGACTACTGCAAGGAGTTCCGTCCCCGCGACCTCCGCAGGCTCGGGCGGCGGATCCTGGAGATCGTGGCCCCCGACATCGCCGAGGCCGAGGAAGCCAAACGCCTCGAGGACGAAGAGCGCCGGGCGCGGGAGAAGTGCCGCCTGGTGTTCAAACCGATCGGGGACGGCACCACCCGCCTCACCGGCGTCCTGCCCGACCTGGACGCCCACCGTCTGCGCACCTACCTCGACGCCTTCACCAGCCCTAGGAAGGCCGAGCACGCTGCGGGTGGGGAGGAGGACCGGATCCCCTACCCCCGCCGCCTCGGCCACGCCTTCTGCGCACTCCTGGAGCACCTCGACCCCAACAACCTCCCGGCCCACGGGGGTGACACCACCACCCTGCTCGTCACCATCCCCTTGGAGTCACTGCGCAACGAGCTGGGCACCGGCACCGTGGTCGGCGGCGAACCCCTCTCCGCCGCTGCGGTCCGCCGGTTGGCGTGCACCGCCGGGATCATCCCGGTCGTCCTCGGCGGCAAGAGCGAGGTCCTCGACCTCGGCCGCACCCGCCGACTGTTCTCACCCGCCCAACGCAAAGCGATGAGACTCCGGGACCAGCACTGCCGCGCCGAGGGCTGCACCATCCCCGCCGGCTGGTGCGAAGCCCACCACCTCGACCCATGGGCCAACGGCGGCAACACCGACCTCGACCGCGGCGTGCTCCTCTGCTCCTGGCACCACCACCGCGCCCACG
>NZ_QGDD01000012.1 GCF_003160695.1 Nocardioides silvaticus
GGCCCGCGCATGCCAGTAGAGAGCCACACGGACAAGCCGTGGGCAGCCGCATTGAGAGCCACGGACCGGACGCCTAGACCGAGCCTCGCCAGGCACCGGTCCTGGGGTCAATGAAACAAGTAGCCGCGTCGCGTGCGCGATGGGGGGTGGGTGCTAAGGGGGGTACGGGTCGCTCCCGGGAGAGTGACCCGGAGCCGTCGGACGCCGTGGCGTGACCGCCCTACCCCCGGACGGGTCCTGGGGGTCGGGTCGCCGTGGCCTACCCCTCGTCCTTGTTGTCCTCGTGGCGCGGGCAGTGCAGCTCGTGGTCTTCCTCGACACCCCAGCCGTCACCACCCATGGGAACGAGGTGTGTCACGACGTTGCAGTGCGGGCACCTGATCGTCCTGGCGAGTCCAGCGGCTTCGACGGCGTGGAGGTACGACGAGGGGTTGTCGAGGCGGTGGCCGGTGGTGTGCACGTTCGACTCGTTGCGGGCCAGCCGCTGGGAGTCGGTTTCGGTGGTCATGCGGTTCTCCTTCGGGCGTTGCTGTTGTGGTGGTGGTGGCAGCGGTCGCCGGGACGGGTGACGGGGAAGCGGCAGGGCTGACCGGTGGTCGTTGTGAGCGCACCACAGGTCGGGTAGTCGTAGGTGCTGCTGCCGACCCGGTGCCAGCCCAACGGCAGCGGCCCGTCCTGCTCATGGGGCGCGCAGTCCGCACAGATGCAGCCGGTAGGCTCACCGGGTTGGGGCGACAAGAGCCAGCAGGTTTCACCGCCGTCCGGGCCAACGCACACGCTGGCTGCCCAGCCGTTGTCGAGGTCTACGGTTCGGCTGGGGTCGATCTGGCTGCTCATTGCGGCACCTCGGTCCACTTGGCGCGGGTGGTGTGGACCTTCACCTGGTATCCGGCACGGCGTAGCGCGGCGGCTCGGAGGTGGGCGGACCAGGAGCGCACATAGAACCGATGGGCTGGCGCGCCCCCGGCCCGGTGCCACCGGATCACCCACACCTGCGGCCAGATGGGGCCGCTCATGTGTCCCACCCCCTGCCGGTTGTGCCGTTGGCCAGCACCTCGGCCACGCGCCCGGGCTCCAGGCGCTCCACGACGTATGCCTGGAACAGCCGCAGGGTGGGCACGCTGGTGTTGGTGTGCGACCGCTTGCACACCTGCTCGGCGATGGCCTGGGCCACCAGCGTCAGGTGTGGGTCGCTGCATCGGATGGGCTGCTGCTCCAGGTACGCCCGCACCCCCGGGCGCATCCCCAGTTGGTACACCTTCGGGTCGTGGGGCCGGGGAGCAACGGATTGGCACTGGTCGCAGACGAACATGCCATCGGCCCGGTTCATCAGGCCCCCCGGGGTGCCGTGGGGGCACGGCGGACCACTTGGCTTCAGGTCGGCGAACTGTGGTGCGCTCTCGGTTGTCGGCCGGTCGGCGTCGGCGGGCGGCGCAGCGGGGGTGTGCCGCCGAGCGGAGCGAGGAGGCGGCGCACCCTTAGCGGAGCCGCCCTTTCCCCGACCCTCCCTCCCCTCCCTTTGGGTCGGGTCGGGTCGGGTCGGGTCGAGGGGTCGAGACACCGCCGTTGTCCGCGCTGGACTCTTGCGTTGTCCACGCCGGACTTTGGTCTTGTCCGCGGTGGACGTTAGTTCGCCCTTACTTGTCGGTGATCCGCTCGCAGCCGTACGGGCTCCCCGGCACTTCTCTGGGTCGCACAGCGCGTGATCCCCGGCGTTGTGCTGGCGCTGCCGCCGCTTGTCGGCGGCCCACCTGTCCCGGGTGCGCTCGGCGTCCTCCCGACTGATCTGGTCGGCTAGGTAATCCACGATCTGGTAGCCGTCGTCGGTGGCGGCCCAGAAGCCTGCGTGCACCAGCTTGCTGGCGGCTACCTCGGCATCGTCCGGGGCTACACCGAGGGTGAGCGCTACCCGTCGCACTCGGGCCGCTCCGATCACACCATCGGTGAGTTGCTGGTCGCTGTAGCAGAGCGCGGCGATGTGGACAGCGAGGGCGAGGTGACCGGCGTCGAGCCAACGGTCATCCTCGGCGAAGGTGTTGCGCAACTTGATCCACGTCACGACGGGCCACCGTCCCCGGCGAGCCGGTCACGAACGGTTGCCAGCCTCTCGATGAACTCCTCCAGTTCTCCGGCGTGGTGCGCCAGGCCTTCCCGGTTGGCCCGGAAGCGGTCGTCTTCGGTGTGGCGTTCGTACCGCTCCACCACCTTCCGCAGCTCCCACTGGTTGGCGCGCCACTGGTCGGTGAGCGGACGGCGGCGCGGCTTGGGGATCGGCGGCGTGGGGTCCGGCCTCGGGTACGACTTGCCGTCGATGCCGACCACACGACCAGGTGATGCATCGTGAATCACCTGGGTCTGGAGGTCGCGCACGACGGTCGGCTGGCTGACCCCGGTGACCGAGGCGATGGCCCTGGTGGACATGCCGGTCGCGGACAGCGCAAGCGCCACGGTCAGGCGCTCGGCACCTCGCAGGTGGGCCAGCGCGTCACCGAACCGATCGGCGACGTAGGCGGGCCAACTGTCGTACCCGAGCGCCTGGTGCGCCTCGCCGTCGCGGGCCTGCTCGATCAGGTCAACCACTGCGTCGATGTTGTCCGCGATCGTCTCCAGGCGCAGCGCGATCCGCTGGGTGACCCGCTCGGCGTCCTCCCTCGTCAGCGGCGGTCGCACGGAGGTCTCGCTCACCTGTCCGGTCTCAGTCACGTTCCTCACCCCCAGCGGGGGGCAGCGGCAGCAGCCGAGCCAGCACAGCGCACAGTTCCAGGCTCGGTGGCGGCGCTGCGTCGGCGACCCGCTGGGCGAACTGCTCGCGGGTCTCACCGGGGCGGATCCGGAGGATGGTCATCGCGCACCGCCGTGCTGCTGGCCGGCGGGCGGGATGGGCGTGAGGAGCGCGTCGATCTCGTTGCGATCCACCACGATGATCCGGGGCCCGGCCCGGAAGCCGGTCAGACGACCATCGTCGATCCAGCGGCGGATCGTCTTCGGTGCGACACCGAGGTACTCGGCGGCGCTGGGGATCGACTCGAAACGGCGGCCAGTGTTGGCCGAGGGTGAAGAGGACACTGTTGGTCTCCCGCAGAGTTGTTGACTCTGCGGTGCAGGTGGCCACCCTCACCGCCGGGAGCCGCGTGCTCCTCGACCGAAACCGGGATCACGGACCTCGGGCAACCATCCCGATTCGTTCCCGCCACCCTTCGGCGGAACCAGGGTCCGGAGCGCGCTGGACGCTCAGCGACCATGTAACCGTTTCCTGCAATGTCCGGTCAAGGGGCGTCTCGCGCTCCGGGAGTAGGCCTCAGTCGGCCTTCGCCCACGCCACTCGGTCCCTTGCCGGGATGCGCCGGGAGCCGGAGCCCGGCGGCCGACGGTCCACCCGCAACTGCCCCAGGTGCTCGGGTGTGAGCAGCAGACGGGCTACCTGGCGTCGGGTCGTTGGGTCGGCCGCCTGCCAACGGGCCCGGGCACCCGGACCCGGCTGGAACAGGCCGCGCAGCACCGAGGGGGTGCTGAGGTCGCGCTCTTCGGCTTCCAACCCCTCCACCCGCTGCAACAGGCGCGGCTCGACCACGGCCAGGTTCGCCACCGACAGCCGCCCGGCAGCCACACCTTCACGAAGGGCACGCAGTTCTCCCCGGGCCACCGTCAGGTCGGCGCGCACGGCCCGCAGCTTGGTTCCATCGGTCTCGGCGGCGGCCATGCCCTGAAAGGCGTCCTTGCGTGACAGGAATCCCAGCAGCACCTCCTCGGCCAGCGCGTCCAGCTCGCCCTTGTCGATCCTCACGTGCCCACCCTGATGGCACTGGTACTGGTCGCTGCCACGACGGTAGGTCACCACCAACGGCCCCTCGCACACGTCGCAGACGGCGGTGAACGACAGCAAGTGCCGCGCCTTCCCGGCCCGGTGGACCGGGCGGGTGGAGCGCCTGGACTCGCCCTCCAAGGTGGAGCGCACCGTCAGGTAGGTGGCCTCCGGCACCAGCGGCTCCCAGGTGCCCTGCACCTTGCCGTCCAAGCACCAGCGCGGCTGGTCCGGGCTCGTCCTGTGTGTGCGCCAGCCTGCGTACGTCGGCGACATCAGTATGTCGCGCAGCAGCCGGGCGGTGATGACCTTGCCCTTGCGGGTGGCGACGCCCCGGCCCTCGAAGTCTTTGGCGATGGCGTACAAGGACTCCCCGCCCAGGAACCTGTCGTAGGCCTCCCGCACCACGGGGGCTTCCTCGGGGTGCGGCTCCTGGCTGACCAGCCGCCGCGTCACCGGGTCGTAGATCCGCTGGTAGCCGTACGGCGTCGGCCCGTGCGGCAGACCCGCCTCAGCGTTGGCGGCCACCGCCCGCATCACCCGGTCGGAGACCTTGGAGGACTCGTACTCGGAGTCGTTGGCGTCCTCGTACAGGCTGCGCCGGTCCCGCCCGTTCGACGGGTCGTACACACGGCGGTGCGCAGTCACGAAGATGCTCACCCTCGCCGCCTCGCAGGCCTCGACCAGTCGTGCCCACTCCGACACCTTGCGCGACCCCCGGGAGGGCTCCCACAGCCACAACTCGTTGGCGTCGAAGCGGCCCTGCTCCAGGTCGTCTAGCAGCCGGGCGAATGCATCGCGGGTCTTGGTGCCGTAGCGGGACGCGGACATGGGCTTGTCCCGGTAGGGCTCGGCGAGGGTGACGCCGCGTGCAGCGGCAGCTCGCTCGTTGTCGGCGTGCTGCTCCTCGATGGAGCGCTCACGCTTGGACTTGTCCTGGCTGACGCGCAGGTACTCCCGGGCGGTGAGGGTGTCGGCGGCGGTGGCGGTCATGCTGGCATGGTACCAACACCGGGGTTTATGGAGGGCGCAGAAGGCGTGGCCGAGGCGGCGGGGGTAGGGGATGCGGTCCTCCTCCCCACCCGCGGCATGCTCGGCCTTCCTAGGGCTGGTGAAGGCGTCGAGGTAGGTGCGCAGACGGTGGGCGTCGAGGTCGGGCAGGACACCGGTCAGGCGGGTGGTGCCGTCCCCGATCGGTTTGAACACCAGTCGGCACTTCTCCCGCGCGCGGCGCTCTTCGTCCTCGAGGCGTTTGGCTTCCTCTGCCTCGGCGATGTCGGGGGCGACGATCTCCAGGATCCGCCGGCCGAGGCGTCGGAGGTCGCGGGGACGGAAGTCCTTGCAGTAGTCGACCAGCTGCTGCTCAGCCTTGGCCACGAGCTCGGGGTCGAGGTCCTTGGGCAATGCATCGAGCGCGTGCACGACGACCTGTGCTTGGTCGGCGGAGACGGATCCATCGGCCATGCCGGCGGCGACCTTCGACCACCTGCGGTCGAGTGCTTCGGCGAGGCAAGCGTCGGCGCGGCCGTGGTTGAAGTCGGTCAGGGTCAGGGTGGAGAGCCAGGCGCCGAGGTCACGGGCACCGGCACGGGACGCGGTGTCCTGGGCTGCTGCCACCACCCGTAGCCGTGCCTCGGCCACCATCGCTTCGAGCTCGGCGAGCTCACGGACCGCTGTTTCCTGGTCGGCCGGGGACATGAACACCGGCTGGACGTCGCGGACGTCCTTGAACGCGGCCTTCGCGGTCGCGGCGGCAGCACGGATCGGGTGCGGTGCCGGCGTGAGGTGAGCGACCATCGCAGACCCTTCCCGAGAGATCCTGCGTCTATCATACACCAGTTCGACTCAACATGGAACAGCAACGTATTACGAATTGCCGCAAAGTGCGGTGGCTTCCCGGGTTGCGGGGTCTCGATACGTCCTCGCGCCAGAGCGCTCGGACTACTCGACCACCGGGTGCGCTCGGACTACTCGACCACCAAGGACGTCCGCAAGCCGGCGGCGGCGCGCAACCACCCGCCCCCTCCCCTCCCGTCCAAAGCCCTTTTGGTCGCCACCACCCGCAGCCCTGAAGGCCGCAGGGATCTCACCGCGTCTCGATACGCCCTCGCCTAGCGGCTCGGGCTACTCGACGACCGAAGGCGGCTCGGGCTACTCGACGACCGAGGGGCGCCAGAGCGCTCGGCCAACCCGACGACCGAAGACGCTCGGGCTACTCGACGACCGAGGTCGACGACCGCTGCGCGGCGAGCCCTCCGCCAGCCCGTCGAGGGGTGCGGAGAGAATGAGGCCATGGCACGGCGTACGACGAAGCAGGACCTCCCGGACGACTTCGAGGAGCACATCCTCGACACCGACATCAGGGACGAGATGCAGTCGTCGTTCCTCGAGTACGCCTACTCGGTCATCTACTCCCGGGCGCTCCCGGACGCCCGCGACGGGTTGAAGCCGGTGCAGCGCCGGATCCTCTACACGATGAACGACATGGGGCTGCGGCCCGACCGCGGCCACAGCAAGTGCGCACGCGTCGTCGGCGAGGTCATGGGTCGGCTGCACCCGCACGGCGACGGGGCGATCTACGACGCCCTCGTCCGCACCGCGCAGCCGTGGGCGATGCGGTTGACGATGGTCGACGGCCACGGGAACTTCGGCTCCCCCGGTGGCGACGACCCGCCGGCGGCGATGCGGTACACCGAGTGCCGGATGGCGCCGGCCGCGGTGGCGATGACGGACTCGATCGACGAGGACACGGTCGACTTCCGACCGAACTACGACAGCCGCGAGATGGAGCCGTCGGTGCTGCCGGCGGCAATCCCCAACCTCGTCGTCAACGGCACGACCGGCATCGCGGTCGGCATGGCGACCAACATGGCGCCGCACAACCTGGTCGAGGTGGTCCAGGCATTGCGGCACCTCATCAAGCACCCGGGCACCGACGTCGACGGACTGATGCGGTTCATCCCCGGCCCCGACCTGCCGACCGGCGGCAAGATCGTCGGCCTCGACGGCATCCGCGACGCGTACCTGACCGGTCGCGGCACGTTCCGGATGCGCGCGACGGCCCGCGTCGAGACCGTCGGTCGCCGCAAGGGCATCGTGGTGACCGAGCTCCCCTACGGCATCGGCACCGAGAAGGTCGTCGAGCGCATCAAGACCCTCGTCCAGGGCAAGAAGCTCCAGGGCGTCGCCGACCTCAAGGACCTCACCGACCGCCAGAATGGCCTGCGTCTGGTCATCGAGGTCAAGAACGGTTTCGTCCCCGAGGCACTGCTGGAGCAGCTCTACAAGCTGACGCCGATGGAGGACACCTTCGGCATCAACAACGTCGCGCTGGTCGACGGCCAGCCGCGGACGTTGGGCCTCAAGGAGCTGCTGACGGTCTTCCTCGACCACCGCTACGACGTCGTACGGCGACGCTCCCGCTTCCGTCTCGGCAAGAAGGCCGACCGGCTGCACCTCGTCGACGGCCTGCTGATCGCGTTGCTCGACATCGACGAGGTCATCCAGGTGATCCGCACCAGCGACGACTCGGCGGCGGCCAAGGAGCGACTGATGTCGGTCTTCGATCTCTCGCAGGCACAGGCGGAGTACATCCTCGAGATGCAGCTGCGGCGCCTGACCCGGTTCTCCCGGATCGAGCTGGAGAAGGAGCAGGAGACGCTCCGCCGCGAGATCGAGGAGCTCGAGGCGATCCTCGCCGACGAGGAGCTGCTCAAGAAGGTGGTGAGCGAGGAGCTCGCCGAGGTCGCGAAGACGTTCGGAACGCCCCGCCGGACGGTGCTCCTCGAGTCCGCCGGCACCGCGGTGACCGCGGCCGCCGCTCCCCTCGAGGTGCCCGACGACCCGTGCTTCGCCTATCTCTCCTCCAGCGGCCTGGTCGCCCGGTCGACGACGGTCGAGGACCCGGGCTCGGGCGGTGACCGCGCCAACCACGACGTCATCGTGTCCGCCGTCCGCACCACCGCCCGCGGCGAGATCGGCCTCCTCACCTCGGGCGGACGTCTGGTCAAGGTCGGCGTGCTCGACCTCCCGGCGATCCCGCCGAGCGCCAACGAGCCCAACCTCCAGGGCGGGCTCCCGCTGAGCGCCCTCATCGACCTCCCCGCGGGTGAGCGGCCGCTCGCCCTCACCTCGCTCAGCACCGAAGGGCCTGGCCTGGCCCTCGGCACCCGGCAGGGCGTGGTCAAGCGGGTCAACCCCGAGGTTCTCGGCAAGGACGAGTGGGACGTGATCGGCCTGAAGGACGGGGACGAGGTCGTAGGCGCCGTCGAGCTCAGGACCGGGGAGGAGGAGCTCTGCTTCGTCACCTCCGACGCCCAGCTGCTCCACTTCTCGGCCTCGGGCGTGCGCCCGCAGGGTCGCTCGGGCGGCGGCATGGCCGGCGTGCGGGTCGCCGCCGGCGAACGGGTCGTCTGGTTCGGCGCGGTCTCGACCGGCTCGACCACCGGGGGCTCGACCTCCGACGGACCGGCCGCGGTCCTCGTCACCGCCTCCGGGTCGTCCACCGCGCTCCCGGGCACCGAGCCGGGCGCCGTCAAGGTCACCGACTTCGCCGAGTACCCGAGCAAGGGCCGTGCCACCGGAGGCGTCCGCTGCCACCGGTTCCTGAAGGGCGAGGACTCGCTCGTCTTCGCCTGGGCCGGTCCTGCGCCGGCTCGCGGAGCAGCCGCGAGCGGGGCGCCGGTCGACCTGCCGGAGGCCACCGGCCGCCGCGACGGGTCCGGCGTGCCCGGCAGCCAGCCGCTGGCGGCCTGCGCCGGGCCGTTGACCGCCTCTGTGTCAGGGTGACGCCATGACTCTCCCGCTCCGCACCATCGCTGCGGCCGTCCTCGTCGGTGGACTCACCGTCGTGTCCGTCGCCGCCTGCTCCGGCGGCGACGACCCGGTCACCGAGAACAAGGAGCTCGACGACGACGGCGACGGCGACGTCTCCCCCGAGGAGATCCTGGCTGCGGCCAAACAGAAGCTCGATGAGACCAGCGGCGTCGAGGTCAGCCTCGGCACCGACGACGAGCCGGACGACGGCGACTACCTCCGCGAGGCCGAGGGAACCATCATCGCCGAGCCCGCGGCGTTCGAGGGCGAGGTCACCGGCCGGGTGATGGGCGTCAACGCGTCCGACATCGGCGTCGTGTCGGTCGACGGCGACGTCTTCGTCGAGGTGCCGGTGCTCGGTTGGCAGACGTACGACCCGACCGAGTTCTGCGCGCCCGACCCGGCCCAGCTGCTCGACCCCGAGACCGGCGTCTCGCCGATCCTCACCGCGACCGAGAACCTCGAGGCGGGCGAGAGCGAGCTCGGCGGCGAGGACAACGACGAGACGCTGACTCCGTTCACCGGCACCGTGCCCGGCGACACCGTGCGCAACATCCTGCCCTGCGCCGAGGGCGACGACTTCGACGCGACCTACCGGATCGACGCCGACGGCCGGCTCACCGACGCCGAGATCACTGGTGAGTTCTTCTCCGGCATGGACGCGATCACCTACACCATCGAGGTGCAGGAGTACGACGTCGAGAAGGACATCACGGCCCCCGAATGAGCGAGAGGGCACCCGACCGGCGGTCCCGGCTGCTGCTCGGCTTCTGCGCGGCCGCGGTCGCCTTCGCCGCCGTCGACACCTACGTCGTCGTGCTCGCGCTGCCCGACATGATGGCGGCCGTCAGCATCCCGGTCGACGAGCTCCAGCGGGCGGCGCCGATCGTCTCGGGCTTCCTGCTCGGCTACGTCGCCATGCTCCCCCTCATCGGCCGCATCGCCGACCTGCGCGGCCAGGTCCCGGTGGTCGCGGCGTCCCTCGCGATGTTCGCGGTCGGCTCGCTGGTGACCGCCGCCTCCTACGACCTCACCACGATGGTGATCGGCCGGTTCCTCCAGGGCGCCGGCGGCGGCGGACTGGTGCCGGCCACGATGGCGCTCGTCGCCGCCCTCTACCCGGTCGAGCAGCGCGGGCTCCCGCTCGGCGTCGTCTCCGGCGTCCAGGAGATCGGCAGCGTGGTCGGCCCGCTCTTCGGCGCCCTCGTCCTCTCCTTCGGCTCCTGGCGCACGATCTTCGCGATCAACCTGGCGGTCGGCCTGCTGCTCGTGGTCGCCGTCAAGGCGCTGTGGCGCTCGCCGGGTCCCGACACGTCCGCGCCTGGCGGCTCGAGCCACGCGACCACTGAGGGACGGCGGCCCGACCTGCTGGGCGCCCTCGCGCTGGTCGTGCTGGTCGGCGCCGGTCTGCTCGTCTTCGCCCAGCCGACCGACCTGAAGCGCGACCTGACTTGGGGCCAGCTCTTCATCCCGTACGCCGACGGCGGGAGCCGCTGGATCACGCCCATCGGCCTGGTGGCGATCGGGGCGTTGGTGGTGCTGGCGCTGCGGTGCGCGTTCGCGCGCCGGCCGATCGTCGACGTGCGGGGCTGGCTCCGCGCGGCCGTCGACGCCGACCTCGTGGGAGCGACCCTCCTCGCTGTCGCCCTGGGCGGCGTCGTCCTCGCCTTCGCCAGTGCCGACCCCGAGGTGGCGGTGTTCAACCCGAAGGGCGGCTGGTACCTGCTCGGCGCCGCTCTCGCCGCCGCGGCGTTCGTCGTCCACCTGTTCCGCGCCGACGCGCCCCTCATCCCCCGCGCGACGCTGGCGCCGGTGCCGGCCTGGGGCTCGCTCGTCGTCAGCTTCCTCGTCGGCTGGGCGCTCATCGCCGCGCTCGTCGACATCCCGCTGTTCGCCCGTACGACGACCTACCGCGAGTCCCAGCTCGGGGCGGCGCTCGTGCTGCTCCGCTTCCTCGTCGCCCTGCCCGTCGGAGCGATCGTCGGCGGCTACCTCATCCGCCGGCTCCCGGCGGGGGTGATCACCGCCGTC
The DNA here is from genome assembly GCF_003160695.1 of Nocardioides silvaticus. Taxonomy (GTDB): domain Bacteria; phylum Actinomycetota; class Actinomycetes; order Propionibacteriales; family Nocardioidaceae; genus Nocardioides; species Nocardioides silvaticus. The sequence continues at coordinate 10,649 of NZ_QGDD01000012.1, forward strand.
GGCATGCTGCTCGCCGCCGGCGGCTTCCTCTGGATGGCGCAGTGGGGCGAGACCAGCCTCGACGGCTTCGCCTCCAACGTCCCCCTCGTCCTCGGCGGGCTCGGGTTCGGGCTGGCGCTTGCGCCGGTCAACGCGGCCATCCTGTCGGCCACCGCGGACGACACCCACGGCCTCGCCAGCGCGCTGGTCGTGGTCGCCCGGATGGTCGGCATGCTGGTCGGGATCTCGGTGCTGACCACGTGGGGGCTTCACCAGCTCCACGCCGAGCACGAGAAGAACCCCGACCTGGGCCTGGTCGACCTCGCGATCGTCCAGGAGCAGTCCGTCTTCACGGGCGCGGCGGTCGCGGCGCTGCTCGCCGCAGTGCTCGCCCTCGTGCTGTTCCGCCGGGCGCCCACTCGCGGGCTGGACACGGCCGAGGTGCTGCGCACCGGCGGATAAACTGGGCGGCCATGGACAACTTCGACGACCTCCTGGCCGCCAACCGCGACTTCGCGGTCGACTTCGACCTCGGTGGCTTCGACGGCGTCGCCCATGCCGGGCTCGCGATCGTGACCTGCATGGACTCCCGCATCGACCCGCTCGGGATGGTCGGCCTCAAGGCCGGCGACGCGAAGATCTTCCGCAACCCCGGCGCCCGCGCCGACCCGGCCGCACTCGAGGCGCTCGTCCTCAGCGTCCACCTGCTCCGGGTCGACCGGATCATGCTGGTGCCGCACACCCGGTGCGCCGTCGCCTCCTCCTCCGAGGCCGAGCTGCGCGCGCGCATCGCCGAGTCCGCCGGGCAGGACGCCTCCTGGCAGCCGATCCACGTGATCGAGGACCAGGCGCGCGCCCTCGCCGAGGACGTGCACAAGGTGCGCTCGCACCCGTTGATCCCCGAGAGCGTGAAGGTCGGCGGCTTCCTCTACGACGTCGACACCGGACTCCTGAGCCAGAAGATCTGACCGTGCGGACCCGGCGGGGCTCTCGTTACGGTGTTGTCAGATCTGAAAGCCTTGCCGTCCAGGCACCTGCTCGGCGCTGCGGCACCCCCGTAGCCTGATCCGCCTGGGTCCGCCCTGCGCCGCACGGGGTGGACATCGATCGCAGCTCCAGCGATCGAAGGGTCCGCGGTTGGAAGGAACATGCCCGCTCGGGACGACGTCGACCGGATCAGCCAGGCACAGCTCCGTCTGGTCGCCAGGTCCGAGCAGGCTGCCGCGGCCGATCCTGTCGTGTGGAACGCGTACCTTGCGCTCACCACCAGGTCCGCGTGGCCCAAGGACAAGACCCGCAGCGCGATCCTCAGCAACATGGTCTCCCTGGCCCTGCTCGGCGAGGCCGAGGACGTCATGACCCTCGACTCGCTGATCCGCTCGTTCGGTCCGGAGCGCACCGCCGGCATCCAGGGCGAGCTCGACGAGCTGCTCGGGCTCGGCCCGGACCTGCCGGTCACCACCGCTGTGCTGCGGATCCTCGGAGACACCGAGGGCCTCAAGAAGAGGCTCTCGGGGCACGGCATGACCCATTCCAAGATCGCGGCCGCGGTGAAGCGGGTCCACCACCAGACCTTCTGGCTGCTGCTGGCCGGCGCGGAGGACCTCCCCCGCACGCCGCCGCTGCGCACCGTCGACCAGCTCCTCGACCTGGCCGACCACGGCAACGCCCGCAGGTGGCGCGCAGCGCTGCTCCCCCTCATCGAGAGCCCGTGGGGGCCATACGGCGAGCACGTCGTGCAGCTGTGCCGCGACGCCGACCTCCCGCTCGCCGCGGAGGTCCTCCAGGAGTGCCGAAAGGTCTACCAGCGCCGCCAGGAGCAGCGGGAGCGCGAGGCGATCGCCCGCGAGATCCGTCGGCTGGTCGCGATCAGCGGGCTGACCCAGCGCCAGTTCGCCTCGCAGATCGGCACGTCGCCGTCCCGTCTCTCGACCTACGTCAATGGCCGCGTGGTGCCCTCGGCAGCGCTGCTGCTGCGGATCCGGCGGGTCGCCCAGGCCCAGCAGCAGCGGGCCGGCGAGCGCTAGGCGTCGAGCGTCTCCATGTCGACCTCGTAGGCGCCCTGGACGATGAAGTCCTTGCGCGGCGCCACCTCGGAGCCCATCAGGAGCTCGAACACCTGGGTGGCCTCCTCGGCGTCGTCGACGGTGAGCCGGCGCAGCGTGCGGTGGCGCGGGTCCATGGTCGTCTCGGCCAGCTGGTCGGCGTCCATCTCACCCAGACCCTTGTAGCGCTGGACCGGGTCCTTCCACCGCACGTTCTTCTTCTTCAGCTCGGCCAGCTTCCGCTGCAGCTCGTCGTCGGAGTAGGTGTAGACGTACTTATCCTGGCCCTTGCGCGGGTTGGAGATCTCGATCCGGTGCAGCGGCGGGACGGCGGTGTAGACCCGTCCGGCGCGGACCAGCTCGGGCATGTACTTGAAGAACAGCGTCGCCAGCAGGCACCGGATGTGCGCGCCGTCAGAGTCGGCGTCCGCCATGAAGATGACCCGGCCGTAGCGGGCCGCGTCGACGTCGAACGTCCGGCCCGAGCCGGCGCCGACCACCTGGATGATCGAGCTGCACTCGGCGTTCTTCAGCATGTCGCCGACCGACGCCTTCTGGACGTTGAGGATCTTGCCGCGGATCGGCAGCAGCGCCTGGAACTCGGAGTTCCGCGCCAGCTTCGCCGTGCCGAGGGCAGAGTCACCCTCCACGATGAACAGCTCGGTGCGCTCTGCGTCGTTGGCGCGGCAGTCGGCGAGCTTGGCGGGGAGGGTCGAGGACTCCAGGGCGTTCTTGCGGCGCTGGGTCTCCTTGTGCTGACGAGCCGCGATCCGCGTCTTCGCGGCACCGGCGACCTTCTCCATCAGCAGCTTGGCCTGGGCCTTCTCAGCGCGCTTGGTCGAGGTGAGGAACGCCTTGAGCTGCTGGGCGACCACCTTGCGGACCGACGCGCGGACCGCGGGCGTGCCGAGGATCTCCTTGGTCTGGCCCTCGAACTGCGGCTCGGCCAGTCGGACGGTCACGATGGCGGTCAGGCCCTCGAGGATGTCGTCCTTGATGACGTCGTCGTCGTTGACCTTGAGCGCCTTGCTCGCGCGCATCGCATCGTTGAAGGTCTTGGTCAGCGCAGCCTCGAACCCGGCGACGTGGGTCCCGCCCTTGGGCGTGGCGATCACGTTGACGAAGGAGCGGACCTCGGTCTCGTAGCCGGTGTCCCAGCGCGCCGCGATGTCGACGGTCAGCTCCCGCTCGACGTCCTGCGGGGTCATGTGGCCCTGGTCGTCGAGCATCGGCACGGTCTCGGTGAAGGTGTCGGTGCCCGTGATGCGGAGGACGTCGGTGACCGGCTCGCCGTGGCTCAGCGCCTCGGCGAACTCCGAGATCCCGCCGTCGTGCCGGATCTTCTCCTCGAACAGCTCCGGGCCCCGCAGGTCGCGGACCACGAGCTCCAGGCCCGGCACGATGTAGGCGGTCTGCCGGGCGCGGCCGATCAGGCCGTCGATCTCGAACCGCGCGTCCTTGGTGAAGATCTGGCGGTCCGGCCAGAACCGGATCCGGGTGCCGGTGCGGTCCTTGGCGACCCGCTTGCCCTTGCGGGTGAGTCCCGACTTCGCGGTGAACCCGGCCTTCGGTCCCTCGTCGTCGAACACGCCGGGGATGCCCCGCTGGAACGACAGGCCCTGCTGGGACGGCGACCGGTCGACGTCGATGTCCATCCGCGCCGACAGCGCGTTGACGACGGAGAGGCCGACGCCGTGCAGGCCGCCCGAGGCGTTGTAGGAGCCGCCCCCGAACTTGCCGCCCGCGTGGAGCTTGGTCGCCACGACCTCGACCCCGGGCAGGCCGGTCTTGGGCTCCTTGTCCGTCGGGATGCCGCGGCCGTCGTCGTACACCTCGACGGAGTCGTCGGGGTGGAGCGTCACCTCGACGCGGCGGGCGAAGCCGCCGAGTGCCTCGTCGACGCCGTTGTCGATGATCTCCCACAGGCAGTGCATGAGGCCGCGGGTGTCGGTCGACCCGATGTACATACCGGGCCGCTTCCGCACGGCCTCGAGACCCTCGAGGACGAGGAGGTGGGCGGCGTTGTAGGTGTTGTCGGCGATGGTGTGCTCCTGGTTGAAACCGCGTTCTTCTGGGTAGGAATCTACCTGCGACACGCCGGGCACCGATGCAGGCACACGGGCCCGGCCGGCGCAACGATGTGGGAGTCAGGACGGTTTCGATAACAACGATGTTTCGGGGCTTGAAAATCCCGATCGGCGATGGGGATGCCGTGAAAGGATGGACGTGCTGTTGACCACACGGCAGCGGGAATCTTGGGACTGCTCGCTACGTTGATCAGGCACCGACCGAAGAAAGAGGCACAACATGAACACTGCTGTTGCCCCCAGCGCACCCCTGACCGCCGAGGATCGTTGCGACCGTTGCGGTGCCCAGGCCTACCTTCGTGTCGAGCTTGCCTCGGGTGGTGAGCTCCTGTTCTGCGCTCACCACGCCCGCGAGCACGGTGACAAGCTCAAGGAGCTGGCCGTGGTCGTCCACGACGAGACCCACAAGCTCGCGAGCACGCCGGCCTCGGCCACGGACGACGAGCGCTGACGACACCCAGACCTCTGCGGAGGCCCCGGACCGACGGTCCGGGGCCTCCGTCTTTCCGTTCCGGACCTGAGACCAAGTGAGAATGCGCTGATGGGCATCGTCCTCGCGCTGGGCGCCGCCGTGGCCTACGGGCTCTCCGACTTCATCGGCGGCCTGGCGTCACGCCGTACGTCGGCCTGGCCGGTCGCGCTCCTGGCGAGCGTCGGCGGGCTGGCGGGTGCCGTGGTGCTCGCCCTCGCCGTGCCGGGCGACCCGACCTCGGGCGACCTGGTGTGGGGAGCCGCCTCCGGGCTCGGGAGCGGCGCCGGCAGCGCGTTCCTCTACCGCGGCTTCGCTGCCGGCCGGATGAGCGTGGTCGCCCCGGTGTCCGCCGTCGGCGCCGCGATCGTCCCCGTCGCGGTCGGCCTCGCCACCGGTGAGCGGCCGTCATGGCTGGTCATGGTCGGCATCGTCGTTGCGCTTCCCGCCATCTGGCTGGTGGCCCGCACCCCCGACGAGCCGCTCGACGATGGTGCGCAGGAGACGCTCGCCGCCGGCCTCGTCGACGGCCTGCTCGCCGGCCTCGGCTTCGGCCTGCTCTTCGTGGCGATCGGGCAGGTGCCCGACGGCGCCGGGTTCTGGCCCATCGCCTCCGCCCAGGTCGTCGGCCTGGTCACGATCGCCGTCCTCGCGACCGCCCTGCGCGTGCAGTGGGTGCCCACCGCCGGCTCGGAGTGGTGGGGGGCCGCGGCCGGGTTGATGGCCTCCCTCGCACTGCTGATGTTCCTGCTCGCCACCCAGGCCGACCTGCTCACGGTGGCGGCGGTGCTGACCTCGCTCTACCCCGCCTTCACCATCCTGCTCGCGGCCGTGGTGCTGCGCGAGCACATCTACCGCGCCCAGGGGGTGGGGCTGCTCCTCTGCGGCATCGCGGTCGGGTTCGTCGCCGCCGGCTGACTCCGTTCGGGCCCCGCCGCGGCAGGACGGCAACCGAACGCGGCCCTCGCGCGTCTTCCCTGCGATGTCCCCCACGAACCGCCGCCTGCCCCTGCTGCTGGCCGCCGTCCTCGTTGCCGCCGGCTGCTCGCACGAGCAGGACACCCCCGCCCGCGCACCCGACCCCGCGCCGCCGGTCGTCACGACGCCGACCACCGCGCCTCCCGACCCTCCCCCGGCACCAGCGCCGGAGAAGGCGACGGCACACCTGCTCCTCCTCGGCGACACGTTCTGGGGGCGGTTCGTCGAGGAGGAGGCGCGGGCCAGCGGCCTCGGCGCCGCGCACCCGTTCAGCCGGCTCGACGAGCTGCACCGGGACCGCTACGACGCCTGGATCGCCAACCTGGAGTGCCCGGTGGTGCCGGGCCTGGACGTGCCGGCCGCCGAGCAGGACCGGTTGCTGAGCTTCAACTGCGAGCCCGACTTCCTCGACGAGGCCGCCGCGTGGTTCACCGCGTTCTCGCTGGCCAACAACCACACCGACAACCAGGGCCGCGACGGGCTGGAGCGGACCCGCGAGGTCCTCGCGGAGCACGGCATCCAGCACTTCGGCGACGCCGACCCGCGGCAGCTGGACCACGTGTGCAACGTCGTCGCGGTGCCGGTCCGCGTCGCGCTCGACGACGGCTCCCGCACCCGCGGTCGGCTCCCCCTCGCCCTCTGCGGCTTCGACGGCGTGTTCCGGGTGCCCTCCGAGAAGGCCGTCGCCCGGCTGGAGGCGTATGCCGAGCTGCTTCCCACCATCGCGATGCCGCACAACGGTCTCGAGTACACGAGCACGCCCGACAGCATCAAGGTCGCGTTCGCCCGGAGCCTGGTCGACCACGGAGCGGACCTCGTCGTCGGCAGCCACCCGCACTGGATCCAACCGGCCGAGGTCTACCGCGGCCGCCTCATCGCCTACTCGCTGGGCAACTTCATGTTCGACCAGCAGTACGACGCCGAGGTCACCCGCTCGGCCGCGCTCGAGGTCGGCCTCGCGACCGAGGACCGCAACCTCGCCCGCTGGCTGCAGCTGGGCGTCCTCTGCGAGCGCCGGCACGGCGACTGCCTCGACGAGATCCGGCAAGCCGACCTGCCGAGACCGGCCCTCGACTACTCCTACGACGTCGTCGGCACCACGAACGCCGGCGGGCCCACCCGCGCAGCCACCTCCGCCCAGACGCGCGCGATCAAGGACCGGCTGGACTGGGCGGAGGTCGACGCGCAGCTCGACGGCCGCTGATCGCTCCCGTCCGACGTCTGAATCCCCCCGCAGCGGTTATCAGAGGCGAGAACGAAAGGGGGACCGATGGCCTCGCGGACGCAGCGGGAGGAGCAGGTCGACACGCCAGCCTGGCGCCTGGTCGCCCTACGGGTCGTCACCGTCCTCAGCCTGCTCGCCGGCACGATTTACGTCACCTGGCGCTGGGGCTGGTCGGTCAACTGGGAGTACTGGTGGATCGCCGTGCCGCTCGTCGTGGCGGAGACGTACGCGCTCGTCGACGGCTTCCTCTTCGGCTTCACCGTCTGGCGGATCAAGCGGCGGGGCGAGCCGCCGGCACCCTCCCCCGAGGCCACGGTCGACGTGTTCATCACGACCTACAACGAGCCCGTCGAGCTGGTCATGACAACCGCCCGGGCGGCGCTCGCCATCGAGTGGCCGCACGAGACCTACGTCCTCGACGATGGTGCCCGACCGGAGATGCGGGCGGCGGCGGAGGCAGCCGGCGTCGGCTACCTGACGCGAAGCGCCGACTGGGAGGACCGTCCACGGCACGCCAAGGCGGGCAACCTCAACAACGCGCTGATGCGCACCCACGGCGAGTTCCTCCTGATCCTCGATGCCGACCAGATCCCGAAGCCGGAGATCCTGCACCGGACCCTCGGCTACTTCGACGATCCCGAGATGGCACTCGTCCAGACCCCGCAGTGGTTCAGCAACGTCACGGAGTCCGACCCGCTGGGGAGTCAGGCGCCGCTGTTCTACGGCCCGATCCAGCAGGGCAAGGACGGGTGGAACGCCGCGTTCTTCTGCGGTTCCAACGCCATCATCCGGCGCGAGGCGCTGATGCGGCTGGGGATCACCGGCTACGTCACGGAGGTCGGGGCCGCCGTGCGGGCCGCGCTCGACACCTCCGGCCGGATCCTCGCCCGAGCGGCGCGCCGGTCGCGGAAGGACGACCCCGCCACCTCGGCAGCGGTGCGTCAGGTGCGCGAGGCGGTGCGGACCGCCCTGCGCGAGCTCGACGCCGGGGCGCCCTATGCCGACGTCACCTACCGCTTCCAGCAGGCGAGCCGTACGGCGGGTCGCGCCCTCGTCGACCGCGACCTGACCACCATCCGTGCGGACCTCGCCGAGCTCGGCTACGACGACCTGGTCGGCATCGGCCAGGACCCGCGGACGGGGCTGCCGGTCGTCGACGAGACCGTGCTGGACCAGCTGGCCTCCCGTGACCTCTCCCCGCTGGCCGCTCTCGAGGAGGTCCAGCGGATCATGCGCGCCGTCGACGTCACCCGGGGAGACGAGGCGCAACCACTCATGCCGATGGCGACGGTCTCCGTCACCGAGGACATGGCGACGTGCATGCAGCTCCACGCGGCCGGTTGGAAATCGGCGTACCACCACGAGATCCTCGCGACGGGTCTGGCGCCGGAGGACCTCGGCACGATGCTGAAGCAGCGGCTGCGCTGGGCCCAGGGCACCCTCCAGGTGCTGCTCAAGGACAACCCGCTGCGGAAGCGTGGCCTGTCCGCCGGGCAGCGGCTGATGTACTTCGCGACGATGTGGAGCTATCTCGCCGGCTTCGCAGCGCTGGCCTTCCTGCTCGCTCCGATCTTCTACCTCACCCTGGGCGTGCTCCCCGTGCACGCCTACGGGTTGACCTTCCTCAGCCTCTTCGTGCCGTACTTCCTCCTCAACCAGCTGCTCTTCTTCGTCGTCGGGTACGGCGTGAAGACCTGGCGCGGGCACCAGTACTCCCTCGCACTGTTCCCCATCTGGATCAAGGCGTGCACCACGGCCGCGGCCAACGTCTGGTTCGGACGCGAGCTCGGCTTCATCGTCACCCCGAAGGTGAGACAGGACGGCGAGCAGCGGTTCCCGGTCCGGCTGATCTGGCCGCAGGTGCTGATGATGACGCTGCTGGTGCTGGCCGTGCTCGCCGGCGTCGGACAGCTGCTCGCCGGCGGCGACCTGACCGTCGTCGGCGTCGGGGTCAACACGCTGTGGGTCGCCTACGACCTGTTGGTGCTCAGCGTCATCATCAAGGCGGGCCTGTTCCGCGCACCCGAGGTCGAACCCAACCAAGAGGAGCTGGTTTCCTGATGCAGATCGAGCAGTCGCAGCGCAACGGCGTGGCGGTGCTGACCCCCACCGGACGGGTCAACATGGTGTCCGCCCCGAAGGTGAAAGCAGCCGTCGACGAGGCCGTCGCCGCCGGCACTCCGCGGGTGGTGATCGACCTCGCGCAGGTCGAGTTCATCGACTCCTCCGGCCTCGGCGCGCTCGTCGGAGGACTGAAGTCCGCGCGGCAGGCGGACGGAGACCTCCGCATCGCCGCCGCCGGCGACCAGGTCGTGACCGTGCTGAGCCTCACCAACCTCGACCGCATCCTCCGGCCCTACGCCTCGGTCGAGGACGCGATCGATGGCTGGTGACGTCTACTCCCTCGAGGGGTTCGCGGTGCCCTCCGGCATCGAGGAGCTCCACCTTCTCCTCGACCACGCAGGGAGCGACCATCCCGAGGTCGATCCGTCGGACCTGATGCTCTTCGAGACCGCGGTCGTGGAGATCGCCAACAACGTCGTCGAGCACGCCCGCCCCGAGGGTGAGGTGCGCTGGCGGTTCGCCCTGCACGTCCGACCCGGCGAGCTCGAGGCCACGCTGTCGGACTCCGGCACGCCGTACCTCGGCGACATCGGGACGGCGATGCCCGACGAGCTCGCGGAGCGCGGTCGCGGGATGCCGCTCGCGCACGCCATCCTCGACGAGTTCCACTACAGCCGCGTCGACAGCGCCAACCACTGGCGGATGGTGCGACGCGGTTCGACGGGACCCGCGTCATGACCAGCACGACGAGCGAGCTGGAGGAGCAGGACCGGATCGCCGCGCTGGAGGAGCTCGAGCTGGTCGACACCCCGCCTGAGGAGCGCTTCGACCGCGTCGTCCGGCTCGCCCAGCATCTCTTCGGCGTGCCGTACGCCGCGCTGAACCTGGTCGGGGACGATCGGCACTACACGAAGGCGGCCGGCTCGGACCTCTTCGGCGGCGCCGCCAGCAGCCTCCCCCGGTCCCACTCGCTGTGCGCCCTCACGGTGCAGGACGACCACACCCTCGAGATCACCGATCTCCGTGCCGATGCCGCCTTCGCCGATCACCCGCTGACCGGTGGGAGCGACGTCCGGTACTACGCCGGTGCGCCGCTGCGTGCCCCCGGTGGCCAGCGGATCGGCAGTCTCTGCCTCATCGACGTCGAACCGAGGGACGCGCTCGACGAGCGCGAGCAGACGCTGCTGCGCGATCTCGCCAACTGGCTCGAGCGGGAGCTCGCGATCGGAGCCGACCTCGAGCAGGGAGCCGAGCTGCAACGCCGGCTGCTCCCCCGCACGATCCCGGACCTCCCGGGCTGGGAGATCGCCGGGCGGTGCGTGCAGGCCGGAGCGGTCGGAGGCGACTTCTACGACTGGCAGCTGATCCGCGGGACCGCCCAGGTCCAGGTCGTCCTCGCCGACGTCATGGGCAAGGGCATCCGTGCCGCACTGATCGCTGCCGGGGTACGCGCGATCCTGCGCGGCGCCTCACCGCACAACAGCCTCGAGGCGTCCATCACGCGCGTCGCCGACGACATGCAGGACGACCTCGGCGAGAGTGCCAGCTTCGTCACCCTCTTCGCCGCCCGGTTCGACCCCCGCGACGGTGCCCTCGAGTACGTCGACGCGGGACACGGCCTGGCCTTCCTGGTCGGCCCGGACCGCGGCGAACGGCTCGCGGGCGACGGGCTCCCCCTGGGCGCCGTTCCTGGTGTCACCTGGACGCCCGTGGGCGGGCAGGTCCACCCCGGGGAGGCACTGGTGCTGGTCAGCGACGGCTTCCTCGACGTGCACGGGGACACGGGGACCGTGCTGGAGGTCGTCCGCTCGGCACTCGCGACGTCCGAGGACGCCGAAAGCCTGGCAGCCACGCTGGCGGGCAGCGCCGTCGGCAGCCTCACCTCGGACGACGTGACCGTGGTCGTCGCCCTCCGGGGTGAGCCGGCGGCTCAGTCGAGGTAGTCGCGCAGGACCTGCGACCGGCTGGGGTGGCGGAGCTTTGACATCGTCTTCGACTCGATCTGGCGGATCCGCTCGCGGGTCACGCCGTAGACCTTGCCGATCTCGTCGAGCGTCTTCGGCTGGCCGTCGGTGAGGCCGAACCGCATCGAGACGACACCGGCCTCGCGCTCGGACAGGGTGTCGAGCACGGCGTGCAGCTGCTCCTGGAGGAGCGTGAAGCTGACCGCGTCGGCCGGGACGATGGCCTCGGAGTCCTCGATCAGGTCGCCGAACTCGGAGTCGCCGTCCTCACCCAGCGGGGTGTGGAGCGAGATCGGCTCGCGGCCGTACTTCTGGACCTCGACGACCTTCTCGGGCGTCATGTCGAGCTCCTTGGCGAGCTCCTCCGGGGTGGGCTCGCGGCCCAGGTCCTGGAGCATCTGCCGCTGGACGCGGGCGAGCTTGTTGATGACCTCGACCATGTGGACCGGGATCCGGATGGTGCGGGCCTGGTCGGCCATGGCGCGGGTGATGGCCTGCCGGATCCACCAGGTGGCGTAGGTCGAGAACTTGTAGCCCTTGGTGTAGTCGAACTTCTCCACCGCGCGGATCAGGCCGAGGTTGCCCTCCTGGATCAGGTCCAGGAAGAGCATGCCGCGACCGGTGTAGCGCTTGGCCAGCGAGACCACGAGGCGGAGGTTCGCCTCGAGCAGGTGGTTCTTGGCGCGGCGGCCGTCCTCGGCGATCCACTCCATCTCCTCGAGGTTCTTCGCGGAGATCTTGCCGCCCTTGGCGAGCTTCTCCTCCGCGAACAGGCCGGCCTCGATGCGCTTGGCGAGCTCGACCTCCATCTCGGCGTTGAGCAGCGGGACCTTGCCGATCTGCTTGAGGTAGTCCTTGACCGGGTCGGCGGTCGCACCGGCGACCATGACCTGCTGCTCGGGCTCGTCGGTGTCGTCGGCGGCGGAGACGACGAAGCTGGCCTTCTCGGCCTCCTTCTCGTCCTCCACGATCGTCGGGTCGGCCTTGAGGTCCTTCTCGAACTGCTCGTCCGGCACGTCCGGCAGGACCTTCTTGCCGTCGGGGCCCACGACCGGCGGCTCGACGACCTCCGCGGCCTCCTCCGTCGCGGCTGCCTTCTTCGCGGTCTTCGGCTCCGCCTTCTTGGCCGCGCCGGCCGCCTTCGCCGGAGCCGCCTTCTTGGCCGGAGCGGCCTTCTTCGCCGGAGCGGCCTTCTTCGCGGTGCTGGCGGTGGCGGTGGACTTCCGGGTGCCGGCTGCCGCGGCAACCGCGCGGCCGCTCGGCGGGATCGCCACGGTGATGCCCAGGCCCGCGAGGTGGGCCAGCAGCGGCTTCAAGTGGGGTGCGGCGACGTCAGCGGCGGCACACGCCTGCCGGACGTCCTCGGGACTCACGCTGCCCACTGGGATGGCCCGGTCGATCAGGGCGACGATGGAAGGGTGCGCGAGCACCGCAGCGGGGACCTTGCGTGCGTTCGACGACACGAACACCTCTCGATACGGCAGAGAAACTGTCAGTAGGGCGCAGCCCAGCCCGGAGGCGTCAAGACCGCAGGAGCCATTCTGCCACGGGGTGTGCAACGGGCGGTGACCACCACCCGCACCGGCGGATCTAGCCCCCGGCGAGCGCGCGGAACCGGGCGACCTGGGCCGTCCGCTCCGCGAGCCGCTGCTCGTCCAGGGTCCGGCCCGGAGCCTCCTGGAGCAGTCGCTTGGTCGCGGAGACCGCGCCGTGCGCGTGCGCGGTGAGCGACGCCACCATCGTCCCGACGGCCGTGTCCAGCTCGCTCGCCGGCACGACCGCCTGCGCGAGACCGATCTCCCCCGCCTCGGTGCCGCTCACGACCCGCGCTGACGCGCAGATCTCCAGCGCGCGGGCGTAACCGACGGCGGCCACCAACGGCTTGGTGCCGACGAGGTCCGGCACCAGGCCGAGCGCCGGCTCCTTCATGCAGAACCGGGCGTCCTCGGCGACGATCCGCAGGTCGCAGGCCAGCGCCAGCTGGAAGCCGGCGCCGATCGCGTGCCCCTCCACCACCGCGATGCTGATGAACCGCGGGTCGGTCAGCCGCACGAACGGCTGCTGGTAGACGTCGATCTGGTCGATGATGGCCTGGTCGTCCAGCGCCAGGGTGCCGATGAGGTTGCCGTCGTCGCCCGCCCGCGCAGGGTCGAGCATCCCGAGGTCGAGGCCGGCCGAGAACGTGCCGCCGGCGCCCCGCACCACCACGACCCGGACCGACTCGTCGAGCTCATCGAGGACCCGGGCGATCCCCGCCCACAACCTCGGCCGCTGCGCGTTGCGCGCCTCCGGCCGGTTGAGGGTGATCGTCGCGACGGGGCCGTCGACGTCGAGCAGCAGGTCGGCTCGAGCGAGCTCCTCCGGTGTCATGGGGTCAGTCTCGCGCCAGGGCGAAGAAGTACGGCGTCGACCCCCGCAGGTCCATCGCGCCGAGCACGTTGTCGTCGTCGATGCGCCGGAAGAAGTCGATGATCGGCAGGTGGTCGTAGACCATGGCCGCGGTGACGACGCCCCGGTGCTCCACGGGACGCAGCCGGGCACGGTGCTTCGAGGTCCGGATCGCCGGCTTGATCACGCCGAGCCCGCCCCGCGCTCTCCGCACGGCGGAGACCGGGATCCTCGAAGCCAGCGCGAGCGGCACCTTGCGGGGGTCCACCGCGAAGAGTCCGCCGCCGGGCGCCGAGAACAGCAGGGGGTGGACCTCGTCGAGGCCGTCGAACTGCTTGCCCCACCACCCGCTCGCCTCGAGCATCCCGTCCATCGGGTGGCCGGTGCGGACCTCACGGCCCTTCCAGCGGCCGAGCATCTCCTCGCACCGCACCGCCGGGAGAGTGTCGAAGTAGGACGCCGCCTCCGCCTGGTCGGCGAAGCTCTCGATCAGGGTGCTCATGCAGGGAGCCTCAGTGCTGCCGGGGCGGTCTCGGGGACGGCCGGATGGTGGGGACGGACGGGCGCGACCCGCTCGTAGGGCGCGCCGAGCGGGGGTCGGGTGTCGACCTCGCCCTTGTTGGGCCAGAACGCCATCGCGCGCTCCGCCTGGGCGGTGATCGTGAGCGAGGGGTTCACGCCGAGGTTGGCGGTGATCGCACTGCCGTCGGCGATGTGCAGGCCGGGGTAGCCGTGCACCCGCTGGTAGGGGTCGATCACGCCGGTGTCGGGCGTCTCGCCGATCGTGCAGCCGCCGATGTAGTGAGCGGTCGCAGGGATGTTGAAGATGTCGGTCGCGATGTTGCCGGTGTCGGCGTCGGCCTTGTCCGCGTACTGCCGGGCGATGTCATGGGCGATCGGCAACCAGTCGGGGTTGGGCTCGCCGCTCCCCTGCTTCGTCTTGAGCAGGCCGTTCTTGCGGTAGGACGTCAGCGAGTTGTCGAGGGACTGCATCACCAGCAGGATCACCGACCGCTCGGAGGCCCGGCGCAGGTTGAGCGAGCGGGCGAACTGCACCGGGTGCGTCACGATGCTGAGCAGGAACCGCAGGAACCGGAACGCTCCCCCGTCGATCATCGGCACCGTCTGCGCGAACAGCGAGTTGTGGCCCTTGCCGTAGGTGCAGACCTCGACGTGGGTCTGCGGCTCGGGGTGGATCGAGGAGGTGATCGCCACGCCCTGCGCGAAGTCGTAGCGGCTCTGGCTCTGCACGCCGATGATCGCCTCGGAGTTGCTGCGGGTGAGCTCGCCCAGCCGCGGCGAGAGGTCCGGCAGCACGCCGTCGTCCTTGAGCCGGTGGAGCAGCTTCTGGGTGCCGAGGGCGGCCGCTGCGAAGACGACCTGCTCGGCGGTGAACGTACGACGCCCCTTCCGCAGCTTGCCGTTCGAGCGCTCGGTCTCGACGACGTAGCCGCCGTCGTCGCCCGGGCGCACCGACGTCACCGTCGTCAACGGGTGCACCTCCGCGCCCTTGCTCTCGGCGAGGTAGAGGTAGTTCATCGTCGTGGTGTTCTTGGCGTTGTGCTTGCAGCCGGTGAAGCACTCCGAGCAGTGGATGCAGCCGGCGCGGGTCGGCCCGGCACCGCCGAAGTAGGGGTCAGGCACCTCCTCGCCCTCGCGGCCGTCGTTGAAGAACACGCCGACCTGGGTGCGGTGGAAGGTGTCGGCGACGCCACGGTCGCGCGCGACCGACAGCAGGATCTCGTCCTTGGGCCCGACCCGCGGGTTCTCGACGACGCCCAGCATCCGCTTCGCCTGGTCGTAGTACGGCGCGAGCTCGTCCTGCCAGTCGGTGATGTGCGCCCAGGCGCGGTCCCGGTAGAACTCCGGCAGCGGCTCGTACAGCGTGTTGCCGTAGATCAGCGAGCCGCCGCCAACGCCGGAGCCGCTGAAGACGAGGCACTTGCCGAGGGCGCTGATCCGCTGCGGGCCGGTGAGCCCGAGCCGCGGGGCCCAGATCGACTTGCGGATGTTCCAGTTCGACTTCGGCAGGTCCTCGGCGTTCCACCGCCGGCCCGCCTCGAGCACACCGACGCGGTAGCCCTTCTCGGTGAGGCGGAGCGCGGCGACACTGCCGCCGAACCCGGAACCGACGACGATGACGTCGTAGTCGTGCTTCTTCATCAGGACACCACCTCGTAGTCAGCAGGATCGAACTTCGCCTGCGCTCGGTACTGGCGCGCGAGCAGCGGCCAGTTCGTCGTGATCCGTCCGTTGGCGTTGCGGTACCAGGACGAGCAGGCACTCCACACGCTGCCGGACAGCTGCTCCTGGACCTCGGCGTCGAACGCCTGCTCGACGTCCTCGCGGACGGCGAGCGGCCGGCGGGTCGCGGCCAGGTGGTCGACGTAGTCGCCGAGGAACCGGGCCTGCGCCTCCAGGAAGTAGATGATCGAGCCGCCGCCGGTGTTGGTGTTGGGGCCGTACATCATCAGCAGGTTGGGGAACCCGGGCACCGAGATCCCGTAGTAGGCGTGCGCGCCGTCCTTCCACTCGGTGTGGAGGTCGCGGCCCGCCGCGCCGGCGACCTGCATCGGCGCGAGGAACTCGGTGGCCTTGAACCCGGTGCCCCAGATGATGACGTCGGCCGGGTGCTCCTTGCCGTCGGCAGTGCGGACGCCGGTCGGCGTGATCTCCGCGATGCCCTCGGTCACCAGGTCGACGTTGGGCTGCGCCAGCGCCGGGACGTAGTCGCTCGAGAACAGGATCCGCTTGCAGCCGATCTGGTACGTCGGCCAGATCTTCTCGAACAGACCGGGCTTCCCGGCGGCCTGCTTGCGCATGTGGCGCTTGGAGACCGCCTGGATCACCTTCGAGAGAGCCTTGGAGTAGACCCAGGCGACGCTGAGGCTCTCGGTCACCGTGTACCAGGCGCCGCGCTCGGCCAGCAGCGTCGCCGGCACCTTCTCGAAGACCTTGTGGTGGCTGGGGCGGAACTCCCTGTCGAACCGCGGGATGAGGTAGGGCGGCGTCCGCTGGAACACCGAGAGGTGACCGACCTCGGGCTGGATGGCGGGGACGAACTGGATCGCGCTGGCGCCGGTGCCGATGACGGCGACCCGCTTCCCCTTCAGGTCGACGTCGTGGTCCCAGGTCGCGGAGTGGAAGTTGGGACCCTCGAAGGTGCCGAGCCCGGGGATGTCGGGGTAGGACGGCCGCGAGAGCTGCCCGACCGCGGAGACCAGCACGTCGACGACGAGCGAGTCGCCATCGCCGAGCTCGACCGACCACGTGCGCGCCTCGTCGTCGTACGTCGCGCGGACCACCTCGGCGCCGAGCCGGACGTGCCGCATCAGGTCGTACTTCTCCGCGACGTGCTTGATGTAGTCGAGGATCACCGGCTGCCGCGAGAAGCGGTGCGGCCACACCGGGTAGGGCTCGAAGGAGTAGGAGTAGAACGGCGAGGGCACGTCGCAAGCGGCACCGGGATAGGTGTTGTCGCGCCAGGTGCCACCGATGCCGTCGGCCTTCTCGAGGATGACGATGTCGTCGTGGCCGCGCTTCTTGAGCTCGATGGCCGCGGCGAGGCCGCCGAAGCCGCTGCCGATGACGGCGATGGAGACAGAGCGATCGGTCATTCCGGCCCCTCTCAACGGGCGTGCAGCCAGCGGATCAGGCGCGGCAGCAGCCGCACCATCACCGGCGAGCGGTTGAAGGTGATCAGGTTCATCCCGGGGATGGCGTACTTCTGGGTCGCGATCGCCCGGGTCCGGGTGAACTCCTTGAGCCCCTCCGGGCCGTGGATCCGCCCGAACCCGCTCTCCCCGACACCGCCGAGCGGCAGCGCGGCGACGCCGGCGAAGCCGAGCACGGAGTTGACCGAGATCTGGCTGGTCTCGAAGCCGGCGACGACCTCCTCAGCGCGGTTCTTGGAGAACACCGCGCCGGCGAGGCCGTACGGCGTGTCGTTGGCCAGCTTCACGGCCTCGTCGAGCGACTCGACCGTCGTCACGGTGACCGTCGGCCCGAACGTCTCCTCCTGCACGGCCGCCGAGGTGTGCGGCGGGTCGAGGATGACGACCGGCTCGATGAACCGGTCGCCCACGCTCTCCCGCCCGCCGACCACCGCCGTGCCGCCGCCGGCGAGGGCGTCGTCGACGTGGCGGCGCACGATGTCGATCTGGCTGCGCATCGTCATCGGTCCGTACGACGACGCGTCGTCCGACCCGGGCCGGACGGCCTTGACCTGCTTCGTGAGCTCGGCGAGGAACTCGTCACGGACGGACCGCTCGACGTAGACCCGTTCGACGCCCGCGCAGGTCTGGCCGCTGTTGCCCAGCGCGCCGAACGCGATCGCCTCGGCCGCCCTGGGCAGGTCGGCGTCGGCGGCGACGATCGCCGCGTCCTTGCCGCCGAGCTCCATGACGACGGGCACCAGCGACTCGGCGCAGGCGGCCATCACCCTGCGGCCGGTGGCGGCCGAGCCGGTGAACGCCAGCTTGTCGACGCCGGCGCGGCACAGGGCGGCGCCGGTGTCGCCGAAGCCGGTGACCAGGGACAGCACGCCGTCCGGTGCGTCGGGGTTGGCCTTGGCGAACGCGTCGACGTACCACCGCGAGATGGCGGGCGTGTACTCGCTCGGCTTGAAGACCACGGTGTTCCCGGCGGCGAGGGCGGTCGCGATCGAGCCGTTGGGCGTGTAGACCGGGTAGTTCCACGGGCCGATGACGCCGACGACTCCGAACGGCACGTGGTCGAGGCGCGCGGAGAAGTTAGAGAGCAGGAGCCCGGGCCGGCGCTTTTCCTGCTGCAGCACCTTGCCGGCGTGCTTGGCGTTCCAGGCGATGTGCTCCAGGGCGAGCATCACCTCGAGCCGGGCGTCGGTGCGCGGCTTGCCGTTCTCGCGGTGCAGCAGGTCGACGAGGTCCTCGGCGTTCCTGGCGATGTGGCGCTTCCAGCGAAGGAGGGCCTCGCGCCGGCCGGCGTGGCCCTGGTCGCGCCACCAGGGGGCGGCGTTGCGGGCCCGGGCGACGACGGCGCGGACCTGGACCTCGCCGAGGACGGCGAACGTCCCGACGACCTCGTCGTTCGCTGGGTTCGTGCTGACCAGCTGCTCGGTCTGGGTGGTCATCGGTTCTCCTTGGTTGCTGCCGAGTCCTCGAGGACGATCCGGGCGCAGGCCGCGGGGTCGTCGTTGAACGGGAGGTGTCCGCAGCCGGCGAGGTCGACGTGGCGAGCGAACGGGAGCACCGCGCGGGCGCGTGCGCTCTGGGTGCGGTGGATGAGGACGACGTCGCGGGTGCCCCAGGCGATCGTCACCGGGATGTCCGGGAGAGCGCCGGGGTCGTCGGCGGCGTCGAGCACGTAGTCGCCGAAGGAGTGCCGGGCCTCGGCGAACCCGGTGGCGCCGGCCAGCCCGGCGAGATCCCCACGCGCCGCGTCGGGGTCGACGCGGGTCGGGTGGCCGAACATGCTGCTCAGCAGCGCGGCCCGCCCGACCGGGTGGTCGACGGCGCGGGCGAGCACCGGTCCCGCCGCGCGGGCGGCCACCTGCAGGGTGGTGACGACACCCTGGGTCCAGCGCAGGCCGGGAGTGCCCCAGAAACCGACGGGTGAGAACGCGGTGACGGCCGACGCGACGCCACGACGGCCGAGCTCGAGGGCCACGCCGCCGCCCATCGAGCTGCCGACCAGGTGCGGCTGGGCGATGCCTTCCTCGGTCAGCCAGTCGCTCAGCCAGTCCGCGAACCCGCGCGGTCCGGGACGGACGCCGGGCAGCTTCGGCGAGGCGCCGAAGCCGGGGAGGTCGAGGGCGATGACCTCGTGGTGCTCGGCGAGTCGGTCGAGCACCGGCTCGAAGCACTGCCACCGGCTGCCGATGCCGTGCACCAGCACGACCGGCGAGCCGGATCCGCGGCGGTCCAGGTTGATCATGCCCGGTCTCCCTTCCAGTGGCCGGCAGCGCCGAGGTCGAGGTCCAGGCCGAGGTAGTCGACCGTCAGCCCCGCGCAGTGGCGCACGAACTCGTCGCGCGTGGTGTGCCGGACGCCCTCGCTCCATGCGAGGAACAGCGCGAAGATCGCCGCCGAGAAGCCGAGCAGCGTCCACCCCGCCGAGGAGGCGCGGAGCTCGCCGGCCCGCGCGGGCAGCACCTCGGTGACGACGGTGAGGACGAAGGCAGGCATCGCGGCCTGTGACCGCGGCCGGAGGGTGTCGTCGGCGGCCGACTCGCGGAACAGGATCCGCCCGATGCGCGGGTCCTCCTCCACGACCCGGACCGCCGTGTCGAAGGCGACGAGGATGGCAGCCGCCATGTCCTGGCTCTCGGCGGTGGCGATCACGTCGGACAGGATCGGCTCGCGGATCCGGTCGACCGCCTCGTCGTACACGGCCTCGAGCAGCTCTTCGCGGGACGCGAACAGCTCGTAGAAGTAGCGCGGCCCGACGGCGGCCTCGCGGCACGCTGCGCGCATGGTCAGCGCCGCCACGCCCTGGGTGCCGACCAGCTCGAGACCGGCCTCGACCAGCCGTTCGCGCCGGTCGGCCTCGCGGGCGTCGGGCGTCTGGCCCTGCCAGAGGCGGCCGGCGGTCGTGGCGGAGGTCATGCCGCCGACCATACAGGAATCAGGCGCTTCCGGGAAGCGCTCGATTCCTAGATGCCGATCAGCGGCCCTTCCACTCCGGCGCGCGGTGCTCGACGAACGCCAGCAGGCCCTCGCTCGCGTCCTCGGAGAAGATCGCCGGTGCGGCCAGGTCGGCCTGGCGCTGGAACGCCTCGTCGGCCGGCCAGCCTGCCCAGTCGCGGACGATCTGCTTGCTGATCGAGACCGACATCGGCGCGTTGGCGGCGATCGCCTTCGCGAGCTCGACCGCCGCGTCGACCGCCGTGCCCGCGGGGACCACTCGGTTGACGAGCCCGAGGTCGGCCATCCGGGAGACCGGCTGCGGCTCGGCGGTCAGCGCCATCTCCATCGCCAGGTTGCGCGGCAGCCGCTCCGCGAGCCGCATCACGCCGCCGGCCGCGGCGACCAGGCCGCGCTTGGGCTCGGGCAGCCCGAACTGCGCGCCCTCCGCGGCGACGATCAGGTCGGCCGCGAGGGCGAGCTCGCAACCGCCGGCCAGCGCGGAGCCCTCGACCGCCGCGATCAGCGGCTTCTCGGGCGGCACCGTGCAGATGCCGAGCACACCGCGCCGCTCCGTGATCGGGAACTCGCCGCGAGCGGCCGCCTTGAGGTCCATGCCGGCCGAGAACGACGGGCCGGCGCCGGTGAGCACCGCCACCCGCAGCTCCGGGTCGGCCTCGAACGCGTCGATGGCCCGCTCCAGCAGCCGGGCCGTGCGCAGGTCGATCGCGTTGCGCAGGTCCGGACGGTTGAGCGTGATCACCACGACCTCGTCGCGCCTCTCGACGAGGACGGGCATCGCCGGCGGTTCCGGGACGGTGACCGGCTGGTCGCCGAGCAGGGTCGCGTCGTCCTCCTCGAGTCGGATCGGCAGGCCGATCAGGTCCGTGGTGACGCCCTTCGCGGCGAGGTCGCTGCCGGGGTAGCGGCGCAGCGCCCGGTCGCCGCTCTCGGTGACGGCTGCGACGATCAGCGCCTCCGGCTCGCCGGAGCGGTCGAACTGCACGGTGTAGGCCTCGACCACCGCCTCGCCGGTGTAGCCGCCGAGCGGGCGCCGGGTCGGCGTCGCCTCGACGACCGGCGTGAGCGCGCGGTAGGGGGCCACCGGCGGGGTGGCGGAGTAGATGCCGATGGCGTGCTTGGTGAGGTACCAACCGAGCGAGGTCGAGAGGCCGTAGGCGTCCGGCTCGGCGCGCAGCAGCGGGACCAGGCTCGCAACGGCGTGGGTGCCGTAGTTGTTGCCGGGTCCCCCGCCGAAGGTCAGGCCGCCGGTGACGCTGAGCGGCCGGTCCGGGTCGCCGATCGGCAGGCCGAGCTCCTGCGCCGCGACCTGCACCGCCGAGGGGAAGCAGGAGTACAGGTCGACGTACTCGATGTCGTCGATCGACACGCCCGCGTGCTCGGTGACTGCCTTGCCGAGGGTGCGGATCGCCGGGGACGCGGCGAGGTCGCCGCGCTCGGAGACGAACCACTCGTCGTGGGCGGCGGCCCCGGCGTGGAGGAAGACCCAGTGGTCCTGGGGCACGCCGGCGGCCTCGGCCGCGGCGGCGCTGCAGAGGATCAGGCCGCTGGCGAGGTCGACCTGGAGGTTGGCGCAGAGGAGCTTCGGGTACGGCGTCGTGACCATCCGGTTCGACGCGTCGACGGTCGCGAGCTGCTCGGGGGTGTAGGAGGTCGGGCTCCATGCGTGCGGGTTGCGCGCCGCGACCTCGGACAGGCTCGACCAGAGCTTGGTGATCCGCTCGGTGTGCTCCTCGAGCGAGGCCCCGGACTTCGCGCGGACCGCCGACTCGATGAGCCCGTACATGTAGACCGGCGCGCCGAGCCCGGCCGCCGCCTCGGCGTCGTTGTTGGCCTCGGCGTCCTTCCCGAGGACGCGCGTCGGCGCGATGCCCGCGGGTTGGCGCGGCCAGTCGACCGGCGTGCCCGCCTTCTGTGCCGAGGTCAGGGTGTCCCCCGCTTCGGCGCCGCAGACCAGGACGACCGACGCCTCGCCCTCGGCGATCGCGCGACCGGCGTCGTTGAGCAGCAGCTGACCGGCGTCGCCCCCGAACCTGCTCGAGACGACCGTGGCCTCCGGCGACGCGCCGACGATCTCGGCGACGGCGAGCGCCTGGTCGCCGTACTGCCACGACACGCTCGCGACTGCGTAGACCGCGTCGGCGGAGGCCAGCAGGCCGTCGACGCCGGCGTCCTTCTCGGCGCGGCGCAGCGCCTCGGCCGACATGCTCGCTGGGTCGTTGCCCTCGGGCCCGGTGCCGTGCTGGACCAGCTGGCCGACGCCGACGAGCACCGGGGTGCGGGGGTCGAGCGTCCGCCCGGTGCGAGCGTGCACGATCGGGCCGCTGGCCGCGGCGTTCGCGCGCTCGGGGTCGGCTGCGTGCGCCGCGAGTGCGTCGGCGGTCTGCTGGACCACGCCCTCGACGTGGGCCGCGACGGTGGCGCCCATCGGGCCCTGGATCGGGTCACCGCCGAGGCCGATCTCGACCTCGACCCGGCTCCCGCCGTCGGAGGGGCGTGCGGTAACCGCGACGCCGACCACGAGGCCCATCGGGCCCAGGCCGGAGAGCGCGAACGTCTGGTCGTCGAGCTGGATCACCTTCCAGGCGATCTCCGCCGGGATGCCCATGAGCCGCACCGACTCCTCGACCTCGAGGTCGAGCGTGGCACGGGCAGGAGCATCGCCTCGCCAGGCCTCGTGCATCTCGAACCAGGAGGGGAAGCCGGTGAGGTCGGTCGCGAGCTGGAGGACCTGCTCGGGCGTGGCTGTCGAGGTGGCCACCGCGCGTGCTTCGCGGTCGTAGTTGCCGATCACGCGGCGGAACTCTACGGTCAGGAGCCCTGAGACGCCTTGGCGGCCGCCTTCATCTCCTTCTTGTGGTCACGCACCTTCTGCAGCGACGCAGCGTCGACGACGTCCGCGACCGAGCGGTACCCGTCGAGCGCGTAGTCGCCCGAGACCCGCTCCCAGCCGTCCGGCCGGACGGCGAGCTGCTTGGCCACCAGGGCGACGAAGATCTTCACCTTCTGGTCGCCGAACCCGGGCAGTGCCTTGAGCCGCTTCGCCAGGTCCTTGCCGTCGGCTGCCCCGGTCCAGATCCGCGCGGCGTCGCCGTCGTACTCCTCGACGACGATGCGCGCCAGCTCCTGGAGCCGCTTCGCCATCGAACCCGGGTAGCGGTGGATGGCCGGCGGCGTCGAGCAGAGCGCAGCGAACTCCTCCGGGTCCGCCTCCGCGATCGCCGCCGGCTCGAAGCTCCCGAACCTGCTCAGCACCTTCTGCGGCCCCGCGAACGCGTGCTCCATCGGGTACTGCTGGTCGAGCATCATCCCCACGAGCAGGGCAAACGGGTTGTCGGTCAGCAGCTGGTCGGCTGCGGGGTCCTGGGCGATCTGGAGGGCCATGGGCTCATCCTCCCCCATCGCCCGGACGGCCCTTCCGGCCGTCAGACCGCAGCGCCCTCGAACCGGTAGTCGTCGAGGTCGAACCGGCTGCTGGTCCACATCGTCTCCAGCGTCGAGGAGGCGCGGAACGGCACGTCGCCGTGGGCGTCGAAGTAGTAGCTGTTGGCGTTGGCGCAGGACGGCTGGAAGAAGACCTGGTGGTGCCGTCGCCCCAGCATCCTCTCGAGGTAGCGGGCGTTGGCCTCGGGGGTGACCTCCACCCGCGTCGCTCCCGTACGACGCGCGCGACGCAAGCAGCGCGTGATGTGGGCCATCTGCGTCTCGATGAGGTTGAAGTAGGAGGAGCCGTTGTAGCCGTAGGGACCCAGGATCGCGAAGAAGTTCGGGAAGCCCGGGACGCTGACGCCCTGGTAGGCCTGGAACCGGTGCTCCTCCCACCACGACTCGAGGTCGACTCCCCCGGCGCCGGTCACGGTGAACGCCGGCATGTTGCCCTTCTCGAAGACCTTGAAGCCGGTGGCCAGGATCAGCACGTCGACCTCGTGCTCGACCCCGGCCTCGGTGAGCACGCCGCTCGGGGTGATGCGTTCGATCGCACCAGTCTCGAGGTGCACGTTCGAGCGGTTGAACGACTGCAGGTAGTCGTTGGAGAAGCTCGGCCGCTTGCAGCCGAGCGCGTACCCAGGGGTGAGCTTCTCGCGGACCGCGGGGTCCTTCACCGCCCGTCGCAGGTGGCGGTGGCCGACACGTTCACCGATGCCGGAGACCGGCAGCACGTCGTGGAAGTGCGCGGCGACCGGGAAGGTCAGCTCGACGAACGCCTGGCTTGCCAGCCGTGTCAACCGCTTGGCACCCGGCACCCGCATCGCGAGCCGCAACGGACGCGGCATCGCCGAGTCGAGCTTGGGCAGGCACCAGATCGGAGTGCGCTGGAAGACCGTCAGCTGCGCGACGTCACGAGCGATCGACGGGATCACCTGCACCGCGGACGCACCGGTGCCGACGATCGCGACCCGCCGGCCGGCGAGGTCGACGTCGTGGTCCCACCGGGCGGTGTGCATGACGGTGCCGGCGAAGTCCGCGATCCCTTCGATCTCGGGCAGCTTCGGCTGGGTCAGCACCCCGGTGGCACCGACCACGAACCGCGCGGTGATCGTGTCGCCGGCCGACGTCCCGAGCCGCCACAGGTCGGCGTCCTCGTCGAACTCCGCGGAGACGACGCGTGTGCCGAGCCGGATCCGCCGGCGCACGTCGTACTTGTCGACGCAGTGCTCGGCATACGCCTTCAGCTCGCGGCCGGGTGCGTAGACGCGCGACCAGTCCGCCATCTGCTCGAAGGAGAACTGGTAGCTCCAGGAGGGGATGTCCACCGCGACACCCGGATAGGTGTTCCAGTGCCAGGCGCCGCCGACGCCGTCGCCCTCCTCGACCATCAGGTAGTCAGGGAAGCCGGCCCTGTCGAGCAGGATCGCGGCGCCGATGCCGGAGAAGCCACCGCCGATGATGACGACGTCGTGATCGGGGTGGTGGCTCATGCTGCCAACGCCTTTCGAACGGGGTCCGGGGTGATGAGCACGTCCACACGGTGCTCGATGCCTTCGGCCGTGCGGACGCCCTGCGTGACGACCGCGTACACCGGCCAGGTGATCAGCTTGCAGTTCGATCGTTGGAGGGCACGGTAGTAGGAGCGGCTGACGATCACGTCGCGCCCGCCGAACCGGCCCGGCGTCAGCAGCCGCCGCGTCCAGGTGTCGCGCACGGTGAGGCGTAGGTGCAGCCTGGCCACGGTCGGGATCCGCACCGGGACCGGGGCCACCCAGACCGGCGCGTCCTGGAACACCTTGACCGACCGGGCGCGGGCGGTGACGGCCGGCACGATCCGCACGGCTTCCGCGGCCGGCATCCACACCCCGACCCGGAGCCCGTCGAGGTCGACGTCGCGCCACCCCTCGCCGTCGACGATCCTCATGAGGCGATCGGCTCGTGGGTGACCTCGTCGACCCACGCCTGCGGCCGGCCGAGCAGGCGCGCCGGGACGAACGACGTCACCTTGACGAGCGGGTCCGCGAGGAAGCGGTGGTAGGGGTGGCTGCGGTTGATGACCATGCTCGCCTGGGTGCGGAGGACGTGGTACGCCGGGAGCCGTCTCGTGAACTCCCCGCGCCCGCCGATCGACGAGTAGCGCTTCACGGCGTTGTAGAGCTTCTGCTCCGAGAGCCCCATCGCGACGATGTTGTCGCGCATCTTGTTGATCAGCGGCACGAAGACCACGATCAGGCCCAGCACCACCTGCGGGTGCAGCAGGCTGGCCGACTCGATCAGCGTCTTGTGCAGCGGGCCCGCGCCGATCAGCTCGAGCACCTGGAAGTCGACGGTGATGTGACGGGCCTCGTCGGAGTTGATGTGCCGGAAGACCTCGTGGCACACGGGATCGCTCACCTCGTCGAGGAGGAACTTCACCAACGCCCCGTCGAGCGCGCACTCGAGCAGCGGGATCAGCGCTGCGAGCCCGGTGAGCGGCAGGTTGTCGCCGTACGTGTCGAGCACCTTGATCGCCATCTTGACGTTGATGTTCGGCTCCGGCATCTGCCCGTCCTCGTCGAGCATCCCCCAGCGCTTCATCAGCGCGAGCTCGGCGTTGGCGTGCTTCTGCTCCTCGGCGTGGAAGTACTCGTAGATCTCCTTGACCACGGGCGTCGGCGCCTTGGTCGCCAGCGACGCGAAGCCGCGGGCGCCCACGTGCTCGATCCACACCAGGTCGGCCATGAACGGCCGCATCTTGGCGCGCAGCTCGTCGGTCATCGTCTCGGCTCCCGGAGCGTCCCAGTCGATGTCGGCGAGCGACCACTGCTTGTCCTTGATGGTCTGCAACATCGCCTCGAAGTCGTAGGTCATGGCGTCTCCACAGGCTCGGGGGCGAACCGGCCGACGAGCCCGGCGGCCCAGGCGTACGGCGCGGGCGCCAGGCGTTTGAGCCGCCACAGCGCCTTCGCGTCGGGCTGGGGCAAGACGTAGAGACGCCTCTTGTCGTGGGCGTCGAGCGTCATCCGGGCGACCCGCTCGGGAGAGGAGCTGGCGACGCCCGCCAGCCTGCGGGCGAGCTGCGCGGCGGCCGGGTTGATCAGCTCGCCGTCGTAGATGTTGGTGCGGACGAAGGTCGGGCACAGCACCGTCACCGCGACGCCGGTGTCGGCCAGCTCCGCGGACAGGGTCTCGGACAGGCTGACGACACCGGCCTTGCTCACGTTGTACGCGGCCATGAACGGCGCCGCGGTGAAGCTCGCAGCGGACGCGACGTTGATGACTCCCCCGCGCCCCGCCTCGCGGAGCAGCGGCACGAAGACGTGGCAGCCGTGGATGACGCCCCACAGGTTGACCCCGAGGGTGCGTTGCCAGTCGTCGAGCGAGGACTCCCCGACGGGCAGGCCTCCCGCTCCGATGCCCGCGTTGTTGATGACCAGGTCCGGGGCCTTCTGGAACCAGTCCTGCGCGGCGACCGCCAGGTCGCGGACCTGCTGCTCGTCGGCGACGTCGCAAGCGACGGCGATCGCCTCGCCACCCGTCTGCTCGATGAGGAGAACCGTCTCCTTGGCGGTCGACTCGTCGAGGTCGGCGCACACGACCTTCCCGCCGCGGCGGGCGAGCTCGAGCGCGAACGCCCGCCCGATGCCGCTCCCGGCGCCGGTGACGACGGCGTGGGTGTCCCTGGTCCGCCTGCTCATGCTCCTTCCTCCATCAGCCGGAAGGCGCCGCGCCGTTCGGCTGCCTCCAGCTCGGCGACCACGAAGTCCGCGGCGCGCTCGATCGCCGGGCCGGCCTCCGGGACCAGCAGCGGCATGGCCTGGAAGACGTGCATCTGGCCGGGCCAGATCTCGAGGTCGCACCGTCCGCCGCAGGCCGCGAGCGCACGGGCCAGCTCCTCGGCGTCGGCCGCCATCATCTCGCGCCCCCCGGCCTGGAGGAACGTGGCCGGGAAACCGCCGACGCCCTCGAACGAGAACGTCATCCGCTCGGTCGTGCGATCGGTCTCGCCGAAGTAGAGGTCGAGCAGCCGCTGGACGCGCACGGCCGAGATCATCGGGTCGCGGCGTCGGCGCTCCCGGTCGGCGGCCAGCGCGAAGGTCGGGTCGAACAGCGGCGAGAAGAACATCAGCGCGGCCGGCGGGGTCACGCCCTCCTGCAGCAGCTGCAGCGTCAGGTCCACTCCGAGGTGCCCGCCCGCGGAGTCCCCGGCGATGACGATCCGCGCCGGGTCGTGGCCCTCCGAGACCAGCCATTCGTAGGCTGCCCGGACGTCGTCGGCCGCCGCCGGGAACCGGTGGGACGGCGCCAGCCGGTAGTCGCACGCGAAGATCGGCAGGCCGGTCGCCCGTGACAGCCGGGTGGTGACGCCGCGATGGGTCCGCGCCGAGCAGATCGCGTAGCCGCTGCCGTGGATGTACAGGATGACGGCGTCGTCGCGCTTCGCCCGCGGTCCGCGCACCCACTCGCCGCGCACCGAGGGACCGCGGCGGGTGGACCGGTCGACGCTCACGATCCGGCTGCCGAGGAGCGGCGGGCCGAGCACGGCCAGGCTGGTTGCCGCGACCCGGCGCCCGAGCCGCACACCCGTCCGGTTCAGCGGGACGACGGTGGTGACCGGCCGCAGGGTCAGCGCGGTCGCGGCGGCCAACGCGTGGCTCCGCAACGACGCGCGAGTCGGAGGCATTTTCTGCTGGCGCATGCCCTCAGATTGCAATCTGAGGGCACCTGCCGTCAAGATGTTCGGGTGGAAGCGGCGAAGGTGGTGTCTCCCCGGCGGTACGGCGGCAAGAGCGCCGACCAGCGCCGCGCCGAGCGCCGCGCGCAGCTGGTCGAGGCCGCGCTGGAGATCTGGCAGCAGCAGGGCTGGGCCGCCGTCACCATGCGTGGCGTCTGCGCCCAGGCCGGCCTCACCGATCGGTACTTCTACGAGAGCTTCGCCGACCGCGACGCCCTCCTCGGCACCGTCTGGGACCAGATGCGCGACGAGACCCTCACGATGCTGGTCGGCGCGATCGCCTCGGTCGGCGAGGATGACGCCCTCGCGCAGCTGACCGCTGCCGTCGACGCGGTCGTGCACCACATCGCCGACGAGCCGGCGCGGGCGCAGATCATCTTCGGCGACCATGCCGGCAGCGCCGTGCTCGAGCAGCGCCGGCGCGACACCGTGCAGCTCGCGACCGACCTGATGATCGACACCGCGCGACCGTTCCTCCGCGACGACGTCGACGAGCACGCCCTCCGGATCCACACGCTGCTCGGCATCGGCGGCTTCGTCGAGCTGGTGCTCGCGTGGCGCGACGGCCTGGTCGACGCGACCGCCGACGAGATCGTCGAGCACCTCATCGACGTGGGGACGGCGCTGAGCGGCCGGTTCCTCAGGCAGGTTCCTTGATCATCGTCGGCAGCAGCTCGCGCACCAGCTCGTGGAGGTCGTCGAGGACGCCGTCGCGGCCGAGGGTGTGGTTGACCAACGCCTGCTGGAAGAGCCCGTCGAAGATCCCGTAGACGACAGGCGCGGGCATGGCCGGCACGGTGTCGGCCAGGTCGGCGTACTTGGAGACGATCCGCCAGACCATGTCCTCGAGCCAGCCGTCGATCTCGACCGCGACCTCGCGCAACCGCTCCTCGAACATGCTCTGCGTGCGCACGTCGTACCAGAGCCGGTGCATCGCGGTGTCGTCCCGGAGGGTCTCGACCAGCTTGTCGGCGAACCCGACGGCCAGCTGCTCCGGCGTCGTCGAGTGCGCGACCACGCCGTCGTAGCGGCGCACGCACTCGGCCTTCTGCTCGCGGACGCAGTAGACGATCAGCTCGTGCTTGTCCTGGAAGTAGTAGTGGACGACGCCGTGGCTGTAGGCGGAGTTGTTGGCGATCTCGCGGAGGCTGGCCCTCGCGTAACCCAGCTCGCCGAGGGTCCGCAGAGCGGACTCCGCGAGTGCGCGACGTCGCTCGTCGTGCTTGTCTGCCGGGCTCTTGCGCCCGGCCGCCGGGGTCATGTCTAGGACAGTAGCCCCACTCGGGGCCCAAATCCGAGAATCTGGACAGTTGGAGGGAAATGTTTGGTCAAGTGGCCAGAAAAACTTGACATCGCTCGTTCGTACCCGGTTGCATTGGTCTCGTCATGAACTGGTCCCCCAACCACGTGACGATTGAGGCTGCGGGGGTAGGACGTCGAAATCTGAGGTGTTGGAGCCACCTCGACAGATCCGTCCCACCTCCGCAGCCTTGTTTTTCGCCCTGGTCGGGCCGCTAGGTCACGCGCTCCAGCCGAAGAGGACCGCGCCGCTGACCAGCAGGCAGAACCACAGCGGGTAGGACAGCGCGGCGATCCACACCATCCGCTTGGGGTTGCGGCTCCACAGGGTGCAGCAGACGACGAAGAGCACCAGCCAGACAGCGACCAGCACGACCACGCCCCACCAGGGCGCGACCAGCCCGCTGGCGGCGTACAGGAAGAACGACGAGACGATCAGGATCATCCCGAGGAACGGGGTGAACGAGATCGAGCGACGTGGGTCGTCGGAGACCGGCTTGATCTTGCGCCGGCGCTGGAACGCGGCCAACCGCTACCGGTCCTCGCCGTCGGCGACGTCGTCGTTCCAGCGCGGGTCCTCGTCCCAGGCCTTGGTCCGCTCGGCCGCCTTCTCCAGCGCGCGGGCCGCCTCCTCCTCGGTCTCGTAGGGACCGAGCCGGTCCTTGGAGGCGCAGCCCTCCTCCGGCTCCACTCGGTGGTGATTCAGGCAGAACCAGTAGGCCATGCGTGCCAACCTACAACGGCTCCGGGACCCCCGGCCCCGCGTGCAACACGCGTGTTACGCGACCTGGGTAGTGTCCGGCCATGGGCGCGGACCGGGTCGACGTGAACACGATCTTCGAGGGATACGGCGCCAGCGGGCCGGCCTACGACGAGATGTTCGACGGCGACCAGCTCCGCTCGCCGTACCTCCGGCTGCGGGACTTCCTCGAGACGATGACCGCCCCTGAGCTGGTGAGCCGGGTGGAGTCGCTGCAGGCCAGCTACCTCAACCAGGGCGTCACCTTCGACATCGGCGGCGAGGAGCGGGCGATGCCGCTCGACATCTTGCCGCGGGTCATCGAGATGGACACCTGGAGCGTCATCGAGCGCGGGGTGCAGCAGCGGGTGCGGGCGCTGGAGGCCTTCCTCGCCGACGTGTACGACGCCGGCCGGGTCTTCGACGACGGGGTCGTCCAGCGCCGGGTGATCACGACCTCCTCGCACTACCACCGCGCAGCCGCCGGCGTGCGTCCGCCGAACGGGGTCCGGGTCCACGTCTCCGGCATCGACCTGATCCGCGACAACAACGGCGAGTTCCGCGTGCTCGAGGACAACGTGCGGGTGCCGTCCGGGGTGTCCTACGTGATGACCAACCGCCGCGCCATCGCCGCGGCGCTCCCGGAGACCACCGCCCAGCACCGGATCCGTCCGGTCGGCGGCTACCCGCAGCGGCTGCTCACCGCGTTGCGGGCAGCGGCTCCCGCCGGTGTCACCGACCCGACGGTCGTGGTGCTGACACCGGGCGTCTACAACGGCGCCTACTTCGAGCACGCCCTGCTGGCCCGGACGATGGGCGTCGAGCTGGTCGAGGGCCGCGACCTGGTGTGCCGCCGCGGCGAGGTCATGATGCGCACGACCCGGGGACTGGCGCCGGTGCACGTCATCTACCGCCGGATCGACGACGACTTCCTCGATCCCGTGCACTTCCGGGCGGACTCGATGCTCGGCTGCCCGGGAATGATCGACGCCGCCCGCGCCGGCAACGTGACGCTGGCCAACGCCGTCGGCAACGGGGTCGCCGACGACAAGCTCGTCTACACCTACCTGCCCGACATCATCCGCTACTACCTCGCCGAGGAACCGGTGATCCGCAACGTCGACACCTGGCGCGTCGGCGACCGCGAGGCGCGCGAGGAGGTGCTCGACCGGCTGGACGAGCTGGTGCTCAAGCCGGTGGACGGGTCGGGCGGCAAAGGCATCGTGATCGGGCCTCATGCCTCGGCCGCCGAGCTCGACGAGCTGCGGACCAAGGTGCTGGAGGACCCGCGGTCGTGGATCGCCCAGCCGGTGGTGCAGCTCTCGACGGTGCCGACGTTCGTCGACGGCGAGCTCGGCCCGCGGCACGTCGACCTCCGGCCGTTCGCGGTCAACGACGGTGAGCGGGTGTGGGTGCTGCCGGGCGGCCTGACCCGGGTCGCACTCGGCAAGGGCGAGCTGATCGTGAACTCCTCCCGCGGCGGCGGCACCAAGGACACGTGGGTGCTCGCCGGTCCGGTCGGGCAGCTGGACGGGGCCCGCCGGTCTCAGCGACAGGACGGGGCGCAGTGATGCTCAGCCGGATCGCGGAGTCGATGTTCTGGATCGGGCGCTACGTCGAGCGGGCCGAGGACACCGCGCGGATCCTCGACGTCCAGACCCAGCTGCTGCTCGAGGACGGGAACATCGACGAGGCCCAGACCTGCCGCGACCTGCTCCTCATCATGGGCATCGAGCCGGAGGACGCGGCCGACCGGCTCGGCATCGACATCGACCAGCGGGTCGGGATCGAGCAGGTGCTGCGGCTGCTCGCCTACGACATGGCCTCGCCGAGCTCGATCGCCGCCGCGGTCGGCGCGGCCCGGGAGAGCGCACGACGGGCCCGGGAGATCCTCTCGGTCCCGCTGTGGGAGGTCATCAACACCACCTACCTCTCGATCCCGTCCGGGCGCTTCGGGGGTCTGCGTCCGCCGTACGCCTTCCAGTGGGTACGCGAGCGCGCGGCGCTGATCAACGGCACCGCCGACGCCACGATGACGCGCGACGAGGGCTGGCACTTCCTCATGCTCGGCCGCTGCATCGAGCGGGCCGACATGACGTCGCGGCTGGTCGCGGCGACATCGCTGTCGAGCGGCGGCACCGAGCAGTGGGTGAGCACGCTGCGCGCGTGCGGCGCCTACGAGGCGTTCCTCCGGACCAACCGCGGTCGGGAGACGGCGCGGGCGGCGGCGGAGTTCCTGCTGCTCGACCGCGTGTTCCCGAGATCGGTGATCTTCGCCCTCAACCGGGCCGAACAGTGCCTCGACGAGATGGAGCCCGGCAGCACGCGCACCGGGTTCCGCGACGAGGCGCACCGGCTGCTGGGGCGGACCCGTGCCGAGCTGGAGTACCGCTCGTTCACCGACGTGCTCCTGGACCTCCCCGAGGAGATGGAGACGCTGCAGGGCACGTGCGCGGCCGCCACCGACGCGATCAGCCGCAAGTACTTCGCCGGAGCCGAGGCCAT
This sequence comes from Nocardioides silvaticus, assembly GCF_003160695.1. Classification (GTDB taxonomy): domain Bacteria; phylum Actinomycetota; class Actinomycetes; order Propionibacteriales; family Nocardioidaceae; genus Nocardioides; species Nocardioides silvaticus. Next base: position 43,157 of record NZ_QGDD01000012.1, read on the forward strand.
GTCGTGGAAGGGCGTGATGCAGTGAGCACGCAGATGCGAGTCGTCCACACGACGGAGTTCGAGTACGACGGGTCCGCCGTCGCGTCGTACAACCAGGCGCGGATGACCCCCGCCACCGGACCGGGCCAGATCGTCGTGCACTCCCGGCTCGAGGTGCACCCGAAGCCGTGGATGTCGGAGTACCGCGACTACTTCGGCACCCATGTCATCGCGTTCGAGGTGCTCGACCCGCACGACGCGATGTCGGTCGTCGCCACCTCCACCGTGCAGGTCGACCGCGGGCCGGCCGCGCCGCCGACCACGCCCTGGGAGGCGTACGGCGAGCGCGCGATCGCCGACCGCTGGACCGAGTACCTCGTGCTGCCCGAGGCCGTCGCCCCTCCCCCGGACTTCGTCGACTCCGTCCAGGGCGAGGCACGGGCTGCCGGCACGCCCGGCGGTGCGGCGCGGGCCGTCTGCCGGCTCGTGAACCAGGAGATCGACTTCCTGCCCGGCTCGACCGACGTCCGCACGCCGGCCGCGGAAGCCTGGCGGCAGCGGGCCGGTGTCTGCCAGGACATGGTGCACCTCGCGATCGGCGGGCTCCGCTCGCTCGGCATCCCGGCGCGCTACGTCTCCGGCTACGTCCACCCCTCCGCCGACCCGGTCGTCGGTGAGACCGTCGCCGGCGACTCCCGGGCCTGGCTGGAGTGGTGGGACGACGGCTGGCAGGCCTTCGACCCGAGCGGCGACGCCGTGCCCGACGACCGCTACATCGCGATCGCCACCGGGCGTGACTACACCGACGTCTCGCCACTGAGCGGGATCTACTCGGGTGCACGGACGTCGCGGATGACCGTCGACGTCAGCATCACCCGCACCGCCTGAGCATCAGCCGCGGTTGCGGACCCGCTCGACCGAGGTGATCGTCGCCGTGCTGCGGTCGCAGGTGACGACGTCGCCGGTCCGGCGGTGGTGCTTGCACCGGATCGTCGTCACCCGGTCGAACCCGGGGCCGCCGCCGATGGCGAAGGTCCCCCGCAAGCCCGCGAACTCCACCCGGTCGTTGCCCGCGCCCATGGCGACCGTGTGTCGTCCCTGGAGGAGCGAGACCCGATCGTCGCCCGGCCCCATCGCGATCCTGAGTCGGGGCCCGTTGGCGCCGTCCGACAGCAGGTCGTCGCCAGGCCCGCCGCTCGCCCGACCCCGGGCCAGCTCGAGGCGGTCGTCCCCGCCGAGGCCGAAGACCCGGTCCCGACCGAAGTCTCCGTCGAGGTGGTCGTCGCCCTCCGTGCCGACGATGAGGTCGTCGCTGCCGCTGCCCTCGTAGCGCTCGAACCCTTCGAACGTGTCGGGGACGTCGGTGCCGGTGCCTTCGACGACGCCCGCCTGCACGCGCAGCACGATGCCGGCGCGGGACGGCCCGTGGTCGAGGGTGTCGCGGCCGGGCCCGCCGATGGACTCGTCGGCACCCGAGGCACCGTCGTCCCCGCGGACCGAGGAGTAGATGCGGTCGTTGCCGGGACCGGCGTCGACGTGGTCGGCACCGTCGACGAACGGGTCCGAGTAGCGCCCGACCCGGTCCACTCCGTCGCCGTCCAGCAAGTCGCCGCCGGCCCCGCCCTCGACGACGTCGTCGCCGCTGCCGCCGATCATGACGTCACGGAACGCGCTGCCGACGATCTCGTCGGACCCCGGCCCGCCGCTGATCTCGGTCGAGTACCCGCGGCGGGCCTGCGCGGCGGAGGCGTCGACGTGGTCGTCGCCCGCGTCGCCGTTGACGAGCGCGTAGCGGATGGTCGGGCTCAGGCAGATCGAGTCGTTCCCGCCGAGTGCGTCATACACAGCCCCTTCACCGACGAGGACCACGACGTCGTCGCCGGCCGTGCCCGTCTGCGCCTGGTGCGAGGCGTCGACCTCCGTCGCCGGCAGGCCGTTGCACGTCGCACCCGGCGGGTCGCCCCGTTCTCCGTCGGCAAGGCTCCATGCACTGCCGGCACCGGCAGCCGACACTCCGACCAGAACAGCGACCCCGAGCAGCGCACGCCTCATGGCGCGATTGTGCCCTACGGGGTTAGCCGACGAGGCCGGCCTTCCGCTCGACTCGCAGCACCGCGAGCTCGTGCTCGACGTCGCCGGTCATCGCCGCGGCGAGCCGGAGGTGCGGCAGCGCTTCCTGGTGGCGCGACTGGCGCTCGAGCGCCCGGCCCAGCGCGTGCTGCGCCCAGGCGTCGGACGGGTCGTCGGCGACCAGCTCGGTGAGCTCGTCGGAGGCCTTCACCAGTTGGGCGCGCATCGAGTAGGCCCAGGCCCGCATCAGCCGCAGGCCGCGGTTGGTCGGGTCCTGCTCCAGCGCCGGCTCGAGCACCTTCAGCGCCTGGCTCGGTGCGCGTCGTACGAGCAGGTCGTGGGCGGTCCGGTAGGCGTCCTCGGGACGCGACTCCGCACCCGGGAAGACGACGCCGGGGGCCTGCAGGGTGGTGACCTTCTCGATCATGCTGGGTGAACAGATCCCGGGCCCCGTTGATTCCACCTGCGGGGGGCCCTACCCACTACCCTGCTGCGTGGACGGGCCGACCGGGTGACCGCGTGGCCGTCCCTGGCGACAGGGTCGGTCCCGAGGAAAGTCCGGGCTCCACAGAGCAGGGTGGTGGGTAACACCCACCCGGAGCAATCCGCGGGAAAGTGCCACAGAGAACAGACCGCCCCGCTGCCTCTCGAGGGAGCGGAGCAAGGGTGAAACGGTGGAGTAAGAGCCCACCAGCGCCCCGGGCGACCGGGACGGCTCGGCAAACCCCACCCGGAGCAAGGCCAGACAGTGTGCGCTCGAGGGCTGCTCGCCCGAGCACACGGGTAGGCCGCTGGAGGTCGCCGGCAACGGCGGCCGTAGATGGATGGTCACCGATCACAGAACCCGGCTTACAGGTCGGCCCGTCCCCCTCTGAGCCGCGATGACGCTGCGATCAACCATCTTCAGTCCGCACAGCGTCATCGACCTTCGGAGCTGGCGGCAGGGCCCGGCCGAAGCGACACCGCGAGACCGTTGCCCGTCAGTTGACCCGTGGGGGATGAGCGTAGCCTCGAGAGTCCGAGTCGCCGATCGGGTCACGGCACCCCTGGTCTCCGGCACCGTGCCGCTTGTTACGGCAGCGATGAGCCTAGGAACGGCTCCAGTGAGGCCCAGCGATGGCTGATATTCCGCCCGATCCTGACCGCCCTGACGTCGTTCTCGAGTGGCGCCGCCGCGGCGATGTCATCGAGAGCTCGTCCCTTCTGGCCTCGGTCGGGACGTCGCTACCGACAGTAGCTCGAGGCCGTTCCTCTTCCTGGCTCTCGGCGCCGGCCGACGGCGAGACCGACGGCTCGGTGGCCAGGGAGACGACGACCGCCCCACCCAGGTTGTCTCTGGGTGGGGCGGTCCACCTTGGTCGGTCTCGACGGCACGGGGGCTCGACCAGCCGAGACCTAGCCGAAACAGCACACCCGGGCGGCCGATTCGGTTGCCAGGGCTCTACCCGTGCCAGATGTGGTCAGACGGGTTCCGGCTCGGCGGGCGACCGCACGACGATCGCGCACGCGCGCAGCGTGCCAAGTCGTCATCGACCCCCGGCCTGTGATCCCCAGGGCCGGGGGTCGTAGCGTTTCAACCGCTCACCCCGGTCAGGCATCGGCCGGGGTGAGCGGCCTTGAGCCCCCGTGCTGATTCGGAGCCCGGCGCTAGCCGGATTGGTCCGGCGTACGCAGGAGGCACAGGTCGCCCCGTATCCCCACCCGCTGACGGGGGCACGCCGACGGCACCGCCAGAATCAGCGCATGCACCCCGTGATCGACGTGCTCGACAGCTTCGTCGCCGCCGGCACCGAGCCCGGCGGAGCGCTCTGCGTGATTCGCGACGGTGAGGTGGAGATCGAGCACCAGGTCGGCACCCGCGACGGCGTCCGGCCGTGGGACGCGGAGACGCTGGTGATGACCTACTCCGTCGCGAAGCCGTTCGCGGCGTTGACGGTGCTGACGGCGGTGGCGGAGGGCGCGCTCGGGCTCGACCAGCGGGTGGCCGAGGTCTGGCCGGAGTACGCCGCGGCGGGCAAGGAGGCGACGACCGTGCGCCAGGTGCTGTCGCACGCGGCGGGCCTGCCGAGCTTCCCGGAGGCCGCCGCCGACCTCGAGTACGACGACCGCGCGGCGCTGGTCGCGCTGCTCGCGGCTGCCGCGCCGGAGCACGAGCCCGGAGCGGCCGTGGCCGAGCACGCCCTCACCTACGGGCACCTCCTCGACGAGATCCTCCGCCGCGCCACGGGCGAGGACCTGGCCGACCGCTTCGCCGGGATCGCGGCGCGCCACGGCTGGGACGTGCACCTGCGGGTCTCCCCTGCCGACCTCGGTCGGGTGGCCGACGTCGTGGTGGGTGACCCGACGTGGGCGCCGACGTACCTCGCCGACCCGCGCTGGGGACCGGCGCTCGGCCGGCCGGCGGGGCTGCTCGACGCGGACGTGCTCAACTCCGAGCGGTTCCGCACCACCAGCTTCCCGGCGATCGCGATGCACGCCTCGGCCCGGGGACTCGCCCGGTTCTACTCCGACCTGATGGCGCCCGACGGGGCGGTCGCGGCGCTGCTGGGGCCAAAGCTGCACCAAGCCTTCATCGGCCCGGCCGCCAGCGGGCACGACCTGGTGCTTGGCCGCGAGGTCACCTGGACCCTCGGGTTCCAGGTCGACGACGAGGACATCGGCATGGGTGGCGCCGGCGGGTGCGCCGCGTGGTGGTCGCTCCAGAACGACCACGCCGTCGGCTACGTCACTCGCGGACTCGGCGGCCACGACCGCGTCGAGGCTGTCTGGGACGCGCTGGAGCAGGGCTGAGCCAGCCGCTGCGGCAAGGGTCAGCGCAGGACGCGGTGGTCGCCGCGCGAGCTCTGGACGTAGACCGTCCGGCGTCGTGGAGCTCGGTAGAGGACGGCGAAGCCGAGGACCATGAGGCCGACGAGCACGAGCGAACCGAGCAGGAGCATGCAGTGACAGTTGCCTGTCACCGGATCCGCAAACGTGTGGGACGGCTCTCAGCCCCGAAGATCCGCCTCGAGGAGGAGCCACTCCGCGGGATCGACGGCCGTGCTCACCGAACCTCCCGCAGGGCGGACCTCGAAGTGCAGGTGGCATCCGTCGGGGGCGCCGGAGTCGGAGGCGAGGGCGATCCGCTGCCCCGGCTCGACCCGCTCCCCCGGCTGCACGAACACCTCGCTCGTGTGACCGAGGAGCACGTCGTACCCACCGGCGATGCGCAGCCGGACCGGGTCGTCGCCGTACGCCGTGCCGGGTGACCCGGGCGCGTCCAGCGGCAGCACCTCGCCCGCTGTCCCGGCCCGCAGCGTCGTGCCGCAGGACATGGCGACGTCGATGCCGTGGTGGAATCCCTGGTCCCCCGGGCAGCGCGGGTCGGGGCTGTACCAGGGCGCGGTGTTGCAGCCGAAGCCGATCATCAGGCGGTGCGCGCCGGCGAACCAGGGTGAGCGGTACCAGCGGCGGTCGTCGACGTAGAACTCCCAGCGCGGGTCCGGGTCCTTCTCGCGGTGCTGCGGCGGCGGCTCCGGGCTGGGCGCCGGCGGCGGGGTCACGGTCGTCGCAACGGTCGCGGGCGGCGCGTCCGACGTCGTCGGCGTCGCGCGGACACTCGGCGTCGAGCCGCCCGACGTCTCGTCGGTTTCCTCGGCCACGCACCCGACGACCATCACCACGAGCAGCGCAGCAGGCATCAGCGCGGTCGCAGCCCTACGCACCGGTCAGCTTCCAGTCGGCGAGGACGTGACAGCCGCCCTCCTCGTACCAGTGCAGCTCGAGCCGGTCGGCCCGGCAGCGCACCGGCAGCACGTCGCCGATCAGCGCGCGGGTCGAGGCGATCGACACCGTGTCGGAGATCGAGTCGAGGGTGACGTGCGGGGCGACGTCGAACTGGCCGGCGTACGGCGGGCACTGCGGGAACGCCTTCCACAACGCGTGCGTGAGCGCGGCGAAGGGCGCGGCCGGCTCGGGCGCCGCGACGATCCAACCCGTGTCGAACGCGATCACGTCCCGCAGCTCGTAGTCGAACGGCGCAGTCGCCGCCGCCACCCGGCCGACGAGGGCGAGGTCGGCGGCGGTGGGCCTGCGGACGTACGGCGCCAGCGCGGTGATGTGGGCGTGGGTGAAGGCCGGGTCGGTGGCCACCCACCCCGGCTCGTAGTGCACCCAGCGGCTCCGGACGAACGGCTCGAGCTCGGGAACGGGCACGACCAGGACGGTGTGGCCGGGCTCGTGCGTCACGCCGACAGGATGTCAGGTCGGGCGCGGTTCTCGAATCCGGTGACGACGTCTCCCCAATGCAACCTTCGGACCGCCCACAGCGTCATCTTGGTTGCCTGGCCCCTCGGCCAGGGCGCTCCAGAAAGGCAAGCCAGTGACGACGAACGTCAACCAGGTCGACGAGACCACCGAGCCGTCGGAGATGTCCGGCATCGTGCTGGTCCTCTCCCTCATGGCCGTCCTCCTGCTGCTGGTGCTGCTGGTCGCCTGACCCGGTCGGAGGGGCGATAGGTTCCCACCATGGCCGATCGCCCCTCCTCGACCGGGTCCCCCCTGCCCCCGCCCGACCCCGCGGTCGCGGCCGCCGCCGCCGACCGGCTCGCTGGTCTCGCGACGCCCGCCGGTGCGCTCGGCCGGCTCGGCGACCTCGCCGTCTGGTTGTCCGCCACTCAGGGGCAGGTGCCGCCGGACCCGCTCACCGACGTCCGGCTCGTCATCTTCGCCGGGGACCACGGCGTGGCCCGCCACGGCGTCTCGGCGTACCCGCCGGAGATCACCGGCGCGATGGTGCGCACGTTCGTCGCCGGCCGGGCCGGCGTCTCGGCGCTGGCGGCCGCGCACGACGTCAGCGTCCGCGTCCTCGACCTCGGCGTCGACGACGACCTCGAGGACTTGGCGCCCGAGGTCCGGGCGCGGAAGGTACGGCGCAGCAGCGGCCCGATCCACCTCGAGGACGCGCTGACAGCGGAGGAGACCCGGCAGGCTCTCGAGGCCGGCCGCGCGATCGCCGACGAGGAGATCGACGGCGGCGCGCAGCTGCTGCTGAGCGGTGACATGGGCATCGGCAACACGACACCGGCCGCCGCTCTGGTCGCGGCGGCCCTCGGCCTGCCGGCTGCCGAGGTGACCGGCCGCGGCACCGGCGTCGACGACGCCACCTGGCAGCACAAGGTGGGGGTCATCCAGCAGGCGCTGGACCGGGCCGGCGACCGGGTGCTCGACCCTGTCGCCACCCTGACCGCGCTGGGCAGCGCCGATCTCGCGGCCACGACCGGCTACCTCGTCCGCGCCGCCGAGCGCGGCGTCCCCGTGCTCCTCGACGGCCTGATGTCGGTCGCGTGCGCGCTGACCGCCGACCGGCTCGCGCCCGGGGCGGCGGCCTGGTTCGCCGCTGGTCACCGGTCGACCGAGCCGGCCCAGACCTTCGCCCTCGCCAAGCTCGGCCTCGAGCCGGTGCTCGACCTCGGCCTGCGGCTCGGCGAGGGGTCCGGCGCGGTCGCCGCGGTGCCGGTGCTGCGCTCCGCGGTGGCGGTGCTGCGCGACGTGGCGCTGCTCGCGGACCTGCTCCCACCCGAGTGACGGTGTCGACGTCCCGCCCGGCCGTCCTCGGCCGCAGCCTGCGGCTGTCCGTGGGCATGCTGACCGCGGTCCCGGTGCCGGCCGTGCTGCGGGTGACGCCCGCCATCGCGACCGGCGCGATGGTGCTGGCGCCGTTGGCGGTGCTCCCCCTCGGCGCCGCCGTCGGAGCGATCCTGTGGGCCGGCACCGAGACCACCCTGCCGCCCCTGGCCGTCGCGGTCCTGGCGATCGCGGCCCTCGCCCTCGGCAGCCGGGCCCTCCATCTCGACGGCCTCTCCGACGTCGCCGACGGACTGACCGCCTCCTACGACCGCGAGCGCTCGCTGGCGGTCATGAAGAGCGGCGCCGCCGGGCCGGCCGGGGTGGTGGCGGTGGTGCTGGTGCTCGGGGCGCAGGCGGCCGCGCTGGCGTCGTACGTCGACGACGTGCGGTCCGCCGTCGTCGCCGGCGCCCTCGTCTGTGCCGCGCGGGCCGCGCTGTGGATCACCTGCGCCAGCCCGGTGCGGCCCGCCCGCCCGGACGGGCTCGGCGCCACCTTCACCCGGCGGGTGCCCGGCTGGTGGACCCTGCTCGGCTGGGCCGGCCTCGCCGCCGCCGCGACCATCGTCCATCCCTGGCGCGGCCCGCTCGCCGTCGGCCTGGCGTTCCTCGTGGTGGTGGTCCTGGTCGTCCGAGCCGCCCGGCGGTTCGGCGGGGTCACCGGCGACGTCTTCGGCGCGGCGATCGAGCTGGCGCTGACGACGATGCTGGTGGGGTTGGCGGGAGCGGTCTAGCCCGCCAGGCAGAGGCAGAACGGGTGGCCGGCGGGGTCGAGGAAGACCCGGAACGTCGTGCCCGGCTGGTGGGGGTGCTTGGTGGCGCCGAGGGCGAGCGTCGCAGCCTCAGCCTCGTCGAGGTCGTCGACGTCGACATCGAGGTGCATCTGCTGAGGGACGGCCTGGCCGGGCCACTCCGGGGCGCGGTAGTCGTCGATGCGCTGGAAGTCGAAGAACCTGTCTCCCGACCGCACCTTCGCCCACCTTGCGTCGTCGTCGACGGACCACTCCCAGCCGAGCAGCCCGGCGTAGAAGCGCGCCAGGGCGGCCGGGTCGGGGCAGTCGATCACGAACACCGGATTGCGTGCGATAGCCATGCGGACAACCTAGGCGGGTGTGCCGACAGGCCGGTGGTTCAGAGCCGCAGCACCCGCCCGGCGACGACGAGGTGGACCTCGTCGCAGACGCTGCCGACGCGCTGGTTCAGCGTGCCGAGCAGGTCACGGAACAGCCGACCCGACCGGTGCTCGGGGACGACGCCGAGCCCGACCTCGTTGGTGACGACCACGACGGGGTGGGTGCTCGCCCGCAGGGTGGCGACGAGACCCGTGGTGCGGGCGGCGACGTGCGCCTCGACGTCGTCGACCGGTGCCTCCCAGAGGTCGGCCTCGCTGATGATCGCGTCGAGCCAGGTGCCGAGGCAGTCGAGGAGCACCGGGCCGGTGGCGTCGGCGAGCGCGACCGCGACGTCGGTGGTCTCGACCGTTCCCCAGGTCGGGGGGCGGCGCTCGCGATGGCGGGTGATGCGGGCAGCCCAGTCGGCGTCGTCGTACGTCGGGCCGGCGGCGAGATAGGTCGTCGCCGGCTCGTCGGCGAGCAGCGCCTCGGCATGGGCGGACTTGCCCGACCGCACGCCACCGGTCACCAGCACCCGGCCGAGCCGACCCTCAGCCAAGGCGGAAGGCCACCTTCCGCGTCGCGAGGTCGGCGGACTCGAGCCGCACCCGGATCTCGGTGCCGAGCGGCAGGTCGGCGTCGCTGGTGACCGGCGCCTCGACACCGATCTCGGACAGCACGACGACGCCCCTCTTCTCGTCGTCCTCGCGCACGCTCGTGACGACCCCTGCGAACTCCTCGCCGACCCGTCCCGCGAGCAGGCCGGCCTCGATGACGTCCAGCACGGCCCGCTCGTAGGACCCCGCGCGCCGCGCGGAGTCCGCGAGCGTCCCGGGCAGGTCGGGCAGCGCGGCGCGCACCCAGTCAGGCACCTCCTCGCCCCCGCACAGCGCCACGCACACCTCGCCGGCGTAGCGGTCGCCGAGGCGGCGGAGAGGCGCGGTGACATGGGCGTACGGCGCCGCGATCGCGGCGTGCTCGTGCTCGGCCGGGACCTCGCCGTCGAACGCGGCGTAGCCGCTCCCCCGCAGCAGCCGGGTGCACGCCACCACCATCGCCTGGTGGGCCGGGTCCGCCGGGTCGAGCGAGCGGATGAACGCGTCGTAGGAGGTCTGCTCGGGCCACTCGATGCGAAGACCCTTCGCGACCCGGCGCAGCCGGGCGACGTCGCGCGGGTCGGCCTGCGGCAGCGTGCGGAGCAGGCCGATCTCTCCGCCGATCATCAGGCTCGCGGCGCAGATCCCGGTGAGCAGCGAGATCTGCGCGTTCCACAGCTCGACCGGCAGCTGCTGACGGAGCTCGAGACGGAACGACCCGTCCTCGCCGACCGCCACCTCCTGCTCGGGCAGCGGCAGCGAGATGCCGCCGCGTGCCTCCTCCTGCTGCTCGCGCAGCTGACCGACCTCGCGCAGCAGCTGGAGCACCTCGCCCGCGGAACCGTCGTCGAGGGCGGCCTGCGCGCCGTCGTACGTCAGCCGCTCGCGGGAGCGCACCAGCGCCCGCTCTACGTGGACGTCGGTCGGCGTACCGGCGGCGTCGAGGGTGATCGTCCAGAGCAGCGCCGGTCGCACCTGGTCGGGCAGCAGCGACGCGGCAGCCTCCGAGAGGGCCGGCGGGTGGAGCGGGATCCGGCTGCCGGCGCCGTACAACGTCTCGCCGCGGGCGTGCGCCTCGACGTCGACCGGGTCGCCGGGGCGGACGAACGCCGCGACGTCGGCGATCGCGTAGTGCACGACGAACCCGTCGCCGTCCGGCTCGATGTGGAGCGCCTGGTCGAGGTCCATCGAGCCCTCGGGGTCGATGGTGAGGAACGGGATGTCGGTGCGGTCGAGGTCCGGCAGCGTCGGCGCCGCGGCGGCCTCCTCGGCCGCCTTCAGCACCTCGGCGGGGAACCCGCCAGGCAGCTCGAGCTCGCGCTCGACCTCCGCGAGTGCCTCCCGCAGGGCGTCGGAGCCGTCCCTGACCCGGACCACGAGGTTGCTCGGCATGCGTCGACCCTAACGGGATCCCGTTCACCTGATGGACGGGTGGCGTTCGGCTACTACGCTGGGCGGCGATGTTGATCCTGCTTCCACCGAGCGAGGGGAAGTCGGCCCCCGGACGGGGCCGACCGCTCGAGCTGAAGACCCTGTCGCAGCCGTCGCTCACCCCCGCCCGCGAGCGGGTGCTGGACGCGCTCGTGGGGCTCTGCCGTGACCAGCCGGACCACGCCGCGACGGTCCTCGGCCTGTCCCGCTCGCAGCTCGACCTGGTCGCTCGCAACGCGACGCTGACCGACGCGCCGACGGCGCGGGCCGACCGGATCTACGACGGGGTCCTCTACGAGGCGCTCGACCTGCCGTCGCTCTCCTCGTCGGCCAAGCGCCGCGCGGCGTCACGGCTGGCGATCACCTCGAGCCTCTTCGGAATGGTGCGGGTGGGCGACCGGATCCCGGCGTACCGCCTCTCCGGCGACGCCTGCATGCCCGGCCTCGGCCCGGTGGCCGGCTGGTGGCGCGAGTCGCTCGGCGAGGCCGTGACCGACGCGATGGGCAAGGGCTTGCTGGTGGACCTGCGGTCGAGCATGTACGCCGGCTTCTGGCGGCCGCCCGCCGAGCTGGCGCCGCGCGTGGCGACCGTCCGGGTGCTGCACGAGGTGGCCGGACGCCGACAGGTCGTCAGCCACTTCAACAAGGCCACCAAGGGCCGGCTGGTCCGGGCGCTGCTCGAGGACGGCCGCGACCCCCGCACCCCCGCCGCGCTGGCAGGCGTGCTCACCGACCTCGGCTGGCAGGTCGAGATCGACGAGCCCACCAAGAAGGGCACCCAGCTCGACGTGATCGTCAGCGAGGTCTGACTAACCGGTCACCAACGGCCGGTGTCGAGCAAGGACCGGCGGCCCGGCGGCAGCGCGTTGTAGAGCCGCATCGAGCTGCGGTGGCCGCCCGGCGCCGCAGGGTCCGGGTAGAACGAGACGACGCTGACCGACGCCGGGCTCAGCTCCATGCGGAACACCGCCTCGAGCGGTGCGTCGAGGGTCGCGGCGACCAGGGTCTTGATCGGCGTCACGTGGCTGACCACGACGACGGTGCGACCGGCGTGCTGCTCCAGGACGCGGCGCAGGCCCGCGCGGACCCGCTCCTCGACCGTGCGGAACGACTCCCCGCCGGGCGGCGGTGCGTCCAGGTCGCCGAGCCAGGCCTCGAACGACTCCTTGTGCCGCTCGGCCACCTCGACGAAGGTCAGTCCGTCCCAGGCGCCGAACTCCATCTCGGCGAAGCCGGGCTCCTCCTCCAGCGGCAGGCCGAGCTCGGCAGCGATGATCTCCGCCGACTCGCGGGTGCGTCGTACGGGCGAGCAGACGACCGCGTCGATCCGGTCCTTGAGGTCGGTCAGCCAGGCCGCGGTCTCGCGGACCTGGCCACGGCCCTCCTCGCTCAGCCCCGGGTTGTCGCCGCCGAGGCCGCCGGAGAACCGCTTGCCCGAGGTGTGCGGGGTGACGCCGTGGCGCACCAGCACCAGCGTCGTGGGCGAGCCCGGCGTCCACGGGGTCCCGGCCTGCTCGACGCCGACCGATGCGGACGGGCTCTCGAGCTCCTCGATGAGCGACTCGTCCTCAGCGTCGGCGCCGTCCGCGGGGCTGGCGCCGGCGAAGGTGACGCCTTCCCGGGTGCCGTCGAGCGCCTCGTTGGCGAGCCGGTCGGCGTGCTTGTTGTGCTCCCGCGGCACCCAGGTGTAGGTCGTGCCGAACGGCGCCAGGCGGTTGGCCTCCATCGCCAGCGGCTTCATGTCGGGGTGCTTGATCTTCCAGCGGCCGCTCATCTGCTCGACGACCAGCTTCGAGTCCATCCGGACCTCGATGTCGGCTCCGGGCGCGAACTCCTCGGCCAGCTTGAGGCCGGCGATCAAGCCGGAGTACTCCGCGACGTTGTTGGTCGCGACGCCCAGCGTGCGGCCGTCCTCGGCGATGACCTCGCCGGTCTCGGCGTCCTTGAGGACCGCCCCGTAGGCCGCTGGCCCGGGGTTGCCGCGTGAGCCGCCGTCCGCCTCGATGACGACCGACCGCGGACCGCCCTCCTGCCCGGCGTCCGCCACCTCAGAGCCCGCTCTCGCTGGTGCGGACGAGGATCCGCTGGCACTGCTCGCAGCGCACCACGTCGTCCTCGGCCTTGGTGCGGATGTCGGCGATCTCCGCCGGGTCGAGCGTCATCATGCAGCCGCCGCACTGCCGCGCCCGCAGCTCGGCGGCGGCGACGCCGTTCTTGCTGGCCCGCAGCCGGTCGTAGAGCGCGAGCAGGTCGGCGGGCAGGGCTGCGACGACGGGCTCGCGATCGGCGGCGATGCGGGCCAGGTCGGCGTCGATCTCGGCGTGCTTCTCGTCGCGGGCCGCAGTCACGGCGGCGATCCGCTCGTCGGTCTCGGCGAGGTCGGCCTTCATCGTCGCCAGGTCCTGCTGGGCCGACTCGAGGTCCTCCATGACCTCGAGCTCCTCGTCCTCCAGGGTCGCGATCCGGCGCTCCAGCGACTCGAGCTCGTGCTGCATCCGCTCGAGGTCCTTGGGGTTGGTGATCAGCCCCTGATCCATCCGGTCCCGGTCGCGCTTGCGGCGGGCCTTGACCTGCTCGACGTCGGCGTCGGCCTTCTCCTGGGCGACGACGAGGTCGTCGACGACGATCTGCTGGTCGCGGCTGCGGCCGAGCACGTCGGACCGGCGCACGGTGAGCTGCGCGAGCTCGGCGTCCTCCGGGAGGTGCGCGCGCTGGTGCTTTCGCTGGTCGGCGGCCGAGTCGAGCTTCTGGAGGTCGAGCAGCTTCAGCTGGGCGTCCGGGTCGGCCTTCATAGTCGCATTGTCCAGGGATCGGTGCAGAGCTCACTCACCCGGGTCTCGACGTCGTTGCCCAGCGCATCACCGAGGCGGGCCGCGACCACCGGCAGCCAGGTCCACTCCGCGGCCCAGTGGGCGACGTCGACCAGCGCCGGGCCGTTCTTCTCGGCGAACTCGGCCGCCGGGTGGTGGCGCAGGTCGCTGGTCACGTAGACGTCCACGTCCGACGCCGCGACCCGGTCGAGCAGGAAGTCGCCGGCACCGCCGCACACGGCGACCCTCCGTACGGCGCGCTCCGGGTCGCCCGCCACGCGGACGCCGTGCTGGGTGGCGGGCAGGGCGTCGGCCACGCTCTGCGCGAACTCCGCCAGCGTGGTCGCCGGCAGGGTGCCGATCCGCCCCGTCCCGGTCACCACCGTGCCGGGGTCGGCGAGCTCGACGACGTCGTACGCCGGCTCCTCGTAGGGGTGCGCGGCGAGCATCGCTCGCACGACCTGCGTGCGGAGGTGCCGGGCGAGCACGACCTCCACCCGCACCTCGGCGACGGTCTCGATCTCGCCGACGGTGCCGATCGTGGGGTTGGCGCCCTCCAGGGGCCGGAACCGGCCCTCGCCGGACGTGCTGAACGAGGCGAAGTCGTAGTCGCCGATCCGGCCGGCCCCAGCCTCCGCGATGGCGGCGCGCACAGGAGCCGCCGCGTCGGACGGCACGAACACGGTGAGCTTGTCGAAGCTGTCGCCGCGCGCCGGGACCAGCGGCTCCAGGTCGCCTAGCCCGAGGGCCACGGCCATCGCCTCCGACACCCCGTCAACGGCCTGGTCGGCGTTCGTGTGCGCGGTCAGCAGCGCGCACCCGGCGCGGGCCAGGGTGGCGAGGGTGCGGCCCTTCGACGTGGTCGCCGCGAACCCGTGCACCGGCTTGAGGAACAGCGGGTGGTGCACCACGAGCAGGTCGGCCTTCCAGTCGGCGGCCTCCTCGGCAACGGCCGGCGACGGGTCGACGGCGAACATCACCTTCTTGACCGACTGCTCCGGGTCGCCGTACACGAGGCCGACGGCGTCCCAGTCCTCGGCGGTCGCAGGCGGGTACCACTCATGGATCAGGGAGACGAGGTCCTTGAGCGTTGGCATGCGGTCAACCTACTGGGGCGCCGCGGATGCCTGCCGGGGTGCGGGCCGTTGCTACCGTGGAGGCGTACCGGCGAAGGCCGGTCACCCGGACGAGGGAGCCGTACCCGGAGGGCGACAAGACGGCCACCTTGGAGTGGTCATGTCCTGGCTCGTCCTTCTCGTCTCCGGTGTCCTCGAGGCCGTCTGGGCCGTCGCGCTCGGACGGTCCGACGGCTTCTCGCGCCTCGGCCCCACCACGGTGTTCGGGGTCGCGCTCCTGCTCAGCATGGGCGGCCTCGCCTACGCGATGCGGGAGCTGCCGACCGGCACCGCCTACGCCGTCTGGGTCGGTGTCGGCGCCTCACTCACGGTCGCCTTCGGGTGGTTCGCTGGCGGCGACCCGGTGCGCCCGGCGCAGGTGCTGCTCGTGCTAGGACTCGTCGGCTGCATCGTGGGTCTCAAGCTGACCCACTGATCGCTACCCGAGCAGCGCGTCGACGCCCGGCAGGTCCTCGAACCGGTTGAACGTCCCGGACTCGGCGATCTCGTGCGCAGCGGCGAGGAACCCGCCCCAGGCGGTGCGGGCCAGGGTGCCGCCGACGCTGATCCGCCGGACGCCCAGCTCGGCGGCTTCCGCGACGGTGATGAACGGCGCGTTGACGAGCAGGTTCACGGGCTTGGGTGACACCGCCGCGATGACGGCCTCGATGTCCTCCCGCTCGTCGATCCGGGGTGCGTACAGACAGTCGGCGCCCGCCTCGGCGTAGGCGGCCAACCGGCGCACGGTCTCGTCGATGTCGGGCCGTCCCGAGACGAAGCCCTCGGACCGGCCGGTCAGCAGCACCCCCGTGCCGCTCTCGTCGATCGCCTGCCGGGCCGCTGCGATCCGCTCGACGGCCAGGCCGAAGTCGAACAACGGGTCGTCCGGGTCGCCGGAGGAGTCCTCGACGGACAGCCCGGCGACGCCGGTGACGGCTGCGCGCGCCACGTTCGCCGCGACCTCGGCCGGGTCGACGGCGTACGCACCCTCGAAGTCGGCGTTGACCGGGACGCTCACCGCCCCCGCCACCACCGTCAGGTGCTCGAGCGCCTCCTCGAGGGTGACCTGGGTGTCGGCCCTGCCCAGCGTCCACGCCAGCCCGGCGCTCGTCGTGGCGAGCGCCTTGAACCCCAGCTGCTCCAGTGCCCGAGCGCTTCCTGCGTCCCAGGGGTTCGGCATGACGAAACAGCCGGACTCGTGGAGGCGGTGGAACTCGGCGACCCGGTCGTCCACGGTGCTCATCCGGTCAACCTACGACGCCGACCGCCGGGACGTCATGCGTCGGACGCCCCGCCACCCCAGCATCGTCAGCGCGAGGAACCCGAGCGCGACGAGGAGGAAGGCGGGCGCGAGCCCACGCCCGCTGAGACCGCGGAGTGCCATGCCGACGACGTACGTCGCGAGCAGGACCGCTCCACCCTCCGGCCAGAGCCGACCGGTGGGGCGGCCGGCGAGGAGCAGAAGCGCGTGGGCGAGGACCGCGGCGACGGCGAACGGCCAGCCGATCGTCAGCAGCACCGAGACGGCCTCGCCGGGCTCGTGCGCCCGGCGTCCGCCGACCGCCAGCGCCAGGACGCAGAGCAGGTCCGCGAGGACGGGCCACCACCATCGACCGGGCGGCCGCTGACCCGACGTGCTCACGGGATCCAGGGTCGCAGAGGGTGGCACGGGCCCCGCAGGCGCATCCATGCTGGGACCCCACCACGACGTCCGCTACGTTCCACCCCTCGGGAGAGCCCGTTGCGCATCCTCACGGCGCTGTTGCTCGCGACAGTCCTGCTCGTGCCCGCCCCGACGACATCGGCCGCGGCACCCGACCATCCTCAGCTCGACCCCGACCGGCCGGCGGTCGTGGAGAAGCGGGTGATCGGCCGCTCCGTCCGGGGTCGGCCGATCCGGGCGTGGCGACTCGGGGACGGGTCCGGGCCGACCGTGCTGCTGATCTCGACGATGCACGGCGACGAGCCGCACACGCGGCGGATCCTTCAGAGCCTGCGGGACGGGAGGCCGATCCGCGGGATCGACCTGTGGGTGCTCCCGACGTACAACCCCGACGGCCTGGTGCGGCACACCCGCAAGAACGCCCGCGGGGTCGACCTCAACCGCAACTTCCCCTGGCGCTGGGCGGACCTCGACGGACCCTACGAGTCCGGGCCGCGGCCGCGGTCGGAGCCGGAGACCCGAGCGGTGATCCGGTTCCTCCGGGACGTCCGCCCGCGGTGGATCCTGAGCTTCCACCAGCCGCTGCACGCTGTCGACACCGACACGAAGGACCGGCGGTTCTCGCGGCGGGTGGCGCGCGCCCTCGACCTCCCGCGGCGGGCGCTCACGTGCGGCGGGGTCTGCCACGGCACGATGACCGGTTGGTACAACCACCGGTTCCGCGGGGCCGCCCTCACCGTGGAGTACGGCGCCCGCCCTCCCCGACGCCGGATGGAGAAGACCGCACCACGCCAGGTGCTCTCGATCTGGGGCGCCACCCGCCACCGCTGAAGCCCGGCGCTCCCCCGGCCCCTAGGGTTGTCGTGTGAAGGCGCTCGTCCTGGAGAACATCCACCCCGCCGCCGTCGAGGTGCTCGAGAGCCGCGGCTACGAGGTCGACCTGCGGTCGCACTCGATGTCCGAGGACGACCTGGTCGCCTCCCTCGACGGCATCGACCTGCTCGGCATCCGGTCCAACACCAACGTGACGGCACGGGTCCTCGAGGCGGCGCCGGACCTGCTCGCGATCGGCTGCTTCTGCATCGGCACCAACCAGGTCGACCTCGCCGGAGCCGCGGAGCGCGGCATCGGCGTCTTCAACGCGCCGTACTCCAACACGCGCAGCGTGGTGGAGCTCGTCATCGGTGAGGTCATTGCGCTGGCCCGGCGGCTCCCCGAGAAGACGCAGAAGATGCACGACGGCGTGTGGGACAAGTCGGCCCGCGGCAGCCATGAGGTGCGCGGGCGCACGCTCGGGATCGTCGGCTACGGCAACATCGGCACCCAGCTGTCGAACGTCGCCGAGGCGCTCGGCATGCGGGTCGTGTTCTACGACAAGGCCGACCGGCCGGCGCACGGCAACGCGCGTCGGATGAGGACGCTCGAGGAGCTGCTCGGTGTCGCCGACGTCGTGAGCCTCCACGTCGACGGACGGCCGGGCAACGCCGGCTTCTTCGGGGCGAAGGAGTTCGCTGCCATGAAGCCGCGGGCGTTGTTCATCAACGCCTCACGCGGCATGGTCGTCGACGACGAGTCGCTCCGCGACCACCTCGTCTCCGGGCACATCGCCGGCGCCGCGGTCGACGTCTTCCCGGTCGAGCCCAAGGCGCAGGGTGACCCGTTCGAGTCCGTGCTGCGCGGCCTCGACAACGTGATCCTCACCCCCCACGTCGGCGGCTCGACCCAGGAGGCGCAGGAGGAGATCGGCTGGTTCGTCGCGGAGAAGCTGGCCCGCTTCGCCCTCGAGGGCAGTACGGCGCTCTCGGTCAACCTGCCGCCCGTGCTGCCCCCGGCGCTGGTGCCCGGTCACCGGCTCGGGTTCCTTCACCACAGCGTCCCCGGCGTGCTGGCCGAGCTCAACGCGGTGCTCGCCGCCGCCGGCGACAACATCGTCGACCAGACGCTGGTGACCAAGGACCGGCTCGGCTACGTGGTCACCGACGTCGCCGCACCGCTCTCGACCGAGGCCGCCGTCCAACTGCGGCTCTCCGAGCACTGCCTGTGGGCCCGCACCTGGTGATCTGACGGGCCGACGGGAAATCCGTTAGGTCACGAACCACCACCACCCTCACACTGGCCGACTGTGCCTGCGCCCTACCGGCACGGCCGACGACTCAGAAGAGGGTGGTGAACATGAACGACTACGACGTGACCGACGTGCTCGCGGCGGTGACCCAGCCTGCCCTCGAGCACCTCGCGGCGACCATCGACCGCGAGTTCGAGCGGCGCGAGCCGAGGTCGACCACCCACTACGAGTGGGCCGCGGCGCACCTCGGCGTCGACGCGACCGATCTGGTCGTCCTCTCCGAGGGCGTCGACACCCCCCTCGGCCACTCCGTGGGCCGGTGGCTCTACGACGCGCAGGCGCGGTGGAGCGCCGAGCACGCCGGTGCCTTCGTGGACCGGCCGGCGGCGTCCGAGACGGTGCCGGGAGCGGCGGGCGACATGCGCGCTTTCCACTCCGCGACCGTCGTGCTGCCTGCAGGTGCGGTGGGCCCGGCGCCGGTGGTGCTCCGGATCCTGTCCGGGGCCTACGGCATCGAAGTCGAGCTCATCGGCCGGTCCGAGGACGGCGGGGCCCTGCCGGACGTGTTCGGCGCGTTCCTGCGCGCCCGGCGCACGGTGGACTCGCCGTACCGCCTGGGTGCCTACCGCGTCAGCACCAACAACCGCGGTCTGGCCCTCGGCCGGTGGACGCCACCGGCGGCGACGCGGGAGCTGCTCAAGCTGGACGCGTCGGTGTGGCGGACCGTCGACCGCAGCGTGCACCGGGTGCTGGAGCTCGCCGACGACCTGAAGGCTCGTGGTCTCGGCACCAGCACCGGTCTGCTGCTGGTGGGCCCGCCCGGCACCGGCAAGACCCAGCTGGGCACGGTGGTCGCCAACGAGCTGCACGGCCGGACGACGGTGCTGGTGCCGGGGACCTACGTCACCGAGCACTACCTCACCGAGCTGTTCGACCTCGCCGCCGACCTGTCTCCCTGTCTGATCCTGATGGACGACCTGGACCTGATCGCCGGCGAGCGCGGCCAGACCAACCCGCACCGGCTGCGCGAGTTCCTCAACGTCATGGACGGAGGCCTCGCGGACCGCAGCGGCGTGGTGGTGATCGCCTCGACGAACGACCACCGCAAGGTCGACAAGGCCGCGCGGCGGTCGTCACGGTTCGACACGGTGATCAAGATGGAGCCGCCGGTGCTCGAGGGGCGGCTGGCGATCCTGGAGCGGTACCTCGCCTGGTGCGACACCGCTCTGGACCTGGCGGCCGTGGCCCGCGCGACCGACGGTGCCACCGGCGCCGACCTGAAGGAGCTGGTCCGCACCACGGTGCTCGACACGAACGACGACGTCACGACCGACGCGCTGCTCGCGCAGGCGGCGGTCGGGCGGTGGCGTTCGGAGCGCCCGACCGCGGGTCAGTACCTGTAGGAGCGGGTCACAGCACGGGGTGGGGTGGCTCGGCCGCGCGGTTCTGGAACTCCAGGATCGCGGGGTTGACCACCCTGCCCTCGCGGATCTCGATCGCCCGGCTCAGGGTGTCGTCGCCGTCCCAGGCGGCGGCACCCTCGAGCACCGGGCGCAGGAAAGGGATGAGCGCGGTGCTGTTCTCCCAGGTCGCCGAGTTCCACAGGTACGACGGGCTGTGGTCGACCGCGTAGTAGAGGATGTTGTCGCCCACGACGAACGTCGGGTCCTCGAAGCTGGTGGGCCGGGCCCAGTCGAAGCCCATCCCCTCGTCGCACGAGACATCGACGATGATGCTGCCCGGCCGGAACTTCGCCAAGTCCTCGGTCTGCAGGTAGACCTGCGGGTCATTGGGGTCCTGCAGCGTGCAGTTGACGACGATGTCGGCCTGGGCCAGGTAGTCGGGCAGCGGCTCGCGGCCGCGCTCGGTGATGACCTCGCTCGGCTCGTTGCTGTCCGGGTCGTGCTCGACCTGCCGGATCCTGACCGAGTGGATGGGCGAACCCACCGCCGCGACCGCACGATTGGTCAGCACCGCGACCTCGTGCACACCGTGCGCGTTGAGCGCCGTCACGGCTCCGCGTGCGGTGGCTCCGAACCCGATCACGACTGCGCTCATCCGCCGCCCGTAGTCGCCGGTCAGTCCGGCAAGCTCGAGGGAGTGGATCACCGAGCAGTAGCCGGCGAGCTCGTTGTTCTTGTGGAAGACGTGCAGACCCACAGCGCCGTCGCGGGTCCAGTGGTTCATCGCCTCGAAGGCGATCATCGTCAGCTGCCGGTCGATGCCGAGCTGGGTCATCTCGAAGTCCTGCACGAGGTGCGGCCAGCCCCACAGCACCTGACCGGGGCGCATCGCGGCGACGTCGGAGTGCTGCGGCTTCGGCAGGCAGACGACGTCCGAACCCGCCAGGATCTCCTCGCGCGTCGCGAGGCCGGCCACGTGCTCGGCCAGTGCGTCGTCGGCGACCCCGAAGCGCGCGCCGTACCCGTGCTCGAGGGTGATCCGCTCGCGGACGTCGGCGTCGAGCTGCGGGATGTGCTCGGGGTGGAGTGGCAGCCGGTGCTCGTTCTCCTTCGCCGACGAGCCGATGACGCCGAGACTCAGGAGGGACATGCGCCGACCCTAACCCGCCGCCCAGCGCCCTACGATGGCGGCGATCCCCATGCCCCCGCCTCCCGACGTCACCGAACCCGCCCGCGACCGCAGGCTGCTGCTCGTCGTCGACGCGCCGTCGTTGCTGCACCGCAGCCATCACGCCAAGGCGCACACGCGGGCCACCGACCGCTCGGGGCGGCCGGCGTGGGCGCTGCACGGGATGCTCAAGCAGATCCTCGAGGCCATCGACGCGTTCGCGCCGGACGCGGTGATCTTCGGTCTCGACGACCGCACGGCGTCCGTGCGACGCGACCGCTACCCCGACTACAAGGCCGGCCGGGCGGCCAAGGATCCGGAGCTGGTCGACCAGCTCGAGCGAGCAGGTGCGCTGCTCGACGCGCTCGGTCTCGCGACCCTCACTCCCCCGGGACTCGAGGCCGACGACGTCAACGCCTCGGGGGCGACCTGGGCGGAGCGCAACGGCTGGAACTGCATCATCATCACCTCCGACCGGGACGCGTTCGCCCACATCAGCGACCACACCCGGGTGCTCCGCCTGATCGACGGCGGGATGGCCGGATCGCCGCTGCTGACGCCGGTCCGGCTGCACGCGATGTACGGCGTCGCGGCCGAGCGCTACCTGGAGTACGCCGCGCTGCGCGGCGATGCGAGCGACAACCTGCCTGGCGTCAACGGCATCGGCGAGAAGACCGCAGCGCTGCTGCTGGAGCAGGCCGGGCCGATGCGGACCGTGTGGGCCGACATCGACCACAACGCGGGGGCTGCGGTGTCCGCGGCGCTGGACTCGTGGGCCGAGGAGACCGGCGGCCGGCGGATCGGCGCGACCGTCGTACGGCGACTGGCGGCGCCGGGTGCCCGCGAGCGCTACGACTTCAACGTCGCGATGATGGCCGGCCAGGACTACCTCGACCTCGGCCTCACGCCCGACGAACCCGGTTCCCCGGGCCTGCTCCCCCTCGACAGCGACCGGGTGCAGCGGGTGGTCGGGTTCCTCGGCGTCGATGCGACCACCCATCTCGCGCTGCGGGTGCTTGCCGGCACCGACCCGGCGTCGGTGGCCCGGGTCTAGCCGGCTCCCTGCATCTTGGCGAGCCGCGCCCGCAGCGACGGCACCCGGTGCGCGTTGCCGCGGAGCTCGACGTAGGTGTCGCCATAGGCCCACAGCAACGCGTCGTCCAGCCGCCGCACCGCGCCCGGCGGGTAGCGGTAGTCCATCCGCTCGCGAAGGGTCTCGACGTCCACCGAGCGCAGGGTCTCGCCCAGCTCGGCCAGCGAGGTGATGCCGAGCTCGAGCACCAGGCCGGCGATCCACGCGTAGTGGTCGGTGCGCGACCAGCCGGCGTCGGCGTACTGCCCTGCGAGGAAGGCGGCCAGCTCGCGGGGGTGGATGCGCGGGTCGTCGTCGACCGCCTGCTCGGGCTCGGGCACACCCTCGCGCAACCGGTCGCGGATGGTGGAGAACTCGCGGTCGGCGAGCTCGAGCAGCCCTGCGGCCAACGTGAACCGGCGGTCGAAGTCGGGCCGGTGCTCCTCGGGGATGGTGCCCTTGTAGCGGATGTCGTGCTCGAACTCGGCCCACGCGTGCTGGAGGACCGTGCGGATCTGGATCTGCGCCTGTCGACCGCGCAGCAGCTCGTAGCCCTCCTGGCCCTCGCGCGCGGCGTCCAACCCCACGAGCAGATGTCGGCTGGCGTAGCCGAACCGACCCTCGCTGGCCGTCTCGAGACCGAGGTCGCGATCGTCGTAGACGACCACCTGGTCGGCGAGCAGGTCGGCGACCGCCTGCACGTCGCTGTGCACGTAGGTGATCACCCGCAGCCCGATCTGGTCGGTGATCTGCCGCAGCGGGTCGTCGAAGACCGGCTTGCCGTCCGCGACCCGGGCGGCCTTGGCGGCGAACGACGCCACCGACTTCGCCCGTCCCACGATCGTCAGGTAGTTGATGCCGGCGTCGTCGAGCACCGAGGTCACCAGGTTCACGAACTGGTCCGTGGCCAGGCGCAGCTCGGGCTCGATCGCGGCGTACTCGCGCACCACGGCGTGGTCGACTCCGACGAACTGCATGCCTACACCCTGCCGCATCCGTCCCGCGAGCCGTGACCTCAGCCGTCGCGACAGGCTCGTTCGTCGTGCGGGTCGTCGAACGTGCGGAGGACGAGTGTCTGCTCGAGGTCCCTCTCGATCGAGCGGCCCGTCGTCTCGAGCTCGATCGTCGGCCAGTTCTCGAGGGAGAGCCATCCGCCGGAGTTGCAGCCGTCCTGACGCCAGCCGATCGCGAGGGTGACGGTGCGGGTCTCGTGCGCCGGGACGTCGAGGTCCACCTCCCACACGGCGTCGATCTCGTCGCCGCCCTCGCCCTTCACCTCGGCGTCCGCCGACCCGAGAGCCTGGATCTCGCCGCCGCCACCCGGACCCAGGATCGGTGACCGCACCTCTCCCAGGCGAACGTCCCGGTCGCCCTGGTTGCTGATGCGCAGCACCACCTCGCAGCGCCATCCGGGTCGGGAGAAGATCGCCCGCTCCCCCTCGTAGGACCCGACCCTGGCGCCGGGGCAGCGCAGCGACCACGTGGCGTCGACGTCGTCGGCGGCGCGCCCGGCCAGCACGGTCCACGCGGCCCAGACGAGGATCGGGAGGGCGACGACGGCGACCACCGCGCCGATCAGCCACCGGTCGCGACGAGGCCGCGCCGGGACGGGCGCTTCCGCGGATGCCGCGACGGCCGAGAGGTCCGCCATGAGCTCATCATGGCCGACCGGCAACCACGACGGCCGCTCTTGCACTGATTTTCAGCGAGATCGGCGGCAGTTCCTCCCGCCGTCGACACCCCAGCTCCGGTTGGGCCAACGTACGACCGTTAGTTCCTTCACGATCAGGCCGTCCTCATCCAGGACGCGAACGATGGCGCTGCCGCCCCAACGGCGGGCGATCACGGCGCTCGAGCCGCGCAGCTGGTCCTCAGCGTCCTGGCGCACATCTTCCAGCGACACGCCGGGAGGCGGCGACGACCGGTCATAGACGAACACCGACTGCTCTCGATCGCTGCACGCCCACCGCTCTTCGACTGGCCACCGCACACCGTGCCTGCGGCAATGCGATGTGGTCTCCACGCCGCTGTTGCAGGCCAGCCGCTGAACCTCAGCCGTGAACGAGGTGGTGGACCCCGTCAGTCGTGCGTCTCTTGGCAGGGACCAGGTCGCCGGGTCGCCCTCGGGTAGGTTGCTGGCCGACGGCCGCCCTTCGGTCTCGGGGACGGAGGGCTCATCACCAGAGCATCCCGCCAGAACCAGCAGGCTCGCCAGGCCAGGCAGCCACACGCTACGTCTCCGCACACAGGTACGACGGCTCGGAATCTCCTGACGTTCCGTCGGGGTGTTCGTGCCGAGTCGCATGACTCATGGTGCGGCCCGTCCGCGAGGCCTACTCGCGGAGGTGGAGCTCGATGCGGGGTCCGTCGTAGGTCTCTCCGATGATGTCGCCGTCGGGCCCGCGGATCAGGTTGATCCGGGCGGTGCCGTGGCGGGTGACCATCCGGGCCAGGCCGTGCGGGGTCACCCATCGGTAGGCCCCGAGGGCGATCTGGTCGACGTGGTAGCCGACGTGGGTCTTGGCGCGGTGATAGGTACGGGTCAGCGGGGCGTCGTTGTGGTCACCGGTCTGACCCGGCGGCCCACTTTCATCAGGTGGGACCCACGGGCGGGGATGGTCGTGATCCAAGCGCCGGTAGCCCAGGTTGCCCGAGTGCGGGAACACATCACCCAGCATCCGCAACAACGTCCGGTGCTTCACCCCGGCCGGATGCTCATAACCATTGACCGCGTGGGTCTCGTTCAGGTCGATCACCGGCTGCAAGGCGATCTCGCGGTGCCCGAGCAGCTCAGCAAGCTGCTCCACCAGCATCGGACCGATCCCCTCCAACCGAGCCACCCCAGCGACCGCACCGCCCAGCACCAGGTCGGACAGGTGGACGTAGACCACCGCCGGTCCCCGCTTCCGTTGGGTCGGCTCGGCGCACTGCGTCTCCTCGGCCTGGGTGGGGTCGAGGAACGCCGCGGCCGCAGCCGGGTTGCTGAGCAGCTCCACCGCTTGGGCCTGCAGCTCGCCACGAGTGACCTGCTCCAGCTGCGCAGCAGTCAGCCGGGCCGCCAGCGCGTCGGCGACCTCCTCCACGGTCTCGACGAACCCCAACGTGGTGCCCGGCGGCAGCTTCAAGGTCGTGCGCAGCGTCGCCGGCTCACCCTCGACCGGGTCGACCGCCGCACCCGGCCGCGGCCGCGAGACCCGCACCCCCAGATTGGCAGCATCCGCAGCCACCCGCGCCCGATGAGCCTCCAGGTCGGCCTCGATCACCTTGCCCTCAGCGATCGCGATCACCCGGGCCGGGGACTGGTCGGCCGCCGCCGCAACCGCCACATCGACCAGGGCGACAGCGTCCTTGCTCAACGACCGCGACATCGCCGCCACCTTCCGCGCCACCCACACCGGCAACCGCAGGTCCTGCACCGCCTGCCACACCAACGGCAGCCGGTAGGCCAGGTCCAGGGAGTCCGCGGCCAGCCGCCGCGTCGCGGTCAGGCTGGTGCTCCGTGCGATCGCCAGCTCGGCCCAGCACAGCTCCTGCACCCACGGCGTCCCCTCACCACCCAACGCCATCAGCCGATCACCACCAGCAACGCCACCACCGACACCCTTGCCAGGGTCCTCGGAGTGCACAGCAGCCCACTGCAACACCAGCCGCACCACATCGACCTCGTGCTCACGCAGCTCACGCTCCAACGCCTCCGAAGCGGCCACCACCGCCGAAGCGTCGAAATCCACGATCCCCGAGATCACGACGCCATCGTCACAAGAGGGTCCGACACAAACTCTCCTCGCGGATTCTCGATGAGGAGTGTCGAAATCGGAGGTCCGTGTTCGTGGACAGGTTGAAGCACCACTCACAGCCGACGAGGAGGCAGGACCATGTGGAACACGACCCAGACCCAGCAGCAGCACCTCTCCCACGACCTGCCCTGCGCGGGCTGCGGTCACGCGGTGCACACCTACCTGCCGTGCAGCGACACCTGCGCGTGCCAGGTCACCACGCTGCCCGGCATGCTGCCGCTCGCGGCCTGAGTCAGCGCGGCGCGGGACGCGTGCCCAACCCGTGCTCGTCGGCCCAGGCCAGGGCGCGCTCGAGGAAGACGGCGTGGGCGGCGGCGATCGCGGCGTGCTCGGCGGTGCCCTCGGCAGGGATGGTGGCTATCAGGGCGGCCCGGCCCTTCAGCTCGACGAGCTGGTGCGGCGAGCCGTCGGGAAGTCGCTCGAGCGCGACCCGCATGCCGGCGGCAGCCGCCATCAGGCGCTCGGCCATCCCCCAGGCCTCGGTGCGGGTGGCGACCCGCTCGACGGACCGCAGGTACGACGTCGTCGCGGTGGCGATGTGCATCGTGCTCATCTGCGCCTCCTCCACCCGGCGGCCCGGGATGTGCCCATTCTAGTGACTGAGCACCCCGCGGAGAACGTTTCTTCCCTCCGGGTCCCGCGCCCGTGCCACACGAAATCGGGGAAACCGGCAACCTCGAGCCCTCCCAGCGCGTCTACTGAGGCGTGCCGTCACTCCGCGCTCGAGCGCCCCGCGTCCGTCGTACCCTTCTCTCCCTCACCGCCTGCGCCGCGACCGCGCTGACCGTGACCCTCACCGGTCCGCCAGGACCGGCGGCCGCCGGCCCGGCTCTGCGCGCCGCGCCCAGCGACGCCGGCTGGCGGGTCGTGCCGCTCGGCGGCGGCAGCTACGAGGTCTCGTGGACCTCCCCGACCGACCTGCCGATCGGATCGGACCGACCGACGATCACCGGCGACGGTCTCTCCTTCGGTGCGCCGACGGTCGGCGCCGACGGACGGACGGTCACCGCCGTCGTGACCGCCAGCAGCGCACCGACGATCGGCGACCTCGACGTGGTCCTCTCCGGCGACCGGCTCGACGAGCCCGGGTTCGACCCGGCGGACGTGGGCTCCGCCGACCCGCTCCCGGACCGGGTGACCCAGGACCTCGCCGCGGGCGACCCGGGAGAGCCCGGGTCGTACGAGGTCGTCACCAGCGACTACGACTGGGACCGCGTCCAGCTCCCCGGCATGGACGAACCGATCGAGATGATCGGTCACGTCGTCGAGCCGGCGCCCGGTGAGAGCACCGGCCCGCGGCCGCTGGTGCTCTTCATGCACGGCCGGCACAGCGTCTGCTACAACCCCGACGACCCCGACGACTTCGGCAACGACTCCTGGCCGTGCCGGGCGCCCTTCGCGGAGATCCCGAGCCACCTCGGCTACGACTACGTGCAGCGGGTGCTGGCCTCGCAGGGCTACGCGACCGTCTCGGTGCGGGTCAACGGCATCAACGGCCAGGACTGGGCACTCCCCGACGGCGGCGCCGACGCGCGGGCGGCCATCGTCCAGGAGCACCTCGACCGGTGGGTCGACATCGCCGGCGAGCACCAGGTCGACCTCGACCAGGTCGTCCTCGTCGGCCACAGCCGTGGGGGTGAGGGTGTCGACCGGGCGTCGATCCAGATCCCCGAGAGCGCGCCGTACCGCATCGCCGGGCAGGTGCTGCTCGCGCCGACCGACTTCGCGTGGCACACCGCGCCGTACGTCCCGACGGTCACGGTCCTCCCCTACTGCGACGGTGACGTCTACGACCTCCAGGGCCAGCGCTTCACCGACGTCGCCCGCGACCTCGCACCCGGGGACGACTCACTGAAGAGCTCGGTCATGGTGATGGGCGCCAACCACAACTTCTTCAACACCGAGTGGACGCCCGGGCTCTCCGCGGCCCCGTCGTGGGACGACTGGGGCGGGCGCCGCCGCGAGACCTGCGGCACCCGCCACCCCGACCGGTTGTCCCCGGTCGAGCAGCAGGCCGTCGGCACGGCGTACGTCGCCGGCGCTGTGCACCTGTTCACCGGCGAGAACGACTACGCGCCGCTGTTCGACGGCTCGCCGACCACGGTGCCGTCCATCGGGGACGCCGACGTGCTCACCCACGCCATCGGCGGCGGTCGGGACATCCGCCGCCCGGGCCCGGACGCTCGCCCCACCGTGCCGACCGGTGACGCCGACGCCCGCCTGTGCGACGGCGCCACCTCGCAGAGCGCGTCGTTCGCGATCTGCGGCCGACGCAACGACCAGTACGTCACCCCGCACTGGCGCGAGCGGGGCGAGCGCACGCCGACCCGCAAGTTCCTCGAGGTCGCCTGGCGTGAGGCAGGCGCTGCAGGTGGCCTGTCCTTCCAGGAGCCGCTCGACCTCTCGACCGACCGGCTCGAGCTGCGGACCATCGCCGACCCGACGTACGGCGACCCGAACCTCCAGGTGCGGATCTCCGACTCCGCCGGCAACTCGGCCGTCCTCGACCCGGAGCCCGGCACCGAGCCCGTCGCGCTCCCGGCGATCAGGTACGCCACCAAGCTGTGGGGCACCGCGGTCCTCGTCGACGCGAGCGGCGCCACCGGCGTCGACCTCGCCGACATCACGAAGGTCGAGCTCGTGGGCGGCACCGCCGAAGGTCGCGTCTGGATCGCCGACGTGGCGGCCGCACCCGCCGTGCTGGCACCCCCGCAGACCGAGCGGCTCGCCCGGGTGCTCATCGGCGACGTCAGCATCGACGAGGGTGACGGCGGTCGGAGCGTCGCCCGCGTCCCGTGGACGATCGACGGCACCGTCACCCGTCCGGCGCGGTTCGTGGTGTTCACCGCCGGTCAGGAGCGCGGTCAGACGCAGCGGCTGGTCGTCGACGTCGCCCCCGGCCAGACCCAGGGCACGATCCCGGTCGAGTACACCGCCGACGACACGTTCGGCTACGACCAGCTCACCCAGATCGCGCTCTGGCCGCTCGAGGGCGTCGCCACCGACGACTACCTCGGCAGCCTGACCGTGGTCGACGACGACCCGGAGCCCACGATCACGATCGACGCGCCGCGCACCGTCCGGGAGGGCCAGGCCATCAAGGTCGAGGTGACCGTCCGGGGCAGCGCCGGCATCGACCTCTACGCGTTCGGGCGCGTCGTCCGCGGCCCGGGCGCGAACCTGCAGGAGGCCGACGTCCCCGCGAAGTGGCTCCAGCAGCACGGCGACCCCGGCAAGCCGGGCCGCCCCCTGTGGCGCGCGTACACCTACGTCTCGGCCGACATCCCCGCCGGCCGGAAGACGGTCACGCTCACGGTCCCGACCGTCGCCGACGGCAAGCGCGAGCATGCGGAGTACCTCCACCTCCGGGTCAACGTCGCCGACCAGGCCCAACAGCGGATCAAGGTGAAGGTGGTCGACGCGCGCTGACGGCCGGGGTCAGAGCTGGTCCAGCAGGGCGGCCAGGTCGAGGTGCTCCTCGACCAGGTCGCCCAGCAGGTCGAGCCGCCGTTCCCGCGCCGCCGGGAAGGACGCGGTCGCCTCGACGCCCAGCGCCTCGCGGAGGTACGACGACCGCGCGGCGTCGCCCTCGAACACCCCGTGCCGCATCGTGCCGGTGACCGATCCGGCGACGAGCGCGCCGGCCACCCGGCCGTGGTGGATCTCGTAGCCGGCCGGCTCGTGCAGGCGGAGCACCTTCTGCTCGCTGAAGACGGTCGTGGCGTCCAGCAGCCCCAGGCCGTCGACGACGGTGCCGGCCGGCCCCTCGACACCGTCCGGATCGGAGATCGAGCGCCCCAGCATCTGGCAGCCGCCGCAGATCCCCAGCACCGGCCGGCCAGAAGCGGCATGCGCCAGGATCGCCCGGTCCAGCCCGCGAGCCCGTAGCCACGCCAGGTCGGCGAGCGTCGACCGGGTGCCGGGCAGCACCACCAGGTCCGCGTCCGCCAGCCGGGCGGGGTCGGACACGAACACCACGTCCAGCCCCGGCTCGAGCCCGAGGGCGTCGACGTCGGTGAAGTTGCTGATCCGCGGCAGCCGCACCACAGCGACCTTCCGCGCGCCCGCCTCCGAGCGGCGACCGTCCAAGTCGAGCGCGTCCTCGGAGTCGAGCCAGAGCTCGGGGTGCCACGGGAGCACGCCGTACGTCGGCCGCCCGGTGCGTGCCTCCAGGTCGACCAGCCCCGGCCGCAGCAGCGCCACGTCACCACGGAACTTGTTGACGACGAACCCCTTCACGAGCGCGCGGTCGGCCTCGTCGAGGAGCATCAGGGTGCCGTAGGCGGACGCGAACCACCCGCCCCGGTCGATGTCACCCACCACGATCGTCGGCAGGTCTCCGTGCCGGGCCAGCCCCATGTTCACGTAGTCCGAGGCGCGCAAGTTGATCTCCGCGGGGCTGCCGGCGCCCTCGGCGACCACCAGGTCGTAGCGCGACCGTAGGTCGTCGAACGCTGCGAACGCCGATGCCGCAAGCCGCTCCCGGCCCGAGGTGAAGTCACGCGCGGTGATCTCGCCGTCCGGCTGCCCCATCCGCACCACGTGGCTGCGCAGGTCGCTGCCCGGCTTCAGCAGCACCGGGTTCATCGCCACCTCAGGCGTGGTCCGCGCGGCCAGCGCCTGCACCCACTGCGCGCGACCGATCTCCCCAGCGCCGCCGTCGGCGTCGAGGACCACCATCGAGTTGTTCGACATGTTCTGCGCCTTGAACGGCGCCACCGCGATCCCGCGCCTCGCGAACGCGCGGCACAGCCCGGTCACCAGCACGCTCTTGCCGGCGTCCGAGGTCATGCCGGCGACGAGGAGAGCCTTCACCGGGCCTTCCTACCGGAACCTCTAGTTCACCTGGCGATCCCGGCCTTCCCAGTACGGCGCGCGCAGCTTGAACTTCTGCAGCTTGCCGGTGGCCGTGCGGGCCAGCTCGGAGCGGAACTCCACCGAGGTCGGGGCCTTGTAGCCGGCGAGCCGCTGCTTGCACCACTGGATCAGCTCGGCCTCCATCTCGGGGCCGTCCTCCGCGTCGGGGGTCAGCACGACGAGCGCCTTGATGGTCTCGCCCCACTTCTCGCTGGGCACGCCGATCACGGCGACCTCGGCGACGGCCTGGTGCGAGAAGAGCGCGTCCTCGACCTCGATCGAGGAGACGTTCTCACCGCCGGTGATGATGACGTCCTTCTTGCGGTCGGCGATCGTCAGGTAGCCGTCCTCGCCGAGGTAGCCGCCGTCGCCGGTGTGGAACCAACCGTCGCGGAGCGCAGCCTCGGTCTCCTCCGGCTTCTCCCAGTAGCCCTCGAGGACGACGTTCGAGCGGGCGAGGACCTCGCCCGAGCCCTCGCCCTGACTGTCGGACTCGTCGATCTTCAGCGTGACGCCCAGTGCGGGAGCGCCGGCCCGGGTCAGCTTCTGCGCCCGCTCCTCGGCGGTGAGGTCGTCCCACTCGGCGCGGCGCCGGTTGACGGTGAGCACCGGGCTGGTCTCGGTGAGGCCGTAGATCTGGATGAACTCCCAGCCCAGCTCCTCCTCGACCCGGGCGACGGTCTTGGTCGGCGGCGGGGCGCCGGCCATCACGATCCGGACCTGGTCGCGGCCGGGGATCTCGCCCTCCCAGCTCGGCAGGGCGTCGAGCACCGCGGCGGCCACTGCGGGTGCGGCGCACATCATGGTGACGCCGTGGTCGCGGACCCGGCGCAGGATCTCGGTGCCGTCGATCTTGCGGATGATGACGTGGCGCGCACCGACGCCGGTCATCGCGAACGGCATGCCCCAGCCGTTGGCGTGGAACTGCGGCAGCGTGTGGAGGTAGACGTCGCGGTCGCTGATCGTCGTGTGCAGGCCGAACGTCACGGCGTTGGTCCAGATGTTGCGGTGGGTGATCTGCACGCCCTTGGGCCGTGCCGTGGTGCCGGAGGTGTAGTTGATGGTCGCCGTCGCACCTTCGTCGTGCTCCCAGGGCTGCGGCTCGGCGCCGGCCTCGGCGTAGAGGTCGCTGTCGGTGCCCAGGACGAACTTGTGCTCGGCCTCGACGTCCTTGAGCGTCTCCTCGAGCTCCGGGTCCACGTAGAGCACTCGTGAGCCGGACTGCTCGACGATGTACTGCACCTCGTCGGGCCGCAGCCGGAAGTTCACGGGCACCAGGATCCGGCCCCAGCCCGCGACGCCGTAGAACGACGTCAGCAGCCGGCTGCTGTTGTGGCTCACGATGGCCACCCGCTCGCCCGCGCCGATCCCCATCTGGTCGAGCCGGGCCGCCTGCCGACGCGCCAGGTCTCCCATCTCGCGGTAGGTCAGCTCGCCCTGGCTGGGCGCCGGCTGGTCCGGCTCGTCGACGACACCGACCCGGTCGCCGTACACGGCGACGGCGCGGTCGAGGAAGTCACGGACGCTGAACGGAACGAACATCGGTCTCCTCCGGTGATCTGGTGACGATCGCCACTCTAGGCCCGGGGCAGCGGGTGGACGCCAGGGTCTTGAGCCGGTACGACGAACGGCGGTGCTGCCGCGACGAACGCGCCCTGGTTTGCGTCCAACGGCGCATGAGAGTGCTCTCATGCGCCCCTCACTCCTGAGCCACGTTCGGCGAGGATGGTGGCGTCATGAGCCGCCTGTTGAAGCTCCTCCTCCCCCTGGCTGTGCTGCTGCCGCTGGTCGGGTTCGTCGTCGGCTCGCTGGTGACGGCAGCGCAGGACGAACCGCCCCCGCGGACGCCGATCGTGCTGCCCGAGGACTCCTCGGACGGCCCGACCGACACTGCCAGACCGACCGAGAGGACCGACGACGACCACGTCGTCCGACCGAAGCCGGTCGAGGATGATGGGGACGACGACGGTGGCAGGGACACGGACGATCGGGACGATGAGGCCGGTGACGCGGGAGACGACGACCGGGACGACGGGGACGACGACGGGGACGACGACGACGGGGACGACGACGGGGACGACGACTGACCGTCCGCGGCGCGGTCTCTCCGTCCGCACCCGCATCACGGTCGCCGTCGCCCTGCTCGTGACGGTGGCCCTTGCCGGCGCGGGCGTGATCGTCTACGTCGTCGAGCTCGGCCGGATCGACGCCTCCGTGCAGCGGGAGGTCGAGCAGGAGCTCGACGAGTTCGCCAGGCTGGAGGAGGACGGGATCGACCCGGACACCCGGCGGCCGTTCGCCTCGGTCGACGCCCTGCTCCTCACCTTCCTCGAGCGAAACGTCCCGGACGACGACGAGCTGCTCGTCGGCTGGGTCGGGAACGGTCCGGAACGGTGGTTCCCCGACGACCCGCTCGTCGAGGACCCGTCGTTCCTCGAGGCCGCCGAGCCGCTGGTCGAGGGCGGGGGCACGGTGCGGCTCGACACCGACGCCGGCGAGGTCCGGATCACGAGCCAGCCGGTGGCCCAGGGCGAGACGACCGGCGCTCTCCTGGTCGTCGCCTACCTCGACGAGGACCGTGACGAGCTCCGGTCGACGATGCGCACCTACGCGATCGTGGCCCTGCTGGCCCTGTTCATCATCACCTGGGTGGCCTGGTGGCAGTCGGGGCGGCTGCTGCGCCCGCTCCGCATGCTGCGCCGAACGGCGGAGGAGATCACCGAGACCGACCTCTCCCGCCGCGTGCCCGAGACCGGCAACGACGACATCACCGCCCTCACCCGTACGGCGAACGGGATGCTCGACCGGCTGGAGGCGGCCTTCGTCGGGCAGCGTCGGTTCCTCGACGACGCCGGGCACGAGCTGAAGACCCCGCTCACCGTCCTCCGGGGTCACCTCGAGCTGCTCGACCCGACCGACCCCGCGGAGGTGGCCGAGACCCGCGCGCTGCTGCTCGACGAGATCGACCGGATGTCCCGGCTGGTGCAGGACCTGATCCTGCTCGCCAAGAGCGACCGGCCCGACTTCCTCACGCTGGGCGAGGTGGACCTCGCGGACCTGATCACCTCCGTGCTGGCCAAGGCGCGGGCGCTCGGCGACCGGCGCTGGCTGCTGGACGCCCAGACGCACGCCACGAACGGTCAGCTCGTCGTCGTCGACGAGCAGCGGCTCACCCAGGCCCTGCTCCAGCTCGCGGACAACGCGGTCAAGCACACGGGGGCCGGCCAGGAGATCGCGCTCGGCGCCGCGATCGCGGACTCCGAGGTCCGCCTCTGGGTCCGCGACACCGGCCGAGGCGTCGACCCGCGGGACCGCGAGCGGATCTTCGAGCGGTTCGGGAGGTCCGCGCGGGACCGCGACGACGAGGGATTCGGTCTCGGGCTCTCGATCGTGCGCGCGATCGCGACCGCGCACGGAGGAACAGCCGGCGTCGAGGACCCCCGCGAAGGGTCCGGCTCCTGCTTCGTCATCACCCTGCCCGTCGTACGACCGGAACGACCGGATCACGTCGACGACGAGCCCACCGTGGAGATCAAGGAGGCCCGATGGCCCGCGTCCTGATCATCGAGGACGAGCACCGGATCGCGTCGTTCGTCGGCAAGGGCCTGCGTGCCGAGGGGCACAGCGCGGTCGCCGTCGCCGACGGACCGACCGGGCTCGACCACGCCCTGAGCGGCGAGTTCGACCTGGTGGTGCTCGACATCGGGCTGCCCGGGATGGACGGCTTCGAGCTGCTCGACCAGCTGCGTTCGCAGGGGTCGCGGGTGCCGGTGATCGTGCTGACCGCGCGGGACTCGGTGACCGACACCGTGTCGGCGCTCGAGGGCGGGGCCGACGACTACATGGCGAAGCCGTTCCGCTTCGCCGAGCTGAGCGCGCGCATCCGGCTGCGGCTGCGCCAGCAGTCCGCCGGCGGCGACGGGCCGCTGGAGGTGCTGTCGGCCGGGCAGGTGCGGCTCGACCTCCGCACCCGCCGGGCGACCGTCAGCGGCAAGGAGACCGATCTCTCCGCCCGGGAGTTCGCCCTGGTCGAGGTGTTCCTGACGAACCCCGGCCAGGTGCTCTCCCGCGAGCAGCTCCTCGACCGGGTGTGGGGACTGGACTTCGACCCGGGCTCCAACGTGGTCGACGTCTATGTCGGCTACCTCCGCAAGAAGCTCGGCGCCGACACCATCAGCACCGTGCGCGGCATGGGCTACCGGTTCAACGGCTGAGCCTCACACCGCGCGGGCGTTGACCTTGAACGTCAGCCGAGCCTTGGGCTGGCGGGCCAGCACCGGCTCCAGCGCCTCGGCCATCTCGCGCGGCAGCGGCCGGTCGGCCGCCCGGGGCTCGAGCGCGCCGTGGACGACCTCGGCCACCTCGGGCGCGACGCCCGACGGCAGCGGACCGGGCGGCTCGGCGACCTGGGGGTGCCGTTCCCTCGTCGTGGCGCCGGCGGGATCCCCGCTTCGGAACGGGCGCTCGCCGGCGATGGCGTGGAAGAGGGTGGCGCCCAGGCCCCACACGTCGCTGGCGTAGCAGGGCACCTCGCCCCCGGCTCCGGGCTCGGCCTGCTCGGGCGCGAGGTAGGCATCGGTCCCGATCACCCCCTTGATCGCGGCGGCCGAGGCCGAGGACCGGGCGACCGAGAAGTCGATCAACCGGGCCGGCGAGCCCATGATCACGTTGCTCGGCTTGATGTCGAGGTGCGTGACGTCGACGTGCCGGAAGTAGTGCAGCGCCGAGGCGAGGTCGATCGCCAGCGGCAGGTACTGCTGCTCGGAGAGCCGCCCGTACCGCCGGATCAGCGTCGACAGCCGCGGCCCCTCGACGTGCTCGAGCACCAGGTGGGGCCGCGGACCGTCGGCGACGTGGCGCAGACCCCGCACGACGACGGGGTGGTGGGCGATGTCGAGGGCGGTGGCCTCGCGCTCGAGGCCGTGCAGCGTCTCGGGGTCGTCGACCTCGCTCGGCCGCACGACCTTCACCACGACCGGGCCGTAGGTGATCTCGTCGAAGGCCAGGAACGCCTCGTACGCCGACCCACCCCCGAGCAGCCGCAGGGCGGTCAGCTCGGGGGTGATGGCGTCACCCTCGCCCAGCAGCCAGCTGGTGCTGTCAGCGGTGGTGGTCACGGTGTCACCGGGTGTTGTTGCGCGACCGGTCGTTGGTCTTGTTCTGCGACCAGTCCCGGGTGCGGGTCCCCGGGCCGTCCTTCGTCCAGTCCTTCACCTTCCGGCCGCTGCG
Source organism: Nocardioides silvaticus (assembly GCF_003160695.1). GTDB lineage: Bacteria > Actinomycetota > Actinomycetes > Propionibacteriales > Nocardioidaceae > Nocardioides > Nocardioides silvaticus. The sequence goes on from NZ_QGDD01000012.1 coordinate 79,128, forward strand.
ACTGTCGTCGCGCCCGCTGTTGCCGCCGGTGCGCGAGTTGTCCCTGCGGCTGTCGCGGGACCGGGACCTGGTGTTGGTGGTGTTGGTGTCCCGGGCCTTCCGGTTGGTGTCGGCGTCATCGTCGTCGTCGACGAGCACCACGTCGCTGGAGTCGTCGTCGCGCTTGACCGCTGCCTGCTCCACCGCGGCGGCGGAGCTCTGGAACGCGATGACACCCGTGGCGAGCAATCCCGCCACTCCCAGGGTCATGATGCGAAGAGTGTTGATCTTCATCGTCGTGCTGCCCTTCCTCGTAGCTTGTCGGCTTCGAGGAAGAGTCAAGGTGGGCGCGGTGAGGCAGCCATGAGCCGTTGGTGAGAGGACTCTCACCAACGGCGATGAGCCACTAGGGTGCGCGCATGTACCTCGAGGTGGTCACCGACAAGCAGGACCGGGCGCGGCAGGCGCTGGTCGCGTGGGCGGCCACCTTCCTGACCTGTGGCTACCTGCTTCCGTGGGCGGTCGCCACCACCCGCGGCAAGGCCAACGCCGAGCTCGTCGGCGCCGTCAACCTGTTCGCCGGCTGGACCGTGGTCGGCTGGTTCGCCGCCCTCACGATGGCGGTCGGCCGCCACCGAGTGGCCGGGCTCAGGGTCTGGACCGAGCCCGGCCGCTGACGGGGTCCCCCGACGCCGTCAGCCCCGGTCGAGCCGGAGCGGCTGACCGGGCATCTCGTCGAAGATCGCGTCCATCGACCCGTAGGCGAAGAACCGACCGACGGCCGGTGCCGGCCGGTCCGGGTGCGCCGCCGGACGCGGGTAGCAGCGCTGCGGGAGCGATGCGGTGACGATGTTCTTCTCCTGGTCCCAGGTCGCCCGCAGGCCCTGGCACGGCTCCTTCGGGCACTCCTCGGTGTTGCACTCGAAGTACGACGCCTTCGGCTTGCCGTCCTTGAGTCGCACCGAGACGACCGCGCTGCGCGCCGGTGGCGTCCCCTGCGTGCCGCCCCAGTAGTGGAAGCTGAACGAGCCGCGCTGCCGCAGGTCGCGCACCTTCACCTTGAACGTGACCCGCTTGTCACCGTTCTTGACGGTGAGCTTGGTCAGGTCGATGCGGGCTGCCGCATCCTTGCTGGGATCGGACTTGCTCCCCGTCTCCGCCATGGCCGTCGTGGCGGACCCCAGGACCACCAGTGCTGCGGCCACCAGGCCGAGGATGATTCGTCGCATTGCAAAGCCTCCGTTTGTCGCGGTGTCAGTGAGTAAGACGCGCCCCAGCCCAAAAGGTTGCATCCCTCGCCGAACTACTGCGCACCCACCGGTCGCCGCTCGACCACGTACGACCAGGTGACGGTGGAACTTCCGGATCCGTCTAGGCCCCAATCATCGAGGCTGGAGCGGTACTGGTAGGTCTCCGTGCCGTCTACTTGCCACCGGCAGAGTTTCTCGGTGCATCCGTCGAGTTCGGTCACCGTCACGGAGTGCGCCGAGCGGCGCGCCTCCTCCGGATTGCTCCACCAACCGGAGAGACCGAGGTGCTCAAGGAGGTGGTAGTCCTCGTACTCGCTCGATCCCTCGCACTCCCCACCGTACTCAGAGGTCGAGCGATAGCGGATGCGTGGGTATCCGTTGTCGTAGTCGGTGTCCCAGGCACCGAGTTGGCCATACCACCAATCCGCAGTCCATTCCTCGGACGGCTCGTCCTGGCCCCACCACCAGTTGCTGAGGTCGGCGTCGAGCGTGCCGTTCTCGGGCAGGATGTCTACGCCCGTCTCCCAGAACGCTCCACCGAACTCCACTGGTCCGACCGTCTGACGAATGTGCCGGCTGGAGCATCCGTACCCGGACCACGTGCCGACATCACGCGCGCTGAAGCTCCACGAGTTGAACGCCATCGGCGCGCTGAGGTGGGTCCGGTAGTCCTGGTACTGGCTGATCCACTCACCGGGTTCAGTCACCCTCAGGCTCGCGTCGTCGGACTGGGTGGTGCTGTGGGTCGAGTGCCACTCCGGGTCGTCGTCCGCACACACGCCCTCGTCGTCAGAGCACGAGGCCGACCAGTCGTTGGAGACGTCGAGGGTTCCCGAAGCGAGCCGGTACTCGAAGGAGCCGCCGCAGCCATTCGGGAACGCCCATGGACTGCCGCCGTACGGCGCCGTCCCGCCCAACCCGGGAACGCTGACGGTCCGCTCGAACTCGAGGTCGCCGAGCCACGCCTCGACATCGAGCGACACGTTGGCCGACCGTTCGACCCGGATCTCCAGGCATTTGCTGCTGGCGGCGGTCGCATGCAGCTCGATCGGGTTGAGGGTCGCCGCGACCCCCACCGTGGCGCCAGCCTTGCCCTTCTTGCCGACCCCGGGCCCGAGGCTGACCTCGACACCCGCTGTCACGTCGATCGCACCGGCGGCCACGACCGATGGTCCCGCCAGGTCCGCCTCGGCGATCAGGTCGCCGTCGAAATCGTCGTCGCCCAGGCCGACGTATCCCTCGAAGGACGCGCCGAGTCGCGACGAGAAGTTGAGCCCGGTCATGTCGATGTTTCCCGACGCCGAGAAACTGATCTCCGGCTCGATCTCGAGGCGCATCGGCACGGGACCCACCATGAATGGGACCTCGATCTCGGGCAGCTCGACCTCACAAGCCACGGACCCGGACAGCTTGACGCCGAGGAAGACCGCGAGCTCGACACCGAACTCGGCATTGAAGCTGACGCCCACGGGAATGTCGGGAGCGAATCGCAGCTCCTTCTTCTTCAGGGTCGCACTGAAGTGTCCGAACCGTTCGAAGGTGCGGTCGAACCCGATCGCCCGGTCCCTCGTGCCTTCGCACTCCAGGTCGAGCAACCGGTTGCTCTCCCGCTCCGCGGACCTGGCTGAGGTCGCTACGCCGGCGAGGTCCGGGACGTTGATCTCGGCGTAGTCGAACGCGTCTCCGAGTCCGGCGGGCACGAGGTTGACGGTTCGACCGTCGGGAGCCACCGAGGCCACCTTCCCTACCATGCCGCCAGGCACCTTGCTCGAGTGCGGGAGCACCCACGGCTGCCCAACGGTGGCGGTCTGGCCGGGCGGGACGGATGCTTGCACGCCGGTCAGCGTCGGGGTCGCCACGACATCCGTGGGATCGGTGACCAGGATCGTCGTGGGGTTGGTGACCACCACGGCCGACTCGGTGTCCGAGCCGAGGGCCGGCGTGGTGACCGAAGTAGAGACCGGGCCGTACCAGCGGATGGTCCCGGGCTCACGGGCGAAGACCGCGAAGGAGTGCATCGACTCGGGACTGAGTCCCTCCGCAAGGGCAGAGGTCCCCTCGACCGGCACCGATGTCCCGGCTTCCGGACTGGCGGGTGCTTCGGGACCCGCAGCGCGGCGGACGACGTACTCCGCCGTCACGCTCGGCGCGGTCCACACGAGGCCGACCCGGTCGGGCGCGAGCTGCTCGACCTCGAGCCCGGACGCGGCCGGTGCGGCACGGTAGGTGACCTTGACCGCCACGCTCTTCCTGGCCTTCACGCGGACTCGGGCCTTCGAGCTGGTGCCGGCGTACAGCCGGGTGTCGTCGACGACGTCACCGGCCGAGATGACCCAGCGACCGGCCGGCACCTTGACCTTGACCTTCTGGCTGGTCCCGGCGGGCTTCTTGGTGACGACCCTCGTCTTCGCTCCCGATCGCAGCGTCACCGTCCCGGGCACGCCGGCGGGAGCGGCGATCGTCACTACAACGGTGCCGAGGGGCGGCTTGGCCGCCGCCCGGCCCGGCGAAACCTGGGCTCCCGCGAGATCCGCGCCGCCGCCAACCGCGACGAGCAGGCCGACGATGAGACTGATGACGATTTGGCCCCCGAGCGCCCCCTTGCCCTGGCGCATGCCACCCAATGTACGAGCGTCGCCGTCCGGTTGCGCGTGGTTCTCCGCATCTTGCTCAGAACGTCTTGGACGTGCTGCCTCCCGGCGCTAGGCGCGCTCCACCGGCACCGGAAGCTCCAGTTGCGGCGCAGCGGAGGCCAGGCGCCGGAGCCGCCACAGCACATAGATCACGACGGCCGCCACGACGGAGCCGAGCGTGCCGAGTGCCAGGTCGCCCAGGGTGTCGGTGTAGGCGAACTCCCGTTCGGTGCCGCCGCGGATGAACGCGACATACTCGCCGAGCTCCCACAGGATCGCCGCGGTCGCGCCGACGGCGAGTGCCCGCTCGAGGCACCGCAACAGACCGCTGGAGTTGTGCAGCGTCAGCAGGATCACCGCGCCGGCGAGGAGCCCGGTGTTCATGAAGTGCATCCAGTCGTCGAACCAGACGATGGTGTCGTACAGGTCCATCCGGTTGCCGAGGATGTCCGAGAAGCACGTGATGGTGACCATGAGGTCGGCGAGCCACGGGAAGGACGCGCGGTCCTTCCACCACAGGAGCCAGATCGCGGGCACGGTGAAGGCCAGAAGCGGGTAACCAATGGCGCGCGCCTCGGCAGCCTTGTCGCGCAGGTGCGCCGTGTCCGGGTCGATGAGCGCGCCGACGAGGAGCCATACCAGGACGAACTTCGCCGTCACGTCCGCAGCGCGGATCAACGGCGGCGTCGGAAAACGCGCGACAACGGCCTCCGTCATCTCGCGTGGCCACCTCTCCGAAACGGGCGCGGGTCGGCCCTGATCATCATCTCGAGTGGGCGCAACAGGGATCGAACCTGTGACCGCCTGCTTGTAAGGCAGGAGCTCTACCGCTGAGCTATACGCCCGTCATCAGCCGGGACAGGCTACCGGGGCGCCCCGCGGACCGCCGAACCGCGCCACCGTCCGAGGGCACCGTCTCCTTCCCGAGCAAAGACACGCTCGGCCAAAAATGAGTCGAACCGCTGGCGTCTCGGGTCACCAGCGGTTCAACGAGGTGAACTTTAGCCAGCGGTCCGCGGCGAGCCAAGGACTTGCCCGAAAAATGATCCGAAAGGACTAATCGCCTGATCCGCGGGTGCCATCAGCCGGCCGCGGCGCGCAGCTGCTTGAGGTGCTCGTCGAGGTCGCGGGCGAGGGCGTAGGCGTGGTGGACGGCCCACGCGAGGTTGCCGTCCCGGTCGACGACGTACGACGAGCGCGTCGGGCTGCCCTTCTTCTCGTCGAAGACCTCGTAGGCGCGGGCCACCTCGCCGTGCGGCCAGAAGTCGCTGAGCAGGGGGAAGTTGATCCCGTCGGTGTCGGCCCAGGCGCGCAGCGCGAACACGGGGTCGCAGGAGATCGCCAGCACCTCGGTGTCGAAGGTGAGGAACTCGTCGAGCCGGGTGCGGATCTCGCTCATCTCGCCGGTGCAGACGCCACTGAAGGCGAACGGGTAGAAGAGGAGGAGCACCGCCTTCTTCCCACGGTACGACGAGAGGCTGGTGTCCTGGCCGAACTGGTCCCGGAGGGTGAAGTCAGGCGCCGCTCCGCCGGGTGACAGACCGGCGTCGGTCACGAGTCGTCCCTGTCGACCAGCTCGCGCTTGAGGACCTTGCCAGTGGCGTTGCGGGGCAGCTCGTCGAGGAAGATCACGTCGCGCGGCACCTTGTAGCGGGCGAGGTTCTTCTTCACGTGCCCCTTGACGTCGTCCTCGGACAGGCTGGCGCCGTCGGTGCAGACCACGAACGCGCGCAGCCGCTTGCCGTAGTCGTCGTCGTCGACGCCGATCGCGGCGACCTCGGCCACCCCGTCGAGGTTCTGGATGCAGTCCTCGACCTCCCGCGGGAAGACGTTCTCCCCGCCGGAGACGATCATCTCGTCATCACGGCCCTCGACGTAGAGCCGGCCGTGCTCGTCGAAGCGGCCCACGTCGCCGGTCGACATCAGCCCGTCGACGATCTCCTTGTGGCCGCCACCGGTGTAGCCCTCGAACTGCAGGTCGTTGGCGACGAAGATCCGGCCCGACTCACCGACCGGCAGCTCCTTGCCGTCCGGGTCGAGGATCTTGACGATCGTCGCGTGCGGGATGCCGCCGGCCGACCCGGGCGCCTCACGGAGGTCCTGCGGCGTGGCGATGCTCGCCCAGGCGACCTCGGTGGACCCGTAGATCGAGTACAGGTTGTCGCCGAACCGGTCCATCCACTGCGTCGGCAGGTCCCCGGGCAGCGCTGAGCCCGAGGACGCGACGGCCTTGAGGTGCGGCAGCCGGTACTCGTCGAGCTTCTCCTCCGGCAGCGCCAGGATCCGCTGGAGCATGACCGGGATGACCACGACCGAGTCGCACTCGTGCTCCGCCATCAGCTTCAGTGCGTTCTCGGGCTCGAACTTGCGGGTGAGCACCATCGTGGTGCCCAGCAACATCGCCAGCTGGTAGTGCGCGAAGCCCCACGTGTGGAAGAGCGGCGCCGCGATGTGACAGGTCCAGCCCGCTTTCAGCGGCATCCGCGAGAGCAGCGAGACGGCCGCCGGGATCCCGCCCTGGGGACGCGGCGCCCCCTTCGGCGTACCGGTCGTCCCGGAGGTGAGGATGATGGTGCGGGAGCCGTGCTCCGGCGGGTCCAGGTCGGCTGTCGAGCTCGCCGACCGGATCAGCCCCTCGATCGTGTCGGGGCCAGGCTCAGGCGAACCCGGGGCAGCGTCAGTCCAGCCGATCACCCGGTCGTCGATGTCGACGCCGTCGAGCAGGTCGCTGAACTCCTCGTCGTAGACCACGACGCGCGGGTCCTCGCGCTCGACGACCTCCTTGAGCTGCGGACCGGCGAACGCGGTGTTGAGGTAGAGCACGTCCGCCCCGAGCTTGGTGATCGCGATCGAGGTCTCGATGAACCCACGGTGGTTGCGGCACATGACCGCGACGCCGTCGCCCTCCTTGACGCCGCGGTCCCGGAGGGCGTGGGCGAGCGCGTTGGAGCGCTGGTGGAGCTCCTCGAACGTGAGCTCACCGCGCTCGTCGATGATCGCGATCCCGTTGGGGTCGCGTACGGCGAGCGCGCGGAACCCGCCTGCCGGGTTGGTGCCCCACTTCCGGAGCGAGTTCGCGATGCCGGCCAGCTTGCGCGGCCCGTAGGGCCGGATGATGCCGGACGCGGTGAGGGTCTTCAGGCTGACAGCTGCGTCCCGCGCGCGGGTGGACGTCGATCCCATGGACGGGAAACTACCCGTTGGTACGCCGGGTCATCCGACCGTCTTGGGGGCGACCAGCTTGGTGGCCACCCAGTCGGCGCTCACGGCGGCGGTCGTGGTGAGGGCCAGGCCGGCGATCGGAGCCGCCTCGGCGATGTCGGCAGGGTCGATCGCGTTCGGCCGACCGACCTTCGGGGTCAGCAGCCAGATCACACCGCCACCGACCAGGTCGGTGATGGAGTCGAACAGCCCGTCGACGAGGTCGCCGTCGTCGCTGCGCCACCACAGCACCACCGCCTCGACCACGTTGCCGTAGTCGCCGTCGACCATGTCGGCGTCGATGACGTCCTCGATGGCGATGCGCAGCTGGTCGTCGGAGTCCTGGTCCCACCCGAGCTCTTGGACGACCATGCCCTTCTTGAATCCGAGCCGGTTGGCAGGTCCGCTCGAATCGGTCCCGCCGTCCGCGGTCGCGCTCACGGGTTCCTCCAGTCCTGTGCGTTGGACCGGGGTCGGTCCCCCGGTGTGGGGAGTAGTCCAGCGGAGTTGGGGCGACCATGCAAGCACCGTCCACGTGCCGAAGGCCCTCGGCTACCGCCGGGTAGATTTTCCGGCAGCCTGATAGGTGTCACGATGGCTGGGTGACCGGCGACGCAGACTCCAGCTCCAGCACCCCCACCCAGCCTGCTCCGGCAGTGATCCACGAGGGGTTGCCGACCCAGCTCCCGGACATCGACCCCGACGAGACGCAGGACTGGATCGACTCGTTCGACGCCCTGCTCGACGAGCGCGGACGGGAGCGCGCCCGCTACGTCATGCTCCGCCTGCTGGAGCGCGCCCGGCAGAAGCAGGTCGGCGTGCCGGCGCTGCGCAGCACCGACTACATCAACACCATCCCGCCGGAGCGCGAGCCGTGGTTCCCCGGGGACGAGGACGTGGAGCGCCGGATCCGCGCCTTCATCCGTTGGAACGCCGCCGTGATGGTCTCGAGCGCCAACCGGAAGGGTCTCGAGGTCGGCGGTCACATCGCGACCTACCAGTCCTCGGCCAGCCTCTACGAGGTCGGCTTCAACCACTTCTTCCGCGGCAAGGACCACCCGGGTGGTGGCGACCAGATCTTCATCCAGGGCCACGGCTCCCCCGGCATCTACGCCCGCGCGTTCCTCGAGGGGCGCCTCACCGAGCAGCAGCTCTCGCGGTTCCGGCAGGAGGTCCAGCACGGACCAGGAGCGGGCCTGCCGTCGTACCCCCACCCCCGGCTGATGCCGGACTTCTGGGAGTTCCCGACGGTCTCGATGGGCCTGACGGCGATCAACTCGATCTACCAGGCGCGGTTCAACCGCTACCTGCACAACCGCGGCATCAAGGCCACCGACGAGCAGACGGTCTGGGCGTTCCTCGGCGACGGCGAGATGGCCGAGCCCGAGTCGCTCGGAGCGGTGCGCATCGCTGCGCGGGAGGAGCTCGACAACCTGGTCTGGGTGATCAACTGCAACCTGCAGCAGCTCGACGGCCCGGTGACCGGCAACGGCAAGATCATCCAGGAGCTCGAGGCCAACTTCCGGGGCGCCGGCTGGAACGTCATCAAGGTGATCTGGGGTCGCGAGTGGGACGAGCTGCTCGCCCGCGACGTCGACGGCGTGCTCGTCAACCAGATGAACAAGACGCCCGACGGCCAGTTCCAGACCTTCTCGGTCGAGGACGGCGCCTACAACCGCGAGCACTTCTTCGGGCCCGACCCGCGGCTGCGCAAGATGGTCGAGCACATGACCGACCGGCAGATCGAGAAGCTGCCGCGCGGCGGCCACGACTACCGCAAGGTCTACGCGGCGTTCGACGCGGCGGCCAAGCACACCGGGCAGCCGACCGTGATCCTGGCGCACACCATCAAGGGCTGGACGATCGACGCCCTCGAGGGCAAGAACGCCACGCACCAGATGAAGAAGCTGACGATGGCGGACCTCAAGAAGTTCCGCGACCGGCTGTACCTGCCGATCTCCGACCGCGACCTCGAGACGACGTACGAGGAGACCGGCGCGGCGCCGTTCTTCCACCCCGGCATGGAGTCCCCGGAGATCGAGTACATGCTCGAGCGCCGGCGCTCGCTCGGTGGCTCGCTCCCCCGCCGCGTCGTCCGCGCGAACCGGCTGACGCTCCCGGGCGACGCGGTCTACCAAGAGCTCAAGCAGGGGGGCGGCAAGCACAAGGTCGCCACCACCATGGCCGTGGTCCGGCTCCTCAAGGACTGGATGAAGGACCCGGGCATCGGCGACCGGTTGGTGCCGATCGCACCCGACGAGTACCGCACGTTCGGCATGGACTCGATGTTCCCCTCGGCGAAGGTCTACGACCCGGCCGGGCAGACCTACGAGTCCGTCGACCGCAAGCAGCTGCTCACCTACAAGATGTCGCCGCAGGGCCAGATGCTGCACGAGGGCATCTCCGAGGCCGGCGCGCTGGCGTCGGCGACTGCCGCCGGGTCGGCGTACACGACCCACGGCGAGCACATGATCCCGTTCTACATCTTCTACTCGATGTTCGGCTTCCAGCGGACCGGGGACTCGATCTGGGCGATGGCCGACCAGCTGGCGCGCGGCTTCCTGATCGGTGCGACCGCCGGACGGACCACGCTGACCGGCGAGGGCCTCCAGCACGCCGACGGACACTCGCCGCTGCTCGCGGCGACCAATCCCGCGGTCGTGCACTACGACCCGGCGTTCGCCTACGAGGTCGGGCACATCATGCGCAGCGGCCTGGAGCGGATGTACGGCGACGGCGGGCCCGAGGGCCAGGGCGAGAACGTGATCTTCTACCTGACCGTCTACAACGAGCCGGTCGACCAGCCGGCCGAGCCCGAGGGCGTGGACGTCGACGGGATCCTGCGCGGCATGCACCAGGTCGCCACCGGTGAGGGCGACGGTCCGCGGGTGCGGCTGCTGGCCTCGGGCGTGGGCCTGCCCTGGATCCAGGACGCCGCCCGGCTGCTGCGCGACGACTGGGGCGTCGTGGCGGACCTGTGGTCGGTCACCTCGTGGAACGAGCTCGCGCGCGACGCCGTGGCGGCCGAGGAGTGGAGCCTTCTCCACCCGACGGAGACCCCGCGCACGCCGTACGTCACCGAACGGCTGACCGGCTCCGAGGGCCCGGTGGTGGCGGTGTCGGACTACATGCGTGCCGTGCCGCTGCAGATCGCGCGCTGGGTGCCGGAGGACTACCGGGTGCTGGGCGCCGACGGGTTCGGCTTCGCCGACACCCGCCCCGCTGCGCGCCGGTTCTTCCGCATCGACGCGCAGTCGGTGGTCGTCCAGGCGCTGCAGGCGCTCGCGGACGCCGGCGAGATCGACCCGACCCTGGTGGAGAAGGCGTTCACGCAGTACCGCATCGACGACCCGACGGCAGTGGCCGGCGTGCTGCAGGAGGGCGGCGACGCCTGAGGCTTCAGGCGGTCTCGACGCTGACCAGCGGGGCCTTCGCCGTCGAGCCGTTGCGCAGGAGCCGTCGGAACCGCGATCGGCTGTAGACCGAGGGCGCCGTGGTGCTGACGAACTCGTCGAGCAGCCGGGCGAGCTCCTCGGGGTGGTCGCGGTGCGGGAAGTGGCCGCTGTCCTCGAGCACGGTCACCGTCGCACCCGGAGCGAGTGCCGCCGCGTTGCTCGCGTGCCGGACCGGGAGGACGCGGTCGTCCCGACCCCACACGACGGCCATCGGCATCGTCTCGGTGAGGTAGGCACGGTCGGCCATCGTGACGATCTGGCCGCGCCAGTCGATGACCGCGCGCACCAGGTGGCGGATCGCGAACCGGGTACGGCGGTCTGCCCACGACTCGACGATGCAGGCGACCTCCTCGAGGTCGCGGGTGTAGCGGCGCAGCGGTCCGCCGTGCGACGCCAACGTGCGGAGCGCCCGCGCCTCCAGGTGTCGGACACCGGGCAGCGTCAGCACCGACATCGTCTGCTCCCAGCCGGGCGCCTGGATCAGCTTGATCAGCGGAGTGACCTCGCGGCCGAGACCACCACTGGACACCAGCATCAGCCGCTGGGTCCGCTCGGGGAACTGGTAGGCGAACTGGAGCGCCACTCCGCCGCCGAAGCTGTGACCGACCACCGTCACCTTGTCGATGCCGAGGACCGTCAGCAGGTCGCGCATCCCGTTGGCGTAGCCGCCGAGCGTGTAGTCGGCACGCGGCTTGTCGGACAGGCCGTGGCCGAGCAGGTCCGGCGCGATGACCGTGTACTTCTCCGCGAGCAGCGGGATCACCCGGTCCCACGTGGTCCGGTCGCAGGCGAGGCCGTGCAGGAGCAGCACCGCAGGTCCCGAACCGGTCTTGATGAACGCCCGGCGCTTGCCGTGAATGGTGACGTACTCGACGTCGAACGGCGGTGGAGCTGCGTTCGGCACGGGGCGTCCTCCCTGCTGGACCAGGCTGGACCAGCGATTCAACCACGCCGGTCGGGCCCGCCGACCGCCCCCTCGTGTAAATCCCTGGTGACGCGCCCGCGCCGTAGGCTGACGCCGTGGTGACCCGACCCTCCAACCCGCGGGCGCAGGCGGTGCGCCGGCTCCGCGGCGCGTCCGGTCGGCTCAGCACCGCGGCCGCGCAGCGGATGGAGACCGACCTCCCCTGGTTCGCAGAGCTCAGCGCCGAGGAGCGGTCGTGGATCGGGCTCATCGTCCAGGCCGGCATCAAGGACTTCATCGACTGGTACAAGCGCGACAACGCCTCGTTGTCCTTCAGCCAGGTGCGCGAGCCGACGCTCTTCGGCGCCGCCCCGCGGTCCCTGGCAGGCACGATCACGCTGCACCAGACCGTCGACCTGATCCGGCTGAGCATCGAGGTCGTGGAGCAGAACCTCGACACGATCGTGGACCCCGAGGACCTCGACGACGTGCACGACGCCGTGCTCCGCTACGCACGCGAGGCCGCGTTCGCGACGGCCGAGGTCTATGCCCGGGCCGCGGAGGTGCGCGGCGCCTGGGACGCCCGGTTAGAGGCGCTGGTCGTCGACGCCGTGCTGCGGGACGAGACCGACGACGACGTGCTCTCACGGGCGAGCGCGGTCGGCTGGGGTGCCCGGGGTGATGTCGCCGTGGTGCTCGGCGCGGTGCCGGCCGGCCAGACGGAGGGCGGGGTCGTGGACGCCGTGCGCGACGCGGCGCGGGGCGCGGGCATGGACGCCCTCGGCGCGGTACAGGGCCACCGGCTGGTCGTGATCCTCGGTGGTGTCACCGACCGGGAGAAGGCGGCCGGCGCGATCGTCGACCTGTTCGGCGACGGACCGGTCGTGGTGGGCCCGGTAGCGGCCGACCTCGGCCACGCCTACCTCTCCGCTCAAGCGGCGGCCGCGGCTCTCCGCGCCGCCGGCGGCTGGCCGGAAGCACCAAGACCGGTGCTCAGCGACGACCTGCTCCCCGAGCGGATCCTGGCCGGGGACGAGTGGGCGAGCATCGAGGCCGTCGAGCAGGTCTACGAGCCGCTCGCGCAGGCGCGCGGGACGCTGGTGGAGACGCTGTCGGCGTACTTCGCCCACGGGGCGGCGATCGAGCCGACCGCACGGGCCCTCTTCGTGCACCCCAACACGGTGCGCTACCGACTGGGCCAGATCGCCGACCTGACCGGCCTGACCCCCTCCCGGCCGCGCGACGCGCTCACGCTGCAGCTGGCGCTGATCCTCGGTCGTTTGTAGGGATCTCACAAAGCGCTCCGGGCGAGTTCGTGAGTGCCGGAGGCGCGGTCCGGGGCGCCGGCGAGGCAGATTAGGGGTGTGCTCGTCATCGTGGCTCCCGGGCAGGGGGCACAGACCCCCGGCTTCCTCCGTCCGTGGCTGGAGGACCCCCAATTCGCCGCGCGGTTCGACTGGTTGTCGAAGGTCGCCGGCATCGACCTCGCCCACTACGGGACCGAGGCCGGCGAGGAGGACATCAAGGACACCCGGATCGCCCAGCCGCTGCTGGTCGCCTCCACCCTGGTCACCGCGCTGGAGCTGTTCCCGCACCCCGCCGACGCCTACACCCGGCTCGGCGCCGTCGCCGGCCACAGCGTCGGTGAGATCGCAGCTGCGACCGGCGCCCGCGTGATCAGCGCCGAGCAGGCGATGGTCCTCGTCCGCGAGCGCGGCCTGGCCATGGCCGAGGCTGCCGCGGTCACCCCGACCGGCATGACTGCGGTGCTCGGCGGCGACCGCGAGGAGGTGCTCGCCACGCTCGAGCGCCACGGCCTGGTCGCCGCCAACGACAACGGGCCCGGCCAGATCGTCGCCGCAGGCACGCTCGAGCAGCTCGAGGCGTTCGCCGCCGACCCGCCGGCCAAGGCCAAGCTCCGTCCGCTCCCGGTCGCCGGCGCGTTCCACTCCGAGCACATGGCCCCGGCCGTCGACCACGTCGCCGGGCTGGCCCGCTCCGTCTCGGTGCACGATCCCCGCACCCGGTTCATCTCCAATCGCGACGGCAGCGTCGTGCACGACGGAGCCGAGGTCCTGAGCCGGATCGTCGGCCAGATCGCCCGCCCGGTCCGGTGGGACCTGTGCCTGGAGTCGATGGCCGACCTCGGCGTCACCGGGATCCTGGAGATGCCTCCGGCGGGTACGCTGACCGGCATCGCCAAGCGCTACTTCCGCACCCTCGGCATGGACGTCGAGACGTTCGCGCTCGACTCCCCCGACCAGCTCGACGCGGCCCGCGAGTTCTGCGACAAGCACGGCGAGTCCTCGCCGATCGAGACCGCTCCGACCTGGCGGATGGTCGTCTCGCCCGTCAAGGGCGTCTTCCACCGCGACGAGCAGGCCGCCGACGCAGACCTCCTGGCCCCGGGCGTGACGATCGGTGACGTCGCCAGCCTGCGTGATCGGATCGCGGTCACCTCCGCGCACGGGGGTCAGGTCGTGGAGTGGCTGGTCGAGGACGGCGACCTGGTGGCGCCGGGGCAGCCGCTGCTCCGGCTCCACCCCGAAGGCGCGTCGGCGTGAGTCCCGCAGCCCGACCGCTGCTGATCGAGCAGGGCGCGTCGTACGCCGGGATCCTGGGGATCGGCGCCTACCGACCCGCCCGGGTCGTGCCCAACTCCGAGATCGTCGATGCGATCGACTCCAGCGACGAGTGGATCCAGCAACGGTCCGGCATCAAGACCCGGCACATCGCCGACGACTCCGAGACCGTTGTCTCGATGTCGGTGGCCGCCGCCCGCGACGCGCTCGCGGCCGCCCGTGTCGACGCACGCCAGGTCGACTGCGTGGTCGTCGCGACCGTCAGCCACCTGCTCCAGACCCCGTCGGCCGCCACCGCGATCGCCCACGAGCTCGGCACCGACCAGGCCGCGGCGTTCGACATCTCCGCCGCCTGCGCCGGCTTCTGCCACGGCATCGCCCTCGCCTCCGACCTGGTGCGCGGCGGGAGCGCCCGCCACGTCGTCGTCATCGGTGTCGAGCGGCTCTCCGACATCACCAGCCCGACCGACCGCGGGACCGCCTTCATCTTCGCCGACGGCGCGGGCGCCGCGGTCGTGGGGCCGTCCGACACCCCGGCGATCGGCCCCGTCGTCTGGGGCTCCGACGGCGAGCAGTACGACCTGATCCGCCAGCGCGAGGACTGGCGCGACGCGATCGCCGCCGAGGCTCCCGAGATCCCGCACCTGGTCATGCGGGGCAACGAGGTCTTCCGCTGGGCCGCGTTCTCGATGGCCAAGGTCGCCCAGCAGGCCCTGGACCGCGCCGGCCTCACGGTCGACGACCTCGACTGCTTCGTGCCCCACCAGGCGAACAACCGCATCACCGACGCCATGGCCCGGGCGATGAAGCTCCCGAGCACCGTGCGGATCGCCCGCGACATCATCGACGCCGGCAACACCTCCGCCGCCTCGGTCCCGCTCGCCCTCGAGCGGATGATCCGCGACGGCGACGCGAAGTCGGGCGACGTCGCCCTGCTGATCGCGTTCGGTGCCGGCCTGGCCTACGCGGCCCAGGTCGTCACCATCCCGTGAGCCCCCCCGATCCCCATCCCCCACCACCCCGTAATGAAGCAGGAGAGCAGATGAGCACCGAAGAGATCCGCGCCGCCCTCGCCGACATCGTCAACGAGGTCGCCGGCGTCGACGCCGACGACGTCCAGCTCGACAAGTCCTTCGTGGACGACCTCGACGTGGACTCCCTCTCGATGGTCGAGGTCGTCGTCGAGGCCGAGGAGAAGTTCGGCGTCACGATCCCGGACGACGAGGTCAAGAACCTCAAGACCGTCGGCGACGCCGTCGCCTACATCGAGCGCGCCCAGGCGGCGTGAACCACACCCAGATCGGACAACGAGCTGCGATGACCGGACAGACGAACAGGACGCGCGTCGTCGTCACCGGGATCGGTACGACGAACCCGGTCGGCGGGAACGCAACCGACACCTGGGACGGCATGGTCGCCGGACGCTCCGGCGTTCGACGCCTGGCCGACTCGCCGGGATTCGCGCCCTGGGTCGAGTCCGGCCTGGCCGCCGAGCTGCCGGTCGGCATCGCCGGCACGGCCGCGGTCGAGCCGAGCGACGTGCTGGAACGCGTGCGCGCGCGGCGGCTGGACCGGTCCTCGCAGTTCGCCCTGATCGCGGCGACCGAGGCCTGGAAGGACTCCGGGCTCGACGCCGCGCAGGCGGCCGACGAGCTGGACGGCGACCGGATCGGCGTCGCGATGGCGTCCGGGATCGGCGGCGTGCACACGCTGTTGAGCAACTACGACGCGATGCTCGAGAAGGGCCCGCGCCGGGTCTCGCCGCTCTCCGTGCCGATGCTGATGGCCAACGCCCCCGCGGCGACCATCAGCCTCGAGATCGGCGCGCGAGCCGCGGTCAACACCCCGGTCTCGGCGTGCG
The DNA here is from genome assembly GCF_003160695.1 of Nocardioides silvaticus. Taxonomy (GTDB): domain Bacteria; phylum Actinomycetota; class Actinomycetes; order Propionibacteriales; family Nocardioidaceae; genus Nocardioides; species Nocardioides silvaticus. The sequence goes on from NZ_QGDD01000012.1 coordinate 94,993, forward strand.
CGTCGGGCAACGAGGCGATCGCCCTGGCCGCCGACCAGATCCGGCTCGGCCGGGCCGACATCGTCGTGGCCGGCGGCACCGAGGCAGCCATCCACCCGCTGCCGATCGCCGCGTTCGCCAACATGATGGCGCTCTCCAAGAACCCGGGCGACCCGGCCACCGTGTCCCGCCCCTGGGACACCGGTCGTGACGGCTTCGTGCTCGGCGAGGGCGCCGGCGCGCTCGTGCTGGAGTCCGAGGAGCACGCCAAGGCCCGCGGCGCCCGGATCTACGCCGAGGTGCTCGGCGCCGGCATTACCGCCGACTCCCACGACATCGCCCAGCCCGACCCCGAGGGTCGCGGCGGAAGCCGGGCGATCCTGCGGGCGCTCGCTGACGGCGACATCGACCCGGCTGACGTCGCCCACGTCAACGCCCACGCAACGTCCACCCCGCAGGGCGACGTCGCCGAGGCGCTGATGCTGCACGCCACCCTCGGCGGGCACGCGACCGATGTGATCGTGAGCGGCACCAAGTCGATGACCGGGCACCTGCTCGGCGGCGCCGGAGCCCTCGAGGCGGTCGCGACCATCCTGGCGCTGCACCACCGGCTCGCGCCGCCGACGATCAACCTCGACGACCTCGACCCTGCCGTCGAGCTCGACATCGCGACGAAGCCGCGGGACCTCCCGCTGGGCGACATCGTCGCGCTCAACAACTCCTTCGGCTTCGGCGGCGCCAACGTGGCCGTGGCCTTCGGCTCAGTCGGTTAGGACACCAGCTTCGATGACCGCGCTCGACCACCGCACGGACGTTCCCGCCAAGCCCGCGAAGCTCCCCCGCTCCGAGGACCCGCGCAACCCGGTCCACCGGCTCACCGCACTCCTCGACGAGGGATCGCTCGAGCTGATCAGCCCCGACGACGAGTCCGGCATGCTCGCCGCGCTCGGCACCGTCGACGGCACCCGCGTGGTGGCGTTCTGCTCCGACGCGACCGTCATGGGCGGAGCGATGGGCGACGAGGGCTGCAGGGTCGTCGTCGACGCCTATCATCGCGCGCTGGTCGAGGGCACGCCGATCATCGGCCTCTGGCACTCCGGTGGCGCCCGGCTCGCCGAGGGCGTGCTCTCGCTGCACGCGGTCGGCCGCATCTTCCAGGTGATGACCCAGGCATCCGGTGTCATCCCGCAGATCTCGGTGGTCCTCGGCCCCGCTGCCGGCGGCGCCGCGTACGGCCCCGCGCTCACCGACGTCGTGATCCTCGGTCCCGAGGGCCGGATCTTCGTCACCGGCCCCGAGGTGGTCCGGTCGGTGACCGGCGAGGACGTCGACATGCTCCGCCTCGGTGGCCCCGAGCCACACGGCCGCCGCTCCGGTGTCGTGCACGTCATCACCGAGTCCGAGGCCGATGCTCTCCAGCGGGCCCGCGACCTCGCGCACCTGCTCGGCGCCCAGGGCAGCATGCTCCTGGACACCGTCGAGGAGCGCGACCTCGCGCACCACCTGCCCGACAACACCAAACGCGCCTACGACGTGCACCCGCTGCTCGACGGCCTGCTCGACGAGGGCACCATGCTCGAGCTGCACGAGCGTTGGGCCCCCAACATCGTCACCGCCCTCGGTCGGCTCGGCGGCCGCACGGTCGGCGTCGTGGCCAACAACCCGCTGCGCCTCGGCGGCTGTCTCGACTCGCTCTCGGCCGAGAAGGCATCCCGGTTCGTCCGCATGTGCGACGCGTTCGGAATCCCGCTGGTCGTGGTGGTCGACGTGCCCGGCTACCTCCCCGGAGTCGGGCAGGAGTGGGACGGCGTCGTACGCCGAGGCGCGAAGCTGCTCCATGCCTTCGGCGAGTGCGTGGTTCCCCGGGTCACGCTAGTCACCCGCAAGACCTACGGCGGCGCCTACATCGCCATGAACTCACGCGCGATCGGCGCCACCAAGGTGTTCGCCTGGCCTGGCGCCGAGGTGGCCGTGATGGGCGCCCTCGCCGCGGTCCGGATCCTGCACCGGCGCAAGCTCGCCGAGGTCTCGGTCGAGATCCGCCCGCGGGTCGAGGCGGAGCTCGCCGCCGAGCACGAGCGCATCGCCGGCGGTGTCGACAAGGCCGTCGAGATCGGCGTCGTCGACGAGGTCGTCGAGCCGTCCGCCACCCGCTCCGCGATCGCCCAGGCCATCGCCGACGCCGTCCAGACGCAGGGCGTCCGCCGCGGCAAGCACGGCAACATCCCGCTCTGACATCGGTCGTCGAGCAGTCCGAGCCGCCCTCGGTCGTCGAGTAGCCCGCGCCGCCTCGGTCGTCGAGTAGCCCGAGCGCTCTGGCGCGAGGGCATATCGAGACGCCGCAACCGCCCCGTCGGCCGTTCCTAACGTTGGCGGGCACGTCAACGCATCGCGGCTTCGTCCCTCAGCCGCGGCGCCTACTCGACCTGGTAGGCCGACGCCCTACACGACCTGGTGCAGCCAGCGGACCGGAGCGCCCTCGCCCGCGTGGCGGAACGTCTCCAGCTCGTCGTCCCAGGGCTTGCCGAGGAGCTTGTCGATCTCGTTCTCGAGAGTCGTCTCGCCGAGCGCGGCCTTGACGACGGCGGCCTTGAGCCGGTCCTCGGGGATCATGATGTCGCCGTGGATCCCGGTGACGGCGTGGAAGACGCCGAGGTCCGGGGTGGAGGAGAAGCGGGCACCCTCGGTCGAGGACGTGGGCTCCTCGGTCACCTCGAAGCGGAGGTGGAGCCAGCCGCGCAGCGCCGAGGCGATCGCGGCGGCGGAGCCGGGCTTGCCCGTCCACGAGAACTCGCACCGGAAGGTCCCCGACTGCGCCGGCTGCGGGGTCCAGTGCGGGTTGACGGGCGCACCGAGCACGCCGCCCACGGCCCACTCGACGTGAGGGCACAACGCGGACGGCGCAGAGTGGACGTAGAACACGCCCCTGGTTGCACTGTTGCTTGCGGTCACCACGGCACTCCCCGATCTACCTTTCCTCCGGCGCGAGATACGCCTTCCCCAGCGGTCTCTTCGGAGTCAGGTCGATCTGCGCGAGCATCGAAGTGACAACTGTGTAGTTGTGGGACCCATTGTGGCTCATGTTGCGCTCAGAAACCACCTTTTCGGCGGGCGAGCGTCGAGTCGTCCGGTCACACGGCGTGCAGGGACATCAGCTCGCTCAGCACCGCCGCGGCGATGCCGAGGCCGCCGAGGTGGCTCTCGCCGTCGATGATCGACATGGTCGCGTCCGGGAGTCGGTCGACCACGTGCTGGCCGTGCCGGAACGGGACGATGTGGTCGGCGTCGCCGTGCCACCAGCGCACCGGCACCTTCACGTCGGCGAGGTGGAAGCCCCACTCGCGGGTGAAGAGCACCAGGTCTGCCAGCGGCGCCGAGGTCTGGAACCGACTGCCGTTGAGCAGGTCGTCGAGGAACATCGCCTTGAACTCCGGCCGCGACAGCAGGTTCTTGTCCCCCGGCGGCTGCACCATCGCGTAGAGGTCGAGACCAGCGCCGGCGAGCGGCTTGACCGCCCGAATGGCGGTGGTCAGCACCACGCCGAGCGGCACCCGTCCGGCGGACAGCAGCGGTGCAAGACGAACGGCGAGCTGGATCGGCCCACCGTCGACGGCGTCCGGACCCCGGGTGGGGGCGACCCCGCCCAGGGCGCCGACGCCCCTGACCCGCTCCGGGAGCCCGGCTCCCGCAGCCAGGGCGTACGGTCCGCCGCCGGACAGTCCGATGATCCGGACGTGGTCGATGCCCAGGGTGTCGAGCAGCAGCGCCAGGTCCTCTGTCCAGTCGAGGAGGTCCGGGTAGAGGTACGGCGTCGACGAGCCGATGCCGGGACGGTCGATGCCGATGATGCGCAGGCCGTGCTCCTCGGCGTAGGCCCGTGCGTCCAGCGGGATCTGGCGGCGAGCACCCGGCGTGCCGTGCATCCAGACGATCGCGGGACCGGTGTGCGACCCGTACTCGGCGAAGCTCAGCCGACGCCCGTCGCGGACCGCGACGTTGCCCTCCAACGTGGGCCGGCGGGGGTGCTCGTGGCGCAACATGTCGCAGAGTCTGACATGAGCCTCGGGAGCGCGGCGGTGTCATCTAAGGTTCGAGCATGTCCTCCAGCTCGCTTGAAGTGCCGCGGCGCCAGAAGCCCGAGAAGCGCTCCAAGCTGTGGCGGATCCTCGTCATCCTGGCGACCCTGGCGGTCGCCGTCGGCTGGTTGATCTGGTTCCTCCGGACCCCCGACGACCTGCCGACCACGGACCGCAGCGCGGACGGCGCCGGCGTGGTCGACCAGCCGCTCTACGTCGGCATGTTCGCCGTCGGCGACGGGTTCGACAGGACCATCACGATCACCGACATCGAGGTCGACGTCGAGGCGGACGGCGACGTCGAGGTCACTCCTCAGCTGTGCCGGGGCGGGTCGCTGAGCGTCACCACGGACCCGAGCGGCTGGTGCCCGGAGCTCGAGGACCCCAAGGACCAGGAGTTCACGGCCGGCGACTCGATCGTGCTGGTCGTCACCGCCTCCGAACCCGCCGACGTCGAGATCGGCCGCCTGCGGATCTCGTACCGCGACGGCATCCGCTGGGGCGACCAGGACGCCGGGCTGGAAGGCGCCACGCTCAGCTTCGCCGACCACCAGCCCGGCACCGTCGTCGAGGAGCCCGAGGACACGACCACCGAGCGCCCCGAGAGCGAGCCCGAGGAGAAGCGGGACAAGAAGGACGAGGACGGCGAAGGGAACAAGGAGGAGAAGCGGGACGGGAAGAACGATCCCGCCTGACTCTCGCCCTCAGTCCGTGACGCGCCGCTCGAGCGCAGCGGCCCGGTCGGCCGCGTCGGTGATCTCGTCGGCGTCGATCGCGTTCGTGCGGTGGAACCAGCTCAGCGCGTCCCGCTCCCTGCCCGCCTGCTCGAGCGTGTCGGCGTAGGCGTAGCGCAGCCGCACGACCCACGGCTCCCGGCTCTTGCTGTTGATCGGAGCGAGCTCGAGCGTGCGCAGCGCCGCGTCCATCTGACCGAGGTCACGACGGGCCCCCGCCTCGACGATCGTCATCTCCGCCTTCGCCTCGGCGGGGAACCGCGCCACCGACGGGCTCTTGGCGAGCTCGAGAGCACGCTTCGCGTTGCCGAGTGCACGGTGGCAGTCGGCCATGATCGGCAGGTACGCCGTCGCGCCGTTCATCCGCTTCGCGGCGCGGAGCTCGGCGAGGGCCTCGGCGTAGTGCCCTGCGGCGTACGCCGCCTCCCCGGTCGCTTCCCGCACGACAGCGAGACGCGGCGCACGGCTGCGGGCGGCGAGCGTGTGCTGGTAGGCGACCTCCGGCTCGTCGTCGATGAGGACGCCGGCCGCCGCCAGGTGGCGGGCCACCCGCTGCGACAGCTTCTCGGGAAGGCTGCGCAGCTGCGCCCGCACGTCGGGAGAGAGCTCCTTGCCGGTGATGTCGTCTGGGAGGGGCGGGCCGTCGTACACCTTCTGAGCGTCGGTCCGCTCGGCCTCGGTCGGCTTGGGCCGACTGGTCCGCGGGCGGTCGCCGCCCTTGCCCCGGCGGTCGGGTCGACCCTGGCCGGACGTGCGGCGCGCTCCGCCGGCGCGCCCGGAGCCGGACGCGCCGGGCTTGCTCCGTCGTTGCTCTGCCACGACGACTCACTCTCTTCAGATGGGAAGTGTTGGTAAATAGAGTAGAGGCCACCCGAAGGTGGCCTCTACTGAAGATATGTCCGGCGGCGTCCTACTCTCCCACAGCCTCTCGGTTGCAGTACCATCGGCGCTGGCAGGCTTAACTTCCGGGTTCGGGATGGGTCCGGGTGTTTCCCTGTCGCTATGGCCGCCGTAACTCTGTT
>NZ_QGDD01000013.1 GCF_003160695.1 Nocardioides silvaticus
CGCCTTGACCTGGGCGAGGGCAGCGGCGGCCTGTACCGCCTCGGAGCCGGTGAGCTGGTCCCATGGGACCTCGGCAAGTTCCCGGGCGTGGTCGAGGACGGCGGTCGCCGTCTCGAGCGCTCCGGGAGAAGTCATGCGCTCAGTCTATCGAACAAGTGTTCGAACAGCAAGGGTTGTACGCGATCTACTCGAGGGAATCTGGGGCCCGCCGGCCGGGAAACAAGGGCGCCCACCCGCCCTCCTCGCTCCGTCCAAAGCACTTTCGATCGCAACAACCCACAGCCGGAGGTCGCGGGCAGAGGCACGGCGTCTCGATACGACCTCGCGCCAGAGCGCTCGGCCTACTCGACGACCGATAGCGGCGGTCGCCACCACCCACAGCCGCAAGGCCGCAGTGATCGCACCGCGTCTCGATACGACCTCGCGCCAGAGCGCTCGGCCTACTCGACGACCGGACGGCGCTCGGTTCCTCCTCGACGACCAATGGCGGCCTGCTCGACGACCGAGGGGGTCAGCCCATCGTGTTGGGGTCGCGCCACCGCCGCTCGAAGGGCAGCCGCCAGGCGTAAGGGGCTACGAGCTGGTGGATCTGGTTCGGTCCCCAGCTGCCCTGCCGGTAGGGCCGGACGATCGGCGGGTTCTCGAGGAGCGGGGTCGAGATCTCCCAGAGCCGTTCGATGCCCTCGGCGGAGCTGAAGAGGGTCCGGTCGCCGCGGGCGGCGTCGTAGATCAGCCGCTCGTAGGCCTCAAGCACCGACCCCGCCCAGGTGGTGTCCTGCATCGCGAACTGCATCGACAGCTTGTCGAGCTTCATGCCGGGGCCGGGGCGCTTGCCGTAGAAGGACAGAGACATCTTCGCCCGGTCGGCGAGGTCGAAGGTGAGGTGGTCGGGGCCGTAGTCGCCGACGCCGGAGTTCTTCGGGAACATCGACCGCGGCGGCTCCTTGAACGCGATCGAGATGATCCGCGCCCCTTCGGCCATCCGCTTGCCGGTGCGCAGGTAGAACGGCACGCCCGCCCACCGCCAGTTGTCGATGAAGCACTTGAGGGCGATGAAGGTCTCGGTCTCCGACTCCGGCGCGACGCCCTCGATGTCGCGGTAGCCCTGGTACTGGCCACGGACGACGCACGCGGGGTCGATCGGGAGCATCGACCGGAAGACCTTGTTCTTCTCCTCGTTGATCGCGTCCGGCGAGAGCGACGTCGGCGGCTCGAGCGCGATGAAGGCGAGCACCTGGAACAGGTGCGTGACCACCATGTCCTTGTAGGCGCCGGTCGCCTCGTAGAAGCTGGCGCGCTGCTCCAGACCGAGCTCCTCGGGCACGTCGATCTGGATGTGGTCGATGTGGTTGCGGTGCCAGATCGGCTCGAACAGGCCGTTGCCGAAGCGGAACGCCAGGATGTTCTGGGCCGCCTCCTTCCCGAGGAAGTGGTCGATCCGGTAGATCTGCGACTCGTCGAACACCCTGTGCAGCTTGGAGTTGAGGTCGACCGCTGACGCGAGGTCGACGCCGAACGGCTTCTCCATCACGATCCGGCTGCCCTTGGCGAGGTCGGCCTCCTCGAGCATCGAGACCACCGCGAGGGCGGCCTTCGGAGGGACACTGAGGTAGTGGAGGCGCACGTTGTCGCCGTCCCAGTCCGTCTCGGCCTTCTCGACCGCGGCTCGGAGCCCGGCCGCGCCCTCGGCGCCCGGCGCCCAGTGCAGCCGCTCGGAGAACTCCGACCACGCCTTCATGTCGGCGTCGTCACCGTGCTCCGCGACCGCCTCGTGCGCGAGCTCCACGAACGACTCGGTGGTGTGCTCGTCGAGCGAGGTGCCCACGACCTGGATGTCCTGCAGCAGCCCGCTCTCGAAGAGGTGGAGCAGCCCCGGGAGGAGCTTGCGTCGCGACAGGTCTCCCGTCGCCCCGAACAGCACGACCGTCACGCGTTTCGTCGCCATGTCCTCCACTGTGCCTCCCGGAAGTTTCAGTGCTGTGTCTCCATCGAACCACGGCGGTGGCGGAGGCCGTCCAGCAGAAGGCCCAGCCCGGCCGCGAAGTCGCGGTCGCTGTCGTCCTCGTGGGACAGCACGAACCGCACCAGGGTGCGGGCGCCCAGCCGCGCGATCTCCGCGTCCGCGCCGCCGCGTTCGAGCGCGGAGCGCAGCGGCAGCTCCAGCGCACCGGCGTCACTCCGGTGCACCCGGGAGATGAGCGCGGCGCCGTCCCGGTGGCGGCGCATGGCGTCGCGCAGCTCCACGCACAGCAGCTGGAGCTCGGCGTCCCAGGCGGCGATCTCCGCGGGCCGGCGGCCCCGCCTGAGGATCTCCTCGGCGACCGCGGCGAGCAGCGCCGCCTTGTTGTCGAAGTGGTGGTAGAGCGCGCCCACCTGCACCCCGAGGTCGGCGGCGATCCGGCGCATCGAGAGGTCCTCCAGCCCGGTCTCGTCGAGCACGGCGATCGCGCGCTCGACGACGTCCGAACGGCGGTAGCGCACGTGACACCCCCTCGCGGACCCCTTATCGTTACCTGAACACCGTTCAACTTACCGTGCCGAGGAGCCCCATGAGCGCGCCGTTCGACCAGATCGCCACCCGCGTCCTCGAGGGAGGCGAGGCGACCGAGCAGGACGCGCTCGCAGTGCTCAGGGCCGACGACAGCGAGCTGATGGACCTCGTCGCCGCGGCGAGCCGGCTCCGCCGCGCGCACTTCGGCAACACGGTGAAGGTCAACTACCTCGTCAACCTGAAGTCGGGCCTCTGCCCCGAGAACTGCAACTACTGCAGCCAGGCGCTCGGGTCGCAGGCACCGATCCTCAAGTACTCGTGGCTGTCCAAGGACGAGACGCTCAAGCAGGCCGGCGCCGGCCTCGCCGGCGGCGCGACCCGCGTCTGCATGGTGTCGTCGGGCCGCGGGCCGTCGGACCGCGACATCGACAAGGTCACCGAGATGACCGAGGCGCTGAAGGCGGAGTACCCCGACGTCGAGGTGTGCGCCTGCCTCGGCCTGCTCAAGGACGGCCAGGCCGAGCGCCTCAAGACGGCCGGCGTGGACGCCTACAACCACAACATCAACACCGCCGAGTCCCACCACGACAACATCGTCCAGACCCACACCTACGAGGACCGGGTCGAGACCATCGGCAAGGCCAAGTCGGCCGGTCTCTCCCCCTGCTCCGGGCTGATCGCCGGGCTCGGCGAGACCGACGAGCAGCTCGTCGAGGCGCTCTTCGCGCTGAAGGCTCTCGACGCCGACTCGATCCCGGTGAACTTCCTGATGCCGTTCGACGGCACGCCGTACGAGAACACCTGGGAGCTCACCCCCGGGCGCTGCCTGCGCATCCTCGCGATGGCGCGCTTCGTCTGCCCCGACAAGGAGGTCCGGATCGCCGGCGGCCGCGAGATGCACCTCCGCTCGCTGCAGGCGATGGCGCTGCAGGTGGCCAACTCGATCTTCCTCGGCGACTACCTGACCTCCGAGGGCCAGGACGCCAAGTCCGACATCGAGATGATCCGCGACAACGGCTTCGTGATCCTCGGCGCCGAGGACGCGCTCGTCGGCTCTCCGGTGGTCGAGCCGGTCGAGACCCACGACCCGGCGATCCGGCACCGCGGCGCCGGCACCGAGGTCCCCGCGAACGCGTAACCGGACCGTGCGCAAGGCACAGGCGGTGGTCGAGGAGGCCGCCCGCGGCCGTCTCGAGACCCTCGCCTTCGACCGCGAGCACCTCTGGCACCCCTACACCTCCATGACCGAGCCGGCCCCGGTGCGGCTCGTGACGGGCGCCCGCGGTTGCGAGCTCGAGGTCGACGGCCGGTGGGTCGTCGACGGCATGTCGTCGTGGTGGGCCGCCATCCACGGCTACCGGCACCCGGTGCTCGACGCCGCGGTGCGCGACCAGGTGGAGCGCTTCAGCCACGTGATGTTCGGCGGCCTGACGCATGAGCCCGCAGTCACGCTCGGACGCCGGCTCGTCGACGTCACCCCCACCGGGCTGGAGCGCGTGTTCCTCGCCGACTCCGGCTCGGTGTCGGTCGAGGTCGCCGTCAAGATGGCGCTCCAGTACCAGCGTGGGATCGGTCGTCCGGAGCGCCGGAAGCTGCTGACCGTCAGGGGCGGTTACCACGGCGACACGTTCCACCCGATGAGCGTCACCGATCCGGACGGCGGGATGCACACGATGTGGAGCGGCCTCCTGCCCGAGCAGGTGTTCGCACAGGTCCCGCCCCGGGCGGGCGCCGGCACCGGCCACCTCGAGAGCTGGATGCTCGCACTCGAGCGTCAGGTCGTCCGTCGCCGCGACGAGCTGGCCGCGATCATCGTGGAACCGCTGCTCCAGGGAGCCGGGGGCATGAGGCACTACGACTCCGAGTGCCTCCGGGTCATGCGCGACCTCGCTGACGAGCACGGGCTCCTGCTGATCTTCGACGAGATCGCCACCGGGTTCGGGCGCACCGGCCACCTGTTCGTCAGCGAGCTGGTGACCCCCGACATCCTGTGCCTGGGCAAGGCGCTGACCGGTGGCTACCTCTCGCTCGCCGCCGTCCTGACGAAGGACGCGGTCGCGCGGGGCATCTCGGGGTCGGAGTCGGGCGTCGTCATGCACGGCCCGACGTTCATGGGGAACCCGATGGCCTGCGCGGTCGCCACGGCCTCGATCGACCTGCTCCTCGCGAGCGACTGGCCGTCGCGAGTGGCCTCGATCAACGAGCGGCTCGCCACCGGGCTCGAGCCGCTCCAGGAGCTCCCCGGCGTGAAGGACGTCCGCACCGTCGGAGCGGTCGGCGTGGTCCAGCTCGATCACCCCGTCGACGTCGTCGCCGCGACCGACGCCGCCGTGGCGGCCGGAGTGTGGCTGCGTCCCTTCCGGGACCTGATCTACACGATGCCGCCCTACGTCATCGCCGACGAGGAGCTCGACCGGCTCCTCCACGGCATCACCGAGGCGGTGAAGGCGGGATGACCTGGAGCGAGTGGCTGGCCGAGGAGGCCGCGGCCCGCGAGGAGGCCGGGCTGACCCGGCGCCTCAGTCCGCGGCCCGCCGTCGACCCGATCATCGACCTGGCGGGCAACGACTACCTCGGGCTCTCGCGCCACCCCGAGGTCCGGCAGGCCGCTGCCGACGCCGCGCTCACCTGGGGAGGCGGAGCCGGTGCCTCCCGCCTGGTCAGCGGCACGCTCGAGCTCCACGCGGAGCTCGAGGCCGAGCTGGCCGACTACCTCGGACAGCCGTCGGCCCTGGTGCTGTCGTCCGGCTACGCCGCCAACCTCGCGGTCGTCACCGCCCTGGCCGACCGCACCGCGCACGTGGTCTCCGACGCCCACATCCACGCCTCCCTCGTCGACGCGGCCCGGCTGTCGAGGGCGCGGCTCACCGTCACGCCGCACAGCGACGTCGAGGCGGTCCGGGAGGCGCTCGAGACATCGAGCGGCGACCGCACCCTGGTGCTCGCCGAGTCGGTCTACTCGGTCCTCGGCGACGCGGCGCCGCTGACGGAGCTAGCCGAGCTGTGCGCGTCGTACGACGCACTGCTCGTGGTCGACGAGGCGCACGGCCTGGGCGTGCACGGGCCGGGCCTGGTGACCGGCGCGGGGCTGGCCGGTCACCCGAACGTCGTCGTCACCGCGACCCTGTCGAAGTCGCTGGGCAGCCAGGGCGGCGCCGTGCTCGGACCGGCGAGGCTGCGCGAGCACCTGGTCAACCGCGCGCGACCGTTCATCTTCGACACCGCGCTGGCACCCGCGCCGACCGCGGCGGCGCTCGCCGCGCTCCGCGTGTTGCGCGCACGGCCCGGGCTCTCGGGCACGGTCCACGACCGGGTGCGCACCCTGGCCGACGCGCTCGGCGTGGTCGCGCCCGACGGCGCCGTGCTCTCGATCCCGATGCCGTCGCCGCAGGCCGCGGTCGCCGCACAGGCGGCCGCCCTGGCCGAGGGCGTGCGGGTGGGCTGCTTCCGGCCGCCGTCGGTGCCCGACGGCGTCTCCCGGCTGCGGGTCACCGCGAGCGCCGGCACCGCCGAGCCCGACTGGGACCGGGCGGTCGAGGTCCTGGTCGCGGTCACCAAGGAGCACCAGTGACCCGACGCATCGTCGTCGTCACGGGCACCAGCACCGGCGTCGGCAAGACCGTCGCGACCGCGGCGCTGGCGGCGACCGCCACCGGCGACGTGCTGGTGGTGAAGCCCGTGCAGACCGGGGTCGCCACCGACCCGGAGCGCGACGTCGCCGCGGTCGAGCGGCTCACCGGCCGTGCCGTCCTCGAGCTCACGGCCCTCGACGAACCGCTCGCGCCCGACACCGCCGCCCGCCGGCAGGGGGTCGAGATCCCGCGGGTCGCCGAGCACGCCGAGCGGATCCGCTCGCTCGTCCCGGACCACGAGACCGTCCTCGTCGAGGGTGCCGGCGGCCTGCTGGTCCGGCTCGACACGTCCGGCGGCACGCTCCTCGACCTGGCCGCGCAGCTGGCCGGCAGCGTTCCCCACGATGTTCGCGTCGAGGTGGTCGTGGTGTGCGCGGCCGGCCTGGGGACGCTCAACCACACCGAGCTCACCGTGGGTGCCCTCCGGGCCCGCGGGCTGGAGCCGGCCGGTCTGGTCGTGGGGTCGTGGCCCGAGCAGCCGGGGCTCGCCGAGGAGTGCAACCTCGAGGACCTGCCACGGGTCACCGGCCTCCCGGTGCTCGCCGTGCTGCCGGAAGGGGCAGGCGGCCTCGACCGCAAGGCCTTCCTGGCGGCCGCGCCCCGTTGGTTCGGAGCGCCGGCGGAGCCAGCGGGCGCTTAGGTCTTTGAACGGGCGGCCCGCGTCACGGCCTTCCGCCGCCCGAAACCGCCTCACTAGCGTTGCGGGCGGAGTTGGGGGACCGATTTCCAGCGGGACCTGGTGCGGTGCTCGCCCGGTGGGGTGGTGAGCACCGCAGCAGGCCTGCGGCGCTTGCCCGAGGGTCAGGCGTCCTCGCCGCGCAGGATCGCGAAGGCGCTCTCCCGGTCGGTGACCCGCAGCTTCTTCAACGCGGCGGAGACGTGCACCCGCACCGTCGAGCGGGACAGGAACAGCCGCCGCGCCACCTGGTCGGTGGTGAGCCCGGCGCCGAGCAGCTCCATCACCTGCCACTCGCGCGCGGTGAGCTTCGAGGCCGCCGGCGTGCTCTGCACGAACCGCGGCAGGGCCGGGGCCCGGAACTCCTCGGCGAGCCTGCGCACCAGCTGCCGCGGGATCGCGGCCTCTCCGTTGAGCACGCCGCGCAGCGCGAAGCCGAGCCGCGACGGGTCGGTCTCCTTGAGCAGGTAGCCCGCGGCGCCGGCGCGGAGCGAGTCGAAGAGGTCGTCGTCGTCCGCGGTCTGGGCGAACATCACCAGCGCCGAGGTCGGCAGCCGCCGGGCGAGCTCGCGCGCCGCGGAGATCCCGTGGCCGGGCAGGTCGACGTCGAGCAGCACGACGTCGGGGCGCTGCTCGACAGCGACGGCGACGACCTCTTCGGTCGTGCCGGCCTCACCGCAGACCTCGCACCCGTTGCCCTCGAGGGCAGCGACGACCCCGGCGCGGGCGGCGGGGTCGCCTTCCGCGACCACCACGCGGATCGGGTCGTCGGTCACGCACGCATGGTTCCACGAACCGCTGCTCCGCAGTCCGGTTTGGGTGCGACACGCGGTACCAGATCTGGCGTACCCCTCGGGCGACCCGCCCTCACCAGATCGGCGGCCGCCGCTCGCTCCAGGGCGCCGCGGCCTCGACCTGGGCCGCCAGCGAGAGCAGCAGCTCCTCCTCCGCGGGGCGCGCGGCGAGCATCACGCCGACCGGCAGTCCGTCGGTCGTCCAGTGGAGCGGCAGTGAGACGGCCGGCATGCCGGTGACGTTCCAGGCCGAGGTCCAGGGGGTGAACCGCTTCTGCGCCTCGAAGTCGGCGGCCGGGTCGGCGTCGTCGCGGATCGCGCCCACCGGGAGCGGCGGGCTGGCCAGGGTGGGCGTGAGGACGGCGTCGTACGGCGCCAGCCGGATCAGCGCCTCCGCCGCGAGCTGCCGGAGCCGGCCGATCGCAAGCCCGAACTCCGGGCCGCTCACCGCCTCGCCGCGCTCGCCGAGCCAGCGGGTGAGCGGTCGCAGCAGGTCCCTCCTCTCCGGCGGCAGCGGCGTGACCGACAGCGCGGTCAGCACCGACCAGCAGACCTCGAAGGTCGCCACCGCCTCGGGCGGAAGCGGCACCGGCACGTCCTCGACGCTGTGACCGAGGTCGGCGAGCAGGCGCGAGGTCTCGTCATAGGCCTGCCGGCTCTCGACGCTCACCTCGACGTCGGCGATCACCGGCTGCACGAACCGGGCGATGCGCAGCCGGCCGGGCTCGCGGCGGGTCGCGTCGAGGAAGGTGCCGCCCGGCTCCGGGGCCCAGAAGGGGTCGCTCGCACGACGCCCCGCGAGCACGTCGAGCAGCGCCGCGGCGTCCCCGACGCTGCGCGCGATCGAGCCGGAGGTGGCCAGGCCGATGGGGTCGCCGTACATCGGGAACCCGCTGATCCGCCCCCGGGTCGGCTTGAGCCCCACCAGGCCGCAGCACGACGCCGGGATCCGGATCGACCCGCCGCCGTCGGAGCCCTGGGCGACCGGCACCAGGCCGGCGGCCACCGCTGCGGCCGCACCCCCGGACGAGCCGCCGGCCATCCGGCTGGTGTCCCACGGCGTGACCGCGGGCGGGCGGCCCTCGGGCTCGGTGTAGCAGGGCGAGCCGAGCTCCGGCGTGCTCGTCTTGCCGAGGCTGACCAGCCCGGCCGCCTCCAGCGCCAGCGTGACGGCGTCGGAGACGTCGGGCACGTAGTCGGCGAACACCGGCGAGCCGAACGAGGTCGGCACCCCTGCGGTCAGGTTGAGGTCCTTGATCGCCGTCGGCACGCCCGCCAGCGGGGACGCGCCCTCTCCGACAGGACCGACCGCCGCCACCTCCCGGGCCCGGGCCCGGGCCAGGTCGGCGTCACGGAACGCGAACGCGCCGGCCACGAAGTCGGGGACCTCGCGGTCGGCGCGCTCGATGCGGTCGAGGTAGTGGTCGGTCAGCTCGACGGCGCTGATCTCGCCCGTGCGGAGGAGGGCGCCCTGCTCGAGCGCGGTGAGGTCGTGCAGGTCTGCCACCCGACCAACCTAGTGGGATCAGGCAGCCGCACCCGAGGCGTCGTACGACGCCAGGTCGGTCACCGCGGCGACGAACCGGTCCACGGTGTCGGCCTCGGCCAGCGGGTCGCTGCCGAACGCGTAGGCGTGCGAGAGCGCGATCCGCTCGACGACCGCGGCACCCGCCACGCGGGCGGACTTGCGGGTGTCCTCGTGGGCCCACTGGCCGCCGTACTGACCACCGGCGGTGCCGACGACGGCGAGCGGCTTGCCGCGCAGGGCGTTCTCGCCGTACGGGCGCGAGACCCAGTCGATGGCGTTGTTGAGGACAGCGGGCATGGTGCCGTTGTACTCGGGGGTGACGACGAGGATCCGGTCGGCAGCGGTGACCTGCTCGCGGAGCCGGACGGCAGCGGCGGGGGCCTGCCCCCCGTCGATGTCCTCGTTGTAGAACGGCAGCTCGCCGAGGCCCTCGGCGATCTCGACGGTCACGCCGCCAGGGGCGTTCGTGCGGATCGCCTCGGCGATCCGGCGGTTGTGCGAGTCGGCGCGGAGGCTGCCGACGAGGACCAGGACGCGGGTGGTGTGAGTCATGTCGATCGAAACGGACCATAGTCCGTTTTCATTCCCGGGTGTCGGGAAAAAGTTCCGGCGTCGGATGGGCACCGCCTCCTAGAGTGACCACGCCATGCCGAAGCCACTCCCCCTGCTCACGTCGCCGCCGCCCGAGCGGCGCGACGCGGCGCGCAACCGGGAGGCGCTGATGGAGGCTGCCGAAGCCCTCATCAAGCAGCACGGGGTGCGGGGCGTCACCATGGACGCGCTCGCGGCGGCGGCCGGGGTGGGCAAGGGCACCGTGTTCCGCCGGTTCGGGAGCCGGGAGGGACTGATGGCCGCGGTCCTCGACCACTCCGAGACCGAGTGGCAGGCCGCCGTCATGGGCGGGCCGGCCCCGCTCGGGCCGGGCGCCCCGCCGATGGAGCGGCTGCTCGCCTTCGGCGAGTCCCGGATGCTGCTCAACTTCAAGCACGCGGAGCTGATCGAGGCTGCGGGCTACCCGGGTCAGCGCAGCCTGCAGGCGCTGTCGTTCACGACGATGCACGTGCGCTACCTGCTCGGCGAGCTCGGGGTCGAGGGCGATCTCGCCTACCTCGCGACCGCGCTCGTCGCACCGCTCGAGCTGATCGTGCTGCGCCAGCAGGCCGACCGTGACCAGATCTCGACGACGCGCATCGTCGCCGGCTGGACCGACCTGGTCCATCGGGTCGTCAGGCCGGACTGACCGGCCCGGGCGCACCCCTCATTCGACCCTCGACCGACCCTCAATCGACCCTCATTCGACGTGGTGCCTCAGCAGCCCGTAGGTGAGCCCGTCGACCAGCGCCTCCCACGACGCCTCGATCACGTTGGCGCCGACACCCACCGTGACCCACGACGACTCTCCGTCGGAGGTCTCGATGAGCACCCGGGTGATCGCGTCCGTGCCGTGGCCCTGGTCGAGGATGCGGACCTTGAAATCGATGAGCTCGAACTTCGCGATCTCCGGGTAGGCCTGCACGATCGCGGTGCGCAGCGCCTGGTCGAGCGCGTTGACCGGCCCGTTGCCCTCGCCGGTCACGACGTAGCGGACCCCCGCCGCGGTGAGCTTGACGGTCGCCTCGGAGACCGCCTCCTCCCCCGGCTGTGCGTGGGTGAGGGTCTCGGTGATCACCCGCCACGACTCGACGTCGAAGTATGACGGGCGGTTGCCCTCCGCCTCTTCCATCAGCAGCAGCTCGAAGGATGCGTCGGCCGCCTCGAACGTGTAGCCCTGCGACTCCAGCTCCTTGACCCGGCTGGTGACGCGGGTGACGACCTCGGGGTGCTCGGAGAGGTCGAAGCCGAGCTCCTTGCCCTTGAGCTCGATCGATGCCCGACCGGCCATCTCCGAGACGAGCAGCCGCATGTCGTTGCCGACTCCTGCGGGGTCCATGTGCTGGTAGAGGTCGGGGTCGACCTTGATCGCGCTGGCGTGCAGGCCCGCCTTGTGCGCGAAGGCCGAGACCCCGACGTACGGCTGGCGCGACGCGGGCGGCACGTTGGTGACCTCGGCGATCGCGTGGGCGATCCGGGTCGCCTCCGACAGCAACCCGGGCGGGAGCACCTGCCGGTCCAGCTTGAGCTCGAGGTTGGCGACCACGTTGACGAGGTCGGCGTTGCCGGTGCGTTCGCCGTAGCCGTTGATGCAGCCCTGCACGTGGGTGGCGCCGGCGTCGACGGCGGCCAGGGTGTTGGCGACCGCGCAGCCGGTGTCGTTGTGGCAGTGGATGCCGACCCGCACGCCGGTCGTCTGCACCACGTCGTGGACGACGTCCGCGACCCAGCCCGGGAGCATGCCGCCGTTGGTGTCGCAGAGCGCGATGACGTCGGCGCCGGCGTCGTACGCCGTCCGCAGCACCTCGAGCGCGTAGGACCGGTCGAGACGGTAGCCGTCGAAGAAGTGCTCGGCGTCGAGGAACACCTGCTGCCCCTCCGCCCGGAGGTGGCTGACGGTGTCGCGCACCATCGCGAGGTTCTCCTCGAGCGTGGTGCGCAGCGCCTTCTCGACGTGACCCGCGTGCGACTTCGCGACCAGCGTCACGACGCCCGCGCCGCTGTCGCGCAGCGCCGCGATCAGCGGGTCGTCGGCAGCCTTCATCCCGGCACGACGGGTCGCGCCGAAGGCCGCCAGCCTCGCGTGCCGGAGGTCGAGCTCCTGGGCGGCGCGGCGGAAGAACTCGGTGTCCTTCGGGTTCGCGCCCGGCCAGCCGCCCTCGATGTAGCCGACGCCCAGCCCGTCGAGCTGGCGGGCGATGGCCAGCTTGTCCGCCACCGTCGGGTTGAGACCCTCTTGCTGCATGCCGTCGCGCAGGGTGGTGTCGTAGACGTGGAACGTCCCGTGCAGGTCGAGCGTCTCGGCTGGCTGGTTCATCGGTGTCTCTCGGTTCGGGGCTGCGGATGCGTCCGGGCAAAAGAAAAACCTCTCGGGAACGAGAGGTTGGCGCGTCGAGGGTCTCGACGCGCTAGCTAATGATGATCGTGGTGCGGTGCACGTGCTCAGTGTGCCACGAGGTCCGGCAGTGAGTCTCGCGGTCTCGCTACGCGGGTCGTCAGAAGGGCGGGCCCGAGCCCGGGGTCCAGCTGACGCCCTGGCTCGCGACGACCAGGCCGAGGACGCCAGCGAGGAGCACGAGCCCGGCGCAGAGCGGCAACCAGCGCCGCCAGGTGCGGGTGAGCGGGTAGAGAGCACGGGACAGCGGCGAGCGGAACCGGCTGGCGCCGGGACCCGACCACAGCGCGATGCCGAGCGTGGTGCCGCCCGCGAACAGGGTGGTCGCGCCGTCGACGGCCGCGGCGTAGCAGAGCAGCCCGGCCGCGAGCGCGAGGCCGAGGCTCCAGAGCGTGAGCACGAGGGTGCCGGTCAGGGCGCGGACCGAGTGCCACGGCGTGGTGAGGAGGACCTGCGGCGCGTCGTACCACTTCGTGCCGCGGGTGGTACGACGGTCCGCGCCGGCCGATGCTGCGAGCGAGCCGGTGCGGAGCACCCACACGCCGAGGACGACCGCGGTGAGCGCCAGCCACGGGGCGAGCGCCGTCGCCGCACCGAGCACGAGTGCTGCGCAGGTGACCGCAGCGCCCCGGCGGAACCGCTCCGCGAACGGCACCTTCGGCTGCACCAGCGCGCGGGCGTCCCACTCCTGCTCCCACTGGGCCACGGCCTGCGCGTGCTGCGGCCACGGTGCTGCAGACACCGGCGCGGGTCCGATCGTCGGCGGAGCGGGCGGTGGCGGGCCAGGCGGCGGGGTCAGCACCCGGGTCGCCGGACGGGGCTCGACCTGGGTCTCGGCGGTCCGCGGTGCCTGCGCGACGGGCAACGTGAAGTCGTCGGGTGCGTTCTCGACCGGGGGCGGCACCGCCGGCGCGGACGGCTGCGTGCTCAACGGCCGTAGCCACGCGAGCAGCTCGATGAGCGAGGGCCGCGCGAGGGGATCGGGGTCGAGCGCCGCGTCGAGGACGTCGCCGAGCGGGCCCTCGATGCCGCGCAGGTCGTGCTCGCCGCGCCGGGCGCGGTCCATGATCGCCATCGACGGGCCGCGGCCGAACGGCGGGTGGCCGGTGGCGCCGTAGGCGACGGTCGCCGCCCATGCGTAGACGTCCGCGGCGGCGGTCGCGTCGTCGCCGTACAGGATCTCGGGAGCGAGGTAGCCCGGCGTCCCGAGCAGCCAGCCGGTCTGGGTGAGCCGCGGGTCGTCGGCGACCCGGGCGAGGCCGAAGTCGATGAGGATCGGCGTCCGGCCCTCCATCAGCACGTTGGAGGGCTTGATGTCGCGGTGCAGGACGCCGGCGTGGTGGACCGCCGCGATGCCCTCGGCGAGGCAGCCGGCCAGCCAGAGCAGGTCGCGGTCGGCGACGGGCCCTTCCTCGACGACGTGGTCGTGCAGCGAGAGGCCGGGCACGTAGCGGGTCACGACGTAGGGCACGTCGGCCCACGGGTCGGCGTCGAGGAACTCCGCGATCCACGGGCTGCGGACCAGAGTGAGCGTGGTGACCTCGCGCGCCAGCCGCGCGCGGGCCTCCTCGTCGCCGACGATGTGCGGTCGCAGCACCTTCAGCGCGACCCGGCGCCCGTCGGTGTGCCGGGCGAGGTGGACGATCCCCATCCCGCCTTCCCCGAGGCGCGCCAGCAGCGTGTAGTCGCCCACGCGCGTGGGCGACTCGCTCTGCGGCTGGGTCGTCACGAAACGAGGCTACCCAGCGGACCGCCGTACGACGCCCAAGCGGGGCCGGATTCCGTTCCGTGCCCAGCGAATGGGTACCGTCGGTGGAGAAGGACGGCCGACTCGGGAGGTACGGCACGGATGACGGTTGCACGTACGGACGCCGCAGAGGCGGCCTACCGCGCGTTCGCCGGTGACCTGGCCAAACGGGCCCGGAAGCTGCCCCGCGAGGTGGTCAGCGAGCGCGTCGAGACCGCGTTCCGCGAGCTCTGCGTGTCGGTCCGACCCACCGTGAGCCTCGAGGTCGGCGCCCACGAGGCCGGCTTCAGCCGCTGGCTCAAGGCTGAGGTCCCCGACGCCCGCTGCGTCGCCTTCGAGGCCAACCCCTACGTCCACCGGAAGTTCGCCGCGGACCTTGCCGCCGCGGACGTGGAGTACCACCACCTCGCGGTGTCCGACGTCGCCGGCTCCGTCGACCTGCGCATCCCCCGCCGGCTGCACAACACGAAGCGGGACCGTTGGTTCCGCAAGCAGCGCACCAGCCGGATGGCGAGCCTCGCCGACCACCGCTGGGCGGTGCGCACCGAGAGCGTCGCCGTGCCGTCGGTGCCGCTCGACGACTTGATCCGGGTGCAGGACCACGACGCCGTCGTGGCCTGGATCGACGTCGAGGGCTCGTCCCGCCAGGTGCTGTCCTCCGGTCGCGAAGTGCTCTCGCGCGCCGAGCTCGTCTACATCGAGGTCGAGAAGGAGCAGGTCTGGGACGGCCAGTGGCTCGACACCGACGTCGCCGCCTTCTTCGCCGACTGCGGCCTCGTCCCCGTGCTGCGCGACATCCAGCGACGTCACCAGTACAACGTCGTCTTCGCCGCCGCCGACCTGGCGAACGATCCGCTCGTCACCCGGTTGCGCGACGACGTCTACCGGCCCTAGACGACGCGCTTCATCCAGCCGAAGGTGTCGTCGGCGCGCCCGAACTGCACGTCGACGAGCGCCTCGCGGATCCGCATGGTGAGGTCGGTGCTGGCAGGCGCGGGGACGTCGCCGTCCTTGGTCCTGAGCGCTCCGACCGGCGTGACCACGGCAGCGGTGCCGCACGCGAAGACCTCGGTGATCCGCCCGCTGGCGACGCCGTCGCGCCACTCGTCGATCGCGAACTTCCGCTCGGTCACGTGGTGGCCCATCTTGCCGGCGAGCTCGATGATCGAGGAGCGGGTGATGCCCTCGAGGATGGTGCCGGTCTCGGGCGTCACGATCGAGCCGTCGTCGAAGACGAAGTACATGTTCATGCCGCCGAGCTCCTCGACGTACTTGCCCTCCTGGCCGTCGAGGAAGACGACCTGGTCGCAGCCGTGGGCGTAGGCCTCGCGTTGGGCGACGAGAGAGCTGGCGTAGTTGCCGCCCGTCTTGGCCGCACCCATGCCGCCGCGGCCGGCGCGGGTGTACTCCTCGGTCAGCCACAGGCTGACCGGCTTCGCGCCGCCCTTGAAGTAGGCCCCGGCCGGGCTCGCGATGACCATGAAGGTCACGTGCTCGGCAGGACGGACGCCCAGGAACTTCTCCGAGGCGAACATGAACGGGCGCAGGTAGAGGCTCTTCTCGCCGGCACCGCTGTTGCTCGGCACGAACCGCTGGTCGACCTCGACCAGCGCCGCCACGGCCTGCACGAAGTCGTCGGCGGGCAGCTCGGGCAGTGCCAGCCGATCGCAGGAGCGCACCATCCGCTCGGCGTTGGCCTCGGGACGGAACATCCACACCGAGCCGTCGTCGTGGCGGTAGGCCTTCATGCCCTCGAAGATCTCCTGCGCGTAGTGCAGGACCGCTGCGGCGGGGTCGAGGGTGAGCGGGCCGTACGGCGTGATGCGGGCGTCGTGCCAGCCGTCGGTGGGGGTCCACTCCACCGTGAACATGTGGTCGGTGAAGTGGGTGCCGAAACCGGGGTTCTCGAGGATCTCGGCCAACCGCGCGTCATCGGTCGGGGACGACGTGAGCGTGGTGGTGATCTGCATGCCGGACAATTTAGTCGCACTTCCTAGCATTTCTACGGGGCAGGGGTCATGACTTGTCAGGCACTCCCCTTGGTTGTCAGCCATTGCAGAGGCGGACAACCCGCGGAATACCCGGCCGACCGGGTATTCCCCGGTCGACTCAGCCCGCTACTCGCGCCGCGATCGCGTCGCCCACCTGGGGCGTCGACCGCTTCTCGCCCGCGGTGCGGGCGGCGAGGTCGTCGATGACGGCGGCCTCGATCCGGGCGGCCGCCTCGGGGTGACCGAGGTGGTCGAGCAGGAGGGCGCCGCTGAGGATCGCGGCGGTGGGGTCGGCGACCTGCCGGCCGGCGATGTCGGGCGCGGAGCCGTGGACGGGCTCGAACATGGACGGCGCGGTGCGGTCCGGGTTCACGTTGCCGGACGCGGCGAGGCCGATGCCGCCGGTGATCGCGGCGGCGAGGTCGGTGACGATGTCGCCGAACAGGTTGTCGGTGACGATCACGTCGAACCGCTGCGGGTCGGTCGCGAGGAAGATCATCACCGCGTCGATGTGGCAGTAGTCGGTCGTGACGTCGGGGTGCTCCGCAGCCACCTGCTCGAACAGCCGCCACCACAGCGACCCCGCGTTGACGAGCACGTTGGTCTTGTGGACCAGGGTGAGCTTCTTGCGGGGCCGGCGCTGGGCACGGGCGAACGCGTCGCGGATGACCCGCTCGACGCCGTACGCCGTGTTGACCGACACCTCGGTCGCGACCTCGGCCGGGGTTCCCGTCCGCAGTGCGCCTCCGTTGCCGGTGTAGGGACCCTCGGTGCCCTCGCGCACCACCACGAAGTCGACCTCGCCCTTGCCGAGGACGTCGGCGGAGAGCGGCGAGACCGCGCCCGGGTAGATCCGGGACGGGCGCAGGTTGACGTAGTGGTCGAGCTCGAAGCGCAGCCGCAGCAGCAGCCCGCGCTCGAGGATGCCCGGGGGCAGGTTGGGGTCGTTGGGCTTGCCGCCCACCGCTCCGAGAAGGATCGCGTCGTGCTCCCGGATCTCGGCGAGCACGGAGTCGGGCAGCACCTCTTGGGTGGCGAGGTACCGCTCGGCGCCCAGGTCGTAGCGGGTCTGTTCGAACTTCACCCCGGCAGGGGCGGCGACCTCGAGCACCTTGAGTGCCTCGGCCGTCACCTCGGGGCCGATGCCGTCGCCGGGGACGACGGCCAGCGCGACGCTCCCTTCTGCGGGCGTGGTCGCGGGCACGGCGGACTCGGTGTCGGGGGTGGAGGTCATGGGCGAAGACGTTAGTTGTCGTCGGGACGGAGGTCGTCCTCGTCTCGCAGGGCAGTCCCGGCGGGACGGTCCAGCGTCGCCTGGAGCGCGCCGGCGTAGTTGCGGTGCAGCGGGTGATCGGGGTCGTGCTTCGCCGGGCCCCAGTCGGGATACATGTCGTACATCGTGCTCGCCTCTCGGGAAAGCGCACCGGCTCTCGCCGGGCACAGGGCTTCTGTCAGTTTGATCGAGAAGCCCATGCAGGCGGGGGATGCACGCCGCAGTACACCGCGGCGAGGTGGCCTCTCTCAGGCCTCGCCGCGGCGCACGATGAGTACGAAGAACTGCCGCATGGTGGTCCGAGCGTACGACGCCACGGCCCTCCTGTCTCGCGGATATCGCTCGCTGTTCGGATGCCGAGACACCCGTCTTGGGATGAAAGACTCTTTGCATGAGCGCGAACCCCGACCTGCCCCACGTGGTCAACCGCGCTTTCGACGTGTCGCGTCGCGCGGGGTACGTCTCGTTCTGCCGCAACGAGACCGGCCGGCTGCTGGCTGCGCTGGCTGCGACCCGCAACGGGATCATGGCCGAGTTCGGCACCGGCTGCGGCGTCGGCACCGCGTGGCTCCGCTCCGGCGTCCGCGGCACCCAGGCCCGCATCCTCACCGCCGAGCTCGATCCCGCGCTGGCCCGGGCGGCCGCCGAGATCTTCATCGACGACCCGCTCGTCGACGTGCTCACCGCGGACTGGTCGACCCTCCGCGACAAGGGCCCCTACTCGCTGCTCTTCCTCGACTCCGAGCAGCCCAGCGAGGTGGGCGTCGACGCCATCGCCGACCTGGTCGAGCCGGGCGGCATCGTGGTGCTCGACAGCTTCTGGCCCTGCGAGCAGTGGCCCCCCGTCGTCGACGGCCGGGTCGACATCCTGCGCGAGCAGTGGCTCACCGACGAGCGGTTCACCGCCGTCGAGGTGATGGTCGCCAGCGACTCCTCGGTCGTGCTGGCCACCCGCCGCTAGCTCCGGTCGTCGAGTAGCCCGAGCGCGCAGCGCGAGGGCGTATCGAGACGCCGTGCGCCGTCAGTGGACCTCGCCGGGCGCGGCCTTCCGGACGATGATCCGGCTCCACGCACCGAGGTAGACCCGGTCGTCGGGGCCGAGCTCCTTCTTCTCCCCCGGGGTCAGCGGCGTCGTGGGCAGCGGGCCGAGCGGACCGCCGACGTAGGTGCCGTTGGACGAGCCGAGGTCCTCGACCCACCAGCGGGTGCCGTCGGTCGTGAGCTGGCAGTGCCGCCGGCTGATGCCGTTGTCGGTGGCCAGGTCGATGTCGGGGTGGATGTTGCGGCTGCGCGACTGGCGGCCGACGAGGACCGACGTCGTCCGCAGGGGTACGACGACCGGCACGCCCGCGGACGGGAGCGGGTCGCTCGAGTCCTGGTCGGCGTACCAGTCCGGATCGATCCAGACCTCGGCCACCCACGAGCTGCTCAGCGGCGGTGCGATCGACGGCTGCGCATCGGCGGTCGGCGGGTCGAGGTCGGGCGGGCCCGCGGCCGCCGGCGCGTCGCCCGCGGCTGCGCCAGGGTCCGGCCCCGCCGGCGCGCCGAGGTCCAGCGAGGAGGGCGCGCGGGGCGGCTGCCCCGTGGTGAAGTCGTAGCCGCACGCCTCGCAGAACAGGGCGTTGTCCGGGTTGACCGCCGAGCAGTTGGGGCAGGTCGTGCCGGCCGGGCCGGGGGCCGGCGGGTCGGCCGGCTGGTCGGGGGCCGAGGGCGGCGGCGACGGCGTGCCGCTCGACGGCGTCGCCGGCCCGGCGTCGGTGATGGGCAGGCCGCAGACGTCGCAGTAGTCGTCGGCGGTCGAGTCGTGGCCCGAGGGACAGGTAGGCAAGGTCAGCTCCCGGTCGGGTCCTTGCGGACCCGGGTCGTCTTCGTCGACGCGGTGTCCAGCGCCATCTCGTCGGCCTTGTCGACCGCGCGCTTGAGCCGCACCGTCCCGTCCGCCTCGTTCTCGACGTCGACGACCTTGCGCAGCTTCGACGTCGCCTCGTCGTTGCCGGTCTCTGCGGCGAGCTGCACCGCGCGGCCGAGCTTGGTCGTCGCGGTCGCCTCGTCGCCGGCGGCCTTGGCAGCCAGGCCCTCCTGGATCATCGCCGCGAGCTCGGTCTGCCCGGTGTAGTGGGCCACCTGCTGGTCGATGCGCGTGGTCAGCTCGGAGTTGTTGGACCAGGTGGCCTTGATCAGTCCCTGGGTCACGGCGTTCTCGCCGAGCGCCAGCTGCACCCGCGCCGCGAGCTGCTCCTGGCCGATCGCCTTGGCGGCGACCCGCACCGCGACGTGGTAGTCGCGTGACTCGTCGGCCCAGGCACCCGTCGGGTAGTCGCGGGTCAGCGGGTTGACCGCGGTGCCGCGGTCGGTGAGGTCCTCGAGCGTCGGCGCGACCTGGCGCACGAAGAGGACCTGCGCACCCTGCGGCGTCCAGATCCGCAGCTTGGCGTCGGCCACGCCGCGGGCCATCGAGGCGCGCATGATCTCCTGGAACTGCGCGCGCATCTGGTCCGGCCTCGGGATGATGTCGACGGTGCCGAGCAGGGCCTGCGCGATCCGCCGGATCTCCGCGACCTGCCAGTCGGTGCCGGCGCCGCGGCAGTCGCACTGGAAGTAGCCGGTCGCGCGGTTGATCGCCTCGTCGAGGCGGCCGGGGCGCTCCCGGTTCTCACCGTCGGTGAGCAGCAGCGCGTGGCGCTGGGTCACCTGCGGCACCGACGCGAAGATCTGCCCCGCGAGGTCGAGCCAGGTCGAGATCGCCGTACCGCCGCTGCCGACGAACCGGCCGATCGCCGCGGACGCCTCCTGGCGGGTCTGGGCGTTCATCTGGACCAGGGCCGGCCCGCTGGTCACGGGCGGGTAGGCCAGCATCGCCCGGTCGGCGCCGGCGATCACCGCGAACCAGGTGCCGTCGACGATCTCGGCCAGCGCCGCCTGGGCCGCGTCCTTGGCCGCCGCCATCGTCGCCGGGCCCATCGAGCCCGACGTGTCGACGATGATGATCTCGCCGGCGTCGCCCGAGCCGGACTGGCCGGCCGTGCCGGCGCCCGTGCAGGAGATCGTCACGATCGCGTTGACGTCGGTCCCGCCGTCGGGCAGGAACTCGTTCTGGAAGACGGCGGTGGTGAACTCAGCCATCGGTCGGGGCTTCCTCTCCTGCTGCGTCGGTTCCTGCTGCGTCGGCGGCGGGTGCGGCCGGTGCTTCGGGGGTCGCTGCCGGCGGTGCCGGGGTACCGGCATTCTGCCCCGCCGGTGGTGGCGGCGGTACGGCGGGCGCGGACGGCGTCGCCGTCTCGACCTCCGCCGGCGGCGGCGGCGGGGGCGGAGGAGGCGGCGGGGGCGCCAGCGGCCCCAGGCGCGCCAGGCTGACCGTGATGTTGTCGTGCCCGCCGGAGGCGTTGGCGAAGTCGACGAGCCTCAGCGCGAGGGTCCCCGGGTCGGCCGGTCCGACCGCCCGGACCTGGGCCTGCAGCGCGGACGGCTCGGAGGCGTAGTTCCACAACCCGTCGGAGCAG
Organism: Nocardioides silvaticus; assembly: GCF_003160695.1. Taxonomy (GTDB): domain Bacteria; phylum Actinomycetota; class Actinomycetes; order Propionibacteriales; family Nocardioidaceae; genus Nocardioides; species Nocardioides silvaticus. Next base: position 20,619 of record NZ_QGDD01000013.1, read on the forward strand.
ACGAGCAGCCAGCCGGCGCCGCTCACGTCGAGCGTGGACACCGTCGGCACGAAGTCCTGGGAGTCGCGACCCAGCCACTTGGTGATCGCGTGCGCGAACTCGCCCGTCTCCGCCTCCTCCTTCGCCACACCCGAGGCGATCTGCTGCTGCGCGACCGAGTCGTCGACGGTCAGCTGCACCGCCTCGCCCTCGTCGGGGATCCAGTAGGCGCGCGAGTCGCCGATCTGGGCCGCGCTGATCCGTGTGCCCTCGAGGACCGCGACCGTGAACGTCGCCGACGCCGGGTTCGGCGAGTCCGGGTCGGTCACCGCGATGATCGCGGTGTTGGCGGCGGCGGCCGCGTCGGCGAACACCTTGGCGACGGCCGCGTCCCGGCTCTGCGGGGTTCCCATCCCCGCCGGGAGCGGGGTGCGCAGCACCTCCCGCGCGGCACGGGCACCGGCCAGCGAGGCGACGTCGGAGTCGATCGAGCTCGAGACGCCGTCCATGACCACCAGCACGGCCCGCGAGCCCTGCTCCTCGCCGGCGAGCAGCGCCATCGCGTCCTCGTTGCGGTTCTTGCGGACGCCCTTGTCGCACACGCCGGCCACCCAGGCGGCCGGCTCCTCGCGGAAGTGGTCGCGCTCGCTCGGCGCCTTGGTGCCGCACGACATGCAGTAGAGGTCGGGGCCGACCTCTCCCCCGCACGCCGCGCACGGCCGCCGGCCGGGGTCGGGCGGCGGGTCGGGCAGCGCGTCGTGCGGCCGTCGGGTGGGCGCGCTGATCGGCGCGTCCCCGAGCGGATCGGTCGTGTCGTCGGCGGGCACCATCGTCGGCGGCGTCAGCTCGGTCGAGGCAGCGGCGGCGCCCGTCTGCGCGCCGCACGACTCGCAGAACCGTGCTCCGGCTGCCAGCGGCGCACCGCAGGAGGGGCAGGCGACGTCCGGGGTCGCGGTCATGTGAGGCTCCAGTTCCGTACGGCGTTCGCCTGGTTGACCAGGTCCACGCGCTCGTCGAGCTCGTGGGCGTCGCGGGCCAGCAGCCGCAAGGCGTTCTCCAGCCCGTTCCTGATGTCGGTCTCGGACGCCGGCACCGAGCCGATGTGGGCGCCCTTGCCCGGCGGGTTCTTCGTCACGACCGGCAGTGCCTCCTTGAGGATCCGTACGGTGTAGCGCTGGCGGGTGGGCCCGTCGACCGACGAGCTCTCGATGGTGCGCAGCGCCTGGTCGAGGACGGTCAGGTCCATCGCGCTGCCCGCGAGGAGCACCTCGGCCCGCTGCTGGCGGCTCTCGGTGTAGCCGCGGCTGGTGGTCGGCACCAGGTCGAGCGCGGCGACGGCACCGGCCGTGTCGCGGCGCTCGGCACGCACCCGGGCCATGCCGAAAGCGGCAGGGGCGACGTACGTCGCGTCGGTGGCGACGCAGGTCTGGTACAGGCTCTCGGCCACCTCCGGCTGCCCACCCTTCTCGCACGCGAACGCCAGCGCCAGCTTCGGGGCGAGCTCGCCGGGGACCTGCTGGTAGACGGCGTTGAACGTCGCCTTCGCGACCTCCCAGTCCTGCTGCTGGACGGCCGCGAGACCCTCCATCCACAGCGCTCGCCACTCCCACGGGTCGGCCGAGAGCAGGTTGCCGGCGTAGCTCTTCGCGGCCGACGCCTCCTTGAGCTCGAGTGCCGCCTTGCAGCGGGCCAGCCACACTTCCGCGCTGTCCTCGGGAGCCGCGTCGAGGTCCTTGAGCCGCTGGCGCGGGTCGTCGGTGCCGATGGTCGACAGCCAGCCGTGCTGCGGGTCGGTGGTGTCCTCGCGCAGCGCGGGCAGCTGGTCCCACGACGTGATCGGACGGGCTGTCGCCGGCGACTCGAACAGGACCGACGCGGCAGAGGTGAGCGCCGTGCCCTGACGCTTGCGCGCGACCACCTCGCGCAGCACGCCGAGCAGCTGGGTGCGCAGCTCGTCGACGGAGGCGAACCGGTCGGCCGGGTCGGGAGCGCAGGACTTGGCGACCAAGTGGTAGAGCGAGTCGTACTGCTGGAACAGCGGCGTCGAGTCCACCGGCGGCAGGCTGTGCAGGTAGGTGCCCTGATAGCCGCGGAACTCCATCGTCAGCACCAGCAGGGTGCGGCCGATCGTGTAGATGTCGGAGGCCACCGACGGGCCGACCTCGGCCACCTCCGGCGCCTGGTAGCCGACCGTGCCGTAGATCGCCGACTCGTCGTCGTCGACCCGGCGGACACCGCCCAGGTCGATCAGCTTCATGGCGTCGCCGACCTGGATCATGTTGTCGGGCTTGAAGTCGCAGTAGACGAGCCCGAGGTCGTGGAGGTACTGGAACGCGGGCAGCAGCTCGAGGATGTAGGCGAGCGCCTGGTCGACGGGCAGCGGGTCGTAGGCGCCGTTGTTGGCCCGCATCCGGTCCTTGAGGATCTGCTTGAGCGACTTGCCGCCGACGTACTCCATGACGATGTAGCCGGCGCCCTCGTGGGTCACGAAGTTGTAGATCTCGACGATCGCCGGGTGCTCGACCTGGGCCAGGAACTGCTGCTCGGCGATCGCCGCCGCGAGCGCGTCGGGGTCGCCGGAGTTGAGCAGGCCCTTGAGCACGACCCACCGGTTGGACACGTTGCGGTCGCGGGCGAGGTAGATCCAGCCGAGGCCGCCGTGCGCGAGTGCGCCCGCCACCTCGTACTGGCCGGCGACCAGGTCGCCCTGCTGCAGCTTCGGCGTGAACGAGAACGCCTGGCCGCAGTTGGCGCAGAACCCCTCGGTGCGGCCGGGCTTGCCGTCGATGCTGCGACCGACCTTGTTGCCGCACTTGGCGCAGCTGCGCTTGTCCTCGGGCACCTCGGCGTGGGCCATGATCGCCTTCGCGGCGTCGACCGGCGGTGCCGGCGGCACCGAGGTGAGCCCGGCGCCGAGCCGGGCCGCACGCATCCGCTGGGAGCCGGTGCGGGTGCGCCGGGTGGAGCCGGTGCCGGTCGAGCCGGCTCGCCTGGAGCCGATGGCGGCCGACTGCACCCGGGCCGACGAGGTCGCCACCGAGGCGCCTCCGTGGGACACCGGCTCCGCCTCCTGCGCGACGACCGGCGCGTCGGCGGCGGTGCCGCAGATGTCGCAGTACCCGTCGAGGATCTTGCCCGAGCAGCCCGGCTGGCGGCACGGCGTGCCGTTGGGCACGGCGGCTGCCGGGGCGGGGCCGGTGGCCGGCGCACCGACGGTCGCGGTCGGGATGCCGGTCGTCGAGCCTGCGCCACCGGCGGTCGAGCCGGTGGCGGCCCCGGGCGACCCGCAGACGTCGCAGTAGCCGTCGAGGATGTTGCCGGTGCAGCCCGGCTGGGTGCAGGTGTTCGCAGTCACTGCGCGGTCTCCTTCTGAAGCCAGGTCTGGTAGGTCGCGACCAGCTGCTGGGCGACGGCCATCGGGGCCGGGGTGCGGGCGAGCACGGCGCGTGCCTGCCGCTCGCTCTCGACCAGGTCGCGGTTGCCGGCCACGCCTTGCGCGGTGGCCTTGGCGACGTAGGCGTCGAGCAGGGCGACCAGCTCGGTGTGCTGGGCCAGCGCGTCGGCGTACTTGTGCTGCGCGAACTCGAGCGCCTGCGAGACCCGGTCGAGCTTCTTGAGGTACTCGTCGATGGCGTCCGGCGTGTTGGGGACCGGGCCGAGGGCGTCGACGTCGGGCACGGCGAAGTGCGGCGCGGTGTCGACGGTCGCCACGCACTGCGCCGCGAGCTTCTCCAGCGCCTGCTCGCGCGCCTCGAGGTCCGCTCGGAGCTCGCGCGCCGACTCCAGCTTGGAGCGGGCGTCACGGCGCCGGGCGTTGCCGACGATGAGGTCGCGCTCGAACGTCGTCGCCTCGACCTCGAGCGGCCCCAGCATGCCGCCGACGTCGGCCCCGCGCTCCGACCGCTCGGTGAGCTGGTCGAGCCGCAGCATCAGCCCGGCCAGGGTCCGCGCGGCCGCCTCCTGCGACGCCGGCGGCTCGAGCCCGACCTGGTCGCGGATCCGCTCCAGCTGCGCGCGCAGGTCCCGGATCCGCGCCACCTGCTCGGTGGCGTCGTAGGTCAGCGCGAGCTTGGTGCGCAGCTGGCCCGTGAGCGCGTCGTTGAGACGGCACGCCTCCGGGAGCGACACCGCCAGCCCGCCGGGCATCCCGGACGCGCCGTCGAGCCGACCCCAGATCAGGGTCGAGATCCGCTCCCGCTCCTGCTGGAGCACCCGGCCGCCGTCCCACGTCGCGAAGACCAGCTGGTAGCGGTCGTGGATCGCCTTCCACATCGCCAGCACCAGCTGCATGTCCCCCGCCAGCTCCTCCCCCCGCCCGGCAGCGATCGCCGCGGCGTCGAGCTCTCTCAGCTCGTCGTCGCGCGTGCGCAGCCACCCGTCCAGCTCGACGACGTAGCGCTGGATGAGCGCCGGCTCGATGGCCTCGCCGAGCTTGCCGGGTGCGGAGGGGGCGGTCGCGGTCATGGACTGGTCGTCACTCCTACCGGTACGGCAGGGTCGGAGGCGGCTGCACGGCGTCGGCACCGTTCAAGGCGCTTTTGAGCCACCTGGTGTAGATCGGCTGCCACTGGTCGTTCTCGCGCATCGACTCCAACACGCCGTTGACGAAGGCCACCAGCTCGGTGTCGTCCTTGTTGGCACCGATCCCGTAGGGCTCGTCGTTGAGGGGAGCCTGCTCCGGGACGACGGCGTAGGGGTCCTGGGCTGCGAGGCCGGCGAGCACCGTGTCGTCACCGGTGATGGCGTCGACCTCGCCGCGCTGGAACTTCACGAGGCACCCCGTGTGGTTGGCGGCCGGCTCGATGATCGCTTCCTCCTCGGCTTCCTTGATGTTGTCGAGGCTGGTCGAGCCGGTAGGCGCGCAGACGCGCAGCCCAGCGAGGTCCGACGGGTCCTGGTACTCGCCGTTGCCCTCGTCGCCGTCGTCCAGCGACCGGCTCACGAGCACCTTCTGGGTGGCGGCGTAGTAGACCTGCGAGAACGCGATCTGCTCCCACCGGGCGCAGTTGATCGTGAAGTTCCGGATGACCAGGTCGACCGCTTCCTCCTCGAGGAGCGGGATCCGATCCGCGGCCGTGATCACGCGCAGCTCGAGGTTGCGACCGGTCTCGAAGTCGGAGCCGAAGATGGCCCGGCCGATGGCCTTGGCGAACTCGATGTCGAATCCCTCGATGCGGTTGCCCTCGTCGGGGTTCTCCGAGGCCATCAGGTAGGTGTCGGCCGAGACCCCGACGATGAGGCGGCCGCGGCTCTCGATCTCGGCGACCTTGCCGGTGATCTCGTCACTCGGCTCGTACGACGCGAAGTCGCTGTCCGAGGGGGTGCAGGTCGAGGCCGCGGGAGCGCTGCTCGGGGCGGCCTCGGGCTCCTCCGGCAACGGAGTCTCGTCGTAGCCGCAGCCGGCGAGGAGCGCAGCCATCGCACTCATCGCGGCCAGACCATTTGTCACGCGGCTCATGCGTACTCCTTCCGCCGGGCGCCGATTCCTCGCGCCACCGCGATCGCCGACGCGCATCCGAGCAGCACCGTCAGGAGGCTGCCTACGAGCGCGAGCGACCGTCCCGCTCGGAGCTCCTCGCTGACCGTTGCTCCGTTCTCCTGCACCAAGCCCTTCACGACGCCGTCGAACGCGTCGAAGGCGGCAGTGGAGTTCTGCCCGCCGGGCGCGTTCTCGGCGCCGGTCGCGATCTGGATAGCGGGGCCGCGGCGGTCCTCGTCGTCGTACTTGACGATGCTCGCGTGCGCGTTGGCGTAGCTCCGCCACTCGTCGAGCACGATCCGGTCGCCCTTCTCCTCGACGATCTCGGCCGCGGCGATCCACGGGTCCTCGTAGCGCGGTCCGGAGCCCCGGTTGACGAGTCGCAGGCTCTCGTTGGCCTTGGCGTCGTTGCCGGCCGTCCGCACGGCTGCCTGATCGACCGCCATCCGCAGCTCACCGGCGAGCAGGTCGTCGTTCTGGCTGTCGGCACGCCAGGCAGCGATCGCGGCAACGATTGTCGTCACGACGACCACGATCATCGCGACAGCGATACCGACGTTCACGTAGCGGCGGAACCGTCCGGCGAGCAGGATGCTGATCCACACCAGCACGGCGACGCTCGCCAGCCCGATGAGGAGCAGCCAGATCGGGTGCTGCCCGCCCATCGAGTCCTCGGCCCGCTCGGTGTTCGCGTCGACGAGGTTCGTCAGGATCGGCAGGGCGTCGGCGCGGAGGTTCGCGCTGGCCCCGCTCAGGTACTCCTTGCCCACCGGGTAGCCCTGTCTGAGGTTGGCGCGAGCCTCGGCGATCGCCGTCGCGTAGTCGTTGACCGCGACGTTGAGGGCGGCGAGCGCCTTCTCGTCCGCCGGCTGCGCCTCGGCCGCCGACGCGATCTCACCGAGGACGTCATCCAGCGCTTGGTCGTACTCCTCGTCGCGCGACGCGATCTCCGCCGGATCGAGGTTGCCACCGCTGACGGCGAGGTTGGTCGCGATCGCATCCACCCTCAGGAGGTTGGACTGGATCTCCTGCACCCTGACCAGCTGCTCGGTGTCGTCGGCCGCACGGCCGTCGGACTGGTAGGACAGGAACTGGACGAGCCCGCTGGCGAGGCCGAACAGGAGGACGGCCGCCATGCCGATGACCTGCAGGCGGTTGAGGAGCGTGGGGGTGTTCTCCACACCGACGCCCACCGGCTTGCCGGTGGGCGCGGCCCAGGAGCGCTTGGGTTTGGCGTTCGGTGGCGCTTGTGGGGCCGGCGCCGGCTGAGCCGCCGGGGTCGCCGGGGGCGGCGGCGCGGCAGCGGACTGGCTCATGAGGGCTCCTCTTCGGGCTCGGCAGGAGAGAGTACGTCGACCGGCTCGGCCGGGGGCGCGTCGGCCGGGGGCAGCAGGGTGCCGTCCTCGGCGACGACCGGCTCCTCCTCGTCGGCGCTGGGCGGCACCAGGTCGTCGGCCTCGAGCGAGCGCAGCTGCTCCACCGTCGGCTCCTCGATGTCGCGCAGCCGCCATGCGTGGTGACCGATCGCGGCCTCGAGCATGTTGCGCACGTAGCGCGCGTTGCCGAACGACGGCCCGCGCGGGACGTCGGCGAGGATCTCGCGGAGACGTTGGACCACCGGCTCCCCCGCGTCGTAGTCGGCGCCCTTCGCCATCTGCTCGAAGATCGCCACCAGCTCGTCGTCGCTGTAGTTCGCGAACTCGATGTGCGTGCGGAACCGGCTCTCGAGGCCGGGGTTCTCGGCGATGAAGACCGCCATCGGCAGCGGGTAGCCGGCGACGATGACCACCAGGTCGTCGCGCTTGTCCTCCATCTCCTTGACCAGCGTGTCGATGGCTTCCTTGCCGTACTGGTCGCCGGAGAGCGCGTACGCCTCGTCGATGAACAGCACCCCGCCCTCGGCGGACTTCACGACGTCGGCGGTCTTCTGCGCGGTCTGACCGAGGTAGCCCGCCACCAGCTCCGACCGGTCGCACTCGACCAGCTGCCCCTTCGAGAGCAGCCCGAGCGCACGGTAGATGCCGGCGACCAGCCGCGCGACCGTCGTCTTGCCGGTGCCGGGGTTGCCGTTGAAGACCAGGTGCCGGGTGATCGTCGGGCTCTCCAGCCCGGCCTTCTTCCGCAGCCCCTCCACCCGCAGCACGGCGGCCTGCCGGTGGATCTCGTCCTTGACGTTCTTCAGCCCGATCAGCGCGTCCAGCTCCGCCAGCAGCTCCTCAACCGTTTTCGTCGGTTCTGGATCAGCCTGAGCTTGAGCCGACCCGTCGGAAACCTCTGGCGCCGTCGCGGCTTCGTCGCGCTTCTCTACGGTCTGTGCGCCGGAGGTTTGCGACGTGTCGGCGTCGTCGGGCGCGTCCGGCGTGGACGGTGTGTGCGACGGCGGCGTGAGGCCCAGGCCAGCTCCGCGATTCATCGCCTCCAGCTGCTTCTGCACCTGGTCACCCATCCGTCGCACCTGGTCGAGCAGCTCGTCGCCGACGCCGGGGACGGGCTCGCGGGTGGGGAGGTCGAAGGCACCGGGTGCGCCGGCTGCCGGCCGGGTCGGCGCGCCGGACTGGGCGGCGAGGATCGTGGCGGCGGCGCCGCGGGCGTCGGGGCCCGGCTGGCCGAGCGTCTGCGCCGCCACCGCGACGTCGGAGAGGGCGGCGGCGTAGTCGGCGGCGTGCGCCGACTTCTCCAGCAGCAGCTGGTTCATCAGCGGCGTCGGGCCGCCGCGGAACCGGTTGCCCTGCTTGGCGGCGAGGAAGAAGTCCTCGGTCGCGCCGGGCTTCCCGACCTGTTCGCACCAGTCGACGAAGGCGCCCTTGGAGCGCTCGGAGACCGTGGCGGCCAGCGCTTCGCCCTCCGCGCGGGCCGCGGTCTCGTCGGCACCCGCGGTGCGGGCGACGCCGGCCAGCGCGTCGAGGGCCTCGGACAGAGTCGTCATGGTGTTCCCAGGTTGAGGTCGGGGCCACCGGTCGAGGAGTGGCCGAACTTGGCTTCGAGGAAGCGCCCGTGGGCGATCAGCGCCTGCGCGTCACCCAGGTTGGCGGCGTCGAAGATCTTGTCCATCGTCACGCCGAGCAGCTCGAGCTGTTCGATGAGCACCATCAGCGAGGTCTTGTTGCCGTCGATGGGCCGGGTGTCGGCCCATTCCCGCGGGAGTCGCAGGTAGCCGCCGAGCGCCTCGGGCAGGTAGTCGGTCGCGGTCGCCATCAGCGAGTAGCCGTCCTGGCTGCCCAGCCCCAGGTCGTTGAGCCGCGGGAGCGTCTGGTGGATGGTGCGCGCGATCTTCACCACCCGCGAGGTCACCACCGGCGGTGCGTTGCCCTCACGGCACATCGCGTTGACGCGGTTGAGCGCCGCCAGGATGTCGTTGTCGGTCGGCGGGGGCGGCGCGACGTACTCGGTCCCGGCGTCGTCGCCCTTGCCGCGGACCTTGCGGAACCACGACCCAAGGCCCACCCGTCAGCCCTGGATGTCGAGGGTGCCGGCGGCGTTCCGCTGGTCGTGCTGCTGGACCCGCTCGAGGTAGGACTTGGACTTCTCGACCTCGGCCTCGAGCACACCGATGGTCGTCGACATGTTGTCGAGCGCCTTCGACTTGAACTCGTCGATGGAGTCCATGGTCGCGTAGATGTTCGCGAACGCGGCCTGCAGCTGCTCGATCCCGATGGTCGACGACGCTGCCTGCTCCTGGATCGCCGCGGAGTTCTCCTTGAGCATCTCCGAGGTCTTCTGGATCAGGTTCGACGTCGTGGTGTTGAGCGCCGTGATCTGGTCGAGCACCAGCTTCTGGTTGCTCAGGGCCTGCGCCACGATGACGGCCGTGCGTAGCGCGGAGATCGTCGTGGTGGTGGCGCGGTCGACGCCCTTGATGAGCTCGATGTTGTTCTTGATGATGATGTCGATCGCCAGGTAGGCCTGGATCGACACCGCGAGCTGGGTCAGCAGGTCCTGGTGCTTCTGCCGCACGTAGAAGAGCACGTCCTGGCTGAGCGTCTTGGCGCCCTCGGGGTCGGACAGCTCCATCTCCGCGATCTTCGCCGACAGCTTCGCGTCGAGCCGCTCCGCGACGTAGATGTACTGGTTGAGCCGGCCCATCGTCGCCCAGAGGTTCGTCTTCTCCAGGTTGAGCGCGACGTTGTCGCGGGTGAGCTCGTCCTGGCCGCTGCGCAGGTGGTGCAGGATCCCGTTGAGCTGGCTCTGGGAGGACTGGTACTTGCGGAAGTAGTCCTCGATCTTGTCGTTGAAGGGCAGCTTGTCCCACCACTTCTTCGCACCGGTCGCCTGGCCCGGGTCGAGGTCCTCGATCGTGCGGCGCAGCTCGAGCAGGGTCTTGCCCACGTCGGAGCCCTGCGCGATGCCGCCCTTCTTCAGCGCCTGCACCGGCTTGTCGAGCATCCGGTTGGACGTCTCGGCGGCCTTGCGGATGTCGGCGTCGCCCATCGTGCGGACGTTCTCTGCCTGGGCCGCGAAGCCCGGGCTGCCGATCTTCTCGGTGGTGAGTGCGTCGAGGAAGCTGTCGACCTTCGAGTCCAGCTCCGGCACCATCGCGGCGTCGACCTGGGGCGCCATCTTCGGCGCCGCCGTCGCCGCGACGGGCTGGGGCGGCTCCGGGGCCGTCAGGGTCAGCACGGGCTCGGGCGGGGCGAGCGGGCTCGGCTCGGGGGCGGTAGCGGAACCATCGGTGGTCATGCCGCTGAGCCTATCCAGTCATCCCACCTCGCACACCGGGGAAATCCAGGACCTCACCCCGAGGGTTTCAGCGGTCTAGACCACGTGCCCAGTGCCGGGTGTCGAGCCCGCGCCCGCTCGTGGCGGGAGGGCGGAAGTCGTGCGGGGTGAACCGGGAGCGCGGGACCGAGCGCGGGGCGTCCAGCCAGCTGACGATGCGGTTGAAGCGATTGCTCATGACGAGACCTCCGTCTCGGGGGTGGTGGTTGCGGTGGAGGGAACGGTGACGTCGACGACGCACCAGGGCAGGAAGAGCTGGGTGAGCGGCCCGATGCCGAGCGCGTAGAGCACGGTGCCGGCACCGGCCACGCCGCCGAGGACGAGGCCGACGAGGACGACCGCCACCTCGAGCAGCGTGCGGACCAGCCGCAGCGAGAGCCCGGTACGACGGTGCAGGCCGGTCATCAGCCCGTCCCGCGGGCCGCGACCGAGCTGGGCGCCGATGTAGAGGCCCGAGGCGATGCCGCACAGCACGACCCCGCCGACCATCAGCGCGACCCGCGCCGCCAACCCGTGCGGCGCCTCGAGCACGGCCAGGGTCGCGTCCGCGGACAGGCCGACGAGCAGCGCGTTGCCCACGGTGCCGATGCCCGGCTTCTCCCGCAGCGGGACCCACAGGAGCAGCACCACGAAGCTCATCACGACGACCGCCTGCCCGAACGTCATCGGCAGGTGTTGGATCAGGCCGGTGTGGAGCACGTCCCACGGCGCCAGGCCGACGTCGCCGCGCACCATGAGGGCCAGGCTGACGCCGTACAGGACCAGCCCGACGAACAGCTGCGGGAGCCGACGGCCCAGCCGGCCGGCCCGCAGCTGGGCCACCGGGCCGAGGTCGGCCAGGATCGGGGCCGGGCGGCGGTCGGCCGTCGTGGCGGTCAGGGTCGTCATGCATCAAGGATCCCGAGAAGTGGCCTGTTCACAAATAGCCACTTGTGATCTACTGGACTGCATGTCGCAGTCCATTTCAGCCAGTCGGGTGGCCACCCTCGCCGGCGACTTCCACCGCTCACCCGCCTACGTCGGGTTGGCCGACGCCCTCAAGGAGCTGATCGGCGACGGCCGCATCGGCTACGGCACCCGGCTGCCGAGCGAGCGCGAGCTCACCGCGGCGCTGGGCGTCTCCCGGACGACGGTGACCCGGGCGTACGCCGTGCTGCGCGACACCGGGTACGCCGAGGCCCGCCACGGCTCGGGCACGTTCACCCGACTGCCGGGCGGGCCGACCCGGGCCCACGACCGGGCGCTCTGGCCCACCCACGTCAGCGGCGGGGTGATCGACCTGGTCTGCGCTGCTGCCACCGCCCCGCCCGGGATGGCGGCGGCGTACGCCGAGGCGGCGGCCGCCCTCCCGGCGCACCTCGGCAACCACGGCTACTACCCCGCCGGGCTGCCCGACCTGCAGGCCGCCATCGCCTCGTCGTACGACGACCGCGGGCTGCCCACCGACCCCGAGCAGATCATCGTCACGACCGGTGCGCTGGCCGCGAGCGCCGTCGTGGGCGCCGCGTTGGTCGGCCCGCGCGAACGGGTGCTGATGGAGTCACCGACCTATCCCAACGCGGTCCAGGCGCTGAAGACCGGCGGCGGCCGGCTGGTCACGATCCCGCTCGACCCGTCCGGGTGGGACCTCGATGCAGTCGGGCAGGTCCTCGCCAAGCACGGGCCGCGACTGGTGCACGTCATGCCCGACCACCACAACCCGACCGGGCTGGTGATGACCGAGGACGAGCGGGCGGCGTACGCCCGGTTGCTGTCGCGGCACGGGGCGACCGCCCTCGTCGACGAGGCCCACCACACCCTGCGACTCGACGACGACCCACCGCTACCGCCGTTCGCGACGTTCTCGCCGGACGCGATCACGGTCGGCAGCGTCAGCAAGAGCATCTGGGGTGGGCTGCGGATGGGGTGGATCCGGGCGCCCCACAACCTGGTCGACACGCTCACCCGGGCCCGGGTCGGTCTCGACCTCGGGGCTCCCGTGCTCGAGCAGGTGCTGCTCACCCAGCTCATCGGCAGCGGCCTCGAGACGATGCTGGCCGTGCACCGCGAGCGGCTCCGCGAGCAGCGCGACGCGCTCGTCGCCGCGTTGCACGAGGAGCTCCCCGACTGGACGTTCCGCGTCCCTGTCGGCGGGATGGCGTTGTGGTGCCACCTCCCCTCCGACCCCCCGGCCGGCGCGACCGCCCTCGTCATCGAGGCGGAGCGCCACGGCGTGATGCTGGCCCCCGGGCCGTCGTTCGCCCCCGCGGGCGGGCTCGACCGCTACCTGCGCTTCCCCTTCACCGTCCCGGTCCCCCAGCTCCAGGAGGCCGTCCGACGGGTCGCCGACGCCTGGCGTGCCGTCTACGGCACGGGCCCGGCGTCCTCCGCCGTACCCCGGCGACGCGGGGGCGTGCTGGTCGCCTGACCCCTCCGGTCGTCGAGGAGTAGAGCGAGCGCAGCGAGCCCCTGGTCGTCGAGGAGTAGAGCGAGCGCAGCGAGCGACGTATCGAGACGCCGCAAGCCGCCCATGGCCTCAGGTCGGCGGCCGGGCGCAGGCGTCTCGATACGCCCTCGCGCCAGAGCGCTCGGGCTACTCGACGACCGAGAGCGGCTCGGGCTACTCGACGATCGATAGGGCGTCAGACGAGGTCGACGGCGCGGATCGAGGCGGCCGAGATCGCGGAGGCGATCTCGGTGAGGGTGTCGGCGGGGATCGCGGAGTCGACGGACAGGGCGACGAGCGCCTGGCCGCCCTTGGAGTCGCGGGAGACCTGCATGCCGGCGATGTTGACCTGGGCGTCGCCGAGGATCTGGCCGACGGTGCCGACCATGCCCGGGCGGTCGTCGTAGGTGAAGAACGCCAGGTGGTCGGTCGGCTCGATGTCGATGTCGTAGCCGTTGACCTCGACCAGGCGCTCGCGCTGGTGGATGCCGACGAGGGTGCCGCTGACGGAGATCTGAGCGCCGTCGGCCAGGGTGCCGCGGATCGTGATCAGGTTGCGGTGGTCGGGGCTGTCGGCGTCGGTGACGAGACGTACGGCGACGCCTCGCTCGGCCGCGAGGAGCGGTGCGTTGACGTAGGAGACCTGGTCCTCGACGACGCTGCTGAACACGCCCTTCAGCGCGGCCAGCTCGAGCACCTTGACGTCGTGGTCGGTGATCTCGCCGCGCACCTCGACGTCGAGCTGCTGGGGGAGCTCGCCGGCAACGCCGGTGAAGATCTGGCCGAGCTTCTCGGTCAGCGGGATGCCGGGCCGCACGTCCTCGGCGATGACGCCGCCCTGGACGTTGACGGCGTCGGGCACCAGCTCGCCGGCGAGCGCGAGGCGCACCGACCTCGCGACGGCGATGCCGGCCTTCTCCTGGGCCTCGTCGGTCGAGGCGCCGAGGTGGGGGGTCGCGACGACGTTCTCCAGCTCGAAGAGCGGGCTGTCGGTGCACGGCTCCTTGGCGAACACGTCGAGGCCGGCGGCGGCGATGCGGCCGGTCTTGAGGGCGTCGAAGAGGGCGGCCTCGTCGACGATGCCGCCCCGGGCGGCGTTGACGAGCACGAGCGACGGCTTGGCCTTGGCGAGTTGGTCGGCACCGATGAGGCCCGCGGTCTCGGGAGTCTTCGGCAGGTGCACGGACATGAAGTCCGACTCCGACAGGAGGGTGTCGAGGTCGACGAGGCGGACGCCCATCTGGGCGGCGCGGCCGGCCTGCACGTAGGGGTCGTAGGCGATCACGTTCATGCCGAAGGCGCTCAGCCGTTGGGCGACGAGGACGCCGATCCGGCCGAGGCCGACGATGCCGACGGTCTTCTCGTAGAGCTCGATGCCGCTGTACCTCGACCGCTTCCACTCGCCGTTCTTCAGCGCCGCGTGTGCGGGCGAGACGTTGCGGGCGGCGGCGAGCATCAGCGCGACGGCGAGCTCGGCCGCGGAGACGATGTTGGAGGTCGGCGCGTTGACGACCATCACACCGGACTGGGTGGCCGCCTTCACGTCGACGTTGTCGAGGCCGACCCCGGCCCGCGCGACGACCTTGAGGCGCTTGGCGGCGGCCAGCGCCTCGGCGTCGACCTTGGTCGCCGACCGCACGAGGATCGCGTCGACGTCGGCGATCGCGGGCAGCAGCTCGTCGCGGTCCGCACCGTTGCAGTGCCGGATCTCGAAGTCCGGGCCCAGCGCCTCGACGGTGGCGGGGCTGAGCTCTTCGGCGAGGAGTACGACGGGACGGTCAGTCACAGCTGTGGGGTCCTTCGAACGAGGATCGTGCGGGGCGGTGAAGGTGCACGACGCTGTGCCTCTCCTCACGGTACCGGACCGGTTCCTGTGTCACGAACCTGTGTCAGACATCGAAAGGGCGCGTGGCGGGCCGGACGTAAATGGGTCGCGCCCCGCACGCCCGCGCGCCTACGGTGGTGCACATGGAGCTCTGAGGCCGTCCGCGTCCGCCCCCTCACCCAGAGAGCTCCTATGTCTTCGGTCATCTCCCTCTCCTCCGTCGGCTTCGCCTGGCCCGACGGCACCGTCGTCCTCGAGGACCTCGAGCTGCTCGTCGGCACCGGCCGCTCCGGCCTGGTCGGCGCCAACGGCGCCGGGAAGTCCACCCTGCTGCGGCTGGTCGGCGGCGAGCTCATCCCGACGTCGGGCCACATCGCGGTGACCGGCCGGGTCGGCTACCTGCCGCAGGACCTCACCCTGCGGGTGGAGCAGCCGGTGGCGTCGTTCCTCGGCATCGACCGGCAGCTGCGCGCGCTCCGCGCGGTCGAGGCCGGCTCGACCGACCAGGCCGACTTCGACGCGATCGACGACGCCTGGGACGTCGAGGACCGCGCGGTCGCCGAGCTGGCCCGGCTCGGGCTGCCCGACGGCACGCTGACGCGCACGATGGGCGAGCTCTCCGGCGGGGAGGTCACTCGGCTCGGGCTCGCCCGCCTGCTGCTGGACCGGCCCGACGTGCTGCTGCTCGACGAGCCGACCAACAACCTCGATGCGCAGGCGCGGGAACGGCTGTACGACGTCGTCGACTCCTGGCGCGGCACCCTGCTGGCGGTCAGTCACGACCGTGACCTCCTCGAGCGGATGGACCGGATCGGAGACCTGCGCGAGGGCGCGGTCCGGTGGTACGGCGGCGGCTACTCGTCGTACGTCGAGCAGGTCGACGCCGAGCAGGCGGCGGTCCGCCAGGCGGTGACCGCGGCCCGCTCCGACGTCCGGCGGCAGCGGGCCGACCGGGTCGAGGCGGAGCGGGTGCTGGCCCAGCGCCGGCGCCAGGGCCGAGCGGCCCAGCTGAGCGGCGGCATCCCGAAGATCGTCTCCGGCGGCAAGAAGCGCAAGGCGGAGAACTCGGCGGCGGCCTACCGGAAGGTGCACGACGAGCGGCTCAACGCTGCGCGCGAACGGCTCGACGAGGCGCAGACTCGGCTCCGCGAGGACCGGGAGATCCGGGTCGATTTGCCCGGCACGGTCGTGCACCGCGGCCAGCAGGTGCTGGGGACCCGTGGCCTGGTGCTGCGGACCGGCGCCGCGGTCGACCTGACGGTCGATGGCCCGGAGCGGATCGCGGTCACCGGCGCGAACGGAGCGGGCAAGACGACGCTGCTCGAGACCCTCGCGGGCCGGCTGGCCCCGTCCGCCGGGGCCGCGACCGTGCACGTGCCGGTGGCCTACCTCCCCCAGCGACTGGACGTCCTCGACGAAGCGCTGAACGTCGCGGAGAACGTCGCTCGCCGGGCGCCGGACGCCGATGTGACGGCCGTCCGCTTGCGGCTGGCGCGGTTCCTCTTCCGCGGCGCCGCCGCCGACAAGGAGGTCGGGGCGCTGTCGGGCGGCGAGCGGTTCCGCGCGTCGCTGGCGTCGCTGCTGCTCGCCGACCCGGCGCCCCGGCTGCTGCTGCTGGACGAGCCCACCAACAACCTCGACTTCGCCTCGTACGACGCGCTGGTCTCGGCGCTCGCCTGCTACCGCGGCGCGCTCGTCGTCGCCAGCCACGACGAGGCGTTCCTCACCGACATCGGGGTCGGCCGGACGGTCCGGCTCTGAGGGTGTCCGGGCAGGGTCAGATCGCGCAGCCGTCGGGGCCGCAGGCGTCGGCGTCCTCGGCGCCGGGCACCGTCGCGAGGACCGGCCGGCTCTCCGACCACGCGCGCTCGAGGAGCTGGGCGAACAGCTCGGTCGGCTGGGCACCGGAGACGCCGTACTTCTCGTCGACCACGAAGAACGGCACACCGTTG
The DNA here is from genome assembly GCF_003160695.1 of Nocardioides silvaticus. GTDB lineage: Bacteria > Actinomycetota > Actinomycetes > Propionibacteriales > Nocardioidaceae > Nocardioides > Nocardioides silvaticus. The sequence continues at coordinate 36,995 of NZ_QGDD01000013.1, forward strand.
GCGCCGTACGCCCGCGCCTGCGCGACGTCGGCGGCGACCGCGTCGGCGTACTCCTCGCTCGCGAGCACCGCGCTGACCCGTCCGGCGTCGAGGCCGATCCCGGTCGCGACCTCGCGGAGGACGTCGTGGTCGGCGAGGTTGCGGGCCTCGCCGAAGTAGGCGTGCAGGAGAGCGTCCTTGAGCGCCGCCTGCTGGCCCCGGCCGCCCTCGGCGAGCGCGAGGTGGAGCAGCCGGTGGGCGTCGACGGTGGCGGCATGCGGCGAGTCGGGGTGCCGGGACCAGTCCATCCCGAGCTCGGCGGCGACCGCGATCACCGCGCCCTGCTTCTCGGCGGCCTCCTCGAGGCTCAGTCCGTACTTGCGGGCCAGCATCTGCTGCGCCGTCTCCGTGGGCTCGGTGGGAGCACCGGGGTCGAGAAGGAAGGAGTGGAAGACCATCTCCACCTCGTCGCGGTGCGGGAAGTCGGCCAGCGCCCGCTCGAGCCGGCGCTTGCCGATGGAGCACCAGGGACAGACGACGTCGGACCAGATGTCGATGCGCATGTCGTTGAAACCGCAAGCACCTCGGTGGTGTTCCCCGGGGGTGCTCCCGCCGTACCCCGAGGGTCGGCCTCCCCCTCCCCTGGGTGGCCTCAGGGTCGGGTCAGGGGCCGATCCGGGGGTCTGCCCGACGCGCGCAGGAGGGCTCGGCCGGAAGGCTGACGGCCATGATCACCATCGACTCCCTCACCAAGAAGTACGGCGCCTTCACCGCCGTCGACGAGGTGACGTTCACCGCCGAGCCCGGTCGGGTGACCGGCTTCCTCGGCCCGAACGGCGCCGGCAAGTCCACCACCATGCGGGTCATGGTCGGCCTCACCGAGCCGACCTCCGGCCACGTCCACGTCCTCGGCCGCCCCTTCGGCGCCCTGCCGAACCCCGGCCGCGAGGTCGGCGTCCTGCTGGACGCGTCCGCCCAGCACGCGGGCCGCACCGGCCGCGAGATCCTCACCATCGCGGCGCGCACCATGGGCCTGCCCAAGGGGCGCGTCGACGAGATGCTCGAGCGTGTCAGCCTCACCGAGGAGGAGGCGGGCCGCCGTGTGCGCAACTACTCCCTCGGCATGCGGCAGCGGCTCGGCATCGCGACCGCGCTGCTCGGCGACCCCGAGGTCCTCATCCTCGACGAGCCGGCCAACGGACTCGACCCGGCCGGCATCCGTTGGATGCGCGACCTGCTGCGCGGGTTCGGTGACCAGGGCGGCACCGTGCTGCTCTCCAGCCACCTGCTCCACGAGATCGAGGTCATCGCCGACGACATCGTCGTCATCGGCAACGGCCGGATCGTCGCGGGCGGCACCAAGGAGGAGCTGCTGGCGTCGGCCGGCACCCTGGCCCGCGCGGCTGACCCCGCCGTCCTGAGCCGCGCCCTCGAGGCCGCCGGCCTCGTCACCTCGATCGCCGACGGCGCGGTCTTCACCGACGCCGACCTCACCACCGTCGGGCGGGCGGCGTTCGCCGCCGGCATCGCCCTCACCGAGCTGCGCACGGCCGACGGAGCGGGGCTGGAGGAGATGTTCCTCGAGCTGACCGCCGAGAGCCAGCGCGACGCCGTCACCGACAACAAGCTGGAAGGAGCCGCGGCATGAGCACCGCGACCATGACCCCGGAGGCGTCCAACACGCCTTCGACCGTCGGCGGCGGGACCGCTGCCGTCGCCCGGCGCCCCGAGCGCGCCGTACCCGACCCGATCCCCTTCGGCCGGATCCTCGGCGTCGAGCTGCGCAAGATGTTCGACACCCGGTCCGGCTTCTGGCTGATGGCGAGCATCGTCATCACCTCGGCTGTCGCGACCGTGCTGACCGTCCTGCTGAGCGACCGCGACGAGCTCACCTTCGACTCGTTCGCCGCGTCGGTCGGCAGCCCGATGTCGATCATCCTGCCCATCATCGGCGTCCTGGCGATCACCAGCGAGTGGAGCCAGCGGACCTCGCTGACCACGTTCACGCTGGTGCCGAGCCGGGGCCGGGTGATCGGGGCCAAGCTCGTCAACGTGCTGGTGATCGGCGCGGTCTCGATGCTGATCGCCCTCGGCGTCGGCGCCGTCGGCAACCTGGCGACCGCTGCCATCACCGGCAACGACGCGGTGTGGGACATCCCGGCCTGGACGTTCGCCCAGATCGTCCTCGCCAACGAGCTCGGCATGATCTTCGGCTTCACCCTCGGCCTGCTGTTCCGCAGCTCGCCCGCGGGCATCGTCGGCTACTTCGTGTGGGCCCTGGTCCTGCCTGGGATCTCCGAGGCGCTCGCGTCCGCCCAGGACTGGTGGGCCGACAACGCCGCCTGGTTCGACGTGAACCAGACCCGGTTCCTGCTCTTCGACTCCAAGCTGACCGACACCGAGTGGGTCCAGCTGGCCGTCACGTCGGGCATCTGGGTCGTGCTGCCGTTCCTCATCGGCCTGCGGCTGGTCATGCGGTCCGAGGTCAAGTAGCGCGCACCCGACGTCCTGCGGACGGGGCCGCCGACGGCCCCGTCCGTCGGACGTCCTCGTCGGTCCTAGTCCGATCGGGCCATCCGTCCGGACCCCTTGACCGATGTGGTCGCCGCGCCCGTGGCGCAGGGTAGAGATGCGATGAAAAAGGAGGCACCCGATGCTTGTCGCACCAGCAGCGTTCCCGACGCCGAAGCCGGAGACCCGGCCCTCCGCCGGCGAACGGCAGGCCACGTGGGCGATCATCCTGATCTCCCTCGCCCTGTTCTGGTACGGCGTGGGCGTGGGTGTCCAGCACCTCTGGACCTCGTTCGCCGGCTGACCGGCGCCGGCTACCGCTGACGCGGGATCGCCAGCCACTCCGCCCAGGAGAGGTCGCGCCCGACGTACCGCGGGGCCTGCAGCGGCCAGTCCTCGGCGATCCACCTCGGGACCAGCTCGTCGAGGGCGGTCTCGACCTCGGTGCCGACGTACTCGTCGCGCACCCACCACGAGATGTCCGCGTCACCGCCGGCCTTGTCGGTCGGGTCGATGTAGACGCAGCCGATCAGCTCGGTCTCCTCGGCGTCGAAGAGCGCGTAGTTGAAGGACTCGTGGGCCACGATCTCGTCCCAGTGGTGCTGCAGGTCCTCCCGGTCCTGCTCGGCGGTCATGTCGGCCGGCGGCCAGCCCCACGCCTCGCCGTAGATCGACCACAGCCGCTCGCGGGAGCCCATCACCGCGGGCATGTCGAGCTCGGTGTCGTCGGGGTGGATCGGCCGGAGGTGGTGCCCGGTCGGCAGCTCGACGCGGGTGGGGTGCTCCCAGTCGGCGGGCAACCAGGGGGTCTCGTCGTTGGTCACCGCGGCACCCTACGTGCGGAGCGCGGGCCGCGCCGCCGAATTGCGGCGGGCGGGCGCGGCGGGGGCGCGGGCGACGTCGCGGGATGACAGCATCGCGGGATGACGGCACTCTCGGCCCGGCTGCTCGGCGGCTTCCTCGCGATCGCGACCGTCCTCGGACTCGGGGCCGCCCCGGCCACGGCAGCCGACCCGGAGCCGCCCGTCCTCACCATCACCGCGCCGCGCGCGCACGAGGGCGAGCCGACGACGGTGACCGTGGTCGTCACCCGGCTCGGCGCGCCGGTCAGCGGTGCGGCCGTGACCGTCGAGCGCCGTCGGAACGGCGCCTGGACACCGGTCGCGGAGGTGGTCACCGACGCCCAGGGCGTCGCCACGACCGAGGTCACGTTGGCCCGCGACCCGCGCGACAACACGGTCCGCGGCACGACCCCGCCGACCCAGGAGCACGAGGGAGCGACGGCCACCTTCGACGTACCGCTGGAGAAGCGGGACAGCGTCGTGACCTTGCGTGGGCCCGAGGAGTTCAAGGACGAGACCGAGGCGACCTTGACGATCCGCTGGCGAGCGGTGGGCGGCGGACCGGTGGCCGGGAACGTCCGGCTCCTGCGCCGGCTCGCGGGCGAGCGGAAGTGGCACGCCGTACGACGGCTCGCGACCGGCGCCGACGGCGAGGTCGCTGTCGACGTGTCCCCGCGCGTCGACAGCCGCTGGCGCGCGATCGCCGTCGGGGTGCCGTGGGCGCGCCGCGGCCGCAGCGACGTGCACCGCCTCGACAACCTGCCGCCGATCGCGCCGGTGTCGATGCCGCGCGGGGCGCCGCGCCCGCGCCGGTCGCTGCCGCCGCAGAAGCACGCGGTCGGCAAGGGCGCCAACGCCAAGATCTCGCGGATCCCCGGCGGCGTGTGGCGGCAGATGACCGGTCGCAGCTGGCACGCCGGCTGCCCCGTCGGGCGCGCCGGCCTGCGGCTGGTCCGCGTCAACTACTGGGACTACACCGGCTACCGGCGCCGCGGCGAGGTCGTCGTCGCCTCGGGTGTCGCCCGTCAGGTCGCGGGTGCGCTGAAGGCGATGTACGCCGCCGAGCTGCCGATCCGCTCGATGTACCGCGTCGACCGGTTCGGCTGGTCCGCCCGGCTGCACGGGGCCGACGACTACGCCTCGATGTCCGCCGGCAACACCTCGGCCTTCAACTGCCGGGAGGTCGTCGGCCGCCCCGGCGTCCGGTCACCGCACTCCTACGGCCGGTCCCTCGACATCAACCCGTGGGAGAACCCCTACCGCTCCCCCCGCGGCGTCTTCCCCAACACCTGGTGGCTGAGTCGCTCCCACCCCGAGGTCGCCTGGCGCTCCCGGAGCCACCGCGTCGTGCAGATCATGGCGGGCCACGGCCTGCGCTGGACCTACGGTCTGCAGGACATCCACCACTTCGACGCCGTCCCCCGCGGCGGGCGGATGATCGCGCTGCCCCGGGGTTGTGCGGACGTGGTGTGCCACTGAGCCGGGCTGGCCGGTCCGCGGAATACCCGGTCGACCGGGTGTTCCGCGGGTTGTCAGCCTCTGCAATGGCTGACAACCCGTGGGATACCCGGTCGACCGGGTATCCCACGCCGCCCCGAGCTCAGCGCGCCGCCGAGCCCTCGGTGTAGTCGTCGTCGGTCTGCTTCCACGCGAAGTGGGCGCGGAGCGCCTTGCCGGTCGCCTCGATCGGGTGGCCGGCCTCCTCCTCGCGGAGCTTCTGGAACTCCGGGGCGCCGGCGTCCTGGTCGGCGATGAACCGCTCGGCGAAGGAGCCGTCGCGGATCTCGGCGAGGATGCCGCGCATCGACTCCTTGACGGCGCTGTCGATGACCCGCGGTCCGGAGACGTAGTCGCCGTACTCGGCGGTGTCGGAGACCGACCAGCGCTGCTTGGCGATGCCGCCCTCCCACATCAGGTCGACGATCAGCTTGAGCTCGTGGAGCACCTCGAAGTAGGCGATCTCCGGCTGGTAGCCGGCCTCCATCAGGGTCTCGAAGCCGGCCTGCACGAGGTGGGAGACGCCGCCGCAGAGGACGGCCTGCTCGCCGAACAGGTCGGTCTCGGTCTCCTCGGCGAAGGTGGTCTTGATGACGCCGGCGCGGGTGCCACCGATGGCCTTGGCGTAGGACTTCGCCAGGTCCCACGCAGAGCCGGACGCGTCCTGCTCGACGGCGATGATGTCCGGGATGCCGCGGCCGGCGACGTACTCGCGGCGCACCGTGTGTCCCGGCGCCTTCGGGGCGACCAGGATGACGTCGACGCCCTCGGGCGCCTGGATGTAGCCGAACCGGACGTTGAAGCCGTGGCCGAACACGAGCGTGTCGCCGGCGGCGATGTGCGGGGCGATCTCCTCGGCGTAGATCGTGCGCTGGTGCTGGTCGGGGGCGAGCACGACGATGACGTCGGCCTCCTCGACGGCCTCCGCGACCGGGAGCACCTTGAGGCCCTGCTCCTCGGCCTTCGCGACGCTCTTGGAGCCGGGGCGCAGGCCGACGCGCACGTCGACGCCGGAGTCGCGCAGGTTCAGCGCGTGGGCGTGGCCCTGGCTGCCGTAACCGATGACGGCCACGTGCTTGCCCTGGATCAGGGACAGGTCGGCGTCGTCGTCGTAGTAGATCTCAGCCACGGGGGGCTTCTCCTTCATCTCTTTGCTGGTCGAGCCTGTCGAGACCCGATGGACGGTGGTGCTTTCAGCTGGCAGGCGTGACGGGTACGGCGACCGGCTTGCCGCGCTCGGAGATCGACCGCGAGCCGCGGCCGATCGCGATCGCACCCGACTGCACGAGCTCACGGATGCCGAACGGCTCGACCACGCGGAGGAAGTCCGCGATCTTGCCGGTGTTGCCGATGATCTGGATGGTCACGGCGTCGGGGGCGACGTCGACCACCTTCGCCTTGAACAGCTGGACCGCGTCGAGCACCTGGCTGCGGGTCTCGGGGGTGGCGCCCACCTTGACCAGCACCAGCTCGCGCTGGACCGCTGCTGCAGCGTCGAGCTCGACGATCTTGATGACCTCGACCAGCTTGTTGAGCTGCTTGGTGACCTGCTCGAGCGGACTGTCCTCGACGTTGACGACGATCGTCATCCGGGAGACCTCGGCATGCTCGGTCGGGCCGACCGCGAGCGACTCGATGTTGAAGCCGCGGCGGCTGAACAGGGCCGCGATCCGGGTCAGGACGCCGGGCTTGTTCTCGACCAGGACCGACAGGGTGTGCTTGGCCATGGCTTACAGGTCGTCCTCGTCGAACTGGGGAGCAAGGTCCCGGGCGTACTTGATGTCGTCGTTGCTGGTGCCGGCGGCCACCATCGGCCACACCATCGCGTCGCGGTGGACGCGGAAGTCGACCACGACGGGGACGTCGTTGATCTCCATCGCCTTGCGGATCGTCGCGTCGACGTCGTCGGGCGAGTCGCAGGCCAGGCCCACGCAGCCGTAGGCCTCGGCGAGCTTCACGAAGTCGGGGATCCGCTTCGAGTGCAGGTCGGTGTTGGAGTAGCGCTCGTTGTAGAAGAGCGTCTGCCACTGGCGCACCATGCCGAGCGACTCGTTGTTGATCACCGCGACCTTGATCGGGATGTCGTTGATGGCGCAGGTGGCGAGCTCCTGGTTGGTCATCTGGAAGCAACCGTCGCCGTCGATCGCCCACACGGTCTGGCCGGGCATGCCCACCTTCGCACCCATCGCGGCGGGGACGGCGTAGCCCATCGTCCCGGCGCCTCCGGAGTTCAGCCAGCGGTTCGGCTGCTCGTAGTCGATGAACTGGGCCGCCCACATCTGGTGCTGGCCGACGCCTGCGGTGTAGATCGTGTCGCTGTCGGAGATCGCGTTGATCCGCTCCAGCACGTACTGCGGGGCGAGACCGCCGTCGGCGGGCTTGTCGTAGCCGAGCGGGTACTTCTTCTTCACGCCCGCGAGGAACTGCACCCAGCCCTCGTAGTCGCCGGTGTTGCCGGCGTCGGCCTCGGTGCGCAGCGCCGTGATCAGGTCGATGAGGACCTCGCGGACGTCGCCGACGATCGGCACGTCGGCATGGCGGTTCTTGCCGATCTCGGCCGGGTCGATGTCGGCGTGGATCACCTTGGCGCCCGGGGCGAACGAGTCGAGGTTGCCGGTCACCCGGTCGTCGAAGCGAGCGCCGAGGCTGATGATCAGGTCGCTCTTCTGCAGGCCGGCGACCGCGGCCACCGTGCCGTGCATGCCGGGCATGCCGAGGTGCTGCGGGTGGCTGTCAGGGAAGGCGCCGCGGGCCATCAGCGTGGTCAGCACGGGGATGCCGGTCAGCTCGGCGAGCTCGATGAGCTGCCGGGACGCGCCGGAACGGATGGTGCCGCCGCCGACGTAGAGCACCGGCCGGCGGGACTCGAGCATCAGCCGAGCGGCCTCGCGGATCTGCTTGGCGTGCGGCCGGGTCACCGGGCGGTAGCCGGGCAGGTGGATCTCCGAGGGCCAGGCGAACGACGTCGAAGCCTGCAGCGCGGACTTCGCGACGTCGACGAGCACCGGGCCCGGGCGGCCGGTCGAGGCGATGTGGAAGGCCTCGGCGATGGTCCGCGGGATCTCCGCCGGGTCGGTGACCAGGAAGTTGTGCTTCGTGATCGGCATCGTGATGCCGCGGATGTCCGCCTCCTGGAAGGCGTCGGTGCCGATGAACTGGGCGCCGACCTGGCCGGTGATCGCCACGATCGGCACGGAGTCCATGTGGGCGTCGGCGATGGGCGTGACCAGGTTGGTCGCGCCCGGTCCGGAGGTGGCCATGCACACGCCCACCCGACCGGTCGCGGAGGCGTACCCCTGCGCGGCGTGCCCGGCGCCCTGCTCGTGCCGCACCAGGATGTGGCGGATCGGGCTGTCCATCAACGGGTCGTACGCCGGGAGGATCGCGCCGCCGGGGATGCCGAAGATGTCGGTCACGCCCGCCGCCTCGAGGGACTTGACCAGGCTCTCGGCCCCGGTCACCTGCCCCGAGCTGGTGCTGGCGCCCTGCTGCTGCTCACTCATCCGACTACTCGTTCCTCACATCTGGACATCTGGTCGACCCGGTCGCCCGACTGGTCGTCGTACTCAACAAAAAACCCCTCGGTTGCGAGGCAACGAGGGGCGGACGCGCAGGGCGGTGTCAGCCGGCGCGTCCGGTGCGTACGAGGAGAAGGTCCTGGCGCATGCGGACAGAGTACGCCGTCGCGCCTCACGCCGTGCGCGGACCCTGCCTGGCGTCCCAAATGGCGGGACGCGCGTCTCAGATCCAGCACGGGTCACGGCAGGACCAGCTGGCCGATCGGACCGGGGTTGAACGCGACCTCCCACCGGTAGCCGTCGGGGTCGCCGAAGTAGCCGGTGTAGCCGCCCCAGTCGCGCTCGACCGCGTCGGAGACCGGGTCGGCGCCGGCGCGCCGAGCCGTCGCGAGCACCGCGTCGACCGCTTCCTTGGTGGCGACGTTGTGGGCGAGGGTGATCGGTGCGATGCCGCCGGTCGAGCCGCCGGGCATGGTCGGCTCGCCGACCTCCTCGGCGAAGTGGGCACGGTCCCAGAGCGAGAGGACGAGGCGCTCGCCCGTGCGGATCATCAGCACCTCCCCCGGCACGTCGAGCTCCGGGTGCCACCCGAGTCCGTCGACGTAGAACCTTCGGGTGGCCTCGAGGTCGGCCACTGCGAGCGTGACGAAGCTGATGCGCGGGTCCACCGGCTCACTGTAGGAAGACGCACCGACTGAAGCCCACTGGAAGGAAACTGGAAGGCACCTCCCGCACCCTTCCGGCGTGGGCTCACTCCAGCACCTCTCCTCCCGGCGCGCGGTCGCACGGACGGACCTCGCCGCCCTGGCGAGCTCGGTCGACAAGCGCCGCTACGTCTGCCCCGACCAGCTCGACCGACGGCTCGACCAGCTGCTCGGCGACGGTCCTGACGCCCGGCTGCTGCTGCTCAACGGCACCGGCGGGTCCGGCAAGAGCGCCGCCCTGCGCGAGGCGGCCCGACGGGGCGAGCGCCTCGGCTACCACGTGGTCACCCTCGACGGCCGCCAGCTCGCGGCAGCGGGGCCGCGGCTGGCCGACGTCCTCGCCGACCTGCCCGGGACCGACCTGCTGGTCCTCGTCGACGAGCTCGGCCACCTCGGCGCCCACGCCCACGCACTGGGCCGGGCTCTTCTCGCGCTGCCCGACTCCACCCGGGTCGTGACCGCGGCCGTCGAGCAGCCGCACGGCTGGGTGCCGCCCGAGCTGGCTCCGCTCGTCGCGTCGCTGCGGATGCCGGTCCTCACCCCCGACCAGGCCGACCGGGTGCTGGGCAACCACGGGGTCGAGGACCCCAGCGCCCGCGCCACCATCCGCGCCTGGGCGTGCGGGCTGCCGCTCGCGCTCGTGCTCGGCGCGGCGGCGTGGGTCGAGCACGGCGCCGACGCGATCGAGCCCGGCGGGCCGGTGCTGGCCGCGACCGCCGACGACCTGGTCGGGCACCTGTCCGGACTGGCGCTCGACCAGCTCGACACCGACCTGCTCGAGGTGGCTGCCGTGGCCGGCTGGCTGGACGAGCGGCTGCTCGCCGACGTCCTGCCGGAACGGGACTGCCACGCCGCACTGACCACGCTGTCGTCGTACTCCTTCGTCGAGCGGAGCGGCAGCGGCATCACCCTCCACCCGCTGGTCGCGCACGCCGTGGCCGAGCGGGTGCGGCACGACGGCGTGCGGGTCTCCGACCTGGTGCTGCGGATCGCCTCGCACCTGCGGGACCGCGCGATCCACGGCGACGCCCGGTCGCTGCACCAGCTGGCCGCGCTGTCCGAGGACCCGCGACTGCGCGCCGGAATGTCGCCGGGTCACAGCTCCACCCTCTACGGCGACGACATCCGGGCCGGCGAGGTCGACGAGGTCGGCCGCTGGGCGCCCGACGGGCTCGGCGCCGCCGTACGGCCCTGGCTGCAGACGCTGCCCGCCTCGACCTGGCGGACACCGACCCAGGTGGTGCGCCACACCGACGGCCGGGTGGTGGCGGCGGCGATCGCGGTCCCGATGGCCGAGGCCGCCGCGCTGGTCCGGGCCGACGACCCGCGGGCCGAGCTGGTGCGGCCGCTGCTGGAGTACGCCGAGCGCAACGGCATCGCCGACCGGGTGGTGATCAGTCCCTTCCAGCTGCTCGCGCCGGGTGCGGTGGAGGAGGACCCCAGCGTGATGGCGCTGCGCAACGGCCACACGCTGCGCCGCTGCCGGGTGCCGAACCCCAGGTTCGACCTGGTCAACGAGTTCGGCTGGAGCGACTTCGAGCGCGCGGTCGTCGCCGACTGCGGCTATGTGGAGGTGCCCGAGCTGCGCCGGGAGGTCCGCGGCCAGGAGGTGCGGACCTGGCTGGCCGACGTCGGTCCGTGCGGCCTGGTCGGTCTGCTGTTCCGCGGGATCGCGAGCGAGCACGGCATCACGTTCCCGGAGCCCCGCACCCAGGGCGAGCTGGTGCTGACGGCCCTCGACGACTTCCACGACGACGCGGTCCTCGCCGGGCTGCCGCCGGCACCGCTCGGCCACGACCCCCGGTACGCCGCCGACCGGGTGCGCACCTGGGTGCGGCGGCTGATGATGAGCGCGCTGCACGACCAGCCCGACCTGGCCGCGCTGCTGGAGCAGCGCTACCTCACCCCGGCCGCCACCCACGACCAGGTGATGCGCGCGACGTTCCTGAGCCGGGCGACGTACTTCCGCCGGATCCGGACCGCCCGCGACCTGCTCGCTACGGCTGCGGACCGGGTGGGCGCGCCGCTCTGAGCGCTGTCCGCTGCCGGCCGTCGTCGTCGAAGTTCGCCGGGTCGAGCCAGGCCCGGTGGGCGGCCGCGACCTCCGGCCACTCCTCGGCGGTGACCGAGAACCAGTCGGTGTCGCGGTTGCGGCCCTGGGTGACCATGTGGTTGCGGAACCGGCCCTCGTAGGTGAAGCCGAGCCGCGCGGCCGCCCGCCGCGACGGCTCGTTGAGGCTGTCGCACTTCCACTCGAAGCGGCGGTAGCCGAGGTCGTCGAAGGCGTGGGCCATCAGTAGGTGGATCGCCTCGGTCGCGGCCCGGGTGCGCTGGAGAGCACTGCCGAACAGCACGCCGGCGACCTCGACCTGCCCGGTCCGCGGCTCGATCCGCATGTACGACGCGATCCCGCTCGCGCGGTCGGCCCGCTCCCCCTCCTGCGGCACCAGCGCGAAAGTCACGTCGCTGGGCGAGTCGACCAGCTCCGCGAGGTGCATCCACAGCGTCGCCAGCGAGTCCGGCTTCGCTATCGGCCGGTAGGTCCACCGCGGGCCGTCGTCCGGACCGCACACGGCCGCGAACAGGTCGGCGTAGTGCACCGACGACAGCGGTACGACGCGTACGTACCGGCCGGTGAGCGTGACCGGCTCCGGCGCCGGGCGGGTCTCCCAGCCCGGCACCTCGTCACCGACCTGCTGCCCCCACCGGTTCACCTCCACCACGACGCGAGCCTAGCCAGGCCGCCGGGGCGACTCAGCCGGTGACAGCGCCCAGCGCAGCCGACTGGACCGTCTTGGCGTACTTGCCGAGCACCCCGCGGGTGTACTTCGGCGGCAGCGGCTCCCAGCCCTCCTTGCGCTTCTCCAGCTCCTCGGGCTCGACGTCGAGCTCGAGGGTGCGGTTGGCGACGTCGAGGGTGATCGGGTCGCCGTCGCGGACGAAGGCGATCGGGCCGGCGTCCACCGCCTCGGGGGCGATGTGGCCGACGCAGAGGCCGGTCGTGCCGCCGGAGAACCGGCCGTCGGTGATGAGCAGGACGTCCTTGCCGAGGCCGGCGCCCTTGATGGCACCGGTGATGGCGAGCATCTCGCGCATGCCCGGGCCGCCCTTGGGGCCCTCGTAGCGGATCACCACCACGTCGCGGGGCTGGATCTTCCCCTCGGCCAGCGCGTCCAGCGCGGCACGCTCGCCGTCGAAGACGCGGGCGGTGCCCGTGAAGGTGGTGTCGTCGAAGCCGGCGCTCTTCACGACCGCGCCCTCGGGAGCCAGCGTGCCCTTGAGGATCGTGAGGCCACCGGTCTTGTGGATCGGCTCGTCGAGGTGGCGGATGATGTCGCCGTCGACGGCCGGGGGCGCGATGTCGGCCAGGTTCTCGGCCATCGTTTTGCCGGTCACCGTCAGGCAGTCGCCGTGGAGGAGGCCGGCGTCGAGCAGCGCCTTCATCACCACCGGGATGCCGCCGACCTTGTCGACGTCGTTCATCACGTAGCGGCCGAACGGCTTGAGGTCGCCGAGGTGCGGCACCTTGTCGCCGATGCGGTTGAAGTCGTCGAGGGTCAGGTCGACCTCGGCCTCCCGCGCGATGGCGAGCAGGTGCAGCACCGCGTTGGTCGAGCCACCGAGCGCCATCGTCACCGCGATGGCGTTCTCGAACGCCTCCTTGGTCATGATCTGGCGGGCGGTGATGCCCTTGCGCAGCAGCTCGACGACCGCCTCGCCCGACTTGTGCGCGAACCCGTCACGACGACGGTCGACCGCCGGCGGCGCCGCGGACCCGGGCAGCGACATCCCGAGCGCCTCGCCGATCGAGGCCATCGTGTTGGCGGTGTACATGCCGCCGCAGGCGCCCTCGCCCGGGCAGATCGCGCGCTCGATGCGGTCGACCTCCTCGCGGGTGATCTTGCCGGCCAGGCAGGCCCCGACCGCCTCGAACGCGTCGATGATCGTCACGTCCCGACCGTCGACGTTGCCGGGCATGATCGAGCCGGCGTAGAGGAACACCGAGGCCAGGTCGAGGCGCGCGGCCGCCATCAGCATCCCGGGCAGCGACTTGTCGCAGCCGGCGAGCAGCACCGAGCCGTCGAGGCGCTCGGCGTTCATCACGACCTCGACGGAGTCCGCGATCACCTCGCGCGAGACCAGCGAGAAGTGCATCCCCTCGTGGCCCATCGAGATGCCGTCGCTGACCGAGATCGTCCCGAACTCGAGCGGGTAGCCGCCGCCCGCGTGCACGCCGTTCTTCACGGCCTTCGCGAGCCGGTCGAGCGACAGGTTGCAGGGGGTGATCTCGTTCCAGCTCGACGCGACGCCGACCTGGGGCTTGGCGAAGTCCTCGTCACCCATGCCTACCGCGCGGAGCATGCCACGGGCAGCGGCCCGCTCCAGGCCGTCCGTGACGTCGCGCGATCGGGGCTTGATGTCGGGGGCGTCGCTCATGCCCCAAATCTAGTCGGGCGGCGCAGCGCCGGCCGGGGCAACCCGTTCTGCGGGATCGGGCTCGGCCAGGGCGCGGGACGCTCCGGCGCCCTGCCGCCACTCCGCGGCGATGTGCTCGCGCAGCCAGTACACGATGTGGAGCGCACCGAGCGCCATCACCACGGCGACGACGGCGAAGATCACCCGGTAGTCCCAGATGACGACGAGCAGCGACCCGAGCGCCAGCGAGACCGCCTGCGGCGTCGCCATCACGACCTCGGCCGCGGTCGACGCCCGGCCCATGATCGCCTGCGGCGTCCGGCGCTGCAGCAGCGTGAGGTAACCGATGATCATCAGCGGCAGACCGGCGCCGCTCACCGCGGCGAAGACCAGCACGACGTCCATCGACGGAGCGGCGGCGATGCCACCGACGGCGATCGCGAAGACGACCAGGCCGACCACGATCGCCGTCACCTCCCCGGCGCGCCGCACCGCCCGGGACGCGACCAGCCCGCAGCCGATCGCGCCGACACCCATGGCGGCGACGAAGACCCCGGCGTACGTCGGAGGCCGGTCGAACGCGTCGAGCAGGGCATAGATCGAGGACTCGACGAAGCCGATCACCAGCAACGACAGGCCCACGCCGATCAGGGTGTGCCCGAGCACCCGATCGCCGACCAGGTGCCGCACGCCGGCGGTGATCTGCTGGAGCACCGGCTCGTCGGTGCGCTCGGGCACCTCCTCGTCGAGCGGGAGCGAGGAGATCGCCAACGCCGCGACCACGAAGGTCAGCGCGTCGATGAACGCGACCGACCAGCCGCCGAGCCAGGCGAAGAGCGCGGCGCCGAGCAGCGGGCCGAAGAGCCGGTAGGCCTCCTTCGTGGTCTGCACCGCCGAGTTGGCCTCGACGAGGAGCTCGTCGGGCATCAGCTCCTTGAGCAGGCCGTTGAGCGCGGCCGGCAGCACCACGAAGCTGACGCCGTAGCCGAACGCGACCAGCCAGATGATCCACACGTCGCCCGCGTCGCGGACCAGCACCAGCGGCAGGACCACCAGCGCCGAGGCGAGGTTGCCCCAGACCAGCATCGGGCGGCGCCGGACCCGGTCGATGAGCACGCCGAGCAGCGGCGCGACGAGCGAGGGCAGCACCATGAACAAGAAGGTCAGGCCGGCCATCGCGTTGGAGCCGGTCAGCGTCTTCACCCAGATGCTCAGCACCAGGAGCATCATCGAGTCGCCGAGCATGGACGACGCGAGGCCGCCGTACAACCGGGCGAACCCTTGCTGCCGGAACGCCTGCCTCATGTCCGGTCCTCACCCAGCGAGACCGGCACGCCCCACGCGACGAGCTCGACCAGCCGCGCGCCCTCGGGTCGCTTCGAGGGATCGGTGAGCCGGTCGAGGTCGCGCATCAGGATCGCGTTGATCTCGGCGTTGCGCTCGGCGAGCTCCTCGTCGGTCAGCCAGGTCGCCGACTGCATCACCCCCATCGCGGCCCGCCACTCCGGCGGCTCCCCCGGAGCTTGGGCGCGCGCCGCGTGCAGGCGCTCGAGGTTCCGCTGGAGCATCATCTCCGACAGGCTCAGCGAGAGCTGGTGGTCGGCCACGGTCGGCGCCGCCTCGGAGTCCCAGCTGAGACCGATCTCGGTCACCCGCCACGGCCGCCGACGTCCCTTGCCGTCCCCCGTCTCCTCGACGAAGTCGAGCTCGGCCAGCTTGCGAAGGTGCCAGCTGCAGTTGGCCGGCGACTCCCCGAGCCGGTTCGCCAGCTCGGTGGCGGTCTGCGGTCCCTCGATCGAGAGCAGCTCCAGGATTCCGATCCGGACCGGGTGGGCGAGCGCGGCCAGCTCGCGCGGGTCGGTGAGGCGGCGCATGTATCGAAACTACTCTTTCGAAAGGATTCTTTCAACACTTGGTTGAAGCTGGACGTTGTATCCGTAGTCGCCACGGATGTACGCACCCGCCCCGCCGAGCACGCTTGTCCGTGGGACAACGCAGCACCACGCAGGACGACCAGAGGTAGGGATCGAGATCGTGACGACTTTGCTGATCAGCCTCGATCTCGATCCCGACCGGGCCACGGAGGTGGTCTCGCTGCTCCGGAGCGAGATGGCCCCGTGGATGCGCCAGCAGCCCGGGTTCGTCTCGAGCCACTGGCTGCTCGCCGAGGACCGCCGGCACTGCACCATCACCGTCGACTTCGAGTCCGAGGGCGACGCCGCCGCGGTCGCGAGGGCGACCCTCGCCCTCCCCTCCAACGCCGCCCGCTCCTGGAACGTCGGGCGGGTGGAGACGGTCGCCGACCTCGACTTCGCGCCCCGCCCGGGCCTGCGGGTGGAGGGCTAGGGGCGGGTAGTCCCTGACGAAAAGCACCGGGATTGTGGGGATCTCGGTGCTTTTCGTCAGGGACTATCGCGCCTGCCGACTTCCCCTCAGCCGGCGAGGTGGGGGGCGAGGGCGCCGCGGTCGGCGGCGCCGGTGCGCTGGAGCAGGCGGGCGACGTGGGTCTCGACGGTGCGGACCGAGAGGAACAGACGTTCGGCGATGGCCTTGTTGGGGAGACCCTCGACGACCAGCTCGAGCACGTCGTACTCACGGGCGGTGACGCCGATGCGCTGGAGATGGGCGGGGACCCGGTCGCTGCCGACGGCCCGGCGAGGTACGGCGACGCCGGCCTCCCGCATCGCGACCCGGCAGGCGGAGGCGGCCTCGGTCTGGCCGTAGTCGACCAGCCCCTCGAGCGCCTGGCGGAACCACTGCTCCGGGGCCCCCCAGCCGTCGGCGGCGGCCGCGCGGGCGACGAGGACCCGGGCGTGCAGCTCCATCCACGGCTCGCGGCCGGGGAACGGCCACTCGGCGTCGGCGAAGACCCGCTCCGCCTGCTCCTTCTCCCCCGTCCGGCCCAGCGCCACGGCCTCGGCGCAGCGCTGCACGAACCGGTTGTACGGCGCGTTCGCCTGCGGTCCGGTGCGGATCACCTCCCGGGCCCAGGCACCCCGCTCGTCGTCGGGGTCGAGGACGGTCTCGAGCAGCGCCCAGAGCCCGCGGGTCGAGAACGGCAGCGACGGGAACCGGGCGGCCGCCTCGACCGCGGTCTCCCAGTGCCGGCGCGCCTCCTCGTAGCGGCCGCGGGTCAGCGCGACCGGGCCGAGGACGTGTCCCGGGATCGCAACGGCGAGCATCGCGGCGTCGTGCGGCACGGCGCGGGACGCCTCGAGGTCGGCCGCCATCGCGTCCTCGTTGCCGAGGAGGCCGTGGGTCAGCGCCCGCACCATGAGGGCGACCGAGAGGTCGGGCAGCTTCAGCTTGGTCATCATCGCGATCGCGTTGTCGATCGCCGCCATCGCCTCGTCGAGCTCGAAGTAGCGGGTGCGCAGCATGTTGAGGTCGAGCTCGACGCGCGCGGCCGTGGCGATGGCCCCGGCCGCGAGGGCGGCACTGCGGGCGGCGAGCAGCCGTTCGTCGCTGGGCCGCCGGTGCACGATGTCGAGGGCGCCGAGCGCGGCGAGCAACCGGCAGCGCCACAGGACCAGGCCGGTGCGGTCGGCGAGCCGGAACCCCTCCTCGAACGCCTCCTCCGCCTCGACCACGTCCCGGCCGCGCGCCGCCTGGCCGACGATCTCCCAGGCCTCGCACGCGACCTCGGGCCGGTCGGCTCCGACCTCGCTCAGCGCCGAGCGAGCCCGCTCGACGGCGAGGTCCTCCTGCTGCCGGCCGAGCGCGAGCCGGGCCTCGAGCACGTGGGTGAGGGCCGGGTCGCCCCCGGCCTCGGCGAGGGTCGCCTCGGCCTCGTCCCAGCGGCCGCCTGCCAGCAGCGCCCGCGCGAGCCGGAGCCGGAGCCGGGCCGACCGGTCGGACTGGTCGTCGAGCCCCCCGAGGACGCCGGTCAGGCTCGCCGCGGCTGCAACGGCCCGCGGGATGTCGCCGGCCAGGGCGTGCACCTCGACCTCCGCCTCGCGGATGTCGAGGTCGAGGTCGCCGGCGAGGTCGGCGCCGGGGTGGTCCGACGCGCGGGCGAGCGCCTCGCCGGCGCTGCTCAGCGCGCCCCGGGCGATGGCCTCCCGCGCCGCCGCCAGCCAGTGCTCGGCCGCCCGACGGGCGTCGCCGGCCGCCTCGAACAGCTCGGCGAGTGCCTGCTCCGCGCCGGCGTCGCGGCCGGCGTCCTGGGCCGCGACGGCCTCGGCCAGCAACGCGGCCAGGCGGCGCCGGTCGGGCGGGAGCACGGTGGCGAGCACGGCCTCGCGGGTGAGCGCGTGCCGCATCGCGAACCCGTCGCCGTCGGGTACGACGAGGCGGTCGCGGGCCAGCTCCCGGATCGCGGCCGACGCGGTGCGGTCGTCCAGCCCGAGCGCGGAGCCGACCACCTGCCAGTCGAAGTCGGTGCCGAGCAGCGCGGCCGCCTCGATCACCTCGCGCGCCGTGGGCGAGAGTTGGTCGAGCCGGTCCTCGACCGACCGCGCGAACGAGGCGGGCACCGATGCCTCGAGCTCGGTCGCGACCCGCCACCCCGCCTGGCCCGGGCCCGCCGAAGGATCCTCGGCGAGCGTGCCGGAGGCCCGCAGGTCGGCGAGCACCTCCTCGACGAGCAGCGGGAAGCCCGCGGAGAACCGCAGGACCCAGTCCCGGAGGCCGTCCGGTGTCGCCCCGGACAGGCAGGCGTCGAGCATCTCCCCGACCTCGGCCTCGTCGAGCGGCTCCAGCGGCAGCACGTCCAGGGCACCCCGCGTCCGCAGCGCGCCGACGAGCTCGGTGACGACGGGCGCGTCGTACGGCCGCGTCGTGGCGACCACCAGCAGCGGCACGTCGCGCACGTTGTCGGCGAGGTACTCCAGCACGCTGAGCGTCTCCGGGTCGGCCCAGTGCAGGTCCTCGACCAGGAGCAGCACCCCGGGGCCGTCGAGCGCGGTGGCCAGCCGCAGCAGGCCCTCGCCGACGAGCATCACCGACGAGCCGCCCTCCTCGGGCGCGGTGCCGAGCTGCGGGGCCAGCCGCCCCAGCGCCGGGAGGTACGGCGCCAGCCGGCGGTCGTCCGGGACCGACCCGGTCCGCAGCCAGCCGAGCAGTGCCTCGCCCAACGGCCGCAACGGCACGGGCGCCGCCGACCGGACGGCCCGCCCGGCGAACACCGCCATCCCTGCCTGCTCCGCCTCCTCCACGACCGCGGCCGCGAGGCGGGACTTGCCGACTCCAGGCTCACCCTGCAGCACCCAGACGCCACCGCGACCTGAGCGCGGCAGCGCGAGCGCGTCCCGGAGCCGCGCCATCTCATCCGCCCGGGAGACGAGGACCGGACAACGCACGACGTGATCGTAGTGGTCCAGACCGGGCAGCCGAGTCTGCGGCGCGGCTCAGCCGATCACGCCGGCCTTCACGCACATCACGTCGGGCAGGTTGCTCGCGATCTGGCGCCAGGTGGCGCCGTCGTCGGCCGAGGCCCAGACCGACCCGTTGCGGGCACCGAAGTAGATCCCGGCCGGGTCGTGGGTGTCGGCGCACAGGGCGTCGCGCATCACCCCGACGTAGAAGGCGTCGGGCAGGCCGTCGGTGCGCGCGGTCCACGTCGCGCCCGCGTCGTCGGACTGCCAGACGGCTGCCTGGGCGCCCGGGGGATAGCGGCTCTCGCCGGCGCCGTTCGGGAAGACGTAGATCGTGTCCGGGCGGTGGGGGTGGACGACGATCGGGAACCCGAAGTCGCTCGACAGCTCGTCCCCGATCGAGGTCCACGAGCCGCCCTCGTCGTCGGAGCGGTAGACGCCGCCGTGGTTCTGCAGGTAGAGCCGCTCGGGCCGGCTCGGGTGCCGGGTCACCTTGTGCACGCACTGCCCGAACTCCGGGTACCGCTGCTCCTCGGGGAGGAAGTCCGCCCGGATGCCCTCGTTGCGCGGCGCCCACGATGCGCCGCCGTCGGTGGTCTGGTACACGCCGCCGGTCGAGATCGCTGCCGTGACCGACGCCGGGTCGACCGGGTGCGGGAGGATCGTGTGGAACGCCTGGCCGCCGAACCCCTCGCCCCACTCCGCCTTGTGCGGGTGGTTCCACAGCGCCTCCTCGAGCGCGAACGTCGCTCCGCGGTCGACCGACTTCCAGACCGCGCCCGGCTCGGTGCCGGCGTACAGCACGCCGTCCTCGCACCCGGGCACGATCTGCCACACCCGTTCGACCGTCGCGCCGCTCCCCTCCGGGAACCGGATCGCTCCGCCCGGCGTCTCCTGCCAGGTCGCGCCGAGGTCGTCCGACCACCGCACCTGTGGGCCCAGCCAGCTCGACGACGCGCCCGAGAACAGCCGCGGCGTGCCGCCGCGGGTGTCGACGAGGCAGGAGTAGACCTCCTCCATGTCGTGGTGCGGCCCGCTCCACGACCACTCCTCGCGGCGGTCGTCGGACTGCCCGATCCAGAGCCCCTTCCGGGTGCCGACCATTACGACCGTGCTCATCGCGTCCTCCTCCTCGGCAGGGCCGGACCGCGGTGTCGGTCCCGCTCCTCCTACATTGACCGAGTGACAGGCACGATGTCATCGGTCTCCGACAGCCGAATTCCGACGAGGGGTACGGCGATCGGGCTGGTGATCATCGGCATCGCGTCGGTCCAGCTCGGGGCCGGTTTCGCCAAGACCCTCTTCGACGAGGTGTCGCCCACCGGCCTGGTCTGGCTGCGGCTGGCGTCGAGCGCGCTCGTGCTGCTCGCGCTGGCGCGCCCGCGGGTGCGGGGGCGCGACCGGGTCGACTGGCTGGTCGTGCTCGGGTTCGGTGCGTCGCTCGGGATCATGAACTGGGCCTTCTACCAGTCGTTCAGCCGGATCCCCATCGGCATCGCGGTGACCATCGAGTTCATCGGCCCGCTGAGCGTTGCCGTCCTCGGGTCGCGGCGGCGCCGCGACCTCGCCTGGGTGGGACTCGCCGCCGCCGGGGTGGTGCTGCTCGGCGCCGAGCGCGCCGACCTCGACCCGCTCGGTGTCCTCTTCGCGCTGGTCGCGGGCGGCTGCTGGGCCGCCTACATCCTGCTGAGCTCCCACACCGGCCGGCGCTGGGAGGGGCTCGACGGGCTGGCCGTCGCGAGCGCCGTCGCGGTGCTGCTCCTCACCCCCACGCTGGCCGGCACCGAACGCGACCCGCTGGCGGACCCGCGGATCCTCGCGTTCGGCGCGGCGGTCGGGCTGCTCTGCTCGGTCGTCCCCTACAGCTGCGAGCTGGTGGCGCTGCGCCGGCTCCGCGCGGCACAGTTCGGGGTGCTGATGAGCTTGGAGCCTGCCGCGGCCGCGATGGCCGGCCTGCTCGTCGTCGGCGAGCAGCTCGAGCCACTCCAGTGGCTTGCGATCGGGTGCGTGGTCCTCGCCAGCATCGGCGCCACCCGCACCTCGCCGCCCCCGGTCGAGCAGACGGCGCCACCGCCGGCCGGGTGAGGCGGGGCGAGGCGGAACCTCGCACTCAGGATCATTTCACCGACATGTCATGTGCCGGTGATGTGCTCGGGCCGGATCCGGCGTACGTTGATCGCAACCCCCGAACTTCCCCCATCGGAGCGATGCCATGTTCACCCCCATGAACCAGCTCGTCCGGCTCGGCCAGGCCATCTCGGAGTGGCCGGTCGCGTCCCAGCAGCAGGCCCGCCGCAACGCCATGATCGCCCTCACCGACTGCGCCCAGCGACGCGCGGAGCGTGAGGACGTCGAGTCCTTCCTCGCCGAGCGTGCCGCCCTGAGGGACGCCGCGACGACCGGCGGCACAACCGCCGCCACCGATGCGGGAGTCGCCGCACACGCGTGACCGGGCTCGGGCACAATCTGCCCATGCCCACTTCGACGCCCGACACGGCCCGGACGGCCTCGGTGACGTTCCACGACATCCTGTCCGACGACGGCACCCACGTCCGGGTGTGGACCAACGACCCCGACGGCGTCATCGACGGGCCGACCGTCGTGCTCTGCAACGGGCTGGGCACCAACGCCTACATGTGGCCCGCGCTGCTCGACCCCGACTGCGGCGTCCGCGTCATCTCGTGGAACCACCGCGGCACCGGGGGCTCCGAGCGTCCGCGCGACAAGAGCCACGTGGAGATCGAGCACTTCGTCGAGGACGGCTTGTCCGTCATGGACCACTTCGGTGTCGACCGCGCCGTCCTCATGGGCTGGTCGATGGGCGTCAACACGATGTTCGAGCTCGCCGCCCGCAACCCCGAGCGCGTCGCCGGGCTGTTCGCGGTCTGCGGCGTGCCGGGCGACACCTTCCGCACGATGCTCGCGCCGTTCCGGCTCCCCCACCCCGTCGCGCGGGCGATCACGATCGGGGCCTGCCACGTCGGCAAGCTCACCGGCTGGGCCATCACGCCGATCACCAGCCGGCTGCCGATCGGCCCCCGCACCATCGCGTTCATCTCCCACACCGGCTTCATGTTCCCGGTCGCCGACCCCGAGCTCGCGGCGGTCGGGATCAAGGAGTTCATCAAGACCCCGGTGCAGTGGTACGCCCACATCGCGCTCGGCACCTCCAAGCACGCCCGGGTGTCACTGAGCGGGATCCACGTGCCGTCCCGGTTCGTCGCGGCGACCTACGACATCCTCGCCGGGGCCCGCGACATGTGGACCGCGGCGGAACGGCTCAGCGACGCCGAGTACATCGAGCTCCGCGGCTCGCACTTCATCCAGCTGGAACAGCCGGAGCGGGTGCACCAGCTGCTGCTGGAGTTCCTCGACAAGGTCGGGGTCACCGCGACCGACGGCTGAGTACGCTCGCGGCATGCGCGCTCGTCGTACTGCCCTGGTGCTGGCGGCGACCGCAGCGCTGCTCGTCGCCTGCGGCGAGGAGGACGAGCCGGACGCCGACGAACCGTCGCCGACCGCCGGCCGGACCGACGGGTCGTCCGGTGCCGCGACGCCGGACCCGGGGGACGGACCGAGCGTCGTCGCGACCGTCGCCACCGGGCTGGCCGTGCCCTGGGGTCTCGACTTCCTGCCCGACGGAAGGGCGGTGGTCACCGAGCGCGACACCGCGCGGGTGCTCGTGCTGACGCCGTCGCGGGGGGACGCGGAGGCCGAGGTCACCGAGGTCGGCCGGATCCCTGAGACCGCGCCGCAGGGCGAGGCCGGGCTGCTCGGGGTCGCGGTCTCCCCCGACTTCGAGGACGACCGGTTCCTCTACTTCTACGTCTGCACCGCCGAGGACAACCGGGTCGTGCGCGCCACCCTCGACGAGAAGGGGACGCTCGGCACGACCGAGCCGGTGCTGACCGGGATACCCGGCGGCGCGATCCACGACGGCGGGCGGCTCGAGTTCGGGCCCGACGGCCACCTCTACGTGTCGACCGGTGAGACCGGCGACGACCAGCTGGCGCGCGAGCGGGAGGGGTACGCCGGCAAGATCCTGCGGATCACGACCGAGGGTGAGCCCGCGCCCGGCAACCCCTTCGACGACGAGGTGTGGTCGTGGGGCCACCGCAACGTGCAGGGCCTGGCGTTCGACGACGGGGGGCGGCTGTGGGCCAGCGAGTTCGGCGCCAGCAGCTTCGACGAGCTGAACCTGATCGAGGCCGGGGATGACTACGGGTGGCCGACGGTCGAGGGCACCGGCGGCGAGCCCGACTTCCACGACCCTGCGCTGACCTGGCCGACCGAGGAGGCCTCGCCCTCGGGGTTGGCCTTCCTCGACGGCGACCTCTGGATGGCGGCGCTGCGTGGGGGCCGGCTGTGGCGGATCCCGGTGTCCGCTGACGGCACGGAGGGCGTCGGTGAGCCGACGGCGCACTTCACGGGTGAGTACGGCCGGCTGCGCACCGTCGCCGTCGCTCCCGACGGCCGGCTCTGGCTGACCACCAGCAACCTGGACGGGCGCGGGGACCCGGCGGCGGAGGACGACCGGATCCTCGCGGTCGCGCCCTGACCCGGCGCCGGCTCACAGGTCGGTGAGCGGGTCCCGTCGGTCCTGCGCGTCCCAGTCCGCGTTGAACTCGGAGTCCTTGCGGCTGATGATGTCGTGCCGCTCCTCCGCGGTGAGCGACTCCAGCAGCGCGGTCACCGATGGTGGCTGGCCGCTCACCTCGGGCGCGTCGTGGAGCGGGATGACCGTGTGGACGATGCGGTCGTCGTAGACGTGCACCGTGGTGAACGCCTGGTGCCCGTCGACCCCGGAGATCAGCCGGTCCAGCGGAGCGGGGTCGGTCGTGTAGCAGCTCGCCGAGGCGACCGAGACGGGCACGCCGGCGAACGTCGAGTGCGAGGAGTAGTGGTAGTGACCGCCGAGGACCTGGCGCACGTCGGTGCCCTCGATGACGGCCGCGAGCCGGTGCTGGTCGAACAGCTCGATGATCGCGGCGACCTCCATCGTCGGGGTCGGGATCGGCGGGTGGTGCATCGCGAGGATGGTGCCGTGCTCTGCTGGCGTGCTGAGCAGGTCGCGCAGCCAGTCGAGCTGGTCGTCGGTGAGCTCGCCGTGGTGGAAGCCGGGCACGCTGGTGTCGAGCGCGACGATCCGCAGGCCACCGAGGTCGTGGACCCGGTCCTGCGGGCCGTCGTCGTCGGAGTCGAACAGCGCCTTGGCGAACGGCGCCCGCTCGTCGTGGTTGCCCATCACCCACACGACCTGGGCACCCAGTGCCTCGGCGGCCGGCTCGACCACCTCCCGCAGCCGGGCGTAGGCCTCGGGCTCGGCCTTGTCGGCCAGGTCGCCGGTGAACACGAGTGCCTGCGGCCGCGGGTCGAGCCGGGTCAGCCGGTCGAGGGCGAGCACCAGCCCGCTCTCGGGAGCGACCACGCCGTACTGCTTGGCGTCGTTCGCGAGCAGGTGCGGGTCGCTGAGGTGGGCGATCGTGAACCGCGGAGCGGGATGCTGGCCGTACTGCACGAGCCGAAACTAGGGCATCGCGCCAAGGCGCGCGGCGCTATCGCCGCTCGATCCGGGCTCGGCGCGCGGCACGGCGCAGCGTGGTGAGGACCGCCGGGCCGAGGAGGGCGATGGCGAGCGCGTTGGTGATGGCGCGGCCGGTGTCCCACCCACCGGTGGACGTCAGCAGCGTGTAGACGCCGAACCGGTGGAGGTTCTCCAGCAGCGGCGCGCCCGGCGCGTAGGAGAGGTCGGTCGAGTCCTGGCCCGGCACCTGCACCCCGAGGATGAACGGCCAGCCCCAGAGGTTCATCAACAGGCCATAGGCGTAGGCCGCGAGGACGCCGTACCCGACGAGCATGAGGATCTCCCTGCGCCCGGAGACCCGGCGCGGCAGCAGCCCGGCGAACATGCCCACCCAGCCGGCCACCAGCATCTGGAACGGCAGCCACGGCCCGACGCCGGCCGTCATCAGCGCGGATGCGAACAGCGAGGTGCAGCCGAGGACGAACCCGAACCCGGGACCGAACACCCGCCCGCCCAGGATCAGCAGGAAGAAGACCAGCTCGAGGCCCGCCGTACCGGCGCTGACGCCGCGCAGCACGGCGTTGACCGCGCTGAGGACACCGAGGATCGCCAGCACCCGGGCGTCCATGCCGCCCTCGCTGATCTCGGCCAGGACGACCGCGAGGATGACCGGCAGCAGGCCGATGAACAGGAATGGCGGGTCCACCCGTTCGGCCGGGTCGGCCTCGAGGAGCAGCGGCCAGCCGAGCATCATCAGCCCGATCAGCGAGGCGAGGCCCAGGACGAGGGCGGACCGCAGCCCGATCGGTACGGCGACGTGCCGGTCGGTGTCGGCGACGGCGGTCACGACCGCACCTCCGTCCGGCCCGCGGCGGCCAGCGCGGCGGCGACCTCGTCGACCCGCAACCAGCCGGGGCCGAGCACCTTGGTCACCTGCGGCGCGAACGCCGGCGACTCGGCGATGACCGAGCGGACCGGCCCGCTCGACACCACCTCACCCTCGGCGAGCACCACGACCCGGCCGGCGACCTGGGCCGCGAACTCGACGTCGTGGGTCGCGACCATCAGCGCGCGCCCCTCGGCCGCGAGGTCGCGCAGGATCTCCGCCAAGGCGTGCTTGCCCGGGTAGTCGAGCCCGCGGGTCGGCTCGTCGAGCAGCAGCACCGGCGGGCCGGCCGTCAGCACGATCGCGACCGCCAGCGCCAGCCGCTGCCCCTCCGAGAGGTCGCGCGGGTGCCCGGACGGGTCGATCCCGGGCGCCAGTCGTTCCAGCAGCCCGGCACACGTGCCGCCCGCGGCCCCCGCGGAGCGGTCCGCAGCCGCGCACTCCTCGGCGACCGTCTCGAGGTAGAGCAGGTCGGCCGGGCTCTGCGGCACCAGCCCGGTGATCGCCCGCCGCCCCTCCGGCTTGAGCCGGTGCGGGTCCTCCCCCGCCACCCGCACGGTGCCGCTCGCGGCCGCGTGCCGGCCCTGGAGCGCCCACAGCAACGTCGTCTTGCCTGCCCCGTTGCGTCCCATCAGCGCGGTCACGGTGCCGGCTGCCAGCTCGAGGTCGACGTCCTGCAGCGCCGCGACCGGTCCGTGGGCGACCGTGAGCCGCCGTACCTGAACTCGAGGCTCCTCTGAGTCGCGACGCACCGGGGAAAATTGCTGGGAATCGGCGGGATCCACGACGATTTTCCCCGGTGCGTCGGGAGGAGGGGCACCGAGACGGGCCCGCAGGTCCGCCGTACGACGCCGCGCGTCGCGGACGGTGAGCGGGAGCGGCGACCAGCCGGCCAGCCGCCCGAGCTCGACGAGTGGCGGCGCGATCGGTGAGTCGACGAGGAGCTCGGCAGGATCGCCGACGCGCACCCGGCCGCCGGCGCCGAGCAGGCACAGCCGGTCGGCGAAGGGGACGACCCGCTCGAGCCGGTGCTCGGCGACGAGCACCGAGACGCCGAGGTCGTGCACCAGCCGGGTCAGCGTGGCGAGCACGTCCTCGGCAGCGGTCGGGTCGAGGGCGGAGGTCGGCTCGTCGAGCACGAGCAGCCGCGGGTGGGTGGTCAGCACCGAGCCGATGGCGACCCGTTGCTGCTGGCCGCCGGACAGGGTGCGCAGGTCCCGGTGGCGGAGGTCGGCGATGCCGAGCAGGTCGAGGGTCTCCTCGACGCGGCGCCGCATCGTGGCGGCGGGCAGGCCGAGCTGCTCCATCCCGAAGGCGAGCTCCTCCTCGACGGAGTCGGTGACGAACCAGGCGGGCGGGTTCTGGCCGACGTAGCCGACCACGTGCGCCCGCTCCCGCGCCGGCACCGCCAGCACGCTCTCGCCGTCGATCACCACGTCGCCGGTGAGGGTGCCGCCGGTGAAGGCCGGGACCAGCCCGGCCATCACACCGAGCAGCGTCGACTTCCCGACGCCGGTCGGACCTGCGAGCAGCACCAGCTCACCGTGGTCGATGGCGAGGTCGACACCGTCGAGGACCCGGCGGTCCTCGTAGCGGAAGGTGACGTCGCGCAGCTCGAACACTCAGACCCCCACCCTCGCGGGCTCGTCCGGGACGGGAGCGGCGACGGCGGTCGATGCACGGTTCTGCGCGGTGAGCGGCGGCGGAGCCACGAAGACCGGTGCGATGCCGACCAGGACCGCGGCGACCGCGACCAGGCCCAGCTCCGGTACGGCGAGCACGCCGGGGTGCGCGACCGCGTAGTCGTCGTGCTGCACCCACCACAGGCCCGCGCCGACCAGGGCCCCGGACGCCACGATCAGCAGCTCGGGGGTGCGCCACCGCTCGGGACGGTAGACGGTGCGGTGGACGCGGCGTCCCGCCAGGACGAACCCGCCCAGGGCGGCCACGACACCGAGGGCGAGCATCGGCCACGCGAGCACCCGCGGCGCGGTCGAGTCGAGGAACGCGTAGACGCCGACGCAGATGCCGAGCAGACCGAGCACCATCAGGGCGCCGGTGCCACGGCGCTGCCCCGCGCTCGCCGTACCGCTACGGCCGTAGCCGCGGGCGTCCATCCCGGCGGCGAGCGCCAGCGAGCGCTCGAAGGCGTCCTCGAGGATCGGCACCAGCAGCCGGCGCAGGCCGCGCACCCGGCCGAACCGGCCGGGGTCGCCGCCGCGCAGCTGCTGGGCGGCGCGGACCCGGCGCGCGCTGTCCGCGAGCTGCGGGATGACGGTGATCGCGACGACCATCGCCGTGCCGATCTCGTAGAGCGCCGGCGGCAGCGAGCGCATCAGCCGCTTGGGGTTGGCGAGCGCGTTGGCCGCGCCGACCGTGATGAGCAGCGTCGCCAGCCGGAGGCCCTCGTAGACCGCGGCGAGCAGCTCCTCGCGGCTGAACGGCCCGAGCAGGCTGATGCCCGCCACCCAGTCGGGCAGCGGGACCTCCGGCAGGGAGAGCAGCACGTGGCCGGCGTCGTTGCCGCCGACCAGCACCCGGAACAGCACCCGGACCACGAGCACGATCGCGCCCAGCCACAGGTAGAGGCGGAAGGACCGGGCCCACGGCTGGTCGCCGCAGCACGCGTAGACGGTGATGGCGGCGACCGCCAGCAGCAGTCCGAGGAGGAACGGGTTGGTCGTGCAGGAGGCGCCGACCGCCAGCCCGATCGCCCAGCACCACCAGGCGACGGGGTGGAGGTCGCGCGCCACCTTCATCGAGCGGGCCTCATCCCGCGCGCCTCCGCAGCACGGTCACGACGCCCGCGGCGCCGAGGACCGCCGCGGCCAGTCCGATGCCGATCCAGGTCGGCACGGCGCTGCCGTCCTCTCCGGGGTCGTCGGTCGCGAGGTCGCCCGACGGCGGCGGGCCGGCCGTGATCTCCGCGGCTCCCGGCAGGGCGCTGTCGGAGGTGTCCGAGGTGGGGTCGGATGCCTGCGTGGCTCGCGACTTCCTGCCCTTCGACATCCCCGCTCCCGACTTCTTCGCGCTGCTGGTGGTCCCGTCGGTCGCGGCGGTCGTCGAGGTCGCCGACGGCGCGGGGCTCGTCGCCTCGTCGCCCGGGCCGTCGCCGCTGACGTCGTCACCGGAGCCGCCGTCGCCGTTGTTGCCGTTGCCGTTGCCGTTGCCGTTGCCGCCGTTGTCGTCGTTCGGGCCGGAGTCCTGGCGCGGCGTCGGCACGACGGCCGGTGGCGCCGCCTGCCCGGCACCCTCGTGCCAGGCCCAGGCGACGTACCCGCCGTCGGGCACCTCCAGCGACCCCACCCCGCGGTTGGAGAACACCCAGCGGCCCGACTCGCCGTCGGACCACCACAGGCTCCAGAAGGAGTCGTTGGACGCGCAGTCGCCGTCGGCGGGCTTGCCCTGCACCTTGCAGACGTAGCCGTTCATGCCGGGCTGCTGGCTGTACTCCAGCGTGTAGCCGGCGTCGCGGAACACCTCGGCCGCGGAACGGTCGCCGCCGTCCTGGTCGCAGCCTCCGGTGACGCCGCCGCCGAGCTCGGCGAAGTCGACGAAGGCGGTGACGCCGGTCGATCCACGGCAGGCAGCCGCAGCCGGCGCGGTCGCGCCGGCCACGGGCTGAGCGAGGGAGAGGCTCCCGACGGCGGCCAGCAGGGCCGCCGCCGAGCGCCGCAGGATCGTGCTCCGCACGAACATCTAGCGTGCGGTCGTGCTGTCGGCTGCCGAGGCGTTGGCGGTCAGCACCTTGACGGTCTTCTTGCCCTTGCCGGGCACCTTGACACGGACCGACAGCGGCTTGTCGCCGCGGGGTCCGACGACCGCCTTCACCTGCTTGCCGATGCCGACGCAGGCCCGCTCCCCCGGAGCCAGACCGCTGACCCGCGCCCGCAGGGTGCCACCCGCGTCGGACCTCGCAGGCACGGAGATGCCGAGCTTCACGTGCGGTGCCGGCGCATGGGCGAGCGCCGGCGTCGCCTGGACGCCGACGGTCTGCCACTCACCGGCGGTGAGCGCGGTGATGCCGTCCTCGACACCGTCCTGGAACGACGCCTTCGTGAAGGCGATGGCGCCGCGATGCCGGGCGAGCTTGCCGTCGCAGGGGCGACCCGCGACCTGGAGCGCCCGCAGCCAGACCGCCGCCTTCTGCGCGGCCTTCTCACGCTCGGCGATTCCCAGCGCCCAACCAGCGAGACCGGTGCTGTTGGCGTTGGCGAGGCCCTGGTCGTCGGCGAAGCTGCCGTTGGCGGACTGGAAGCCGACGAGGAACTCGACGGCCTCGTCGAGGGCGGTTGCGAGCGCATCGTCGGACGCCGCGTAGTCGCTGAGCAGGACGACGGCGAGCGCGGTGGCGTCCGGGCCTGCCTGCCCCGCAGCGCAGGAGGCGTCGAAGTAGGTAGGGAAGTGACCGTCGTCGCACTGCTGGGACAGCAGGAAGTCGACCGCCGCAGAGGCCTCACCGGAGGCGACGTTCAGCAGGCCGCGGGCGGCCCAGATCTGGCCGAAGACGTTGGCGTAGTCGCACGGGGTGTCGTTGGGCCCGGTGCAGAAGTTGTAGGGCGCGACGTCCACGTCGGCGATCCGGCCGGCATCCTCGCCGTCGTCGGTGGTCAGCGCCTCCATCCGGGTCACGAGGTTGGTGCCGCCGAACGCGGTGGGGTTGGGGTCGTCGCCGTCGAGCTCGGACGCGAACGCCAGGAGCTTCCCGGTCGGCCCCGCGTACCGGTCGTCCGGCTCCCCTGAGCCGGCGCCCGTGATGTAGGAGTCGACATCGCCCCTCAGCGCGTCGGCGATCCGCGGCAGCAGCCGGGTGCGGTCCACGGCGTCGAGCGCGTACGCCGCCTCGACGGTGCCGCCGTAGTCGGCGTACTCGATCGGGCCGGACCCGCCGTCGAAGGCGGCGTGGAGCAGCCCGTCGTCGAGCCGGGTGTTCAGCCAGCCGGCCGCGATTGCCTTGGCTCGACGGTCGGGCTCCTCGTGGGCCTGCGCCGCCGGCGCGAGCGTGACCGAGGCCAGGACGGCGCAGCCGAGGGCGACGCCCCCTCGCCGGAGAGTGGTGGTGATGGACATGTGGTTCCTTCCCGCTGCACGCAGACGGGTCGGAGCCGTCCGGCTCCCGCCCGCTGCTTCTCCGCGACAGCGTTGCGTCAGGACGCGTCGTGGCAGGTGCTCCGGCTCGCCGCGCTTCCCGAGAAGTGCGGCCCACGGTTGCGGGTCAGCGCCGGACTTCGACCGGCTTCCCCCGCCACGGGCGTGATGGATGTTGGCGGCAGCCTAACCCCTCGGTCTCAGGACAGCTTCGCCAGGATCAGCTCGCGAACGCGACCGGCGTCCGCCTGCCCGCGCATCTCCTTCATGACCGCGCCGATGAGGGCACCGGCGGCCGCGACCTTGCCGTCGCGGATCTTGTCCGCGACGTCCGGGTTGGCCGCGATCGCCTTGTCGACGGCCGCCGACAACGCACCCTCGTCGGAGACGATCTCGAGACCGCGGGCGGCGACGATCTCCTCGGGCGTGCCCTCGCCGGCGTAGAGGCCCTCGAAGACCGACCGCGCGAGCTTGTCGTTGATCGTGCCCGCGTCGACGAGCGCCTGGACCGCGGCGACGTCGGCCGCCGTCACGCCGAGGGCGTCGATCGCGGTGTCGGTGTCGTTGGCACGCCGGGCCAGCTCCCCCAACCACCACTTCCGCGCCGCCTGCGGCGACGAACCGGCAGCAACGGTCTCCTCGACCAGCGCGAGCGCGCCGGCACCGACGGTGTCGCGCATCTCGAGGTCGGAGAAGCCCCACTCGGCCTGCAGCCGGGCCCGCTGGGCGGTCGGGTTCTCGGGCAGCGTCGCGCGCAGCTCCTCGACCCACTCCCGCGACGGTGCCACCGGCACCAGGTCCGGCTCGGGGAAGTAGCGGTAGTCCTCGGCGTCGGACTTCTCCCGGCCCGAGGTGGTGATGCCGGTGTCCTCGTGCCAGTGCCGCGTCTCCTGGAGCACCTTCTCCCCCGCGTCGAGGATCGCGGCGTGGCGCGACATCTCGTAGCGGACGGCGCGTTCGACCGAGCGCAGCGAGTTGACGTTCTTGGTCTCGGTGCGGGTGCCGAGCACCGGCTTGGTGGTCGAGCCTGTCGAGACCTTCGGCGCGAGCGACAGGTTCACGTCGGCCCGGATCGAGCCCTGCTCCATCCGGGCGTCGGACACCCCGAGCGCGACGATCAGGTCGCGGAGCTGGGCGACATAGGCCCGCGCCACCTCGGGCGCCTTCGCGCCGGCACCGACGATCGGCTTGGTGACGATCTCGATGAGCGGGATGCCGGCGCGGTTGTAGTCGACCAGCGAGTAGTCCGCGCCGTGGATCCGGCCGGTCGCACCACCGATGTGGGTGGACTTGCCGGTGTCCTCCTCCATGTGGGCGCGCTCGATCTCGACCCGGAACGTCTCACCGTCGACGTCGACGTCCATGAAGCCGTCGAAGGCGATCGGCTCGTCGTACTGGGACGTCTGGAAGTTCTTCGGCATGTCCGGGTAGAAGTAGTTCTTCCGCGCGAACCGGCACCACTCCGCGATCCGGCAGTTGAGCGCCAGCCCGATCCGGACCGCCGACTCCACGGCCTTGCCGTTGACGACCGGCATCGACCCCGGGAGGCCGAGACACGTCGGGCAGACCTGGGTGTTGGGCTCCGCGCCGAACTCCGTCGGGCAGCCGCAGAACATCTTGGTCACGGTGTTGAGCTCGACGTGGACCTCGAGGCCCAGCGCCGGGTCGTACGACGCCAGTACGTCGTCGAACGGGACCAGGGTGTCGCTCATCGGTCTCCCTCCCGGTGATCGAGCTTGTCGAGATCAGGGGCCTTGTCGAGCAGCGGACCGCCCCACTCCGCCGCCAGCAGCGCCTCGAGCGCGGCGCCGACGCGGTAGCAGCGGTCGTCGGCCAGCGCGGGGGCGAGGACCTGGAAGCCGACCGGCAGCCCGTCCTCGTCGGCGAGGCCAGCCGGCACGGAGATGCCGGGCACGCCGGCCAGGTTGGCGGGGATGGTGGCCAGGTCGTTGAGGTACATCGCCAGCGGGTCGTCGAGCTTCTCACCGAGCTCGAACGCCGTGGTCGGCGCGGTCGGCGACACGAGCACGTCGACCTTGTCGAACGCGGCCTCGAAGTCGCGGCTGATCAGCGTGCGCACCTTCTGGGCCTGGCCGTAGTAGGCGTCGTAGTAGCCGCTCGACAGCGCGTAGGTGCCGAGGATGATCCGGCGCTTAACCTCGTCGCCGAACCCGGCGTCACGGGTGGCCTTCATGACGTCCTCGGCACTGGGGTTCCCCTCCGGCACGACCCGCAGCCCGTAGCGCATGGCGTCGAACTTGGCGAGGTTGGAGGAGCACTCCGCCGGGAGGATCAGGTAGTAGGTCGCCAGCGCGTGCACGAAGGTCGGGCACGACACCTCGACCACCTCGGCGCCGGCCTTGACCAGCAGGTCGACCGACTCCTGGAACCGGGCCATCACGCCGGGCTGCCAGCCCTCGCCGGACATCTCGGTGACGACGCCGATCCGCACGCCGCTGAGGTCGCCGGACGCACCCTGGCGGGCGGCGTCGACGAGCGACGGCAGCTCCTGGTCGACCGACGTCGAGTCCAGCGGGTCGTGGCCGCCGATCAGCTCCTGCAGCAGGGCCGCGTCGAGCACGGTCCGGGTGACCGGTCCGGCCTGGTCGAGGCTGTTGGCGAGGGCGATCAGGCCGTAGCGCGAGACCGCGCCGTACGTCGGCTTCACTCCGACCGTGCCCGTCACGGCTCCCGGCTGGCGGATGGAGCCGCCGGTGTCGGTGCCGATCGCGAGCGGCGCCTCGTAGGCCGCCACCGCGGCCGCGGAGCCGCCGCCGGACCCTCCCGGGATCCGGGTCTGGTCCCACGGGTTGCGGGTCGGACCGTAGGCCGAGTGCTCGGTCGAGCTGCCCATCGCGAACTCGTCCATGTTGGTCTTGCCGAGGATCGGCAGGCCGGCGGCCTTGATCCGGCGGACGACGGTCGCGTCGTACGGCGGGACCCAGCCCTCGAGGATCTTGGACCCGGCGGTCGTCGGCATCCCTTCGGTGACCACGACGTCCTTGACCGCGATCGGCACGCCGTCGAGCGGGTGCAGCGGGTTGCCGGCCGCGCGCCGCTCGTCGCTCTCGCGGGCGGTGGCCAGCGCGCCCTCGGCGTCGACGTGGAGGAACGCGTGCACGCCGGCGGTCGCGTCACCGTCGACCGCGGCGATCCGGTCGAGGTGGGCCTGGGTCAGCTCGACGGAGGTCACCTCGCCGGAGGCGAGGGCGTCGGCCAGGTCGGCGGCGGTCCGGCGGGTCCAGTCCACGGCGCTCACTGCTCGTCCCCCAGGATGCGCGGCACGCTGAACCGGCCGTCCTCGCTGGCGGGAGCCCCCGACAGCGCCTGCTCGGCGGTCAGGCTCGGCGTCACGACGTCCTCGCGGAACACGTTGGTGAGCGGGATCGGGTGCGACGTCGGCGGGACGTCGTCACCGGCGACACCGCGGATGGACGCGACCGACTCGAGGATCACGGCGAGCTGCGGGGCCAGGTGGTCCAGCTCGGCGTCGTCGAGGTCGATCCGGGCGAGGTCGGCCAGGTGCGCCACCTCGTCTCGGGAGATCTCAGGCATACCGCTCATCCTAGGGTCCGCGCACCCCGCGGGCCGCGCCGGGAGTCGGGGCCTGCAACCGCGGGGCAAGTGCGTTGCAAGCGGGCCGGCACAGGGTGGTCGCACCACCTCGGAGAACATCCGTCCAGCAAGGAGCGACCCGCATGTCCGCCCATCCGGCCACCCCGTCCCCCGAGATCGTCGACACCAGCGCGATGCCGGCGATCCACACCTTCTTCCGGCGCGAGTTCCGGCTGGCCGGCAGCCTGGTCCGCGGCGTCGCCGACGGCGACCGGGCGAGAGCCGCCGTGGTCGTCGACCACCTCGACTTCCTGCACCGCGCGCTCCACCACCACCACGGGATCGAGGACGACCTGCTCTGGCCGCTGCTCCTGGAGCGGGTGCCGGAGGAGCTGGCGCCCATCGTGCACCTGATGGAGTCCCAGCACGCCCGGATGGAGGAGCAGCTGGACGCGTTCGTCGACCTGCTCCCCCGGTTCCGGGCCACCGCGTCGGCCGCCGACCGCGACCGTCTGGCCGACCTGGTCGACACCCTCTACGTCCACCTCGTCGAGCACCTCGACGCCGAGGAGGAGCGGCTGTTGCCGATCGCGGCCCGGAACATGACGAGGAAGGAGTGGGACGCGCTCGGGGAGGCCGGTCGCGCCCGGGGCGAGCGAGCGGACGCGACGCTGTTCCTCGGCATGGTCCAGCACGACGCCGACCCGGCGGGCTTCGCCGGGATGATCGCCGACGCGCCGCCGCCCGTCCGGTGGCTGCTGCCGAAGCTCGCCCGCCGTCGGTTCCGCCGCCACGCGCAACAGGTGCACGGCACCGTCACGCCATGAGGAAGTCCCGGCACGACACCGGGCCGTCCGGCTAGCGCCGTCCAGGGCGGCTAGGTCAGCCGGCCGAGCTCGGCCTCGCTCATCGCGACCCATCGGGGGAGGCCGAGGTCGGCGTGAGTCCCGCGCGAGGCCTCCAGGTGCTCGCGTGCGCCCGCAACGTCGCCGAGGCACGCCGCGAGCCGCCCGAGCGTCAGCCGGATGCTGCCGCGGAACCCCACGGGCGCCGAGTAGGCCACCCGGTCGGCGTACGGCGTCAGGTCGGCCAGCAGGTCGGTCGCGGCGGCACGGTCGTCCAGGGCCGTCCAGATCTCCGCCCTGATCGTGGCGAAGACCAGCCACAGGTAGTCCCAGGTCAGCGGCGGCTGCTCCGACCAGGCGCCGACCAGCGCGCGGAGCTCGTCCAGCCGTCCCGCACGCACCAACGCGAGCTGGTGCAGCTCGCGCAGCGCCGGGTGGAAGTCGCGGAGCCCGCGGAGCATGGGCTCCAGCTCCGGCAGCCGTCCCTGCGCGTCGCGCAGCTGGGCCAGCTGGCACAGGCCGATCCCGTTGCCGGACATGGCGAGCGTCGCCTGGAACGCCTCGGTCTCGCCGATGGCCGCCTCCGCGGCCTCGAAGTCCTCGTCCATCTGCTTGCGCAGGGCCAGAGCCCAACCGGTGATCATCCGGTTCTCCGAGAGGCGGTGCCGCTCGGCGAGCTCGTGAGCCCGGGTGACGTCGGACAGCACGTCGGGCAGCCGCCCCAGCTCGGCCCGGTTCTGCGCGCGGGCGGACAGGGCGGAGGCGAGGCTCAACGGGTCGCCGATCCTCGTGGCGCGCTCGACGATCTCGTCGGACAGCGGGATCCGGTGGTGCAGCAGGTCGGGCCGCAGCAGCGCGTTCTGCGCGAGCCGTAGCACCGCCAGCTCCTTCCGTCCGTGGCCGCCGGTGCGTCGTACGGCGGCCACGGCCTCGTCCGCGAGCCGGGTCGACTCCGCGTGCGCGCCCGGCTTGGTCAGGTGCTCGGCGGCGAGCGCCGCGGTGAGGTGCGCCCGGGTGAGCTCGTCGTGCACGGGCGAGTCCAGCACCCGGCGCCACAGCGCGATCGCGTCGTCGTCGTAGTCCGGGTGGACGCGCCACCCCCACACGGTCCCGTCGGTGATCGTGAGCAGCGCGCTCGCCGCGGCCGCGAGGTCGTCGCGAGCGAGCGCGGACTCGGCAGCGGCCCGGGTCGGCGCCCACGCCTCGACCGGACGGCCGACGCGGACCAGTGCCCGCGTCAGCCCCAGCAGCACCGGCTCCCGCTCGACCGCCTCGACCGTGGGGTCGCCGTCCTGGAGCCTCCGGGCCTCGCCGTACAGCCGCAACGCCTCGTCGTAGGCCGACCGCTCGGCCGCGGCCTCCGCTGCCTGGCGGGCGAAGACCCACCCGGACCGGGCGTGGGCGGGCCCCGCCAGCCGGTAGTGCTCGGCGAGCTCGTGGAGGTGGTCGTGGACCCGGCCGGCGTGCACGTCCTCGACGGCCGCCGCCACCAGTGCGTGCAGCCGGGCCCGCTGCGGCGCCGGCGTCGCCTCGTAGAGCGCGTCCCGCACGAGCGCGTGGCTGAACCGGAAGCGCCCCGGCCCTTCCTCACCGACCAGGCCACGCACCTGCGCGGCCTCGATGGCCGCCTCGGCGGTCTCGTCGTCGGACTGCCCGGCCCGGACGACCACGGCCAGGTCGAAGGAACGGCCGGCGACGGCCGCCGTCCGGAGCAGGGCGACCGCCTCGTCGCTGAGCTGCGACAGCCGGTGCCGTACGACGTCGCGCACACCGCCTGGCACCTGGCCCCAGGCGGCCGCCGTCGGATCGGTCAGGGCGCCCTCGCTCACGAGCAGCCGCACCAGCTCGGTGACGTAGAACGGGTTGCCGTCGGTGCGCCGCGCCAGCTCAGCAGCGACCTCTTCCGGCACCGGGCGGGCCGTCTGCTCCGAGACCCAGGCGCCGATGTCGGCCGCCGAGAGGCCGTCGAGCTCGATGCGCACCGGGTCGACGCGGGCGAGCGCGGCGAGCAGGTCGGCGACCGCGTCGCTGATCTCGGCAGGGTCGGACCGCACTGCGACGACGATCACGAGCGGCATCGTCGCCAGGTCGGCCGCGATCCTCCGCAGGAGGCGGAGGCTGCCGGCGTCCGCCCAGTGCACGTCGTCGAGCACCAGCAGCGAGGGCGCACCTCCACCGTCCACACCGAGGGCGTCGCGCAGCGCGTCGGCCTGCCGGAAGCTGGCCGACGCGACGTCGACGTCGTCGCCGACATCGAGCACGTCGGTCCGGCCGAGCAGCTGGTGGACGGCACGGGTCCATCCCCAGAGCGCGGGGACGGCGTCGGCCTCCCAGCCGCCGCGGCCGGTGCGGAAGCCCCGAGCCGTGGCGAGCGCGGTGAGCTCGTCGGACAGCCGGGTCTTGCCGATGCCCGGCTCCCCACTGAGGATCACGACCCGGCCGCGTCCCCGGGTGGCGTCGTCGAGCGCGGCTGCGGCGCGCGGGAGGTGGGCCTCCCGACCGTGCAGCACCGGCGGCTGGGCCGGCACCGGAGTGGCGGCCGGCGGCGGGGCGGCGGTCGCA
Organism: Nocardioides silvaticus; assembly: GCF_003160695.1. GTDB lineage: Bacteria > Actinomycetota > Actinomycetes > Propionibacteriales > Nocardioidaceae > Nocardioides > Nocardioides silvaticus. The sequence goes on from NZ_QGDD01000013.1 coordinate 74,237, forward strand.
GGGGGTGCGGCCGCCGCGGCTGCCGGGACGTCGAGCTCCGGGTCGTGCCGGAGGATCGCCTCCTCCAGCCGGCGCAGCTCCGGTCCCGGGTCGACTCCGAGCTCGTCGGCGAGGTGCTCGCGAGCGCGCCGCAGGGCGGCGAGAGCGTCGCCCTGCCGAGCCGATCGGTAGAGGGCGAGGGCGAGCAGGGCCCAGAGCCGTTCGCGGAGGGGCTCTAGCCGGGTCAGCTGCTCGAGGTCGGCCACCGCCTCGAGGTGCTCGCCGCGGCGGATCCGCAGCTCCCACAGGTCCGCCACCGCGCCGGCACGGAGCTCGTCGAGGCGGGTCGCCTCCGCCCGCAGGGACGGGCTGTCGAGGCCCTGGTAGGGCGTGCCCCGCCACAGCGCCAGGGCCTCGGTGAGGCCGGCGACGGCCGCGTCGGGCTCGGCCCCGGCGCGGGCGCGGGCGGCGCGGACCGTCGCCACGAACCGCCGGGCGTCGACCGCGTGCTCGTCCACGTCGAGCGCATAGCCCCCGACGTGGGTCCGCAGCCGGTCCGCCGGGCGGCGGGCGTCCCGGTCCGGCTCGAGCGCCCGACGGAGCCGGGCGACGTACGACTGCAGCGACGCCTCCACCCGGGCCGGCGGCCCCTCCGGCCAGACCTGGTCGATCAGCTGCTCGACCGGCACCGCCCGGCCCTCGGCCGCGACGAGCAGGCCGAGGAGTGCACGCGGCTTGCGACCACCCAGGTCCACCGGCTCACCGGCCACGTGCACGTCGAGGTCGCCGAGCACGCTCACCTGCATGCGCAGAGGCTAGGCGGGGCGGGTCGCCCCGGAGGTGGTTTCAGGCGATCCGCTCCACCGTGCGCGGCGCCGACCGCACCGGCCGCGGGGCGCCGGCCACGGCGATGCCGAGGGTGAACACGGCGATCGACATGGCGGCCCCCGCGAAGACCGGGGTGAACTCGGTGTCGGGGAAGAGGACCGTGAGCGGCACCGAGAACGCGTGCAGCAGGCCGGCGACCGCCCCGACCACGGCGACGACCCGGCGCCAGCCACGCCACACCCGGCCGAACGCGAGGGCGAGGAACACCAACGCCCACCCGGTGACCGGGTAGAGGACGGTGGCCAGCCCGATGTGGCCGAACGCCACCGGCGCGGCGTCGCCGGCGGCGAGCCGGTCGGAGTCGATCACGGCGGCGAGGTGCGCGACGGTCTCGACGACGTACGCCGACACGGCGACCGCCGCGAAGCCCAGGGTGCGCTGCACGCTGGTCGGCCAGACCCGGCGCCGGTGGGCCATCCAGAGCCCGGTCGCCAGCAGCACCGTGCTCAGGACGATCAGGCTGTGGCCGGGGACCCAGGCGCTGTCGGCGGTCATGACGGCGAGCTCCTTGCGGAGCGGGTCCTCGGAGTCCGACGACGGGTGCATCGGCGCACCGGCGAGGAGGGCCACGCCGGAGGCGGCCAGGACCAGGCGCCAGCCGTGGGCGTGGAAGAAGGTCATGGTGGTGGTGTCTTCGGGGTAGTTCATGAGCAGACCGTCCCCCGCGCCGCTTGCAGAGCGCTTGACGACGACTGGACCGGTGCTGCTATGCAGAGGACCGGGCTCGGGACCGAAGGAGAACGACATGAACCAGCGCGGAGGCCTGTTCCGCACGAAGACCGTCGAGCAGTCGATCGCTGAGACGGACGAGCCGGAGCACAAGCTCCGGAAGGACCTCACGGTCATCGACCTCATCGTGTTCGGCGTCGGGGTCATCATCGGCGCGGGGATCTTCGTGATCACCGGGACGGTGGCCAAGACCAACGCCGGCCCCGCGATCACGATCTCCTTCGCGATCGCCGGTCTCGCCTGCGCGCTCGCTGCGCTCTGCTACGCCGAGTTCGCCTCGACGGTGCCGGTGGCCGGCAGCGCCTACACGTTCAGCTACGCGACGTTCGGCGAGCTGATCGCGTGGATCATCGGCTGGGACCTGGCCCTGGAGTTCACGATCGGCGCCGCTGCCCTGTCGACCAGCTTCTCCGGCTACTTCCAGGAGGTGATGGAGGGGACGCCGTTCGAGGTCCCGGCCCAGCTCGGGTCGGCCGCCGACGGCACGATGGACCTCCCGGCCATCCTGATCGCGCTCCTCGTCACCGGCGTCCTCATCGCCGGCATCAAGCTGTCGAGCCGGCTCAACCAGATCGTCGTGGCGGTCAAGCTGCTCGTCATCGCGGCGGTGATCGTCTTCGGCGTCTCCCACATCAAGGTCGGCAACTGGACGCCGTTCGTCCCCGACTCGGAGCCGGTCGAGGAGAGCTCGGCCGGGTTCATGGACGCCACCCTCATCAGCTGGCTGTTCGGCCTCGACCCCGCGGTCTACGGCATCGCCGGGATCATCTCGGCCGCCTCGGTCGTGTTCTTCGCGTTCATCGGGTTCGACATCGTCGCGACCACCGCGGAGGAGACCCGCAACCCGCAGCGCGACGTGCCGCGCGGCATCCTCGGGTCGCTGGCGATCGTCACGGTCCTCTACATCGCGGTGAGCCTGGTGATCACCGGCATGCAGAAGTACTCCGACATCGACGCCGCGGACGCTGCGCCGCTGGCCACCGCGTTCGACGCCGTCGGCATGGACTGGATGGGCCGGCTGATCGCGATCGGCGCGTGCATCGGGCTGATCGTCGTCGTGATGATCCTGATGCTCGGCCAGACCCGGGTCGCGTTCGCGATGGCGCGCGACGGCCTGCTGCCGCCGGCGCTGGCGAAGGTGCACCCCACGTTCCGCACGCCCTGGGTCATCACCGCCGTCACCGGGGTCGCCGTCGCCATCATCGGCGGGCTGGTCGACCTCGAGACGCTGGTGCACCTGGTCAGCATCGGCACCCTCTTCGCGTTCGTGCTGGTGAGCATCGGCGTGGTGGTGCTGCGGCGGACCCGCCCCGACCTGCCGCGCGCGTTCCGGACGCCCGCCGTCTGGGTCGTGGCGGTCGCCTCGTCGCTGCTGTGCTTCTACCTGATGCTCAACCTGACCGGCGGCACCTGGGTGCGCTTCCTGGTCTGGATGGCGCTCGGCCTGGTCGTCTACCTGGTCTACGGCCGGACCCACAGCCGCCTCGCCCGCCGGGCCAAGGAGGGCGAGGCGCAAGAGGTCGGCTGATCCCGCGTCCAACCTCTTCCACGTCCGGCGGCATCTGACAGGGTGACCGACAAGGACAGGGAGAGTCGATGACGCGACCACCGACCGATGAGGAGTTCGCCGAGCTCGTGCACGCGTGCTGGGCGAGCCTCTACCGCACCGCCTACCTGATGCTCGGCGACGCCGCCGATGCGGAGGACCTGGTGCAGACCGCGCTGGCGAAGACCTACGCCAACTGGCGCCGGGTCCGCAGCGTGGAGGCCGCCCCGGGCTACGCCCGGACGACGCTGGTCAACACGGCCGCGTCGTGGTTCCGCAAGAAGGGCTGGCGCAACGAGCGCCCGACCGACGTGCTCCCGGAGAGCCCGGGGTCGACCCACGAGCCCGACCTCAGCGACCGCGCGACGGTGATCGACGCGCTCGGCACCCTTCCCCCGCGGCAGCGAGCGGTCGTCGTGCTCCGTTACTACGAGGACCTGACCGTCGCGCAGGTCGCCTCCGCCCTCGGTGTCACCGAGGGGACCGTGAAGTCCCAGACCTCCGAAGCACTCAGCAAGCTTCGTGCGCTGCTCGGTGACAGCGTCATCCCGGCAGGAGCGAACCATGACTGAACGACTCAAGCAGCTGCTCGACGGCGAGGCGCTCGGCCTCGACGTGCCGCCCCCGGCCACCGACGCCGTGCTCCACCAGGGCCGCGGCCTGCGCCGGCGCAACCGGCTGACCGTCGCCGGCGGCGCGGTCGCCGCGGCGATCATCGTCGGCGGCAGTGCCGTCGCGTTCACGGGGGGTGGCGGCGGAGGCGGTGGCGACGCCGCCGACCCGGCCGGCCCGAGCGCACCGGCGGTGGGTGACGACGCCGTCTTCTCCTTCGGCAACCACGTGTTCTACGACGGCCCCGGCAACGTCGCGGTGATTGACGACGCGGCTGTGAAGTCGCTCTACTACACCTCCGCCGGCGTGCTCGTCCGGCACGGGAACAACCCCTACAGCGACGGCGGTGGGCCGCAGCGGTTCTCGCTGGTGACGCCCGACGGTGACGTCCGCCGGCTCGGCCTCGTCACCGAGGAGACCGTGCACGCGACCGACTCCGCGCAGCCGTACGTCGCCTACGGCGAGGCCGTGGACGGCGAGCTCCAAGTGGTCGTCTACGACGTCGAGGCCGACGCCGAGGCGGCCCGCGTGGATGTGGCCCCGACCAGCGACGGCTGGTTCCCGGTGGCGATCGACGGCTCGACGGTGTACGTCCAGAACGGCTACGACAGCGGCGTCTTCGCGGTCGACTGGGAGGACGGCACGGTCGCGGAGTCCGATCTCGACACCTTGTGGGAGGTCGGGGGTGGCCGGATGGCCACCGAGGGCGATGGCGGCGCTGCCTCCATCATCGACCTCGCGACCGGTGAGGACGTGCTCACGGCGGACGGTCCTGGCTACTTCGACCTCTCCCCCGACGGCAGGTACGCCCAGCTGGTCGAGGAGGACGTCTTCGACGCCGAGCCCGGTGGCGGCGTCACGGTCTACGACGTCGAGACCGGCGACTCGGTCAGCCTCGAGGGCGATGCCTTCGGCTGGGGCTGGACCGCCGACGGTGACCTGTTCCGTGTCGGCAAGGACACCGTCACCACCTGCGACCCGGCCACCGGCGAGTGCACGGACGCGCCGTACGACCAACCCGCCAGGTCCGAGGCCGGCGGCGGCCCGGAGGCGCCGTACCTCAAGCTCGGCGGGATGACCTACGAGTCCTGATCCTCGGCGGACTCAACGGACGTGCCGGGCCAGGAAGCGGCCGGTGCGCTCCATCGAGGCGAAGAACTGCGGACCGAAGGCGTGGCCCTCACCGGGATACTCGGTGAGGGTCACGTCGACCCCGTCCCGCTCCATCAGCCGCGCGGTCTCGCGGCTCCACCGAATCGGGCAGGTGTCGTCGAGGGTGCCGTGGTGGATGAGCACCGGCTCTGAGATCTGGTCGAAGTAGGTGCGGGCGCTGATGCCTTCCCAGAACTCCGGATCGTCCTTCGGTAGCCCGTGCGACCGGCGGAGCGCAGCGACGATGTCACTGCGCGTCGGGTCGCTCCCGATCCACCGGTCGTAGTTGTCGACCGCGTCGGAGCTGACCGGCGCCCAGACCACGCCCGCGTCGACCAGCCCCGGCTGCGCGACCAGCACGTTGTAGACGACGCCGCCGCCCATCGACCGCCCGCCGACGGCCATCCGGTCGTCGTCGACCGGGCCGTCCCACGCGCGGAGGGCGAGGACGGCGTTGACGACGTCCTCGGTGTAGCCCATCCGCATGTCGGCCTCGCCCACCCCGCGCTCGGCGAGTGCGGTGTCGTCGGAGCCCGCGTGGTTGCGGTAGTCGACGTGCAGGGCGATGTACCCGTTGTTCGCGAACCACTCGCGCTCGCGGGTCATCCCCTGCCCGTTCACGTAGTAGGCCGGGTCGATGTAGCCGTGGGCCAGCACGATCGCGGGGAACGGCCCCTTCCCCTCCGGGATGGCGATCCGCCCGGAGATCGTCAGGCCGCCGCCGCGGTAGGTCACCTCGTACTGGCGCTGGGTCGAGGTCGTGTAGACCTCGGCTCCGAGCCGGAGCCGACGTCCGTCGTACTCCTTGGCCATGAGGGCGGGCAGCGAGACCGGGTCGGGCTTCTCGGTCGGCTCCTCGCTCGGCTCCCCGGACTCCTCCGGTGCGGGTGGCGCCGACGAGTCGGTCTCGTCGGCTGACGCGGTCGGGGACGGGGCCGGGTTGGGCTCGGCGTCGTCCGGCCGGTCGTCGGGATCGGTGCACCCGACCAGCACGAACACGCAGCACGTCACCGCCGCCAGCAGCCGCTTCACGTCCCCAGTGTGCAGGGCTGTGAGAAAAACCCGCAGGGCTGTCGATCCCGGCGTGCGACCGCGCCGGCATCCGTTCACGGAGCCGGTCGAGAAGGCCTTCGGTCGTCGAGCAGGTCGCCATCGGTCGTCGAATAGGCCGAGCGCTCTGGCGCGAGGCCGTATCGAGACGCGTTGCGATCACTGCGGCCTCGCGGCTGTGGGTGGTTGCGACCGCCGTCCGGTCGTCGAGTAGGCCGAGCGCTCTGGCGCGAGGCCGTATCGAGACGCGGTGCCTTTGCCTGCGGCCTTGCGGCAGTGGGTGGTGGCGACCGAAAGGGCTTCCGACGGGGGCGAGGAGGGCGCGGGTTGCGCGCCGACGCCGACTGACGGGCCGCGCCTTTCGGTCGTCGAGCAGGTCGCCATCGGTCGTCGAGGAGGAACCGAGCCGCTATCGGTCGTCGAGTAGGCCGAGCGCCCTGGCGCGAGGCCGTATCGAGACGCCGCACCTCTGCCCGCGACCTCCCGGCTGTGGGTGGTGGCGACCGCCGTCGGTCGTCGAGTAGGCCGAGCGCTCTGGCGCGAGGTCGTATCGAGACGCCGTGCCTCTGCCCGCGACCTCCGGGCTGTGGGTGGTGGCGATCGAAAGGGCTTTGGACGGAGCAAGGAGGGCGGGTGGGCGCCCCGGCCGGCGGGCCCCAGATTCTCTCGGATAGATCGCGTACAACTCTTGCTGTTCGAACACCTGTTCGATAGACTGAGCGCATGACTTCTCCCGGGGCGCTCGAGACGGCAACCGCCGTCCTCGACCACGCCCGGGAACTCGCCGAGGTCCCATGGGACCAGCTCACCGGCGCCGAGGCGGTACAGGCCGCCGCTGCCCTCGCCCAGGTCAAGGCCCTGGTCGACGGCGCGCTGGTCGGCCTGGCCGAGCAGCTGGAGTCCACCGGTG
>NZ_QGDD01000014.1 GCF_003160695.1 Nocardioides silvaticus
CGCTGGCAGGATGGCTGCACCAGTACAACCACCACCGGCCCCACTCAGCCCTAGGTGGCCTCCCACCCATCACCCGGTTGGACAACCTGGCTGGACATCACAGCTAGGCGAGGGCGTATCGAGACGCCGCAAGCTGCCCGCGGCCTCGGGACCGTGGGTGGTAGCGCTACAGACGAATTACATGGCAGGGCGCCGTCATTGGTTGCGTGACTGTTCCCCCAAGCCCTGCGCCGGTGGCGGGAGGCCTGAGGTGCTCGTTGTGGTCGCGGCCGCGAACGGGAAGACGGATGGTCACGGTCGGCAGGCGGCTTGCGGTCGTCGAGTAGCCCTCGTGTTGGTCGTCGAGTAGCCCGCATTGGTCGTCGAGTAGCCCGAGCGCGCTAGCGCGAGGGCGTATCGAGACGCCGCAAGCTGCGTGGGGCCTCCGGGCTGCGAACGTCACGGACGACGTTCGAGCCACCTGTCGTCCACAATCCGATCGCGAGGAATCCCCTGTCCACAAGCGGCTTCCGGCCGCTTCGAACTGTCGGTGGTCCCATGTTGAATAGGCCTCATGGATCTCGGGACCGCCCCGCTCTTCGACCTCCCCGCCCCGCTGGGCGCGGTGGCCGTCGAGCCGGTGGCACCCGAAGCAGAGCCCGCGCCGCTGACCCGGTCCCAGGTGTTGCTCGCCGAGATCCGGCAGGACGAGCAGGTCATCCGCGACCGCGAGATCGCCAAGGTCCGCCACATCGCCGAATGGGCGCTCGAGCACGTCGTGGACGACGAGGCCGACGCCGCCACGCTCACCGAGCGTGGTCTGGACACCGGCCTCCCGCTGGCCGGCCCCGGCGCCCCGCTGATCTCGGACTTCGCGGTGATGGAGCTCAACGCCGTCCTGGGCCGATCCCTGGACTCCGGTCGCAACTACGTCGGCCAGGTCGTCGAGCTCTCCCACCGCCTCCCCCAGCTGTGGCAGCGGACCCTGGACGGACAGGTGCCGGTGTGGAAAGCGCTGCGGATCGCCGACCTCACCAGGTCACTCTGCGAGGACGCCGCCGCCTACGTCGACCGGCAGCTCGCCATCAGCGCCCAAGGCTGCACCTGGCCCCAGATCGACCGGCTCGTCGAAGAAGCCCTCGTCCGGTTCGACCCCGAAGCTGCTAAGGAGCGTCGGAAGGCAGCACAGGAACACCGCCACGTGGACACCGGTCTGGATGCGGCCGGGTTCAACGGCACCGCCAACGTCTCCGCCACCCTGGACGCTGCCGATGCCCTCGATCTGGAGAACGCCATCAGCCGCCGTGCGAAGCTGCTGGGTCAGCTCGGCGATGAAGACAACCTCGACGTGCGCCGGTCCAAGGCCCTCGGTGAGATCGCCCGCGAGGACCTCACCCTCGACCTGCACGTCGTCGACCCCGAGACCGGGGAGATCACCCGCACCGTCCCCGGACGGAAGACCGAGCTGGTGCTCCACCTGTCCGCCGGCGACATGACCGTCGGCAGGTTCGGCAATACCCGGACCCCGATCTCACCGGAGCAGATCAAGGACTGGCTCAACATCTCCGGCACCACCGTCCTCGTCAGACCCGTCGTCGACCTCGCCGGCCACCAGCCGGTCGACTCCTACGAGACCCCCGACCGAATCCGCCGTCAGGTCACCGAACGCGACCACCACTGCGTCTTCCCCCACTGCACCAAACCCGCAGCCCGCTGCGACCTCGACCACGTCGAACCCCACGTCGACGGCGGCACTACCTGTCCGTGCAACCTCGCCCCGCTGTGTCGAGGCCACCACCGGATGAAGACCGCCGGCCGAGCCGCCTACCGAGTGCTCCACCCCGGCACCTACCACTGGACCCTCGAGTCCGGCACCTACCTCGTCGACCCCACCGGCACCCACCGGTTGACCGGCACCTCACCGCCCGACCACTAGCTGCCGAGCCCCGAACCCCGCCACCGGCGGGGCTATCGGCACGCCCGCTGCGGTCGTCGAGTAGCGCCGAGCGCTCTGCGCGAGGCGCGTATCGAGACGCAGTCAGCCGCTCCTCAGGAGCCTGCGGGATGCTCCCGCAGCCGCAGCAGCTGCCCGGCCTCAGGCTCATAGGCGAGGCGCCCGGTGCTGACCCAGCGCTTCCCGACGTGAAGGCTGGGCGGCCCGTAGCCGGAGGCGTTGACGCCGTCGGGGATCTCGAGCCGCGCAAGCTCGGCACCCGAGCGATCCAGGACGTGGAGCTCGGAGTCGTCCTCGCAGGCGACGACGGCGAAGGAGCTGGACACCTCGAGGTAGGGGTCGTCGCAACGGTCGAGGGTGGTGGTGCGGTCGGTCCGCGTCGTGAGGTCGCGCACGCGCACGGTGGTGGGAGCGCCGTCGCCGTGGTCGAGCGAGGCGAGCAGCGGGCCGGAGACCGCCCACTGCTGGGCAGTCCCCTCCTCGCGCACCTTCCGTGGCGCGTCGGGAGCGAAGGACCACAACCGGGTGTGCTTGTCCGCACCGTCGTGCCCGATCCGGGAGGTCCGGAAGTAGAAGCGGCCGTCGCCGCCGTACTGCAGCGCGGAGGTGGCGGTCGCCCGTGGGTGGTGAGGGACGCTGGGAGCCAGGACCAGCCGGTGCTCGCCGGTGACGATGTCGTAGCGCAGGGCCGCCGGCCGCTGGACGCCATCCACGTGATGGACCCACGAGACCCACGCGACCCGCTTCGTGACCCGGATCAGCCGGGGGGAGCGGTCGTGGCCCTGCCAGAGCGTCGGCAGCGGTGTACGGTTGCCGGTACGACGATCGACCACCTCCACCGACGTCGGGGAGCTCTCCGCGCCGATCACGACACGGGGCCGCTTGTCGGAGGTCCAGGGAATGCCGACCACGCGGACATCCCCGGTCAGCTCGCGCCAGATCCGGCGGCTGGTGCCGGCTGCAGCAGGCTCAGCATCGTCGGCGGCCAGCACCGTCGTCGCCGAGGACGCCGGGTCCGAGTCGTCGGAGTCGGTCGCCATCACACCCCAGGCGACGGCCGAGCCGCCCGCGAGAGCCACGAACGCTGCGCCGACGACGAGCCACCTCCGAGATCTCCTCATTCCTCGATGTTCGCACGACCCTGTCGGATCGGGGTGCATCCGTTCGTGGAGTAGGTGAAGGTGGGCACTCGAGCCTGCCCGGACACGGAGGAGCAGTCATGGCGAAGTACCTCATCTACTTCAACCAGCAGTGGGTCGGTGACCACAGTGAGGAGTGGTTCCTGGGGAGAGTGAAGCCGTCGATGGCGGTCGTGGACGAGATGAAGGCGGCCGGTGTCTGGGTCTTCGCGGGCGGCCTCGAGGAGGGCGCACCGGTCTACAGCGCCGACGCCACCAGCGGCGAGGTCATGGTGACCGATGGCCCGTACGTCGAGACCAAGGAGCACCTCGGCGGCTTCTGCATCGTCGACGTGCCCGACGACGAGACCGCCAAGATGTGGGCGGGCAAGGTCGCGGTCGGGTGCGGCTGGCCGCAGGAGGTACGACGGATCGGTACGCCGCCCGACGTCGACGGGGACTGAATCACTGAATCCATCCGGATGGATGAATCAGGGGCGCCTCCTCGCGGGTCCGCTCCTCGTCAGTTCCCCCATCCGGAAGGAGTCCCTCGTGGACATCAACCGCATCCTGCTGAGCATCATCCTCGACCGCTTCCCCGAGGCCACCGACGCAATCTGGCCGCACGGCCCGCGCTTCGTGAACGAGCTCGAGAAGGTCGGCCTCAACCCGCAGCCGCTGCCCCCGGTCGACCTCGGCATCCGCTTCGGCAAATCGCTGGTGCACCTCGCGTTCGTCGCGGAGAAGACCGGACAGCGGGTCGTGCCGCTGGCGGAGTGGAGCAACGAGGACGTGCTCGACAACTTGGGCGCGCCCAACCCCGTCCTCGCCGCGCTGATCGCCGAGCTGGTCAAGCACGGCGGCCCGGTGCCCGACGACGAGCCGAAGCCGCACTGGAAGAACGAGGCGCTGTCCGGTGTCGTCCTCGGTCTCGCCACCGCGGGTGACGTCGTCGAGTCGGACGCGTTCCTGCGCGGTGCTTTCGACGCCGCGGTCGCCGGCATCGCCGACGCTCGTCAGGTGCGGCGCACCGCTGCCTGAAGCCCCGTGGCGTCGGTGGCAGGGACCGGGACTACTCAGCCGCCGGCGCCCACGGGTCCTCGCGCTGCCACACCTTCGGGAAGTGCAGGCTGACGCCGTCGGCAGCGGCGAGCGGCCCCAGCACCCGCAGGGTGGCGTCGAGGTCGTCGCCGAGGTAGGGCAGGAAGCGCAGCGGGCGGTCGAGCGGGCGGAAGAAGTCGTCCCAGTGGATGAGGACGACGCGGCGGGCGCGCCTCCGGCCGCGGGCAGGTCGAAGGAGGAGCGGTAGGGCTCGAGGCTGGGACGACCGAGGCGGCGCAGCGGCATGGAGCCAACGCTAGGGCGTGAGGCGGTGAGGAGCGTGAGGCCGTGAGGACAAGTTGACGGAAGGGAGACCGTCGGGCACCTCGGCAGGAAACGCCGGCGCTCCACGATCGATCGCATGACGCGACGAAGGTGGATCGACGACTGGGACCCCGAGGACGAGGCGTTCTGGGCCGAGACCGGCGCGAAGGTGGCGCGCCGCAACCTGGTCTGGTCGATCTTCTCCGAGCACCTGGGCTTCTCGGTGTGGCTGATCTGGAGCGTCAGCTCGGCGTTCCTGCTGGCCTCCGGGTTCACGTTCACCGCACAGGAGCTCTTCTTCCTGGTGGCGATACCCAACCTGGTCGGCTCGCTGCTGCGCGTGCCCTACACCCTCGCCGTGGGTCGCTTCGGCGGCCGCAACTGGACGATGATCAGCGCCGCGCTGCTGCTGGTGCCGACGCTTCTGTTCGCCTACGCGGTGACCAACCCCGGCACGCCGTACTGGGCCTTCTGCCTCATCGCCGCGACGGCCGGCTTCGGTGGCGGCAACTTCTCCAGCTCGATGGCGAACATCAACTTCTTCTACCCGACCCGGCTCAAGGGCGCGGCGCTCGGCCTCAACGCCGCGGGCGGGAACATCGGGGTGGCGATCATCCAGTTCTGCCTGCCGATCGTCGTCGGCGGCGCCGCGGTCTTCGGCCTGGTGAAGGCGTCCGACGGCGGCATCCACCTCGAGCGGGCGGCCCTCCTCTACGCCGGCCTGGCGATCGTGGCCACCGTCGCGGCGTACTTCTTCATGGACAACCTCGGCACCGCCAAGTCCGACGTCCGTGCCCAGCTGAGCGTGCTCAGGAACAAGCAGACGCTGATCATGGCGTTCCTCTACATCGGCACCTTCGGCTCCTTCATCGGCTACTCCGCCGCGATGCCGCTGCTCATCAAGCTGAACTTCTGGGTCCCCGAGCCGGCGCCGCTCGGCACCGGCATCTTCTTCGCCTACTACGCCTTCCTCGGGGCGCTCGTCGGCTCGGTCACCCGGCCGCTGGGCGGCTGGCTCGCCGACAGGTACGGCGGCGCGAAGGTCACCCTGGGTGCCTTCACCGGGATGATCGTCTCCACCGCGGCCGTGCTGTGGACGCTCCTCCAGGTGACCCCGAACCCGACGGCCGACGTGGCGATCGCCGAGGACAACAAGGCCTGGTTCCCGCTGTTCCTGGGGTTCTTCCTGCTCGTCTTCGCCTCGAGCGGAATCGGGAACGGCTCGACCTACAAGATGATCCCGGCGATCTTCCGGACCGAGGCCGGGCGGACCGGCGCGCCGGGCAGCCCCGAGCGGGCGGCGGCGGAGCTCAACGCCACCAAGCGCGCCTCGGCCGCGATCGGGATCATCGGTGCTGTCGGCGCGATGGGCGGCTTCCTCATCCCCCTCACGTTCAGCTCCCCGTGGGTGACCGCTCCCATGGACGCGACGAAGACGGCGTTCTTCATCTTCACCGTCTTCTACCTCGCCTGCGCGGTCGTCACCTGGGCCGTCTACCTCCGCAAGCCGCACCCGGCCAAGGCCGCCGTCAGCTACGCCGGCGTCGGCATATGACCCGCACCCACTGCCCCTACTGCAGCCTGCAGTGCGGGATGACGTTGGTCTCGACAAGCTCGACCACCGGGGCCGGCTCGACCACCGGGGCCGGCTCGACCACCGGGGTCGGCTCGACCACCGGGGCCGGCTCGACCACCACCCGGCGGGCGGCGGGCCTCGAGGTGCAGCCGTGGGCGGAGTTCCCGGTCAACGAGGGCGGGCTGTGCCGCAAGGGCTGGACGGCCACCGAGCTGCGCGGCCACCGGGAGCGGCTGACGACGCCGATGGTCAGGGACCGGGCGACCGGTGAGATCCGCGCGGCCGGTTGGGACGAGGCGCTCGACCTGGTGGCGGGGCGGATCAAGGAGCTCCGGACGGCGTCCGGGCCGGACAGCATCGCGGTCTTCGGCGGCGGCGGCCTCACCAACGAGAAGGCCTACCAGCTCGGCAAGCTCGCGCGGGTCGCGCTCGGCACCAGCCAGATCGACTACAACGGCCGGTGGTGCATGGCGTCGGCGGCGAGCGCCGGCAACCAGGCGTTCGGGATCGACCGCGGGCTGCCGTTCCCGCTGGCCGACGTCGAGCAGGCAGACGTGGTGGTGCTGGTCGGCTCCAACCTGGCCGAGACGATGCCGCCGGCCGCGCGCCACTTCGACCGGCTCCGCGGGCGCGGCGGGAAGCTGGTCGTGATCGACCCGCGGCTGACGACGACCGCCCAGCGCGCCGACCTGTTCCTCCAGCCGGTGCCCGGCACCGACCTCGCGCTGGCGCTGGGCGCGCTGCACCTGGTCGACGCGGCAGGTGCCGTCGACGAGGAGTACGTCGCGACCCGCACCCACGGCTGGGACGACGTACGACGCTCCGTCGCCTCCTGGTGGCCCGAGCGGGTCGAGCGCGTGACCGGTGTCGCCACCTCCGAGCTGCGTGCTCTTGTCGACCTGCTGACCAGCAGCCGCAAGGTCGTCATCCTCACCGCCCGTGGCGCCGAGCAGCACAGCCAGGGCACCGCGACCGTGCTCGGCTGGATCAACGTCGCGCTGGCGCTCGGCCTGCCCGGCACGCCGTACGCCGGCTACGGCTGCCTCACCGGCCAGGGCAACGGCCAGGGCGGCCGCGAGCACGGGCAGAAGGCCGACCAGCTGCCCGGGTACCGGATGATCGACGACCCCGCCGCTCGTGAGCACGTCGCGAGGGTGTGGGGCGTCGCGCCGGAGACCCTGCCCGGCAGGGGGCGGTCGGCCTACGAGCTGCTCGAGTCGCTCGGCGACGGCGGCGGTCCCCGCGCGCTGCTGGTCTTCGGCAGCAACATCGTCGTGTCCGCCCCCAACGCCCACCGCATCACCCGGCGGCTGGAGTCGCTCGACCTGCTCGTCGTCTGCGACCTGGTGATGAGCGAGACGGCCGCGCTCGCCGACGTCGTGCTGCCCGTGACCCAGTGGGCCGAGGAGACCGGCACCCTGACCAACCTCGAGGGACGGGTCGTCCTGCGCCAGAAGGCGGCCGAACCGCCGAAGGGCGTCCGCAGCGACCTCGAGGTGATCGCGGGACTGGCCGAGCGCCTGGTCTCGACCCCTTCGACCGGCTCAGGGACCGACGGGCCGACCTTCTCGACCGATCCCGAGGAGGTCTTCGCCGAGCTCGGCCGGGCGTCCGCGGGCGGGAAGGCCGACTACTCCGCCATCAGCTACGACCGGATCCGCGAGGAGCAGGGCGTGTTCTGGGGCAGCCCGCGGATGTTCACCGAGTCCTTCGCCACCCCCGACGGCCGGGCGCGGTTCGTCGTCGCCGAGCACACCGGTCCCGCCGAGTCGACCGACGAAGCGTTCCCGGTGCACCTGACGACCGGACGGGTGCTCGCGCAGTACCAGTCCGGCGCCCAGACCCGCCGCATCCGCTCGCTCCCCGACGACGGCCCGTTCGTCGAGCTCCACCCGATGCTCGCCGACCGCATCGGGGTCCGCGACGGCGAGCCGGTGGTCGTCCGCACCCGCCGCGGCGAGCTGACGGCACCGGCCAAGGTCGTCACCACGATCCGCCCCGACACCGTCTTCGTCCCGTTCCACTGGGTCGGCGCCAACCGGCTCACCAACGACGCGCTCGACCCGTCGAGCCGGATGCCGGAGTTCAAGGTCTGCGCCGCCTCACTGGGTCTCGCTACGTCCTCGCCCAGCGGCTCGGACTACTCGACCACCGATCGCGCCGCGGGACTGACCGCGTGAGGCGGCTGGTCGTGGTCGGCAACGGGATGGCGGCGACCCGTCTCGTCGAGGAGCTGGTGGCGCGGGTCTCGGCAGGCTCGACCACCCAGGAGTGGGCGATCACCGTCCTGGGCGACGAGCGGCGTCCGCCGTACAACCGGATCCTGCTCTCCGCCGTGCTCGAGGGCACCCACCGGCCCGAGTCGCTGACGCTGCGCGACGAGCAGTGGTACGCCGACCACGGCATCGACCTGCGTCTCGGCGCCCGCGTGCTCGAGATCGAGCCCCGGCTGCGGGACGTGATGCTCGTCGACGGCACCACGGTCGAGTACGACGCGCTGGTGCTCGCCACCGGCAGCATCCCCACGCTCCCGCCGATCCGCGGGCTGGTGCGCATGGACGGCACCCTCCACGAGGCCGTGCACGCGTTCCGGTCGCTCTCTGACTGCCAGGGCCTGCTGGCGGCCATCGGGGGTCTCGATACGGCCTCGCCCAGGGGCTCGGCCTACTCGACCACCGAAGGGCGCCGCGCGGTCGTCGTCGGCGGTGGTCTGCTCGGGCTGCAGGTCGCGCGTGCCCTCGGGGTGCGCGGCATCGCCACCGAGGTGGTCGAGGGCGCCGACCACCTGCTGCACCGGCAGCTCGGCAGCGCGGCGGGCCGGGTCCTCGCGCGCGACCTGGAGCGCCTCGGAGTCGCCGTCTACACCGGGGCACGGGCAGTCCGGCTCACCGACAACGCCCTCCGGCTGGACACCGGCGTGACCCTCGAGACCGACCTGGTGGTCCTCACCGCCGGGGGACGGCCGTCGACCGCGCTGGCTCGGCGGGCAGGACTCGAAGTGCGGCGCGGCATCGTCGTCGACGACCGGCTCACCAGCGTCTCCGACCCGGCCGTGCACGCGATCGGCGACTGCGCCGAGCACGACGGGAGGGTCACCGGCTTCGTCCCGCCGGCGTGGGAGCAGGCGAGCGTCCTCGCCGGCGTGCTGACCGACGAGCCGGTGAAGTACGACGGCAGCCGCGTCGTCGCGCGGCTCCGCGCCACCGACCTCGACGTCGCCGTCCTCGGCGACCCCGAGGCCGAGGTCCGCGACGGCGGCGAGGTCGTCGAGATGTCCAACCCGGTGCGCGGCTCGCACCGCAGGCTGGTCGTCCGCGACGGTCGGATCGTCGCCGGCGCCCTGGTCGGCGACCTCAACCGGATCGGTCTGATCACGCAGCACTACGACCGGCAGACGCTGCTCGGCCCGACCGAGCCCGGCGAGCTGCTGATGACCGAGCGCGCCCGGGAGACCGTCCGCCTCCCCGACGAGGCGGAGATCTGCAATTGCGCCGGTGTCACGGCCGGCGCGGTCCGTGCGTGCGCGTCGTTCGCCGACGCTCGCGAGAAGACCCGCGCCACCACCGGATGCGGTGGTTGCGCCTCGACCGTTCGCCAGCTCGTGGCTGAACAGTCCCGCCTCACCCCAGAAGGAGTGAAGTAGACATGGCACCCCAGCTCCGCAAGCAGCTCGTCGTGGTCGGCCACGGCATGGTGGGCCACCGGTTCGTGGAGTCCGCGATCTCCCGCGGCCTCACCGAGGCCTACGACATCACCGTGCTCGGCGCCGAGCCGCGGCCGGCGTACGACCGCGTCGCCCTCACCTCCTTCTTCGAGGTCGGCGCGGAGGCGCTGAGCCTTCTGCCGTCGGGGACGTACGACGACCCGCGGGTGCGTCTGCGCACCCACGCCGAGGTCGTGGCGGTCTCACCACGCCAGCGGATCGTCACCCTGGCCAGCGGCGAGGACCTGCACTACGACGAGCTGGTGCTCGCGACGGGTGCCGCGCCGTTCGTGCCGCCGGTGCCGGGCGCCGACCTCGCCAACGTCTTCGGCTACCGCACCATCGAGGACCTCGAGGCGATCCGCTCCGCGAGCAAGGGCGGCCGCCGCAAGGTCGGTGCCGTGATCGGCGGCGGCCTGCTCGGGCTCGAGGCCGCCAACGCCCTGCACCAGCTGGGCGTCGAGACCCACGTCGTCGAGCTCGCCCCGCGACTGATGGCGGTGCAGATCGACGACCTCGGGGGCCGGACGCTCAACCAGCACATCGGCAAGCTCGGCCTGACCGTCCACACCGGCGCGATGACCGAGGCGATCCTCGGCGACAGGAGGAACCGCGTCGAGCGGCTGGCGCTGAAGGACCGCAACCCGCTCGACGTCGACCTCGTCGTGTTCTCCGCCGGCATCCGGCCGCGGGACGCGCTGGCCCGGGCCGCCGGCCTCGACGTCGCCGACCGCGGCGGCGTGCTCGTCGACGGCTCGCTGCGCACGTCCGACGAGCACATCTGGGCGATCGGCGAGTGCGCGGCGGTGCAGGGCGTGATGTACGGCTTGGTCGCCCCCGGCTACGACATGGCGGAGATCGTCGTCGACCGGCTGCTCGGCGGGGCGGGCGAGTTCACCGGCGCCGACATGTCGACCAAGCTCAAGCTGCTCGGGGTGGACGTCGCCTCGTTCGGCGACGCGCACGGCACCACCAAGGGTGCGCTCGAGCTGACCTACGCCGACGCCCTGTCCGGGGTCTACAAGAAGCTGGTCATCAGCGAGGACGGCAAGCGGCTGCTCGGCGGCGTGCTCGTCGGTGACGCGGCGGCGTACGGCGTGCTCCGGCCAATGGTGGCCTCCGGCATGGAGCTGCCCGAGAACCCCGAGGAGCTGATCCTCCCGGCCTCCCGCGGCGGTGCGAACCTCGAGCTCCCCGACGACGCGCAGGTCTGCTCCTGCAACGACGTCACCAAGGCCGAGATCACGGCCGCCGCCGCCGACGGCACGATCACCCGCGCCGGCGCGACCTGCGGCTCCTGCAAGACGCTGGTGAAGAAGATCGTCGAGGACTACTTCGCCGCCACCGGCAAGGAGATCGACCGGTCGCTGTGCGAGCACTTCCGGATGACCCGGCAGGAGCTGTTCGACGTCGTCGCCGTCCACGGCTACACCCGGTTCGACGACATCGTCGAGGGCCACGGCACCGGCCGCGGCTGCGACATCTGCAAGCCGGCAGTCGCCTCGATCCTCGCCAGCCTGCTCAACCAGCACGTCCTCGCGCCCGGCAACCGCCAGCTCCAGGACACCAACGACGCCTACCTCGGCAACCTGCAGAAGAACGGGACGTACTCCGTCGTGCCCCGGGTCCCCGGCGGCGAGATCACCCCCGACAAGCTCATCGTCATCGGTCAGGTGGCCAAGGACTTCGGCCTCTACACCAAGATCACCGGCGGCCAGCGGATCGACCTGTTCGGCGCCCGGATGGAGGACCTGCCGGCGATCTGGAAGCGGCTCGTGGAGGCCGGCATGGAGTCCGGGCACGCCTACGGCAAGTCGCTGCGGACGGTGAAGTCGTGCGTGGGATCGACCTGGTGCCGGTACGGCGTGCAGGACTCGGTCGGACTCGCCATCGAGCTCGAGCTCCGCTACCGCGGGCTGCGCTCGCCGCACAAGCTCAAGGGCGGCGTCTCCGGCTGCGCCCGCGAGTGCGCCGAGGCGCGGTCGAAGGACTTCGGGATCATCGCCACCGAGAAGGGCTGGAACCTCTATGTCTGCGGCAACGGCGGCGCGATGCCGGCGCATGCGCAGCTGCTGGCGGGCGACCTGTCCAAGGAGGAGCTGGTCCGCTACCTCGACCGGTTCCTCATGTACTACATCCGCACCGCCGACCGGCTCCAGCGCACGTCGTCCTGGATGGACGCGGTGGACGGCGGCCTCGACCGCATCCGCGAGGTCGTCGTCGACGACGTGCTCGGCCTCGGCGACCAGCTCGAGGCGGCGATGGCACGGCACGTCGACTCCTACTTCGACGAGTGGAAGGCGACGATCGAGGATCCCGAGAAGCTCGCCCGCTTCGTGTCGTTCGTCAACGCGCCCGGCACGCCCGATCCCAACATCACCTTCCGCGAGGAACGCGGCCAGGTCCAGGCCGCGACCACCGACGGACCGGTGTCGCTCGGCACCACGATCCCGGTGGGTGCCCCGTGACGGCCGCGGTGCGGGAGGCGGTCTGCCGGCTCGACCAGATCGAGCGCGAGGGCGGCGTGACCGCGTTGGTCGCGGGCGAGGCGGTCGCCATCATCCGGACCCACGAGGACCACGTCTACGCGCTCTCCAACTACGATCCCTTCTCGAAAGCATCGGTCCTGGCACGGGGGATCGTCGGCACCCGGTCGGTGGACGGCGAGGACGTCCCGTTCGTGGCCAGCCCGATGTTCAAGCAGGCCTTCGACCTGCGGACAGGGGAGTGCCTCGATGACAGGGCGGTCGCAGTAGCGACGTACGACGTGCGCGTGGTCGACGGGGTCGTGGAAGTGGCGACCCGCACCCCGTGATGGAGGAGGAGTCGGTGCCGGAGCAGCCGCTGGCCGGGTTCACGATCGGGGTGACCGCCGCGCGCCGTGCCGAGGACCAGATCACGCTCCTCCAGCGGCGCGGCGCGAAGGTGATCCACGCGCCGGCTCTCTCCGTCGACCCCAACCGGATCGACGAGGTCGCGCTGCTCGCCGCGACCAAGGACGTCCTGTCGCAGCCGGTCGACATCTTCCTGGCGACCACCGGCATCGGCATGAAGTCCTGGCTGACCGCCGCCGAGCGCTGGGGACTCCACGACCAGCTGGTCACGCACCTGGCCTCGGCCGAGATCCTGGCCCGGGGCCCGAAGAGCGTCGGTGTGCTGCGCCGGTTCGGGCTGCGGGAGCTGTGGGCGCCGGAGTCGGAGGAGTTCGAGGACGTGTTGGCCCACCTGCGCGCCCGCGACCTCACCGGACTGCGGATCGTCGTCCAGGAGCACGGCCAGTCGCTGTCGATGGCCGCCCACGCGCTGCGCCGGCTGGGGGCCGAGGTCACTACCGTGACCGTCTACCGCGTGGACGCCGCCGCGGACCTCGAGCCGATGTTCGGCCTGGTCGAGGCCGTCGTCGCCGGCGAGGTCGACGCCGTGACCTTCACCGCCGCCCCGGCCGTCGCCTCGATGATGAGCGCCGCCGCGACCGCCGGCCATCGCGATGACATCATCAGCGCCTTCCAGGCCGACGTCGTCGCCTCCTGCGTCGGGCCGGTCACCGCCGCGGCGTTCGAGATGTGGGGCGTCCCCTCGATCTACCCCGACCGGTCCCGGCTCGCCGCCATGGTCAAGCAGCTCGAGACCGAGCTGCCCTCGCGCGCCGGCGGCACCTCGCTCGAGGTCGCCGGCCACACCCTCCTCCTCCACGGCGACGACGTGCTCCTCGACGGCGTCGAGGTCAAGCTCTCGCCCGCGCCCTACGCCGTCCTCCAGGCGCTGCTCGTCAACCCCGGCACCGTCGTCTCCCGCCGCGACCTGCTCGCCGCGCTGCCCTCCGGGACCGCCGGCTCGGAGCACGCCGTCGAGATGGCCGTCGCCCGGCTCCGCGCCGCCCTCGGCACCCGCTGCGTCCAGACCGTCGTCAAACGCGGCTATCGGCTCGCCGTCGCGAACTGACACCGTTACCGTTCCGCGCATGGCCAGGGAGGGGCTGCCGCGCGGCGTGCGGCTGGGGTACGGCGCGGGCTCGGTCGCCACCGGTGCGTTCGGCACCGTGCCGGGGCTGATGCTGCTGCCCTACCTCACCGACACCCTCGGCGTCGCCGCGGTCGTCGCCGGCTTCGTCGTGTTCGCGCCCAAGGCGTGGGACGTGCTGCTCAACCCGATGGCCGGCCGGATCAGCGACCGCACCGACGACCCGCGCGGCCCGCGTCGCCCGTGGCTGCTGCGCGCCGGGCTCCCGCTGGCCGTGGCGTTCGCGCTCATCTTCGCCGGACCCGACCTCGGCTCCGCCGCGGCCGACACCGCCTGGGTGCTGGTCTGCTTCCTGGCCGCGGCGACGGCGTACGCGTTCTTCCAGGTCCCCTACGTCGCCATGCCGGCCGAGCTGACCGAGTCCTACGACGAGCGCACCCGGCTGATGACCTGGCGGGTCGCGATCCTGGCGCTCACCATCATGGTGGCCGGTGCCAGCGCGCCGGCGATCCGGGACGCGGTCGGCGGGCGCGACGGTTACCGGGTGATGGGCGTGGTGATGGCGCTGGTCATCGCCGTCGGGGCGCTGGCTGCCTACGCCGGCACCCGCCGGGCCCCGGTCGGCGCCGTCAACCCGGGCACCGGGTCGCTCCGGGACCAGCTCGCGGTGGTCGCTGGTGCGCGGGACTTCCGGCTGCTGCTGACGACGTTCGTCGTCCAAGCGCTCGCCACCGGGTGCATGCTGGCCGGCGTCGACTACCTCGCGGACGACGTCCTCGAGCGGGACGGCGCCGCCACCCTCCTCTTCGTCTGCTTCGTCGGCCCGGCGCTGGTGCTGACTCCGGCGTGGGCCGCCCTGGGCGGCAGGATCGGCAAGCGCCGCGGCTACCTGCTGTCCTCAGTGGTGCTGGCCGCCGGCGCGACGCTCGCGGCGACGGCGCAGGTCGCGCCGTCCGCGGTGGTGTTCGCCGCGACCGCTCTCGTCGGGGTCGGCTACGCCGGCTGCCAGGTCTTCCCCCTTGCGATGCTGCCCGACGCCGCGGCGGTCGACGCGCGACGGACCGGGAGCAACCGGGTCGGTGTCTACACCGGGGTCTGGACCGCCGGCGAGACACTGGGCCTGGCGCTCGGCCCGGGGCTGTTCGCGCTGGTGCTCGCCCTCGGTGACTACCGGTCCGGGACCAGCGGCGACGTCGCGCAGCCGGACTCGGCCGTCACGGCGATCACCCTCGGCTTCTCGCTGCTCCCCGCACTGCTCGTCGTGGTCAGCCTCTGGTGGCTGGCGCGCTACCGGCTCGACGCCGACGAGGTGGAGCAGGCGATGATCGCGTCATGACCGACGTCCTCGCCCGGCTCGCCGCCCTGCGCGCCGACGACCTGCCGGTGCACACCGGACGCACCCTCGCCTACGTCTTCGACTCCGGGCTGCCCGAGGTCGACCGGGTCGCCCGCGAGGCGGTGGCCGCGTTCGCGGCGACCAACGGGCTGGACCCCACCGCGTTCCCCAGCCTGCTGCAGATGGAGAACGACCTGGTGGCGTTCGCCGCGGGTCTGCTCGACGCCCCGGACGGCGTGGTCGGGTCGGTCACCTCGGGCGGGACCGAGTCGGTGCTGCTGGCCGTGCAGGCTGCGCGCGACGGGACGCCGCACGTCGGCCGGCCGTCGATGGTCGTGCCCGACACCGCGCACGCCGCGTTCCACAAGGCGGCCCACTACTTCGGGGTCGAGGCGAGGGTGGTGCCGGTCGGCGACGACTTCCGCGCCGACGTCGCCGGCACGGCGGCGGCGATCGACGAGAGCACCGTGCTGGTCGTGGCCAGCGCCCCGTCGTACGCCCACGGCGTGGTCGACCCGGTGCCCGAGCTCGCCGCCCTGGCCGCGGAGCGCGGCATCCGCTGCCACGTCGACGCCTGCATCGGCGGCTGGGTGCTGCCCTACGCTGCGCGGCTCGGCCGGTCGGTGCCGTCGTGGACGTTCGCCGTCGACGGGGTGACGTCGGTGTCGGTGGACCTGCACAAGTACGGCTACGCCCCGAAGGGCGCCTCGCTGCTGCTCCACCGGGACGCCGCACTGCGAAGGGCGCAGCTGTTCGCCTGGGCGGACTGGCCCGGTTACACGATGCTCAACTCCACGCTGCAGTCCACCCGGTCCGGCGGACCGGTCGCGGGCGCCTGGGCAGTCGTGCAGGAGCTCGGCCACGACGGCTACCTCGAGCTGACCCGGAAGGCGCTCGCGGCGACCGACGCCGTCGTGGCCGCCGTCGAGGCCGCACCGGCTCTCCGGCTCGTAGCAGCGCCGGACTCGACCCTGGTCGCGTTCACGACCGACGGGACCTGCGACCCGTTCACCGTCGTGGACGAGATGCAGGCCCGCGGCTGGCACGTCCAGCCGCAGCTGTCGCACCGAGGGCGCCCGGCCTCGGTGCACCTGTCGGTGAGCGCGGCCACCCTCGACCACGCCGAGGAGCTGCGCGCCGCGCTCGACTCCTCCGTGACCGCAGCCGTCGCGAGCGGTCCGGTCGCCGTCGACCCCGGCGTCGCGGCCCTGGTCGCAGCCCTCGACCCGGAGACCCTGACCGACGCCGACTTCGACGGGCTGCTGGCCGCGGCCGGGATGGCCGGCGATCCCGCGGCCGGCGGGTTCGCCCTGCCCGAGCGGCGAGCGGCGATCAACGCCCGGCTGGACCTCGCCTCACCGCGGCTGCGCGAGGCGGTGCTGGTCGCGTTCCTCGACCGGCTGGCGCGGCCGGGCTCCTAGCCCGCCTGCTCCAACACCTCCGGTGTGTGCAGGCGCACGAGGAACCGCCGGGCGTGGGAGGGGGCGCGGGAGGGCGTGGCCAGCGAGACCAGGACCATCGTCGCGAAGGCGAGCGGCATGCTCCACGCGGCCGGTTGGGCGAGCAGCGCGGCGCCCCAGCCCGATCCCTCCACGCCGACCAGGTTGAGCACGGCGGCGCCACCGGCGCCGAGGCCGCCGGCGGCGAGACCGGCGAGGGCGCCGGCGTCGGTCAGGCGGCGCCACCAGATGCCGAGCATCAGCAACGGGCAGAACGTGGAGGCGGCGACCGCGAAGGCCAGCGCCACGGACCGGGCGACGCCGATGTTGGTGGAGAGGAGGGCGACGAGCACCGGCACCGAGACGGCGATCACCGCGGCGAGGCGGAAGGCGGCGGCCACCGAGGCGGTCGGTCCGCGCTCGCCGACGAAGCGGCTGGTGACGTCCTGGGTGATCACGCCGGAGACCGCGATCGCCAGGCCGGACGCGGTCGACAGGAACGCCGCGAACGCGCCGGCGGTGACGAGGCCGGTCAGCAGCTCGCCGCCGAGGCCGCTCATCATCAGCCGCGGCAGCTCGAGGACCAGCACGTCGGCGTGCCCCTCGGCGACCAGCTCGCGGCCGTAGACCCGGCCGAGGGCGGCGAACACCGGCGGCCAGACGTAGAACAGGCCGAGGAGACCCAGCACCACGAGCGTCGTACGACGTGCCGCCCTGCCGTCGGGGTTGGTGTAGAACCGCACGACCACGTGCGGCAGCCCCATGGTGCCGAGGAACAGCGCGATGATCAGCGAGTAGGTCGTGTAGAGCCCGATCGCCCCCTCGCCCGCGACCGGCACCGACCACGCGCCGTCCGACCCGCTCGGCGAACCGGGGCGCCCGTCGTCGAGCCAGACGACGAGCAGGACCATCGCGGGGACGAGCAGGGCCGTGAGCTTGAGCCAGTACTGGAAGGCCTGCACGAACGTGATCGACCGCATCCCGCCGGACATCACGTTGACGAGCACGACCACTCCGACGATGAGCGGCCCGACCCAGCGCGGGGCGCCGATCGCGGACTCCAGCGTCAGCCCGGCGCCCTGGAACTGCGGGAGCAGGTAGAGCCAGCCGACCCCGACGACGAGGAGCGAGCACGCGGAGCGCACGACCGTCGAGCCGAGCCGGGCCTCGGCGAAGTCGGGGAGCGTGTAGGCGCCGGAGCGGCGCAGCGGGGCGGCGACGAGCACGAGCAGCACGAGGTAGCCGGCGGTCCAGCCGACCGGGTACCAGAGCATCTCCGCGCCGCCGACGAGCAGCAGCCCGGCGACGCCGAGGAAGGACGCGGCCGAGAGGTACTCGCCGCCGATCGCCGAGGCGTTGAGCCGTGGGTTGACCGTGCGGGAGGCGACGAAGAAGTCGCTGGTGGTGCGGGAG
Organism: Nocardioides silvaticus; assembly: GCF_003160695.1. Taxonomy (GTDB): domain Bacteria; phylum Actinomycetota; class Actinomycetes; order Propionibacteriales; family Nocardioidaceae; genus Nocardioides; species Nocardioides silvaticus. The sequence goes on from NZ_QGDD01000014.1 coordinate 17,844, forward strand.
AAGCGCAGCCCCCAGGTGCCGATCGCGATCGTGGTGACGGTGACGGCGAGGACGGCCACCAGGCCGGGCACGGCGTCGGCGTTCACGACGACTGTCCCGGGTCGGGTCCCTCGACCAGGTCGGCGAAGTCACGCTCGTTGCGCTCGACGCTGCGCACGTAGCGCCAGCCGACGAGCAGGAGGAACGGGTAGACCAGCCCGCCCAGCACCACCCAGGCGACCGGGATCCCGGCCACCCTGACGTCGCCGAGGTCGGGCCAGAGGTGGAAGACCAGCGGCAGCAGCCCGAGGGTGAGCGCGATCAGCACCAGCACCCGGAACGCGAGGGCGAGCTGCTCCTTGAGCAGCGACCGGAGGAAGACGTCACCCAGCGGCGTCTGCTCGTGCACGTCGCCGAGCCGGTTGCGCGGACCGCTGGAGTAGCGCGGGGGGCCGGTCACGCGCACCCGCTGCGGCCGCTGGTCGCTCACGAGTCCCGTGCCCGCCGCACCAGCACGTCGCGGAGCTCGCGGGTGTGCCGCCGGGCCACCGGCAGCTCCGCCTCGCCGACGAGCACCGAGCACCGGCCGCTCTCGGTGCGCAGCTCGTCGATGTGGGCGAGCGCGACGAGCAGCGAGCGGTGGATCCGGTGGAAGCCGGCCGAGCGCCACTCCTCCTCGAGCGTCGACAGGGGGATCCGCACCAGGTAGGAGTCGCCGCCGCGGGTGTGCAGCCGCGCGTAGTCGCCCTGCGCCTCGACGTAGGAGATCGAGCCGCGATCCACGAACCGGGTCACGCCGCCGCGCTCGACGGCGATCTGGGCGTCCTCGGGTGCCGAGCGCCGACCGCCGCCGGCCAGGACCCGGCGGACCGCCTCGGCCAGACGCTCCTCGCGCACCGGCTTGAGCACGTAGTCGACGGCGTGCAGCTCGAAGGCCTCGACCGCGTGCTGCTCGTGGGCGGTGACGAAGACGACCGGCGGCGGCTCCTTGAAGCGGCCGAGCACCTCGGCCAGCTCGAGGCCGCTGAGCCCCGGCATCTGGATGTCGAGGAACACCGCGTCGACGTCGGTCTCGCGCAGGATCCGCAGGCCCTCGGTCGCGGTGGCCGCGGTGACCACCGAGCTCACCCGGTCGTCGGCCTCGAGCAGGAAGGACAGCTCGTCGAGGGCCGGCTGCTCGTCGTCGACGACGAGGACGCGGATCCGGTGGTCGGGGTTCCCCCGGTGATCGAGCCTGTCGGGACTCACACCGTCACCCCCGGCGCGAACTTGGGCACGCGCACGATCACCTTGGTGCCGGCTCCCGGGGCGGTCTCCACGACCAGACCGTAGTCGTCGCCGAACGTCGCGCGCAGCCGCGCGTCGACGTTGCCGAGGCCGACCGAGTCGAGGGCGGCGTCACCGGCCAGCGCGCGTCGTACCTTCTCGGGGTCCTCGCCGACGCCGTTGTCCTCCACCTCCACCACGCACTCGTGGCCGCGGTCGTGCGCGACGATCCGCAGGTGCCCGGCGCCCTTCGCAGGGTCGGAGGCCTCGAGGCCGTGGCGGACGGCGTTCTCCACCAGCGGCTGGATGCAGAGGAACGGTACGACGACCGGCAGCACCTCGGGGGCGACGTTGAGCGTCACCTGGAGCCGGTCGCCGAACCGCGCCTGCTCGAGCAGCAGGTAGCGCTCGATCGAGCGCAGCTCCTCGGCCAGCGTGGTGAACTCGCCGTGCCGCCTGAAGGAGTAGCGGGTGAAGTCGGCGAACTCCAGCAGCAGCTCGCGCGCGCGGTCGGGGTCGGTGCGCACGAAGCTCGCGATCGCGCCGAGGGAGTTGTAGATGAAGTGCGGGCTGATCTGCGCCCGCAGCGCCTGCACCTCCGCCTCCATCGCGCGGTTGCGGCTCGCGTCGAGCTCCGCCAGCTCGAGCTGGCCGGACACCCACTGCGCCACCTCCTCGGTGGCGCGGACCAGGCCGGCGGTGATGGTGGCGGCGTAGGCCTGCACGGTGCCGATGACCCGGCCGTCGACGACCAGCGGGCTGATCACGCCGGTACGTACGGCGCAGCCGGCGGTCGAGCACGGCAGCTGCTCGGGCTCGACGGTCCGCGTCCACCCGCGCGTCGGCTCGGGCCCGGTCGGCGCGAGCAGCATCGCCGCCAGCGCGCCGGCCTGCGGCTCGTGGTGGCCGCCCGACCCGTCCCACGCGAGCGTGGAGGCGGTGTCGGTCAGCGCCAGCGCCGGGGTGCCGAGCAGCGTGCGCAGGTGCTTGATCGCGCGCTCGGCGCTGTCGGCGGTGAGCCCCTCCCGCAGCGCCGGGGAGGCGAGCGACGCCTGGTGCAGCGCACGGAACGTGGCCCGGTCGGCCTCGGTCCCGAGATGCCCGCGTCGCCGCACGACCGGTCCTACCGGAAGTCGATCAGCAGCACTCCGGAGTCGTCGTCGGTCGGCGGGTCGACGACGTCGGAGAGCTGGACCGCGTCGACCTCACCCAGGAGAGCGACCGGCTGGGTGGCCTCTCCGACGTACTCGTCGGCGGTCTCAGGCGCTGCCGACTGCGGCTTGATGCCGACGACCGCGCGGTAGCAGTGGGTGAGGTAGGGCAGCTGCATGCCGTCCATGCCGCGGCCGTAGTCGTCGTAGAACGCCAGCACCTCGCGCAGCTTGGCCTCGCGGTCCTCGACCGGCAGCGTCGCGACGTTGGAGCGCGACAGCACCAGGTCCTGCACCGAGGAGCGGTCGATGGTCTGCCAGTGCTTGAAGGTCTCGTGCTCGACCGGCCCGAAGTACGGCGAGCTCTCGAGCTCCTCGCCCGGCCCGGCGCCCTGCTCCTGCGAGCCGATGACGCGACCGAGCCGCTTGACCCACGGGATCCGCTCGTCACGGATGTTCCACACCAGGCTCAGCGAGCCGCCGCGCTTCAGCACCCGGGCGATCTCGGGCAGCGCGCGCTCGTGGTCGAACCAGTGGTAGCTCTGCGCGGCGATGACGATGTCGAACGTGCTGTCCGGGACCGGGATCTCCTCGGCCGTCGTCTGGGAGATGCGGGTGACGACGTAGTTGCGGGACAGGAGGTCCAGCATCCCCGGGTCGGGGTCGGTCGCGTGCACGTCGTGGCCGAGCGCCACCAGCTCGCGGGTCAGCTTGCCCGTGCCGGCACCGAGCTCCAGCACCGACAGCGGCTCGTCGCCGGTCAGCCAACGAGCGGCCTCGACCGGGTAGCCCGGCCGGCCGCGCTCGTAGGCGTCGACGACGCTGCCGAAGCAGAGCGCGGGGTCCGGGCTGTCGGCTGCGGGGGTGGGGTCGTCGGGTGCCATCGGGACTCACCGTAGTGCCTCGGTAACGTTCTTCCGGTGAGCGCGGACCCCTTGGCATGGCTGGTGTCGCTCGAAGGCGTCCCGTCGGCCTTCGCAGGGGCGCGTGACGGCATCGACGTGGTGCTGCGGGACCGCGGGCTGCGTCGTACGTCCCCGGAGATGACGGCCGAGTCGCTGCTCCGCGGCGCCCATGCCAGCGGCGTGCTCGAGGGCTCCGCGTCGACGCTGGCCGAGGTGCGCGACGGGCAGGGCGACGAGATCTCCGCCGACGCGGTGCGGGTCTCGACCGAACTGCTGGCGCTGATCCCCGTCGTACGACGTGCGCCGCTGCAGGCCTTCGCCCGTCTGCACGCCCTCGCCGGCCACGGCACGCTGCCCGCCGACCGGCTCGGCCGCCCGCGGGACGCCGAGTCCGCCGGGCTGCTCCGCACCGTCGCCGACCTGGTGACCGCGACGACCGAGGCGCCCGCCCTCGCCGTCGCCGCCGTCGTGCACGCCGAGCTGGTCGTCAACGCGCCGTTCCCCTCGCACAACGGCATCGTCGCCCGCGCGGCCGAGCGGCTGCTGATCGCCACGAAGGGCGTGGACGAGAAGTCGCTCGTCGTCCCCGAGGCCGCCCACCTCGCGCTGCGCGCGGAGTACGAGTCGAACCTCCGCGGCTACGCCAGCGGCAAGTCTTCGGGCATCCACTCCTGGCTGCTCTACACCGCCGAGGCCTACGCCGCCGCCGCGGAGGCGAGTCCGTTGGTCCGCAGCGCCGAGTAGCCCGCTTGGTCGTCGAGTAGCCCGAGCCGCTAGGCGAGGGCGTATCGAGACGCCGCGGCGGGCCGCCGGAGACACGCTCGGCCAAATATGCTGGTGGCACCCGAGCCTTAGTTCTCTCGGATGCCACCGCTGACACATGTGCCCGTCGGCTACCAGGCGTGCATCGGATATGCCGTCCCGAGAGTGTCTCGGTGACTGGCGCCCTGTTAGGAAGGGTAGATCGCCGCGTGGGTACCTGGGCCATGTGCTGCTCTTGAGTTCTGATTCCTTTGTACGCCGGACTCGAAGCACCTTCAAGGGTTGACTTTGGGGAGAGTTCGAGCGGTCGCGGTCGGTCTCACTCTCCGAGCCGTTTGAACGGACTGGTCGAGAAGACGACCTCGACGGCGACGTCGAAGTACGCCGCGATCCGGAACGCGAGGTGGAGCGAGGGGTGGTACTCGCCGCGTTCCAGGTAGCCCACCGTCTGGTAGTGCACGCCCAGCGCGTCGGCGAGCTCGCGGCGACTGATCCCCCGCTCGGCGCGCAGCATCGCGATCCGGTTGTAGACGGTGTCCGTGTCGCCCGCCACCGGCTCAGTACCCCTGGGCCATGACGCGCTCGCGCGCGGCGGCGACGACGGAGCCCGACTGGCGGCGGGCCATCCGGCGCAGCACGGCGGGTGCGATGGCGAACCCGACGACGGCCCAGATGCCGAGGACGCCGAACATCTCCAGGGTGCGCCAGGAGTCGCCGATCTCCGCGGTGACGAGGTCGGACGGGAGCATCGCCGACCGGGTGCCGAGGCCGAGCCAGTAGAAGGGGAACGCCTGTCCGACCCACTGCAGCCAGGTGGGCAGCGCGGTGATCGGGTAGAAGATGCCCGAGACCGAGATGAGGACCATCGAGGCCAGGAAGATCAGCATCGACTGGGCACTGGAGCGGAACAGCGACCCGAGGGCGACGCTCATCGGGACGGTGGCGACCATGCCGGCCACGAACAGCACGGGCAGCAGCAGCGCCGTACGTCCGTCGATGCGCAGCTCGTCGGCGACGGTGACCGCCGGGATGGCGAGGACCATCAGGCTGACCAAGGTGCCCAGGGAGAACATGACGGTCTTTCCGACCAGGTAGCCGATCATGCCGTCGGGCGTCGCCTTCGCGCGGAGCAGCGTGCCGTCCTCGCGGTCCATCGCGATCTGGTTGGCCGGACCGGCGAGCCCGCCGAACGCGATCGTCATGCCGACGATGCTCGGCAGCACCATCGCGCCCAGCTCGAAGTCGGTGCCGGGGACGGTGCTGCCCCTCATGAAGAGCAGGACGACCGCGTAGATCACCGGGAACGCGAAGAACCAGACCAGGTCTGTCGGGTCGGTCAGGGAGTACCTGGTCTCACGCCACCCGCGGACCAGCCCGGCCCGGACGGCGACGCGGCGCGCTTCGGACGGGATGCTCACGGCGAGACCTCCGCTGGTGCGTGGGTGTGCTCCCGGCCGCTCTCGACGCGCTGGACCAGGGCGAGGTAGGTGTCCTCGAGGTTCGCGCGCCGGACCTCGAGCTCGGTGGCGTCGGGGTGGCTGGCGAGCAGCCGGCGGACGAAGTCGGTCGGGTCGCGCTCGGCCACCGCGTGCACGTGCCGCTCGCCGCCGGCGGTCCAGCGGACCTCGGCGTTGTGGGCCAGCGTCCGGGCGAGCTCGTCGGGGCTGCCGTCGGCGATGATCGTGCCGCGGTCGAGCACGAGGATCCGGTCGGCCAGCTTCTCGGCCTCGTCCAGGTCGTGCGTCGTCAGCAGCACCGTGGTGTTCTCGAAGTCGGAGAGCCGGTGCACCAGGTCGTGGAACTCCCGGCGCGCGTGCGGGTCGAAGCCGGCGGTCGGCTCGTCGAGGAAGACCAGCTCCGGCCGGCCCACGATGCCGATCGCGACGTCCAGCCGACGGCGCTGCCCGCCGGACAGCTTGAGGACCTTGGCGTCGGCCTGGTCGGTCAGGCCGACGGCGTCGAGGAGCTCGTCGACGTCCCAGGGGCGGGTGACCTCCGCCGTCGAGTACGGCGTGTAGAAGCGGCTCAGGTAGTCGAGCAGCTCCCGCACGCGCCAGCGGCCGTGGTCACGCCAGGACTGGAGGACCACGCCCACCCGGGCGCGCCACTGCTCGTCGCCGTGGACGGGGTCGGAACCCAGCACCGACACCTCGCCCCCGGAGCGGCCGCGGAACCCCTCGAGGATCTCGATGGTGGTGGTCTTGCCGGCGCCGTTGGGACCGAGCAGCGCGAGCACCTCGCCGGGCTGCGCGGTGAACGAGACCCCGGCCAGCACCTCCTTGGTGCCGTAGGTCATCCGCAGGTCACGGACGTCGAGGACGGGAGCGCCTGTCGTAGGACCAGGATCGGACATAGCAGACATGCTACATCTGGTCGAAGGGCTAGGTCACCCCTCGATCGAGAGGTCATGCGCTCAGGCGCTCACGCCGCGTCGTCGTACGCCGACCCAGACGGCGGCGCCGACAGCCACTACGCCACCGACGGCGAGGGCGGCGAGGGTGGGCTTCGCGGGGGGCAGCGGCACCCGGCTGCGGAGCGCGACCGGCCGGCTGAAGACCAGCACCGGCCAGGCCCTGGCCGCCGCGGCCCTGCGCAGCTCGCGGTCGGGGTTGACGGCGTGCGGGAAGCCGACGGCCTCGAGCATCGGGATGTCGGTGGCCGAGTCGCTGTAGCCGTAGCAGGCGGCGAGGTCGTAGCCCTGCTCCTCGGCGAGCGCGAGGATCGCGGTGGCCTTCTCCTCGGCGTAGGCGTAGTACTCGATCTCGCCGGTGTAGTGGCCGTCGACGATCTCGAGCCTGGTCGCCACCACCCGGTCGGCGCCGAGCATCGCTCCGATCGGCGCGACGACGTCGGTGCCCGACGACGACACGATCACGACGTCGCGGCCGGCCGCGTGGTGCTCCTCGATCAGCTGCACCGCCTCGTCGTAGACGAGCGGGTCGACGATGTTGTGCAGCGTCTCGGCGACGATCTCCCTGACGGTGGCGACGTCCCACCCGGCGACCAGCTGCGACATGAACTGCCGCATCTTCTCCATCTGGTCGTGGTCGGCGCCGCCGACGAGGAAGACGAACTGGGCGTACGCCGAGCGCAGCACCGCCCGCCGCGAGATCAGGCCGCCGGCGGCGAACGGCTTGCTGAAGGCGAGCGCGCTCGACTTGGCGATGATCGTCTTGTCGAGGTCGAAGAACGCCGCCTCTCGGCCCATGGCCCAATCGTAGGGGCGGCGTGGCCGGTGGTTGCGCTCCGCGAGCGCCTCGGCGCGGTCCAGCAAGCATCCACAGCCGCCCGCCGGGCACGGGTCCTCCACAGGCTGGCGGCTACGAGGCGTCGCCGTACGACGTCCCGGCCACATGCTCAGCCATGACGACCAACACCACCGGCGCCCTGATCGCCCCCTCCCGCACCGCTCCTGCGGCCCTCATCCTCACCGCGGACGCCTCCCTGCTCGACGAGCTGCTGGCGCTGGCAGCCGCTGCCGACGTCGCGCCGACCACCGCGCACGAACCGCTCGCCGCGCTCGCGAGCTGGACCCGCGCGCCGGTCGTGCTGCTGGGGGCGGACCTGGCCGAGGAGGTCGCGCGGATCGCGCCGGAGAAGCGGCCGCACGTCTACGTCGTCGCCCACCAGCGGGCGCCGGACGACCTGTTCCGCACCGCGCTCCGGATCGGAGCCGAGCAGGTCGTGGAGCTCGGCGGGTCGTCGGGATGGCTGGTCGAGCTGCTCGCCGACCTCACCGAGCAACGGGCCGCGCGCGGCCGGGTCATCGGGGTCATCGGTGGGTCCGGCGGCGCGGGGGCGACCACGTTCGCGTGCGCCCTCGGGCAGGGCGCGGCCAAGCACGGCGACGCCGCGGTCATCGACTGCGACCCGCAGGGCCCCGGCCTCGACCGGATGCTCGGTCTGGAGCGCACCGAGGGCTTCCGCTGGGACGCCCTCTGCCAGACCACCGGCCGGCTCAGCGCCCGGGCCCTGCGCGACGCGCTGCCGCACGCGGGCTCGCTCGGCGTGCTGTCGTGGTACGTCGGGTCCGGCGCGCAGACCCTGCAGGCGTTCGCCGTGCGGGAGGCGATCTCCGCTGCGCGGCGCGGTCACGAGACCGTGGTCGTCGACCTGCCCCGCACGCCCGACAAGCTGGTCGACGAGGTCGCCGCCCGCTGCGACCGGCTGCTCATCGTCACCGTCGGGAGCGTGCTCGGCGTGAGCGCGGCGGTGCGGATGCGCGCCCGGTTCGCCGGCCACCCCGACGTCGGCCTGGTGCTTCGCGGGGAGGGGATCGACGCGGCCGACGTGGAGTCGGCGGTGCGGCTCCGGGTGGTGGCGCAGATGCGCGACCAGCCCCGGCTGGCCGAGGCGCTCGACCTCGGCCTGGGGCCGCTGCGGTCGCGGCGTGGCCCGCTCGCCCGCGCGGTGGCGACGGTGCTCGGCCTGCCGGTCGAGGAGCTCTTGTGACCGAGTCCCTGGTCGAGGACGTCCGGAGCCGGCTGGCGCGCTCGGCCGGCGAGCTGACCCCGCACCGCGTGGCCGAGGCGCTCCGGGCCGCCGGCCGGCCGGTCGGGGACGCCACGGTGCTCGCGGTCTACGAGGAGCTGCGCCGCGACGCGATCGGCGCCGGCCCCCTGGACCCGCTGCTCCAGCAGCCGGGGGTGACCGACGTGCTCGTCAACGGCGCCGGCGAGGTCTACGTCGACCGCGGGACCGGGCTCGAGCGGACCGAGGTGCGGCTCGGGACCGAGGACGCCGTACGACGGCTCGCGCAGCGGCTGGTCGCCGTCGGCGGCCGCCGCCTGGACGACGCGGCGCCGTACGCCGACGTCCGGCTCCCCGACGGCACTCGCTGCCACGCGGTGCTGGCACCGCTGGCCCGGCCGGGCACGGCGATCTCGCTGCGGGTGCCGCGACGCGGAGGCTTCACGCTCGCGCAGCTGCGCGACGCCGGGACGCTGACGCGGGAGTCGCTGGAGCTGCTGCGGCTCGTCGTGGTCGCCCGGCTGGCGTTCCTCGTCACCGGCGGCACCGGGAGCGGCAAGACCACGCTGCTCTCGGCGCTGCTGGGGGAGGTCGACCCGGCCGAGCGGCTCGTGGTCGTCGAGGATGCCACCGAGCTGAGGCCCGACCATCCGCACGTCGTCGGGCTCGAGGCGCGACCGGCCAACCTCGAGGGCGCGGGCGCGGTGGGCCTGCGCGACCTGGTGCGGCAGGCGCTGCGGATGCGGCCGGACCGGCTGGTGGTCGGCGAGGTGCGCGACGGCGCGGTGGTCGACCTGATGGCGGCGCTCAACACCGGGCACGAGGGGGGGTGCGGCACCCTGCACGCCAACTCCGCGGCGGACCTGCCGGCCCGGGTCGAGGCGCTGGCGCTCGCCGCGGGGCTCGGTCGCGCGGCGGCGCACAGCCAGCTCGGGTCGGCGCTCGACGTGGTGCTCCACATGAGCCGTGACCGCGACGGACAGCGTCGGCTCAGCGAGGTGGCCCTGCTGGAGCGCGACGACGCCGGCCTGGTGCGCACCGTGGCCGCGACCCGGGTCGACCGGGCGGGGACGCTCACCGCCGGCCCGGCGGCCGGGCGGCTCCTCGACCTCATCGAGGCCCGGAGGCGGCGGTGACGAGCTGGACCGCGCTCGCGGGCGGGTTCGCCGGCGTCGCCGTCCTCCTGCTGTCGCGCCCGCGCCCCTCGGTCCTGCCCGCCTCCCGGCGGTGGCGAGCCCCGCGGTGGACCGGGCTCGCCGGCGGCGGCGGCCGTTCGGCGGGACGGGTGCGTTCCCGGGTCGTCGAGATGTGTGACGGCCTCCAGGCCGAGCTGGCTGCCGGCCAGACCGCGCCGACCGCCCTCGACCGGGCCGCGGCGGAGTGGCCGGCACTGCGGCCGGTCTCCCGGGCGGCGGCGACCGGCGGCGACGTGCCGCAGGCGTTCCGTGAGCTCGCGGCCGAGCCCGGCGCCGGTGACCTCCGGGTCGTCGCCGCGGCCTGGCAGGTCGCGCACCGCACCGGGCACGGTCTGGCCGACGTGCTGGCCCGGGTCGCGCAGGAGCTGCGGGACGCCGAGCAGACCCGGCGGGTGGTCGCCGGCGAGCTGGCGTCCGCGCGTGCCACTGCGCGGCTGGTCGCCTTCCTGCCGGTGGCGGCGCTGCTGATGGGCAGCGGCGCCGGCGCCGACCCGTGGGCGTTCCTGCTCGGCCACCCCGTCGGCCTCGGCTGCCTCGCGGCCGGCCTGGCGTGCGCGGTCGCGGGTCTGACCTGGATCGAACGGCTCGCGCGTGACGTCGAGCGGGGGAGATGAGCGGTGGTGCTGGTCGCGACCGTCCTCGCCGGCCTGGCGGCGGCGCTGGTCGTCCCGGGACGCACCGTGCTGCCCCCGGCCGCCGCCGGTCCGCCGCGGGCTGCGGCCGTGCCGGAGCGCGGGCTGCGCCGGTGGCGGCTGCCGTGCGCCCTGCTCGCCGGAGCCGGCGCGGCGGTGGTGCTGGGCGGTCCCGCCGCGCCGCTGGCCGGGCTGGTGGCCGCCGGCTTCACCTGGGTCGTGGCCGGCCGCATCGAGCCACGGGCGGTGCGCCTCCGGCGCGAGGAGGTACGACGCGACCTGCCGCACGTGGTCACCCTCCTCGGAGCCGCGCTCCGCGGCGGGGCGGCCCCGGGGCCCGCGATCGAGCTGGTCGGCCGGGCGCTGCCGGGCGCGGCCGCCGAGGTGCTCGCGCCGGTCGCGGCGCGGCTCGCGCTCGGCGCGGACCCGGTGCGCGTGTGGACGGCACTCGCCGACGACCCGGCGATCGGGCCGCTCGGCCGGACGATGGCCCGGGCCCACCGGTCGGGTGCGCCGGTGGTCGGCGCGGTCGACCGGCTGTCGGAGGAGCTCGCTCACCGGTCCCGCGCCGAGGTCGAGGACCGGGCCCGCACCGTCGGCGTCCGTGCGGCCGTCCCGCTCGGGGTGTGCCTGCTGCCGGCCTTCCTGTTGATCGGGATCGTGCCGCTCGTCGCTGGCCTGGCCCGCTCGATCGCGTGGTGACGGGCCACGAACCGTCCACCGGTGGCGGCGACACGCCCGGCCTCTCCACAGGCCGGCCCTCGCCGTACCGGCTCCGTCGGCCCGGACCCGCAGGCTCGCTGGCGCAGGCGGGCCGCACCGGGCGGTCCCGCCCCGGACCAGGGAGGCACCATGACCCGACCCACGACCCGACCCACGACCCGCACCAGGACCCGAGCCGAGGACCGCGGCATCACCACGGCGGAGTACGCCGTCGGCACCGCCGCCGGCGCCGGGCTCGCCGGGCTGCTCTACAAGCTGCTGACCGGCGGCTTCGGCGACCGGATGCTGCGCAACCTGTTCGACCACGTCTTCGGCCTGCTCGGCATCGGCTGATGCCGGCACGCGCCCGCACCGAGCGGGGCGCGGTCACCGCCGAGCTGACCCTCGGGCTGCCCGTGCTGGTCGCGGTCACCCTCGGCCTGGTCTGGCTGCTGTCGGTGGGAGCCGCGCAGGTCCGCACCGTCGACGCCGCCCGCGAGACGGCGCGGGCGGTCGCCCGCGGCGACGACCGGGGCGCGGCGATCGCGGTCGGCGAACGGGTCGCCCCCGACGGGGTGCGCGTGGTCGTGACAGCCGGAGGCGACCGCGTGGTGGTGCGGGCGGAGGGGCACGTGCCGGGACCGGGCGGGCTGTTCTCGTTCCTGCCCGGCGCCGACGTCAGCGCCGAGGCGGTGGCGGTCGCCGAGGAGGTGCCCCCGTGAGGGAGCGCGGCGGCGCGACCGTGCTCGTCGTCGCCTGCCTCGGGTTGCTGCTGCTCGTCGGCTGCGCGCTCGCCGTCGTCGCCGCGATGGTGACGGCCCACCGGTCCGCCCAGGCCGCGGCCGACCTGGCCGCGCTGGCCGGAGCCGGTGCCGTGCAGGACGCTCGCGACCCGTGCGCAGCGGCGGCGGCGGTCGCCGCCGACAACGGCGCCCGGCTGGTGCGGTGCTCGGTGGCGGGCGACGACGTCACGGTCGAGGTGGAGGTCACCGGCCCGCGCTGGCTCGGACAGCCCCACGACCTGGCTGCCCGCGCCCGGGCGGGACCGGGCTGACTAGCGCTGCTCGGGGGTCTCGTCCTCGTCGTCGCGGCGGCGGTCGGCCTCGGCCCGCTCGAGCTTCTCGGAGAGCTCGTTGAGGCGCTTCTGCTCCTTGCGCTGCTTCCAGCTCTGCTTCGCGCCGAACTTCGCGAACCAGAGTCCGAGGAACACCAGTGACGTCGCGACCACGGCGATGATGAACAGGGTGTTGGCCGAGACCTCCATGCCGAGGAACGTGGCGTGGACGTCGGTTTTGCCGTCGCTCGAGGTCGCCTCCGTGCCGGCGTTGAAGATGCCGGCGAGGATGGCGAGGATGCCGACGGCGAGCAGGACGAGCCCGAAGATGACCATGGCCGGGACCCTAGTCCTCACCCGGCTCAGCGGGCGAGCAGCGCGTCGAGCAGCAGCACCGCGCCCGCCTTGTCGAGCGGGTCGTTGCCGTTGCCGCACTTCGGCGACTGGATGCACGACGGGCAGCCGGAAACGCACTCGCAGGCCGCGATGGTCGCGCGGGTCGCCGTGAGCCACTCGCGCGCGGTGGCGTAGCCCCGCTCCGCGAAGCCGGCACCGCCCGGGTGGCCGTCGTGCACGAACACCGTCAGCACGCCGGTGTCGGGGTGCCGGGCCGTCGAGACGCCGCCGATGTCCCACCGGTCGCAGGTCGCGAACAGCGGCAGCAGGCCGATCGAGCAGTGCTCGGCCGCGTGCGCCGCGCCGGGCAGGTCCTCGCGCAGCAGGCCGGCGGCCTCGAGCACGTCGTCGGGCACCGTCCACCACACCGCGCTGGTGCGCAGGGTGCGGACGGGCAGGTCGAGCGGGAACTCGCCGACGACCTCGCCGGTGCGGCTCCGCCGCCGGAGGTAGGAGGTCACCTGGTTGCTCACGTCGACCGAGCCGAACGAGACCCGGCACCGGCCCCACATCTCGTGCTCGCGCTCCTCGACGATCGCGATGTCGGCGACGTCGCGAGCGGTCGTCGTGTGGTCGACGTCGGTGCGGCGGATCTCGGCGACGTGCTCGTCGAGGTCGAGGCGCTCGACCTCCCAGGTCTCGCCGCGGTGGACGTAGACGGCGCCGGTGTGGGCGGTGGTGTGGGCGCGGCCGCCGTCGACGGTGCCGACCACCCGGCCGGTGTCCGCCTCGACCAGCTGCACCTGCGCGCCGCCGGTCGACCGGATGTCGGCGAGGTCGGCGGCCCGGCGCCGGTCGGTCCAGAACCAGCCCTGCGGCCGCCGTCGCAGCAGCCCCGCCTCGACCAGGTCGTCGAGCAGCGCGCGGGCGGTCGGCCCGAAGAGCGGCAGGTCGGCGGTCGTGAGCGGCTGCTCCTGCGCCGCCGCGCACAGGTGCGGGCCGAGGACGTAGGGGTTGTCGGGGTCGAACACGGTGCCCTCCACCGGTCGGCCCAGCAGCGCCTCCGGGTGGTGCACCAGGTAGGTGTCCAGCGGGTCGTCGCGCGCGATGAGCATGCCGAGCGCCCCGCCGCCGGTGCGGCCGGCCCGGCCGACCTGCTGCCAGAACGCGGCCCGGGTGCCGGGGAACCCGGTGACGAGCACGGCGTCGAGCCCGCTCACGTCGATGCCGAGCTCGAGCGCGTTGGTGGCCGCCATCCCGAGCAGCCGGCCGCTGCGGAGGTCGTCCTCCAGCGCCCGCCGCTCCTCGGGGAGGTAGCCGCCGCGGTAGGAGTCGACGCGGGTGGCGAGCAGGGGGTCGACCTCGGCGAGCAGCTCGGACGCCCGCTGCGCCACCTGCTCCACACCGCGCCGGGACCGCACGAACGCCAGGGTCCGGACGTCGGAGCAGACCAGGTCGGCGAGCAGGTCGGCGGTCTCCGCGGGTGCCGGTCGCCGGACCGGGGCCCCCTGCTCGCCGGAGTACGACGTCAGCGGCGGCTCCCACAGCCCGACCGCGACCTCGCCGCGGGGCGAGTCGTCCTCGGTCACCGCGACGACGTCGAGCCCGGTGAGCCGCCGGGCGGCGACCTCCGGCTCGGCCACCGTCGCCGAGGCCAGCACGAACGTCGGCGAGGACCCGTGCGCGGCGCACACGCGGCGGAGCCGGCGGAGCACCTGCGCGACGTGGGCCCCGAACACCCCGCGGTAGTGGTGGCACTCGTCGACGACGACGAAGTCGACGGTCGCGAAGAACCGTGCCCACCGCTCGTGGGTCGGCAGCAGCGAGCGGTGCAGCATGTCCGGGTTGGTGAGGACGTACTCGGCGTGGTCGCGGGTCCAGTCGCGCTGCTCCTGGGTGCTGTCGCCGTCGTGGGTCGCGATCCGGACGTCGAGCCCGAGACCCGCGATCGAGGCGCGCTGGTCCTGCGCGAGCGCCTTGGTCGGCGCGAGGTAGAGGGTGCTCGACCCGCGCTGCCCACGCGGTCCGCGACCGGCGCGGATCGCGGTCAGCGCCGGCAGCAGGTAGCCCAGTGACTTCCCGGACGCGGTGCCGGTGGCGAGCACGACGTGCTCCCCGTCGTGGGCGTGCCCGGCTGCCCGCACCTGGTGGCGCCAAGGCTGGGTGATCCCGCGGGCGGCGTACGCCGTCACCACCGTCGGGTCGGCCCACCGCGGCCACGCCTCGGTGACGGCGGCGCGCGCCGGGATCCGCTCCAGGTGGGTCAGCCGGTCCGAGCGCGAGGACCCCTCGGCGAGCCGCTCGACCAGCGCTGCCGGGTCGACGCCGGACCCCCGGGCCGGGGTCGGGACGGTGGGCAGAGCGGACACGGGTCCATTGTCGTCCACAGGCCGACAGATCCCGTGATCGTGCGCGGTTGGGGCGGTCGTGGTTTGATGAGGCACTACGTACTGCGACTTTCTCTGGGATGGAAAACGTGGACCTGACCCTTTCGACGCGCGAAGTCGGTGGGCGCACCGTCGTTGCCGTGGGTGGCGAGATCGACGTCTACACCGCACCGAAGCTGCGTGACACCATCACCGAGCTGGTGGCAGCGGGCAGCTATGACCTCATCATCGACATGGAGGAGGTCGAGTTCCTCGACTCGACCGGCCTCGGCGTCCTGGTCGGCGGACTGAAGAAGGTGCGCGCCCACGAGGGCTCGCTCCAGCTCGTCTGCAACCAGGACCGGCTCCTCAAGATCTTCCGGATCACCGGTCTCGCCAAGGTCTTCACGATCCACGAGTCCGCAGACGCCGCTCTGGCGTAGCGCGAGGTCTCGACACGTCCTCGCGCAGAGCGCTCGGACTACTCGACCACCGAAGGCGGGTGATCCCCGTCACACCCGTGGTGTGTCCCGGAACACACCGTGCGTAGACTCCGCCGCGTTCCCTGACGTGGGTCGCTCGACCCACCCCTGATCCCCCTTTGGAGGAAACGCATGCCCGGGATCCTTCCCGCTGTGGTGGAGGTCGAAGGCGGTGACGCCGCGCTCGTCGCGATCGTGGCTGCCATCGCCCTCGGCTGCCTCGGACTGGCCGTCATGTTCCGCCAACAGGTGCTGGCCGCCGGCGAGGGCACCGAGAACATGCGCCGCATCGCGCAGGCCGTGCAGGAGGGCGCCAGCGCCTACCTGACCCGCCAGTTCCGGACCCTCGCGATCTTCGCCGCCATCGCCTTCTTCGCCCTCATGGCCCTGCCGGCCGACGAGACGACCACGCGGATCTTCCGTTCGGTCTTCTTCCTCGTCGGAGCCGGCTTCTCCGGGGCGATCGGCTACCTGGGCATGTCGCTGGCGGTGCGCGCCAACCTGCGCGTCGCCGCGGCCGCCGAGACCGAGGGCCGCGACGCGGCGATGAACATCGGGCTCCGCACCGGCGCCTTCGTCGGCATGGCCACCGTGGGTCTGGGGCTGCTCGGGGCCAGCGTCGTGGTGCTCGCGTTCCAGGACGAGGCGCCGCACGTGCTCGAGGGCTTCGGCTTCGGCGCCGCCCTGCTCGCGATGTTCATGCGTGTCGGCGGTGGCATCTTCACCAAGGCCGCCGATGTCGGCGCCGACCTGGTCGGCAAGGTCGAGCAGAACATCCCCGAGGACGACCCGCGCAACGCGGCGACCATCGCCGACAACGTGGGCGACAACGTCGGTGACTGCGCCGGCATGGCGGCCGACCTCTTCGAGTCGTACGCCGTGACGCTCGTGGCCGCGCTGATCCTCGGCTCCCAGGCCTTCGGCGACGCCGGTCTGGTCTTCCCGCTGATCGTGCCCGCGATCGGCGCGCTCTCCGCCGCCGGCGGCGTCTTCCTCACCAAGCCCCGTGCCGGTGAGAACGGCCTGACGACCATCAACCGGTCCTTCTACGTGTCCGCCGCCGTGGGCGCGGTGGCGAGCGCGATCGCCGCGTTCGTCTACCTGCCGGGCGAGTGGAGCGACTTCGGCACCGGCGTCGAGGCCGACCTGTCGCCGGCGCTGTTCGCCTCGGGCGCCGTCGTGATCGGCATCGTGCTCGCCGCCGCGATCCTCGCGCTCACCGGCTACTTCACCGGCACCGAGTACCGCCCGGTCAAGGACGTCGCGGAGACCTCGCTGACCGGTCACGCGACGGTGATCCTCTCCGGCATCTCGGTCGGGCTGGAGTCGGCGGTCTACACCGCGCTGGTGATCGGTGCCGGCGTGTTCGGCGCCGCGCTGCTGGCCGGCGGTGCCGTCGAGCTCGCGCTGTTCGCCGTCGCCCTCGCCGGGTGCGGCCTGCTGACCACGGTCGGCGTGATCGTGGCCATGGACACGTTCGGACCGGTGTCCGACAACGCCCAGGGCATCGCCGAGATGTCGGGCGACGTCAGCGAGGGCGGCGCCCAGATCCTCACCGAGCTCGACGCCGTGGGCAACACGACCAAGGCGATCACCAAGGGCATCGCGATCGCGACCGCCGTGCTCGCCGCGAGCGCGCTGTTCGCGTCGTACACGCAGAGCGCGTTCGAGGAGATCAGCAACGAGGACTCCTTCGACCTCCTCGGCGACTTCCTCGTCTACGACGCCAAGCTCATCGTCGGCGCGCTGCTCGGCGCGGCCGTCGTGTTCCTCTTCTCCGGCCTGGCGATCAACGCCGTGGGCCGGGCGGCCGGCGCCGTCGTCTACGAGGTGCGTCGCCAGTTCAGGGAGATCCCCGGGATCATGGAGGGCACCGGACGTCCGGAGTACGGCCGGGTCGTCGACATCGTGACCCGCGACTCGCTGCGCGAGCTCGCGACGCCGGGCATCCTCGCCATCCTCGCGCCGATCGCCGTGGGCTTCGGTCTCGGTGTCGGCCCGCTCGCCGGGTTCCTCGTCGGCGCGATCGCCTCCGGCACCTTGATGGCGGTGTTCCTCGCGAACGCCGGTGGCGCCTGGGACAACGCGAAGAAGCTGGTCGAGGACGGACACCACGGCGGCAAGGGCTCCGAGGCCCACGCGGCCACCGTCACCGGCGACACCGTCGGCGACCCGTTCAAGGACACCGCCGGCCCGTCGATCAACCCGCTGATCAAGGTGATGAACCTGGTCTCGCTGCTGATCGTCGGCGCCATCGTCAGCCTGTCGTACGGCGAGGACGAGAACGACGTGGTGCGGATCCTGATCGCGGTCGCGGCCGCGGCGGGCATCGCCATCGCGGTCTACATCTCCAAGCAGCGGCAGTCCTCGATGGGCGACGACGTCGGCTCGCCGACGACGGCCACCGAGAGCGCCTGACCGGCGCCCTCCGTCCTGCTCGAGACCGCCCGGTCCCCGGAAGGGGGCCGGGCGGTCTCACGTGCGGGATACGATCCCAGCCTGAGGGACGCCACAGAGCGGCGTGAGCGATCGGGAAATGGTGAGTGATGAGGGAACGCATGGGGTCGGTCCGCGGGCTGTGCCTGGGAATGGTGGCCGCCGGGCTGGTGACCGGACTGGGTGCCGTCGCGGCGCCGAGCTCCCAGGCCGCACTGCCAGGACCGGACAGCACGAGCTGGACGCCGGTGAAGAAGTCGGCGGTGGTCCGAGGCGACGAGGCCGGTGACCTCGGCACGCCCCACCTCGACCTCACCAAGGCGGGCGGCCCCCTCGGCGACGGGACCGTCTTCGTCGCCGCCGACCTCACCCACGCCTCGTTCCGGTTCCATGTCGCCGCGGCCCCGGCCGCCGGCGCGACGGGCGGTTACGTCGTCCAGTTCGACACCAACGGCAGCACGGCCGGCTGGGAGCGCGCCCTGCGCTACGACCCGGCAGCCAACACGATCACCTTCTTCACCGCCGCCAACAACGCGGGCGTGAAGGACGCGGGAACCGTCGGCACCGTGATCCCGACCTCCGCGGCGACCGCGACGACCTACCCCGGCGCCGACGGCGGCGCCTACGTCGCCTTCGCGGTGCCGCGCACCGCGCTCGCCTCGGCCCAGATCTCGCTCGGGGCACCGATGGTGCTCGGCACCACGACCGAGGCGGCGACCGCCGGCCTCGACGGCGGCAGCCTCCTCGGAGCGGCGAAGGCCGACGTGCTCGGTGTGAAGAAGTTCGGGTTCTCCGCGCCGTCGTGGGCGTCGCTGGCGACCGACCCGCTTCCCGTCGACAGCGACGGTGACGGCGTCCCCGACAACGTCGACAACTGCCCGGTCGACGTCAACCCGCTGCAGGAGGACGACGACAAGTCGCTCGACGGCACCCTCCAGCCCTCGGAGGTCCTCGGCATCCCCGACGGCACCGAGGGGATGGGCAACGCCTGCGACCCCACTCCACGCGGCTACGACTCCGACGAGGACGGCGTCGGCTATCTGGACGACGAGTGCAAGGAGCGCCCCGGCGTCAAGGAGAACGGCTGCCCGGACCACTCCAGCACGGTGTCCACGCTGCGCTACAACGGCAAGAAGAAGCTCTTCACCGGCGCCACCCGCGGCACTCTGTACGACGAGTGCGGCCCCCGGCGCACGGTGAGCCTGCGCCGGGTCACCAAGGGTGCGGACCCGGAGCTCAAGGTCGTGAAGAGCGACGCCGCCGGGAAGTTCACGATCAAGGTGGCGACGAAGCCCAAGAAGGGCAAGTACTACGTGCACGTCGACCCCAAGAACATGCTCAGCGCCGGCGTCAACTGCTTCGCCGACAACTCGCCGAAGATCGACATCCGCTGACCCCGTCGCTCGCAGGTCCGCTCCGCGACGCGCTGCTCGCCGCGGACTTCACCTACGACGCGGTCGCCGGGCTGCTCGGCGCCGAGGCGCACGCGGCGCTGTCGCGCAACGAGACCACCCCGGCACTCGGTCGTACGACGGACGGCAGCCCGCTCGCGACGCTGGTCCGGCTGTTCCTGCTGCAGCAGCCGGTGCCGGCGGTCGACGCGGAGCGGGCGCTGCCGGGGCTGGTCGGGCGACTGGCGGCCGAGGGGATGGTGGCGGAGTCGGCGGGTGAGGTCGCGGCGCTGCTCGACTGCCGTCCCTACGGCACCGACGACCCTTCGGCCGGCTCGGGGACCGGGGACCTGTGGGTGGTCAGCGACCTGACCCCGGCGCTGGACGGCCGGCCGCAGCAGGTGACCGGCGACCACGTGCTCGGGATCAGCCCGGCGTCGACGTCGCTGGCCCAGCTCACGCTGCGCGAGGACGTGGGTTCCGCGCTCGACCTCGGCACCGGCTGCGGCGTGCAGGCACTGCACCTCGCCGGACACGCCGACCGGGTGGTCGCCACCGACATCAACCCGCGCGCGCTCGACCTGGCCCGTTTCAACGCCGAGCTCAACGAGGTGGGCGATCGCGTCGACGTGCGCGACGGCTCCTTCTTCGAGCCCGTCGCCGGCGAGCGCTTCGACCTGATCGCCACGAACCCGCCGTTCGTGATCTCGCCCGCGACCGGCAGCCGGTCGGACCGCCTCGTCTACCGCGACTCGGGGATGCCGGGCGACCAGGTCGTCGAGCACGTCGTCCGCACCGCGCCGCAGCACCTCGCCGACGGCGGCTGGTGCCAGGTCCTCGCCAATTGGGCGATCGTGGGGGACCGGCCGTGGGACGAGCGCCTGGCCGGCTGGCTGCCCGACGACTGCGACGCGCTGGTGGTGCAGCGCGAGGTGATCGACCCGTCGGCGTACGTCGAGCTCTGGCTCAAGGACTCCGGGCACCATCCGGCGGTCGGCGCCGGCACCATCGCCGACTACGTCGCGCGGTACGACGCCTGGCTCTCCTGGTTGAAGGATCAGGGCGTGACCGGCATCGGGTTCGGGTGGATCAACCTGCACCGCACCGGTGCCACCGGCTCGGCCGGTTCGACCAGTTCGGCCAGGCACCGGGAGCTGGTCGACTGGCCCTACGACGTCGAGCAGCCGATCGCGCCGGCGATCGCGGAGTGGGCGCAGGCCCGGGCCGCCGTCGTCGACCCGTCCTCGACCCTCGTGGTGCGGCCCGACGTCCGGCAGGAGACCGTCGGCCCCGTCGGTGCGGAGGACCCCGCGACGATCCTGCTGCGCCAGCAGCGGGGATTCCGGCGGGCCCGCCAGGTCGACACCGTCGTCGCCGCGGTGGTGGGTGCCTGCGACGGCGAGCTGCCCGTCGGCGCCATCCTCGATGCCGTCGCGCAGCTGCTCGGGCTCGACCCGGCCGAGACCAGCCAGCGCTACCTGCCGGAGGTCGTCAGCCTGGTGGGCGAGGCGTTCCTCCTTCCCGTTCAGGCAGACTGACGCCGTGACGCAAGCCGGCTGGTACCCCGACCCCGCAGGGCAGCCCCAGACCTACCGGTACTGGGACGGCACCTCCTGGAGCCAGGAGACGACCGGGAACCCGTACGCACCCCCACCGGTGCCGCCGCGGTCGACGCCGCCCCCGCCGAGCCCGCCGCCGACCCCGCCGCCGAACCCGCTGCCGACGCCGGGGGCACCCGGCTACGGACAGGTCCCGCACCAGCCGCAGCCGCTGCCGTACGGCGGGTTCCCGCCCGCGCCGCAGCCCGGCGGTCCCCGCACCGGCCTGGTCATCGCGCTCGTGGTGGGCGCCGTGCTGCTGCTGGCCGGGCTCAGTGTGGCCGGGTTCGTCGGCTACCGCGCGCTGTCGGACGACGACGACACCGACGCGAACGACGACGGCACGAGCGCCGTCGACACCACCGATGCCACGCCGACCGTGCCCAGCACTGGACCGTCCGACACCACCGACAGCACGACCGGCCCCACCGCCCCGACCCCGCAGCAGTGCACGGGCGGGCAGCCGGAGCCGTCGAGCCTGCCGCCGTCGGACGCCACCCAGGTGAGCGGTGGCGGGCTCACCATCCCGGTCAGCCGCGACTACGTGCCGGAGCCGCTGTACTCACCCGCGTTCGCGTTCGCCGACGACTTCATCGCCACCCAGAAGGAGATCGCGACCGGCGACTCCTACAACTGGGTCTCGGTCTACGGCGTCGGCGGGCTGCACCGGGCCAACGGGTTCGACGACCCTGCGCAGGCGGCGGAGGTCGTGATGGCCTGCATGTCCCAGTCGCAGGAGCTCTACCAAGGCTTCAGCGGCCGCGCGGACCTGGACTCGGGCGAGATCACCGTCGATGGCAGCGAAGGCTTCCAGCTCACCTCCGAGCTGCGGGTCGACGACCCGGACATCCCGGTCGACGGCGACGTCGCGCAGGTGATCGTCGTCGACACCGGGGACCCCGAGACCTTCGGTCTCTACATCTCCGTCGTGCCGATCGGCAACGACAAGCTGATCCGCCAGCAGGAGGACTTCGTCGGACAGATCGGTGTCGGCTAGACACCACGCGCTACCGTGATCGGCCGAACGACCCCTCTCCACCCCATGACACAGATGAAGTAGGTCCGAGTGGCACACAAGTTGGTGATCGTCGAGTCACCGGCCAAGGCCCGCACGATCGGCGGGTACCTCGGCGACGGCTACGTCGTCGAGTCCTCGATCGGTCACATCCGCGACCTCCCGAACAACGCCGCCGACACCCCGGCCAAGATCAAGGACAAGCCCTGGGGCCGGCTGGCGATCGACGTCGAGAACGACTTCGTCCCCTACTACGTGGTGCCGCGGGACAAGAAGAGCCACATCTCCAAGCTCAAGCAGCTGCTCAAGGACGCCGACGAGCTCTACCTCGCCACCGACGAGGACCGCGAGGGCGAGGCCATCGCCTGGCACCTGCTCGACGAGCTGAAGCCGAAGGACATCCCGGTCAAGCGGATGGTCTTCCACGAGATCACCAAGGCGGCGATCCAGGAGGCCGCCGCCAACCCGCGCGAGCTCGACATGGACCTGGTCGAGGCCCAGGAGACCCGACGGATCCTCGACCGCCTCTACGGCTACGAGGTCTCCCCGGTCCTCTGGCGCAAGGTGATGTCCGGCCTGTCCGCCGGCCGCGTGCAGTCGGTGGCGACCCGCCTCGTCGTCGACCGCGAGAAGGAGCGGATGGCGTTCCGGGTCGCGTCGTACTGGGACCTCGAGGGCACCTTCGACGCCGGCGCGAAGCACGAGCAGCGGATGTTCCCGGCCAAGCTGCACTCGATCGACGGCACCCGGGTCGCGTCCGGCACGAACTTCGGCCCGGACGGCCTGCTGAAGCCGAACGCCGACGTCGTCCACCTCGACCGCAACCGGGCCGAGTCGCTGGTCGGCGCGCTCGCCGACACCTCCTACGGCGTCCGCTCGGTCGAGTCGAAGCCCTACAAGCGCTCGCCCTACCCGCCGTTCCGCACGACGACCCTCCAGCAGGAGGCCAGCCGCAAGCTCGGGATGAGCGCGAGCGTCACCATGTCGGTGGCGCAGCGTCTCTACGAGAACGGCTTCATCACCTACATGCGCACCGACTCGACCACGCTGTCGGGCAACGCGATCGCAGCGGCCCGGTCGCAGGTGCAGGAGCTGTACGGCGGCGAGTACCTCCCCGACGCGCCGCGCACCTACACGAGCAAGGTCAAGAACGCCCAGGAGGCGCACGAGGCGATCCGGCCCGCCGGCGACTCCTTCCGCACACCGGCGCAGACCGGGCTGACCGGCGAGCAGTTCCGCCTCTACGAGCTGATCTGGATGCGCACCGTCGCCTCGCAGATGAAGGACGCGGTCGGCCAGTCGGTCTCGATCCGCCTCGGCGGCGCGGCCGCCACCGGCGAGGACGTCGTGTTCGCCGCCTCCGGTCGCGTGATCACGTTCCACGGCTTCCTCAAGGCCTACGTCGAGGGCACCGACGAGGGGGCAGCGAAGGACGACCAGGAGACCCGCCTGCCCGCGCTGGCCGAGGGCGACGCGGTCTCGGCGGCGTCGATCAGCGCCAACGGCCACGAGACCAAGCCGCCCGCGCGGTTCACCGAGGCCACGCTGATCAAGGAGCTCGAGGACCGTCAGATCGGGCGGCCCTCGACGTACGCCTCGATCATCGGCACC
This sequence comes from Nocardioides silvaticus, assembly GCF_003160695.1. Lineage (GTDB taxonomy): Bacteria > Actinomycetota > Actinomycetes > Propionibacteriales > Nocardioidaceae > Nocardioides > Nocardioides silvaticus. The sequence continues at coordinate 41,196 of NZ_QGDD01000014.1, forward strand.
ATCCTCAACCGCGGCTACGTCTACAAGAAGGGCACCGCGCTGGTGCCGGCATGGATCGCGTTCTCGGTCGTGCGGCTGCTGGAGGAGCACTTCACCCGGCTCATCGACTACGACTTCACCGCGCTGATGGAGACCGTGCTCGACGACATCGCGCGCGGCGAGAAGGACCGGGTCAGCGAGCTCAACGAGTTCTACTACGGCTCGGAGAACCTGATCGGGGTGAAGCCGCTCGTCGACGGTCTCGGCGACATCGACGCGAAAGCACTGGCGACCTTCCCCGTCGGCGACCCCGAGGACGGGATCGCGCTGCGGGTCGGGAAGTACGGGCCCTACCTCGAGGGGCCCGGCGACGACGGTGCGCCGGCCGGCAAGCGGGCCAACGTGCCCGACGACCTGCCGCCCGACGAGCTCACGCCGGCCAAGGCCAGGGAGCTGCTCGCCAACCCGGCGGGTGAGGAGATCGAGCTCGGCAGCCACCCGGAGACGGGGCTGCGCGTGACCGCCAAGAACGGCCGCTACGGCCCGTTCGTCACCGAGGAGCTGCCCGAGGACGCACCCAAGGCGGCCAAACCGCGCACGGGTTCGCTCTTCAAGTCGATGTCGCTCGACACGATCACGCTGGCCGACGCGGTCAAGCTGCTGTCGCTGCCGCGCGTCGTGGGCGAGGATCCCGAGTCGAAGGAGGAGATCACCGCGCAGAACGGGCGCTACGGTCCCTACCTCAAGAAAGGCACCGACTCCCGCTCGCTGCAGACCGAGGACCAGATCTTCTCGATCACGCTCGACGAGGCGCTGGCGATCTACGCCCAGCCCAAGCAGCGCGGGCGGGCCGCGGCCGCGCCCCCGCTCAAGGAGCTCGGCAACGACCCGGTCTCGGGCCAGCCGGTCGTGGTGAAGGCCGGCCGCTTCGGTGAGTACGTCACCGACGGCGAGTACAACGCCACCCTCCGCAAGGACGACTCGGTCGAGGCGATCACCCTCGAGCGCGCCGCCGAGCTGCTGGCCGAGCGCCGGGCCAAGGGCCCGGCCAAGAAGTCGGCCAAGCGCGGCGCGAAGAAGACGACCAAGAAGGCCGCGGCGAAGAAGACCACCAAGAAGTCGACGGCGAAGAAGACCGCCAAGAAGTCCTGACGCCGCCTCGATCGCGGCGTTGCACGCGGTTCTACCTGCCGAGCGGCGCGATGTTGTGGTTGCTGCGGAACAGGTTGTCCGGGTCGTAGGCGCGCTTCACCGTGGCCAGGCGGAGCCGGGTGGCCCGGGGGTAGACAGCCGCGACGTCGTCCGGTCCGTCCGCGCCCTGGAACCCGACGTAGGCGCCCACCCCGTGCGCAGCAACCGCGTCCCACGGCGCCAGCGCGCGGTCGACCTGCTCCGCCGGCGCGGCCATCGGCAGGACCACCGCGCCGACGACCATCGCCTCGGCGTCGCGGTGGGCGAAGGCCGTCGCGTCCGCCGGCACCCGGGCGACGGCGCCGCCGAGGCTGCGCACGGCGACCATGGTCGGCGCCGGACCCGCCCGGAACCGGTCGATCGCAGCGATCACCCGGTCGTCGAGCGCCCGGACCAGCGTGTTGCGCACGTGCGGGCGGATGCCCGGCGGGTGCGGCGGTGCCGGCTCGAGGATGTCGGCGTACGCCCGCTCGGAGATCGACCAGTCGGCGACCGGGCCGAGGTCGAGCAGTGGGAAGACCGGGTCGTCGTCACCGTTGTCGGGGTCGGGTGCGTGGCACACCAGCACCGTCGCGGTCGACTGCAGTCCCGGTGCCGTCGGCGGCACCACGAGCGTGCTCGACACCTCGTCCGGCGCGGCGCGCATCGCGTCCCGCCACCGCGCAAGGAGTCCGGCGATGTCGTCGGTGCAGTAGTCGATCGACCCGAACCGCACGGTGCGCGCGGGTTGCGCCACGAAGTCGAGGTCGACCACCACCCCGAAGTTGCCGCCCCCGCCCCGCAACGCCCAGAACAGCGCCTCGTTCTCGGTCGCCGACGCCGGGACCAGCCGGCCGTCGGCGGTGACGACCCGGGCGCCGACGAGCTGGTCGATGGCCAGCCCGTGCTTGCGGACCAGCCAGCCGATGCCGCCGCCGAGGGTGAGGCCGCCGACGCCGACGGACGCGGTGTCTCCCGACGTCACGACCCAGCCGTGCGGCGCCAGCGCGGCCGCCACCGCGCCCCAGGTCGCCCCGCCGCCGATCCGAACCAGCCGGCGCGCCTCGTCGAGGACCTCGACGGTGTCGAGGTGGCCCAGGTCGACGACGATCCCGCCGGAATTGGTGCTGTGACCGAGCAGGCTGTGCCCGCCCGAGCGCACCGACACCTCCAGGTCGTGACGGACGGCGTGCTCCAACGCGGCCGCGACCTCCTCGGGGTTGCGGGGACGGGCGACGAGAGCCGGGGCGCCGTGGCCGCACATCACCCCCGCAGCGGCGTCGTACCCCTCGTCGCCGGGGTGCAGCAGCTCGGTCGCGGTGTCGGTCGCACGCAGGTCCATGGGGATCTCCTCGTTCCGTCGTCGGTGCGGACGATCCTGCGGGGCGCGGCATGCGGCGCGCGTCCCCCCGACGGCGTCTCTTCTCGGTGCCGCTCCGGGGTCGGTGGGGCCGCGGCCCTACGACGAGGGGAGTACCGACGGGCTACTCCCGTCGTCGGACGCACGCGGGTCCGGAACGTGCCTACCATCGGCCCATGCCATCGTTCCTCCAGCGCTGCGGGCACCCCGGGCACCCCGGCCACCAGGCCCTGTTCGCCGCCGGCTGGCTGCTCTCCGCTGCCGTCGCCGGCGTCGCGGTCGTGCAATGGAACGCCCGGCTGCGGGAGGCCGAGCAGCGGGCGGAGCAGGCCGAGCGCAGCCGTGACGAGGCGGCCCGCCGACGCGCGGTCGAGGAGCGGCTGCGGATCGCCCGCGACCTGCACGACTCGCTCACCCACAGCATCTCCGTGATCAAGGTGCAGGCCGGCGTCGCCACCCACCTGGCGCGGAAGAACGGCGAGCAGCCGTCGGAGGCCTTGCTGGCGATCCAGGCCGCGAGCACCGAGGCGGTGCGCGAGCTGCGCTCGACGCTGGACGTGCTGCGCCGCGACGACGACAACGGCAGCGGCCTCGACCGGCTGCCCGCGCTGGTCGACTCGGTCCGCTCGTCCGGGCTGGCGACCACGTTCCGCGTCCTCGGCCCGCGCCGTCCGCTCCCCACGCCGGTCGAGCAGGCCGCGTACCGCGTCGTGCAGGAGGCGCTCACCAACACCGCCCGGCACGCCGGCGACGCCACTGCCACCGTCGAGATCACCTACGGCGAGCGCTCGCTCACCGTCCGCGTCGAGGACGACGGCGCGGGGTCGGTCCCCGGCCCGGTGCCGGGCTACGGGCTGGTCGGGATGCGCGAGCGCGTCACCGCGCTCGGGGGCCGGGTGACGGCCGAGCCGCTCCCGGACCGCGGCTTCCGCGTCCACGCGGAGCTGCCGCTGGACCAGGCGTCGTGATCCGCGTCGTCCTGGTCGACGACCAGCCGCTGATCCGCACCGGCATCCGCGCGCTGCTCGACGCCGAGGACGACATCGACGTCGTGGGAGAGGGGGCGACCGGGCTGGAGGCGGTCGACCTCGCCGTGAAGATGGCCCCCGACATCGTGCTGATGGACGTGCAGATGCCCGAGATGGACGGCATCGAGGCGACCCGCCGGATCGTGGGCGACGAGCGGCTCGGCGACGTCCGCGTCGTGATGCTGACCAACTACGGCATCGACGAGTACGTCTTCAACGCCCTCCACGCCGGAGCGTCCGGGTTCGTCGTCAAGGACACCGAGCCCGACGACCTGCTCCAGGCGCTGCGGGTCACCGTGCGCGGCGACGCCCTGCTGTCCCCCGCCATCACCCGGCGGCTCATCAGCGAGTTCGTGTCCCGGCCGGCCGACGTCCTGCCCGACGCCGACCTCGACCTGCTCACCAACCGGGAGCGCGAGGTGGTCGCCCTGGTCGCGCACGGGCTCAGCAACGACGAGATCGCCGAGCGGATGGTGCTCAGCCCCATGACCGCCAAGACCCACGTGAGCCGGGCGATGACCAAGCTGGGCGCCCGCGACCGGGCCCAGCTCGTCGTGCTCGCCTACCAGTCCGGCCTGGTCGCCGCCCGCGGCGGTTGAGCGAGGCCGCTCCGCGGCGTGGCCCGGCCCCGGATCTGTGGGAGCGCTGCCCTACCTTGGAGCCATGACCTGGCCGGGCCGCTACACCGACACCGGCGTCTTCGTGTGCTTCGAGGGCGGCGAGGGCTCCGGCAAGTCGACCCAGTCCCGGCTGCTCAGCGACGCGCTGGCCGCGGAGGGGTACGCCGTACGCCTCACCTTCGAGCCGGGTGACACGGCCGTCGGCAAGGAGGTGCGCCGGATCGTGCTCAGCCCCGAGACCGGTGACCTCGACGACCGCACCGAGGCGCTGCTCTACGCCGCCGACAAGGCCGAGCACGTCGAGACCGTCGTGCTCCCGGCGCTGGCGCGGGGAGAGGTGGTCGTCACCGACCGCTACGTCGACTCCGCGCTCGCCTACCAGGGCGTCGGCCGGGGTCTCGACAAGCTCGACCAGCGGGGGACCAGCGCGCTCGAGCACGTCGCGCGCTGGGCCACCGGCGACCTGCGCCCGCACCTGACCGTCGTGCTCGACCTCGAGCCGGAGGCCGGGCTCGGCCGCTTCGACGAGCGCGACCGGATCGAGGGGGAGTCGCTGCCGTTCCACCAGCGGGTCCGCCAAGCGTTCCTCGACCTGGCCGCCGAGGACCCGGCGCACTACCTCGTGCTCGACGCGCGCGCCGACGTCGACACCATCGCCGCCGCGATCCGGGAGCGGGTCGCGCCGCTGCTGGCGCAGGCCGTCCGGTCCGGGCAGTCGCCCTCATGAGCGTCTGGACCAGCCTGGTCGGCCAGCGCGCCGCGATCGAGCAGTTGCAGACCGCCGTCGCCGGGCAGGGGATGAGCCACGCCTGGCTGTTCACCGGGCCGCCCGGCTCGGGCCGGTCCAACACCGCAGTGGCGTTCGCGGCCGCCCTCCAGTGCGAGGCGGGTGGCCTCGGCCCGACCTGCCCCGACGGCTGCCACGACTGCCGCACCGTGCTGGCCGGCAGCCACGCCGACGTCGCCGTCGTGCGCACGGAGAAGCTCACGATCGGCGTCAAGGAGGTGCGCGAGCTGGTCCGGCGCGCGGCCCTGACGCCGATGGGCAAGCGGTGGCAGATCCTCGTCGTCGAGGACGCCGACCGGCTCACCGAGCAGGCTTGCAACGCGCTGCTCAAGGCGATCGAGGAGCCCAACCCGCGCACCGTCTGGATGCTGTGCGCCCCCACGGTCGAGGACCTGCTGCCGACCATCCGGTCGCGGTGCCGGCTGGTCGCCCTGAGCACGCCGACGGCCGCCGAGGTGGCGACGTTCCTGGAGGCCAAGGGGTGCCCGGCCGACCGCGCGTCGTACGCCGCCCGCGCCAGCCAGGGCCACATCGGCCGGGCCAAGGCGCTCGCGTTCGACGACGCGGTGCGCGACCGGCGACAGGACATCGTCGCGATCCCGGCACGGCTGACGACGCTCGGCCAGTGCCTTGCCGCCGCCGCCCACCTCGCCGAGGTCGCGAAGGCGGAGGCCGACGAGATCACCGCGGAGCTCGACGCCCGGGAGAAGGTCGACCTCGACGCGGCGTACGGCGTGGTCGAGCGCGGCCGCCGCCCGCGGGAGTACGCCCCCGCGCTGCGCGATCTCGAGGCCGCCCAGAAGACCCGCGCCAAGCGTCGGCAGCTCGACGTCGTCGACCGCGGGCTGCTCGACCTGGTCTCGGTCTACCGCGACGCGATCGCGCTGGCGACCGGCGCGGCCGGCGAGCTGGTCAACGAGGACGTGCGGGCCGACATCGAGCGGATCGTGCAGACGTCCACGCCCGAGCTCAACCTCCAGCGCATCGGTTGGATCTTCGAGGCGCGGGAACAGATGCTGGAGTTCAACGTGCCGGTGCCCCTGGCACTCGAGTCGATGATGGTCGCCCTGCGGGTCCCCGCGGTGACCGACCGGACCTGAGGAGACGCGTGAAGAAGCTGATCGTGGCGGTCGTCGTGATCTGGGCCCTCGTCGTCGCCGTCGGCGTGACGGTCGGCGTCGTGCTGGTGACGGGGGACGACGACGGGGACGACTCGACCGGCGGTGACCGCACGACGCCGGCCTCGTCCGCGGAGCCCTCGGTGACCGACAGCGGGTCCGGGCCCACCGCCCCGGTGCCGGCGGGCTTGGAGTCCTTCTACTCCCAGCAGATCGCGTGGGAGGGCTGCGGCGACAACGAGTGCGGCACCCTCGAGGTGCCGCTCGACTACGCGGAGCCGGACGGCGAGACGATCGAGATCAACCTCGAGGTGGCGCCGGCGACCGGTGACCGGATCGGTGCGATGGTGGTCAACCCGGGCGGTCCGGGCGCCCCAGGGACGTCGGTCCCCGAGAACGCCGACTTCTACTTTGCCTCCGAGCTGCGCGAGCGCTTCGACATCGTCGGGTTCGACCCGCGCGGCACCGGCGACTCCAGCCCGGTCGACTGCCTGTCCGACCCCGAGCTCGACGACTACGTCGCCGGCGACCCCGATCCCGACAACCGCGCGGAGGTCGCGGAGTTCGTCGACCTCGGCGAGGAGTTCTGGGAGGGCTGCGAGGAGAAGTCCGGTGACCTCGGCAACCACGTCAGCACGATCGAGGTCGCCCGCGACATGGACGTGCTGCGGGCAGCGCTCGGCGAGCAGAAGCTGCCGTACTTCGGCTTCTCCTACGGCACCCGCCTCGGTGCGACGTACGCCTCGCTCTTCCCCGACAACGTCGGTCCGTTCGTCCTCGACGGCGCGGTCGACCCGAGCCTGTCGAGCTTGGAGGGGTCGCTGAGCCAGGCCAAGGGCTTCGAGACCGCGCTGCGGGCCTACCTCGAGGACTGCGTCGACGGCGGCGACTGCTTCCTCGGCGACTCCGTCGACGAGGGCCTGCGCACGATCAGCGACCTGCTCGACGAGATCGACGCCGACCCGCTGCCGACGGGGGAGGAGCGCGACCTCACGGTCGGCAACGCGTTCTTCGGCCTGGTGACACCGCTGTACTCCAAGGACAACTGGTCCTACCTCGACATCGGCCTGCAGGAGGCGCTCGAGGGTGACGGCAGCACGCTGCTGTTCCTGTCCGACGCCTACGGCTCGCGCGAGAACGGCACCTACACCGACAACAGCCTCGAGGCGATCAGCGTCGTCAACTGCCTGGACGACCCCTGGTCGATCCCGGCGAAGAAGGTGCCGTCGTACTTCGACGAGTTCGAGAAGGCCTCGCCGACCTTCGGCACCGTGTTCGCCTGGGGCCTCACCGCCTGCCAGGGCACGCCGTTCGGGACCACCGAGCCGGAGATCGAGGTCGACGGCGCGGGCGCCGGCCCGATCGTCGTCATCGGCACGACGCGCGACCCGGCGACGCCGTACGAGGAGGCGGTGGCGATGGCCGAGCAGCTCGAGTCGGGCGTGCTGCTCACCCGCGACGGCGACGGCCACACCGGCTACAACAAGGGCAACGCCTGCATCGACGACACGGTCCACGCCTACTTCGTCGACGGCACGGTCCCCGACGACGGCACGGAGTGCTGACCCACCGGTCGGGAGGAGCGGATCGGTCTAGACCAATTCGCTTATCTAGCTCAACGAAATTTGCCGATCACCGCCGCCGTATCGGATAGTGCAATTGCTGCGACGCTCCATCGCAGCAATTCCAGGGGGACGGTGTATTGCCATGACGTCAATTGTGCTCGAACGCACGCTCCAGCTCGATGCGGGACCGCATCGCTCGACTCTCGGTCGTCTCGACAACCTGATCGCGACCTTTCCGGACACCGCCGAGGCGGCGCGGCGCGCAGAGGTGCTGACGAACCTCCTCGCCGTCGTCGCTCGCGGCGGGCCCGAGGACTACGCCCGCACCGCGGAGCTCGTCCGCCGGCACGGCCACCGCGCGGTCGCGGCCCTGCAGAGCGAGTTCGACGGCCACTTCAGCGTGGGCGCGAACCTGCCCTTCACGACCAGCGCGCTCGTCAAGCTCTCGCGTGCGGGCCAGATCGACCACCTGCTGCGCCGGGCCGGCCACTCGCCCGCCGAGGCGGAGGAGATCGCCACCGTGTGCGGCCGGACGGCCTTCTGGCTGCTGATGCAGGGCATCGACGACGCCGACTGCGCGCCGGTCCCGAGGACGGTCGAGCGCTTCCGCGGCCTGCTCGAGCAGCACGGCGCCGGCGCCTGGCGACAGGTGCTCGCCAACGTGGCCGCGAACCCGTGGAGCCCCGACGCGAGCCGGCTGCACGCCCTCGCGGTCGAGGCCGGCCTGCCGGCCCCCGCCGAGGCGATCGCCGCCTGCGCGGAGGTCTACCGCAAGCGGCACGAGGAGGCCGACCGGCTCGAGGTCGCGATGGAGATCCGCCGCCTGGTTGCGATCAGCGGCTGCAGCCAGCGCCAGTTCGCGCGCTATGTCGGCACGTCGGCGCCGCGGCTCTCGACGTACGTCAACGGCGCGGTGACCCCGTCGGCCGCGATGATGCTGCGCATCACCCGCTACGCCCACGAGCTCGCCAAGCGGGCCCAGGCAGCCGACGCGGGCACCCCGGTCCCCGAGGTGCCCTGGGCCCAGCTGCGCGCCTCCGCCTGACCGACCCCCGCCGGTTTCGTCGCACCCCGACGCCGCCGGTATGCTTCCGCGGGTTGCCACGGCGGCTGCTCGACCCCTGGGTCGGGAAGCATCCCGAAGCACGCCGCCTTAGCTCAGTCGGTAGAGCGGCTCACTCGTAATGAGCAGGTCGTCGGTTCGATTCCGACAGGCGGCTCCACCGGAACCCGGTCCCTGAGGGGCCGGGTTCCTGCGTCTCCAGAGGTGTGGGAAGCAGCCGGCGCTAGTCCTTTCTGACTACTGATCCGCGGCCGAACTGAGGGCGAAGCGGTATCAGAAGTGGACATATTCTTGGCACCTGGATAGGAACCGCTCCCGGACCCGTCCGCCGGCCGATGCCCCAACCTCCCGACGGATGGTCTTGTCATGTCCCACCTTCCCCTGCGGCGCCCCCGCCGTCTGCTTCCGGTCCCGGCAGTCGTCCCCGCAGTCATCGCCGCCGTTCTCGCCGTGACCGCGACGGTCTCGGTCGACGACGCGGCCGCGGCGGACGGCTCGGTCACGACGATCAGCGAGCTGCGCGCCGCGAGCGGCAGCTGCACCGGCACCCGGACGGCGCCGACCACGATCACGCTCGCGGCCGACATCGTCGCCCCGGACGCCCAGGTGGACGTCGGCTGTCACGCGATCCTCTCCCTCGCCGGACACGACCTGACCGTCCGCAACGTGGTGATCGCCGGCGGCCGGGCACTGACCGTCACCGACACCGGCACCGGGGGCACCCTCACCGCCGACGCCGGGGCCACCTCCGACGTCGCCGGCATCCAGAACACCCTTGCCACCCTCACCGTCGCCAGCGGCACCGTCGTCGCAACCGGCGGCCAGCGCGCCGCGGGCATCGGCGGTGGACCGTCCGGCAACGGCGGAGCCACGAAGATCACCGGCGGCACCGTCATCGCCTCGAGCGTCAACACCGCGGAGACCGGCAGCTCGGCGATCGGTCCGGGGGACGGTGGGTCGTCCTTCGGGACGTTGGCGGTGACCGGCGGACTGCTGCGGCTGCCCTCGGGCATCCTGCGGGTCCCGAACTCCACCGGCGTGGAGATCGCCGTCGGGGCCGCCGGTGTGATCGACGGCTCCGGCGGATCAGGCGCGACGTACGCCACCGTCGTGGGCGCCGGTCAGATCGACAACCGCGGGCGGATCCTGTTGCCGAGCGAGAAGGTCACGGCCGCGGGCGTCACGGTCACCGGCCTGCACTACGCCGTCAGCTTCAACACCCAGGGCGGGTCCGCTGCGCCCGCCCCGGTGACCGTGTTCGCCAGCACGTTCGCGCGCGGCGCGCGCACCTTCCCGGCGAGTCCGACCAAGTCGGGCGCGAGCTTCACCGCCTGGAACAGCGCCGCCGACGGCAGCGGCGTCCGCGTGGCGGCCACCGATGTGCTGCGCGGGGCCAGCGTCGACGGCGCCCCCGTGCCCATCACTGCGTATGCGCAGTGGCGGGTCGCCACCGTGGTCCCTGCGATCACCGCCATCACGCCGACCTCCGGTCCACCGAGCGGCGGCACCAGCGTCGTGATCACCGGCACCGGGTTCACCGGGGCGACCAAGGTGCTCTTCGGCACGGCGCCGGCGGCCAGCTTCACCGTGGACTCCGCGACCCGGATCACGGCGGTCTCGCCGCCGTCGGCGACCGTCGGGGTCCGAGCGATCACGGTGACGACCCCGGGCGGGGTCAGCCCGGCCGTCACCGCCGGTCGGTTCACCTACGCCGCGCCGGCCCCGGTCCCGGTGCTCACCTCGATCGCGCCCGCATCCGGGCCGGTCGCGGGGGGTACGTCCGTGGTGGTGAAGGGCACCGGGTTCACCGGGGCGACCAAGGTGCTCTTCGGGACCGCGCCGGCGACCCGCTTCACGGTGAACTCCGCGACCCAGATAACCGCGGTCTCGCCGCCGTCGGCGACGCCCGGTGCGCAGGCGATCACGGTGACGACCGCGGGCGGCGTCAGCGCGGCGGTCACCGCGGCAGCGTTCACCTACGCCGCCCCGGCTCCGGCGGTCACCTCGATCGCGCCGTCGTCCGGTCCGATCGCCGGGGGCACCGACGTGGTGATCAAGGGCACCGGGTTCACCGGCGCCACCAAGGTGCTCTTCGGCACGGCGCCGGCAGCCAGCTTCACCGTGGACTCCGCGACCCAGATCACCGCGGTCTCGCCGACGTCGGCGACCACCGGGCTCAGGGCGGTCACGGTGACGACGGCGAGCGGGACCAGCGCGGCGGTCACCGCGGCAGCGTTCACCTACACCGCCCCGGTCCCGGTGCTCACCTCGATCGCGCCGTCGTCCGGCCCGATCGCCGGGGGCACCGCCGTCGTGATCACGGGCACCGGTTTCAGCGGTGCCACCAGGGTCAAGTTCGGGAACGCGGGGCTCGCCCCCAGCTTCACCGTGGACTCCGCGACCCAGATCACCGCCATCTCGCCGCCGTCGACGGCGATCGGGCTTCGCGCGATCACGGTGACCACCCCGGGCGGCACCAGCGCCTACGTCGATGCTGGTGGTTTCACCTACACCGCCCCGGCGCCCTCCGTGACGACGATCTCGCCGTCGTCCGGCCCCCTGAGCGGCGGCACGAACGTGGTGATCACCGGTAACAACTTCACCGGTGCCACCAGGGTGACCTTCGGCGTGGCCGGGCACGCGCCCAGCTTCACCGTGGACTCCCCGACCCAGATCACCGCGGTCTCACCGCCGTCGACGACGATCGCGCTCCGGGCCATCACGGTGACGACCGTGGGCGGCACCAGTGCCTATGCCGACGCCGGCGTGTTCGCCTACGTCGCGAAGCCCGCGGTCACCGCGATCTCGCCGTCGTCCGGCCCCCAGAGCGGAGGTACGACCGTGGTGATCGCCGGCACCGGGTTCACCGGAGCCACCGAGGTGGTCTTCGGCGACGCCGGGCCCGCGAGCAGCTTCACCGTCGACAACGCCTACCGCATCACGGCGACCTCACCGTCCTCGGACACCGCGGGCCTCCAGCCGATCTCGGTCGTCACGCCGGGTGGTGCGAGCGCGGAGACGGACGCGGGCAGCTTCACCTACGTCGCGCGGCCCGCCGTCACCGGGGTCTCGCCGGCCTCGGGTCCGACGACCGGGGGCACGAGCGTGGTGATCACGGGCACCGACTTCACCGGAGCCACGGAGGTGGTCTTCGGCGCGGCCGGACCCGCGAGCAGCTTCACCGTGGACTCCCCGACCCGGATCACCGCGACGTCCCCGTCCACGGCCACGATCGGGGCTCGCCACGTCTCGGTGACCACGACCGGAGGTGCCAGCGCCGAGGTCGACGCCGACCTGTTCACCTACACCCCCGTGATCACCCGGGTCACGCCGTCGGCGGGCCCGATGAGCGGAGGCACGGAGGTGGTGATCACCGGCACCGGGTTCACCGACGCCACCGAGGTCACCTTCGGCGATGCCGGGCCCGCCGCTGCTTTCACCGTCGACTCCGCCACCCGGATCACCGCGACGTCTCCTGCCGCGTCCGACACCGGCGCCCGGAACATCCGGGTGACCACCGCGGACGGTGTGATCACGGGTGTGGAGCCGGCTGCGGACCGGTTCACCTACACCGAACAACCCGACGCGTGTGGTGATCTGCTCCTCAAGGAGGACGGCAGCACCTGGACGTGCTCCTTCGTCGACGACTTCGACGGAGACTCGCTCGACCCGACCAAGTGGGCCACCCAGGACACCTCGCTCACCGGCTTCAGGTCCGGCCAGACCTGCTACCGGAACACGCCCGAGAACGTCGACGTCCACAACGGGGAGCTGCGGCTCACGGCCCGGCGCGAGGCGGAGGAGATTGCCTGCCACAACGTGCTGCTCGGTGCGTTCTCCACCCCGTACACCGGCGGCACGATCGGGACCCGGGGCAAGTTCTCCCAGACGTACGGCCGGTTCGAGGTGCGGGCGAAGTATCCCGAGACGACCGTCCCCGGCCTCCACGGCGGTTTCTGGGCCATGCCGGTCGACAGCGTCTACGGCGCCTGGCCGGCCTCGGGCGAGATCGACATCGCGGAGTGGTGGTCGAACGCGCCCAACCACGTGCTGCCGACGCTCCACTACCTCGGGGACACGATCGACGACACGGGCGTCGGCTGCCAGGTCAGCACACCGAGCAGCTACCACACCTACACGATGGAGTGGTCGCCCGAGGAGATCCGGTTCTTCATCGACGGCGACCTGTGCTTCGAGCGCCCGTTGAGCGTGACCGGCCTCCTCGGCGGGAAGCCGTTCGACCAGCCGTTCAGCATGATCCTCACCATGGGGGTCGACCTGCCGTGGGGGCCGAACGCGGTGACCGAGGCCACGGAGCTGCCCGCGACGTACACCGTCGACTACGCCAAGGTGTGGCGCTGACGCACCGGCCTGGTGCGGTTGGGCTCCTGGAGCCCAACCGCACCCCGGCGCACGTTGTGTCGGGCCCCCGTGCCACGATTTTCCCATGGCCCTGACCGACACCGAGCTGGCGATGCTCGAGCTGGAGCGCTCGTGGTTCACCGTCGCCGGCACCAAGGACGAAGCGATCCGCGAGCGGTTCGGCATGTCCAGCGCGGCCTACTACCAGGCGCTCAACGCGCTGATCGAGCGCGAGGACGCCGTCGAGGCCGACCCGCTGACCGTGCGCCGGCTCCGCCGCATGCGCGACCGGCGTCGGGCCGAGCGCGCCGGGCGCCGGGTCATCTGACCGACGGTCGCTCCCGGAGCTCGACCGGCGGACCGGCGTAGGCCGCCAGGTCCGCGCGCACCTCGTCCGACATCCGCCACGGGGCGGCGGCGCTGTGGTCCCACAGCACCAGCGACGTCTCCGCGACCAGGGCGGGCGGGTGGTCCGCCACGACCCGGAGCTCGGAAGCGATGCTGAACGACGAGCCGCCGACGTGGCTCACCCACATCCGCACCAGGAACGGCTGGAACGGCACCCAGCGCATCTCGGCGTGGTAGTCGATCCGCTGCGCGCCCACCAGCTCGGGGATGCCGTCGGGAACCCTTCCCATCAGGCCCGGGCGCTCGCCCGAGAGGTCCGGCATCGGCGCGAACCGCAGGAGCTGGATCCGCGCCTCGTCGAGCACCCGGATCGCCTCGACGTTGTCGACGTGACCACCGAGGTTCACGTCGCGCAGCCGCGCCTGGATCTCGCACTCGTACACAGGGTTGTCAGGAGCCACCCGCGCATCCTTCCACCCCTCCGCGATGGTGGATGCGTCAACCATTCTCGCTAGAATGGTGGTGTGTCCGGACCATGGCTCGACGACGACCAGCAGCAGACCTGGCGGGCGTGGCTCGACGTCTACGCCCGCTTGTTCGCGCGGCTGAGCCGCGAGCTGCAGGCCGATAGCGGGCTCTCCCTCCAGGACTACGACGTGCTGGTGGCGCTGACCGACGAGCCGGACCGCAGCGTCCGGATGCGAGACCTCGGGGTGAGCCTGCAGTGGGAGAAGAGCCGCCTGTCCAAGCACGTCACCCGGATGGCCGCGCGCGGCCTGGTCGCCCGGCGCGAGTGCGCCGACGACCGCCGCGGCGCGTTCGTCGACATCACCGAGGCCGGGCTGGAGGCGATCCGCGCGGCCGCCCCGGCGCACGCCGCCCTGGTCAAGGAGGTCTTCTTCGACGGCCTCGACCCCGAGCAGGTGCGCGAGCTCGGCGCCATCTGCGCGGGCGTCCTCGAGCGGCTGTCAGCCGAGTAGGTCGCGGACCGCGAGCGAGGCGAAGACCATCGCCGCGCCGAGGGGGGCGCCGGGCCCGGGATAGCGCGACCCGAAGACCGACGCCACCGAGTTGCTGCTCGCGTAGAGCCCCGGGACCGGAGCACCGGTGGCGGCGTCCAGCACCCGCCCGGCCTCGTCGGTGACCAGGCCGCCCTTGGTGCCGAGGTCGGACAGCACGAACCGCGCGGCGACGTACGGCGGCTGGTCGACCGGCGTCAGCGCCTTGTTGGGGCCGCTGCCACCGGCGAAGAACGTGTCGTACTCGTCCTCGCCCCGGCCGAAGTCCTCGTCGACGCCGGACGCGGCGAACCCGTTGAACCGCTCGACGGTCGTGGTGAGGACGGCCGGGTCGACGTCGATCTCCGTCGCGAGCTCGGCGAGGGTCCCGGCGGTCACCCAGGTGCCGGCCGCGAGGTGGTCGGCCGGGTCGCCCTCGGGCATGGCGATCGCCGGAAGTCGGCCACCCTCGCGGCTGTCGAACACGAACCACGACGGGATCCGCTCGGGCGCCTCTGCCATGATCCGGCCGAACCGGTCGTAGGGCAGGCACTCGTTGCCGTAGCGGCGGCCGGTCTGGTCGACCATCAGCCCGCTGCGGAACCCGAGCGTGAACGTCCCGCTGCCGTCGGGCTGCTCGAGGCCGGGACAGAACCAGCCCTCCCCGGAGTAGTCGGTGGCCGCGCCCGCCTTCGCGCACGCCTCGATCAGGTCGCCGGTGTTGGTGCCCCGCGGCGCCATCGTCCAGGCGGCGCGGCCCGGCGTGCCGTGCTCGGCGCGACGTTCCGGGCTGCCCTCGTAGCCGCCCGCCGCGACGATGACGCCGCGCCGGGCCCCGACCTCGACGGTGCCCTCCGGGGTGTCGACGACGACACCCGTGACCCGACCTGCACCGTCACCGCCCTCTCGTCGGACGTCGATGACGTGGTGCTCGGTCGCGACCGTGCCGCCGTCGCGGACGAACATCGCGGCGAGCCTGCCGATCAGGGCCTGGCCACCGGAGAGTGTCGACCGCCCGGCCGCACCGACCCGGTCGCGCTCGACCGGCGGGCGCAGCAGCGCCATCACCGCCGGGCCCAGCTGGTCGCGGCGGATCGCCGACGGCTGGATCGACCGGCCCATGGGGACCCGACCGGGCGCGTCGTAGTACTCCGAGAACGGGATCCACTCGAAGTCCATCAGCTCGTCGTCCTCGAGCGCGGCGACCAGCTCCGGCGCGTGCGCGAGGAACGCCTCGACCTTGGTGGTGTCGGGGTCCTCGAGCACCGCGTCCAGGTAGGCGCGGGCGCCCTCGGTGGAGTCGGGGAGGGCGGCCCGCTGCTGCACGGCACTGCCGGGCAGCCAGCAGGCGCCGCCGGAGTAGGCCGAGGTCCCGCCGATCAGCGAGGTCCGCTCGAGGACGACGACCGAGAGCCCGGCCTTCGCGGCCAGCGCTGCGGCGGTCATGGCGCCGCCGCCGGAGCCGACCACGACGACGTCGTACGCGGGCTGAAGAGGTGCGGGGACCGTGGTCACGCCGAGACTGTAACGCGTTCTAGTTTCGGCTGCCGAGCCATGGCTCGAAGCCGTCCTCCGCGGAGTCCCACCGGTCGTGGCGGGTCTCGCCCGGGCCCGCGAGCATCGCCGCGAACGACGCACGGGCGTGGGCCGGCGCAACGCCGACGCCGGTCAGCACGATCCGGGTGAAGGGCGGCCGGTCCCTCCATCCGCCGTGGTGGCCGATGCTCAGCTGCCCGCCCGCGCCGTCCCACTCGATGACCCGGCCGGGCCGGCTCGGGAGCCAGAAGCAGCCGCGCGAGCGATGAGCGCCCGAGCCGAGCTGCTCGAGCGACTCCAGCAGTCGGCTCGGGTGGAACGGCCTCGAGGACCGCAGGTCGAGCTGCCAGACCCCCTCACCACGGGCCGGCGGCAGCTCCGATCCACGGACCGGCGAGGTCCACGCCTCGGTGCGGCTGTGCTGGTGCAGGTGCGCGGTCAGGGTGTCGGCGCCGACCTCGCTCGCGCTGGTGACGACGGTCGCGTCGGGGCGGGCGAGCGTGCGGACCAGCCCGTCCGCGACCGGGTGGGCCGGCCCGTCGAGCGCGACCAGGTCCGCGTGCTCGATCATCGCGGCGAGCACCTCGCCGACGCCGCGCCGGTCGTCGTACGACGTGTGCAGCGCTCGGTCTGCCAGCAGGTCGTCGCCCAGCAGGTCCCGCACCGGGTCGCGCGGATCGAGCGCGGCGACAACCGCCGAGACCCGCAGCAGCCGGGCGAAGCGCGTCTCCCGGGCGAGCACCCAGCAGATCTGGCCGGCCGCGGCACCGACAGGGAGGTGCACGACCATGCTCTGCCACCGGCCCTGGCGGGCTAGCCGCTCGAGGGTCGGCAGGATGTCCTCCCGGATCGCGCAGCTCACGCACGCATGCTCGAGGGTCGTCTCGTGCTGCTCGAGCACTCCGGTGAGGTCGCTGACCGTCCGCACGAGCAGCTGGCGTTCCACGTCGATCCGGTGCCGGACCGCGACCGTTCCTGGCAGGCCGAACTGGATGCCGACCATGGTGGTGGCCATCGCATCGGGGTCGACGCCGGTGAGGAGCACGATCGGGGTCTGCACAGTGAAGCCTCCTGGTCTAGTTGAGAATGATTCTCAAAATAGCAGTGCGATAGCCTCGCGCGACAATGAGAACTGTTCTCAGAGGAGGCGGCCGATGGGGCACCGGCATGCGCACCGCGCAGGGGGAGCGGACGACGTGATCGAGGTGCGCACCCCGACGAGGGTCGGCCTGCTCGTCGGGCTCGCGCTGGCGGGCGTCGCCACCGTGGTCGGGATCGTCGTGTGGTGGCCCTCCGGTGAGGAGAGCGCGGTCGGCAGCGCGTCGTACGCCGCCGACGGGGCGACCTTCGAGCACGGCGTGGTCCGCGCCGTCGGCGAGCCCTGTCCGGTGCAGGAAGCACCCTCCGAGGGCTGCGGGCTGGTCACGGTGGAGGTCGACGAGCGACGGGCGCGGGTGCAGGTGCCCCCGGAGGTGCTCGAGGCAGGCCTCGCGCCGGGCGACTCGGTGGAGCTGTTGAAGAACCCGGTCGGCGAGGGCGGTGCGCCGGTCTACTCCTACTTCGCCACGGACCGGGACGGCACCCTCGTCTGGCTGCTCGTCGTCTTCCTCGCCGTGGTGGTCGTGGTCGGGCGACAGCGCGGCTTGTTCGCCCTGGCCAGTCTCACGTTCGGCGCCTCGGTGGTCTGGTGGTTCCTGGTGCCCGCGTTGATGGGCGGCGCCCCGGGCATCGGCGTCGCCCTAGCCGGATCCTCCGCGATCATGTACGTCGTCCTCTACCTGACCCACGGGCTGTCGTTGCGGACGAGCACGGCGCTCGCCGGCACCCTCGTGGGCATCGCGATCACGGCAGTGCTGGCCGCGGTGGCGGTCGACGACGCCCGGTTGACCGGCATCTCCGACGACGCGAGCAGCCTGCTCCGCGGCTTCGACGACGGCCTCGACTTCCCCTCGCTGCTCGGCTGTGCGCTCGTGATCGCCGGGCTCGGGGTGCTCAACGACGTGACGATCACCCAGGCCTCGGCGGTCTGGGAGCTCCGCGCCGCCTCGCCGTCGGCCACGCGACGGGAGGTGTACGCCGGCGCGATGCGGATCGGGCGCGACCACATCGCCTCGACGATCTACACCATCGTCTTCGCCTACGTCGGCACCGCCTTGTTCGTCCTCATGCTCCTCAGCGTCTACGACCGCTCCATCGTCGAGCTCCGGTCGACCGAACAGCTCGCCGAGGAGATCGTGCGGACGCTGGTGACCTCCATCGGTCTCGTGCTCGCGGTGCCGGTCACGACGGCCATCGGCGCCCTCATCGCGGGACCCACGCGACCTGCACCACCTCCGTCCCCCGCTCCCGGGTGACCAGCCGCGCCCGCCCCGGCACCGCCGGCACCGCGCGGACGCCGCCGACGAGCGGGCCCTCGTCGGGGCTGCCGCTCAGCAGCACTCCCGGCGCCGCCAGGTCGCGCAGCGTCTGGACCACCGGCTCGAACAACGCGCGCGAGGCCCCACCGGTTCGCCGGGCGAGGACCAGGTGGAGGCCGACGTCCCCGGCCTGGGCCAGCAGCGGCTGCAGCGCCGCGATCGGCGAGCCGGTCGGGCCGGACGAGCCGGACGGGCCGGACGGTGGCGCGACCAGGTCGTAGTCGTCGACCACGACGAACACCTCGGCGCCGTGCCACCACGAGCGGGTCCGGAGCTGGTCGGGCGTGACGTCGGGCCCGGGCAGGCGGGAGCGGAGGTACGACGCCAGCTCGTCCAGCGCCGGCCGGGCCCGCTCGGCAGAGGTCAGGTAGTGGAGGAGGTGCTCGTCGGCCACCTCACCGAGCAGCGATCGTCGGTAGTCGACGACGACCACCTGAGCGCGCTGCGCGGAGCGGCTGCGGACGACCTCGCGCAGGTAGGTCCGGAGCAGGTCGGACTTCCCGGACCGCGCCTCGCCCAGGACGAGCAGGTGCGGATCGGCGTCCGGGTCGAGCACGACCGGTGCCAGCCGCGCCTCGTCGACCCCGAGCAGCAGACCGGTCGTGTCCGGTGCCGCCCGGCGCAGCGCGTCCAGGTCGAGCACCTCCGGCAACAACCGCAACCGCGGCGCCACCAGCCCCGGCCAGGTGGCCCGCGCCCGCTCGACGAGGTCGTCGGGCGGCCGGGCGGCGAGGAAGTGCAGTGGGCCGGCCGCCAACCCGCGACCGGGCCGGTCGGCCGGCACCGTGGCCGCGGCCCGGCGGTCGACCTCCGAGTCGAGGGGATCGCCGAGGCGCAGCTCGAGCCGGGTGCCGAGCTGGTCGCGCAGCGCGGGCCGGAAGTCCGACCACCGTGCCGCCGAGACCACCAGGTGGACGCCGAGGCCCAGCCCACGCTGGGCCAGCTGCTGGAGGGCCGTCTCGAGCTCGTCGTGCTCCGCGCGGAGGGTGCCCCAGCCGTCGACGCAGACGAAGACCTCGTCCCGCTCGCCGGTCTCCTGTCCGGACTCGCGGCTGTCGGCGATGGCGCGCACCTCCGCCACGACCCGGCGTACGACGTCGCCCTCGGTCCGGCTCGCGACGCCGGCCACGTGGGGGAGGTCCGCGAGGTCGGCGAGCGCGCCGGCGAGGTCGAGGACATACCACCGCACCGCGCGCGGGCTGCTCGTCAGCGCGGTGGCCGCGACGATCGTGCGCAGCAGGGTGCTCTTGCCGCTCCGCGGGCCGCCGACGACGGCGACGTGACCGCCGGCGCCGCCGAGGTCGAGCACGAGCGGGTCGCGACGCTGCTCGCGAGGACGGTCCAGCGTGCCGACCGGGAACCGGAGCGGCCCCGCCGCCGGCAGCAGGTCGACGAGAGCGTCGGGGCGGCCCAGCGGAGGGAGCCAGATCCGGTGTGCGGCAGGACCGCGTCCGCGCAGCCGGTCGACCACCAGGTCGAGGACAGACGGACCGGCCTCGACAGCGGCGGTGGGGCGCGCGGCGGGCCGCGCGGCGAGGACGACCGGCCGAACGACGTACGGCAGCACCGCGGGGCCACGACGGACCGGCCGGCGCGCGGGCCCGGTCGGCGCCGGACCGGACACGTAGGCCGCCCGGAACCGCACCAGCTCGTCGGGACCGGGCCTCAGGTAGCCGAGCCCCGGCACCGGAGGCAGCTGGTAGGCGTCCGGCACCCCGAGCACGGTGCGTGACTCCTGGGCGCTGAACGTGCGCAGGCCGATCCGGTAGGAGAGGTGGGACTCGAGGCCGCGGAGCCGGCCCTCCTCCAGCCGCTGCGACGCCAGCAGCAGGTGCAGCCCCAGCGAGCGGCCGAGCCGTCCGATCGCCACGAACAGCTCGGTGAGCTCGGGCTTCGCGGACAGCAGCTCGGAGAACTCGTCGACCACGACGAGCAGGGTGGGGAGCGGCGCCAGGTCATCGCCGCGGGACCGGGCGCGGGCATAGTCGTGCACCGACGCCAGGTTGCCGGCGGCGCGGAGGGCGACCTGTCGGCGCACCATCTCGCCCTCCAGCGCGTCCTGCATCCGGTCGACGAGGGCCAGCTCGCCGGCGAGGTTGGTGATGACGGCCGACACGTGCGGCAGGTCGGCCATCCCGGCGAACGTCGCGCCGCCCTTGAAGTCGACGAGCACCAGGTTGAGCTCGTCGGGCGGGTGGGTCGTGACGAGCGCGAGCACCAGGGTGCGCAGGAGCTCGGACTTGCCGCTGCCCGTCGCGCCGACCACCAGCCCGTGCGGGCCCATCCCGCCCGCGGCCGACTCCTTGAGGTCGAGGTGGACCACGCCGTCGTCACCGGCGCCGATCGGTACCCGCAGCCGGTCGCGTGCGGACCGGGCCCGCCAGTCGGGCTCGACCGGCAGGCGCAGCTCGGCGACGGCGCGGGGACCCTCCGCCGGCACGCGGTGGGCGAGCAGCCGCCGGGCCACGGCCTCCGCGGTGGCGAGGTCGCCGTGGTCGAGGACGACCTCGGTGTCGACCTCGGTGTCGACACCGTCGCCCGGACCGTCTCCGCCGACGAGGACCACGGTCGCCCCGGCCCGGCCGTCGGGCGGCAGCACGGGGTGCGCCGAGCCGGGGCCGTCGACGACGAGCAGCAGGTGCGGTGCGTCGACGAGCAGCTCGGCCAGCGCGGCCCCTGACGTGCCGACCAGCCGCACCGGCCCGACCGCGTCGGCGCGGACCGGACTGTGGGCGTGCGGGAGCCACTTGACCCACTCCCACTCCTCGAGCAGGTCCTCGGTGGTGAGCACGGCGACGGCGAGATGGTCGGGGGAGTGGGCGGTCGCCGCCGCGCAGACGAGCGCTCGAGCGGCCGTCCGGCCGGTCTCGGCTCCCGGCAGCGACAGCCGCCGGGTCTCGCGGAGGTCGACGGTGCACGGCAGGCCGGGCTGGACCCGGTGGGTCGTGAGCATCCGGCGGACGGCCGCCACGGCGGCGGGGTCGGCGTCGTCGGCTGCCAGGCCGGCCGGCTCGTCGAGCTGCGCCGAGAGCGGCTGGTCGCGGACGCCGTACCGCACCTGCAGGTAGTCCGCGTCCCCCGGTCGCCGGTCCCACACCCGCGAGCCCTCCGCCGCGAGCGCGGGCAGCGCGGCCGGGTCGGGATGGCGCCGAAGGAGCGCTCGGCGCTGACCGTCGGCGGCGTCCCGTACGGCGGCGCGCACGCCTGCCAGGTGCTGGAGGTAGCTACGGCGCGCGCCCAGCAGCAGCCGACGCCGCTGACCGCGCTGGCGGTCGACCTGGAGCCCGAGGTAGGCGATCGTCGCCACCAGGAACAGGCCGGCCGCGAGGATCCGCACGCCGGAGCTGCCGCCGCCGAGCGAGGCGACCAGCACCACGGACCCCAGGCTGCCGACCATCGGGATCGCGCTCATCGCGACGCCGCTCGCCCCTTCGACGGACGGCAGCCGCGGCGGCTCCTCGACACGGATCCGGCCCGTGGGGAGCTCCGGAGGTTCGGCCATGCCGGCGAGTCAACAGTGGCGACCGGGCGCGGCGGAACCGTCGCCGACGGGACCTGTGGACAACCGCGAGCCCCGGTTTCCGCCCGTCCGCGACCGGGGCACCACCCGACGACACAACCCGACGTCCACCGACGAGAAGGAGTCACCATGGTCCAGCCCGACGAGTTCGGCCAGGGGGACGGCGCGCTCAGCCGTGCCGCGTCCCTCGTGAGCGACGCCCGCGCCGACTTCACCGGTTTCAGCGCCCGGCTCGACAGCCAGGTCGCCGCCATCCACGGCCGGTGGGGCGGCCGGGGCGCCCAGGCGTTCTTCCACCTCCACCAGGCGTGGACCGAGCGGCAGCGCCGGATCGTCGGGGCGCTCGACGACTTCGCGAGCTCGCTCACCGCGACCGAGCAGGACAACACCGCCACCGACGACGCGGTCGGCGCCGACTACGGCCGGCTCCTCGGCCGTCTCGGCTGACCCGCCCCGGCCCCACCCACCACCGAAGGAGAACGACGATGACCTCACCCCTCGACGGCATGCGCGTCCAGCACGCCGCGCTCGACCAGGCCGCCTCCGACATGCTCCGGACCGTCACCGACATCGACAACCGGATGAACCGCCTCGAGGCCGAGCTGGCGCCGCTCCGCAGCGAGTGGGCCGGCCACGCCCAGCAGTCCTACCACGACGCCAAGGCGACCTGGGACCGTGCGATCGCCGAGATGCGTGACCTGCTCGACGAGAGCCAGCGCACGGTGATCCGGTCGAACGCCGACTACCAGGCGGTCGACCGCCGTGGTGCCGCCCGGTTCGTCCACTGAGGACCCCGTGTCCGACCGGCTGCTCCGGGTCACCGCCGTCGCTGGGGGACGGCGGAGCGACCTGGCCGTCCCGGGCGCGGTCGCGGTGGCCGAGCTGGTGCCCGACCTCGCCCGGGCGGTCGGGCTGCTCGACCCGGCCGCCGCCTACGCGGGCTACGGCCTGCACGCCCACGGTCGGAGGCTCCAGCCCGACCGCGGGCTCGTCGAGCAGGGTGTCGGTGACGGCACCCTGCTCGCCGTCACGGCGCGCGCGGACGAGCCGGTGCCGCTCACCCACGACGACCTCGCCGAGGCGACGGCGGAGGTCGTCGGGCGACGACCGGCCTGGCAGCCGGCCGACGCCCGGCGCACGACGCTGCTGGCCGGCCTGCTCGCCACCGCGGTCGGGCTCGTCGCGCTCGCGCACGACCGGCTCCCGGACGTCCCGGCGTCGTGGTCGGCTCCCGGCGCGGTGCTCCTCGCCCTGGTCGTCCTCGCCGGCGGCGCGGTCCCGGCAGCAGCCGTCGCGCTCGGCGTCGCCCGGGTCGACCAGCCGCCGGTCGACCCGGTCCGGCTGCAGGCGATGGCCGCCCGCTCGCAGCGGGTGCTGCTGGCGGGATCCGCCGCCGGGGGAGCGCTCGTCACCCTCCTCGCGCCGGTGGTCGCCGACGACCCGGTCGGCGCGCTGCTGGCCGTCGACTGCTGCGTCGTCGGGCTGCTGCGCGCCCGTCGGCTGCGCGCCCGCACGCCGGCGCTGGTCGCGGTCCACGGCGGACTGGCCGGGCTGCTGGCCACGGCCGTGGCGCTGCTCGTGCGCGACCCGGCTTCGCGGCCGGTCGTCGCGCTCACGCTTCTCGGCGCCGGAGCGACCGCCTCCGCGCTCGCCCGGCTACCGGCAGCGCCGCCGCTGCTGCGCGCACGGCTGTGGGACCTGCTGGAGACGTTGGCGCTGGTCGCGCTGGCGCCCCTCGTCCTGCTCGCGGCCGACGGGCTGGCGCTGGCCACCGGCGGCTGACGTGCCGACGACCAAGGAGCTGCTCGAAGCAGCGTCCTACGACCGGCGCCGGCTGGTCGGCGCGCTGCTCACCGGCACGCCCCATGACGACCGTGGCCGGCCGCTGCGCGCCGTCCTCGCCGGCGTCCTGCTGGCGCTGCTCCTCGCCTCAGTCGTCGCGGCAGTCGATCGGCGGGACCGGCTGGTCGTGGGTCCAGTTCAGGCTGCTGTGGGCCTTCACCGTCTTCCAGCGCGCGACGTACTGCTTGTAGAGCTTCGCGCTCTTCACGTTGACCGTCACCTCGTCGCCCTTGGTGAGCGAGCCCGTGGCCCAGTTCGCCGTGCCGGTCCAGACCCCGGCGTACTTCCGGTTCTTGCCGTAGGTGCCGCGCACCGCGACGTTCTTCATGTGCGTGCGGGTGTTGACGCAGCCGTCGACGTCGGAGCTGTCCCAGCGGCTGTCCCAGAGCTCGATGAGGCCCGAGGCGCGGGCCGCCTTCATCTTGCGGAGCAGGGTGCCGTCGACGGCACCGAAGATGATCTTCACCTTGCATCCGCTGCGGGCCAGGTCCCTGACCTTGTCCCAGATGTAGTTGCCGCGGTGGCCGTTCCACCAGAACTGCTGGATGTAGAGCTGGGTCGGGCCGAGCGCGCTCTTGCACTTGACCTTGCGGAGATCGACCATCAGCGGGTCGCGCTTCTTGCCGACGCCGAACATCGGGAAGAACCGCGTCGTGTAGGGGCCGTCGATCATCTCGACCAGCTTGCGCCCGGCGCGCTTCTGCGCGGTCATCTTCCGGTGCATCTTCTCGACGAAGGCGAACGTCTTCGGCCGATTCTTCATCGTGATCATGTCGTTCCAGCCGCTGTTGACGCCGCCGGCGTTGAGGTTCGTCGAGGCGAACATCACCACGTTGTTGGCGGAGCCGGTGCTGGAGAACGCGTAGATCTTCGCGTGCATGTTGGCCTCGGGGCCGCCCCGGCAGGAGCCCGAGCAGCGCAGGACGTAGCTGCCGTCACGGCCCCAGGTGACCGGCGTGCCCTTGTCCTCGACCAGGCTGCGGTGCACCTCGCGGGGGGTCATCGTCGGGATCGCCGCGGGGCCGTCGGGCCCGTCGACCGGGTGCTTGGTGCGCAGGCCGCCGGAGTCCGCGGGCAACGGCCGGTTGCAGCGACCGGCCTTCGGGTCGGTGTCGGGCACGCCGTTGCGGTCGCGGTCGCGGACGTTGTCGGCGTTCAGCGCGGTGACGATGCGTCGGAACGGCTTCGACTTCACCTCGTCGTCGATGATCACGCGCACGGAGACGCCGCGCTTGCACGCGCCGATGATCGCGTCGGCGCTGGACGGGCGGTCGAAGAGGTACGCCGCGAGGATCAGCTTGGGGCGCGGGTCCCGCTTCGTCGGCCGGATGTTGCGGATCGCCTGCTCCACCTTGCGCACGATGGCCGACCGCGCGGACGCGCCGCCCCAGGGCACGGGCGTGTTGAACGAGGCTCCGCCGGACGGCTCGTAGCTGTGCGCCGTCGCAGGCACCAGCAGCGACAACGGCAGCAGGACCGCCAGCAGGACGACGGCACGACGCATGGATTCCCCCAACTCCGGGTTCGTGGCGGGCGGGAGCGCCACGCCACGGGCAGGACGATGGTAACCGCTGCCCCTCCGTGACGCGGCTTTACCGTCACCGATCGCCGGACGTGGCCTCCCGGACCATGACGTCGAGGAGGTCGGAGTACGACATCCCGTCGGCGGCGAACATCCGCGGCACCTGGGAGTGCTCGGTGAACCCCGGGATGGTGTTGATCTCGTTGAGCACGGGGCCGGTGTCGGTGAGGAAGAAGTCGACGCGCGCGATACCCGAGCAGCCGACGGCGTCGTACACGGCGACGGCCGCGCGCTCCAGCGCCTCCTGCTCGGCCTCGGTGACCGGCGCCGGGATCTTGAACACCGCGGAGCCGTCGTACTTGCTTTCGAGGTCGAAGATCCCCGACTCCGGCACCACGATCTCGAGCGCCGGCGGCACCGTGCGGCTCCCGTCGGAACGGCCCAGCACGGCGAGGTCGATCTCGCGGCCGACGACGACGTCCTCGACCAGCACCCGGTCGTCCACCGCGAAGGCGGCGTCGAGCGCGGCGGACAGCTCGGAGGCGTCGCGCACCATCGAGACCCCGTAGCTGGAGCCCGCCGCGACCGGCTTCACGACCACGGGGTGGCTGAAGGCGACCTCGCCCGCGGTGGCGCGAGTCACCAGCCGGCCAGGCGCGGTGGGCACGCCGACGGCCTCGGCGACCAGCTTGGTGACCCACTTGTCCATGGCGATCGCGCTGGCGCCGAGGGCGGAGCCGACGTACGGGACGGCGACCAGGTCGCAGAGCGCGGCCAGCGTGCCGTCCTCACCGCCCGGCCCGTGCAGCATCGGTACGGCGACCGCGCACCCCCGCAGCACCTCGGTGGCCCCGGCCAGGCCGATCGGGCTGCCGTCGCCGTCGCGCCACAGGCCGTCGCGGTCGATGGTCAGCGGCACGACGTCGTGACCGGCCTCGGTGAGGGCCGCCCCGGCGGCGCCCGCCGAGGCGAGGGAGACGTCGTGCTCACAGCTGGTGCCGCCGCCGATCACGGCGACGCGGAGGGAGGTCATCGGGTCCCTATCTGGATCGGGTCGGGGTCGGTGGCTGGAGCGGCCGCCAGTGGCAGCGTCGTGCGGTGCAGGCGGGGCCCCAGCCCGGTGACGATCTCATGCTCCAGGGTCTCGGCCCAGCCGGCCCACTCCGCCGCCGTGGGCTCCCCCGCGTCGCCGGGGCCGAAGACGGTGGCCAGGTCGCCCTGGCGCACGGCGCCGTCCTCGGGGCCGAGGTCGACGATCGTCATGTCCATCGAGATGCGCCCGACGACCGGGTAGCGGCGGCCGCGCACCATCACCTGGGCGCGGTTCGAGGCGAGCCGCGGCAGCCCGTCGGCGTACCCGAGGCCCAGCAGGCCGAGCCGGGTGTCACGCGGTGCGGTCCAGGAGTGGCCGTAGCCGACCGAGGTGCCGGCCGCGATCCGGCGGACCTGCACCAACGGCGCCGTCAGCGTGAGCGCGGGTCGCAGGGCGACGTTGCGGGCCTCGTTGATCCCGACCAGGCCGGCCCCGATCCGGCTCATCGTGTGGTGGGTGAGCGGGTCGCTCAGCGTCGCCGCGGTGGCGGCGAGGTGGTGGTCGGTCGGCGTCAGCCCGAGCTCCTGGGCGGTCCGCAGGCCCCACGCGAACCGGTCCCGGCCGGCCTCGTTGGCGGGGTCGCCCGGCCGGTCGGCGCAGGCGAGGTGACCCATGACGCCCACGACGGACAGCACGCCGGCCTCCTCGGCGGAGCGCGCCTCGCGGCACATCGCGACCCACTCCTCCGGGCTCGCTCCGTCGCGGGCCATGCCGGTGTCGAGCTGGAGGTGGACCCGCAGCCCGGGTGCCGCCCGCACCACGTCGAGGTGGGCCAGGCCCGGCACGGCGATCTCGATGTCGCGCTCGGCTGCAGTCGCGAAGTCGGCGTCGAGCGGGTTCAGCCAGCTGAGGATCCGCTCGGTGAAGCCGGCGTCGCGCAGGGCGAACGCCTCCTCGAGGTTGGTGACGCCGAACCGGGTCGCGCCGCCGGCGAGCGACGCGTGCGCGACCGCGACGGTGCCGTGGCCGAACCCCTCGGCCTTGACGACCGCCATCACCTCGCCGGTGGTGGCGGCGCCGATGGTGCGGACGTTCGCGGTGACCGCCGACGGGTCGATGAGGAGCGTCGGCTGGGTCCCGGCGGTGCCGGACGGCTCGGTCACGCGACCGCCTCGCGGTCGGCGACCGGGCCGTAGAGCGCGGCCGGGGCGCCGGTCATCAGCGCCCAGTAGCGGTCGCCGTACGACCAGTGCCACCACTCCGTCGGGTAGTTCACCAGCCCGACCGCCCCCAGCACCTCGGCGAGGAGGTCGCGGTGGGCGCGTGCGGCGGCGGGGATGCCGGTCGCCGCGAAGTAGCAGGCGTCGTCGGACTCCTCCGGCGTCGCGTCGATCGGGGTCCCGAGGTCGAGCTCGACACCGTCGGCGTCGACGAGCGTGAGGTCGACGGCAGCGCCCGCGACGTGCGGGGCGACCGCGATCGGGGCGACGAAGCGGCTGGTCAGGATCTCCAGCTCGACGGCGTCGACCCCGGGGTGCGCCGCCGCGACCTCGCCGGCGTAGCGCGCGATGATCAGCCGCTGGTCGGCCTCCGACCGGTGACCCTCGACGACCCGGAGCCCGACGCCGGCCGGCAGCAGCGCCGCAGCCCGGTGCAGGCGTACGGCGAGCGACTCCCGCACCCGGGCGAGCGCCGGCCCGAGCCCGGGACCGAGCGCGACCAGCGGCTCCCCGGACTCGCGCACCGGGATCGCGCCGACCCGGGGGTCGGACAGCAGGATCGTCATGGGGACATCTTGACGCCTGCGGCCAGCCGAGCCGGCACGGCCGGGCCGCCCGCCGGTAGGTCACGGTCCGGTAACGATGGCCGCCGCCCTCTGTCGGCGGACGCCCGGCGAGGCGTCAACTGCCCTCGCAAGTCTCGGGAACCGCCGGAATCCGGCGCCGGGACCCCGAGGGCGCAGATCGCGCCCCGCATCTCGACACTGGAGGCACTGTGCGAGGCAAGACGATCGCGGCGCTCGCCGCCGCAGCACTGGTGGGGGCGTTGGCCCAGCCCCTCACCGCGACGGAGGCCGGCGCCCAGCCGCCCTCCCACACCGACGACACGCGGCAGAGCGCGTCCACGACGAAGGTGACGACCGACAACCTGGTGCCGCGCTGGCGGCAGAAGTACGACGTGCTGCGGCAGTCGGCGCTCCAGCAGCAGCTCCGTGGCGACGTACCGGTCGGCAAGCGGGTCGTGAAGCTCGGCAAGGGTCGGTTCGCGAAGGTCGCCCAGACCGGGACCGACCGGATCTTCGTCGTGCTGGCCGAGTTCGGCGAGCAGCGGCACTCGGCGTTCTGCGACAGCACCGACCCCGAGGAGTGCGCCTTCCCCTCCGACGGCAGCCCGACCCGCTACGACGGGCCGCTCCACAACGAGATCCCGAAGCCGAACCGCAAGTACGACAACACCACGCTCTGGCGCAAGAACTACAACCGGTCGTTCTACGAGGACATGTACTTCAACCGGATGGCGAAGTTCTTCGAGGACCAGTCCATGGGTGCCTACTCGGTCGAGGGCGACATCACCGAGTGGGTGAAGGTGCCCTTCAACGAGGCCCGCTACGGGCGCAACTACTGCGGCAGCATCGTGTGCCAGAGCTCGGAGTTCCTCATCCGCGACGCCCTCTCCCTCTGGGTGGCGAAGCGGCTCGAGAGCGGCCAGACGATGGAGCAGATCCAGGCCTACCTGAAGACGTTCGACCGTCAGGACCGTTACGACTACGACGAGGACGGCGACTTCAACGAGCCGGACAACTACATCGACCACTTCCAGATCGTCCACGCCGGTGGCGACGAGGCGGACGGTGACCCGATCCAGGCCGCCGACGCCATCTGGAGCCACCGCGGCAACGTTTCGATCCACAAGCTCGGGACCGGCCCGGAGATCGGACCGAAGAAGGGCGGCGTCGAGGTCGGCGAGGGTGGCGTGTCCGACCCGAGCGGCGCGGCCGTCGAGTTCCCGGACAACCCGACCGGCCTCTGGGTGAGCGACTACACGATGCAGCCCGAGAACGGTGGTCTCAGCGTCTACGCCCACGAGTACGCCCATGACCTCGGCCTTCCCGACCTCTACGACACCTCCGGCAACACCGGTGGCGCCACCAACAGCGTCGGCTTCTGGTCCCTGATGGCACAGTCCCGCGGCACCTCGCCCAAGGACGAGGGGATCGGCGACCAGCCGATGCCGTTCGGCGCCTGGGAGAAGTTCCAGCTCGGCTGGCTCGACTACAAGTCGATCCACGCCGGCAACAACGGGACCGTGGAGCTCCGGCCCGGCCAGGTCCTCAGCGACCGCAAGTACAACGGCGCGATCGTCGTCCTGCCCGACAAGCAGGTGCAGCTCGACCTCGGTGACCCGTGCGACGAGTGCGGTGAGCGGTTCTTCTGGAGCGACCGGGGCGACGACCTCGACACCCGGATGACCCGGGAGGTCGAGGACGGCGGCGAGCTCACCGCGAAGGTGAAGTACAACATCGAGGACGGCTGGGACTACGCGTTCCTCCAGGCCTCCAGCGACGGTGGCGCCACCTGGGCGGACGTCGAGACCGACCACTCCTACGAGGGCGCGGACGACAGCGGCTTCAACGCCTCCGGCTTCGGCATCTCCGGCACGACCGACGGGTGGGTCGACCTGACCGCCGAGGTGCCGGAGGGCACCAACGCGATCCGGTGGCGCTACCTGACCGACGGCGCCTTCGCGCTCAACGGGTTCCAGGTGGACAACATCACGCTGGACGGCGAGGTCATCGGTGACGCCGAGACCGCCGACGAGGGCTGGACGTTCAAGGGCTTCCGCCGTACGACGGGCACCGACTACGTCTCGAAGCTCAACGCCTACTTCGTCGACAACCGGCAGTACGTCGGCCGCGACCGCCTGCTCAAGCACCTCTACAGCTACATCGGCTACTCGGGGAAGCGCGCGGACAAGGTGGAGTTCTACGCCAACGAGCCAGGTGCGCTGGTCACCTACTGGGACACGACCTACACGGACAACAACGTGGGCGACCACCCCGGCCACGGTGAGCTCCTGGTCGTCGACGCGCGGCCGGAGTTCGACCACCTCCCCGGTCCGGGCAACCTGCTGGCGAGCCCGGTGAAGATGGGCTACGACTCGCCCTTCTCGCTGAAGCGGAGCAGGGACCTCGACGTGCACTACCTCGCGCAGCCCTACACGATCGAGGGCTCGGGCAGGTCGCCGGTCTTCAACGACCTGAAGAACTGGTGGTTCGCCTCCGACGAGCACTCCGTCGAGGGGGAGCACCCCGGCCAGACCCAGCCCGGCTGGTCGAGCGTGGACGTGCCCGACCACGGCGTGACGATCCGGGTGGTCAAGGTCGCCAAGAACGGTGACCTGACGATCCGCGTCGGCTCGGTCGACTGACCGGCGCCTGAGAAGCAGCGGTGCCCCGTCCCTCTCGAGGGGCGGGGCACCGTTCGTTCCTGCGGCGGAGGTAGGGGTGTCTGGGTTCACGACATAGGCGACAACTGACACGCGACACCTGAGTCGGGACATAGGCGACAGTTCCTGGGCATGTCGAAAGCCAGGGTCGCCGTGCTGAAGGTCGTCACTAAGGAAATGTCC
>NZ_QGDD01000015.1 GCF_003160695.1 Nocardioides silvaticus
CCTCGACCTCGGCCGCACCCGCCGACTGTTCTCACCCGCCCAACGCAAAGCCATGCGCTGGCGCGACCAGCACTGCCGAGCCGAGGGCTGCACCATCCCCGCCGGCTGGTGCGAAGCCCACCACCTCGACCCCTGGGCCAACGGCGGCAACACCGACCTCGACCGCGGCGTGCTCCTCTGCTCCTGGCACCACCACCGCGCCCACGACCCCACCCACACCGCAGAGAAGCTCCCCAACGGCGACATCCGCTTCCACCGACGCACGTAGGCGACCTCAACGATGACCGCATCGCGAGCGCTCATCGCTTCCGTCAACGGTGCGAAGCCGCCGATCGGCGGGGATGACCGCGCCTACGCCAGCCCGATAGTGAGGTCTGCCTCGATCGAGTAGCCAGGTGAGCGACTGGTGACGACGAGAACCGTCGTCTTGTCGAATGCTTTCACAAGCTCGCGGTCAAGCCGTGCCGTCGTCCGCTGCCGACTGACGCGCGCACCGCATCGGCTCGTCGACTCCGTACCGACAACCTCGAGCGTGTGCGCGTCGACCGCCCGAACCTGGTCGATCTTGAACCGACACCTACTCCGAGTCGTCAGAGTGATCGACGGATAAGCGATTCTGCCCGACAGGAACACGAGTGCTCGGGGCGTCCTTATTGGCTCCTGGTGAGAACCCATCGACTCCGTTGTGGCCTCGGAGGGCATGTCGCTGTCAGCCGAACCCTTGGAGTCGTCGCTGCACCCGCTCGGCCCACCGATCAGAGACACCAAGACCAGTGCGCGGGCGAGCAGGCAACGGCGACGGGCAGCGGCCACAACTAGAAGACGCTTCGACAGGCGCGTCGGTTCCGCCGCCCGACGCAGTTGCGTAACGGTCTGGTCGCGTTGCTCCAATGCCGACCCCCGGCTTGGCCGGAGGAAGCAATGATCCACCTGTGTCGGTGTCCGCAGGTGTCCGACGCCGGTCACCGTGGGTGATCGGCGCCGTTCTCGTGCTCGTACTGGTCGTGCTCTTCGGGATCCGCGGCTGCTCAGGAGAGGTCATCGACGCTGGAGGTGGCGTCAAGGTGCTCGTCGCCGGCTACCAGTCAGGCGGCAGCGATGCGATCGGTGGCGGGACGCTGGAGGTCGTCGGCGGGTGCCTCGGGGCGGACGGTGACGTGTACGTCTTCCCGCAGGGGACCGAGCTCGTCGACGAGGAGCCGCTCACCATCGACATCCCCGGTGTGGGCGAGGTGTCGCTGGGCGAGAGCTTCGACGTGGGAGGCGGGTTCGCGGTCGAGCACGGGTCGGATGACGTCGAATCCGGTCCGATCGAGATCGGCAGGGTGACGGTCCCTGCTGAGTGCGCGAAGCACGACATCTTCCTCTCGGCGCCTCGGTAGCCGCGCGCGGCCGTCGATGAGAGTCAGACGAACCGCTGCGCGATCTTCGCCGCCCGCGCGCCGTACCCGCCGCCGAAGAGACAGGCGTGGACGACGAGCGGGAAGAGCTGGTGGATGCCGAGGCGCTCCTGCCAGTCGTCGGCGAGAGGTGCGACCTCCTCGTAGGCGGCCATGACGTGCGGGAGCTGGGGGAGGCCGAAGAGGGTCAGCATGGCGAGGTCGACCTCGCGGTGACCGCCGTACGCCGCGGGGTCGATGACGACGACGCGGTCCTCCTGGCCCCAGAGCACGTTGCCGTTCCAGAGGTCGCCGTGCAGACGGGCGGCGGGCTCGTCGGGAACGATCTCGGCGACCCTGGCGGCGGCACGCTCGATCACCCCGGCGTCGTCGGCGGCGACCAGGTTCTTGTCGACGGCGACGCGGAGGTACGGCGTGATCCGGCGCTCCAGGTAGAACTCGGCCCAGGTGGGGAGCGGCTGGTTGCCCAGCGGGAGCCGGCCGATGTAGCCGTCGTGGTCGGCGCCCCAGACGTCGGCGCCGGCGAGGTGGGTGCGAGCGAGGGCGCGGCCGAAGGCGGCGGCTGCGTCCTGCCCGGGGCGGGTGGTCTCGACCCAGCCGAGGATCAGGCAGTCGGAGTCGACCGCCAGCACCTCGGGGGTGGCGACGCCGTCCTCGACCTCGGCCAGCCAGCGCAGCCCGGCGGCCTCCCGCTCGAAGAACGACGGCGGCGCCTGGGTGAGGGTCTTGAGGAACGCGGTGCGGCCGCTGGAGAGCCGCAGCTTCACGGCGGTGGAGATGTCGCCGCCTGCGACCGGCGCGGTGGAGATCACCGACGAGCCGAGCAGCTGCTCCGCCCGTCCGGCCACCGCCGGCTGCCGCGTCATCTCACCGTCCCTGCGTCGACCCCAGGCTCAGGAGGTCTGCCCCTTGAGGGCGCGCGGGATCTCGCGGCCCTGCTCGATCGCGCGCTCGGGCGCCTTGACCTTCTTGAACTTCTTGATCCCGAGCAGGATGCAGATCGCCGCGGTCAGCAGCCAGAAGCCGGCCACGATGAGGAACGCCCAGTGCAGGCTGAGCCCGCTGCCGTTCCAGTTGA
Organism: Nocardioides silvaticus; assembly: GCF_003160695.1. Lineage (GTDB taxonomy): Bacteria > Actinomycetota > Actinomycetes > Propionibacteriales > Nocardioidaceae > Nocardioides > Nocardioides silvaticus. Next base: position 2,479 of record NZ_QGDD01000015.1, read on the forward strand.
TGAAGTAGGCGGCCGCGACCGAGAGGATGATCACGAACAGCACCAGGAAGAACAGCGCGGCGAGGATCAGGACGGTGCCGAGCCCGCCCGCCGTCACGCTCACCTTCAGCTCGGACTTCGCGAGCTGGATCTCCTTGCGCATGATCGTGGAGAACTCGGTCTGGGCGTCCTTGACGAGACGCCCGATCGTGGGCTCTTCGCGGAGCTGGTCTACGGCCATGTGAGCGACCCTACCGAAGGCTCACGGGCGCACCACTAGGATCCCTTGGAGGTGAGCCGGGAAGTCTGGTCGGCACGACGCCAGCGACCCCTGACCGAGACGATGCGAGGTTCCCGCAGCCGTGACCGACTCACCCGCCCGCCCACCTTCCCCGCGCAAGCCCGACGACCTCTGGCGGTCCGGGCCGGTGCTCTCAGCCAGCGACCGGGCCCTGGCCCGCTACGTCGCGCGACCGCTCCGCGAGTTCCTCCGGGTCGAGTCGGCGAGCTCGCTGCTCCTGCTGCTGGCTGCGGTCGTGGCCCTGGCGTGGGCGAACTCGCCCTGGTCGGAGTCGTACGTCGACTTCTGGCACGCCCACGTCAGCCTCGAGATCGGGTCGTTGCACCTCGACGACAGCCTCCAGCACTGGGTCAACGACGCGCTGATGGTGATCTTCTTCTTCGTCGTCGGGCTGGAGATCAAGTACGAGCTGGCCAGCGGCGACCTCCGCGACCCCCGCACGGCCGCGCTGCCGATCGCCGCCGCCTTCGGCGGGATGGCGGTGCCCGCCCTGATCTACGTCGCGATCGCGGGTGGCGGTGACACCGGTGCCGGGTGGGGGATCCCGATGGCCACCGACATCGCGTTCGCGGTCGGCGTGCTGGGGCTGCTGGGTCGACGGATCCCCTCGGCGGCCCGGCTCTTCCTGCTCACCCTCGCGATCGTGGACGACATCGGAGCGATCCTGGTGATCGCGGTGTTCTACACCGCGGACCTGGAGCTCTGGTGGCTCGCCGGGGCGATCGGCGGGCTGGTGGTCGTCATGGTCATGCAGCGGCTGAAGATCTGGATCATCCCGGCGTACCTCGTCATCGGGACCGCTGTCTGGTTCGCCCTGCTCCAGTCCGGGGTGCACGCCACGCTGGCCGGCGTCGCGCTCGGACTGCTGACGCCGGCGTCCGCGCTGCTGAAGCCGGATGTCGCGCGCGACTTCGCACAGCAGGCGCTGGCGGACCGCACCCTCGACCCCGACGAGGTGCACCGGCTGCAGTTCCTCGTCGTCGAGTCCGTGCCCGTGGTCGAACGGCTGCAGCACCACCTGCACCCGCTGTCGGCGTACGTCGTGCTCCCCGTCTTCGCGCTCGCCAACGCCGGTGTCGACCTCGGTGGTGGCGTGTTCGGTGACGCGGCGACGAACGCGGTGGGCCTGGGCATCGCCGCTGGCCTCGTCATCGGCAAGCCGGTGGGCATCCTGCTCGCCTGCCTGATCGCGGTCCGCGCCGGCCTCGCCCGGCTGCCGGCCGGTATCACCTGGACCCAGATCGGCGGCGTGGGCGCAGTCGCCGGGATCGGGTTCACCGTGTCGCTGTTCATCGCCGGCCTGTCGTTCCCCGGCGACGCTGCACTCACCGAGGCGGCGAAGGTCGGGACCCTGGTCGCCTCGGTGATGGCCGCGGCGGTGGGCGTGCTCGTGCTGCTGCTGTCGACGCGTCAGCCCTCGAACCGCTCCGACAACGCATAACGGAGCAGTACGACGTCGCCGATCGCGCGCGTCTCGACCAGACGCGCGCGGTGGTCGGGGCGCCAGGGGAACCGCCCGTCGTCGACGAACCGGCGAGCCCGCGAGTCGCCCACGAAGAACGGCGCCACGACCAGCTGCAGCTCGTCGGCCAGCCCGGCGGTGAGGAACTGGGTGTGCACGGTGCCGCCGCCCTCGACCATCAGCCGCCGGACCCCGCGCTCGTGGAGGTCCTCGCCCACCCTGCGCATCCGCCGCGACGTGCCGCCGGCGTCGATCACGGTCGCCAGGGGACCGAGCCGCTCGCGGGCCACCGGGACGGCGTCGGAGTCGCAGTAGACCAGCTTCTCGCTCTCGCCTGCGGTGAAGAAGCGGTAGCAGGGATCGAGGTCGCCGCGCGCGGTGATCGTCACCTTCGCCGGCGAGTCGGGCAGACCCGCGGCCGCCCGCGCGTGCCGGCGCCGCTCCTCGCGGACCAGCAGCCGCGGGTTGTCCTTCCGGACGGTCGCAGCACCGACCAGGATCGCGTCACACCCGGCGCGGACCCCGTCGATGCGGTCGAAGTCGGCGTCGTTGGAGAGCAGCAGCCGCTCGTCCGTCGCGCCGCCGAGGTAGCCGTCCAGCGACATGCTGCAGCTCAGCAACGTGTAGGGGCGGTCACCCACGATCGGCCTCCTCCAGGTCCGGCAACGGTCCCACATCGGCCCGCCGCTCCGTCAGTACCAACAGCCCGGGCAGCGTTGCCACCAACGACACCACGCCGAAGGCGACGGCGACGCTGAGTCCCGTCGCCGCGCCCAGTCCAGCCCCGGCGAAGAGCCACGCAGCGGCCCCCTCGCGCGGTCCCCAGCCCGCCACCGACAACGGCACCGAGGCCGCGACCAGCACGACCAGGCCCAGCGCGGTCAGCGAGGACAGCGATGCGTCCACCCCGACCGACCGCGCCGCGACGACGAAGACCACCACGTGTCCCGCCGACGCGAGCACGGACGCGACCACCACCCGCCAGCCCAGCACGACGACCAGCACCACAGCGGCAGCCAGTCCTGCGGCGACCGGCACCACGGTCCAGCCGTCGTCAGGTCCCAGCCCGCCCGGCAGCAGCGGCAGCGCTGCCGCGGCCATCGCCGCCTGCACCAGCTGGCCCGCCGCCCGCTCCGCGACGACCGAGCCGACCCCCCGGCGCATCGAGCCCGAGGCCCGGCCGTGCTCGACCCCACGGTGCACGTCGCCGAGCACCCCGCCGGGGAGCGTCGCGTTGAGCAGCTGCGAGCGGTAGTAGCGGCGGAACGCCGTCCGCACGGGCACCACCACGCCGAGCCGCGCCGACAGCAGGCTCCACCGCCACGCGCAGCACCAGGTGGTGCCGGCAGTGACGACGAGCGCGACCACGACCGCGGTCGCGTCCGTACGACGCAGCCCGTCGGTGAACGGGTCCGCGCCGAGCTGCACGACCAGTGCGACGAGGATCGCCACGCCTGCGAGCGGGCGCAACCACGCCCACTGCCGCGGGCTCACGGCGGGCCTCCCCGCGCGTCCGCCTCGTCCAGGGCGGCGGCGATCCGGTCGGCGGTGGTCCGCCACGGCGCGAGCGTCGTCCGCCGGTCCGCGGCCGCTCGCCGCAGCCGCCGTCGGTCGCGCGGGCTCTCCAGCCAGGTCCGCAGCGCGTCCGCGAGCCGGTCGGGGTCGTCCGGCGGCACCAGCAGCCCGGCACCCTCGACGGCCTCGGGGTGGCCCCCGACGTCGGAGGCGACGACCGGCACCGCGTGCGCCAGCGCCTCGGTCACGCCCATGCCGTAGGCCTCGTGGCGCGAGGCCGAGACCAGCAGGTCCGCACCGGACAGGGCGGCGTCGAGATCCGCACCGCCCAGCGGCCCGGTGAACCGCACCCGGTCGCCGATGCCGGACCGCGCCGCCAGGTCGCGCAGCCCGGCCACGAAGTCCGGCTCGAGCTGGAGGGTCCCGGCGCAGGTGTAGCGCCAGTCGAGGTCGGCGATCTCGCCCAACGCCGAGAGCAGCACGTCGTGGCCCTTCGCGCGGGTCACCGCGGCGAGGCACAACAGCTCGACACCCGTTCGTGATCCGTGAGCCGCCCGCGCCGGGTCCGCGCCCGGCGTCGCGGTGGTCACCCGCTCCGGGTCGAGCCCGTGGTGCGCGACCACCCACCTGCGCGCCCACTTGCTCGTCGTGACCACACCCGCGGCCGACGTCAGCACCTCCCGCTCGGCGTCCGCCAGCGCCGGGAAGGTTTCGGCGAACGGCATGTGGAGCAGGACGACGAGCGCGAGCCGCTTCGCCGTCGGCACCAGCACATCGGGCGCCTGCGTCGCGAGCAGCCCGTCGACGAGGACCACCGTCCTGTCCGGGATCTCGTCCAGCAGCGCAGGCACGTCAGCCGGCGTGACGCGGTGCTCGTGCACCACCCGCCCGAGCGCCCGCAGCTCGTCGATCACCCGCCGGTCGTACCGGTTGCCGCCGCTCGGCAGCGCGGGATCGTCGATCCCGACCGGCACGAGGAAAGGGGTCACAGCGACCTCGTGTAGCTCGCCCAGGCGATGTGGGACTCCCGCAGTGTCACCTCGATGCCGGTGAGCTCGTCGGCGGGCCGTCCCAGCTCGCCGCGGTGCGCACGGTCCGCGAGCCGGTCGGCGACCAACCGGGCGAGCACCTCGGTCGAGGTGTTGACGCCCTTCAGCTCCTCGACGTCGTCGAGGTTGCGGTAGGTCAGGTCGGCGAGCACGACGCGCAGCTGCTCGGTGGCCCGACCGATGTCGACCACGATTCCGTCGGCGTCGACGTCGGCGGCGACGAACGTCGCGTCGACGACGTACGTCGCGCCGTGCAGCTGCTGCGCGGGACCGAACACCTCACCGCGGAAGCTGTGGGCGATCATCATGTGGTCGCGCACGGTCACCCGGAACGTCACACGTCCTCCCGGCTGGTGTCTGGAACCTCGGAGTAGTCGATCGAGTGGCAGAGCGTGGTCCGGTCCCCGTCGGCCAGCCGGGCGAGCACACCGGGCAGCTCGTCGAGCGTCGACGTGCCGGTCAGCAGGACGTCGAGAGCGCTGTCCTCGAGGAGCTCCATCGCGAGCCGCAGCCGGTCCGCGTGGCTGCGCCGGCCCCGCCGTGACGGCGCGATCATCCCGACCTGGCTGGACCTGATGGAGAGCCGCCCCGAGTGGAACGCGCCGCCGAGCGGCACGGTGACCGCGCGGTCGCCGTACCAGCTGACGTCGTGGACGGTGCCCTCGGTGCCGAGCAGCTCGAGCGAGCGCTGCAGGCCCGCAGAGGTCGCGCTGGCGTGGAAGACCAGGTCGCAGCCGCCGCGTGCGCCGTCGGGCGTCGCGAAGGAGGCTCCCAACGTGTCGGCCACGTGCTCCCGCGACGGTTCGGTGTCGACGAGGGTCACCTGCGCACCGGGGATCCGCGCGACCAGCGCGGCGATGCAGCAGCCGACCATCCCGCCGCCGACGACCGTGATCCGGTCACCGACGAGGGGAGCGGCGTCCCACACGGCGTTGACCGCGGTCTCGACGGTGCCGGCCAGGACCGCCCGCTCGGTCGGGACGTACGGCGGAAGCGGGGTGACCGCGCTCGCCGGCACGACGTACGCGGACTGGTGCGGGTGCAGGCAGAACACGCGTCGCCCGGCCAGCCGCTCCGGGCCCTGCTCGACGACGCCGACGCTGAGGTAGCCGTACTTCACCGGACCGGGAAAGTCGCCTTGCTGGAACGGGGCGCGCATGGCGTCGTACTGGTCGGGCGGCACCTCGCCGCGGAACACCAGCGCCTCGGTGCCGCGGCTGATCCCGGAGCGCAGGGCGCGCACCAGCACCTCGTCCGGGCCCGGCGCGGGCAGCGCCTCGCTCCGGATCTCACCGCGTCCCGGCTCGGTCAGCCAGAACGCACGCGCCTCCCGCACCTGGGCTCCTTTCCGAACCGGACTCCCTGAACTGACGGGCTTGGGGCACCGTATCCCTCACAACAGGGACACGGAGGTGGCGTGGAGCGGGTTCACCCGGGCAGGCTGACGTTCCTCACGCTGCCCGCGGGCCGGGTCACCCTCACCAGAGCGGCGCTCGCGGTCGTCGTGGCGGGCCTCACGGTGGCGTCGTACGCCGGGCCGGACCGGGTCGGTCCCGTCGTCGTGATCGCCGGCGTGGCGCTGGTCCTCGACGCCGTCGACGGCTGGGTCGCCCGGCGCACGGGCACCGTGACCGAGCAGGGTGCGCGCTTCGACATGGAGACCGACGCCTTCCTCATCGCCGTGCTGAGCGTCTACGTCGCGCCGACCGTCGGGTGGTGGGTGCTGGCGATCGGTGCGATGCGCTACGCCTACGTCGCGGCGACCCGGTTCCTGCCCTGGCTGCGCCAGCCGTTACCGCCGCGCTTCGACGCGAAGGTGGTCGCGGCCGTCCAGGGCGTCGCGCTCACGGTCGCGGCCTCGGGCCTGCTGCCGCTGGTCGTGACCCCGGTCGTGCTGGGGGTGGCTTTCGCGCTGCTGGTCGAGTCCTTCGCCCGTGACGTGCGCACGCTGTGGCGCCGCCGGACCGAGCCGGCCGCGGAACCGGCGCGACCGGCGGTGACGACCCCGCTGGCGTTCGCCGGCCTGTGGGTGGCGCTGGTGCTGCCCGATCTCCGCGCCGGCCTCGCCCTGCCCGACCTGGTGCGGATCCCGGTCGAGGGGCTGGTCCTGGTCGCCGTCGCGTTGGTGCTGCCGGCCCGGCTACGGCTGGTCGGTGCGATCGGCTTCGGCGCACTCGCCGGCGTGCTCGTCGTCCTCCGGGTCGTGAACGCCGGCTTCGACGCGGTGCTCGACCGCCCGTTCGACCCGCTCGGCGACTGGGGCTACTTCTCCTCCGGCGTCGGGGTGCTCGGCGACTCGATCGGCGATCCGGCGGCCCGGTCGGCCGCCGTCGGCGCGGTGCTGCTCGTCGCGCTGGTGGTCGTGGCGCTGGCCGCCGCAGCGGTGCGGGTGACCCGGGTGGCGGCCGACCACCGGCCCCGGACGGCCCGGAGCCTGGTGGTGCTCGGCGTGGTCTGGACGGTCTCGGCGGCGGCGGGCGTGCACGTGGCGGGCGCCGAGCCGGTGGCCGCTGCAGGGGCGACCGACCTCGCCGTCGACACCGTCGACCAGGTGCGCGCCGGGCTGGCCGACAGCGAGACCTTCGCCGACGAGATCGGCGAGGACGCGTGGGCCGACGTCCCCGCCGACGAGCTGCTGCAGGGCCTGCGGGGCAGGGACGTGCTGCTCGTCTTCGTCGAGAGCTACGGACGCAGCGCGACCCGCGGTTCGTCGTACTCATCGGGCGTGGCCGACGCCCTCCTCGACGGCACCCGCCGCCTGTCGGCCGCGGGCTACCGGACGCGGAGCGGCTACGTGACCTCGCCGACGTACGGCGCCGCCAGCTGGCTCGCGCACGCCACCACCCAGTCCGGGCTGTGGGTCGACAGCGAGCGCCGCTACGGCCAGCTCCTCGACAGCGACCGGCTCACGCTCGCCACCGCGTTCGGTCGCGCCGGCTGGCGGACCGTCTTCACCGTCCCCGCCAACACCGAGCCGTGGCCGGAGGGCGAGCAGCTCTACGACGTCGACCACCTCTACGACTCCACCAACGTCGGCTACGACGGGCCGCAGTTCGGCTACGCGCCGGTGCCGGACCAGTACACGCTCGAGCACCTCCGTCGCGAGGAGCTCACCCCCGGCGCCCGCGACCCGGTGTTCGCCGAGGTCGACCTGGTCTCCAGCCACCACCCGTGGTCGCCGCCCCCGCCGCTGGTGCCGTGGGACGAGGTCGGCGACGGGTCGGTCTTCAACGGCACCACCGAGGACGCCGAACCGGTCGACCAGGAGGCCGACCCCGAGCGGGCGCAGGAGCTCTACGGCCGCTCGATCCAGTACTCCTGGGAGACCCTCGTGTCCTTCCTCGAGACCTACCCCGACCCCGACCGGGTGCTCGTCGTGCTCGGCGACCACGAGCCTTGGTCGTGGGTGAGCGGAGAGGACGCGGGCCGCGACGTCCCGATCACCGTCATCAGCCAGGACGACGAGGTCGTCCGACGGATCGCCGACTGGGACTGGGCACCCGGCCTGCTGCCGCCCGCTGACGCGCCGGTCTGGCCGATGTCCGACGTGCGGGACCGCCTGCTCGCCGCGTTCAGCGACGTCAGCGGTTGAGCAGCAGGACCGGACCGTAGCCGCCTTCGACGACCACCTTCTCGATGTCGTCGATGTCGAACGCGACGTAGTCCTTCACCCCCTCCTCCGCGCCGGTCACCGCTGAGAACGTCTTGATCTCCTTCTCGCCGTTGCGGGCGTAGGTGACGAGCTCGTAGTCGTGCGCCCCGCCGTAGTCGCTGCGATAGGTGCAGGTCAGGTTGACCCGGGTGCCGCCGTTCGCCAGCGGCGTCAACGACACCCAGCCGTCGGAGGTGTTGCCGCGGCCGACCGGCTCCATCCGTTCCGGCGGCGCGGTGGTGTCGACGACCGACGGGTCGGGCGAGGAGACCGGTGGGTCGTCGTCGTCAGCGAGCGAGCCGGCGACTACGGCGGAGCCGGCCGCAATGACGGCGACCGCGGCGGCGGCGAGCAGCGCCGTACGGAACGTCCGGCGCCGCTGGTGCTTCTCGGCAGCAGCGACCAGGCCGGGCAGCAGCGTCTCGGGGACCGGCTGCGGGACCACCGGGTCCTCCAGCACCTCGGCACGCACGCGACCGAGCAGGCCGGGCAGCCCGGCGAGCTCGCGGACCGCGGTGGCGCAGGCGTCGCAGGTGCGCAGGTGCCGCTCGTACTCCGCCCGCTCCGCCGGAGCCAGCGACCCCAGCACGTAGGCCGCGTCGAGCGTCTCGAAACCGCAGCTCATCGACCCACCCCCAGCTCCTCCAACGACAGCTTGAGCGCACGCAGGGCGTAGTGCGTGCGCGACTTCACGGTGCCCTCCGGGACCCCGAGCCGCCGGGCGGCGTCCGCGACCGACCGGCCGCGGTAGTAGCACTCGAGCAGCACCGCCCGGTGCTCGCTCGACAGCTGGGTGAGCGCCTCCGCGACCACCCAGGACAGCAGGAGGTCGTCGGTGCGGTCCTCGGCGCCGGACAGGTCGGTGAGGTCCTCGACCGGGACCTCCTTGCGGTTGCGCTGCGAGCGCCACTCGTCGATGACGATGTTGCGCGCGACCGTGAACAGCCACGACCGCACCGACCCGCGGGACTCCTCGAGCACGGTCGCGTGCCGCCACGCCCGCAGCAGCGTCTCCTGCGCGACGTCCTCCGCCCGCGCCCGGTCGTTGCCCGTCAGGTGCAGGCAGAACGCCCACAGCGCGCCGGCGTGCTCGTCGTGCAGCTGGCGCATCGCCTCGGCCAGACTCTCCGGCATCACACCTCCTGCCCTGACCTACGCAGGAGCGTCCGTTGTGGTTCAGTGTGGCAGCACGCGAGAGGTGGTGGCCCGTGGCGGAGCGCGCAGGGTCGCGGCGGTCCCAGGAGGTCGCCGTGCTGGTGGCGGTGGTCGGAGCCGTCGTGCTGCTCGCCGCCTTCGCCGGCTTCCTCTTCCTCCAGGACCGCGACAGCGGCGGGTCCGACCCGGAGCCGGCGCCGACCCCGAAGGTTCGGCCGGCGTTCGTGCACGAGAGCTTCCAGGAGGCGTGCGACGCCCTGGTCGACAAGGGGATCCGGGGCAAGCGGGCCAAGGCGCCCGCGATCGAGGACAAGGACGAGATCGCCGAGGCCTACCTCGACCCCGAGTCCGGACCGGTCCTCGGCATCGGCCTCACCGTGTGCGACCGCGGCTGGGTGATCATCGTCGGCGTCGACGAGCGGACCGCGAAGGTCCCGTCCGTCGGGACGAACGGGACCCCCGTCATCGCCTACCTCCGCGCGCCCTACGTCGCGGAGTAGCCCGCCTTCGGTCGTCGAGCAGCCCGCCTTCGGTCGTCGAGTAGCCCGCCTTCGGTCGTCGAGTAGCCCGCCTTCGGTCGTCGAGTAGCCCGAGCGCGCTGGCGCGAGGGCGTATCGAGACGCTCAGTCGTCAGTCGTCGCCCTTCCCGGAGCTCATCCCCTTGGAGATCAGGTCCATCACCGAGCCGTCGGCCAGCGTGGTCACGTCGCCGACCTCGCGGTGCTCGGCGACGTCGCGCAGCAGGCGACGCATGATCTTGCCCGATCGGGTCTTCGGCAGCTCGGGCACGATCATCACCTGCCGCGGTGTCGCGATCGGGCCGATCTCCTTGCGCACGTGCTGGCGCAGCTCCTGGACGATGTCCTCGCCGCCGTCGCCGGCCTCCTCGCGGAGGATGACGAAGGCACACACGGCCTGGCCGGTGTCCTCGTCCTTCGCGCCCACGACAGCGGCCTCGGCGACCTTCGGGTGCGACACGAGGGCCGACTCGATCTCGGTGGTCGAGAGCCGGTGGCCGGAGACGTTCATGACGTCGTCGACCCGGCCGAGCACCCAGATGTCGCCGTCGGCGTCCTTCTTGGCGCCGTCGCCGGCGAAGTAGTAGCCGAGGTCCTTGAACATCTTCCAGTAGGTGTCGACGTAGCGGTCGTCGTCGCCCCACAGGGTGCGCAGCATCGAGGGCCACGGGGAGGTGACGACCAGGTAGCCGCCCGACCCGTTGGGCACCGACGCGCCCTTGTCGTCGACCACGTCGGCGTCGATGCCGGGGATCGCCTTCATCGCAGAGCCGGGCTTGCCGGCGGTCACGCCCGGCAGCGGGCTGATCATGATCGCGCCGGTCTCGGTCTGCCACCAGGTGTCGACGACCGGGGTGCGGTCGCCCCCGATGACGTGGCGGTACCAGACGTAGGCCTCGGGGTTGATCGGCTCGCCGACCGAGCCGAGGATCCGCAACGACGACATGTCGGAGCGGTCCGGCACCTCGCTGCCCTGCTTCATGAAGGACCGGATCGCGGTGGGGGCGGTGTAGAAGATCGTGACGCCGTACTGCTCGATGATCTGCCACCAGCGGCCGCGCTCCGGGCTGTCGGGGGTGCCCTCGTAGAGCACCTGGGTGACACCGTTGGCCAGCGGTCCGTAGACGATGTAGCTGTGGCCGGTGACCCAGCCGATGTCGGCGGTGCACCAGTAGACGTCGGTCTCGGGCTTGAGGTCGAAGACCGCATGGTGCGTGTACGACGCTCCCGTGAGGTAGCCGCCCGTCGTGTGCAGGATGCCCTTCGGCTTGCCGGTCGACCCGGACGTGTACATCACGTAGAGCGGATGCTCGGCGTCGAAGCCCTCGGGCGTGTGCTCGGTCGACGCCGTGTCGACGACGTCGTGCCACCACACGTCGGTGTCGTCGTCCCACTCCACGTCCTGGCCCGTGCGCCGCACCACCAGGACCTTCTCGACCAGGTCGGTCTTCGTGCGTGCCTCGTCGACCGCGGGCTTGAGCGCCGACGGCGCGCCGCGGCGGTAGCCGCCGTCGGAGGTGATGACGACCTTGGCCTGGCAGTCGTCGATGCGGGACGCCAGGGCGTCGGCCGAGAAGCCGCCGAAGACCACCGTGTGCGGAGCGCCGATCCGGGCGCACGCGAGCATCGCGACGATCGCCTCCGGGATCATCGGCATGTAGATCGCCACCCGGTCGCCGGCCTGCACGCCGAGGTCGGTCAGCGCGTTCGCCGCCCTGCACACCTCGTCCTTGAGCTCGGCGTAGGTGATGTCGCGCTTGTCCTCGACCGGCTCGCCCACCCAGTGGAACGCCACCTTGTCGCCCCTGCCGGCCTCGACGTGCCGGTCGACGCAGTTGTACGACGCGTTGAGCCTGCCGCCCGTGAACCACTTGAAGAACGGCGGGTTCGAGTCGTCGAGGACCGTGTCCCACTTCTGGGTCCACGACAGCCGGTCGGCCTGCTCGGCCCAGAAGGCCAGCCGGTCCTTGGCGGCGTCGTCGTAGGCGTCGGCCGTCACGTTCGCCTCCGCCGCGAGGTCGGCGGGCGGCTCGAACCGTCGCTCCTCGGTGGACAGGTTGGCGAGGGTCTCGCTCGACGATGAGTCGGTCACGGGTCTGTCTCCTGGTGTCGTCGGGTGGCGGTCCCCACATTAGGACCGCGGGTGTGGGTGGGTCACGGGGCCGGCGCGCAACGCGCACCGGCCCCGCGGTCCCCCGAGTGGTTCGAACTAGTGCTGCACGGCCTGCTCGGCACCCGCGCCGGTCAGCGCGCGCACCTCGAGCTCGGTGTAGGCCTCCTCCGCAGCGGGCTCACGCGAGGTCAGCGTGCCGAGGATCCCGAACAGGAAGCCGGCCGGGATCGAGATGATGCCGGGGTTGGCCAGCGGGAACCACGAGAAGTCGACGGAGGTCCAGAAGACGCCCGTCGGGCCCGACACGGTGGGGGAGAAGAACACCAGGCCGACGCAGGTGATGAGTCCTCCGTAGATGGCCCAGGTCGCACCGCGGGTGTTGAACCGCTTCCAGAAGAGGTTCAGCACCAGGGCCGGCAGGTTGCCGGAGGCCGCGACCGCGAACGCGAGCGCGACCAGGAACGCGATGTTCAGGTCCTGCGCGAAGATCGAGAGCACGATGGCCACACCACCGATCCCGAACGCCGCAAACCGCGCCACCTTGACCTCGTCCTGCTCGGTGGCTCTCCCCTTCTTGATCACGTTGGCGTAGAGGTCGTGCGCGACCGAGGACGCAGAGGTCAGAGTCAGCCCCGCCACCACGGCGAGGATCGTCGCGAACGCCACCGCTGCGATGAACGCGAGCAGGATCGCGCCGCCGTTGGACCCGGCGCCGCCGCCAACCTCCTCGGCGAGCAGTGGTGAAGCCAGGTTGCCGCCGCTGGTGGCCACGTCGCCGGTCGGTCCGACGTCGAGCAGTGCGGCGGCACCGAAGCCGAGGACCAGGGTCATCAGGTAGAACGAGCCGATGAGCCCGATCGCCCAATTGACCGAGGTACGTGCGTCTCGCGCGGTCGGCACCGTGTAGAACCGGATCAGGATGTGCGGCAACCCGGCGGTGCCGAGGACCAGCGCCAGGCCGAGCGACAGGAAGTCGAGGCGGCTCGTCAGGTCGATGCCGTACTTGAGGCCCGGCTCCAGGAAGGCGTCGCCCTTGCCGGAGTTGCTGGCCGCGGCCCCGAGCATGTCGCTGATGTTGAAGTCGAACTTCGCCAGCACGAGGACGGTGATGAGCACGGTGCCGGTCATCAGCAGCACGGCCTTCACGATCTGCACCCAGGTGGTGCCCTTCATGCCGCCGACGACGACGTAGAAGATCATCAGCAGGCCGACGGCGATGATGGTGAGCCGGATCGCCCACTCACCCTCGATGCCGAGCAGCAACGTGACGAGCGCGCCCGCACCGACCATCTGGGCCAGCAAGTAGAAGATCGAGACCACGACGGTCGAGGTGGCAGCAGCGGTGCGCACCGGACGCTGCCGCATCCGGTAGGCGAGCTGGTCGGCCATCGTGTAGCGGCCCGAGTTCCGCAGCAGCTCGGCCACGAGCAGCAGCGCGATCAGCCAAGCGACGAGGAACCCGATGGAGTAGAGGAAGCCGTCGTACCCGGACAGCGCGATAGCACCCGAGATCCCGAGGAACGACGCGGCGCTCATGTAGTCGCCGGAGATGGCCAAGCCGTTCTGGAAGCCGCTGAAGTTGCGGCCGCCTGCGTAGTAGTCAGCCGCTGACTTGGTGTTGCGGCTGGCCCAGAAGGTGATCCCGATGGTGACCGCGACGACGACGAGGAACAGGATCGTCGACAGAGTCTCGGAGCTCATCGCGGCACCTCGCTGCGGAGCCGCTCGTCGTAGCGGGCGTTGAGGTCGCGCGCGATCGGGTCGACCCGGTCGTTCATGTAGCGGCCGTAGAGCCAGGCGATGAGGAACGTCGAGACGAACTGGAGGACCCCGAAGACGAGGGCGATGTTGATGTTGCCGACGACCGTCGTGCTCATGAAGTCGGTCGCCCAGTTCGACATGACGACGTAGAGCAGGTACCAGGTCATGAAGGCGACCGTGGCGGGGAAGACGAAAGCGCGGAACTTGCGACGCAGCTCCGCGAACTCGGGAGTCTGTTGGAGCTCGGCGTAGATCGGGTGGTCGGAGCGCTGGTGCACCTGCCCCGCCTCTCCCGACTGGTTGGTGGTCGACACGATGCCTCCTGTGTGTGGTGGTCGTCACACGACGCTAGGAGCGGGCGATACCCGCTCGGGAGACGTCCGGTCGGATCGAGCGGCAGGCGGGGTCAGTGCGTCGATGAGCGGTCGGTCCGACGCGACGAGCGGTCGTTCGTGTGACCCAGGGCACGTGACCGCGGGCGTGACATTCGTTCGTGCGTCAGTAAGGTAAGGCTCGCCTTACTACCGTTCTCGAGGAGTTGTCAGGCCGTGTACCCGCCCCCGCTGCACCACGTCTTCCATCCCGCCAACGCCGAGCACTTCGCGGCCACCATCGGCGCCGGCCTCGAGCACCTGGTCGGCACCCTGCAGCGGGTGGACGGTCCCGCCACGGGCGCAGGCGTCCCGGAGGCGGCCGCGCGCGTGGAGGCCGTCGACCTCGACACCCCGCTCGCCGACACCGCGGCGGCGCTCGCCGAGCTCTCGCGCGTCTGGCTCGACGACGCGGTCTGGTTCCACGAGCCGTCGTACGCCGCGCACCTGAACTGCCCGGTCGTCGTACCGGCCCTCCTCGCGGAGCTCTTCATCGCCTCGGTCAACAGCTCGATGGACACCTTCGACCAGAGCGTCGGCGGCACCTTCGTCGAGCGGCACCTCGTCGAGTGGACCGCACGGCGGATCGGCTTCGGGCCGTCGGCCGACGGCGTCTTCACCAGCGGCGGGTCGCAGTCGAACTTGCAGGCGCTGGCGCTCGCGCGTGGCCGGCTGTCGCGCGAGCCGCTCGAGCGGCTGCGGATCCTCGCGTCCGCCGAGAGCCACTTCTCGGTGCATAAGTCGGCCCGGCTGATGGGCCTCGGCGAGGACAGCGTCGTCTGCGTGCCGACCGACGAGCGGCACCGCATGGACCCGGTCGCGCTCGACCGGTCCCTCGCCGCGTGCACCGCGCTCGGCCTGCGCCCGATGGCGATCGTCGCGACCGCCGGCACCACGGACTTCGGCGCGATCGACCCGCTCCCAGAGATCGCCGACCTGGCACGGGCCTACGACACCTGGCTGCACGTCGACGCGGCGTACGGCGGCGGCCTGCTCGTCTCCCCGCGCCACCGGCACCGGCTCGACGGCATCGACCGCGCCGACTCGGTGACCGTCGACTACCACAAGACGTTCTTCCAGCCGGTGTCCTCCAGCGCTCTGCTGGTCCGCGACGCCGCGCTGCTGGCGCCGGTGACCTGGCACGCCGACTACCTCAACCCGAGGGGCGGGACCTCGCCGAACCAGGTCGACAAGAGCCTGCAGACCACGCGCCGCTTCGACGCGCTGAAGCTCTGGCTCACGCTGCGGGTGATGGGGCCCGACGTGATCGGTGGCTACGTCGACGCGGTGGTCGACCTCGCCCGCGAGGTCTACACAGCCGTGAGCAACGAGCCCGACCTCGAGCTCGCTGCGAGGCCAGAGCTGAGCACGCTCGTCCTCCGCTACGCGCCGCCGGGGCTGGACGAGCCGGCACTCGCCGCGCTCAACACCCGGATCCGTGCCGACCTCTACTCCTCCGGCCGGGCGATGGTCGCCGCCACCAAGGTCGACGGCCGCCAGTACCTCAAGCTGACCCTGCTCAACCCGCTCGCCACCGTCGCCGACATCGTCGGGATCGTCGACCTGGTGCGGGAGACCGGCGCTGCGTTGGTCGAGCCGACGTCGGTGGTCGAGCCTGTCGAGACCCTCGAGGCCGTCCGATGACCGTCCACGACTTCGTTGCTGTCGGACTGGGTCCCTTCAACCTCGGCCTGGCCTGCCTGACCGATCCGCTCCGCGCCGCCGACGGAGGCGACGGCCTCGACGGCGTCTTCCTCGAGGCGCGCGACCGCTGGGACTGGCACCCGGGGATGCTGCTCGACGACGCGACCCTCCAGGTCCCGTTCCTCGCCGACCTGGTGACGATGGCCGACCCGACCTCGCGCTGGTCGTTCCTCAACTACCTCAAGCAGCAGGGCAACCTCTACCCGTTCTACATCCGCGAGAGCTTCTACCCGCTCCGCCGGGAGTACGACGACTACTGCCGCTGGTCCGCCGAGCGGCTCGACACCGTCCGGTTCGGGCAACGGGTGGTGGGTGTCGAGCACGACGGGTCGTCGTACGTCACCCGGACGGCGACCGGTGACACCTTCCTCAGCAGGCGCCTGGTCGTCGGCATCGGCACCTCGCCGCGGATCCCGGAACCGCTTCGCGGCGCCGGCGTCCATTCCGCCGACTACCTCGCGCACAAGGCATCCCTCCAGCAGCAGCGGACGATCACGATCGTCGGCAGCGGCCAAAGCGCGGCGGAGATCTACCTCGACCTGCTGAGTGACGCACCCGCGCACGGCTACGAGCTGGTGTGGCTGACGCGCAGCCCGCGGTTCTTCCCGATGGAGTACACCAAGCTGACGCTGGAGATGACGTCGCCGGAGTACGGCGCCTACCACCGCGCCCTGCCGATCGACACCCGCGACCGGCTGGCGCGCGAGCAGCGGCACCTGTTCAAGGGCATCAGCGGCGACCTCGTCGACGCGATCTTCGACCTGCACTACCAGCAGCGGGTGACCGGCGACGGCCCGCGCACGACGCTCCTCACCAACACCGAGGTGCGCGGGGCGCGCAGCACCGGCGGCGGCCACGAACTCGAGCTGTTCCACCTCGAGACCGGCGAGGCGTTCGACCTCCGCACCGACGGCCTGGTGCTCGCGACCGGCTACGCCCCCACTGCTCCGGCCTTCCTCGACGGCATCCGCGACCGGCTGCGGTTCGACGAGAAGGGCCGTTACGACGTCGCAGCCGACTACTCCGTCGACGTCTCCGGCGGTGAGGTCTTCGTGCAGAACGCGGAGGAGCACACCCACTCGCTGCTCGCGCCCGACCTCGGCATGGGTGCCTACCGCAACTCCGTGATCATCGCCGCCCTGCTGGGCCGTGAGGTCTACCCGATCGAGAAGCGGATCGCCGTGCAGACCTTCGGCGTGCCCGACCACCTGCGCCGGCTGGAGTCCGTCGGATGAGGCTCACCATCGAACCGCTCGACGCCCGCGACGCGGCGGTCGTCTCCCTGCTGCACGCCTGGGTGACCCACCCGCGCTCGGTCTACTGGATGATGCGGGACGCCACCGTGGAGGACGTGCGGCGCGAGTACGGCGACATCGACGCGAACCCCCATCACCACGCGTTCCTCGGCCGCGCCGACGGCCGGCCCGCGTTCCTCGCCGAGACCTACGACCCCTCCCGCTCGCCGCTCGCGGACCTGCCCGAGCTGCAGTCAGGCGACCTCGGGATGCACGTGCTCGTGGCGCCACCGGACGGCGACCCCCTCCCGGGCTTCACCGACCAGGTCTTCGGCGCCGTGATGGCCCACTGCTTCGCCGATCCGTCGGTGCGGCGGGTCGTCGTCGAGCCGGACGCGCGCAACGAGGCGATCCGGCGCAAGAACGTGGCCGCGGGATTCGTCGAGCTCCGCGAGGTCCCGCTGCCCGGCAAGACCGCCATGCTGTCGGTCTGCACGCGCGAGGACTGGGAGCAGGCGCGCGGCGATGCCGCACCGCACCTGACGCCCGCGCTCATGGACCGCGCGCACCGGCATCTCGTGGCCAAGGCGATCGGGGAGTACGCCCACGAGCGGCTGGTCGCGCCCGAGCCCGACCCGGCGCGCCCGGGCTGGTGGACGTTGCAGGCCGGCGACTCGTCGTACTCCTTCAGTGCGCGGACCTACCCGCTCGAGCACTGGGTGGTCGATCCCGCCTCGATCACGCCGCCGCCGGACGCGCAGCGCTTCGTCGCAGAGCTGGCCCCGGTGCTGGGGATCCCGGACCGGCTGCTGCCGACCTACCTCGAGGAGATCGCGTCGACGCTGGCCGCCGCGACGTGGAAGCTGCGGCACCGCCGGGTGCCGGTCGCCGAGCTGGTCGACGCGGACTACCAGGCGGTCGAGGCCGCGATGACCGAGGGGCACCCGGCGTTCGTCGCCAACAACGGGAGGATCGGCTTCGGCCTCGACGACTACACGGCGTTCGCGCCCGAAACCGGCGAGCCGGTGCGCCTGACCTGGCTGGCCGCGCGGCGCACCGCGACCCGGCTGTCGCTGGGCGCGGGACAGAGCGAGCCCGCGCTGTACGACGGTGAGCTCGCGCCGCAGGCACGGGAGCGTTTTGAGCGGCGGCTGCGCTCGCTCGGCCGGGACCCCGGCGACTACCTGTACCTGCCGGTCCACCCGTGGCAGTGGGTCAACAAGCTGGCCGTGACGTTCGCGCCCGACGTGGCGCGGCGCGACCTCGTGCACCTCGGCGTGGGCGAGGACGAGCACCGGCCGCAGCAGTCGATCCGCACCTTCTTCAACGTGAGCCGGCCCGAGCAGCACTACGTGAAGACCGCGCTCGCCATCCAGAACATGGGGTTCCTGCGCGGGCTCTCGCCGGCCTACATGGAGGCGACGCCCGCGATCAACGACTGGGTCGCCGCGACCGTGGAGGCCGATGCCGAGCTGCAGGCCTGTGGCTTCACCGTGCTCCGGGAGCTCGCGGCGATCGGCTACACCGGCGACGCCTTCCACCGGCTGGCCGCGCCGTCGCCGTACCGCAAGATGATCGCGGCGCTGTGGCGCGAGAGCCCGGTCCCGCGGCTGGCCGCCGGCGAACGCCCGATGACGATGGCCGCGCTTCTGCACCGCGACGCCGACGGCGATGCACTGGTCACCGCGCTGATCAAGGCGTCGCCGCTCGATGCGGAGGCGTGGGTGCGCAGCTACCTGCGTGCCTACCTGCGGCCGCTCGTGCACTGTCTCTACGCCTACGACCTCGCTTTCATGCCGCACGGGGAGAACCTCGTGCTGGTGATGGAGGACCACGTGCCGGTGCGGGCGTTCATGAAGGACATCGGCGAGGAGGTCGCGGTGATGACGGATGCCGACCGGATGCCGCTGCCGCCCGAGGTCGAGCGGATCCGCGGCGACTTCCCCGACGACGTCAAGGCGCTCGCGATCCACACCGACGTCTTCGACGGGGTGCTGAGGTTCGTCGCTGCGATCCTCGCCGAGGACGGGGTGCTCGGCACCGACGCGTTCTGGGGCCTGGTGCGCGCCACGATCGAGGAGCACGTGGCCGACCACCCGGAGCTGGCCGACGCGGCGGCGTCGTACGACCTGTTGCGGCCGCGGTTCCGGCACAGCTGCCTCAACCGGCTCCAGCTCCGCAACACGCTGCAGATGGTCGACCTCACCGACCAGGCGGAGTCGCTGATGTTCGCCGGCACCCTCCGCAACCCGGTGGCCGCGTCGTGACCGTCGCGATCCGCCCGGTCGACCCTGCCGCGGATGCCGCGGTGCTGCATGCGTGGGTGACCCAGGACCGCGCCCTCTTCTGGGGCATGGGCGACTGCGACGTCGAGCGGGTGCGGGAGGTCTACACCTACATCGACGAGCAGGAGCACCTCGCCGCCTACCTGTTCGTCGTCGACGACACCCCCGTCGGCCTGCTCCAGACCTACGACCCCGAGGTCGACGAGATCGGCCGGTTCTACGACCGCCTGCCCGGCGACGTCGGCATCCACCTGCTGCTCTCCGACGACCCCGCCCGCCGTGGCCGGACCGACGACATCATCGCCACCGGCCTCGCCTTCGTCGCGTCGCTGCCGGGATGTGCGCGCCTGGTCTTCGAGCCCGACGCCCGCAACACCGCCTCCCTCGCCATGATGGAGCGCATCGGCGCGGTTCGCGGCCCCCTCGTCGACCTCCGCACGAGCATCAGCCAGAAGCCCGCCCAGTTCTACTTCCTCCCCGTCACCTCGTTGGCCGACGCGCCGGCCGTCGAGTAGCCCTCGACTGTCGGTCGTCGTGTAGCCCGAGCCGCTAGGTGTGATGTCCAGGCACGTTGTTCGATCGGGTACGGCGAGCCGTAGATAGGTGAAGGCCTCCCCGATGTGGAGTGGAGCTGTCTAGGACCACACTCCAAGGGAGGCCTTCATGGC
>NZ_QGDD01000016.1 GCF_003160695.1 Nocardioides silvaticus
AACCACCGACGCCTTCACGGCTCCCTCGGGATGAACACCCCGGTCGAGCACGAGCAGGCCTACTACGCTGCCCGACAACCCGTCGAGAGCATCACATAACGGCGGCGGAGAACCCGTGACGGTTCAGGGCCGACGGCGGCACCACCTCCCTGGACAACCTCATCCTGCTCTGCCGCAAGCACCACACCCTCACGCACCGAACACCCTGGCAAGTCCAGATCAACCGCCACACCCACCGACCCGAATGGACCCCACCCCCACCCGTCGACCTCCGCGACCGCATCAGCCACTACATCCCCCCACGACCACGACCACCCCTGGTCGCCTAGCAATCGCGTCGTTTCCGCCTCGAACCGCGAGCCCCATCCCTCGCTGAGCAGTGGTCACACCGCTCGTGGCTTCGTGACACACTGCTCCCCATGTCTGACGAGCAGGACAAGCTGAAGCTCAGCTTGGAGCCGCCGAAGCTGTTCGGGCGGAAGAAGAAGTCGGACGCCATGGGGACCACCAAGCGCACCTCACCGGCGCCTGCCGACACCGAGCCCGACGTCACGCCTGCCGCAGAGCCAGAGCCTGAGGCGGCTACCGAGCCGGTCACCGAACCCGTCGAGGAGCCCACCCTCGTCGACGCGCCGGTCGTCGAGGAACCCGTCGTCGAGCCGGCTGCCGAGCCGGCCGCTGAAGAGCCTGTCGCTGAAAAGCCTGCTCCCGCACCCGCGTCCGCGAAGAAGCCCGCGCCGGCCAAGAAGGCCGGCCCACCGGCGAAGAAGACGGCGCCCGCTGCGAAGGCCACCCCCGCCAAGGCCGCGCCTGCTGCCAAGGCCACCCCCGCCAAGGCCGCGCCCGCCACCAAGACCGCGCCCGCCACCAAGACCGCGCCCGCCGCCAAGACCGCGCCCGCCACCAAGACCGCATCCGCCACCAAGAAGACCGCGCCGGCCCGGCCGCGCGCCAAGCTGGCACCGGAGATCGAGCCCGAGCCGATCGCGCGGATCGTCGACGAGGACGAGATCGACCTGACGGCGGACGAGCCGCCGTTGCTCCCGCTCTACCCCGCCGCGGGGGTGACCGGGGTCCTCGTGGGCGCGACGATGGTCGTGCTGACCTGGCTGTCGCTGCGGGGCTGCGAGGCCGTCCGCGGCACCTCCTCGTGCGGCGGCGGGCCCGGCTTCCTGCTGCTGATCGCGACCTTCGTGCTGTGCATCCTGCTCGGCAGCGCGCTGCTCAAGGTCTTCCAGATCCCCGACCCGGGCAGCAGCAGCTTCCTCGGGGTCGGCCTGGTGGCCGTGGTGTCGCTGCTCTTCCTGATCGACGTGCTCGACCACTGGGCCAGCCTCATCGTCGTCCCGGTGGTGAGCGTCGGCGCGTTCCTGGCGTCGGTGTGGGTCACCAAGACGTTCGTCGAGCCCGGCGAGACGTAGGAGCCGTATCGGGCCGCGGGTCAGCGAGCGGCGAGGACGAGCTCGGCGATCTGGATCGTGTTGAGCGCGGCGCCCTTGCGCAGGTTGTCGCCGGACACGAACAGAGCGAGACCGCGATCGCCGTCGACGCCCGGGTCCTGGCGGAGCCGACCGACGTACGACGGGTCCTTGCCGGCCGCGAGCAGCGGGTTCGGGATGTCGGCGAGCTCGACTCCCGGCGCCGTGCTCAGCAGGTCGCGGGCGCGGTCGACGGGCAGTGCCCGCTCGAACTCGGCGTTGATGGCCAGCGAGTGGCCGGTGAAGACCGGGACGCGCACGCAGATGCCCGAGACCCGCAGGTCCGGGATGCCGAGGATCTTGCGCGACTCGTTGCGCAGCTTTCGCTCCTCGTCGGTCTCGTTGAGGCCGTCGTCGACGAGGTTCCCGGCGAAGGGGAGCACGTTGTAGGCGATGGTCCGCTTGTAGACGCCCGGCTCGGGGAACGCGACGGACTCGCCGTCGTAGGCGAGCTCGCGGGCCTTGTCGCCGGCGGCGGCGATGCCGGTGGCCAGCTCCTCGACGCCCGCGACGCCGGAGCCGGAGACGGCCTGGTACGTCGAGGCGATCAGGCGGACCAGGCCCGCCTCGTCGTGCAGCGGCTTGAGGACCGGCATCGCGGCCATCGTGGTGCAGTTCGGGTTCGCGATGATGCCGCGGCCCGCCTCGATGACGCCGGCGGCGGCGTCCGGGTTGACCTCGGAGACCACCAGCGGGATGTCGGGGTCCTTGCGGAACGCGGAGGAGTTGTCGACGACGATGACGCCCGCGTCGACGAAGCCCGGGACCAGCGCGCGTGAGGTGGTGGCGCCGGCCGAGAACAGCGCGATGTCGAGCCCGCTCGGGTCGGCGGTCGCGGCGTCCTCGACGACGATCTCCCGGTCGCCGAACGGCAGCACGGTGCCGGCGGAACGCGCGGAGGCGAAGAACCGGACCTCGTCGGCGGGGAAGTCCCGCTCGAGGAGGATCTGGCGCATGGCGACGCCCACCTGGCCGGTGGCGCCGACGATTCCGAGCTTCATGGGGACATCCTTCCGGGGCGGTGGTGAGCCCCGCGAGCGATTTAGCGGCCGGTGCCGCCGTAGACGACGGCCTCGACCTCGTCGGCGTCGAGGTCGAACGCCGTGTGGGCGAACTGGACGGCGCGGTCGACGTCGTCCTCGTCGACGATCACCGAGATCCGGATCTCGGAGGTGGAGATCATGCCGATGTTCACGCCGGCCTCGGCCAGGGCGCTGAAGAACTTCGCCGAGATGCCCGGGTGCGAGCGCATGCCGGCGCCGATGAGCGAGAGCTTGCCGATCTTCTCGTCGTAGAGCAGCGACTCGAAGCCGATCCTGTTCTTCAGCCCGTCGAGCGTCGTCATAGCCGTCTGGCCGTCCGAGCGCGGCAGCGTGAAGGAGATGTCGGTCAGGTTGGTGGCCGCCGCCGACACGTTCTGCACGATCATGTCGATGTTGATCTGGGCCTCGGCGAGCGCGTTGAAGATGGCGGCCGCCTCGCCGACCTTGTCGGGCACCCCGACGACGGTGATCTTGGCCTCGCTGCGGTCGTGGGCGACGCCGGCGATGATCGGTGCTTCCATGGTGCCCTCTTTGCTGGCTCGGTCGGGGTCGTTGATGCTGCCGGTGACGGTGGTGCCCTCGAGGGTGCTGAACGACGACCGGACGTGGATCGGGATGTTGTGGCGCCGGGCGTACTCGACCGAGCGCAGGTGGAGGACCTTCGCGCCCGAGGCGGCAAGCTCGAGCATCTCCTCGTAGGTGACGCGGTCGAGCTTGCGCGCGGTCGGGACGATCCGCGGGTCGGCGGTGAAGACGCCGTCGACGTCGGTGTAGATCTCGCAGACGTCGGCCTCGAGCGCCGCGGCCAGGGCGACGGCGGTGGTGTCGGTGCCGCCGCGACCGAGGGTGGTGATCTCCTTGGTCTGCTGGCTGACGCCCTGGAAGCCGGCCACGATCACGATGTGGCCCTCGTCGATCGCGCCGCGGATCCGGCCGGGCGTGACGTCGAGGATCTTGGCCTTGCCGTGGACATCGTCGGTGATGACACCGGCCTGGGAGCCGGTGAACGACCGGGCGGTGTAGCCGAGGTCGGAGATGGCCATCGCCACCAGCGCCATCGAGATCCGCTCGCCCGCGGTCAGCAGCATGTCGAGCTCGCGCGCCGGCGGCAGCGGGCTCACCTCCGCGGCCAGGTCGAGCAGCTCGTCGGTGCTGTCACCCATCGCCGAGACGGCGACGACGACCTCGTTGCCGGCCTTCTTGGCCTCGGTGATCCGACGCGCCACCCGCTTGATCGCGTCGGCGTCGGACAGCGACGAGCCGCCGTACTTCTGCACGACAATGCCCACGGGAAGGCTCACTCCTGGATCGACGGGGAAGGATCCCGCCAATCGTACCGACCGTCAGGCCTCGCCCTGCTCGCCGTCCAAGGCGGCGGACACCGCCTCGATGACCTCCAGCTCGGAGGTGATCGTGACGTCGAGCCGGTCGTGGGCGATGACCGACAGGAGTGCCTTCATCGAGGCGCCGGCGAGCGCGCCCCACGAGGACACGTAGGAGAACTGCCACCACCACAGCGCCTCGTCGACGTCGCCGACGCGGTAGTGACGCATGCCGTTCTCGAGGTCGGCGGCAATGCTCGCCAGGTCGTCGGAGAGCTGGCTCTCCACGACCTCTGGCTGGTAGGGGTCGAAGACGTAGCTCATCGTGTCGACGTTGCCCAGGAGGTCGGCGAGCCGGAGCCGGAGGTCGTCGAGGTCGGCGTCGGGACCGACGTCGGGCTGGTACTCCTCGCGCGGCGCGAAGTCGCGCTGCGCGCCGAGCCGGGCGCCGGTGAGGGCGATCTCGCCGATCTGCAGCAGCAGCAGCGGGATCGCCTGGCCGGGGGAGGCCTGCGCTGCGATCACCCTGAGCGAGTCGAGGAACGACCCGACCGACGCCGCGATGTCGTCGGCGAACCGCACCGTCTCGGTCTCGACGGCCAGCATGGCCTCGAGGGCCGCCTGGCCGGGGAGCTGGTCACCCCTGAGCCTGTCGAAGGGTTCGGTCACGTTGCTGCCTGCCTTCCTGCAAAAGCTCGTCCGAGAGTGACCTCGTCGGCGTACTCCAGATCTCCGCCCACCGGCAGTCCACTCGCCAGCCGCGTCACGCGCAACCCCAGCGGGCCCAGCATCCGGGTGAGGTACGCCGCCGTCGCCTCGCCCTCGAGGTTGGGGTCGGTCGCGAGGATCACCTCGGTGACGGCACCGTCGCCGAGGCGGGTGAGCAGCTCCTTGATGTGGAGCTGCTCGGGCCCGATGCCGTCGATCGGGGAGATCGCGCCGCCGAGCACGTGGTAGCGGCCGCGGAACTCGCGGGTGCGCTCGATCGCGACGACGTCCTTGTACTCCTCCACGACGCAGATGACGCCGGGGTCGCGCCGCGGGTCGCGGCAGATCCGGCACTGCTCGTCCTCGGACACGTTGAAGCAGGTCGCGCAGAACTTCACGCGGGCCTTGACCTCGATCAGCACCTCGGCCAGCCGTTGCACGTCGACCGGGTCGGCCTGCAGCAGGTGGAAGGCGATCCGCTGGGCGCTCTTCGGACCGACGCCCGGGAGCCGCCCGAGCTCGTCGATGAGGTCCTGGACCACGCCTTCGTACATGAGGGGCTTTCTACCCGGATCCGGTGCCTAGAACCCGAGCTGGCCGGGCGCGCCGCCGCCCGGCATCCCGGGGAGGCCGCCGGCCAGCGGGCCGAGGGTCTGCTCGGCCAGCTCGTCGGCCTTCGCCTTGGCGTCCCGGTAGGCCGCGACGACCATGTCGCCGATGTCCTCGAGGGTGTCCTCGAGCTCCTCGGGGTCGCCGACCGCCGCTGGGCTGATCGTGACGCCGGCGAGCTCTCCGGTGCCGGTGACGGTCACCGTCACCGCGCCGCCGGCCGCGGAGCCCTCGACCGTGCTGTCGGCGAGGCGGGCCTGCGCCTCCTGCAGGTCGGACTGCATCTGCTGGGCCTGCTGGAGCAGTGCGCCCAGGTCGAGGCCACCGCCGCCACCGAGTGCGTCGAACGGGTTCTGGGTCATCGTGGTTCCCTCCATCGGGTCGGGCCGGTCACTGGTGCGGGATCTCCTCGATCACCTGGGCGCCGAGCTCGCGGACCAGCAGGTCGGCGCCGGACTCTGCGTCGACGTCGGCGTCGTCGCGGTCGACCGCCGCATCGGGGTCGTGGACCACCTCGGGCTCCGCGGACGCGGCCTGGATGTCGGCCA
Organism: Nocardioides silvaticus; assembly: GCF_003160695.1. GTDB lineage: Bacteria > Actinomycetota > Actinomycetes > Propionibacteriales > Nocardioidaceae > Nocardioides > Nocardioides silvaticus. The sequence continues at coordinate 5,709 of NZ_QGDD01000016.1, forward strand.
TCCGCGGCCGCCGGGGAGCGGGCGGCTCGGGCTCGGGCTCCGGCTCGGGAGGCACCGGGACGGGCTCGGAACGGGGCGGCGGCACCGGCGCGTCGGCGGTCGCGCCCGGGTCGATGATCGTCTCGATGCGCCACTCCGCACCGACGACCTCACGGATGGCCTCCTGGAGCACGTCGGAGCTGCCACCCTCGAAGCTGTTGCGCGCGCCGGCGTTGTTGAAGCCGAGGGTGAGGGTGGTGCCGTCGAACCCGACCACCTGGGAGTTCTGGGTGAGATGGATCCAGGTGACCCGGCGCTTGCGCTGGGTCGCCGCGATCACGTCGGGCCACAGCCGGCGGACCTCGACCAGCGACATCGCCCCCGGCGCGGCCGGCTCGGTAGGCGCCGTGGGCGCCGTGGGCGCTGACGCGGCGGGCGAGGGGGGCGCCGGCGCGGGCTCGACGACCGGCTCCTGAGCGGGCTCCCGCTCGACGACGGGCTCGGGCTCGGGCGTGGCCGCCTCGACCGTCGACGGCGCCGGAGCAGCCGGCGCAGCCGGAGCAGCCGGTGGCACGGGAAGCTCCTGGGTCGGCGGCGTGATCGCCATCCGCCGCTCGAGGCGGTCCAGCCGGGCGAGGACGCCGTCGGTGCCGTGGTCGGCGGCGGGGAGCAGGACCCGGGCGCAGATCAGCTCGAGGAGCAGCCGGGGCGCGGTCGCACCCCGCATCTCGGTGAGCCCGGCGGCGACCAGGTCGGCGGCGCGGGTGAGCTCGGCCCGTCCGAACCGCGCCGCCTGCGCGACCAGCCGCTCGCCCTGGTCGGCCGAGACGTCGATGAGCCCGGTCGCCGGGGCGTCGGGCACCGCGGAGACGATGACCAGGTCGCGCAGCCGGCGCAGCAGGTCCTCGGTGAACCGGCGCGGGTCCTGGCCGGTCTCGATGACCTTGTCCATGACGCCGAAGACCGAGGCGCCGTCGCCGGCCGCGAACGCGTCGACCACGTCGTCGAGCAGGGTGTCGGGCGTGTAGCCGAGCAGCCCGCTGGCGAGGTCGTAGGTCACCCCGTCCGGACCCGCTCCGCCGAGCAGCTGGTCGAGTACCGAGAGCGTGTCGCGCGCCGACCCGGCCCCGGCACGGACCACCAGCGGCAGCGCGGCGGGCTCGATGCTGACGCCCTCGCGCTCGCACAGCTCGGAGAGGTACGACGACAGCAGGCGCGGCGGGATCAACCGGAACGGGTAGTGGTGGGTGCGCGAGCGGATCGTCGGGATGACCTTGTCGGGCTCGGTCGTCGCGAAGATGAAGCGCAGGTGGGGCGGCGGCTCCTCGACCAGCTTGAGCAGGGCGTTGAAGCCCTGCGTGGTCACCATGTGCGCCTCGTCGATGATGTAGACCTTGTAGCGGCTCTTCACCGGCGCGAAGAACGCCTTCTCGCGCAGCTCGCGGGCATCGTCGACACCGCCGTGGGACGCCGCGTCGATCTCGATGACGTCGATCGAGCCGGACCCGCCGCGGGCCAGGTCGCGACAGCTCTCGCACTCGCCACACGGGTCGGCGACCGGCGCCTGCTCGCAGTTGAGGCTGCGGGCCAGGATCCGGGCGCTCGTCGTCTTGCCGCAGCCGCGTGGCCCGGAGAACAGGTAGGCGTGGTTGACCCGGTTGCCGGCCAGGGCGGCGCGCAGGGGCTCGGTCACGTGCTCCTGCCCGATGACCTCGGCGAAGGTCTCGGGCCGGTAGCGGCGGTAGAGCGCGAGCGGGGATTCCACGACTCAGACCCTAGACGGGGGGACCGACGCGGGACAGGGCGCGTCCCCACGGAACGAAAAGGCCCCCCGTGCACCCGACAGAGCTCACTTACCCTTGCTGCCTTCCGGCCCTGGGGGAGTTGGGCGAGATGTCGCCGCACGGGGGGTTGCCCCAACTCTAGTTGATCGATGCGCAGGCGATTTCATCGGCCAGCGGCACCCCCGGTAACCTCCTCGGCGGAGGTATCGCCTAGTGGCCTATGGCGCTCGCTTGGAAAGCGGGTTGGGTTAACGCCCTCGGGGGTTCGAATCCCCCTACCTCCGCCGTGTGATGAGTCGCGACATAGGTGACACCTGAGTCGCGACATGCGTGTCAGTCAGAGAGCTCCCGGCCATCGGCCGGGGGCTCTTTGCGTGTTGCGCCAGTAGGTTTTGGCGGGGTCGATGTTGTGGG
>NZ_QGDD01000017.1 GCF_003160695.1 Nocardioides silvaticus
TGTTGTGTTGCGCGTTGAACGCCCTTCACAGGTGGACAAACGCCGGTTTGGTGTTTGTTGGTTGTGTTGGGGGTTTGTGTGGCAAGTGTTCGGCCTATTAGTACCGGTCGGCTGGGCATTGCTGCTGTACACCTCCGGCCTATCAACCCAATAGTCTGTTGGGGGCCTTACACCCTCAAAGGGGTGGGGAAACCTCATCTTGAAACGTGCTTCCCGCTTAGATGCGTTCAGCGGTTATCACTTCCGAACGTAGCTAACCAGCCCTGCACCTGGCGGTACAACTGGCACACCAGAGGTTCGTCCATCCCGGTCCTCTCGTACTAGGGACAGCCTTTCTCAAGTTTCCTACGCGCGCGGCGGATAGGGACCGAACTGTCTCACGACGTTCTAAACCCAGCTCGCGTGCCGCTTTAATGGGCGAACAGCCCAACCCTTGGGACCTACTCCAGCCCCAGGATGCGACGAGCCGACATCGAGGTGCCAAACCATCCCGTCGATATGGACTCTTGGGGAAGATCAGCCTGTTATCCCCGGGGTACCTTTTATCCGTTGAGCGACACCCCTTCCACATGGTGGTGCCGGATCACTAGTTCCGACTTTCGTCCCTGCTCGACATGTCTGTCTCACAGTCAAGCTCCCTTGTGCACTTACACTCGCCACCTGATTGCCAACCAGGCTGAGGGAACCTTTGAGCGCCTCCGTTACATTTTGGGAGGCAACCGCCCCAGTTAAACTACCCATCAGGCACTGTCCCTGAACCAGATCATGGCCCTAGGTTAGACATCTAGTACGACCAGAGTGGTATTTCAACGATGACTCCACAACCACTGGCGTGGCTGCTTCACAGTCTCCCACCTATCCTACACAAGCCGAACCAAACACCAATGCCAAACTATAGTAAAGGTCCCGGGGTCTTTCCGTCCTGCCGCGCGTAACGAGCATCTTTACTCGTAGTGCAATTTCGCCGAGTCCATGGTTGAGACAGCGCCCAAGTCGTTACTCCATTCGTGCAGGTCGGAACTTACCCGACAAGGAATTTCGCTACCTTAGGATGGTTATAGTTACCACCGCCGTTTACTGGGGCTTAAATTCTCAGCTTCGACACCATACAAGTAGAGGGTGTCTAACCGGTCCTCTTAACCTTCCAGCACCGGGCAGGAGTCAGTCCGTATACATCGTCTTACGACTTCGCACGGACCTGTGTTTTTAGTAAACAGTCGCTTGGGCCTGGTCTCTGCGACCCTTCACGCTTCCCCAGCAAGTGGGTACACGATCCGGGTCCCCCTTCTCCCGAAGTTACGGGGGCATTTTGCCGAGTTCCTTAACCATGGTTGTCTCGATCGCCTTGGTATTCTCTACCTGATCACCTGAGTCGGTTTGGGGTACGGGCGGCTCATGGCTCGCTAGAGGTTTTTCTCGACAGCATAGGATCACCCACTTCCCCCATCAGGGGTCGGCATCACATCTCAGACTCGCCTCGCGGCTGCGACCCGGATTTGCCTAGGCCACGTCCTACATGCTTACCCACGCTCGACCATCGGCGTGGTTGGGCTACCTTCCTGTGTCACCCCATCGCTTGACTACTACCGGATCGGATCCCACGCTCCACACCCCCCTCTCACCCCGAAGGGATCGATAAGAGGTGCTTTGGGTGGTTAGCATCACCGGGCTCGTCATGGGCGCCATTTCGCCGGTACGGGAATATCAACCCGTTGTCCATCGACTACGCCTGTCGGCCTCGCCTTAGGTCCCGACTTACCCAGGGCAGATTAGCTTGACCCTGGAACCCTTGATCATTCGGCGCACGGGTTTCTCACCCGTGATTCGCTACTCATGCCTGCATTCTCACTCGTGTCACATCCACCACTGGGTCACCCCGCAGCTTCACCCGTGACACGACGCTCCCCTACCCACCCGCACCCCTGAACCAAGCACCACGAAGGCGCCGGCTTGGGTTGATGTACGGATGCCATGGCTTCGGCGGACGGCTTGAGCCCCGCTACATTGTCGGCGCGGAATCACTTGACCAGTGAGCTATTACGCACTCTTTCAAGGATGGCTGCTTCCAAGCCAACCTCCTGGTTGTCACTGCGACTCCACATCCTTTTCCACTTAGCCGCCCCTTGGGGGCCTTAGCCGATGGTCTGGGCTGTTTCCCTCTCGACTACGAACCTTATCGCCCGCAGTCTCACTGCCACGCTCTCACTTACCGGCATTCGGAGTTTGGCTAACGTCAGTAACCTGGTCGGGCCCATCGGCTATCCAGTGCTCTACCTCCGGTAGCAAGAAACACGCAACGCTGCACCTAAATGCATTTCGGGGAGAACCAGCTATCACGGAGTTTGATTGGCCTTTCACCCCTATCCACAGGTCATCCCCTCCATTTTCAACTGAAGTGGGTTCGGTCCTCCACGCCGTCTTACCGGCGCTTCAACCTGCCCATGGATAGATCACTCCGCTTCGGGTCTAGAGCATGCGACTACTCCACAAGGGATACGCCCTGTTCGGACTCGCTTTCGCTACGGCTACCCCACACGGGTTAACCTCGCCACACACCGCTAACTCGCAGGCTCATTCTTCAAAAGGCACGCCATCACCGCCACACAAGGTGACAGGCTTTGACGGATTGTAGGCGCACGGTTTCAGGTACTATTTCACTCCCCGCCAGGGGTACTTTTCACCTTTCCCTCACGGTACTGGTCCGCTATCGGTCATCGAGAAGTATTTAGGCTTAACGGGTGGTCCCGCCAGATTCACACACCATTCCAGGAGTGGCATGTTACTTGGGAAACCGACCAACAGAGTCACACCCTTACGTCTACGGGGCTATCACCCGCTCCGGCACCGCTTTCCAACGGACTTCGACCTCAGATATGATTTCTAACTCTGCGCCCACACGGCAGCATGGACAAGACCGGTCCCACGACCCCCCATATGCAACCCCTGCCGAGTATCACACATATGAGGTTTAGCCTGATCCGATTTCGCTCGCCACTACTCTCGGAATCACTATTGTTTTCTCTTCCTGCCGGTACTGAGATGTTTCACTTCCCGACGTTCCCTCCACACACCCTATTTCATTCAGGTGCAGGTAACTGGACACAACTCCAGCTGGGTTTCCCCATTCGGACATCCCCGGATCAACGCTCGGTTGCCAACTCCCCAGGGCATATCGCAGGCTCCCACGTCCTTCATCGGCTCTCGATGCCAAGGCATCCACCATGCGCCCTTACCAACTTGCCACACAAACCACCAACACACACAACAAACATGCATGAAGACGGTCCGTGTCCTGTGCACAATCACGCACAGAAAATTGATCTAGACACAAACAATCAACGATATACAACACTACAAACAAAAACACACACCAAAAAACTCGTGTGCGTTCTGCTCGCGTCCACTATCCAAGAATCAAACAACAAGAAACCAACCAGTTGCTGAGACGACCCATCCAGGTCGCCGGCGCCTGATGCCTCAGACACCCAACAGCGTGCCATACCACTTACTCGCCCACCCAGAACCGAAGCTCACAGGGCCGTCGCTGTGTTCCACTAGTGAACACCCCCAACCGCACCAACACATTCGGTCGATGTCACGGGGTGTGCTCCTTAGAAAGGAGGTGATCCAGCCGCACCTTCCGGTACGGCTACCTTGTTACGACTTCGTCCCAATCGCCAGCCCCACCTTCGACGGCTCCCCCCACAAGGGTTAGGCCACCGGCTTCGGGTGTTGCCGACTTTCGTGACGTGACGGGCGGTGTGTACAAGGCCCGGGAACGTATTCACCGCAGCGTTGCTGATCTGCGATTACTAGCGACTCCGACTTCATGGGGTCGAGTTGCAGACCCCAATCCGAACTGAGACCGGCTTTTTGGGATTCGCTCCCCCTCACGGGATCGCAGCCCTTTGTACCGGCCATTGTAGCATGCGTGAAGCCCTGGACATAAGGGGCATGATGACTTGACGTCATCCCCACCTTCCTCCGAGTTGACCCCGGCAGTCTCCCATGAGTCCCCACCACCCAAAGGGCGTGCTGGCAACATGGAACGAGGGTTGCGCTCGTTGCGGGACTTAACCCAACATCTCACGACACGAGCTGACGACAGCCATGCACCACCTGTACACCAGTATCAAAGAGACCCCTATCTCTAGAGGCTTCCGGTGTATGTCAAACCCAGGTAAGGTTCTTCGCGTTGCATCGAATTAATCCGCATGCTCCGCCGCTTGTGCGGGCCCCCGTCAATTCCTTTGAGTTTTAGCCTTGCGGCCGTACTCCCCAGGCGGGGCGCTTAATGCGTTAGCTACGGCACGGAACCCATGGAATAGGTCCCACACCTAGCGCCCAACGTTTACGGTGTGGACTACCAGGGTATCTAATCCTGTTCGCTCCCCACACTTTCGCTCCTCAGCGTCAGGTAATGCCCAGAGAACCGCCTTCGCCACCGGTGTTCCTCCTGATATCTGCGCATTTCACCGCTACACCAGGAATTCCATTCTCCCCTGCATACCTCAAGTCTGCCCGTATCGAAAGCAAGCACCCAGTTAAGCTGGATGTTTTCACTCCCGACGCGACAAACCGCCTACGAGCCCTTTACGCCCAATAATTCCGGACAACGCTCGCACCCTACGTATTACCGCGGCTGCTGGCACGTAGTTGGCCGGTGCTTCTTCTACCCCTACCGTCACTTCCGCTTCGTCAGGGCTGAAAGAGGTTTACAACCCGAAGGCCGTCATCCCTCACGCGGCGTTGCTGGATCAGGCTTCCGCCCATTGTCCAATATTCCCCACTGCTGCCTCCCGTAGGAGTCTGGGCCGTGTCTCAGTCCCAGTGTGACCGGTCACCCTCTCAGGCCGGCTACCCGTCAAAGCCTTGGTAGGCCATTACCCCACCAACAAGCTGATAGGCCGCGAGCACATCCTCAGCCGAAAAAACTTTCCACCACGATCCGATGCCAGACGCGGTCATATCCGGTATTAGACACCCTTTCGAGTGCTTATCCCAGAGCCAAGGGCAGATTACTCACGTGTTACTCACCCGTTCGCCGCTCGTGTACCCCCGAAGGAGCCTTACCGCTCGACTTGCATGTGTTAAGCACGCCGCCAGCGTTCGTCCTGAGCCAGGATCAAACTCTCCATAAAAAGCTGAACCCAGCAAGAACCAAACAAACTAGCATTCGCCAGAATCATTTGACTTGCCAAAAACCACGAACACCCACACC
>NZ_QGDD01000018.1 GCF_003160695.1 Nocardioides silvaticus
TGGCGCCCCTCTGTGTCAAGACGCGGCTGGAAGAACTGGCTTAGGCTCGGGTCTGGCGGGTCCGGGAAGTGGCTTGTCCGAAGAGCCGGTATGGGGTTGTGAGCCGGTCGCGCTGGATTCAGAGTCGTTGCCCCGTTGCCCTCCCGGGCCCGTCCTCTGCGTGATGACGAGGTCGTCGAGCATGGTCTTGTAGACGAGGTCCGACAGCCGGCGTTTCAGGCAGCGCATCGCTTCCATGTTGGTCTTGCCGGCGGCAGTCTTGCGGTCGAAGTAGGAGCGTCCCTCGCTGGGACGGCGCAGTTGCACGGTGGCCATGATGTGCAGGGTCCGGTTGATCTGCCGGTTCCCTTGGCGCGATAGCCGGTGACGGACGTGGTCGCCGGAAGAGGCGTCGATCGGTGCGGTGCCGTTCCATGAGGCGAAGTGGTCGCGGTTGGGGAATCGGGTGATGTCCTCGACGTCGACCAGCAGACGAGCTGCACCAGTGGGCCCGATGCCGTTCAGGTCCAGCAGGCTGCTGCCGCTGGCGCGAATGAGCTCGGTGAGTTCCTTGTCGGCGGCCTTGCGTCGCAGGTAGATCCGCTCCAGGTCGGCGATGAGCTCGGCGGCCACTCGGCGCCGGGCCTTACCCGCGGCGTCACGCGGGCGGACCTTGGCCAGCAGCGCTTTGGCCTGGGCGGCGGACAGATCCTTCTTCGCCCCGCCGGGGATCAGTTCGAGCAGCAGGTGGTGCAGTTGGGCGACCTTGCGGGTGTGCTCCTCGCCCAGCCAGCCGCGGCGGTCGACCAGCACCCTCAGTTCCTCGCGCTGTTCGTTGTTGACCACGGGTCGCAGTCCGCTCATCCGGGTGCCGACCAGGGCCACCGAATGGGCGTCGGTGGCGTCGGTCTTACGGCCCTGACCGGTGCTGAAGACCCGGGCCCGCGCCGACAGTTTCGGCGGGACATCAACGACGTCCTCGCCCAAGGCGACCAGCCGGACCGCGACGTGGCGGCCGATCCCGTTGCATCCCTCGATCGCCCACACCCGGTCACCGAACCGGCTGACGTAATCCCTCATCGCGGCGAAACCAGCCTCATCGGTGCCGAAACGGCCACCGTCTAGGACGGTCTCGCCGGCGTCCATCACCTCGATCGTGACCGACCGCTTGTGCGGATCCATCCCAATCACCACGCGCTTGTTTGTGTTGCTCACGGCTTGTCTCCGATGCTCGATCCAGCACTGGTAGTCGAGCCGGGAGGGCAGCGCTACTTAGAGCTGGGCAGTCCCCTCTCGAGCCTCTCCTGGCTCACGGCGCCCGGCCCGCGCATGCCAGTAGAGAGCCACACGGACAAGCCGTGGGCAGCCGCATTGAGAGCCACGGACCGGACGCCTAGACCGAGCCTCGCCAGGCACCGGTCCTGGGGTCAATGAAACAAGTAGCCGC
>NZ_QGDD01000002.1 GCF_003160695.1 Nocardioides silvaticus
GCACCATCCCCGCCGGCTGGTGCGAAGCCCACCACCTCGACCCATGGGCCAACGGCGGCAACACCGACCTCGACCGCGGCGTGCTCCTCTGCTCCTGGCACCACCACCGCGCCCACGACCCCACCCAGACCACCGAACACCTCCCCAACGGCGACATCCGCTTCCACCGACGGCCCTAGGCCAGGTCGGCTCCGAAGACCAGGGCCGGACCTCCGCGCTTCTCCACTTCACGCTCGAGGACGAGCCCGATCTTCGCGGCCACGCGCTGCGAGGGAGTGTTGTGCGGGCGGATGATCGCGATCAGGTGCTCGACACCAGCGGCGCGCGCAGCGTTCTTCACCGACTCCGCGGCCTCCGTGGCGTACCCCTGCCTCCTGAGGTCCGATCGGACGTGCCAGCCGACCTCGACCAGCCAGGTGCCCTCGACCTCCTGCAGGGTGAGGCCGCAGTCGCCGACGAACCCACCGTCATGCGTCTCGACGACCCACAGCCCGAACCCGTGTTCCTCGTAGTTGCGGCGGTTCCACGCGATCCAACCGGCGGGTCCGCGCGAGCCGCCGAGGTCCAGGCTCGCGATGTCCGGCAGATCGGAGTCGGTCATCTCGCGGAAGCGGAGGCGCGACGTCGGGAGCGGTAGCACCGCGCCACCGTACGCCGGACGTCTGGAGCCTGACCGTACCTCAGCGCGGCCTAGGCGCGGGCGCGACTGGGCCCGGGACACTAGGGTCTGAGCATGGACTGGTTGGGTGACCACCTCTGGGAGACGTGGCTCGGTGTCGCCATCGTGCTCGGGGTCGCGGAGATGCTGAGCATGGACCTGTTCCTGCTCATGCTCGCGGGCGGGGCACTTGCGGGCATGGGGACCGCCCTGGTCACCGACAGCGTCGTGGTGCAGGTCCTGGCCGCGGCCGGTGTGTCGCTCCTGCTGCTGGCGTCGGTCCGGCCGCCGCTGGTGAAGCGGCTGCACGGCGGTCCGGAGCTCGCCCTCGGTCCCGCCAGCCTGGTCGGCGCGCAGGCCGTCGTCACCGAGACCATCGCCCTGCACAGCCCGGGGCGGGTGAAGATCGGCGGCGAGAGCTGGCTGGCCGTCTCGCCCGGGGCCGAGTCCGGCATCGAGGCCGGCCGCACCGTCGAGGTCATCGAGATCGTCGGCGCCACCGCACACGTCCGACCCGTCTACGACACCCCTAGCTGAAGGAGCTCCCCGTGGTGATCTTGATCCTGCTCGCCCTCCTGCTGCTCTTCGTGATCGTCCTGGTCGCGAAGGCGATCCGCGTCGTGCCGCAGGCCTATGCCGGTGTCGTCGAGCGCTTCGGGAAGTACAAGGAGACCCTGCCGGCCGGCCTCAACTTCGTGGTGCCGTTCATCGACAAGGTCCGCTACGTGATCGACCTCCGCGAGCAGGTCGTGAGCTTCCCGCCGCAGGCCGCCATCACCGAGGACAACCTGACGGTCGACATCGACACGGTCATCTACTTCCAGGTGACCGACCCGATCGCCGCGACGTACGAGATCTCCAACTACATCGCCGCGATAGAGCAGCTCACGATGACGACCCTCCGCAACATCATCGGTGGCATGGATCTCGAGCAGACGCTGACGAGCCGCGAGTCGATCAACAACGGGCTGTCGGCGGTGCTGGACGAGACCACCGGTCGCTGGGGCATCAAGGTCAAGCGCGTCGAGATCAAGGGCATCGACCCGCCGCCGTCGATCAAGGACGCGATGGAGAAGCAAATGCGCGCCGACCGCGACAAGCGGGCGCTCATCCTCACCGCCGAGGGTCAGCGGCAGTCCGCGATCCTGACCGCCGAGGGCAACAAGCAGTCGGCGATCCTCAATGCCGAGGGTGAGCGCGAGGCCCAGATCCTCCGCGCCCAGGCCGAGCGCGAGGCGCAGATCCTGCGCGCGCAGGGCGAGGGCCAGGCGATCCAGACGGTGTTCCAGGCGATCCACGACGGGCAGCCCGACCAGGCGCTGCTGGCCTACCAGTACCTCCAGATGATGCCGCGCATCGCGGAGGGCGACGCCAACAAGGTCTGGGTCATCCCCTCGGAGATCACCAAGGCGCTCGAGGGTCTGGGCTCCTCGATCCACGAGATCGCCGGCATCCCCAAGGAGACCGGTGGTCCCGCGACCCGGGTCGACATGGGTCCCAGTGAGCCGATGACGTCGGTGCCGGAGACGGAGGAGGCGAACCGCGCGGTCCAGGAGGCCATCGCCGAGGCGCAGAGCGCGGCGCGGCCCGGCGGCCCGGCAGCCCCGACCGGCGACGAGCCGAGTCCCGAGTGACGCGTGGCTGACGCGTTCTACCTGTCCGCGACCGACGGCTCCTTCGACTCCCAGTACGCGACGTCGTCCGCCTGGGGCCCCGGCGTCCAGCACGGCGGGCCGCCGGCGGCGCTCCTGGCGCGCGCGATCGAAGCGTCGCCCGCGGCCGAGGGGCGGCTGATCGGCCGGATCACCGTCGACCTGCTCGGTCCGGTTCCGGTCGCGCCGCTGACCGTCACGACCAGCGTGCAGCGTTCGGGCCGCTCGGTGGGTCTCGTCGAGGCCGTGCTCACGGCCGAGCGACCGGTGGCGAAGGCGTCCGCCTGGCTGTTCCCGGCGGCCGAGGCGAAGGCCGCCGACGACCCGGCGGGGCCGGTGCACGGCCCGGGGGACGGGGCCCACCGGTCGTTCCCGGACACCTGGAGCGGCGGCTACCTCGACGCCACCGAGTGGCGGTGGGTGTCGGGGGAGGTGCACGAGGGCCGGGCGACCGCCTGGATGCGGCCGCGCGTCGCCCTCGTGGACGACGAGCCGTGGTCGCCGGTGCCGCGTCTCCTGGCCACGGCCGACTCCGCCTCGGGCGTCTCGTCGGCCCTCGACCCCGGCGAGTGGCAGTTCCTCAACACCGAGCTCACCGTGCACGTGCTGCGGCCACCGGTGGGCGAGTGGCTCTGCCTCGACGCCGAGACGACGCTGGCGTCGGGGAGCGTCGGGCTCGCCACGTCGTCGGTGTACGACGAGCAGGGCCTGGTCGCGCGCACGGCGCAGGCGCTGCTAGTCGCGCGGCGTACGGCCTAGGAAGCTCAGAACAGCCGGTCGGTCGGATCGTCGAGCCCCCGCAGGGCGTCGTAGTCCACCAGCGCGCAGGTGATGCCGCGGTCGCCCGCCAGCACCCGCGCCTGCGGCTTGATCTCCTGTGCAGCGAAGATGCCGCGCACGGGCGCCAGCAGGGGGTCGCGGTTGAGCAGCTCGAGGTAGCGGGTCAGCTGCTCCACGCCGTCGATCTCCCCCCGCCGCTTGATCTCGACGGCGACGCTCACCCCGTCCGCGTCGCGGCACATCAGGTCGACCGGGCCGATGGCGGTGGGGTACTCCCGACGCACGAGCGACAGCCCTGGCATCAACGTGCCCGGGTGCTCGGCGAGCAGCTCCTGGAGGTGCTTCTCCACGCCGTCCTTCTGCAGGCCGGGATCGATCCCCAGCTCGTGGCTCGAGTCGTGGAGGATCTCCTCGATAAGGATCCGCAGCGTGTCGGGCGTCGCCCCCTTCGCCGCCTTCGCCGTGACCGTCCACTCGGCGACGCCGTCCTCCGTCGTCCCCTCACGCACGGTGCACGGCGGCGACATCCAGTTGAGCGGCTTGTAGGAGCCACCGTCGGAGTGCACCAGCACCGATCCGTCGGCCTTGATCATCAACACCCGGGTGGCCATCGGGAGGTGGGCGGTGAGGCGGCCGGCGTAGTCCACCTGGCAGCGAGCGACGACGAGTCTCACGGTCGCCCAACCTACAGGGGCGCGGTCACCCGTCTCGCATAGTTACCAACGAGTACGAGTCCGCTCAGAATTTGTCACACTGCGTTACATGACGCTGACCAACGAGCAGATCTTCAGCACCCTGGTGCTGCCGTACCTGAACCACGCGGTGCGCATGTACGAGGCCTCGTACGCGTCCGCTCCCGACATCGACGCCGCGATGCGGTTCGGCTGCGGCTACCCCCAGGGCCCGCTGACCGTGATCGACGAGCTCGGCGCCGCCACCGTCCGTGACCAGCTCGCCGCGCGCTACGCCGAGACCGGCGACCACCTGCACCAGCCGGCTGAGCTGCTCGACCGGCTCGCCGACGAGGGCCGGACCTTCGCCGAGGAGGGCGCCGGCGGCGACGGTGCCGCGCCGGAGCTCAAGCACGAGATCACCAAGGTCGGCGTGGTCGGCACCGGCACCATGGCCTCGGGCATCGTCCAGGTCTTCGCGCAGGCCGGCTACGACGTCGTGTTCGTCGGCCGCGGCGACGACAAGGTCGCCGGCGTGGTGAAGTTCATCGACAAGGGCCTCTCCAAGCTGGTCGAGAAGGGCAAGCTCGACGAGGACGCCAAGGCCGCCGTGCTCGGCCGGCTCAGCGGCGCCACCGAGCGCGAGGCGCTCGCCGACGTCGACCTCGTGGTCGAGGCCATCGCCGAGGACCTCGAGATCAAGACGCAGCTCTACAAGGACCTCGACCGCATCTGCAAGCCGGGTGCGATCCTCGCGACGACCACGTCCTCGCTGCCCATCACCAAGCTCGGCGAGGCCACCAACCGCCCCGAGTCGGTCATCGGCATGCACTTCTTCAACCCGGCGACGATCATGAAGCTGGTCGAGGTCGTCACGACCGTCGACACCGACGCCGACGTCAACGAGACCGTGCTGGCGCTGTGCGCGAGAGTCGGCAAGGTCGCCGTCTCCTGCAGCGACCGCAGCGGCTTCATCGTCAACTGCCTGCTCTTCCCCTACCTCAACGACGCGGTGACGCTCCTGGAGTCCGGCGCCGCGACGATGGACGAGATCAACGACGCGATCAAGGAGCAGGCCGGCTTCCCGATGGGACCGTTCCAGCTGCTCGACGTGGTCGGCAACGACGTGTCGCTGGCCATCCAGCAGGAGCTCTACGCCGAGTTCAAGGAGCCCGGCTTCGCGCCGGCCCCGCTGCTGGAGCAGAAGGTCGCCGAGGGCGCCCTGGGCCGCAAGACCGGCAAGGGCTTCCACGACTACGGCGCCTGAGCCGAGCGCGTCGTACGACGAAGCGGCCCCGCACCCGTTCCGGGTGCGGGGCCGCTCTCGTGGATCGAGGTGCTACCGGCCGCGGCGCGGCGGGCAGGCGTAGCCCGAGTCGACCGTGCCCTCGCCGCGGACGGCCTTGCGAGCCTTGCGCTGGGCGACGATCGGGCCGAGCGACTTGCCGACCGCCCACTCGACCAGGTTGCCGTCCTTGACCCGCCAGGCCACGGCGACGCAGCCGCCCTGGTTGTAGGCCTTGCGGCCCTCGGGAGACTTGCAGGCGTCGCGGTGGCCCTCGTTGACCGGCCGGTTCTTGCAGTGCGCGAAGGCCGACTGCACGGCCTTCTTCTTGCTGCCCCACTGCTTGTTCTGGGTCCAGCCGCTGCGCAGCGTCTCGGTGTTGAACGAGATGGCCGCCCAGCACTTGTAGGGCATGCAGCCGGGGGCCTTGGCGCTCACCTGCACGGCGGCCACGCGGGTGGGCGTGACCGAGGTGGCGGGCGCGGCCAGCAGCGTGCCGCCGAGCACGAGTGCGGCGGCCAGCGCGAGCATGGCGCGGACGTACGAAGCGGTTCGCAAGACTTCTCCCCCAATGTCGGGTGCAGTGTTCGGGTGCCTGACCTGAGGCTCCATCTTGACCCATGACGGCGTTCTGCGCAGGAAGAGGGGTGGTGTGTCCGCTGGCTGACCCCTCCCGCACGCCTGGAAGACTGGTCCTCGTGCCGCTCCACACCACGTCGTACGGCGACCACGGCAGCCGGATCGTCTTCTGCCACGGCCTCTTCGGCCAGGGGCGGAACTGGACCCAGCACGCGAAGGCGCTGTCGGCCGACCACCGGGTGCTGCTCGTCGACATGCCCGACCACGGCCGCTCCCCGTGGAGCGAACGGTTCAGCTTCCTCGACGCCGCCGACCAGGTGGCCGAGCTGCTCGACGCCGACGACCCGGTCGCCCTCGTCGGGCACTCGATGGGCGGCAAGACCGCGATGGCGCTCACGCTGCGGCACCCGGAGCTGGTCGAGCGGCTCTGCGTGGTCGACGTGGCGCCGGTGGCCTACCGGCACGCCTCCGAGTTCGTCGGCTACATCGACGCCATGCTGGCGATCGACCTCGACGCGCTCGCGGAGCGCAGCGAGGCCGACGCCGCGCTCGTGGAGGCGGTGCCGGACCCGACGGTGCGAGGGTTCCTGCTGCAGAACCTGCGCCGCAGCGGCGACGAGTGGCACTGGCAGCCCAACCTCGAGCTGCTGCGCGATGCCATCGGTGAGATCGGCGGCTGGCCCGAGGCGGAGCTCGACGGGATGGCGCCGTACGACGGCCCGGTGCTGTGGATCGGCGGCGCCCAGTCCCGCTACGTGCAGGACGACCACGCCGACGCCATGGAGCGGTACTTCCCCAAGGTCCGCCGGGTCACCGTGAAGGGCGCCGGTCACTGGGTGCACTCCGAGCAGCCGAAGGTCTTCCTCGAGGTGCTGCGCAGGTTCGTGGACTGAACCTCGGGTGAACCGTCGGGAATCCAGGTGTACGGCGTCGGAGGCTGGGGTAGACAGGCGTCCATGACAACCTTGACGCGGACTCTCCGACTGTTCTCCATCTCTGCTGTTGCCGCCATCGTCGCCCTGGGCGTGATGGTCGCCTCGCCCACCACCTCGAGCGCTGCGCCCGCCGCCGACTCGCAGCGTCAGGTGCGCAACCTCTACGGCTCCATCGCCATCAGTGTCGACCAGGCATGGGGCATCTCCTACAACTACCGCACGAAGCGGGCCGCCAAGTCGAAGGCCAAGCGGGAGTGCAAGGCGAACTCGCAGTACCCCGGTCGCTGCACCGTCACCGTCTGGGTGCGCAACGGCTGCGCCGCCACTGCGGTCAAGGTCAACCAGGACGGCTTCGTGACCCGCTACGCCTCCGACTTCGCCCGTACCCGCGCCAAGGCCAAGCGCGACGCGCTGAAGAAGCTCTCCCGCCCGAAGAAGATCATCGCGTCGACCTGCACCAGCTGATCGACCCGATCCGACCGTGAGTCAGTTCGCGGCCTGCCGTGCTCGGTAGGCCGCGACTGCATTTCGGTTGCCGCACGCCGTCGAGCAGAACCTGCGGGACCGGTTGCGCGACAGGTCGAGCACGAGGCCCTCGCAGTCGTCATCGGCGCAGATGCCGAGCCTGGAGAGCTCGTCGGCCCGGATCACGTCGACCATCGCCATCGCGGTCTCGACGATGATCCGGTCGGCGAGCGGACGGTCGGGCGCCACTGCGTGGAGGTGCCAGTCGTAGTCGTCGTGGCGCTCGAGCTGGGGGAGCGCCTTGGCCTGGAACAGCATCGCGTTGACCAGCTCCGCCGCTCGGTCGCGATCGGCCGTCAGCAGCTCGCGCAGCTGCGGCAGGATCGCCCGTACGGCATCGAGCTCGGCCTGGTCGCCGTCGTGCCGGCCGGTGTAGCCGTGGTCCGACAGGAACGCCGCGAGCTCCTCGGCGGTCGTCAGCGAGACCGGCTCGAGGTCGGAGTTCACGAGGGTCACCGCCGACTGCAGCGCGACGGCGGTGTCATGAGCAAAAACCACGTTGACAGGTTACCGCACGCACCGATAGCGTCATGAGTCATGGCGACGATGACTAATGACGCACCCGTAGCGGTGCCGCGGACCGCGACGGGGTTCGCGGTCGCGATGCTGTCCGCCGTCTCGTTCGGCCTGTCCGGCGCACTGGCCTCGCCGCTGCTCGACGCCGGTTGGAGCGCGGGAGCCGTCGTGCTGCTCCGGATCGCGGGCGGGGCCCTCGTCGTCCTCCCGTTCGGGCTGGTCGCGTTGCGCGGCCGCTGGGAGCTCGTGCGGCGCAACCTCCCGGTCGTCCTGCTGTACGGCGTGCTCGGCGTGGCGGGGGCGCAGTTCTGCTTCTTCGCCGCCCTCGACCATCTCGAGGTCGGCCCGGCGCTGCTCATCGAGTTCACAGCGCCGGCAGCCGTCGTCGTCTGGCTCTGGCTGCGTCACCAGGAGCGTCCGGGCCGGCTGACGATCGGCGGCGCCGCCGTCGCCGCGGTCGGCCTGCTGCTGGTGCTCGACGTGGTCGCCGGCTTCGGCCTGCACCCCGGCGGCGTGGCGTGGGCCTTCGGGGCGATGGTCGGGTGTGCGGCGTACTTCGTCATCTCGGCCGACGAGGGCAACGGCTTGCCGCCGATGACGCTCGCCGCAGCCGGGCTCGTGGTCGGGGGAGCGGTGCTCGGCCTGCTCGCCCTGGTCGGCCTGCTCCCGATGGACGTCGAGGCCACGACGGTGGAGTACGCCGGCATCGACGTGTCCTGGTGGGTGCCGCTGCTGCTGCTCGGCCTGTTGACCGCCGCCCTGTCCTACGTCGCCGGCATCACCGCCGCCCGGATGCTCGGGTCGCGGCTGGCGTCGTTCGTCGCGCTCTCGGAGGTCGTGGCCGCCGTGCTGTGGGCCTGGGTGCTCCTCGGCCAGCTCCCGGGCGCCTGGCAGCTGGTGGGCGGTGTCCTCATCGTCCTCGGCGTGGTCGGCGTCAAGCTCGGCGAGAAATCCGCGGTCGAGGTGCAACAGATCCCGGTCTGACGGCGTGAGTCGTGCGTGGATGTGGGAGTGACCGATCGCGCGACCGCGGCTGAGCCAGGGTTCGACGCGTGGGTCGAGGCGCGGGTGCCCGCGCTGTTGCGGTTCGGCTACCTGGTGACCGGCTCGCAGCAGGCGGCCGAGGACGCCGTGCAGTCGGCGCTGGTGAGCGCGTGCGAGAAGTGGTCGCGCATCAGCCGGCGCGACGACCCCGACGCCTACGTGCGCCGGATGGTCGTCAACGCGCACATCTCGGCCTGGCGGCGCAGCGGACGGCGCGAGTCGCCCGTCGCCCTGGTGCGGGACGCGACGGTCACCGACCCGGCGCAGCGGGTCGTGGAGAACGACGCGGTCTGGCGGATGTGCTCCGCGCTGCCCCCGCAGCAGCGCGCGGCGGTCGTGCTGCGGTTCTACGAGGACCTCGAGTACGCCGAGATCGCGACCATCCTCGACGTCGCCGAGCCGACCGTGCGCTCCCACGTCCACCGGGCGCTCGCGGCCCTGCGTCGCGAGCTGGACAGCGTCGACGGCGTCGACAGCGCTGATAGTGCGGAGGAGTCGTGATGGACGAGCAGGAGCTGCGAGCGACGTTGCGGACGAGCCTCGAGCGGCACGCGGCCGAGGCCGACGTGACCGCACCGGTCGCGGACCGGGCGCGGGGGGAGGTGCGGCGGCGTCGCCGCACCCGCTGGAGCGTGGTGGGCGCCGCGGCGGCGGTCGCGCTGGCCGTGGGCGGCGCCGCCGTCGCGACTGGCGGGGATGATCCGGCGCAGGGGCCCTCGACGGTCGACGAGGGTTCGGCGGACGTGACGCCGACGAGCACCGACGAGTGGCGCACCGAGTACTGGGGCGGCGTCGCCGTCGACGTTCCCGCCGACTGGGGGTACGGCGGTGCGCCCTTCGACGACGGGACGGCCTGCTATCCGGAGGCGATGATCGGTCCTGACGGGCGCCGGTTGCGAACGTCCGGCGACCGTGGATGGGTCGGACGGCCGATCGGTGCCACCGACGTGTGCGCGCTGGTCCCGAACGCGTGGGAGCCGTCGGCCCCGTACGCCTGGCTGGGCGCCGGCGTCGAGCCAGGGACGTACGAGTACGACAACGGCTACGTCCAGGAGACGATCGAGGTCGAGGGAGTGACCGTCACCGTCGGGACGACCGATGCCGGTCTCCGCTCGCGGATCCTCGCCACCGCCCGCGGTGGCGAGCCGACCCGTTGCCAGCACACCTATCCCGGCGTGCCGGAGGCCACGACCGGGTTCTTCGACTCGGGCGACGACGGTCCGCCGTACGCCTGGGTGTGTGCCTACCGCGTGGTGGAGAGCCCGAATATCGTCGAGGACGGCACCTTCCGGCTCTCCTACGCGGCCAAGGTGGCTCCCGAAGCGGCCGCCGACGCCCTCGCCGCGCAGGACGCGGCGCCGGTTCAACAGGTCGACTGTGACTACCAGCCGCACGAGTTCGTCGTGCTCGCCACCGGTGTGCCCGGCGACACCTACACCCGCACCGTCTACGAGACCGGTTGCGCCGGAGGCACGGTCCACCTCGTCGGCGGCGCCAAGGAGATGGTTGCTGCGGGCGTGAAGCCCTGGGCCCACAACGGCATCCCGGCCGTGGTCTACGGACCGACGGGCGGCAGGGGCGCGATGATCGACTCGTTCATCGGGCCGCAGGGCTGAGGCTCGGGCAGGTGAAGAGCGTGACGACGAAGTGGCGGTCGGTGGTCACCGGCTCGGACCGGCACCCCAGCTCGCGCAGCCGGTCGGCGGCACGGTCGTTGCGGGTGCCGTAGACGAGGACGCGCAGGCCGTCGACGTCGACGCCCTTGATCGTCTCGGCGTCACGGATGGTCGGGAAGAACGGGTCCAGCTCGGGGTCGGGGTCCGCGGAGATGTCGACCTCGTCCTCGAACGGTTCCGGGTAGGCGGCCGCGATGCTGCGCGCCTTCGGCACGGTGAAGTAGACGGCGTCGGCGTCGACCTCCGCCGCAGTCGCGCTGAGCCGGCGCAGGTCGTCGGGCTTGGCGCTCTCCCCGCGCTGCGCGACCAGGATCGGCACGACGACGGCCAGTCCCGCGACCGCGGCGACCGCCGGCGTCCACCTCGGCAGCGCGAACGCGCCGACCGTGGCGGCGATCGCGTAGGCCGGGACGGCGAACGTGACGTAGCGCGGGTGCATGCCGCCGTCGGCGACGACGGCACAGACGACGGCCACGACCGTCGGCACACCGCCCCACAGGGCGAGCACCGAGGGCAGCCAGCGCCGACTCTTCCGCCAGAGCTTCGCGATGCCGAGGAGGGCGAACGCGATCAGCCCGATCGCGAACACCCACCGCAACCAGTCCGGGTCGGCCGCCTGCCCGCTGGCGAGCTGGTTGAGCAGCATCCGGTCGCCGGAGTAGTTGGTGTCGGTCAGCCACGCGACCTGGTCGCGCTGGCTCCAGGCGACCAGGCCGATCGGCACGCCGGCGATCGCGGTGCCGACCGCGGTGAGGGTCCACGGGACCCGGCCCTTGGGGAAGCCGACCATCACCGCAGCGCCGTGCCCCACGACCAGCAGCGCCAGGTAGAGGTGCCAGCAGCACGCGAGCACGCAGACGGCGCCGTAGAGGACCCAGTCGCGCGGGCGCTTGCGGTTGCGGCAGGCGTTCTCCAGCGCCAGCGTGGCGAGTACGGCGAACGCGGCCGACCAGGCATAGCTCCGGCCGTCGAGCGCGGTCCAGGCGAGCCCGGGCGCGATGCCGCAGACCAGGCCCGCCGCGACCGCGGTGCGCAGCCGCTGGTGCCGCGCGACGAGCAGCACGACGGCCGCGGCGGTGACCCCCACGCCGAGCGCGCTGAACGCCCGCACCGCCTCGATCGAGTCGCCCGCCAGCAGGCTCCACCCGCGGAGCGCCACGTAGTAGGCGCCGTGCACGGCGTCGATCTCGCGCAGCACGGTCCAGGTGTCGCCGAACGGCCGCTCCAGCAGGCTGAGTGTGACCGCCTCGTCGTACCAGATCGTCGGTCGCCCGGCCCAGGCCAGCCCGAGGGCGGTCGCGACCAGGCCGGTGACCAGCGCGGAGAGATGGCGCCTGCGGAGCCCGGCCCCCTCCGTGTCCGCCTGCTGGTTCGCGCCGAAGTTCTGACGCGGTCGGGGCCGGGCCGGCCTCAGCGCAGGTCCTGCTGCTTGACGACGACCTCCCTGATCACCAGCAGCACCGCGGCAGCCGCGGGGATCGCCAGCAACGCGCCCACCACACCGAGCAGCGCGGTGCCCACGAGCGCCGCGATCACGATGACGGCACCCGGGAGGTCGACGGTGCGACCCATCACCCGCGGGTAGATCACGTAGTTCTCGACCTGCTGGTAGACCACGTAGAAGATGACCGCCGCGATGCCGCTCTTGACGTCGGTGGCGAACGCGATCGCGCACACCACGACGGCACCGAGGGTGGCCCCGATCATCGGGATCACGTCGAGGACGGCCACCACGAAGGCGAGCGCGACGGCGTACTCCCGGACCTCGGTGAACGACAGGAAGATCAGCGAGGTGATGCCGGCGCAGAGGGCGACGACGAAGGCACCGGAGACGTAGCCGCCGATGTTGCTGATGATCTTGTCGCCGAGCTTCTCGACCCGGTCGCGCCGGGAGGCCGGGGCGAGCCGGTAGACCGCGTGGGTGGTGGTCTTGAGCGAGGCGAGGAAGTAGAGCGTCAGGACGATGATGATGAACGCGTTGAAGAGCGCCGAGACGATCTTGAGCCCGAAGCCGAGTGCGCCGCCGAAGAGAGTGGAGATGAAGTCGCCGTCGGTGACGAAGGCCTTGGCCTTGTCGACGATCTCGTACTCCTCGTTGAGCTCCTGGACCCGCTTGTTCTCCTCGAGCTGGTCGAGCCAGATCGGCGCGTTGTCGGTGAGGGTGCGGATCTGGTCGGCGATGACGGGAACGATCGCGACGACGAAGAGCGCGAGCATCCCGAGCGCCGCCACGATGACGAGGGCGCAGGCGTAGGAGCGCCGGATGCCGCGCCGTTCGAGGAACTCGACCGACGGGTTCAGGCCGGCGGCGAGGAAGAACGAGACCACGACGAGCATCAGCACCGAGCCGATGCCGATCAGCGCCTGGAACAGCCAGTAGGCGAGCAGCAGCCCGAGGCCGCCGACGAAGCCGAGGTAGAACGGCGACTTCCGGTCGAAGGGCGCGCCGAGCTCGCCGTACGGCAAGGCGGACGCGGGTACGGCGGCCGCGCCGTCGACGAGGGCGCCCTCGTCGACGACAGCGCTCTCACCAGCCTGCTGGCCGGCGGTGGACTCACCCTCCCCCTGGGCGGCCGTCCGCCGCCGGCCGAAGCTCAACTCTTGTCCTCGGAGTCGTTCGCGTCGAAGCCGGCCACGAGCTCGGCGAGCGAGGCGAGCTGGGCGGTGATGGCGTCGCGGCGCTTGGTGACGCGCTCGAGCTCGGCGCGGGTGGCGGCCAGCTGACGCTGCGCCTCGGCCTCGCCGCTGCTGGTGATCGCGTCGGCCTGGGTGCGCGCGGAGGCAACGATCTGCTCGGCCTCGCGGCGGGCCCGGCTGACCAGTGCCTCGGACTCCGCCTGGGCGGCGGCACGGTTCTCGGTCGCCTGCCGGGACGCCTCGGCCGCGCGCTGCTCGGCGCTCGTCGCCCGCTGCTCGGCCTCCTCGACCAGGCGCCGGGTCTCGGCGACCGCGGTGTTGTGGTGGTCGGTGGCCTCGCGGGCGAGCCGCTCCTTCTCCACGGCGAGCATCCGGCGGGCCTCCTGGACCTCGCGGTCGGCTGCGGCGCGGGCCTGCTCGACCTCGCGCTGGATGGCACTGCGCAGCTCGCTGGCCTCCTGCTCGGCGGCGAGGCGGAGCTGGTCGGCCTCACGCTTCGCGGCCGCGCGCTCGTCGGCCGCCGTGCTGCGCGCCAGCGCGAGCTCCTGCTCGGCGTCGGCCAGCAGCCGGGTGCGGTTCTCCTCCAGCTCGCGCAGCTGCACCGCGCGCATGTCCTCGGCCTCGCGGGAAGCCTCGGCCCGGATCGCCTTGGCGTCGCGGGTGGCCTGGTCGAGGATCTCGGCGGCGTCGCGCTCGGCGCCCGCACGGATCTCGTCGGCCTCCTCCTCGGCCAGGCGCAGCATGGCGCTCGCCCGGCCCCCCAGACCGGCGTACGACGGGTTGTCCGTCTCCGCGAGCTCTGCCTTCGCCTTGGCGAGTGCCTCCTCGAGCTCGATGACCCGCTGCTCCGACTCGGTCAGGCTCGCTCCGAGCGCCGCCTTCTCGCTGGCCAGCTGACGGATCTGGGCGTCCACCGCCGCCTGGTCGTAGCCACCGCGGCGCACCACCGGCAGGGCTGCCGTCGAGGCTCCCGGCGGGCCCGCCGGGGCCGGCCGCGGTGGCGCGGCGGGCGGGGGCGACGCGGGGGTCGAGGGGGCGGACGGGGTCACGGGCATCACCTGGGTCGCTTCGTTGTCGGGTGGGGAGCTCTTCGGGTCGGCGTCGGCCGGGTTCCGGCCGGGCTCGTCGTCGAAGATGGACAGACCTTGGTCGCTCATGCGGGGGAGGCTCACTTTGCGGTCGGGTAGTGCGGAGTCCGGTCCATGATCGCTGATCGGTTCGCGAATCCCCACCCCCCACCCACTGTTTTCGGGCTCGTCACCTCGCCGAGATCGGGGCGGCCGGGGAGAGGTCGGGCAGCTCGAGCGCGACGGCCAGGTCGTGGTGGAGCGCCTCGGCCCCCGAGTAGCGGCGCATCGGGTCCTTGCTGAGCGCGAGCCGCAGCACCCGGTTGGTGGCGAGCGTCAGCGGTTCGCGGCCGGGCAGCTGCGGCACCCGCTCGGTCCGGTGCGCCTCGCGCACCGCCTCCAAGGTGGACCCGCTGAACGGAGGCTCGCCCGTGGCCGCCGTCCACAGCAGGCAGCCGAGGGCGTAGACGTCGGCGGCGGGTGTGGGTCCCAGGAACGGCTCCGGCGGTGCGTAGGCCGGGTCGGGTCCGATGGCACGGGTCGGCGGCGTGAGGATCGCCTGCGGTCGGCTGCTTTCGGGCTGGAGGATCACCGCTCCCGGACGGATCTCGCCGTGGGCACCGCCGGGCGGCGGGTGGTCGGCGAGCGCCCGGGTGATGTCGGCGACGGCCTGCACCGCGGCCCGGAGCGGGAGCGGACCGGTGGCGCGCAGCTGCTGACCGAGGTCGCTGCCGAGGACGGGCGCGGCTGCGGGCGGCGGTGGCGACGGTGCCGGGGGTGGCGGGGGCGGTGGGAGCGGCGATGACGGAGGGAGCGCCGGGGGCGGCGGCAGGGCACCCGTGGCGAGCCCGGCGGGTGCGAGGTGTGCCGTACCCTCGCGGAAGCCGTGGCGTTCCCACCAGCGGCGCAGCGGCTCCGGCGCCCACCAGTTGAGGCGGCCGAGCAGGGCCATGGTCGCCGGCACCATCAGCGCGCGGACGATGGTGGCGTCGACGACCAGCGCGACCACCATCCCGACCCCGAGCATCTTCATCAGCACGATGTCGCCGGTGGCGAATGCGCCGATGACGACACCGAGCAGCAGCGCCGCCGAGGTGATGATCCGTCCGGTCGACTGGACGCCGCTGGCGACGGCGAGCTCGTGGTCGCCGGTCGCGTCCCACCGCTCGCGCACCCGCGACAGCAGGAACACCTCGTAGTCCATCGACAGCCCGAACAGGATCGCCAGCATGAGGATCGGGTTCGTCGCCTCGAGGAAGCCGGGCGAGGTGAAGCCGAGCAGGCCGGAGAGGTGGCCGTCGTTGAAGATCCAGGTCACGACGCCGAAGGAGGCGGTGATCGAGAAGGCGTTCATCACGATCGCCTTGACCGGCAGCACCAGCGATCCGAAGGCGACGAACAGGAGCACCATCATCACCACGAGCACGATGCCGCCCATGAGCGGTAGGTGACCGTGCACGGAGGCGATCAGGTCGACGGTGTCGGCGGTGAGGCCCCCGACCAACGCCGTGCCGGTCTCCGGCTCGATGGCGCGCAGGTCCTCGACGATCTCCTGTGACGCCTCGGACTGGCTGTTGCCGTCCCAGACCACCCGCACCAGCGCGTCCTCGCCGTCCTGGGAGAGGACCACCGCCTGGCGGACGCCCTCGACGTCCTCGGCGGCGGCGACGTACGACGACACCGCGGCGGCGTCGGTGTCCTGCAGCACGGCCGACGCGATCGAGGTCTCGGGCCCGAACGCCAGCAGCTTGTCCGCCGCGATCCGCGACGGCGCGTCCTCCGGCAGGATCCGGTGGTCGATGCCGCCCCACCTCGCGCCGAGGAACGGGGAGGCGATCGCGAGCAGCACGACCGCCGTGACCGCGAGCACCGCGACCGGGTGCCGCATGACGCCGCGGGCGAGGCTCGCCCAGCGGCCGTGGTCGCCGCCCGGCTCGGGCATCTCCCACGTGCGGCGCCACGGGAGCCGCCCGGAGTCGATCCGGCGGCCGAGCAGCACGAGGATCGCGGGAAGCACCGTGATCGCGGCCAGCATCGCGATGAGGACCGCCGCGATGCCGCCGTACCCCATACTCCGGAGGAAGACCTGCGGGAAGACCAGCAGGCTCGACATCGACGCGGCGACGACCAGGCCGGAGAACATCACCGTCCGGCCGGCGGTGGCCAGGGTGCGGGCCACGGCCTGTCGGGGCGTGGCGGGGTCGTCGGGTGGCAGCAGTGCGAGCTCCTCGCGGAACCGACTGACGATGAACAGCGAGTAGTCGACCGCGAGCCCGATGCCCAGCAGCGAGATGACGTTGATGGAGAACATCGAGACGTCGGTGAAGAGCGTGAGCAGCCGCATCACGGCAATCGAGGTGAGCAGCGCGATGATGCCGAGCAGGGCCGGCATCGCCGAGGCGGTCAGGCTGCCGAAGATGAGCAGCGCCAGGAGCACGACGAGCGGCAGGGAGAGCAGCTCGGCCTGCTTGAGGTCCTCCTCGGTGATGACGTTGACGTCGGCGTGCGCGGGGTAGAGGCCGGCGAGGTCGGTCTCGAGCCCGGTGGCGTGGAGCAGCGGCTCGATCTCGTCGTAGTTGTCGAGCTGCTCGTTGAGGCTGTCGCCCGCGAGCGAGACGTGCACCTGCACGGCGTGACCGTCGGGGGAGCTGATCCACGTTTCCGGCGGCGCGTCCACCGCCGGCGACGTGCGCACCACCTCCGACCGGTCGTCGAGGCGGAGGACGACCTCCTCGACGGCGATCTGGAAGTCGGCGTCGTCGATGCCCAGGTCGTCGCTGGAGTAGATCGCGATGACGTCGGGCGCGTGGTTGCCGAAGACCGACCGCTCGACCTCGGCGGCGCGCTGGCTCTCGGACGCGGCATCCTCGAAGCCGCCGCGGCCGAGCGAGTCGAAGACGCCCGCGCCGTAGACCGCCGCGCCGATGACCACCAGCGCGGCGACAGCGAGCACCAGCCGGGCGTGATGCCCGACGACACCGGCCCAGCGGTCGACCACGACCGCAATCTAGTGGCGAAACGCCCCCTGCGCGTCCGCCTTCCGACGGATCGCAGGGGGCGTGACGGGGTGCGTCAGACGCCGCGGAAGAGGTTGATCTTGTCGAGGTGCTGCTCGCGCAGCTCCTCGTTGAGCACGCCGAGACCCTCCTGCGGGGCGAGGGTGAGCACGCCGACCTTGCCCTGGTGCAGGTTGTGGTGGACGTCGAGCGCGGCCTGGCCGACGTCCTCGAGCCGGTAGGTGCGCGAGAGGGTGGGGTGGATCTTGCCCTGCGCGATGAGACGGTTGGCCTCCCACGACTCGCGGTAGTTGGCGAAGTGGCTGGAGATGATCCGCTTGAGGTTCATCCACAGGTAGCGGTTGTCGTACTCGTGCAGGTAGCCGGTGGTCGACGCGCAGGTGGTGATGACGCCGCCCTTGCGGGTGACGAAGACCGAGGCGCCGAAGGTCTCGCGGCCGGGGTGCTCGAAGACGATGTCGATGTCCTCGCCGCCGGTGAGCTCGCGGATGGCCTTGCCGAGGCGCAGCCACTCCTTCGGGTTCTGCTGGGTGCCGTCCTCGTTCCAGAACTTGAAGTCCATCTCCGAGCGGTTGATGATCTTGTCCGCGCCCATGTTGCGCACGATCTCCGCCTTCTCCTCGTTGGAGACCACGCAGATCGGGTTGGCGCCGCCGTTGAGGGCGTACTGCGTCGCGAAGCCGCCGAGGCCGCCGGACGCGCCCCAGATCAGCACGTTGTCGCCCTGCTTCATGTTGCCGCCGTTGGCGGAGACCAGCTGGCGGTAGGCGGTGCAGTTCACCAGGCCGGGGGAGGCGGCCTCCTCCCAGGTGAGGTGCTCGGGCTTCGGCATCAGCTGGTTGGCCTTGACCATCGCCACGTCGGCGAGCCCGCCGAAGTTCGTCTCGAAGCCCCAGATCCGCTGCGAGGAGTCGAGCATCGTGTCGTTGTGGCCGTCGGGAGACTCGAGCTCGACCGACAGGCAGTGCGCGACGACCCGGTCGCCCGGCTTCCACTTGGTCACGCCCGCCCCGACCTTGAGCACGACGCCGGACAGGTCGGAGCCGACGATGTGGTAGGGCAGGTCGTGGCGCTTGGCGAGCTCCGACTCGCGGCCGTAGCGCTCCAGGAAGCCGAAGGTGGAGACCGGCTCGAAGATCGAGGTCCAGACGGTGTTGTAGTTGATCGCCGACGCCATCACGGCCACGAACGCCTCGCCCGGACCGAGCTCGGGAAGCGGCACGTCCTCGACGTGGATCGACTTGCGCGGGTCCTTCTCCTTCGAAGGCACGCCCTCGAACATGTCGACCTCGTCCTTGTGGACCGTCGCGGCCCGGTACGACTCGGGCAGGTCGAGGTTCGCGAAGTCCTCCGAGGTGGTTCCTTCGGCGAGGATGGCGTCGAGGATGTGCTGCACGGATTGGCTCCTGTGGTCGTGGTCTGAAGCGGCCGGGACGGAAGATACCCGTCGGTAACCCTCCGATGACGACAGTGTGGCAGGCGTCTCAGCGAGGATAAGGGCGTGGCCGAGGTGCTGGAGATCGATCTCAATGCCGACGTGGGCGAGTCCTTCGGGCGGTGGACGCTGGGCGACGACCCGGCGCTGATGCCGTTCCTGACCAGCGCCAACGTGGCCTGCGGGTTCCACGCGGGCGACCCGCTGACGCTGCGTCGTACGTGCGCGAGCGCGGTGGAGAACGGCGTGACGATCGGCGCCCAGGTCGCCTATCGCGACCTGGCCGGTTTCGGCCGGAGGTTCGTCGACGTGCCGCCCGACGAGCTGGCCGCCGACGTGCTCTACCAGGTCGCCGCCCTCGACGGCATCGCCCGCGCGGTCGGCGGCGGGGTCGCCTACCTGAAGCCGCACGGCGCGCTCTACCACGCGGTCGCCGCGCACGAGGGCCAGGCGCGGGCGGTGGTCCAGGCGGTCGTCGAGTACGGCGGCATGCCCGTGCTCGCCCAGCCCGGCTCGCTCCTCCTGAGGATCGCGGCCGAGGCCGGGCTGCCCACGGTGACCGAGGGCTTCGCCGACCGCGGCTACCGGCCCGACGGCACGCTGGTCCCGCGCGGCGAGCCGGGTGCGGTGCTCGACGCCCCCGCGTCCGCTGCTGAGCAGGCGGTCCGCCTGGCCCGCGCCGGTGAGGTCCGCTCGCTCTGCATCCACGGCGACTCCCCGGGCGCGCCCGCGATCGCCGCCGCCGTCACCGCGGCCCTCCAGGACGCCGGGGCCACCCTGCTCCCGTTCGCATGAACGTCCTGCCGTACGGCGACCGCGCCCTGCTCCTCGAGCTCCCCGACACCGCCGCTGTCGTCACCTGCCTCGACACCCTCCGCGCCGACCCCGCCCTCACCGACCTGGTCGACGATCTCGTCCCCGGCGCCCGAACCGTGCTGCTGGTCGCCCGCCCCGGTGTCGCCCTCGACCGACTGCGGGAGGTCGCCACAGGGGCGATAGTCCCTGACGAAAAGCACCTGGATCGGCCCGATCAGGGTGCTTTTCGTCAGGGACTATCCACCGCGCCGATCGAGATCCCGGTGGCGTACGACGGGCCCGACCTGGGGGAGGTGGGGCGGCTGACGGGGCTGGGGGAGGACGGGGTGGTGGCGGCGCACACGGGGACGGCGTGGCGGGTGGCGTTCGGGGGGTTCGCGCCGGGGTTCGCGTACCTGGTGGGGGGCGACCCGCGGCTGGCGGTGCCGCGGCGGGAGAGCCCGCGCACGCGGGTGCCGGCGGGGGCGGTCGGGCTGGCGGGGGAGTTCAGCGGGGTCTACCCGCGCGCGTCGCCGGGCGGCTGGCAGCTGATCGGTCGCACGGAGGTCGCGATGTGGGACCTCGACCGCGACCCGCCGGCGCTGCTCGCCGCCGGCGCGACCGTCCGGTTCGTCGAGGCATGACCGCGGCATGACCGCGCTGCTGGTGCGTCGCGCGGGGTTGGCGCTGGTGCAGGACGCCGGCCGGCCGGGGCAGGCCGCGATCGGCGTCGGCCGGTCGGGCGCGGCCGACCGCTCGTCGTACGCACTGGCGAACCGGCTGGTCGGCAACGCCGCCGGAGCCGCCGCGGTCGAGGTGACGCTGGGCGGCCTCGAGGTCGAGGCGGTCGCCGGCACCGCGTGGGTCGTCGTCACCGGGGCGCCGGCGCCGCTGCTGCTCGACGGCCGCCCCGAACCGGCCGGCGCCGTCCTCGCGCTGCGCCCCGGTGCCCGCCTCGCGCTCGGTCCACCGCTGTCGGGCCTGCGCTCCTACCTCGCCGTCCGCGGCGGCGTCGACGTGCCGGCCGTCCTCGGCTCTCGGTCGCGGGACACCCTCGCCGGCCTCGGCCCGGAGCCGCTCGCCGGAGGCGTCCGGCTCGCGGTCGGGCACGCCGCCGCCGAGGACATCCGGGTGGACGCCGTCCCGCCGCAGGAGTACGACGCCCGCCCGGTGCTCCGGCTCGTCCGCGGGCCGCGGGACGGCTGGGTCCGCGACGTCGGCGTGCTCACGACGACCGCCTGGACCGTCGCCCCGGACTCCGACCGGGTCGGCCTTCGCCTCACCGGGGCCCGGCTCGAACCGGCCGCCGACCTGCCGTCGGGCGGCCAGCTGCCCAGCGAGGGCGCCGTGCGCGGCGCGATCCAGGTCCCGCCCGGCGGGGAGCCCGTCGTGCTCGGCCCGGACCACCCGGTGACCGGCGGCTATCCCGTCGTCGCCGTCGTCGTCGACGCCGACACCGACCGGCTCGCCCAGCTGCGGCCGGGGGAGCAGGTCGGGTTCACCTGGGACTGAGCGGGTCAGTGGTGGGCGTCGACGGCCGGCTCGACGAGCTCGACCAGCACCCCGCCGGCGTCCTTGGGGTGGATGAAGTTGACCCGGCTGTTCGAGGTGCCGCGCTTCGGCTCGTCGTACAGCAGTCGCAGCCCGCGCTCGCGCAGCGTCGCGCTCACGGCGTCGATGTCGGCGACGCGGTAGGCCAGCTGCTGGAGACCGGGCCCGCTGCGGTCGAGGAATTTGCCGATGGTCGAGTCCGGGGAGAGCGGCGCGAGCAGCTGGATGCAGGAGTCGGTGTCACCGACGCGGACCATTGCCTCGCGGACGCCCTGCTCCTCGTTGGTCTCCTCGTGGGCGACGGTCATGCCGTAGGTCCCGGAGTAGAACGCGATCGCCTCGTCGAGGTCGGGGACCGCGATGCCCACGTGGTCGATGGCGGTGAAGAGGTGCTGCACGTCGCTCAGGCTCATGTCGGTCATTGTGCCCATCGGGCGGTGTGACGCGGGCCTCACCTACCCGCCGTGGACCCCTCTGCCGGTCGGCGCTACCCGCGAGTATCGTCGCCAGGGTTCATCCCTTTCTTCACGGAGGCCACATGTCCGACAACCCCAGCGTCATCGTCGCCGGCGCTCGTACGCCGATCGGCCGCCTGAGTGGCGGCCTCAAGAGCCTGTCCGCCGCGGACCTGGGTGGCGTCGCCATCAAGGGCGCGCTGGAGAAGGCGGGCGTCGGCCCCGACCAGGTCGACTACGTGATCATGGGCCAGGTCATCCAGGCCGGCGCCGGCCAGAACCCGGCCCGCATGGCCGCGCACAAGGGCGGGATCCCGATGAACGTCCCGTCGATCACGATCAACAAGGTCTGCCTCTCCGGCCTCAACTCGATCGCGCTCGCCGACCAGCTGGTCCGCGCCGGTGAGGTCGACGTGGTCGTCGCCGGTGGCATGGAGTCGATGACCAACGCCCCGCATTTCCTGCCGAAGTCCCGCGAGGGCATCAAGTTCGGCGACGTGAGCCTGGTCGACTCGATGGCCTACGACGCGCTCTTCGATCAGTTCACCCAGCAGGCGATGGGCCTGCTCACCGAGGAGTGCAACGCCGCGGCCCAGAACCTCACCCGTGACGAGCAGGACGAGTTCGCCGCCCAGTCGCACCAGAAGGCGGCCGTCGCCTGGAAGAACGGCACCTTCGACGACGAGGTCGTCCCGGTCGAGATCCCGCAGCGCAAGGGCGACCCGGTCGTCGTCCGCGAGGACGAGGGCGTGCGCGGCGACACCACCGCCGAGTCCCTCGGCAAGCTGCGCCCGGCGTTCTCCAAGGAGGGCACCATCACCGCCGGTTCCGCCTCGCAGATCTCCGACGGTGCTTGCGCCGTCGTGGTGATGAGCAAGGCCAAGGCCGAGGAGCTCGGCCTGCAGTGGCTGGCGGAGATCGGCGCGCACGGCCAGGTCGCCGGCCCCGACTCGACCCTCCAGCTGCAGCCTGCCGCGGCCACCGCGAAGGCCTGCGAGAAGGAGGGCATCGCCCCCAGCGACCTCGACCTCGTCGAGTTCAACGAGGCCTTCGCCGCGGTCGGCATCTCCTCGGCCCGCGAGCTGGGTCTCGACAACGCCAAGGTCAACGTCAACGGCGGCGCGATCGCCCTCGGCCACCCGGTCGGCATGTCCGGCGCCCGCGTCGTGCTGCACCTCGCGCTCGAGCTGCAGCGCCGCGGCGGCGGTGTCGGCGCGGCCGCGCTGTGCGGTGGCGGCGGCCAGGGCGACGCCCTGATCGTGCGTGTCCCGCAGGGCTGAGACGCCTGACGAGCTGGTCGCCCGGGCCCGCGAAGGCGAGGCCCGGGCGATCGGCCGGCTGATCTCCCAGGTCGAGGACGACGCTCCGCAGCTGCGCGAGGTGATGGCGGCGCTGGCGCCGCACGCCGGCGGCGCCGACCGCGCCGACCGCGGTGCCCACGTCGTCGGGCTGACCGGGTCCCCGGGGGTCGGCAAGTCCACCTCGACCAACGCGCTCGTCGCCGAGCTGCGGCGCCGCGACCTGCGGGTCGGGGTGCTCGCCATCGACCCGTCGTCGCCGTACTCCGGCGGCGCCCTGCTCGGCGACCGGATCCGGATGTCCGAGCACGCGACCGACCCCGGCGTCTTCATCCGGTCCATGGCCGCTCGCGGCCACCTCGGCGGGGTCTCCCGCGCGACGCCGCAGGCGCTGCGGGTCCTCGACGCGGCCGGTTTCGACGTCGTCCTCGTCGAGACCGTCGGCGTCGGGCAGAGCGAGGTCGAGATCGCCCGGCTCGCCGACACCACGATCGTGCTGCTCGCCCCCGGCATGGGCGACGGCATCCAGGCAGCCAAGGCCGGGATCCTCGAGATCGGCGACGTCTACGTCGTGAACAAGGCCGACCGCGACGGGGCCGACCAGGTCAGGCGCGACCTGCGCTCGATGCTCGCCCTGGCCGAGCGCCGCGAGGGCGCGTGGAAGCCACCGATCCTCAAGACCGTGGCCTCCGAGGGCACCGGCGCGGCCGAGGTCGTCGACGCCGTCGACGCCCACCGGGCCTGGGCGGAGGAGAGCGGCGAGCTGGGCCGCCGCAGGGTCCGTCGCGCCCGCGACGAGATCGAGGCGATCGCGATGGCCGCGCTGCGCGAGCGTTGGGGTGCGGTCGACGAGGGGGGCCGCATCGACGAGCTGGCCTCCTCGGTGATCGCGGGTGACGCCGACCCCTACGCGGCCGCCGACCGATTGCTCGGTGAGTGAACCGATCGGCGATGATCTCCGCGTGAGAGACGTCGTCATCCTCGGCTCGACCGGGTCGATCGGCACCCAGGCGCTCGACCTGGTCCGGGCCAACCCCGACCGGTTCCGCGTCGTCGGCCTCACCGCGGGCGGCAGCAACCCCGAGCTCTTCCAGCGGCAGGTCGCCGAGGTGACCGCGCGGCACCCGGCAGCGTTCTCGGGACTCGGCGAGGAGGCGTCCGTCGAGGCCGCCGGGCTGCCCTGCGACGTCGTGCTGAACGGCATCACCGGGGCCGTCGGGCTCCGGCCGACCCTGGCTGCGCTGGAGGCCGGGCGGACGCTGGCGCTGGCCAACAAGGAGTCGCTCATCATCGGCGGCCCGCTGGTCAAGGACCGCGCGCGACCCGGTCAGATCGTGCCGGTCGACAGCGAGCACAGCGCGATCGCGCAGAGCCTGCGCGGCGGCAGCCGCGAGGAGGTACGACGCCTCGTGCTGACCGCGAGCGGCGGCCCGTTCCGGGGTCGTACCCGCGCCGAGCTGGCCGAGGTCACGCCCGAGCAGGCCCTCGCGCACCCGAACTTCGCGATGGGCCGGGTGATCACCACGAACTCGGCGACCCTGGTCAACAAGGGCCTCGAGGTGATCGAGGCGCACCTGCTCTTCGACGTGCCGTTCGACCGGATCGACGTGGTCGTCCACCCGCAGCAGCTCATCCACTCGATGGTCGAGTTCACCGACGGAGCCGTCGTCGCGCAGATCGGCCTCCCGACGATGCTGGTGCCGATCGCGCTGGGGATGTCCTGGCCCGACCGGGTCCCCGACGCGGAGACCCCGGTCGACTGGACCGAAGCAGCCGACTGGCGGTTCGAGCCGCTCGACGACGGCGCGTTCCCTGCGGTGGTGCTGGCGCGCGAGGCGGGGAGTCGCGGTGGCACCGCGCCCGCGGTCTACAACGCGGCCAACGAGGTGTGCGTCGACGCCTTCCACGAGGGCCAGCTGCCGTTTCCGGGAATCGTCGACGTGATCGGCACGGTGCTCGCGGACCACGACGTATTCTCGGGGGAGCAGCTCACGCTCGACGACGTCCTCGCCGCCGACGCCTGGGCACGCGATGCCGCAGCCCGCACCATCGACACCTTGCGAGGAACCTGACCGACCGTGGACGCCCTCCAGTACGCCATCGGCTTCACGCTGTTCTTCATCGGGATCCTCGTCTCGATCGGCCTCCACGAGGTCGGCCACATGCTGCCCGCCAAGAAGTTCGGTGGGAAGGTGACGCAGTACTTCATCGGCTTCGGGCCCACGGTGTGGAGCAAGCAGGTCGGCGAGACCGAGTACGGCCTCAAGGCGATCCCGCTGGGCGGCTACGTCAAGATCGTCGGGATGCTGCCGCCGGGGGCCGACGAGCTCGCCGACGAGGTGACCTACGACGAGCAGGGCCGGCAGGTCACCCGGGTGCGCAAGTCCAACACGGGCATGTTCACCCAGCTGATCTCCGACGCGCGCGCGGCGGAGTGGGAGCAGGTCGGCCCGGAGGACGCCGACCGCCTCTTCTACAAGATGCCGTCCTGGAAGAAGGTCGTCGTCATGGCCGGCGGCCCGTCGGTCAACATCCTCATCGCGTTCTTCCTCTTCGCGACCCTGTTCTGGACCTACGGCAACCCCTCCGACCTTCGGACCACCACCACCCTCGACGAGGTGCAGGCCTGCATCGTCCCGCCCGAGGAGTCCGGTCGCGTCTGCACGCCGGAGGAGGTGCGCGACCAGCCGACGCCGGCCTACCAGGTCGGGCTCGAGGTCGGTGACCGGATCGTGTCCTTCAACGGCGTCGAGACCGACGACTGGAGCGAGATCCAGCAGCTGATCCGCGACAACGACGACGGCGTCGCGACCATCGTGGTGGAGCGCGACGGCGAGCTGCTGACCAAGACCACCAAGACGACGGTCACGCCGCGGATCATCGACGAGGACGCCGACCCCGAGCCGGTCGGCTTCCTCGGCGTCCGGCCGAGCCAGGAGACCATCACGGGCGGCCCGCTCTACACGATCGAGCAGATGGGCGGCATGACCGTCGACGTCGTCAAGGCGCTCGGCACCCTGCCCGTGAAGGTGTTCGACGTCGCCCAGGCCGTCGTCGGTCTCGAGGACCGCGACCCCGAGGGCCCGGTCAGCATCGTCGGCGGCGGCCGGCTCGCGGGTGAGGTCGCCTCGCACGACGAGACCGACCTCACCGAGAAGGTGGTCTTCTTCACCGGCCTCCTCGCCGGCTTCAACTTCTTCATCGGGATGTTCAACTTCCTCCCGCTGCTCCCGCTCGACGGCGGTCACATCGCCAGCGCGCTGTGGGAGGGTCTGCGGCGCCGGTTCGCACGGCTGCGCGGCCGTCCCGACCCGGGCTACGTCGACGCCGCGAAGCTGCTCCCGGTGGCGTACGTCGTGGCTTCGGCCATGCTGGTGATGGGCGTCGTGCTGATCGTGGGCGACCTGGTCGTCCCGGTCCGCCTCGAATCCTGATCGGCCACCTCCCGGAAGTACCCTGGAACCATGACCGCGATCAGCCTCGGCATGCCCGCAGCACCTCCGCCGGTGCTGGCTCCCCGCCGCAAGACGCGGCAGATCAACGTCGGCAAGGTCGGGGTCGGCAGCGACCACCCGATCTCGGTGCAGTCGATGACCACGACCCTCACCGCCGACGTCAACAGCACGCTCCAGCAGATCGCCGAGCTCACCGCCGCCGGCTGCGACATCGTGCGGGTGGCCTGCCCGTCCGCGGACGACGCCGAGGCCCTCCCCGAGATCGCGCAGCACAGCCAGATCCCGGTCATCGCCGACATCCACTTCCAGCCCAAGTACGTCTTCGCCGCGATCGACGCCGGCTGTGCCGCCGTGCGCGTGAACCCCGGCAACATCAAGAAGTTCGACGACCAGGTCAAGGAGATCGCGCGCGCGGCGAAGGACCGCGGCACGAGCATCCGGATCGGCGTCAACGCGGGCTCCCTCGACAAGCGGCTGCTGGAGAAGTACGGCAAGGCCACGCCCGAGGCGCTCGTCGAGTCGGCCGTCTGGGAGGCGAGCCTCTTCGAGGAGCACGGCTTCCACGACTTCAAGATCTCGGTGAAGCACAACGACCCGGTCGTCATGGTGCGGGCCTACGAGCTGCTCGCCGAGCAGGGCGACTGGCCGCTGCACCTCGGCGTGACCGAGGCCGGTCCTGCCTTCCAGGGCACGATCAAGTCGGCCACCGCGTTCGGGGCCCTGCTGTCCCAGGGCATCGGCGACACGATCCGGGTCTCGCTCTCCGCCCCTCCGGTGGAGGAGGTCAAGGTCGGCCTCCAGATCCTCCAGTCGCTCAACCTCCGCGAGCGCAAGCTCGAGATCGTCTCCTGCCCGAGCTGTGGCCGTGCCCAGGTGGACGTCTACACGCTCGCGGAGCAGGTGACCGCCGGGTTGGAGGGCATGGAGGTCCCGCTGCGGGTCGCCGTCATGGGCTGCGTCGTCAACGGCCCTGGGGAGGCCCGCGAGGCCGACCTCGGTGTGGCGTCCGGCAACGGCAAGGGCCAGATCTTCGTCAAGGGCGAGGTCATCAAGACCGTGCCCGAGTCGCAGATCGTGGAGACGCTCATCGAGGAGGCGCTGCGGATCGCCGAGGGCATGGAGCCGGTCGAGGGGGCGGAGCCCTCGGTGTCGGTCTCCTGACCTCAGCGGTCGTCCGCCGTCACTTCCAGGCTCGGGCGTAGTCGACCTCGTAGGTCGCCGGGAACGGCGTCGCGGCGCTCACCTTGTTGGTGCCGCTCGGCATGCTGACCTGGAAGTTCAGGATCATGCTGAACGGCTGGTCGAACGGCTGGGGCGGCACCAGCGGGTCCGCCGGCACGGGGGAGCGGCTGAAGCACTGCTCGCCGTCGATGAAGAAGTCGAGCCCGGACGGGGCCCACTCCACCGTGTAGGTGTGCCAGCCGGTGACGTCGGAGATCCGGCAGTTCCAGCCGGTGTCGGCGGCATAGTGGCGGCCCTTGTAGTGCAGCGACGGTGGCACCAGCGTCGGGTCGGTCGACCACCACTCGGCCACGTCGATCTCGCCCGAGCTCGGCCACGGCCCGTACTTGTTGTCGACCGGGAGCATCCAGAACCCGCCGTGCAGACCGGAGGCGTTGCTGGGCGGGTACTTCGCGCGCACCTCGAACCGGCCGTAGGTCTGGGAGAACTTGCCCTTGGTGCCGACCATCCCGCCGGTGTAGGGCGTGGTGAAGTCGTCGAAGGCGTTCCTGCAGCTCTTCGGGACGCCCTCGTCGCGCGCGGTCAACCGCAGCACACCATCGGCGACGCTCACGTTGCCCTCGCTCGCGGTGAAGCAGGTGGCCTCGCTGCGGAAGCCGGTCTTCACCGTCTCCTGGATCGTCCACCTCCCCTCGTCCAGCGACGTGCCGTCGAAGTCCTCGGCGAAGGTGCAGGTCCAGGGCGAGCCGTCGCTCTTGGTGAGGGGCGTCCCGCACGCGTCGGGAGCCGGCTCGGCCTCGGCGGTGTCGGTGCTCTCGGGCGGCCCGACGGTCTGGAGCGACGCGAGTGCGCCGACAGCGACCACGGCGCCGCCGAGGACCCAGCGGCCTGGGCGGAGGCGACGGACAGTGCGGGAACGGGGTGCGGGACGTGCTTCAGGCATGCGTGGACCTTTCCGGCCCCCGCCATTCCTTGCGGCTCGTTCTTTACCCGGGAAGTGTTATCAGATACGAGAACAAATCAGCGCCACGCCCGGGCGTGGTCGACGTGGAGCTCCGCCGGGAACCTCGTCCGCCAGGTCAGCCCCTGGGTGAGCACGCCCAGGTTGAGGATCATGTGGAAGTCGCGGTCGAACGGCTGCGGCGCGCGCAACGGGTGCTCCGGGGTGGGCGACCGCGTGAAGCACAGCTCGCCGTCGATGAAGAAGCGGAACACGGCGGGCTGCCACACGACCGTGTAGGTGTGGAACGCGGTCACGTCGGCGACCCGGCAGTCCCAGCCGGAGTCGACGTCGGGGTCGCGACCGTCGAAGTGGAGCGACGGGAGCACCAGGTCGGGCTCGTAGGACCACCACTCGGCGACGTCGATCTCGCCGGAGTCGGGCCAGTCGCCGTACGTCTCCTCGAGCGGGTACATCCAGAAGCCGCCGTGGAGGCCACCGGTGCGGGCCGGCGGGAACTTGGCCCGGACCTCGAACCGCCCGTAGGTCTGGGCGAAGTGGCCGCGGGTGCCGACCATGCCGCCGGTGAAGCGGGTGCGGAGCCAGCTCATCCGCACCGTGCACTTCACCCACCGCCCCTTGCGGGCGGTCAGGACCAGGCTGCCGTCGCGCACGGCGACGTTCTCGGGGGAGTTCCGGTAGCAGGTGCGGCCCGTGCGGAAGCCGGTCTCCGAGGTCTCCTGGACGATCCACTTCGAGCCGTCCAGCGACGTGCCGTCGAAGTCGTCGGAGAACGTGCACGTCCACGACGTGGTGTCGCCCTCGAGCGGCGCTGCCGCGCACGGGTCGGTCGCGGCGCGGGGGGCAGGTGCGGTCTCCGACCGCCGGGACGCCGCGGCACCGGGGGCGAGCCCGGCCGCGGCGACGAGCGCCGCGGCAGGTACCAGGAGGCGAGCGAGTCTGGTGGTGCGCAGCACGGCGGGCTCCCGAGATGGTCCGACAGATAACCGGGTACGGACCGTACCGGTCATCCGACCTGCTCGGCGTCCGACCCGCCTGGTGAGATCAGCGCCAGGCTTTCGCGTAGTCGACCAGCAGCTCCGCCGGGAAGGTGGTGCGCGCCGAGAGGCCCTGGTCCTGCACGCCCACGTTGAGGATCATGCTGAACCGGTGGTCGAACGGCTGGGGAGCCCGCAGCGGGTGGTCCGGCTCCCACGTCGTGGTGAAGCACGCCGTGCCGTCGATGAGGAACTGCATCCGCGCGCGCTGCCAGACCAAGGTGTAGGTGTGGAAGACGTCGGGGTCCTCGACCCGGCAGTCCCAACCCGAGTCGACGTCAGGGTCACGGCCCTCGAAGTGCAGCGAGGGGAGCACCAGCGTGTGGTCGTAGGACCACCACTCCGCGACGTCGATCTCGCCGGAGTGCGGCCACGGCCCGTAGGTGGCTTCCACCGGGAACATCCAGAAGCCGCCGTGCACGCCGCCGGTCTGGTGCTCGGGGAACTTCATGCGGACCTCGAACCGGCCGTACTTCTGGGAGAACTTGCCCTTGGTGCCGATCATCCCGCCGGTGAACTTCGTGCGCAGCCACCGCGGCCCGAACCGGCAGTTGATCCACCGGCCCTTCCGCGCGGTCAGCACCAGGGCGCCGTCGCGCTGGGCGATGTTGTCCGGCGAGTCCCGGTAGCAGGTGCGACCGGTCTTGAAGCCCGTCTTCGCGGTGTGCTGGATGATCCAGCGCGACCGGTCGAGCTCCTTCTTGCCGAAGTTGTCGACGAACGAGCACCGCCACCGACGGCCGCTGGGCTTCCTGAGCACGGGACCACACTTGTCCCTCCGCTGTACCCGGTGCTCGGGGGTCCCGGCGGCGTCGTACGACGTCGCGGCGGTGGTCGCCCTCGCCGGTGCCGGCGCCGCGGGAGAAGCGGCCGGTGCGGCCGGTGCCGTGGTCGCCCCGATCGTCGGCGCCGCGATGCCCGTCGCTCCGACCACGACCGCGCCGACGAGCAGCCGGCGGAGGCGACCCCTCACTTCCACGCCTTCGCGTAGTCGACGACGTACCTGGCCGGGAACTCGGTCTCCGGGGTGACCTTCTGGCGCCCCACCTTCCGACCGACGCCCATGTTCAGGATCATGCTGAACGGGTGGTCGAACGGCTGCGGCGCCTGCTGCGGCGGCTCCGGCACCCACCGGCGGGCGAAGCACTGCTTGCCGTCGATCGAGAACCGCATCACGCGCTTCTGCCAGACCAGCGTGTAGGTGTGGAACCGGCTGGGCTTCTGGATCCTGCAGCGCCAGCCGGAGTCGACATCCTTGTGGCGACCGTCGTAGTGCAACGACGGCAGCGCCAGCCTCGGCCGCGACGACCACCACTCGGCGATGTCGATCTCACCGGACTCCGGCCAGCGGCCGTAGGTCTTCTCGACCGGGTTCATCCAGAACCCGCCGTGGATCCCCGAGGTCCGGGCGGTCGGCCACTTGGCACGGACCTCGAACCGTCCGTAGGTCTGTGAGAACTTGCCCTTGGTGCCCACCATCCCGCCGGTGTAGCGGGTGGTGAACGTGCGCAGCAGGTTGCCGCACCGGAACATCTCGCCCTTGCGCGCGGTCAGGCGGAGGGCGCCACCCCGGACGGCGACGTTCTCCTGGTCGGGCGTGTAGCAGGTGGAGCCCGTCTTGAAGCCGGTGCGCGCGGTGTCCTGGACGATCCACTTGCGACGGTTGAGCCGGGCGCCCTCGAAGTCGTCGACGAACGTGCACTCCCAGGTCCCACCGCCGGCCTTGGGGACGAGGTCACCGCAGGCGTCGCTCGCCCGCTCGGCAAGGGGTGCCGGCGCTGCCGCGGCGGCGCCGGTCGGGGGCGTTGTCGTCGGCAGCGGCGCGAGCGCGGCGACAGCGACCAGGGTCGCCGCGACGCAGAGACGCCGCACGGCACGGACTGGCTGCAAGTTCGTTCCCCCAGGCATACACGCGACGGGAACCCGAGAGGTCACGGATCTGCGCGAGCGTACAGCACGTGCTCCCCGGCGGACCGGAGCGACCGGGCGCCGGATCGTCAGCGCCATGCCTTGGCGTAGTCGACGACGAAGGTCGCGGGGACCTTGGTGCGGTCGGTGACCTTGTGCGGTCCTCCGGCCTTCCCGACACCGAGGTGGAGGATGAAGCTGAAGGGATGGTCGAAGGGTTGCGGCGCCCGTTGCGGCAGGCGTGGCTGCCAGCTGCGCTTGAAGCACTGCCGGCCGTCGACGAAGAAGCGCATGACCTTGGGCGTCCAGAGCAGCCGGTAGGTGTGGAACCTCGTCGGCTTCGGCACCAGGCAGTTGCGTCCGGAGTCGACGCGACGGTCGCGGCCGTCGAAGTGCAGCGACGGGATGATCCGCCGCGGGAACTTCGACCACCACTCGGCGACGTCGATCTCACCCGACTCCGGCCACGGCCCGTAGGTCTGCTCGAACGGGTACATCCAGTAGCCGCCGTGCAGCCCGGAGACCCGCTTCGCGGTGGGGAACTTCGCCCGCACCTCCCACCGGCCGTAGGTCTGGGAGAACTTGGTGCGCGTGCCGACCATGCCGCCGGAGTACGGGGTGGAGAACCGACCACCAGGGAGGCGGCACGAGAACTCCCGCCGGGCCTTGCGGACCGACACGCGGAGCTTCCCGTTGCCCACCGCGACCGTGCTCGGGTCGTCCTGGTAGCAGGTGAGCCCGGTGTAGAAGCCGGTCTCGTGGGTCTGCTGGACGATCCACTTGTCCCGGTTCAGCTGGGTGCCGGCGAAGTTGTCGACGAAGCTGCACCGCCAACGTCGACCGTTGGGCTTGACGAGCACCTTCCCGCAGCGGTTGCGGGCTGCCCTGCTCGTGGTCGGTGCGCTGTCGGCGGGCGTCGCCGTGCCGCCCCAACGGTCGAGCGCGGCCCGATCGCCTGGCGGCAACGGGTCCTGGACCCGGCCCTCGCCGGTCGCGCCGACCGGGGCGAAGCCGCCGACCAGCGCCAACGCGACGAGCAGGACGACCGCGAGCATCGAGCCACGGCCACGAACCGACCGACCCATCTGGTGCTACCCCCAGCGCCGTGACGTGGCAGTGCCACGTCGACCACCCATGCCTGCGGCGCCGAGTCGCTCGCAGTAGTCGGGGACACGGTAGCCGGACTCGCCAGGGCGCGCAGGAGATCTTGCAAGGCTCACCCACCTTCGTCAGCGGCCGGCGTCGACACCCCACATCGCGGCGACGTGCCGCAGGTCGGTGCCGCAACAGCCGCCGAGGACCTCGACCTGCGGGAAGGCGTCCAAGAGCGCCTTCTGGTCCACGGCGAGCAGGTTCGGGTCGCCGTCGTCGAGGTCGGTCGCCACGTCGAGCTCGGCGTGGCTCATCGTCGAGGCGTTGACCCGCAGCCCGCCCACCCGGGCCTGCCACGCGCCGCCGTCGAGCGCGCGGGCGACGTGGGTCGGGTGCGCGCAGTTGACGAAGAAGTACGGCGGCGCCGCCGCCTCGTCCACGGCGGCGAACGCCTCGCCGAGCGTGCGTCCGTCCGGCAACCGCCCGTCGGTCTCGACCGTGAAGCCGATCATGACCGGGAGGCCGAGGTCCGCAGCGGCCTGGGCGATGCCGATCCCCTCGCCGACATCGGTGAGGGTCAGCACCGTGGCACGGTCGGCTCCCGCCGCGGCGAAGGCCGCGAGCTGGGGGCGGTGGTAGTCGGCGGCCTCGGCCGGGTCCACCCCGCCGGCGGCCTGGTAGCCGTCGCCGCGCGGACCGAGGATCCCGCCGACCTGCCAACCGAGGAGCTCCTCGTCCCGGCCGGCCGCGAGCTCCCGCAGCAGGTCGACCGAGGTCCGGTTGACGCGGTCGAGCGCCGCGGCGTCGTAGCCGAGGGTCGCGCCGTGGTCGGGGTTGGCCCGCCAGGTCGGCGTCTCGAGCAGCACGGTCGCGCCGGCCCGGACGGCGAGGTCGACGTAGGCCGAGTAGTAGTCGCGGAGCGCAGCCCGGCCCTCTGCGGTGTCCACCAGGGGGAACGCCGCGAACTCGGGCAGGTCGATGCCGCGGTTGAAGATCAGGTCGGTCTCGAGACCGCCGTCGGTCAGCAGTCGCTGGGTCATGCTTGTGTCCTCTCTCGTTACAGACCGTTTGGTCTGGTACGAGGTTTGTAGCAGACCAAACGGTCTGTAACAATCGAGTTGTGCCTCGAGACGGAACAGCGACCCGCGACCGGATCCTGACGGCAGCGCGC
The DNA here is from genome assembly GCF_003160695.1 of Nocardioides silvaticus. Taxonomy (GTDB): domain Bacteria; phylum Actinomycetota; class Actinomycetes; order Propionibacteriales; family Nocardioidaceae; genus Nocardioides; species Nocardioides silvaticus. Next base: position 33,383 of record NZ_QGDD01000002.1, read on the forward strand.
CGACTGGTGATCGATAACGGGTTCCGCGCCACGACGGTCGAGGCCGTCCTCGCGGCCTCCGGGACGTCGAAGGGCGCGTTCTTCCACCACTTCGCCTCGAAGCGCGACCTCGCCGACGCGCTGGTCACGCAGTACGTCGCCGACGACCTGGCCATGCTCGAGGCGGGCATGACCGCGGCGTTCGAGGCCGGGGCGGACCCGACCAGCCGCGCGATCGCCTTCCTGCGCTACTACGAGGACCTGGCCGACGAGATCATGGCTGGCACCACCGGCTGCCTCTACACCTCCGTGCTCGCCGAGATGGAGCTGGTCGACGCCGCCACCTCCGACCCGATCACCAAGGCGGTGGTCGTCTGGCGGGAGCGGTACGCCGAGCTGCTCGCCGCCGCGCTGGGCGACCGGACCGACGTCGACGTCGACGCGCTGTCCGACCACGTCTTCGTCACCTTCGAGGGCGCCTACCTGCTCGCCCGGTCGACCGGCGACCCCGGCGAGATGCGCCGTCAGCTCGCGGTGCTGCGCCGCCTCGTCGAGGCCGTCCTGCGCTGAGCTACTTCCACGCGCGGGCGTAGTCCACGACGAACGTCGCCGGCAGCTGGGTCTCCTCGGTCACCCGGTTGGTGCCGGCCGCGGTGCCGACGCCCATGTTGAGGATCATCCCGAACGGGTGGTCGAACGGCTGGGGAAACTCCTGCGGCGGATCGGGGCGCCACTTCCTCGAGAAGCACAAGGCGTTGTCGACGAAGAAGCGCATCCCGGTCCGGTACCACTCGACCCGGTAGGTGTGAAAGCTGCTCACGTCGGCGACCTGGCAGCCCCAGCCGGAGTCGGCGTGGAAGTTCCGCCCGTTGTAGTGGAGCGTGGGGAGGACCGTCTGCGGGTCGCTCGACCACCACTCGGCGACGTCGATCTCGCCCGAGGCCGGCCACTGTCCGTACTTCAGCTGCGGCGGGTACATCCAGAACGCACCGTGCACCCCCGCGGTCCGCGCGGTCGGGAACCTGGCGCGCACCTCGAACCGGCCGTAGGTCTGCGTGAAGCTGTTGCGGGTGGTCACCAGGCCGCCGGTGTAGCGGGTCAGGAACTGGCCGTAGGGGTTGCTGCAGTCGACCGGGTGGCCCAGGTCGCGGGCGGTCAGGCGGAGGGTCCCGTCGCGGACGGCGACGTTCTCGCCTCCGCGGTAGCAGGTGAGACCCGACCGGAAGCCGGACTTCACGGTGTCCTGCAACGCCCACTTCGAGGTGTCGAGCGCCGTGCCGTTGAAGTTGTCGACGAACGTGCACTGCCAGTGGCCGCCACCCGGCTTCCCGACCAGCGGGCCGCACGCGTCGGTCCGGGCGCGCTCGGCGGACGGCGACGACGCAGGCGGATCTGCGGCCGAGCTCAGCGCGTCGCCGGGCGCCAACCAGAGCGCGGCGACGGCCAGCGCAGCCGCGCACGCACGTCGTACGCGTGGGCTCACAGGAAGGATCCGATCGAGCAAGGAGGGAGGTTCCGAACTCTAGCCCGGACGGAGGGTCCGCGCCGGACGTCCCACGTCGTAGGCTCGGCCCCGTGCTGACGACCCGCCACGGTGTGCGTGTCCTCGCGGCGGCCGACCTGGACGACTTCCTGGCGCTCGCCGACCAGGACCCGGTCGTCAACGTGTTCGCGATCCACCGCGCCCAGACGACGAGCCTGGAGCCGCGCTGGCTCGGTGGCGAGATGTGGGGGCGGTTCGACGGGGGCGTGCTGGTCGCGGCCTGTCACGTGGCCGCCAACTTGGTGCCGATCCAGGCCGGCCCCGAGGACGCGGTCGCGTTCGCGGAACGCGCGCTCGCGCGCCGTCGTACGGCTTCGACGATCGTGGGTCCCCAGGACGCCGTGCAGCCGTTCTGGGACGCCGTGTCCGGGACCTGGGGTCAGCCACGGGACGCTCGGTGGGACCAGCGGCACCTCGTCATCGAGGGCCCGCCCCAGGTCGACTCCGACCCCGGCGTGCGGCTGACCGCCCGCACCGACCTCGACCTGCTCTACCCGGCGTGCGTCGCGATGTACACCGAGGAGGTCGGGGTCTCGCCCGAGGCCGGCGGCGGCACCGAGCTCTACCGCACCCGGGTCGTGCAGCTGATCAGCCGCGGGTGGTCCTTCGCCAAGTTCGACCGCGGGGAGCTGGTGTTCAAGGCCGAGGTGGCGTGCGCGACCCGCGACGCCGCTCAGATCCAGGGCGTCTGGGTGCCGCCACACCGTCGCGGCGAGGGCCTGGCGTCGGCCGGGATGGCCGCGGTGGTGGACCTGGTTCAGACCCGGATCGCGCCGAGCGTCTCGCTCTACGTCAACGAGTGGAACGAGCCCGCCCGACGGGCCTACGAGCGGGTCGGCTTCCGGGAGACAGCCCGGTTCGCGACCGTGATGTTCTGAGGAGACCGACCGTGACCGTACCTCTCCGTCGCGACGCCAAGGTCGTCGTCGGCGCCTTCCTCGCCTCGGGCACGGTGCACCTTGTCAAGCCCGCGGTGTTCGAGCCGCTGATGCCGTCCTGGGTCCCGGCCCACAAGGAGGTCATCGTCGGCTCGGGGGTCGCCGAGCTGCTGTGCGCGGTCGGCATGATGCTGCCGGCCACCCGGCGCGCGGCCGGCGTCGCCGGCGCCGCCCTGCTCGTCGGGGTGTTCCCCGGCAACGTGAAGATGGCCGTCGACGCGGTGCAGGGCTCCAACCGCCCGCTCCAGGCGGTCTCGCTCGCCCGGCTCCCGCTCCAGCTGCCCCTCATCCGCGGCGCATGGCGCGCCGGTCGGGCCTGACCGGAACTGGTTTCCGGCGCGGGGAAGCCCCCGCCTACCCTGTGCGCATGATCTCCCGGATGTCGACCTTGTTCGTCCGCACCCTGCGCGAGGATCCCGCGGACGCCGAGGTCCCGAGCCACCGGTTGCTCGTCCGGGCCGGCTACGTCCGCCGGGCCGCCCCCGGCATCTACACCTGGCTGCCGCTGGGGCTGCGGGTGCTGCGCCGGATCGAGGCGATCATCCGCGAGGAGATGGACGCGATCGGGGCCCAGGAGGTCTCCTTCCCCGCGCTGCTGCCTCGCGAGCCCTACGAGGCCACCGGGCGCTGGACAGAGTACGGCGACGGCCTGTTCCGCCTCCAGGACCGCAAGGGCGCCGACTACCTGCTCGGCCCGACCCACGAGGAGATGTTCACGCTCCTGGTGAAGGACCTCTACGGCTCCTATAAGGACCTGCCGCTCTCGATCTACCAGATCCAGACCAAGTACCGCGACGAGGCACGGCCCCGCGCCGGCATCCTGCGCGGCCGCGAGTTCACGATGAAGGACTCCTACTCCTTCGACGTCGACGACGCGGGTCTCGAGGCGTCGTACCAGCGGCACCGCGAGGCCTACATCAAGATCTTCGACCGGCTCGGCTTCGACTACGTCATCGTCAAGGCGATGTCGGGTGCGATGGGCGGCTCGGGCTCCGAGGAGTTCCTCGCGAAGGCCGAGGTGGGCGAGGACACCTACGTCCGCTGCACCAACTGCGACTACGCCGCCAACGTCGAGGCCGTCGAGACCCGGCCGGTCCCGCCCGCCGCCTCCGAGGCCGACGGGTGGGGCGGCGCCCCGGCCGCGCACGCCGAGCAGACCCCCGACACGCCCACCATCGACACCCTGGTCGACCACCTCAACGAGAAGTTCCCCCGCGACGACCGGCCGTGGACCGCTGCGGACACCCTCAAGAACGTGGTGTTCAGCGTGCGCTACCCCGACGGCACGACCGAGGCCCTCGCCGTCGGCCTGCCCGGTGACCGCGAGGTCGACACCAAGCGGCTCGAGGCCGTGCTCGGCGAGGGCGTCGTCTTCGAGCCGTTCGGCGAGGCCGACTTCGCGGCCCGCCCGACGCTGGCCAAGGGCTACATCGGCCCCGGCGCGCTGGGGGAGAAGGCCGAGGCCGGCGTCCGCTACCTCGTCGACCCACGCATCGTCGACGGCACCCGCTGGGTGACCGGCGCGGACGTGGCCGGCAGCCACGTCCTCGACCTCGTCGCCGGCCGCGACTTCACCCCCGACGGGCTCATCGAGGTCGCCGAGGTCAAGGACGGTGACCCCTGCCCCAAGTGCGACGGCACCCTGGAGTCGGCACGCGGCATCGAGATGGGCCACATCTTCCAGCTCGGCCGCAAGTACGCCGACGCGCTCGACCTGCGGGTGCTCGACGAGAACGGCAAGCTCGTGACCGTCACCATGGGCTCCTACGGCATCGGGCCGTCCCGCGCGGTGGCCGCGATCGCCGAGAACACCCTCGACGACATCGGCCTGTGCTGGCCGCGCAACGTCGCGCCCTACGACGTGCACGTGATCGCCACCGGCAAGGACGACGCGGTCTTCGACGCCGCCGCGCAGCTGACCGCGGACCTCGATGCCCGTGGGCTCGCCGTCCTCTACGACGACCGCCCCAAGGTCAGCCCCGGCGTGAAGTTCAAGGACGCCGAGCTGATCGGCGTGCCGACGATCGTCACCGTCGGCCGCGGTCTGACCGACGGTGTGGTCGAGGTCAAGGACCGCCGCAGCGGCGAGCGCACCGACGTACCCCTTGCCGACGCGGCGGCCCACCTTGCGGAGGTCGTCCGCGGGTGATGGGCATCGACGCCGTCATCTTCGACTGGGGCGGCACGCTCACGCGCTGGCACGACATCGACTTCCACGCCGAGTCGCTCGCGCTGGCGGCCGCTGTCGTCGCGACGCCGGACAAGGACGACGACCGGCACCTCCACGCGCGTGCCCTGCACGAGGCCGGCGCGAAGGTGTGGGGGAGGAGCCGCGACCACCAGCAGAGCGCGACGATCGCGGACCTCTTCACCGAGGCGGGCCTCGAGCACGACCCCGAGCTGCTCACGGCGTACTACGAGTTCTGGGTGCCGCACACCGAGACCGACCCGGAGGTGCGGCCGCTCTGGGAGTGGCTGCGTGCCGAGGGGATCAAGGTCGGCGTCCTGTCCAACACCGTGTGGCCCCGGGAGTGGCACGTCGGCTTCTTCGAGCGCGACGGCGTGGCGCACCTGATCGATGGCGACGTCTACACCAGCGAGGTCCCCTGGACGAAGCCCGCGCCCGAGGCCTTCGCGGCGGCGATGGACGCGGTGGGCGTGTCCGACCCGGCCCGTTGCGTCTACGTCGGCGACCGGCTCTACGACGACGTGTGGGGCGCGCAGAGCGCGGGCATGCGCGCGATCCACGTCCCGCACTCGGCGATCCCCGCCGAGCAACTGGGCCACACCGAGGGGGAGCCCGACGCCGTCGCGCAGCGGCTCAGCGACATCCCGGACCTCATCGCCCCCTGGCGCTGAGGCTCGGGAAACTCCTACCCCGAGGGATCTTGCGCGTTCCGCGCGCCTGGCCGGAGGATGCACGGCAATGGTCGTCCACTCCGGACGATCTTGATCTCGGGAGGTCTGTCGACCTATGCGTGTCACGAAATGTCTCGTCCTGGCCCTGGTGGCCGGGGCCGCCACCCTCAACTTCGGTCTCGCTGCCCCGGCGCAGGCCCGTCCGATGGACACCGGATCCCCGGCGTGCGTCACCCCGACCGGGCACGACGCGGCCGCCGACGCCCGCGGTCGCGGTCACGGCGACACGCGGACGGTCACGCCGCGCCAGCAGCGGGCGATCGAGAAGCGGACCCGAGCGATCCTGCGGGACAAGGGCATCACCCGGCGCGAGACGCGACGCACCAGTGCAGTGGTGCCCGTCTACTTCCACAAGATGCTGTCGGCGACCGGTGCCGGTGATGTCACCTCCGCGCAGATCAACGCGCAGATCGCCGAGCTCAACCAGGACTTCGCGGGCCAGGAGTCCGCGGCCGCCGCCGACACCGGCTTCACCTTCCAGCTGGCCGGGGTCGACACGTATTACAACAACCAGTGGCACCGGGACAAGCAGTCCAGCACCTACCGCGCGCGGACCCGGCAGGGCGGCAAGAACGCCCTCAACATCTGGCTGGTCGACTTCGCCTACCTCGGTGTCGCGACCTTCCCGTGGGACTACGCCCGCAACCCGAGCATCGACGGGATCCGTGTGCAGTACTCATCGCTGCCGGGCGGCTCGGCGACGAACTACGACCTCGGCAAGACGACGACGCACGAGGCGGGACACTGGTTCGGGCTCTACCACACGTTCCAGGGCGGCTGCACGACCACGAACGACTCCGTGAGCGACACCCCGGCCCAGAGCTCGTCGACCACCGGCTGCCCGGCCGGCCGGGACTCCTGCTCGCTGCCGGGCCTCGACCCGATCCACAACTACATGGATTACAGCTACGACTCCTGCTACAACCAGTTCACCCCCGGCCAGAGTGCCCGGATGGACTCGATGTGGGCGGCTTATCGGGTCTGAGCACCGGGTGAGGGCAGCCTCATCGATTGCATGTTTCTGCAGTGCACGTTTCTGAGGATCGAAGGATCGTTAGTTCCGGCCCGGTTCGTTGCAGAATCGTGCACAGCAGTCGATGAGCCCCACCTCGTCGGCGCCTGCGATGGCCGTTGTCCCCGGTCATGTGAATGGTCCGCGACCCCGCTTCGGGGGACGTCTCGGGAGTTCCCCGAAACGGGAGTCGCGGACCATTTCGTTTTCCACGGCGCGATCCCCACCGAGCCGTCGCAAACTCGCACTCGGGACGTGCCGAGCCGTCGTGAGCTCGCGCTACAGGCCGGGGAGCTGCTCGGGCTCGCCGCCGAAGGCGAGGGCGCGGGTGGCGGCGTCGAGGAGGGCCTCGACGGCCCAGGAGCGCTGGTCGTCGGTGGTGGAGCCCACGACGTAGGCGTACGTCGCCGCGCATGCCCGCTCGAGCGCGAGCGCCCGGCGGGAGATCGCACTGGCCGTGGCGAGGTCGGCGGGCAGGTCGTAGCCGGGTTCGGCGGCAATCGGCTCCTGGCCGTCGGCCTCGAGCGCCGCGATCAGGTCGTCGCGGCGGGTGCGGTGGGTGACGTAGGCGTCGGTGACCGCGGCGTAGAGCGTCGGGTTGCTCGACTGCGAGGTCTGACCGCCGAGGGCGCCGTACACGAAGACGGCCGCGTGCTCGGCCGCGAGCGCCGTCTGCAGTGCCTCGGGGTTCGCCGCGGCGCTCACGACGCGACCAACCTCTGCTGGGCGACGGCTGCGGCCATCGAGGCGAGGACCTGGGCCAGGGCGCCGCTCTCGGCCTCGAGCGCGGCACGGACCAGCCGGCCCTGGAGCTTGTCCTCCGCGCGCAGCAACCGGGCGCGCGCCGTCTCCGCCCCGCCGTCGACCCGGCCGCCCGAGATGTCGTCCCCGGGCCGGCCGATCTCGTCGAGATGGGCCCGGTGCAGCGCGACGAGCCTCCTGGTCAGCGGACGCAGCGCCGGGAACGACGCGCCGGTGGAGAGGGCCAGCGTGAGGGTCTCACCGAGGTGCTCGGCGACGCGGTCGGCGAGGTCGCTGTCGGCGCCGACCGCTGGTGCCGTGGGGTCGGCGGCACCCGCGGAGTCCGCGGCGCCGGGGTCGGCGCTGCCGCAGCCGGAGAGAGTCGTGGCGATCGCGGCCGCACCCGCCAGCCCGCCGCTGACGAGGACGGCGCGCCGGGACGCGCGGGGAGCTCTGCTGGGCACCGGGTGAGGTTACAGCCGGTATCGTGGCGGCAGTTACCCAGATCGGCCGCAGCGCCGACCGGCACGGGCAGCCCAGCCACAACTAGCACCGCCACAACAGGACACGGGGGTCTCACCCGCATGAGCACGAGCAATCGCCCCGGTGCAGACGCGACCGTCTCGGCCGTGTCGACGGCCGTGACCGGCCCCCTGGAGGAGCTCGGGCTCGACCTGGAAGCCGTGGAGCTGACGCCGGCCGGGCGGCGGCGGGTGCTGCGCATCGCGGTCGACAAGGACGGCGGCGTCTCGCTCGACGACGTCGCCGCCGCGACCCGCGCCGTCAACGACGTCATCGACTCCTCCGACGTGATGGGGGAGCAGCCCTACACCCTCGAGGTGACCTCCCGCGGCGTGGACCGGCCGCTCACCGAGCCCCGCCACTGGCGGCGCAACCAGGACCGGCTGGTCAAGGTGACCTTCGCCGACGGCTCGGCGGTCACCGGTCGGGTGCTGGAGTCCGACGACGAGCGGGTCCGCCTCGACGTGGACGGCAGGCCCCGCGAGGTGACCTACGCCGAGGTGGGGAAGGCGCTCGTGCAGATCGAGTTCAACCGGAAGGACCGCGACTGATGGACATCGACCTGAGCATCCTGCGGATGCTGGAGCGCGAGAAGGAGATCAAGTTCGACGTCCTCGTCGAGGCGATCGAGCAGGCGCTCCTCACGGCCTACCACAAGACCCCGGGCGCGCAGGAGCACGCGCGCGTCGAGCTCGACCGCAAGACAGGGCACGTCACCGTCCTGGCGGCGGAGACCGACGAGGAGGGCAACACGATCGGGGAGTACGACGACACCCCCGACGGGTTCGGCCGGATCGCCGCCACCACCGCCAAGCAGATCATGCTCCAGCGGCTGCGTGACGCCGAGGACGAGATCAAGTACGGCGAGTTCTCCGGCAAGGAGGGCGACATCATCTCCGGAGTCATCCAGCAGGGGCGCAACCCCGACGACGTGCTGGTCGACCTCGGCAAGATCGAGGCGATGCTGCCGGTGAGCGAGCGGGTGCCCGGCGAGGACTACCGGCACGGGACGCGCATCAAGTGCCTCGTCGTGTCCGTCCGCAAGGGCATGCGCGGGCCGCAGATCACGCTGTCGCGGTCGCACCCCAACCTGGTCAAGAAGCTGTTCGCGCTCGAGGTGCCCGAAATCGCCGACGGCACCGTCGAGATCGCCGCGATCGCCCGCGAAGCCGGCCACCGCACGAAGATGGCGGTCCGCTCGACGGTCGGCGGCGTCAACGCCAAGGGCGCCTGCATCGGGCCGATGGGCCAGCGGGTGCGCTCGGTGATGTCCGAGCTGCACGGCGAGAAGATCGACATCGTCGACTGGTCCGACGACCCGGCGGAGCTGGTGGCGCACGCGCTCTCGCCGGCCCAGGTCAGCTCGGTCACGGTCGTCGACGCCGACGCGAAGTCGGCCCGGGTCGTCGTCCCGGACTTCCAGCTGTCGCTGGCGATCGGCAAGGAGGGGCAGAACGCCCGCCTCGCCGCGCGACTGACCGGGTGGCGCATCGACATCCACTCGGACGAGGAGGCCGGCGGAGCCGGCTGACGAAGTCCGAGTGGATGACAGCCGACCCGGCGGAACCTCTGCCCTCGCGAGCGGAGTGAGCCCCTTCGGGTGTCGCGCCGTGTCGGCGCCCAGCGCGGATCTTGGGCCGAGAATCAGCCCCCACCACTGATCTCGCTCACAGTCATCGAAGGCACCAGGTGGTCGTCGTCGCCGACCGACCACTCCGGGAAGTCGAAGACGGCGAGCATCAGCTGCATCGGGTAGGTCGGCGGCCGCGCGCAGCGTCGTACGACCTTTCCGTCGACGGTGAAGACCGCCTCGTCGGCGTCCCAGTCCACCGCGTAGGTGTGGTCCTGCGTGACGTCGATCGGCAGCCGGGGAGCGGCGAAGTCGTCCACGAGCGCGGGGTCGCGGAACGGCTTGATGCCCACGCCCACCTCGGCCGAGGGGTCCGACGCCGGTCCGAGCGCACGGCCGAACACCTCGAAGACGCAGAGCTCGCCGCACTGCAGCTGGTCGGGGTCGTCCTCGAAGCCGCTCAGCCACAGCGCGGCCATCGACCGCGGGGAGAGCGTCATCCGGGCGGTGATCTCCACCCGGCCGGTGGCCGGGAGCCAGCCCTCGAAGCGCGGCTGCTCCTCGCGGACGGTCAGGCCGGGGCGGTAGCGCTGCTGGCCGTACGACGACCCGGCCGGTCTCGACCAGCTGCCGGACTGGATCCCCGAGACCCGCAGCGGCGGCTCGTGGTCGCCGGCGCACCACACCGGGTGGTCGGTCGGCACGCTGAGCACCAGGCCCGGGCCCGCGACCCGGTAGCTCGCCGCGGTGGCGGCGCGCGACGACCACGCCGGCAGGTAGTGGGGGAGCCAGGTGGTGGTGTCGAGATCGGCGCCGGTGAAGCGGTCCGAGATGCGACGGTGCATGCTCCGACCGTAGGCGCGGCGGTGCCGTTTCGGTATCGACACCGCGAGACGGTAGAGTTCACCGTTGGTGGCAGGCCGACGGAACATCTCGTTGTCGCCGGGCGTTCTTTCCTCGGAGGGACCGGTCCGGACGTGCATCGGATGCCGGGAGCGGGCCGCCAAACGCGAGTTGTTGCGAGTGATCGCCGGCTCGGATGCGCACGGCCGGCCGGTCGTCGTACCCGATCCCGACGCCACCGCACCCGGACGGGGCGCACACCTGCATCCCACCCCGGGGTGTTACGACCTCGCGGTACGCCGGAAAGCCTTCTCCCGTGCTCTCAGGGTCGAGGGTGGGCTGTCCAGCGCACCGGTGGGTGAGTACCTCGACGCGCGCCAGAACCAGCAGTGATCGACCGACAGAGACTGGAGCAGCAGCTCATGAGCACTCGATGAGTACCTCGCGATGAGCCAGTTCGTTCTGCACTATCCACCAACGGTCTGAGACCTCCCCCAACAAGGGTCTTGGGCCAGAAGGAGAAACGTGGCCAAGACCCGAGTTTCCGAACTCGCGAAAAAGTACGGGATCCCCAGCAAGGAGGCGCTGGAGAAGCTCGGCGCCATCGGCGAGTTCGCCAAGACCGCCTCCTCCAGCATCGAGCCGCCCGCTGTCAAGAAGTTCGAGGACGCCTACGGCGCCGAGCTCCTGGCGCGGATGAAGCCGGCCGCTGAGCCGGCTGAGGCTCCTGCGAAGAAGGCCGCGGCTCCCAAGCCCGGTCCGAAGAAGCCCAAGGCCCCCGAGCCCGAACCGGCTCCTGCGCCGGTCGAGGAGCCCGCCGCTGCCGCTCCCGCCCCGGAGGCGCCCGCCGCCGAGCCCGAGGCACCGGCCGAGCCGGCTGCCGAGGCGCCCGCCGCGGCCGCCCCGTCGGCGCCGTCGGCTCCGGACGCCCCCGCGGCTCCGAAGCCCGGTGCCCCGACGCCCAAGGCCCCCGCGCCGCGGCCCGTCGGCAAGCCGAGCGGCACCCCGCGTCCGGGCAACAACCCGTTCGCGTCCAGCCAGGGCATGGGTCGTCGCCCCGCCCCGCCGCCGCGCGAGGGCGAGGCCGGACCCGGTGGTCCGCGGCCGCCGGCCGGCCCCGGCCGTCCCGGCATGCCGCGGCCCAACCCGGCGATGATGCCGAAGAACCCCGCCGCCTTCGGCGCCGGGCCCGGTGGCCGCGGCCCCGGTCGCGGTGGCCCCGGTGGTGGTCCCGGTGGTGCCCGTGGCGGCGCCCCCGGTCGCGGTGGCGTCGGTGCTCCCGGTCGCGGTGGTCCGGGCGGTGCGCCCGGTCGCGGTGGTCCCGGTGGTGGTCCCGGCGGCTTCCCCGGCGGCGGTGGCCGTCCCGGTGGCGGTCGTCCCGGCCAGCGCGGCCAGACCCAGGGTGCGTTCGGGCGCCCGGGCGGTCCCGCCCGGCGTGGCCGCAAGTCCAAGCGGGCGCGTCGCCAGGAGTTCGAGGCCATGGAGGCCCCGACGATCGGCGGCATGCGGGTCCGCAAGGGCAACGGCGAGACCGTCCGTCTCTCGCGCGGCTCGTCGCTGACCGACTTCGCCGAGAAGATCGGTGTCGACGCTGCGTCGCTCGTGCAGATGCTCTTCCACCTCGGCGAGATGGTCACCGCGACCCAGTCCGTGGGTGACGAGACCCTGGAGCTGCTCGGCGACGAGCTCAACTACAAGGTCGAGGTCGTCTCCCCGGAGGACGAGGACCGCGAGCTGCTGGAGTCGTTCGACCTGGAGTTCGGGGCCGACGAGGGCGACGAGGGCGACCTGGTCGTCCGGCCGCCGGTCGTCACCGTCATGGGGCACGTCGACCATGGAAAGACGAAGCTGCTCGACGCCCTCCGCGGCGCCAACGTGGTCGAGGGCGAGGCCGGTGGCATCACCCAGCACATCGGTGCCTACCAGGTGCACACCGAGGTCGACGGCGCCGACCGGCGCATCAGCTTCATCGACACCCCGGGTCACGAGGCGTTCACCGCCATGCGTGCCCGCGGCTCGCAGTCCTCGGACATCGCGATCCTCGTGGTCGCGGCGGACGACGGCGTGATGCCGCAGACCGTCGAGGCGCTCAACCACGCCAAGGCGGCCGGTGTGCCGATCGTGGTCGCGGTCAACAAGATCGACAAGCCGGAGGCGGACCCGACCAAGGTCCGTGGCCAGCTGACCGAGTACGGCCTGGTGCCCGAGGAGTACGGCGGCGACTCGATGTTCGTCGACGTCTCGGCCAAGGCGGGCCTCAACCTCGACAAGCTGCTCGAGGCGGTCGTGCTGACCGCTGACGCGTCGCTGGACCTCCGGGCCAACCCGGACCAGGACGCGCAGGGTCTCGTGGTCGAGGCGCACCTGGACCGCGGTCGCGGTCCGGTCGCGACGATCCTGGTCCAGCGCGGCACGCTCCGCGTCGGCGACTCGATCGTCGCCGGTCCGGCCTACGGCCGGGTCCGCGCGATGCTCGACGAGCACGGCGAGGAGATGTCCGAGGCCGACCCGGGTCGCCCGGCGATGGTGCTCGGTCTGTCCGCCGTTCCCGGCGCGGGCCAGAACTTCATCGTGGTCGAGGACGACCGGATGGCGCGTCAGATCGCCGAGAAGCGGGAGGCCCGCGAGCGGGCCGCCCTGCAGGCGAAGCGCCGCGTTCGTCGTACGCTCGAGGACTTCATGGCCTCCATGGAGAAGGGCGAGAGCCAGGAGCTCAACCTCATCCTCAAGGGCGACGTGTCCGGTTCGGTCGAGGCTCTCGAGGACGCGCTCGCGCAGCTCGAGGTCGGCGACGAGGTCTCGCTGCGGGTCATCGACCGCGGTGTCGGTGCGATCACGGAGGCCAACGTCAACCTGGCGGCCGCCTCCGACGCGATCATCATCGGCTTCAACGTCCGGGCCCAGGGCAAGGCTGCCGAGCTCGCGGACCGCGAGGGCGTGGAGATCAAGTACTACTCGGTCATCTACCAGGCGATCGAGGAGATCGAGGCGGCCCTCAAGGGCATGCTCAAGCCCGAGTTCGAGGAGTCGACCCTCGGCCAGGCGGAGATCCGTGCGATCTTCCGCTCGTCGAAGATCGGCAACATCGCGGGCTGCATGGTCACCAGCGGTGTCATCCGACGCAACGCCAAGGTGCGGGTGCTCCGCGACGGTGCCGTGGTGGCCGACAACCTCGACCTCGCGTCCCTCAAGCGGGAGAAGGACGACGCGTCCGAGGTCCGGGAAGGGTTCGAGTGCGGTCTCGTGCTCCGGAACTTCCAGGACATCAAGGAGGGCGACATCGTCGAGGCCTTCGAGATGAAGGAGATCCCGCGGAGCTGACCAGCTCCGTGCTGTGCCGCCCGCCCCTGCCGGGGCGGGCGGCACAGACGTCCCACTGATAGGAACAAGTCATGGCCAACCCGCGCGTCCGCAAGATCGCCGACCGCATCCAGGTGATCGTGGCCGAGATGCTGGAGCGGCGGATCAAGGACCCCCGGCTGGGGTTCATCACCGTCACCGACGTGCGGCTCTCGGGCGACAGCCAGCACGCGACGGTCTACTACACCGTCCTCGGCGAGGAGGAGGAGCAGACCGCGACGGCGGCTGCTCTGGAGTCCGCGAAGGGGCTGCTGCGGTCCGAGGTCGGCAAGCAGCTCGGCATGCGGCTGGTGCCGACGCTGGCGTTCCAGCTCGACGTCATCCCGGAGAGCGCCCGTCACCTCGACGAGGTGCTGGCCAAGGCCCGCGAGGCCGACGCCGCGGTCGCCGCCGCCCGCGAGGGCGCGAAGCCGGCCGGCGAGGCGGACCCGTACCGGAAGCCGCGTGAGGTCTCGGCCGACGACGACCTCGACGACGAGGACGACGACGAGTAGTGGCCGCCTCGGGCCTGGTCGTCGTCGACAAGCCGGCCGGGATGACGTCGCACGACGTCGTCGCTCGGGTCCGCCGCACCATGGGGACCCGGAAGGTCGGCCATGCCGGCACCCTCGACCCGATGGCGACGGGCGTGCTGGTGCTGGGCGTGGAGCGCGCCACCCGGCTGCTCGGCCACCTCATGCTCACCGAGAAGACCTACGCGGCCATCGTCCGGCTCGGCGCCGGCACGACGACCGACGACGCCGAGGGCGAGGTGGTCGCGACCACCCCGGCCGCCCACCTGTCCGACGAGGACGTCCGCGCGGCCTTGACCGCCTTCGAGGGCGAGATCGAGCAGGTGCCGTCGACGGTCTCGGCGATCAAGATCGACGGGAAGCGCGCCTACGCCCGGGCACGCGCCGGGGAGGAGGTCGAGCTCGCGGCCCGCGCCGTCACGATCCACGCGATCGAGGCGGGCGACCTCCGTCGCGAGGGGGACTTCCTCGACCTCGAGGTGCGGGTCACCTGCTCGAGCGGCACCTACATCCGGGCGATCGCCCGCGACCTCGGAGCGGCACTCGGCGTCGGCGGCCACCTCACCGCGCTGCGCCGGCACTCGGTCGGGCCGTTCACGCTGGAGGGCGCCGACGCCGACCTGGACCGCCTGAGCCTGGTGTCGCTGGACGAGGCGGCGCGGGCGTCCTTCCCGTCGTACGACCTGGACGCGGAGCAGGCGCAGGACGTCCGGTACGGGCGGGCGCTTCCGCTCCGGTTCGACGCGCTGACGGCGGTCTTCGCCCCGGGCGGGGAGTTCCTCGCGCTCTACAAGCCCGACGGTGACCGGGCGCGTCCGGCAGCAGTGTTCGTCGGCTGACCGGTCCTCTTCCGATGCATCGCCTGACGATGTATGGTGGCGCAGGTGACCGAGCAGGCCTTGTACATCCTCGCCAGCCTGGCCCGCGCGGAGTGCCATGGCTACGGCATCTCCCGTGACGCCGAGGAGCTGTCGGGCGGCCGGGTACGGCTGACCGCCGGCACGTTGTACGGCGCTCTCAACCGGCTCACGGCCGACGGGCTGGTCGAGCCCGCGGGTGAGCGCGAGGTCCAGGGCCGCCGTCGCCGCTACTACCGGATCACCGCGGCCGGCAGCGCCGCGCTGGCCGAGGAGGTCGAGCGGCTCCGCTCCACCGCCGCGGTGCTCGGCGCCCGGGTCCGGACGGCACCGGCATGAGCCGCCGGGTGCTGCAAGCCTGCGTGCGGGCCTACCCGCGCGAAGTACGGGGGCGGGACGGTGACGAGCTGGTGCTGCTGGCGACCGAGCTCGCCGGCCGGCACGGCACCGCCCGCGAGGCCCTCGGCCTGCTGCGCGGCGGTTGGGCCGAGCGCCGTCGCCGCGCCGGCCGTGGACGACGGATCGCCGTCGGTCTCGCCGCCGCGACCGGGTCGCTGCTCGCCGTCACGGCCTGGTCCGCCGCCACCCACCCCGGCCGCGTGGAGCAGGAGACCTTCACCTGCGCGGACGGCTGCGGGGACGTGGAGCGCGAGGTCGATGCCCGGGTGGACGCCGGTTGGGACTGTGCCGCGGAGAACCGGGACGGCCCGGGGACGACCTGGCGATGCACGCTCGACTGACCGGTGCGACCGCCCTGCTCGCGGCCGCACTCGCGGTCGCCGCGTGCGACGACGCGGCGGACCCGGCGCCCGCTCCTGCCTCCTCCGAGCCGACCACCAGCACGGCGGACGAGCTCCCCGTCGGCGACCTGGGGCTGGACCTGCCGGCGGGCTCGAGCGGCAGCGTGTCCGCTGTGGTCGACGGCGAGGTCGTGTCCTGCGACGGCTGGGGCGAGTCCGGCTGCGACACCGTCCACGACATCGGCTCGGTGACCAAGCAGTTCACCGCCGCGGCCGTGGTGAAGCTCGCGTCGCAGGGGCGGCTCGCGGTCACCGACGGACTCGGCCGCTGGTTCGCCGACGTGCCGCCGGACAAGCGCGACATCACGGTGCGGCACCTGCTCACCCACACCGCCGGCCTGGTCGACGCGCTCGGCGACGACTACGACCCGCTCGACCGCGACGCGATGGTCGCCGGCGCGCTCGGCTCCCGACTGCGGTCCGAGCCCGGGCGCCGCTACCACTACTCCAACCTGGGCTACAGCCTGCTGGCCGCGATCGTCGAGGAGGCGTCCGGCCAGGACTACGAGGCCTACCTCCGTGCCGAGCTCTTCGAGCCCGCCGGCATGACCCGCACCGGCTACGTGCTCCCGGACTGGGACGACGAGGAGGTCGCACTCGAGTACGACGCCCGCGACCGGTCACAGGGGCGGCCCTTCGACCACCCGTGGGCCGAGGACGGGCCGTACTGGAACCTGCGCGGCAACGGCGGGATCCTCTCGACCGCCGGCGACATGAGTCGCTGGCTCGCGGCGCTCGACGGCGAGGCGGTCCTCGACGAGGCAGCGAAAGCGGAGCTGTTCCGGCCGCGGGCGCAGGAGGAGCCCGGCGGGTCGACCAGGTACGCCTACGGCTGGGTGGTCGCCGAGGCCCCGTTCGGCACCGTCGAGTGGCACAACGGGGGCAACGACTGGTCGTACGCCGAGATCACCCGGCTACCCGGGAGCGACGTCTCCTTCTTCTGGGTGACCAACCACGTCCGCAGCCGCGCAGGCGACTGGGACCTCGACCGGCTCCGCCCCTCGCTCACCGAGCAGCTCGCGGAGCGGCTGGTCGACCCGGCCTGACCTCCGGTTCCCGCCGTCCGATCAGTAGTCTGGCGCTCGTGCGCGTGTGGAGAACGTTCGAGGACGTACCTGCCGACCTCGGGCGCTCGGTCGTCACGATCGGGAACTTCGACGGGATGCACCTCGGCCACCAGCACGTCGTCCGGCGGGCGCGCGAGGTCGCGCGCGAGGTGGGTGTCGACACCGTCGTGGCGGTGACGTTCGACCCGCACCCCATCGCGGTGCTGCGGCCCGAGCACGCCCCGCCGACGTTGACGACCATCGACGAGCGGCTCCGACTCCTCGGCGAGGCCGGCGTCGACGCAGTGCTCGTCATCCCGTTCTCGCGGGAGATCGCGGCCTGGTCGCCGCAGGAGTTCATCGACCGCATCCTCGTCGGGAGCCTGCACGCCCGGGCCGTCGTCGTCGGTGCCAACTTCCGGTTCGGCAACCGCGCGGCCGGCGACCGCCAGACGCTGCGCGAGGCGGGCGCCGAGCAGGACTTCCTGGTCGAGGCGGTCGAGCTCGACGGCGGACCCCAGGTGTGGTCGTCGACGTACGTCCGCACCTGCCTCGCCGCCGGCGACGTCGCCGGCGCAGCCGAGGCTCTCGGACGCCCGTTCGTCACCCGCGGCGTGGTGGTCGAAGGGGACAAGCGTGGCCGCGAGCTCGGCTTCCCGACCGCGAACGTGCCCGTCGTCCCGGGCGCTGCCGCTCCGGCCGACGGCGTCTATGCAGGCTGGTTGCGAAGGCTCGACGACGCCGGGGGGACCCAGCACCCGACGGCGATCAGCGTGGGCACCAACCCCACCTTCGACGGTCAGCGGGACCGCCGCGTCGAGGCCTACGTCCTGGACCGCACCGACCTCGACCTGTACGGCGTCGAGGTCGAGGTCGAGTTCGTCGAGCGCATCCGCGGGATGGTGCGGTTCGACGGCATCGACGCACTGCTTGTCGCAATTGCCGACGACGTGGAGCGGACTCGCGGCATCCTCGGGCCATGACGAGTGATCCGGTCGCCGCGGACGAGCGCGCGGCGGCGGAGGCGTGGTTCGCCCACCACGGCCTGCCCTGGTTCGTCGACGAGATGCGTGAGGACGTGGCGGCCCGGCTGACCCGGACCCGGGTGGCCGTCGTCGCGACGGTCGCGGTGGTGGTCGGCGTCGGGGTCGGTACGGCGGTCAGCGCGACCCCCGAGCCGTCGTTCGCGGCGGTCGCGGGCATCACCGCCGCCGGCCTGACCCTCGTCGGCTACTCGATGGCCGCGCTGCACGCGACACCCATCGCCCGGTGGGCGCTCCGGCGGGCCCTGGGCAGCCTCGGCCTGCTGCTGCCGCTCGCGACGCGGGCGCTGCCGATCCTGATGCTCTTCATCACCTTCCTCTTCATCAACACCGAGGTCTGGCAGGTCGCCTCGGCGCTCCACGGCGGCGTGCTCTGGGGCGCCGTGCTCTGCTTCGCGGGGGTCGCGGCGTTCTTCCTGGTGCCACGGCTGGCCCAGGAACTCGATCAGTTCGACGACCGGGTGCAGATCGACGAGGTCCTCGCCGGCACCGCGAACAGCCCGCTCGCCGACGCCGCGCGTCGGATCTGCGAGGACGAGGTCGACCTGCCGGACCAAGCCCAGGTCACCGGCCTGCAGATGGTCAACCTGGTCCTGGTGCTCGTCATCGCCCAGGCTGTGCAGGTCTTCCTCCTCGTGCTGGCCGTCTTCGCGTTCTTCCTCGGCTTCGGCGCACTGGCCATCGACGAGTCGGTGATCACCTCGTGGGTGGGCGACGGCTACCCGACCTACCCGCCCGGCCCCGAGCTGGTCAGCTACGAGCTGTTGCACGTCTCGCTGTTCCTCGCCGGGTTCTCCGGTCTCTACTTCACCGTCGTCGCCATCACCGACGAGCTCTACCGCAAGGAGTTCTTCACGGTGATCGTGGACGAGCTGGCACGGGCGGTGAGCATGCGGGTGATCTACCGGATGCTCGCGGACCGTCGATCACCCTGACCTAGCGAACCGTCACCGGCACCCCGGACAGCGCGGCGTTGCCCGACACGTCGAGCCGCTCGGGGTCGGTGAGGTCGTTGATCGACACGCCCGGCACGCCCCGGGCGACCCCGAGCCGGGTGCCGTCCTTGGCGTGCCCGTAGCCATGGGGCAGGGACACGACACCGCGCATCATGTCGTCGGTGGCGAGCACGTCGACCTCGACCGACCCCACCCGTGAGGCCACGGTCACCGTGGCGCCGTCGGCCAACCCGCGGGCCGCGAGGTCGTCGGGATGCATGAGCAGCTGGTGACGTGGCCGGCCCTTCGTGAGGCGCTCGGTGTTGTGCATCCAGGAGTTGCAGTCCTGCTTGTGCCGCCGGCCGATCAGCAGCAGCTCGTCGTCCTGCGGTGGTGCGACGTCGCCGAGGCGGGCCAGGTCCTTCAGCACCAGCTCCGGCGCGAGGTCGATCCTGCGCTCCTTCGAGCGCAGGCGCCCGGGCAGCTGACCGGGACGGAGCGGCCCGAGGTCGACCCCCTCGGGCTTGCGGCGCAGCTGGGTGAGCGTGGGCCCGTCGCCGCGGGCCAGGAGCAGCTGGACCATCCGGGTCGGGCTGACCGACATCCGGAGCCGGAGCTTCAGCCGGTCGGCGAGGGGGCGACGCGGCCGGATCCGGTCGGTCACCCGGAGCGCGAGCTCGCGGTAGATCTGCCAGTCGTGGCGGGTGTCCCGTTCCTTGGGGAACACCGCCGGCGTGAACCGTGCGGTGTTGCGCACTGCGAGGGCGTGGAAGATCAGGTCGTAGTGGTCGCGCTCGAGCGCCGTGGTCGGCGGCAGGACCACGTCGGCGTGCCGGGTCGTCTCGTTGAGGTAGATGTCGACGGCGGCCATGAACTCCAGCCCCTCGAGCGCTCGGTCGAGGCCGCCGCCGTCGGGCGTCGACAGCACGGGGTTGCCGGACAGGGTGAGCAGCGCGCGGATCTGGCCCTCGCCCGGCGTCTCGATCTCCTCGCGCAGCGCCGCCACCGGCAGCTCGCTCGAGGTCTCCGGGAGGCCGCGCACCCGCGAGTGCCGGCGCCCGTGACCACCCCGGCCGACCAGCCCGGTGCCGACCACGTCGATGGCGGGGGAGGTGAGCATCGCCCCGCCCTCGCGGTCGAGGTTGCCCGTCAGCAGGTTGAGCAGGTTGATCGCCCACTGACACACCGACCCGAAGGCGGCGGTCGAGACGCCGATCCGGCCGTAGGCCACGCCGCAGTCGGCAGCGGCCAGCTCACGCACCACGCGGACGATGGCGGCCGCCGGCACCCCGCTGTGCTGCTCGGCGAGCTCCGGGGTGAACGGCGCGACGGCCTCCTCGACCGCGGCCAGCCCGACGCCGTACGACGGCGCCGTGGCGACCCCGTCGACGAACAGCTGTCGCACCATCGCCAGCAGCACCCAGGGGTCGGACCCCGGCCGCAGGAAGTGGTGCTCGGAAGCGACCTTGGCGGTCTCGGTGCGTCGTGGGTCGAACACCACCATCCGCCCACCGCGTGCCTTCAGCTCCCGGAGCCGGGCCGGGAAGTCGGGCACGGTCATCAGCGACCCGTTCGAGGCCATCGGGTTGCCGCCGAGGACGAGGAAGTACGACGTGCGGTCGATGTCGGGGATCGGCAGCATCAGCTGGTGACCGAACATCAGGTAGGCCACCAGCTGGTGGGGGAGCTGGTCGACCGAGGTGGCGCTGAACGTGTTGGGGGTGCGCAGCGCCTTGACCAGCGCGGTGCCGTGGGTCATCGAGCCGAGGCTGTGCACGTTCGGGTTGCCCAGGTAGATCCCGAGGGCGTCACGGCCGTGCTCGTTCACCACCCGCGCGAACCCGTCGGCGACCAGGTCGAACGCCTCGTCCCAGCCGATCTCGGTCCACGCACCGGTGGCGCGGTCGCGGCGCACCGGGCGGCGCAGCCGGTCCGGGTCGGCGTGCACGTCGCCGATCGCCACGCCCTTCGGGCAGATGTGGCCGCGGGAGAGCGGGTCCTCGGGGTTGCCCCGCACGCCGGCGACCCGGCCGTCGTCGATCGTCAGCTCGAGGCCGCAGATGGCTTCGCACAGGTTGCAGACCGCGAGGCGCTTCTCCATGCGCGCATCCTTACAGCCGCAGCCAGGTGAGGACAGCCCGTACACGGCGGTGGTCGTCGCTGCCGAGCGGCAGGTCGAGCTTGGTGAAGATGCTGTTGATGTGCTTGGCCACCGCCTTCTCGGTGACCACCAGCCGCTCGGCGATCGCCGCGTTGGACCGGCCCTCCGCCATCAGTGCGAGCACCTCACGCTCGCGGGCGCTCAGCCGGTCGACGGGCTGCTGACGTGCCATCACCGTCGCCACCACCTCGGGGTCGAGCACGGTGCCCCCGGCGACGACCCGGCGCAGGCCCTCCACGAACTCGGCCACGTCGGAGACCCGGTTCTTCAGCAGGTAGCCGACCGACCCCTCGCCGCTGGCGAGCAGCTCGCGGGCATAGAGGTGCTCGACGTACTGCGACAGCACCATCACCGGGAACCCGGGCCGCTCCCGGCGAACGGCGATCGCGGCGCGCAGGCCCTCGTCGGTCTGCGTCGGCGGGAGCCGTACGTCGAGCACGGCCGCGTCGACCGTGGGGTCGGTCAGCGCGGTGTCCAGGTCGGCGGCGTTGTCGACGGCAGCGGCGACGGTGAACCCGTGGCTCTCGAGGAGCTGGGTGAGGCCGGCGCGGAGGAGGGCATGGTCCTCGGCGAGGACAAGACGCACGGGACCTCCAGGGTGACGATCGTGGGCCCGCCGACCGGGCTCGAGACCATCATCGTGCCGTCGAAGGTGCCGAGCCGTCTCATCACCCCGGTCATCCCGGTGCCGCGTGTCGGGTCGGCGCCGCCGCGCCCGTCGTCGCCGACCTCCACCCGGAGCACGCCGTCGGTGTGGTCGATGCGGATCCATCCGTTGTCGGCGCCTGAGTGCTTGCCCACGTTGGCCAGGCACTCCGCGATCGCGAAGTAGACGGCCGACTCGAGCGGCGCGGGCGGGCGGCCGTCGAGGGACGACTCGACCCGCACCGGGACCGCCATGTCGAGCGCGAGCGCCTGGGCCGCGCCGACCAGGCCGCGGTCGGCCAGCACCGGCGGGTGGATGCCCCGGACGACGGACCGCAGCTCGGCGAGCGCACTGTCGGTGGTCTCGCGGGCGTCACTGACGAGCCTGCGAGCGCCGTCGGGGTCACGCTCGAACATCTCGTCGGCCATGCCGAGGCTGAGCGACAGCGCCACCAGCCGCGCCTGCGCGCCGTCGTGCAGGTCGCGCTCGAGCCGGCGCAGCTCGGCAGCGGAGTGGTCGACAGCGTCAGCGCGGGTCTCGGTCAGCCGCTCGACGCGCCGCTCGAGCCTCTCGGTCACGCCGGGGGAGAGCAGCCACTGGTCGGCAGCCGACCGGGCACGCATCAGCGGGCCGACGGCGTAGTACCAGACCCACCAGGTCGCGACACCGACGAACAGGACGAGGACGACGAGCGCGACGACGAAGCCGAACGTGATCGACAGGAGGATCCAGGCGAGGTCGCGCCAGGTCATCGGGTCGGTGGCGACCACGCGGAGCTTCTGCACGAACGGCAGCCCCTCGATCGGCGCGTACGGCTCCGGCACCGACGTCCCGAGGACGGCCGACGCCATTCGCCGGTGGGAGCCGGCCAGCCGCCGGGTCGCCGGGATCGCGACCGCGAGGAGGGGCGCACCGACCCAGATCACCATCAGCACCCCGCCGACCACCCAGAGCACGAAGAGCAGCACCAGCGGGACGAACGCCAGCACCTGGAGTGCGGCGTACCCCGTCATGCGGAGGCGGCTCACGCGGTCGTCGCGGTCGTCGGTCAGGTCGGGCACACCGCCATCCTCCCCGACCGCCGACCCGGCCGCGGTGGTGCTGGCACCACTTCCTGCCCGGGTGCCTGCGCTCCTGCCCGCGGCGGCCGTGATCACGAGGCTGGACCCGTCCCCACAGATCTCGACCAGGAGGATCCGCATGTCCCCCAATCCGTTGACCTCGGTGTCCATGCGCGCCGCGCGATGGAGCGCCACCCACCCCTGGCGCGCCATCCTCGGCTGGCTCGCTCTCGTCGTCGTGGCCGTCGGCCTCGCCGCGACCATCCCCTCCCACGAGGCCGACGACGCCGACTACCGGCTCGGCGAGTCCGGCCTCGCCGACCGCTGGATCCACGAGGCGGGGCTCGCCTCGCCTGACTCCGAGCAGGTGCTGGTGACCGCCGACAGCGGGGCGCTCGACCAGCAGGAGGCCGAGACCGCTGCCGCCGAGCTGGCCCGGTCGGCCGGTTCCCTGGACGGCGTCACCGGCGTGTCCGCGCCGCAGTGGAACCCCGACCGTACGGCGCTGCTCATCTCGATCCAGCTCGCGAAGGACCACGACGACCCCGACCCGCTGGTCGCTGCCGTCGCCGACGTGCGCGACGCCCACCCCGACCTCGACGTGCAGCAGGCCGGTGACCTCACGCTCGACGAGGCCATCGACGAGCGGGTCGCGGACGACCTCTCCTCGGCCGAGCTCATCAGCCTGCCGATCACGCTGGTGCTGATGCTGCTGGCCTTCGGCGCCCTCACCGCGGCCGGCCTTCCCGTGCTGCTCGCCGCGACCAGCGTGATCGCGACGATCGGCATCAGCGCGCCGCTGTCGTACCTGTTCCCGGCGGAGCCGACGGTCACCAGCATGATCGTGCTCATCGGCATGGCCGTCGGCGTCGACTACTCGCTGTTCTACCTCAAGCGCGAGCGCGAGGAGCGGGCCAAGGGACGCACCACGCGTGACGCCGTCGCTATCGCCGCCCAGACCTCGGGCCACTCGATCCTCGTCTCCGGCGGAGCGGTCATTGCCGCGATGGCCGGGCTGTTCGTGATGACCGACGTGACCTTCAACAGCCTGGCCACCGGCTCGATCGTCGTGGTCGCGGTCGCGGTGCTCGGCTCGATCACCGTGCTCCCGGCGCTGCTGGCGAAGCTGGGCCGCTGGGTGGACCGGCCGCGGGTCCCCTTCGCGTGGCGGATCGCGCGTCGGCTCCGTGAGCGCTCGGGCGCGCAGCCGGGGAGCAACCGGCTCAGCCGGGGCCTGCTCCGGCCGGTGCTCCGGCACCCGGTCGTCGCGCTGCTGCTCGGCGGAGCAGTCGTCGCCGCGCTCGCCGTGCCCGCCCTCGGGATGAAGACCCACGCGAGCAACCTCGACACCCTCCCCGGTGACATCGCGGAGGTGCAGACCACCAAGGCGATCGCCGCGGCGTTCCCCTCCGAGGGCCCGGTGGCCGAGGTCGTCGTGCGAGCTCCTGCGAGTGAGCAGGAGAACGTGGCCGACCAGCTCGAGGAGCTGGGCCGGACGGCGGCGGACACCGGCATGTTCCGCGAGCCGACCGCGCCCGTGGAGGCCTCCGAGGACGGCCGGACGTCGGTCATCGAGCTCGCGATGCCGTTCAGCGAGTCGAGCGAGAAGGTCGACGAGGCGCTGGAGCTCCTGCGCGACGACCTGGTGCCGGACACGGTCGACGCGTCCGGTGCGGACGTGGCCGTCGGCGGCTGGGCGGCGGAGTCGCTGGACTTCCAGCAGAAGGTGTCCGACCGGCTGCCGCTCATCATCGGCTTCGTCCTGGTGCTGACGTTCCTGATGATGGTCTCGGCCTTCAAGAGCGTGCCGATCGCGGCCATCTCGACACTGCTCAACCTGGCCTCCGTGGCGGTGGCGTTCGGCCTGATGACGGTGGTCTTCCAGCACGGCGTCGGCGAGTCGCTGCTCGACTTCTCCAGCCCGGGCTTCGTCATCGACTGGATCCCGCTCTTCGTCCTGGTGGTGCTCGTCGGGCTGTCGATGGACTACCACGTCTTCGTGGTGAGCCGGATCCGCGAGCACGTCGAGCGCGGACTGCCGGCCCGGTTGGCCGTGCAGCGCGGCGTGTCCGAGACCGCGGGGGTGATCACCAGCGCGGCGGCGGTGATGGTGTCGGTGTTCGCGATCTTCGCGACACTGAGCATGCTGGAGATGAAGATGATGGGCGTCGGCCTGTCGGCCGCCATCCTGCTCGACGCGACCCTGGTGCGCCTGGTGATCCTGCCGGCCGCACTGGTGCTCCTCGGTGAGCGGGCCTGGTGGCCGCGCCGGCCGCGGCGCCCGCGCGGCGAGCAGGTGGTGGAGACGGACCCCGGGTTCGTGCTCGCCGGTCACTGAGGCGACGAGGAAGGATGGAGCTAGCGATGTCGGTCCCGGTCGTCCTCGACTGCGACACCGGGACCGACGACGCGGTCGCGATCATGGTCGCCGCGCTCCACCCCGACCTCGACCTGCTCGGTGTGACGACCGTCTGGGGCAACCACGACGTCGTGCACACCACGGACAACTCGCTCCGGGTGCTCGACCTCGTCGGCCGGGGGAGCGTCGGCGTGCACCCCGGCGGGAACGTCCCGGTCCGGCCGCGGATCGAGCCGCTGCCCAGTGGCCGCCCCGACCTGCCGTCCACGCTGCCGCTGCCGCCGGCGACGACCCCAGTGGGGGCTCCCGCGGTCGAGTGGCTGGTCGAGACCCTGCGGGCGACCACCACGCCCGTCACCCTCGTGCCGACCGGTCCGCTCACCAACATCGCCACGGTGGTCGCGGCCGACCCGCGGGTCGTCGAGGCGGTGGACCGGCTGGTGGTCCTGGGCGGCGCCCACCGCGAGCGGGGCGTCACGCCGTACGCCGAGCGCAACTTCTGGTGCGACCCCGAGGCCGCCCACGACGTGCTCACCGCCGGGTTCCGCGACGTCCTGCTGGTCACGATGGACGCGACCTTCTCGGTGCCGCTCACCGCGGTCGACGGCGACCGGCTGCGGGCGCGCGGCACCGCTGCGGCGGCGGTCGCCGCCGACCTCCTGGAGGAGCGGATCGGGTGGTACCGCCGTGACCCCGCGATGGCTGCGGTCGCCGGGGCGCCGCTCCACGACCCGCTCGCGGTCGCCTGCCTGGTCGACCCGCAGGTGGTGACCACGCGTCGGGCCGCCGTCGACGTCGAGCGCACCGACCCGGCGACCTACGGTGCCACCCGGTTCGCCTTCGCGGGGGACGGGCGGGTGCAGGTGGCGGTGGGTGCCGACCGCGACCGGTTCCTGGCGGTGCTCGACGCCGCGCTGGGGCAGCCGACGTCGATTGGGTGATGCATCGGCGGCCGCGGTAGCCTTGACCGTTGCCGTCGAACGGCCGCGGATCCAGAGTGCCCCGGTGGACATGCCCGGGCGCGCCGCGCAACGAATCGGAAGGAACCCGAAGAAGCATGGCCATTGGTACCGACGCGGAGACCAAGAAGAAGATCATCGCCGAGTACGCCACCTCTGAGGGCGACACCGGTTCGCCCGAGGTGCAGATCGCGCTGCTCAGCCACCGGATCAGCCACCTGACCGACCACCTCAAGCAGCACAAGCACGACCACCACAGCCGCCGCGGGCTGCTGCTCCTCGTGGGTCAGCGCCGCCGACTGCTCAACTACCTGAAGAAGACGGAGATCGAGCGCTACCGCTCGATCGTCGAGCGTCTCGGCCTGCGCCGCTGATCGCGACTTCTCATGCACACGGAACGGGTGGTCCCCTGGGGGCCGCCCTTTCTGTTTTTCCTCGCAGCACCGCTACTGTGAGTTCCGAGACAACAAGTCCAATTGACTGCGGGGCAGCGTGCTCCGCGCCGTACGAATAAGAGAACATCTTGACTGAACCTGTCATCTCCGCCGTAGAGACCGTCATCGACAACGGGAAGTTCGGCACCCGCACCGTCAAGTTCGAGACCGGGCTGCTGGCCCGGCAGGCCGCCGGCTCGGTGACCGCCTACCTCGACGACGACACCATGCTGCTCTCGGCCACCACGGCCGGGAAGCACCCCAAGGACCACTTCGACTTCTTCCCCCTGACGATCGACGTCGAGGAGCGGATGTACGCCGCGGGCCAGATCCCCGGCTCCTTCTTCCGGTCCGAGGGCCGCCCGGGCGAGGACGCGATCCTCACCTGCCGGCTCATCGACCGGCCGCTGCGCCCGACCTTCAAGAAGGGCCTGCGCAACGAGGTCCAGGTCGTCATCACCGTCCTGGCCCTCAACCCCGACACCCCCTACGACGTGCTGGCGATCAACGCCGCGTCGATCTCGACCCAGCTCTCCGGCCTGCCGTTCTCCGGCCCGGTCGGCGGTGTCCGCGTCGCCCTGATCGACGGCCAGTGGGTCGCGTTCCCGACGCACAGCCAGCTCGAGAACGCCGTCTTCGACATGGTCGTCGCGGGTCGCGTCACCGACACCGGTGACGTCGCGATCATGATGGTCGAGGCCGAGGCGACGGAGCAGACCTGGACCCTGGTCCAGGACGGCGTCCAGGCCCCCACCGAGGAGGTCGTCGCCGGCGGTCTCGACGCGGCCAAGCCGTTCATCAAGCAGCTGGTCGAGGCCCAGGTCGAGCTCGCCAAGGAGGCCGCGAAGCCGGTCCAGGAGTTCCCGATCTTCCTCGACTACGAGGACGACGTGTTCGACGCCG
Source organism: Nocardioides silvaticus (assembly GCF_003160695.1). GTDB lineage: Bacteria > Actinomycetota > Actinomycetes > Propionibacteriales > Nocardioidaceae > Nocardioides > Nocardioides silvaticus. The sequence continues at coordinate 60,526 of NZ_QGDD01000002.1, forward strand.
TCGAGGCCGCCGTCAAGAGCGACCTCGCCGAGGCGATGAAGATCGCCGACAAGCAGGAGCGCAACGACCGCACCGACGAGCTCAAGGACCAGGTCCTGGCCTCGCTCGGCGCCCAGTTCGAGGGTCGCGAGAAGGAGATCGGCGCGGCGTTCCGCTCGGTCAACAAGGCGCTCGTCCGTGAGAGCATCCTGCGCGACAAGGTCCGCATCGACGGTCGCGGCCTGGCGGACATCCGCCCGCTGCACGCCGAGGTCGGCGTCCTGCCCCGCGTCCACGGCTCGGCGCTGTTCGAGCGCGGCGAGACCCAGATCCTGGGTGTCACCACGCTGGACATGCTGAAGATGGAGCAGCAGCTCGACACGCTCTCCCCGGAGAAGTCGCGCCGCTACATGCACAAGTACGTCTTCCCGCCGTTCTCCACCGGCGAGACCGGCCGGGTCGGCTCGCCGAAGCGTCGCGAGGTCGGCCACGGTGCGCTCGCCCGCCGCGCGCTCCTGCCGGTCCTCCCGACCCGCGAGGAGTTCCCCTACGCCATCCGGCAGCTGTCCGAGGCCATGGGCTCCAACGGCTCGACCTCGATGGGCTCGGTCTGCGCCTCGACGATGTCGCTGCTGCAGGCCGGTGTGCCCCTGAAGGCCGCCGTCGCCGGCATCGCGATGGGCCTCGTCTCCGGCGAGATCGACGGTGAGACGCAGTACGTCGCGCTCACCGACATCCTCGGCGCCGAGGACGCGTTCGGCGACATGGACTTCAAGGTCGCCGGCACCCGCGAGTTCGTCACCGCCCTCCAGCTCGACACCAAGCTCGACGGCATCCCGGCCGAGGTCCTCGCCGCGGCGCTGACCCAGGCCAAGGACGCCCGGCTCGCGATCCTCGACGTCATGGCCGAGGCCATCGCCGAGCCCGAGGAGATGTCGGTCCACGCCCCGCGGATCATCACGATCCGGGTGCCGGTCGACAAGATCGGCGAGGTCATCGGGCCCAAGGGCAAGGTGATCAACCAGATCCAGGACGACACCGGCGCGACGCTGTCCATCGAGGACGACGGCACCGTCTACATCGGGGCGACCAACGGCGAGGCGGCCGAGGCCGCCAAGGCTGCGGTCAACGCGATCGCCAACCCGACGATGCCCGAGGTCGGCGAGCGCTACCTCGGCACCGTGGTGAAGACGACGAACTTCGGTGCGTTCGTCTCGCTCATGCCCGGCAAGGACGGCCTGCTGCACATCAGCAAGCTGCGCGACCTCGCCGGCGGCAAGCGGGTCGAGAACGTCGAGGACGTCGTCTCGGTCGGCCAGAAGCTCCAGGTTCAGATCGCCGAGATCGACGACCGCGGCAAGCTCTCGCTGGTCCCCGTGGTCGAGGAGTCGGCTGCGGCCGAGTCCGAGGCCGGCGACGCCGAGGGCGCCGAGGACGCGGAGTGACCACTCCGTGACCATCTCCGTCCCGACGGCCGGCCAGCGTCACGCTGGCCGGCCGTCGGCTCTCCCGGCCGCCTCCGGAGCGGGTCGCGCGTCCACGAGCACGCTGGAGACGGTGCGCGACGCCGCCGGCCACGTGACGTCACAGGTACGACGCACGGTGCTGCCGTCCGGCCTGCGGATCGTCACCGAGCAGATGGCGGGGGCCCGCTCGGCCTCCATCGGCATCTGGATCGGCGTGGGCTCCCGTGACGAGACCCCGACGACCCACGGCGCGTCGCACTTCCTCGAGCACCTGTTGTTCAAGGGCACCGACGAGCGGTCCGCGCTCGACATCTCGATCACGCTCGACGCCGTGGGCGGCGAGTTCAACGCGTTCACCGCGAAGGAGTACACCTGCTTCCACGCGCGGGTCCTCGGCGAGGACCTACCGCTGGCGGTCGACGTGCTCGGCGACATGATCACCGGGTCGCTGCTGGAGCAGCACGACGTCGACGCCGAGCGCGACGTGATCCTCGACGAGATCGCGATGCACGAGGACGACCCCGACGACGTCGTGCAGAACCTGCTCGCGGAGCTGGCGTGGGGGAGCGGCCCGCTCGGCCGTCCGATCGCCGGCACCACCGAGTCGATCGAGGCGATGACGCAGGGGCAGATCCTGCGCTTCTACCGCAAGCACTACCGGCCGGAGAACATGGTGATCTCCGTCGCCGGCGCGGTCGACCACGGTGAGGTGGTACGGGCGATCCGCCGCCACTTCTCCCGCCACGGCTTCCTCGACGACGCCGCGGCGCCCCACGGGCCGCGCACCAGCAACCGTCGCCCGCGCATCCGGGGCCGCGAGGGCCGGGTCTCCCGTCCGTTCGAGCAGGTCAACGTGGTCGCTGCGGTCGAGGGCATCGCCCGTGACGACGACCGACGGTTCGCCCTCGGCGTGCTCAACACCGCCCTGGGCGGCGGCACGTCGAGCCGGCTGTTCCAGGAGGTGCGTGAGCACCGGGGCCTGGCCTACTCGGTCTACTCCTTCGCGAGCCACTACGCGGACTCCGGGCTCGTCGGCGTCGCCGTCGGCTGCCTGCCCGACCGCCTCGACGAGGTGCTCGAGGTGGTGCGGGTCGAGCTGTCCCGCATCGCCGCCCACGGCATCACCGCCGAGGAGCTGGCCCGCGGCAAGGGCCAGCTGATCGGCGGCCTCGTCCTCGGCCTCGAGGACAGCGCTTCACGGATGATGCGGCTCGGCAAGGCCGAGCTGGTCTACGCCGACGTGCTCGGCATCGACGAGGTGATGGCGCGCATCGAGGCCGTCACCCTCGAGGACGTCCAGGCCGTCGCCCACGACGTGTTCTCGCGGCCCGAGCTGCTGGCCGTCGTCGGACCATAGTCGGTCGGCAACTGTGGTGGTCGAGTAGCGCCCACGGCTGAGCTTGCGAAGCCGTGACGGCGCGTATCGAGACCCGGTGACGTGGGCGTCGGCCTCGGCCACTGTCAGTTGTCGACCTCGGCGTTCGGCTCACGGCGTCTCGATACGCGCGGTCACGACCTCGTTCCTCGGTCGTGCGCGCTACTCGACGACCGACGCTTGCTGAGTCCAGTCGACGCCCTCGCAAGCTCGGGCGAGGTCGGCGTTCGGCTCGCGGCGTCTCGATACGCGCGGTCACGACCTCGTTCCTCGGTCGTGCGCGCTACTCGACGACCGACGCTTGCTGAGTCCAGTCGACGCCCTCGCAAGCTCGGGCGAGGACTGGACTCATCGGCGCCCGATGATCCCGACGACCGGGGGCTTGTCGGAGGTGGCGATGTAGACGCGGAAGCCGCCCTGGGTCAGCGCCTCGGCGGTCTTGGAGATGATCTCGGGGACCTGCTCGGGACGCGTGGTGTCGTAGAACAGGTTGACCGAGCCGCCGGGGAGCACGCGCTCGTGCAGCAGGGCGACCTCCTCCTTGCAGTCGCGCACCCAGAACAGGTTGACGTCGAAGGCGAAGACCTTGGTCAGCCGCTTCACCGGCACCCGCAGCGTCGCGAGGTCGATCTGTCGCACGGTGAGGCGGCCGGCCTCGATGTGGGCTGCGCAGCGCTGCTTGGTGCGGTCCACACCCGCCTCGGAGCGGTCGATCGCGAACAGCTTGCCGCGCCCCTCCAGCCGCCGGCAGATGAGGTCCGCGGCGTGCCCGGAGCCGCAGCCGATCTCCAGGATGTGGTCCTGGGGCTGCACGTCGATGAAGTCCACCGCCCAGCGGAGCCGGGCCGGGATCGTCTGCACCGCCATGGGTCCAGCCTGCCAGATCGGCGGGTCGAACCGCGGGACCGACGGGGTTCCGAGACCGACGAGCACTAGGTTGGAGACCGTGGAGAGTAGTCGGGTACGGGTCGGGGTCCTGGGGGCGCGCGGCAAGGTCGGGTCCGAGGTGTGCAAGGCGGTCGAGGCCGCTGACGACCTCGCGCTGGTGGCCGAGGTCGACCAGGACGACCCGATCGACGCGCTGCTGACGTCCGGCGCACAGGTCGTCGTCGACTTCACCCATCCCGACGTGGTCATGGACAACCTCGAGCTCTGCATCGACCACGGGATCCACGCCGTGGTGGGCACCACCGGCTTCGACCAGGGCCGGCTGGACACGCTCACCGGCTGGCTGGCCGACCGCCCCGAGGTCGGCGTCCTGATCGCCCCGAACTTCTCCATCGGCGCCATCTTGATGATGCGCTTCGCCGCCACGGCCGCGCCGTTCTACGAGTCGGTCGAGATCGTCGAGCTGCACCACCCCGACAAGGCGGACGCGCCGAGCGGCACCGCGCGTCGTACTGCGGAGCTGGTGGCGGCCGCGCGCCGCGAGTCCGGCAGTGGCCCGGTCCCCGACGCGACGTCGACGGCCCTCGACGGCGCCCGCGGCGCCGTGGTCGACGGCATCCACGTGCACGGCCTGCGGATCCGCGGCCTGGTCGCCCACCAGGAGGTCGTCCTCGGCGGCCTGGGGGAGACGCTCACCATCCGGCACGACTCGCTGGACCGCGCGTCCTTCACCCCGGGCGTCCTCACCGGCGTGCGGAAGATCGCCGACCACCCCGGCCTCACCGTGGGCCTAGAAGGCTTCTTGGATCTCTGATCCGGCACCGCTGCAGGTTCCTGCGGTGCACGAACCTGCACGTGCGACCGGCTGGCCGTGTGCCAGCAGCGGTGGGACAGTCTGCTCGCCCGCGCGAACCGTCGCGCCGGCACACCCACGAAGGAGCAGAACCGTGTCGAATCTCGGGAGCCGATCTCGGACCCACCTGGCGGCAGCCACCGCTGCCGTCGCTGCCGTCGCCACGCTCACCCTCGGCGCCCCCACCGGTGCCTCGAACGCCTCGCCGAGCAGCGCCCGGCCGAGCGACGACCGCGTTGCCCACCGCGCGGTCGCCGCACTGAAGGAGCACCCGGTCGCGGCGCGCGCGACGAAGGGGCAGGAGTTCCGCTCCGTCGCCACCATCCGCGACGCCGACGGCGCCACCCACGTCCGTCTGGACCGCACCTACCGCGGACTCCCCGTCATCGGCGGCGACCTGGTCGTGCACCAGGGCCCCGACGCGACGTGGGAGGGCGTGAGCCAGACCCTCGCGGCTCCGCTGCGCCTCTCGGTCCGGCCGACGGTCGGCAAGGCCCGCGCCGAGCGCGCGGTCACCGCCCGCGACCAGGTCACCCGCAAGATCCGCAAGCTCCGCGTGGAGGGCACGACCCGCCTCGTCGTGAACACGATCGGCGGTGCGCCGCGGCTGGCGTGGGAGGTCACGACCGGTGGCCGTTACACCGACGGCACCCCCAGCCGGCTGCTGACCTACGTCGACGCCCGCACCGGCGCCGTCATCCGCCGCGAGGAGCGGATCCAGACCGCGGACGGCGAGGGCACCTCGCTCTACAGCGGCACCGTCGACCTCCAGGTCACGCCGTCCGGGTCGAGCTACCAGCTCAAGGACCCGACCCGCGGCAACACCTACACCACCGACATGAAGAACAAGTCCGACAGCGTCCTCTGCACCCTGCTGGGCCTCGGGTGCAGCAACGGCACCCTCTTCACCAGCACCGACACCTCGTTCGGCAACGGCCAGACGAGCAACCGGGAGTCCGCAGCCGTCGACGCGCAGTACGGCACCAGCGTCACCTGGGACTACTACAAGCTCGTCCACCAGCGGGACGGCATCTTCGGCGACGGCAGCGGATCCTTCAACCGGGTCCACTACGGCAACGCCTACGCGAACGCGTTCTGGGACGGCACCAAGATGACGTACGGCGACGGCGACGGCACCACGTTCGGCCCGCTGGTCTCGCTCGACGTCGCCGGGCACGAGATGTCGCACGGCGTCACCGAGAACACGGCCGGCCTGACCTACTCCGGTGAGTCCGGCGGCCTCAACGAGGCCACCTCCGACATCTTCGGGACGATGGTCGAGTTCTACGCCGCGAACGCCAACGACCCCGCCGACTACTACATCGGCGAGGAGTTCGACCTCGCCGACCACTCCGGTTTCCGCCGGATGGACAACCCGTCGCTCGACGGCAGCTCGCACTCCTGCTGGAGCACGTCGACCAAGAACGTCGACGTGCACTACTCCTCGGGCGTCGGCAACCACTTCTTCTACCTGCTCGCCGAGGGATCGGGGCAGAAGACGATCGGCGACAAGGTCCACAACTCGCCGACCTGCAACGGTTCGACGATCCAGGGGATCGGCCGCGGTGACGCGGAGAAGATCTGGTTCAAGGCGCTGACGGCCTACATGACGTCGGGCACGACCTACGCCCAGGCCCGGACCGCGACCCTCAACGCCGCCTCCGACCTGTTCGGCGCGAACAGCCTCCAGCGGTCCACCGTCGCCGCCGCCTGGAGCGCCGTCAACGTGAACTGACCGATCTGCAGGGTCCTCCGGGGCGGACCGCGTCGTGCGGTCCGCCCCGGACGCCCGTGGTCGCCGGTCAGGCGAAGGCGCTGACCCTCCGCAGCAGGTCGAGGCTGGGGTAGGTGGACTCACGGATCTTGTCCAGGAGGACCTCGGCGTACGGCGCGACGTCCTCGGGCGCGAGGAGCTCCTCGGCCATGTCCATCATCGTGACCGAGGGGAACCGGTCCGCCTCGATCTTGTCCAACAGCACCTGCAGCACCTGACGGTGCAGCTCCACGGCCACGCTCCCCGCCTTGTTCGCGTCTGCCATTCCGCTCTCCTCCCTCGTGCCTCCCTCGTGGTGAGGCGCTCGGTACCCGAACCGCAGGAGGCTAGGCCAGCTAGGCGACGATGACCTCGATGCCCGACCGCTCCAGCGCGCTCCGGTCGCCGGCGTCGATGCCGGGGTCGGTCACGACCACGTCGAGCTGGTCGATGGTCGCGAACCGCACGGGGCTCTCGACGCCGAGCTTGGAGGAGTCGGCGAGCACGACCACCCGGCGGGCGCTGCGGACCATCGCCCGCTTCACCGCCGCCTCCTCGATGTCGGGCGTCGAGAGGCCGTACTCCAGGGTCAGGCCGTTGGTGCCGACGAACGCGACGTCGGCGCGCACCTCGCCCAGCGCGGCGACCGCGTCGGCGCCGACCGCCGCCTGCGTGGTCGGGCGGACCCGGCCGGGGAGCAGGTGAAGGTCGAGGTTGCCGCGCGGAGCCAGCCGCGCCGCGACCGGCACGGCGTGGGTGATCACCACCAGCGGCAGGTCCGACGGCAGGGCGGCGGCCAGCCGGGAGGTCGTCGTGCCGGCGTCGAGCAGCACCGATCCGCCGGCGACGGGCAGCTGCCCCAGCGCGGCCTGCGCGATCCGGTCCTTCTGCTCGGCATGGGCGACGTCGCGCTCGCCGATCGCGGTGTCGATGACCGCCAGCCGGTCGCCCGCGACGGCGCCGCCGTGGACCCGGCGGACCAGGCCGATGCTCTCGAGCGTGGAGAGGTCGCGGCGTACGGTCTCCGTGGTGACCTTGAACCGCGACGCGAGGTCGTTGACCGACCACCGCCCGGTCTCGGTCACCAGCTGCGCGATCGCCTGCTGGCGCTCCTCTGCATACACAGGGCTTGTCCTACCACGAACGAGCCGTGGCTCAGGGCTCCACGGTGACCTTGATGGCAGCGCCCTTCTCCACGATGGCGAACGCGTCGAGCACCCGCTCGAGCGGCACGTGCTCGGTGATCAGGTCGGCGACCGGGACCTGGCCGCTCGCGATGTAGTCCAGCGCCCGCTTGTTGTGCTCGGGCGCCGAGCCGTTGGCGCCGTGGATGTGCAGCTGGCGGTAGTGGACGACGTTGGAGTCGCAGGTGATCGTCGGGTTGGTCTTGGGAAGCCCGCCGAAGAACGAGATCCGGCCGTTGCGGGCGGCCATCGCGATCGCCTGCTCCTGGGTGACGTTGGCGGCGGTCGCGGTGATCACGACGTCGGCGCCACGGCCGCCGGTGAGCTCGAGGACGCGCTCGACGACGTCGACCTGGGAGCCGTCGATGACCTCGTCGGGGTGCACGGCGTCGGCGGACATCGCCAGTCGGTCGGCGTTGACGTCGACGAGGTAGACCGGGCCGGCCCCGTGGACGCCGCGGGCGAGGCGGATGTGCATGCACCCGATCGGTCCGGCGCCGAAGACGACGACGGTGTCGCCCTCCTCGATCCCGAGCAGCTCCTGGGCGTTGATGGCGCAGGCGAGCGGCTCGGCGGCCGAGGCCTCGGCGAAGCCGACGCCGTCGGGGATCCGGTTCAGGCCGTCCACGGCGAGCACCTGGCGGGGGACGATCATGTACTCGGCGAAGCCGCCGTCGTACTGGTAGCCCACGGACGTCTGGTTCTGGCAGACCGCCATCCAGCCCTTGCGGCACTCGTAGCACTCGCCGCACGGCACGGCCGCGATCACCTGCGCGCGGTCGCCGACCGACCAGGAGGCGCCGTACGTCGACGCCACGTCCGCTCCGACCTCGACCACCTCGCCGGCGATCTCGTGGCCGGTGATCCGCGGGGGAGTCAGGTTCTGGTGACCGTTGTGCAGGATCTTCACGTCGGTGCCGCAGGTCGAGCAGTTGCGGACCTTCAGCTTGACCTCGTCGGGTCCGCACTCGGGCTCGGGCACCTCCTCGACGCGCACGTCCTCCGGTGCGTAGAAGCGAAGGGCCTTCATCGATCTGCCTCCTGGGGCCGAGAGCGGTCTGACTGCTCGACCATACCGTATTTGGTTGGCTTTGGGTCTGCGGATTTGTGGTTATAGGGGGTTGACTGCACGAAAATGGGCGCGATACAAAGACATTCACAGATCGAGTGACGGGCGTCACGTCCGTCTGGCAGGAAGCAGAGCGATGGCCACGATGACTTCACAGGCAGCACCCCAGGGCGGCGTCCGCGTCCGCGTCCAGCGGTTCGGCACCTTCCTGTCGAACATGGTCATGCCGAACATCGGCGCGTTCATCGCCTGGGGCCTGATCACCGCCCTGTTCATCGAGGTGGGCTGGCTCGCCGAGCTCGGCATCGGGGACGACCCGGGCAGCTGGGTCGCCGAGATCGGCGGCTGGGGCGAGTTCGCCGGCGGCGGCATCGTCGGGCCGATGATCACCTACCTGCTGCCGGTCCTGATCGGCTACACCGGCGGCAGGATGGTCTACGAGACCCGCGGCGGCGTGGTCGGCGCGATCGCGACGTTCGGCGTCATCGCCGGCACCGAGATCCCGATGTTCATGGGCGCGATGATCATGGGCCCCCTCGGCGGCTGGACGATGAAGAACATCGACGCGATCTGGGACGGCAAGATCCGCCCCGGCTTCGAGATGCTCGTCAACAACTTCTCCGCCGGCATCTGGGGCATGCTGCTCGCGACGTTCGGCTTCTTCGGGATGAGCCCGATCCTCACCCGGATCAGCGACGAGGCCGGCGACGGCGTCGGCTGGCTGGTCGACCACGACCTGCTCCCGTTCACCTCGCTGCTCATCGAGCCCGCCAAGGTGCTGTTCCTCAACAACGCCATCAACCACGGCGTGCTCACGCCGCTCGGCTCGACCGAGGCGCTCGAGCAGGGCAAGTCGGTCCTGTTCCTGCTGGAGGCCAACCCGGCCGCCGGTCTCGGCCTGCTGCTCGCCTACTCGATCTTCGGCAAGGGCCTGGCGAAGGCCTCGGCGCCCGGCGCCGCGATCATCCACTTCTTCGGCGGCATCCACGAGATCTACTTCCCCTACGTCCTGATGAAGCCGAAGCTGATCCTCGCGATGTTCGCCGGGGGGATGACGCAGATCTTCATCAACGTGCTCTTCGACTCCGGCCTGCGGGCGCCGGCCGCCCCCGGCTCGGTGATCGCCGTCTACGCCCAGACGCCCGGGGACAGCGTCGTCGGCGTGACGTTGTCGATCATCGGCGGGGCGGCCGCGTCCTTCGTCGTGGCGGCCTTCCTGCTGAAGACCGACAAGACCGTCGAGGCCGAGGACGAGCTCGTCGGCGCCACCCAGCGGATGGAGGCGATGAAGGGCAGGTCGTCGATCGCCTCGTCGGCGCTCGTCGCCGGCGCCGCCTCCGCCGCCACCGGGCCGATCCGCTCGATCGTGTTCGCCTGCGACGCCGGGATGGGCTCGTCCGCGATGGGCGCGTCGGTGCTGCGCAAGAAGGTGCACGGCGCGGGCTTCACCGACGTCACCGTGGTCAACAAGGCGATCGCCAACCTGACCGACGACCACGACCTGGTCGTCAGCCACCAGGACCTCACCGAGCGCGCAGCGCTCCGCTCGGGATCGGCGGTGCACGTGTCGGTCGAGAACTTCATGGACAGCCCGGCCTACGACGAGATCGTGGAGCTCGTGCGCCAGCGCAACGGCGGCGGGGGACCGGCGCCGGCGGCCGCGCCGGAGCCGACGGGCAGCCCCGTCGGCGGCGACCTGCTGTCGCCCGACTCGGTGGTCCTCGGCGCTGTCAGCACCAGCCGGGACGATGCGATCACCCGCGCCGGCGAGCTGCTCATCGCGGCCGAGGCGGTCGACGCGTCGTACGTCGCCGCGATGCACGAGCGGGAGAGGTCGGTGTCGACGTTCATGGGCAACGGGCTCGCGCTGCCGCACGGCACGAACGAGGCGAAGCCGTCGATCCGACGCACCGCCGTCTCGTTCGTCCGGTACGACGACGGGGTCGACTGGAACGGCAAGCAGGTGAAGTTCGTGGTCGGCGTCGCGGCCCGGGGCGACGACCACCTCAAGCTGCTCGCCCGGATCGCGGAGATCTTCGTCGACAAGGAGCAGGTGGCCCGGCTCGAGGCTGCGACCTCGCCGGACGAGGTGGTCGCGATCCTGGGCGCAGCGCAGCCGGCCTGACGAAACCTAGAGCGGGGGATCACCGATCGAGGCGTGGAGCCGGACCTGCTTGACGGTGCCGGCTCCCGTCTCGTCGGCGAGCTCGCGGCTGGCGCCGTCGGGCTCCCAGCCGGCGCCGGCGAGGAACGCACGGGTCTCGTCGTCGGTGCTGTCGACCCAGGTGGTCACCCGGGTGAAGCCATCGGCCACCAAGGTGTCGACGGCGGCCTGGAGCAACCGCGACCCGTGACCCTCCCGGACGCGCTCCGGGTGCACGGTGAGCTCGCCGATCGCGCCCTCGACCGCCGGGTCGGCGTCCGGGTCGGTCGCCGGTCCGGTCAGCACGAACCCGACGACGGTGGCGCGCTCGAGGGCCACCAGCGCGCGGTGCCGGGCCTCCGGGGGCCGAGCGAGCGTGGCCTGCCAGGCCTCGGCGTGGGTGTCGGCGTCGAGGCCGCGCTCGGTGAGCAGGTCCGGGAGCAGCGCGTCGTACCGCTGCTCCCAGGCGCGTCGCTGGACCGCGGCGATGGCGGCGGCGTCCTGGGCCCACGCCACGCGCACGGAGACGTCGGCGGTGGTCACAGGCACATCCTGTCAGCCGGTCCTGGGGGTCCTCACGACGGCCGGACTAGGTTGGGGACATGGAGATCCGCAACCTCGGTGCGAGCGGCCTGAAGATCTCGGCCATCGCGTACGGCAATTGGCTCACCCACGGCTCCCAGGTCGAGGAGGACGCCGCGCTCGCGTGCGTCCGGCAGGCCCTCGACGAGGGCATCACGACCTTCGACACCGCCGACGTCTACGCCAACACCGCGGCCGAGAGCGTGCTCGGCAAGGCACTGGCGGGGGAGCGGCGCGAGGGTCTCGAGATCTTCACGAAGGTGTTCTGGCCGACCGGGCCGGGCGCCCACAACGACAAGGGACTCTCCCGCAAGCACATCCTGGAGTCGATCGACGGGTCGCTGCGCCGGCTCGGCACCGACTACGTCGACCTCTACCAGGCGCACCGCTACGACCACGGCACCCCGCTCGAGGAGACGATGGTCGCCTTCGCCGACGTCGTCCGCAGCGGCAAGGCGCTCTACATCGGGGTCTCGGAGTGGCGCGCGGAGGAGATCCGCGCGGCGGCCGAGCTGGCGCGCGAGCTGCGGGTGCCGCTGGTGTCCAGCCAGCCGCAGTACTCGATGCTCTGGCGGGTCATCGAGGCCGAGGTGGTGCCGACCTGCAAGGAGCTCGGCATCGGCCAGATCGTCTGGTCGCCGATCGCGCAGGGCGTGCTCACCGGCAAGTACCTGCCGGGCCAGGCGCCTCCGGCCGGCTCGCGCGCGACCGACGACAAGGGCGGCGCCGACATGATCTCGCGCTGGCTCGAGGACGACGTGCTCGAGCGGGTCCAGCAGCTCAAGCCGATCGCCGAGGGTGTGGGCCTCAGCCTCGCCCAGCTGGCCGTGGCGTGGGTGCTGCAGAACGACAACGTCTCGGCCGCGATCATCGGCGCCTCGCGGCCCGAGCAGGTCACCGAGAACGTCAAGGCGGCGGGTGTCACCCTCGACGAGGCCACGATGAAGGCCATCGACGACGTCGTGGGGCCGGTCGTGACCGCCGACCCGTCGCTGACGAAGTCGCCGAGGTTCTAGCGCGACCGCTAGCGGTAGTCCTCGGGGAGCGCCTGGCCGATCTTGACCTTGGCCTTGGGCATCCGCATGAACTTCATCTGCATCGAGCGGGAGATGGCGTACCACGTCGTGCCCCGCGTCGACTCTCCCGGGAACCGGCGCGCGAGCTCCTTGCGCACCCGGATCCGGAGCACGACCAGGTCGACGATGACGAAGAGGAAGGTCGCGAGCATGACGACCTGGCTGGCCTGCATCAGCGCCTGCGCGCCGGAGTAGCCGAGCAGCAGCGTCACGATCAGCAGCGGGATGATCAGCTCGACGATCGAGAACCGGCTGTCGACGTAGTCGCGGATGAAGCGGCGGACCGGGCCCTTGTCACGGGGGAGCAGGTAGCGCTCGTCGCCGGTCTTCATCGCCTCGCGGATGTGGCGGCTGTTCTCCGTGCGGACCTCCCGGGCCCGCTGCGCCCGCTCCTTGCGGGTGCGGGGTGCCCGCGCCTTGGCGCGGGCCAGCGCCTCGGCCTCCTTGCGGGTCGGCGTCGGACGGCCCTTGCCGCCGGGCTTGGGCGTGACGACGGGCTCGGGCTCGGGCTTGGTACGACGGAACACGCTGCTGCTTTCTCTTCTCTGGGTCAGTCGCGGTGGCTCTTGCCGGGCAGCTCGAGCATCCGCTGCAGGGCGACCAGCGCCTCCTGCTCGGTCTGCGGGTCGACCTCGATCCGGTTCACGACCACGCCCTCGACCAGCGACTCCATCGCCCACACGAAGTGGGGGAGGTCGATCCGGTTCATCGTCGAGCAGTAGCAGACGTTGCGGTCGAGGAACATGATGTTCTTGTCGGGGTGGGCCTTGGCCAGCCGCTGCACGAGGTTGAGCTCGGTGCCGATGGCCCAGCTCGAGCCGGCGGGCGCGGCCTCGATCGTCTTGATGATGTACTCCGTCGACCCGACGAAGTCGGACTTGAGCACGACCTCGTGCTGGCACTCGGGGTGCACCAGGACGTTGAGGTCCGGCACCTTCGCGCGCAGGTCGTCGATGACGTCGGCGGAGAACCGGCCGTGGACCGAGCAGTGGCCCTTCCAGAGGATCATCTTCGCGTCGCGAAGCTCCTCGGCGGTGAGACCCCCGTTGGGCTTGTGGGGGTTCCACACCACGCAGTCGTCGAGGCCCAGGCCGAGCTTGAGGACCGCGGTGTTGCGGCCCAGGTGCTGGTCGGGGAGGAAGAGGACCTTGGTGCCGGCCTCCACACCGCCCTTCTGCGCGAACGCCCAGTCGAGCGCCACCTCGGCGTTGGAGGAGGTGCAGACGACGCCGCCGTTGCGGCCGCAGAACGCCTTGATCGCGGCGGTGGAGTTCATGTAGGTGACCGGGACGACCTGGTCCTGGACACCGGCCTGGGCCAGCGCCTCCCAGGCCTTCTCGACCTGCGCGATGCGCGCCATGTCGGCCATCGAGCAACCCGCGGCCAGGTCGGGGAGGATCACCTGCTGGTGCGGGCTGGTGAGGATGTCGGCCGACTCCGCCATGAAGTGCACGCCGCAGAACACGATGTACTCGGCGTCCGGCCGCGCTGCGGCGTCGCGCGCGAGCTTGAACGAGTCACCGGTCACGTCGGCGAACTGGATGACCTCGTCGCGCTGGTAGTGGTGCCCGAGCACGAACACCTTGTCACCGAGTGCCTCCTTCGCCGCGCGGGCGCGCGCGACCAGGTCGGGGTCGGAGGCCGCCGGCAGGTCGCCGGGGCACTCGACGCCACGCTCGGAAAGCGGGTCCGTGCCACGGCCCAGCGGCAGCAGCGGGAGGTCGACGGTCGTCATGGTCGAATCCTATTCCGCGTCCCTGCGGACGCCGATTCGCGGTTCGGGTGCGCTAGAGCAGTGCTCCGTTGTGAACGTACGGCGCCGGCGGCGGCATTCCGCGCACGCCGAGGTAGCCCGACTGGGCCAGGGTGAGGCCGGCGGTGAGCCCGACGTCCACCGCCCACGGGTTGGCGCCGGTCACGTGCGGCACCAGGTACTCCTCGCCGGCGTGGGCGAGGCAGGCCCAGAGCAGGGTCCGGGCGGTCGCCTCGTCGGTGGCGGCCAGGACCTCCAGCCGGGTCCCGCTGGTGTAGGCGAACCCGCGGCCGGTGGGGGACTCCGCCACGAGCGGCCGGGCCGTCTCGGCGAGGGCGGCGTGGTCCGGGCCGTGGCCGCCGCCGCGGAGCTCGCGGGCGACGGCGTCCATCAGGGTCCGGTCGTCGGGCCGGGCGTCCCGGACGCCGCTCACCGCGACCAGCTGCCGCCGGTCCACCGTCCCCTGCAGCAGCATCTGCGGGTGCAGGGTGAAGCCGGCCCGCCAGTAGCGCCGGACGGCGCGCGCGTCGACGGAGGCGGAGAGCAGCCCGACGGGCGCGTGCGCGCCGTACGCCTGGGCGGCGGTCAGCAGCCGCCGGCCCACGCCGGCCCCCTGCAGCCCGGGGCTGACGGCGTACGTCGCCAGGCACCACGCCCGCTCCCGCACGAACGACGTGGCGAACCCGACCACGCCGCTGTCGTCCTCGGCGACCCAGCAGCCACCGGCGTCGTGCTCGAGGAAGCGCTGAGTGCGGGAGATCCATCTCGCCGAGCCCTCGGGTGTGCGACGCTCCGGCTCCGGCCAGTCCCGCGGGAAGGTCCGCCGGTCCAGCTCCAGGAACGCCTCGTCGCTGATCCGCTCGGCAGTCGGCACGTCGGTCGGCAGCATCGGGCGGATCAGTACCTCGGTCACGTCAGGAACCTACGACCCGGGCAGGATGGGCCGCATGCGGATTCTCGTGGCGCCCGACAAGTTCGCGGGCACCCTGACCGCGGTCGAGGCGGCCGAGGCCATCGCCGCGGGCTGGCGGCGGCACGCGCCCGCCGACGAGGTCGACCTGGCCCCGATGTCGGACGGCGGCCCCGGCTTCGTCGACGTGCTGAACGCCGCCCTCGGCGGCGAGCTGCTCGTCGAGACGGTCTCGGGTCCGTTCGGTGAGCCGGTCCCCGCGACCGTGCTGCTGGTCGGCGACACCGCCTACGTCGAGAGCGCCCAGGCCTGCGGCGTGCACCTGACCGGTGCTGAGCGGGCCGAGCGCGCGAGCACCGCCGGCGTCGGCGAGCTGGTGGCGGCGGCCATCGGCGCCGGTGCCCGCACGGTCGTGGTCGGGCTGGGCGGGAGCGGCACCAACGACGGCGGAGCCGGCTTCCTCGGGGCGTTGGGCGCGGTCGCGGACGCGCCGCTGGACGAGGGCGTGCTCGGCATCAACGGGGTGCGCCAGGTCGACCTGGCGCCGGCCCGCGCGCGCACCGACGGGATCGGCCTGGTGGTCGCCACCGATGTGGATAGCCCGCTCACCGGGCTCTTCGGCGCGACCCGCACGTTCGGGGCGCAGAAGGGCATCCTCGAGGAGCGGATGCCGCTCGTCGACGGGGTGCTCGAGTCGTTCGCCGCCGTCACCGACTTCAAGACCTCGCTCGCGAAGGGCGCCGGAGCGGCGGGCGGGCTGGGGTTCGGGCTGCTGCTCCTGGGCGCCGAGCGGACGCCCGGGATCGAGCTGGTGGCGCGGGCGGTGCGGCTGGCCGACCGCGCCCGGCAGGCCGACCTCGTCGTCACCGGGGAGGGCGCCTTCGACTTCAGCAGCCGCGCCGGGAAGGTCCCGGCGGGCGTCGCGGCCGTCGCCGCCGACGCCCTGCGGCCCTGCATCACGCTGGCCGGTCAGGTGCTCGTCGGCTCCCGCGAGATGCGGGCATTGGGGATGGACGCCGCGTACTCGCTCGTCGACCTGGTCGGGGAGGAGGAGGCGTTCGCCGACCCGGCGGGATCGCTGGGACTGCTGGCACAGCGGGTCGCGCGCACCTGGTCCTCGGGAGATCCCGCGGCCGAGTGACGTGAACTGGAACATGTTCTAGATTCGGCCCATGCAGACGACCGTCGCCCTCGCCGCGGCACCCTTCACCGACGGCAGCCACGAGTTCACGTTCACCGAGGTCGAGCTCGACGACCCCCGCCCGGACGAGGTCCTGGTCCGCGTCGTCGCCACGGGGCTCTGCCACACCGACCTGACCGTGCCGACGATGCTCCCGGCCGAGATGTTCCCGACCGTCCTGGGGCACGAGGGCACGGGCGTGGTCGAGGCGGTCGGGGCCGAGGTCGACGGCATCGAGGTCGGCGACCACGTGGTGATGAGCTTCCGGTCGTGCGGCGCGTGCGGGTCGTGCGAGGCGGGGGATGTCGGCTACTGCGAGCAGAACATCCTGCTGAATTACATGGGCATGCGCGCCGACGGCTCCACGACGATGCGGCGCGGCGAGCAGACCGTCTTCGGGAGCTTCTTCGGGCAGTCGAGCTTCGCCCGGCACGCGCTCGCCTACGCCGACAACTGCGTGGTCGTCCCGAAGGACCTCGACCTCAGCCTGCTCGCCCCCTACGGCTGCGGGTTCCAGACCGGAGCGGGCACCGTCCTGGAGGTGCTGCGCCCGGCCGCCGGCGAGAGCCTGGTCGTCTTCGGCGCCGGCGCGGTCGGCCTCGCGGCGGTGGCCGCCGCCCGCGGGACGGGCGTCGAGACGGTGGTGGCGGTCGACCCGGTCGCGGAGCGCCGCCGGCTGGCCGAGGAGTACGGCGCGCACGCGATCGACCCCGGCGTGGAGGACCCGCCCGTCGTGGACCGGGTCAAGGAGCTCACCGGCGGGGGAGCGTCGTACGCGATCGACACGACGGCGCTGCCCGCCGTGGTGCTCCAGGCCCAGCACGCGCTGCGGTCACGGGGAACCCTGGTGGCGCTGGGGCTCGGCGCGCCGGAGTACACGATCGACGCGATCGACCTGCTCTCCCGAGGCTTGGTGGTGCGGTCCTCGATCGAGGGCGACGCCGACCCGCAGAAGATGATCCCCGAGCTGATCCGGCGTCGGGCGGACGGCGGGTTCGCGGTCGACCACCTGGTGGCGACCTACCCGTTCGAGCGCATCGACGACGCGATCGCCGACACCCTCGCCGGCAAGGTGGTGAAGGCGGTCCTCACCTGGTGAGACCGCGCCGACATCGGGAATAACCGCCGGTGTGCGACCATTGGACCTGTCGAAACCGACCCGATTTTGTCTGGAGTGAGCATGAGCGACCAGTGCGGATGCGGCGGCCACGGCCACAGCCACGGAGCTGCGGCGGCCCCCGCGACGAGCACGGCGACCGCGACCGCGGCGGCCCCCGTCGCCGTCGAGCGGCGTGAGGACCAGATCAACCTGAGCCCGGTCGCCGCGAGCAAGGTCAAGAGCCTCCTGGAGCAGGAGGGCCGTGACGACCTCTCGCTGCGGATCTCGGTGCAGCCCGGTGGCTGCAGCGGCCTGCGCTACCAGCTCTTCTTCGACGAGCGCAGCCTCGACGGCGATGTCGTGACCGACTTCGACGGCGTCGCGGTAGTCGTCGACCGGATGAGCGTCCCCTACCTCAACGGCGCGGTGATCGACTTTGTCGACACGATCGAGAAGCAGGGCTTCACGATCGACAACCCCAACGCCACCGGATCCTGCGCCTGCGGCGACTCGTTCCACTGAGCACAGAAGAACGCCCCTGCCTTAGAGCGGCAGGGGCGTTCTTGGTCTTCGAGGTCAGTCGAGGTGCAGGTGCAGCGCGTTGGCCAGGCGCTGCGCCGCCTCGGAGACCTGGATCTCGCGCTTCGGCAGGTCCCGGGGGAAGTCCTCGAAGTGGATGCTGGGCGGGGTCTCGACGGCCTGGCGAGCCGCGCGGTCGAGCCGGCGGTTGACCGCCTCGCAGTCGGAGTGCAGCTGGGTCGGACTGTCGATCTCCTCGTACGGCGTCATGCTTCCGACGGTAGGTGCTACCGACAGGTAGACCCAGCCGTACCGGCCGGTAGTCTTCCGTGTCGTGACTGACGCCAGCGGCTCCCTGCTCATCGCGGGTTCGATCGCCACCGACCACCTGATGACGTTCGAGGGCAGGTTCTCCGACTCGCTCGTCGTCGAGCAGCTCGACAAGCTCTCGGTGAGCTTCCTCGTCCACGACCTCGAGGTACGCCGCGGCGGTTGCGCCGGCAACATCTCCTTCGGCCTGGGGGTGCTGGGCGTCCGCCCGGTGCTGGTCGGCGCCGTGGGTGAGGACTTCGCCGACTACCAGTCCTGGCTGGAGCGGCACGGCGTCGACTGCAGCCACATCCACGTGTCGCCGACCAAGCACACCGCGCGGTTCGTCTGCACCAACGACTCCACCCACGCGCAGATCGCGTCGTTCTACCCGGGCGCGATGAGCGAGGCCCGCGAGATCGAGCTGAAGCCGATCGTCGACGTCGTGGGCGACCCGGCCTACGTGCTGATCGGGCCCGACGACCCCGAGGCGATGCTGCGGCACACCGAGGAGTGCCGGCAGCGCGGCTACAAGTTCGTCGCCGATCCCTCCCAGCAGCTCGCGTTCGGCGACGGCGACCTGATCCGCCAGCTGATCGACGGCGCCGACATCCTCGTCACCAACGAGTACGAGTCGCACGTCATCGAGAAGAAGACCGGTTGGACCGCCGACGACGTGCAGGAGCGGGTCCGGCTCCAGGTCACGACGCTCGGCGCCGACGGCGTGAAGATCTGCGGCACCGACCAGCCGCTCATCGAGGTGCCGGCCTGCAAGGGCGTCACCCCGGTCGAGCCCACAGGCGTCGGCGACGCCTTCCGCGCAGGCTTCCTGGCCGCCCTCGGGTGGGGCCTCGAGCTCGAGCGCGCTGCCCAGGTGGGCTGCGTGCTGGCGGCGTACGTCGTCGAGACGGTCGGCCCGCAGGAGTACCTGTTCACCCCCGCCGAGTTCGTCGCGCGGCTCCGCGACTCCTACGGCGACGCCGCCGCCGACGAGGTCGGCGCGCACATCGGCTGACGCGGCCGGTCAGCTGGTCCGGCGTACGACGTAGCGGGGCGCGCCGTCGTCGGCCACCTCCTCGCCGACGTACTCCTGCCCGCGCATCCGGCACCAGGCGGGCACGTCGTGGCGGGCAGCGGGGTCGTCGGCGACCACGGCGAGCGTCTCGCCGACGGCGACCGAGGGCAGTGCCTTCGCCAGCTCGATGATCGGCCTCGGGCAGACCGCTCCGCGGCAGTCGAGCTCCACGGCCGCGCTCACAGGTCCACGCTCGCGCGGATCTCGGTGACGACCGCGGTCAGCGCGGCGCAGAAGTCCTCGACCTCGTCGTCGGTGGAGTCGCGGCGCAGCGAGACCCGGACGTTGCCGTGGGTGAGGGCGCCCATCGCGGCCAGGACGTGACTCGGCTCCAGCGTCGAGGCGGTGCAGGCCGAGCCGCTGGCCACGCCGAACCCGTGCCGGTCGAGGGCCGAGACCAGCTCGTCGCCGCTGATGTAGAGGCAGGAGAACGTCACCAGGTGCGGCAGCCGCTCGTCCGGGTCGCCGACCACCTCGGTGTCGGGGAGCGCGGCCGCGCAGGCCCGGATCCGGTCGACCTGCCGGTGCTGACGGGCGGCGGTCTCCTCGCGCTCGGCCAGCACCGCCTGCAGCGCCGCCGCGGCCGCGAGCGCGCCCGGCACCCACGTGGTCCCGAGCTGGTCGAGGCCGTCGTCGCCGGGGAACGGGGTGGTCCACCGCGCCGAGCGTCGTACGGCAAGGACACCCACGCCGCCCGGGCCGCCCCACTTGTGCGCGGACGCCGCCAGTGCGGACCAGAGCCCGGGCAGGGGGAGCCGGCCCACCGACGCGGCAGCGTCGACGAACAGGGGCAGGCCGTCAGGAAGGTCGAGATCGTCGACCGGCTGCCGGGTCCCGACCTCCTGGTTCGCCGACTGGAGCGCGACGACGGCGACGCCGGGGCGGCGGGCGGCCTCGGCGATCGCCGCCGGGTCGACCCGGCCGGACGCGTCGACGCCGACGGTGACGTGGTCGGGGGAGGGGGCCCACTGGACCGCCTGGAGCACCGAGGAGTGCTCGACGGCGCTGTGGGCCACCCCTGCGCCGGAGCCTCCGGAGCGGGCACGGAGCAGCCCCAGGAGGCCGCGGTGGACCGCGTCGGTGCCCGAGGCGGCGAAGCCGATCTCCTCGGCGTGCACACCCAGGCACTCCGCGACGACGGCGCGGGCGTTGTCGAGGAGCAGGCGCGCGTCGCGCCCGGCGCGATGCAGGCGCCGGGGGTCGCCGAAGCCCCGGTCGAGGGCCGCGAGCAGCGTCTCCCGGGCGGCCGGATGGAGGGGCTCGGCCGACGCCGTGTCGAGGTAGCCACGGGCGGTGCTCACGCGGACAATCTAGTCGGCGCCACGTTTCAGACCCGGCGGTCTGCGGGCCGGTCGGGTCCGCTAATGTTCGACAGAGTTGTGTCCCTCGAGAGGAAGGCCTGTTCGTGGGCTGGAGGCACCCCGAGCGCACGGGTGGATCGGCCCGGCGCATGCGTCGCGCAGCGGCTGTGGCCGGCATCGCCGTACTCGCGCTGGCCCTGACCGGCTGCTCCGACGACACGGAGGCGGGCCGGCTCGGCATGCCCGCTCCGGTGACGGAGCAGGGCGTGGACAACCTGCACCTGTGGCAGGGCGCCTGGATCGCGGCGCTCGCGACCGGCGTCGTCACCTGGGCGCTCATCCTGGGCGCGGCGTGGTACTTCCGGCGCCGCAGCGACGACGAGATCCCGGTGCAGACCCGCTACAACCTGCCGGTCGAGATCTTCTACACGGTCTTCCCGATCATCATGGTCATCGTGTTCTTCTCGCACACGGTGCGGGTGCAGAACACGATGCTCGAGCTGGACCCCGAGCCCGACGTCACGGTCGCCGTGGTCGGCCAGAAGTGGCAGTGGACGTTCAACTACCCCGACTCGGTCGACACGCCCGACGGCACGAACGTGTTCGTCAGCGGCACCGGTGAGGACATCCCGAAGCTGGTGCTCCCGGTCGACAGCACCATCCAGTTCGACCTGTTCAGCCCCGACGTCATCCACAACTTCGGTGTGCCGTCGTTCGCGATGCGCATGGACGTCGTGCCCGGTCGGGAGAACAAGTTCCAGGTAACCACGACCGAGACCGGCACGTTCGCGGGCAAGTGCTACGAGCTGTGCGGCGCCTACCACTCGCGGATGCTGTTCGAGGTCCACGTCGTCGAGCAGGACGACTACCAGGCCTACCTGGAGGACCTCGCCAGCGATCCCGAGAACGTCAGCGAGGAGCCCGTCACGGGCGGCGCCTACGCCTACACACCTGTCCTCGAGGACCTGAACGAGGACTACCAGGAGGAGGGCGAGTGACCGCCACCGCCGCGCGTTCCGCGGATCTCGTCGAGCGCAAGCCGCTCGGCCAGATGCTGGTCAAGGTCATCACGACCACCGACCACAAGATCATCGGCAACCTGTACTTCACGACCGCCCTGGTGTGGTTCATGGCGGGCGGCATCATGGCGCTCATCATCCGGTCCGAGCTGGCCTACCCGGGCACCCAGGTCGTCAACGAGGAGCTCTACAACCAGCTGTTCACGATGCACGGCACGATCATGCTGCTGCTGTTCGCGACGCCGCTGTTCTTCGCCTTCGGCAACGCCATCATGCCGCTGCAGATCGGTGCCCCCGACGTCGCGTTCCCGCGCCTCAACATGTTCAGCTACTGGCTGTACCTGTTCGGCGGCCTGATCGCGGGCGCCGGCTTCCTGACGCCCGACGGCGCCGCCTCGTTCGGCTGGTTCGCCTACACCCCGCTGTCCGACTCCGTGAACAGTCCCGGTGTCGGTGGCGACCTGTGGATCATGGGGCTGTGGATGGCCGGTCTCGGCACCATTCTCGGCGCGGTCAACTTCATCACCACGATCATCTGCATGCGCGCCCCGGGACTGACGATGTTCCGGATGTCGATCTTCACCTGGACGGTGCTGATCACGAGCCTGCTGGTGCTCATCGCGTTCCCGATCCTCGCCGGAGCGCTGCTCTCCCTCGAGGCCGACCGACAGCTCGGCGCCCACGTCTTCGACCCCGCCCACGGGGGCGCCATCCTGTGGCAGCACCTGTTCTGGTTCTTCGGGCACCCCGAGGTCTACATCATCGCGCTGCCGTTCTTCGGGATCATCTCCGAGATCCTGCCGGTCTTCAGCCGCAAGCCGATCTTCGGCTACATCGGCCTGGTCGGCGCCACCATGGGCATCGCGATCCTGTCGGTCGCGGTGTGGGCCCACCACATGTTCGTGACGGGGGCGGTCAACCTACCGTTCTTCTCCGGCATGACGTTCCTCATCGCGGTCCCGACCGGCGTCAAGTTCTTCAACTGGATCGGCACCATGTGGGGTGGGTCCGTCCGCATGGACACACCGATGCTCTGGTCGGTGGGCTTCCTCACGACCTTCCTCTTCGGCGGCCTCACCGGCGTCATCCTCGCCAGCCCGCCGCTGGACTTCCACGTGTCCGACTCCTACTTCGTCGTCGCGCACTTCCACTACGTCGTGTTCGGGACGGTCGTGTTCGCGATGTTCGCGGGCTTCTACTTCTGGTGGCCGAAGCTCACCGGGAAGATGCTCGACGAGCGGTTGGGCAAGATCCACTTCTGGCTGCTGTTCCTCGGCTTCCACGTGACGTTCCTCGTCCAGCACTGGCTGGGCGTCGAGGGCATGCCGCGTCGGTACGCCGACTACCTGCCGGGTGACGGTTTCGAGGTGCTCAACCAGATCTCCACCGTCGGGTCCTTCGTCCTCGCCTCGTCGATGCTGCCGTTCTTCTACAACGTGTGGATCTCCCGCAAGTCGCCGAGCGTCGAGGTCGACGACCCGTGGGGCTGGGGCCGCTCGCTCGAGTGGGCCACCAGCTGCCCGCCGCCGCGCCACAACTTCACCTCGCTGCCGCGGATCCGCTCGGAGTCGCCGGCCTTCGACCTCCACCACCCGGAGATCGCGGCGATCGAGCTGCAGGCGAACCCGAAGGAGGCGACCGACGACCTCGTGGACGCCCCGGACGCGCAGGGCTACGAGGAGCACATCGCCCAGCAGCAGGCCAAGAAGGACGCGGGCGACCCCGAGAGCCACAGCTACAAGCACGACGCCACGGAGGACGAGGTCTGATGAAGGTCGAAGCCTGGCTCTTCGGCATCACCACCATCTTCCTGGTGCTGGTGACGCCGGCCTAC
Organism: Nocardioides silvaticus; assembly: GCF_003160695.1. Classification (GTDB taxonomy): domain Bacteria; phylum Actinomycetota; class Actinomycetes; order Propionibacteriales; family Nocardioidaceae; genus Nocardioides; species Nocardioides silvaticus. Next base: position 83,893 of record NZ_QGDD01000002.1, read on the forward strand.
TGGTTCATCACCGACGCTGCCAACGACTGCGCCTCGACCGAGGCCACGAGCTGCGCCGACTGGACCGGCACGTCCGCGCTGGTCATGACCACGCTGCTGGCGGCGATGGTCACGCTGTACCTGGGGTTCCACGCCAAGCGGATGGACGACCGCCCCGAGGACCGCACCGACGGCGAGATCGCCGAGGGTGCCGGCGAGCTCGGCTTCTTCCCGCCGTACTCCTGGTGGCCGCTGTGGGCCGGCGCCTGCCTGTCCCTCATCGTGTTCGCCCTGGCGGTGACCCAGTGGTGGATGGTCGTCCTGGGGATGGCGCTCGGCGTCCTCGCCCTGAGCGGCTGGATCTTCGAGTACTACCGCGGCGAGCACGCCCACTGAGCTGGCCTGCGCGAGCCTGTCGTACGTCGGGGGACGCGCTGCGCCGCTCAGTGGTTGCCTCCGGCGCGCGTGATCTTTCCAACGCCCGCAATGAGGGTTGGGCGGGGGAGGCCGGGTTAACCTGTGAGGAGCGGCTTCTCGCTGCCGCGTTCCCCGGAGGAGAGACACCACACGCATGCCTGCACCGCTCGACCGCGCCCGTACCCGCTCCACGACCCACCGCAGCCTCGCAGCCCTGGCCGTCGGCGCGCTGCTGCTGAGCGGCTGCAGTGCCGCCAAGGACGCGATGTCCGAGGTCGGTGTGGGCGACGGCTCGAGTGACGAGGCCTCCGCCGACGAGACCACGGCTGCGTCGTTCGCGGAGCCGGTGCTCCAGGCGAGCGTCCGGAAGGGCGCGAAGAACGTCGCCGTCGACAAGGTGGTGTCGGTCAAGGCCGAGCACGCGACGCTGAAGAAGGTGACGGTCACGTCCCCGGACGGCCCGCTGCCCGGCACCCTGTCCGCGGACAGCAGGAGCTGGATCGCCGACGACCGCCTGGAGCCGGGCGTCACCTACACGGTGAAGTCGGTCGGCCAGGGCGAGGACGGCACCACCGTGCGGAGCACGTCGAGCTTCACCACCGAGGCGCTGACCCTCGACCAACAGACCTACCCCTCCGTCGCGCCGCTCGACGGCGAGACCGTCGGCGTCGGGATGCCGGTCGTCGTCACCTTCGACATCCCGGTCGCCGACAAGCGCGCCTTCGAGCGCAACATGCACGTGACCACCACGCCGGAGCAGCCCGGCACCTGGCACTGGGTCAGTGACACCGAGGCGCACTACCGGCCCAAGAAGTACTGGCAGGCCGGCACCGACATCAGCGTCGACCTCGACGTCAACGGCGTGCACGCCGGCAACGGCATCTACGGCCAGGAGGACCGTCGGCTCGACTTCACCGTCGGTGACGCCCACGTCTATAAGGTCAACGCCGCGACCCACCAGATGAAGGTCTACTCCAACGGCGAGCTGCTCCGGACCTTCCCGATCACCACCGGCAAGGAGGGGTTCACCACCCGCTCCGGTGTGAAGGTGATCATGGAGAAGTTCGACTCCAAGCGGATGAACTCCGAGACCGTCGGCATCCCGGCCGGCTCCGCAGAGGCCTACGACATCAACGACGTCCAGTGGGCGATGCGGCTGACCAACTCCGGCGAGTTCATCCACGCCGCACCGTGGTCGGTCGGCTCGCAGGGCTACGCCAACGTCTCGCACGGCTGCACCGGCATGAGCACCGACGACGCCTACTGGCTCTACTCGATGACCCGCCGCGGCGACGTGGTCGAGTACACCGGCACCGACCGGCCGATGGAGCCCACCAACGGGTACGGCGACTGGAACGTCCCGTGGTCGGAGTACAAGACCGGCTCCGCGCTCTCCTGAGCCGCGCGGCTCGACCGCACAGCAGCACCAAACAGCCCCGCCCCTCGCGAGAGGGACGGGGCTGTTGCGTCGTACCGGCGGCCCGGCTCAGTGGTCGGAGCTGGGGCCGTGCTTGTTCGGACCGGCGCTGATCTGGTGCTCGAGCTCGTGCAGCTCGTGCTCCGCGTGGTGCTGCGACTCGTGCAGCTCCTCGGCGGTCGGCTTCTGCACGTTGTCGGCGAACATGAGCGCCGACAGCTTCCCGCGCACCTTGCCGGCGATCGCGGCCCGACGCCCGCCCGGAGCCGCCACGCCCGAGTCGTCGCTCGTCCCGTTGGGGGAGTAGACCTCCTCGCGGTCGCGGGCGGTGAGCACGTAGGCCGCCTCCTCGCTGATCGGGAGGTGCTTCTCCGCGTAGCCGCCGTCCGGCGACCGGACGATCACGCCGGTCTCGTAGCCGTGCAGCAGCTTCGCCTCGTCGTGCCGCTGGAGCGAGATGCACCACCGACGTGTGATGATGAACGCCAGGATCGGTCCGATGATCACCGCACCTCTGAGGAAGTAGGTGATCTGGTTGATGCTCAGGTGCAGCTTGATCGCGATGATGTCGTTGCCGCCCGCGGCCCAGGAGAGGCCGTAGAAGGTGATCAGCGCGGCCATGACCGCGGTCCGCGTCGGCGCGTTGCGCGGGCGCTGGAGCAGGTGGTGCTCCCGCTTGTCGCCGGTGATCCACGACTCGAGGAACGGCAGTGCGATCAGCACCATCAGCAGCAGCGGCGGCGCGATCAGGATCGGCAGCATGATGTTCCACGACAGCGTGACGCCGAAGATGTGCGTCTCCCACGGCGGGATGATCCGCAGCAGGCCGTCGGGCCAGCCCATGTACCAGTCGGGCTGCGAACCGGCGGTCACCTTGGACGGGTCGTACGGGCCGTACTTCCACACCGGGTTGAGCGAGAACAGGCCGCCGAGCAGCGCGGTCATGCCGAAGACGATGAAGAAGAAGCCGCCGGCCTTGGCCATGTAGATGGGCATCAGCGGGGGACCGACGACGTTCTCCTCGGTCTTGCCGGGCCCGGGCCACTGCGTGTGCTTGTGGTAGACGACCAGGATCAGGTGGGCCGTGATCAGCGCCAGCAGGATCCCAGGGATCAGCAGGATGTGGATGGCGTAGAAGCGCGGGATGATCTGGTCCCCCGGGAACTCCCCGCCGAAGAGGAAGAACGACATGTAGGTGCCGATGACCGGGCTGGCCTTCATGAAGCCGTCCGCGGCCCGGACGCCGGTGCCGGAGAGCAGGTCGTCGGGGAGCGAGTAGCCCGTGAAGCCCTCGATGGTGCCCAGGAGCAGCAGCAGGCAGCCGATGATCCAGTTGATCTCGCGCGGCTTGCGGAACGCGCCGGTGAGGTAGACGCGCAGCAGGTGGATCATCATCGCGGCGATGAAGATCATCGCGGCCCAGTGGTGCATCTGCCGCATGAGCAGGCCACCGCGGACGTCGAAGGAGATCTCCAGCGTCGACGCCATCGCTCGGGACATCTCGACGCCCCGAAGCGGGTCGTAGGACCCGTTGTAGGTGACCTCGGCCATGCTCGGGTCGAAGAACAGCGTCAGGAACACGCCGGTCAGCAGCAGGACCACGAAGCTCCACAGGGCGATCTCGCCCAGCATGAACGACCAGTGGTCCGGGAAGACCTTCCGGAGCGACAGCCCTTTGGTCGCCTTGGCCAGGCCCAGCCGGTCGTCGGCCCAGGTGGCCACCGCGCCGGCCGTCTTCGCACCCCGCTTGGGGGTGGCCGGCTCGCTGCCGTTGGTCGACGCGACGTCAGAAGTCTTCATGGTCAGTCATCCTCCGCGAAGCGGTCGCGCTCGTAGTCACGTTCCCAGTAGCTCGGTCCGACCGGCTCGGTGAAGTCGCTCTGCGCGACCAGGTAGCCCTGCTCGTCGACCGCGATCGGCAGCTGGGGGAGCGGCCGGCCCGCCGGACCGAACACGACCCGGCCGGAGTCGGCCAAGTCGAAGGTCGACTGGTGGCAGGGGCAGAGCAGGTGGTGGGTGGTGCGCTCGTTGAGGGAGATCGGGCAGCCGACGTGGGTGCAGATCTTGGAGTACGCCACGATGCCGTTGACGTCCCAGTCCTCCCGGCCCTTCCCGGGCTTGAGGTCGCGGGGCTCCATGCGGAGCAGGATCAGCGACGCCTTGCTCTTGTGCGTCTGGAGCTCGTGCCCGTGGACGTCGGCCGGCTCGACGTAGTAGCGGCCGGGGTTGAACAACACCTCGGGCTGCGCGTTGACCAGGTCGCCGATCTCGAGGTCCGAGGCGAGGATCGGGGTGCCGATGGCGTCGCGGGCGATCCGCATCAGCGGGACCTCGACCTCGACCTCCTTGCCGTCCTCGATGATCTTGATCTTGCGACCGCCCTGGCCCCAGATCGTGTGCTCCAGCGCGTCGCCGGGCAGGGTTCCGAGATCGCGCAGCAGCACCACGGCGGGGACGCCGAGGAGGGCGAGGGCGCCCAGGGCGGAGTTGCGGATGAGGGGGCGACGGGCGATGCCGGTCTCCTCGAACCCGATCTTGAGGTCGTCGAGCGCGCGGACCCGGTCGACCTCCTCGGAGTACGCCGGGTGCCGCATCTCCACGATCTCGTGGTCGCCCATGAGCTTGCGGGCCCAGTGGATGATCGCGATGCCGATGAAGAGCATCGACAGGCCGAGCGTGGCGCCGAGGGCGACGGTGGAGGCCCCGACGCCGCCGAAGGTGTGCCAGTTGCTGCCGATGTCGAGGGTGAAGTAGGCCACCGCGAACAGCACGGTGCAGATCGCGGAGAGGCCGAAGAAGGCCGCGACCTGGAGCTCGGCGCGCTTCTCCTTCTTCGGGTCGACGTCGGTCGGGCGCGGCAGGTGCTCGGGCATGCCGGGGTTGGCGATCGGCTCGTCCGGGACGAGCTCACCGTGGTGGCCGCCGTGGGCCGGCTCGATCTCGTGGGAGTCGGTCACGCGTCTGCCCCGTCCTTCTTCTTGCTCGTGCGCGTCGTCTGGGCCGCGATCCACACGGCGAAAGCGACCAGGCCGCCCATGCCGACCAGCCAGGCGATGAGGCCCTCGCTGACCGGGCCCAGGCCGCCGAGCGTGAGCCCGCCGTAGCTGGGCTGCTCGTTCAGCGTGTCGAGGTAGGCGATGATCGCCTTCTTGTCGTCCGGCGGGATGTTGCCGTCGGAGAAGGTGTCCATCGACTGCGGGCCGGTGAGCATGGCCTCGTAGATGTGCTTGGGGTCGACCCCGCGGATCTTGGGCGCGAAGCCGCCGCGCGGCATGGCGCCGCCGGAGCCCTCGAAGTTGTGGCAGGCCGTGCAGTTGGCGAGGAAGATCTGACCGCCGCGGGTGACGTACTCGTCGTACTCCTCGTCGGAGAGGGTGGCGGGGTCGTACATCTCGGCGTCCGGGATGGCGGGCCCGGTGCCCAGGCTGGCGACGTACGCCGACAGCGCCGCGATCTCGGCGTCGCTGTAGACGACCTCCTTGCGCTGCGCCTGGTTGCCGGGGGTCGACATCGGCATCCGGCCGGTGCCGACCTGGAAGTCGACGGACGCGGCGCCCACGTCGGTGAGCGCGGGACCGTACTGGTCGCCGCTCTGGGTGAGCACGCCCTCACCGTTCTGGCCGTGGCAGAACGCGCAGCCCACGAGGAAGAGCTCGCGGCCCTCCTTGACCAGCTCCTCCTGGCTGGCGGCGGAGTCGGCCTGGGCCGGCGCGAAAGCGGCGTAGAGACCGCCGGTCAGCAGCAGCCCGAGCAGCAGCACGACGAGGCCGGCGATCGGCCCGCGACGGTGCCGGGAGAGACGGCCGGCGGAGCGGTTCAGGAGGCGCACATTCAGTCCTTGCTTTTCCGGAGCGGGACGGATCACTTGACCAGGTAGATCGTCGCGAACAGGCCGATCCACACCACGTCGACGAAGTGCCAGTAGTACGAGACCACGATCGCGCTGACCGCCTGCTCGTGCGTGAAGCGTTTCGCCAGGTAGGTGCGGCCGAGCACGAACAGGAAGGCGATGAGACCGCCGGTCACGTGGATCCCGTGGAAGCCGGTGGTCAGGTAGAACATCGTGCCGTAGGCGTCGTGCGGGATCGTGACGCCCTCGTGGATGAGCTCGGCGTACTCCAGCGCCTGACCGCCGATGAAGATGGCGCCCATGACGTAGGTCACGATGAACCACTCGCGCAGGCCCCAGCCCTTGACGTCGAGCAGGCCGCCCTTGCGCCCGACCTGGCCGCGCTCGGCCGCGAAGACGCCCAGCTGGCAGGTGAACGACGAGAGCACCAGGATCGTGGTGTTGATGGAGGCGAACGGCACGTTGAGCAGGTCGGTGTTCTCCGCCCACATCTCCGGGCTGACCGACCGGATCGTGAAGTACGACGCGAACAGCGCCGCGAAGAACATCAGCTCGCTCGAGAGCCAGATGATCGTGCCGACGGCGACCATGCTGGGTCGGTCGTGCTGGCCGTGCAGTCGCGAGGCCGGAAGAGATGCTGTTGCTGTGGTCGCCACGTGGCCATTATGTCGATAGGACTGTCGGACGTCTCCCCGACCCCCTGGAATGGGACATGGTGTCTCAGGGACGTACCGTCGGGGCGTGGACCCGCTCTCCTGGGCGACCCTCGTGACCGAGTGGACGCTCGCCCCGCTGCCTCTCGTGGTGACGGTCTGGTCGGTGGGTCTCTACACCCTCGGGGTGCGCTCCCTGCACAAGCGCGGGGACCGTTGGCCGGTCGGCCGGACCATCGCCTGGGGCGCCGGGATGACGGCCTTCTACCTCGCCACGTCCTCGGGGGTCGCCGCCTACGACACCGTGCTGCTGAGCGTGCACATGGTCCAGCACATGGTGCTTTCGATGGTGGTGCCGCTGTCGCTCGCGCTCGGCGCGCCGGTGACCCTGGCGCTGCGGACGCTGCCGGCCACTCCGCGCCGGTGGCTGCTGGCGGTGCTGCACTCGCGGCTGGCGAAGGTGCTGTCGTTCCCGCCCCTGGCGTTCCTGCTCTACGTCATTTCGCCGTGGGCGCTCTACTTCACCAGCTGGTACGACGCCTCGCTGACCAACGCCTACGTCCACGAGATGATGCACGTGCACCTGGTGCTGGTCGGTGCTCTGTTCTTCTGGCCCATCGTCGGGGTCGACCCGCTGCCCGGCCGGGTGAGCCACCCGTTCCGGGTGCTGCTGACGGTCCTGACGCTACCGTTCCACGCGTTCCTCGGCGTCACGATCATGGGCCAGACCGCCCTCATCGGCGGCGACCACTACCCCTCGCTGCACGACGGACCGATGGGGTCCTGGCTGCCGGACCCGAGGGCCGACCAGGAGCTCGCGGGCGGCATCCTGTGGGGCGCCGGCGACCTGGTGGGCATCATCTTCTTCGTGATCCTCTTCGTGCAGTGGGTCCGGGCCTCGATGAAGGAGGCCGAGCGCGAGGACCGGAGGCTGGACCGGCTCGAGTCCCAGCAGGCCCAGCGGACGCCGGCCGAGTAGCATGCCGCCCGTGACCGACTCCAAGGCGCTCAAGATCCTCGTCTACAGCGACGACGTCCACACCCGCGAGCAGGTGGTCCTCGCCCTGGGCCGCCGGCCCCACCCGGACCTGCCCGAGGTGGAGTACGTCGAGGTGGCGACCGAGCCGGTCGTCATCCAGAACATGGACGCCGGGCACATCGACCTGGCCATCCTCGACGGCGAGGCCGTCCCGGCGGGCGGCATGGGCATCGCCAAGCAGCTCAAGGACGAGATCTACCAGTGCCCGCCGCTGCTGGTGCTGACCGGCCGGCCGCAGGACGCCTGGCTGGCGACCTGGTCCCGCGCCGACGCCGCGGTGCCGCACCCGATCGACCCGATCCAGCTCGCCGAGGCGGTCGTCGCGCTCCTGCGGTCGCGCGTGCCCGCCACCTCAGCGTGACCGCCCACAGCTGGCCGGAGGTCCTGGGCGCCCTGGTCGCCGGCACCGAGCTGGCTGCCGACCAGGTCGCCTGGGCGACCGGCGAGATCCTCGCGGGCCAGGCGACCGACGCCCAGATCGCCGGGTTCGCGGTCGCACTACGGGCCAAGGGCGAGACCGTCGAGGAGGTCACCGGCCTCGTCGACGCCATGTACGCCGCCGCGACCCCGATCAAGGTCGACGGCCGGCTGCTCGACGTGGTCGGCACGGGCGGCGACCGGTCGATGTCGGTCAACATCTCGACGATGGCCGCGATCGTGGCCGCCGGCGCCGGAGCCAAGGTGGTCAAGCACGGCAACGTCTCGGCCAGCTCCCAGTCCGGGTCCGCCGACGTGCTCCGCGCGCTCGGCATCCGGCTCGACCTGCCGGCCGAGAAGGTCGCCGCCGTCGCCGAGGAGGCCGGCATCACCTTCTGCTTCGCCAAGACCTTCCACCCGGCGCTGCGCTTCGCCGGACCGGCACGGAGCGAGCTCGGCATCGGCACGACGTTCAACATGCTCGGCCCGCTCACCAATCCGGCGCACGCGCAGGCGCGCGCCGTCGGGTGTGCCGACGCCCGGATCGCGCCCGTGATGGCCGGCGTGCTCGCCGCCCGCGGCATCGACGCGTGGGTGTTCCGCGGTGACGACGGGCTCGACGAGCTCACCACGACCACGACCTCCTCGGTCTGGGTCGCCCGCGACGGAGAGGTCACGACCACCGCGGTCGACCCCACGGCCTTCGGGCTGCCCTTGGTCGACCGAGACGCGCTCCGCGGAGGGGACGCGGAGCACAACGCGGACGTCGTACGACGTCTGCTGGCGGGGGAGACCGGCGCCGTGCGCGACGCCGTCGTCCTCAACGCCGGGGCCGCGCTCGCGGTGTACGACGCCCCCGGCGCCGACGTGCAGGAGGCGCTGGCCGCCGGCGTCGCCCGCGCGAGCGAGGCGATCGACTCGGGCGCGGCTCAGACCGCCCTGGACCGCTGGGTCGCGGCCGCCTCGTCCTGATCGAGCTCCAGGACGAACACCTCCCCGCTCGGCCGGAAGCCGATCCTGTCGTAGTACGGCGCGACGATCGTCGGTGACGTCATCACTCGCTTGTAGCCGCGGCCGCACAGCAGGTCGCTGCGCCGCCACACGAACTCACCCGGCGTAAAGTCGCGGTACTTCGGCGTGACGTAGTCCAGGCAGATGTGCGCGGTGTCGCCCTCGCCCTCGATGACGACCACGCCCACGGTCTCGTCGCCCTTGACGACGACGAAGGCCTCCTGCCCGGGACCGGGACGACCGGGGAAGGCCGGCTGGTGCTTGCGCATGTCCTCACCGTGGGTGTCGAGGACGTGGCGGAGGTACTGGTCGTCGAGACCGACCTCGATCACCTCGAACGTCGCCGCGTCGTGCCGCTGCCGCCGGAGCCGCAGGATGAACAGCACGTTGATCGTGCTGGTCACCGCGTTGAGCGCGACCATCGGCCAGACGCCGAGGATCGCGTTGAAGACGATGAGCAGCAGTCCCGCGACCAGGTTGAGCGTGCGGAACCGCAGCACCCGCTGCTGGAGGAGCGAGAAGACGAGAAGCGCGCTGCCACCCCACCCGAGGGCGTCGAGCCAGTAGTCGGCGAGCAGCGTGTCCACCCACGGATTTTACGGCCGCGGGCAGCGCGGGCCCGAATCCCCGGAGAGGCGGTGCCTCACGCGGTGGTCTAGTCAGAAAGGACCACACGGATCTGCCTGAAGGCTGCTCCTGCGGGCACTCCGAATTCCTTTACTCTCGCCGCCGGCCTCGAGCCGGACGACCTCGGAGGGGAACCCTTGAACCTGCATCGCATCGCGCCTTTGACGACCCTCGTGGTCGCCGGCGCATCGCTCACACTTCTCTCGACCGCGCCGAGCGCGCAGGCCGAGCCCGACGTGCCGACCGCGCTCGGCCTGCCCGCAGGGGTCACGGCGACGGTCTCGGGGAGCAGCGCGGTCTCCACGACCCGGTTCGACGACTTCCCGTCCCAGGGCGACGACTTCGTGGTGCTGTCGACCGGGAACGCCGGCGCGGTGTTCCCGGCCGCGCCCGACCCCGACGCGCAGCTGAGCACCGACCTCGGTGACGACGGCGCGCCGGACAGCTCGACGCTCGAGCTCACGGTCGCACCGACGACCGGCGCCGGCTGCCTGTTCGTCGACTTCGCGCTGGCGACCGAGGAACCCGTCCACAAGTACGACCCGGCCAACCCGAGCGACGGGCTCAGCATCACCAAGCGGGGGTCCGAGAAGGAGTACGCCCAGAACGCCGGCTGGGGCTACTTCGAGCAGTCGACCCGTCCAGCCGCGCCCGCGCCCTACACGGCGAACGCGGTGAAGTACTGGCACCACCCCGGCGACCCGCTCGACCCGGTGCCGGGCACCGCCGAGGAGCCGTGGCTTCCCGAGGCGACCGCGCTCAACAGCGTCACCACCCGCGACACGGCCCGCATCCCGCTGAGCTTCGCCGCGGGCGCGGAGGTCGTGCGTATCACCGTCGCCGACGCCGGCAACGGCGACCTCGACTCGGCGGCCCTCCTCGACCGGGTGCGGCTGGGCAGCTCCTGCGCCGCGGGCACCGGGGTCGAGCCCAACCCGGTCCACCAGGGCGGGGTGATCGCCGGCATCCGCGGCGTGGGCAACGCCCTCGTCTACGACCCGATCCCGAGCACGGATGCCATCGAGCGCTACGACAGCTCGGGCAACGGCTGGAGGTCACCCTCGGGGGCCGACGTGCCGGTGGAGCTCAGGTTCCGCTGGTACCGCTCGAGCGAGGGCAATTCGTTCGTCGGCGACATGACGAAGTGGGAGGCAATCCCGGACGCCGACCGCCAGGCCTACGTACCGACCGCCGTCGACTACGGCAAGGTCCTCCTCTGCCTCGTCACCGGGGTCGTCGACGGCCGCCGTTACGAGACCTTCCCTTCGACCGGCGAGGCCAACACCTGGTACGTCACCACGCGGATCACCAGCGGCACCTTCGTCAGCGGCGAGGCTCCGGTCATCACCGGACCCTCCGGCCGACCACCGGCCGTCGGCGACGTGCTCACCGCACAGATCGGTCACACGGTGCCGCGGGAGGACACCTGGGTCTGGAAGTGGTTCGCGGACGGGTCTGCGATCTCGGGCGCCACCGGTCGGACTCTCACGCTCTCGGCGGCTCAGGCAGGCAAGCGCATCACCGTCGAGGCGAGCGCGCGGCGCCTCAACTTCGCGGACCGTGCTTGGACGAGTGCGCCGTACGGGCCGGTGGAGCTGCAGGAATGGGCAAGCACCGGCGCACCGGAGGTGGTCGTCGACGGCGTCCCGGCCTACGGCCAGACCCTCGTCGCGGAGCCGGGCACCGGCTGGCTGCCGACGCCCGACCGCTACAGTTATCAGTGGAAGCGGAACGGCAGCGTGGTCCCCAACGCCACCTACGCCAGCTATGCGATCCGGACCGAGGACGTCGGTGCCCGGATCTCGGTCGTGGTGTCCGGCGTGAAGCCCGGATTCCTCGCTGTTCCCAGGGAGAGCGCAGAGGTGACGATCCTCGGGGCGGGGATGGCCGGTGCGACCCCGGTGGTCACCGGGACCCCGCAGGTCGGCCAGCGCCTCGCCGGCACCGTGGCCGACTGGGACCCGATCGGCTCCACACTCACCTATCAGTGGTACGCCGGCGACACCCTCCTCCAGGAGGGCAGCAGCTTCCTCACGGTTCCGGCGAGCGCCGTCGGGAAGCCGGTCATCCTCAAGGTCACGGGTCGGCGTCCGGGCTACTCGCCCCGCACGGTCGAGAGCGCCCCGACAGCCGTCGTGGCGCCGGGAGTGCTGACGGTCGGGAACCCGCGGATCAGCGGCACGGCGAAGGTCGGGTCGACCCTCTTCGCATCGCCAGGTGCGTGGGCGCCGTCGGGCGTGAAGGTGAGCTACCGGTGGAAGGTCGGCAACAAGGCCGTCACCGGCGCGCGCGGCGCCCGAGACACCTTCGTCGTCCCGCGAACCGCGAAGGGCAAGCGGATCACAGTGACCGTGACGGGCACGCTGGCCGGTTACACGACTGCCAAGCGGACCAGCCCGGCCACCGCGAAGGTCGCCCGCTGACGTCGGCCAGATCAGTCGAGACCGAGGGAGAACGCCGACTCGAGGTCGTGCCGGGAGTAGGCGCGGAACGCGATGTGCGTCTCGGTGTCGGTCACGCCGGGGACCTTGTTGAGCTGGTCCGCCACCACGGCGGCGACCTCGTCGTGCTGGCGCACCCGCACCAGGGCGATCAGGTCGATCTGCCCGGTGACCGAGTAGACCTCGCTGACGCCGTCGAGCGCGGCGATCGCCTCGGCGACCTCGGGGATCCGGGCGACGTCGGCCTTCACGAAGACGATGGCGGTGATCATGAGGGCAGCCTAGGACGACCGGCTCCCTGGACGGGACACGTCCACTCGCCGTCGACGTCGACCAGGCGCACGCCCGGCAGCTCGAGCCAGTGGAGGATCCGCTCGGACTCGTCGGCGGTGGCGGCCGGCAGTGGTCCCACGCTCGGCACGACGGTCTCGGCCGACGCCCGCAGCTGCTCGACGTAGGCCACCGCGTCGGCGCCCCCCGGGATCACGCCTGCCGCCGCCAGCCGGCCGTGACGGATCACGTGCACTGCCCACCCGCCGCTCTCCTCCCGTCGGGTCGCCACCACCTCGCGGCACCGGGTCAGCGAGGTCAGCCGCTGCGTGCGGGCGGCCGCACGGACGAACGAGGCCAGCCGGTCGCGGTGGACCCCGGCCTCCTCGAACCGCTCCTGCTCCGCGAGCGCCGTCATCTTCTCGTTGACCAGCTCCACGACGTCGTCGGGATGGCGCAGCAGGGCGTCCCGCAGCTGTCGGACCACCGCGGCGTAGGTGCCCTCGTCGACGCTGCCGTCGCACGGTGACAGGCACCGGCCGAGCTCCGCGAGCACGCACGCCGAGCGCGACGGCTGTCGACCGAACCGGTCGGAGCACTGACGGATCGGGAACGTCTCGTGGAGCGCCGCCAGGCAGTTCTCCGCGGCGGCACGCGAGGAGAACGGACCGAGGTAGTCGGCGTCGTCGTCGAGCACCCGCTTGACCAGCGAGAGGCGCGGCCAGGGCTCGCGGGTGAGCTTGACGAAGGTGACCTTCTCCGGGAACCGGGACCGCCGGTTGTAGCTCGGCTTGTGCTCGGCGATGAGGCGTAGCTCACGGACCTCCGCCTCGAGCGGCGTCGCGCACTCGATGCCGGTCACCGACGACGCCAGCCGGACCATCTCCCCGATCCGGGACCGGGTCTCCGAGGCGGTGAAGTAGGAGCGGACCCGCTTGCGCAGGTCCTTCGACGTCCCGACGTAGAGCACTCGGGACTGGTCGTCGCAGAACAGGTAGACGCCAGGGGCGTGGGGGAGCCGGTCGGCGAGGTGCCGCTTGCGGCGTTGTGCAGCGGCGACCTTGGACGAGTACGTCTGCAGCTCCTCGAGCGTGTGCACCCCGAGGCTGCCCAGCCGCTCCATCAGCCCGTGCAGCACGTCGACCGTCGCCCGCGCGTCGGCCAGCGCCCGGTGGTTGGGGGTGGTGCCGGAGCGGAAGACCCGGGCCAACGACGACAGCTTGTGGTTGGGAGCCTCGTCGCGGGTCACCACCCGACGCGCGACCTTGACCGTGTCGACGACCTCGAAGTCCGGCCACGGGATGTCCTGCTCCTGCGCGAAGTGGCGCAGGAAGCCCACGTCGAAGCGCGCGTTGTGGGCGACCAGCACCGTGCCGCGGGCGAACTCGAGGAAGGCGGGCAGGGCCGAGCTGATCGGCGGCGCGTCGGCGACCATGCTGTTGGTGATCCCGGTCAGGACGGCGATGAACGCCGGGATCGCGGTGTGGGGGTTGACCAGGGTCTGGAACTCCCCGAGCACCTCGCCGCCGCGCACCTTGACCGCGCCGATCTCCGTGATCATGTCGCCATCACCGACCGACCCGCCCGTCGTCTCGAGGTCGACGACGCAGAACGTCACGTCGCGCAGCGGCCGCCCCAGCTCGTCGAAGCTGCGTTGCTCCTCCCAGCGGCTCCGGACGGGTGCGGTGGTCATGCCCCGGACGTTAGGAGGAACCTCCGACGAGAAACGGGAGGCGCGAGCGGAGCGAGGTGGTCGAGCTTGTCGAGACTCCTAGGATCGACGTCGTGCCCGAGCTCCCCGACGCGACCCACCGCTGGCGCTGCGCCGGCTGCGGCAACCTCACCCGCTTCGACGTGACGCGGAGTCGTCGGACGACGGAGTACTGGCACTTCGACCTCGCCGGCGACCATGCCGTCGACGACACCGAGCTGCTCGCCGAGACCGTCGAGTCGGTGCGGTGCCGCTGGTGCGGGCGCGACGACGCTGTCGAGCTGGTCGCCCGCTCCGACGCCTGAGCCGTCTCGATACGCCCTCGCCCAGGGGCCCGGGCTACTCGACGGCCGAGCTTCTGTCGGACCGTCCTGTCACCGTCGTGGCATGACGACGAGGATCGACTGCGACACCTGCCTGGTCCGCGGCCTGGCGTGCCACGACTGTGTGGTGACCGTCCTGCTCGGGCCGCCTCCCGAGCTGACCATCGACGACGAGGAGCTGCGGGCGCTCGACGTGCTGGCGGCCGAGGGGCTGGTGCCCCGGCTGCGGTTGGTCCGCCCGGTCGACGGCCCGGAGGTCGAGTCCGCCTGAGCGCCGCGGCCCGTCGCAGAGCGGCGCAGGTGACGGAAGTGACGGATGTGACCAACGATCCGAGGCGACCGTTCCAAATCCGGCGAGCCGGGGTTTGGTGAGCCACGGCGGTCGGTTTAGGCTGCTCGCTCAGATGTCCGTGGAAGTGGGTCAACCGACCCGCGCGGACATCGCGTCGAGTCCGGTGTCGTCGGAGCAGTCCGGGGGCAGCGGAGCCGGGGACCCAACCATCCTGGGGTGAATCCTGTGCGAGGCGCGGCCGCACGAGCGGCAGCGAGGAGCACGGGTAGGGCAAGTCGTGCCCGAACCCGTCAGCTCACCCGGTAGGCGTACGACACCTAGAGGGGACCGCCAGCACGTGCTGAACGGCCGCAAGCGATTCGCCACCGTCCTGAGCGCTCTCGCGCTCGTCGGATCCGTCGTCCTCACGGTCAACGGCTCGGCGCCGGCCCAGGCCGACCCCGACATCGACGACGTCCGCGCCCGCGTCGATCGGCTCTTCGAGGAGGCCGAGCAGGCCCAGGAGCGCTACCACGACGCCAAGCTCGAGCTCGACGAGCTCAACGAGGAGCTGGACTCGCTGCAGTCCGACGAGGTGCGGCAGGGCGACCGGGTCGCCCAGGTCCGGTCCGACGTCCGCGACTCCGTGATCCGCCAGTTCCAGGGCCAGACCATGGGCCCTGCGGCCGAGCTGCTCAACGCCGACGAGGACGCCTTCCTCAACGAGCTCTCGACGTTCAACACTGTCAGCGACCTGCAGGACTCGCTCCTCGCGGACTACAACGACGAGCTCAAGGCCTACGCGATCCGTCGCAAGGAGACCTCGGACCGTCGTGACCAGGTCGCCGAGATCGAGGCCGAGCTGAAGGAGGAGAAGGAGACGGTCGACGCCAAGCTGGCGGAGGCCGAGGACCTCCTCGACGAGCTCGAGGCCGAGGAGCGTGAAGCGGTGCTGTCGCGCGGCTCCGACGTACGGGCCGAGGACGTCAGCATCTCCGCCTCCGGCCGTGCCGCCGCCGCCGTGCAGTACGCGATGGCGCAGGTCGGCGACGCCTACGTCTACGGCGCTGCCGGGCCGGACGCGTTCGACTGCTCGGGACTGACGATGATGGCGTGGGCGCAGGCCGGCGTCTCGCTGCCGCACTCCTCGAGCGCGCAGTACAGCACGGGCCCGCACATCCCCGAGAGCGCCCTCCAGCCCGGCGACCTCGTCTTCTACTACAGCCCGATCAGCCACGTCGGCATGTACATCGGCAACGGCATGATCGTGCACGCGGCGAACCCCGGTGCCGGGGTCCTCGTGAGCCCGCTGCACTACATGCCGTACGTCGGTGCGGTCCGCCCTGGCTGACCGCTGGCGGCTCCTCGTCGCGGGAGCCCTGGTCGCGGGCAGCCTGCTCAGCGGCGGCTGTCAGGACGACGAGCCGTACGTCGCTCCGGCGCCGACGGCGTCCTCCGACGCGGTCGAGCCCGCCGCCGCCTCGTCGACCCTCGACCGGCTCGAGGCTGCGCTCCGGCGCGGTGACGTCGACGCAGCGGCTGACCTGGGCGCCGACGACGCCGCGAGCGCCCACCTGCGCACGGTCGCGCGCAACGCGACCATCCTCGACCTGGCGGACCTGTCGTTCAGCTACGTGACGGAGAACGGGCGGGTCGAGCCGGACGGCACCTGGACGGCCACGGTGACCGCGACCTGGCGGATCGGCGGCTTCGAGCGGACTCCGGCGCGGGCGGACGTCGAGCTCGCGTTCGCCGACGACGGCGCTCGCATCGCTGCGATCGGTGGCGGCCCGAACCGCAGCCCCGTCTGGCTGGGCGGTGAGACGACCGTCCGGCGTACCGACGACGTGGCGGTGCTCGTGGCCGGCGGCGCCCTGCCGGTCCGACCGCTCCTCGCCGAAGCCGAGGAGGCGCTCGTCGTGGCACGGCGAGTGCTGGGCGCTCGCGCGGACCGGTTGGTGGTCGAGGTCCCGGCGTCGGCCGCCGCGCTCCATGCCGCCCTCGGGCTGCCGCCAGGGACCTACGACGCCGTGGCCGGCGTCACGACGACGGCGGACGGCGCCAACGTCCCTGGCACGCCTGTCCACGTGTTCCTCAACCCGGAGGTGTTCGGCCCGCTCGACCGAGTCGCAGCGCAGGTCGTGGTGAGCCACGAGGCCGTCCACGCGGTGACCGACGCGCCGGAGTCCGGTGCCGAGGCGTGGCTGGTCGAGGGCTTCGCCGACTACGTCGCGCTCCGCGACGTGGACCTGCCGTTCGCTCGGACGGCGGGCCAGATCATCGCCCAGGTCCGGGACTCTGGCGTGCCGGACGCCCTTCCGAGCCGGGTCGACCTCGACAGCCAGGCGGCCCACCTCGGCGCCGCCTACGAGTCGGCGTGGCTGGTGTGCGTGACATTGGCGGAGCACGGAGGGGAGGAGGCCCTGGTGGCGTTCTACGACGCGGTGCTCGACGGCGCCGATCTCGAGCAGGCGCTGCGGGAGCACGTCGACTGGTCGTTGACTGACCTCACCCGCGCCTGGCAGGACAAGCTGCGGACCCTCGCCGATGCCCGTGCGTGAGCACCGGTTCGCCCTCGGCGCGACCCTGGTGGGCGTCGTGGCGTTCGTCGCGCTCGCCCTCTGGCTGGTGCCGTGGCAGCCGGTGCCGGGCGGGATGCCCGACGCGGTCGCTGCCGACACGGTGTTCACGCCCGAACAGGTCGAGCGGGCCGAGAACCACGCTCGTTGGGCACGGACCTGGAGCTGGAGCTCGCTGTCCGTCTCGCTGGTCGTGGCGTGCTGGCTCGGCTTCGGGAGGACCGGCCGGAGGTTGGCCGAGCGGATGCCGGGGCGCTGGTGGGTCCAGGTGCTGCTCGTCGTTGCGGCGCTGACGGTCGTCGGCCGGTTGGTGACGCTCCCGTTCGCCGTGGCCTACCGCCAGCTGCAGCTCGACGCCGGCCTCAGCACGTCGTCGTGGCCGGCGTGGACGCTGGACCTGGTCAAGGGCCAGCTGGTCGAGATCGTCGCCACCTCGATCGCCCTGGTCGCTCTCGTCGGCATCGCCCGTCGGTGGCGGCGGGCCTGGCCGGCCGTTGCCGGGGGAGTGCTGGCGGCGTTCGTCGTGGTGGCCTCGTTCGGCTACCCGCTGCTCGTCGAGCCGCTCTTCAATTCGTTCACACCGCTGGAGGACGGCCCGTTGCGGACCCAGATCCTCGAGCTGGCCGACGAGGAGGGCGTCGAGGTCGACGACGTGCTGGTGGCCGACCAGTCACGTCGTACGACGACGCTCAACGCCTATGTCTCCGGCTTCGGCGGCACCCGCCGGGTGGTCGTCTACGACAACCTCGTCGAGGACCTGCCCGAGGACCAGGCGCTCTCGGTGGTGGCCCACGAGCTGGCGCACGCAAGGCACGACGACGTGCTCATTGGCACGTCCCTCGGCGCGGCCGGCGCGCTGGTCGGGGTGGGCCTGCTCGGCCTGCTGGCCGGCGCCGCTCAGCGGCGCGGACGGCCTGGTGTGGGCGAGGTCGGGGCGGTGCCGATGATCCTCGCCCTCGCGGCGCTCGCCATGGTGCTCGCCAGCCCGGTCCAGAATGGCATCAGCCGGCAGATCGAGACGCGAGCCGATGTCGATGCTCTGGCGGCGACGAATGCCCCCCAGCCCTTCGTCGCCCTCCAGCGCCGACTCGCTCTCAGGTCGCTGGCCGACCCGAGCCCGCCTTCGTGGTCGCAATGGTGGTTCGGCTCCCACCCGACCGTGCTCCAGCGGATCGCGATCGCTCGGGAACAGGACGAATAGACACGTTGCGGAACTACAGCACGCCTGCGCCCTGGAGATCAGTGACCAAACGGTCGAACAGATCGTTCACCGCTCCTCCGAAAAGGCCGACGCCGACCGTGATCGCGATCGCGATGAAGATGACCAACAGGCCGTACTCAGTCGCGGAAGCACCCCGCTGGTCGGCTGCCGTTTCGAGGCTCCGATCGCCCATGGTGATTCCTTCCCGCGTGATGTCGATGGCTGTGCTTAGCGAAAACGGCGATGGCCGCGTGCCCGTGACGGACACGCGGCCATCGGTGTGGCTCACAAGCCTGTCGTCACCAGCCGGCGATGGTGTTCGAGAGGTCGGTGAAGAAGTTGTTCAGCGCGCCACCGAAGAGGCCGACGCCGACGGTGATGATGATCGCGATGAGCGCGACCAGGAGGCCGTACTCCACGGCGGAGGCGCCGCGCTCGTCGTCGCGACGGGTGTTCAGCAGCAGCTGCAGGTACTGGATCATGATTGGTGCTCCCTCAGTGTGAATGTGATGTCCCCGGGGGGTTCAACCCCGATGAGACAACTCTGCCGCGCGGAGGCACCTCGGCGAATCGGGAGTTCGTCTCGACCGCCGTAGTCCGATGTGACTAGGACGCCGCGCCCGCCGACCGCGCGGAGGGCTGGACGGTCGAGAGCAGTCCGATCCGCATCGCGGTGACCAGTGCCTGGGCCCGGTTCGCGGCGCCCAGCTTCTGGTAGATCCGCGCGATGTGGGACTTGGTGGTGGACTCCGAGAGGTAGAGCTTGCCGCCGATCGCGGCTGCGTTGAGCCCTTCGGCCAGCAGCAGGAGCACGTCGTGCTCGCGGTCGGTCAGCGACGTCTGCTCACCGGACCGCCGTCGCATCATGGCTCCGACCAGGCCGGCACACACGAACGCCTTCGGAGAGACCGCCGCGTGACGGGCCGCCTTGATCACCTCGGTGGCCGGGGCGTCCTTGCCCACGAACCCCGACGCTCCCGCCTGCATCGCGGCGAAGATCTGGTCGTCGCCCGAGTGCATGGTGAGGACCACCAGACCGGTGGTGTCGTTCTTCTTGCGGATCGTCCGCACGATGTCGAGCCCGGTGCCGTCCTGGAGCTGGAGGTCCGCGACGACGACCTGGGGCTGCAGCCGGTCGAAGGCGGTGATGGCCTCGGCGACGCTGCCCGCGGTGCCGACGACGTCCATGTCGGGCTCGAGGTCCAGCACGGCACCCAGGCCGCTCCGGATCAGCTCGTGGTCGTCCACCAACAGGATGGAGATGTTGTCGCTCATGGTCGAGCCTCCTTGCTCAAGGTGCGTTCGGGCGTGGTGGACTGGCCCCCCGGGGCACGTAGGACGACCGAGACCGTCAGGCCCCGGCTGGCGTTGTCGCGAACAGTGAGCTGGGCGCCTATCAGCTTGGCGCGCTCGCGCATGATCTTGAGGCCGTGGGAGTCGGCACGGCCGCCTTGGAGCCCGACGCCGTCGTCAGCGATGGTGATTCTTGCATCCGGCGCGTAGACCTGGCAGCGCACGTCGATGGCAGTAGCACGGGCATGCTTCACCGCGTTGTTCATCGCCTCCTGGGCGATGCGGAAGAGTTCCGCTTCGACCTCGGGGCGGAGTCGGGCCGGCTGCTCGTCCAGCCGCACCCGGATCGGGATGCCTGACGCCTCGGACAGGTGCCGGGCCACGGCGCTGATCGCCGCACCGAGGCTCTCGTTCTCGCCGATGCTGGTGCGCAAGTTCATCACCGACCGCCGGACCTCGGCGACCACCTTCGTGACCCGCTCCCGTAGCATCGCGAACTGCTTCTCCTGCGCTTCGTCTGCCGGACGGGCAGCGAGGGCGTCCACCAGGTAACCCAAGGACGCGATGTCCTGGGCGACGCCGTCGTGCATCTCGCGGGCCAGGCGCTGCCGTTCGTCGGCGGTGGCGACGTCTCGGAAGTGGGAGAAGAGCAGCGCGGTGTCGAACTTCACCACGCTGGGGGAGAGCGCCATCGCGAGCTCGTCGAACGGCATGTCGTCGGTACTACCCGGAGTGCCGTGGTTGATCCTGTGACCGGTGCCGAGCCCGGCGATGATCGCCGTGTCGCCGGCAGCGAACGCGAACCCCTCGCCGGCCGTCACCGGCTCGCCGCGGGCCCAGGCGTCGGTCGCGAGCTTCTCACAGGCATCGACATCGGCCGGCTCGAGCTCGGTGCTGGTCGCGATCGGCGCCAGCGCGTCGCCGCGCGGGACGTAGAGCGCGAGGGCCCGGCTGGGGACTCGGTCGCCGACCACCGCCAGCATCTCGCCACCGAGCGCAGCTACGTCGAGCCCCGAGCTGAGGTCGCCGGACAGCTCGATCAGCTGCTTGATGAGGTGCTGGGCGTCCCGGTACGGGCCGAGCGGGTCGCGCGAGGTGCGGTCCGAGGCGAAGGTGACGCTGGCGACCAGGCTGAGTCCGACCCCCGCCATCGACCAGGTGAAGATCGAGACTCCTTGCTGCTCGGTCAGCTCCTGCCACCACATCAGGCCGAAGCAGATCGTGGTCACCAGCTGAAAAGTCACTGTGCGCGCCATCGTGCGCAGCCCGACCACGGCCGTCGCGTAGAGCGGCGGCACGACGAGAGCGGCCAGCACAGCGGGGGTCGCCTCCATGCCGAGCGCGCAGATGATTCCCACGGCTACCGCTTCGACGGTAGGAGTGAGCGTCAGCTCCAGGTCACGGCGGGTGATGGTCACGACCTGGTAGAGCCACAGTGCGCCGAGCGCGAGCAGCGCGAAGAGCGCCTGCGAGTCCTGATACCACAGTGCCGGAGCTCCGATCGCCAGCAGCGCGAAGAGGCGCGCCGCGGCGACGACGGCGAAGGTGTTGCTGCTGGGCATGCGAAACAGTCTGTCAGGCGAAGTTCTTCATGATCCCGAGGACAGCTGGGCCCATGATCACGACGAGCAGGCACGGCAGGATGCAGACAACCAGCGGAACCATGATCTTGACAGGGACCTGCTGGGCCTTGGTCTCGGCGTACTGGCGCCTTTTGACGCGCATCTCGGAGGACTGGACACGCAGCACCTGACCGACGGAGATACCGAAGGCGTCGGCTTGCACCATCGCGCCGACGAACGTCTTGAGATCATCGACGTTGGTCCGCGCCGAGAGCGCCTTCAGCGACTCCGAGCGGCCCTTGCCAAGCTGCATCTCGCGCAGCACGCGAGCCAACTCCTCGGCCAACGGCCCTTCGGTGTTGCGGGAAACGTGCTGCAAGGCGGCATCGAAGCCGAGGCCAGCCTCTACGCTGATCGTCAACAGGTCCACCGCATCGGCCAGCGTCTTGCGGAGCTGCTCCGAACGGTCGTAGGCCCGTTGGTAGAGGTACAGATCGGGCGCGAAGAACCCGACCGCTAGCGCTCCCAGCGTCACGAGCACCGTTGTGGTGAGCGAGAAGCCGAGGAAGCGGCAGTAGCAGACCGCGAGGACCGGAAGGATGATCGCGGCGAGCACTTTCAGCGAGATGACGCGATCTACGGACCAGTCACGCGGGTTGCCCGCGAGGTCCAGCTTGTGCCGGATCCGCTCGGTCTTGTCGGCGCCGGTGAGCCGTCGGCCGATGGTGAGCGCTCGCGCCTGGAGCGGCGCGAGGACCCGGTCCGCGAACGAAGGGTCGGCCTCTGCGCTGAGAGCCATGGCGTCGTTCGCGGACGTCATCTGTTCCAACGCGTCGAGCGAACGAGCCAGCCCGGTGGGCCGGTCGGCTCCAGAGACGGCGGTCCCGACGACGGCGAGCGCTCCGACGATCAACAGAAATCCGAGGAAGAGCGTCATCTCACACCTCCACCTTGATCATCCGGCTCATCCAGAAGCCTCCAATGGCGAGCCAGAGGGTCGCGCCGAACAGCATCGCGATCCCTAAAGGCTCGTTGAACAGCGGCATGACGAACTCCCGGTTGGTCAGGAGCTGGAAAACGAGAAAGCCAGGCGGAAGGGCGATCAGGATGATCGCCGAGAGCTTGCCCTCCGCGGCGAGCGCGTTGACTTGGCGCCTGAGATAGGCGCGCTCGCGCATCGTCGCGGCGACCGTGGTGAGCAGCTCGGCGAGGTTGCCGCCAACCTGGCGCTGGATCCGGATTGCCATCACGACCCACTTGAAGTCGTCGCTGTCGAACCGATCGGCGACCCCGTCGAAGGCGTCCTCGAGCTCGACCCCGATACGGGACTCGACGAGCACGCGCTTGAACTCCGACGCGACGGGCTCCGGACCCTCACGCGTGATCGTGTCGACGGACTGCGCCAGCGAAAGACCCGCTGAAAGCGAACCGGCCATCAGTTGCAGTGACTCCGGCAGCGCGGCACTGAAGGCCTTGCGGCGCCTGCTTGCCTTGAACGAGAGGTACAGACCAGGGACGAAGTAGCCCGCCAGAACGAACAGGATGCCGACGATGAGATTCCCACGACCGATGAGCAGGCCGAGCATGCCCGCCCCCGCAGTGACGCCGACTTGAACGAGCACCCACTCGGAAGGCTTGAAGCTGCTGCCAGCAGCCGCCAACCGCGTCGCCATCTTGTTCTCGAGGTCCTTGTTGCGCTCCAGCACGCCGGCCGCGGCGGCCTTCGCGTGGGTGAGCACGGGCTCGGAGGCAGGGGACTCCGCCTCGACCACGCGTCCGGTCGACCGCGAGTAGGCGCTGACCCGTTCGGCGATCGTCATCGGCTGCGGTTTGCCCGGCACCAGCAGCACGGCGACGGACACGAGGCCGACGCCGAACACCGCGATGCCGAGGTAAAGCGCCCAGCTCGGGACCTGCCAGCCGTTGTCGGGGTTGACCGGCGCGACCGTCGGGCCGGACTCCTCATCGGGTGCGTCGAGGATCTTGGCGAACGCGCTGGCGACCAGGCTGCCGCCCGGCGTCGGCAGCGTGATGCTGACCGTCGCCTCTTCGGCCTCGAAGCCGTCGGGAAGGGGTGCGGTCACCAGGATCTGATGAGCCAGCACTTCTGCCTCGGCCGCGAACGTGTCGGCGAGCGCGCCTCCGTCGGATGCGATCACCGAGCCCTGGCCGGCAGTCGCCAGCTCGGTGAGCGCGGCCACTGCCTTCGGCTTGCCCTGCTGGTCCAGCGAGACGACGTCGACCAAAGTCGCGGTCGCCTCGATCGCGGCGGTCACGTCGTCGAGCGGTGTTTCACCAGTGTCGGCGCCGTCCGACAGGACGAGGATCGAGCGCTGGCCCTCTTCTCCCGCCAGGTCCACGGCCGCGCGGACACCGTCGTAGAGGAGAGTCCCCTTGTCGAGGGCGAGGCCGTCGACGACCGCTTGAGCCGCGGCGCGGTCGGTCGTGGGTTCGAGAGGGGTTGTCACCGTGCCGTCAAACGTGACGATGCCCACCGCGACGTCGTCGGGGACGGACTGGAGGAAGATCGTCGCCGCGTCCCTCGCCGCCTCGAACCGGCCGTTGCGGGACATGGACTCGCTGGTGTCGATCGCGAGCACGGTCGTGCGCTCGACGGTGGCGTCCGAACCGGTCGGCGTTGCGGCTGTGTCGAGGGTGTCGCTGTCGAGCGTGCCAGTAACACCCGCCAGGTCGACGTCGACGTCGGCGGGGATGCTGACAAGGACGCGGAGGCCGTCGTCGGTCGCCTCGACGTGGGCGATCGTCGGCTCCTCGTCCGCCGACCAAGCCGTCGAGGGCGCCAAGGCCACGACGACCAGCGCCGCGAGCAGCGACCCGAGTGCGAGCAGGTAGCGCCTCATGGGCGATCCAGCCGGAAGAGAGCCGGGTCGATCGCCACGTTGGCGTAGGCGAGCTTCTCGACGAACTTCGGGCGCAGGCCGGTGCTCCGCAGCCGGCCGAGCACCCGACCGTTCTCGTCGAACCCGGCAGAGTTGTCGAAGACGAACACGTCCTGCAGGGTGATCACGTCGCCCTCCATCCGCTCCACCTCGGTGATGTGGGTGATCCGGCGCGAGCCGTCCTTGAACCGCGATTGGTGGACGATGAGATCGACGGCCGAGGCGACCTGTTCGCGGATGGCGCGCATCGGCAGGTCCATGCCCGCCATCAGCACCATCGTCTCCATGCGGGCCAGCGTGTCGCGCGGGCCGTTGGAGTGCAGGGTGCAGATCGACCCGTCGTGGCCGGTGTTCATCGCCTGCAGCATGTCGAGTGCGGACGCGTCGCGAACCTCGCCGACGACGATGCGGTCGGGCCGCATGCGCAGGCTGTTCTTCACCAGGTCGCGGATGGTGACTGCGCCCTTCCCCTCGATGTTCGCCGGCCGCGACTCGAGCCGCACGACGTGGTCCTGGTGCAGCTGCAGCTCGGCCGCGTCCTCGATGGTCACGATCCGCTCGTCGGACGGGATGAACGACGACAGGACGTTGAGCGTCGTCGTCTTCCCGGCCCCGGTCCCGCCGGACACGATGATGTTGAGCCGGCCCCGCACGCAGGCCTCGAGGAAGTCCGCGGTCTGCCTGCTGAGCGACCCGAAGGTGATCAGGTCGTCAACCGTCAGAGGGTCGGCCGCGAACTTCCGGATGGTCAGTGCCGAGCCGTCGAGGGCCAGCGGCGGCACGATCGCGTTGACGCGGCTGCCGTCGGGGAGCCGGGCGTCCACCATCGGGCTGGACTCGTCGACGCGGCGCCCGATGCGCGAGACGATCTTGTCGATCGTCCGGCGGAGGTGCGCCTCGTCGGCGAAGTGTGCCTCGGCCTTGGTCAGCCGGCCGCTCTTCTCCAGCCAGACGTCGTTGTAGCCGTTGACCATGACCTCGGAGACCTCGGGGTCGCGGAGGTAGGGGTCGATCGGGCCGTAGCCGAGGATGTCGTCGCTGATCTCCTGGGTGACCCGGGCCCGGTCGCTGTTGCTGAGCGGCCGGTCCTGGGCGGCGAGCACCTCGGCGAGGACCGAGCGGACTCGCTGCTCGAGCTCGGACTGGTCCATCTCCGCGTCGTAGAGGTGCGGCCCGAGCTCGCGGAGCAGCTCGGCGTGGACGCGCGTTTTGAGTTCCTCGATCCGGTCCGCCTCCGAGTTGGCCAGGGCGCGTCGCTGGGCCGAGCGGTTGTCGGTGGTGGCGGCGGAGACGGCGGTGCGCTGGGTGAGCGGTCCGGGCGCCGGCTTGGCCGGCGTCGAGGCGTCAGGCGTCGGGGGCGCGACCGTCAGGTCGGCGCCGGAGGGGACGGAGGTCTCGGGCCGCTTCGGGTCGGTCGGGTGGGGCTCGCCCGCGTGCTTGCCGGCCTCGCGCCGGGCCGCCTCGAGTCGTTCGGAAAGACTGGCCATGTTCAGCTCCTCCCTCGGCGGAACAGGCTCCGCGACGGCGGAGCGGCGTCGGCTCCATGCATGCCTGCGCTCGGCGCCGCGACCGGCTCGCCCGTGACGGTGGCCGCGAGCCGGCTGAACGCCCGGCTGGCCGGGTGCTGGGGCTGCGCGGTGACGATCGGCGTGCCGGCGTTGGTCATCGCGACGATGTCCATCGCGCTCTGGACCTCGGCAGAGACCGGCATGCCAAGGATGTTCTCGACCTTGTCGACACCGATACCGACCTCGGCGTCCGCGCGGTTGAGCAGCAGGTGCCGGTGACCGCGCGCGATGTTGAGCATGTCCATCGTCTCGAGCGCGACCTTGACGTTCTTCAGCGTCGGGACGTCGAGCGTGGCGACGACGACGCACTCGTCGGTCTCATCCAGCGCGGTCAGGGTGGCGTCGTCGAAGGACGGCGAGGTGTCGACGACGACGTAGTCGAAGCCGTCGCGGAGCGACCGCAGGATCCGCGAGATCAGCAGCGGGGTGACCCGCTCGCGGACGTCCGGGTGCGCGGGCGCGGCCAGCACCTGGAGCGAGTCCTCGTGCCGGGTCAGCAACCCCTCGAGCATCGCCAGGTCGATCGCCTCCTCGGAGCCCACAGCCTGCTCGATCGAGTGGGTGGGGAACAGCTGCATGGTGATCGCGACGTCGCCGAAGGCGAGGTCGAGGTCGACCAGGCACACCTTGCGCGCGCCCTTGTCGGCGAGCGCGAGCGCCAGGTTGACCGACGAGGTCGTCTTGCCCACGCCGCCCTTGGGGGAGAACACCGTGACGATGCGCCCCATCTGCCGTGCGCCACCCGGGCCGCGCAGCGCGAGGTAGAGCTGGTGCGCGCGCTCGACCGCCTTGGTCAGGCCCTTCTCGTCGTCGGCCGCAACCACGTCGCGGACGCCGGCGTGCATGGCCCGCGTGAGCGTCTCGGTGTCGAACGAGTGGCGGAGGAGGACCACGCTGACCGTGGGCTTGGCGATCCGGAGGTCCTCGGCGTAGGAGAGGGCGAGGTCGAGCGGGAGCGACGGGCCGAGCGCCACGACGTACTCGTCGCTGTGCTGGTCCAGCCACACATACATCCGGTCGGCTGCCGCGACGGCGTGGGAGCCGGCGGGCATCGCCCGGAGCAGGGACGGGACGACCGAGCTGTCGGTCTCGACAAGGACGGGCATGGTGAGGTCCTCAGTCCTTGTAGAGGTTCTCGACGTCGACGCCGTCGTCGCTCTTCACGACGCTGGCCTCGTTGAGGAGGGCGGCAGAGAGCTCACCGGACTTCTCCGCGAACCGGACCTTCTCGGCCTGGTTCTGGGTGACGGCGATGGTGAGCAGCTGCTGGATCCCGGTGTCCGCCTCTTCCTCGCCGGACGCGGTGTCGGTGATCGTGGAGGCGTCGCCCGCCGCCAGCACGGTGACCCGCTCCAGCAAGGTGCGGGTGACGATGGGCGACTGGGTGGCCCGGTCGATGAGCGTCGAGATGATGGCGACCTCGGCGCCCGGACGGACGAAGTAGCCGACCCGGCCCGCGTCCTCGACGGCGATCGAGATCGCGATCTTGCCCTCGGGGATCGGCAGCGTGACGTCGGCCTCGACCTCGTCGGAGCCACCGAACTTGTCCGCGATCAGCTGCTCGTTGGGGTAGATGGTCGTGAGCGCGACCGAGCCCTCGTAGGCATCGGCCTCGTCGCTGGCGCCGTCGAGGACGGTGGCCTTGGTGACGTCGGCGAGCTCGAACTTCCCGCTCTCGAGCGCGTCGTCGAAGCTCTCACCGGGGTTGATCTTCGCCTTGGCGACGAGCACCTCGGTGGTGTCGTACTTGTCCGCGGCGCGCTGGTCGGCGCCCTTCGCGTACACGAAGACGAGTGCCACGCCGAGCACCGCGACAACCGCGGCGACGGCGAGCAGAAGCTTGCGTCGGTCCATCTAAGAGCCCTCCCGCTCCCCATGCCGGTGAAGGCGGCACCGCGCCGCACGCTCCCCGGTCTTTGCTCTGTCCCAGCTCGGCGTGCACCCCTCCATCGGCAGCACCGAGCCCTCGGAGGCTATCCGAGAAAAACCGGCACCCGTGAGCGAAAACGGAGACTCCGACCGAACGTTCGGGGGTCCTAGTCACATCGGGTCAGACAGTGATCCGATCGAACCACCGCGACGGCTCAGACCTCGTAGAGCGCGGCGATCTCGTCTCGGCACTCGCGCAGGACGACGTTGCGCTTGAGCTTGAGGCTGGGGGTCAGCTGCCCGCCCTCCTCGGTCCAGTCGTAGGGGAGGATCTCGAACTTCCGGATCGCCTCGGCCTTCGACACCGCCAGGTTGGCGTCGTCGACTGCCTCCTGCACGGCCTGACGGAGGTCCTCGTCGTCGACGAGGTCGGGGAGCTCCCCGGACTTGCCGTGCTGCTCGAGCCAGGCCGGGAGCGCGTCGGTGTCGATGGTCACCAGAGCCGCGATGAACGGCTGGCCGTCCCCGACCACGAGGCACTGGCTCACCAGCGCGTGCGCGCGGACCCGGTCCTCGAGCACTGCAGGCGCGACGTTCTTGCCGCCGGCGGTCACGAGGATCTCTTTCTTGCGGCCCGTGATCCTCACGAAGCCCTCGTCGTCGACCTCACCGACGTCACCGGTGTGGAACCACCCGTCGCCGTCGATGGCGTCGGCGGTCGCCTCCGGGTTGGCCCAGTAGCCGCTGAACACCTGGCCGCCCTTGAACACCAGCTCGCCGTCGTCGGTGACGCGGACGGAGGTGCCGGGGAGCGGTCGGCCGACGGTGCCGATCTTGAGCGCCTCGGGCTGGTTCACGGTCAGGGCCGCCGTGGTCTCGGTGAGGCCGTAGCCCTCGAGCACGGTGAGGCCGATGCCGCGGTAGAAGTGGCCGAGGCGCTCGCCGAGGGGCGCACCGCCGGAGACCGCGAACTCGCACCTCCCGCCGAGGGCGTCGCGGAGCTTGCCGTAGACCAGCCGCGAGAAGACGGCGTGCTGCGCCCGCACGCGCACCGGGACCTTGCCCGCGTCCAGCCCACGGGAGTAGGCGATCGCCACGTCGGCGGCCCGGTCGAAGATCTTGCCCTTGCCGTCGGCGGTGGCGTTCTGCGACGCGGTGTTGAACACCTTCTCGAACACGCGCGGCACGGCGAGGATGAAGGTGGGCTGGAAGCTCTGGAGCTGGGGGAGCAGGTTCTTGATGTCCGCGCTGTGCCCGAGCCGGGCACGCGCCTTGACCGCTCCGATCTGGATGATCCTTGCGAAGACGTGCGCGAGCGGGAGGAAGAGGAGCGTCGAGGCGTCCTCCGAGTCGAACAGCTCCTCCAGCTCGGCGACGGCGACGGTCAGCTCGGTCTGGAAGTTGTCATGGGTGATCATGCAGCCTTTCGGGCGACCGGTCGTGCCCGAGGTGTAGATGAGCGTCGCCAGGTCGCCCGGCCCCGCCGTCGTACGACGCTTCTCCAGCTCGTCGTCCGCGACGTCGGCGCCGAGGCGCGTCAGCACGTCGACGGCGTTGTCGCCGAAGGACCAGAGGTGGTGGAGCTCGGACAGCCCGCTCCGGACGGCAGTGACCTTCGCGACGTGTCCGGCGTCCTCCGCGACGACCGCCTTGGTCCCCGAGTCGCCGAGGATCCACGCGACCTGCTCCTCCGAGGAGCTCTCGTAGATCGGCACCGTCACCGCGCCGGCGAACCAGATGGCGTAGTCGAGCAGCGTCCACTCGTAACGCGTCCGGGAGATGAGGGCGACCCGGTCGCCCGGCTCGATGCCCGCCGCGACGAGGCCCTTGGCCACGCCGCTGACCTCGGCGAGGAACGCGGCGGCGGTCACGTCGTCCCAGCCGTCGTCCCCGGCCGCGGGGCGGCCGAAGACGACCGCGTCGGGCGCCTCGGCGGCGTTGCGGACGACGTCGTCGGTCAGGTTGCCGCTGGCCGGGATCTCGACCGTCGGGGGAGTGGAGTACTCGCGCAAGCTGGCTCCTCCGCGGTGGTGGGTGACGTGCGTGACTGGGGGACCGCACGGCAGGTTACCGCCGCACGGGGGTGCTGCGCTGATCCGGTAGCCTGCCGCCATGGCCGAGCAGACGTCCTCGTCGATCGTCGTCGACGCCCCCGCCGCGGACGTGATGGCGGTCATCGCCGACTTCCCCGCCTACCCGGAGTGGGCCAAGGGCGTGACGGTGGCCGACGTCCGCGAGTCCTTCGACGAGGCGGACCCCGAGGCGCGCGGCCGCGCCAAGGAGGTCTACTTCGCCCTCGACGTCGCCCCGATCAAGGACGAGTACACGCTCTCCTACACCTGGAGCGGCGACCGTCAGGTCACCTGGACCCTCGTGCAGGGGAAGATGCTGCGCTCCCTCGACGGTGCCTACGTGCTCGACGAGGTGGCGCCGGGACGCACCGAGGTGACCTACCGCCTCGCCCTCGACGTCTCGATCCCCCTGATCGGGATGCTGAAGCGCAAGGGCGAGAAGATCTTGATCGACACCGCGTTGAAGGGTCTCAAGAAGCGCGTCGAGTCGGGCTCCTGAGCGCCCGGCAGCGGAGCTCAGGCGTGCGCATCGTCCTCTTCACGGGAAAGGGCGGCGTCGGCAAGTCGACCGTCGCCGCCGGCACGGCCGCGCTCGCCGCCGCGGCGGGGCACCGGACATTGGTGCTGTCCACCGACGCGGCGCACTCCCTCGCCGACGCCTACGGCGTCGCGACCCGCTCGACCGCCGAGGGACCCGCGCCCATCGGCGCCGAGCCGACCGAGATCGCGGACCGGCTGTTCGTGCAGCAGGTCGACGCCCAGCTGCGCTTCGAGCAGTCCTGGGCCGACATCCAGCGCTACCTGCTCTCGGTCCTCGACGCAGCCGGGATGGATCCGGTCGCTGCCGAGGAGATGACGGTCATCCCCGGTGCCGAGGAGGTCCTCGCGCTCCTCGAGCTGCGCCTGCACGCGCGCTCCGGGCAGTGGGACGTCATCGTCGTCGACTGCGCCCCGACTGCGGAAACGCTCCGGCTGCTCGCGCTGCCGGAGGCGCTGGGCTGGTACATGGAGCGGCTGCTGCCGATCCAGCGCCGCCTGGTCAAGGCGCTGCGGCCGGTGCTCACCCGGGCCGCCGGGGTTCCGATGCCCGGTGAC
Organism: Nocardioides silvaticus; assembly: GCF_003160695.1. Taxonomy (GTDB): domain Bacteria; phylum Actinomycetota; class Actinomycetes; order Propionibacteriales; family Nocardioidaceae; genus Nocardioides; species Nocardioides silvaticus. The sequence continues at coordinate 114,458 of NZ_QGDD01000002.1, forward strand.
AGCGTCTTCGACGCGATCACCCGGCTGCACGCCGAGCTCGACGAGGTGCACGCGCTGCTCTCCGGGCCGGACGCCTCGGTCCGGCTGGTGCTGACCCCGGAGAACGTCGTCCTCGCCGAGGCGCGCCGGGCCTACACGAGCCTCTCCCTCTTCGGCTACCGGGTCGACGGCGTCATCGCCAACCGGGTCTTCCCTGCCGGCGACGGCGACGCCTGGCGCGCCGGGTGGGTCGACGCCCAGCAGACGGTCCTCAAGGAGGTCGACCAGTCGTTCGCGGGGCTGCCGGCCTGGCGCTCGGAGTACTGGTCGGCCGAGCCGGTCGGCGTACCCGCCCTGACCGACCTCGCCACGCGGCTGTACGGCGACGACGACCCGTTGGCCGTGCCGGAGGGCGACGGCCCGTTCCGGGTGACCCGCGACGACGCCGGCGCAGCGGTGGTCCACCTGGCACTGCCGTTCGTCACCCGTGCCGAGGTCGGCCTCGCCCGGAACGGAGACGAGCTCGTGGTCACCGTAGGCTCCTCCCGCCGGCTGCTCACGCTCCCTGCCGGGCTCGCGCGGCTCCGGGTCGCCGGGGCCCGGGTCGAGGACGGTGAGCTGCAGGTGCGGTTCCGGGAGTCGGAGCCGACCACAGGACCGGACGAGGGAGGGGCGACGTGAGCGATCCGCAGGACCCGCAGGACACGCCGGGTCCCGAGCAGCCCTCCGTGGGCTCCGTCGGCGAGGAGGCCGCGAAGCTCTTCGGCGCGCTGGCCGACATGGCCCGCCAGCAAGGGGCCGAGGCCGGCGGCGGCATCGGCGGGCTCGCCGACCAGGCCGCATCCCTGGCCAAGGAGGTCAACGACCACATCGCGACCGGCAGCGCCGAGTGCAGGTACTGCCCCGTGTGCCGCGTCGTGCACGCGGTGCGCGAGACCTCGCCGGAGGTGCGGAACCACCTGCTCACCGCCGCGACCTCGCTCCTGCAGGCTGCTGCGGGCGTCCTCGAGACGGTGCCCCCGGCCGACCCCGGCGCGCCGCAGCGGAGCCAGGCGGTGGAACACATCGATCTCGAAGACACCGACGGCTCGGACGGGTGACCCATGGCTGACCACACCGACGACAGGGACGTCACCTGCGGCATCGACATCGGCGGCACCAAGATCGCCGGTGCGGTGGTCGACGCCGAGGGCGCGATCATCGACGAGGCGCGCGTGGAGTCGCCGGCGACCGACCCGGAGGCGATCGAGTCGACGGTCGCCTCCCTCGTCGCCGACCTCGCGGCCAAGCACCCCGTCACCGCGGTGGGCGTGGGGGCAGCCGGTTACATCGACGCCGACCGCTCCACGGTGCTGTTCGCCCCCAACATCGCCTGGCGCGACGAGCCGCTGGGCTCCGAGCTGGCCCGGCTGACCGGCCTGCCGGTCACGATCGAGAACGACGCCAACGCCGCCGCCTGGGGGGAGTTCCGCTTCGGCGCCGGGCGCGACGTCGACGACCAGCTGATGGTCACCGTCGGCACCGGGGTCGGCGGCGGCGTGATCATCGGCGGCCGCCTGCTCCGCGGGGGGTACGGCGTCGGAGCGGAGATCGGCCACCTCGGCCTGGTGCGCGACGGGCGGCTCTGCGGGTGCGGCAACCACGGCTGCTTCGAGCAGTACGGATCGGGCTCGGCGCTGGTCAAGGAGACCCGTGAGGCCGCCATCGGCTCGTCGCTGCTCGCCAAGGACCTGCTCGAGCGCGCCGGCGGTGACGCCGACGCGATCACGGGCCCGCTGATCACCGCGGCCGCCCAGGACGGCGACCCGTTCGCGATCGAGCAGCTCCGCCAGCTCGGCGACTGGCTGGGCTACGGGATCGCCTCCCTCGTCGCTGTCCTGGACCCGAGGGTGATCGTCATCGGCGGTGGCGTCAGCGAGGCGGGCGAGCTGCTGCTCGGGCCGATCCGCGAGTCGTTCGGCCGCCACCTGACCGGTCGCGGCTACCGGCCCCAGGCCGAGGTGCGACCGGCCGAGCTCGGCACCCGTGCCGGCGTCATCGGTGCCGCCGACCTGGCCCGTTCCTAGGTCCGGACAAGTGCACGTCGGGGTCGACGTCGGCGGCACCAAGGTGCTCGCCGTCGAGCTCACCGGTGCGGGCGCCGACGTCGCCGTCGCCCGGTCCGCCCAGGTGCCGATGCCCGGCCGGACGGCTGCCGATGCCGAGGTCGAGGCGGCTGTCGCTCGAGCGGTGGCGGACGTCGCCGACGGCCGGCCGCTGGCCGGCGTCGGCGTCTCCGCAGCCGGTCTCGTCGACCGCGAGGGCCGCCGGGTGCGGTTCGCCGCCCACCTGCCGTGGCGGGACGCACCGGTGCGCGACCGCCTCGCCGAGCGGATCGGGGTGCCGGTGGTGCTGGACAACGACGCGAACTGCGCAGCGCGGGCCGAGCTCGACGCCGGCGCCCTGCGCGGGGTCGACTTCGCCCTGCTCATCACGGTCGGCACCGGCATCGGCGGCGCGGTCGTCGTCGACGGCCACGTCGTGCGGGGTGCGAACGGGATGGCCGGCGAGTTCGGTCACGTCCAGGTCGTGCCCGACGGGCTGCCGTGCGAGTGCGGCCTGCGCGGGTGCTGGGAGCAGTACTGCAGCGGGCGCGCTCTCGAGCGGGTCACCCGGGTCGCCCTCGGCTCCCACCTCGACGGCCCCGAGGTGGCGGCCCTGGCCCGGGCCGGCGATCCCGTCGCGCTCGAGGCCTTCGCGACGGTCGGCACCTGGCTGGGCGTCGGCGCCGCCGGCCTGGTCTCGGCCCTCGACCCCGAGCGGGTCGTCATCGGCGGCGGCGTCTCCGCGGTCGGCGACCTCCTGCTCGAGCCCGCCCGTCGCGCCCTCGGCGGCGCGCTCCAAGGCACCTCCCACCGCGACCTGCCCACGCTGGTCCCCACCCGGTTCGGGCCGGAGGCGGGTGCCGTCGGCGCAGCGCTCCTCGCTGCGGCCGGTGACTGAGGTCAGAGGACCGCGCCGTCGTCCCAGGGGTCGCGCGGCTCGTCGGACATCTTCATCACCAAGTAGCCGAACCCGCCGACGAACGCCGCGGCGAGCAGCAGGCCGAACCACGACGGCACGCTGATGCCCGCGACGATGCAGACCAGCACCAGCGCAGGAACGCCGAACACGCCGCACCAGGCCAGCAGCCGGTCGAGCGGGGGCCGCGGCAGCGGCGGTGGGGTCGGAGGGACGAACTCCTCGTCGAGGGGGACCTGGTCGCCCGCAGACGGCTCGTCGTCGTCCTCACGCTCGAACCCCACGGGCTCGGGCTCGACCGGGGCCACGTCCTCGGGATCGAGGACGGCACGCTCGCCGAAGTTCTCGACGATCTGCTGCCACTCCAGCTCGCGCTCGCGAGCCAGGTCAGCCGACTCCTGGTCGTCCTCGCGGGCCATGCCCCCAATGTACGCGGTGGCTAAGCGGCGGTGACGCGGGCGACGAACTCTGCGGACCGCTCGAAGATGGTCGGTGCGTCGTTGTCGAGCGTCGCGACGTGGAAGGACTCCGGCAACGGCACCAGCTCGACGTCGGTCGACGACACGCCCTCGAGGATGATCGGCTGCGACGCCTCGTCGACGACGTGGTCGACGGCCGAGCGGAAGTAGATCAGCGGAGCCTTCACGTTCGGCAGGTCGGCGACCAGCGGCTTCCACGAACGGATCAGCGAGTGGATGGCCTTGAGTGGGGTCCGGGTGTAGCCGTGCTCCTCGACGCCCGGCAGCTTGATGTCGTTGGCGATCCCCGGGAACGACGCGACCAGGTGCTTCATGACCGGCAGCGCCTTCACGTCGAGCCGCTTGGTGGCCACCGCCGGGTTCACGACCATCACACCGGAGATCTCCTCTCCGCGGTCGGCGGCGAGGCGGAGCACCAGGGCGCCGCCCATCGAGAGCCCGCCGACGACGACCGCGTCGTGCTCGGCGACCAGGGCGTCGAGCTCGGCGTTGAGGGTGCCGTACCAGTCGTCCCAGGTCTTCGTGTTGAGGTCCTGCCACGTGGTCGCGTGGCCGGGAAGCAGCGGCACGCGCACGCCGTACCCCTTCTCGGCGAGCGCCCGCCCCCACGGCCGCATCGAGACCGGCGAGCCTGTGAACCCGTGGCTCAGCAGCACCCCGATCCGGCGCCCGCCGGTCAGCTCGGGACGGGCGTCGACGGTCAGCGGGTCGTGCTCGGCGTTCCGGGTCATGGCGCGATTGTGCACCAGTGTCGGGGGCTTCCGCGGAGGCACTAGGCTGGGCGCGGTCGGTCTCGGGGAAAGGTGTGTCGGGGTGTTCTACTGGTTCCTCAAGTTCGTCGCGCTCGGGCCGTTGCTCAAGCTGGTGTTCCGGCCGTACGCCGACGGGGTCGACCACGTGCCGGCCGAGGGCCCCGCGATCCTCGCCAGCAACCACCTGTCCTACGCCGACTGGCTGTTCATGCCGCTGGTCGTGCCGCGCAAGGTGAGCTTCGTGGCGAAGGCGGAGTACTTCACCACCCCGGGCATCAAGGGCTGGCTGCAGAAGACGTTCTTCTCGGGCACCGGCAACATCCCGATCGACCGCGCCGGCGCCGACGCCGCGGCCGGGGCGCTGCTGTCCGCCAAGAAGGTGCTCGGCGAGGGCGAGCTGTTCGGGATCTACCCCGAGGGCACGCGGTCGCACGACGGCCGGCTCTACCGCGGCAAGACCGGCATCGCCCGCCTCGCGCTCGAGACCGGCGTCCCGGTCGTGCCGGTGGCCGTCGTCGGCACCGACGTGGTCGCGCCTCCCGGCAAGAAGTTCGGCCGGTGGACGCGCCCGCACGTCCGGTTCGGCAAGCCGCTCGACTTCTCCCGCTACGCGGGCATGGAGAACGACCGCTTCATCCTCCGGTCGATCACCGACGAGATCATGTACGAGATCATGCGGCTCTCGGGCCAGGAGTACGTCGACATGTACGCCACCCGCGCCAAGGAGGAGTCCAAGAAGGCCGACTCCGCGAAGGGCGACGAGCAGCGCAAGCCCGCTGCCTGACGCAGTGACCGGGCCATGACCGGTACGACGATCCGCGCGGTGGTCGCCGTCGAGGACCGGATGTTCCGCGCGCTGGCCGTGCTGCGCGTCGTGGTGCTCGTCAACGCCGTCGTCCTGGCCGGCGTCCGCAACAACTTCGACCACCCGGTCGCAGGCTGGACCTGTGTCGGCGTCATGGTCGGCTGGACGGTCTACGCGATCGCCACCTACGCCAAGCCGATCCGCCGCACCGTGCGGCTGCTGGTCGCCGACCTCGCCGTCGCCGTCGGGCTGATGGCGGTGACGCCGGTGGTGAAGGGCGAGTGGTTCAACGCCACCATCCCGGGCTTCTGGATCATGGGCGCGATGCTCGCCTGGGCGGTGCGCTACGGCTGGCGCGGCGGTCTCGCGGCGTCGCTGCTGCTCGCCGCGACCGACTGGCTGATCCGGTCCGACCTCGACCAGGGCAACTACGCCAACCTGTTCCTCATCGCGATCGGCGGGCCGATCGTCGGCTACCTCGCCGAGCAGCTGCAGCAGATGGCAGCCGAGCGCGACCGGGCCGAGCGGGAGGCCGCAGCGGCCGGTGAGCGCGCCCGTCTCGCCCGGGTCGTGCACGACGGCGTCCTCCAGGTGCTCGCGCTGGTCCAGCGCCGCGGTGCGGAGCTCGGCGGCGAGGCGGCCGAGCTCGGCCGGCTGGCGGGGGAGCAGGAGCAGGTGCTGCGGACGCTGATCCGCACCCAGGACCGGGTGTCGGCCGAGGACGGGTCGGGCGGGCCGGGTGGCGCTGCCACCGCCGACCTGGCCGCGGCGCTGAGCGGGCTCGACCTGCGGCCGGGCGTGGAGGTCGCGCTGCCCGGAGGGCCGGTCGAGCTGCCGGCTCCGGTCGTCGCCGAGCTGGTGGCCGTGGTCCGCGCGTGCCTCGACAACGTCGACCGGCACGTCGGCGTCGACGCGCCGGCGTGGGTGCTGCTCGAGGACCTGGGCGACCGGGTCTCGGTCTCGGTGCGCGACGACGGCGACGGGATCCCCGAGGGGCGGCTGGCCGTGGCCAGGTCCGAGGGCCGGCTCGGGGTCAGCGAGTCGATCGAGGGTCGCCTCCGCGACCTCGGAGGCACGGCGGCGCTCAGCACCGGCTCGTTCGGCACCGAGTGGGAGCTCGTGGTGCCCAGGTCGGAGGCGCCGTGACGATCCACACCGGCCACCCATTCGCCGATCCCGACCCCGACCCGGCGCGCCGGTTCCGGGGCCGCGTCGGCGGCGGGGTGACCCTGTGGACCGCGGGCGAGGGCGCGAGCCGCGCCGGGCTCACGGTGACCTCGCTGATGGTGGTCCTCGGCCCCGAGCCCGGCCTGCTGGCGCTGCTCGACCCCGACAGCGACCTGCTCGTCGAGCTCGACGCGACCGGCCGGGCGGTCGTGCAGCTGCTCTCCTGGCGCGACCGGCAGCTCGCCGAGGCCTTCGCCGGCACCGCCCCCGCGCCCGGTGGGCCCTTCCGGCAGGCGGAGTTCACCCCGACGTCGTACGGCCCGTTGCTGGCGGCGACGACCACGCATGCGTTCGTGAGCCTGGCCGGTGAGCGGACCGTGGGCTGGTCGACGGAGGTCCACGTGCGCATCGACGAGGTGTCCGTCGGCGACGAGGTCGACCCGCCGCTGCTGCACCGACGTGGCCGGTTCCACCGGCTGCCTGAGTAGGGTCACCGTCCATGGACCGCGAGGACGAGGGGACTCGGCTGCGGGTGATGGTCGTCGACGACCACCCGATGTGGCGCGACGCCGTCGTCGCCGACCTCGAGGCCGCCGGGCTCTCGGTCGTCGCCACCGCGGCGACCGGCACCGAGGCGGTCACCCGGTTCCGGGCGACGCGACCGCAGGTGGTCGTCCTGGACCTCCAGATCCCACCGCCCAACGGGGTCGAGGTGACCGCCACGGTCCTCCGCGAGGACCCGTCGGCACGGGTGCTGATCCTGTCCGCGTCGGGCGAGCAGGACGACGTGCTCGAGGCGGTGAAGGCCGGCGCGACCGGCTACCTCGTGAAGTCCGCGTCGCGCGAGGAGCTGATCGCCGCGGTGCGGCGGGTGAGTGCGGGCGACAGCGTCTTCACCCCGGGCCTCGCCGGCCTGGTCCTCGGCGAGTTCCGCCGGATGGCGCAGGACCCCGGGCCCGCCGCGCCGCCGGGGGAGCAGCTCACCGAGCGCGAGACCGAGGTGCTCAAGATGGTCGCCAAGGGCATGTCCTACAAGCAGATCGCCGAGCGGCTGGTGCTCTCGCACCGCACCGTCCAGAACCACGTGCAGAACACCCTGCGCAAGCTGCAGCTCCACAACCGGGTCGAGCTGACCCGCTACGCGATCGAGCAGGGCCTCGATGAGTGAGGAGCTGCTCGAGATCGCCGACGAGCTCTACGCGCTGACGCCGGGAGAGTTCACCGCCGCCCGGGACGCCCGTGCCAAGGAGCTCAAGGGCACCGACCTGGCCGCGCCGGTCAAGGCCCTGAAGAAGCCGGGCCTCGCGGCCTGGGTCGTCAACCTGCTCGTCCGACGCGAGGCCGGCCAGGTCGACCAGCTGCTCAACGTCGGTGCCGCCCTCCGGGAGGCGCAGGCGGCGATGTCGGCCGGCGAGCTCCGCACCCTGACCAAGCAGCGCCGCCAGGTCACGGCGGCGGTCACCCAGCAGGCCCGTTCGTTGGCGGCCGAGGCCGGCCACAAGGTCACCCAGGCCGTCGCCGACCAGGTCGAGGCGACGCTCACGGCAGCGATGGTCGACGCCGAGTGCGGGCGCGCGGTGCGCAGCGGCCTGCTCATCGCCCCGCTGAGCACCACCGGCGTCGACCCGGTCGACGAGGCCGAGCTGGCCGCCGCTCTCGCCGTTCCGGAGGCGCTCGGGTTCACCGCGACCGCGCGCGAGGCACCCGAGCCCGGGCCGCCGGACCTGCGGGTGGTCCCCGACCCGGACGCCGCCGCCAAGGCACGCTCGGCTGCCCGGGAGCGGCGGGACCAGGCCGCGACGGCGTACGACGAGGCCGCTGCCGCGCACGAGGAGGCCGCGGCCGACGTCGACCGGCTCTCGGCGCGCTCGCTCCAGCTCCAGGCCGAGCTCGACGAGCTGCGGCGCCGGGTGGCCGACGCCGAGTCGGAGCTCGACGAGGTCGACGACGAGCTCGGTGACGCCGAGGACGTCCGCGACGAGGCAGCCGCCGCGCTGCGGACCGCGACGGCAGAGCGGGACGCTGCCCAGGCCGCCTACGAGAAGCTCGAGAAGTAGCGGCTACTTCTCCCAGTCCGGCGTCGCTTCTCGCAGCTGCTCGATGACGGTCGCGGCCGTCCAGCCCTCGCCGCCGTACGCCTCGAGGTTGTTGGTGCCCAGCCACGCGGCGAAGTGGAGGTGCCCCAGCGACCGGGCCCGGGCGTCGAGCTCGTCCATCAGCTCCGGGGTGTCCGGGACCCGCTCCTCCTCGGGGACGTCGGGGCTGAGCGCCTCGTGGAGGCCGAGCAGCCGCTCGAGCTCGGGGATCGGCTCCTCGTGGTCGTCGATGCGGAGGTCGACGGCGACGTCGTCGAAGCCGCCGTAGCCCGCGCCCTCCTTGACGACCAGGAGCGCCGCTGACTGGCGGCCGCGGCTGTCGCCGCCGGCCGCGTCGCCGGCCGCGAGCGCGGCCAGCAGCCGGCGCGCGAGCGGCAGCTCGGGGTCGCTCGCCTCGAACGCGTCGCGCATCGCCTCGACGACCTCCGGACCGGTGAGGATGTTGCCCTGGACCGCGAACCCGTCGCCGGTGAGGCCGCCCGCCCAGTCCAGGCACGCGGGCCCGGTGTAGGTCGCGGCCCCGCCGTCGACGTCGACGATCCCGACCTGGCGGTGCTCGCGGCCCTCGTCCTCCTCGACCAACCGCTGGACGGCGATCGACGCGGTCGCGCCCTCGTCCAGGTGGGCCAGCGCCAGCCCCTTGTAGGCGACGTTCGCCCAGGCCTGGGTGGCGATGGCGCCGACCCCGGCGACCGCGGCGGGAACGGCGGAGCCGACCGCGAGGAACTTCGAGGCGACGGCGACACCCCAGGACTCGCCGTCGGCGGACCGGGCAACGATCGAGAAGGTCATGTCCGCACCGTAGCGACCGTTCCGCTGGAACGTTCCAATAGATAGGGTCGACCCATGCGAGTCGGAGTACTGACCGGAGGGGGCGACTGCCCCGGCCTGAACGCGGTGATCCGCGCCGTCGTGCGCAAGGGGGTCAAGGAGCACGGCTTCGAGTTCGTGGGCTTCCGCGACGGGTGGCGGGGTCCGCTGGAGGGGGTGACGATGCCGCTCGGCATCGCCGAGTGCCGCGGCATCCTGCCGCGCGGCGGCACCATCCTCGGCTCGTCCCGCACCAACCCCTTCAAGGTCGACGACGGGGTGCAGCGCATCAAGGACAACCTGGCCGCCGAGGGCGTCGACGCGCTCGTCGCGATCGGCGGGGAGGACACCCTCGGCGTCGCCACCAAGCTGGCGGAGCTGGGCGTCGACGTCGTGGGCGTGCCGAAGACCATCGACAACGACCTGTCCGGCACCGACTTCACGTTCGGCTTCGACACCGCGGTCAACATCGCGACCGAGGCGATCGACCGGCTGCACACCACCGCCGAGTCGCACCACCGGGTGCTGGTCGTGGAGGTCATGGGCCGCCACGCGGGCTGGATCGCGCTGCACTCCGGCATCGCCGGCGGGGCCAACATCGTGCTGATCCCCGAGCAGCCCTTCGACATCGAGGAGGTGTGCGCCCTCGTCCAGCAGCGGTTCGAGTCGCGCTTCGCGCCGATCCTCGTGGTCTCCGAGGGCGCGGTGCCGCGCGACGGCAGCGGCATGACCCTGCAGAGCGGCGACGTCGACGCGTTCGGGCACGTGCGGCTCGGCGGCATCGGCGACCGGCTGGCCAAGGAGATCGAGGAGCGCACCGGCGCCGAGGCCCGCGCCGTGGTGCTCGGCCACGTGCAGCGGGGCGGCACGCCCACGGCGTTCGACCGCTGGCTGGCCACCCGGTTCGGGCTCCAGGCCATCAGCGCGGTCGCCGACGGCGAGTTCGGCGTGATGGTCGCGCTGCGCGGCAAGGACATCGTCCGGGTGCCGCTCATCGAGGGCACCGGCGAGCTCAAGCTGGTCACGCCCGAGGAGTACGCCGAGGCGCAGGTCTTCTTCGGCTGACGGTCCGGCCGTCGCTACGCCGATCGGCCGATGACAGCCCGGTCCGCCGGGCACCACACTCGAAGCATGTTCGCCCTTCGGGCAGACCACGCCTTCGACGGCACCCGGTTCGTGCCGGGTGGCGCGACCGTGCTCGTCGAGGGGGAGCGCATCGTGGGAGTGGAGGCGGGTGGGTTCCCGTTGCCCGAGGACTGCCCCGTCTCGTCGTACGCCGGGACGCTGCTACCCGGCCTCGTCGACGCGCACGTCCACCTGGTGTCCAGCGGGGCGGTCGGCGCGCTCGAGGCGGTCGGCGCACAGTCGCCCGAGGAGATCGATGCGCAGATCGAGCGCTCACTGGCCGCGCAGGCCGCCCACGGCGTGACCACGGTTCGTGACCTCGGGGACCGTGACTACCGCACGCTCGCGTTCCGTGACCGGCGCGCGCCCGGCAGTCCGAGGATCCTGACGGCGGGGCCACCGATCACGACGCCCCAGGGGCACTGTCACTTCCTGGGTTGCACTGCTGCGACACCGGAGGAGCTGCGACGCGCCGTGACCGAGCACCGCGACCGCGGGGTCGACGTGGTCAAGGTGATGGCGAGCGGAGGGTTCCTCACGCCCGGCACCGACATGCTCGGCACGCAGTACGCCGTCCGCGAGCTCCGCGTGGTGGTCGAGGCCGCGCACGAGGCGGGGTTGCAGGTGCTGGCGCACGCACACTCGTTGAGGGGCACCGAGGTGGCGATCGACGCCGGCGTCGACGGCATCGAGCACTTCACCGGTGTCTCCGAGGAGGGACCCGCGATCCCCGACGCGGTGCTCGAGCGGGTGGCCCAGAAGGCCATCCTGGTCGATCCCACCATGGGCAGCGACCTGGCGATGGTCGAGCTGCTCCCACCGCCTCCGCCGCAGATCGGTGAGCTCATGGAGCGCTTCGGGATGGACCGCAAGACGATGTTCACGAGCAGGTTCGAGCTGGTGCGCCGGATGCGCGCCCATGGGATCCGCGTCGTACCGGGCGTCGACGCGGGTGCGATGCCGCTGAAGGCGCACGGCAACGCCTGGCTGGCAGTGGGCGACCTCGTGCGCAGCGGCTACCCGGTCGCCGAGGCGCTGGCGGCGGGCACGTCGGGGGCGGCCGACGCGTGCGGCGTGGGGGACGTGACCGGCCGGCTGGCCGCGGGTTACGACGCCGACCTCCTCGTCGTCGACGGTGACCTGGCCTCCGACCCGGCCGCACTGGGTCGTCCGGTCGCCGTCCTGACGCGGGGACACGCGGTCTGATCCCCCACAAATGGGGAACCGTGCGGGATGGTCCTCCTACAGGGGTGGACTAGACCAGCAAAGGAGTTGCGATGACCGCGACGACCTCCACCGACCAGGCACCGGCGGACCAGGAGCCGCACCAGCTCAAGCGGGTGCTGGGGCCGTGGCTCCTCCTTCTCTTCATCGTCGGCGACATCCTCGGAGCCGGCGTCTACGCCGTCACCGGCCAGATGGCCGGCTACGTCGGCGGCGTCCTGTGGCTGCCGTTCCTGCTCGCGTTCGTGGTCGCCGTGCTCACGGCCTTCTCCTACCTCGAGCTGGTCACGAAGTACCCCGCGGCGGCCGGCGCCGCCCTCTACGCCCACAAGGCGTTCGGGATCCATCTCATCACGTTCATCGTCGCCTTCGCCGTCGTCTGCTCCGGCATCACCAGCGCGTCCACGTCCGCAGCCACCCTCGCCCAGAACTTCTTCGCCGGCCTCGACGTCAACGGCTGGATGGACGTGCCCGGCACCGGGGTGCAGACGGCGGTGGCGATGGGCTTCATGGTCCTGCTGGCGCTGATCAACCTGCGCGGCGTGGGGGAGAGCGTGAAGTTCAACGTCGTGCTCACCCTCGTCGAGATGACGGCGCTGTGCATCGTGATCGGTGTGGGGTTCGCGGTCATCGGACGTGGTGACGCCGACATGGGCGAGCTGCTGCGGTTCGACGACTACCAGGACATGGGGCTGGTCTTCGCGGTCACCGCCGCGACGTCGGTCGCGTTCTTCTCCATGGTCGGGTTCGAGGACTCGGTCAACATGGTCGAGGAGACCAAGGACCCCGAGCGGATCTTCCCGCGCACGATGTTCCTCGGGCTCGGCATCGCCGTGCTGTTCTACATGCTGGTGGCGATCTCGGTGGTGAGCGTGCTGTCGGAGTCGCAGCTCGAGGAGATCTATCAGTCCGAGGGCGCTGCCCTGGTCGAAGTGGTCGGCATCGGCTCGCCGGACTTCCCGATCGACAAGGTCTTCCCCTTCCTGGCCGTCTTCGCGGTCGCCAACACCGCGCTGATCAACATGCTGATGGCCAGCCGGCTGATCTACGGCATGGCCCGCCAGCGGGTGCTGCCGCGGCACCTCGCCGCGGTGCTGCCCGGTCGGCGGACGCCCTGGGCGGGCATCGCGTTCACCACGGTCCTGGCGCTGCTGCTGATCTGGTACGTCACCAGCGATCCCGACGGCAACATCGTGGCCAACCTCAGTGCCACCACCTCGTTGCTGCTGCTCTCGGTCTTCGCGATCGTCAACGTCTCCTGCCTCGTGCTCAAGCGGAAGCGCGCCGACCACTCCAAGTCGTTCTTCACCGCCCCCGCGGTCGTGCCGCCGGTCGCGGCCGTCCTGTGTCTCTACCTGGCCGGGCCGTGGGTCGACCGCGACGGGATCGTCTACCAGATCGCGGGAGGGCTGCTGGCGATCGGTCTGGTGCTGTGGCTGGTGACGCTGCTCGTCAACCGCGCGACCAACCAGGGCGACGACGGGTTCGCCGACCTCGACCACATGGACATCGATCCCACGGACGACCCGCGATAACGACCGGGCGCGCGCTTCGCCGTACCCTTGGAGGGTGACGCAGATCCCCACCCTCGAGCAGCTGCACGCCCTCGGCGCCGCGCAGCAGCCGACGTACGACGACCCGGCGGCACTCGCCGCCGCCGTCGACCGGCTGCGGACGCTTCCGCCGCTGGTGTTTGCGGGGGAGTGCGACGAGCTGAAGGCGAAGATCGCCGCGGCGAGCCGCGGCGAGGCTTTCCTCCTCCAGGGCGGTGACTGCGCGGAGACGTTCGTCGACGCCACCGCCGACAACGTCCGCAACAAGCTCCGGGTGCTGCTGCAGATGGCGGTCGTGCTGACCTACGCCGCCTCGGTCCCGGTCGTGAAGGTCGGCCGGCTGGCCGGCCAGTACGCCAAGCCGCGCTCCTCCGACAGCGAGACCCGCACCCTGCCCGACGGATCGCAGCTGACGCTGCCCGCCTACCGGGGCGACGCGGTCAACGGATTCGACTTCACCCCGGACTCCCGGCGCCCCGACCCGCAGCGGCTGCTCGACGTCTACCACGCCTCCGCCTCGACGCTGAACCTCGTGCGCGCGTTCACCACCGGTGGCTACGCCGACCTGCGCCAGGTGCACACGTGGAACTCCGAGTTCGTCCGCAACTCGCCCGTGGGCCAGCACTACGAGGCGATGGCGGCCGAGATCGACCGCGCGCTGACGTTCATGAAGGCCATCGGCGCCAACCCCGACGAGTTCCACCGGGTCGACTTCTACTCCTCCCACGAGGCGCTGCTGCTCGAGTACGAGCACGCGATGACCCGCATCGACTCCCGCACCGACACGCCCTACAACGTGTCCGGCCACATGGTGTGGATCGGCGAGCGCACCCGTCAGCTCGACGGTGCGCACGTGGAGTACTTCAGCCACATCAACAACCCGATCGGCTGCAAGCTGGGACCGACCGCGACCGCCGACGAGGCGCTGGCCCTCGCGGCGAAGCTCAACCCGGCCAACGAGGCCGGCCGGCTGACGTTCATCACCCGGTTCGGCGCGGGCAAGATCCGTGACGGGCTGCCGCCGCTGGTCGAGAAGGTGACGGCCGAGGGCGTGAACGTCGCGTGGGTGTGCGATGCGATGCACGGCAACACCTTCGAGGCGTCCAACGGCTACAAGACCCGGCGCTTCGAGGACGTCCTCGACGAGGTCCAGGGCTTCTTCGACGTGCACCGCGCCCTGGGCACGGTGCCGGCCGGCATCCTCGTCGAGAACACCGGCGACGACGTCACCGAGATCATCGGCGGCGGCGAGGAGCTCGACGAGCACGGCCTGGCCCACCGCTACGAGTCGGTCGTCGACCCGCGCCTCAACCGGGTGCAGTCGCTCGAGATGGCCTTCCTCGTCGCGGAGATGCTGCGCCGGGCCTGACCCCCACGCGCCGTGATGATCGACCTCCGCTCCGACACGATCACCCGCCCGACCGAGGCGATGCGCGCTGCCATGGCGCGCGCCGACGTCGGCGACGACGTCTACGGCGAGGACCCGACCGTTCGCGCGCTCGAGGAGCGGGTCGCGGGCCTGCTCGGCCACGAGGCAGCGCTGTTCACCCCGACCGGGTCGATGGCCAACGTGCTCGGCGTGGGACTGCTCGTGCCGCCCGGGCAGGAGGTGCTCTGCGAGTCCCGCGCCCACATCGCTCGTGCCGAGCTCGGCGCCCACGGCGCGGTCAGCGGCATCACCATGCGCACCTGGTCGCACCCCCGCGGACGGGTCGACCTCGAGGCGATCCAGGAGCTCTTCGCCCCCGACCTCGGCCCGTTCTTCGTGCCCACCGCGGCGATCTCCGTCGAGAACACCCACAACTTCGCTGGCGGCGCGGTGCTCCCGCTCGACGAGCTGGCCGACCTCCGGGCGTTCGCCGACGCCCGCGGCGCCGCGGTCCACCTCGACGGCGCCCGGATCTGGAACGCGCACGTGGCGACCGGCGTCCCGCTGGCGGAGTACGGCGCCGTGGCCGACGTGGTCTGCGTGTGCCTGTCGAAGGGCCTCGGCGCCCCCGTGGGCTCGCTCGTCGTCGGCCGGGAGGCGCTCGTCGCGGAGGCACGGGTGCGCCGCAAGCGCCTCGGGGGCGGCATGCGGCAGGTCGGGATCCTCGCCGCGGCCGGCCTCCACGCGCTCGACCACCACGTCGAGCGCCTCGCCGACGACCACGCCCACGCCCGGCTGTTGGCCGAGGCCTGTGGCGTCGACCCGCAGACCGTCGACACCAACATCGTCACCTTCGAGCGGCCCGACGCCGCGGCGTTCGTGACCGCGGCCCGCGAGGCCGGCGTCCTCGCCGGTGCCGTGGGCGCCCGGACCGTGCGGCTGGTCACCCACCTCGACGTCACGCGGGCCGACGTAGAGGTCGCGGCGAAGGCGCTCGCCTGCCTTTGAGCCGGGTTGCCGACGCCGCGACTTGCCTGGAGCCTGGGGCGATCAGCGGTCTCGGCGGGCGTTCGGCCGGTGGGCGTCTCGATACGGCCTTGCGCCGGGGCGTTCGGCTTGCTCTACGACCAGCCGGTTCGGTCGTCGAGTAGGAAGCGAGCGCAGCGAGCGACGTATCGAGACGCCGTGAGGTGTCCGCCGCCTTGGGGATCGTTGGTTGCGGCGGGGGTTCGGCCGGTGGGCGTCTCGACTCGGCCTTGCGCCGGGGCGTTCGGCTTGCTCTACGACCAGCCGGTTCGGTCGTCGAGTAGGAAGCGAGCGCAGCGAGCGACGTATCGAGACGCCGTGGGGTGTCCGCCGCCTTGGGGATCGTTGGTTGCGGCGGGGGTTCGGCCGGTGGGCGTCTCGACTCGGCCTTGCGCCGGGGCGTTCGGCTTGCTGTACGACCGGCCGGTTCGGTCGTCGAGTAGGAGGCGAGCGCAGCGAGCGACGTATCGAGACGCCGTGAGGTGTCCGCCGCCTTTGGGGGATCGGTGGTTGCGGCGGGGGTTCGGCCGGTGGGCGTCTCGACTCGGCCTTGCGCCGGGGCGTTCGGCTTGCTGTACGACCGGCCGGTTCGGACGTCGAGTAGGAAGCGAGCGCAGCGAGCGACGTATCGAGACGCCGTGAGGTGTCCGCCGCCTTGGGGGGATCGGTGGTTGCGGCGGGGGTTCGGCCGGTGGGCGTCTCGATACGGCCTTGCGCTGGGGCGTTCGGCTTTCTCTACGACCAGCCGGTTCGGTCGTCGAGTAGGAAGCGAGCGCAGCGAGCGACGTATCGAGACGCCGTGAGGTGCTCGCCGCCTGGGGCGATCAGCGGTCTCGGCGGGCGTTCGGCCGGTGGGCGTCTCGATACGGCCTCGCGCCAGGGCGCTCGGCCTACTCGACGACCGGGCTACTCCTGGCCGGTGATCCGGACGTCGCTGATGGCCGTGTAGTCGCGGGCGTCGGGGCCGCTGCCCGGCGCGGTGACCTCCACGATGCGCAGCTCGACCGTCGTCGTCTCCACCGCGTCGACGGGTGTCGTCTGCAGCGTCCGCTCCTCGTCGAGGTCCTGCTCGACCTCGGTGCCGTCGTCGAAGACCCAGACGACCTCGGTGATGCGCCGGTTGCCGGCGTACCAGTCGTGCGGCGGGTCCTTCTTGGCGTAGCCGTTGACGAGGCCGACCTCGGTCACGGTGACGGGGGCGTCGAACACGAGGGTGACGACCGCGCCGCTGCCGTCGCCGGCCATCCGCCAGCTGGTGCTGGGGTCGGCGTCGACCATGTTGCCCGCGGTGAAGGTCACCCGCCGGCCCTGGCCGTCGACGCTGGGCGGAGCGGTCGCGGGGACCACGATGTCGGCCGGCGCGAGCACCGAGCCGGGGGCGTCCGGCTCCTCGTCGTCGTCGCCCTCGTCTGGCTCGCCTGCCTCGTCCGTCTCGTCCGGCTCCGCCTGCTGCGGCGCTTGCTGACCGCGGTCGCGGTCGGTGCGGTCGGCCGCCTCGTCGTCGCCGGAGGGGACCAGGACGAGGAGGGCGGCACCGACAGTGGCGACGACGGCCACCACGAGCAGAGCGACCAGCCAGGGCACGGCCGACCGGCGCCGCGGGGCGGGGTCGGCGTCGTACGCCGGATCGGGCGCCGGCGGTACGACGTGCGGGTGAACCGGCGGCGGGGCGGCAACCGGCGGCTGCTCGGCGTCGGCGAAGAGCGGGTAGCGGGCCGAGGGTGCCGGGGCGAGGTCGGGGCCGACGGGGGAGGGCCCGCTGTTGGAGGGCACGGTGATGCGCGCACCGCAGTTGGTGCAGTACCGGCCGATGCCGAGCTGGTGTCCGCACTGCGTGCAGAACCTTGCTTCCACTTGTGCGACCCCTTCGTTCCTGGGCCGGGTGAGCCTATCCCGGGGCGCCGCCGGGCGCTGCCTCTGCAGGACCGCGCCCGACGAGCGGCGGGATCTGGCGTACCGCCTGGGCCAGCGCCCGCAGGTCGGGCCCGTGCAGCGCCTGCGGACCGTCGCAGAGCGCGACCTCGGGGTCCGGGTGGACGTCGACGATGATGCCGTCGGCGCCTACCGCGATCGCCGCCCGCGACAGCGGGACGACCAGGTCCTTGCGGCCCGAGGCGTGCGAGGGGTCGACGATCACCGGCAGGTGGCTGGCGGTCTGCACGATCGGCACCGCCGAGATGTCGAGGGTGTTGCGGGTCGCCGGCTCGAACGTGCGGATGCCCCGTTCGCAGAGCACGACGTCGAGGTTGCCACGCTGCGCGACGTACTCCGCCGCCATCAGCCACTCCTCGATCGTCGCGGTCATGCCCCGCTTCAGCAGCACCGGCTTGCCGGACTCGCCGGCGGCTTGGAGCAGCCCGAAGTTGGCCATGTTGCGGGTGCCGATCTGCAGCATGTCGGCCTGCTCGGCGACCTCCGCCACGTCGCGGGCGTCCACGACCTCGGTGACGATCGGCAGCCCGGTCGCCTCGCCCACGGCGGCGAGGATGTCGAGTCCGCGGCGGCCCAGCCCCTGGAAGGCGTACGGCGACGTGCGCGGCTTGTAGGCGCCACCGCGCAGCAGCGACGCGCCCGCGGCCTTGGCCATGGTCGCCGCTTCGAGCGTCTGCTCGGGGGACTCGACCGCGCACGGCCCGGCGATGAACGTGAACGTGCCCGGCCCGACCGGCACCTGGCGGCCGGGCTTGCCGACCCACACGGTCGAGCGGTCGGGGTGGTGCTGGCGGCTGACCAGCTTGTAGGGATCGGAGATCCGGTGCACGGCCGCGACGCCCCGCAGGGTGCGCAGGTTCAGGCCGTGGAAGCTGTCGACGTCACCGACCAGCCCGATGATCGTCCGGTCGACGCCCTGGGAGACGAAGGCCTTGCCACCGACGGCCTCGACCTTCTCGACGACGTGCGCAACGTCCTCCGCCGTTGCGTCCGGCGCCATGACCACGACCATGGAAGCCGAGCGTAGGTGCGGCGCCGCTGACGGGACCCCCGGAATCACGATCCGGACGTGCCGATCCGGTCACGATTCGGTCACACGACGAACAGCGTGATCGTGCTGCCCCTGGGGGCCATGGTGCCCGCCGGCGGGTCCGTGTTGTAGGCCCGCTCGCCGGTGAAGTAGACGGGAGCGTGCTCGATCTCCACCTCGAACCCGAGGTCCTCGAGCTCGGCGACCGCCTCGTCGGTCGGCTCGTAGAACACCCGCGGCACCTCGATCAGCTCGGGGCCCTCCGAGACGACGAAGGCGACCTGGTCGCCCTTGAACAGCGTGCCGCCGCGGGGCTCGTGGCTGATCACGTCGCCCTCGGCGATCGTGTCGCTGTTCTCGCGCCCGGCGACCTCGACCACCAGGCCACGGTCCTCCAGGGTCGCCTGCGCCTCCTCGAAGCTCTTGCCGACCCAGTCGCCGACCTTCAGCGGGCGACGTCCCTGGCTCACCACCAGGTTGACGACGGCGTTGACGGGCAGGTCCCGCGCCTTCTTGGTGCCGAACTCCGGGTCGGTGCTGATGACGCGCCCCTCGGGCACCCGCTCGGACCAGGCCTCCTTGGTCTTGCCGACCACGAGCTTGTTCTCCGCCAGCAGCGCGGTGGCCTCGTCGACCGTCTTGCCGCGGAGGTCGGGGAGGTCGTGCACCTC
Organism: Nocardioides silvaticus; assembly: GCF_003160695.1. Classification (GTDB taxonomy): domain Bacteria; phylum Actinomycetota; class Actinomycetes; order Propionibacteriales; family Nocardioidaceae; genus Nocardioides; species Nocardioides silvaticus. The sequence continues at coordinate 133,476 of NZ_QGDD01000002.1, forward strand.
CTCGCCCAGCGAGAGGGTCAGGGCGACCTCGTCGCCGGGCAGGATCCGCTCACCGGGACCGGGGTCGCTGCGGATGACGTCGCCCTCGTCGACGGTCGTCGAGTACGCCGCCTCGGCGTAGTCGACTTCGAGGCCGGCGTCCTCGATCTTCTCCACGGCCTCGGCCTCGGTGAGACCGGCGACGCTGGGCGTGGTGGTGTAGCGCGCCCACCCGAACCAGTAGGCGCTGCCGCCCGCGATCGCCGCGACGAGGGCGGCGACCAGCAGGAGGGCGAGTCCGCGGCGGCCGCGGCGCGGCCGGGGCTGGCCCGGCTCGCCGGGGTCGGCTGGGTCGACCGCACCGGGGTCGGGGCGCGGCGGCGCCGGCGGGGCGCGCTTCACCGGGGGCAGGGGAGGCAGCATCGTCTCGAGCCTGGTCGTGCTCGACTCGTCCCAGAGCTCGGTCATCGGCTCCGGCATCGTGTCGTCGCCCTCCTCGCCCTCGGCGGGCGCCGGACGGGTGCCCGCGGGCAGCAGGTCGGCGACCAGGTCGGCGTCCTCGCGGACGCCCTCGTGGAGGGCGTGGGTGACCCGGTGCGCGTGGTGGAGCAGCACGCCCGCGTCCGACGGCCGGAGCGACCGGTCGCGGGTCGTGGCGCGCGCGACCAGCGCGTCGACGTACGCCGGGATGCCGGGGACCTCCGCCGACGGCGCCGGGACGTCCTCGTGGACGTGCTTGTAGGCGACCGCGATCGGGGACTCGCCCTGGTGCGGCTTGTGGCCGGTCAGCAGCTCGTAGAGGATCACGCCGGCCGCGTAGACGTCGGCCCGGGCGTCGGCCTTGCCGTCGACCACCAGCTCGGGGGCGAGGTAGGAGACGGTGCCGATGAGCACGCCGCCGGTCGCCGTGTGCTGGGTCTCGGCGCCGACCGCCCGCGCCAGGCCGAAGTCGGCGACCTTGATCCGGCCGTCGTCGGCGATGAGCACGTTCTCCGGCTTGACGTCGCGGTGGACCAGCCCGGCGCGGTGGGCGGACGCGAGCGCGGAGAGCACCGGGTCGAGGATCGCCAACGCCCGCTCGGGCGACATCGGCGCTTCCTTGGTGATGGTGTCCCGGAGCGTGTGCCCCGGCACCAGCTCCATCGCCAGGAACACGGTGCCCGCGTCCTCGCCCTGGTCGTAGACGGAGACCACGTTGGGGTGCGACAGCTTCGCCGCGGCCCGTGCCTCGCGCACGAACCGTGCCGCGAACTCCTCGTCGCCCGTGGTCGCGTCACCGAGACCGGCGTGCATGATCTTGACCGCGACCGCGCGGTCGAGACGGATGTCGTGCGCCTCGTAGACCGATGCCATTCCGCCACGCGCGATCCGGGGACCGATCCGGTAGCGGCGGTCGAGGAGCCGCCCGACGTGGGGGTCGGAGGCGGTGCCGTCGGGGGTTGCCGCGTCGCGCGGCCGCGTGCCGCGGTCGTGCGTGTCTTCGTGCACAGCGACCCTCCTGTGCAATCTGCGGTGCTCCGGCCGGGGAAGTGACCGGAGCCCAAGGATACGTGGGGCCCGGCACCGCCCCTGGCAACCACGCCGACGGCTGGTTTGATGACCACATGAGCGAATCCGCACCTCGGCTGGCCGACCACGACCTCGCCGCGCTCGTCGACGAATGGCTCGACTGGAGCGCCGCCGGCGAGGTCATCGGTGTCACTCCCGCGAAGGTCCGCACGATGGTGCGCGACCACCAGCTCGCCTCGGCGGTGCCCGCCCCGGGGCAGCCGCCCATGGTCCCCGCCCTCTTCCTCGACGAGGACGGGCTGCCGGTGAAGGGCCTGCCCGGGCTGCTGACCCTCCTGCACGACAACGGCTTCGACGACCGCGAGTGCATCGCCTGGATCTTCCTCGACGCCGACCTGCCGGGGCGTCCGATCGACGCGCTGCGGGAGAACCGTGGCCGGGAGGTGCGCCGGCGCGCCCAGGCCCTGGCGCTCTGACATGAGGGGCCGGACGACCAGCGTCCTCGGCACGGTCGCGGTCGTCGTGCTCACCGTCTTCGTCTGGTGGCTGCAGGCGGGCGACGGCGAGGACTCCGGCGACGACGCCGCCCGGCCCTCGACCACCGTCTCGTCGTCGAGCAGCGTGCCCCCGCGGACCGACGAGGCCGGCGGGCTGCCGTACGTCGACCTGGCCGACCTGCCGCCCGAGGCGGCGGACACGCTGCAGCTGATCGACGCGGGCGGGCCGTTCCCCTACGCCGCCGACGGCAGCACCTTCCACAACTACGAGGGGTTGCTTCCGGGCCGGTACGACGGCTATTACCGGGAGTACACGGTGGAGACGCCCGGGTCGGACGACCGCGGCGCGCGTCGGATCATCGGCGGGGCCGAGGGCGAGCTCTACTGGACCGAAGACCACTACGAGTCGTTCGAGGTGATCCGGAGATGAGCCAGGAAGACACGCGCACCAGGGGGCCGGCATGAGCGGCCTCGCAGGGGTTCTGGCGGGCCGGCACGACGCCGGCGTCCACCGTTGGCACAGCTCCCTCCACGTCCCGGACGTCCAGCACGCGGTCGAGCACGCGGGCTGGACGTTCGGCTACGTGGACGGCGTCGCGCTGGAGAGCAAGAAGGAGGTCCTCGGCGCGATCGGCGAGGCGCTCTCCTTCCCCGACCACTACGGCGGCAACCTCGACGCGCTGCGCGACTGCCTCCGCGACCTCCCGAAGGACACCGTCCTGCTGTGGGACGGCTGGGGGAGCCTGGCTCGCGCGAAGCCGGAGGCCTTCGAGCGGGTCTGCAAGGTCCTCGGCCGGCAGGCGGACGGCGAGCCGGCCCTCGAGGTGCTGCTGCGCGGGCCGGGTCCCGACGACACCGGCATCGAGTCGCTGGACTGAGCCCTTCCGGGGCTGCCCGAGGGCTCAGAGCACCCGTCGGGTGGCGGCGGCGGCCAGCCCCTCGAGCACCGCGCACGCGTGCTCGTCGAGCCCCACGGCCGCCCGGGCGTCGGCGAGGCTCGCGACCGCGCGCCGGGCGAGGTCGTCGATCATGCCCTCCACGCGCGCGTGCGCCCCGGCGTGGGCGATGATCCCGCGCAGCTCGACGATCTCCTCCTCGGTCAGCGCGGTCCCGAGCGCGGCGTCGAGGCGGGCGGCGTCCGCGGCCGGAGCGGACTCGAGCGCGAGCGCGACGAGCACCGTCCGCTTGCCCTCGACCAGGTCGTCGCCGGCAGGCTTGCCGGTCGTGGCCGGGTCGCCGAAGACACCGAGCAGGTCGTCGCGGAGCTGGAACGCCTCGCCGAGCGGCAGGCCGAACGAGGTGAGCGCCGTCAGCGTCTCGGGACCGGCGCCGGCGAGGGCGGCGCCCACGTGGAGCGGGCGCTCGACGGAGTACTTGGCCGACTTGTAGCGCAGCACCGTCATCGCGTCGTCGACGCTCGCGCGGCCGCGCGCCTGGACGGAGACGTCGAGGAACTGACCGGCGACGACCTCGGACCGGCAGGCGTCGAGGACCTCGAGCGCAGGACCGACCCGGTCCCACGGCAGGCCGCAGCGGCGGAGGAGCTCGTCCGACCACGACAGCAGCAGGTCGCCGAGCAGGATGGCGGCGGAGGCGCCGTACTGCTCGGGGTCGCCGGGCCAGCCCTGCTGCTGGTGCAGCGCCGCGAAGCCGCGGTGAGTGGCGGGCCGGCCGCGCCGGGTGTCGGAGGCGTCCATCAGGTCGTCGTGGACGAGGGCGCTGGCGTGCAGGAGCTCGAGGGAGGCGGCGGCGCGGAGGACCGCGCGCTCGTCGTACTCCTCGCGCGCGGCAGCGCGGAAGCCCCAGTAGCAGAACGCGCCCCGGAACCGCTTGCCGCCGCTGACCGCGGTCCGGCCCTCGGCGACCAGGCGGCCGGCGTCGTCACCGAGCGGGGTCAGCCGGTCGGCCTGCTCGTCGAGGAAGGCGTCGATGGCCGCCTGCAGCTCGGACCGGAACTGGTCCTGGTCGCCCTGTTCCCACGCCTGCCCGGTCACGTGGCCGACTCTATTGACCGCCTGTCGGGTACTCGCATCCGGGCGGCGCGGCGACCTTTAAACTCCGGCTCATGACTACCGGTCGCGGCCGCTCCCTCGGCGACATCCTGCGCGAGGGCGAGCGCTCGTTCTCGTTCGAGTTCTTCCCGCCGAAGGACGAGGCGGGCGAGGAGCAGCTCTGGAACGCCATCCGTGCCCTCGAGCCGTACCGCCCGACGTTCGTCTCGGTGACGTACGGCGCCGGCGGCGGCACCCGCGACAAGACCATCGGCATCACCGGTCGGATCGCCCGGGAGACCTCGCTGGTGCCGATCGCCCACCTGACCTGCGTCGGCCACACCCGTGAGGAGCTCGAGGGGATCCTCGACGCCTACGCGGCCGAGGGCGTCTTCCACGTGATGGCGCTGCGCGGCGACCCGCAGGAGGGCCCGCGGGCCGAGTGGACGTCCACCGAGGGCGGGCTCAACTACGCACTCGACCTGGTCGAGCTGGCCCGCTCGCGAGGGGACTTCCGGATCGGCGTGGCCGCCTTCCCGGAGGGCCACCCCAATGCGGAGTCGCTCGACGTCGACGCCGACCGGCTGGTGGCGAAGGCCCGGGCGGGCGCGGAGTTCGCGGTCACCCAGATGTTCTTCCGCGCCTCCGACTACTTCGCGCTCGTGGAGCGCGTCCGCGCCCGTGGCGTCGACATCCCGATCCTGCCGGGCATCATGCCGATCCTGAACCTCAACGCGATCCGCCGGCAGGGCGAGCTCATCGGCACCTCGGTCCCCGAGGAGGTCGTCGAGCGCATCAGCGCGGCCGGGCCGGACCCGGCCGACGTCCGCGCCGAGGGCATCAAGCTCGCCGCCGAGCTGTGCGAGGAGCTGCTCGCCGGCGGCGCGCCGGGTCTGCACTTCTATACGCTCAACCGCTCCAAGGCGACGCTGGAGATCTTCGAGGCGCTCCGGATCACCGTCTGACGCGGGCTACTACTTCGCGGGGCCGATGACCTGCGCGACGAGCGCGGCCGACTGGGCGACGAACGGGATGCCCGCCCCGGGCGCGGCGTGCGCGCCGGCGGCGTAGACGCCGTCGATCGGCGTCGTCGGCCCCAGCCGGTGGCGGATGGTGGCGCGGCCCTGCCACAGCACACCGCAGGGGGAACCGTTCCACTGCTCGACGAGGTCGCGCGGTGAGAGGTCGATGCGGGTGACGACCTGCTCGCGCACGTCGATCTTGTGCCGGGCGAGGGCGTCGAGGATGTCCTCGGCGAGCTTGCCGCGGCCGTGGAGGGTCCAGGCCGTGCCGCCCTCGGGCGCGGAGCCACCGGTGCGGATGACGATCTGGGGATCGGCGTGCAGCACCAGCTCGGGTGGGAGGTCGGGCAGCTCGCCGACCAGGCCGAGGTGCGCGACGACCGGGGGGATCGCCGGCATGGTGCGCTCGACGAGCGGAGCGAGTGCCGGCAGCCGCCGCGGGTCGACCGCGACGACGACCGCGTCGACGTCGATGTCGCCGCTCTCGACCGACACCGCGGCCACCCGGCCTCCGCGCACGACGAGGTCGCGCGCCGCGGTGCCGGTGAGGACCGTGACGCCGCGGGTCTCCAGCCGGGCGGTCAGCAGCTCGGCCAGCCGCGCCATCCCGCCAGGGACCCGCCAGGCGCCGAAGCACTGCTCGAGGTAGTTGGAGACACCCACCCACGCCGGCACGTTCCGCAGGTCGTGGCCCTCGGCGACAGCACGGTGACCTGCGACCAGGCCGAGCCGGTCGTCGCGGAAGTCGCGGCGCAGTCGCTTGTGCAGGGTCTCCCGGGTGTTGAGGAGCGAGTCGAGGTCCTTGGAGACGTCCCGAGGGTCCCACGGCACCTCGACGTACTCCTTGCGCAGCACCTCCCACACGGGCGCGTAGGTCTCGACGTGGCGCGCCCACGCCTCGCCGAGGCCGGGTCCGAGCTCGTCGAACGCCGCGATCTGCGCGGCGCGCGACCCGCCGGGGACCTTGACCGAGGTGCGGTCCTCGAACCGGTGCTCGGTGATCACCTCGAGCGGCTCGAGCTCGCCGCCGAGCTCGGTCTCCAGCGGCCGCCCGGACTTGCGGAACAGGTCGCGGAGGGCCGCGGGCAGCAGGGTCGAGGTCGCTGACCCGTCCCAGGTGTAGCCGCCCTCGCTGACCGCGCCGAGGGCGCCGCCGAGGGTCGCCGCGGCCTCGAGGAGCACGACCTGGTGCCCGAGCTTCGCGAGCCGGGCCGCGGAGGCGAGGCCCCCGAGGCCGCCCCCGATGACGACGATCCTCATCCGCGTCCGGCCCTCGGTGCGGTCCCGGGCACGGTCACTCGACGTCGACCGGGCTGGCGCCGGTGAGGCGCAGGAGCTCGTCGTACGTCGTCGAGAACACGGCCGCCGGGTGTCCGGCGGCGGCCCACACCACGTCGTAGCGCTGGAGCCAGCTGTCGAGGTACGTCGGCACCGGCGCCGGGTGGCCGATCGGCGACACCCCGCCGATCACCTGCCCGGTGTGCTCGCGCACGAACTCCGGCGAGGCACGGCGCAGCTTCTCGACGCCCACGCCGGCGGCGGTCTTCCGGGTGTCGACCCGGTGGGCGCCCGAGGTGAGGATCAGCACCGGCGAGCCGCCCGCGTCGAAGAGCAGGCTGTTGGCGATGGCACCGACCTCGCAGCCGAGCGCCTCGGCGGCGAGTGCGGCGGTGTGCACGGCATCGGGCAGAATGACGATCTCGCCAGCTCCGCCGCGTCGCGCGTGCTCGGCGCGGAACCGGCTGATCGAGGGATGGTCGGCCGACATGGGAGTGACCCTAGGGCACCGCACAATGCGGTGAGGCAGGGATCGCGGACTCGAGGAGGACCGATGGGCAAGCGACCGGCGGCGATCGACCTGGCGTCGTGGCTGCTGTGGATCCAGGTGCTTGCCGGCCTGGTGGTCTCGGTGCTCGTGGTGATCTTCCGCGAGGACCTCCGCGAGGCATGGTCTCCCGGCGCCAGCGGCGACAGCACCGTCCAGCCGCTGGAGTTCGTGCCGGTGATCCTCGTGCTGTACGGCGTCATCGCGCTCACGACGCTGACGCTGATCCCGATGATGCGGTCCGGGCACAACTGGTCCCGGCACGCGCTCGCGATGATCGAGGTCGGCATCCTGATCGCGACGATCGCGACCGTCCGCACCATGCCGCCGGCGGTGTTCCGCGGGCTGATCATCGTGGCCGCCGTCCTCGCCGCGGTGACGCTGGTGTTCATCTGGCACCCGGAGTCGCGGCGCCACTGTCGCGAGCTCGAGGCGGCTGCGGACGGTGCCGACGACGAGGTCGAGGTCGTCGACCTCTCGGACGCGGAGGATCCCGCCACCAGCTCTTGACCTTGTGTCGGGGGACCGGTGTACCTTGGTCGTATTCGAACAAGCGTTCGAACAACACCGAGGAGTCGACATGGCGAGCGAGCAGCACCTGTTCCTGCACCCCGACCACCTGCCCGCGACCACGCACTCGTACCTCCTCCGCTCCGCGGAGTCCCTGAGCGAGGCGGTCGCGGCGGCCGACGTCGCCGAGCGCTACGCCTGCGCCCACGTGGCGGCGCTGCGCGCCGCCGCTGCGTTGCTGGCGGCCCGCGCCCGGCCGGCGCCCGCCCGACGGCGGCAGCAGAAGAACGCCTGGGTGCTGCTGGCGGAGGTGGCGCCCGAGCTGGGGGAGTGGGCCTCGTTCTTCGCCGCCGGTGCGGCCAAGCGGGCGGCGGCGGAGTCGGGGTCGACCCGCGCGGTGAGCGAGCGCGAGGCCGACGACCTGGTGCGCGACGCCGACCGGTTCCTCGCCGTCGTCGAGCAGGCGCTCGGCCTCACCCCGCACGCGCCGGTCGGCGACCAGCTGGTCAGGTGCGCCGCCGGATAGTGTTGCGGCCATGGTGTCCCAGGAGCGGCCCGGCGAGCGGCCAGGATCGGTGCGCACGGCCGTCGTCTGGGACGCGCTCGGGCCGGTCCTCTCCGGTGATCCCTGCGACGTCGTCGACATCGGCGGCGGCACCGGCGGGTTCGCCGTACGCGTCGCCGAGGCCGGGCACCGGGTCACCGTCGTCGACCCCAGTCCCGATGCGCTGGCGGCCCTGGCCCGACGCGCCCGCGAGGTCGGCGTCGACGTCGCCGGGCACCAGGGCGACGTCTCCGGGCTACTCGACGTGGTCGGTCCCGAGAGCGCCGACCTGGTGCTGTGCCACGGCCTGCTCGAGGTCGTGGACGCCGGCGACGCGCTCGCGACGATCCGCAAGGTCCTGCGGCCCGGCGGCACGGTCAGCGTCCTCGTCGCCCAGCGGCACGCGGCCGTCGTGGCCAGGGCGATGGCCGGCCACCTCCACCAGGCGCGGGCCCTGCTCGACGGCGACGACCAGCCCGAGCGGACGCCAGGACGGTCCGGCCGCACCACCCGGCGGTTCACCGCCGCCGAGATCTCCGCGCTGGTCGAGGAGGCGGGCTTCACCGTGTCGGCGGTGCACGCGGTCCGGGTGTTCACCGACCTGGTCCCCGGCTCGCTGCTCGACCAGGAGCCGGGCGCCGCGGCGGCGCTGGCCGACCTCGAGCGCGCGGTGGCGGAGCGGCCGGAGTACCTCCCGCTCGCCACGCAGGTCCACCTGCTGGCCCGCTAGCCCGGCGGACTCGCCCGGGTCGGCTCCGCGCGGGAGGACGCCGTGAGCGTCCCGCACCTGCTCCACGTCGACATGGACGCGTTCTACGCGTCGGTGGCGATCCGCGACCGGCCCGAGCTGCAGGACCGACCCGTCGTCGTGGGTGGCGGCCACCGCGGTGTCGTGCTGTCGGCCAACTACCCCGCCCGGCGCTACGGCATCCGCTCCGGCATGTCGGGCGGTGAGGCGCGCCGGCTGTGCCCGCGGCTGGTGGAGGTGCCGCCCGACTTCGACGTGCTGCGGCCGGTGTCGAAGGCGATCATGGAGTCGTTCCGCGGGTTCACCCCGGTCGTCGAGGTGATGTCGCTCGACGAGGCGTTCCTGGACGTGCGCGGGGCGCTCAAGCTGTTCGGACCGCCGGAGGTCATCGCCGAGCGGATCCGCTCCCGGGTGCGGGCCGAGCACGGCATCACCTGCTCGGTCGGCATCGCGGCCGCGGTGTCGGTCGCCAAGCTGGCCAGCCGACGGGCCAAGCCCGACGGCGTGCTGGCGATCCCGCCGGAGCGTTTCGTCGAGGTGGTGCACCCGCTCGACGTCGGAGAGCTGTACGGCGTCGGCGAGGCCACCCGCCAGCGGCTGCACCGGCTGGGGCTGATGACGGTGGGCGACGTCGCCCGCCTCCCGGTCGCCGAGTTGCGCCGGATGGTCGGCGGGCACCTGGGCGGTCACCTGCACGCGCTCGCGTGGGGCGCCGACCGCAGCGAGCTCGCTCCGGGCGGCGCCGGCACCTTCGGCTTCGGCGAAGGTGTGCCGGAGGGCAGCATGGGCTCCCAGCACACGCTCGCGGTCGACACCCGCAGCCGTGAGCAGCTGGCGCGCGAGCTGCTGCGGCTCTCCGCCCGGGTGGCCGCCCGGCTCCGCGACGCCGACAAGGTCGGTCGCACCGTCGCCATCACCGTCCGGTGGAGCGACTTCCGCACGATCACCCGGTCCCGGACGCTGCCGGAGCCGACCGACGTCACCCACGACGTCTACGAGGCGGCCCTCCTGCTGCTCGACACCCTCTTCCCGCTCCGCCTGCCGGTGCGCCTGGTCGGCGTGCGGGTCCAGGGTCTCCACCGCCGGCGCGACGCCGGCGGCCGGCAGCTGAGCATCGGCGAGGCCGACCCGGGGTGGCCCGACGCGGACCGGGCCGTCGACCGGGCAGCGGCCCGGTTCGGGAGCTCCGCCGTACGCCGTGGCAGCCTGCTCTGAGCCGTCCCGGCCCCTGCCCCGTCTGGCCCGTGCGGGCCCCGGGTATCCATCCGATCGGACAGACCGTCGAGGAATTGTCCGGTCGGCCTACCGGTCGGCGCAGGCGCTGCATACACTTGAGATTCAAACCATCGGCGAAGGCCGTCGAACCGCACAGGTGGAGGATTCCGGTGCCACTCTCCGAAGAGGAGCTGCGACTGCTCGAGCAGATGGAGCGCGCGCTCGTCGAAGAGGACCCGAAGCTCGCCTCCACCCTGCGCGGCACCACGTTGCGGCAGGCCGCGCGCCGGAAGGCGATCCTGGCCGGGCTCGTGTTCGCGATCGGCATCGCCGTGCTGATGGGCGGCGCGATCAGCGGCCTCTGGTTCGTCGGCATCGCCGGCTTCATCATCATGCTCGGCTCGGCCACCGTCGGCCTCGGAGCCCTCCGCGGTCAGCAGCTCAGCGGTCAGCAGGGCCCCGACCACGCCACGGCCCACCCGTCCGGCCTCGGCATCATCGAGGGTGGCCGCTCCCGCAGCCGCCGCCCCCACCGCCCCAAGGCCAAGTCCTCCGGCTCCTTCATGGAGCGCGTCGAGGAGCGCTGGCGCCGCCGCCGCGGCGGTCGCGGATACTGAGTCCTTCCGCGCGAGCGCGTCGGGAACCCATACAAGCGTCGACCCGTCGCAAACTCGCGCCCGTACGACGCCGACCCGTCGCAAACTCACGGCTGTACGACGCCGACCCGTCGCAAACTCACGCCTGACGTGCGAGTTCGAGCCGGGTTGACGTGGTTGACGTGCGAGTTTGCGACGGGTCGACGTGGTTGACCTGCGAGTTTGCGACGGGTCGACGTGGTTGACGTGCGAGTTTGCGACGGGTCAGGCGTTGACCAGGTCGTCGGACTTCGACGTGTTGCGGGCGGGGCGCTGCCAGAGCGAGGCGGGGAGCCAGCGGGCCCGGCGGGCGGCCCGGCGGGTGACGCCGGCCTCGAGCGACGCGGCACAGAGCTCGACGTCGTCGGCCAGGTTGGCGGACGGGACGGGCGAGCCGGGGCGTGCGTAGCGCGCGACCTCCAGGGCCGCGACCAGGCGCTCCAGCGCAGCGGCCGCCTCCGGGTCGGCGTCGGCTCCGGTTCGCGGTCGCTCGGGCCGGTTGACGTCGCTCCGGTCGCCGAGGTGGTCGACGATCGCCCGCCCGACCTCCTGCGGTGACCGGCCGGAGGGCCAGGCGAGGCCGAGGTCGATCGCGGTCGCGGCCAGCTCGTCCCAGAGGTCCTCCGGCGTGCCGGCCAGGCGCCGGTCGCGGGCCCGGCGGCGGAGCAGCCGGGGCAGGTAGGCGAGGACGACCAGCAGTGCGACGACCAGCAGTGCGACCCCCGCCCGCAGCAGTACGACGACCCAGTCGGTCCCCTCGTCGGCACCGTCGGCCGCGGCGTCGGTCTCCTGCTCGGGCGCGGCCGACTCCGACTGCTGGCTCGGGTCCTCGACCGGGTCGCGGGTCTCCTCCGACACCGTGGGGCCGCTGGTCGGCGCCGTCGGCTCGGGAGCGTTCACCGGCACCGTGGTGTAGTCGGGTGCCGTTGCGGCCCGGCCCTGGGGCGTCGGCTCGAACCGCACCCACCCCGAGCCCTCGAAGTAGAGCTCCGGCCAGGCGTGCAGGTCCCAGGAGCTGTACTCCCACTCGCCGTTGCCGAGACTCTCCGGGCGGAGGAACCCGACCGCCACCCGCGCGGGGATGCCCTGCATCCGCGCCATCACCGCCATCGCCGAGGCGAACTGCTCGCAATAGCCGATCCGGCCGCCCTCCTCGTCCGCGTCGAGGAAGGTCTCGAAGGCGTCGCCGCCGACGCCCGGGGGCGCCTTCTTCAGGGAGTAGCGGAACCCGCCGGACTCACGGAAGTAGTCCTGCAGCAGCAGCGCCGCCTCGTAGTCGGTGCGAGCGTCGCCGGCCACGTGGTCGGACTCCCGGCGCACGATCGGGGGCAGACCGCTCGGGATCTCCAGGAACTCCTCGTCGACGGCGTTGATCGCGGCGTCCTGGAAGAACTCACCGGTCGTGCCGTACTCCGGTTCGATGCCGGTCACCGACCACGCGAGGTCCCGGGTGTCGAGCTCCTTCGGCACGGCCAGGAAGTCCATCGTGTCCTCGTCGAACCGCCAGTCGCCCGCCGCCTCGACGTTGGAGTCGGGGAACTGGGTCGGCAGCCAGCTGGAGTTGAACGAGTCGTTGGCCTCGAACTCGTACTGGTACTCCCTGCGGGGCACGTCGGGGGAGAGGCCGAGCGGCGCGGGCAGGTCACCGGTCGCGGTGTTGTCGTCGCCGACCCCGCGGTTGCCGCTGCTCCACAGCGCACCGGTGAACCGGGCGAGCGCGGCGACCCGAAGGTACTCCGGGGACGGGTCGTCGGTGCGGAGCCGGATGAGCGGGATGTCCTCCTCGCGCTCCAGGTCGCGCCGCAGGTCGGTGCTGGGGTTGTGGATCTCGATGTCCTCGTCGCCGTCGCCGGGACCGATCCCGAACACGTCGAGGTCGAGGACCGGCACGAACGGCGGCAGGAACACCGCCAGCACCGTGGCGGTGACGCCGATCCGCCCGGCGCCCACCCGGACCGCGTCCGCGACCGGGTTGGCGTCGAGCCAGGGGTTCCCCTCGTCCGGCCCGAGCAGCCGACCCCACTTGAGCAGCAGGTCGCGGCTGTCGAGATGGAGCAGCGCCAGGAACCCGGCGGCCGCCATGACGAAAGCGATCAGGCCGGGACCGGACTGGGTCAGGCCGGCGGGCACCGAGTAGATCGCGAGCAGCGCGAGGCCGGCGATCGGCACCCGGCGCAGCGTGCAGGCGAGGAGGTCGACGAGGAGGACGAAGAAGGCTCCGCCGACCAGCATCAGGGGCGCGACCGGCGGCACGTCGGACTGGATCGGCGCGGCGTAGGTGCGCGCCGACGTCATCGCCTGCTCGAGCGAGCGCCAGATCTGGTTGCCGGCCTCGCCGACAGGGAGCGGGCTGCCGCCCAGCTCGCCGCTCACCATCGCCACCGCGAGCAACGTCTGGACGGCGATCGTCAGGAGCGCCGGGCTGCCCAGCCAGCGGAGCAGTGCCCCGGATGCCGCGACGACGACGGCGATCACGAGGAGGGGAGCGAGGTAGTCGCTGGAGTCGACGAGGAACCCGCGCCACGCCATCAGCGCGGCCCAGGAGGTGCCGGCGGCGACGAGCGAGACCAGCAGCGCGTAGCCGAACGCCGGCCGGCCGTTCACCGGTCCGTCCTCCCGCCGGCGAGGCCGGCCGCTGCAGCGGTCCGGCCCGAGGCGCGGCCGAGGTCGCGCCAGGCCGAGTCGATCCGGTCGCGCGGGCCGAGGGTGACCGCGCGCCACCCGAGCCCGGCGACGGACTCCGCTGGCAGCTCCGACGCCGAGGCCGTCGACCGGCCACCCCACTGGTCGACGTCGAGCACCAGGGCGAGCGCGGTGCCGGCGTCGTGGCGGAGCTGCCGCAGCGCGAGCGAGTCGGTCTGTTCCAGGCCGCCGAGAACGGCGACGACCAGGCCGCCGCGGGTCTGGTCACCGCTCCATCCCAGGTCGAGGGTGGGGCGCTGCACCGTCGTCACCAGGGCCAGCCGTTCCAGGACGGCGGTCGAGGTCTCGTCCGCTCCGGTCCCGTCCGCCAGCACGAGGCGTACGGCGTACCCGTGCTGGTCGAGGTGCAGGACCAGTGAGGCGGCGGCGACCACCGCGAACTCGAAGCTCGACCCGAGGCCCTGACCGCGGTGCGACCGGAGCCGGTTGTCGAGCAGCACCGTCGCCCGGGCCTCCCACGGCTGTTCCTCGCGCCGCACCATCAGGTCGCCCATCCGCGCGGAGCTGCGCCAGTGCACGCGACGCAGCTCGTCGCCACGGCGGTACTCGCGGACGCTGACGTCCTCGGCCGAGCCGGCGGCGAAGGCCTGCGGACGGTACTCGCCGGAGCCCGTCCACCCGCCCATCACCGGGATCGGCGGCAGCGCGACGGTGCGCGGCGTGACCACGAGAGGGGCGGTGCCGGGGACCAGGCGGCGCAGCTCGATGAGGCCGAACGGATCGGCGATGCGGATCGTGAGTGGCCCGATGTCGAACCGTCCGCGCACGTCGGACCGCACCTGGTAGCTGACGCGGCGCTGCCACTTGCGCGCGATGCCCTGGAGCACGAACCGGGGCCGGGTGCCGAGCGCGTAGGGGACCTGGTCCTCGACCAGGATCGCGCCGGCGGTCGAGCGTCCCTCGTTGGAGAGGAGCAGGTCGATGCGGGCCGGCTGGCCGGCGGCGACGAGCCGGGGGTGGACCGACCGCACCGCGGTGAGGGCGTAGCGACGACGGCCGATCACGAACGCCGCCACGAGGGGGAGCACGACCACGAGGACGCCGATCCGGGTCAGCGAGGTCTGCCCCAGCAGCACGGCGCAGACGATCGCCGTCGTCCCCGCGGCGAGGAAGGCCCGTCCGCGGAGGGTCAGCCCCGCGAGCCCGTCACGCATCAGGAACGGATCTCGGGGACCGGCACCTGGGCGACGATCCCCGCCAGGATGTCGCTGGTGCCGCGACCCCCGACGGCCGCCTCGGCACTCGGCAGCAGCCGGTGCGCGATCACGGGCTGGATGAGCGCGCGGACGTCGTCGGGCAGGACGTAGTCGCGCTGGTGCAGCGCCGCATAGGCCTTGGCCGCGCGCACGAGGTGCAGCGTTGCGCGGGGCGAGGCGCCGAGCAGGAGGTCGGTGCTCTCCCGGGTGGCAGCGGTCAGCGAGACGGCGTACCGCTGCACGGCCTCGGACACGTGCACGTGGTGGACGATGCCGCACAGCTTGCGCAGCTCGGCCGCGTCGGTGACCGGCTCGAGCTCGTCGAGCGGGTTGAGCTCGGTGTGCGAGTTGAGCATGGCGATCTCGGCCGACGGCACCGGGTAGCCGATCGACACCCGGGCCATGAACCGGTCGCGCTGCGCCTCGGGCAGGGCGTAGGTGCCCTCCATCTCGACCGGGTTCTGGGTCGCGATCACCATGAACGGCGCTTCGAGGTGGTAGGTGACGTTGTCGACGGTGACCTGCTGCTCCTCCATGCACTCCAGCAGCGCCGACTGGGTCTTGGGAGAGGCGCGGTTGATCTCGTCGCCGATCACGATGTTGGCGAAGACGCCGCCGGGCCGGAACTCGAACTCCCGGGACTGCTGGTTGTAGACCGAGACGCCGGTGACGTCGGACGGCAGCAGGTCGGGCGTGAACTGGATCCGTCGCACGGTCGAGTCGATGCTGCGCGCCAGCGCCTTGCTGAGCATCGTCTTGCCGACGCCGGGCACGTCCTCGAGCAGCAGGTGGCCCTCGGCCAGCAGCACGACGAGCGCGGCGGAGACGACCTCGCTCTTGCCCTCGATGACGCGCTCGATGTTGCCGCGGATCCGGCTCGCCACGCGGGCGACCGTGGCCACGTCGGCTCCGGTGGTGGGGTGCGGCTGCCCCGGGTGGTCCGTCGGCGACTCCACGTCATGTCTCCCGTCTCTGGCGCGCCCGGTCGTGCACTTGAAGCGTAGGCCCGCGGTCGAGGCAAACGTACGGCGCCGGAGCAACCTAACGCGCCCGAACGGCCCACAAGGTCACAGACCGATCACGCGTTCGCATCGACCCGACCTTGGAGCAAAACACCCCCGGAAGTGGTTGACGGTGGGGGAAAGTGGAGTACTGTGGGGGAAAGTGGAGGAAACAGGAGGTGTCCGATGCTGTTCGTCGGCACCTACACCCCGAAGCTCGACGACAAGGGGCGCCTCTTCCTCCCGGCGAAGTTCAGGGACCGGTTGGCCGAGGGGGTCGTGGTGACGCAGGGTCAGGAGCACTGCCTCGTCGTCTGGCCCACCGACGTCTTCGCAGCCGAGGCCGAGCGGGCAGCCGAGCGGCCGATGACCAACAAGGCGGCCCGCCGTTACCAGCGCGTGCTCTTCGCGGGCGCCGACGAGAGCACGCCGGACAAGCAGGGACGGGTCGGCATCCCTGCACACCTGCGGGAGTACGCCGCGCTTGAACGGGACGTTGTGGTGATCGGCGTCCGCGACCGGATGGAGATCTGGAACCCCGAACGGTGGCGGGAGTTCCAGGCCGACGCGATGGGCGACTTCGTCGACCTCGACGAGGACGAGGACTGACCGACTGAACCGCCGGCGCGACCGGCGCCGCACCACTTCGCTCCACTTCGCTCCACCACGGAGCGGACGACAACTTCAACAGTGATCCGCAGGACGAGGTCTCTGGCCCGCTCCCGCTGCCTTCTGGGGCACCTTCCCCGGCTCCAGACGGCTTCCCCCACCGGGGGCGGGCGGGGGACCTGGCCCTGCGGATCGCGAGCAACGACGCGAGCAACGCGAGCAAGAGGGGTCGAACGATGAGCGTGATGACAGAGGCGAGGCAGCCGCGGGTCCGCGAGCTCGCGCGCGAAGCAGTGGCACTGATGTTGTTCTCGGCCGTCGTGTCGGTCGGGATGGCACTCGCCCTCCTGATCGCCTACGGGATCGGGCACTGAGGGCGCACCACCATGGACAACCCTCGACACGTCCCGGTCCTTCTCGACCGGGTCGTGGCGCTTCTGGCACCTGCGCTCGACCACGACGACGCCGTCCTCGTCGACGCGACCCTGGGCCTCGGGGGTCACAGCGAGGCCGTGCTGGCCCGCTGCGAGCTGGCCCGGGTCGTCGGCATCGACCGTGACCCCGACGCGCTCGAGCTCAGTCGCGAGCGGCTGGCGCCGTACGGCGACCGCTTCACCGCAGTGCACGCGGTGTACGACGAGATCCCCGACGTGCTCGCCGACCTCGGCCTGGCCGGCGACAGAGGGGTCGACGGGGTGCTCTTCGACCTCGGTGTCTCCTCGATGCAGCTGGACCTGCCGGAGCGCGGTTTCGCCTACGCGGTCGACGCCCCCCTCGACATGCGGATGAGCTCCGGCACCGGTCCGACCGCCGCCGACGTGCTCAACACCTACGACGCGCCCGACCTGGCGCGCGTGCTCAAGGAGTACGGCGAGGAGCGGATGGCCCGCCGGATCGCGGAGGCGATCGTGCGCGAGCGCGCCAAGGAGCCGTTCACCACGTCGGGCCGCCTGGTCGCCCTCCTGTACGACGTCATCCCGGCCCCTGCGCGTCGTACCGGCGGCCACCCTGCGAAGCGCACCTTCCAGGCACTGCGGATGGAGGTCAACGACGAGCTCCGGGTGCTCGAGCGGGCGGTGCCGGCCGCGATCGACGCGATCGGCGTCGGCGGCCGTGTGGTCGTGGAGTCCTACCACTCGCTCGAGGACCGGCTGGTCAAGCGGGCCTTCGCCGCGGCGACCAGCAGCGACGTCCCCGAGGACCTCCCGTTCGTGCCGGAGGGGCACGAGCCGGCGCTGCGCCTGGTGACCCGCGGCGCCGAGCAGGCGGACGCCGACGAGATCGCCCTGAACCCGCGCGCCGCATCCGTACGACTGCGCGCCGTCGAACGAGTCCGACCCCGCACCACCGGCAAGGGAGCCGCGTAATGAGCAGCACCGCACCCCAGCTCCGCTCCCGCCTGCCGCGCATCGCCGAGGCGGCGGTCCAGCGGGCCCGGCTCACGGTCGTGCCGCGGCCTCGCACCCGGCCGCGTGCCCCGCGGGTGCCGTTCGTGACCTTGGTCAGCGTGATCCTGCTCGGCGGTGTCGTCGGGCTGCTCCTCTTCAACACCTCGATGCAGCAGGCCTCCTTCCGCGCCGCAGCGCTCGACCAGCAGCTCGCCGACCTCACCGCCCAGGAGGAAGCGCTCAGCACCGAGCTCCAGGAGCTGAGCGACCCGGCCCGGGTCGCCGACCGCGCCCAGAAGGCGGGCATGGTGATCGCCGGCCCGCCGAACGTCATGAACCTCGGCACCGGCGAGGTCACCGGCGACGCCCAGGCCGCGCCACCGGCGCAGCCGAGCAACACGCTGCCGGTCACGGTGCCCGGCCCGACCAAGCCCAAGGTGCTGGACCCGGACCCGGTCATCGTCCGCGACCGCGGCGACGACCGCTCGAACGACGCGAATGGCCGCCAGGACGGCGGGTCGGACCGTTCCCGGCAGCGGTAGCCACCTAGGTTGGAGAAGTGACACGTCCGGCTCGCGACCCGCTGCGCGCGTCACCGCAATTCCGGCTCCAGGTCGGGTTCATCCTGATCGCGATGGTGCTCTCGGTCTTCGCCGCGCGCCTGGTGCAGCTGCAGGGCGTCGACCCCGACGAGTACGCCGCGATGGCCGCCGCCGAGGGTTCGGTCGACGTCATCCTTCCCGCGACCCGAGGTGAGATCCTCGACCGCAACGGGAAGGCACTGGCGAAGTCGATCGACGGCCGGATGATCGTCGCCGACCCGACGCTGACCGCCGACGACGCACCCGAGCTCGCCTCCTTCCTCTCGCAGCGGCTCGACATCGACTACTTCGAGGTGCTCGAGCGGCTCCGGGTGGAGGGCAGCCGCTTCCAGTACGTCGCCCGCCAGGTCCCGGCCCGCCTCGCGACCCAGGTGGTCGCGGATGCCGAGGCGGAGGGGTTCGTCGGCCTGTTCATGCAGCGAGACCCGGTGCGGGTCTACCCGTTCAACGACGTCGCGGCGAACCTCGTCGGCTTCCTCGGCACCCCGAAGCGGAACGGCTCCGCCCGCGCCCTCGCCGGGCTCGAGGACTCCTTCAACGACTACCTCTCCGGCATCGACGGCGAGGCGCGCTACGAGGTCGGGGCCGGCGCGCAGATCCCGCTCGGCGACAGCGCCATCACGCCGGCGGTGGACGGGTCCGACCTCGCCCTCACCCTCGACGCCGACCTGCAGTTCTACACGCAGCGGGTGCTGCAACAGACCGTCGAGGGCTCGCGCGCCGAGTCCGGCATCGCGGTCATCATGGACAGCCGCACCGGCGAGATCCTCGCGCTGGCCGACTACCCGTCCTACGACGCCAGCACGCCCCAGGACTGGCCGAAGTCGCGCTACAAGTCCAGCGCCCTGACCGATGTCTACGAGCCGGGCTCCACGGAGAAGGTGCTGACGCTGAGCGCCGTCATCGACGCCGGCCTCGGCAAGCCGCGCCAGCAGTACGTCGTCCCGGGGGTGCTCAACCGCCAGGACCGGCCGATCCACGACCACTGGGCCCACGGCATCGAGCACCTGACCCTGGCGGGCATCCTCGCCAAGTCCTCCAACATCGGCACCGTGCTCGCGGCCGACGAGTTCGAGCCGGGCCAGCTGCGCTCCTACCTGACCGCGTTCGGGCTCGGCAGGCAGACCCACGTCGGCCTCAACGGCGAGACCAAGGGCCTGCTGCCGAAGGGCGAGGCCTGGACCGACCAGGTCGACGACCGCATCGCCTTCGGCCAGTCGCTCTCCGTCAACGCCGTGCAGATGATCGCGGCGGTCAACGCGATCGCCAACGACGGCGTCCGCATCGACCCCAGCCTGGTGAAGGGCCGAGCGACGCTGGACGACGGCACCGAGGTCGGCACCGACGAGGCCGGCACCCGGAGGGTGATCAGCACGGAGGCGGCGCGGCAGACTGCTCTCATGATGGAGCGTGTGCTCGACCCGGTCGACGGCGTCGCCCCGCTGGCGTCGGTGCCCGGCTACCGGATCGCCGGCAAGACCGGCACGGCGCAGCGGGTCGTCGAGAGCTGTGCCTGCTACGACGGCAGCCACACCGCGTCGTTCGTCGGCTTCGGCCCGACC
The DNA here is from genome assembly GCF_003160695.1 of Nocardioides silvaticus. Lineage (GTDB taxonomy): Bacteria > Actinomycetota > Actinomycetes > Propionibacteriales > Nocardioidaceae > Nocardioides > Nocardioides silvaticus. The sequence goes on from NZ_QGDD01000002.1 coordinate 153,012, forward strand.
GACGACCCGCGATTCACCGCCTACGTCGTGGTCCACGACTCCCGCACCGGCGGTGGCGGCGCGGTCGCCGGCCCGGCCTTCGCCAAGCTGATGAGCTACGCCCTCCGGCGGTACGGCGTGGCCCCGACCGAGACCCGCCCCTCGAAGCTGCCCGTCGAGTGGTGATGGACACCGCCAGCACCCGTCCCGGGAGCCCGGTGGCGCGGTCGTTCGAGGACGTCGTCGCGCTGGTCCGTGCGCACGCCGAGGCGCGCGTGCTGGGCGACGGCACCGGCGTCACCGTCACCGGCATCACGCTCGACTCGCGCCGGGTCCTCCCCGGTGACGTCTACGCCGCCCTTCCGGGTGCGACGGCGCACGGCATCGACTTCGTCACGCAGGCCGCCGCGTCCGGCGCCACCGTCGTGCTCACCGACGAGGCCGGCGCGGACGCCGTACCCCCGGACCTGCCGGCCATCGTCGTCGCCCGCCCACGGGCCGTGCTCGGTGCGGTCTCGGCCGCCCTCTACGGCGACCCCGCCGGCGCGATGCGGATGATCGGAGTGACCGGCACCCAGGGAAAGACCACGGTGACCCGGTTGCTGGACGGCGGCCTCGGGGCCGCGGGCATCACCTCCGCCGTGATCGGCACCGTCGGCACCCGGGTCGCCGGCGCCGACCTCCGGACGGCCCTGACCACACCGGAGGCACCGGACCTGCACGGGCTGTTCGCCCTGATGCGCGAACGCGGGGTCGAGTGCTGCGCGATGGAGGTGTCCAGCCATGCGCTCGTGCTGGGCCGGGTCGACGGGGTCGTCTTCGACGTCGCGGTCTTCACGAACCTCGGCCGCGACCACCTCGACTTCCACGCCGACGTCGAGGACTACTTCGCGGCCAAGGCGACCCTGTTCACCCCCGAGCGGGCTCGGCTCGGCCTGGTCAACGTCGACGACGAGTTCGGCCGTCGCCTGGCCGCCGCGGCGACGATCCCGGTGCGCACGATGTCGACCAGCAGCGCCGACGCCGACTGGTCGGCCGCCGACGTGGACCTCGGCCCCGAGGGCTCCACGTTCACCGTCCGTGGCCCCGACGGCTTGTCGCTGCCCGCGTCGGTCGCCCTGCCCGGCGACTTCAACGTCGCCAACGCGCTGTCCGCCGTCGCCGCTGCCGCCGAGGCCGGGCTCGCCCCTGGCAGCGTCGTCGCCGGCATCGCCGCGGCCGGAGGAGTGCCCGGCCGTCTGGAGCGGGTCACCGACGACGCCTCGGCGTTCGCGGTCTACGTCGACTACGCCCACAAGCCCGACGCCCTCGAGGCCGTGCTCCGCACCCTGCGCCCGATCACCCGCGGCCGGCTGGTCGTGGTCCTCGGTGCCGGCGGCGACCGCGACCGCGGCAAGCGGCCGTTGATGGGTGCGATCGCCGCCGACCTCGCCGACGTCGTGCACGTCACCGACGACAACCCGCGCTCGGAGGACCCGGCGACGATCCGCGCCGAGATCGTCGGCGGCACCCGCGGGCACCCGGCCGACGTGGTCGAGCACGACGGCCGCCGTGCGGCGATCGCGGCCGCGCTGGCCGCCGCCGAGGAGGGCGACGTCGTGCTGATCGCCGGCAAGGGCCACGAGACCGGTCAGGAGGTCGCGGGCGTCGTCCACCCCTTCGACGACCGCGACGTGGCCCGTCAACTGCTCGCGGGAGACGGCCGATGATCCCGCTGCGGCTGGCCGAGATCGCCGCCGTGGTCGGTGGCGAGGTCCACGGCGACGGCGACGTCGTCGTGACCGGCCCCGCGTACGTCGACAGCCGGTCGCCGGTCGCCGAAGGACTGTTCGTCGCGATCGTGGGGGAGCGGGTCGACGGCCACGCGTACGCCGCGGGCTCCCACGCCGTGCTCGGCAGCCGGCCGACGGCGGCGCCGACGGTCGTGGTCGAGGACCCGGTGGTGGCCCTCGGCACGCTGGCGCGGTTCGTGGTCGAACGGACACCGGCCACCGTGCTGGCGATGACCGGCTCGCAGGGGAAGACCGGCACCAAGGACTACCTCGCGAGCGTGCTGCGTCGGCTCGCGGGCGAGGACAGGGTCGTCGCCACCGAGGGCAACGGCAACAACGAGATCGGGGTGCCGCTGACCGTGCTGCGGGCCGCCGCCGACACCGAGCACCTCGTCGTGGAGATGGGCTCGCGCGGCGTCGGGCACATCGCGTACCTGTGCGGGATCGCACCACCGCGCATCGCCGCCGCGCTCAACGTCGGCACCGCGCACGTGGGGGAGTTCGGCGGCCGCGAGCAGATCGCCCTCGCCAAGGGGGAGATCGTCGAAGCGCTCCCTTCCGACGGCGTCGCGGTCCTCAACGCCGACGACCCCCTGGTCTCGGCGATGGCCCCCCGCACCACCGCGCGGGTGCTGACGTTCGGCCGCGCCGGCGACCTGCGCTGGGAGGACATGGAGCTCGACGAGGGCGGCCGGCCACGGTTCACGCTCACCGACGGCCACACCTCCCACCCGGTGCAGCTGCTCCAGACCGGCGCCCACCAGGTGCAGAACGCCGCCGCGGCCGCCGCGATGGCGGTCGCCGCCGGGTTCCCGCTCGCGGACGTCGCGCCCGCACTCTCCCTGGCCACCGCCGCGTCGCGGTGGCGGATGGAGGTGCACGAGCGCGCCGACGGGATGGTCGTGATCAACGACGCCTACAACGCCAACCCCGACTCGGTGCGAGCCGCGCTCGAGGCGCTGGTCGCGATCGGGCGGGGCCGCGGGCGTCGTACGGTCGCGGTGCTGGGGCAGATGATGGAGCTCGGGTCGGAGCACGAGTCCGGTCACCGTGCCGTGGGGACCGACGCCGTCCGGCTCGGGGTCGACGTGGTGGTCGTCGTCGGCGCCCCTGCAGCGCCGATCGCCGAGGCGATCCGCGCTCAGGACGCCACGACCGTGATCTCCGCCGAGGGGCGCGACGAGGCACTCGCCTGGGTGCGGCAGAATGCCGGACCGGAGGACGTCGTCCTCGTGAAGGCGTCGCGGGGTGCGGCGCTCGAACAGGTCGCCGAGCAGCTGCTGGGTGACCGGCCGTGACGCGGACCAAGCGTGAGAGGACAGCAGCGTGCTAGCGATCCTGCTCGGTGGGGGCATCGCCCTGCTGGTCTCGCTGCTCGGCACCCGGGTCGCGATTCGGCTCTTCACCAAGTGGGGCTACGGCCAGGAGATCCGCGACGACGGCCCGACCAGCCACCACACCAAGCGCGGCACGCCCACCATGGGTGGCGTCGTGATCATCGCCAGCGTGGTGCTCGGCTACGGGATGGCGAAGCTGATCACGGCCGACGCGCCGAGCGCCTCGGCTCTGCTCCTCCTCTTCCTGTTCGTCGGGATGGGCATGGTCGGCTTCCTCGACGACTTCATCAAGATCTACAAGCAGCGCAGCCTCGGCCTGCGGAGCAAGGCCAAGATGGTCGGCCAGACGGTGGTCGCCCTGGTGTTCGGCGTGCTCGCGCTGGCGCCCTGGCTGGAGGACGAGAACAACCGGGCGCCCGCCTCGGAGAAGATCTCCTTCCTCCGCGAGATCGACTGGCTGGCGCTGCCGATGGTGCTCGCGCTGCTGCTGGTCTGGCTGCTCGTCACCGGCTTCAGCAACGCGGTCAACCTCGCCGACGGCCTCGACGGCCTCGCGGCCGGGGCCAGCGTGATGGTGTTCGGCGCCTACACGCTCGTGAACATCTGGCAGAACAACCAGTTCTGCCAGGACGAGCCCAGCGCCAGCTGCTACAACGTCCGCGACCCGCTCGACCTGGCGATCATCGCTGCGGCGATCACCGGCGCCTGCTTCGGCTTCCTCTGGTGGAACGCCTCGCCGGCGAAGATCTTCATGGGCGACACCGGCTCGCTCGCCCTCGGCGGCGCCCTCGCGGGCCTCGCGATCCTCACCCGCACCGAGCTGCTGCTCATCGTCCTCGGTGGCCTGTTCGTGCTGGAGACCGCCTCGGTGATGCTGCAGGTCAGCTGGTTCAAGGCGACCAAGAAGCTCACCGGCGTCGGCCGCCGGGTGTTCCGCATCGCCCCGATCCACCACCACTTCGAGATGCTCGGCTGGGAGCAGGTGACCGTCGTGATCCGGTTCTGGATCATCACCGGCCTCTGCGTCGCCACCGGGCTGGGCCTGTTCTACGCGGAGTGGGTGGCGAGACTTTGACCCACCCCGACGTCTCCACCCTCGGCCGCAAGGACTCCTGGGAGGGCGTGCGCGCGGTCGTCGCGGGGTTCGGGGCGAGCGGGTACGCCGCCGCGGACAACCTCACCCACCTGGGCGCGTCGGTGACGGTGCTGGCCGAGAACGCCACGGCGGCGCAGCTGGAGCAGGCCGAGCTGCTCGAGATCCTCGGTGCCACGGTGCAGCTGCACGCAGGCGCCACCGACGCACTGCCCGACGGCGTCGACCTGCTGGTCACCTCGCCCGGGTTCCGGCCGGAGGCCCCGCTGCTGGAGCAGGCCCGCGAGCGCGGCGTCCCGGTCTGGGGAGAGGTCGAGCTGGCGTGGCGGCTGCGCGACCCGGACCACCCGGCGCCCTGGCTCTGCGTGACCGGCACCAACGGCAAGACCACGACCGTGCAGATGCTGGACTCCATCCTGCGCACGGCCGGGCTGCGCAGCGTCGCGGCGGGCAACGTCGGCCTGCCGCTGACCGAGGCGGTCATGGACCCCGAGCCGTACGACGTGATCGCGGTCGAGCTGTCCAGCTTCCAGCTGCACTACGTGTCGACGGTGGCGGCCGAGTCAGCGGCGGTGCTCAACCTCGCCGAGGACCACCTCGACTGGTACTCCGGCGCCACCGGAATGGACGACTACGCGGCCGACAAGGGCCGCATCTACGAGGGCGTGGAGCGAGCCTGCGTCTACAACGTCGCCGACCCCACGACCGAGCGCCTGGTCCGTGAGGCCGACGTGGTGGAGGGTGCCCGGGCCATCGGCTTCACCCTCGGCATCCCGTCGGTCGGCATGGTCGGCGTGGTCGAGGACATCCTGGTCGACCGGGCGTTCATCGACGAGCGCCAGCACAGCGCCGCCGAGCTCTGCGCGATCGCCGACCTCGCCTCGCCCGCGCCCCACTTCGTCGCCAACGCGCTGGCCGCGGCGGCGCTGGCCCGGGCGCACGGGATCAGCCAGGCCGCCGTCCGCGACGGGCTGCGGGCCTTCCGTCCCGACGGCCACCGGATCGCCGTGGTCGCCGAGCACGAGGGCATCACCTGGGTCGACGACTCGAAGGCGACCAACCCGCACGCCGCACAGTCGTCGCTGGCGGCGTACGACCCCGTCGTCTGGGTGGCGGGCGGCCTCGCCAAGGGCGCGTCGTTCGACGAGCTGGTCCAGCAGGTGGGGAGCCGCCTCCGGGCGGCGATCCTCATCGGTCGCGACCGCGCGGTCATCGCCGAGGCGCTTGCGCGACACGCCCCGGATGTGCCGGTGATCGAGGTGGCCGCCGGAGAAACTGGGCCCGTAGACGGGGCTGACCTGATGGGTCGCGTCGTCGGGGCGGCGGCTGCGGCCGCCCGGTCCGGCGACACGGTGCTCCTCGCACCGGGCTGCGCCTCGATGGACCAGTTCACCGACTACGCCGCACGGGGCGACGCCTTCGCAGCAGCGGTCCGGGCGGCGATCGACGGAACCGACGAGGACTGATCGCCCGGCACCAGCCGCACGAGGGAGGGGGAGGCCATCACCGCCACGACCCCCGACTCCCCGGTCCGGGCGGGCAGCCCCCGCAGCTGGCTCGCAGCGCTGCGGGACGCGCTGAGCCGGCCGCTCACCAACTACTACCTGCTGCTGGGCTCGATCGCGCTGCTGCTGACCATCGGCCTGCTGATGGTGCTCAGCTCCTCCAGCGTCGAGGCGTTCCGCCAGACCGGCGACTCCTACGCCACCGTCAAGCGTCAGCTGCTCTGGGTGGGCATCGGCATCCCGCTGGCCCTCCTCGCCTCGCGGGTCTCGATGCGGTGGGTGCGCAGCCTGGCGTTCCCGGCCTTCACGGTCTCGCTCGTGCTGCTCCTCGCCACGGCGAGGTTCGGCGTCGAGGTCTACGGCAACAAGAACTGGCTCGCGCTCGGACCGGTGCAGATCCAGCCGTCCGAGATCGCCAAGCTCTCAATCATCATCTGGGCCGCGCACATCTACGCCAACAAGGACCGCCGGCTCGGCAGCCTGCACCAGATGATGGTGCCGGTGGTGCCCGGCATGCTGCTCGCGACCACCCTGGTGATCGTCGGTCGCGACCTCGGCACGGCGCTCGTCTTCTTCGCCATCCTGGTCGGGATGCTCTGGGTGGTCGGCGCGCCGGCCCGGCTGTTCGTGCTCTGCCTCAGCGTGGTCAGCGTGGTGGCCCTCGGCCTGGCCGCGACCTCGTCGGAGCGGCTGGAGCGGATCACGACGTTCGTCGACCCGTTCAAGGACTACCACGGCACCGGCTGGCAGCCGGCCCACGGCCTCTACGCCATGTCGAGCGGCGGCATCTTCGGCGAGGGCATCGGGGCCAGCCGCCAGAAGTGGGGCACCCTGCCCGAGGCCCACACCGACTTCATCTTCGCCGTGCTGGGCGAGGAACTGGGCCTGGTCGGCACCCTCCTCGTCATCGGCCTGTTCCTCACCATCGCCTACGCCACGCTCCGCATCGCCCGGCAGACCACCGACCCGTTCGTCCGCTACTGCAGCTTCGGCATCGTGATCTGGCTGCTCGGTCAGATGATGATCAACGTCGGCATGGTGCTGGCGCTGCTGCCGGTCATCGGCATCCCGCTGCCGCTGGTGTCGTACGGCGGCTCGAGCCTGCTGCCGACGCTGATCGCGCTCGGACTGGTGATCGGCTTCGCCCGCCGCGAGCCCGCGGCCGCCCGCGCCCTGGCCCAGCGCCGGCGGACCCGTTCGGCCGGTCTGTCGGCCCGTCGGTAGCGTTCGACGAATGCGCGTCCTTCTGGCCGGCGGAGGCACCGCCGGGCACACGTCTCCGCTCCTGGCCACCGCCGACGCCCTGGTGCGGCTCGACCCGTCGGCGGAGATCACCTGCCTGGGCACCCCCCGGGGGCTGGAGACCAAGGTGGTGCCCGCGGCCGGCTACCCCCTCGAGCTGATCCCTCCTGTCCCGCTGCCGCGCCGCCCCGGCAAGGACCTGGCGCTGGTGCCGTCCCGGCTGCGGGGTGCGGTGAGGGCGACCGACGACGTCATCGACCGGGTCCGCCCCGACGTCGTCGTCGGCTACGGCGGCTACGTCTCGATGCCGGCCTACCTCGCGGCGCGTCGGCGGAAGCTGCCGCTGGTGATCCACGAGCAGAACGCCAAGCCGGGCATCGCCAACAAGGCGGGCGCCCGGTTCGCCCTCCGGGTCGCGGTCAGCTTCCCCGGCACCCCGTTGAAGCGGGCGGAGTACGTCGGCCTCCCGATCCGCCGGATGATCTCGCAGCTCGACCGGCCCGCGCTGCGCGCCGAGGCCCGGGAGTTCTTCGGTCTCGACCCCGACCTGCCCACCCTCGTCGTCACCGGCGGGTCGCAGGGCGCCTGGAAGCTCAACCGTGCGATCACCCGCGCGTCGGCCGCGCTCGGTGCCGGCGGCGTCCAGGTGCTCCACGTCATCGGGGCGCGGGGCAAGGAGGACCCCGAGTGGGTGGAGCCGACGGCCACCGGCACGCCGTACGTCGTCCTTCCCTTCGTCGACCGCATGGACTACGCCCTCGCCGCCGCCGACCTGATGGTGTGCCGGGCAGGTGCCAACAGCGTGGTCGAGGCGGCCGCCACTGGCGTCCCTACGATCTTCGTGCCGCTCGCCTACGGCAACGGCGAGCAGGAGCACAACGCCCGCCCGGTGATCGACGCCGGGGGAGCGCTCATGGTCGACGAGGGTCGGTTCACCGCCGACTACGTCGCGGAGACGGTGCCCGCACTGGCCGACGACCGCGCGCGGCTGGCCGCGATGAGTGCGGCCGCAGCCGGCCTGGTCCCGGCCGACGCCGACGACCGGCTGGCCAGGATCGTCGCCGAGTCCGCCGGCCGCCACGGGCAGGCCCGATGAGGTCGGTCCGATGAGGATCGAGGTCCCCGCCGAGATCCCGGCAGCGGACCGGCTGGGCCGGGTCCACTTCGTCGGCATCGGCGGCGCGGGCCTCTCCGGCATCGCCCGGCTCATGCACCAGTCCGGCGTCACGGTCAGCGGGAGCGACGCCAGCGACTCCGTGGTCGTCCGGGCCCTGCGCGAGGAGGGCATCGACGTCCACGTCGGTCACGACCCCGCGCACCTGGACGGCGTCGACACCGTCGTGGCGACCACCGCGGTCCGCGAGGACAACCCCGAGATCGCGGCCGCGCTGGAGCGCGGGCTGCGGCTCTGGCCACGGTCCGCCGGGCTCCAGTCGGTCCTCGTGGGCCGTCGGGTGGTCGCGATCGCCGGCACGCACGGCAAGACCACGACGACGGCGATGACGACCTTCGCCCTCCAGGAGGCCGGTCTCGACCCGACCTTCGCGATCGGCGCGGAGGTCGCCGCGCTCGGCACCAACGCCCGGCTCGGCGGGAGCGACGTCGCGGTGGTCGAGGCCGACGAGTCCGACGGCGCGTTCCTCGTCTACACCCCCGACGTCGCCGTCGTCACGAACGTCGACGCCGACCACCTCGACCACTGGGGCACCGAGGCCGCCTACGAGGCCGCGTTCGCGGAGTTCGCGGGGCGGGCCCGGGTGACGATCGCGGAGCGGCCCGACCTCGCCGACGTCACGGCGGGCTTCTCCGGCGGAGCGACCGTGCAGGGACACGACCTCACCATCGCCGGCGACCGCACCCGGTTCCGGGTCACGGCGCACGGCGAGGACCTCGGCCCGGTCGAGCTCGCCGTGCCCGGACGTCACTACGCACACGACGCTCTCTACGCGCTGGCGGTCGGGCTCGAGCTCGGGGGCGACCCCGCAGCGCTCATCCGGGGGCTGGCCCGCCACCGCGGCGCGAAGCGGCGGATGGAGCCGATCGGCGAAGCCGCCGGCGTCCGGGTCTACGACAGCTACGCCCACCACCCCAGCGAGATCCGCGGCGACCTCGAGGCAGCCCGCGCGATCGCGGAGAGTGGTACGACGGCCGGTCGGCTGGTCGTCTGCTTCCAGCCGCACCTGGTCTCCCGCACGCGGATCTTCGGGGCCGAGATGGGCACCGCCCTCGGTGCCGCCGACGAGGTCGTGGTGCTCGACGTCTACGTCGCGCGCGAGGACCCGGACCCGGACGTCACGGGCGCGCTCGTGGCCGCCGCCGTGCCCCTGCCGCCGGCGCGGAAGCTCTTCGCCGAGACCCACGAGCAGGCGCTCGCGGCGGTGCTGGACCGGGCGCGGCCGGGCGACGTCGTGCTGACGCTGGGCGCGGGCGACGTGACCACCCTCGCCCCCCGGGTCCTCGCTGGGCTGGAGGAGCGGGCCGGTGGCTGACCGCTCGCAGGACCGCACCCGCCGCCGGTTCGCGCGCCGGCAGTGGGCGCGCCGCTGGGTGACGGTGCGCTACGTGCTGATCGCGGTCCTCGTCCTGGGCGCGGTCGGGTTCGGCGTCTACGGCCTGTACTTCTCGCCGTGGCTGCGGGTCGAGGGCGCGGACGTGAGCGGGACCTCCCAGCTCTCGGAGGAGGAGGTGGTCGCCGCGGCGGACCTGCCGCTCGACGACCCGATGGCCCGGGTCGACATCGGCGCGATCGAGACCCGCATCGCCGCCAGGCTCACCGCGGTGCGCTCCGTCGACGCCTCGCGCCAGTGGCCGCACGACATCCGCATCGAGATCGAGGAGTGGGAGCCGCTCGCGGTGGTGACCGAGGGCTCGTCGTACACCTTCCTGGCCGAGAGCGGTGACACCTTCACCTTCGCGTCGATGCCGAAGCAACCGCCGGCGGCTCTGCCGCAGGTACAGGTCGGCGCCGAGGCGGACCGGCTCGCGCTGGAGGAGGCGGCCGCGGTCGCGACGTCCCTCGACGACGCGGTGACGGAGCTGGTCGACCACATCGAGGTCGAGACGGCCGACCAGATCCTGCTCGCGTTGAAGGACGGTCGCGAGGTCGTCTGGGGGAGTGCGGACGAGTCCGCCCAGAAGGCCGAGGTGCTGCTCCGGCTGCTCGAGGCCGAGCCCGACGCGCAGGCGTACGACGTCAGCGTGCCCTCGCTGCCGACGACCCGTTGACCTTCGCGACGATCTGGGCCGCATCCCTGCGGCGTGTCTCCCCGACGGGGAGCGCTGTCGTCCTTACTGTCGTGGACAACCCGAGGTTGACATAACTATAACCCTCAGCATGAGGGTAAGGGTTTCGGGGATCACCTACTTCAGGGGAAGGAAGACGGCGTGGCTGCTGCACAGAACTACCTGGCCATCATCAAGGTCGTAGGCATCGGTGGCGGCGGGGTCAATGCCGTCAACCGGATGATCGAGGTCGGGCTCAAGGGCGTCGAGTTCATCGCGATCAACACCGACGCCCAGGCGCTGCTCATGAGCGACGCCGACGTCAAGCTCGACATCGGCCGCGAGCTCACCCGCGGGCTCGGCGCCGGCGCGAATCCCGACGTCGGCGGTCGCGCCGCCGAGGACCACGCCGAGGAGATCGAGGAGGTCCTCAAGGGGGCCGACATGGTCTTCGTGACCGCCGGCGAGGGTGGCGGCACGGGCACCGGCGGCGCCCCTGTCGTGGCGCGGATCGCCCGGTCGCTCGGCGCGCTCACCATCGGCGTCGTCACCCGGCCGTTCGCCTTCGAGGGCGCGCGCCGGAAGAAGTCGGCCGACGAGGGCATCGAGCGGCTCCGCGAGGAGGTCGACACGCTGATCGTGATCCCCAACGACCGGCTGCTCCAGATCTCCGACCGCAACGTCTCGGTCATGGACGCCTTCCGCCAGGCCGACCAGGTGCTCCTGCAGGGCGTCTCGGGCATCACCGACCTGATCACGACCCCGGGCCTCATCAACGTCGACTTCGCCGACGTCAAGGCGGTCATGAGCAACGCCGGCTCGGCCCTGATGGGCATCGGCTCGGCCCGCGGCGAGGACCGCGCGATCGCCGCCGCCGAGATGGCCGTCAGCAGCCCGCTGCTCGAGGCCTCGATCGACGGCGCCCACGGCGTGCTGCTCTCGGTCGCCGGTGGCTCCGACCTCGGCATCTTCGAGATCAGCCAGGCGGCCGGGATGGTGGCCGACGCCGTTCACGCCGACGCCAACATCATCTTCGGCGCGATCATCGACGACGCGCTCGGCGACGAGGTCCGGATCACCGTCATCGCCGCGGGGTTCGACGGTGGCACCCCTCCTAAGAAGCGGGACGCCGGCCAGGCGCTGCGCCGCGACGCGCAACCGCAGCGCACCCAGGAGGAGATCCGCGCCGCGGTCGCGGCCCGCAAGGAGGACGAGCCGGCGGAGCCGCAGCAGGCCTCGGCCCAGCAGGCGCAGGACGAGACCCCTGCCGAGCAGTCCGCCGTGCCGGTGGGCGCGCGGCCGGCCGCGGCGCCGATGGAGTTCGACGACGACCTCGACGTGCCGGACTTCCTGAAGTAGGACCGGCAGACCCGACAGTCCGACCACCCTGGATGTTCGCCTTCCGTGACACCTGCACCCTCGACCCGGCACCCGCTGACGCGGCCCGGGTCGAGGTCGCGTTCACCGACGCCTCCCTCGACCTGCGCGAAGGGTCGCCGGGCTTCGAGCCCGGGATCGCGGCCCTCGTCGAGGCCACCGGGGTCCCCTTCGCCAGGATCGACCAGGTGCACGGCGACGACGTGCACGTCGTCGCCGCCGCTCCCGGCGCCGACGTGGCGGTCGCGGACGCGCTGGTCACCGCGCAGCGCGGGGTCGGCCTGATGGTCCGGGTGGCCGACTGCGTCCCGGTCCTCCTGGCCGACCCCGGCGCCGGGGTGGTCGGTGCCGCGCACGCGGGCCGGGCCGGCGTCGCCCTCGGCGTCATCGGCCGCGCCGTCGAGCGGATGCGGGAGCTCGGGGCGGAGCAGACCCGGGCCTGGATCGGCCCGCACGTGTGCGGTCGCTGCTACGAGGTGCCCGCGACGCTGCGCGACGAGGTGGCGGCCGCCGTACCGGAGACCAGGTCGGAGACGTCGTGGGGCACGCCGGCCCTCGACCTCGGCGCCGGTGTGCTGGCCCAGCTGGCGGCCGCCGACGTGCCGGCGGTCACCGTCGGGCGATGCACGCTCGAGGACGAGCAGCTCCACTCCTACCGGCGCGACGGCGGCGACGCCGGGCGCCTCGCGGGACTGGTGTGGATCCCGTGAACCACCGCCCGAGCACTCTCACGAACCCCGGCGCGACACACGCGCGCGTCGGCGCCGCGTTCCTCGGTTCGAGGTCCTCGGTCCAGTAATGTCCAGAACAAGCCAGGCGGCGCCTCGGACGGGGCGCTCAGCTGCGAAGACGAGGCGGAGGCAACAGCCATGAGCGGTGCGATGCGCAGGATCGGTGAGTACCTCGGCCTGCTCGAGGACACCGGTTACGACGAGGTCGACGTCGACGGGTACGACGCCCAGGAGACGGCGCCCGCACGCGAGACCCGTACCGAGCGCGCCCCGCGGGTGCGGTCGGCGTCCGTCGCCGACATCAACGAGCGTCGCCGCCCCGCCGCGGCGCCCGCGCCGGCCGTCAGCACGGTCGCGGAGCTCTCCCGGATCACGACGCTGCACCCCCGCACCTACAACGAGGCGCGGGCCGTCGGCGAGCAGTACCGCGACGGCACCCCGGTGATCATGAACCTCACCGAGATGGACGACGCCGACGCCAAGCGGCTCGTCGACTTCGCCGCCGGGCTGATCTTCGCCACCCGGGGCAGCATCGAGCGGGTCACCAGCAAGGTCTTCCTGCTCTCGCCGCCCAACGTGACGGTCGCCGCCGCCGACAAGCAGCGCATCGCCGACACGGGCGGCTTCTTCAACCAGAGCTGAGCTCGATTGCGCGAGCGTGTCGCAGATCGTGCGGCACCGCACGGGCGCTCGCTCCGCTCGGCCCGCGGGCGCCGCACGATGCGGGCTTCGCCCGCCGTGCGACACGCTGCCGCGCCGCGGTTGACGTAGTCAGGGGTTGCGGCTGCTGGGCGGCTTGCGGTGGCACCGGGCCGACCCTCCTCCGCTCGGCAGTTAGCGGCGACCCTCTAGGATCTCCGCAAGTCCCTTCCAGATGCCCGCTAGGAACAGTCGTTGTCGCTCGCTGGTCAGATCATCGAGGGTGTCCTCTGGACCTTCATCGGGCTGCTGTGGATCCGGTTCATCGTCGACTGGGTGCAGATCTTCGCCCGGTCCTGGGAGCCCCGCGGGGTGCTCCTCGTGCTGCTGGAGATCGTGTACTCGATCACCGACCCGCCGATCAAGGCGCTGGGCCGCGTGGTGAAGCCGATCCGGATCGGCAATTTCGCGCTCGACCTCAGCTTCATCCTGGTCCTGATCCTGGCCTACGTCGCGCTGGCCGTGAACCGCGCGATCTTCCTGGCCTGAGCCGCCGGGACCCCGCCAACTCTGAGTTGCCGCTGGTCAGGCGCTATTGTTCGCCGGGATAGTTTGTCCGTGTAGATCCCCCGTTAGTCCCCAGTCTTAGAGATAGGTGAGGTCATGCCGCTGACGCCCGAGGACGTGAGCAACAAGCGCTTTACCCCCGTCCGCCTGCGCGAGGGCTACGACATGGGTGAGGTCGACCAGTTCCTCGACGAGGTGGAGGCCGAGCTCGCTCGGCTGACTGCCGAGAACGACGAGCTCCGTGCGAAGCTCGCTGCCGCCCAGGCGGGCGGCGGCTCGTCGTTCGAGCCTGCGCCCACGCAGCTGACCCCGGTGCCCGAGCCCGTCGTGGAGAAGCCGGTACCGACCCCCGCCCCCGCGCCGGTCGAGGTGCCCGCCCCCGCGGTCGCCGCCACGGTGCCCGCCGACGGCGGCGTCGAGACGATCCGGGTCGAGACCGTGCCCGAGGCGTCCAACGCAGCCGCCCGCCTGCTCGAGATCGCGACCCGCAACGCCGACGAGCTCGTCGAGGACGCGAAGAACGAGGCCGACCGGATCGTCGGCGAGGCCCGCACCAAGGCCGAGCGGCTCGAGAACGAGGCCAAGGGCAAGGCGGACCGGATGGAGTCCGACGCGCGCGGCCGCTCCGAGATGCTCGACGCCGAGACGGCCGAGCGCCGCACCCAGCTGTTCGCCGACCTCGAGAAGGAGCGCGACAAGCTCAGCGTCGAGGTCGAGAACCTGCGGTCGTTCGAGCGTGAGTACCGCTCCCGCCTCAAGAGCTACTTCACCCAGCAGCTCGAGGCGCTCCAGACCCCGGGCGACACGATGGCCCCGTCCGACGAGTCGCCGGCGCCCAAGCGGCTCCGGTCGATCCTCGGCGAGGAAGAGCGCTGAGCGTCATCCGCTGACATCGGTTCCGGCCGGCCCGCACCGCGGGCCGGCCGGAGTCATTTCCGGGGCCGACGGTCTCGGTGACCGGAGTGCCTCCTTGGTCCCGACCGCGCCAGCGGCTACCCTCCGGTCAGCCCGTGGCCCTCGCCGCAGGGTGACCTGGTCCGGAGGAGGCCCGAGCATGGCCCGCACCACGAAGAAGTCGTTGGCTGGGCGCACGGTGTCCGCAGCCGGGAAGATCATCAAGAAGGCGTCGCCCGCGAAGAAGGCGGCCCCGGCCAAGAAGGCCGCACCGGTAAAGAAGGCGGCACCGGTAAAGAAGGCGGCACCGGCCAAGAAGGCGGCGCCGGCCAAGAAGGCGGCGCCGGCCAAGAAGGCCGCGCCGGCCAAGAAGGCCGCGCCGGCCAAGAAGGCCGCGCCGGCGAAGAAGGCCGGGCCGGCGAAGAAGGCCGCGCCGGCGAAGAAGGCCGCGCCGGCGAAGAAGGCCGCGCCGGCGAAGAAGGCCGCACCGGCCAAGAAGGCCGCACCGGCCAAGAAGGCCGCACCGGCCAAGAAGGCCGCACCGGCCAAGAAGGCCGCACCGGCCAAGAAGGCCGCACCGGCCAAGAAGGCCGCACCGGCCAAGAAGGCCGCACCGGCGAAGAAGGCCGCACCGGCGAAGAAGGCCGCACCGGCGAAGAAGGCCGCGCCGGCCAAGAAGGCCGCACCGGCCAAGAAGGCCGCGCCGGCCAAGCTGGTCGTCCTCGAGGGCGAGGAAGCCTGGTCGAAGGCGGAGCTGGCCGAGGTGCTCGCCGAGCTGCACGAGCAGCGGGAGCACAGTGCTCAGATCGTCGCGGAGCAGGAGGAGGACCTGTCCGGACTCCTGCGCGACGCTGGCGACGGCGCCGGTCAGGACCAAGCTGACCTCGGCGCAACCAGCTTCGAGCGCGACCACGAGCTGACCGTGCTCAACCACGAGCGGGAGAAGCTGGCCCAGATCGACCGTGCCCTCCAGCGCATCGACGACGGAACCTACGGCGTCTGCGAGTCGTGCGGCAATGCGATCGGCAAGATGCGGTTGATGGCATTCCCCCGTGCCACACTGTGCATGACATGCAAGCAGCGCGAGGAACGTCGGTAGACAGCGAGAACGGGTCGACCGACCACCGGAGGACCGTGCTCACCAGCCGACGTGGATGGTCCCTGTTCGCGGCCGTCGCGGCGGTCCTGTACGCCGCCGACCAGGTCTCGAAGCACCTCGCGGTCGAGCACCTCACCGGTCGCGACGACGTCCACGTCGTCGGGGACCTGCTCCAGCTCCACCTGACGCGCAACCCGGGTGCGGCGTTCTCGCTCGGCACCAGCTTCACGGTCGTGCTGTCGTGCCTCGCGATCACCGCGACGGTCGTCGTCCTCGTCGTCAGCCGCAAGGTGGCCGACCGCGTGTGGGCCGTCGGGCTGGGCGCGATCCTGGCCGGCATCACCGGCAACCTGACCGATCGGATGCTCCGGGACCCGTCGCCGTTCCGCGGTCACGTCATCGACTTCCTGCAGCTGCCGAACTGGCCGATCTTCAACATCGCCGACATCTCGATCAACGTCGGCGCCGCAGTCATCCTGCTCCAGGTCGTCCGCGGCATCCGGATGGACGGCACCCGCCACGACGAGGACGCCGCTCCGGACGCCGCCTCCGACGACGAGGCGGGCGACGCCGACGACGCAGAGCAGGACGTGTGAGCGAGGTCGACCACCGGACACTGGTGGTGCCGGACGGCCTCGACGGCCAGCGCGTCGACGTCGCGATGGCCCAGCTGTTCGGGCTGTCGCGCTCCCGCGCCGCCGAGCTCATCGCCGACGGCCGGGTCCAGCTGGACGGCGCAGGTGTGAGCAAGAGCGAGCGGGTGCTGCAGGGTGCCGTGCTCGACGTGGAGATCCCGGTCGTGGCCGACCCGCTCGAGATCGTCCCCGAGATCGTCGAGGGCATCAAGATCATCCACGACGACGCCTCCATCGTGGTGATCGACAAGCCGGTCGGCGTCGCCGTCCACCCCTCGCCCGGATGGCGCGGCCCGACGGTCGTGGGCCACCTCGCCGGTGCCGGGTTCCGGATCTCGACCTCGGGCGCCAAGGAGCGCGAGGGCATCGTGCAGCGCCTCGACGTCGGCACCTCGGGCGTGATGGTGATCGCCAAGTCCGAGCAGGCCTACTCCCTGCTCAAGAACGCCTTCCGGCAGCGCACCGTCGACAAGACCTACCACGCCCTGGTCCAGGGCCACCCCGACCCGCTGTCCGGCACCGTCGACGCGCCCATCGGCCGCCACCCCGGCGCCGACTACAAGTTCGCGGTGATGGACGGCGGCCGCGCCAGCGTCACCCACTACGAGACGCTCGAGGCGCACCGGTTCGCCAGCCTGCTCGAGGTGCACCTCGAGACCGGCCGCACCCACCAGATCCGGGTCCACATGGCCGCGCTGAAGCACCCGTGCGCCGGCGACCTCACCTACGGCGCGGACCCCGTGCTCGCGCGCCGGCTCGGCCTGACGCGGCAGTGGCTGCACGCCGTGCGCCTCGGCTTCGAGCACCCCGGCACCGGCGACTACGTCGAGTACGAGTCGGAGTACCCCGACGACCTCCAGCACGCGCTCGACGTCATCCGGGCCAGTGACTGACGGGCTGACCATCCGGCCGGCGACCCGGGAGGACCTGCCGGCGATCGCGGAGGTGTTCATCGCCACCCGCGCCGCCGCGGTGCCGGCGATGCCGCCGTCGATCCACCCTCCGCACGAGGTGCACGCCTACTACGACGGCGTCGACCTGGTCGCCGGTCCGCGGGAGCCGTGGGTGGCCGAGGACGCGCGCGGCGTGGTGGCGTTCGTCGAGGTCACCGCCGACTGGCTCGACGCGCTGTACGTGCTGCCCGAGGCCCAGGGGGAGGGGATCGGCGCCGCCCTGCTCGACCTGGTGAAGTCGCTGCGGCCGAGCGGGTTCTCGCTCTGGGTCTTCGAGTCCAACACCCCCGCCCGGTCGTTCTACGCCCGGCACAGGCTCGTCGAGCGGGAGCGGACCGACGGCTCCGGCAACGAGGAGAAGGCACCGGACATCCGGATGGAGTGGCTCCCCGGACTGTCCCCGTGACCGCGTAGGCTGAGGACCCTTCCCCGACCTGCCCGCCCACGACACCGCGAGGAGCCCTCAGCACCGATGGCAGCCGCCGGGGACCGATCCGACTTCGTCCACCTGCACGTCCACACCGAGTACTCGATGCTGGACGGTGCCTCGCTGCTCGACGGTCTCTTCGCGCGGGTGAGCGACCTCGGGATGTCGTCGATCGCGATGACCGACCACGGCAACCTGCACGGGGCCTACGACTTCTACTCGAAGGCCAGGAAGCACGGGATCCGCCCGATCATCGGCCTCGAGGCCTACCTGACGCCGCAGACGGACCGCTCCGAGCGCCGGCGGGTCCGGTGGGGCAAGGGCGACGTGGCCGAGGAGGGCGGCGACGACGTCGCTGGTGGTGGTGCCTACACCCACATGACGATGTGGGCGTCGTCGACCGAGGGCATGCACAACCTGTTCCGGCTCTCGTCCCGGTCCAGTCTCGAGGGCTTCTTCTACAAGCCCCGCGCCGACCGTGAGCTGCTCAACACCTACGCCAAGGGCCTCATCGCCACCACCGGGTGCCCCTCCGGCGAGGTGCAGACCCGACTCCGCCTGGGGCAGTACGACGAGGCCCGGCGGTCCGCGGCGGAGTTCCAGGAGATCTTCGGCAAGGAGAACTTCTTCCTGGAGCTGATGGACCACGGCATCGACATCGAGAAGCGGGTCCGCGACGACCTGCTGCGGCTCGGCAAGGAGCTCGGCATCCCGCCGGTCGCGACCAACGACTCCCACTACAACAACCCCGACGACGCCGACGCCCACGACGCCCTGATCTGCGTCGCGTCGGGCAAGCGGCTCTCCGACACCAACCGGCTCAAGTTCGACGGCGGCGGCTACTACATCAAGTCGGCGGCCGAGATGCGGCAGCTGTGGGCCGACCGGTTCGGGATGCCCGAGGCGTGCGACAACACCCTGCTCATCGCGGAGCGGTGCGAGGTCGAGTTCACCGAGTCGACCGGCGGCTACATGGCGCGGGCCGACGTGCCGGCCGGGGAGACCGAGGAGTCCTGGTTCGTCAAGGAGGTCTGGCGCGGGATCGAGTCGCGCTACCCCGGCGACGCGCTGACCGACGAGGTCCGTCAGCGCGTCGAGATGGAGCTCGGGATCATCTCCCAGAAGGGCTACTGCGGCTACTACTTGGTGGTCGCCGACTTCATCAACTGGGCCAAGGACAACGGGATCCGCGTCGGCCCCGGCCGCGGGTCCGGTGCCGGGTCGATCGCGGCGTACGCACTGCGGATCACCGACCTCTGCCCCCTCGAGCACGGACTGTTCTTCGAGCGCTTCCTCAACCCCGAGCGGCCGTCGATGCCTGACTTCGACATCGACTTCGACGACCACCGCCGCGGCGAGGTGATCCAGTACGTCACCGAGAAGTACGGCGCCGAGCGGGTCGCCCAGATCGCCACCTTCGGGCGGCTCAAGGCCAAGGCCGCGATCAAGGACGCCGCCCGCGTCCTCGACTACGGCTTCGCCGTGAGCGACCGGATCACCAAGGCGCTGCCGCCCGACGTGATGGGCAAGGGCGTGCCGCTGAAGGAGATCTTCAACGAGGACCACAAGCGCTACAGCGACGGCGCGGAGTTCCGGTCGCTCCACGAGCAGGACGTCGACGTCCGCACGATCTACCAGACCGCGCTCGGCCTCGAGGGCCAGATCCGCAACTGGGGCGTGCACGCGGCGGGCGTGATCATGTCGAGCGAGCCGCTCATCGACGTGGTGCCGATCATGGCCCGCCCTCAGGACGGCGCCGTCATCACCCAGTTCGACTACCCGATGTGCGAGGCGCTCGGGCTGGTCAAGATGGACTTCCTCGGCCTGTCCAACCTCCACACGCTCGAGGACGCGCTGGTCAACATCAAGGCCAACCGCGGCGAGGACGTCGTCCTCGAGGAGCTGCCGTTCGACGACCGCGCCACCTACGAGCTGATGGGCCGCGGCGACACGCTCGGCGTGTTCCAGCTCGATGGTGGCGGCATGCGGGCGCTGCTGCGCTCGATGCTGCCCGACCAGTTCGCCGACATCACCGCCGTCTCGGCGCTCTACCGACCGGGCCCGATGGGCGCCGACTCCCACAACAAGTACGCCCGCCGCAAGAACGGCCGGGAGCCGATCGAGCCGATCCACCCGGCGCTCGCCACCGCGCTCGAGCCGGTGCTGGGGGAGACCTACGGACTGATCGTCTACCAGGAGCAGGTGATGGCGATCGCGCAGGTGCTCGCCGGGTTCTCCCTGGGTGCCGCGGACAACATGCGGCGCGCGATGGGCAAGAAGAAGAAGGAGGAGCTTGACAAGCAGTACGCCGGCTTCGAGGCCGGCATGCTCGAGCGCGGGTACCCCCAGGACGCGATCAAGAAGCTCTGGGACATCCTCGTCCCGTTCGCCGACTACGCGTTCAACAAGTCGCAC
Organism: Nocardioides silvaticus; assembly: GCF_003160695.1. Taxonomy (GTDB): domain Bacteria; phylum Actinomycetota; class Actinomycetes; order Propionibacteriales; family Nocardioidaceae; genus Nocardioides; species Nocardioides silvaticus. The sequence continues at coordinate 172,899 of NZ_QGDD01000002.1, forward strand.
TCCGCGGCGTACGGCGTCATCACCTACTGGACCGCCTACCTGAAGGCCAACTACCCCACGGAGTACATGGCCGCGCTCCTCACCTCGGTGAAGAACGACAAGGACAAGATGGCGATCTACCTCAACGAGTGCCGCCGGATGAAGATCGCCGTCCTGCCTCCCGACGTCAACGAGTCCGCCCACGACTTCACGGCGGTCGGCACCGACATCCGCTTCGGCATGACCGCGATCCGCAATGTCGGCGCCAACGTGGTCGAGCAGGTCGTCCAGGCTCGGGAGAGCAGGGGCCGCTTCGAGTCGTTCAACGACTTCCTCGACAAGGTGCCGGCCCTGGTGTGCAACAAGCGCGTGATCGAGTCGCTGATCAAGGCGGGCGCGTTCGACGACCTCAAGCACAAGCGGCGGGCACTGGTGGCGATCCACGAGGTGGCTGTCGACCAGTACGTCGACATCAAGCGCAACGAGGCGATCGGGCAGGACTCGCTGTTCGCGGGGATGTCCGACGACGAGGGCGACTTCGGCGGCTTCGGGGTCAGCGTGAACGTGCCCGACCTCGACGAGTGGGACAAGACCACGTTGCTCGGTCACGAGCGCGACATGCTCGGCCTCTACGTCTCCGACCACCCGTTGCTCGGCCTCGAGCACGTGCTCGCCAACAGCGCGGACTGCACCATCGGTGACCTGCTGACCGACGAGGAGCGCCCGGACGGTGCGAACGTCGTCGTGAGCGGCCTGGTCACCTCGGTGCAGCGCAAGATCACGAAGAAGGGCGACCCGTGGGCGATGGTCACCCTCGAGGACCTCGAGGGCGCGATCGACGTGCTGCTGTTCCCGAGCTCCTACCAGCTCGCGAGCACCCTGCTCGTGCCCGATGCGATCATCACGGTCAAGGGCCGGCTGTCCCGCAGCAAGGAGCAGCCCGAGCTGCACGGCCAGGAGGTGACGGTCCCCGACCTCGCCTCGGGCAACGAGGGTCCGGTCGTGATCAGCCTGCCGTCCACCCGGTGCACCGGCCCGGTCATCGCGCAGCTGAAGGACGTGCTGGCCACCCATCCCGGCCTGACCGAGGTCCGGCTGCGGCTGCTGACGCGCGACGCGACCAAGGTGATGCGCCTCGACGACCGGCTGCGGGTCACCCCGAGCCCGGCGCTGTTCGCGGACCTCAAGGCGCTGCTCGGTCCCGGGTGCCTGGCAGGATGACGGGGTGACCCACCAGCAGCTCCAGCCGCCACCACCCGCGCCGCCCGTCGAGCGTCGCCGCGTGCCGTGGCGCGAGGTCGCGCTGGTCGCCGGTGCTGTCGCCGCCGGGTGCGCGGTCGTGGGCGCCGGGGCGGGTTGGCTCTGGTACCAGTGGTGGGCCCCCGCCAACACCGGCACGATCTACGACACCGTCGACGGGCCGAAGTGGTACGACCTCACCGACCAAGGGGTGGCCCACCAGTTCGACGGCCCGGCGCAGTACGCCGTGATCGCGCTGGGGCTCGGTGCGGTGCTCGGTGTTCTCGCCCTCCTCGTCAGTCGGCGCCAGCCGGTCGCGGCCGTGGCGGGGCTGATCGTGGGTACCGCTGCCGCGGCCTACCTGTGCTACCTCGTCGGCACGGAGCTCAGCCCGCCCGACCCGCAGACGTTCGCCACCGAGGCGAACATCGACAAGGAGTATCCCGCCGCCATCGAGGTGAGTGGGTGGACGCCGTTCCTGTGTTGGCCGCTGGGTGCACTGGGCGCCTACTCGGTCGCGGTGCTGACGATGTCCTGGCTGGGCACGACCAGGTCGCGCCTCGACGAGCTCCCCCCGCTCGTCGCGCCGCCGGCGCACGGCACGCCGGTCACTGCCCCGGACGACCGACCGGCGCCGTGACCGCGGCGGTCAGCCGCACCAGGTCCGTCGGCGCGAGCTCGACCTCGAGACCGCGCCGCCCGGCCGAGACGTAGACCGTCGGGTGGTCGAGCGCGGTGCTGTCGACCACCGTCGGGTGCGCCCGCTTCTGCCCGAGCGGCGAGATGCCGCCCACGACGTAGCCGGTCGCCCGTTCCGCCGCCGCAGGGTCGGCCATGGCCGCCTTGCGCCCGGCGACCGCCCGGGCGAGCGCCTTGAGGTCGAGCTGTCCGGACACCGGGACCACCGCCACCGTGAGGGTGCCGTCGACGTCGGCCAGCAGCGTCTTGAAGACCCGGCCGGTGTCGATGCCGAGCGCGGTGGCCGCCTCGTCTCCGTACGACTCCGACCGCGGGTCGTGGTCGTAGTCGTGCACGGTGAACGGAACCCCTGCTGCGGTCAGCGCCGTGATCGCGGGCGTGCCGCCGGTCCGCTGCTTCCTCGCCATCGCCGAGGCCTAGTTGGGAGACCACCGGGTGCGGGCGACCTCGGTCGCCGGCAGCGAGGTGATCACGTTCATCGTCCGCAGCTCGGCGCGCAGCAGCTCGGTGACCAGCACCAGTCGCTCCTCCGCGTCGGACGCCTCGAGCAGCTGCTGGCGCTCGGCCATCGGGAGCGGCGCACAGGCGGCGAGGACCCACGAGAGGTAGGTGGGGTCCGTCGGCAGGGAGCCGGAGTACGGGTCCGCCGAGATTTCGCTGAGCGCGTGGCGGTAGGCGGTGAAGGTGGCCCGGGCCCGCGAGGCCAGCTCCTGCGACACTGCGACCGTGGGCTCGGGGAGGTCGTCGACCTCGCCCATCGGGAACAGGTCGCCGCGCTCGAGCCGGTCGAGCCGGATCCGGTCGCGGCCGACGGCGACGATGTCGAAGGTGCCGTCGGGGTTCGCCTCCGCCTCCGTGAGCTGGAGTCGGACGCCGACCCGGAACAGCGACTGCGCGCCGTGGTCGCCGACCTCGTAGCCCTCCCGGATCGCCACCGACCCGAAGACCCGCTCCGCCGGGTCCTCGATGCGCAGCAGGTGGTGCATCAGCGCGCGGTATCGGTCCTCGAACACGTGCAAGGGCACGGTGACGCCCGGGAAGACCACGGTGTTCAACGGGAACATCGGCAGCCGGTCGGTCACGCTCCCAACGTAGCCGCCCGGTCAGCCTCGGACGGGGAGCCCCGCGTCCCGCCACGCAGCGAACCCGCCGTCGACGTCGGTCGCACGCTCGATGCCGAGGCTCTGCAGGGACGCGGCGGCGAGCGAGGAGGTGTAGCCCTCCTGGCACAGCACCACCACGCGGGAGCCGTACGACGCCTCGGGGAGCCGGGCCTCGCTGCGCGGGTCGAACCGCCACTCGAGCACGTTCCGCTCCACCACGAGCACGCCGAGCTCCGGGTCGACCTCGCCCTCGGCGGCTCGCTGGGCGACCGGCCGGATGTCGACGAGGACGGCGTCGCCCGAGCGCAGCTCGGCGTACGCCTGCTCGGGGCCGATCCGTGTCAGCCGCGCCCGGGCGTCGTCCAGCATCGCGTCGACGCCGTCGTACCTGGCCGGCGCGGCCTGTCCTTCCTCGGTCACGCGCTCACCACTCCTCGCCCGCCTTCTCCACACCGAGCACCTCGAGCCGGTCGCCGAGGAAGCGGAAGCGGGTCATCGTCGTCAGTCGGGGAGCGTACGCGTGCAGCGACAGCGCCGGCCGGCCGCTCTCGTTGCGCACGTTGTGGGCATAGCCGGCCGGGAAGGCGCGGCCGTCCCCGACCCGGTGGTCCACCAGTTGCAGCCCGCCGTTGAAGGTGTGCTCGACGAGGCTCCCGCTCAGCACCGTGAAGGCGCCCGCTGCCGGGCCGTGGTCATGCCAGTTGGTGCCCGCGCCGGGGGGCCAGGCGATCAGCCAGAACTCCAGTCCAGCGGGGGAGGGCAGCCGGGTCCAGGTGCGCTCGCTCTCGTGAGGTTCCACCAGCTCCGGGAGAGCGGGATCGAGCGCGCGAGCCCGCAGGCTCTGCCAGAGCGTGGGTACGACGATGGAGGTCAAGACAACTCCTAACGTAGATAGTCGAGTGACTTACTCTACTTTAGGCGCCCTAGGTCCTCAGCCAGGCGAGGACGGCCCGCACGCGACGGTGCTCGTCGGGAGACTGGTGGAGGTCGAGCTTGGTCGTGGCGGCGATAGTGCGTGGGCAGCGGTCCGCCTGACGTCGGCGCCTCAGGAGCGAGGGGCGTGCGACCGTAGAATCTGTCGCATGCCCCTCATCCGTCGCATCGACCTGCGCGGAGCCGACGAGAGCGTCGACTACCGCTCAGCCGTGCCCCGCGCCGACTTCGACGTCGAAGCCGCGGTGCCGGCGGTGCATGCGATCTGCGAGGAGGTCCGCACCGGCGGCGTCGAGGCGATCAAGAGCCTGGGGGAGCGGTTCGACGGCGTGCGCGTCGATGACCTCCGGGTCCCGTCCGAGGAGCTGACGGCCGCGCTCGAGCAGCTGGACCCGCAGATCCGGGCCGGCCTCGAGGAGTCCGTACGACGGCTCCGGGCCACGTGCGCCAACGAGCTCGAGGCGGACGCGGTCACCGACCTCGGTCCCGGAGCCCGGGTGACGCACCGGAAGGTGCCCGTGGGCCGGGTCGGGCTCTACGTGCCCGGCGGGCTGGCGCCGCTGGTCTCCAGCGTGCTGATGAACGTCGTGCCGGCCCAGGTCGCCGGTGTCGGGTCGATCGCGTTGGCGAGCCCCCCGCAACGGGAGTTCGGCGGCTCGGTGCACCCGACGATCCTGGCCGCGTGCGCGCTCCTCGGCGTCGAGGAGGTCTACGCGGTCGGCGGTGCCCAGGCGATCGCGATGTTCGCATACGGCGTGGGCGAGTGCCGCAAGGTCGATCTCGTGACCGGCCCGGGCAACATCTACGTGGTCACCGCCAAGCGCCTGCTCAAGGGGCAGGTCGGCATCGACTCCGAGGCGGGGCCCACCGAGATCGCGATCCTGGCCGACGACACGGCGGATGCCGCGTTCGTCGCGGCCGACCTGATCAGCCAGGCCGAGCACGACCCGCTCGCGGCCTCGGTGCTCGTCACCACCTCCGAGACGCTCGCCGACGACGTCGACGCCGAGCTCGACAAGCAGGTGTCCGCGACCAAGCACGTCGAGCGGATCCGCACCTCGCTCACCGGTCCCCAGTCGGGCACCGTCCTGGTCCGCGACCTCGAGCAGGGCCTCGCGGTCGTCGACGCCTACGCCGCGGAGCACCTCGAGATCCACACCGTCGACGCTTCGTCGTGGGCGGCCCGGGTGCGCAACGCAGGCGCGATCTTCGTCGGCTCCTACGCGCCGGTCAGCCTCGGCGACTACTGCGCCGGCTCCAACCACGTGCTGCCGACCGGCGGCTGTGCCTGCCACTCCTCGGGCCTGTCGGTGCGGGCGTTCACCAAGTCGGTGCACGTCGTCGACTACTCGCGCGAGGGCCTGTCCGACGTGGCCGACCACGTCGTCACCCTCGCCGAGGCCGAGGACCTGCCGGGTCACGGCGCTGCGGTGCGGGTGCGGTTCGAGTGACTTTCCCACCACTTCGCCCCGAGCTCGCGGGGATCGAGCCGTACGGCGCGCCGCAGCTGGACGTGCCGGTCCAGCTGAACGTCAACGAGAACCCCTACGGCCCCTCCGAGGAGTGCGTCGCCGACATCGCCGCGTCCGCGGCCGAGGCTGCCCGGACCCTCAACCGCTACCCCGACCGCGAGCTGGTCGCGCTGCGCGCCGCGCTCGCGTCGTACCTCTCCGGTGACGTGGCGGGAGAGATCGCGCCGGAGCAGGTGTGGGCCGCCAACGGCTCCAACGAGGTCATGCTGCAGCTGCTGCAGGCCTTCGGCGGGCCGGGTCGCACCGCGCTGAGCTTCGCGCCGACGTACTCGATGTACCCGGAGTACGCCCGGGACACGATGACCGCGTGGGTCGCCGGTCGCCGTGAGGACGACTTCTCGCTCGACCTCGACCGGGCCCGTGCCCTCGTGGAGGACGTCAGGCCGCACGTCGTGCTGCTGCCGAGCCCCAACAACCCGACCGGGACCGCGCTGCCGCCCTCCGCCGTCGACGAGCTCTGCGGGGCCGTGGGCGACAGCGGGATCGTCGTCGTCGACGAGGCGTACGGCGAGTTCCGGCGGACCGGGGTCCCGAGCGCGCTGGAGCAGCTGCCCGCCCACCGCAACCTCGTGGTCACGCGCACGATGAGCAAGGCGTTCGCCGCGGCCGGCCTCCGCCTCGGCTACCTCGCCGCGGATCCTGCGATCTGTGACGCGATCCGTGTCGTGCGGCTGCCCTACCACCTCTCGGCGGTGACGCAGGCGACCGCGCTCGCGGCGCTCCGCCACGCAGCGGAGCTGCTCGGCAAGGTGGACGAGCTGCGCGCCGAGCGCGACCGCACCGTCGACTGGCTGCGCGACCAGGGCTTCGAGGCGGCCGACAGCGACGCGAATTTCGTGTTGTTCGGCCGGTTCGAGGACCGTCATGCTGTCTGGAAGGGGCTCCTCGACCGGGGGGTCCTGATCCGCGAGACAGGGCCGGACGGCTGGCTCCGGGTCAGCATCGGCACCGGGGACGAGATGATTGCCTTCCAGAAGGCACTGATGGAGGTCACGACATGAGCCGCACCGCACGCATCGAGCGGCAGACGAGCGAGTCGAAGGTCGTCGTCGAGGTGGACCTCGACGGCACCGGCCGGCACGACGTCTCGACCGGCGTCGGGTTCTACGACCACATGCTCATCTCCTTCGCCCGCCACGCGCTGGTCGACCTGACGGTCCAGACCGAGGGCGACACTCACATCGATGCCCACCACACCGTCGAGGACACCGCGATCGTGCTCGGTCAGGCCCTGCGCGAGGCGCTCGGCGACAAGGCCGGCATCCGCCGCTTCGGCGACGCCACCGTGCCCCTCGACGAGGCGCTCGTGCAGGCGGTCGTCGACGTGTCCGGCCGGCCCTACTGTGTCCACACCGGCGAGCCCGAGGGCCAGCAGTACGTCCAGCTCGGAGGTACGACGCCCGCCTACCTCGGCTCGCTGACCCGGCACGTGTTCGAGACGATCGCGTTCCACGCGCACCTGGCACTGCACGTGCGGGTGCTCGCCGGTCGCGAGCCGCACCACATCGTGGAGACCCAGTTCAAGGCGTTCGCCCGGGCGTTCCGCGACGCGGTCGCGCACGACCCGCGGGAGACCGGCATCCCGTCCACGAAGGGTGCGCTGTAGCCGTGTCCTCGCCTTCGGTGGTTGTCCTGGACTACGGCTCCGGCAACCTGCGCTCCGCCGTGCGCGCGGTCGAGCGAGCCGGCGCGGACGTGACGCTCACCTCCGACCTCGACGCCGCGATGGAGGCCGACGGCCTCCTGGTGCCGGGCGTGGGCGCCTACGCCGCCTGCATGGAGGGACTGCGCGCGATCCGCGGTGAGCGGGTGATCGCGCGCCGGCTATCCGGCGGCCGCCCGGTCCTCGGGATCTGCGTCGGGATGCAGATCCTCTTCGAGCGCGGCATCGAGCACGGCGTGGAGACCGACGGCTGCGGCGAGTGGCCCGGCGTGGTGGAGCGGATCCAGGCGCCGATCGTCCCGCACATGGGCTGGAACACCGTTCACGTGCCCGAGGGGTCCCGGCTGTTCGCCGGCATCGAGGACGAGCGTTTCTACTTCGTGCACTCCTACGCCGTGCGGGACTGGACGCTCGTGACCAACGACCGCACCCCCGACGCCTACCAGCCGCGGGTGATCTGGGCCGAGCACGGTGGCGACCGGTTCGTGGCGGCCGTCGAGAACGGGCCGCTGTCGGCGACCCAGTTCCACCCCGAGAAGTCCGGGGACGCCGGCGCGCAGCTGCTGCGCAACTGGGTCGGCACGCTCGGCGCCGCCTGACGGAACGGGCCGGCCCCAGCGAGGGGACCGGCCGTCAGCCGTCAGGATCGCGGTGAGCTCACCGCACGCGGAACGACGCGCTGCCCTTCGACCCCGTCGACGTCGCGGAGCCCTGGTAGGTGGCCTTCACGGTGTAGCTGCCCTTCTTGGAGACCTTCTTGAAGGTCGCCACCGCCTTCCCGCTCTTCAGCGCCACGGTGACCTTCTTGACCTGCCGGGCGCCGCGGAGCAGCTTGAACTCCACCTTGCCGGTCGGGCCGGCCGTCCCGGTGACGGTCGCGGTCGCCTTCGCCGTCTTCTTGTTCTTGGCGTACGACGCCTTGACCTTGGTCGTCGACGCCGCCTTCACCGCGATCGTGTCGATCACGTTGCTTTCCCCGGCACCCGGCACGCAGGGGATGGCGAACGGAGTGCCGGCGGGAGCGCCGTCGAGGTCGAACAGGGTCATCGTGATGCTCTGCGCGCCGGCGGTGATCTCGTGGACCGTGCCCAGGTCGCCGGCGGGGAACGACGGCAGCGTCCCGGTGCCGGTGAGGACGGCCGGGCCGGTGTCCCCGATGTCGGACCGCGGGATGGTGAGCGTGGTCGGCGTCTCGACGCCGTCGACCAGGGTGACCGCCTCCACCGTGCCGGCGATCTCGTCGATGCTCAGGACCCCGCGCATCAGTCCGGCCAGGTCCTCCGGCACGGTCATCACGGAGGTGATCGTCGGCGCCACGGACGAGCCCGGCGCCACGGTCGCGGGCGCGTCCGACGACAGGTCGACGTCGAACGTCTTCGCGCCGACGATCGGCACCTCGCAGTCGAAGGCGATGGGCGCGGCCGACGCGGGTGCCGTGGCACCCAGCACTGCCGCGGTCCCGGCGGTGAGACCGAGGATGCTGCCGGCGGCGGTCGCGCGCAGGCTGAAGTGGTGACGCAAGGTCATGGGGTTTCCCTCCCTGTTCGGTTGTGAAGCGCGGTCCGTCACCCTCCCGTGGCGGACGCTGGGGCTACTTCACCACAATCCTGGAACAGGTTCTCGTCCGGCCTCCGGCGCGGCGTATCACCGGGCGCCCGGCCGCGTTCGGTCGGCCCGCGCATTCCCTAGGATCCTGGGGTGAGCGACTACCTCGAACTCCTCCCCGCCGTCGACGTCAAGGGCGGCCAGGCCGTCCAGCTGGTCCAGGGTGTCGACGGGTCCGAGAAGCGGTTCGGCGACCCGGTCGAGGCCGCGCTGCGCTGGCAGGAGGCGGGGGCCGAGTGGATCCACCTGGTCGACCTCGACGCCGCGTTCGGCCACGGCACCAACCGGGAGCTCCAGGCGGAGATCGTGGGTCGGCTCGACATCCAGGTCGAGATGAGCGGCGGCATCCGCGACGACGAGTCGCTGGAGGCGGCGATGGCGACCGGCTGTCGCCGGGTCAACATCGGCACCGCCGCGCTGGAGCAGCCGGAGTGGTGCGCCCGGGCGATCGCGACGTACGGCGACCGGGTGGCGGTCGGCCTCGACGTCCGCGGCCGCACCCTCGCCGCTCGCGGCTGGACGAAGGAGGGCGGCGACCTCTACGAGACGCTCGCCCGCCTCGACTCCGAGGGCTGCGCCCGCTACGTCGTCACCGACGTCAACAAGGACGGCATGCTGCAAGGACCCAACCTCCAGCTGCTGCGCGACGTGTGCGAGGCCACCGACCGTCCGGTCGTCGCCTCCGGCGGCGTGACGACGCTCGACGACGTCCGCGCGCTGATGGAGCTGGTGCCCGTGGGTGTCGAGGGCGCGATCGCCGGCACCGCGCTCTACACGGGGCAGTTCACCCTCGAGGAGGCCCTTGCGCTCACACTTCCCTCCGGACGCCGGTGAGGCGCCGACGATGAGCCTCGCCGTCCGCGTGATCCCGTGCCTCGACGTCGACGCCGGTCGCGTCGTCAAGGGCATCAACTTCAAGGAGCTGCGCGACGCCGGTGACCCGGTGGAGCTGGCGCGCACGTACGACGCCGAGGGCGCCGACGAGCTGACGTTCCTCGACATCTCCGCGTCGCACGAGGGGCGCGCGACGACGCTCGAGATGGTGTCCGCGACCGCGGAGCAGGTGTTCATCCCGCTCACCGTCGGCGGCGGGATCCGCAGCGTCGACGACGTCGACACCATGCTGCGCGCCGGTGCGGACAAGATCGCGGTCAACACCGCGGCGATCCACCGTCCCGAGCTGGTCGCCGAGATCGCGGACCGGTTCGGCAACCAGGTGCTGGTGCTCTCCGTCGACGCCCGCCGGGCCCCGGAGGGGGCCGAGCACAGCACCGACTCCGGGTTCGAGGTCACCACCCACGGCGGCCGGAAGTCGGCCGGCCTGGACGCGATCGCGTGGGCGGTCCGGGCCGCCGAGCTCGGCGCGGGGGAGATCCTGCTCAACGCCATGGACGCCGACGGCACCACCGCCGGCTTCGACCTGGAGCTGATCCGGGCCGTGCGCCGTGAGGTCAGCATCCCCGTCATCGCGTCCGGCGGTGCCGGCGCCCTGGAGCACTTCCCGCCCGCGGTCGAGGCCGGAGCGGACGCCGTGCTGGCCGCCACCGTTTTCCACTTCGGCACGCTGCGGATCTCCGAGGTGAAGCAGACGCTGGGTGAGGCGGGCTGCCCGGTTCGCTGAGGGCACTTATGAAAAGTGCCGTCCCGGGGAACTGGTGAGGCGACTTCTCGAAGGAGCGCCCACATGACCGACACCGTCCCTGACTCCCGCGCCGCGGAGGCTTCCGACGACAAGGGCCTGACCCGCAGCATCACCGGGCGACTGCTCTTCTTCTACGTGCTCGGGGACGTGCTCGGCTCCGGCATCTACGTCCTCATCGGCGCGGTGGCGGGCGAGGTCGGCGGCGCCTTCTGGATCGCGTTCGCCGCCGGTGTGTCCGTCGCGGCCATCACCGGGCTCGCCTATGCCGAGCTCGCCACCAAGTACCCGCGTGCGGCCGGTGCCGCGCTCTACGTGCACCGGGCGTTCGGCAACCGTGCACTCGCGTTCCTCGTCACGGTGTGCTTCCTCTCGGCGAGCTTCGCCGCCGCCGGCTCGTTGTCGGTCGGTTTCGCGGCGTACTTCTCCGAGCTCTGGGACCTTCCCAGCACGCTCCTGGTGGCCCTGCTGTTCCTGCTGCTGCTGACGATCATCAACTTCATCGGGATCACCGAGTCGGTCGTCGTCAACATGGTGATGACCTTCGTCGAGGTCGCCGGACTGGTGATCGTCGTCCTCATCGGCGTCTGGTACGTCGCCAAGAACGGCGCCGACTTCGGCCGGCTGGTCGAGTTCGAGACCACCAGCTTCCCGATCTTCGCGATCATCGCCGGTGTGGCGCTCGCGTTCTTCGCGATGACCGGCTTCGAGAACGTCGCCAACGTCGCCGAGGAGACCGTGGACCCGCACCGTGCGTTCCCGCGCGCCCTCATCGGCGGCATGATCGCGGCCGGCGTGATCTACGTGCTGGTCGCGATCTCGGCGTCCCTGGTGGTGGGGAGCGGCAAGCTCGGGTCCTCCGACGCCGCCCTGCTCGAAGTGGTCAAGGCCGACGTCATCCCGGTCCCGCTCGGGCTCATGACGACGCTGTTCACGGTCATCGCCTGCATCGCCATCACCAACACGACGCTGGTCGCGGTCGTCACCCAGCCGCGCATCCTCTACGGCATGGCCAACGAGGACGTCGTGCCCGGCGTCTTCGCGAAGCTCCACCCGTCCCGGCGCAGCCCGTGGGTGGGCCTGGTCTTCTCGGCGGTGGTCGTCGCCACCCTGCTGGTCGTCGGGACCCTTGTGGTCGAGCTCGGCGGCGGCCTCGACCTGGTGACCCGGCTGGCGACCGTCACCGTGGTGCTGCTCCTGCTCATCTACTTCCTCGTCATCGCAGCAGCGCTGAAGCTGACCGGTGACGACGAGTCCGACCGCACCTTCCACGCCCCGCGAGTCCTGCTGGGCATCGGGCTGGTCGGCAACCTCCTGCTCCTCGGCTATGTCGTCGTGGACGACCCGACGTCGGTGGTGTGGTGCGCCGGATTGGTGGCGATCGGCGGCGTGCTGTTCGTGGTCGAGCGGGTGCGCAGCCGGAGCGCGCAGCCCGCGGCAGACTGACCCCGTGCCCCGAACCACTCCGACGCAGGCCCGCCGGCTCTGGACGCTGCTCGAGCCCGTCCACGCCGTCACCTACTTCTCACCCGAGCCGCTCTCCGAGCTCAAGGCGGCGGGCTACCGCGGTTTCTGGATGGGCTACTTCGCCGGCCGGGCGGCGCCACTCGGTCCGGTGAACGCCGAGGTCGTCCGGGCGGCCTTCTACAACTTCGCGCCCGACCACGTCGCCCGGGCCCTGCCCGACGCCTGGGCGTTCGCCCCGCCGCAGTCGGCTCTCGACGCGCGGCGCACCGGCTCCGCCGCCGCGCTGCGCCGCCAGCTCGGCGTGATCGGCGACGACCCCACGGTCGCGCTGGCCGCCGACCTGGCCGCCAAGGCCGCCCGGAGCGCGCCCCTCGACGGCCGGGTGCTGTTCGCGGCCAACCGGTCGCTGCCCGAGCCCGACGACCCGGTCGAGCGGCTGTGGCACGCCGCGACGCTGCTCCGTGAGCACCGCGGCGACGGTCACGTCGCCGCGCTCGTCACGGCCGGGGTCGGCGGGCGTGAGTCCCACGTGCTGCACGCCCTCGCGGCCGGCACCGGCCGCGACGTCTACGAGCTCGCCCGCACGATGCAGGAGGTCGAGTGGACCGCGCTGCTCGACGGGCTTCGCGACCGCGGCCTCGTCGACGGGCCGGGAGGGCTCACCGATGCCGGCCGCGAGCTCAAGGACCGGGTCGAGCAGCTGACCGACGAGCTCGCGGCCCCGGCGTACGACGTGCTCGGCGGCGAGGAGGTCGACGCCCTCGTCGACGCGCTGCGCCCGATCACCCGGGCCGTCATCGCCGCGGGGGACATCCCCTCGAGGTCCCCGATGGGCCTCGACCTCGACCAGGTGTAGGGACTGCCGAGACGGCTCGGGCGGAAACGTAGAGTCGAGGAATGGATCTGCTCTCGCCCCGCAAGGCCCGCCCCGGCGACAGGATCGCGGTCCTCTCGCCGTCGTTCGCGGGACCCGAGGTGGCGCCGGCGGTGCACGAGCAGGGGCTCGCGCGGCTGGAGCAGGTCACCGGCCTGGTCCCGGTCGAGTTCCCGACGACGCGGAAGCAGGGAACACCGGAGGAGCGGGCCGCCGACCTCAACGCGGCGTTCGCCGACCCCGACATCCGCGCCGTGATCGCGACGCTCGGCGGCGAGGACCAGATCACCGTCATCCCGCACCTCGACCCAGAACCCGTCCGGGCCGACCCCAAGCCGTTCCTCGGCTACAGCGACAACACCAACCTCGCGAGCTGGCTGTGGACCAACGGTGTCGCGTCGTTCTACGGCGGATCGACCCAGGTCCACCTCGGCCCCGGACCGGGCGTCGACCCCGTCCACCAGCAGTCGCTGCGCGCGGCACTGCTGACCGGGGAGCGGCTCGAGATCACCGAGCCGGGGGAGTCCGAGGACTTCGGGCTCGACTGGCAGGATCCGCGGGCGCTGCGCGAGAACGGCGATCGCGAGCCGACCGAGCCCTGGAGCTGGGCGGGGCCGGCGCGATCGGTCACCGGCCGCACCTGGGGCGGATGCATCGAGGTGCTCCAGTGGATCCTCACCGCCGGGCGGTTCCCGGCCGATCCGCAGGTGCTCGAAGGCGGGGTCCTGCTGCTCGAGACGTCGGAGGAGGTGATCCCGGCGCGGGAGTTCGGCTGGATCCTGCGCTCGCTCGGCGAACGCGGCCTGCTCGCCGCCGTCGACGCCGTCGTGGTCGGCCGCCCGCCGGCGTCGAGCCGAGAGCGACGCTCGTCGGTCGAGGAGCGCCGGACCCACCGGGCGGAGCAGCGGGACACTGCGGTCCAGGCGCTACGGCACTACAACCCGGACGCGGTGGTCGTCGTCGGGCCACCGTTCGGCCACACCCGGCCGCAGTGGATCGTCCCGTACGGCGGGTCGATGACCGTCGACGGAACCGATCAGCGGCTCTACGCCGACTACGCCTAGCGGGCCGGCGGGTCAGCCGGCCGCCCGTCGTACGAGCTCGGCGATCTGCTCCTCGGCTGCGGCGTCGAGCGGTCCGGTGATCGCGAACGACGTCGGCCACATCACGCCCTGGTCGAGGTGGGAGGCCTCCTCGAATCCCAGGGTGTTGTAGCGGGTGCCGTACTTGGCGGCGGAGTGGAAGAACACGACCACCTTGCCGTCGGCGTTGGTCCACGCCGGCTGGCCGTACCACGTCTTCGGGCGGAGGTCGGGAGCTTCCTCGGTGACGATGAGGTGGATCCGTTCGGCGACGACGCGCTGGTCGTCCGGCATCGCCGCGATGCTCTTGAGGAGGTCGTCGAGCGCCGCCGCGGCCTTCTTGCCGCCCTTCTCCGCGCGCAGCTCCGCGGCGCGCTCCTTCATGGCAGCGCGCTCGACGTCGCTGAACCCGCCCGACCCGTTCTTCGTCATCTGCAGTCCTCTCGTCGTGGCTTCGACCCGACCCTAGGAGCGCGTGGGCGCGGCTCGCTTCTCGATTCCTGATCGATGGCGACGGCGCCCGGCGACGTCAGGGCGAGCTGCGGCCGGGGTCGTCGAAGGTGATCTCGATCGTCGAGGACATCGCCGTGCCGGGGTCGGTGTCGCCGCTCAGATCCCGAGCCGCGCCTCGCGCAGCTGCGCGACGCTGTCGTCCGGACCTTCGAAGGTGAGGCCGCGCGTCTCCTGACGGCCGTAGACGAAGAGCAGCAGCTCCTGCGGCTCGCCGGTCACGGTGACGGGGGCGGACCCGGCGCGCAGCGTCGAGGTGTCGCCGGTGTCGGAGCGGCGCGCGACGACCGGGACCCCGGCGGGCCGAACCAGGCCCTTCCCGGAGACGCGGACGACCCGCCAGAGCGCGTCCTGCTCCCCGGACGTGAGGGTGCGCGGCTCCCAGCCGGGGACGGCCCGGCGGACGTCCTCGTGGTGCACGAAGTACTCCGCGGTGTTGAGGGCCTGGTCGACCGCCTTCAGCGCTCCCATCGGGTTGCGGGCCTTCCGGACCTTCTCGACCAGCTCCTCGAACGTCTTCTTCTCGGCCGTGCGCGCGGTCGCGCGTTCGGTGACGCCTGCCAGCGCAGGCACGACGACGCCCGCCGAGAGCGGGCTGTTCTCGCGGAGCACCAGGTGGGCCATCAGGTCGCGGACCGTCCAGTCCCCGCACAGCGTGGGAGCATCCGGACCTGCCTCGACGGCGAGGTCGCAGAGGCGGGCACGCTCGGCACGGGCGAAGGACGTCATGAGGGCAGGATTGCACGACGACCCGACCGGGAAGGACGCGACGGTGACCAGCTACGAGGTGTACTCACCCGACGAGACCGCGACGCCGGCCCCCGAGGACGCGCACGGCGAGCGGTGGCGGGTCGCCATCGAGTACTCGAACAACGGACAGGCGAAGCCCCCGACGATCGTCGGGGTCAGCGAGACCTACCACCTGACCCGGGACGAGGCGATGGCGGCGGCGCGGAAGCAGGCCTTCGAGTTCGACCCGCCCGACCCGTTCTCCCCGCAGGGCCGCACGGTCTACCGGGACGGCCCGGACGGGTTCCTGGTCATCATCCGCGGCGCGATGACGGTCTTCCACATGTCGGTCCGAGCGGTGCAATTCGTCGGGAGCGCCTGAACCGCTGTCCGACGCGGGGAATACGCTGCACCCCCCGCCCGGTTGCGTGGGGCGACGGACAGGAGCAGGACCGAAGTGACGGACGAGCGGCAGAGTGGCGCCGGTACGACGGGCGCCGGCTTCGCCGTACTCTGGGTCGCGATCAAGCGGGAGCCCTGGATCTTCGGGATCTCCACCGTCGGCAGCCTCCTTTTCGGCGCGCTGACCGTGGCCGACGCGTGGGTGCTCGGCTGGTCCACCGACCACGTCGTGCTGCCGGCGTTCCGCGACGGCGAGATCGGCGCCGGGATGCTGTGGGCGGTGCTGGCGCTGTTCATGGGCGTCGCGATCCTGCGGGCCGTCGGCATCGTCGCCCGCAGGCTCGGGGCCGGCGTCATGCAGTACCGGATGCAGGCGCGCACCCGCCGCGCCGTCACCCGGCAGTACCTCTCGCTCCCCATGGAGTGGCACCAGCGGCACCCGACCGGCGAGCTGCTGTCCAACGCCAACTCCGACGTCGAGGCCGCGTGGGGCCCGATCGCGCCGCTGCCGATGGCCGTCGGCACCGTCGCGATGATGATCATCGCAGTCTTCCAGATGCTGTTCGCCGACCTCGTGCTCGCGCTCGTCGGCCTCCTCGTCTTCCCGCTGGTGATCGCGACCAACGTGGTCTACCAGCGGCTGGCGCAGGGCTGGGCCACCCGCGCCCAGCAGCTGCGCGCCGAGCTCAGCGAGATCGCGCACGAGTCGTTCGACGGCGCGATGGTGATCAAGACCCTCGGTCGTGAGCCGGAGGAGACCGCCCGGTTCCGGGCGATGGCCGAGGACCTGCGCGAGACGAACATCAAGGTCGGCCGGATCCGCGCCGCGTTCGACCCGACCCTCGCGGCGCTGCCCAACCTCGCGGTGCTGGTCGTGCTGGTGCTCGGCGTGCACCGCGTGCTCTCCGGCGCGACCGACGCCGGCGACGTGGTCACCGTCGCCTACCTGCTCACCATCGTCTCGTTCCCGATCCGCTCCATCGGCTGGCTGCTCGGGGAGTTCCCCCGCAGCGTGGTCGGCTACCGCCGCGTCGACGCGGTGCTGCGCGCCTCCGGCAAGATGCCGTACGGCGACGCGGCGGCTCCCTTCTCCGAGGCCGGTGCGCTGCTGGAGGTCGAGGGCCTCCGCTACGGCTACCACGCCGACCGGCCGCTGCTCCGCGACGTGACCTTCACCGTCGAGCCCGGGCGCACGGTCGCCCTCGTCGGTGCGACAGCGTCCGGCAAGAGCACGCTCACCAACCTGCTGAGCCGCCTGGTGGACGTCGACGCCGGCGGCATCCGCGTCGACGGCATCGACCTGCGCGACCTCGCCCGCGGGGAGCTGGCCGAGGTGCTGGCCGTCGTGCCGCAGACCGCGTTCCTCTTCGACGACACCGTTCGCGGCAACGTCACGCTCGGCGCCGACGTGGCCGACGACGAGGTCTGGGCAGCGCTGCGCACCGCCCAGGCCGACGGCTTCGTCGCCGCTCTTCCCGACGGGCTCGACACCCGGCTCGGCGAGCGCGGCACGTCCCTCTCCGGCGGGCAGCGGCAGCGGATCTCGCTGGCTCGGGCACTGGTGCGCCGGCCGCGGCTGCTCGTCCTCGACGATGCCACCTCCGCCGTCGACCCCGAGGTGGAGGCCCGGATCCTCGCCGCGTTGAAGGGGGCGGGGGGCGACTCGACGCTGGTCGTCGTCGCCTACCGCAAGGCGACGATCGGGCTCGCCGACGAGGTGCTGTTCCTCTCCGACGGCGAGATCGTCGATCGCGGACCCCACCGGGAGCTGGTGGCGCGCAACGACGACTACGCGCGCCTCGTCAACGCCTACGAGCAGCAGGACCACCCGCTCGGCGAGCCCGAGGAGGTGGTGGCGCCGTGACCATGCTCGACACCGGCGAGGACCTCGGCGCCATGGAGACCATCCGCCGCGGCATCTCCCACTCGCCCGAACTGACCGAGGGCATCGGGAAGACGCTCGCGCTCGCCGTCCTCGCCTCGGTCGGCCAGGTCATCGTCCCGATCGCGGTGCAGCAGACCATCGACCGCGGCCTGCGCGGGCCCGGTGGGCCGGACGCCGCCTTCACCACCTGGCTGGCGATCGCGGCGGCCGTCGCGATCGTCGTGACCAGCTGGGCGTCGTACGCCATGACGGCG
Organism: Nocardioides silvaticus; assembly: GCF_003160695.1. Taxonomy (GTDB): domain Bacteria; phylum Actinomycetota; class Actinomycetes; order Propionibacteriales; family Nocardioidaceae; genus Nocardioides; species Nocardioides silvaticus. The sequence goes on from NZ_QGDD01000002.1 coordinate 190,494, forward strand.
CGGCTGTTCTCGACCTCCGAGCGCGGCCTGGCGACGTTGCGGGTCAAGGCCTTCCGCCACGTCCACGACCTCCCGCTGCTGACGCAGAACACCGAGCGCCGCGGGGCGCTGGTGTCCCGGGTGACCAGCGACGTCGACCAGGTGAGCCAGTTCCTCGTCTTCGGCGGCCTGCTCTTCATCGTCAGCATCGGGCAGATCCTGGTCGCGACCGTCGTGATGGTGGTCTACAGCTGGCAGCTCGCGCTGGTCGTGTGGATCTGCTTCGCGCCCCTGTTCTTGAGCCTGCGCTACTTCCAGCGCAAGCTGTCGGCGGCCTACGCGACCGTTCGCCGCCAGGTCGGCGTGATGCTGTCCGCGATCTCCGAGCCCGTGGTCGGCGCCGCGGTGGTCCGCTCCTACGCCGTCGAGGCCCGGACCCAGGAGCGCATCGACGCGGCGGTGGCGAAGCACCAGGCGGCCTCGACCCGCGCCCAGGGCTTCACGGCGTTCTCGTTCTCGCTCGGCGGCCTGTCCGCCGGCCTCGCCAACGCCGGCGTGCTGGTCGTCGGGATCTGGCTCGGGCAGGGCCGGCTCTGGGCGCACGACATCACCGCCGGTGAGGTGCTGGCGTTCGCCTTCCTCGTCACCCTGTTCGTCGGACCGGTGCAGTTCGGCACCCAGGTGCTCACCGACGCCCAGAACGCGATCGCCGGGTGGCGCCGCGTGATCGGCATCCTCGACACACCGGCCGACCTGGTCGACCCCGGCCCCGACGGCACGGTGCTGCCCGAGGGTGCCCTCGACGTCAGGTTCGACGGCGTCACCTTCTCCTACCCGGGCGGCCCGCCCGTGCTCCGCGAGATCGACCTCGCGATCCCGGCCGGGCGCCGGGTCGCGGTCGTCGGCGAGACCGGGTCGGGCAAGTCCACCTTGGCCAAGCTGCTGACCCGGCTGATGGACCCCACCGAGGGGCGGGTCCTGCTCGACGGCATCGACCTGCGCGACATCACCGAGGAGTCGCTGCGGTCCAGCGTGGTGCTGGTGCCGCAGGAGGGGTTCCTCTTCGACGACACGCTCGCGGCGAACGCGCGCTACGGCCGGCTCGACGCGAGCGAGGAGGAGATCACCGCGGCCGCCGCCGAGCTCGGTCTCGGCGACTGGCTCGCCGGGCTGCCCGACGGTCTCGCGACCCGGGTCGGTCAGCGCGGGGAGTCGCTCTCGGCGGGGGAGCGGCAGCTGGTCGCGCTGGTCAGGGCCCAGCTCGCCGACCCCGACCTGCTGGTGCTCGACGAGGCCACCAGCGCGGTCGACCCCGAGCTGGAGACCAGGATCGGGCGTGCGCTCGACCGGCTGATGACCGGCCGCACCTCGGTCACGATCGCGCACCGGCTGTCGACCGCCGAGGCCGCGGACGAGGTGGTCGTGGTCGACCGCGGCCGGATCGTGCAGCGCGGACCGCACACGGAGCTGGCCCGCGAGCAGGGGTCGGTCTACGCGGGACTGCACGCGTCCTGGGTCGCGCAGCACGGATAATGGGCCGGGTGACCTCTTCCGATCCCGGCCTCGATCCCGCCGTCGCCGCCCGGCTCACGCGCAACGACGCCGGCCTGCTCCCGGCGATCGTCCAGCAGCACGACACCGGTGAGGTGCTGATGCTGGCGTGGATGGACGACGAGGCGCTGCACCGCAGCCTGACGACCGGCCGCGCGACGTACTGGAGCCGCTCGCGGCAGGAGTACTGGGTCAAGGGCGAGACGTCCGGCAACAAGCAGCACGTCAAGGAGATCCGGCTCGACTGCGACGGCGACACGCTGCTCCTGAAGGTCGACCAGGAGGGTCCGGCCTGCCACACCGGCACCCGCACCTGCTTCGACGACGGGCTCCTCGGATGACCACGCCCGATCCGGGCACGGACCTGCGCGCGGAGCCGCGCGCCGCCCGCACCTTCTGGCCGGTCGCGATCCTCGGGATCGCGGCGAGCGGGCTGGTGGCGCTCGCGGGTCATCGGGCGCTGATGCAGGTCCAGCCGCAGCACCTCGAGCAGCTGGGTGCCGGCGCCATCGCGCAGGGCGACAACGTCAAGGAGCTGCCGCTGGCCGGCGCCTTCGGCCTGGTGATGCTGGCCTGCTGGGGCGTCGTCCTCGTCACCCGGCGGGTCACCCGCCGGATCCTCGCCGCCCTGGCCGCGCTCGCGTCGGCGGGGGTCCTGGTGGTGCTGGTGATCGAGGGGTTCGCCAAGCGCGAGGACGTCGAGATCGAGCTGCACGCGCCGATCGAGTACACGGGGTGGTTCTGGCTCGCGCTCGTCGCCTCGGTGCCGGCGCTGGCGGCCGCCGTGGCCGCGTTCCGCCTGGCTCCTGACTGGCCCGAGATGGGCGCGCGGTACGACGCCCCGTCCGGTCAGGGCGCGGCCCCGACCCGCGACTCCGAGACCCCGGTCGAGGAGCGCACCAGTCTCGACCTGTGGAGGTCCATGGACGAGGGGGAGGACCCGACGGACGAGGCCCCCCACTAGACTTCCCGACGTCACCGGAACCCGAGGAGCGCCTGCATGTCTGACAACCACGGCAACACCCCCGCAGCCTGGACCGCCGTCGTCGTGGCGCTGGCCGGCTTCGTCGTGGGCGGCGTGGGGCTGATGCTCGACCCGATCAGCTACGTGGTGTTCTGGATCGGCGTCGCCATCGTGCTGCTCGCGGCCGTCGTCTTCGTCGCGATGGACAAGGCCGGCCTGCACCAGAGCAGTCACTGACGCCGGCGTCATCGTGAGCACCGCCGCCCTCGACCGCTCCGGGAACGGTGCGCGCTGGCGGCGGATGGTGCCCCCGGCGCTGGTGGTCGGCGGCCTCGCCGCGGCGACCGTCGCGCTGCACCTCCGCGACCCGCACGAGCAGGGCACCTGGGGCATCTGCCCCACCAAGGCCGTGTTCGGGGTCGAGTGCCCCGGGTGCGGCGGGCTGCGCGCGGTCAACGACCTGACCAACCTGCAGGTCGTCGAGGCCGCGTCGAGCAACCTGCTGTTCGTGGCGGCGATCCCGCTGCTCGTCTACGTGTTCGCCCGCTGGAGCATCGGCCGGTGGCGCGGCCGCGCGTGGGACCCGTCGGAGCGGGCGATGACCTTCTCCGGCATGGCGTTGATCGCCGTGATGGCGGTCTTCACCGTGCTGCGGAACACGCCGGCGGGATCATGGCTGGCGCCCTGACCCCGCCGACGTCCGGTCAGCCGAAGTAGAAGTACGAGGCGTCGGTCGCCAGGATCAGGACCCAGTTCAGGATGCCGAGTGCCATCCCGACGGCACCGAGGATCAAGCCTGCGAGCGCCAGTCCGGCACCCTTCTTGGTCCCCTGCGACTGGTTGATCTCGTTCCTTCCGAGGAAGCCGAGGATCAGCGCTGCGATGCTGAAGATGAACCACCCGCAGCACAGGATCCCGAGGATGCCGGTGACGAGCGAGATGATCGCCATGACCGACGTGCTCTGCTGCGGACCGAAGCCAGGAGGCTGGCCGTAGCCGCCGTACCCGCCGCCGGGCGGCGGACCGCCGTAGCCGCCGTACCCGCCGCCGGGCGGGGGAGCGCCGTACCCACCACCGCCGGGAGGCGGCGGGGGCGGCGGACTGCCGTACGGGGGAGGTTCGTTGCTCACGTGGTGCCCTTCGTGACGGCCCGGACCGGTTCCGGGACGGGCTGGCGAGCCTAGCCGCCGGCACCGGCCCGGTGAGTCAGCTGGATGCCAGGAGCACGAAGAACAGCAGGTAGAACACCAGGCCGAGCGCGGTGAGGATGGTGCCGACCATGCCGAGGATGCGGCCGATCTTGACGGTGCTCGTCGGTGCGTACTGGCCCGCGTCGATCTCCGCCTGCGCCTTGTTGCCCATGATCCAGGCGACGATCGCGGCGATACCGCAGCACACCAGTCCCACGATGCCCAGGATCAGGATCGTGGTGCCCTGGGGGTGCTCGGCCTGGCCGCCGCCGCCGTAAGCGGGCTGCGGGGCGCCGTAGCCGCCTCCGGGCGGCGGGGGAGGCTGGTTGTAGCTCACGCGGGAACACCCTTCGTCGGAGCCCGGTCGGATCCCGGGCGGTGTCGTGACGATATCCATCCCGTGGGACACTGGAAACCCGTCGATCGAACGGATTCGAGCGGGGAAGACGAGCTCATGGAGGGAAGATGTCGGTCCTCGACGACATCGTCGCCGGTGTCCGCGAGGACCTGGCGGCGCGCGAGGCGACCGTGCCCGCGGCCGACCTCCGCGCCCTCCTCGCCGAGGCGCCCGCGCCGCGCGACCCGATGCCGCACTTCCGCCGTTCCGGCTCGAGCGTCATCGCCGAGGTGAAGCGGCGCAGCCCCAGCAAGGGCGAGCTCGCCGACATCCCGGACCCGGCCTCGCTGGCGCAGGAGTACGCCGCCGGCGGCGCCGCCGCGATCAGCGTGCTCACCGAGCAGCGGCGGTTCGGCGGCAGCCTCGACGACCTGCGGGCGGTGCGCGCGGCCGTGGACGTGCCGCTGCTGCGCAAGGACTTCATCGTCACCGGCTACCAGCTGCTCGAGGCTCGTGCGGCCGGGGCCGACCTGGCGCTGCTGATTGTCGCCGCCCTCGACGACGACGAGCTGCGGCGGCTGCACGCGGAGGCCCGTTCGCTCGGGCTCACCGTGCTGGTCGAGGTGCACGACGAGGCCGAGACCGAGCGCGCGGTCGCGCTCGGTGCCGAGCTGATCGGCGTCAACGCCCGCAACCTCAAGACCCTCGAGGTCGACCCCGACGCGTTCACCCGGCTGGCGCCGCTCGTCCCGGACGACCGGGTGCTGGTGGCCGAGTCCGGCATCAGCGGGCCGACCGACGTGAAGCGCTACGTGGCCGAGGGCGCCCGCGTGGTCCTCGTCGGCGAGGCGTTGGTCAAGGACGGAGCGCCGCGCGAGGCAGTCGCGGCCATGACGGGAGTTGAGGCGTGAACGCCCCCCAGGACGCCCAGTACGACGCCGACCTGCACGGGTGGTACGGCGGCGCCGGCAGCTTCGGCGGCCGGTTCATGCCGGAGGCGCTGATCGCCGCCCTCGACGAGCTCGAGGTCGCCTGGCAGAAGGCGATGGTCGATCCCTCGTTCCTCCAGGAGTTCGAGGGCCTGCTGCAGAACTACGCCGGCGTCCCGAGCATGCTCTACGAGGCGCACCGGCTCTCCGAGCACGCCGGCGCACGGATCCTGCTCAAGCGCGAGGACCTCAACCACACCGGAGCCCACAAGATCCGCAACGTGCTCGGCCAGGCGCTGCTCACCAAGCGGATGGGCAAGACCCGGGTGATCGCCGAGACCGGGGCCGGCCAGCACGGCGTCGCCTCGGCGACCGCGGCGGCCTACCTCGGACTCGACTGCACGGTCTACATGGGTGAGGTCGACACCGAGCGGCAGGCGCTCAACGTCGCCCGCATGCAGCTGCTCGGCGCCGAGGTGGTGCCGGTCACGAGCGGATCCCGCACGCTCAAGGACGCGATCAACGAGGCGCTGCGCGACTGGGTCGCGAGCGTGGACCACACGGCCTACCTGTTCGGCACCGCCGCCGGGCCGCACCCGTTCCCCAGCCTGGTGCTGAGCTTCGTCCGCAGCATCGGCGACGAGGCGCGCCGACAGTGCCTCGACCTCACCGGCCGGCTGCCCGACGCGATCGCGGCGTGCGTCGGCGGCGGCTCCAACGCGATCGGCCTGTTCGCTGGCTTCCTCGACGACCCGGAGGTCGCGATCTACGGCTTCGAGGCCGGAGGCGACGGCGTCGACACCGGCCGGCACGCGGCCACGATCTTCGCCGGCAGCATCGGCGTCCTCCACGGCGCACGCACGTTCGTGCTCCAGGACGAGGACGGCCAGACCGTCGAGTCGCACTCGATCTCGGCCGGCCTGGACTACCCGGGCGTCGGTCCGCAGCACGCGGCGCTCTCAGCGAGCGGCAGGGCGTCGTACCTCCCGGTGACGGACGCTGCGGCGATGGACGCCATGGCCCTGCTCGCGCGCACCGAGGGCATCATCCCGGCGATCGAGTCGGCCCACGCGATCGCCGGAGCGCTCGAGGTCGCCAAGGAGCGCCCGGGAGAGACGATCCTCGTCAACCTGTCCGGTCGCGGCGACAAGGACATGGGCACCGCCCTGGAGTACTTCGGTCTCGGCACGGCAGGGGAGCGCGCGTGAGCACCACCGTCGGCGTCGCCTACGACAAGGCGCGCGCCGAAGGTCGCGCCGCGCTGGTGGGGTACCTGCCCGCAGGCTTCCCGTCGGTCGACGGCAGCATCGCCGCGCTCCACGCGATGGTCGACGCCGGCTGCGACATCATCGAGATCGGCCTGCCCTACAGCGACCCCGTGATGGACGGACCCACGATCCAGGCTGCAGCGCAGCAGGCGCTCGACGCCGGCATCCGCACCACCGACGTGCTGCGCGTGGTCGAGGCGGTCGCCTCGACCGGCGTCCCGACGCTGGTCATGACCTACTGGAACCCGATCGAACGGTTCGGCGTCGACCGCTTCGCGCAGGGGTTGTACGACGCCGGCGGCGCCGGCCTGATCACGCCCGACCTGACGCCGGACTTCGCGCCGGAGTGGATCGCCGCCGCCGACGCCCGCGACCTCGACAAGGTCTTCCTCGTCGCGCCGTCGTCGACCGACGAGCGGATCGCGCTCACGACGGCCGCCTGCCGGGGCTTCGTCTACGCGACCGCGGTCATGGGCGTCACCGGTGCCCGCGAGACGTCCAGCGACCTCGCCGGGCCGCTCGTCGCCCGCACCAGGTCCGCCATCGAGGCTTCCGCTCCCGGCCTGCCGATCGGCGTCGGTCTCGGCGTCAGCAACGGCGCCCAGGCGGCCGAGGTGGCCTCCTACGCCGACGGCGTGATCGTGGGGTCCGCGTTCGTCCGGGCGTTGCTCGACCACCCCGGCGACCTCGACGGCGCCCGGAAGGCGCTGGTGGCGCTGACCGAGGACCTGGCCCGGGGAGTGCGGTCCTGACCGTGCACGCGCGCGGCTGGGGCGCTGCCGCTGCCGCGCTGGTCCTCCTCCTGTCCGCGTGCGGTGGCGGGCCGGACCCCGACGAGTTCACCGGGGCGCGGCTCGACCAGCCCTACCCGGCGCCGACCATCGAGCTCACCGACACCGAGGGCGCGCCGTACTCCCTCGCCGAGGACACCGACAAGCCGATGACCGTCGTCTTCTTCGGCTACACCCACTGCCCGGACATCTGCCCGCTGGTCATGAACAACATCGGCGCCGCGCTCAACCGGCTCGACGACGAGGAGCGCGAGCAGGTCGACATGGTCTTCGTCACCACCGACCCGGCGCGTGACGACGCCGCGACGCTGCGCGACTACCTCGACGGCTACGGGGAGGGTTTCATCGGCCTCACCGGCGACCTCGAGGACATCGTCGCGGCCGGCGATCCGCTGCACCTGTACGTCAGTGACGGCAAGAAGCTGCCCAGCGGTGGCTACGATCTCGGCGGACACTCGACGTTCGTGCTCGGCATCGACGAGAACGACGAGGCCGTGGTGGTCTGGAACCAGGAGACATCCGCGCCAGAGCTCGCTACCGACATCCAGATCCTGCTGGGGGAATGACGTGAGGAACGACCTTGCTCCTTGATCTCATCGACCCCCTCGTGCTCCTCACCATCCCGAGCCCCTCCGACGGCGTCTGGGACCTGGGGCCGGTGCCGATCCGTGGCTACGCGCTCTGCATCATCCTCGGCATTGTCGCCGCCATCTGGATCGGGGAGCGCCGCTGGGTCGCCCGTGGCGGCCGCCCCGGCGACGTCCAGGACATCGCCATCTGGGCCGTCCCGTTCGGCATCATCGGCGCCCGGCTCTACCACGTGGCCACCGACTGGGAGCGCTACTTCGGCGACGGGCAGAACCCGGTCACCGCCCTCTACGTCTGGCGCGGCGGCCTCGGCATCTGGGGCGGCGTCGCGCTCGGCGCGTTCGGCGCCTACCTCGGCTGCCGCGCGAAGGGCATCCGGTTCCTCCCGCTCGTCGACGCGCTCGCCCCCGGGGTGCTGGTCGCGCAGGCCATCGGCCGCTGGGGCAACTGGTTCAACCAGGAGCTCTACGGCCGGCCGACCGACCTGCCGTGGGGCCTCGAGATCGACCGCAGCCACTGGCCGACGGGCTGCGACTACCCGGAGGGATCGGGCACCTGCACGTTCGAGGTCGGCACGACGTTCCACCCCACGTTCCTCTACGAGTGCATCTGGAACCTGCTGGCCTTCGCCGTCGTGATCTGGCTCGAGCGCCGCTACCGACTGGGCCACGGCCGCGTCCTCGCCGTCTACGTGATGGCCTACACGCTCGGCCGCGGCTGGATCGAGTACCTCCGGATCGACGACGTGCAGCTCGAGGACGTCCTCGGCCTGCGGTTCAACGTCTGGACGTCGATCGTGCTCTTCGTCGCCGCGGCGGCCTACCTCGTCGTCATGGGCCGGCGGCACCCGGGCCAGGAGGACACCGTCTACCTCGAGGGCCGCGAGCCGGCGCCGGAGACCGACAAGACCGACGGGGCCGACGAGGCCGACGGGGCCGGCGGGGCCGACGAGGCTGTCGGCCAGCCCCAGAAGGACGCCGACGAGGTGTCCACCGACGATTAGTCGGTGCAGTCACCTCGATACACGGTGGTAACCTGAGACTTCCGCCGCGTGGGCCAGTGACGTCCCTTGCGCCCCACCTTCTGTGAACGCCCGCTCTCGAGCGGGCACGGACGCAGACGTAGCCGACGGGAGAACACTGGTGCCCTACTCGCACGCGTTCCCGCCGCCCGAGGGTCTCTACGACCCGCGCAACGAGCACGACGCCTGTGGCGTCGCCTTCGTGGCCACCATGACCGGGGAGGCCAGCCACGACATCGTGGCGAAGGCCCTGACCGCGCTGCGCAACCTCGACCACCGAGGCGCGGCGGGCGCCGAGGTCAACTCGGGCGACGGGGCCGGCATCCTGATGCAGGTCCCCGACGGCTTCCTCCGCGAGGTGGCCCGCGAGGCGGGCTTCGAGCTGCCGGAGCGGTTCTGCTACGCCGTCGGCACCGCGTTCCTGCCCGGTGACGACGAGCAGGTCGCGAAGACCCGGCAGCGGATCGAGGAGATCGCCGCCGAGGAGGGCCTCGCCGTGATCGGCTGGCGCGACGTGCCGGTCGACCCGTCGATCCTCGGCACCATGGCGGCGAGCGTGATGCCGACGTTCAGCCAGGTCTTCGTCCAGGGCGCCGGCCAGCGGTTCACCGGCATGGCCCTCGAGCGCCGGGCGTTCTGCCTGCGCAAGCGCGCAGAGCGCGAGACCGACGTCTACTTCCCGTCGCTGTCGTCGCGCACCCTGATCTACAAGGGCATGCTGACGACCGACCAGCTCGACAACTTCTTCCCCGACCTCGTGGACGAGCGCATCGCCTCGGCGCTCGCGGTCGTGCACTCGCGGTTCTCGACGAACACCTTCCCGAGCTGGCCGCTGTCGCACCCGTTCCGCTTCATCGCCCACAACGGCGAGATCAACACGGTCATGGGCAACCGCAACTGGATGCGGGCCCGCGAGGCGCTCCTCGCCAGCGACCTGATCCCCGGTGAGCTCGAGCGGCTCTACCCGATCTGCACCCCTGGTGCGTCGGACTCCGCGTCGTTCGACGAGGTGCTCGAGCTGCTCCACATGGGCGGGCGGAGCCTGCCCCACGCGGTGCTGATGATGATCCCCGAGGCGTGGGAGAACCACACCGAGATGGACGAGCAGCGGCGCGACTTCTACCGCTTCCACTCCTCGCTGATGGAGCCGTGGGACGGGCCGGCCTGCGTCGTCTTCACCGACGGCACCCAGATCGGCGCCGTGCTCGACCGCAACGGGCTGCGCCCGTCGCGGTTCTGGGTCACCGACGACGGCCTCGTGGTCCTGGCTTCTGAGGTCGGCGTGCTCGACCTCGACCCGGCCACCATCGTCCGCAAGGGCCGGCTGCAGCCGGGCCGGATGTTCCTCGTCGACACCGACGAGCACCGGATCATCGAGGACGAGGAGATCAAGGCCGAGCTCGCCGCCGAGAACCCCTACGGGGAGTGGCTGCACGCCGGGCTGATCCACCTCGACGACATCCCCGACCGCGAGCACATCGTGCACACGCACGCGTCGGTCACCCGTCGCCAGCAGGTCTTCGGCTACACCGAGGAGGAGCTGCGCATCCTGCTCACCCCGATGGCCAACACCGGCGGCGAGCCGCTGGGGTCGATGGGCACCGACACCCCGATCGCGGCGTTGAGCGACAAGCCGCGGCTGCTGTTCGACTACTTCAGCCAGCTGTTCGCACAGGTCACCAACCCGCCGCTCGACGCGATCCGCGAGGAGCTGGTGACCAGCCTCAACGGCACCATCGGCCCGGAGTCCAACCTGCTCGAGCCGACGCCTGCGTCGTGCCGGCAGGTCGTGCTGCCGTTCCCGGTCATCTCCAACGACGACCTGGCCAAGATCCGTCACATCAACCGCGACGGAGACATGCCGGGGTTCATCACCCACGTCTCGCGCGGCCTCTACCCGGTCGAGGGCGGGGGAGCGGCGATGGCGAAGCGGCTCGACGAGATCTGCCAGGAGGTCAGCGAGGCGATCGCCGGCGGCGCGCGGATCATCGTGCTGTCCGACCGGCACTCGACCGCCGAGATGGCGCCGATCCCGTCGCTGCTGCTGACCGGCGCGGTCCACCACCACCTGGTGCGCGAGAAGACCCGCACCCAGGTCGGCCTGCTGATCGAGGCCGGTGACGTCCGCGAGGTCCACCACGTCGCGCTTCTCGTCGGCTACGGCGCAGCCGCGGTCAACCCCTACCTGGCGATGGAGTCCGTCGAGGACCTCGCCCGGGAGGGCTACTACGTCAAGGCCGACCCGGAGCAGGCCGTCACCAACCTGATCAAGGCGCTCGGCAAGGGCGTCGTGAAGGTCATGAGCAAGATCGGCGTCTCGACGGTCGCGTCCTACACGGGTGCGCAGATCTTCGAGTGCATCGGTCTCTCGCAGGCCGTGGTCGACAGGTACTTCACCGGCACCACGTCGAAGCTCGGCGGTGTCGAGCTCGACACGATCGCCGAGGAGGTGGCCCGGCGGCACGCCTCGGCGTACCCGCGCGGCGGCATCGCGCCCGCCCACCGCGAGCTCGAGATCGGCGGCGAGTACCAGTGGCGCCGCGAGGGCGAGCCGCACCTGTTCAACCCGGAGACGGTGTTCCGTCTCCAGCACGCCACCCGCACCGGCCGCTACGACATCTTCAAGCAGTACACGCAGGCGGTCGACGACCAGTCCGAGAAGCTGATGACCCTCCGTGGGCTCTTCAGGTTCAGGGACCCCGCCGAGATCGGCAGGGAGCCGATCCCGATCGACGAGGTCGAGCCGGTCTCGGAGATCGTCAAGCGGTTCTCCACCGGCGCGATGTCGTACGGCTCGATCAGCCGCGAGGCCCACGAGACGCTGGCGATCGCCATGAACCGGTTGGGCGCGAAGTCCAACACCGGCGAGGGTGGTGAGGACGCCGACCGGCTCTACGACCCCGAGCGCCGCAGCTCGATCAAGCAGGTCGCGTCCGGGCGGTTCGGCGTCACCTCCGAGTACCTGACGAACTCCGACGACATCCAGATCAAGATGGCGCAGGGCGCGAAGCCCGGCGAGGGCGGGCAGCTGCCCGGCAACAAGGTCTACCCCTGGGTGGCCAAGACCCGGCACTCGACGCCGGGCGTGGGCCTCATCAGCCCGCCGCCCCACCACGACATCTACTCGATCGAGGATCTTGCGCAGCTGATCCACGACCTGAAGAACGCCAACCCGGGCGCGCGCGTGCACGTGAAGCTGGTGTCCGAGGTGGGCGTGGGCACCGTCGCCGCGGGGGTGTCGAAGGCGCACGCCGACGTGGTGCTCATCTCCGGGCACGACGGCGGCACCGGCGCCTCGCCGCTGACGTCGCTCAAGCACGCCGGTGGTCCGTGGGAGCTCGGTCTCGCCGAGACCCAGCAGACGCTGCTGCTCAACGGGCTGCGCGACCGGATCGTCGTCCAGACCGACGGTCAGCTCAAGACCGGTCGTGACGTCGTCGTCGCGGCGCTGCTCGGTGCGGAGGAGTTCGGCTTCGCCACCGCTCCGCTCGTGGTGTCGGGCTGCATCCTGATGCGGGTCTGCCACCTCGACACCTGCCCGGTCGGCGTGGCGACCCAGAACCCCGTCCTGCGCTCGCGTTACTCCGGCAAGGCCGAGTACGTCGTGAACTTCTTCGAGTTCATCGCCGAGGAGGTGCGCGAGCTGCTCGCGTCGCTGGGCTTCCGCAGCATCGACGAGGCAGTCGGCCAGGTGCAGGCGCTGGACACCCGCGAGGCTCAGCACCACTGGAAGGCGGCCGGGCTCGACCTGGCGCCGATCCTGCACCAGGTGCAGGTCGCCGACACCCACTTCCCCGACCAGGACGTGCGCAACACCGGCACCCAGGACCACGGCCTGGAGAAGTCGCTCGACGTCACCGAGTTGCTGCCCGCGGCCAGGGCGGCGATCGAGTCCGGCGAGCCGGTCCGCGGCCAGTTCCGGATCCGCAACGTCAACCGCACCGTCGGCACGATCCTCGGCCACGAGGTCACCAAGAGGCACGGCGGCGCCGGGCTGCCCGACGACACCGTCGACCTGACGCTCGTCGGATCGGCCGGTCAGTCGTTCGGCGCGTTCGTGCCGCGTGGCATCACGCTGCGGCTCGAGGGCGACGCCAACGACTACGTCGGCAAGGGCCTGTCCGGTGGGCGACTGGTGATCCGTCCCGACCGGTCGGCGCCGTTCAAGTCCGACGAGCACATCATCGCCGGCAACACGATCGCCTACGGCGCCACGTCGGGGCAGATCCTCATCCGCGGCGGCGTGGGCGAGCGGTGCTGCGTGCGCAACTCGGGCGCGAGCGTCGTCACCGAGGGCGTCGGCGACCACGGCTGCGAGTACATGACCGGTGGTCGCGTCGTCGTCCTCGGCAAGACCGGACGCAACTTCGCCGCCGGCATGTCCGGCGGCATCGCGTGGGTCCTCGACCTCAAGGAGATCCGCGTCAACGCCGAGCTGGTCGACCTGCGGCCGGTGAGCGCCGAGTACGCCGCCGAGCTCGAGCAGCTCGTCCGCACGCACCACGAGGAGACCGGCTCGAAGGTTGCCCAGGCGCTGCTGGCCGACTGGGAGGCCGCACTGCCGCGGTTCACCGAGGTCATGCCGCGCGACTACGCGAAGGTGCTGACCGTCCAGGCCGAGGCGGAGGCCGAGGGCCTCGACGCCGACGCCGCTGCCCACCGAGTCATGGAGGTACTTCATGGATGAGCGGCGGACCCCCCAGCAACCATCTTCGGCGTACCGCCGCTCAGGAATGAAGGGGGTAGCAGCGCATGGCTGACCCGAAGGGCTTTCTCAAGCACGACCGCGAGGTCGCGGAGCGCCGTCCGGTCGAGGAGCGCGTCCAGGACTGGCAGGAGGTCTACCCCGGTGGGGCGGGCCGCGCACTGCTGCCGATCATCGTGGAGCAGGCGGGCCGCTGCATGGACTGCGGCATCCCGTTCTGCCACCAGGGCTGCCCGCTCGGCAACATCATCCCGGAGTGGAACGACCTGGTCTGGCGCAACGACTGGCAGGCCGCGATCGAGCGGCTGCACGCGACCAACAACTTCCCCGAGTTCACCGGTCGGCTCTGCCCGGCGCCGTGCGAGACCGCCTGCGTGCTCGGCATCAACCAGCCGGCCGTGACGATCAAGAACGTCGAGGTCTCGATCATCGACAAGGCCTGGGAGTCGGGCTACGTCTCACCCCAGCCTCCGGAGTGGCTGTCGGGCAGGACCGTCGCCGTCGTCGGGTCCGGCCCGGCAGGGCTCGCCGCGGCGCAGCAGCTGACCCGCGCGGGCCACACGGTCGCCGTCTACGAGCGCGACGACAAGCCGGGGGGCCTGCTCCGCTACGGCATCCCCGAGTTCAAGATGGAGAAGCAGCACCTCGAGCGCCGCATCGACCAGATGAAGCGCGAGGGCACCGTCTTCCGCTCGGGCGTCGAGGTGGGCGCCGGCGACCTGACCGGCGCCGCGCTGAAGGACCGGTACGACGCCGTGGTGCTCGCGATCGGCGCTACCGTGCCGCGCGACCTTCCCGTCCCCGGGCGGGAGCTCCAGGGCATCCACCAGGCGATGGAGTTCCTGCCGCAGGCCAACCGGGTCGCCCTCGGCGAGACCGTGGAGGGCCAGATCACCGCGGAGGGCAAGCACGTCGTGATCATCGGCGGCGGGGACACCGGTGCCGACTGCCTCGGCACGTCGACCCGCCAGGGCGCCGCCTCGATCACCCAGCTGGAGATCCTGCCGGAGCCCCCGGAGGGCCGTCCCGACAACCAGCCGTGGCCGACCTACCCGATGGTCTTCCGCGTCTCCTCGGCGCACGAGGAGGCCGGCGAGCGGGTCTACTCGGTGTCGACCAAGGAGTTCCTGGGCGACGACGAGGGCAACGTCCGGGCGCTGCGCCTGGTCGAGGTCCGGTTCGAGGGTGGCCAGCTGGTCGAGGTCGAGGGCAGCGAGCGTGAGATCCCGGCCGACCTGGTGCTGTTCGCGATGGGCTTCCTCGGTCCGCAGGGGCCGGGCCTGGTCGAGCAGCTGGGCGTCGAGCTCGACAACCGGAGCAACGTGGTGCGCGACGCGGCCTACATGTCCTCGGTGCCGGGCGTCTTCGTCGCCGGCGACGCGGGCCGTGGCCAGTCGCTCATCGTGTGGGCGATCGCCGAGGGCCGTGCCGCGGCGGCGGCTGTGGACGCGTACCTCACCGGGTCGACGACGCTGCCGGCGCCGATCCCACCGACCGCACGTCCCCTCGCCGTCTGACCGACCCGGCTCGTCTGCGCCGATCCGGCTCGGTCGAACGAGCCGGGTCGCCGTTGTATCGATCCAACGGCCGCTAGGCTGGCGGGCGTGCGAAGAGCAAAGATCGTGTGCACGTTGGGACCGGCCACCAGCTCCGAACGACGGATCCGGGAGCTGGTCTACGCGGGAATGGACGTCGCCCGGCTCAACATGAGCCACGGCAGCCACGCCGACCACGCCGAGGTCTACCGCCTGGTGCGGGAGGCGTCGGACGCGAGCGGTCGGGGCGTCGGCATCCTCGCCGACCTGCAGGGGCCGAAGATCCGCCTCGAGCGGTTCGCCGACGGCCCGGTGCAGCTGCACCGCAGCCAGCGGTGGACGATCACCACGCGCGACGTGCAGGGCAACGGCGAGATCTGCGGCACGACCTACAAGGGCCTGCCGGGCGACGTCAAGGCGGGCGACCCGATCCTCGTCGACGACGGCAAGGTCCGGCTCCGGGTGGTGTCGGTGTCCGACACCGATGTCGAGACCGAGGTGCTCGTCGGGGGCAAGGTCAGCAACAACAAGGGCATCAACCTCCCCGGGGTCGCGGTGTCGGTCCCGGCGCTGTCGGAGAAGGACGCCGACGACCTTCGGTTCGCCCTGCGACTGGGCGTCGACTTCATCGCGCTGAGCTTCGTGCGGAACGCCGCCGACGCCGAGGACGTCCGCAAGATCATGCGCGAGGAGGGCGTCATGCTCCCCGTGATCGCGAAGATCGAGAAGCCGCAGGCGATCGACAACCTCGACGAGGTGGTCGACGCGTTCGACGCGTTCATGGTGGCCCGCGGTGACCTGGGCGTGGAGTGCCCGCTGGAGGAGGTGCCGTTCCTCCAGAAGCGGATCATCGTGGCCGCCCGGCGCAACGCGAAGCCGGTCATCGTGGCCACCCAGATGCTCGAGTCGATGGTGAACAACCCGGCCCCCACCCGCGCCGAGGCGAGCGACGTCGCCAACGCGGTCCTCGACGGCGCCGACGCGGTGATGCTGTCCGGCGAGACCAGCGTCGGCGACCACCCGATCCACACCGTCGAGACGATGGCGCGGATCGTGACGGCCACCGAGGACCACGCGCTGGTCGACGACACCTTCAGCCGGTTCGGCCGGATCGACTGGGACCCGCACACCCGGTCCGGCATCATCACCAAGGCCGCCGAGGAGGTCGCGCAGCGGGTCGGCGCGAAGTACATCGTCGCCTTCACCCAGTCCGGCGACTCCGCGCGACGGCTGGCCCGGCTGCGCAGCGCGATCCCGGTGCTCGCCTTCACCCCCGAGGCCCGTGCCCGGTCGCAACTCGCCCTGTCCTGGGGTGTCGAGGCGTTCAAGACGGTCTCCGTCGAGCACACCGACGAGATGGTGCGCCAGGTCGACGAGGAGCTGCTGCGGATCGGGCGGGTCGCCGAAGGGGACCTGGTGGTGATCGTCGCCGGCAGCCCGCCGGGCATCCCCGGCTCCACCAACGCGCTCCGCATCCACCGGATGGGCGACGCGATCAACGAGGTCGCCCCCGCCTACCGCCGGCGCTGAGGAACGTCCACGGCATCCATCGGCTGCGTTGTCGTCGGTCGACGGCCCGCTTCGCTCGAAGGCCGCCTCCCTCCTCCGCCTTGCCGCTGGACGCCGTGGACGTCCCTCAGCTCGCGGCTACTCCACCGGCCGGTTCGAAGCCTTGCTGAACACCGACCGGGGGCGGGGCTGCGGTACTCCGTCGAGCGTGATGTCGACGAGCTCGTTGTAGAACGCGATCCGGTCCTTGATCCGCGCCACGGCGGGGAACGGCGCGGCGTACGACCACGCGATGTTGTCGCCCTCCGCCACCCCGGGCCGGCTCCAGTACTCCTCCGCGAAACCCTTGTAGGGGCAGGCGCTGCGGTTGGTCGACGGCGTCAGCTCGTCGAGGCGGACGTCGACCCGCGGGAGGTAGTAGCGGGTGGGCAGGTCGGTCTCGAAGAGCAGCACGGGGGAGTGGCTGTCCGCCAGCACGACCCCCTCGAGGGAGACCACGACGTGGCGCGAGCTGAGGAGGGCCTCGACCCGCTTGTGCGGGTCCCGCGGGTGCACGTAGACCTCCTCTTCCTCCTCGAGCCAGCGGTCGAGGACGCCCGGGCGCCAGCTGAGGACGACCCGGTCGCTGATGGCGGGGTCGGGATGGACCCACGCCGCGTGCTCGACGACGCGGTCGCCGACGACGACGTCGTACCACTCCGCCACCGGTCCGTGGGGCGGGTAGAACGGGTGCGGACCGGCCGTCGGCGCTGCCGCGGGCCGCAGCAGGTCGGTGCGGACGTCCTCGCGCCGGAACGCGTACTCCGGCACCGGCCGGAGCGGGTCCCAGAACAGCAGCGCCGCGCGGCTGTCGACCACCACCGTCTCGCCGACGTACCCGCGCACCCACTTGTCCGTGGGCTCGGTCCGCACCTCCATCACCGCAGGGTAGGCGACGGCGGGCGTCCGCACGAGGTGCCCCGGGTGGGATTCGAACCCACACTGGACGGTGTTTGAGACCGCTTCCTCTACCGGTTGGGATACCGGGGCAAGTGCACGAAAACGTAACGGATACGGGCCTCCGGGCCCTACGCAGGTGCCGATAGCCTTGGCCCCGTGACCGAGACGCCCGCTCCCCGCACCGTCGTCATCGCCGAGGACGAGACCCTCATCCGGATGGACCTGGCCGAGATGCTGGCCGACGAGGGGTACGACGTGGTCGGGCAGGCCGGAGACGGGCAGAAGGCGATCGAGCTCGCCGAGGAGCTGCGGCCCGACCTGGTGATCCTCGACGTGAAGATGCCGGTGCTCGACGGGATCGCCGCCGCGGAGGCGATCGCCGGGCAGCGGATCGCGCCGGTCGTCATGCTGACCGCGTTCTCGCAGCGCGACCTGGTCGAGCGCTCCCGCGCCGCTGGGGCGATGTCCTACCTGGTGAAGCCGTTCACGCAGTCCGACCTGGTGCCGGCGATCGAGATGGCGGTCAGCCGGTTCGCGGAGATCGCCGAGCTCGAGGCCCAGGTGACCGACCTCGAGGACCGGCTGGAGACCCGCAAGGCCGTCGAGCGCGCGAAGAGCATCCTCCAGGACCAGCTCTCGCTCACCGAGCCGGAGGCGTTCCGCTGGATCCAGAAGACCGCGATGGACCTGCGGATGTCGATGCGCCAGGTGGCCGAGGGCGTGGTGACCCACGGGGTCCCCGGCGGCACCGTCTCGTAGCCGCTCGGATCGTTTCCGGCAGTCGCTCGATCCGTCACGATTGGGTGTCGGACGGCCTCGGTCGATGACCCCGCATCCCCGGGGTGCATATAGTGCTGCCTGCTCCGCGAGGTGTGAAGCATCTCGCGTACGGACCTAGAGGGAGCTACGAGTGGGACTGCGCTGGTTGGCGCTGCTGTTCGTCGGGTTGATCCTGGCGGTACCGACGGCAGCCCACGCTGAGGACGAACCATGCCGCGCCAGCGCCGAGCAGGGATGCCTCACCGGCACGCTCGACACCGGCGAGGAGAAGCTCGAGGGCGTCGACGTGCTGATCACGCCCGTCGACGACAAGGGCGCCCCGAAGGTCGGTGCGGAGCCGACCACGGTCACGACCGACGAGACCGGCCGGTGGAGCTTCCCCTTCACCGAGGCCGGGCGCTACCAGGTGGAGATCGTGGAGGACTCCCTCCCCGACGGGGTCGAGGCACTGCCGTCGGAGAACAAGCTGCTGAAGGGTCCCGGCAACTCCGTGGTCGTGAACGGACAGCTCGGTGGCCTCGCCAGCGGGCAGCCGGTGATCCTCGGCATCCGGTCCGAGGACTACCAGGCTGACAGCAGCGACTGGGACTACTTCCTGCAGAGCTCGGTCAACGGCCTCCGGCTCGGCCTGCTCCTCGCGCTCGCATCGATCGGTCTTTCGCTGATCTACGGCACGACCGGCCTCTCCAACTTCGCCCACGCCGAGCTCCTCACGATGGGTGGCTTCACCGGCTACATCCTGGTGCAGAACGTCGGACTGCCGCTGTGGCCGGCGGTCGCCCTGGTGACCGTCATCTGCGGCGCGTTCGGCTGGGTCCAGGACCGCGGACTCTGGCAACCGCTACGGCGACGAGGGCTCGGCATCATCCAGCTGATGATCGTCACCATCGGCATGTCACTGGCGCTGCAGTACGTCTTCCAGCTGATCGACACCGAGACGATCCGCGTCGTCACCGGCATCCCGGAGAGCGTGGACATCGGACCGGTCGGCATCACCTACCAGTCGATCATCGCCATGGTGATCGCCACGGTGCTCCTGATCGCGGTCGGCTTCGTGCTGCTGCGCACGCGGATCGGGCAGGCCACCCGCGCGGTCGCCGACAACCCGGCGCTGGCGGCGGCCTCCGGCATCGACGTCGACAGGGTCATCCGCCTGGTCTGGACGGTCGCCGCGGCGTTCGCCGGGCTCGCCGGCGTGCTCTACGCGCTGGTGGTCAACGGCGTGAAGTGGGACTCCGGCCTGCAGATCCTGCTGCTGCTCTTCGCAGCCGTCACGCTCGGCGGTCTCGGCACCGCGTTCGGCGCCCTCCTCGGCTCGCTGATCATCGGCTACGTCGTCGAGGTGTCCCCCGTCTTCGGAATGCCGAGCGACTTCAAGTACGCCACAGCGCTGGTGATCCTCATCCTGCTGCTGCTGGTCCGACCGCAGGGCCTGCTCGGACGACCTGAGCGGATCGGCTAGGAGGACGACGATGGTGTTCAACAGGAAGAAGACCGAGACCGACACCCCGGCCGCCGTCGCCGAGGACGAGGTCGCCGCTCAGGGCGTCACCGCCGACATCAGCGAGACCGCCGCAGCCGTCACCGCCGCGGCAGGTGGCGAGGCCGGCGGACCGCTGCTCAGCAGCCGCACCCGCGAGATGTTCGGGTACGTCGCCTGGGGACTCGGCGCC
This sequence comes from Nocardioides silvaticus, assembly GCF_003160695.1. Taxonomy (GTDB): domain Bacteria; phylum Actinomycetota; class Actinomycetes; order Propionibacteriales; family Nocardioidaceae; genus Nocardioides; species Nocardioides silvaticus. The sequence continues at coordinate 210,253 of NZ_QGDD01000002.1, forward strand.
CTGATCGTGCTGATCATGCTGCTGGCGTTCGTCGGCGTCGATCTCGGGTGGCCGACCCGGGTCGGTGACAACATGCTCGACCAGGCCCTCGATCCGCAGACCGCAGCGGTCGCGGTGGCCGTGATCGGGCTCAACATCCACTTCGGCTACACCGGGCTGCTCAACATGGGGCAGGCCGGCTTCATGCTGCTCGGCGCCTACGGGTTCGCGATCTCCATCGTCGAGGGCGTGCCGCTGCTGTTCGCGGTCGTGATCGGTCTCCTCGCGTCCGCGCTGTTCGCGGTCGTGCTGGGTGTCCCCACGCTGAAGCTGCGCGGTGACTACCTCGCGATCGTCACCATCTCCGCGGCCGAGATCGTGCGGTACGTCGGACGCGCCACCACGTTCAACGAGCACACCGGTGGTCCCCAGGGGATCGAGGGACAGGACTTCCGCGGCCCGGTCACCGATCTGTCGTTCTTCGGCACCGGCAACTTCGACATCGGCTCCCTCGACTACATCCTCACCGGCGCGAACAGCTGGTGGATGCGGGCGGTCGCCTGGGCCGTGGTGCTGCTGAGCGTCGGCGTCGTCTACCTCCTCGTCCGCAGCCCCTGGGGTCGCCTGCTGCGCGGCGTCCGCGAGGACGAGGACGCGATCCGCAGCCTCGGCAAGAACGTGTTCGCGATCAAGATGCAGGCGCTGGTGCTCGGGGGTCTCTTCGGCGCCGTGGCCGGCATGCTCTTCGTGCTCCCGTCCTCGGTCGTCCCCGACTCGATGGGCCGCACCCTCACGTTCTACTGCTGGACCGCGCTCCTGCTGGGCGGGGCCGCGACCGTGTTCGGTCCCGTTCTGGGCTCGATTCTCTTCTTCGTGGTCCGGATCCTGGTCACCGGCATCGCCGACAACACGGTGCCCGACTCGGTGCTCAACACCCAGCAGGCCGGCCAGTTCGGCTGGATCGTCATCGGCGTCTCGCTGATGCTGCTGGTCATCTTCCGACCACAAGGTGTCCTGGGCGACAAGAGGGAGCTGCGGTTCAATGCCTGAGTCGACGACCAACCTGGACCTGTCGCAGAAGTCCGCCCGTGTCGAGCTGATGTCGGGCGTTGCCGAGGAGCCGGGCTCGGCGAAGCCGGACCCGATGCTCACCGTCGACAACATCACGCGCCACTTCGGGGGCATCACCGCCGTCGACGTGACGCACCTGGAGGTGCAGCGCGGCATCATCACCGCGCTGATCGGGCCGAACGGCGCCGGGAAGACCACCTTCTTCAACCTGATCACCGGCTTCGACAAGCCGTCGCCGGGTGCGTCCTGGACGTTCGACGGGCAGGGGATCAGCAAGACATCCGCCTCCCGGGTCGCCCGCGCCGGCATGGTCCGGACCTTCCAGCTGACCAAGGCGTTGAACCGGATGACGGTGCTGGACAACATGATGTTGGGCGCCCCCGGTCAGCGGGGGGAGCGCCTGCTCAGCAGCTGGCTGCAGCCGCTCTGGTCGCGCCAGGAGAAGGACATCGAGGACAAGGCGCTCAGCCTGCTGGAACGGTTCAAGCTCCTGGAGAAGAAGGACGACTTCGCCGGCAGCCTGTCGGGCGGTCAGCGCAAGCTCCTCGAGATGGCGCGCGCGCTGATGACCGACCCGAAGATGATCATGCTCGACGAGCCGATGGCCGGCGTGAACCCGGCGCTGACCCAGTCGTTGCTGGGCCACGTCGAGTCGCTGCGCGACGAGGGGATGACCGTGCTCTTCGTCGAGCACGACATGCACGTCGTGCGCCACATCTCCGACTGGGTCGTCGTCATGGCCGAGGGCAAGGTGGTCGCCGAGGGGACCGCCAAGAACGTCATGGCCCAGCAGGCCGTCGTCGACGCCTACCTGGGCGCCCACCACGACACCGACCTCGGCGACGACGCGCTGCTGGAGGACGAGAACTTCGCGGCCATCGAGGCCGAAGCCCAGCAGGAGAGCGAGGGACGGTCATGACCACCCCCACCACGGACGACGTCGTCATCGAGGCCAAGGACGTGGTCGCGGGCTACCTGCCCGGTGTCAACATCCTCAACGGCTGCAGCCTGGTCGCCCGGACCGGGGAGATCGTCGGCATCATCGGCCCCAACGGCGCCGGGAAGTCGACGCTGCTCAAGGCCATGTTCGGCCTGGTGCGGATCCACTCGGGCACGGTGACGCTCCGCAACGAGGAGATCACCAACACCCGCGCCAACCGGCTGGTGGAGCTGGGTGTGGGCTTCGTGCCGCAGAACAACAACGTCTTCCCGACGCTCTCGATCGAGGAGAACCTGCGGATGGGGCTCTTCCTCCGTCCGAAGAAGCTCGAGGAGCAGCGCGGGAAGATCTACGACCTGTTCCCGGTGCTGAAGGAGCGCCGCACCCAGCGCGCCGGCGCTCTGTCCGGGGGTGAACGCCAGTCGCTCGCGATGGCGCGGGCGCTGATGATGGACCCCACCGTGCTGCTGCTCGACGAGCCGTCCGCCGGCCTGTCCCCGGTCCGCCAGGACGAGACGTTCATCCGGGTGCGGCGCATCAACAAGCTGTCCGGCGTGAGCGTCGTGATGGTCGAGCAGAACGCCCGACGCTGCCTGCAGATCTGCGACCGGGGCTACGTGCTCGACCAGGGCCGGGACGCCTACACCGGCACCGGCCGCGAGCTGGCCAACGACCCGAAGGTCATCCAGCTCTACCTCGGCACCCTGGCCACCGACGTCGACGGCGAGAGCGCCTGACCGCAGCTCGCGCACGACGGCGACGTCGTCGCGACACCCCTGAACAGCGAAGCGCCCCCGGACCTTGCGGTCCGGGGGCGCTTGCCTGTGCGTGGATCAGCTGACGCCCTCGACGGAGTCGACGAGCTCCGGCTTGTTCTCGTTGCTGTACTGGTAGATGCCGATGAACGCCGACGACGGGTCGTGGTTCTCGTTCAGCGGCCCGATGCCCGACGGACCCTGGTAGGCGATCTCCTCGCCGTCCTCGAGCAGCGCGAGGCACTCCTCGTACGACGCGCAGTCCGTGCCACCCGAGGCACCCGACACGGCCAGCAGGTTCTCCTGGACGACCGTCGACTCGTTCGAGCCGCCCTTGGCCGCCGCGAGGGCTGCCAGGATGGTGGCGTCGTAGGACTCCGCCGCGTAGGAGTAGTCGTCGAGGGGGGCACCCTCGAACTCCGCACTCCAGTCGCTGACCCGGGTCTTGAAGTCGTCGGAGGCGTCGGCACCGGGGATGGTGCCCTTCGCGCCCTCGAGCGTGCCCGGGTCGAAGTCCTCGCTCCAGTCGGAGGTGTTGCCGTCGGTCATGTAGATCTTCGACATGTCCCAGCCCTGCGCGGCGAGCTCGGGCACGATGGCGCCGGTCTCGTCGAACGCGAGGATCACGATGGCGTCGGGGTTCGTCGCCAGCGCGGAGGTGACCTCCGAGGAGAACGTCGTCTGTCCCGGCGGGAACTCCTGGCCCTCGCCCTTGCCGCCGTAGACGACCTGGCCGCCGGCACCCTCGTAGGACGCCTGGATGAAGTCACGCAGGCCGGTGCCGTAGGCGTCGTTGAAGACGAGGAAGGCGATCTTCTGGTGACCGTCCTGGGCGATCAGCGAACCGAGGGCGCTGCCCTGGACGCTGTCCTCCGGCGCGGTGCGGAAGTAGTAGTCGCTATAGCCGCTGAGCTCGGCCGCGGTGTTCGCCGGCGAGATCTGCGTGATCTGGGCCTCGGTCAGGGTGTCGACGAAGCCGAGCGAGACGCTCGACGAAGCCGCGCCGACGACGACCGACGGCTTCTTGCCGACGAGCTCGCGGGCGCTCTGCCGGGCGACCGACAGGTCGTTGGCGTCACCGGAGTCGAGGATGTTGTGGCACGCGTCGACGCCGTTGACACCGCCGGCCGCGTTGATGTCGGAGACGGCGAGGCCGACGCCGGCGATCTCGGGCGGGCCGAGGAACGCGAGCGAGCCGGTCAGCGGCAGGATGCCACCGGCGTAGAAGGCGTCAGCAGAGGACGCGTTGCCGCCGCACTCGGAGTTGGTGAGCGCGGCTTCCTCGGTCGAGCTGCTGGTCTCGTCGCTGCCGGCACCGTTGTCGCTGTCGCCGTCGTCGCCGTCGTCGCCGCAAGCCGTGAGCGCGAGGCCGAGAACGGCGCCACCGGCTACCAGCTTGAGCCAGGGGCGGTTGTTGGATCGAATCACTCTGCGAACCTTTCTGTTCGTTGTGCAGCGGCTGCACAGGGGGCTACTCCCGACACTCAGCCGGGTGTGGCTTGGGACACCGTAGGCCGCTTGGCTGGGGGAGCGCGGGATGAACCCGTGTTTTGACCAAACCGTTACGTCGGCGCTGTTGACCTCGGAGGATCCGCTGTCGCCCCGGGAGCGGCGGGCGTAGGGTGATCCCCGACCAGGAGGAGACACGCTTGAGCAGGTTCAGCCTGACGCCGAGGATCGCCCGTCGCGAGGACGCGCCGGTGCTCGCCGAGCTGTGGTGCGACGTGCTGCGCAGGGTGGACCGTTCCGAGCAGGTCGCCGACCTCGAGCTGGTCATCAAGGCCGCGGCCGCCTCGCCGGAGCAGCGGTTCGTGGTGGTCGAGCACGAGGAGCAGATCGCCGGCGCGGTGTTCCTCCGGCTGGGCACGGTCTCGCCGATCAACCTCGAGCCCTGCGTGCACTCGGTCCAGCCCCGCGTCTTCGACCAGTACCGGCGCCGTGGCGTCGGCCGCACCCTGATGGAGGCCGCGACCGCCTTCGCCGAGGAGAACGGCGTCCTGCACGTCGCGACGGCCGTGCCGGCCACGGGCCGCGACGCCAACCGGTTCATGGCCCGGCTGGCCCTCGCGCCCGCCGCCACCTTCCGCATGGCGCCGACCTCGATGGTGCGGGCCCGGCTCACCCCTCCCGCCCCGGCCGGCTCCGGTCGGGCCACACCGCGGGTGCTGGTCGCACGGCGCAACCAGCGGCGCGCCCGGGCGGCCGCTGCCGAGGTGCCGCTCCCCGAGCCGGAGTAGGCCCGGCGTCGTACTAGCGGGGCTCGATGAGCGCGCAGGTGATGCGCGAGGTGCAGACCCGCTTGCCACGCTCGTCGACGATGACGATCTCGTAGGCGGCGCTGGTGCGGCCGAGGTGGATCGCCGTCGCCGTACCGGTGACGACGCCCGACGTCGCGGACCGGTGGTGGGTGGCGTTGATGTCGACGCCGACCGGGATCCGGCCGTGCTGCTCGGCGTGGATGGCCGAGCCCATCGAGCCCAGGGTCTCCGCGAGCGCCACCGAGGCGCCGCCGTGGAGCAACCCGTAGGGCTGCGTGTTGCCCTCGACCGGCATGGTGGCGACGAGTCGTTCGGCCGTGGCTTCGAGCAGCCGGATGCCGAGCTTCTCGTTGAGCGCGCCCATCGGGCCGAGCCGGTCGACGGCGTCCGTGGAGTCGGAGGTCATGGGCACCATTGTCCTGTCGGCGGGGATGGTTAGAGTCGGCGGGTGCCTGAGTCCTCCGACGCGCGCCCCCGCCTGCTGCTGCTCGACGGCCACTCGCTGGCCTACCGCGCGTTCTTCGCGTTGCCGGTCGAGAACTTCTCCACGGCCGAGGGGCAGCACACCAACGCCGTCTACGGCTTCACCTCGATGTTGGTCAACGTGCTGCGCGACGAGCAGCCGACCCACTGCGCCGTGGCCTTCGACCTGTCGCGGCAGACCTTCCGTTTGGCGGAGTACGCCGAGTACAAAGCGAAGCGCAACAAGACGCCGACCGAGTTCAGCAGCCAGCTGCCGCTCATCCAGCGGGTGCTCGACGCGTTCTCGATCCCGCACCTCACGGCGGAGGGCTACGAAGCCGACGACATCATCGCGACCCTGGTGACCCAAGCGCTGGCGGACGAGACCGCCGACATGGAGGTCCTCATCCTCACCGGCGACCGCGACTCCCTGCAGCTGGTGACCGAACGGTCGACCGTGCTGTACCCGATGCGCGGCGTCTCCGACCTCGCCCGGATGACACCCCAGGCCGTCGAGGAGAAGTACGGCGTGCCGCCCCACCGCTACCCGGAGCTGGCAGCGATCGTCGGCGAGACCTCCGACAACCTGCCGGGCGTGCCCGGGGTGGGCCAGGGCTTCGCCGCCAAGTGGATCAACACCTACGACGGCCTCGACAACGTCATCGCCCACGCCGACGAGATCACCGGCAAGAAGGGCGAGGCGCTGCGCGAGCACCTCGGTGACGTGATCCGCAACCGGCGCCTCAACGCCCTCGTCACCGACCTGGACCTCGGCGTCCGCCCGTCCGAGCTGGCGCTGCAGCCGTGGGACCGCCAGGCCGCGCTGGCCCTGTTCGACGAGCTCGAGTTCCGCGGCGAGCTGCGCACCCGCACGATGGAGACGCTCGCCGAGGAGGAGCCGATCGAGGAGGGCGGCTTCGAGCTGGCCGGGCGGATCCTCGGTGACGGCGAGGTGGCCGGCTTCCTCGACGGCCTCGGGGAGCAGGTGGTCGGCCTGCACGTCCGGGGCAGCTGGACGGCCGGCACCGGGGCCGCCGACGGTATCGGGTTCGCGGTTGCCGACGGGCAGGCGGCGTACGTCGACCTCGCGGCGCTCGGCCCCGAGGACGAGTCCGCCCTCGCGGCCTGGCTGGCCGACCCGGCGAAGCCGAAGATCCTGCACGACGCCAAGGGACCGGAGCTCGCGCTGTCCGCGCACGGGTGGGTGCTCGCCGGCGTGGTGAGTGACACCGCGCTGACGGCCTACCTCGCCCGCCCGGACCAGCGCTCCTACGACCTCGCCGACCTGACCCTGCGCTACCTGCGCCGCGAGCTGAAAGGCGAGTCCGACTCCGACCAGGGTGCGTTGTTCGACGACGGTGTCGCGGACGCCGCGTCGGTCGCGATGCTCTACGCCCGGGCCGTGATCGACCTGTCGACCGCGTTGGAGGGCGAGCTCGAGCGGGCCGGCGGCTCGCAGCTGCTGACCGAGGTCGAGCTGCCCCTGGTGCACCTGCTGGCCCGGATGGAGCAGACGGGCATCGCGGTCGATCTCGACCACCTCACCGCGCTCGAGAGCCACTTCGGCGACGAGGTGCGCAATGCCGCCGAGGAGGCGTTCGCGGTCATCGGCAAGGAGATCAACCTGGGCTCGCCCAAGCAGCTCCAGGTGGTGCTGTTCGACGAGCTGGGCATGCCGAAGACCAAGCGCACCAAGACGGGCTACACCACCGACGCCGACGCGCTGCAGGGCCTCTACGCCAAGACCGAGCACCCGTTCCTGCTGCACCTGCTGCGGCACCGCGACGTCGCCCGGCTGCGGCAGACGATCGAGGGCCTGCTCAAGACCGTCCAGCCCGACGGCCGCATCCACACCACGTTCAACCAGATGATCGCCGCGACCGGCCGGCTCTCGAGCACCGAGCCGAACCTGCAGAACATCCCGATCCGCACCGAGGAGGGCCGGCGGATCCGCGAGGGCTTCGTCGTCGGCAGCGGGTTCGAGTCGCTGATGACCGCCGACTACAGCCAGATCGAGATGCGGATCATGGCGCACCTCTCCGAGGACAAGCTGCTGATCGAGGCGTTCCGGTCCGGCCAGGACTTCCACTCGATCACGGCATCGCGCGTCTTCGACGTCCCGGCGGAGGACGTCACGGTCGAGATGCGGGCGAAGATCAAGGCGATGAACTACGGGCTCGCCTACGGCTTGTCAGCGTTCGGCCTGGGCCAGCAGCTCGGCATCGAGCCCGGCGAGGCCCGCGGCCTGATGGACGAGTACTTCGAGACCTTCGGCGGCATCCGCGACTACCTCGGCGGCGTCGTCGACGAGGCCCGCCGCACCGGCTTCACCGAGACCATCATGGGCCGACGCCGCTACCTCCCCGATCTCACCAGCGACAACCGGATGCGCCGTGAGATGGCCGAGCGGATGGCGCTCAACGCCCCCATCCAGGGCTCCGCCGCCGACCTCATCAAGGTCGCGATGCTCCACACCCAGCAGGCCATCGACGAGCAGGGCCTCCGGTCCCGCATGCTCCTCCAGGTCCACGACGAGCTCGTCTTCGAGGTGGCCCCCGGCGAGCGCGACGCCCTCGAGACCGTCGTCCGCGAGCGGATGGGTGGAGCCGCCGACCTCGCCGTCCCGCTCGACGTCTCCGTCGGCACCGGCCGGAGCTGGCACGAGGCGGCGCACTAGCGCTGCGCTGGGCTTGGTGGGTTGCGCCGGTCGGTGTGTGTCGGGCGTGGCCTGCAGGTCGGGCCGGAGCGGGTCGTGGGCCCCGGTCGGCTTCAAAGCCGGGCCTTTTCCGCCGGCCAGATCCAGCAGGGCTCGGTCGCCCGAGTCACACGCAACGCCGGCCGGGCACGTCGAGGCCGACGAGACCGCCTTCGGAGCCGGCGGGGCCCGGACTCGCCCACCGGGGCCCACGCCCCGCACCGGCCAGGGTGGGCAGGCCACGCCCGCGCCACACCCGGCTCCACGACGGGGTGGATGTGGTTGGTCATGTGCCACGTGGCCGGTCACCGGCGAACACGACAGGTGGGAACCCACCCACCCCGAGGGGTCGGTCGTGCTCGCCGGGCGGTGGGGCCGGGAGGTCCAGGTCAAGCGGGAGGGTCGCGCCGGCGGGGCGTGGATGGGTCTGGCTGCGGCGCCCAGCACCGCGGGAGCGAAGCGACCGCGCTGCTGGGGGACGGATGTGGTTGCCCCGCCGGCGCGAGCCCTCCCGCGCAGGCCGACGGCCTCCCGGCACCACCGCCCCACCCGCACGGCCCACACATCAAGCCGCGCAGCGAAGCTCGACCTCTAACCGACCAGCGTCTCCATCCCCCTCCGCCCCCGAAACACCTGCAGCGCGACAAGCAGGGCGACGACCACCAGGTCGACGACCGCGACGGTGAGGGCAAGGCTGGTGACGGAGCCGGCGAGCGCGCCGGCGACGACGAGGGCGAGGACGCCGGCGGAGACGAGGTACTTCGTCCACCGGCCGCGTTTGGCGAGGCCGGCGTAGACGAGCAGCTGGAGGATCGAGAGCAGGCCGCCGAGGCAGGCGAAGAGCCAGAGCCGGTCCTGGACGTCCTCGTAGTCGTTGCCGCCGATGAAGACGAGGGCCAGGCCGCTGAGCAGGTAGGCGCCGGCGACGCAGGCGGCGGCGAGGGCGGTCAGGAAGGCGAGGCCGCGGAGCACGGCGGCCCGGCTCTCGCCGGCGGTGGACATCGAGGGGAACAGGATGACGACGGCGAACTGCGGCAGGAACAGCACCGCCTTGGTGACGATGAGGCCGCCGGCGTACAGGCCGGCCTGGTGGTCGTCGAGGACATTACGGGCGACGACGACGTCGAGGTTGGAGAGGGCGACGAAGGCGAGGAGGGCCGCGGAGCTGCTGTAGGTCTCGCGGCGTACGTCGCGCCGCACCTCGCGGTCGTGCTCGGTGACGATGGCGCCGTGCACGCGGTTGCGGAGCACCCAGCTGCCGATCAGCACGGGGAGCCAGGAGGCGGCGAGGACGCCGAGCATCGCGCTGGCCTCGGTCGCCGAGACCAGCAGGCAGGCGCCGCCGAGCACCACGCGGGGGACGCCGACCGACAGGTACAGCAGGCTCAGCGGCAGCCAGCGGCGCTCGCCCTGCAGCACGCCGGCCTGGCCGCCCATCACCGTCACCGGCACCACGCAGAGGGCGAGCAGGACCGCGGGGAGCAGACCGTCGAGGCGGAGCAGCCACCAGACGGCGGGTGCGGCGGCGAGCGCGAGAGCGCCGAGCACGATCGCGGCGCGCCAGGTGGTGGTGAGGATGGTCTGCTCGATCGCGGCGACGTCCTCGGGGGCGGCCGCGATCCGGCGGGCGGCGGTCGCCTGCAAGCCGAGCTGCACGACCGAGAGCACCATGAGCAGCGCCATCATGCCCGCGACCGCGCCGTACTGGCTGGGGCCGAGGAGCCGCGCGGCGACCATCTGGAACGCGTAGGTGCCGATGTTCATGACCGCCATGGCGATCGCGATGCCGGCGCTGCTGCGGAGCACGCCGACCAGCCGCGAGCGGTCGGCCGACGGCGGACCTGACCCCTCGGGCTGAGCGCGATCGACGGTGCTCGTCACCCTCCGAGGGTAGTCGGGGCTTCCTCGCCCAATACAGTGACCGGCTGAGGAGGCGGGATGGGGGAGACGAAGGCGGGCGGCTCCGCGGTGGGTGCGGCGATCGCGTCGTGCCTGTACGTCGTCGTCACCGTCGTCATGCTGCTCCAGCAGCCGGGGGCGACGACCTACGACACCCGCGCCGAGCTGACCGAGCGACCCGGGAGCTTCCTGTCCGGCGCGTTCACGTTGTGGCACCCCGAGTCGAACTTCGGGGAGTTCCAGAACCAGGCCTACGGCTACCTGTTCCCGCAGGGCACCTGGTTCGTGCTGACCGACGCGCTGTCGGTGGCGCCGTGGGTCAGCCAGCGACTGTGGTCCGCGCTCCTGCTGGTCGTGGCCTGCGAGGGAGCCCGCCGGGCTGCGCGGGCCCTGGGCCTCGGCGACGTCGCTGCGCTGCTGGCCGGCGTGGTCTTCGCGTTCTCACCGCGCCTGCTCGGCACGGTGGCCGTGCAGACCGGGGAGTCGCTCCCGGGTGCGGTCATGCCGTGGCTGGTGCTGGTCGTCGTCCTCCACCTCCGGGGCCGGCTCTCCGCGCTGCGGGCGGCGGTGCTCAGCGGCGCGGCGGTCGTCTGCATGGGCGGTGTCAACGCGGTGGAGACCGCCGCCTGCCTGCCGCTGGCGATGATCCTCGTGGTCTGGGGCGTGGTCCGCGGCCTGACGACGCGGCGCGCCGCGCTCGGGTGGTTCGCAGCGGTCGGGGCCGGCTGCCTCTGGTGGGCGCTGCCGCTGCTGGTGCTCGCGCGGTACGCGCCGCCGTTCTACCAGTACGTCGAGAGCGCGCGCGACACGACCGCGCTGATCGGCTGGAGCGAGGCGACCCGCGGCGACTCGTCGTGGATCGCGTACCTGGTCTCGGGCGACCAGCCCTGGTGGCCCGCGGCCTTCCACCTCGCCACCGACCCGGTGCTGGTCGCGGTCGCCGCGGTCGTCGCGGGCATCGGCGTCGCCGGCCTGGCCGGCCTGGAGAGCGCCGTCAAGCGCCCGCTGATGCTCGCGATGGTGCTCGGGCTCGGCTGCCTCACGGTGGCCCACGGCGGCGTCGCTGGAGCACCGAGCGCCGACCTGCTGCGGGACCTGCTCGACGGTGCGCTCCAGATCTTCCGCAACGTGCACAAGATCGATCCCGTCGTCCGGCTGCCGCTGGCGATGGGGTTCGGGGTCGGGGTGGTGCGCGTGACCGAGTGGCTGGTCGAGCGCTACCCGCGGACGCGGCCGGCGAAGCAGCTCATCCTGCTCGCCCCTCTGCTCGTGGTGCTGGTGCTCGGTCGTCCGTTCCTCGAGGGCGACGCCCGGACGCCCGGGTGGGACGAGATCCCGTCGTACTGGCAGGAGACGCAGGCCTACCTCGCCGACCACGCGCCGGCCGGCTCGGGCGACGGGCGGGCGCTGGTGGTACCGGGGTCGCGGTTCGCGCAGCACGAGTGGGGCTGGAGCCTCGACGAGCCCCTCACCATCCTGGGCGGTACGTCGATGGTGAGCCGCACCCAGGTGCCGCTCATCCCCGGCGAGTCCATCCGCTACCTCTCGGCACTCGACCAGCAGATCGCCACCGGTCGCGCCACGGAGGCGCTGGTCGACGAGCTGGCCCGCGCCGGCATCACCCACGTCGTGCTGCGTCGTGACCTGCTGCGCGAGCTGACCGGGTCGCCGCACCCCGGCGCCAGCGCCGTGTCCCTGGCGCGAGCCGGGCTCGAGCGGGTGGCGGCCTTCGGGTCCACCGCCGACGGCGCGCCCGAGGTCGAGGTCTTCGCCGTTCCCGACCCGGCGCCGCTGCTGCGCGCCACCGACGTCGACGACGTCGCGACGGTCCGCGGCGCGGCCGAGAGCGTCCTGTCCGTCCAGGGCGGCGGCCTGGTCGGACGCGACGTCCCGACGGTGCTGGAGGGCGAGGACGGCTGGGAGCACCCGGCCACGGTCGTCACCGACGACCACCAGCGGCGCGAGCGGGCGTTCGGCAACAACGACGAGTCGCTCTCGGCGGTGATGACCGCCGACGAGCCGTGGCGCGTGGACCGCGCCGTGCACGACTACCCGAGCGGCCCGGGCGACCCCGTCGTCGCCCGCTACGACGGCCTGCGGTCGGTGACGGCGTCGTCCTCGCAGGGCTACGCGGACAACTACGGACCGGTGCTGGTGCAGGCGGGGCCGGCCGCGGCGATCGACGGCGACATCGACACCCAGTGGGTCAGCTCGGTCGCCGGCGACCCGGACGAGCAGTGGCTCCGCCTCGACTTCGAGGAGCCGCGCGCGGTCCACGAGGTGACCGTGACGCCGGTCGCGGACGACCGTGCGGTCGCGCCGATCCGGACGCTGGAGGTGGTCGCCGGACCCCAGCGGGCACGGGTCGACGTCAACACCTCCGGCGCGCCCGCCGTCGTGCGCCTCGACGGCAGCGAGGTCGACGCGGTCGAGGTCCGTGTCGTGGCCGCGGCGACGGCCGCGCGCGGCGCCCGGGTCGGGCTGCGCGAGGTCACCGTCGACGGCCTCACGCCCGAGCGCACCCTGGTGCTGCCCGGCACGGTCCCGGCGGACGCCGCCTGGACGTTCGGAACGACGCCCGGCCGGCGCCCCTGCTTCGTGGTCCTCGGCTCGCCGGACTGCGACGTCGCCCGGATCCGCGGCTCGGAGGAGCAGGCCGGCCTCGACCGCACCTTCGAGCTCGAGGCCGCGCAGGACGTGACGCTCACCGGCCACGTCGTCGCGCGCAGCACCCCCGAGGCGGCGCGCCTGCTCGACCTGATCCAGCGCCGGCCGCCGGTGCTCGCGTCCTCGACGTTCGGCCAGGACCCCCGCGTCGCCCCACGCTTCGCCTACGACGGCCAGCCCACCACCGCATGGGTGTCCGACGACGGCGACCGGTTCCCGACCCTGACCTTCCGCTGGAAGCGGTTGCGCACCATCACCGGGATCACCGTCGCGTCCGATCCCGCTGCGCCGGTCGCGGCCGTGGTGACCGCGCGCGGGCGGACCCAGGAGGTCGCGCTCACCGGCGACACCCCGGTCGCCCTCGACCCGGTGCGGACCCACGTGCTGCGGGTGCGGTTCCAGAAGGCGCCCGATGCGGCGCACGTCGTGGTGCCCGAGATCGCGCTCACCGGCGTCGAGGTCGCGCGTCCCCTGGACCCCCAGGTGGAGACCGGTGCTGTCTGTGGGCTCGGCCCGGCGCTGCGCATCGACGGGCGGAGGGTCGCGACCCGGGTCTCCGGCACCATGGCCGACGTCCTCAACGGCAGCCCGCTCGCGCTCGAGGCCTGTGACGTGGAGACCGGCAGGGCCACGACCGTGGACCTCGACGCCGGGACGCACCGGCTGCGCGCCGTGCCGAACGCGGAGTTCGAGGTCGTCGACCTGCAGGCGCGCGGGACGGCGGCCCCGTCGACCGCGCCGACGCCCAGCCAGCGGGACGTGCGGATCGAGCGCTGGGGGTCCTCGGAGCGCACCGCGGTGGTCGCCCCGGGCGACGAGGCGCTGCTCTCGCTTCCCGAGAACTTCAACGACGGCTGGGTCGCCGAGGCCGACGGCGAGGAGCTGACACCGATCCGGGTCGACGGCTGGCAGCAGGGATGGCTGCTGCCGGCGGGGGAGGAGGTCACGGTCGAGCTGCGCTACCGCCCGCAGTCGACCTACGACGTGATCCTGCCGCTCGGCCTGGTCGTGAGCGGCTCGCTGCTGCTGGGAGCCGTGCTCCTCGGTCTGCTCGGGATCGGACGGCGCCTGCGGGGCCGGTCCACCGAAGGGCCGGACCGCCGGCCCGAACCGGTCCCGTGGCCCGGGACCAGCCCGCCGGACCGCCTGGTGGCCGCCGTCCTGGCCGGCGGGGCACTGGTGCTCCTCGGGCCGGCCGCGCTGGCGGGGCTGGTCGCCGGCGCGCTCGCCGCGGCGCGGCGGGTGCTGGCGACCGTGGCCGTCGTCGGGGGCTGTCTCGTCGCGCTGTCCGGGTTCCTCGACGCGCTCGGCCGCCCGGACACCCTGGCGGGCCCCGCCGACCTCGCCGCCGCGCTCGGTGTCGGCCTCGTCGCCGGCCTCGTCGCGGGTCTCCCGCACCTGCCCCGCCCGTCCCGCCCGGGGGGCCTGTCCCGGCCGTCCTGGTTGCGCAGGGGGACACGATGAGGGCGTGGCGCGGCCACCAGGGAGCCGCGGCGATCGGCGTCATCGCGGTGATGCTGGTCGTGCGCGGGCGACTGCTGGCGGGGTCGTACTTCAACCAGGACGACTTCTACATGACCGGCCGGGCCTATCGGTCGGACCTCACGTGGGACTACCTGTTCTCCGACTTCGCCGGTCACGTCAACCCGTTCCAGCAGCTGACCCTCTGGCTGGTCGCCCACCACGCACCGTACGACTGGCCGGTCCTCGCCACCGGCATCCTCCTCGTCAACCTCGCCGCCACGGTGCTGGTCTGGCTGATCGCCTCGCGGCTGCTGGGGGACCGGTGGTCGCGCGTGGTGGTGCTCGCGGTCTTCGCGTGGGCGCCGATGACGTTGATGCCCACGCTCTGGTGGAGCGCGTCGATGTTCCTGTGGCCGCACGTGCTCTGCTCGCTGGCGGCGACCTGGCTGCTGGTCCGTTGGCACCAGGGCGACGGGCGGCCGTGGGTCAACGGCGTCGCGATCGTGCTCGTCACCGCGGTCGGCCTGCTCTGGCACGAGCGGGCCACGCTCGTGCCGCCGCTCGTCCTCGGCGTCGCGGTCGCTCTCGTCGACGACGCCGTCGGCTGGCGCCGGCTGACGGCCGCGCTGCGCCGCTTCCGGTGGCTGTGGCTCGGAATGGTCGGGGTGACCGGCGCCTTCCTCACCATGCACAGCCTGCTCACCGACGTCGAGGGCGGCGGTGGCACCGCCCGCCAGCAGCTCGAGGTGTCCTGGTCGTTCGTCGGCCGGAGCGTCGTGCCCGGCCTGCTCGGCGGCCCCTGGGCGGGCAGCACCGCCGGCGGCGCCGTGGTGCCGGCCACCTGGGTCACCGTGGTGAGCATCGTCCTCGTCGTCGCGGTCGTCGGGTTGCTGCTGTGGCGCGGCGGCCCCGCACGCCGGTGGGCGCTCGCGGTCCTGGTCGGCTACGTCGGCGCCGACCTGTTCCTGCTGCTGTCGGGACGCTCGGCGTTCGGCGCGATCATCGGGCTCGACCCCCGCTACTCCGCCGACACCCTCCACGCCGCCGTCGTGTGCCTCGCGCTGGCCCTGCGCGGAGCTCCGGAGTGGCCGGTGCTCGCCACCACCCGGCGACGGGCGGTCGCGGTGGGCGGGCTGCTGGCGGTGTACGGCGTCGCCGCCGCGTTCGGCACCGCCCTGCTGGTGCCGCACTTCCAGAACCAGCTCGACCGGGAGCTCGTGACCAACCTGCGTGACGATCTCGCCGCCGACCCGACCCAGGTCATCGTCGACGGCGCGGCCCCGGCCGAGCTGGTGCTGCCGCTGGTCGGCGACGACAACCGCTACTCGGTGATCTTCGGGCCGCTGCCGGAGCGTCCGGCGTTCGACGAGCCGTCCTACCGGCTGCGCGTGGTCGGTGAGGACGGCCACCTCCGCCCGGTGGTCCTCGACGGTGCGGTGACCAGCGAGCCGGGACCGGACGACGAGTGCGGCTGGTCGGTGACCGAGGAGCCGACCGATGTCGAGATGCGGTTGCCGCTCGACGGCCGCGTCGTGCTGCGGGTCCGCTACTACACCAACGCCGAGGCGACCGTCTCGATCGGCGCCGCGAGCTGGAACGAGGAATTCCTCGCCCGCCGTGGTCCCAACGAGGTCTGGCTCGTGCTGCCGGACGTGGAGGGGCTGGTGCCGGAGCTCGAGCTCGTCAGCAGCGGCCCCGCCACCGTGTGCGTCACCGAGGTGGCCGCCGGTCTCCCGGAGGTCCCGTGACCCGGCCCGGGCGCGCGACCACCGTCGACGTGGCGTGGAGCGCGGGGATCGCCCTCGTCGTCCTCGGGCCGTTGCTGGTCGGCCCCGGCTACTGGCTGTTCGGCGACATGGTCTTCGTCCCGCACCAGCCCTGGAAACCCGCCTGGCTCGGTCTCGACGGAGCGCTCCCGCGCGCGGTCCCGATGGACGCGCTGGTCTCGGTGGCCACCCAGGTGGTGCCGGGGAGCTGGGTCCAGCGCGCGCTGCTGGTCGGGGGCTTCGTCCTCGGCGGACTCGGGGTCGCGCGGGTCGTCCGCGACCACGCCTGGTACGCGCGGGCCGCGGCGATCACGCTCCTGCTCTGGAACCCGTGGGTCTACGAGCGGCTCCTCATCGGCCAGTGGGCCATCCTGCTCGGCTACCTCGTGCTGCCGTGGGTGGTGCTCGCCGCCCGGAGGGTGCGGGACGACCCGCGCCGCGGCTGGGCGCAGGCGGCGGTGGCCGTCGGCGTCGCGGCGGTCTGCAGCCCGTCGAGCGGGGTGATGGCGGTGGTGGCCCTGGCCGTGCTCGCGGTCACCCGCGACCGCCGTACCTGGCTGGTCACGGCGACCGTCGGCGTGGCGGCCAACCTGACCTGGCTCGTGCCGGCCCTGACGGCGGAGACGGTGGACGTCGCGACCGACGGGGTGTTCGAGGGCTTCGCCGCGCGCGCCGAGTCGGGCGCCGGGCTGCTGCCGAGCCTGTTGTCGCTCGGCGGCATCTGGAAGACCTCCGTCCTGCCGGAGGCTCGTACGAGCACGATCCTGGTGCTGCTGTCGTGCCTGCTCACCGTCGCGGCTGCGGCCGGCCTGCGCCGTGCCGTGCGAAACCACCCGGGGGAGTGGCGGCGGCTCGCCGCGCTCGGGCTGGGCGCGCTCGTCGTCGCGGCGCTGCCGGCCGTGCCGGGCGGCGCCGGCCTCGTCGAGGACCTGGCGGAGCGGCTGCCCGGCCTCGCGCTGCTGCGCGACTCCCACCGCTTCCTCGCCCCGCTCGGCGTGGTGCTGGCGACCGGCGCGGCCGGAGCGGCGACCGCCGCGCGGGAGCAGGTGCGCCCGGGGCGGGAGGCGCTGTGGTCCGTGGTCGGGCTGATCGTCGCCGCGCCGGTCCTGCTGCTGCCGGTCCTGGCGTGGGGCGCCGGCGGCGAGCTCGAGCGGTCGTCGTACCCCCGCGAGTGGGACGAGGTCGCGGACCTGCTGGCCGACGCCCCCGGCACCGTCGTGGTGCTGCCGTGGACCGGTTCCTACCGCGGCTACGGGTGGAACGACGGCCGGGCCGTGCTCGACCCGGCACCGCGCTACCTGCCGGGGGAGGTGCTCGTCGACGACCGCGTCCTGCTCGACGACCAGGTGGTTCCGGCCGAGGACCCCCGGGTCGAGGTGGTACGGCGCGCGCTCGCCGCCGACGATCCCGCCGAAGCGCTGCGCGCTGCCGGGGTGCGGTGGGTGCTGGTGGAGAAGGGACTCGCGGGCGTGGTCGCGGTCGCGGGCGAGACCGTCCACGACGGCGACGGGCTCGCGCTCGTCGACCTCGAACCGGGTGGGGAGGTGTCGGCCGGGCCGCTCGACGGTGGTACCGGATCTGGGACAACCGTCCTGGTCGTGGTCGGACACGCGCTGTCGGGGGTTTGCGTTTTGCTCGGGTTCGGCGCCACAATCCGACGTGGGAGCGATCTGCGTCACGTAACGTGACCGGATCATCACGACTCGTTCACCGGGTCGTGGGGGGTCTTTGGGAGGGGACCTTGGCATGAATCTGATCATTTCTTCGATTGTGGGAGCACTCGCCGCCGGGGCCGTGGCCATCGGCGGTGTCCAGGCCTATCAGGGCTCGACAGACCAGAAGCCCGTGTCCGACGCCGAGCTCTACACCTACTCGAGCGAGTAGGGGGAGCGGCTGCTCGCGCTCGGGAGCGCGCGGGCGGCCCGCCTTGCTGACACGTCCCCTGGGAGCGGGACGGGTCGTGATGCTGACGGCTTGGGAGGGTCCGAATGCTTCATATCGTCATTCCTGCGTACAACGAGGAGCTGCGGCTGCCGCGCACCCTGCGCGCGCTGCGACGCTTCGTGACCGCGCGCCGGACGGTGCTCGGGCCGGTGACGGTGCTCGTGGTCGACAACGCCAGCAGCGACGGCACCGCTGACGCCGCGCGGGCGGCGAGCTCGCCGGCGATGCCGGTGCGCGTCGTGCGCTGCACCACCCGCGGCAAGGGTGCCGCCGTCCGCGCCGGGCTGCTCGCTGTCGAGGCGACCGACGCCGACCTGGTCGCGTTCATGGATGCCGACGGTGCCACCGACCTCGCCGCCTTCGAGGCGGCCTGGGTGCGCGTGCACCACGGTGCCGACGTCGTCATCGGCTCGCGTGGACTGGAGGGCTCGGTCGCCGACGTGCGCAGCCGCCGGGTGCGCACGGCCGGGGCGGCGGCGTACCGCCGGATCGCGCGTCGGCTGGTCCCGGAGATCGCCGACACCCAGTGTGGCTTCAAGGTCATCCGCGGCGGGCTCGCGCGCCTGGTCGCCGAGCCGCTCGGCGCGCGCGGCTTCTCCTTCGACGTCGAGCTGCTCGTCCGGCTCCGCGCCGCAGGCGCCCGGATCGACGAGATCCCGGTGACCTGGACCGACGTCCCCGGCTCCACCTTCGTCCCGGCGCGCCACGGCGCCGGTGCCTTCGCCGAGCTTGCCGCGATCGCCTGGCGCACGCGGCACCTCGGCGCCCCGGTCGCCGGCAGGGCGGCCTGGGTGCGTGCGCAGTCCCCCATGCCGCTGCCCGCCCCTGTCGCCCTGCCGGTCCCGCTCGCAGGCTCGCTCGTGGGGGAGGCCTGAGGTGACTGCTGAGCAGGGCGGAGCGAAGCCGCTCGCCGGCCGGCGGGTGGCCGTCGTCAACTGGCGCGACCCGGAGCACTCACTGGCGGGTGGAGCCGAGGTCTACGCCTGGCAGTTCGCCCGGGCCCTTCACGAGGGCGGTGCCGAGGTCGAGCTCCTGACCGCGCGCGAGCCTGGACAGACCGCGACCGCCGTCACCGACGGCATCACCGTGCGGCGCCGCGGGGGCGTCCTCGGTTTCTACCTGTTCACGGCCCTGCGGCTGGTCGCGCGTCGGCGGCGGCTCGACGCCGTCATCGACCCGTCGTGCGGTCTGCCCGTCTTCTCGCCTCTGTTCGTGCGGCGCCGCACCCCGGTGGTGCTGGTCATGCACCACGTGCACCAGGCGCAGTTCGCGACCCACTTCCCACCCCCGGTCGCCGCCGTCGCGCGGTGGCTCGAGCGGGTGCTGATGCCGCTGGTCTACCGCCGCAGCACGGTCGTCGCCGTCTCGCCCTCGACGATCGACGAGATGCGCAGCCAGCTCGGCTGGCGGGGTCCGGTCGGCCTGCTCGAGAACGGCGCAGCGCTGCCCGACCTCGGCTCGGGAAGCCCGGAGGACCAGGACGCCGACCGGGTGGTCGTCTTCGGCCGGCTCGTCGCGCACAAGCGGGTCGACGTCGTGCTGCACGCCCTCGCCGCGCTGCGCTCGGAACGCCCGCGGCTGCGGCTCGACGTCGTCGGCGAGGGCCCGCAGCGCGCCGTCCTCGAGGGCACCGCCCTCCGCCTCGGCCTCGGCCACCGGGTCACTTTCCACGGCTTCGTCGACGAGGAGACGAAGTCCGCCCTCCTCGGCCGGGCCGCGGTGCACGTGTGCGCCTCGGACGCCGAGGGCTGGGGCTTGACGGTGATCGAGGCCGCCGGCCACGGCGTCCCGACGCTCGCGCGCGACGTGCCCGGGCTCCGCGACTCCATCCTGCCGGGCGAGACCGGCTGGCTGGTGCCGGAGCCCGAACGCACCGCCGACGGCGCCGTGGACCTCGACGAGGTCGCCCGCCGGCTGTCGGCCCGTCTGCTCGAGGTGCTCGCCACCTCGGGCGCGGCGGACGACCGGGCACCGCGGTTCGCGGCCTGCCAGGCGTGGGCCCACCAGTTCGACTGGGCGCTGATGCGCCGACAGGCGCTCGACCTCGTCGCAGGCGAGCTGCCCCACCGACTCGCGGCGCGCACCTCCGTGCCCGCCGCTCCAACTCGCCCGCGAGAAGAACGCGTGGCCGTCATGGGAGGAACGACATGCGTCGACTGATCGGACCAGTGCTCATCGGGGCGGGGGTGTTCCTGATCGTCGCCGCGGCACTCGTGCGCTTCTACGCCGTGCCGACGTTGACCAAGGTGCCCTCCGGCTACAACAGCGTGACCAACCTGGAGGCCACCGGGGCGGAGATCTTCAACTCCGACCCCGAGGTGCTCGCGCCGGAGACCCACGACCTCGTGATCACGTCCAACACCCGTGAGGACGCCGACGCCGACGCCCCTGACGGCGTGGCGGTCTGGGTCAACGCCACGGTCGTCGACAAGGCCACCGGCGGCAACTTCCAGAAGACGACCGAGCGCGTCGCCTTCGACGACTCCAGCGGCGCCGGCGTCGACTGCGACTCCTGCGACACCTGGATCGCGGCCTCGGACGGGGAGACGGTCGAGGAGGTGCCCACGACCTTCGAGGGACAGATCTACAAGTTCCCCTTCAACACCCAGAAGAAGTCCTACGACGTCTGGGACGGGTCGGTCGGTGAGGCGGTCCCCGCGACCTACGAGGGCGAGGACAAGGTGAACGGTCTCGACGTCTACAAGTTCGTCCAGGTCATCGAGCCGACGATCATCGAGCAGCGCGACATCCCCGGCTCGGTCTTCGGCTCGGACGAGCCAACCGTGACGGCGGACATGAGCTACGCGATGACCCGGACGTTCTACGTCGAGCCCGTGACCGGCGCGCCGGTCCACCGGGTCGACGACCGGGTCCAGGAGCTGGTCTACGACGGCGTCCGCGTGCCGGCGTTCGTCGGCAACGTCCACTACACGGACGCGCAGGTCGACGAGAACGTCAGCGACGTCGAGACGAGGGCGAAGCTGCTCGGAGGCGCCCGGCTCCTCTACCCGCTGCTGGCCGCGCTGCTCGGTGTCCTGATGCTCGGCCTGGGTCTGGTCCTGAACCGCCGGTTCGCGGACGACTCGACCGAGGTCGACCAGGAGGACAGGCCCCTGGTCACCGCCTAGGGGCCTGACCCGGAAGCTCCCTGGAGGGAGCGGGCGGGCTGGGAGATCCGCGCTACGCCAGCCTGCCCCCGACGGCCTCGAGCACCCGCTCGAGGCCGTCGGCGTCCCAGGCCGCCGCCCGGGCGCGCAACGTGAGCACGGTGCGACCGCCGTGCCCGACGGCTCCGAGCGAGATGCCGGTGCCGCCAGCCGTGACCGGGAAGAACGCCAGCCGCTCGACCGCGGGGGCTCCGACCTCACCGAGGTGCGAGACGAGCAGTGTCGACCCCAGGCGCCGGGCCAGGACCCGCATGGCCACGGCGGCGGCGCGGTCGACGAACCCCGAGCCGGCGACCGGTGGCCGCTCCACCGGAGCCTCCCGCAGCGCCCGGTCGATGCCGTACAGGTCGAGCCGCTCGACGTCCCGCAACCGCAGCAGCGCGCTCCGGTCGGCGATCGGGCCGGAGGCGGCAGGGTCCCGGGTGACGCCCACGGCGACGGCCACCCGCGGACCGGCGCCGCGGTCGACCAGGGCCCGGACGGCCGCGTGCACCACCTCGGCGGTGCGGTACGTGCCCGGCACGTCGATCTCGACCATCGTGTCACCGTCGCGAGATCCGACCGGTGGGTCCACGGGCACCCGCGCCGGCGGACGGAACGCCGCCTCGGCCAGCCGCCGCCCGACCGTGCCCGCATAGCCGTGGCCGGACGGGCGCTCGCCCACGCCCCTGGCCGACGAGGTGACCGGCCCGTGGCCCCTCTGCTCCAGCACCCGGAGCAGGCCGAGACCGTCGACGGCGCTGTGGTGGGCCGACACGACCAGCTCGCGTCCGACCGCACCGACGAGGACCGGTGCGGGATCCGGCGCGGCCAGCTGGCGGCGCAGCTCGGTCACCGAGGTCGCCGAACGGACGTCGGCGGCCGGTGCGGGAGGGTCGAGGAGCCGGGCGTCGAGGAGGATCCGCCACCCGATCGACGGGTCCGCGACCCAGCGGCCCCGAGCGGTCATGGCTTGCGCGCCACGACCACCAGGCTCACGCCGGGCAGCCGGCGCAGGGGCAGCACGCGCTCGAGGGCGACGGCGGAGCGCAGCCCCGCGTTGAGCACCGGGTGCACCGGCTCCATCTCGCTCTCGGCCTCGCTGTGCCGCCGGCGCCGCGCTCGTACGACGGGTCGCAGCAGGACGTTCCACGACCACAGGTCCTCGACGACGAGCCCGGCCCCGGTGACCAGCGCGGCCAGCTGGTCGCGCTCGTAACGCCGGAAGTGGCCGAGCGCCACGTCGTGTCCGCTCCACAGCTTCATGCTGCAGGGCACGGCGACGAGCAGCCGACCGCCGGGCCGCAGCACCCGGAACGTCTCGTCCGCCACCGCCCCGTCGTCCTCGATGTGCTCCCAGACGTCGGTCGCCATCACCAGGTCGAACGTGGCATCGGTGAACGGGAGCCGGGTGGCGTCACCCCGCACCACCGCGAGACCGCGCGAGGCGGCGATCTCGGCGCCGGTGGGGGAGTACTCCAGCCCGGTCACCGACCAGCCGAGGTCACGGAGGACGGCGGTGTTGCCGCCCCCTGCGCACCCCACGTCGAGCGCCCGGCCCGGGGACCAGGAACCCGCAGTACGACGCACCATCGCCCGCCGTTCGGCGTACCACCAGTGCCGCTCCTCGAGGGCGGCCGACTTGGCGATCTCCTCGTCGTCCACGCGGCGACTCTAGTGGGCCGTTCGAGGCGGTCGGGTGCGCCACCGGATCCGATAACACCGGGCCGAAATCGGCCGCAGGTCTACACCAGTGGTCCAGACCTGGTGCCGGTCAGGAGGTCGGCCCCGAAGATCGCGGTGCCGGGGGTCAGCCGGCCGCGCACCGCGGACCAGCCGCCCCAGAGCCGGTCGTGGCCGGCGGGCCACTCCGGCTCCAGCAGGGTGGTGAGGTGGAATCCGGCGCCGGCGAGGATGCCGACCCAGTCGCCGAGCGTGCGGTGGTGCTCGACGTAGGCGATCGCGCCGGTGGTGTCGTCGACCTCGACGTAGGGCGTGCGGTCCCAGTACGGCTGGGTGGCGGTCAGCCCCTCCTCGGTCGGGTCGTCGGGGAACATCCAGCGGGTGGGGTGGGTGATCGAGAACGCGAACCGCCCGCCGGGCCGCAGCACGCGAGCGGCCTCGGCGACGGCGCGCTCGATGTCGGCGACGAACTGGAGCGCCCCGAAGGCGCAGAAGACGACGTCGAAGCTCCCGTCGGCGAAGGGCAGCACCGTCGCGGTGCCGCGCACGCTGGGCACGGCGATGCCGGTCTCCTCGTCGATGCGCAGCGAGTGCTGGAGCTGGCGGTGCGAGAGGTCGAGGCCGAACGCCCGGCCGCCCTGGTCGCGGATCCAGCGCGAGCACTGCCCGGCGCCGGAGCCCACCTCGAGCACGTCCTTGCCGACGAGCGGTCCGAGGATCCCGGCCTGCGCCTCGGTCAGCCCCTCCGGCCCCCACACGAAGCCGACGTCTCCGAGGAAGTCGCCGTGGGTGGCCTGGTACTCGTCGGCGTACCGGTCCCAGTCCAGACCGTTCGCGTGACGGGACTCGTCCTCCGTCGCTTCCCGGCGGTGCGCCGTCACGGGAGGATGGGGCCAGTGCTGCTGCTCCACGGCGACGAGCGTACTGCGCGAGGACTCGTCAGTTGGACTCAGGACTCGGCGCCCGCGTACCCTGGAATGTCGCGGTCCGAGGACCGCTGTCGAACATCCCAACGCTGTACTTTCCCTACTACATCTGCCCACCCAAGGACTGACCCACTCTATGACGAGCACCATCTCGACCCCCCTCGCGAGCAGCTACGACGACAACGCGCCCCAGGTGGCCGTGAACGACATCGGCTCCGAGGCGGACTTCCTGGCCGCGATCGACCAGACCATCAAGTACTTCAACGACGGTGACATCGTGGATGGCACCATCGTCAAGGTCGACCGGGACGAGGTCCTGCTCGACATCGGCTACAAGACCGAGGGCGTCATCCCCTCGCGCGAGCTCTCCATCAAGCACGACGTCGACCCGTCCGAGGTCGTCGAGGTCGGCGACAAGGTCGAGGCCCTGGTTCTCCAGAAGGAGGACAAGGAGGGTCGCCTGATCCTGTCCAAGAAGCGCGCCCAGTACGAGCGCGCCTGGGGCACGATCGAGGAGATCAAGGAGGCCGACGGCGTCGTCGAGGGCACCGTCATCGAGGTCGTCAAGGGTGGTCTGATCATCGACATCGGCCTGCGTGGCTTCCTCCCCGCCTCGCTGGTGGAGATGCGCCGGGTGCGCGACCTGCAGCCGTACGTCGGCCAGACGCTCGAGGCGAAGATCATCGAGCTCGACAAGAACCGCAACAACGTGGTCCTCTCCCGCCGTGCCTGGCTCGAGCAGACCCAGTCCGAGGTCCGTCACGGCTTCCTCACCCAGCTGCAGAAGGGCCAGATCCGCAAGGGTGTCGTGTCCTCGATCGTCAACTTCGGTGCGTTCGTGGACCTCGGCGGCGTCGACGGCCTCGTCCACGTCTCCGAGCTGTCCTGGAAGCACATCGACCACCCGTCCGAGGTGGTCGCCGTCGGTGACGAGGTCACCGTCGAGGTGCTCGACGTCGACATGGACCGCGAGCGGGTCTCGCTGTCGCTCAAGGCGACGCAGGAGGACCCCTGGCAGCACTTCGCCCGCACCCACCAGATCGGCCAGATCGTGCCCGGCAAGGTCACCAAGCTGGTGCCCTTCGGCTCGTTCGTGCGGGTCGAGGAGGGCATCGAGGGCCTGGTCCACATCTCCGAGCTGGCCGAGCGCCACGTGGAGATCCCCGAGCAGGTCGTCCAGGTCAACGACGACGTCATGGTCAAGATCATCGACATCGACCTCGAGCGTCGCCGGATCTCGCTCTCGCTGAAGCAGGCGAACGAGAACCCCGCCGCGTCCGACGTCGAGGAGTTCGACCCGACCCTCTACGGCATGCCGGCGACCTACGACGAGCAGGGCAACTACGTCTACCCCGAGGGCTTCGACCCCGAGACGGGCGAGTGGCTCGAGGGCTACGAGGAGCAGCGTGCGGTCTGGGAGGACCAGTACGCCAAGGCGCACGCCCGCTGGGAGGCGCACGTCAAGCAGCAGGCCGAGGCCAAGCAGGCCGAGATCGAGGCCGGCGAGGCGACGTCGTACTCCTCCGGCTCGGGCTCGAGCGAGGACACCGAAGCCGAGGACGCGGGCGGCTCGCTCGCCTCGGACGAGGCGCTGCAGGCGCTCCGCGAGAAGCTGACCGGCGGCGGTGCCTGAGCCTGTCGAAGGCAACTGACCGCTCACGCAGAAGGCCCCCACGTCATCGACGTGGGGGCCTTGTGCATTGCGTGCGTCTGCGGCGATCAGGCCAGGCGCGAGCCGCCGCGTGCCGGCGGGAGGAACCGGCGGTCGAGCTGGTGGGACAGGGGAGGAGTCGTGGGACCGCGGCCCTCACGGACGAGCGTGACAACAGTGCTGACCGTGCCGACCACGACCAGTGCAGAAAGAAGAACCGTCATGATCATGGAACCCATGGTGCGCCTGCGTTCTTCCCGGGTCCAGGGGTGATCTGCGCCGCAGGTCAACGGTGGGTGAGGGCGCGGGCCGGCGGGAGGAAGCTCGGGTCGACGGAGTGCGAGGTCGGCGGCGCCGAGGGACCGCGGCCGTCGCGGTAGAGGGAGTAGGCCGTGCCGAAGAGGCCGGCGAGGACGGTGAGGGTGAGGAGGAAGAGGAAGAGTGCCATGGCAGAAAGTCTCCTCCGTGCGTGATCCTGCCACCAGTGGCAGAAAAGCCGGACTCCGTTGATTTTCTGCCAGAGGCGTGATTGCATGGCGCGATGCTGACCAACGTGGCCGTGCTGGCCTACGAGGGCGTGGCCCCGTTCGAGCTCGGGGTGCTCTGCGAGGCGTTCGGCCTCGACCGCACCCAGCACGGCGTGCCGAGGCTGGAGTTCGCCGTCTGCGCCCAGTCGCCGGAGCCGATCCCGACGTCCATGGGGTTCTCCCTGCAGGTCCACGAAGGCCTCGAACGGGTGCGCGACGCCGACCTGGTCGCCGTGCCGGCCCTGCCGCGCGGCCGAGCGGCGCCCGGACCGGTGCTCGACGCCATCCGCGAGGCCTACGACCGAGGAGCCCGGATCCTCTCGGTCTGCAGCGGCGCGTTCACGCTCGGTGAGGCCGGACTGCTGGACGGCCGCGAGTGCACCACCCACTGGATGTACACCCAGGAGCTCCAGAGCCGGTTCCCTGCCGCCAAGGTGGTGCCGGAGGTGCTCTACGTCGACACCGGCCAGGTCGTCACCAGCGCCGGGACCGCGGCCGGCCTCGACGCCTGCCTGCACATCTGGCGCCAGGAGTACGGCGCGGCCGTGGCGAGCATGGTCGCCCGGCGGGCCGTCGTACCCCCGCACCGCGACGGGGGCCAGGCGCAGTACATCGCGCGGGCGGTGCCCGCGTGCGACGCCGACACGCTCCGGCCGCTGCTCTCGTGGATCCTCGAGAACCTGGGCGAGGAGCACAGCGTCGACTCCCTGGCGAAGCGGGCGCTGATGTCGCCGCGCACCTTCGCCCGACGGTTCCGCGACGAGACCGGCACCACGCCCCACAGCTGGGTGACCGCGCAACGGGTGGCGGCTGCCGAGGAGCTGCTGGAGACCACGGAGCAGCCGGTGGAGTGGATCGCGAGCGAGGTCGGCTTCGGCAACGCCGCGGCGCTGCGGCACCACTTCCAGCGGATCCGCGGGGTCAGCCCCCTGCAGTACCGCCGGACGTTCTGTCCCGCGCCCGCCGAGGCTTCCGCCTGAGCCATGGCGCGACGACGCATCCTCCGGGCGGGGGTCGTTCTGCTGCTGGCGTGCGCGCTCGGCCTGCCTGCCCTGCCGCCGCCGGCACCCGCGGCGACGTCGAGCCCGGTCGTGACGTGGCCGGCCAAGAAGCGCACCCTCGAGGACGGCCGCACCTACTTCGTGCGGGCACCCGTCTGCAAGCCGGCCCGTTCGGCCTACTGCCAGAAGTTCCTCCAGCGGCGGCGGTCGTTGGTCTTCTTCCTGCACGGGGCGACCGGGGACGAGAGCCGCGAGGCGGCGTCGGGCTGGCTGGGAGGACTCCACTCGCTGAGTCGCGACACCATCTTCGTCTTCGGCCTGACCGAGAACGGCCAGGGGCGGTGGGATGCCGGCTTCTGCTGCACCGCGCAGCCGGTCGACGACATCGGTTACCTCGCCGACGTGGTGGGCGACGTCTCCCGCAGGTGGAGGATCGACCGGACGCGGATCGGCGCGATGGGGCTCTCCAACGGCGGGATGCTGGCTCTTCGTGCGGCGTGTGAACGACCCGACCTGCTGGCAACGGTGGCGGCGCTCGCTGCGACCTTCGACGGACCGTGCGACGTCGGCCGGATCCGGGTCCGCCAGTGGCACGGGGAGGACGACCGCACCGTTCCCCTCGAAGGGGGGACGTTCACGTTCGGCGGCCGGGTCATCACGTTGCCGCCTGTCGCCTCGCTCCCGGAACGGATGGCGGAGGAGTCGACCTTCGGGCTGCGGGTGCTCCAGGACCGGGGACACGGGATGTCCTGGTCCGAGTTCAGCGCCGCGACCAAGTGGCTGGTCAGGCGCCTCGCGGAGTAACGGGCCCGGCCAGCTCGGTCCGGCGCACCTTGCCGGTGATCGTGCGCGGCAGGCTGTCGCGGAAGACGTAGGTCTTCGGTCGCTTGGGCGGTGCCAGCCGCTCCCGGGCGTACGACGCCAGCGCGTCCTCGTCGACCTCGCCGACGACCGCTGCGCAGACCCGCTGCCCCCAGTCGGGGTCGGGCACGCCGTAGACCGCGACGTCGGCCACGCCCGGGCACTCGCCGAGCACCTGCTCCACCTCGGCGGGGTAGACGTTGACGCCGCCGCTGATGATCAGGTCCTCGCGCCGCCCGTCGAGGTAGACGTAGCCGTCGGCGTCGATCCGGCCGTGGTCGCCGACGGTGAACGCCGGTCCGAGCGGCGTCTCGCGCCATGCGGCGGCGGTCTTCTCCGGGTCGCCGTAGTAGGTGAACCGCGCGTGGTCGGGGACGACGCACCACAAGGTGCCGTCCGGGTCGGCAGTCAGGATGCGGCCGGGCCGAGCGCGCCCGACGGTGCCCGGGCGCTGCTCCCACTCCTCGCTGCGGCAGGCCGTGAACTGGCCCTCGGTCGAGCCGTAGAACTCCCAGGTCGACCCGGCCGGGAACAGCTCGACGAGGCGTCGCTTGACGTCGGTGGGGCACGGTGCGCCCGCGTGCGCGACCAGCCGGAAGGAGGTCAGGTCCGGGACGCCGACCTCCTCCCAGTGGGCGAACAGCCGTTGCAGGTGGGTCGGGACGCAGAACATCGTCGTCGGCCGTTCCCGTGCGATCGCCGCTGTCACCGCGGCCGGTTCGAACGGCCCGGGGATGACCACCCTGCCGCCGGCCAGCATCGTGCCCATCGCGAAGCGGAGCGGCGCCGAGTGGTACAGCGGGCTCAGCACCAGGTTGACGTCGTCGGCAGTGAAACCCCACAGGTCGCGCTCCTCGGCGACCAGCGCGCGAGCCGCGGCCTCGTCCAGCAACCCCGACCACACGCCCTTGGGTGTGCCGGTGGTGCCGCTCGTGCAGTGCAGCGGCCGGCCCCGCGGAAGCCCGGCATCGGGGAGCCCGGACGCGAGCTCGGCGAGGGCCTGCTCGTCCTCGACGACGAGGGTGGGGTCGATCCCGGCGAGGATCCGGGCCCGCTCGGTCGGCGTCAGCCGGGGGTCGAGCGGCACCGGGAAGGCGCCGGCAGTCAGCAGGCGGAGCACCACGTCGAGGTAGTCGTGGGAGCCGTGCACCAGCAGCGCCACCCGGTCCCCGGTCCGCACGCCCGTCGCCACGGGTCCCACAGTAGGGTCCCGGTTGTGCGGACCGGCAGGGGAGGCTCACGGCTGCGCACGGCCGCGGGCCTGGTGCTCGCGCTGCTCGTGCTCGGCCTGCTGCCGGTGCCGGTGCCGCCGGTGTCGCCGGGTCCGGCGGGGGCAGCCGTCCCGCCGCGACCGGTTCGGATCCTGTTGCTCGGTGACTCCGTCACGCAGGGGTCGGCCGGCGACTGGACCTGGCGCTACCGACTCTGGCAGCACTTCGAGCGCGCCGGGGTCGCGGTCAACCTGGTCGGGCCGCGGGACGACCTGTGGAACGACGTCACCAAGCGGCACGGCTCGGGCGCCTACGTCGACCCCGGCTTCGACTCCGACCACGCCGCTCGCTGGGGCATGACGATCGAGGCGCCGGACGCCCCCGTCGGCGACCTGGTCGTCCAGTTCCGCCCGGACGTCGTCGTGGTGATGCTCGGCATCAACGACCTCTTCGTCGACCCGCCCGAGTCGGTCGCCGGCCGGACGACGGAGCTGGTGGCCGAGGTCCGCGAGGCGGCTCCGGCGACGAGCCTGGTGCTCGCCGAGGTTACCCAGACCTGGTTCACCACCGCGCCCGCGTTCAACGAGCTCCTCGCCGAGGTGGCGAGCACCGCCGACCAGCCGGGCTCCCGTGTCGTCGTCGCCCGGACGGCAGCCGACTACAACAGGGACGCCGACACCTGGGACAACTCGCACCCGAACGCGCGGGGCGAGGTCAAGATCGCCGCCGCGGTCGCCGACGCGCTCTCCGAGATCGGCGTCGGCCCGCCGGCCGACCGACCGCTGCCCGCCGTCCAGGTCGGGCCGCGGACCGGCGCCCGGCTCCGCGCAGCCGCCCGCGTGCGGGGCGCGAGGCTCACCTGGAGGGGACCGCCCGGCGCCACCGCACAGCTCGTCTGGCGGCGCGACCTCACCCGCGGCACGCGGTGGCAGCGGCTGCCCCGGCAGGTGTCGGGCACCGCGACGACGATCCGCTCCTTGCGGCCCGGGCACCGCTACCGCTTCCGGCTGCAGCCGGTGAAGGGCGACGACCGGCCCCAGGGCCGGGTGTTCTCGAACCCCGCCACGGTCGTCCCGACCCGATGAGCCGGCCCGGGCCGCAGTAGGGTCCGGGTGTGCGGATCGGACTGACCGGGGGGATCGCCTCGGGCAAGAGCTCGGTGTCGGCGATCCTCCGTGAGCTCGGGGCCGTCGTGATCGACGCCGACCAGCTGGCTCGCGAGGTCGTGGCGAAGGGCACCCGCGGCCTGGAGCAGGTGGTCGAGGCGTTCGGCGCCGAGGTGCTCGGCCCGGACGGTGAGATGGACCGGGCCAAGGTCGGCGCGATCGTGTTCGCCGACGAGGAGCGGCGCCGGGTGCTCGAGTCGATCGTGCACCCGTTGGTGTTCGAGCGGATCGTCGAGCTCGAAGCGGCGGCGAACGGTGTCGACGGAGCCGACGGGACGGACCTGGTCGTCCACGACATCCCGCTGCTCGCCGAGTCCGGCCGTGCCGACACGTTCGACGCGGTGATCGTGGTCGATGCGCCGGTCGAGGTCCAGGTCGAGCGGATGGTCCGGGACCGCGGCTGGACGCGCGAGGAGGCGGAGGCCCGGATCGCGGCGCAGGCGAGCCGCGAGGACCGACGGGCGGTCGCGACGTACGTCATCGACAACACCGGGACGCTCGACGACCTCCGTCACCGGGTGACGGAGGTCGTGGAGGAGCTGCGCTCGTAGGAGTGGGGACAGGACTCCTACGCGGCCAGGTCGGGGTCCCCCAGCCGCCGCAGCTTCTGCAGTGCCTCGCGCTCCAGCTGACGCACGCGCTCGGCGGAGATCCCGTGCTTGGCGCCGATGTCGGCCAGCTTGTGCTGGCGACCGTCGACCAGGCCGTAGCGGGAACGGATGATGTCGGCCGCCCGCTCGTCGAGCTGACTGACCAGGGTGTTGAGCCGGTCGCGCGCCTCGGTGTCGAGCACCGTGAGGTCGGGACCCGGCGCCGTCTCCTGGGCCATCAGGTCACCGAGGGAGGTGTCGCCGTCCTCGTCGACCGGGGTGTCGAGGCTGACGTGCTCGCGACCCCACGCCATCAGGTCGAGGACCCGGTCGAGGTCCATGCCGAGCTCGTCGGCGATCTCCTTGGGGTCGGGCTCACGGCCGAGCTGGCGCTCGAGGGTACGCCGGGCGCCGCCGACCTGGTTGAGCTCCTCGACGACGTGCACGGGCAGTCGTACCACCCGGGCCTGCTGGGCGATGCCGCGGGTGATCGCCTGGCGGACCCACCAGGTCGCGTAGGTCGAGAACTTGTAGCCCTTGGCGTAGTCGAACTTCTCGACGGCGCGGATCAGGCCGGTGTTGCCCTCCTGGATCAGGTCCAGCATCGGCATCTGGGCCCGGCCGTACTTGCGGGCGATCGACACGACCAGCCGCAGGTTGGCGTTGATGAACTCCGTGACGGCCTTCTGCCCCTCCTCGGCCAGCCACTCGAGCTCCTCGCGGGTGGCGCGCTTCGGCGCGCCCCCCTTGGCGCGACCGATCCGGCCCTGGTCGAGCAGGTGCTGGGCGTAGAGACCGGCTTCGATGGTCTTGGCGAGCTCGACCTCCCGAGCGGCATCGAGCAGGGGGGTGCGGGCGATCTCGTCGAGGTACAGGCCGACGCTGTCGCGGCCCTCGATCTCGCGGCCGCCCGTGGCGCGCGGGCGGGAGGTCCGACCGGCTCCTGTCTGACTGGTCACCGCTGTGGCTGTCATCGCGACCCTCCTTCGCCTACCGACGTCCGACGCCGGTACTTCGTCTCAACGCACCGCTGCGGATTGGTGTTCCCTGTGGGTGTCCACTCCGAGAAGTGCTCTCGCTTACCCAGACGTCCCAGCGGGTCGGAGAGTTGCCGACACCGACAACTCTCAGGGACTTCTCAGTGATGTTCCTGACGTGCCGGGGTTGTACCCATGGCTGCCAGGCCCATCCGGTCGAGGATCCAGGCGAGGGTGAAGGCGCGGTCGTGCCAGGCCTTGTAGCGACCGGAGACGCCGCCGTGCCCCGCGGCCATCTCGGTGCGGAGCAGCACGTCGGTCCCCGGCGCGGTGGCCCGGAGCCGGGCCACCCACTTGGCCGGCTCGACGTAGAGCACCCGCACGTCGTTGAGCGACGTCTCCGCCAGGATGGGCGGGTAGGGGAGGTCCGCGACGTTCTCGTACGGCGCGTAGGAGGCGATGAGGTCGTACGCCGCCGGGTCGGCCTCGGGATTGCCCCACTCGTCGTACTCGGTGACGGTGAGGGGGAGGCTGGCGTCGAGCATCGAGGTGAGGGCGTCGACGAACGGCACGGTCGCGACGATGCCGCCGAACGCGTCGGGAGCCTGGTTGGCGACCGCGCCCATGAGCAGTCCGCCGGCGCTCGCCCCTTCGGCGACCAGCCGGTCCGCTGTCGTCCACCCGGTGTCGACCAGGTGCCGCGCGCAGGCGATGAAGTCGTCGAAGGTGTGCTGCTTGTGCGCGAGCTTTCCGTCGTCGTACCAGTGGCGACCGAGCTCGCCGCCGCCGCGGACGTGGGCGACGGCGAACGCCGCACCCCGGTCGAGCAGGGAGAGCCGGGCGACGGAGAAGTACGGGTCGATCGAGGTCTCGTAGGCGCCGTAGCCGTAGAGGAGCAGCGGCACCGGGCCGCCCGCCCGCGCGTCCTTGCGGACGACGAGGGAGATCGGCACCTCGACGCCGTCGGGCGCGGTCGCCCAGATCCGGTGCTCCTCGTAGTCGGCCGGCTCGTAGCCGCCGAGGACCGGTGCTTGCTTGAGCAACGTGCGCTCCCGCGTGCGGAGGTCGAGGTCGTAGACCGAGGCCGGCTGCACCAGGCTGGTCATGCCGACCCGGACCGTCGGCTGCTCGAACGACGGGTTGCTGCCCGCGCCCGACGTCGCGAGCTCGCCGGGGAACTCCACCAGCCAGTCGTCGACGATCGCCGCCTCGCCCTCGCCGCCGAGGTTCAGGATCCGCACCCGGGGCAGGCCGCCACTGCGCTGCTGCACGACGAGGTGGGAGGCGTAGGCGTCGACGTCCTCGAGCCGTACGGCGGGGTCGTGGGCCAGGAGCGGCTGCCACTCCGAGCGCGGGGTCGGCCGCGGGGGAGCGGTGGCCAGCTCGAACTCGGGACCGGCAGCGTTGTGCAGGACCAGGAAGGTGTCCTCCCCGCCGACGACGGCGTGCTCGAGGGCGTACTCGACGCCCTCCTCACGGGTCGCGAAGCACCAGGGCTCCGCGTCAGGGTCGGTCGCGTCGAGGACGTGGTACTCCGAGGTGTTCTTCGCCGAGGCCGCGATGACGACGTAGCGCCGGCTGCGGGTGCGGCCCACGCCGACCCAGAACCGCTGGTCGGGCTCGTGGAAGACCAGCTCGTCGGTGGACTGGTCGGTGCCGAGCCGGTGCCGCCAGATCTTGTCGGCGCGCCAGCTCTCGTCGATGGTCGTGTAGTAGAAGTGGTCGGAGGTCGCACCCCAGGTGACCCCGCCCAGGACACCCGTCAGCTCGTCCGGAGCCAGCTCCCCGGTGTCGAGGTCCTTGACGCGGACGGTGTAGCGCTCGTCGCCGACGACGTCGGTGGAGTAGGCGAGCAGCCGGTCGTCGGGGCTGACCGACGAGCCGCCCAGCGAGAAGAACTCGTGACCCTCGGCGAGGGCGTCGAGGTCGAGCATGACCTGCTCGCCCGGCAGCGCCGGCTCGTCGGGCCGCGCCGCCTCCGCGGGACGCGGCGGCACCCAGCTGTCCGGGGCGTCCGGATCGGCCACCGGCACGCGGCAGCTGGCGCCGTACTGGCGGCCCTCGAACGAGCGGCCGTAGTACCAGTAGCCGCGCACCCGCGTGGGCACCGAGAGGTCGGTCTCCAGGGTGCGGGCCTTGATCTCCTCGAACAACTGCTGCCGCAGGTCGGCGAGGTGCGCCGTGCGCTCCTGCGTGTGGGCGTTCTCGGCCTCGAGGTGGCCGATCACCTCGGGGTCCTCCTTGGCCCGGAGCCACTCGTAGTCGTCGGTGCGGGTACGGCCGTGGTGGGTCGTCGTGACCGGGCGGCGAGGGGCGACAGGTGCGGACACGATCGCCACCGTATCCGGCGCTCCTCGATCCACAGGTACCGGTGGAATCTGTGGAGTTCCGGCGGTTCCTGTGGAGGAATCGGGGCCGGTTTGTGGAGGAGCCTGTGGGACTCGAAGAATGTCGGAAATCTTCACCCAAACCCCTTGTGCGGGGCTTCCGCACCGGCGTAGAACTCTCCCTACCGAAACGGAACGCAGGGCCTCCGGGCCAGGCGGGAAGGATCGGGGAGCCGGACGGAAGTCCTCTCCAGCCGCGGGGCGACCCGCGGGCGCTGACCCCGGTGGCGGGTCCAGCGGCGAGAGGTTCGGAAGTCCGGGTCGGTCGGAGCCACCGCAACCGATCACCTTTGCGGCCCTCCTGATGCTCATACCATCAAGAGGGCCGCATCCCTTTTTGGGCGCGAGCGCGTCTTCGCTCCGAGGTCGGGCAGCCTTCGGCCGCTCCGGTCGCTCGTTCCTCGCTCCCTCCGGGCGCGCGAAGGCTGCAGGAGAGGGAGCTCTCGCCGCGCTGCCGCGCCGCGGTTGACGCAGTCTCGGGTTGCGGCCGCTGGGCGGCCTACGGCCCCGGCTCGGGGTGCTCGGGGTGGTGGTCGGGCTTGTCTTGCCGCTCGTCCGGCTGGTCGTCTTCGGGGGCGGGCCACTTCCAGCGCGTCAGGGCGGGGTCGACGACGGCGAAGGAGCGGACCGGGCCGGGTGGCGTGTCGGCGGTCTCGAAGCGGACGGTGACCACTCCCTTGCCGGCGCCCCAGACCCAGCCGCGGCCGTGCTCTTCGTGGACGACGTCCATGCCGGGGCGGTAGCCGCCGGTGGCGTCGACGGATGCGCCGACGGGCTTCGGTGGCGCGGGCGGCACCGTCCCGTGCGTCTCGTCCTCGGTCTCGGCAGGGTCGTCGGCGGCGGCTCCGAACAGCTCCTCCTGCACCCAGTCGGCGAGGCCGGAGACCCCGACACCGAGCAGCCGGACGCCGCCGGAGGTGTCGAGGTCCTCCAGCAGGCGGCGCGCCGTCCGTGCGATCACGCCCTCCTCGTCGGTGGGTGAGGGGAGCGTCGCGGAGCGGTTGAGGGTGGTGAAGTCGTAGAGGCGCACCTTGATGGTCACCGTGCGGCCGGAGAACCCGTTCTTGCGGAGCCGGCGGGCCACGTCGCCGGCCTGCCGGGTCAGCAGGCTCTCCATCAGCTTGCGGTCGGTCAGGTCCTGCTCGTAAGTGCCCTCGACGCTCACCGACTTCGTCTCGCGCTCGGGCTCGACCTGCCGGTCGTCGCGGGCGAAGGCCAGCTCGTGCAGCACGTGCCCGTGCGCTTTGCCGAGCATCCGGACCAGCTCGTCCTCGCTGATCTGCTGCAGGTCGGCGACGGTGGAGACGCCGCCGCGGCGCAGCCGCTCGACGGTGGCCGGACCGACGCCGGGGATGACCGAGACGTGCATCGGGCGCAGCAGGTCGAGCTCGGTGCCGGGCGGGACGACCACGAGGCCGTCGGGCTTGTCCAGGTCGCTGGCGACCTTGGCGAGGAACTTGGAGCTGGCGATGCCCACCGAGGCGGTCAGACCGCCGGTCACCTCCTGGACCCGGCGGCGCAGGTCCTCGGCAAGGCCGGTCACGGTCGGGACCTCCAGGTCCGGCAGGTCCGCGCGGGCGAGGTCGACGAACGCCTCGTCGAGCGACAGGGGCTCGACGAGCGGGGAGCAGGCGCGCAGCAGGTCCATCACCAGGACGCTGGTCGCCCTATAGGCCTCGAACCGTCCGGAGAGATAGGCGGCGTGCGGGCACCGCGCCCGCGCCTCCCGGGTCGACATGGCCGACCGCACGCCGTACGCCCGGGCCTCGTAGGACGCCGTCGCCACCACGCCCCGGCCGCCGACGCCGCCGACCACGACCGGCTTGCCGCGCAGCGACGGCTTGTCCCGTTGCTCGACCGCGGCGTAGAACGCGTCGAGGTCCAGGTGGAGGACCGAGGCCTGGGCGCGCACGGGTGAACCGTACGACGCCGCACGGACC
Source organism: Nocardioides silvaticus (assembly GCF_003160695.1). Lineage (GTDB taxonomy): Bacteria > Actinomycetota > Actinomycetes > Propionibacteriales > Nocardioidaceae > Nocardioides > Nocardioides silvaticus. Next base: position 246,219 of record NZ_QGDD01000002.1, read on the forward strand.
ACCTTGCGTCCCGGCACCCGTCGCCGACACGCCCCGTCCACAGCCACCGGCGAACCACGGCCGCGTCGTCGGGCCGGCAGCCGACCGTTGCCTCATGACTCCCACACCGAAGAGCTCCCCGCCCACCGCGACGACGCTCCGCGTCCGCTGCGCCGAGGACCTGATCGCGGTCGCCCCGGTCGTCCTGGGCTTCCACCCGAAGGACTCGGTGGTGATGATCACCAGCGACGGCGACCGGCCGTTCCAGGCCCGTTCCGACCTGCCGGAGCCCACGGCATCGCACGACGAGCTCGAGAGCCTCGCCGAGGACTTCGTCGGCGGCGCTCGCAGGAACGGCGTCCGCTCGCCCGCCTTCGTCTTCTTCAGTGCCGACGACGCCGCCGTGCGCCGGGTGTGGCCCGTCCTCCGGCAGCGCTGCCGGCAGCGGCTGCTCACCGTCGCGGCGGCCATCCGGGCCGACGGCCGGCGTTGGTACCCGTTGGTCGGCGACCGGCAGCTCCGCGCGTCGGGCGTCCCCTACGACGTCTCCAACCACCCCTTCGTCGCCGAAGCGGTGCTGCGCGGCATCGTCATCGCGAAGGACCGCGCAGCCGTCGTCGCGAGCGTCGCACCCGACCCGGCCGCCCAGCAGGCGATCGCCACCGTGCTGTGGTCGACAGGGCTGGACGTGGAGCCGCCCCCGCGCAACGGTGCCCACCGGAGGCGCTGGGGAGAGTGGCTCCAACGGCTGGTCGCCGCCCACGTCGGCGCGGGTTCGACAGCGACCGACGAGGAGGTCGCGCGCATCGCCTGGGCTGCGCGGGACCTGCGGGTCCGGGACGCCGCGTGGGCCCTCATCACCCGAGCCGACGCCGACCGGCACCGCGCGTTCTGGACCGACGTGGTCCGTCGGGTGCCGGACGCGCTGGTCCCGGCGCCGGCGGCGCTGCTCGGTTGGGCGGCGTGGCAGGCCGGGCACGGGGCCCTGGCGTGGATCGCTGTGGACCGGTGCCGCGAGGTCGACCCCGACTACGGCATGGCCGCGATCCTGGCCGGTTGCCTGGAGCAGGCGGTCCCGCCCGACCGGGTCGACTGCCCCCTCTCGTGGGACGAGGGGTTGCCAGCCTGACCCCGGACCAGCAAGTGTCGGACCATGGGCGAGGAGGTCGACGCACAGGAGTTCACCGGTGCTGACCGGACGAGGCACCGGGAGAAGGTCCGCCGTTGCCTCGACGTGTTCGAGCGGATGCTGCGCGAGTCGGCCTTCGACACCGACGACCCGATGACCGGGCTCGAGATGGAGCTGAACCTCGTGGACGAGGCCGGCGACCCGGCCCTGCGCAACGCCGAGGCGCTCGAGGCGATCGCCGACCCCGACTTCCAGACCGAGCTCGGGCAGTTCAACATCGAGATCAACTCACCGCCGGCACTGTTGCGCGACGGCGGCCTGACCGCCTTCGAGGAGGGACTGCGTCGCAGCCTCAACGAGGCCGAGCGGCGCTCGGCGGAGGTGGGCGCCCACCAGGTCATGATCGGCATCCTGCCGACGCTCACCGACGCCCACCTCTCGATCGACGCGATCAGCAGCAACCCGCGCTACCGGCTGCTCAGCGAGCAGGTGCTGCACGCACGCGGTGAGGACATCAGCATCGACATCCGCGGCGCCGACGTGCTGCGCACCACCGCCGACTCGATCTTGCCCGAGGCCGCCTGCACCAGCACCCAGCTCCACGTGCAGACCGCGCCCGACCGGTTCGCGTCGTACTGGAACGCCTCCCAGGCGATCGCGGGGGTGCAGCTCGCGCTGGCCGCGAACTCGCCGTACCTGCTCGGCAAGCAGCTCTGGCGCGAGACCCGGGTCCCGCTGTTCGAGCAGGCGACCGACACCCGCAGCGAGGAGCTGAAGGCGCAGGGCGTGCGACCCCGGGTGTGGTTCGGCGAGCGCTGGATCAACTCGGTGTTCGACCTGTTCGAGGAGAACGTCCGCTACTTCCCGGCCCTGCTCCCCGTCACCGACGACGAGGACCCGCTGACGGTCCTCGAGGCCGGCGGCATCCCCAACCTGTCGGAGCTGCGCCTCCACAACGGCACGATCTACCGGTGGAACCGGCCCGTCTACGACATCTCCGGAGGCCGGCCCCACCTGCGGGTCGAGAACCGGCTGCTCGCGGCCGGGCCGACCGTGGTCGACACCGTCGCCAACGCCGCGTTCTACTTCGGGCTGGTCCGCACCCTCGCCGAGAGCGAGCGGCCGCTGTGGTCGCAGATGTCGTTCAGCGCGGCGGAGGAGAACTTCCACACCGCTGCCCGTGACGGCGTCGACGCCGAGATCTACTGGCCCGGGGTCGGGCGGGTGCGTGCCACCGAGCTGGTGCTGCGCCGGCTGCTGCCGCAGGCCCACGAGGGACTGGCCGCGTGGGGGGTCGACCGGGCGGAGGTGGACCGCTACCTCGGGATCATCGAGAGCCGGTGCCTGGCCGGCACCAACGGCGCCGAGTGGTTCGTCCGGCAGATGGCCGAGCGCGAGGACCAGGACCGGTACGACGCGATCCGGTCGGTGCTGGCGATCTACCGCGAGGGCATGCACGCCAACGCGCCCGTCCACACGTGGTAGCCGGGCGCTAGCGCGGGCGGACCCGCTTCCACGTCCGGTGCACCCCGGTCCGCGGGTCGTGCCAGCTGCGTCGGGTGACGACCACCAGGCCCAGCGCCAGGCCGAGCTCGCCGCCGGCCGCGCCGACGGCAGCCGACCAGGCACCGTCGACATCGTGCGCTGCCAGGTCGCCGCGGCGGGTGAGCCACACCAGCGGCACCACGCCCTTCTCCAGTGCCGGGCGCAGCATCGCCTCCACCACGTCGGTCCGGGTGGCGAGGTCGAGCTCGCCGTCGACCTCGAACGTGCGTGCCCGGATGCCGGGGACGCCCACGTGCAGCACGGGCGGGAAGATCCTGCGGCGTTCGAGCCGGGCGTGGTCGAACACGGCCCGCCGCAACAGCTGCTGGACCGCCCGGTCGACGGGCTCCCGCAACCCGCCCGCGCCGTCGTACCCCATGCGCGGCAGCCTGCCCGATCCCGCAGGCGCGCGGTTCAGTCCTCCACAGGCAGCGTCGCGTTGAGCCGGGCAGCCTGGAGGGTGAGGTGGTCGCGCTCGGCGGTGTTGGTCGCGGCCCGGGCGGCCTCGGCGTAGAGCCGGGCAGCGATGCGGAGGTCGCCGGCGCGCTCGTGGAGGTACGCCGAGACGGCCCCGAACCGGGGGAGGGCCGGGCCGAGCCCGGCCAGCGCGGCCAGGCCGGCCGGGGCGCCGTCGGCCTCGCCCACCGCCACCGCGCGGTTGAGCCGGGCGATCGGACTCTCCGTCATCCGCACCAGCTCGTCGTACCACTCGACGATCTGCACCCAGTCGGTCTCCTCGGCGCGTCGGGCGTCGGCGTGCAGGGCAGCGATCGCCGCCTGGGCCTGGAACTCGCCGAGCCGGTCGTGGGTCAGGGCCTGCTGGAGGATCGCGATGCCCTCGGCGATCAGTCGGGTGTCCCAGCGGGTGCGGTCCTGCTCGGCGAGCGGCACCAGGGTGCCGTCGGGGCGGGTGCGCGCCGGACGCCGCGCGTGGTGGAGCAGCATCAGCGCGAGCAGCCCGGAGACCTCCGGGTGGTCGATCCGCTCGGCCAGCTGGCGGGTGAGACGGATCGCCTCGGCCGCGAGGTCGACGTCGCCGGAGTAACCCTCGTTGAAGACCAGGTAGAGCACCCGGAGCACCGTCGCGACGTCGCCGGCCCGGTCGAACCGCACGTCGGCGACCGTGCGCTTGGCGCGGCTGATCCGCTGGCCCATCGTCGCCTCCGGCACCAGGTAGGCCTCCGCGATCTGCCGGGTGGTGAGGCCGCCCACCGCGCGCAGCGTGAGCGCGACCGCTGACGCCGGCGTGAGCGACGGGTGCGCGCACAGGAAGTAGAGCTGGAGCGTGTCGTCGAGTGCCGGTCCGGCCTCGGGTCCCGGCTCCGACTCCACCTGCTCCTCGCGCCGCCGGCGGGCGGTCTCGGAGCGGGTGGCGTCGATGAACTTCCGCCACGCCACCGTGACCAGCCACGGCTTCGGGTCGCGCGGCGGGTCGTCCGGCCAGACCCGCATCGCCTCGAGCAGGCTCTCCTGCACGGCGTCCTCGGCCGCCGCGAAGTCTGCTCCGCGGCGGACGAGGACGCCGATCGTGGCGGGGATGAGCGATCGCAGCAGCGCCTCGTCCACGCCGGGTGCCTCCGAGCTCATCGCGTCACTCGGTGACCGCGGGCGGCTCGTGCATGAAGGGTCGGACCTCCAGCCACTCGTGGATCGGCCTGCCACCGGCGCCGGGCGCGGCGGACAGCTGGGCAGCCAGCTCGACCGCGCGGTCGTGGGTGTCGACGTCGATGATCATCCAGCCGGCGATCAGGTCCTTGGTCTCCGCGAACGGGCCGTCGGTCACCGGCGGCCGGCCCTCCCCGCCGTACTGGACCCACGAGCCCTCGGGCGAGAGCGCCTGGGCGTCGACGAACTCGCCGGTGCTCTCCAACCGCGTGGCGAAGTCGCGCATGAACTGGATGTGGTCCGTGATCTCCTGGGGACTCCACTGGTCCATCGGCACGTTGTTCACCGGGTCCGGAGCGCCGCGGTAGTGCTTCAGCAGCAGGTACTTGGCCATGGTGTCTCTCCTCGGTGTCGTCCGGCCCATTGTGGCCGGGGTCGAAGGAGAGACGGAGCAGCGACGGCGCCTTCGACATGCCCGGCCGAGGAATTTCCGAACAGGCCGTCTAGGGTCGGGACATGGCGACCGTCGTGATCGGGTACGTCCCGAAGCCCGAGGGCGAGGCAGCCCTGCTGACCGGGATCGAGGAGGGCCGACGCAGGGGCGCAGCCCTGGTCGTCGTGCACTCCCGGCCCGACGGCGACCCGGAGCCGGAGTACGTCGCCGAGGTCCGCGCCACGCTCACCGACAGCGGCCTCGAGCACCAGCTGCGGGTCACCGACAGCGGTGGCGAGGCCGCCGACCAGCTGGTCGAGGTCGCTGCCGACGTCGCCGCCGACCTGATCGTGATCGGGCTGCGCCGCCGCTCACCGGTCGGAAAACTGATCCTGGGCTCCAACGCCCAGCGGGTGCTGCTCGACGCGCCCTGCCCGGTGCTCACCGTCAAGCCGACCACGGGACCGAGGTGAGCCGCGGGCCGCTCGTCGACGCCGATGAGCTGGCCGGGCTGCTCGGCACCGTCACGGTCCTCGACGTGCGCTACCGGATGGGTGGACCCGCCGGAACCGAGGAGTACGTCGCGGGCCACGTGCCGGGTGCGTCGTACGTCGACCTGGACACCGCGCTCGCCTCCGCCCCCGGTGCCGGCGGCCGGCACCCGCTGCCGGACGCGGCGGTCTTCGAGGCCGCGATGCGGACCGCCGGTGTGTCCGACGACCGTCCGGTGGTGGTCTACGACGACTGGTCCGGCCATGCCGCCGCGCGGTGCTGGTGGCTGCTCCGCCACCACGGGCACCGCGACGTGCGGGTGCTCGACGGCGGCTGGGGAGCCTGGCGGCGCGCCGGCCACGCCGTCGAGACCGGTCCCGCTCAGGCCCCGGAACGGGGGACCTTCACGGCCGTGCTCGGGGCGATGCCGGCGGTGACCGTCCACGACGTCCGCAGCGTCGACGTGCTGGTCGACGCCCGTGCACCCGAGCGCTACCGCGGCGAGACCGAGCCGGTCGACCCGGTCGCCGGCCGGATCCCCGGGGCCGTCAACGTCCCGACCGCCCGCAACCTCGGCGAGGACGGCCGGTTCCGGTCCGCCGCCGCGCTGCGCGAGGTCTATGCCGCGGTGGGCGTGACCGACGACGTCTCGGTCGCCGTCTACTGCGGGTCCGGCGTCACCGCCGCGCTCGACGTGCTCGCGCTGGAGGTCGGCGGCATCCGCGCCGCGCTCTACCCCGGCAGCTGGAGCGAGTGGATCACCGATCCCGAGCGGCCGGTCGAGCGGGGATAGTAGGTCCGGCCAGCGCTCGGCTCACCGGGTCTCGATACACGCGGTTCCGGGTTCGCAGGCTCACCCGGACGCGCACTCGACCTGGCCGCGCGACGCGGTCCGCGCTGACGCGCGGTCCGCTGCGCGTCTCACCAATGCACGCCCGGGAACAGCCGGGCCATCAGCATCTGCTCGGACTCGCGTCCGCCGGCTGCCTCGAGGTCGCCGGTCGGGGCCGGGGCGGCGGCTTCCGGCGCAGCGGGGGCGTCCGGACGGCCCGCCTTCGCCTTGGCGGCGGCGCTGTCGGGGAAGACCTGGTAGGCGAGGTTGAGGATGCGGAAGGCCGCCTTGGGCGCGAAGGTGTGGGCGACCGCGCCGGCGTTGCCGGCGAGGGTGTTGATCTCGTGCGGCTTCTCCACCATCGCCTTGATCACCAGGTCGGCGGCCTGCGCGGGCGACAGGGTGGGGAACTTGTCGTACATCTTGGTCGGCGCGATCATCGGCGTCCGCACCAGCGGCATGTGGATGTTGGTGAACGAGATGCCGTGCCCGACGACCTCGGAGGCCACCACGTTGCTCCAGGAGTCGAGGGCGGCCTTGGAGGCGACGTAGGCCGAGAATCGCGGCGGGTTGGTCTGCACGCCGATCGACGAGATGTTCACGATGTGCCCGGACTTCTGCTCGTGCAGCTTGGGCATCAGGCCGATGATCAGCCGGATCGCGCCGAAGTAGTTGAGCTGCATGGTGCGCTCGAAGTCGTGGAACCGGTCGTGGGAGAGCCGGAGCGACCGACGGATCGACCGGCCGGCGTTGTTGACGACGAAGTCGACGGACGGCAGCTCGGTCGAGAGCCGTGCGCAGAGGTCGTCGATGGCCTTCAGGTCCGACAGGTCGCACGGGAACACGTAGGCCTGGCCGCCGCGCAGCTCGATGGTCGCCTTGGTCTCCTCGAGCTTGTCCTTGCCGCGGGCGACGAGCACCGGGATGCCGCCGGCCTGCGCCACCTTGAGCGCGGTGACCTTGCCGATGCCCGAGGAGGCGCCGGTGATGACGACGTGCTTGCCCTGGAGCGCGTTGCAGGTGCGCTTGTCGCGGCTCGTCGAGTCGTCGAGGTTCTCCTCCCAGTAGGACCACAGCGCGCGGGCGTACGACTCGAGGTCGGGCACGGCGATGCCGCTGCCGGCCAGTGCCTTCTCGGTCTTCCTGGAGTCGAAGACCGCGGTGAACGACGCGTGGCTGACGACCTCGGCCGGGATGCCCATCCGGCCGAGGGTCTGGTCGAGCAGCAGCTGCGCGGGTGCGGTGCGGACGACGGCGCTGATGATGTTGCTCGGACGCAGCGCGCGGGGGAGCAGGCCGGTCGCGCTCGAGGTGACGTTGCGGTCGATCGGGGTCGCGAACTTCGGGGCGCCGGCGGCGGCACAGAACGCGTTGATCGTCTCGATCGTCGACTGCGGCTCGGGGTTGACCAGGTGGAAGGCCTCGCCGTTGCGGTCGGGCAGGTGGGCGAGGTGGTCCATCGCCTTCGCCACGTAGTCGACCGGCACCATGTTGGTGTCGCCGAGGTCGACGCCGACCAGGGGCAGCCAGCCCGGCAGGTTGTCGCGGAGCCGCTTGATGAGCGGGAAGAAGTAGTAGGGGCCGTCGATCTTGTCCATCGCGCCGGTCTCCGAGTCCCCGACCACGATGGCCGGGCGGTAGACCCGCCACGGGACCTTGCACTCCTCACGGACGATCTTCTCCGACTCGTACTTCGTGCGGTGGTACGGCGACGGCAGCGGCTGCCCCTCGTCGAACATCGACTCGTCGAAGCGACCGTGGTAGTCGCCGGCGGCTGCGACCGAGGACACCTGGTGGAAGCAGCCGGCCTCCAGCGCCTCGGCCAGCTCCAGCGCGTTGCGGGTGCCCTGGACGTTCATGGCGTCGTTGGTCGCGACGTCGGCGGTCATGTCGTAGATGGCCGCGAGGTGGAAGAAGTGGTCGATCTCGCCGGCGTGCTCGGTGATCCAGTCGGCGTCGACGCCGAGGGACGGCTCGCCGAGGTCGCCGACGACCGGCACCACCCGCAACGAGCCGGACCCACGGGTCCACTGCGCGATCATCGTCTCCATCCGGTGGAGCGACGACTGCCGCACGAGCACGTAGATCGGACCCTCGCGGTGGTCGACCAGCTCACTGACGAGGAAACGACCGATGAAGCCTGTGGCGCCGGTCACGAAGGAAGCCATGTTGCGCAGAGTACGCCGATGCTGTGGTTGCGGTCAGCGGTTGTCTCACCGGGTCTCGATACGCGCTAGGCGCGACTTCGCAGACTCAGTCGCGCGGCGCTACTCGACCTTCTCGCAGCAGTGACGCTGCGCTGGCGCGCAGCGTCACTCGCTCGAACCTCCAAACATGATCTCGTCCCAGCTCGGCACCGAGGCGCGGCCGCGCTTCTTGGCGACCGGACGGCGGTGCTTGGACGGGTCGACCGGCGGGGCGTTGACCGCGGCGGGCTCCTGCTCGACGTCGGCGGAGGTGTCGCGCAGCGGGTCGTCGTACGTCGGCGGGGCCGGGGGAGCCTCGTCGTAGGCCGCCTCGCCGGGGACCGCAGCCTCGCCGGTGACCAGGTCCAGGGCGTCGTCGCCGAGCGGAAGGTCGTCGGACGAGACGGCCGCGAGGCGGCGCTGGCGTGCCTGCTCCAGGTCGTCCGGAGGCGTCTCGACGGACCCGGTCACCAGGTCGCCGACTAGCCAGCGGGCGTCGTCGTCGTCCGCGACGACGTAGTTGCCGGGGACGTCGTAGGTGAACCGGGCCGTCCCCGACCGCTCGCTGGTGTCGTAGGTGCCGGCCAGCTCCCAGCGGCCGTCGTCGCGGCGGAACGCGTCCCACTCGACGTCGTCGGCCTTGGCTCCGACGGTGGAGAGGTGCGCGCTCACGGCGGCACCGAGAACCCGGGAACCGGCCCCCGGGTCGCCGGCCGGGCGCCGGACTGACGACTTCTGGGCACGCTCCGCGACGTGCTCGCGCTCGGCCAGCACCGGCCCGACGTACGGCATGATCGCCTCGACCGTCGTCTGCCCCGCGCCGGCGACCGCCTCGGGAGACTCGCCGGCTCGGATCCGGGCCTGGATCTCGCGGGGGCGGAGGGTGCTCGTCATCTGGATCTCCAACTGGCCGATGCGGGTGGTCTCGCCGCGGAGCGCAGCGCGCAGGGCAGGGTTGATCTCGAGGGTGAACTCCTCGCCCTGCTGACTCACCAGGAGCAGACGGCGGCCGTCGGCGCTGACTCCTGCGAGGTCGAGGTGCGCCATGCTCCGTCCTTCCGGACCCGTCGCCGGGCCCGCCTGCTGCCTTGAGTGGATGTACTCCGGTGCGCCGAGACTAACCCTGGGGACGGCTCGGATCCGGTTGCGTCTCCGGCGTGTGGCGATCTGTCGACAATTCTCACTCGCCACAACTGTGCAACCTTGCGGCCGGTCGCCGCGTCCACTCGTCGACACAGCATCGACGACCCGGAGGACAACCAGATGAAGACCCGATCCGGCGCCTGCGCCGGCGCACTCCTCGCCCTCGTGGCAGCGCTCGGCCTCGGCCTGAGCCCCACCCCCGCAAGCGCACACGCGGCCCACCCCGAGCACCCCGACGGCGCGCACCGCGTCGTCTACAAGGGCGACGGCGTGAAGGTCTGGCGCAAGTCCGGGCAGCTCGACCGCCTGGACGACACCTCGAAGCCGTTCCGCAAGCTGGTCCGCTCCGAGCTCGACCGGATGTGGGAGGAGTGGGCCGACAGCGACCCGGACTGCGCGCAGGCCCCGCTGGTGATGGTCAAGGAGTACCGGAACCGGGTGGCCTTCATCGCCAACCAGGGTGTCTTCTCCGGCGGCCCGGGCGACGCGCCCGGCTCGTGCGCGTCGGGCGGCGCGTACCACTTCTACGTGAAGCGGGACGGGAAGTGGAAGGCCCCGGACGCGCTCGGCGGGCAGGACATCATGCGCTGCAGCGTCCTCCGGAAGTGGGACATCCCGCGGATGAACGGGGCCCGCACCTGCCTCCGCGGCGACGAGGTCGTCCGCTGGAACGGGTGATTCAGCGCTAGCGGATCCGCCCGCGGACGTAGAGCCAGGCGCCGTCCTGCCGACGGAAGCGGCTGACCTCGTGGAGCACGCCCTGCTCGTCGCCCCGTCGGTGATGAGCCCGGAACTCGACGATCCCGTCCCTGTCCTCGACCCGACCGGCCTCGGTCGCCACGATCTCGAGCCCGACCCACCGTAGGTCGGGGTCGAAGGCGACCGAGGCCGGTCGCGTCGCAGGGTGCCAGGACCGCAGCAGGTAGGACTCGTCGAGCTCGGCGAAGGCGCTGTAGCGGCTGCGCATCAGCTCCTCGGCGGTCGCTGCCGCACGCTCGCTGCGGCGGAGCGGCCGGCAGCAGTCGCCGTACGGCGTGCCCGTCCCGCACGGGCAATTGTGAATGCGGGACATGATGACGATCCTGGCAGTTCGTGAGGTATCTCGCTGCGCGGGGCTTGGTGAGTTGCGCCGGTCGGTGTGTGTCGGGCGTGGCCTGCCCGGTTCGGGCCGGAGCGGGGCGTGGGCCCCGGTCGGCTTCAAAGCCGGGCCTTTTCCGCCGGCCAGATCAACCAGGGCCCAGCCGCCCGACGTTCTCGCAACGCCGGTCCCACACGTCGGGACCAGGACACCGCCTTCGAAGCCGGCGGGGCCCGGACTCGCCCACCGGGGCCCACGCCCCGCACCGGCCAGGGTGGGCAGGCCACGCCCGCGCCACACCCGGCTCCACGACGGGGTGGATGTGGTTGGTCATGTGCCACGTGGCCGGTCACCGGCGAGCACGACAGGTGGGAACCCACCCACCCCGAGGGGTCGGTCGTGCTCGCCGGGCGGTGGGGCCGGGAGGTCCAGGTCAAGCGGGAGGGTCGCGCCGGCGGGGCGTGGATGGGTCTGGCTGCGGCGCCCAGCACCGCGGGAGCGAAGCGACCGCGCTGCTGGGGGACGGATGTGGTTGCCCCGCCGGCGCGAGCCCTCCCGCGCAGGCCGAGGACCTCCCGGCACCACCGCCCCACCGACCACTGACCCACACATCAACCCACCAAGCCCCGCGACGTCAGTCGCCGAGGACCCGCCTCAGGTAGTCGTTCGCGAACACCCGGTCGGGGTCGAGCTTGTCGCGGAGGGCGAGGAAGTCGGGGAAGCGGGGGTAGAGGCGGGCGAGGTCGGCGGCGTCCAGGGAATGGAGCTTGCCCCAGTGGGGGCGGCCGCCGTGGTCCTTCATCACCGCCTCCATCAGCGCGAAGTAGCGCTCGTGCTCGGCGCGCTGGTGGGTGTGGAAGGCCAGGTAGAAGGAGTCCCGCTGGTAGGCGGTGGACAGGGGAACGTCGTCCGCGGGGGCGACACGGATCTCGACGGGGAAGGAGATGGTGAGGCCGGAGGCCTCGAGCATCGCGCGGGCCTCCTTCAGCGCCGCGAGGCCGGCCTCGCGGGGGACGGCGTACTCCATCTCGCGGAAGACCACCCGGCGCTCGGAGGTGAAGACCCGGTGGGCGACGTCGGTGTAGGTGCGGGGGCCGAGCAGGCGTGAGGCGAGCCGGTTGGCGGCGGGGATGGCGCGCGGGGCGCGGTTGAGCGCGGCGGTCTGGAGGCCGAAGACCGTGTTGGACAGGAGGTCGTCGTCGAGGCGGTGCCGCCAGCGGGGGAGCGGCTCGGCCCGGGACAGATCGGTGCCCATCCGGGTGTTGCGCTTGGTGAGCATCCGGTCGGTGTGGGGGAACCAGTACATGTCGACGTGGTCGTGGCGCTCGGTGAGCTCGTCGAAGGTCGCCATCGCCTCGTCCCACCGCAGCGGCCGTTCCTCGGCGCGCAGGAGGAAGAGCGGCTCGACGGCGAAGGTCACCGACACGAGCACGCCGAGGGCGCCCAGCCCGACCCGGGCCAGCTCGAGGACGTCGGCGTTCTCGGTCCCGGACGCCCGCAGCAGCTCCCCGTCACCGGTGACCAGCTCGAGGCCGACCAGCTGGGCCGCCAGGCCCGCCGCCCGACCGCCGGTGCCGTGGGTGCCGGTCGAGATGGCGCCGGCGAGGGTCTGCTCGGCGATGTCGCCCATGTTGTGCAGGCTCAGGCCCAGCTCTTCGAGGGCGGCGTTGAAGACCTTGAGCTGGGTGCCGGCCCGCGCGGTGACCGTCATCGCGTCCCGGTCGACGTCGGTGATGCCGGCCAGGCCGGCCGGCCTCAGCACGGTGTGCTCGGGGCGGGCGATGCCGGTGAAGCTGTGGCCGGTGCCGGCCATCTTGACGGTCTCGCCGCGCTCGGCCGCACGTCGTACCTCCGCGACGACGTCGTCGACGTCCGTCGGCGTGACCGAGCGCAGCCCGTCGGCGTGCTCGAGCCCCGACCAGTTACGCCAGGTTGCGCTCGACCCCGTCGACGCCTGCGACCTCGTCATGGGACCGCACGTTAGCGGGGACGCGGGTCGCGAGGGCAGCGGCGAGGGCGAGCAGCCCGCCACCGAGCGAGACCAGGTAGGCCTCCGACGAGCCGACCTCGTCGACGACCACGCCGGCGAGGGCTGCACCGGGGGCGAGCCCGAGGGCGATGCCGGTCTGCAGGAGCATCATCCCCTCGGTCAGCCGGGCCGGTGGGAGCACCTGCTCCGCCAGGGACATCGCGGCGATCAGGGTCGGCGATATCGCCAGACCCCCGACCAGGAGCACCACGCCCATGACCGGGATGGACGGGACGAGGACCAGGGGCGCCATCGCGGCGGCCATGCCCAGCGCACCCCACCGCATCCGCACCAGCGGGCCCTGCCGCCAGGTGATCGCGCCCGAGACCAGGCCGGCGACCAGGCTGCCGAGCGCCCAGACCGCGAGCAGGAAGCCCGCAGCGCCCTGCTGGCCCTCGGCCTCGCTGAACGCGACGGTCGCGACCTCGGCGGCGCCGAAGAGCACGCCGAGCGCGAACGTCACGACGGTCAGGGTGCCGACGGCGTACCACGGCATCGCCGGACGGACGGCGCCGCCGGTGGGTGCCGGGTGGACCGGCGGCTCGGTGGAGCGCAGCCCCGCGAAGACGTAGGTGCCGACCAGGCCGAAGCCGAGTGCAGCGCTCAGCCCGGCGACCGGGTGCACGACCGTGGCGAGCATCGTGACGATGATCGGTCCGAGCAGGAAGACGGTCTCGTCGGCGACTGCCTCGAACGAGAACGCCGTGTGCAACCGCGCCGGGTCGTCCTTGAGGCAGTGGGCCCAGCGCGCCCGCACGCAGGTGCCGACCGACGGCAGGGAGGCGCCGGCGACGGCGGCGAGGACGTAGGTCGTCACGACCGGCCAGTCCGCTGTCAGCGACAGCATGGCGAGGGCCAGTCCGGCTCCCCACAGGGTGATCAGCGCGGGGAGCACCCGAGCCTGGCCGAGCCGGTCGAGGAGCCGGCCCTGGACGACGGCGAAGCCGGCGTTCGCGATCAGCGCCGTCGCGGAGACCGCTCCGGCGAACGCGTAGGAGCCGGTCTCGTGCTCGGCGAGCAGCACGATGCCGAGGCCGACCATCGAGATGGGCAGCCGGGCGACCAGACCGGTGAGGCTGAACAGCGCAGTCGCCGGCGTGAAGATCCGGCGGTACGGGGCGAGGGCAGAGGCGAGCATGACCGTCAGATGGTCCTCCCTACGATGGTCGCGTGACGAATCCCCGGCCCGAGCCGAGCCAGCCGTACGACGCACTCCTGCTGCTGGGGTTCGGAGGACCCGAGAAGCCGGAGGACGTCGTACCGTTCCTCGAGAACGTGACCCGGGGCCGCGGCATTCCTCGCGAGCGGCTGGCCGAGGTCGGCCAGCACTACTTCCAGTTCGGCGGTCGGTCGCCGATCAACGACCAGAACCGGGCACTGATCGCCGCCCTGGAGGCGGACCTTGCCGAGCAGGGCATCGACCTGCCGGTCTACTGGGGCAACCGCAACTGGGAGCCCTACCTGACCGACACCGTCCGCCGGATGACGGAGGACGGCCGACGGCGGGTCGCCTGCATCGCGACCAGCGCCTACTCCTCGTGGTCGAGCTGCCGGCAGTACCGGGAGAACATCGCGGACGCGCTGGCCGAGGTGCCGGAGGCCCCGCGCATCGACAAGATCCGATGGTTCGCGCACCACCCGGGGTTCGTCGCCGCCAACGTCGACACCACCCTCGCGGCTCTCCGCGACCTGCCGGATGAGGTCCGTGACGAGGCCCGGCTGGTCTTCGTCACCCACTCGATCCCCACGAAGATGAACGACGAGAGCGGACCCACCGGCGGGGAGTACGTCGAGCAGCACCTCGCGACGGCGGCCGCCGTCGCGGCGGGGGTCGCCGAGGCGACCGGCACCGAGCACGCCCACGAGCTCGTCTACTGCTCCCGGAGCGGGTCGCCCCGCACGCCGTGGCTGGAGCCGGACGTCAACGACCGGCTGGAGGAGCTCGCGGCCGAAGGGGTGCGGGCCGTCGTGCTGGTGCCCGTCGGGTTCGTCTCCGACCACATGGAGGTCGTCTACGACCTCGACACCGAGGCCCTGGCGACGGCGTCGAAGCTCGGCGTCGAGGCGCGTCGGGCCGGCACCGCCGGCGTCGACCCGCGGTTCGTCGCCGCGCTGCGCGAGCTGGCCCTGGAGCGGCCGATCGAACAGTGCCCCGCCCACTGCTGCCTGCCGAGGACGTCGGCATGACCGCTGCTCCGAGGGAGCTCGCGGACCTGGCGCTGACGGTCGCCCGGGAGGCGGCCGTCCTGGTCCGCGAGCACGGCGCCGGCGCCGTGGACGTCGCCGCCACCAAGTCCAGCGACGTCGACGTCGTGACGGTCGCCGACCGCGCGGCCGAGGACCTGATCCGTTCCCGGCTCCTCGCCGCCCGCCCGGACGACGCGGTCGTCGGCGAGGAGCGCGACGACGTCGCAGGCACCAGCGGGGTGCGCTGGATCGTCGACCCGATCGACGGGACGGTCAACTTCCTCTACGGCCTGCTGGAGTTCTCGGTCTCGATCGCGGCCGAGGTCGACGGCGAGGTCGTGGCGGGCGTCGTGCTCGACGCCGCGAAGGACCGCGCCTACCGGGCCCACCTCGATCCCGACCAGCCCGGCGGGGGCGTGGCGACCCGGGACGGTGTCCCGATCGCCGTCCGCGGACCGGCGCCGGTCCCGCAGCGACTGATCGCCACCGGGTTCTCCTACAGCGCCGAGAAGCGCGCCGTCCAGGCTGCCGCCGTGGCCCGGATGCTCCCGCAGGTGCGGGACGTCCGGCGGCACGGGTCGTGTGCCCTGGAGCTGTGCCACGTGGCCGAGGGAGCCCTCGACGGCTACGTCGAGGAGGGCGTGAACCTGTGGGACTACGCCGCCGGCGGGCTCATCGCGCGGATGGCCGGCGCGTCGCTCGTCGTCCTGCCCGGAGCGGGCGGCACCGAGCTCGTCGCGTGTGGCCCGGATCACGGGTTCGAGGAGCTTCTCGACCTCGTGCGCGGGTGCGGGTTCACCAGGGAATAGCCTGCGCTCTCGCGCTGTTCCGACGACTCGCCCGGACCCGAGGTATCGCTGGGCGTCCGGATAGTGCACAATCTGCCGCGCCGATCACTACGTCGCCGCTCGGGGGCGGGGAACAGGATCGGCGGCGACCGAGGAGGAGGGCAGCGTCATGGCGACCGATTACGACGCACCGCGCAAGAACGAGGACGAGCAGTCCGAGGAGAGCATCGAAGAGCTCAAGGCGCGCCGCCACGACAAGAACTCCGGCAAGGTCGACGAGGACGAGGCCGAGGCCGCAGAGTCGTTCGAGCTGCCGGGCGCCGACCTGTCCCACGAGGAGCTGGCCGTCGAGGTGAAGCCCAAGCAGGAGGACGAGTTCACCTGCATGAGCTGCTTCCTGGTCCACCACCGCTCACAGCTGGCGGACTCGAAGAAGATGATCTGCCGCGACTGCGCCTGAGCGCCCGAAGGCCGTCCGAGGAACGAGGACGGACTTCGAACAGGCGCCAGATCGAGTAGTGCCGCCGCTGAGCTAGCGAAGCGGCGACGCACGTAACGAGATCCGGCGAGGTGACCGCCGTCCTGGGGAACGGTCGAAGGTACGGCGGGGCGTCTCGATACGCCCTCGCCTAGCGGCTCGGGCTACTCGACGACCGGGGGCCGGGCTACTCGACGACCGGGGGCCGGGCTACTCGACGACCGGGGGTCGGGCTACTCGACGACCGGGGGTCGGGCTACTGGCCGTCCTTGCGGAGCGGGGGCGGCAGGGTGCCGGTCGACTTGTAGTAGTAGGTCGCGGCACGACGCTGGGCGTACATCTTGGCGAGGGCGACAGCCGCGCCCGTCGTGGCCGCCCAGGCGACGGCCTCCCAGATCTCGACGTCCGGGTCGGCGGGGTTCTCCGGCGGCTTCTTGCCGGTGCTCACCTGCCAGGACTTGTCGATCGCCTTGCGCGCGGCGGCGGCGCCACCGAGGGCGGCCACCAGCGAGAAGACCGACCAGAGCTTGGAGCTGTCGCTTGCCATGGGGCGACCCTACCGAGTCGCTACCGGCCGCGCGGCAGCGCGGTGAGGGCGTCCGCCAGCGCCTCCGGGTGACGCGAGCTGACGAGCCAGTACGGCGTGGGGTCGGCCGGGTCGACGACCTCGACCCTGACGGCGCGGTGCAGGTAGGGCCGGAGCAGCAGATAGGCGCGGGCGTCGGCGTCGCGGCCGGAGACCAGTCGGGTCTGCTCGGCGTCCAGCGCGGCGACCGTGCCGACGTGCTCCGCCT
Organism: Nocardioides silvaticus; assembly: GCF_003160695.1. Classification (GTDB taxonomy): domain Bacteria; phylum Actinomycetota; class Actinomycetes; order Propionibacteriales; family Nocardioidaceae; genus Nocardioides; species Nocardioides silvaticus. The sequence continues at coordinate 262,917 of NZ_QGDD01000002.1, forward strand.
CGATGCGGGCCCGGCCGGCCTGGAACCAGCCGTCGCGGACGACCACCCGGGCGTCGCCGTACCAGAACAGCGCGAGCGCGAGCAGGCCCAACGCCACCGCCGTCACCACCCAGGCCGTCGGGCCGGGGACGGCGACCACGACGGTCAGCCACAGCGCGGCGACCAGCATCGTCCCCTGGGCCCACCAGCGCAGGGGCACGGCGAGGCGCTCGTCGTAGTCCGGGCCGCTGGTCACGGGGAGAAGGATCCCATCCACCGCTGCGCCGCCGCTCTATAGGGTCGGTCCGTGCTTGCCGACGACGCCGCCACCGCTGCCGACCTCGAGGTCCCGGTCACCCTGCTGGACGCGGACCTGCCGCTGCCGTCGTACGCCCATCCCGGCGACGCCGGTGCCGACCTGGTGACGACCGTCGACGTCGAGCTGGCCCCCGGGGAGCGGGTGCTGGTGCCGACCGGCGTCGCGATCGCGCTGCCCGACGGCTACGTCGCGCTGGTCCACCCCCGCAGCGGGTTGGCGGCCCGCCACGGGTTGTCGATCGTCAACACGCCGGGCACGATCGACGCCGGCTACCGGGGCGAGATCAAGGTGCTGCTCATCAACCACGACCCGGTCGAGCCCATCGTGCTGAGGCGCGGCGACCGGATCGCCCAGCTGGTCGTCCAGCGGTTCGAACGGGCCCGGTTCGTGCCGGTCGCCGACCTTCCGGAGAGCGTGCGTGGCAGTGGCGGCTACGGTTCTACTGGAGGCTTCGGCCCCACGAACGAGCAGACGAAGGAGACCAGCCAGTGAGGTTCCGTCGGAAGTCCGACGTCGACGACGCCCCGGAGACCAGCGAGACCGGCGCGGAGAACGAGGCGGAGACCGTCGCCGACGGTGACCCGGCTGCGGAGCCCGCCGGTGGCGAGGGCGGCCCGTTCGACGCCGACGACCTCCCCGACGACGGGGTCCCGCGGATCGACCTCGGTGCGCTGCTCGTCGCTCCTGCCGAGGGACGCGACCTGCGGGTCCAGGTGGACGAGAAGACCGGCACGGTCCGGTCGGTCGTGCTGGCGGGCAAGGACGGCGCGGTCGAGCTCCGAGCCTACGCCGCGCCGCGCAACGGCGACCTCTGGGGCGAGGTGCGGCCGCAGATCGCCGCCGACGCCGCCCGCCGCGGCGGCACCGCGACCGAGAACGACGGGCCGTTCGGCACCGAGCTGTTCTGCGAGATGCAGGTGAAGAACGCCGAGGGCAAGGTCGCCACCCAGCCGTCGCGGGTCATCGGGTTCAACGGTCCGCGTTGGCTGCTGCGCGCCACGTTCCTCGGCAGACCGGCCGTCGACGCCGAGGCCCTCGACGAGTGGTGCAGCACGGTGACCCGGGTCGCCGTCCGCCGCGGCGCCCAGGCGATGCCGGTGGGGGAGCAGCTGCCGCTGACCCTCCCTGCCGAGATCCAGCGGGTGCAGGCCGAGCAGGCCGGGCAGGCCGCTGCGGCCGGCGACGACCGGTCCGGCGTGCAGGCCGACGGCTAGAGCCACCTAGGGGACGACGTGGCGACCAAGAGCCGGCTGCGGCGCACGATCAGCAGGTGGGCCAGCCCCGACGAGGCCGAGGCCCGCGACCTGCGGAAGACCTTCGCCGGCAGCGGTGTCGTCACCATCGCGGACGCGCCCGCCCGGACCCCCGTGCAGCTGCGCGGCTCCCTGCGCACGGTGACCCTGCGCCCGCGCGGCGGGGTGCCCGCCCTGGAGGCGGAGCTGTACGACGGCACGGGCACTCTCACCCTGATCTGGCTCGGCCGCCGGCGGATCGCCGGCATCGGCCCCGGGCGGTCCATCGAGGTCTCCGGCCGCGTCGGTGAGCACGACGGGCAGCGCATCCTCTACAACCCGCGTTACGAGCTCCTGTGAGCGACCGGGACGAGGAGGTCGTGGCGGCCGAGGACCCGGCCGACGAGGACCACTCGCTCACGACCGAGGCCGCGAAGAAGATCGGCGTCGCGACCGTCGAGGCGCTGGTGCGCCACCAGCTCGCGGCGTCGCTCGGCGGGAAGCGCGGCATGCTCGAGGCGGCGATTCCGGGGATCATCTTCACCGCGATCTGGCTGCCGACGAAGGAGCTGGAGGCGGCCCTGGTCGCGAGCCTGGCCGTCGCAGGAGCCGCGCTGCTGCTGCGGATCGTGCAGCGCAGCTCGACGCAGTACGTCTTCAACGCGATCTTCGGCATCGGCCTCGGCTGGGTGTTCGTGCGCTGGGCCGAGTCCTCGGGTGGGTCGGAGTCCGACCAGGCCCTGGCCTTCTTCCTGCCCGGGATCCTCATCAGCCTCGGCTACACCGTCGTGATGGGCGCCTCGTGCCTGATCGGCTGGCCGGTGCTCGGGTTCATGCTGGGCGTCGCCACCGAGGACGCGACCGGGTGGCACGAGAACAAGCAGGTGGTGCGGCTGTGCAGCAGGCTCACCTGGGTCATGCTGCTGCCCGGCGCGATCGGGGTGCTGCTCCAGGGCCCGGTCTGGCTGCTCGGCCACTACGACAGGATCGACACCGACGTGGCCGTCGTGATCATCGCGGTGCTGCGCACCGGCCTCGGGTGGGCGCTGCGGATCGGCTCGTGGGCGCTGATGATCTGGCTCCTGGCCCGCAACGCGACACCGTTGGAGGCGCCGGAGGGGAAGGCCGCCGAGAGCTCGTAGCGAGCGGGCCTCAGTTGCCGGGGTGGGCGCTCGGCGCCAGCAGCGTCTCGAGCTCGTCCTCGGCCTCGGCGGGCACGACGAACAACAGCTCGTCACCGGCCTCGACCGGCTGCTCCGGCGTCGGCACGTAGACCTGCCCGTCCCGCAGGATCGTGACGAGGGCGCAGTTCTCCGGGAGCGGGATCAGCCCCGAGACCTTGCCGACGTACGGCGAGTCCGCGGGGAGCGTCATCTCGACCAGGTTGGCGTTGCCCTGGCGGAACGTGAACAGCCGCACCAGGTCACCGACCGTCACCGCCTCCTCGACGAGGGCGGACATGATGCGCGGCGTCGACACGTTCACGTCGACCCCCCACGCCTCGGTGAAGAGCCACTCGTTGTTGGGGTGGTTGACGCGACCGACGGTGCGCGGGACGCCGAACTCGGTCTTGGCGAGCAGCGAGGTGACCAGGTTGGCCTTGTCGTCGCCGGTCGCGGCGATCACGACGTCGCACTTGTCCAGGCGGGCCTCCTCGAGCGACGACAGCTCGCAGCTGTCGGCGAGGAGCCACTCGGCGTCGGGCACCCGCTCCGGGCGGATCGACGAGGGCGACTTGTCGATGAGCAGGACCTCGTGACCGTTCTCGATCAGCTCTCGGGCGATGGACCTGCCCACGGCGCCGGCGCCGGCGATGGCGACTCGCATGTCCGCTCCTCCTCAGTCCCCGTGACCCGGTCCGGCCGCGAGCGCGTCGTAGGCGTCGCCCGCGTTCTCCTCCCGCACGACGACGTGCAGCAGGTCGCCCTCCTGGAGCACGCTGTCACGGGTGGGCAGCATGCCCTCGCCGAGCCGGTCGATCCACGCGACGCGGGCCCGGGCCTGCTCCTGGAAGGTGCCGACCGACGAGCCGACCCACGCCTCGGGCACGACCATGTGGTCCATGCGGATGGTGCCGGACGGGTCGCGGAAGTCCGGCTCGGCACCGGCGGGCAGCAGCCGACGGAGCACCTGGTCGGCCGTCCACTTCACCGTCGCGACGGTCGTGATGCCGAGGCGCTGGTAGACCTCGGCGCGGCCGGGGTCGTAGATCCGGGCGACGACCTGCTGGATGCCGAACGTCTCGCGGGCCACGCGCGCAGCGATGATGTTGGAGTTGTCACCGCTGGAGACCGCGGCGAACGCGTCGGCACGGCGGATGCCGGCCTTCTCCAGCACCTGCTGGTCGAAGCCGATGCCCGCGACCTTGTCGCCGTTGAAGCCGGGACCGAGCCGCCGGAACGCGTCCGGCTCGCTGTCGATGACGGCCACGGTGTGGTTGCGGTCCTCCAGGCTGCGGGCGAGCGTCGATCCGACGCGGCCGCAGCCCATGATCACGACGTGCACGGTTGAACGCTATAGCAGGGGCGGGCGGACGGTGCGCAGCGGCGGTGGCTCGGCGGTCGCGGCCGAAGTCCTCCGGATCGCCCGCCATGCCCTAACGTTGTCGCACGTGGGTGTCGGCGACGTCTCGAAGCGGATCCTGCTCGGGCGGAAGCTCAGGAGCGCTCAGCTGGGGGAGACCCTTCTCCCCAAGCGTGTCGCCTTTCCGGTCTTCGCGAGTGACGCGCTGTCCTCGGTCGCGTACGCCCCTGACGAGATCTTCATCATCCTGGCGCTGGCGGGGGTCGCGTTCTACTCGCTCAGCCTCTGGGTAGCCCTCGCGGTCGCAGCGGTGATGGCGGTCGTCGTCGCGTCCTACCGGCAAAACGTCCACGCCTATCCGTCGGGCGGGGGCGACTACGAGATCGCCACGGCGAACCTCGGCCCGCGTGCCGGTGTCGCGGTCGGCAGTGCTCTCATCGTCGACTACGTGCTCGTGGTGGCGGTGTCGCTCTCCTCTGCCGCGCAGTACGTCGCGTCGGCCGCCGACTTCTTCGCCGACCACCGCGTGGTCGTCGCGGTGGCGCTCGTCGTGTTCCTGACCCTGATGAACCTGCGGGGGGTCCGGGAGTCCGGGACCTCCTTCGCGATCCCCGCCTATGCCTTCATGGTCGCGTTGATCGGGACGTGTCTCTGGGGCGGCTACCGAGCGCTCGTGGGGGACCTGCCCGATGCGGAGAGCGCCGCGCTCGACATCCTCCCGGCTGAGGGATACGAAGGGACGCTGACCACGCTGGCGCTGGTGTTCCTCGTGGCCCGAGCGTTCTCCTCCGGATGCGCCGCCCTCACCGGGGTGGAGGCGATCTCCAACGGGGTGCCGGCGTTCAAGCGGCCGAAGGCCCGCAACGCGGCGACCACGCTCTTCCTGCTGGGCATGGTCGCCGTGACCTTGATGCTCGGCGTCGTCTCGCTGGCGAACGCGATGAACGTCAAGTACGTCGACCCGCACGACCTGGACCGACTCGTGCGCTCCGACGGCACCTCGGTCGGCGATGACTACCACCAGGACACCTTGATCGCGCAGATCGCTCACGGCGTCTTCGACGGCTTCCCGCCTGGCTTCTACTTCGTGGTGATCGCGACCGGCGTGATCCTGGTGCTCGCCTCGAACACTGCGTTCAACGGCTTCCCGGTGCTCGGCTCGATCCTGGCCAAGGACGGCTTCCTGCCCCGCCAGCTGGCTGCCAGGGGAGACCGTCTCACCTACAGCAACGGCATCATCATCCTGGCCGCCATGGCGACGGCGCTGATCATCGCGTTCGAGGCCGAGGTCACGCGGCTCATCCAGCTCTACATCGTGGGTGTGTTCGTCTCGTTCACCCTCAGCCAGCTCGGGATGGTTCGGCACTGGACTCGTCATCTCGCGTCCGAGCGCGACGCGGCGGAGCGCCGGCGCATGCAACGCGCCCGGATGATCAACGGCACCGGCTTCGCGATGACCGCTGCCGTCCTGCTCGTCGTGCTGATCACCAAGTTCCTCGCCGGCGCCTGGTTGACGGTGCTCGCGATGGGGGCCTTCATCGCGCTGATGGCCGCCATCAAGCGCCACTACGACCACGTCGCCATCGAGATCGCGGCCGACGAGTCGGACAAGGCGCTGCCCACCCGGGTGCATGCCATCGTGCTGGTCTCCAAGCTCCACAAGCCGACGCTGCGTGCGCTCGCCTTCGCCAAGGCGACCCGGCCGAACTCGCTCGAGGGTGTCTACGTCTCCGTCGACAACGCCGAGACCGCGCGGCTGATGGAGGAGTGGGACGACCGCAACCTCGGCGTGCCGTTGAAGATCCTGCACTCGCCGTACCGCGAGGTGGTCAAGCCGATCGTGGAGTACGCCTCCGCGATCCGCGGCGCGAACCCGCGGGCGGTCGTCGCCGTCTACATCCCGGAGTACGTCGTCGGCAGGTGGTGGGAGCAGCTGCTCCACAACCAGACCGCTCTGCGGCTGAAGGGCCGGCTGCTGTTCACGCCCGGGGTCATGGTCACCTCCGTCCCCTACCAGCTGCGCTCGTCGGAGATCGCCCGCGAGCGCGAGGCCCGCGAGGAGGCTCGCGGCTACCGCGGTGACCTGCGCCAGGGCCGGGTGCGCGAGGGTGGCGGGGATCGCGACCGGCAGGTCCAGTGAGTCGATCGCGCCGGCCCCGGGCCCGCCAGCAGCGCGGCCGATCGGTCGTCGGGGAGCGTTATGAGACCGTCGTCGGTCCGGTGGCCCACGGCGGCCACTGCGTCGCGAGGGTCGGTGAGGAGCAGCGGGTCGTCTTCGTCCGGCACGCCCTCCCTGGCGAGCGGGTCGTCGTCGAGCTCACCGAGGGCACCGAGGGCGACCGGTTCTGGCGCGGCGACGCCGTCGAGGTGCTCACCCCCGCCGCCGACCGCGTCGTCCCGCCCTGCCCCTACGCGGGTCCCGGGCTGTGCGGCGGCTGCGACTTCCAGCACGTGTCGCTGGCCGGGCAACGGGCGCTGAAGGCGGAGGTCGTCCGGGAGCAGCTGCGCCGGCTGGCGCGTCTCGAGGTCGACGTCGAGGTGGAGGCCGTGCCCGGCGACACCGATGGACTGGGCTGGCGGACCCGCCAGCGCTACGTGCCGCTGGGCGGTGGTGCCCGCGGCATGCGGAAGCACCGCTCCCACGAAGTGATCCCGGTCGAGCGCTGCCTGATCGAGTCGCCGGAGGGTCCGTCGTACGAGGTGCGGGGGAGCTGGTTCGAGGTGGCGGCCGGAGGTTTCTGGCAGGTCCACCCCGGCGCGCCCGAGGCGCTGGTCGCTGCCGTGCTCGAGGCGCTGGACCCCCGGCCCGGTGAGTCGGCCCTCGACCTCTACGCCGGCGTCGGGCTGTTCAGCCGGTTCCTGCTGGACGCAGTCGGTCCGGACGGCCGGGTCTGCGCCGTGGAGGGCGACGCCCCCGCCGTACGCCTGGCGAAGCGCAACTGTCCTGGCCTTCACGCCACCGCCGGCGACGTCGGCACCGTGCTGGCGACCGAGTACGACGCGCCGTTCGACCTCGTGGTGCTCGACCCACCGCGCGTCGGGGCGAAGCGGGCGGTCGTCGAGCAGGTGGTCGACCGGCGGCCGCGCGCCGTCGCCTACGTCGCCTGCGACCCGGCCGCCCTCGCTCGCGACGTCGCGATCTTCGCCGAGCACGGCTACGTGCTGCAGGGCCTGCGGGCCTTCGACCTGTTCCCGATGACCCACCACGTCGAGTGCGTCGCGCTGCTGTCGCCGCGTTAGCCCGATCGACGTAGCCCACCGGGGCTAGTCCATTTGCCTCATGGTGCCGAGCGGCCGGGTGACCTTTGCTGGATCCCTCAGTCCTCGACGAAAAGGGAGAGAGCCCATGCTCGGCAAGCTCAAGGACAAGATGACCTACGCCAACGTCGCCAGCACGCTCGCGCTGGTGATCGCCGTCGGCGGTGGGGGCGCGGCAGCAGCCGCAGCGATGATCCCCAACAACTCGGTCAACTCGGCGAAGATCGTCAACAACTCGGTGAAGAGCAAGGACATCAAGGACGGCACGCTCGGGGCCCGTGACCTCACCGGCGGAAAGATCGGCGTCGCCCGCGGTTACGCATGGATCGATGACGGCGCCACGGCGCTGAACACGCCGGTGACCTTGACCAATGGTTACGTCTTCAACGCTTCTGGTCAGCCGGTGACCGTGACCCGCAACAGCCCTGGCAACTACACCGTGACGTTCGAGGGCAACAACTGGGGACCGGGCCACGTCCAGGTGACGGCGTACTCAGCAGGATCGATCTTCTGCAACAGCAACGGTTGGGGTGCACCGTCCGCCAGCGTCGAGTGCTTCGACGCTGCGGGCAACAACGCGGACGCCCGGTTCGACATCGCGGTCTTCGAGTAGGGGTCGGTCGCGACTCCTCGTGCCTGCCCGCGCGCCGACGAGATCAGTGCGCGGGCAGGATCACGTTCAGCTGGTTGAGCTCGCCGGCGGCGACGGAGAGGGTGCCGCCGTCGTACGGCCGGCCGGCGTGCCACTGCGGCGTCGACACCCGCACCTGGTAGACCCCTGCGGGGACCTCGAGCTCGAAGTCGCCGTCGGGTCCGACCGCGGCGCCGTAGTCGTCCGGGCCGTCGAGCTCGAGCCGGCCGCGGGTCACGAACTCGCCCGTGCCCAGCCCCGGGCCGCCGACGAGCACCACCACCCCGACCACGGTGCCGTTGGTCGACCGGGGGTCGACGTAGGTGTAGGGCCCAACCCGCACCGGTGGCGTGGCCGCCCCACCGGCCGGGCACGACGTCGGGCCGAAGCCGGGGACCTCGAGCTCGAGGTCGGCCGCGACCCTGAGGATGATCCCGTCGTTGTCGACCCCCTCGCAGTAACGGCCGACCGACCAACCGAGGGTGACCAGCACCGGCTGGTCGGGGAGCACCACGAGTTCCTGCGGCTCGCCGAGCCGCTCGTCGAGCACCGTCGCGACGTCGGCGGGCACGCCCTGGTCCAGCACGACGACGCCGGGGAACCTTCGCACGGTGCACGGCTCGACCCCCGGCGCCAGGCGGAGGGTCGCCGTCAGGTAGGTGGTCTCCCCGGCGACCGCGGGCTCCTCGTCGTCGGCCACCAGGTCGCCGCCGCCGCAGTCGGGCGCCGCCCGCGCCACCGGCGACACGAAGGGGTCCCGGGCCGGGTCGTCGCCGCCCTCGCCCCGGAGGGCCACGACGACGACGAGCGCGACCACGACGACCGCGGTCGCCGCGGCCGCGGCCCGTTCCCGGCTGGAAGGTGGAGGCACCGGCGTCGGGTCACCTCACCACGTCGAAGATCTGCTTCTGGATGCCGTTGGCGTAGGTCTCGCTCTCGACGAGGCGGAGACGGTGCTTGTCGGTCGAGGTGTCGTCCCACAGCCGCTTGCCCGTGCCGAGGACGAGGGGGAACACCAGCAGGTGGTAGCGGTCGACGAGGCCGGCGGCCGCGAGCGACTTGGCGAGGCCCGAGCTGGCGTGCACCGAGATCGGCCCGCCGTCGGTCGCCTTGACCGCGGCGACGTCGTCCGTCGAGCGCAGGATCGTGATGTCACCCCAGTCGTCGACCAGCTGGTCGTCCTGGAGGGTGGTGGACACGACGTACTTGGGGAGGGCGTTGTACCGCGGGAACTCCTCGGTCATCGACGGCCAGACGGGGGCGAACAGCTCGTAGCTGGCACGGCCGAGCATCAGCGCCCCGGCCTCGTCCTGCTCCTGCGCCTTCAGTGCGTAGGCCTCCGGCACGTAGTCCACGTCCTTGAACGACCAGCCGGCGTGCGGGTGTCCTTCGTCGCCTCCGGGCGAGTCGATGACGCCGTCGAGGGTGATGAACTCGGTGACGTAGAGCGTGCGCATGGGTTCTCCTTGGTCGGGGTGTCTTTACCTCACCACGAACGAGGGTCGTTCGATACGACAGGTCCCTCGGATTTCTCGTGCCGGGGCGCTCTCGTTGCGTCGGCTAGCGACGGGCGGCGTAGATGCGTCGTACGACGTCCTCGATGTCGGGCTCCTCGACGGTGAGGTCGAGGACCTCGGCCCGCTCGCTCACGGCAGCGAGCACGCGGGCGGCGGTAGTCGCCTCCGCGTCGAAGGCCAGCCGCTGGCGCAGGCCGTGCCCCTCGGACGTGAGGTGGCGGGTGCTCGGGATGCCGGTCAGGTCGTCGACCGGCTCGGCGAGGTCGACGACCAGCACCCGCTCGGCGCCGACGGTCCGGGACAGGCCGGGGAGGTCGCCGTCGTAGGCCAGCCGGCCGCGGTCGATGACGAGGACCCGGTCGCAGAGCCGCTCGACGTCGCCCATGTCGTGGGTGGTGAGCAGCAGCGTGGTGCCGTGGGTCCGCCTCTCGGCCACGAGGAACTCGCGCAGCCGCTGCTTCGACAGCACGTCGAGCCCGATGGTCGGCTCGTCGAGGATCACCAGCCGGGGGGAGTGGAGCAGCGCGGCGGCGACCTCGCCGCGCATCCGCTGCCCGAGGGAGAGCTGGCGCACCGGGGTGGCCAGGAACTCGGCCATCTCCAGCCGTTCGACGAGCTCCTCGGTGCGGCTCGCCTCCTCGCTCGCCGACAGGCCGTGGATGGCTGCGAGGATCCGGAACGACTCGCGCACCGGCAGGTCCCACCACAGCTGCGACCGCTGGCCGAACACCACGCCCACCTGACGCGCCAGGCGACGGCGGTCCTGCACCGGCCGGAGCCCGCAGGTCGTCACCGAGCCGCGGGTCGGCACCAGGATCCCGGTGAGCATCTTGATGGTCGTCGACTTCCCGGCACCGTTGGCGCCGATGTAGCCGACGGCCTCGCCCGGCGCCACCCGCAGCGAGAGGTCGTCGACCGCCACCAGGGTCCGTCGGCGCAGGGCGTCGCGGACCCGGAACTCCCGGGTCAGGCCGTCCGTCTCGATGATCGGGGTGCTCATCCTCCGCCTCCTTGGTAGTGCCGTACGCCGACCCGCCAGCTCGCGAGCGCCAGCGTCCAGGTCCACACCGCCGCCGCCGGGGCGCACCAGCCCACCCAGTCCGGCAAGCCGTACGGCGGCGCGTAGCCGAGCAGCCAGAGCGCCGGCAGGAAGCCGGTGAAGACCATCGGGAAGAAGAACCCGAACACGGCCCACAGCGGCCGGTTCCAGACCGACGCGGGCTGGGTCGCGGCGTAGCGGCCGCCGTAGACGAACGCGTTGGTCGTCTCCGCGCCCTCGACGAGGAAGAACTGGGCACCTCCGGCCCACACGAACATGCCGGCGAACACCGCGTAGCCGCTGACGATCGCGAGCGCGAGCAGCAGCACGTGGGCCGGGCTCCAGTCGATGTCGTTGAGGACCAGCCCGACGGTCAGCGCGACCGCCCCGACGGCCGCCCGTGCGAGCCGGCGCAGCGAGATGTCGCTGGTGATCAGCTGGAGCAGCAGCGGCTGCGGGCGCAGGTAGAAGACGTCGAGGGTGCCGGCACGGAGGTACGACGGCAGGTTGTCGCAGTGGCCGAACGACATGTCGGCCAGGCTGAAGCAGAGGTCCGCGAGCCCGAAGACCAGCAGGATCGCGGTGAAGTCGAGACCGCCCAGGGCGTCGACGCTGTGGAACAGCACCGAGACCTCGGCGAGCTCGATCGCCCCCACCAGGAGCGAGCTGAGCAGGTCGAGCGCGAAGCTGGCGCGGTAGGCGCGCTGCGAGCGGGCGCGGGAGCCGAGCACGGCCAGGTAGGGGCGGAGCGCGGTCCGTAAGGAGGCGGTCGAGGTGTCAGCCACCCTGCACCTCCAGGTGCCGGCGTCCGGCGCGAGTGAGCAGCTGTCCCAGCGCGGCGACGGCGACGAGCCAGGCGACCTGCGCGGCTAGGAGGACCAGCGCCTCGGTGCCGTCCGCCCGACCCGAGATGATGTCGACCGGGTACATCATCATCGACGGGAACGGCGTCGCCTGGGCGAGCGCCTCCAGCCAGGCCGGGAACAGCCAGATCGGCACGAACAGGCCGGCGAAGAACCCCGAGACCACCATGTAGAGGATCTGGAGCCCGCGGGTCTCGACCAGCCAGAACCCGGGCGCGGCGACCACGAGGTAGACGGTGGCGGCGGCGATCGTGATGCCGAGCAGCACGCTCACCGCGCCCAACAGGTAGGCGAAGGGGTCGTCCGGCAGGGCCATCCCGACGACCAGGCCGCCGATCAGCACCGAGGGGATGCCGCGCGGGATCAGGTTGAAGATCGCCTTGCCGACCTCGGTCGTGATCGCTGCCGCCTGCACGTCCAGCGGTCGCAGGAAGTCGACGGCGACGTCGCCGTCCTTGATCCGGTCGGCGATGTCGATCCGGCCGAAGAGGTTGACCGACCCGAGCAGCCCCTGCGACACCCAGATGTAGGTGCTCATCAGCGCGATGTCGTACCCCTGCAGCTCGCCGCCGGCGGCGCGCACCGTGGCGAAGAGGATCGCGACCTTGAGCAGACCGAAGGTGGTGTTGGCGACCAAGCCACCGAACGCGGCGAGGAGGTACGCCGACTGCCGCCTGAACCCGGCGACGAGGATGCGCCAGTACACCCTGATCGTCGCTCGCATGAGAGACAGCAACCTAGGCTTGCGTTCAAGTCGACTTCAAGTCCTAGTGTCGAGCACATGAGCATGGAGTCGATCGCGTGGAACCAGCTGTACCGGCGGATGAGCGCGCCGGACGAGAGCCGCGCCTTCACCGCCGCAACCGCCCGGCGGATCCTCGAGTTCGCACGGCCGCACCGGCGCAAGCTGATCGGCTTCATCCTCCTCAGCGTGGCGGGCGCCGCGCTGGCCGTGGCGACCCCGGTGCTGGCTGGCCGGGTGGTCAACTCGATCGTGGCCGGCGACGAGCCGCGGGTCGTGGTGCTGCTGGCACTGGTCATCGGCGGCGTCGCCGTGCTCGACGCGGCGATCGGGCTCGTCACCCGGTGGCTCTCGTCAAGCATCGGCGAGGCGCTGATCCTGGACCTGCGCACCGCCGTGTTCGACCACGTCCAGCGGATGCCGATCGCGTTCTTCACCCGCACGCGGACCGGCGCGCTGGTCAGCCGGCTCAACAACGACGTCATCGGCGCCCAGCGCGCGTTCAGCAGCACCCTGTCCGGCGTGGTCGGAAACCTCGTGATGCTCGTCCTCACGCTCGTGGTGATGCTCGGCATCTCCTGGCGGGTCACGCTCCTCGCGCTGGTGCTGCTTCCCGTGTTCGTCGTGCCGGCGCGGCGGATGGGCAACCGACTGGCTGGCATCCAGCGCGAGGCGGCCGACCACAACGCCGCGATGGGCAACCAGATGACCGAGCGGTTCTCCGCGCCCGGCGCAACCCTGGTCAAGCTCTTCGGCCGCCCCGACCACGAGTCGGCCGAGTTCGCCGCGCGCGCCCGGCGGGTGGCGCAGATCGGTGTCCGGACCGCCCTGGTGCAGACGACCTTCGTCACGGCGCTGACGCTCGTCTCGGCGCTCGCGGTGGCTCTCGTCTACGGCCTCGGCGGCTACTACGCCCTGACCGGCGGGCTCGACGCCGGCGACGTGGTGGCGCTGTCGCTGCTGCTCATCCGGCTCTACGCCCCGCTCACTGCCCTCGCGAGCGCGCGGGTCGAGGTGATGGCGGCATTGGTGAGCTTCGAGCGGGTCTTCGAGGTGCTCGACCTCGAGCCGCTGATCCAGGACCGGCCCGGCGCGCGGGACGTGCCGGAGGGCCCGGTGGCCGTGGAGCTCGACGACGTGCGGTTCTCCTATCCGTCGGCGGACCGGGTCTCGCTCGCGTCCCTGGAGGAGGTGGCGACGCTGGACGCACGTGGTGGTGAGGAGGTCCTCCACGGCGTCACGCTGCGGGCGGAGCCGGGCCAGGTGGTCGCCCTTGTCGGGTCCTCGGGGGCCGGGAAGTCCACGATCGCCCAGCTCGTCTCGCGGTTGTACGACGTCGACGCGGGCGCCGTCCGCCTTGCCGGCGTCGACGTGCGCGATCTCTCTGCGGCGGCGATCCGGGACACGGTCGGCATGGTGACCCAGGACGGGCACCTCTTCCACGACTCCATCCGCGGCAACCTGCTGTTCGCGCGGCCGGACGCGTCGGAGGAGGAGGTCTGGGACGCGCTGGAGCGGGCGCGCCTGGCGGACCTGGTGCGGTCGCTGCCCGACGGGCTGGCCACCGTCGTGGGGGAGCGCGGCTACCGCCTCTCCGGAGGCGAGCGGCAGCGGCTGACGATCGCCCGCCTGCTGCTGAAACGGCCGCGAGTGGTGGTCCTCGACGAGGCGACCGCCTCGCTCGACTCGACCTCGGAGGCGGCGGTCCAAGCGGCACTCTCCGAGGTGCTGGCCGGCCGGACCGCGCTCGTCATCGCGCACCGGCTCTCGACCATCCGCACCGCCGACGTCATCCTCGTCGTCGAGGACGGCCGGATCGTCGAGCGCGGCACGCACGTCGAGCTGCTGGCGGCCGGCGGCCGCTACGAGGAGCTCTACCGCACCCAGTTCGCGGAGGCCGGCGACGAGCTGCCGGCCTGACCCGCGCTCAGTCGAGCCCGACGAAGCCGCTGCGGTAGGCCGCGACCACCAGCTGCACCCGGTCGCGGACGCCGACCTTCGCGATCAGCCGGGCCACGTGGCACTTCACGGTGGCGGGGGAGATGAAGAGGGTGCCGGCGATCTCGACCGTCGACTGGCCCTCGGCGAGGAGGCGCAGCACGTCGGCCTCGCGGCGCGAGAGCCGTGCGGTCCAGGAGTACGCGTCCCTGGACGGTGGTGCCGTCGCGTATCCAGGTCCGACGACCTGGAGGTGCCGGGGCGACGCCTCGGCGATGGTGCCCGGTCCCGGCTCGCTCATGACTACTCCTCGTCCTCGGCCGAGGCTAGGGAGGCCGCGCGGTGCGCGCACTGCGCGCCGGCGAAGGTGAGACGGTTGTGAGACGGCGCGCCGGGCGTGGACGCCGTCTGGTCCACTGCCCCTCCGTCATGTATCTTGATATCAAGAGATATCGGGAGATCCGATGTCCGGGAGTTAGGACAGCCTCACTATCCGCCCCGACCAGCGCGGCGGCAGGATGGCAGGAAGCCCCACCCGACAGAGAAGTCGTAAGAGGACGGAGACGCGGATGGCCAGCAAGGACAGCTTCGGCGCCAAGAGCACCCTGGACGTGGACGGGAGGTCCTACGAGATCTTCCGGCTCGACGCGGTCACCGGCGAGGGGCTCGACCAGGCGTCGCTCCCGTTCTCGCTGAAGGTGCTGCTGGAGAACCTCCTCCGCACCGAGGACGGCGCCGACATCACCGCCGACGACATCAAGGCGCTGGCCGGCTGGGACGAGAACGCCCAGCCCGACAAGGAGATCCAGTTCACGCCCGCCCGCGTGATCATGCAGGACTTCACGGGTGTGCCCTGCGTCGTCGACCTGGCGACGATGCGGGAGGCGATGGCGGAGCTCGGCGGCGACGCCACCAAGATCAACCCGCTCGCCCCGGCCGAGATGGTCATCGACCACTCGGTGATCGCCGACGTCTTCGGCACCCCGGAGTCGTTCCAGCGCAACGTCGAGATCGAGTACGAGCGCAATCGCGAGCGCTACCAGTTCCTGCGGTGGGGCCAGACGGCGTTCTCCGACTTCAAGGTGGTGCCGCCGGGCACCGGCATCGTCCACCAGGTCAACATCGAGCACCTGGCGCGAGTCGCCTTCACCCGCGAGGTCGGCGGCGTTCTCCAGGCCTACCCCGACACCTGTGTCGGCACCGACTCCCACACGACGATGGTCAACGGGATCGGCGTCGTCGGGTGGGGCGTCGGCGGCATCGAGGCCGAGGCCGCCATGCTCGGCCAGCCGGTCAGCATGCTGATCCCGCGGGTCGTGGGCTTCAAGCTCTCCGGTGACCTGCCCGAGGGCGCCACCGCGACGGACCTGGTGCTCACCATCACCGAGATGCTGCGCGAGCACGGCGTGGTCGGCAAGTTCGTCGAGTTCTACGGGCCCGGCGTCTCCGTGCTGCCGTTGGCCAATCGCGCCACGATCGGCAACATGAGCCCCGAGTTCGGCTCCACGATCGCGGTCTTCCCGATCGACGGGGAGACGATCAAGTACCTCAAGCTCACCGGCCGCTCGGAGGAGCAGCTGGCCCTGGTGGAGGCCTACGCCAAGGAGCAGGGCCTGTGGCACGACCCGGACGCCGAGCCCCGGTTCTCCGAGAAGCTCGAGCTCGACCTGGCGACGGTCGTCCCGTCGCTGGCCGGGCCCAAGCGGCCCCAGGACCGGGTGTCGCTCTCGGACGCCAAGGAAGCCTTCCGCACAGCCCTGGCCGACTACGCGAGCGACGGCGCGCCCGAGGGTGGATCGGACCAGCCAGGAGTGCCTGCCCAGGAGACGCCCGACGAAGCCGAGAAGTCCAAGGTCGATGAAGCCTCCGACGAGTCCTTCCCGTCCAGCGACGCGCCCGCCCATTCCGAGGGGGGCAACGGCAAGGGAGCGCCCGACGACTGGCACGACCACGCCGGTGCCGGGGGCGGTGCCGGACGGCCCTCCAACCCCGCCCGGGTGACCCTCGAGGACGGCACCGAGTTCGAGATCGACCACGGTGCGGTGACCATCGCCGCGATCACCTCGTGCACCAACACCTCGAACCCGTCGGTGATGATCGGCGCCGCCCTGCTGGCGAAGAAGGCGGTCGAGAAGGGCCTCCAGCGCAAGCCGTGGGTCAAGACCACGCTGGCTCCCGGCTCCAAGGTGGTGTCGGACTACTACGAGAAGTCCGGCCTGACGCCCTACCTCGACAAGCTCGGGTTCAACCTGGTCGGCTACGGCTGCACCACCTGCATCGGCAACTCCGGGCCGCTGATCCCCGAGGTCAGCCAGGCCGTCAACGACAACGACCTCGCCGTGGTCTCCGTGCTGTCGGGCAACCGCAACTTCGAGGGCCGGATCAACCCGGACATCAAGATGAACTACCTGGCCTCGCCGCCGCTCGTCGTGGCCTACGCGCTGGCCGGCTCGATGGACGTCGACCTGTTCAACGACCCGCTCGGCCAGGACAGCGACGGCAACGACGTCTACATGAAGGACATCTGGCCCTCGCCGGCGGAGATCGAGGAGGTCATCGCCGCTGCGATCAGCTCCGACATGTTCGACGAGAGCTACAAGGACGTCTTCGCCGGGGACGAGCAGTGGCGCTCGCTGCCCACCCCGGAGGGCGACACCTTCGAGTGGGACCCGGAATCGACCTACGTGCGCCGGGCGCCGTACTTCGAGGACATGCCGCAGGAGCCGACCCCGGTCACCGACATCGACGGCGCCCGGGTGCTGCTCAAGCTCGGCGACTCCGTGACGACCGACCACATCAGCCCGGCCGGCGCGATCAAGAAGGACTCGCCCGCGGGCAGGTACCTCGCCGAGCACGGGGTGGAGCAGCGCGACTTCAACTCCTACGGCTCGCGCCGCGGCAACCACGAGGTCATGATCCGCGGCACCTTCGCCAACATCCGGCTGCGCAACCAGCTCGCGCCGGGCACCGAGGGCGGCTTCACGCGGGACTTCACCGACGGCGGTGAGGTGACCACGGTCTTCGAGGCCTCGGAGAACTACATCGCCGCCGGCATCCCGCTGGTCGTCCTCGCGGGCAAGGAGTACGGCTCCGGCTCGTCGCGCGACTGGGCGGCCAAGGGCACCTCGCTGCTGGGCGTCAAGGCCGTCATCGCCGAGTCCTACGAGCGGATCCACCGCTCGAACCTGATCGGCATGGGCGTGATCCCGCTGCAGTTCCCGGAGGGTGAGAACGCCGAGTCGCTGGGCCTGACCGGCGAGGAGACGTTCACGATCACCGGGATCACCGAGCTCAACGACGGCACCACGCCGCGCACGGTGAAGGTCAAGGCGGACGCCGTGGAGTTCGACGCCGTCGTCCGGATCGACACCCCCGGCGAGGCGAGCTACTACCGCAACGGCGGCATCATGCAGTACGTCCTCCGCAACCTGTTGCGGGCTTGATCCGCGCGATGCGTCCGATCGGCACGGCGACGCTGCTGCTCGCTCTGGCAGCAGCGCCCGTGCTGACCGGGTGCGGGTCGGGCGGCGGCGACGCCGACGACGTGCCGACCATCACGACACGGCCGTCGATCTCCGGGGCCGGCGCGACCGAGACGACGGGGAGCGCGACCTCCCCAACGACGCGGGCGAACACATCGCCGACCGACGCGACCACGTCGACGACGGGCGACGCGCCGCCGACCGAGACCGCCGGGCCGTCGCCGGAGCCCCCCACCGATCGACCGACCGGCCCGACGACCTACCGCAAGGCCAGCGCGCTCATCGACGAGGCGGGACGACCGATCGCACAGCCGCTGCGGCGGTTCTCGACCGACGAGGACCTGCTCTACTGCCTGCTCGACGATCCGGTCATCGGGCCGGCGTGCGAGCTCAGCCGAGGCTTCGTGAAGGACGAGGAGGTGTGCGGCGGCTCGGCCGAGGGCGTGGGCCGGATCGAGACGTTCGAAGGCGAGGCGCGACCAGTCTGCAACACCGACACCATCCGCGAGCCGGGCGCGCAGCAGGTCCTCGGCGACGGGGTGGTGTCTGACGGGAAGGACGTCCGGTGCCTCGTCGACAGGTACAGCGTCACCTGCATCGACCTCGCGGCCGAGACCGGCTTCTTCCTCGCGCCGCGCGAGTACCACGTGTTCTAGCGCGCTGACCGTCGCACTACCGTGGGCGACATGCTCGTCGCCTTCAGCATCTCGCCCTCCGGTCCGGCCGTCGACGAGACGGGCGGTGTCACCGAGGCTGTCGCCGCCGCCATCCGGGTCGTGCGGGAGTCCGGCCTCCCCAACGAGACCAACGCGATGTTCACCAACATCGAGGGGGAGTGGGACGAGGTGATGGCCGTGGTGAAGATGGCCGTCGACGTCGTCGCCGAGACCTCGCCCCGCGTCGGGCTGGTGCTCAAGGCCGACATCCGCCCCGGCCGCACCGGCCAGCTCGCCGCCAAGGTGGAGCGGATCGAGCAGGCGCTGGGGCCGGGCGGCCAGGACGGCGCCTGATGGACAGCGAGACCTTCGGCTTCCGGACCGGTGGCGAGGACACGGTCCTCGACATCACCAGCACCTGCGCGGAGTTCGCGGCCGGGCGGGGCGACGGGCTCCTGCACGTGTTCGTGCCGCACGCGACCGCGGGGATCGCGATCATCGAGACCGGCGCCGGCAGCGACGACGACCTGCTCGCCGCGCTCGCCGACCTGCTGCCGGCCGACGACCGTTGGCGGCACCGGCACGGCACCCCCGGGCACGGCCGGTCGCACGTGATGCCGGCGCTGGTGCCGCCGTACGCGACGCTGCCGGTGCTCGGCGGCCGGCTCGCGCTCGGCACCTGGCAGAGCGTCTGCCTGGTCGACCTCAACGTCGACAACCACGAGCGCGAGGTGCGGCTCAGCTTCCTGACGGGCTGAAGTCCAGGCCTCGCTCCGCGAGCGAGGCGCCGATCCGGTCCAGCGCTATCGGGCCGACACCGTGCAGTGCCGCCAGGTCGGCGCGGGTCCAGCGGGCGGCGTCCTCGAGCGTGTGCACCCCGACCTCCCGCAGCGCACGGGTGGCCGGGGCGCCGATGGTGCGCGGCAGCGGCGTGCCCGCGCGGCGCGGCGCCCGATCGCGGGGGCCGTCCACGTGGTCGAGCACGGCCTCGCCCCGCGGCGACAGCCGGTAGCCGATCGCCAGCGACTCGGTGAGGCCGCGTTCCTTGAGCTTGCGGACGTCGCGCTTGAACTCCGCGGTCGGCCTCCCGAGCTGCGCGGCCAGCTCCGGAGCGCGGACCTCCGGGTTGGCGTCGATCATGCGCAGGGTGGTGCGGGTCCAGGGGCCGATGGCCGAGGACGCGTCCAGCCGATCGAGCCCGGCCAGGATGCCGGTGATCTCCTCGGCACCGGGCACCGTGGCACGGAGCGTCTCGCGGGGGTCGGCGCCGTCGTACCGCAGCCCGACGCGGTACGCCGGGCGGTCCGCCCTGGCGGAGAGGGCCTCCTTGAGCGCGGTCAGCGACGGCGCCCCGCTGCGGCGGGCGTCCTCCGCGCGCAGGGCCGAGACCGCCACCTGCTCGACGCTGGTGACCTCGAGCACCCCGACGGCGGTGCGCAGCCGGGTGCCGACCTTGACCCGGGCCCGGTTCCAGCGTCGGAACGCCAGGTCGATCTCGCCCCTGCGGATGGCCTCGAGCTCGGCCGGTCGGATCATCACGCCTGGGAGGATAGGCCGCATGCGTCAGTTCGCGTCGATCATCCTCGTCGACCCCCGCGGTCGGGTGCTGCTGCAGGAGCGGGACGAGCACCCGGCGATCGACCCGGAGTGCTGGGGTTTCGTGGGTGGTCACGTCGACCCTGGGGAGGAGCCCGACGGTGCCGCCTACCGCGAGCTGGCGGAGGAGACGGGGATCCACGTCGAGCCGCCGGGGCTGGAGCCCTGGCAGGCGTTCTCGATCTACCACGAGGCCTACGGCTCCGTCGACGACGTGCGGATCTACACGGCGGCGACGACGCTCACCGATGCCGACGTCGTCGTGGGGGAGGGACGACAGATCGTGTTCGTCGACCCGGCTGCCCTGAACGGGCTGCCCCTGACCGCGGCGGCCGGGATGGTCCTTCCGGAGTTCCTCGCCTCGGACCGCTACCGCGCCCTGTGCGGGTGACCGGCGTCGCGCCGCCGGCGAAGAGGCTCCTCGACCGCCGACGGCATAAACTCGCACCCATGTCACACCTCGACCGGATCGCCACGCCCCGCGACCTGCGGGACCTCTCCGAGGACGAGCTGACGACCCTCGCCAGCGAGATCCGCGACCTGTTGATCCGCACGGTCGCGACCAACAGCGGACACCTCGGGCCGAACCTCGGCGTGGTCGAGCTGACGCTGGCGATCCACCGGGTCTTCGACAGCCCGCGGGACAAGGTGGTCTTCGACACCGGTCACCAGGCCTACGTGCACAAGCTGGTCACCGGGCGCGCGGCGGACTTCGGGACGCTGCGCCGCGAGGGCGGCATCAGCGGTTACCCGAGCCAGGCGGAGTCGGAGCACGACATCGTTGAGAACTCCCACGCCTCGACCGCGCTCAGCTATGCCGACGGCATCGCCAAGGCCTACGCGATCCGTGGCGAGGACCGCCACACCGTCGCCGTGATCGGCGACGGGGCGCTCACCGGCGGCATGGCCTGGGAGGCGCTCAACAACATCGCGATCGCCCGCGACTCGCGGCTGGTGATCGTCGTCAACGACAACGGCCGTTCCTACACCCCGACGATCGGGGGGCTCGCCACGGCGCTCACCGGGCTGCGCACCAACCCGCGCTACGAGCAGGTGCTCGAGCTGGTGAAGAAGCGCGTCAACGCCGTACCCGCCGTCGGTCCGGCCGCCTACGACGCCCTCCACGCGGTCAAGAAGGGCCTCAAGGACGCCCTCGCGCCGCAGGGGCTGTTCGAGGACCTCGGCCTGAAGTACGTCGGCCCCGTCGACGGCCACGACCGCCCGGCGATGGAGCAGGCCCTCCAGCAGGCCAAGAAGTTCGGCGGCCCGGTCATCGTGCACGCCATCACCCGCAAGGGCTTCGGCTACGACCCGGCCGAGCGGCACGAGGCCGACCAGTTCCACGCACCCGGGCCGTTCGACGTGCAGACCGGCGCCGAGAAGCCCAAGGGCCCGATCTGGACCGACCACTTCGCCGACCACATCGTGCAGATCGGCGCCCGTCGGCCCGACGTCGTCGCGATCACCGCGGCGATGATGCACCCGGTCGGGCTCGACAAGTTCCAGGCCCGCTTCCCCGAGCGCACCTTCGACGTCGGGATCGCCGAGCAGCACGCGGCCACGTCCGCAGCCGGACTCGCGATCGGCGGCCTCCACCCCGTCGTCGCCGTCTACGCCACCTTCCTCAACCGCGCCTTCGACCAGGTGCTGATGGACGTCGCGCTGCACAAGTGCGGTGTCACCTTCGTGCTCGACCGGTCCGGCGTGACCGGCGACGACGGCGCCAGCCACAACGGCATGTGGGACATGTCGGTCCTCCAGGTGGTGCCGGGCCTCCGGCTCGCGGCGCCCCGCGACGTCACGCGGATGCGCGAGCTGCTCGACGAGGCGGTCGAGGTCGCGGACGCACCGACGGTGGTGCGCTTCCCCAAGGGTCCGCCGCCCGCCGACATCGAGGCGGTCGACCATGTGCAGGGCCTCGACGTGCTGGCCCGTGACGGCAAGCGGGACGTGCTCGTCGTCGCGGTGGGCGCGATGGCCGGCACCGGCGTCGAGGTCGCGGAGCGGCTGTCGGCGCAGGGGATCGGCGTCACCGTCGTCGATCCGCGCTGGGTGAAGCCGGTCAACCCGGCGCTGGTGGCGCTGGCCGCCAAGCACCAGCTGGTCGTGACGATCGAGGACAACGGCGTGGTGGGCGGCGTCGGCGCCGTGCTCCTGCAGACCCTCTCGGCCGCCGGCATCGACGTGCCCGTGCGGATCCACGGCATCCCCCAGGAGTTCCTCGACCACGCCAAGCGCGCGGTCATCCTCGAGCGGATCGGCCTCTCGGCGCAGGCGATCGCCCTCGACATCGTGCACGAGATCGCCGGCACGGAGACGCACGGCACCGCCGCCGCGGCGGACCACCGGACGCTCCTCGATGCCGACCAGAAGCACTAGGTGGATGCGCCGAGCGCGTCTCCGGCGGTGGCACCGGGTGTTGGCCGACCGTCGTCGGCTTGCGGGCAGGTGACCGGTGCCACCGTCTCCCGCCGCGCCGCCGGCTAGCAGCCGGGTCCGCCGCGCGGTCGCGACCTTCCTGCTCGTCCTGGCCGCGCCGCTGCTCGTCGCGTGCGGCGACGAGCCGCCCGCCGCGACCTCCGACCCCGAGGCCGGGGTCGTCGACGCTATCCAGCAGACGCTTCGGCAGCGGGCCCGCGCGCTCGTCGGCCGGGACCGGCTGCGGTTCGACCGCACCTACGCCCGGCGCGACGCCGACTTCGCGGCCGAGCAGGGCCGCTACTACGGCAACCTCGAGCAGCTGCCGATCGAGACCCTGCGCTTCGAGGTGTCGCACGGCTCGCTCGAGCCCGACGGCGACAGCGACGCGTACTGGGCCGTGGTCACCGTCCGCCTCCAGCTGGAGGGGTACGACGTCGCGCCCGTCATCACCCGCGACCGCTGGCGGTTCGCGCCGGCCCGTGACGGGCGGCGCTACCTGGTCACCGCCACGACCGACCCGGAGTGGGGCCGCGCCGGACCGCAACCCCAGCCCTGGGATCTCGGCGAGATCGAGGTGCGGGACGGACCCGGGGTGCTCGCCGTCCTCGACGCCGGCACCGTCGTCCACGCCGACGAGGTGATCGACTCGGTCTCGGAGAGCCGGTTCGCCGTCCGCTCGGTGCTGCCGGTCGACATCGACGACCCTGGCGGGGTGGTCGTCTACGTGCTCTCGGACGGCGCTTTCCTCGACTCGCTCGACGGGCTCCCCGTGACCGACCCCGACCGCCTCGACGGCGCGACCGTCCCCGTGCCGCGGGACGCGGAGACGGGCGGCGGGAAGGTGGCGTCGTACCGCATCGTCCTGAACCCGGACGTCCTCGACGGGGACGAGGAGGGGCTGGACCGGCTGGTGCGCCACGAGCTCACCCACGTCGCGGTGGGCGACCGCGGCCGCGGCGTGCCGCTCTGGCTCAGCGAGGGGCTCGCGGAGTACGTCTCGGTCCGTCCGATCTCGCCCTCCGCCCGGCGGCTGCAGACCGACGCCCTGAGCCTCGCCGCGTCCGGCGTCGACCGGCTGCCCGCCGACGAGGATTTCGCCGGCGAGGACGCCGAGGGCTGGTACGCCGTCTCGTGGTGGGTGTGCGAGTACGTCGCCGCCAACTACGGCGAGGACGCGCTGTGGGCCCTGCTCGACGGGCTCGCCGGCGGGGCGGACCAGGAGAGCGTGGTCTCGGAGCAGCTCGGGATCAGCACCACCGACCTGGTCACCAACGGCGTCGACCTGATGACCCGCACCTACTCCTGATCCGGACGGGCGACCCGGTCAGTATCGTTTGTCCGTGACCTCATCCTCGCGCCTGGTGCACATCGTCGACGACGTGCCGGAGCTCGCGGGGGTGGAGGAGCTGCGGATGGTCGTCGCGCTCGACGGATTCCTCGACGCCGGCAACGCCGGCGCGATCGCGTGCCGGCACCTCGTGGCCGAGGGTGCCGACGTCGGCGGCGGAGTGGTCGTCGCGACGTTCGACGTCGACCAGCTCCACGACTACCGGGCGCGCCGGCCACCGATGTCGTTCGTCCGCGACCACTACGAGGGCTACGACCCGCCGCGGCTGGTGGTCCGGCTGCTGCGCGACGAGGGCGACACGCCGTACCTCCTGCTGCACGGGCCCGAGCCCGACATCCGCTGGGAGGCGTTCTGCCGCGCCGTGCTCGAGGTCGTCGAGCGGTTCTCGGTCAGCCTCGTCGTCGGCATCGGCTCCGTGCCGATGGCAGTGCCGCACACCCGGCCGATCGCGATCACCCACCACGCCAACAACGCCGAGCTCCTCACCGGCACCAGCCCGTGGCGCGGCGAGCTGCGGATCCCCAGCAGCGCGCAGGCGCTGCTCGAGGTGCGGCTCGGGGAGTGGGGACGCGACGCCCTCGGCTTCGTCGCCCACGTGCCCCACTACCTCGCGCAGCTCGACTACCCGCGCGCGTCGCACGCGCTCCTCGAGCAGGTCGAGCTCGCCGCCCGGCTGACGATCGACCTGGGCGGCCTGGCCGCGCAGGCCGACGAGCGCGAGGAGGAGATCGCCCGCTACCTCGCCGCCAACGCCGAGGTCGGCGACGTCGTCACCGCGTTGGAGCAGCAGTACGACGCGTTCGCGCGAGCCGAGGAGAGCGGGACCAGCCTGCTCGCCGAGGACCAGCCGCTCCCCACCGGGGAGGAGATCGGACAGCAGTTCGAGCAGTTCCTCGCCGGCCTCGAACATCCCGACGACAGCGGAGGCAACCAGTGAGCGAGCGGGCGAGCAGCGAGGCGACCCGGCGGCTGGTGTCGCTGCTCGACCTCGAGGAGCTCGACACCGACCTGTACCGCGGGCGGCAGCCGGAGTCGGTGCGGCAGCGGGTGTACGGCGGCCAGGTGGCCGCCCAGGCGCTCATCGCGGGCACCCGGTCGGTGGACGCGGGCTTCCACGTCCACTCGCTGCACTCCTACTTCCTGCTGCCCGGCGACTACAACGTGCCGATCATCTACGACGTCGAGCGGATCCGGGACGGCCGGTCGTTCGCGACCCGACGGGTGCTGGCCCGCCAGCACGGGCGGCCGATCTACTACCAGTCGCTCAACTTCCAGCGTCC
This sequence comes from Nocardioides silvaticus, assembly GCF_003160695.1. Taxonomy (GTDB): domain Bacteria; phylum Actinomycetota; class Actinomycetes; order Propionibacteriales; family Nocardioidaceae; genus Nocardioides; species Nocardioides silvaticus. Next base: position 287,741 of record NZ_QGDD01000002.1, read on the forward strand.
CGAGGACGGGCTCGAGCACCAGGAGCCGATGCCCGAGGTGAAGTCGCCCGACGAGGGCGTCAACATGCTCGACCTGATGGAGGAGAGCGGCGGCGAGGGTGAGGCCCTCAAGAAGGAGTGGGCCGCCCTCGAGGTCCGTTGGCTCGGCAACTCCCGTCACGGCCTCGAGCCGGACCCGAAGCACCCGTCGCGCACCCAGCTGTGGATGCGCACCGACGGGCGGCTGTCCGACGACCCGCTCGAGCACCTGGCCGCGTTCACCTACGCCAGCGACATCTCGCTGCTCGGCGCCTCGCTCGCCGCGCACGACGCCGACCCCAACAAGGTGCAGATGGCCTCGCTCGACCACACCATCTGGTTCCACCGCCCGTTCCGCGCGGACGAGTGGTGGCTCTACGACCAGTGGTCACCGTCGGCGAGCGGAGCGCGCGGCCTGTCGCTCGGTCGGGTCTACACGCAGGACGGCACGCTCGTCGCGACGGTGGCCCAGGAGGGCCTGATCCGCCAACGCACGCGCTGACGCGAGCGCTGGCGGACCGCGGCAGCGGTCAGAGCCCCGTCGTACGTCCCAGCAGGTGCGGGGCGCCCGACTTCGGGTCGACCAGCGCGAAGTCCCAGCCGGTGGCGGTCACCTCGGCGCCGAACCGCGCCTTGCCGGGCAGGAAGATGGGCTTCTTGAAGGCGACCTCGACCCGGACGGCGTCCGGCAGCCGATTCTCGAGAGCGGCGACGCACCGCGCCTTGCTCCACATGCCGTGGACGATGTGGCGCGGGAAGCCCAGCGCCTTCGCCGTCAGCGGGTGGAGGTGGATCGGGTTGCGGTCCCCGGACACCGCACCGTAGGTGCGGCCGAGGTTGTCGGGCAGGCGCCAGACCGGCCCCTTGACGTCGACCGACGCGAACGACCGCCCGGGGTCGCCGTTCTCCTTGTCGCCCCCGCCGACGCGGAGGTACGTCGAGACCGACTCCCACACGACCTCCGGTTCACCCGAGGAGCTGGCGACGGTGCCGACCACGTTCATGTCCCAAGCGCGCCCCTTGGTGCTGGCGCGCAGGTTGTCGGCACGGAGCGACAGCGAGACGGTCTCGCCGATCGCGACCGGCCGGTGCTGGGTGATCGAGTTCTCCAGGTGCACCGAGCCGATGGCCGGGAAGGGGAACGCCGAGCTCGTCATCAGCTCCATGTGCAGCGGGAACGCGAGCATGTGGAGGTAGGGCACCGGCGCGACGTCCTTGGCCGGGAAGCCGCACACCGCTGCGTAGCGGTCGACCTCCGAGCGCGTCACCGCGACGCCGTCGCGGCGGAGCTCGACGTCGGGGAGCGACCCGCCGGACTTCTTGATGCCGGGGAGCTGGTTCACACCCGGGATGGCGGGCAGCGCCGCCTTGAGCATCACGGGGACGGCCATGTCAGGCACCCAGCATCATCTGGCCGCACACGCGGACCACGTTGCCGTTGACCAGGCTGGAGGCCGGGTTGGCGTACCAGGCGATGGTCTCGGCGACGTCGACCGGCAGGCCGCCCTGCGCCATCGCGTTCAGGCGCTGGCCGACCTCGCGGGTGGCGAACGGCACCGCGGCGGTCATCTGGGTGATGATGAAGCCCGGGGCGACGGCGTTGATGGTGATGCTGTCCTTCAGCTCGTCGGCCAGCGAGTCGACCAGGCCGATGACGCCGGCCTTCGACGCGGCGTAGTTGGTCTGGCCCACGTTGCCGGCGATGCCGGCGATGCTCGCGACGCCGACGATCGATCCGCCCTCGTTGACGACGCCCTGGTCCAGGAGCTCGCGCGTGATTCGCTCCGGGGCCGTCAGGTTCACGCCCAGGACCTGCGCCCAGCGGTCGCCCTTGTCGTTGGGGGCCATGTTGGCGAGCTTGCGGTCGCGGGTGATGCCGGCGTTGTGCACGACGACGTCGACGCCGCCGTGCTTCTCCGCGAGGTGGTGGGCGATCCGCTGGGGGGCGTCGTCGCCGCTGATGTCGAGCGTCAGCCAGTCGCCGTCCAGCTCCTTCATGAGGGTCTGCAGCTCGCTCGCGGCCTGCGGGACGTCGAGGCCGACGACCTTCGCGCCGTCGCGGTGGAGGACCCGTGCGATCGCCTCGCCGATGCCGCGGCTGGCGCCCGTGACGAGCGCGACCTTGCCGGCCAGCGGCCGGGTGTGGTCGGCGACCTCGGTGACCGTGCCCTTGCCGTGGACGCCGATGCGGACGACCTGACCGGAGACGTAGGCGGACTTGGGGGAGAGGAGGAAGCCCAGGGTGCTGGTCACGCCGGCCTCGGAGCCCTCGGCGACGTAGACCAGCTGCACCGTGCTGCCCTTGCCGATCTCCTTGCCGAGGCTGCGGGTGAAGCCCTCGAGCGCTCGCTGGGCGACCCGCTCCGGCCCGCTGGTCAGCTCGGGCGGCGTGCCGATCACGACCACCCGCGCGCAGCTGTCGAGGCTGCGCAGGATCGGGGTGAAGAAGTCGCGGAGCGCGACCAGCTGCGTGGAGTCGGTGAGCCCGGACGCGTCGAACACGACGCCCTTGATCCGCTCGCACTCGCCCGCGGTGGCGGTGGAGGCGATGCCGAGGAGGTCGAGCAGTCCGGGGAGCGACTCGGCGAGCCGGCCGGTGCCGCCGACCAGGACGGTGCCGTCGACCAGCGGGGCGCCGGCCTCGTAGCGCTCGAGCTTGGTGGGGCTGGGGAGCCCGAGGTTCTTGACCAGCAGCTTGCCGATCGGGGTCGAGACGAAGCCCTGGTACTTGTCGCTCATGATGGGGAGTGCCTCCGCGCTCAGTGTTCTTCTAGGTCCACGGGCCGGGCCCGCTCGATCGTTATGTAACAGGATGTGTAACTCTGAGTCCACATTTCGTGATCTGGCCCTCAATCCGTTCTCTGGAGCGGCCTGAGGCAGGAGGATGGGAAACATGGCTGACTCTGCTCGTTCCTCGGTACGCCGGGCCGCTGTCATCGGCGGCAACCGGATCCCCTTCGCCCGCTCCAACGGTGCCTACGCCACCGCCTCCAACCAGGAGATGCTCACTGCCACGCTCGACGGGCTGGCTGCCCGGTTCGGGCTCGAGGGCGAGCGCATCGGGGAGGTCGCCGGCGGTGCCGTCCTCAAGCACAGCCGCGACTTCAACCTGGTCCGCGAGTCTGTGCTCGGCAGCAAGCTCGCCCCGGAGACGGCGGCCGTCGACCTGCAGCAGGCGTGCGGCACCGGCCTCCAGGCCATCAACTACGTCGCCAACAAGATCAAGCTCGGCCAGCTCGAGTCCGGCATCGGGGGCGGCGTCGACACCACCTCCGACGCACCGATCGCGATCTCGGAGAAGCTGCGCAAGAAGCTGATCCAGCTCAACAACGCCCGGTCGACCAAGGACCGGCTCGCGGTGCTCGCGAGCATCCGTCCCGGCGACATCGGCCTGGCGATCCCCTCGAACGGAGAGCCCCGGACCCGGCTGTCGATGGGAGACCACCAGGCGCTCACCGCGCTGGAGTGGCAGATCACCCGCGAGGCGCAGGACGAGCTCGCCGTGACCTCCCACCACAACCTCGCCCGGTCCTACGACGAGGGCTGGCAGGACGACCTGGTCACGCCGTTCCGCGGTCTCGAGCGCGACAACAACCTCCGCGCCGACTCCTCGTTGGAGAAGCTCGCCAAGCTCAAGCCGGTCTTCGGCAAGGGCGAGGCGGCGACGATGACCGCGGGCAACTCGACCCCGCTGACCGACGGGGCTTCCGCGGTGCTGCTGGCCTCCGACGAGTGGGCCGACGAGCACGGGCTCACCCCGCTGGCCTACTTCGTGGACTCCGAGGTCGCCGCGGTCGACTTCGTCAACGGCCACGAGGGCCTGCTGATGGCGCCGGCGTACGCCGTGCCGCGGCTGCTCGCCCGCCACGGGCTGACGCTCCAGGACTTCGACTACTACGAGATCCACGAGGCGTTCGCCTCGCAGGTCCTGTCGACCCTGGCGGCCTGGGAGAGCCCGGTGTTCTGCAAGGAGCGGCTCGGCCTCGACGCGCCCCTCGGCTCGATCGACCGCAGCAAGCTGAACGTGAAGGGCTCTTCGCTCGCCGCGGGTCACCCGTTCGCCGCGACCGGCGGTCGCATCGTCGCCAACACCGCGAAGCTGCTCGCGGCCAAGGGGTCCGGCCGCGCGCTGATCTCGGTCTGCGCTGCCGGCGGTCAGGGCGTCGTCGCGATCATGGAGCGCTGACCCCCGACGCGCACGACGCACTGAGGCAGCGCCGACGGCGAGGGCCCGCCCGGGACACCGGGCGGGCCCTCTCGCGTCGGTGGGTCAGGGCTGCAGGACGTTGCGGGTGACCAGCGCGAGCGCCGAGGACACTACGTAGTCGCGGACCTGGTCGGCCGGCATCTCGCTGACCGTCGGCATGCCCGGGGCGGCCTCGCTCACGAGGATCCCGAGCCGGGCGAGCTGGAGGGCGCCGAGACCGCTGGCGTACATCGTGTTCGCCATCAGCACCGGGTCGCCCTTCACCGAGAACTCGCCGGACGCGATGCCGTCGGCGAGCACGTCGGAGAGGATCGTCATGCACGAGGTGATGCCGCGGCCGAGGCGGAACAGGGCGCCCTCGGAGATCTCGTCGAGCAGCTCGTCGCCGGGCCGCACCATCAGCGCGAGGGCACAGTCGACGAACGCCGGGTGGGCGACGCCGTAGTCGAAGAACGCGCCCACCACGGCCGCCAGCCGGTCGGTGGTGTCGTCGGTGGACCGAGCTGCGGCCGACATCGCCTCGTGCAGCTCGTCGAGGTAGCCGACGAGGGTGAGCGCGAAGAGCTCCTCCTTGCCGGTGAAGTGCCGGTAGACGATCGCGCGGTTGATGCCGACGGCGCCGGCGATCTCCTCGATCTGGACGTCGCGCACCCCACGGGAGTCGAACAGCTCGCGGGTGGCCGCGATGATCTGCTCCTTGCGCGCACGCCGGCGTGCAGCCGCCGCCTTGCGGCGTCCGTCCGTCTCGGGTGCGCGGGTCGCCATGAGGGAACTGTACGCGATGTGCAACTCAGTGTTGCAACATCGTGCGCAACGACTGGATGGTGTCGGCCTGCTCCGGCCCCTTGTCGTCGCGGTAGCGGAGGACCCGCGCGAAGCGCAGCGCCAGCCCGCCGGGGTAGCGGGTCGAGCGCTGCAGCCCGTCGAAGGCGATCTCGACGACCTGCTCCGGCCGGACCCGCACCACCCAGTCGTCCTCAGAGGTCTTCAGCTCCTGGAACCGCTCGGTCTGCCAGGCCAGCATCTCGTCGGTCATCCCCTTGAACGTCTTGCCGAGCATCACGAACCGCTCGGGGTCTTCCTCGTCGCGGGCGCCGAGGTGGATGTTGGACAGCAGCCCTCGGCGCCGGCCCGAGCCCCACTCGACGGCGAGGACGACCAGGTCGAGGGTGTATACCGGCTTGACCTTGACCCAGGAAGCGCCGCGCCGGCCGGCGGCGTACGGCGCCCCCGCCGCCTTCACGACGACCCCCTCGTGGCCGTCGGCGAGCACCTGCTCGGAGAACGCCCGCGCCACAGCGGGGTCGGTGCCCTGCCAGCGCGGCACCCGGTGCTGCTCGGGGACCAGCGCCTCCAGCGCCGACCAGCGCTCGGTCGCGGGCAGGTCGAGCAGGTCGCGACCGTCGAGGTGCAGCACGTCGAAGAAGTACGGCGTGACCGCGGTGATCCCGTCCGCCGCTGACGCCGTGCGCGACGCGGTCTCCTGGAACGGCCGCGGGCGGCCGGCCTCGTCCAGGGCGATCGCCTCGCCGTCGATCACCAGGTCGGTCGCCGGCAGCGCGCGCACCACCTCGACCACCTCGGGCAGCCGGTGGGTGATGTCGTCGAGGCTGCGGGTGGCGACGAGGACCTCCTCGCCACGGCGGTGCACCTGGATCCGGATGCCGTCGAGCTTGGCGTCGACGGCAAGGCCGACGATCCCGCCGGACTGGTCGCCCACCTTGGCGATCGCGGCATCGAGGTCGGGCGCCGAGGACGCCAGCATCGGCTGCACCGGCCGCCCCACGGTCAACCCGATGTCCGCCAGCGCGTCCGGGCCGTCGAAGGCGGCGCCGACGACGTAGGTGGCCCCGCCGGCAAGCATCGCGGCGCGGCGCACGTCGGCGACGGGCACGTCGGCCGCGGCCGCCACCCCCTCGGTCATCACCGCCTCCAGGGCGCCCTGGCGGATGTTGCCGAGGGCGACCCCCCGCAGCCACTCCTGCTCGGCGACGGTGGCCCGTCCGAACAGCGCGGCGACCGCGGCCGAACGGGCCGCCACCGACCCGGCGCCGGAGAGGGCGGACAGCTCCTCGAACGCGCCATCGACCTCGTCGACGCCGAGCGACGGCTCGGCGGCCGGCTCGGGCAGGGTCTGGAGGCTGCGCCAGCCCACCCCCGTGCGCCGCTGGCGGAGCCGCCCGCTGACGTAGGCCGCGACCAGCTCCCGCTGCGCCGGCTCGGCGCGGGCCAGCAGCCCGGCGATCAGCGCGGTCTTCTCCTTGCGCGACCGGGTGGCGGCGACCGCGGCGGACACCTCGACGACCTCGTTGAGCAGCACCGTCCAGACGCTATCCGGGACCGCCCCCAGCGTGCCTAGGCCTGGTGCGTCGCCTCGATCACGGCGGCTGTGACCGCGCCGCGGATGACCATCTCGTAGACCGCGTCGAGGTCGTCCGGGACCTCACCGAAGTAGCCGGCCGCCTCCAGCGACACGAAGCCGTGCAGGGCGGCGAAGACGGCCATCCCCGTCGGCAGCAGCCGGTCCTCGGGCAGCCCGGCCGAGCGCACCATCACCGCGAGCGCCTCGATGGTGTCGGCGGCGGCGGCGAAGAAGACCTCCGGGTCGATCGGCGGCCGGGTGATGGCGGCGTACCGCTCCGGCTTCGACCGGGCGAAGGCCCGCAGCTGGTGGCTGAGGACCCGGAGTCCGTCGGCGCCGGCGTGGCCCATCGCTGCGCGCCGCACGTGCTCGCCCAGCAGGCGCATCGCGCGCACCTGGATCAGCGAGCGGAGGTCCTCGAGGTTCGCGACGTGGTTGTAGAGCGAGGACACCCGGGTGTCGAGCTCCGCGGCGAGCGAGGTCATCGTGAGCGCGTCGTACCCCTCGCGATCGACGAGGGCCTCCGCGGCCTGCAGCACCGCCTCCTGGTCGAGGCGTGGGCGGCGGGTGTCCGGCGTCGTGCTCACGGTTCCTGCTCCCGGAATAGTGTCGTGTGTCGGCGAAAATGTTTCGTGTCGGAGCAAGAGCCTAGTGTTCTGGTCCGTGGAGGAGCCGGATGCGACCAGGGCGTGGCGTCCCGACTGGCCCTGCCCGGTCCGCCACCTCCTGCTCCAGCAGCGGCGCGGTGCGGGCGACCCGACGATGCGGCTCGCGCCGCCGGGGGAGCGCGGCCCGCACTGGCGTGCCAGCCGCACGCCCGAGGGCCCGGTCGCCCTCGCGATCCACAGCCAGGACGGTGAGGGCGAGGTGCGGGCGCGGGCGTGGGGGCCCGGGTCCCGGTGGGCCCTCGACCAGCTGCCCGACCTGCTCGGCGCCGCCGACGACTGGACCGGGTTCGAGCCCCGCCACCCGGTGGTCGCCGAGGCGCGGCGCCGCTACCCGCACGTGCGCCGCGGTCGCACGCTCCGGCCGCTCGAGTCGCTGGTGCCGTCGATCATCGAGCAGAAGGTGACCGGCACGGAGGCGTTCGCCGGCTTCCGCACGCTCGTCCGGAAGTACGGCGAGCCCGCGCCCGGCCCCGGCGCGGCCGTCGGCCTCCACGTCCAGCCCGACGCCGCGACACTGGCCGGCATCCCGTCGTGGGCGTGGCTCGGGCTCCACATCGACCCTGCCCGCTCGCGGGCCGTCGTCACCGCGGCGCGGCACGCCGACGCCTTCGAGCGGATCGCGGCGCGCGCGGACCCCACCGCCGCGACCGCGAACGCCCTCGACCGCGCGATCCGCAGCCTGCCGGGCCTCGGGGTGTGGACCAGTGCCGAGGTCCGCCAGCGGGTCCTCGGCGACAACGACGCGGTGTCGTTCGGCGACTACCACGTAGCCAAGGACGCCGGTTGGGCGTTGGTGGGACGGGAGATCGACGACCTCGAGCTCGCGGAGCTGCTGGAGCCGTGGCGCCCCCACCGGGGCCGGGTCCTGCTGCTCCTGGACGCCGCTCGGCTCCGGCGCCCGAGGCGTGGTCACCGGGCGTCACTTCGTGGACACTTGCCCGACGTGTGACGTTTTGACGTGATATCTGTTACACCGAGCAACAGGCACCCAGCGGCTCGGCCCACGAGTCGGTGAGGCCGCTGTCCTGACCGAGAAGGGGCCGCGATGACGGCAGTGTTCGCCGGCGGGCGATCGATCGTCGACAACCTTCTCGACCGAGCCAGGGCGGGGATCGTGACCGGCGGCAACCTGGTGATCCTCGGCACCGAGTCGGTGCGCTACGGCGTCACGGACATCCTCGCGCGCCGCTTCTCCTGGAGCGAGTTCCTGCTCCAGTGCTGGTTCATGACGCGGGTGTCGCTGCTCCCGACGATCCTCGTCTCGATCCCGTTCGGCGTCATCACCTCGGTCCAGATCGGCGCCGCCGCCAACCAGATCGGCGCCCAGTCGTTCATCGGTGCGGTCAACGGCATCGGGGTCCTGCGACAGGGAGCGCCCCTCGTCACCTCGCTCATGATCGCCGGCGCCGTCGGGTCCGCGATCTGCTCCGACCTCGGTGCCCGGACGGTCCGCGAGGAGACCGACGCCTTGATGGTCATGGGCATCTCGCCCATCCAACGACTGGTCGCACCCCGGGTGCTCGCGGCGCTCCTGATCGCCGCGCTGCTCACGGTCATCGTCGCGATGACCGCGATGATCACCGCTTTCGCCCTGGTCGTCGGCACCGGTCAGATCTCCTCGGGCACCTATCTCGAGTCGTTCGTGGGGCTCGCGCAACCGACGGACCTGATCCTCGCGGAGCTCAAAGCGCTCATCTTCGGGTTCATCGCGGTCGTCGTGGCCGCCCAGAAGGGCCTGAACGCCCGCGGCGGCCCGAAGGCCGTCGCCGATGCGGTCAACCAGGCCGTCGTCCTCAGCGTGATCCTGCTGGCCATCGTCAACGTCGGCATCACCCAGGCCTACGTGATGCTCGTCCCGCAGGGGGTGGCCTGAGCCATGGCGAGCCTGCAGCCACGGGCTCGCTCCCTCGGCGAACGGTTCTCCGACTCCCTGGTCGGGATGACCGACTCGGTCATGTCGGCACTGGCCACGATCGGGTACTTCGCATCCTTCGCGCTCGACGTCGTCAGGGCGATCCCGTCCACGTTGGCGCTCTACCCCAAGGAGATGTTCCGGCAGCTCAAGGACATCGCCTGGGGCAGCGGGGCCCTCCTCGTCGGCGGCGGGACCGTCGGCGTCATGGCGCTGCTGTCGGTCGCGGCCGGCACCTCGATCGGCATCGAGGGGTTCAACGGCCTGGAGATCGTCGGCCTCGCGCCGCTGACCGGGTTCATCTCCGCGAGCGCCAACACCCGCGAGCTCGCGCCGCTGATCGCGGCCATCGCCCTCGGCGCCCAGGTCGGCTGCCGGTTCACCGCCCAGATCGGCTCGATGAAGATCTATGAGGAGATCGACGCGCTCGAGGTGATGGCGGTCGACCCGATGCGCTACGTCGTCGCGACCCGCGTCGTCGCCTGCATGCTGGCGATCCTCCCGCTCTACCTGATCGGCCTCATCGGCAGCTACGTCGCGTCGCAGGTCTCGGTCGTCGTCCTCTTCGGGCAGTCACCAGGCCAGTACGACCACTACTTCTCCACCTTCATCCAGGGGCGCGACATCTTCCTGTCGGTCGTGAAGATCCTGATCTTCGCGCTCGCCATCGCCCTCATCCACTGCTGGTACGGCATGAAGGTCGGCGGCGGGCCGCAGGCGGTCGGAGAGGCGACCGGCGCGGCGATCCGCGCCAGCATCGTCTCCGTCGTCCTGCTCGACATGGTCCTCACGCTCCTCTTCTGGGGCGGCGACCCGGGCTTCCGGATCTCGGGGTGAGCTGACGATGGCGAGGGACACCCCGCGGCACACGCTGGCCCGGCGCGGCCTGGTCGTGCTCGTCGCGCTGGCCGTGGTCGGCGCGCTGCTCTCGCTGCGCAGCAACGGCACCTTCGGGGCCAAGCCGCACGTGTCGGCGGTGGTGGCCGACGCCGGGGGCGCGCTGCGCAAGGGCTCCGACGTCAAGATGGGCGGCGTCCTGGTCGGCAAGGTGAGCTCGATCGAGCGCGACGACTCCGGCGGCGTGCTCATCGACATGGAGATGTCGCCCGAGGACCTGGAGTTCGTCCCGGACAACGTGGTCGCGCGCATCCTGCCCGCGACCGTGTTCGGCACGACGTTCGTCGACCTGGTCGTCCACGGCGAGCCCTCCGACGACCACCTCGAGGCCGGCGACGACATCGCGGCCGACACCACCCAGGACACCCTCGAGTTCCAGCAGGCCCTCGACGACATCGACCGCCTGGTCAAGGCGCTCGGGCCGGCCGAGCTCGCCTCGGCGATCGGCTCGGCGTCGCAGGCGCTCGACGGTCGCGGCGACCAGCTGGCCACGACGGTCGACACCTTGAACTCCTACCTGGCCCGGCTCAACCCGCGGATGCCGGCCGTGCGGGCCGACCTCGAGGCGCTCGCGACCACGGTCGCGGTCGTCGACGAGGTGGCGCCCGACCTCCTCGACGCCACCGAGGACGGGCTCGTCTTCGCCGACAGCCTGATCCAGCAGGAGGCCGCGCTCACGTCGTTGCTCACGGGGGGCACCGCCCTGGCCGACCGCTCGACGGAGTTCCTGTCGCGCAACGAGCAGCGGCTGGTGCGCTGGATCCGGGGCATGGGCGGCTTCGTCGACGTCCTCTACGACAACCGGCGGGCCGGCATCACCGACGCCATGACGATCAACGCCGCTCTCGGCAAGGCCCTCCCCACCGTCATCAAGCAGGGCTTCATCCAGTCCGACGCGGTGCTCAACACCGACCTGCCGCCGTACTACGGCGCGGGCGACCGCCCCTCGTTCCGCACGAGCTTCAGCTCGATGGTGGGAGGCGACCGATGACCGGCATCAGGGCGGTCGCGGCCAAGGTGGCGGCGTTCACGATCGTCAGCATCGTGCTGCTGGTGATCCTGGCCAACACCATGCTCAACGGTCTCTCCGGCGACAAGGTCGCCTTCAGTGCGGAGTTCTCGGACGTCAGCGGGCTCGCGGTCGGCGACGACGTGAAGGCAGCCGGGGTGCGGGTCGGCCGGGTGACGGCGATCGAGACGACCGACGACGGCGCCATGGTCGACTTCGAGCTCGTCGAGGAGCAGAAGATCTACGACACCACCCGCGTCATCATGCGCTACCAGAACCTGCTCGGACAGCGCTACCTCCAGCTGCAGCAGGAGGGTCCGCGGGGTGAGGAGCTGGCGGACGGCACCACCATCCCGATGTTCGTCGACCACGGACCCGCCCGGGACCGGTGGCGGACCAGCCCGGGCTTCGACCTCACCGAGCTGCTCAACGGCTTCCGGCCGCTCTTCGAGATCCTCCAGCCCGGTGACGTCAACCAGCTCGCGACGTCGATGATCAAGGTCCTCCAGGGCGAGGGGGGCACGATCGAGGGCCTGCTCGGCCAGACCGCGGAGCTGACCACGTTCCTCGCCGACCGCGACGAGGTGATCGGCGAGGTGATGACCAACCTGACGCCGGTCCTCGAGAACCTGGCCGGCCAGGGCGGCGAGCTCCAGGCGACGGTGGTCGAGCTGAAGCGGCTGATGACCGGTCTGGCCCGTGACCGCAAGGCGATCGGGGGCTCGATCGACAGCATCGGCTCGCTGGTCGGCGCGACCAGCGACCTGCTGCAGGACGTCAAGGTGCCGATGACCCGCACCACGGACCGGTTGGCGGCCGTGGCGGCGATGTTCGCCGACTCCCGCACCGAGCTCGAGGACTCGATCGCCGCGTTCGGCACTATCTTCGAGTCGCTGGGCCGGATCGGGTCCTACGAGAACGCGCTCAACGTCTACCTGTGCTCGTTCGCCATCAAGATCGGCAGCCTGGAGGTCAACCCCGCCGGCGGCAACGGACCGTGGGCGGAGGTGTGCCGATGAAGCCGATGAACGCCCGGGACCCGTTCAAGGTCGGACTGGTCGCGATCGCGCTGCTCGGCCTCCTCGGTGGGGTCGTGCTGTTCCTCAGCCTCGCCAACTTCGGCACCACGTCGTACACCGCGGTGCTCGAGCACACCGGCGGACTGCGTGCCGGCGAGTCGGTGCAGGTCCACGGCGTCACCAAGGGTGAGGTGACCGCCATCGAGCTCGAGGAGGACCGGGTGGTCGTCGAGTTCGCCCTCGACAGCGACATCGAGCTCGGCTCGCGCACCGAGGCGACCGTGAAGGTCGCGACCCTCCTCGGCACCCACTACCTCGAGGTCGACCCGTCCGGCGCCGGCGAGCTCGCCGACGGCACCATCCCGGTCGAGCGGACCTCGGTGCCCTACAACCTCCAGGACGTGATCGAGAGCGGAGCCGGCGCGCTGGAGGAGCTGGATCCCGAGCTGCTCGCGGAGTCGCTCACCCAGTTCGCCAGCACCCTCGGTGCGACCCAGGAGGAGATCCGGCCCGCCCTCGAGGGCGTGGCGCGGCTGTCGGAGTCGGTCGCGAGCCGCTCCGACCAGGTCGGGGCGCTCCTCACCGCTGCCCGCAGCGTCACCGACCAGCTCGCCGCCAGCAACGCCGACATCATCGAGATGATGAAGCAGACCAACCTGGTCGTCGCCGAGGTCACCAGCCGGCGGCAGGCGATCCACCGGCTGCTCGTCGAGACCACGGAGCTGGCCCGGGCGCTCGAGTCGATCGTGGAGTCGACCAGGGGCAAGCTGCAGCCAGCGCTGCGCGACCTCAACGAGGTCATCGCCTTCCTCAACCAGCAGGACGACGAGCTCCAGCACGTGCTCGACGTGATGGCGCCCGCCGCCCGCTACGTCGCCAACGCCGCCGGCAACGGGCCGTGGGTCGACCTGTTCGCCCACGAACCGGCCCTCCCGGCCGACGACGTGGCGTGCCGGATGAGGAGGGACTGCCGATGAGGGCGCAGCCCCGCCCTACGACGCGTGCCGCCCGCGCGCTCGGCCTGGCGCTGATGGTGGTCGTGCTGCTGCTGACAGGCTCCTGCTCCTCCCTGCCGGTCGGCGGCGGCGGGACGATGGAGGTCACCGTCCACTTCGAGGACTCCGCCGGCCTGTTCGTCGGCAACGACGTCGGCATCCTGGGCGTCACCGTCGGGAAGGTCACGAAGATCGAGCCGCAGGGCGACCAGGTCGAGGTGACCCTGGAGGTCGACGACGAGTACGACGTCCCGGCCGACGCCGGCGCCGTCGTGGTCGCCCGGTCGGTGGCGACCGACCGCTACGTCGAGCTGACACCGGTCTACTCCGAGGGACCGAAGATGGAGGACGGCGACGAGATCGGGATCGAGCGCACGCGGACCCCGGTCGACTTCGACCAGGTCCTCGCGTCGCTCAACGAGTTCGCGACAGGCATCGCCGGGTCGAAGAAGGCGACCAACGCGATCCGCCGCTTCATCAACGCCGGCACCAAGACCCTCAAGGGCAACGGGCCACTGATGAACCAGACCGTCCACGCGCTGCAGGAGGGCATCAACGGCATCCATGCCCAGCGCGACAACATCGCCTCTACCCTCCGCTCGCTCGACGTCCTCCTGGCCGCCGTGGAGACCAACAAGGAGACGGCGCGGACGTTCATCCAGCAGGTCGCCGAGGCGGCCGACCTGCTGGCCGACGAGCGGGAGAACTTCCGCGCCGCCCTCCGGTCGCTCGACGACGCGGTCACGGTCGTCGCCGAGTTCGCGGTCGACAACCGGGCGCAGATCGTGGAGGCGCTCAACGGGTCGACCCGGGTGATGAGGACGATCCTCGAGAAGCAGCGGTCGCTCACCGAGATCCTCCAGGTGCTGCCGCTCGCGCTGCAGAACCTCGACCGCGCCCAGTCCGGCGACCGGATCCCGGTCGTCTTCGACCCGCTGGTCCTCACGTCCCTCGGCGGGATCCTCCAGGACGTCTGCGACCGGCTCCCGCCGGCGATCTGCGCGCTGATCGGCAGCGACCCGACGGGGGGCCGCTGATGACCAGTCGCACCAGGACCGGCGCCGCGACGGTGGTGGCGCTCGGCGTGCTGGCAGCGGCCGCGGGCTGCTCGACCACCATGCGCGACCTGCCGATCCCCGGCACCGGCGTCTCCGGCGACACGATCGAGATCAAGGCGGAGTTCGACGAGGCGCTCAACCTCGCCGAGGGCGCCCCGGTCAAGGTCAACGGCGTCGACAGCGGCAAGGTGAAGTCGATCGGCATCGACGACTACACCGCCGTCGTCACGATGGAGGTCCGCACGGACGCCGAGCTGCACGAGGGGGCGACCGCGCGACTCCGCTACACCACCCCGCTGGGAGAGCTGTTCGTCGACGTGACCAATCCCGCCGAGGGCGCCGACCTGGACGACGGGACCACCCTCGGGCTCGCCGAGACCGAGACCGCGCCGACCGTCGAGGACGCACTGGCGCAGGCGTCCCTCCTCATCAACGGCGGTGGCCTCGACCAGCTGCAGACGATCACCGAGGAGCTCAACACGGCTCTCAACGGCAACGAGGCCGACGTCCGGCTGCTGCTGGAGCAGTCGGCGACGTTCCTCACCCAGGCCAACGCGACGACGGCCAGCATCGACGCCGTGCTCACCTCGCTCGACTCGTTGTCGGGAACGCTCGACGCCCGTCAGGACGTCATCAACCGCGCGATGAGGGAGATCCGGCCTGCAGCAGCCGTGCTGCGCCGGGCGACACCGGAGCTGACCGGCCTGCTCGAAGCGGTCCGGCGCTTCGCCAGTGCCGCCGACGACACGGTGCGCGCCACTCGGTCGCAGCTCTTCGCGCTCCTCGCCGAGACCGAGCCGGTCCTGGCCGAGCTCGCGTCGAACAGGGGCCGGTTCAAGGACATGTTGCGCAGCCTCACCTCGGCCGCCGACGCCCTGCGCGGCGTCGTACCCGGCGACTACGGCTCGATCTCGCTCGACCTGCACCTCGACGAGTTCAAGGTCGGCAACATCCCTGGTCTCCAGGGCATCCTCGACCTGCTCGGCATCACCGCCCCGCTCGGGGACGTGCTGGACGCCCTCGGGCTCGACGACCTGCTGGGCGGCCTCAGCGGCCTCCTCCCGCGCCCGACCTCCGACCCCGGCACCACCAGGGACGAGGGCGAGCAGGGCGACGGCACGGAGCGGCCGGGCAGGGGGCCCGTCGGCGACGACCTGTTGCTCCCGCTGTCGCTCGACGGCGTGCTGGACGAGCTGCTCGGGGGAGGTGCCTGAGGGATGCCGAACGTGCGCAACATCGTGACCGACAAGCTCTACCTGAGCGCCGTGGGCATCGTCCTCGTCTTCCTGGTGGCGATCGCCTACCTCTTCGCGGCCGTGCTCGACCAGCCGCTGACCGAGCGGCCGATCACCGTCGAGGTCGAGCTCGAGCAGACCGGCGGCCTCTTCGAGGGCTCGGTCGTCACCTATCGTGGTGTGAAGGTCGGCAAGGTCACCGAGATCGTGCCCACCGACGAGGGTGTCACCGCGACCATCCGCCTGAGCGCCGGGACCGACATCCCTGCCGACTCGCTCGCCCGGGTCCGCAGCCTCTCGCCGGTCGGCGAGCAGTACCTCGACTTCCAGCCCGACGACACCGACGGGCCCTACCTGGAGAGCGGTGACACGATCGGAGCGGAGTCCACGGACCTGCCGGAGAGCCTGAGCGAGACCGTCGTCGCGGTCAGTGCGGTGCTCCGCCAGATCGACGACAGGAAGTTGCGCATCGTGCTCGGCGAGCTCAGCACGGCCCTCGCCGGCACCGGCGACGACCTCGGCCGGATCCTCGACCAGGGCACCGACCTGCTCGCGACCCTCGACGCGGTCTGGCCCGAGACCGACCGGGTGATCGACAGCTCCGGTGAGGTGCTGCGCATCGTCAGCGACAACCGGGGGAGCCTGCGCACGCTCGGCGTCAAGGCCAAGCAGTTCGCGGCGTTCCTCCGCAGCTACGACCCGGAGTGGCAGCAGGTGCTCGACCGTGCGCCGGAGCAGATCGAGGCACTCACCGACCTGGTCCGCGACGCCGAGGAGGTGCTGCCCGGCTTCCTCGACACCGGCGTCAGCTTCACCGACGTCGTCATGGCCTACGAGCCGCACCTCCGGACGCTGCTCCAGGTGTACTCCCGCGGCCTGGGCGCGCTCGTCGCCGTGCTCAAGGGCGGGCGGCTGCGCATCGAGCTGATCGGCCAGCACACCGCCCGCTGCAGCTACGGGACGCCCCACCACCAGCCCTACGACCCCGAGCGGCACGCCTTCCAGCCCGGCGGCCGCTGCCCGGCCTCCTTCGACCGCCTGCAGCGCGGCGCGGCGCACGCCCCGGGGCCGGTCCGATGAGCGTCACCAGGGTCGGCGCCCCCGGCACCGGGGGCGAGGACCGCGAGAAGCTCTACCGGCTCCTCGTCATCGTCCTCGTCGGGGTGCTGGTCGCGACCTGGGTCGTCGTGGTGTGGCTGGTCCAGGGCAAGAGCAGCGCCGACGAGGAGCTGGAGGAGACCAAGGCCTCGTACGCCGCGGGCCCGGACGCCCAGGCGGAGGCGGAGCGGATCCTCGGGGAGATGATCTCCTTCGACCACCGCGAGATCGAGGACGAGTACGAATGGACGCGCTACCTCGGCGACGACGAGCTGCGGAGCGAGTACGAAGACTCGATCATCCCGAGGCTCACCAAGGTGATCCGCAGGACGAAGGCCGCCGCGGACGGCGAGGTCGTGCAGTCGGCGTACGACCAGGTCGACGAGGACCACGTCGAGGTGCTGGCGTTCATCCGGCAGACGCTGACCGACGTCGAGAACAAGGACGGTGTGCTGGCCGAGCAGTGGGCCTCGCTGTCGATGTCGCGCGACGGGGACGGCTGGCTCATCGACAAGGTCGACATCGTCTCCGTGCCGCCGCCGTCGTGACCTGGCGGGTCGGGGCACGGCCCGCGTGCCCCCGCCCACTAGATTGACTGCCGTGGGACGGCGGGCGATCGAGCGGGGCGGGCTGGGGCTCTCACGGCTCCTGCGCCGGGTGCTGCTGACGGTCCTCGGCGTCCAGGTCGGGCTCGCGGTCACGATGTCCCTGGTCGACTCCTACCGGCGTCGCGGCAAGAAGCCGAAGCCGTTCCCGACCCGGGAGCCGGAGACGGTCGCCGTCGGCGACGGCGAGGTCACGACCTACACCTTCGGCCGCGACCTCTACGACGACATGATCGCGGCGATCGACGGCGCCGAGCGGCAGATCCTCTTCGAGACCTACATCTGGAAGGGCGACGCCACCGGCGAGCGCTTCAAGCGGGCCCTGGCGGCCGCCGCCGACCGCGGAGTGGAGGTCTACTGCATCTACGACGGCTTCGCGAACCTGGTGGTGTCGCCCTCCTTCAAGCGGTTCCCCACCTCGATGAAGGTCCTGCGCTACCCGGTCTACGCAGCCGGGTGGCGGTTCTTCGACCTGCGCCGCTACGGCCGCGACCACCGCAAGATCCTCGTGGTCGACGACCACACCGGGTTCATCGGCGGCTACAACATCGGATCGGCCTACGAGACCGAGTGGCGCGACACCCACGTCCGGGTGACCGGCCCGGCCGTGTGGGACCTCAAGCGGGCGTTCGCCGACTTCTGGAACCTCAACCGCCGGCGGCGGCTGCGGGCCTCCGAGCGCCCCCTGCTGCTCGAGACGGCGTCGACCTGGGAGCCGAGCATCCGCTTCCAGCGCAACGTGCCGCGGCTGTGGGTCTTCCCGATCCGCGGCATGTACCTCGAGGCGATCAACCGTGCGAGCCGGAACATCTGGCTGACCCAGGCCTACTTCCTGCCCGACCAGGACTTCGTCGATGCCCTCAAGGACGCCTCGCGCCGGGGCGTCGACGTGCGACTGCTGCTGCCGCTGAAGTCCAACCACATCGTCGCCGACTGGATCTCCCGCGGTTACTTCACCCAGCTGCTCGACGCCGGCGTCCGGGTGCTGCGGTTCCGTGACGCGATGGTCCACGCCAAGACCGCGACGGTCGACGGCACCTGGTGCACCGTCGGCACGGCGAACATCGACCGGCTCAGCCTGCAGGGCAACTACGAGATCAACCTCGAGGCCATCGACCAGGAGCTCGCGAAGCAGCTGGAGGAGATCTTCCTCGTCGACCAGTCGAACTGCCTCGAGCTCACGAGCGAGGAGTGGGAGGCCCGCGACCTCCACCGCAAGTTCACCGAGGCCTTCCTCTCGCCGCTCCGGCCACTACTCTGAGGCGGGTGCTCCCGATCATGAGGCCACCCGTCCGCGACCTCGCCGGCAAGAACGTCTTCGTCACCGGGGCCGCCAGCGGGATCGGACGGGCGGTCGCGCTCCAGGCGGCGCGCGAGGGTGCCGTGCTCCACCTCACCGACATCCAGGGTGAGCTGCTGGCCACGGTCGCCGACGAGGCGGTCGCGGCCGGTGGCACGGTGGCGGTCGCCGAGCCGGCGGACATCACCGACCTCGACGCCGTACGACGGCTCGCCAAGCTCGTCACCGAGACCTCCGGCGCCATGCACGTCGTCCTCAACGTGGCCGGCATCGCGATCTGGGGGACGGTGCGGGGCCTGGAGCACGAGCACTGGCGCTCGCTCGTCGAGGTGAACCTGATGGGCCCGATCCACGTCATCGAGGAGCTCGTCCCGCCGATGATCGAGTCCGGTCGGGGCGGCCAGCTGGTCAACGTCTCCTCGGCGGCCGGCATCATCGCCATGCCCTGGCACGCCGCCTACAGCGCGACCAAGTTCGGCCTGCGCGGGATCTCCGAGGTGCTGCGCTACGACCTGCGGCGGCACCGGATCGGCGTCACCCTCGTGGCGCCCGGGGGCGTCGACACCGGGCTGGTGCAGACCATCCGCATCGCCGGCGTCGACGCGAACGACCGACGGTTCCGCCGCGCCCGCAAGGGTTTCCAACGGCACGCCGTCTCGCCCGAGAAGGCCGCCGAGGCGATCTGGAAGGGCGTGAAGCGCAACAAGTACTGGGTCTACACATCCGCCGACATCCGGCTCGTCCACCTGCTCCAGCGCTACTTCCCGCCGGGCTACGCGGTCGCGATGCGGATCTTCAGCTGGGGTGCCCACCGGGTGCTGCCGGCCGTCGACGACGCCCGGCGATCGGACCTGTCGTGACGGAGCAGTCGGGCACACCCCGCGTCGCGCCCGGCACCTGGCGTGAGACCGGGCCGGCGGTTGCCGCGTTCGCCGCGATCGCCGGCCGGGTGACCGGGACCGAGCCGCCCGCGGTGTTCCGGACGCTGGGACGCAACCGCGGCCTGTTCTGGGGCTGGCTGCACTTCGCCGGCCGGCTGATGCCGGGCGGCAGGCTGCCGCGGCGGCGGTCCGAGATGGTGATCCTCCGGGTCGCGGCCACGTGCGCGTCGGACTACGAGCTGACCCAGCACCGTCGGCTCGGGCGGCGCGCCGGACTCAGCCCCGACGAGATCGCGCGGGTCGAGGCGGGTGGGCTGGACGGCTGGACCGGACGCGACCGCTTGCTCCTGGCGGCGACCGACGAGCTGGTGGCGACCGAGGACCTGACCGACGAGTCGTGGGCCGCCCTCCGCGCGGACTTCGACGAGCGCGAGGCCATCGAGATCGTCATGCTGGTGGGTCACTACCGGATGCTCGCGACCGCTCTTCGGACCCTCCGCGTGGTCCCGGACCGACCTCGCAGGTGACGTCGGGCGAGCCCGACGGGTAGGGACTGTCGGCGCGGGCTCGTACGCTCGTAGCATGCGCCCGATCACCGACCTCGAGCGTCGCGTCGCCCCGTTCAAGGTGGAGTCCGACTACCAGCCCTCCGGCGACCAGCCGGCGGCCATCGCGGAGATCACGCGCCGGATCCAGGACGGCAGCCAGGACGTCGTGCTGCTCGGCGCCACCGGCACCGGCAAGACCGCGACCGTGGCCTGGGTCGCCGAGCAGGTGCAGCGGCCGATCCTCGTCATGCAGCCCAACAAGACGCTGGCCGCCCAGTTCGCCAACGAGCTGCGCCAGCTGTTCCCCAACAACGCGGTCGAGTACTTCGTCTCCTACTACGACTACTACCAGCCCGAGGCCTACGTCCCGCAGACCGACACCTACATCGAGAAGGACAGCTCGATCAACGAGGAGGTCGAGCGGCTGCGGCACTCGGCCACCAACAGCCTGTTGACCCGGCGCGACGTGATCGTGGTGTCGACGGTGTCCTGCATCTACGGCCTCGGCACCCCGCAGGAGTACGTCGACCGCATGGTGCGGCTCCGGGTGGGGGAGGAGCACGACCGCGACACGGTGCTGCGGCGGCTGGTCGAGATCCAGTACACCCGCAACGACCTGTCGTTCACCCGCGGCACCTTCCGGGTGCGGGGCGACACCCTCGAGATCTTCCCGGTCTACGAGGAGATGGCGGTCCGCATCGAGTTCTTCGGAGACGAGATCGAACGGCTGATGACGCTCCACCCGGTGACGGGGGAGGTGCTGACCGAGGACAAGGAGCTCTACGTCTTCCCGGCCAGCCACTACGTCGCCGGCCCGCAGCGGATGGAGCGGGCGATCCGCGGGATCGAGGAGGAGCTGGCCGAGCAGCTGGCGACGTTCGAGCGCCAGGGCAAGATGCTCGAGGCGCAGCGGCTGAGCATGCGTACGACCTACGACATCGAGATGATGCGCCAGATCGGCACCTGCTCGGGCATCGAGAACTACTCGATGCACATCGACGGCCGCAGCCGCGGCTCGGCGCCGAACTGCCTCCTCGACTACTTCCCCGAGGACTTCCTGCTCGTCGTCGACGAGTCCCACGTCGCCGTTCCGCAGATCGGTGGCATGTACGAGGGCGACATGTCCCGCAAGCGCAACCTGGTCGAGCACGGCTTCCGGTTGCCGAGCGCGATGGACAACCGGCCGCTGCGCTGGGAGGAGTTCCTCGACCGGATCGGCCAGACGATCTACCTGTCGGCGACCCCGGGCGACTACGAGCTCGACAAGGTCCAGGGCGACGTGGTCGAGCAGATCATCCGTCCGACCGGCCTGATCGACCCCGAGGTGGTCATCAAGCCGACGAAGGGCCAGATCGACGACCTGATCCACGAGATCCGGCTGCGCACCGAGCGCAACGAGCGGGTCCTGGTGACGACGCTGACCAAGAAGATGTCGGAGGACCTCACCGACTACCTGCTCGACGCCGGCATCCGCACCCGCTACCTCCACTCCGAGGTCGACACGCTCAAGCGCATCGAGCTGCTCCGCGACCTCCGCCTGGGCGCCTACGACGTCCTCGTCGGCATCAACCTGCTGCGCGAGGGCCTCGACCTGCCCGAGGTCTCCCTGGTGTCGATCCTCGACGCCGACAAGGAGGGCTTCCTCCGGTCCGACAAGTCGCTCATCCAGACCATCGGCCGCGCGGCGCGCAACGTGTCCGGCCAGGTGCACATGTACGCCGACCGGATCACCCCCTCGATGGAGTCCGCCGTCGACGAGACCAACCGGCGCCGCGAGAAGCAGATCGCCTACAACAAGGCCCACGGCGTCGACCCGCAGCCGCTGCGTAAGAAGATCGCCGACATCACCGAGATGCTCGCCCGCGAGGACGAGACCACCCAGGAGCTGCTCCAGACGTGGGCCGACGTCGGCGTCAAGGGCCGCGCCGGCGGGGTCAAGGGCCGCAAGGCGCCGGTCCCGACCCTGGGCGAGCGCGCCGCGGGCGAGCACGCCGCCGAGCTGGCAGGCCTCCCCAGCTCCGACCTCGCCGCCCTCATCCAGGACCTGACCGACCAGATGAAGGGCGCCGCCGCGGAGCTCCAGTTCGAGCTCGCCGCCCGCCTCCGCGACGAGATCAACGAGCTCCGCAAGGAGCTCCGTCAGATGGTGGAAGCAACGAAATAGCCGACCCGTCGCAAACTCGCACGCAGGGCCAGCCGACCCGGCGCGAGCTCGCGCTCATTTCTTGATCTTGCGCAGGTGGCTCAGCCCGACCAGCCGGGCGATCACGAGGGCGACGTAGAGGACGCCGGCGACCTGCTCGACCATGACCAGCGAACGGGCGTGGTCGTGGACGGGGTAGACGTCGGAGAGGCCGACGCTGGTGAGCGTGGTGAAGGAGAGGTAGAGCAGCTCGAACCACTCCTGGTCGGCGGCGACGTCGGCGCCGTAGCCGACGAAAGAGCCCGGCCAGATCGCCTGGGCGGCGGCGTAGAGGTAGGCGAACGCCCACGCGACCACGGTGAACGCGGCGCCGACGGCGTAGAGCTCGTCGCGGGTGACGACGTCGTCGTGGAACAGGTAGCGGATCATCGCGTAGGAGACGAACAGGTAGAACGGCACGTGGAAGGCCGCCGAGGCGATGACGACCGCGTCGGAGTCCCTGGTCACGGCCTCCAGGACGGCGAAGACCATCGCCGGCAGGCCGAGCACCACCGCGACCCAGCTCAGGACCGGCGTGTAGCGGACCGCCCAGGCCGCGATGAGCACCACGCACATCTGGACCACGCCGACGACCGCGCGGCCCGCTGTGGTTCCGTCGAGGAACGGGTAGGCGAGCACCACGACCAGCTGGGCGACCAGCAGGACGGCGGATGGGTGCCGGGCGACGGTGCGGACGGCGTCGGGTGGGGCCACGGAGCGGAACTGTACGACGGAACATCCGTGATTATCGGATCGGACACGTTCAGGACATTTGACCCGATAGCGTGACACACCGCGGTCCGGACTCGTTGGTGACATGTGTAACGGGTCACAGTATGGTTCGTTGACCACGTAACGAGAACACGTTCTAGTATTGCTGCGACATGGTGTCAGTCAGGCGGGGGAGGTGACCGGGTTGGCGTTCAGCGCTGCTTCGGTCATCCGTGGACCCGGCGAGATGGCGGTCATGACCGTCGAGGTCACCAAGCGGATCTTCACCAAGCCGTTCCAGTTTCGCGAGTTCATCGAGCAGGCCTGGTTCATCACCAGCGTGACGCTGATGCCGACGATCCTGGTCTCGATCCCCTTCGGCGCCGTCATCTCGCTGCAGGTCGGGAACCTCACCGGTCAGCTCGGCGCCCAGTCCTTCGCCGGTGCCACCGCGGTGCTGGCGACGGTCCGCGAGGCCGCGCCGATCGCCGCGGCGATGATCATCGCCGGTGCCGCCGGCTCCGCCATCTGCTCCGACCTCGGCGCGCGCAGGATCCGCGAGGAGATCGACGCGATGGAGGTGCTCGGCATCGACCCGCTCGAGCGGCTCGTCGCGCCTCGGGTCGTCGCGACCATGTTCGTCGCCGCCATGATCAACGGCATCGTGATCGCCGCCGGCATCGGGGGCGGCTACTTCTTCACCGTCATCGTGCAGGACGGCTCGGCCGGAGCGTTCCTCTCCTCCTTCACGGCGCTCGCCTCGCTGCCCGACCTCTACATCGCCATGATCAAGGCGATCATCTTCGGCTTCCTGGCCGCGATCGTGGGGGCCTACAAGGGCCTCAACGCCGGCGGTGGGCCTCTCGGCGTCGGCCGCGCGGTGAACGAGTCGGTCATCGTCGCGTTCATGCTGCTGTTCTTCCTCAACGCGGTGATCTCCGCGATCTACTTCCAGGTCGTTCCTCCGGTGGGGCTCTGACATGGCAGTTGTTTCCGAGCTCGCGGGCGACGCCCTCCAGGCGCGCCGCCGCTCCCTGGAGCAGTACGGCGACCAGCTGCTGTTCTACGTCAAGGCGATCGTCTGGGTGCCCGCCGCGATCAAGCGCTACCCCCGCGAGATCACCAACACCCTGGCCGAGGTCGCCTTCGGCGCGGGCGGACTGAGCGTCATCGCGGGCTCGGTCGGCGTCATCGCGTTCATGTCGTTCTTCGCCGGCACCGAGGTCGGTCTCCAGGGCTACGCATCGTTGAGCCAGATCGGCGTGGCCAAGTTCAGCGCCTTCATCTCCGCCTACTTCAACACGCGCGAGGTGGCGCCCCTGGTCTCGGCGATCGCACTCGCCGCCACGGTCGGTTGCGGCTACACCGCCCGCCTGGGCGCGATGCGGATCTCCGAGGAGATCGACGCCCTCGAGGTGATGGCGGTCCCGTCGCTGCCGTTCCTGGTGACGACGCGCATCATCGCGGCGTTCGTCGCCGTGATCCCGCTCTACATCGTGGCGCTGTGCGCGTCGTACCTCTCGCCACGACTCATCGTCGTCTACATCTACGGCCAGTCCGCCGGCACCTACGACCACTACTTCCTGCAGTTCCTGCCACCGATCGACATGCTCTGGTCGTTCGGCAAGCTGCTGTTCCTGGCGGTCGCGGTCATCCTCATCCACTGCTACTACGGCTACACGGCCTCGGGTGGTCCCGCCGGCGTGGGCCGGGCCGTGGGCCGGGCGATCCGCACCAGCATCGTGACGATCGTCGTTGCCGACTTCTTCCTCAGCTTCGCCATCTGGGGCTCCACCACGACCGTGCGGATCACGGGGTAAACCGCCGATGCTCGTCAACATCCACCACGACTCCGCCAAGGAGCACAACCGGCTGCTCGTCGCCGGCATCGGCTTCCTGGTGACGATCGCGATCCTCGTCTACCTGTCGATCGCGATCTACAACAAGGACTTCGAGCGCAACACGATGGTGACGGTCAAGGCCGACCGGGCGGGCCTGCAGCTCGCGAAGTTCGGTGACGTCCGGCTCAACGGTGCCCTCGTCGGCCAGGTCCGCGAGATCGGCCAGGACGGCGAGGACGCCGAGATCAAGATCGCGCTCGACCCGGAGGCGGCGAAGGAGATTCCCGACAACGTCGAGGTCGAGATCCTTCCGACCACGCTGTTCGGCCAGAAGTTCGTCTCGTTCGTCCGGCCGCGGAATCCCTCGGCCGATCCGATCGAGGACGGCGACGTGATCCCCGCCGATCGGGTCGACACCAACGTCGAGCTCAGCCAGATCCTCGCCGACCTGTTCCCCCTGCTGCGCGCGGTCCGCCCTGCCGACCTCAACGCCACCCTCAACGCGCTGGCGACGGCGCTGGAGGGCAGGGGCGAGCAGCTCGGCACGACGATGGACCAGCTGGGCAGCTACCTGTCGGTCATCGACGACCACCTGCCGACGCTGCGGGAGGACCTGATCGCGCTGGCCGAGGTCGCCGACGCCTACGACCTCGCAGCCCCCGACCTGCTCGACACGCTCGACAACGTCACCGTGACGAGCCGGACGATCAGCGAGAAGGCTGCCGACCTCGACGTGTTCTTCGCCGATCTCGCCGGTCTGGCACGGACGTCGACGCGGATCCTGCGCAACAACGAGCAGAACATGATCGAGATGGGGCGGGTGACCGAGCCGGTGCTCGCCCTGCTCGACACCTACTCGCCCCAGCTGCCCTGCCTGATCAAGGGCGCGGCGGCGTACGCCCCGATCCTGTCGAAGACGTTCGAGGGCAACGTGGTCAAGCAGTACTTCGAGTTCGGGAACGCGCAGTTCCGTGTCTTCGACGAGGACGACCTGATGGAGTACGGCGAGGTCGGCCACGGTCCGTGGTGCCTGGGTCTGCCGAAGTTCAAGGTGCCCGGCGACCGGGTCCCGCTCGACAACGGCAGCGACATCGACGAGAACCCGCCGACCAGCCCGATCCCCAACTTCGGGGTGCTCCCCGACATCGACCTGACCAGCGGCTTCGCCGGCAGCCAGGGCGACCAGCAGGTCGTCAACGCCATGCTGGCGGACCGCACCGGCACCCCGCCCGACGAGTACGGCGCCCTCGGCTCGCTGCTCTACGGCCCGGTCGTGCGACAGGGGGCGAGCGCGGGATGACGTCGGCCCACAACCGCAACATCGTCTTCTACTCGGCTCTCATCAAGCTGGGCTTCTTCACGGTCGTCTCGGTGCTGGTCACCGGCCTGCTCGTCGTGATCATGGGCAACATCGGCCTGGGCGGTGGCCGCACCTACTCGGCGATCTTCACCAACGCGAGCACCCTCGAGAAGGGCGACGACGTCCGCGTCGCGGGCGTCAGCGTCGGCGAGGTCAAGAAGGTCGAGCACTACGAGCGGTCGATGGCGAAGGTGACCTTCCGGATCGACGACGAGATCGACCTGACGACCGTCTCCACGGCCGAGATCCGGTTCCTCAACCTGGTCGGTGACCGCTACCTGGCGCTCGAGGAGGGTGCCGGCGCCGACGACGCCGAGGTGCTCGACGAGGGCGACACCATCCCGGTCCAGCGCACCAGCCCGTCCCTCGACCTGACCGTGCTGTTCGACGGGTTCAAGCCGCTGTTCCAGGCACTGACGCCGGAGCAGGTCAACGAGCTGAGCCTCAACCTGGTCCAGGTCCTCCAGGGGGAGGGCGGCACGGTCCGGGGCCTCCTCGAGCACACCGCGTCGCTCACGACGGCGCTCGCCGACCGGGACCAGCTCATCGGTGAGGTCGTCACCAACCTCAGCGAGACCCTCGACACCGTGAACCGCCGCCACAAGCAGCTGAGCAGCCTGGTCATCGAGCTCAAGGACTGGATGACCGACCTCGCCCGTGACCGCGAGACGATCGGCGGCTCGCTCGACAACATCTCGGCGCTGACCGTCGAGGTGGCCGACCTGCTGCGCCGCGGCCGGCCGCTGCTGAAGCGCGACATCACCGCCCTGCACGACCTCGCCAAGCTCCTCAACCGACCGGACCAGCGGGCGGAGATCGTCGACCTGCTCGACCGGATGCCGGAGGTGATGTCGGACCAGATCCGCACCGGCACCTACGGCTCCTGGTACCAGTACTACATCTGCGCCGCCTCGGTCCGTCTCGACCTTCCGGTGCTGGGCGAGATCCCGATCATCGACCGGATCGAGCAGCTCTTCTCCAAGTTCGAGTTCAAGTCGACCGTGGAGAGGTGTCAGGACCGATGAACGTCCGGAACGACCGGCGGGTCATGCGACTCGGGATCATCACGTTGGTCCTGGTCGCCGTCGTGTCCGCTGCCACCTTCAACCTCGGGAAGTTCCCGGGTTTCCGCGGCACCAAGTACCACGCGGAGTTCAGTGACGCCAGCGGCATCCACAAGGGCAACATGGTGCAGGTCGGCGGCATCCGCGTCGGCCGGGTCACCGACGTGGTGATCGACCCGGAGAGCAAGGACCGGGTGATCGTCTCGTTCGAGATCGACGACGGTGACGTGGAGCTCGGCCCCGACTCCTCGGCGTCGATCGAGGTGCTCAACCTGCTCGGCGAGAAGTTCCTCGACATCCAGCCCTCCGCCGAGGGTGACCTCGACGCCGGCGCCACCATCCCGCTCGAGAACACCCAGGCCGCCTACGACATCGTCGGCGTGTTCGGCGACCTGACGACCACCACCGAGGAGATCGACACCGACCAGCTGTCAGCGGCCCTCGACGTCGTCTCGGGCACGGTGGACGACTCCGCGCCCGAGATCGCAGCGGCGTTCGACGGGATCGCCCGCCTGTCGCGCAGCGTCTCCCAGCGGGACGAGCAGATCCAGACGCTCTTCGAGAGCTCGCAGGAGGTCACCCAGGTCCTCGAGGACCGCAGCAAGGACATCGTCCGGCTGATGGGCCGCAGCGACCTGGTCTTCAAGGAGCTCCAGCGGCGCAAGCGGGCCGTGCACGAGCTGCTCGTCAACGCACGCACGCTCGCGATCGAGCTGCGGGGGGTGGCGAAGGACAACGAAGCGCAGATCGGACCCGCGTTGAAGGAGGTCGACGACCTCCTCGCCGTGCTGGTGGACAAGAAGGACCAGCTCAAGGCGACGCTCCACGAGGTCGGTCCCTACGTCGAGATCCTCAGCAACATCATCGGCACCGGCCCCTGGTTCGACGCGCTCGCCGTCAACCTGGCCTCGATCCCCACCGGTGAGTTCGTCCCGGGCTTCGCGGAGTGATGGCGATGGTGACCAAGGTGTGGCAGCGGATCGACCGGCGGCTGGTGCTGCTCGTCGTGCTGCTGATCGGGGTCGGCGCGGTCCTCAACGTGGCGCGGTCCCCGCAGGACATGAAGACCGTGACTGCGTTCTTCCCGCGGGCGGTCAGCGTCTACGAGGGCACCGACGTCCGGATCCTCGGCGTCAACGTCGGCGAGGTCACCTCGGTGGTGCCGTCGGGCAACGCGGTGCGCGTCGAGATGGAGTACGACGCGTCCTACGACCTGCCGGCCGACGCGAAGGCCGTGATCGTCACGCCCACGCTCGTCGCCGACCGTTTCGTCCAGCTGACGCCGACCTACGAGAGCGGGCCGAAGCTCCAGGACGGCGCCGAGATCGCGCTGCCGGACACCGGAGTGCCGGTCGAGCTCGACCGCATCTACAGCAGCCTGCAGGCACTCACCCGCGCGCTGGGTCCGAACGGGGTCAACCGGAACGGCAGCCTCAACAACCTGCTGAAAGCGGGCAAGAAGGCGCTGGACGGCCAGGGGCGGGCCGGCAACGAGATGATCCGGGAGCTGGCTCTCGCGGCCGAGACCTTCGGCGACAGCGCCGGCCCCCTGTTCGCCACCGTCAGCAACCTGGCCGCGTTCACCTCGACGCTTGCCGACAACGACCGGCTGGTACGCGCGTTCATGCAAGACCTCGCCGGCGTGTCGCAGACGCTGGCCGACGAGAGCGACGAGCTGCAGCAGGCGGTGGCGGCGGTCGCCGACGCGGTGGGCTCGGTCGAGTCGTTCGTGCGCGACAACCGGGACGGGCTGGCCAAGTCGATCCGACAACTGTCCACCGTGATGTCGACCATCGCCTCGGAGAAGGACAACCTGCGCACGGCCCTCGAGATCGCCCCGACCGCGATGGACTCGTTGCACCTCGGTTTCGACCACACCACCGGCTCGCAGAACTCGCGAGTCGGCATCGCCGGAGTCGTGTGGACGGCCGA
This sequence comes from Nocardioides silvaticus, assembly GCF_003160695.1. Lineage (GTDB taxonomy): Bacteria > Actinomycetota > Actinomycetes > Propionibacteriales > Nocardioidaceae > Nocardioides > Nocardioides silvaticus. The sequence goes on from NZ_QGDD01000002.1 coordinate 316,643, forward strand.
CGGCTTCATCTGCAGCCTGCTCCAGCAGAACCCGCTCGCGCCGCGGCCGCTCAAGGACCTCGCCTGCGACCTGATCTCCCAGCTGCTGAGCCCGATCATCGACAACCTGCCGTTCGTGCCACCGGGCTACCACCAGTACCTGCCCAAGCAGCAGAAGCCGGCGTTCGACAAGAAGGAGGGCACACTCAAGGTGCCCGCCACCCCGGACATCACCCAGGTCCCGGCTGACGACCCGAGCCTCGAGGGTCTGCTCGGAGGTGGCTCATGAGGACCAGGCTGACGGCGACCCGGCGGCCGCTCCGCTGGCTGCTCGCGACGGCGCTGGGCGCCTCGCTGCTCACCGGCTGCGACTTCGACGGCGCCTATGACCTGCCGCTGCCCGGCTCGCCGGTCGACGAGGACGACGCCTTCGAGGTGACGGCCGAGTTCGCCGACGTGCTGAACGTGGTGCCGCGCTCGCCGGTCATGGTCGACGACGTCGTCGTCGGCGAGGTCACCGAGGTGGAGCGCGTCGGCTGGCACGCGAAGGTGACGCTGCGGATCAAGGACGACGTGGTGCTCCCCGACAACGCGATCGCCGACATCCAGCAGGTCTCGCTGCTCGGCGAGAAGTACGTCTCCCTGGAGGAACCGACCGAGCAGGAGCCCGAAGGTCGCCTGGAACAGGGCGATGAGATCGACCTCGCGGTCACCGGGCGCAACCCGGAGGTCGAGGAGGTCCTCGGAGCACTCTCGTTCCTGCTCAGCGGCGGCGGCGTGGCGCAGCTCGGCACGATCACTCGCGAGGCCAACCTCGTCATGAGCGGCCGGGAGGACCGGCTCAAGGCGATGCTCGGGTCGCTCGAGGGGGTCCTCGCCACGCTGGACGGGCAGAAGACCGACATCATCCGCGCGCTCGAGTCGATGAACAACCTCGCCGCGACGCTCAACGCCGAGAAGAAGGTGATCGGCGACGCCCTCGACGCGGTCGGTCCGGCCATCGACGTGCTCGCCGACCAGCACGACGAGCTGATCGGGATGCTGAGCGCCCTCGAGGAGCTCGGCCGGGTCGGTACCCGGGTCATCAACGCGAGCAAGGAGGACGTGCTCAAGATGCTCGAGCACCTTGCTCCCGTGCTCGAGGGGTTGCACGGCGCCGGGCACGCGCTCGGTCCCGGGCTCAACCTGCTCGTCAGCTTCCCGTTCCCCAAGGCGGCCAACGACATCGTCCAGGGCGACTACGCCGACACGATCGCGCGTGCCGACATCGACCTCGACAACCTCTTGAAGAACATCGGCATCCCCGAGATCAACCTGCCCGACCCGGGCGAGGTCCTCGGCGCGGTCGCGCGCTGCCTGCGCAGCGGCTCCCTGGCCAGCACGGCGTGCGCCAAGGTGCTGCGAAGCGTCGACCTGCTCTCCGACCTCAAGCGGCAGTGTCGAGCGCCGGACATGCGCAACAGCCCGGTCTGTCGTCTCCTCAACGCCCTGCCCGACCTCGACCTGCAGAGCCTGCTCAGCGGTGGGCAGCTGCTCGGGTCGAGCTACGGGCCGACCGGCGGTGTCGACGGCCTGTCGCAGGAGCTGGTGCGCGGTCCCGACCCGGAACCGGCGGACGACACGGCCGGCCTGGTGGGGGTGACGACATGAGCAGAGGCGTACGCGTCCGCATCGCAGCGTTCATCGTGCTGAGCGCGGTCGGCATCACCTACATCACCGCAACGTACCTCGGGCTGGTCGACAAGATCACGGGCCGTGGCATCACGGTCACGGCGACCCTGCCCGGCTCCGGCGGCCTCTTCGAGGGCAGCGAGGTGACCTACCGCGGCGTGAAGATCGGCAAGGTCACCAAGATGAAGCCGACCGCGGAGGGCATCGAGCTCGAGCTGGCGCTGGAGGAGGACACCAAGCTCCCGGTCGACTCCTCGATGTACGTCCACAACCTCTCCGCCGTCGGTGAGCAGTACCTCGACTTCCAGCCCGAGGACGAGGACGGCCCCTACGCCGAGGACGGCACCGTCTTCGACGGCAACGAGACCTCGCTGCCCGTCGACGAGGCGGACCTGCTGATCGACATCGACGACTTCGTCGGGTCGGTCGACAAGCAGGCGCTGCGCGTGGTGATCGAGGAGCTCGGGCTGATGTTCACCGACACCGGCCGCGACCTGCAGGCGCTCCTCGACAACGGCTCGGTGTTCATCGAGGAGGCCTCCTCGCACACCGAGGAGACAGTGGAGCTGCTGCGCAACGGGCTGACCGTGCTGCGCACTCAGGCCGGACAGAAGGAGAACATCCGCTCTTTCGCCCGCGACCTCTCCACGCTCACCGCGGCTCTCCGCGGCAGCGACAAGGACCTGCGCAAGGTGCTCTCCAGCACGCCGGGGGCGGCCCGCGAGCTCCAGAAGCTGCTCGAGAAGGTGGAGCCCACGTTGCCGGTCCTGTTCGGGGACCTGGTCACCGTGGACCAGATCGTCCTGGCCAACCTCGCCGGTGTCGAGCAGCTCCTCGTCACCTACCCGACGCTGATGGCGGGCGGTCCGACGGGCTCGACCCGTGACGGCTGGGGGCACATCAACGTCCAGCTCGACTACAGCGTGCCGCCCTGCACCGACGGCTACCTCCACCCGAGCAAGTGGCGCAGCCCGCACGACCTCACCGACGCGCCGTACTACCCCGCGAAGTGCAACTCTCCCGCGCCGTACGTCCTCCGGGGACCGAAGTACGTGCCGGCCCGCCGCGGCAACGCCGCGACGCCTCGCGTCTACAGTGGCACCTACGACCCGGTGACGGGCGAGGCGCCGGGCGTCCGCGATGAGGAGGGCCGTCAGGTCGCCTTCCGTCAACCGGGGAACCTGTCGGTCCTGGGAGGGGATGCGTGGAAGTGGCTGCTCGTGGGTCCGGTGACTCGTTGACGGTGGGTTCGCCGGGTAAGCAGGGAAGCAGCAACGGGTCGGGGCTCAACACCGCGCTCGTCGTCGCGGCCGTGGTGCTCGTGCTGGCCGCCGCCGCTCTCGCCTGGCTGATGAACCGCACCTATGACAACCGGGCCGACGCCGTCGGCGACGGTGGCGTCTGGTCGGTGATCTCGATCGAGCGCGCCGATGCGTCGGCCGAGGCGCGTTCAGGTCGCGCCGGCGAGGACGTCGGCGGCGGCACGGTCCAGGCGATGGACCCCGCGCCGAAGGCGGAGCAGGAGCGCACCGCTGCGCAGATCGAGGCCGCGACCGCGATGGCGGACGCCTTCCTCAACCTCCAGTACGACGAGATCGAGACCGACATCGAAGAGGTGAAGTCGCTCGCCACCGGGGCTTTCCTTCGGCAGTACACGAAGGCGTCGGAGGACCTCGCGAAGCTCACCCGGCGGGCGCAGGCGACCCAGACCGGCGAGGTCGACTGGGCCGGGCTCGTGGCCGGCGACGACGACAGTGCCACCGTGATCGTCGCGACCTCGGGCACGGTCGCCAACAAGCTGACCGAGTTCGAGCCGGTGGCGCGGACCTACCGGCTCCAGCTCGAGATCGACCTCGTCGACGGCCAGTGGCTCACCAGCGACCTGCAGTACGTGAGGTGACCGGCATGTCCAGCAACACGCCCCGCCGCCCGTCGCGCACGACGACGCCCCGCCCGCGGAAGATCGCCGGCCGCGAGGAGACCCCGGCCGAGCAGGAACCGGCCCCGAAGGCCCCGGCAGCGCCGACCAGGGCGAAGGCACCGGCCGCATCGAAGCCCCCTTCCTCCGGCACGCCGCCCACCCCGCCGAAGCGACCGGTCGCCCAGCCGCCGGCCGACGACGGCGACGGGTCCGACCGCGCTGCCGGCCGGACGTCGACGCTGCTCGCCGTGCTCGGCCTGGTCGTCGTCGTGCTGATCGCGCAGTGCGGCTGGTTCGTCTGGAACAGCCTCCGCGACGTGGAGGTTGCCACCGTCGCCACCGAGGTCACGGGCCAGGGCGAGGAGGGGGAGGACTCGATCGCCGTGCCGGAGGACCGGCCGGTCGTGCTCAACCAGCTCGCGGTCCAGGAGGGCGTGGACGCCGCCGCTTCCGCGGCGCAGATCATGTTCGCGCGCAACTGGAAGAGCTACGACGACGGCGTCGAGGACGCCTTGTCGCTGATGACGGACTCGTTCGCCGAGGAGTACCAGAAGACCACCGACGACGTGAAGCAGGAGTTCGTCGCTGAGAAGACCGAGGTGCAGGTGCGCGTCGTCGCCCAGAGCGTGGTGCGTGCCAACGACACCGAGCTCGAGGCGCTGGTGTTCCTCAACCAGTACGTCTTCCGTGGGCAGGGCGAGGACGCGAAGTCGACCTACACCCCCTACCGGGCGCTGCTGACGATGGTGCACACCGACGACGGCTGGCTGGTCGACGGGATCGACACCAAGTAGCCCGCGAGACAAGGAGGGGACATGCCCCACGAGGAAGTAGAACACGTTACAGTTTCTTCCGTGGAGCATGACCTGGTCATCGTGGGCGCCGGCCCGACCGGGTTGTTCGCTGCCTACTACGCGGGCTTCCGCGGCATGAGCGTGGCCGTCGTCGACTCACTTCCGGAGCTCGGCGGCCAGATCACGGCGATGTACCCGGAGAAGTCGATCCTCGACGTCGCCGGCTTCCCGGACGTGAAGGGACGCGACCTGGTCGCCGGGCTCGTCGCGCAGGCTGCGACGGCCTCGCCGACGTACCTCCTCGACCGCACCGCGACCACCCTGGAGCAGGACGCCGACGGCGTCACCCTCGGCCTCGACGACGGGTCGTCGGTCCGTGCGAAGGTCATGATCATCACCGCGGGCATCGGCAAGTTCAGTCCACGGCCGCTTCCGGCCGGCGACGGCTGGCTGGGGCGGGGCATGGAGTTCTTCGTGCCGAGCTTCGAGCCGTACGCCGGCAAGGACGTCGTGATCGTCGGCGGCGGCGACAGCGCCTTCGACTGGGCTCTGCACCTCGAGCCGATTGCGGGGTCGGTGGCGCTCGTCCACCGTCGCGACGCGTTCCGGGCGCACGCCCGCACCGTCGAGCAGGTGCGAGCCTCCTCGGTCGAGATCATCACCAAGGCCGAGGTCACCGCTCTGCGGGATGCCGCCGGCGGCAGCACCGGCGATCTCGCCGAGGTGGAGATCACCGTCGACGGCGAGGTCACGACCCGCAAGGCCCAGGCCGTGGTGGCCGCCCTCGGGTTCGTCGCCGACCTCGGTCCACTGCAGCAGTGGGGGATCGAGACCAACAAGCGGCACCTGGTCGTGGACTCCTCCATGCGCACCAACCTCGAGCGGGTCTTCGCCGCCGGCGACATCACCGACTATCCCGGCAAGGTGCGGCTGATCGCGGTCGGGTTCGGCGAGGCCGCCACCGCCGTCAACAACGCTGCGGTCGTGATCGACCCGTCGGCCCACGTGTTCCCCGGACACTCATCGGAAGGAAGCTGAGCGCATGTCCAACACCGGGACGAGCGGACGCGACGCGGTCAAGCTGAGCGACGAGGAGGTCCAGGCGCTCCTGGCCGAGAACCTCAAGGTGCAGGTAGCGAGCAACGGCCCCGACGGCACGCCGCACCTGACCACGCTCTTCTACATCGTGCGCGACGGCAGGATCGCGTTCTGGACCTACGGTCGGAGCCAGAAGATCCGCAACCTCGAGCGCGACCCCCGCGTCAGCGCGCTGGTCGAGGACGGCGTCGACTACTTCGAGCTGCGCGGCGTCTCCATCCAGGGCCGCGCCGAGATCGTGCGCGACTACGAGGAGATCTACTCGATCGGCTCCGAGGTCGCGACCCGGATGCTCAACGCCGAGTCGTTCGAGGCGCTCGGTGACTTCGGGCGCGAGACCGTCGAGAAGCAGGCGCAGAAGCGTGTCGCCGTGATCATCCACCCGGAGCACGTCGCCACCTGGGACCACCGCAAGATGGTGTGAGGAGAGAAGAGATGAAGATCAAGGTCGACTTCGACCTGTGCGAGTCGAACGCGATGTGCGAGGCACTGGCCCCGGACGTGTTCGAGCTCGACGACGACGACTTCCTGCAGCTCAACACCGACGAGGTGACCGCTGAGAACGAGCAGCGGGTGCGGCAGGCCGTGGCGGCCTGCCCGCGGGCGGCGATCTCCCTGGTGGAGGACGAGTGAGCCACGACCTGGACGGCAAGGTCGCGATCGTCACCGGGGCCGGAGCCGGCCTCGGGCGCGCCGAGGCACTGGCTCTGGCCGACGCGGGTGCGCGGGTCGTGGTCAACGACCTGCCCGGAGCAGGTGACGAGGCGGCCGAGGAGATCCGCAGCCGCGGTGGCGAGGCCACCGTCGTCGCAGGCGACGTCAGCGAGCGGGCGACCGCCGACGCGATGGTCGCCGCCGCGGTGGAGGGGTACGGCGCGCTCGACGTGGTCGTCAACAACGCCGGCATGACCCGTGACCGGATGCTCTTCAACATGTCCGACGAGGAGTGGGACGCCGTCATCGCGGTCCATCTCCGCGGCCACTTCCTGCTGAGCCGCAACGCGGCGTCGTACTGGCGCGGCAAGTCGAAGGAGGCGGGCGCCCCGGTCTACGGCAGCGTCATCAACACCGCCTCCGAGGCCTTCCTCGGCGGCTCGCCGGGGCAGCCGAACTACGCGGCCGCCAAGGCCGGCATCACCGCGCTCACCCTGTCCACCGCGCGGGGGCTGTCCCGGGTCGGCGTGCGTGCCAACGCGATCTGCCCGCGCGCCCGCACGGCGATGACTGCCGACGTGTTCGGTGAGGACACCTCCGGCGAGTCCGTCGACCCGTACTCGCCCGACCACGTCGCGCCGCTCGTCGCCTACCTGGCGTCCCCGGCCGCGGAGCGGATCACCGGCCAGGTCTTCGTCGTCTACGGCGGCATGGTGGCCGTCGTGGCGGCACCGGTCGTCGCGCAGCGGTTCGACGCGTCGGGCGACGTGTGGACCGGCGACGACCTCGACAAGCAGCTCGGCGGCTGGTTCGCCGACCGGGACCCCTCCGTCGGCTTCGCGGCGGACTCGATCATGCAGCTGGAGGTCTGACGTGGGACGTCTCGACACCAAGGTCGCCATCGTCACCGGCGGTGCGATGGGCCAGGGCGCCGCGATCGCGCGCGCCTACGTCGCCGAGGGCGCCAAGGTCGTCATCGCCGACATCGCCAAGGAGCAGGGGCAGGCGCTGGCCGACGAGCTCGGCGACGCGGCGCACTTCGTGAGCCACGACGTGAGCGACGCCGCCGCGTGGGCCACCTTGGTGGAGGACACCAACAGCAGGTTCGGTCCGGTCAACGTGCTGGCCAACAACGCCGGGTTGCTGCGGTTCGGCCGCATCGAGGAGATGCCGCTGGAGGAGTTCCAGCTGCTCGTCAACGTCAACCAGGTCGGCTGTTTCCTCGGCATGCAGGCGGTCTCGCGCACCATGCGGAAGAACGGCGGCGGCTCGATCATCAACGCCTCGTCGGTCGAGGGCCTCGCCGGCATGCCGTCCTGCACGGCCTACGCCGCGACCAAGTGGGCGATCCGCGGCATGACCAAGTGCGCCGCCATGGAGCTCGGCCCGAGGGGGGTTCGGGTCAACTCGGTGCACCCCGGGATGATCGACACCCCGATGACCCGGGTGCACGGCGGCGACGCCGCGATGGAGTTCGGTGCGAGCAAGGTGCCTCTCCGGCGGGTGGGCACGCCGGACGACATCGCGCCGGTCTACGTGTTCCTGGCCAGCGACGAGTCGAGCTACATCAACGGTGCGGAGATCGCCGTCGACGGGGGAGTGACCTCCACCCACGCCTTCGGCGCCTGACCCTCCTCCTGCGCGACCGGGTTCCTGCGCCCGGCGCGCAGGAAGACGCCGGTGCGCTCCTGGCCGAGCACGTCGGTCGGGGCACCGTCGAGGAAGACCGGCTCCCCGCCGACGAGCACCGCTGCGACGGTGGCGTCGTTGCGGTTGACCATCCGCGCCATGCCGTCGTACGTCTCGACCGGCGCCTCGTGGTACTCCTCGAGCGTGCTGTCGAGGTGGGCGGGGTCGACGATCATCACGTCGGCCCGGTCGCCCTCGCGGATCCGGCCGGCGTCGAGGTCGTACCACTCGGCGAGCTCACCGGTGAGCCGGTGCACGGCCTGCTCGACGGTGAGGAACGGCTGGCCGGCCCGCTCGGCGTCGACGACGTGCTTGAGCAGCCGGAGACCGAAGTTGTAGAAGGCCATGTTGCGCAGGTGGGCGCCGGCGTCGGAGAAGCCCATCTGGACGCCCTTCTCCTGGGCGATCTTGCGCAGCACCTTGGGCCGGTGACCGGAGATCGTGGTCCGCCAGCGGATGTCGGTGCCATGCTCCAGCACCAGGTCCAGGAACGCGTCGACCGGGTGCGCGCCACCGCGCTCCTGCCCGACCTGGCCGAACGACTTGCCGACCACCGAGGCGTCCGGGCAGGCGACGATCTCGGCGTCGAAGAAGTCGCGGTGCCACACCCGCGGTCCGTACTTCGACTCGTAGTCCTTGCGGAACCGGGCCCGGTAGGCGGGTTCGCGCATCAGCTCGTCGCGGGCCAGCTTCTCCTGCAGGTGCAGCGCCTGCGCACCGGAGCCGAACTCCTCGAAGATCACCAGGTCGATGCCGTCGGCGTAGACCTCGAACGGCACCGGCAGGTGCTGCCAGCGGAAGTCGGCGCCGAGCCGGTTGACGACGCCGGCGAGGCCCCGCATCAGGTGGATCACGAACGGGATGGCCTTGATGTCGGCCGCCGACAGCAGGCTGGTCTTCAGCGGCTTGCGTCGCGGCCCGCCGATCGAGGCGAGCGCCTGCAGCAGGATCGTGTGCGGGTGCGAGGCGTCCGGCCCGGCCTGGATCACCCGGTCGCGGTCGCGCAGGGCCCGGCGCAGGCGGCGCATCTCCCGGCTCTTGGCGTACGTCGAGGGCAGGGTCCGCGACCGGCACAGGTCGCCGTCGAGCTTGTCGAAGAGCAGCTGCTGCGCCGACATCCCCACGAAGCCGGCGTCGAGCGCCTCGTCGAGCATGCTCTCCATCCGCCGCTGCTCGGCCGGCGTCGGCCGCACCTCCTTGCGGGTGGCGCGGTCGAGGCCCATCGTCGCGGTGCGCATGTCGGAGTGGCCGATGAACGCCGCCAGGTTGGGACCCAGCGGCAGCCGCTCGAGGGCGGCGACGTAGTCGGCCGCGGACGCCCAGCCCGCGTCGCGGCGGGCCGCCTCGACGTGCTCGATCACGTGCCGGCGGGGAATCGCCTCCACCCGGCCGAACAGGTCGCCGGCGTCGACGGGGTCGACGTGGACCGTGGAGAGCGAGCACGAGCCGATGAGGATCGTGGTGACCCCGTGCCGGAGCGACTCGGCCAGCGCCGGGCCCTGGAGCACCTCGACGTCGTAGTGGGTGTGGATGTCGATCATGCCCGGCATCACCCACCGGTCGGTCGCGTCGATGACGCGCGGGCAGCCGGTGGCGTCCAGCGGTCCCGAGTCCGCCGTAGACACCGCTGCGATCCGGCCGTCCCGGATGCCGACGTCGCGGACCGCCGACGGAGCGCCGGTGCCGTCGAAGTAGCGGCCGTTGCGCAGGATGGTGTCGAACGGGCGGGCAGCGGTCGGCGTGGTCATGGGGACGAGCCTTTCTCAGACGGGCGTGATCGGCAACGAGGTCCGCGACTCGAACGCGAAGTCGGTGCCGGTGCTGAACTTCACCACGGCCACCTCCTTGGGCTCGGGAGCGGGATGTCCGCGGCGGACGACGGTGGTCTCCCACCCGGTGGTGCTGGCGGCGGTGGTGGTCACCTCGACGTCGAGGTGGGGGTCGAGGACCTGGACGATGACGGCGAGTGAGTCGGTCCACTCCGGTCCGCAGAGGGAGACCCAGGCGCCGTCCTCCTCGGCCAGCCCGCTGTCGACGTACGCCCTCGGGTTGAGGAGCGGGTGCAGCGCGAGGAGTCGGCGCGCGCCGTCCTCGTCCTGGCTGAGGCCGAGCGCCCGCGCGATGCGCAGCGCGCCGACGCCGGCGACGCCGACCAGCTGCTGTCGGCGGATCCGGAGCAGCTGCTCGTCGGTGCACCGCTTCGCGAGCGCCATCGTGAAGGCTCGGTCGAGCAGGTGCATCTGGAGGCAGACCTCGTCGGCGATCCGGACCAGCGCGGAGTGGGAGAACGCGGTGAAGTCGAGGTCGTCGACCAGGGGCCCGGAGTAGTCGGACGCCCCCTCGTCGGCGGGATCGATAGGGTCCAGCTCGAGCGTGGCCGCCCGGGACCGCTCGTTCTCCGCGAGCGCGGGGATGCCCTGCGCCTCGGGATGGGAGTCGTCGATGATCACCGTCCACGCGCAGTGCGGCTTCCTGTCGGCCGCCATCTCGTTGACGCTGCGCGGAGGCCGGTGGATCGGCCGGACCTGGGCCTTCGGGTTCGACGCGATGGCCGTCGCGTCGAACGTCGGGTCCTCGATGTCGTGGCACATGCCCTTCACGTAGTCCGGGCCCATCGGCTCCACGTCCATCAGGGCGCCGCAGTGGTCGAGCCGGAACTCTCCGTGCTGCGGGTCGTGGACGGTGTAGCGGAAGTCCATGAACTGCGGGGGAGCGCCGATGTCGAGCTGGAGGCCCTTGAAGATCGTGACGACGTCGCCGTGCCCGGGCACCGCGGGGGCGTAGCCGAGCGCCTGCTGCATCCGACGGGTGTAGATCGGGCTGGCCGCTGCCCACTCCTCGATCGCGATCTGCTGCATCTCCTCGCGGCCGAGCTCGGAGATGCACCAGGCCATGCCGGACCGGTCGATGAGCTGACCCATCAGCAGCAGCTCGGGCACGAGGATGGCGAGATCCGCCCGCGACAGGTCGGCGTACCCACTCACGCACCGGGGTTTCTTGTCGCCATCTGCCCCGGAGTACGACGAAGTTCCCCGGTACGTCGGCATCAGGCCAGCCCCAGTCGCCCGGCCATCTTGTCGAGGTAGGTCAGCACCTTGTCCTTCTCGGCGTCGGGGACGCCCCAGATCAGCTCCGAGGCGCCGGCCGCCATCCAGTCGGCGAAGTCCTCCTCGGTGGGGCGCTTCGCGACCAGGATGCGGATGTCGGGGGAGCCCTCCCGGCCGGCGTCGGCCCACGCCTTGCGCAGCTTGTCGGCGTTGGCGGCGACCTCGGTCGAGGTGGGCGTCGTCATCCAGCCGTCGGCGTGGCGGGCGATCCAATCGAACGTCTTCGGCCCCGCGCCCGCGCCGATGATGACCGGCACCCGGCCCTGCGGCGGCTTGGGGTAGGCCCAGGAAGCCCCGAACTGCACGAACTCGCCGTCGTACGACGCCTCCTCCTCGGTCCAGAGGGCGCGCATCGCCTCGAGGTACTCCTTGAGCACGGTGCGGCGCTTCGCGGCGGGGACGTGGTGGTCGGTCAGCTCGTCGGTGTTCCACCCGAAGCCGGCGCCGATCGTGACCCGACCGCCGGACAGGTGGTCGAGGGTGGCGATGGTCTTGGCGAGCGTGATCGGGTCCGACTCGACCGGCAGGCAGACCGCGGTCGACAGCCCGATCCGCTCCGTCACCGCCGCGCAGGTGGCCAGCGAGACCCAGGGGTCGAGGGTGCGCAGGTAGCGGTCGTCCGGCAGCTCCTCACCGCCCGTCGGGTGCAGCGCGTCGCGGCGCACGGGGATGTGCGTGTGCTCCGGCACGTAGATCGTGTCGAAGCCGCGCTCCTCCGCGGCCACGGCGAGCTCGGCCGGCGTGATGCCGCGGTCGGAGGTGAAGAGGACGATGCCGTTGCGCATGGGTCCACAATAAGAACGTGTTCTAGAAATGTCTTGCGCACGCCGAGAACGTCTCCTATGTTGGACAGGTGTCCAGTCAGGTGACCAGCACGCCCCGGCGGCAGCTCAACGAGCGCCAGGCGGCGACGGTGCAGCGGCTGCTGGACGCCGGGCTCGCCCAGCTCGCGGAGGTCGGGCCCGAGACCTTGACCGTGCGCCAGGTGGCCGTGCGCGCCGGGGTGTCCCCGGCGACGGCGTACACCTACTTCTCGTCGAAGAACCACCTGCTGGCCGAGCTGTTCCACCGCGCGATCGTCGAGCAGGTGCCGCCGGCTGCCGAGCACAGCACGGCGACCGACCGGGTCCAGGCGGTCACCCGCGCACTCAGCGACCTGTGTGAGCGCAACCCGCACGTCGCGGCGGGAGCCAACCTCGCGCTGCTCGGCTCCGACCCCGACGTCGAACGGCTCCGGCTGCGGATCGGCGGCGAGTTCGTCGCCCGGTTCGAGGAGGCGCTGGGCCGGAGCAGCACCCCGGAGCTCGTCGACGTCCTCGTCCTCGCCTTCTCCGGCGCCCTCCTGCAGGCCGGGATGGGCCTGATCTCCTACGCCGAGCTCGGCGACCGGCTGGACAAGGTCGTCGCCACGATCCTGAAGGACGTCCGATGACGGTCTCGACCGACGCGACCACCCCGCTGGTCTTCGACCCCTACGACTACGACTTCCACGAGGATCCCTACCCGCTCTACGCCCGGCTACGGGACGAGGCTCCGCTCTACTACAGCGAGCGCGACGACTTCTGGGCGCTGTCGCGGCACGCCGACGTGTTCGCCGCCTTCCGCGACGACGTGACGTTCTCCAACCGGATGGGCGTGACCCTCGACAAGAGCGCGTGGAGCCCCGAGGCGCACCGCGTGATGTCGTTCCTCGCGCTCGACGGCGCGGCGCAGACCCGGATCCGCAAGCTGGTCTCGGCGGCGTTCACGCCGCGTCGGGTGCGGGAGCTCGAGCCGCAGGTCCAGGGCCTCACCGAGCACTACCTCGACCGCATGTTCACGGCCAACGCCGAGCAGGGCTGGGCGGACTGGATCAGCGAGCTCGCCGGCCGGCTCCCGATGGACGTCATCTCCGAGATGATGGGCGTGCCGGTCGCCGACCGGGACGAGGTACGACGCCTCGCCGACCTGCTGGTCCACCGCGAGGCCGGTGTGCGTGACGTGCCGCCGGCGGGGATGGAGGCGGCGATCGAGCTGTTCTCCTACTACGGAGACATGGTCAAGCAGCGTCGCCGGCAGCCGACCGACGACCTCACGTCGGCGCTGGTCGAGGCCGAGCTCGACGGCGACCGGCTGACCGACCAGGAGATCATGGCGTTCCTGACGCTCATGGTCGTCGCCGGCAACGAGACGACCACGAAGCTCTTGGGCAATGCGCTCTTCCACCTGTCCGCCGCCCGCGAGCAACGCAGCGACGTGCTGGCTCCGGGTAGCGACCTCGTGGTGCCGTGGGTCGAGGAGACGCTGCGCCACGACAACTCCACCCAGATGCTGGCGCGCTACGTGACCGACGACGTCGAGCTGCACGGGCGCACGATGCCGGCGGGATCCAAGCTGCTGCTGCTGGTCGGCGCCGCCAATCGCGACGAGCGGGTGTTCACCGAGCCGTCGGTCTACGACATCCATCGCTCGAAGGACGAGCTCAGCGAGAGCCTGTCCTTCGGCACCGGCCGGCACTTCTGCCTCGGTGCCAACCTGGCCCGGCTCGAGGCGCGGGTGGTGCTCGAGGAGCTGGTGCGGCGCGTCGAGCACTTCGAGGTGCTTCCCGACCGTGCGGTCCGCGTGCACTCGGTCAGCGTTCGCGGCTTCGCCTCGCTGCCGGTGGCGTTCGAGGAGCGTCGCTGATGGGGAGGTACGACCAGCCGAGCCGGCGGCCCGCGGTGGTCGCCGGCGCGTCGTCGGGCATCGGCGCGGAGACCGCGCGCGCCCTCGCCGCGGCGGGCTTCCCGGTCGCCCTCGGCGCGCGGCGGGTCGAGCAGTGCGAGGAGCTGGCCGCCGCGATCCGCGCGGAGGGCGGCGAGGCCGTCGCGCACCGGCTCGACGTCACCGACAGCGCGTCGGTTAGGGACTTCGCCGCGAAGGCAGCCGCCGATCTCGGTGACGTCGAGGTCGTCATCAGCAACGCCGCGCTCATCGGCCCCGGCTCGCTCCTCGACACCGAGGAGGAGCGGCTGCGCAGCGAGCTCGACGTCAACCTGCTCGGCCCGCACCGACTGGTCCGCGAGCTGGTGCCGGCGATGGTCGAGCGACACCGCGGTGACATCGTCTTCGTCTCCTCCGACGTCGCCGTCCGACCGCGACCGCTGATGGGCGGCTACAGCGCCAGCAAGGCGGGGCTGGAGGGGCTGGTCGGCTCGCTCCAGATGGAGCTCGAGGGCACCGGGGTCCGCGCCTCCGTCGTACGGCCGGGGCCGACGTGGAGCGAGATGGGGATGGACTGGGACCCCGACGCCGCCGCGGCGGTGCTGAACGAGTGGGTCAAGTGGGGTCACGCCCGGCACTCCCACTTCTTGAAGGCGCGCGCCATCGCCGACGCGATCACGACCATCGTCGCCGCTCCGCGCGGCGTGCACATCAGCCCGGTCGACGTGAACCCCGAAGCCCCCGTGGAGGAGCAGTGAACATCCCTGAGGTCTCGATGGTCCTCGACGACCAGAGCGCCGAGGTGCCGGCGATCATCAAGGGCACCGGCCACCTGCCGGAGATGCGGGTGGACCCGATCGGGCTGTTCCACCGGGTGCGGGAGGAGTGCGGCGACGTCGGACGCTTCCGCCTCGCCGACAAGCAGGTCGTGCTCGTCACCGGGGCGGAGGCCAACGAGGCGTTCTTCCGGGCGCCCGACGACGTGCTCGACCAGGCGGCGGCGTACCCCTTCATGACGCCGATCTTCGGCAAGGGCGTCGTCTTCGACGCCTCGCCCGAGGAGCGTCAGCAGATGCTGAAGAACCAGGCGCTGCGCGGCGAGATGATGCGCGGGCACGCCCAGACCATCGAGGGCGAGATCCGGCGGATGGTCGCCGACTGGGGCGACGAGGGCGAGGTCGACCTGCTCGACTTCTTCGCCGAGCTGACGATCTACACAACTTCCGCATGCCTCATCGGAAAGCCCTTCCGAAGCCAGTTGGACTCGTCGTATGCGGATGTGTACCACCGGCTCGAGCACGGCACCGACGCGATCGCCTACGTCGACCCGTACGCCGACATCGAGAGCTTCCGGGTGCGCGACCAGGCGCGCGAGGAGCTGGTCGCCAAGGTCCAGGCGATCGTCGACGCCCGCGTCGCGCGCGGCGAGGTGCCGCGCGAGGAGCGCGACCTGCTCGACGTGCTGATCGCGGTCGGCATGGACGCCGACTACATCACCGGCATCTTCATCTCGATGATGTTCGCCGGTCACCACACCAGCAGCGGAACGGCGTCCTGGGCGATGATCGAGCTGCTCCGTCACCCGGACGTCATGGCCGACGTCGTCGCCGAGCTCGACGACCTCTACGCCGACGGCTCCGAGGTGTCCTTCCAGGCGCTGCGGTCGATCCCCGTGCTGGAGTCGGCGCTCAAGGAGACCCTGCGGCTGCACCCGCCGCTGATCATCCTGATGCGCGTCGTGCAGGAGGACTTCGAGCTGCTGGGCAACACGATCCCGGCCGGCACCGTCCTCGCGGCCTCGCCCCGTGTCTCCAACCGGATCGAGGCCGACTTCCCGAAGGCCGACGAGTTCGACCCCGACCGCTACGTCGACCCGCGCCAGGAGGACCTGCAGAACCGCTGGACGTGGATCCCGTTCGGGGCGGGCAAGCACCGCTGCGTCGGCAACGCGTTCGCGATGATGCAGATGAAGGCGATCTTCTCCGTCATCCTCCGCGACTTCGAGTTCGAGCCGGTGCAGCCGCTCGACTCCTACCAGGACGACTTCACCAAGATGGTGATCCAGCTCGCCCAGCCCGCCAAGGTGCGCTACCGCCGGAGGACGCGATGAGCGGCTACCGGGTGGTCGCCGACACCGGCCTCTGCCAGGGCCACCAGCTGTGCCAGGGGGAGGCGCCCGACGTGTTCGGCTTCGACCGCGACGCCGACGTCGTGGTCGTGCTGGTCGAGAACCCCGACGAGTCGCGCCGCGCCGACGTGGCAGCGGCTGTGAAGTACTGCCCGGCCTTCGCCCTGTCGATCGAAGAGGACTGAGAATGACCGACCTGACCACTCCGCTGACCCGAGCGGAGATCGAGGAGTTCTGGGACTCCTGGCTCGCGATCAACCGCGAGGCCGAGCGCAGCGGCGACTGGCGGGTGATGGCCGAGTGGTACGCCGAGGACGCGACCTACGGCTGGATGTACTCCGTCGACGAGCACTTCATGGCAGTGGGCCGCGACCAGATCCGCGAATGGGCCATCGGCATCGAGATGGACGGCTTCGACGGCTGGCACTACGACTACCAGGCGACGGTGATGGACGAGAAGACCGGCATGATCGTCGGCTTCTGGAAGCAGCGCTCCGGGATCGTCGACGACGCGTCCGGCAAGGAGTACGAGATCCTCGGCATCGGCGGCTCGTGGTTCGGCGTAGGGCGGCAGACGAGCGGTGCCGACGCCGGCCAGCTCAAGTTCGCCTGGCAGCGCGACTGGTTCGACATGCCGTCCACCGCGCACACCTTCCTGGAGATCATCAAGGCCGGCAAGGCCTCCGAGCGGCTGCTCGAGCGGATGAAGGTGACCGGGCACGGCGTCCCCGGCCACTACCACCTCGCCGACATCCCGGCGCCCGTGTGGCCGCCGCCGGTCGAGCGCGGTGACTTCGTCACGCAGGCCCCCGCGGTGGTCGAGCCTGCCGAGACCCAGGAGGCGTGATGGTCTCGACAAGCTCGACCGACGTGACCACCCCGCTGGCCCAGCAGCTGATCGACGGCAAGCTGGTCGCGGCATCCGACGGGTCGTCGTACCCGATCCTCAACCCGGCGACGGGGGAGGAGATCGGTCGCGCGCCCGACGGCACCGCGGCCGACGTGGACGCGGCGGTCGCCGCTGCGCGACGGGCCTTCGACGAGACCGGGTGGTCGACCGACCTGGCCCTGCGGGTGCGGTGCCTCCGCCAGCTGCACCAAGCGCTGCTCGACGACGCCGACGCGTTCCGTGCGCTCACCACGGCCGAGGTCGGCATGCCGGGCTTCATGATGGGCGCTGCCGGCTTCGACGTGCCGGTGGAGGGCCTCAAGTGGGTCACCGACCTCGCCGAGACCTACGAGTTCGAGACCGATCTCGGCGTCGCCGCGCCGATGGGCATCCCGTCACGACGCACCGTACGGCGGGAGCCGGTCGGCGTCGTCGCGGCCATCACGCCGTGGAACGTGCCGACCCAGATCAACCTAGCCAAGGTCGGCCCGGCCCTCGCCGCCGGCTGCACCGTCGTCCTCAAGCCGGCTCCGGACACGCCCTGGGTGGCCGCCGAGCTCGGGCGGCTGGTCGCCGAGCACACCGACATCCCCGCCGGCGTCTTCAACGTGGTGACGCCGAGCTCCAACGAGGTGGCCGCGCAGCTGACCGTTGACCCGCGCGTGGACATGGTCTCGTTCACCGGGTCCACCGCCGTCGGCAAGGCGATCATGGCTGCGGCCGCACCGACCCTGAAGAAGGTGTTCCTCGAGCTCGGCGGCAAGTCCGCTGCCATCGCACTCGACGACGCCGACGTCGCCGCCGTCGCCGGAGGTACGGCGTTCGCCGCCTGCATCCACGCCGGACAGGGCTGTGCGATCACCACCCGCCTGGTCGTCCCGCGCGACCGCTACGAGGAGGCCGTGCAGGTCGCCGCCGCGACGATGGAGTCGATCGGCGCGACCGACCCGGCCGATCCCAACGCGATCTGCGGGCCCGTGATCTCGCCCGCGCAGCGCGACCGCGTGGCGTCGTACTTCGACATCGCGCGGGAGGAGGGCGGCACCTTCGCCACCGGCGGCTCGGTCATCGACCAGCCCGGCAACTGGGTGCAGCCGACCGTGGTCGCCGGCCTCGACAACAGCTCGCGGCTGGCGCAGGAGGAGATCTTCGGCCCCGTGCTGGTCGTGATCCCGCACGACGGCGACGACGACGCGGTGCGGATCGCCAACGACTCGGCGTACGGGCTCTCGGGCTCGGTCGACTCCGCGTCGCTGGAGCGGGCCAAAGCCGTCGCCGCGCGGATCCGCACCGGCACCCTGGCCGTCAACGGCGGCGTCTGGTTCAGCCCGGACGCGCCGTTCGGCGGCTACAAGCAGTCGGGGCTCGGTCGCGAGATGGGCGTGGCCGGCTTCGAGGAGTACCTGGAGACCAAGACGATCGCGGAGCCGGCATGAACAGATTCGAGAGCAAGGTCGTCGTCGTCACCGGCGCCGCACAGGGGATCGGCGAGGCCTACGCGCGCGCTCTCGCCGCCGAGGGCGCGGCCGTCGTGGTCGCCGACCTCAACGAGGAGGCCGGCGCCAAGGTCGCCGCCTCCATCAACGAGAGCGGGGGACGGGCGATCTTCGTCGCGTGCGACGTGTCCTCGGCGGAGTCTGCGTCTGCGTTGGTCGCGCGGACGGTCGAGGAGTACGGCGGCATCGACCACTTGGTCAACAACGCCGCGATCTACGGGGCGATGGAGTTCAACCTCCTCATCTCCGTGGACTGGGACTACTACAAGAAGTTCATGGCGGTGAACCTCGACGGCGCCCTGGTGATGACCCGCGCGGTGTATCCGGAGATCGCCAAGCGTGGCGGGGGAGCGATCGTGAACCAGAGCTCCACCGCGGCGTACCTCTACTCCGGCTTCTACGGCCTCGCCAAGGCCGCCACCAACAGCCTCACCCAGCAGCTCGCCCACGAGCTCGGCGGCCAGGGCATCCGCGTCAACGCCATCGCCCCCGGTCCGACCGACACCGAGGCGACCCGCACCCAGGCCGGCGACGCCGCCCAGGACATCGTGCGCAGCTCGCTGGCCATCAAGCGGATGGGGCAGGTCGACGACATGGTCGGCGCGCTCCTGTTCCTGCTCTCCGACGACGCGTCGTGGGTCACCGGCCAGGTGCTGGCCGTCGACGGCGGCCAGACCTTCCGGCTATGACCCGCGTCGGCTTCGTCGGGCTCGGCAACATCGGCAAGCCGATGGCGCTGCGGCTCGCCGCCGCGGACGACATCGAGCTGTCCGTGTACGACGTCGCGCCCGACCCGGTAGCCGAGTTGGCTGCGGCTGGTGCGAAGCCTGCTGCGAGCGTGGCCGAGCTCGCCGTCGGAGCGGATGTGGTGTGCGTGATGGTGCGCGACGACGAGCAGGTGCGTTCGGTGGCTCGGGACGTGGGGACCGGTCCCGTGCTCGTGGTGCACTCCACGGTCGCGCCGGGCACGCCGGCCGAGCTCGCGGCTGCCGGGCTCACCGTGCTCGACGCGCCGGTCAGCGGCGGTCCCATGGCTGCCGCCGACGGGTCGCTCGCGATCATGGTCGGGGGTGCCGCGGAGGCGTTCTCCGCTGCGCGGCCTGCGCTCGAGACGATGGGCTCCAAGGTCGTCCATGCCGGGCCGCTCGGCGCCGGCACCCGGATGAAGCTCGCTCGCAACCTCATCCACTTCGTGGCCTTCACCGCGGTCACCGAGGCCCAGCGCCTCGCCGAGGCCGCCGGCCTCGACCTCCGTGAGCTCGGTGAGGTGGTCCGCCACACCGACGCCATCACCGGGGGTCCGGGCGCGATCATGCACCGCGAGACGACCGCACCTCTCGAGCCGGGAGACTTCTGGCACGGGGTGTTCGACCACGTCCGGGCGCTGGGGGAGAAGGACCTCGGCTTCGCGATCGAGCTCGCCGAGGAGCTCGGCGTCGACGTACCACTGGCGCGCGAAGCGCTGCCGCGACTGGGGAAGGGACTGGGACTGTGAGCGACGAGTCCGACAAGTTCGCCGGGCTGCCCGAGCAGCGGGCAAAGGGCCTCCGCAAGATGGAGGAGGTCTACGGCTTCGACATGACCGACGGCGAGGGCGACTTCTTCCGCTACACCGCCGATCACCTCTTCGCCGACATCTGGCACCGCCCCGGCCTCTCTGACCGCGACCGTCGGCTCCTGTTGATCGGACTGCTCGCCGGCCAGGGCGCCGCCGACGTCCTCGGCATCCAGGTCCCCGCCGCCCACGCCAACGGCGAGCTCGACGACGACGCCCTCCGCGAGATCGTCGTCTTCCTCTCCCACTACGCCGGCTGGCCCAACGGCGCCCGCCTCAACTCGATCGTCGAGGACACGATCGCCAAGGCGAAGCGTCGTCCGGTCGTCGAGTAGCTCCCGCCCCTCGGTCGTCGAGTAGCGCCGAGCGCTCTGCGCGAGGCGCGTAGCGAGACGCCTTCGCCTCCGGTCGTCGAGTAGCGCCGACCGCTCTGCGCGACCCCTCGGTCGTCGAGTAGCGCCGAGCGCTTTGCGCGAGGCGCGTAGCGAGACGCCTTCGCCTCCGGTCGTCGAGTAGCGCCGAGCGCTCTGCGCGAGGCGCGTATCGAGACGCCGCAAGCCAACAGCCGACTGTAACCACAGCGAGAGGCGTCTCGATACATCTTCGCTCGTGCCTCACGACAGATCGCCTAGCGGCTCGGGCTACTCGACGACCGGAACGGCTCGGGCTACTCGACGACCGAATGTCGCCCAGCCGGGTCGGGAGATGCGGGCACGCGAATCGTTCCTGCGGACGATGGTCTGCGACGGCGCGATCACGCACTGTTGTCCGCATGAGACGAACCACCCTGCTCGCGGCGTTCCTGGCGCCTGCCCTGCTCCTGCTCGGGTGCGGCGAGGACAGCGAGGACAGCAAGGACAGCGACGACAGTCGGACCGAAGCGTCGGCAGCGGAGGAGATCTGCGACGCCGAGGCCGACCGCTTCGCGTCCATCGACGCGACCGACGACGATGACGAGACCATCGCTGCGGCCTACCGGGAGCTGGGTGAGAGGTGGGCGGCGGTCGAGCCGCCGTCCGACCTGGAGGCAGATGCCCAGGCCGGGTTCGCAACGCTGATCGACTACTACAGCGACATGACGGCCGAGGACTACGCGGGGTTCGCCACCTACGCCGCGGTCTTCGAGGGCGAGGAGCTGGCCGAGGTCGAGGCGTTCCAGGAGTACTTGAGCGCGACCTGCTGACGTGAACGGTGTCGCACCGGAGCCTGAATGCGTTGGCGCTAGCCGAACTCGTCGGCGAGCGTGCCGAGCTCGGGCCGGTCGCCGGTGCCGTCGACGCACAACCATCGCGTCTCGTCGCCGTGCTGGTTGCGTCCCTTGACGCAGTAGAGCTCGCCGCGCTGCTCGACGACGACCTCGACCCCGGGAAGGGGCGTGAACGATTCCTCCCCGACGGCGACGGGATCTGACGCAGCGTCGACCGAGAGCTCCACGCCTGCGCGCCCGCTCTCGAGCAGGTCGTACTGCAGACCGGCCATCAGGATCACGTCGTGGTACATCGCGCGACTTCGGTCCTCGCGCCGGTCGAGCGCGACGATCCCGACGACCAGGCCCGCCAGGACGGCGCCGCCGACGACGGCGCTCAGCGTTCTCACCCAGAGCGAGGACGCCCTCCGACCCGCTGCTCGATCCTGCACGATGCTCCCTAGGCGCTTGGTCATGCCCAAGATCCCACACTCCCACGCAGCCAGGGGGGCGTCGTAACTCCACGCGACCGAAGGTGATGCGGGACCAGGGGTCGAGGGCTCGGGCGTCGCGTCGACGACGATGCGCGCCAAGTTGCTGCGCCGGCCCGTCCGGCTAGACCGTGTGGTGGTCCAGGCCCAACGCCCGTGCCAGGCGCCTCAGCGCAGGATGAGGCGGACCGCGGTCTCCATGTGGGAGGCCGTCTCCGGCGCGGTCGAGCGGCCGGTCACCCAGGCCATCAATGCGGAGAGCCAGACGTCACCGATCACCCGGGCGAGGGTGATGTCCTCCTCGGTGATCTGGTCCTTGTCGACAACGCCGCCGTGCATCGCGTGGGTGACGATCGAGGTCATCGACATGCCGACCGCGTGGATCTCGTTGGCCACGCTCGCGTCGGCGAACATGAAGGCCCGGGTCAGCGCCTCGGTCAGCTTCGGGTCGCCCTGCATGCCGCGGGTCAACCGCTTGAGCACGTAGAGGACGCGGTCGGCCGGCGTGTCGCCGGGGATCTCGCGGAGCTGGAGGCGCTCCTGGGCGTCCTCGAACTGCCGGTCGAGCGCGGAGACCAGAAGGTGGATCTTCGAGGGGAAGTAGCGGTAGAGCGTGCCGAGGGCGACGTCGGCCTGCTCGGCCACCGCGCGCATCTGGACGGCGTCGAAGCCGCCCTGCTTGGCCAGGTCGTAGGTCGCGTCGAGGATCCGCTTGCGCCGGTCGCGCTGGGCAGCGCTGCCGGCGTTGCCTGCGGTGTCCGAACGCTCGTCGGTCACTGAGTTGGCGGTGGTCACGACGGTCTCCCTGCGACGTCGGCGCGCCCGGTGTGTGCCTCACGTCACTGGAATGGCGCACCCGAGCCGGAATGTTCAGATCTGTGCGCCCGTCCGCGATGCTTCCCGGGTGGACGCTCGAAGATAGGCTACTGGTACGTAGCCCATAATAGGAACACGTTCTACGTTTGGGTCGGCCCCGCTCCACCGAGCTGCTGTGCCGGATCGAGGAAGAGGAGTCGGCATGCGGATCGCGATGCTGTCGTACCGCAGCAAGCCCCACGTGGGCGGGCAGGGCATCTACATCCGGCGGCTGAGCCGGGAGCTGGTCGCGCTCGGGCACACCGTCGAGGTCTTCTCCGGTCAGCCCTATCCCGAGCTCGACGAGGGCGTCGTCCTCACCAAGGTCCCGAGCCTCGACCTCTACCGACCCGGCGACGAGTTCCGCAACCCGCACCCGCGCGAGTTCCGCGACCGGATCGACGTCGAGGAGTGGGTCCGGATGCGCAGCGGGGCCTTCCCGGAGCCGATCACCTTCGCCAAGCGCGTGGTGAAGCTGCTGCGCGCCCGCCGCGACGAGTTCGACATCGTCTTCGACAACCAGACGCTCGCCACGCCGATCCTCGAGGTCGAGAAGTTCGGCTTGCCGCTGGCATCCACCATCCACCACCCGATCACGATGGACCGCGCGATCGAGCTCGAGGTCGCGCCCTGGGTACGACGCAAGGCCGGCTCCAAGTGGCGGGTGGAGTTCCCCAAGATCGGGGTCTGGCGCTGGTACTCCTTCCTCAACGAGCAGAAGCGCACCGCACCCCGCCTGCGACAGGTCCTGGTGCCGTCGGAGTCCTCGAAGCGCGACGTCGCGCGCGAGTTCGACGTCGACCCCGCGCGCATCGAGACCATCCTGCTCGGCGTCGACGACCGGTTCCGCGCCCCCACCGAGCCCCGGATCCCGGGCCGGATCCTCGCGATGGCGAGCGCCGACGCGCCGCTCAAGGGCATCCACATCCTGCTCGAGGCGTTCGCGAAGCTGCGCACCGAGCGCGACGTCGAGCTGGTCCTGGTGACCAAGCCCAAGGAGGGCGGCGTCACCGAGAAGCTCATCGACAAGCTCGGCATCGCCGACAGCGTGAGCTTCGCCAACGGCCTGACCGACGACGAGCTGGTCGCGTTGATGGGCTCCGCCGAGCTCGCCTGCGTCCCCTCCCTCTACGAGGGCTTCTCGCTGCCGACGGCCGAGCTGATGGCGTGCGAGACCCCGCTCGTCGTCTCGCGCGCGGGCGCGATCCCCGAGGTCGTCGGGCCGGACGGCCTGTGCGCGGACGTCGTCGAGCCCGGCGACGTGGGTGCGCTGACCGCAGCGGTCGCCGCCCTGCTCGACGACCCGGAGCGCCGGGCACGGATGGGCGCCGCCGGTCGCCAGCGGGTCAAGGACCTCTTCAGCTGGAGCGCCGTGGCGGTGAAGACCGCCGAGGTGCTCGAGGACGTGATCGCGCAGTACCAGGAGGAGCAAGCAGATGCTGACCGTTGACTTCGACCGGCTCGGCCTCGGGCCGGGTGACCGCGTCCTCGACATGGGCGCCGGTGCCGGCCGCCACAGCTTCGAGATGTACCGCCGCGGCGCGGACGTCGTCGCGTTCGACATGGACGCCGAGGAGCTCGAGAACGTCCGCAACCTCTTCGTCGCCATGAAGGAGGCCGGCGAGGTGCCCGAGGGCGCCGAGGCGGACGTCAAGCAGGGCGACGCGCTGGCGCTGCCGTTCGCCGACGGCGAGTTCGACCGGATCGTCGCGGCCGAGGTCCTCGAGCACATCTGGGAGGACGTCACCGCGATCAAGGAGCTGGTGCGCGTGTTGCGCCCCGGCGGCACGCTGGCGATCTCGGTGCCGCGCTGGCTGCCGGAGGTCGTCAACTGGAAGCTGTCTGACGACTACCACAACGCCGAGGGCGGCCACATCCGCATCTACACCGACCACGAGCTGGTCGACAAGGTCACCAAGGCCGGCCGTCCCAACGACGGCACGCCGGGCGAGGCGATGATCTTCGAGGGCAAGGACTACGCGCACGGCCTGCACTCGCCGTACTGGTGGATCAAGTGCGCGGTCGGCGTCGAGAACGACGACCACCCGCTCGCGAAGGCGTACCACAAGCTGCTCGTGTGGGAGATCATGAAGCAGCCGAAGGCTCTCCAGCTGGCCGCCAAGGTGCTCGACCCGGTGATCGGGAAGAGCATGGTGCTCTACTTCCGCAAGCCCGACGCCGACAGCCAGGAGGGCGCGGCGCGTGCCTGAGGTCTCCGAGGTACCCCTCGCGCGCCTGCCGTACGTCGACGGCGTGCTGAGCGCCGTCGACATCGCGGAGACGGCGGCGTCGATCGCGGCCATGCAGGAGCCGTGGGGCGCGATCCCGTGGACGCCGGGCGAGCACGTCGACATCTGGAACCACGTCGAGGGCGCGATGGCGATGCTCGTCGGTGGCCAGGTGGCCGCCGCGGAGCGCGCCTACGCGTGGATCCCGACGATGCAGCGTGCGGACGGCTCGTTCCCCATGAAGATCGTCGACGGCCAGCCCGACGACGAGCGCGGCGAGGTCAACATGTCGGCGTACTTCGCCGTCGGTCTCTGGCACCACTGGCTGGTCCGCCGCGACATCCGGTTCGTCGAGCGCTACTGGCCCACGGTCCGCGCGGCCCTCGACTGGGTGGTGTCGCTGCAGGAGCCGTTCGGCGGCATCCGCTGGACCCCGGTCGACGACTTCTGCCTGCTCACCGGCAGCTCGTCGATCTACCACTCGCTGCGGGCCGGCGTCGCGCTCGCCGACCTGATGGACGACCCGCAGCCGGAGTGGGAGCTCGCGGGCGGTCGCCTCGGCCACGCGGTGCGCGTGCACCGCGACCTGTTCGCCGACAAGAGCACGTTCTCGATGGACTGGTACTACCCGGTCCTCGGCGGCGCGGTGCGCGGTCGGGACGCGTTCGAGCTCATCGAGTCCCGCTGGGACGACTTCGTCGTGCCCGGGCTCGGCATCCGCTGCGTCGACACCAACCCGTGGGTCACCGGTGCGGAGACCTGCGAGCTGGCGATGGCCCTCGACGGGCTCGGCGACCACCGTCGCGCGCTCACCCTCTTCACCGAGATGCAGCACCTGCGCGGTGAGCGCGGGGAGTACTGGACTGGTTGGGTGTACGGCGACAACGCTGCCGAGGTCGCGGTCACCAACGAGGCCGGCGAGGTCGAGCCGCGCAACGTGCACTGGCCCGACGAGCGCACGACCTACACGGCCGCCGCGGTGATCCTGGCCGCGGACGCGCTGGGGGAGACCTTCGGCCACAGCAGCCCCGGCTCCGGCATCATGCGCGGCACGTCGCTGGCGCCGCACTTCGAGGAGATCGCCCTCGAGTGCGAGTGCACGTCAACCTCCGAGCGCGTCGCCCGCCGTACCTGACGTCCGCCGGAGGACGCGCATCGAGCCGACGGCGTCGACCTCCGCGAACGCGCCGCTGGCGAGGGCCGGCAGGTAGATCTGCTCGTACGGCGGCCGCCCGCCGTCCGCGGGGTCCTCGAACACGTCGTGGATGGCGAACAGCCCGTCCGGCATCACCCAGTGCGCCCAGGACTCGAAGTCGTCGCGGGCCGGCTGCTCGCCGTGCCCGCCGTCGATGAACAGCAAGGACAGCGGCGCGCGCCAGTGCGCGGCGACGGTCGTCGACCGGCCGACGACGGCGACGACCTCGTCCTCGAGGCCGGCCCGCGCGATCGTGCGCCGGAAGGTCGGCAGCGTATCCATCACCCCGAGCTCGCGGTCGACCACGGTCGGGTCGTGGTGCTCCCAACCCGCCTGGTTCTCCTCCGAGCCGCGGTGGTGGTCGACGGTGAACACCGTGCCGCCCACCTCGCGCGCGGCCGCACCGAGGTAGACCGCCGACTTGCCGCAGTAGGTGCCGACCTCGAGCGCCGGCCCGTGCGGCAGTCGCTCGCGCGCGACCCGGTGGAGGAGCGCGCCCTCCTCGGGCGGCATGAACCCCTTGGCCGCGAGCGCGTGCTCGAGCAGGTCCGGCGGCATCGTGTCGGTCATGGGTCGACTCTAGTAGTCTTAGAACAAGTTCTAGTTTTCGACAGGGGTGCCATGTCCATCGGGATCACCGACGAGCATGACGAGCTCGCGACCAGCCTGCGCAAGTGGGCCGCCAGCCTCGGCGCGCTCGAGGCCGTTCGGGCCGCCGAGGGGCGCCTTGAGGAGACCTTCGACGACGTGTGGGGCGCCGTCGAGGAGATGGGCGTGACGGCGATCGCGGTCCCCGAGTCCGCCGGCGGCGGGGGCGGCACGGTCCTCGACCAGGCGGTCGCGCTCGAGGCCTGCGCCTACGAGCTGGTGCCGGGCGGGCTGCTCGGCGCGGCCGTCGGTGCGACGGTGACCGGGAAGCCGGGTCGGCACGGCGTGCAGGTGCGGCCGGGCGGGATCGTGTGGGACGGCGGCACGGCCGGCACCGCGCCGCCGCTGGACGGCATCGACCTCAGCGCCCGGCACGGTGCGGCCACCGACGGAGGCGAGATCGACGAGCGGCTGCGTCGTACCGCCGTGACGTTCGCGGCCGCGGAGGCCTCCGGCGTCGCGCGCTGGTGCCTCGACACCGCGGTGGCCTACGCCAAGGTGCGCGAGCAGTTCGGCAAGCCGATCGGGTCCTTCCAGGCGATCAAGCACCTCTGCTCGGAGATGCTCGAGACCGCGGAGGCGGTGACCGCGGCGGCGTGGGACGCGGCGTGCGCCGCTGACGGTGCCGAGGAGCAATGGTCCTTCGCCGTCGACGTCGCCCAGGCGATCTGCTTCGACGGCGCCGTCGAGGTCGCGAAGTCCTGCGTCCAGGTGCTCGGCGGCATCGGCTTCACCTACGAGCACGACGCCCATCTCTACCTGCGGCGCGCGGTGTCGCTGCGCGCGCTCGTGGGTCCGGCCGACGAGGCGGCGACCCGGCTGACAGCCGCCGCCGTCGAGGGCGTACGACGACGCGTGGACCTGGACCTCGGCGGTCTCGACGAGGAGGTCCGCCCGGAGGCGCGGGCGACCGCCGAGCGGATCGCCGCCCTTCCGGAGGCCGACCGGCGCGCCGCGCTGGTCGAGACCGGCTACCTGACGCCGCACTGGCCCGAGCCGTACGGCCTGGCCGCCGACCCGGTGACCCAGGTCGTGATCGACCAGGAGCTCGGCCGGGCCGGGGTCACCCGACCGGACCTCGTGATCGCCGGTTGGGCGGTGCCGACGATCCTGCAGCACGGCACCGACGAGCAGCGCGAGCGCTTCGTCCGGCCCTCGCTGCTCGGTGAGCTGGTCTGGTGCCAGCTGTTCTCCGAGCCCGGCTCCGGCTCCGACCTCGCGTCGTTGCGGACGAAGGCGACGCGGGTCGACAACGGCTGGAAGCTGACCGGCCAGAAGGTGTGGACGTCGGTCGCCGAGCGGGCCGACTGGGGCATCTGCCTGGCCCGCACCGACCAGGACGCCCCGCAGCACAAGGGCATCACCTACTTCCTCGTCGACATGAAGTCGCCCGGCATCGAGGTGCGCCCGCTGCGTGAGATCACGGGTGAGGCGCTCTTCAACGAGGTCTTCCTCGACGAGGTGTTCGTCCCCGACGAGTGCGTCGTCGCCGAGCCCGGCGACGGCTGGCGGCTGGCCCGCACGACGCTCGCCAACGAGCGGGTGGCGATGGCCAGCGCCCGGCTCGGCAAGAGCGTCGAGCGCGCCGTCACCCTGGCGGCGGCCGGGGTCGGTCCGGTCGACCAGGCCAGGATCGGCCACGCCGTTGCACTGGCGACCGTCTGCGGTCTGCTCGGCGTCCGCACGACGCTCCGTGCGATCGGCGGCCACGGTCCCGGCGCGGAGTCGAGCGTCGCCAAGCTGCTCGGCGTCCGCAGCCGTCAGTCGTCCTCGGAGCTGGTCGTCGAGCTCCAGGGCGACGCGCTGGCGGCGATCGGCACGATCGAGCGCGACGCCGACGGGGTCGCTGCCGACGTCTGGGAGATGCTCAACACCCGCTGCCTGTCGATCGCGGGCGGCACCACCCAGATCCTCCGCAACGTGGTCGGCGAGCGGATCCTCGGCCTGCCGCGTTAGTTTGCGCCGGGTCGGCGGGTCTCAGGCGTGAGTTTGCGCCGGGTCGGCGGGTCTCAGGCGTGAGTTTGCGCCGGGTCGGCGAGTCTCAGGCGTGAGTTTGCGCCGGCTCGCGCTCGCGGCGCCAGGTGTTCCAGTGCCAGTGCAGGTAGCGGTCGATGGCGCGCACGATGTGGAGCCCGCGGATCGACGGGATCACGTCGAAGGCGTGCTGGGCACGGGGGAGCTCGGCGTAGACCACGGTGCGCTTCGACGTCTCCCGCAGCCGCTCGACGAGCTGCCGCGCCTGGTCGACGCCGACCAGCGTGTCGTTGCGGCCGTGGAGCACGAAGAAGTCCGGCGCGTCGGGGGTGACCCGCAGCAGCGGGGTCGCGGCCTCGTAGGCCTCGGGCGCCTCGGCGTACGACTGCGGGAACACCCGCTTCGCCAGGAACAGGTCGCGCATCATCTCGACCTTGCGGTTGCCCCCGACGCCGGCCATGTCGTAGACGCCGTAGTGCGGCACCGCGACCTGGACGGTGGTGTCCTTCTCCTCGAACCCGGGCTGGAACTGGGGATCGTTGGGGGTCAGCGCCGCCAGTGACGACAGGTGCCCGCCGGCGGAGCCGCCGGTGATCGCGAGGTACTCCGGGTCCCCGCCGTAGTCGGCGATGTTGTCCTTGATCCACGCGATGGCCTGCTTGACGTCGACGATCTGCGCCGGCCAGCGGTCTCGCGGCGCGAGCCGATAGTTGACCGACACGCAGACCCACCCCTTGGCCGCGAGGTGCTCCATCAGCGCGAGACCCTGCTGCTCCTTGGTGCCGATGGTCCAGGCACCGCCGTGGACGTGGAGGAGGACCGGCGCCCCGGACTCGGGCGTGGTGGTGGAGGTGTAGATGTCGAGCATCCCGCGCTTGCCGTACGGCGCGAACGGGACGTCGCGCTTCACCTCGACCCCGGCGCGGCGGCGCTCGCGGCCGAACGCGAACGGGTTGGCGACCCGCCGCCAGGGCGTGGCGAGGTCGGCGGGGGAGGGTGCTTGGTCCAGCTGCTCGACGTAGTCGACGCCGAGGCCCTCGACGAGTGCGTCCTCCGCGATCTGGACGGCGCGGCGGCTCTGGCCGACGAGGTAGCCGAGCCCTGCTGCGCTGACCGCGGCCAGGGCGAGGCCGAGCCGGTCGCGGCGGCCGCGGGCGAGGTGGGCGGCGGTGTCCACCACCGTCGCGGCGAGGACCTGCGGTGCCAGCTCGCTGGTGAGCCAGCCCGCGGCGAAGGCAGGGACGCCCGCCCGATAGCCGGGGACCGGCTGGACGGCGTTGGCGGTGAGCGCTGCGTTGACAGCCTGGCGGGCGACGAAGCCGGAGACCATGATGAGGAGATTAGCCGCCGGGTGGTGCAGAATGAGAACTCGTTCTACTTTCCGTGCTGATGGGAGCGACGGGATGCAGCGCTTGTCCGGGCTCGATGCGAGCTTTCTCTACCTCGAGACGCCTGCCCAGCTGATGCACGTGTGTGCGGTGATGGTCCTCGACCAGAGCACCATGCCGACGCCGTACACCTTCGACGACCTGATGGCCGGCATCGACGACAGCGTCCACGACGTCCCGGCGTTCACCCGCAAGATCCGCGGCGTGCCGCTGGGGTTGGACCACCCGATCTGGGTGCGCGACCAGCAGTTCGACATCGAGCGCCACGTGCACCGGCTCGCGGTGCCGAGCCCGGGCGGCTACCGGGAGCTGATCGACCTCTGCTCCCACCTCGCCGCGCTGCCGCTGGACCGGTCCCGCCCGCTGTGGGAGATGTGGGTGATCGAGGGCTACCGCCCCGAGGATGCCGAGGGGCAGCCGGGCGACGAGCGGATCGTCGTCTTCTCGAAGATGCACCACGCCACCGTCGACGGCGTCTCCGGCTCCAACCTGATCTCCCACCTGTGCTCGCTGGAGCCCGACAGCGCTCCGCTCGCGCTGGTCGACGAGCAGAGCCACGGCCGCGACCCGAGCCGCGGCGAGCTGCTCGGCCGCGCCGTGATGGGGACCGCGACCAGGCCCGTCACCCTGGCCCGGGTGCTGCGGCCGTCCGCGCAGCTGATCACCAAGACGATCGGTCGCGCCCGGGAGGGTACGGCGATGGCGGCGCCGTTCTCGGCCCCGCGGACCTCGTTCAACGGCACCATCACCGGGCACCGCTCGATCGGGCTGGCCGACCTGCGGCTCGACGACGTCCGCGAGATCAAGAAGGCGACCGGCACCACCGTCAACGACGTGGTGCTGACGCTGGCCGGCGGCGCCCTGCGCTCCTACCTCGACGAGCGCGGCGAGCTCCCGGCCACGTCGCTCCTGGCGACCGTCCCGGTGAGTGTGCGGGAGACCTCCCGGCGCGCCGAGGGCGCCAACAAGGTCTCCGCGTTGTTCACCAAGCTCGGCACCGACATCGCCGACCCGCTCGAGCGGCTCGGGATGATGGCCGAGCGCAACCGGCACGCGAAGGACCACCACAAAGCGATCAGCGCGGACGCCCTGCAGGACTGGGCGGAGTTCGCCGCGCCACGCACGTTCGGCCTCGCGGTCCGCACCTACGCCAACCTGCGCCTCGCCGAGAAGCACCCGGTCGTCCACAACCTGGTCATCTCGAACGTCCCGGGACCGCCGGTGCCGCTCTACTTCATGGGCGCGCAGATCGAGGCGCTCTACCCGCTCGGTCCGGTCTTCCACGGCGCCGGGCTCAACCTCACGGTGATGTCCAACGCCGGCCGGATCCACGTCGGCGCCCTCGCCTGCCGCGAGTCGATGCCGGACCCGGACGCGCTCGTGCAGCACTTCCCGGGTGAGCTCGAGCGGCTCCGAAAGGCGGTCGCAGCGAAGGACTGATCAGTCCGGGACGCTCCGCTCAGCGCGCTGCCGGGCCAGGTCGACGGCACGGTGGAAAGCCTTGAGGACGTACGGCGGCACGTCCATGCCCTGCCGGTGCGCCCAGAGCAGCTCGCGCTCGACCCGCACCGCCTTGGCGGCCATCTCCTCGTCGGCCGTCATGCCGAGCGTGATCATCACGTCGCCGAAGTCGGCGCGCTGCTCGTCGGAGCTCGCACCGACCGGGCCGTAGGAGATCGTGCGCATCCGCCGGACCAGCCAGCGCTGCCAGCCGGCGAGCTGCTCCCACAGCCCGCGCGCGGACAGCTGGTAGAAGACGAAGTGGCCGGGCTCCTGGCGCTTGATCGGTGCGACCACGGTCTGCGCGACCGCCCGCTCGCCCATGGCGGCGGTGCCGTCGTGGAGCTTGTTGTAGGCCAGCACCGCCTGCCGCTCGGTCGACATCCCGGTGAGGTAGTAGAGCATCCGGCACACGTCCTGGAAGGCGGGCAGGTGGGCGAGCGCGCCCAGCAGCCGCAGCTTGAGGCTGACGGTGTCGGTGTCCGGCGTCGTCGGCGACCGGCCGAGCTCGACCTGCAGCTGGTCGAGGATCCGGCCGTGCTGGATCTCCTGCGGTTGCCACACGTCGGCGTAGAACCAGCGGTCGACCTCGGGCGGGTCCGGGAGCAGGGTCGTGAGCTCGAGGACGTTGCGGTCGACCTCCAGCTCGACCCGCGCCATGTAGTCGAGGACGTGGCCGTAGCGCCGGCCGAGAGCGACCGGGTCGACGACGGTGAAGTCGACGTCGTCGAGGCGCAGCGGCGGGTGCTCGTCGGCGAGGCGGGCGACGTGGTCGGCGAGGCGGCGCTCGAGTCCTCGTGTCACGCGCGGCACGCGCACATTGTGGCGGACTCCTCCGTGCGCCGCGAACTAGAACACGTTACAGTTCTGCCCGTGACAGGTGCTCCTAGTGATGGCGAAGAGATCAGTGCGGTACGCGCGGTCGTCACCGAGGTGCTCGGGCGCTCGGACGGTGCCGGGGACTGGGCAGCCTGGCAGGCCGCCGGCCTGACCGCGCTCCCGGTCCCGGAGGAGCACGGCGGTGACGGCCTCGGTCTGGAGGCGGTGGCGGTGCTGCTGCGCGAGTCCGGCCGCTCCGCGCAGCGGGTGCCCGCCTGGGAGAGCCTGTGCTGCGGCGCGCTCACGCTGGCCCGCTTCGGCACCGAGGCCCAGCGCAAGGAGCACCTGCCCGCGATCGCCGAGGGCGCCGTGGTCACGCCCGCGCTGCGGGAGGTCTCGACGGGCTCGACCAGCACGGTGACGTCGTACGCCGGCGGCCGGGTGACCGGTCGCAAGACCGCGGTCACCTACGCGGACACCGCGACCGCCCTGCTCGTGGTCGCCGAGGACGGCGGCGACACCGGCGGGACCGTCGTGCTCGTCGACCCGCAGGGCCCAGGGGTCACGCTGCTGCCCGCCAGCGCCTCCACGCCGACGCCGACCTTCACGGTCGTGCTCGAGGACGCGCCCGCCGAGCCGCTGGAGAGCGGGGCGGCGGCGTACCTCCGCGACGTCGCGACCGCCGGTCTCGCCGTGACCGCCGCCGGGGTGCTCGCCGGCGCCCGCGACCTGACCGCCGGCTACGTGAAGGGTCGCGAGCAGTTCGGCCGGGTGCTGGCGGAGTTCCAGGCGGTCGCGCTGCAGATGGCCGACGTCTACGTCGCCAGCCGCACCCTGGACCTCGCCGCCGACAACGCCGTGTGGCGGGTCGCGCAGGGCCTCCCGGCCGCCGACGACCTCGCGGTCGCCGGCTACTGGGTGAGCCGGGTCGCGCCCGCCGCCTTCCGCACCTGCCACCACCTCCACGGCGGCATGGGCGTCGACGTCACCTACCCGCTGATCGGCTACACGAGCTGGGGCACCGACCTCACCCACGCCCTCGACACGCTGCCCGGCGACGTGCCGGTCGAGGCGCCGGAGAGCAAGAACCTCGAGCTGAGCGAGGAGCAGCGGGCTCTCAAGGCCGAGCTGCGCGCGTGGTTCGCCGGCCTCGCGGCCGAGTACGGGCACCCCGACGACCCCGGCGCGGTCGAGGGCGCTTGGGACCGCCACGGTCCGTCGTACCAGAAGCTGATCAAGCGGATGGGGGCCGACGGCTGGATGGGCGTCGGCTGGCCGAAGGAGTACGGCGGGCACGGGCTCGGTGAGGTCGAGCAGACGATCTTCGCCAACGAGGCGCAGTACCACGACGTGCACCTGCCGGCGGTGACGCTGCAGACCGTCGGCCCGACGCTGATCCGCTACGGGACCGAGAAGCAGAAGCAGTTGTTCCTGCCGAGGATCCTCAGCGGCGACGTCCACTTCGCGATCGGCTACAGCGAGCCGGACGCCGGCACCGACCTGGCGTCGCTGCGCACCACCGCGCGCCGCGACGGTGACCACTACGTCGTCAACGGGCAGAAGCTGTGGACCACCGGTGGCCACCAGGCCGACTACCTGTGGCTGGCCGTCCGCACCGACCCCCACGCCCCGAAGCACAAGGGCATCTCGATCCTCATCGTCGACACCAGGGACCCCGGCTACAGCTGGACGCCGATCATCACCGCCGACGGCTCGCACCACGTCAACGCGACCTACTTCAACGACGTCCGGGTGCCCGTCGACATGCTCGTGGGCGAGGAGAACCAGGGCTGGAAGCTGATCACGACCCAGCTCAACCACGAGCGGGTCATGCTCGGACCGGCCGGGCGGATCGAGGGCCTGCGCGACCGGATCGTCCGCTGGGCGGACGCGGCCGGCGTCCGGCAGGAGCCCGACCTGGTCGCGCTGCTCGGCGAGGCGACGGCGGTCTTCCGGGTGAACGAGCTGCTCAACTGGGAGGTCGCGCGGGCGGCCGCCGCCGGCGAGATCAACGTCGCCGACGCCTCCGCCACGAAGGTGTTCGCCTCCGACCATGTGCAGCACCTGCTGGCCGACCTGATCGCCGCGGTGCACCGGCACGGCGACGCCGGTGACCCGGAGACCCGGGAGCTGCTGGACTACCTGGACGCGCAGGCCAAGCGCAACCTGGTGCTCACCTTCGGCGGTGGTGTCCAGGAGGTGCAGCGCGAGCTGATCGCGATGTTCGGACTCAAGCTGCCCCGGGTGCCGCGATGAGCACGCCGGAACCGGTGGTCGAGCCTGTCGAGACCCGCGAGCGCCACGAGCGGATCATGGCCGAGGCGGAGCGCATCAAGGCGCTCGGGGAGGCATCCGAGACCGTGGCGCGGTGGGAGGTCAACCAGCCGACGATCGGCACCTGGCTCGACGCGATGGGTTACGAGAACGAGCGCTTCCTCCAGGGGGAGGCGCCGCCGTCGATGGCACAGGTCTGGACGATGCCCGGTCTCGGCCGCAAGCGTGCGGCCGACGACCCGCTGCACTCGATGATGGAGCTGCTCACCGCCGAGGGCTACACCGCGGTGCTCGGCACCAACACCGAGCAGACCTACGAGCGCTACCTGCGGGTCGGCGAGCTGGTCCGGGTGACCACCGCGCTCGACTCCGTGGCCGGGCCGAAGAACACCGCGATGGGCGTCGGCTACTTCGTGACGTCCCGCAACCGCTGGTACGTCGGGGACGAGCTCGTTGCGACCATGCTCTTCCGCGTGCTCAAGTTCGTCCCGAAGGAGCGTTGATGGCCATCCGGCCGATGATCAACCGCGACTCCCGGTTCTTCTGGGAGGGCACCCAGGTCGGCGAGCTGCGGATCCAGACGTGCAACGCCTGCGGCGCGAAGCGGTTCCCGCCCGGTCCCGCCTGCCAGGAGTGCGACGCCTACGACCGCGGCCACCAGGTCGCGGTCGGCACCGGCACCGTCTTCTCCTACGTGGTCCACCGGCACCCGCCGGTGCCCGGCAAGGAGCTACCGATCGTGATCGCCCTCATCGACCTCGACGAGGGCGTGCGGATGGTGGGCGAGGTGGCCGACGTGGCCGACGACGAGATCGAGATCGGGATGCGGCTGCGCGTCGACTTCACCAAGGTCGACGACGAGCTGACCCTGCCCGTCTGGAGGAGAGTATGAGGACCCTGGAGGCCGGGCTGCAGATCCCCGAGTGGAGCCTGCCGCTGACCCCGACGACGATCGTCAGCACAGCGATCGCGACCCGCGACTGGCAGGACGTGCACCACGACCGCGACGTCGCCCAAGCGGCCGGGTCGAAGGACATCTTCATGAACATCCTGACCACCAACGGGCTGGTCGAGAAGTTCGTCGTCGACTGGGTCGGGCACGACTGCGACCTCAAGGGCATCGCGATCCGGCTCGGCGCGCCCGCCCACCCCTACGACACGCTGACGTTCAGCGGCACCGTCACCGAGGTCGCCGACGGGGTGGCCAGCATCGACGTCGTCGGCAACGTCTCCCTCGGAGTCCACGTCACCGGCACCGTGAAGGTCGCCGTGGAGACCGCTTCGTGAGCGGGCTCAGCGGGAAGGCGGCGATCGTCGGCATCGGCGCGACCGAGTTCTCCAAGGAGTCCGGCCGGTCCGAGCTCCAGCTCTCCGTCGAGGCGGTCCGCGCCGCCGTCGCCGACGCCGGCCTCGCCACCTCGGACATCGACGGGCTGACGACGTTCACCATGGACACGTCCTCGGAGATCGCCGTCGCCCGCGAGCTCGGGCTGCCCGAGCTGAGGTTCTTCAGCCGCATCAACTACGGCGGCGGGGCGGCGTGCGCGACGGTCCAGCAGGCCGCGATGGCGGTGGCGACCGGCGTCGCCGACGTCGTCGTCTGCTACCGCGGCTTCAACGAGCGCTCGGAGTCCCGCTTCGGCCAGGTCTCGATCGCTGCGGCGACCCAGGTCAACACCAACGGCCTCGACAACGCCTGGACCTACCCGATGGGTCTCGGCACCCCCGCCGCGACGGTGGCGATGCAGGCCCGCCGCTACATGCACGAGTACGGCGCCACCTCCGAGGACTTCGGCCGCGTCGCGGTCGCCGACCGCCGCCACGCGGCGACCAACCCCAACGCGTTCTTCCACGGCAAGCCGATCACGCTGGAGGACCACCAGGCCTCGCGGATGATCGTCGACCCGCTGCACCTGCTCGACTGCTGCCAGGAGAGCGACGGTGCCGTCGCGCTCGTCGTCACCTCCGCCGAGCGGGCCCGCGACCTGGCCCAGCCGCCGGCGCACGTCGTTGCGGCGGCCCAGGGGAGCGGACGCGACCAGTTCGTGATGACGTCGTACTACCGCGACGACATCGGCATCCCGGAGATGGGCGTGGTCGGCCGGGAGCTGTGGCGCCAGTCGGGGCTGACCCCGGACGAGATGCCGATGGCGGTGCTCTACGACCACTTCACGCCGTACGTCCTCATGCAGCTGGAGGAGCTCGGCTTCTGCGGTCGCGGCGAGGCTCCCGACTTCGTCAAGGACGGCGCCATCGAGATCGGCGGCCGGCTGCCGCTCAACACCCACGGCGGGCAGCTCGGCGAGGCCTACATCCACGGCATGAACGGCATCGCCGAGGGCGTCCGCCAGGTCCGCGGCACCTCGGTCAACCAGGTCGACGACGCCCACCACGTGCTGGTCACCGCCGGCACCGGGGTCCCGACGAGCGGGCTGGTGCTCAGCCGGTAGCGCCAGCCGACTCAGTCTGACTCAGTCCAGTGGTTGTCGTGCGCGGCCATGAAGGCGTCGCGCTCGTCCTGGGTCCACTGCTCGCCACGGGCGAGCCGGTCGAGCCCCTCGAAGTAGCCCTCCCGCGGCGCACCCGGCGCGAAGTGGAGCAGCATCGAGGCAGGCGCGCCGGACTCGTTGCGGAAGCCGTGCAGCCCGCCGGGCGGGACGTGGGCGAAGTCGCCCGGCCGGGCGGTCACCCACGCCCGCCCGTCGTAGATCCTCACCTCGCCGGTGAGGATGTAGAAGGACTCCGAGATGGTGCGGTGGAAGTGGGCGTCCGGGCCGCTGACCGCTTCGGAGAACTCCCACTTGTACAGCCCGAACAGCCCGCCGGTGCCCTCCCCGCGGGCGAGGTAGGTGACCCGGTTGCCGTTCGGGTAGACCAGGTCGGGGGCGTCCGCACCCGCCTTGATGGTCGCGGAGACCTCGCCGGCGGGACCGTCGTAGAGCGGGGGAGGGTAGGACATGCGCTCACCGTACGACGACCGCGGGGCCTGGCCGCGTAGCCTTCCCGGGTGAGCAGCGAGAAGCCCGACTACACCGCATCCGAGCGCAAGACCCTCGTCGACACGCTCGCCGCGAACCGCGCCGAGGTCCTGGCCCTGCTCGACGGGCTCACCGAGGAGGAGGCGCGGCGCAGCCTGGTGCCCTCGCTCACCACCCTGCTCGGGCTGGTGAAGCACGCCGCCTTCGCCGAGCAGGTGTGGTTCCACGTCACGCTGGCCGGCCGGACACGGGCCGAGCTCGGCGTGCCTGAGACGGTCGACGAGAGCTTCACCCTCACCCCCGACGACACCATCGCCTCGATCAGCGACAACTTCCGTCGCGTGTGCGCCGAGTCCGATCGCGTGGCGTTCGACCACGACCTCGACGACACCGCGACCCATGCCCGGCGCGGGCCGGTCGCCCTGCGGTGGAGCTACGTGCACATGATCGAGGAGCTGGCCCGGCACGCCGGCCACGGCGACATCCTGCGCGAGCAGGTCCTCGCGGCGCGATCGTGACGCCCACCGTCGTCGCGATCCACATCGCCAAAGGGCGCCGGCTCCCGATGCAGGCCAAGGACCGCGTCGAGGTCGAGGCGGGGAAGGGCATCGTCGGCGACCGCTACCACGGCGCGAAGCACCGGCACGTCTCGGTGCAGAGCCGGGAGAGCCTCGACCAGGCCGCGGAGATCTTCGGCCGCGAGGTCCTCTCGGAGCTCACCCGGCGCAACATCACGATCAGCCACGGCCCGGTGCCCCGTGATCCCGGCGCCCTGCTCCGCATCGGCGACGTGCTGCTCGAGGCGGTGCGGGTCGCGGCACCGTGCAAGCTGCTCGACGACACGATCGGCGCGGGTGCCCAGGAGGCACTGCGCCGCCGGGCGGGGACCGTGTTCCGCGTGCTCGAGGGCGGCTCGATCGCGGTGGGCGACCCCGTGCTTCAGCCGGACCTCCTGCCGATCACGTAGGCCCGCTCGGTCGTCTCGCCACGTGCGGCGACCGGCGCCCGCCGGTACCACTCGACGTCGACCAGGCCGGCCTTCTCGAAGAGGGCGGCGACGGCAGCCGGCTCCTGCAGCACGAAGTCGAGGTCGACCGCCGCGTCGAACCAGTCGTCGCGGTGGACGTGGCCGGTGCCGGCGTGCCCGGCGTAGACCAGCCAGCCGCCCGGTCGCAACGGCCGCACCAGGGCCGCGAGCGCGTCGGGCATCTCGGCCGGCGTGGTGTGGACGAGCGAGTACCACGCCAGCACAGCTCCCCAGCCGTCCGCCGTCGTCGGGCGCATCAGCCGGCGCAGGTCGCCGACCTCGTACGTCGCATCGGGGTAGCGCCCGCGAGCCTGCTCCACCATGGCGGGGGAGAGGTCGAGCCCGGTGGCGGCTGCGCCGCACTCGGTCAGGAACGCCGTGACGTGACCCGGCCCGCAGCCGACCTCGACCAGGGGCGCGTAACCGGCCAGCTCGACCACCCGTTCCAGCAGCCAGCGCTCGAACGGCAGGTGCTCGAGCTCGTCGGTCAGCGCGTCGGCGTACCCGCTCGCCACCGCGTCGTACGACGACCGCACCCGCTCGTCGCGGGTGGCCAGGTCGATCTGGGCGGCCGGTGCCGGGGGAGCGGCGGTGTCGTCGGCGGGCTGGTCGCCCAGGAGGTGCACCCAGCGTGGGTCCCGCTCTCCGGCCTTGCGGGGCAGCACCCGCACCAGCGGCGTCGGTGCGCCCGCCATCCGCTCGAGCGTGGCCTCGACGTCGCTGCGGTCGGTGAACGCGTGCAGTCGCTCGGTGCGGGTGCGGAGCAGCCCGGCGGCCTGCGGACCGCGCAGCAGCAGCACGGTGAGCAGCGCCCGCTCGTCCTCGGCGAGGTCGAGAAGCTCGCTGAGCACCTGGTGGTACTTCAGGGTCCGGGGGCCGCGATCGGCCCACACGATCCGCAGCAGGCCGCGGTCCTTGAGGTCACGGCAGGCGCTCTCGACGAGGGCCTCGTCGTAGGCCACCACCGGGTCCCGGCTCGAGGTCTGGTTGCAGGCGGTGCGCAGCGCGTTGAGGGACAACGGGTAGGAGTCGGGGACCGTGCGCTGCTTCTCGAGCAGGCACCCGAGGATCCGCTGGTCGACGTCGCTCAGGACAGGGAGATCGGCCACGGGTCGAGCCTAGGCAGTCCTCCTGCGCGCCAGGCCTCTTTCCGCGGGATCTGGGTCGAAGGCCCGCAGGGTGCGGTCCAGCGCCGCGAGCAACAGGAACCCGTAGATCACCCCGGCCACCACGTCGGTGAACCAGTGCTGGTTGAGCCGGGTCCGGAAGTAGGCCTCGGCGAGACCGAGCACGAGCGGGATGCCGTAGAGCCACCGGGTGGTGCGCCTGGACAGCGCGCCGTAGTACGACGCCAGCACAACCGCCGTGCCCGAGATCAGGATGATCCGCGCGCAGCCCCCGGACGGGAACGCGCCGATCCTGGTGCCGACCAGGCTGATCAGGTCGCGGTCGCGGTCGACGATGGCAGCGATCGTGAGCTGGCACAGCCGGGCGATCCACCAGGCGGCGGGGAACAGGGCGATCGGCACCCACCAGCGCCAGCCGCGGGTGGCGAACCAGATCGCGAAGACGATCGCGAGCACCGCGCCGAGGATCTGCGTCTGCCGGACGTTGCCCATCTGGGTGAGCGTCTCGAGGACGTCGGTCCAGTCGGTGTTGCCGGCGCGGTCGATGCGCTCGAAGATCGGCTCGTCGACCGGGCCCTGGAGGGCCTTGGCGACGAAGCCGATGGCGAGGGCGATCGCGTTGGCGAGCGCGACCGTGATGACGCCGGTGGTGAAGCCGGCGCCCCATCTGAGTCCGGCTAGCTGCCGTCCGCGATCCCCCATGGTCGCGAGGAGTCTAGGGGCGGACGCCGGGTTTCGGGACAGGACCGGGAGATCCCGGTCGCTCAGTCGGCGCTGACGACGCAGTCGGCGAGGACCGGGGAGCCGTCCCGCTCGCCGCCGGCGATGGTCGCGGCGGCGACGATCCGCCCGTCCTCACGCCAGCCGGCGACCCGGATCGTCTCGCCCGGGAACACCACCCCGGCGAACCGGGCCGTGAACCCGGAGACCCGGCCGGCGTCGCTGCCGAGCAGCCCGTCGGTGAGCTCGCGGAGCACGATCCCGTAGGAGCAGAGACCGTGCAGGATCGGTGCCGGGAAGCCGGCGGTCTTCGCGAAGTCGGGGTCGGCGTGCAGCGGGTTGCGGTCACCGCACAGGCGGTAGAGCAGCGCCTGCTGCGGCGTCACGTCGTACGACGCCACCAGGTCGGGCTCGCGCTCGGGGACGACCACCGGCTCCG
Organism: Nocardioides silvaticus; assembly: GCF_003160695.1. Classification (GTDB taxonomy): domain Bacteria; phylum Actinomycetota; class Actinomycetes; order Propionibacteriales; family Nocardioidaceae; genus Nocardioides; species Nocardioides silvaticus. The sequence goes on from NZ_QGDD01000002.1 coordinate 357,155, forward strand.
ACCCGCCGCGGTCGCCGCCCCAGCCGCCCTCGCCCTTCACGAAGATCGACGAGCGGGTGCGCCACAGCTCCTCACCACTCTCGGAGCGGGCGACGCCCTCCTGCCAGATGACGGCCGCCTTGCCCTTGTCCCAGACGTCGGTGAGCGTCGTGGTCACGGTCGCCGAGCCCGACGTGGGCAGCGGACCGGACACGGAGATCGACTGCGAGCCGTGCACGACCTGCGCGAGGTTGATGTCGCAGCCCGGCAGGTCGAGCGGCGGCGGGTCGGTCTCGTGGAAGGTCGGGACGACGACGCCGAACGACGGCAGCACCTGCAGGCCGGGCCCGTCCAGCGTGTAGCGGAGCGCGGAGGGGGAGAGGTTGTCACCGTCGCGGGAGCCCGCGCCGATGCCGAGGTGGTAGAGCAGCACGTCGCTCTCGGTCCACGAGAACGACGTGGAGCCGACGTCGGCCCCGATCGCGACGGACGGGTCGATCGGCATGCGTTTCCTTTCGTCTTGCGGGGTCTCGATACGCCCTCGCCCGGGGGCTCGGGCTACTCGACCACCGATTCCTTCACGATGTCCTCCACGGCCAGGTAGCCGAAGACGAGGGCGGGTCCGATGGTGGCGCCGGGGCCGGCGTAGGTGTAGCCCATGACGGCGGCCGACACGTTGCCGGCGGCGTACAGGCCGGGGATGACCGAGCCGTCCGCGCGCACCACCCGGGCCCGCTCGTCGGTGAGCAGGCCGCCCTTGGTGCCGAGGTCGCCCGGCACGATCTTGACGGCGTAGAACGGACCCTGGTCGATCGTGTGCAGCGACGGGTTCGGCTTCACGGTCGGGTCGGAGTAGTACTTGTCGTAGGCCGACTCGCCGCGGTGGAAGTCCTCGTCGACGCCGGTGCGGGCGAAGCCGTTGAAGCGCTCGACGGTCGCGACGAGCGCGTCGGCCGGGACGGCGATCTCCGCGGCCAGCTCGGCCAGCGTCGCGGCCTTCTTGATGGTGCCGTTCTTGTACCAACGCCCGGGGAACGGCTGCCGCGGGCTGAGACCGGCGAAGAGGTAGCGGTTGCGGTAGCGCTGGTCGATGATCATCCAGCTCGGCACGTGGCCGACGCCGGTCTGCTCGCCGCGGTACATCGCCTGCACGGCCTCGACGTAGGGGAGCGCCTCGTTCATGTAACGCTGCCCCGCCTGGTTGACCATGATCGAGCCCGGCAGGTTGCGCTCGGCGAGGCAGAACCACGGGCCGTTCGGCAGCGGGATGGTCGGCCCCCACCAGGCGTCGTCCATGATGTCGGTCGCCGCGCCGGCAGCGATGCCGGCCTCGAGCCCAGCGCCGGTGTTGAACGCCGAGCCGGTGGTCCACTCCTCGGAGGTGGGCTGGGGGAGGAACTTCGCGCGGAGCTCGGGGTTGCGCTCGAAGCCGCCGCTGCCGAGGACCACGCCGCGGCGGGCGCGGATCTCGTGCCGCTGGGTCTCCCCGGTGGTCGAGCTTGTCGAGACCACGACGCCGACCACGCGGCCGTTCTCGAGGAGCAGGTCGGTCAGCTCGTGCTCGTAGTGGACCGGCACGCCGGCGTCGATCAGACCCTTGCGAAGACCGATCGCGATCGCGTTGCCCATCGCGAACATCTTGCGGCCCAGCATCATGCTCACCAGCCGCCGGAACAGCACCATGATCATCGTCAGCGGGCCCTTGACGGTCCGCAGCCCGAGGCTGATCTTCCGGTACATCGCCTGGGTGACGATCAGGTTGGCGGGAGCCTTGGTGTACGGCGGGTGCAGCCGCTCGAGCTCCTCGCCGAGGAACCGCGCGTCGATCGGCACCGGCTCCACGGTGCGGCCACGGGGTCGGCCACCGGGCGCCTCGGGGTGGTAGTCGGCGTACTCCGGCACCCAGGTGAACCGCACCGGGGTGTTCTCGCGGAGGAAGTCCATCACCTCGGCGCCGCGGTCGATGTAGGTGTCGCGGCGGACCTTGGAGACGGCGTCGCCGACGATCGAGTCGAGGTACTGCTTCGAGCTGGCGAGGTCGTCGTCCTCGCCAGCCGCCTTGAGCGCGTAGTTGCCGGGGATCCAGACGCCGCCACCGCTGCGCGCGGTGGACCCGCCGAAGTAGGGACTCTTCTCGACCAGGATGGTGTCCAGGCCCCGCCGCCCGGCCGCCAGCGCCGCACTCATGCCGGCGCCGCCGGCGCCCACCACCACCACGTCGACCTCGGCCGGCAGCGAAGAGCTGGCGCCACCCTCTGGTCGCGCCTGTCGAGACCCCGTCATGGCACAAAACTGTAACAGGTTCTAGTATCTGACCTGTGACCTCCCAGGACGCGATCTCGGCCGCCGTCGAGCGCCTTGCCGTCGCCCAGGAGACCCGGGTGCCGTGCGCCCCGGTGCGGGACCTGATCGGCACCGACGACCTGCCCGCGGCGTACGCCGTCCAGCAGGGGCTGGTGCAGCGCCGGGTCGCCGCCGGGGTGAGCGTGGTGGGCCGCAAGATCGGTGCCACCTCGGAGGCCGTGCAGCAGCAACTCGGCGTGGACCAGCCCGACTTCGGCTACCTGCTGAGCGACATGGACGTCAGCCACGGCGCCCACGGGACTCCGGTGTCGATGCGCACGCTCGTGCAACCGCGGGTCGAGGCCGAGGTGGCCTTCCGGCTCGGCGCGGACGTCGCGCCCACCGACGAGGCCGACATCACGATCGAGGCGGTCCGCGCCGCGGTCGACGTCGCGCTGCCGGCCCTGGAGATCGTCGACTCCCGCATCGCCGACTGGCAGATCGGCTTCACCGACACCGTGGCCGACAACGCCTCCAGCGGGCTCTTCGTCGTGGGGGAGGACGGGCGGCCGCTGGCCGACCTCGAGCCGCGCGACGTGGTGATGTCGCTGACCATCAACGGCGAGGAGCGGTCGGCCGGCACCGGGGCCGCGTGCCTCGGCGACCCGCTCGAGGCGCTGCGGTGGCTCGCCGTGCAGGCGCACCGCTTCGGCGACCCGCTGCGGGCCGGCCAGGTCGTGCTGTCCGGCGCGCTGGGCCCGTTCGTGCCGTTCGCCCCGGGCGACAGGGTGGTCGCCTCCATCAGCGGCTTCGCGCCGCTGACCGTGGATTTCGAGGAGTAGGGAGAGAGTCGTGAGCAAGCTGACGGCGGCGATCGTCGGTCCCGGCAACATCGGGACCGACCTCATGTACAAGCTGCTGCGCTCGGAGGTGATCGAGCCGCGGTGGATGATCGGGGTGGACCCGGCCAGCGAGGGCCTCAGGCTCGCGGCCGACCGCGGCCTGGTCTCCACCCACGAGGGCGTCGACTGGCTCCTCAAGCAGGACGAGCTGCCGGACCTGCTGTTCGAGGCCACCTCGGCCTACGTGCACAAGGAGTACGCGCCGCGCTACGCGGACGCCGGCATCCGGGCGATCGACCTGACGCCCGCCGCGGTCGGTCCGGCGGTCATCCCCCCGGTCAACGGCGAGGAGCACGTGGCCGCGCCCAACGTCAACATGATCACCTGCGGCGGCCAGGCGACGATCCCGATGGTGGCGGCCGTCTCCCGGGTCACCCCGGTGTCGTACGCCGAGATCGTCGCCTCGGTCTCCAGCGTGAGCGCCGGCCCGGGCACCCGCGCCAACATCGACGAGTTCACCCGCACGACGGCTGCGGGTGTGGAGACGATCGGCGGTGCCGAGAAGGGCAAGGCGATCATCATCCTCAACCCGGCCGAGCCGCCGATGATCATGCGCGACACGATCTTCTGCGCGGTCGACCCCGACGCCGACACCGACGCGATCGCCGAGTCCGTCCACGAGATGGAGCGGGCGGTGCAGGAGTACGTGCCGGGCTACCGGCTGCTGCAGGAGCCGCAGTTCGACGGGCCTTCGGACTTCACGAAAGGGATGCGGCGGGTCTCGGTCTTCGTCGAGGTCGAGGGCGCGGGCGACTACCTGCCGCCGTACTCCGGCAACCTCGACATCATGACCGCCGCCGCCGCGCGCGTCGGCGAGAACATTGCCCGATCGATGGCGACGAGGAGCCTGGCGTGACCGCGAACCCCGGCAACACCGACATCAACACCCTCGAGCGCACCTGGTCGGGGATCCACGGCGACGAGCCGTTCGGCAAGCTCGACCTGCGGCTGACCGACACCTGCCTGCGCGACGGGTCGCACCACAAGCGGCACCAGTTCACCGCCCAGGAGGTGCACGACATCGTCGAGGCCCTCGACACCTCCGGCATCCCGGTCATCGAGGTCACCCACGGCGACGGGCTCGGCGGAAGCAGCTTCAACTACGGCTTCTCGCGCACCCCCGAGCAGGAGCTGATCAGGATCGCAGCCGAGACCGCGAAGCGCGCGAGGATCGCGTTCCTGATGCTGCCCGGCGTCGGCACCAAGGACGACATCCGCGCCGCCCAGGACAACGGCGGGCAGATCTGCCGGATCGCCACCCACTGCACCGAGGCCGACGTGTCGATCCAGCACTTCGGGCTCGCGCGCGAGCTGGGCCTGGAGACGGTCGGGTTCCTCATGATGAGCCACACCCAGCCCCCGGAGGTGCTGGCCAAGCAGGCGCGGACTATGGTCGACGCCGGCTGCCAGTGCGTCTACGTCGTCGACTCCGCCGGCGCGCTCATCATGGAGCAGACCGCCGACCGCGTCTCCGCCGTCGTCGCCGAGATCGGCGACCAGGCCGACGTGGGCTTCCACGGCCACGAGAACCTCGGGCTGGGCGTCGCCAACACCGTCATCGCCGCCCGTGCCGGGGCCACCCAGATCGACGGCTCGGTGCGCCGCTTCGGCGCGGGCGCGGGCAACACGCCGCTCGAGGCGTTCATCGGGGTCTGCGACAAGCTCGGCTGGACCACCGGTGTCGACTTCCTCAAGATCGTCGACGCCTCCGAGGACGTCATCAAGCCCGCGATGCCCGAGGAGTGCCAGCTCGACCGGATGACCCTGATGATGGGGTACGCCGGCGTGTACTCGAGCTTCCTCAAGCACGCCGGCAACGCGGCCGACCGCTACGGCGTCTCCGGCGCCCAGATCCTCCTCGAGGCCGGCAACCGCAAGCTGATCGGCGGCCAGGAGGACCAGCTCATCGACATCGCGCTGATGCTGAAGCGCGAAGCCGACCTCGAGGGACGAGAGGTCGGCGTCTCGCGCGCAGGTTGAGCAAGGCCGCGACCGAGCCTGCGAGGTCGCGCAAGCCGCGTCGAAACCGGGCTAAGCAGGACGCGGACGCCGGCGCAGCCGCTGGCTGATCTGGCTCTCGAGCCCTCCGTTGCCCTTCGGCTCCGTCTGGTCCCGCTCGTCGGCGAGCGCGGCTGGGTCGATCGTGATCGAGCTGCGCAGCTCCGCCAACGGGATCATGGTCTCGACCAGGTCGTCCTTGGCGCGCTCGAGGGCGAGCTCGAGGTCGTCGGCGAGGGTCTCGAGGCGGAGGATGGTGCGGCCGGCCTGCGCCTCGGCCTCGCTGCGCGCCCGGTCGCGCAGCTCCTGGGCCTCCGCGACCATCCGCTCGGACTGGACCCGCGCCTGCGCCTCGATCTCCCGGGCCAGCGCCTCGGCGTGCCGGACGATCTGCTCGGCCTCGGCGAGGGCGCGCTGGCGGGCCTCGATCGCCGAGCCCAGCAGCTCCTCGGCCTCGCGCCTGGTGCCGAGCATGGTCCGGAACTCGCCCAGCGCCTCGGTCGCGCGCGCCTCCACCTCGGCGGCCGTCGGTGGCGTCACCCGCGACGGGGTGACCGTGGCGGCGGGCGGCTCCTTCTCGGCCCAGTCGTCGTGGTTGACGTCGTGATCGGCGTCGGCGCCCGGCCGGTCCTCTTCGTCGGGCTGGCTGCCGCTCCTGCCGAACAAGATCTCCCAGTGCTCCATCGGTCCCCCTGTCGGACGCTCGAGGCTCGTGGCCGTGGTCCGGGAACGCACGTCAGCGAGGACCCGGTCCTTGGAGCGAACCTGGTCCTCCGAGCTTCCCCGTCCGCGCGGTGGCCGTGTCTCCACGCGTTCTGGCGATGGTAACCGCGGGTCGACGGCTCACTCCGGGGTCCGGGTAAAACTCGGCGTCCAACGGTCAGCAACCTTCCCGGATCCGAGAACTCGCGCGTGCGCTTCTCCAAAACGAGAACGTGTTCTAGTATTGCTCCATGAACCGATCCACGGAGGTCCAGGCCGTCCTCGACGGCGTGAACGATCTGCTCCCGACGTTCCGCGACCGTGCCGACGAGGGTGAGCGGCTGCGCGTCGTCCCCGAGGCCTCGATCAAGGAGCTGGAGGAGACCGGCTTCTTCCGGCTGCTGCAGCCGAAGCGGTACGGCGGCCTCGAGGCCGACCCCGTCGACTTCTACACCGCCGTGCGCGACATCGCCTCGGCCGACGGGTCGACCGGGTGGGTCTCCAGCGTGGTCGGCGTCCACCCCTGGCAGGTCGCGCTGTTCGCCGACGAGGCACAGCAGGCCGTGTGGGGTGACGACCCGAACGCGAGGCTGAGCTCGTCGTACGCCCCCACCGGGAAGGCGGTCCTCACCGAGGGCGGCTTCACGCTCTCCGGCAAGTGGAGCTTCTCCTCCGGCTGCGACCACTGCAGCTGGGTGCTGCTCGGCGGGCTGGTCTTCAACGAGGAGGGCCAGGTCGTCGACTTCCGGACGTTCATGGTCCCGCGGGAGAAGTACCAGGTCGTCGACGTCTGGAACGTCGTCGGCCTGCGCGGCACCGGCTCCAACGACATCGTGGTCGAGGAGACCTTCATTCCCGAGGCGTTCACGCTCTCGATGGGGGAGACCGGCCAGTGCAAGGGCCCCGGCCAGGCGGTCAACGACAGCGACCTCTACAAGCTGCCGTTCCACTCGATCTTCACCAGCACCATCGCCACCCCGATCATCGGCATGGCGAAGGGCGCCTACGCCGAGCACGTCGAGATGCAGCAGAAGCGGGTGCGCGCGGCCTACCTCGGCGAGAAGGCGTCGCTCGACCCGTTCGCCGCGGTCCGGATCGCCCGCAGCTCCTCGGAGATCGACGCGGCCTGGGCGCTGCTGATGGCCAACATCCGCGAGGAGCAGGAGCTGGTCGCCAAGGGCGAGACCATCCCGCTCGAGCTCCGCCTGCGGGTGCGCCGGGACCAAGTGCTCGGCACCGCCCGCGCGATCGAGGCGATCGACACCCTCTTCGAGGCGTCGGGTGGCCGGGCGCTCGCCGAGGGCACCTACCTCCAGCGGGCGTGGCGCGACGCGCACGCCGGCCGGGTGCACGCGGCCAACGACCCCGAGCGGGCGCTGCAGATGTACGGCGCGCAGCAGTTCGGTCACAAGGTCGACCCGGGGATGTACTGAGTGGTCGCCGTGCTCGACAAGGAGAGCGTCCGGAGGTCGGCGAAAGCCGGCGACATCACCCTCAACTACTACGAGGCGGGGGTCTCGACGAGCTCGACCACCGGTGAACCGGTCGGCGGCGGCCTGCCGTTCGTGCTGCTGCACGGCGGAGGCCCCGGTGCGTCGGCGTGGAGCAACTTCGGGTCCGCGCTCCCGAGGTTCGCCGAGAGCTTCCGCACCCTGCTCGTCGACCAGCCCGGCTTCGGCCAGTCCGACAAGCCCGAGGTGAAGGCCAACTACTTCCGGCACGCCTCGGACTACCTGGTGAAGTTCCTCGACGAGCTGCAGATCGAGAAGGTGCACCTGCTCGGCAACTCCCTCGGCGGCGGCACGGCGACCCGGTTCGCGCTGTCCTACCCCGACCGGGTGGGCCGGCTGGTCCTGATGGGGCCGGGCGGGCTGTCGCTCAACCTGTTCCACGCCGACCCGACCGAGGGCGTGCAGCGGCTCATGGACTTCAGCATGGATCCCTCGCGGGAGCGGCTGCGGGCGTTCATCTCGACGATGGTGGTCGACCAGAGCCTGGTCACCGACGAGCTGGTCGAGGAGCGGTTCGCCGACGCGACCGCGCCCGGCTCGCTGGAGGCGATGCGCTCGATGGGCGCGTCCTTCTGGAACCCGGAGTGGGCCGAGGACGGGATGCTCTGGCGCGAGGTGCACGCCATCCGCAAGCCGACCCTGCTGACCTGGGGCCGCGAGGACCGGGTGAACCCGCTCGACGGCGCCCTGGTCGCGCTCAAGCAGATCCCGCGGGCCCAGCTGCATGTGTTCCCCAACTGCGGGCACTGGGCCCAGATCGAGGCCGCCGAGGAGTTCGCACGCGTGTGCACGACCTTCCTCGCCGGTCACGTCGAGAGGGTCTCGACAAGCTCGACCACCGGAGGCTCCGCATGATCGACATCAAGTCCATGGGCTACGTCCGGGTCGCCAGCACCGACCTGGACGCCTGGCGGACCTTCGCCGGGAAGGTGCTCGGCCTCGCCGAGGGCCGCGGGCCGAACCCCGACCACCAGTACTGGCGGATCGACGAGGTCTCCGCGCGGGTGGTCGTCGTGCCGTCCGACGTCGACGGGCTCGAGTGCTCGGGCTGGGAGGTGGCCGACCACCAGGCGCTCCAGGCCGCACGGGAGCACCTGCAGAAGGCGGGCGTCGAGTTCGAGGAGGGCACCAAGGAGGAGCTCGACGAGCGGCGGGTCCAGGAGCTGGTCCGGTTCCGCGACCCCTGGGACAACGTCTTCGAGCTGTTCCACGGCATCACCTACGAGTCGCGACCGGTCGTGACGCCGTACGCCGCGAAGTTCGTGACCGGCGACCAGGGGATGGGCCACCTCGTCGTCCCCGTCCTCGACGACGTCGAGGCGCTCCGCTTCTACACCGAGGTGCTCGGCTTCCGGCTGCGCGACTCGATGAGCATGCCGGGGGAGTTCGTCGGCAAGGAGCCCGGCAGCAAGGTGTGGCTGCGGTTCCTCGGCGTGAACCCCCGCCACCACTCGCTGGCGTTCCTGCCGATGCCGAACCCCGCCAAGTGCGTCCACATCATGTTCGAGGTCGACGAGCTCGACCACGTGGGCCGCGCGCTCGAGCGGGTCCGCAAGCACGGCGCCAAGCTGTCGGCGACGCTCGGGCGGCACATGAACGACGAGATGATCTCGTTCTACGTGCGGTCGCCGAGCGGGTTCGACGTCGAGTTCGGCACCGAGGGCCTCCGCGTCGACGACGAGCGCTGGGTGGCCCGGGAGTCGACGGCCGTCTCGTACTGGGGCCACGACTTCGGCGGCGGAAGCTGAGATCGATACCGTGACCAGCATGTCCCGGGAGTCCTCGCACCACGTGCCGGACGGAGACATCCCCGACGGGATGAGCCCCGACGCCCGCGAGACCTGGCCGCACCCGGCGCTCATCGACTCCTGGCTCGGCGACGCGGAGATCGACTTCGAGCTGCGCCCGGGCGAGGACGTCGCCGTCCAGGACGACCCGGAGGCCCGTGCCGCCGCCCGGAAGTTCCGCGACGTGCTCGGCACCTTCGCCTCCGGCATCACCGTCATCACCACCACCAGCAACGGCGTGCCGGTCGGCATGACCTGCCAGTCGTTCTCGAGCGTCTCCCTCGACCCGCCGCTGGTCCTCTTTGTGCCGGCGCGCTCGTCGCGCGCGTGGCCGGTGATCCAGCGGACCGGCCGGTTCTGCGTCAACGTCCTGGCCGCCGACCAGGAGCACGTCTCGGCGCAGATGGCGTCGAAGGGCGCGGACAAGTTCGCCGGGATCGGCTGGCACCCCTCGGAGGTGACCGGCTCGCCGGTGGTGGAGGGCTCGCTGGCGCACCTCGACTGCACGATCCACGCCGTCCACGAGGGCGGTGACCACTACGTCGTCATCGGCCGGGTGGAGCACCTCGAGGTCTCCGACCCCGCGAACGCGGTGACCGAGCCGCTGCTCTACTTCCGGGGCCGCTACCGCACGACCGACGGCTGAGGTCGAGCGGCCTACCGCGGCACCCCGTCGCGGGTACAGTGAGCCCGCATGGGGGTCGTACGAGGTGTTGGAGCGGTGCTCGCCGGCACGGTGGCCGCGGCGCTGCTGACGGCAGTCGCACCGGGCTCGGCGGGAGCACCCGCCCCGGACCGGCGGACCGGTGCCGCCCGGGACGCGCACGTCGTGGCCGCACCGGCTGCGCAGGCGACGCGACGGGACGCGCGGGAGACCCGCCGCTACTGGACGCCGGAGCGGATGCGGGCGGCGCTGCCGATCGAGGACGTGCTGCCCGGCCTGCTGCTCCCGGCGGCCGACACCACCGGTGCGCGCACCGACCGCGGCACGACCACCTCCGAGCGCCCGGTCAGGTGGAAGCGGGCTCCCCGGACCACCGGCAAGCTCTTCTTCCGCGACGGGTCCTCCGACTTCGTCTGCTCGGCGTCGGCGATCCGGACCAAGCGCCGCAACCAGGTCATCACCGCCGGCCACTGCGTGCACACCGGCCCCAACGTCGGCCTGCTCCAGCAGCCGCGCTTCTTCAGCGACTGGGTCTTCGTGCCGCGCTACCGCGACGGGAAGGCGCCGTACGGGCGCTGGGTCGGCCGGAACGCGTTCGCGTTCAACGGCTGGATCGAGGACGAGGCCTTCCGCTACGACCAGGCGATCATCACCTTCAAGCGCCACCGGGGCCGCCGCCTGGTCGACGCGGTCGGCGGCAACGAGGTCGTGTGGGGCAAGGACCAGCGGCAGTGGGGCACGACGATCTGGGGCTGGCCCGCCGAGGCGCCGTACGACGGTGAGGTCGCCCGCACCTGCACCGGTCGCACCACACGCTTCGAGGACGGCGCCGACGCGGCCATGCACCGGTGCGACCTCAACGGCGGGGCGAGCGGCGGTCCGTGGTTCCTCCCGCAGGGCCGCACCCGGCACTCCGGCCGGATCTGGGCCATCACCTCCCGCAGGGTGCTCGATACCCCGGTGCTGCTCGCGCGGCCGCTCCCGCGCCAGATCCGGCAGATGATCCGCACCGCCAACCGCTGAGAGAATTGACCGATCGGTCGGAGTCCGGGCGTTCCCCTGGCGCCGACCGGCCGGAGCGCCCACCATGGCGCCATGGACTGTCTCTCACGCCGCGGACTGATCAGCGCGGCCTCGGTCGGGGTGACCGGCCCACTGCTCGTCGTCGACGACGCGGAGGCCGGCAGCAGGGCGCTCATCCGCACCAATCAGGTGCCGGTCGGCGGCGGGGTGGTGATCCGCAACCGGCGAGTGGTCGTGACCCAGCCGCGGGCCGGCCGGTTCCGGGTGTTCTCGGCGATCTGCACCCACCAGGGGTGCACGGTCTCGCACGTCGCCGACCGCCGGATCGTTTGCCCCTGCCACGGCAGCAGGTACGCGATCACCGACGGCGCGGTGGTCGCCGGGCCGGCGCCGCGCCCGTTGCCGCGCCGCGCGTTCGTCGTACGCCGGGGGCGGATCTTCCTCACCTGAGCGTCCAACACGCGGCGACGAAACTTTTTTCGAAGTTTTTCGGCCGATGGTGTCGAATCGGGGAGAACGCTGCGACGTCCGGGTGAAAGCAACTCCACCCGATGCCCCAGGAGGCTCCCATGAAGTACATGCTGCTGCTCCGTTTCGAGCTCGACGCCGGTCCGGCGGAGGGCACCCCCGAGTTCGACGCCGAGATGGCGAAGTGGGGAGAGGTCATGGGCGAGCTCGCCCAGACCGGCTCGATGATCGCTGCGCACGGCCTCGACACCGAGGCGACCGCCACCACGGTGCGGGTCCGGGACGACGAGGCGCTCGTCACCGACGGGCCGTTCGCCGAGACCAAGGAGTCGTTCTTCAGCTACATCATCATCGACGTGCCGGACCTCGACACCGCGCTGGGCTGGGCGAAGAAGATGCCGAACGTCACCTACGGCTCGGTCGAGGTCCGTCCGCTGTCCGCCCACGAGCAGGACGCTTGAGCGAGGCGACCGAGGCTCTCGAGCGGGCCTACCGCGACGAGTGGACCACGCTCGTCGCGGTGCTCGCCGGCCAGCTCGGCGGTGACGTCGGGCTGGCCGAGGAGACCGTGGCCGACGCGTTCGCGGCCGCGGTCGTCGAATGGCCGGCCCGGGGCGTCCCGGCGAGACCGGGGGCGTGGCTCACGACGGTCGCCCGCCGCCGCGCGATCGACCGGCTGCGCCGCGAAGCCACCCGGTCGGCCGCTCTCGACCGCCTGGAGACCCTGATGAGGGACGACGACACGACCGCCGATGCGCCCGAGCCGCCCGATCGCAGCGGCATCGACGACGACCGGCTGCGCCTGCTGTTCACGTGCTGCCACCCGGCCCTCGCTCTCGAGGCCCGGGTCGCGCTGACCCTGCGGGTCGTGGCCGGCCTGGAGGTGGCCGGTGTGGCCCGGGCGCTGCTCACCGCCGAGACCACGATGTACCAACGGCTCGGACGGGCGAAGAAGAAGATCAAGGCGGCCCGGATCCCCTACCGGGTGCCCGCTGCTCCCGAGCTCTCCGACCGGGTGCACGGCGTGCTCCACGTCATCCACCTCGTCTACAACGAGGGGCACGTGGCCAGCGCCGGGGACGACCTGGTGCGGGTCGACCTCTGCAGAGAGGCGCTCCGGCTGGGGCGGCTGGTCGCCGAGCTGCTGCGGGACGACGCCGAGGCGCTGGGGCTGCTGGCGTTCCTGCTGCTGACCGACGCCCGCCGCGCGGCTCGCACCGACGCCGAGGGTGTTCCGGTCTCGCTCGAGGACCAGGACCGGGGTCGGTGGGACGCCGAGCTCATCGCCGAGGGCACCGAGGTCCTCGGTCGCGCCCTTGGTCACCGGTCGCCCGGACAGTTCCAGGTGCAGGCCGCGATCGCCGCCCTGCACGCCGAGGCGCCGCACTGGGACGCCACCGACTGGCCCCAGATCGCCGCCCTCTACGGCGAGCTCGCCCGCCTGGTGCCCTCGCCCGTCGTCACGATCAACCGGGCGGCAGCGGTGGCGATGGCCGACGGCCCGCACGTCGGTCTCGCCGTGCTCGACGGTCTCGTGGTCGACGACCGGCTGGAGCGGTACCAGCCCCTGCACGCGACCCGGGCCGAGCTGCTGGCCCGGGCCGGGGACCACGACGGCGCGGCGGCTGCCTACCGGCGCGCGATCGAGCTCACCGAGAACGCCGCGGAGCGGACCGCGCTGGAGGCGAGGAGCCGCCGCGGAGGAACAGGGAGATGAACAGCGCGTAACGTCGGAGGAGTGGGGTACCTGTCGGGTGACCTCCACTCGGACGGAGCAAGCAATGCGCACCACGCAGACCTGTGACTGCCACCCCGACTACCACGAGCTCGGCGTGCACCGGCCCGAGCTCGAGCCGACGAGCCCACCGCCCGCCTGGCAGGGCGTCGCGTAGCTCCTCGCCTCAGAGCGCCAGCGCGGCCCGGTGCTGGTGGGGCGCGCCGAACAGCTGGTTGAGGGCGTGCGCGCGCTTGAAGACGACGTGCGCGTCGTGCTCCCAGGTGATCGCGATGCCGCCGTGCAGCTGAATGCACTCGCCGGCGAGGTGGCTCGCCGCCTCGAGGCAGTACGACGCCGCCGTGCGGGTCAGCTCCTCGGCGTCGGCGGCGCCGGTGGCCAGTGCGTAGGAGGCCGCCCAGGAGGCCGAGCGCCCGATCTCGAGGCGGGCCAGCATGTCGGCCATCCGGTGCTTGAGCGCCTGGAACGACCCGATCGGTCGCCCGAACTGCACCCGCTCCTTGCTGTAGTCGACCGTCATCCGCAGCGCGCGGTCGCAGAGACCGACCGCAAGGACGGCGGCCGCGGCGGGACCGACCAGCTCGGCCCGCGCCCGGGCGGCTGCACCGTCGCCGATCACCGTGGCCGTCGCCGACGACCGGTCGAGCCGGGCGAGCCGGATCGTCTGGTCCATCGACTCCGCCCACGTCGCGGTGGCCCCGGTCAGCTCCACCAGGTCGTCGCCGTCGATCGCGAGGACGATCGCGGCGCGGTCACCGTCGAGCACCGGGCCGTCGTCGAGGACGAGCGTGGCGACCTCGCCGGCGGCGATCCGCGGGAGCAGTCGCGCCTTCGCGTCCTCGGAGCCGCCCGCGAGGAGCGCCTCGGTCGCGAGGACCGTCGCGAGCAGGGGAGCGGGCGCGATCGCACGCCCGAGCTCCTCCAGCACGACCGCGGTCTCGAAGAAGGTCGCCCCGGCGCCGTCGTACTCCTCGGGGAGCGCGAGCGCCGGCACACCGATCTGGTCGCACAGCGTCGCCCAGGCGACGTCGGGGTCGTCCTGCTTGGCCAGCACGGCGCGGACGGTCGAGGCGAGCTCCGCCTGCTCCTCGCTCAGTGCGAACTCCATCACGCGCTCCCTGAGCCTGTGGGGGTCACGAGCGAGTCGAGGATCCGGGACCGGTGGAACGCCGGGGTGCCCCAGGCGGTGACGAGGGCGCGGATCTTGGTGATCCAGATGCTGAGGTCGAACTCGCTGGTGTAGCCGATCGCGCCGTGGACCTGGAGCCCGGTGCGCGCGGCGAGGTACGCCGCGTCCGCGCACTGCACCTTCGCGGCCGAGACCGCGCGCGCGGCGTCGCCGGTCGAGCCTGTCGAGACCAGTGCTGCACCGTGGACGAGCGGCCGGGCGAAGTCGAGCGCGATCCGCACGTCGGCCAGCTGGTGCTTGATCGCCTGGTAGGAGCCGATCTCGCGGCCGAACTGACGCCGCTGTTTCGCGTAGGTCACCGTGTCGGCCAGCACCCGCTCGCCGAGCCCGAGCAGCTGGGCCGCGGTGGCGAGGACGGCGAGGTCGAACGCGCGGTCCGTCGGGGCGTCGCCCGCCGACGCGACCTCGAACAGGTGGCGGGTGCGGTCCACCGAGTGGCGGCGCTCGCCGGCCGCGGACTCGCGCAGGCCGTCGGGAGTGGCGAGGTGGACCGTGTCGGCGACGTCGGCGTCGAGGGCCCACGGCGCGTGCGGGGGCACCGCGACCGTCGCAATCCCCTCGACCTCGTGGCCGAGGGCGACGGGCAGGTAGGCCGCCGACTCGACCCACGGGCCGGGCACGGCGTGCCGTCCGAGCGCCTCGAACGCGATGACGACCTCGACCGGAGAGGCCTCGGTGGCGAGCATGGTGAGGCCCTGCTCGGCGAGCCGCTCCCAGAGCTTGAGCCCGGGGGCGTGGTCGCCGGCCGCCCAGGAGCGGGCGGCGCCCACCGTGTCGGCCGACGCCAGCAGGGAGTCGAGCGACGCGGCGAAGTCACGCTGGTCGGTGGTGAGCTCGAACTTCACTTCTGGGCCCCCTTGGGCTCGCGCGGCAGGCCGAGGATCCTCTCCGCAACGATGTTCCGTTGGATCTCGTTGGTGCCGGCGTAGATGGGTCCCGAGAGCGCGAACGTGTAGCCGTCGAGCCACCGCGAGTCGACCTCGGCCTCCGGTCCGAGCAGGTCGAGGGCGGTCTCGTGCAGGGCGATGTCGAGCTCGCTCCACCACACCTTGTTGACCGACCCGGCCGCGCCCATCTCGCCTCCGTCGGCGAGCCGGGTGACCGTGCCCCACGTGTAGAGCCGGTAGGCCTCGGCCTTGAGCCAGGCATCGACCACCCGTTTGCCGAGGTCTTCGGTCGTCGAGTAGTCCGAGCCGCTGGGCGAGGACGTATCGAGACGCCGTTCCTTGTACAGCTCGACCAGTCGGTCGGCGGCGGCGCAGAAGCGGCCGGGGGAGCGCAGCGAGAGCCCGCGCTCGTTGCCGGCCGTGCTCATCGCGACCCGCCAGCCGTCGCCCGGCGCGCCGAGCACGTCGGCGTCGGGCACGAACACCTCGTCGAAGAACACCTCGGCGAAGCCGGCCTCGCCGTCGAGCTGGGCGATCGGCCGCACCGTGACGCCCTCGGCGTCGAGCGGGAAGAGGAAGTAGGTGAGCCCGTTGTGCCGGGCGGCCTCGGGGTCGGAGCGGAACAGGCCAAATCCCCAGTGGGCGAACGTCGCGCGGGACGACCACGTCTTCTGGCCGTTGAGCACCCAGCCGCTCTCCCCGGTGGTCGAGCCTGCCGAGACCCGACGAGCGGTCGACTTCAGCGACGCGAGGTCGGAGCCGGCCTCGGGCTCCGACCAGCACTGTGCCCAGATCCGCTCGCCGGACGCCATCGTCGGCAGGAACCGGTCCTGCTGCTCCTGGGTGCCGTGCTCGAAGATGATCGGCGCGAGCAGGAAGATGCCGTTCTGGGAGACCCGGCCGGGTGCGCCGGCGCGGTAGTACTCCTCCTCGAAGATCACCCACTCGACGAGCGACGCCTCGCGCCCGTAGTACTCGCGCGGCCAGGACACCACCGACCAGCGGTCGGCGGTGAGCCGGGCCTCCCACTCCTGGTGGAGGCGCCAGCCCTCCTCGGTGTCCATCGACGGCAACGGCTCGGCCGGCACGTTGGCGGCCAGCCAGGCACGTGCCTCGTCACGGAAGGCGAGCTCGCTCGGAGAGAGTTCAAGTTCCATCAGTTCTCCATGATCGGTGGTCGTGTAGTCCGAGCGCGCTAGCGCGATCTGTCGCGAGGGACGAGCGAAGATGTATCGAGACCCCTCAGCTCTGTCTTGAGCACCTTGCCGGACAGGTTGCGGGGGAGGGACTCCACGGTCTCCACCACGCGCGGCACCTTGAAGTTGGCGAGGCGCTCCTTGGCGAACGCGATCACCTGGTCGGCGCTCACTTCGGTGGTCGAGCTTGTCGAGACCACGACGTAGGCCTTGCCGACCTCGCCCAGCCGCTCGTCGGGCACGCCGACCACGGCGACGTCCTGGACGCCGTCCATCCGCATCAGCGTCTGCTCAATCTCGGCGGGATACACGTTGAACCCGCCCGAGATGTACATGTCCTTGAGTCGGTCGGTGATCTGCAGGTTGCCGTGCTCGTCGAGGGTCCCGACGTCGCCGGTGTGCAGCCAGCCGTCCTCGTCGATCGCCTCGGCCGTGGCCGCGGGGTCGTCGAGGTAGCCGAGCATCACGTAGTCGCCGCGCACGAGGAGCTCGCCGGCCTCGCCCTCGGGAGCGTCGATGCGGGTCTCCATGCCGGGGATCGCGCGACCGCACGTGGTGGCCACGACCTCGGCGGAGTCGCCCTCGCGGCACATGGTGACCACGACGGCCTCGGTCATCCCGAACGCGGTCACGACGTGGTCGATCCGCAGTTCGTCGCGCATGCGCTCGATGAGCACGACCGGCACGACGGCCGCACCGGTCACCGCCAGCCGCAGCGAGGAGAGGTCGAAGTCGCCGCGGTCGGGCGCGGCGAGGATCGACTGGTAGAGCGTGGGCGCGCCGGGGAACAGTGTGATCCGCTCGTCCTGGATCAGGCGCATGGTCGCGGTGACGTCGAACGTCGCCACCGGGTAGAGCGTCGCGCCGGTCAGCAGGCCGACGACGATGCCGATCTTGTAGCCGAAGGAGTGGAAGAACGGGTTGACCACCAGGTAGCGGTCCTCGGCATCGACGCCGCCGAGCTCGGCCCAGGCCCGGGCCACGCCGATGGTCTGCCGGTGCGCGCTCATCGCGCCCTTGGCCCGGCCGGTGGTGCCGGAGGTGAACAGGATGTCGGCGACGTCGTCGGGCGTGACCGCGTCGGCCCGGGCCTCGACCTCGGCCGGGTCCACCTCGCGGACCTGCCGCTCCTCGCCGCGATGGTCGAGCGAGAGCTGGGGGAGCAGTCCGAGGGCGCGGACGCTGACGATGTCGCTGGCGGCCCGCAGCTCGGCGATCTGGCTGCGGCCGAGGAACCCGTCCGCCACCAGCACCGTCGTAGCCCCGGTGCGGTCGATGAGGTCGGCCACCTCGTGCCCGGTGTAGCGGGAGTTTGCGGGCACCAGGGTGCCGCCGGCGTACGTCGTCGCCAGGGCCGCGACCGCCCACTCGATGCTGTTGGGGCCCCACACCACGACCCGCTCGCCGGGGGCCAGCCCGTGGGCGACGTAGCGCCGCGCCAGCTCGCGGACGCGCTCGAGCAGCTCGGCGAAGGTGAGCGTCCGCCCGCCCTCGACGTAGGCCGGCTTGTCGCCGTACGTCTCGGCCGCGGCGCGGAGGATCGCCGGAATCATGTCCACGACCACAGCCTACCAAGCATTTGCTTGGTATGGTGCCGGTGTGGACCTGACCGAGAGCGCCGAGGACGCCGCCTTCCGCGAGGAGGTGCGGTCCTGGCTGGGTGACCACCTGGTCGGCGAGTGGCGCGACCTGCGAGGCCTGGGCGGGCCCGGCCGCGACCACGAGGCGTTCGAGGAGCGGCTGGCCTGGAACCGGTTGCTGGCCGAGCACGGCTGGACCTGCGTCGGCTGGCCCGAGGCGTACGGCGGCCGCGGGCTGTCGTTGTGGCAGCAGGTGATCTTCCACGAGGAGTACGCCCGGGCCGACGCGCCGCACGGTGTCAACCACCTCGGCGAGACGCTGCTCGGGCCGACCCTCATCGCGTTCGGCACCGACGCGCAGAAGGAGCGGTTCCTCCCGCCGATCCGCGCGGTCGAGGAGCTCTGGGCGCAGGGCTACTCCGAGCCGAACGCCGGCTCCGACCTGGCCAACGTGCAGACCAAGGCCAGCCTGGTCTCGACAAGCTCGACCACCGAGCAGGAATGGGTCGTCGACGGCCAGAAGGTGTGGACCTCCAACGCCCACCAGAGCGACTGGTGCTTCGTCGTCTGCCGCACCGAGCCCGGGTCGACCCGCCACCACGGCCTGTCGTTCCTGCTCGTGCCGCTCCGGCAGGACGGTGTCGAGATCAGGCCGATCGAGCAGCTGACGAGCGGCTCGGAGTTCAACGAGGTCTTCTTCACCGGTGCCCGCACTGCCGCCGACCTCGTCGTCGGTGAGGCCGGCCAGGGCTGGGGCGTCGCGATGGGACTACTCGGCTTCGAGCGCGGTGTCTCGACGCTCGGCCAGACCGTCGGCTTCGCGCGCGAGCTCGACGACGTCGTGGCCCGGGCGAAGGACAACGGCAGCATCGACGACCCGGTCGTGCGCGACCGGCTGGCGCAGCTGAAGGTCGAGCTCAGCGCGATCCGCAGCTTCGCGCTGCGGGCGCTCGCCCTCGTCGAGGGAGGCCAGGACTCCGCCGCGGGCGGGGGAGCGGGCTCGATCTTCAAGCTGGCGTGGGCCGGCTGGCACCGCCGGCTCGGCGAGGTGGCGATGGACGTCGCCGGTGCCTCCGGGCTGCTGACGCGTGGCACCGAGGTGCCCTACGACCTGGACGAGCACCAGCGGCTCTTCCTGTTCTCGCGCTCGGACACCATCTACGGCGGCAGCGACGAGGTCCAGAAGAACATCCTCGCCGAGCGGGTGCTCGGCCTACCGAGGGAGCCGAAGGGATGACGACGACGAGGGCTGAGCAGCCGACCCCCGACTACGTGCCGGGGCACGGCCTGCTGCGCGACCGGGTGGTCGTCGTGACCGCGGCCGCCGGCGCCGGCATCGGCGCGGCCGTCGTACGACGCGCGCTGGAGGAGGACGCGAAGGCGGTCGTCTTCAGCGACACCCACGAGCGCCGGCTCCAGGAGGCCGAGGAGAAGCTCGCGGCGGAGTTCGGCGCCGACCGGGTGCGGCAGCTGGTCTGCGACGTGACCGACGAGGCGCAGGTGCAGGCGCTGCTCGACGCGGCCGACGAGCTCGGCGGGGTGGACGTCATGGTCAACAACGCGGGGCTCGGCGGCACCGCGAGCGTGCTCGAGATGACCGACGAGCAGTGGTCCAAGGTCCTCGACATCACCCTCACCGGCACCTTCCGTTGCGTCCGCGCGGCCGGGCAGCGGATGGTTGCTGCCGGGAAGCAGGGCGTGATCGTCAACAATGCCTCGGTGATCGGCTGGCGGGCGCAGGAGGGCCAGGCGCACTACGCGGCCGCGAAGGCCGGCGTGATGGCGCTGACGCGGTGCTCCGCGATCGACCTGGCGCCGCACGGCATCCGGGTCAATGCGGTCGCTCCCAGCCTCGCCATGCACCCGTTCCTGGAGAAGGTGACCTCGCCGGAGCTGCTGGAGGAGCTCAAGCAGCGCGAGGCCTTCGGCCGGGCGGCCGCCCCCTGGGAGGTCGCCAACGTGATGGTCATGCTCGCGAGCGGATACTCGTCGTACCTGACCGGTGAGGTGATCAGTGTCAGCAGCCAGCACGCCTGAGGGCGGGGTCTCGACAGGCTCGACCACCAGAAGAGCCGAGCTGCTCGCGATCGCGGCCCGTCTGTTCGCCGAGAAGGGCTTCAAGAACACGACGGTCCGCGACATCGCGGACGCCGCGGGCATCCTGTCCGGCAGCCTCTACCACCACTTCGACTCCAAGGAGTCGATGGTCGACGAGATCCTCTCGACCTTCCAGGAGGCGCTCTTCGCGCAGTACGACGAGATCCTCGCCAGCGACGACGACGCGCGCACCAAGCTCGAGCGGGCGGTGCGCGTCTCCTTCGAGGCCATCGAGCAGCACGGCCCCGAGGTGGCGATCTTCCAGAACGACGCCGACCACCTCGTCACCTTCGAGCGGTTCGGCTACCTCGCCGACCGCAACGCCCAGTCCCGGCAGGTTTGGGTCACCCTCCTCGAGGAGGGCGTGCGCACCGGTGTGCTCCGCGCCGACCTCGACGTCACCCTCACCTACCGCTTCATCCGCGACACCGTGTGGGTCGCCGTCCGGTGGTACCGCCCCGGCGGCAGGCACACCCACACCGAGGTCGCCGACCAGTACGTCCGCATCCTCCTCGACGGGATCTCCGCCTCGTCGGTCGTCGAGTAGCCGCCGAGGAGCGAGGCGGCGTATCGAGACGCCCCAACCGAAGGAACCAACATGACCGAAGCATTCATCGTCGACGCCGTCCGCACGCCGGTCGGCAAGCGGGGCGGCGCCCTCGCCGCCGTGCACTCCGCCGACCTCGCCGCCCACACCATCGCCGCGCTGATGGACCGCACCGGCGTCGACCCGGGCGCGGTCGACGACGTCATCCTCGGCTGCTGCGACACCATCGGCTCGCAGGCCGGAGACATCGCCCGCACGGCGTGGCTGGTCGCCGGGCTGCCCGACCACGTCCCCGGGGTGACCATCGACCGGCAGTGCGGCTCCTCGCAGCAGGCGGTGCACTTCGCGGCGCAGGGCGTCATGTCCGGCACCCAGGACCTCGTCGTCGCCGGCGGCGTGCAGAACATGAGCGCGATCCCGATCTCCGCAGCCATGCTGGTCGGCCAGCAGTACGGCTTCTCCACGCCGTTCGCCGAGTCGCCCGGCTGGCTGAAGCGGTACGGCGACCAGGAGGTCAGCCAGTTCCGGTCGGCCGAGATGATCGCGGAGAAGTGGGACATCTCGCGGGAGGAGATGGAGGGCTACGCCCTCGCCTCGCACGAGCGGGCCCGGACCGCGATCGCCGAGGGCCGGTTCGACAACGAGGTGGTGCCGTTCTCGCTGGAGGACGGCACCGTCTTCACGACCGACCAGTGCCCGCGGGAGACCTCGCTGGAGAAGATGGCGGGTCTCGAGCCGCTCGCGCCGGGTGGTCGGATCACCGCCGCCGTGGCCTCGCAGATCTGTGACGCCTCCTCAGCCGTGCTCATCGCCTCCGAGGCCGCGGTCCAGGAGCACGGGCTCACCCCGCGCGCCCGCATCCACCACCTCTCGGTCCGCGGCGACGACCCGGTCTGGATGCTGACCGGCCCCATCCGCGCGACCCGCCACGCGCTGGAGAAGACCGGCCTGAGCATCGACGACATCGACCTCTTCGAGTGCAACGAGGCGTTCGCGTCCGTCGTGCTCGCGTGGATGAAGGAGACCGGTGCCCCCCACGACAAGGTCAACGTCAACGGCGGCGGCATCGCCCTCGGCCACCCGATCGGCGCCACCGGCACCCGGTTGATGACCACGCTCCTCAACGAGCTCGAGCGCACCGGCGGCCGCTACGGCCTGCAGACGATGTGCGAGGGCGGCGGCCAGGCCAACGTCACGATCGTCGAGCGCCTGGGCTGAGCCATCGGCCGCTGCTGTCTCGGTGGCGGCGGCTCCCGACGGGACGGGCTGGCGGCGTGTCGACGCGATGGGCCTGTCCGGCGAGAGGACGCCCATGGCGCCTACTATGACGAAGGACGCGCGTGCACTGAGCCGCGGGTTTGGCGCCGCGCACCCAGTGGCCTCCGGTCCAAAGGTGCCATTCGAACTGGACGCCTCAAATGTTCTTCACGATCGGCCAGTGGAATCGTGACCTAGCGGTTACAGTCCGTCTGCCCAGCCTCACTCGCACTCGGGGGAACGACTTGAGCATCAGAATGTCACTGGACGCAATCGACAACTTCGGCGGCATCGACGCCGACGGCGACGCGCTCTTGCGAGCCTGCTTCACGAACCACGAGTCCTACGTCTCTGCAAGGGACATGAGCAAGTTCTTAGTGCTCGGACGTAAGGGCGCTGGCAAGACGGCGATTTACAAGCAGCTGATACTGACGAACGAGCCAGACACCTTCTCGTACGGTTACAGCTTCGACGACTATCCGTGGCATCACCACGACCTCCAGGCAGAAGTGGGCGTACCGGAAGAGCGTCGGTACATCCACAGTTGGAAGTACCTGATTCTGATGGGCCTGTCGAAGATCCTCCTCAACTACGACCAAAGCCAACCCTGGTCCGTGTCCGTCATGGACTCCATTGGCGCACTCGAGAACTTCGTCGTCGACTCCTATGGATCTCGTGACCCCGACTACTCACAACTCTTCAGCCCGGGAAAGGAACTCCGCTTCAAGGGTGGGCTGAACCTGAAGTTCGCGCAGATCCAAGCGGAGCGCGTGTCGATTGAGGATCTGCCGGTGCATATTCAGGCCATCAACCGTGCGGTTCAAGATCACGTGCTCGCTGCACTCAACCCGAACAACAACTACTACATTTGCTTCGACCAACTCGATCTTGGCTTCTCGACGGTCGATGAGAAGTATGGGCAACGCCTGACGGGCCTCCTGATCGCGGCGCGCGACCTCTTTGTCGCAGCCAAGGAGGCCGGCAAAAGGTTCAACCCAGTCATCTTTCTTCGCGACGACATCTACCAGGATCTTCAGTTTGAGGACAAGAACAAGATCACCGAGAACTACTCAACTCGCCTGCACTGGGAGGTAGAGGGTCCAGGTCTAACGCTGAAGCAACTCATGGAACGTCGCTTCACAGAAGTACTCGGAAATGGCACGGCGGTTACTTGGGAGCAGGTTTTCGACGAGTCACCCGAGACCCGCATGCCCGGCAGGCAGTCGAAGTACCAGCACATCTGCGATCGCACTCTTCTGCGGCCGCGAGACATGATCAAGTTCTGCAACGAGATTTTGAAAGAGCATCGACGAGACGAGGATGGGTCTCCACTCTTTGGCAACCCCGCGATTCACGCCGCACGGGACCCCTACTCGGACTACTTATTG
Organism: Nocardioides silvaticus; assembly: GCF_003160695.1. Taxonomy (GTDB): domain Bacteria; phylum Actinomycetota; class Actinomycetes; order Propionibacteriales; family Nocardioidaceae; genus Nocardioides; species Nocardioides silvaticus. The sequence continues at coordinate 380,348 of NZ_QGDD01000002.1, forward strand.
AACGAGATCGATGATGAGATCGCGAAGCACGTCCCGATGTATAAGGACTACCTAGAGGTGCTAAAGATAGTTGGATCAGAGAAGTTTGAGTTCACGGCTTTCGCGGACGTTTTTGACCAACGTGAAGAGTTGGCAGGACATAGCCCAATGGACGCCTTGGCTGAGTTGTTCGCATTCTCAGTCATCAGTTATCTGAGACCGGGCGGTCGCGGCGGGGGATCTGAGTACGTATGGCGCTACAAGGACCCGCGGGCGCGGTTTGACTCAAATATCGATTCGTTTCGAGTCCATCCCGGATTCAAAGAGGTTCTCGGGCTCACGCGATGACCCGCGATCCCTACCGGCGCCCTCCAAGAACTGATGACAACTCGGCATACGCCGCGGACACCGGCCCTCGACCGACGCACCCGTAAAGCCGCCCCTATCAGGTGAGCGCACTTCGCCGCTCACGGATCCCATCTCGCACTGGCCCATTGCGCCGCCAACCGAATAGGCACCACGTTGCGCCCGGGGACATAAGATCAGCGTCGCTGATCGCCCTCGCGCCTAGTGACCGCCACGCGACGTGGCCACTCCGACCTCGGCAGGTCGCTCCTGGCAAGCCACGCTTCAATGGTCTCCTCCGATGGGTCGAGAACATAGTCGGCGGGATCAGATCGCACTCCCTCGCCCACGATTGCGAGGGCTTCTTCGAACGTCGTGGTCTCGTCGTGCGCGTAAAGGCCGAGCGTCGCGACTGCAGCGACAAACGCCGGATCGGTTGGGTCTAACGCGCCGCCGAAGCCGAGCTGCTCCCAAACTGTCTGAGTAGCCAAGTGGCGACCGGTGGGCGGATGCCTTCGATCGGGCAACGATGATGGACAACCGACCAGACATGTCAGCGGCATGGCGACGTCGATGACCTCCGCTAGATCGACCTCAGTTACGGTCCCTCCACGTTGGGCGGCCTCAATGCCAAGTCGTTCTGCCTCTCTCGCGGAAATCGCGGTAACGCCTTCCGCCGCAGGCGGCAGGTCACAGAGGCCCGGCGATTCGCACGCATCGGCCGTGTAGACGAACCCGATCCCCGTCGCGTTGAAGAGTGCATGAATGGCTGGAACCCCGGCGCGTCTTGAAGCCGATATCAGGCGCGTAGACTGAAGCTCAGAGCCCCCTCCCACGCGGTAGGCGAGGTCGTAGTACGGCATGGGTCGTGTATAGAAGGCACGCTTTGCCTGAACCCAGAAATCGAACCACCGCGTTCGGCCTTCGATCCACCACTCCAGGTCGGCCCCTGTGCGGGTCTCTGCGGCGAGTCCCCCTAGGTCCACATATGTGAAGGTCGGGACCAGTTGCTCCAACGCCGTCAACAAATTGTCAGTCACTGTCGTCTCGCGCAGCGGCTGAGCCTTATTGACGCGATCCGCGAGCCAGGTGCCAGTGGCAACCGACACCTGAGCGAGAGCCCCGCCGAGTTCGGCGGGATCTCGGTCCAGGTCATGGGCGATTGCGAGATGCTCGGTGTATTCAAGGTTGAGCTGCGTGGGCTGGAGCAGGGTCGTCCCGAAACCATCCGTCATCACGCAATCCTCCCAGCGCCGGCTAGGTTCCGGAAAGGCTTCGAGTCAACGTCGCTGTCGAGGCGGTGCCTCGGATAACACAACCCAAGCCGCCTATCCGCCGCCACCATTCACAGTGCTATGACCGCAACTGCGCCTCGTGCCACCGCACTGCTTCAGGGCCAAACGCCCGAAGATGCGGCCACGGAACCCAGGTCTGGTTCGCGGCCCGGTCGTCGATTACAAATGTAGCCTTCTCGTAGGCCCTCGCAAACGCGTGTCCCCACTCTTCAAGCGCCGTCTCGCGGTTGATGTATCCGCGCTGGATGTACATCGCGAACACATCGAGCATCGCTATGGCGCGATTGACCTCCTGGTAGCGCTCCGGATCGTTGGTTCTGAGGAGCGCGGCCTCATGCTCCGAACCGACCTCGTGGAGAAGTCTGCGACCGCGCTGGACGTCAGAGGCGATAAGCCGCTCGTGCATGGTCAGAAACAGGTCCCTTCGGTCCTGTTCGGATCGCTGCCGGTAGGTGACGGGACTCAGCGTGAGTGCTGCCGACGCGAAGACGAAGGACGCTATCGAGGTGAAGGTCTCCACGAGCAGACAACCTAGTTGATGTCAGTTCCGGGCGGCTGAGGTTGATTCCCCGCAAAGTCCGGCGAAGGTCATTGCGCCGCGAACCGGACACCCAGCCAGCTTCGATGACTGCTGCGCTGAGGAGCAAACGCGAGAATCGGCAGGCCCCGGTGGTACCAGAGGACCTCGGGAAGCGCTCCTCGGTGCAGAGGCTGAAAGGTGAGGACATGCCACTGGATCATGGGTACGGCGTCGCGATCGGCACGTTCGCATCGTTCACCCGCGAGGACCCCAGTGACTTCGGGACCTGGTACCACGGAAAGCTCCGCATCGACACTCCCGCGGGACAGTACGAGGCGGCTCTCGATGTCGACACGCCCAGCGGAGTGGGCGTGAGCTATCGCGTGGTCGACGACCTGACGACCGAGGACATCCCGGTCCTCGCGGCGCTGCCCAACGGCTTCACGCCGCTGGCGAGTACGCCGACGTCCGGTGCGCTCGACTACGTGCGGAGCGAGATCCTCCGCGATGGCTGGGTGGTCCGCCGGCTGCGGAGGCCGGTCGTCGGGCTCACGTCGCGGTGGCGCATCGAGGTGTGGGCGCCGAGCCCCCTCGATCTCGCCGTCGGTCGACTTCACCGATGGTTCGGCTGGATGCGGCTCTGGCGCTGGCGATCCTTCCCGTGGGTCAGCAGTGATGGCGACAACGCGCTGGACGTGCTCGAGACGCTGCTGCCGACGGCGGCGCGCATCCACATCTTCGGTGAGCCGTTCGCGACCGGGCTCGGCGTGCACAACGTGCACCAGAACCAGGGCGACCCGCCGGGGCCGCACCAGGCCGAGAACGCGATCTGGCAGGACGGCGCGGTGCTGGTGGAGCGGGCCGACGGCTCGGTCGCTGTCTGGCAGGTCAAGTTCAACACCCAGTCGCTCCACACCGGTGACGACGGCCTGCCGCTCTGACCGACCAGTGGCTGGGCTGGGAGGATCAGGCATGCCCTGGTCGTCCACCGTCGACATCGGTGAGTTCGTGGTGGCCGCCGGCGCGTTCCTCTCGTCCCGCCCGGTTGAGCACGCTCCGCTGCTCACCGAGGCCGACTACCTGCGCCGGCGCCCGCAGCCCGGTGCCGACCAGTCCTACGGCTGGTGGACCGACGACACCGGCCGGGTCGCGGGGGCGTTCCTCCGTGCGCCGCGGCACCTGCCGATCCTGACCCCGCTTCCTGAGGCAGCGGTGGGGGAGCTGGTGGAGGTGCTGCCGTTCGGTGCCGGCGTCGGTTGTGACGTGACCATGGTCGACGCGGTCCTGGCGGCGTCGGAGCGGGTCGGGATCCCGCTCGTCCCACGGCACCGGCTGGTGATCCACCGCCTCGACGTGCCGCCGCCGACCGTGCCGGTCCCGGGTGCCGCGCGGGTGGCGGGGCCGCAGGACCACGCCCTGCTCGACGACTGGTTCGACCGGCTGATGGCGGCCAACCCGGGCGACCCGAGCGACCGCGCGTACGTCGTCGACGACCCGCTGGCCGATGGTCGGATCACCTTGTGGGAGGTCGACGGCGAGCCGGTCGCGGTGGCGGGTCGGACCCGGGTGCTGTCCGGCATGACGCGGGTCGGGGCCGTCTTCGCGCCGTCCGGTGACCCGCGGCTCGAGACCGCGGTGCTCGCCGCGGCGACGGCCGGAGCGGCGGCGGTGGCCGGTGACGTGCTGGTGCTCGCGGCACGCGACGACCGCGAGAGCGTGGACCGGCTCGCGGCCCTCGGCTACCGGGCGGTGCGCGAGCGGGTCGTGCTCAGCGCAGGATGACCCACCACACGCCGGCGGCGACCGGGATCAGCCCGGTCAGCATCCACCAGGTCATCAGCGAGGTCCGGTTGATCGCCCGCACGGCGGCGATGCCGAGGACGTGGAACGCCGCCCCCAGCAGGATCAGCGCGAGCTGGGCGTCGAGCCGGTCGTCGCTGACGGCGTCGGCGGCCAGGATCAGCCCGACGGTGAGGTGGATCAGCGTGGTGATGATCAGCGCCGAGACCACCCGCCGCTGCACTGTGTGGAGCCGCTCGAGGTCCTTCGGGTCCGCGGCTTTGCGCGGGGCGCTGGGGTCCATCAGGTGTCGACGACGAGGAGGCGACGACTGCTGGCTCACGGTCCCAGGGTATCGAGCCGGCCTCGGCTCCCGGAAATGCGTGGCGAAGCGGCCGGGGACGATGAATGCTTGCGTGTCATGGACATCACCAGGTTCGGCCCCGACGACGTGGCCGCCGTGAAGGAGTGGACCGACCTCCACAACGCCGCCAACAAGGTCGACGCTCCGTGGGAGCACGAGCAGACGGTGCTCCGCTCAGAGGCCAGGTTCCGGCACGGCTGGGACGGTGAGCCCGCGGTGCCGTTCCTCGCTCGCGTCGACGGCAGGGTCGTCGCCAGCGGGAACATCTCGACCAGCGAGTACGACAACCTCCACCTCGCCTGGCTCGGCCTCGCCGTCCACCCCGACCACCGCCGCCAGGGTCACGGCAGCTCGGTCCTCGCCTTCCTCGAGGACGAGGCCCGCCGGCTCGGTCGCACGACCGTCGGCATGGGCGGATGGGAGTCCGACGCGGTGGTCGGGTTCGCCGCCCGGCACGGCTACGAGAAGGCGCACCAGGCGATCAACCGGCGGCAGTACCTCGCCGACGTCGACCGCGCGGAGCTGCAGAGGCGGTACGACGAGGCGCTCGCGCACGCGACCGACTACGTGCTGGAGCGTCGTACGCTCCCGACGCCGGGGGAGGAGCTCGCCGATCTCGCCGAGATGGCCTCGGCCATCAACGACGCGCCCACCGACGACCTCGACATCGAGGACGAGGTGTTCACCGCCGAGCGGATGAAGGCCTACGAGGACGCCATCGCCTTCCGCCAGGAGCGGGCCTACCGGGTCGTCGCCCGGCACGTCCCGTCGGGCCAGCTGGCCGGCCAGACCGTGGTCGTCGTCGACTCCAACAACCCGACCGTGGGCGACCAGCACGACACGTCGGTCGTCGGCTCCCACCGCGGGCACCGGCTCGGTCTGCTGCTCAAGGCGGAGATGCTGATCTGGCTGGCGGAGGACGAGCCGCAGCTGGAGGAGATCGACACGTTCAACGCGGAGTCCAACGACCACATGATCGGCGTCAACGAGCTCCTCGGCTACCGGGTGATGGGTCGCGAGCTCGCGTTCCAGAAGTCGCTCTGAGTTGGCGCCGCAGGAGCTACCGGAGAAGTAGCCTGCTCGCGTGTCCGACGTCCGGCCGAGCGTGAACCAGGAGGTGCGCTTCTGCCGCGCCGACGACGGGGTGCGGCTGGCGTGGGCCCGGCACGGGTCCGGACCGCCGCTGCTCATCGTCTCTTGCTGGCTCAGCCACCTCCAGCACGACTGGCAGAGCCCGGTGTGGCGGCACTTCCTCGACGACCTCGGGGACATCGCCACCGTGGTGCGGTACGACGAGCGCGGGTTCGGGCTCTCGGACTGGTCGTCCGACGACCTCTCCCTCGAGCGCCGGCTCGCCGACCTCGAGACGCTCGTCGAGGCCGCGGGGCTGAGCCGCTTCTCCGTGCTCGGGATGTCCGGCGGGGCGCCGGTCGCGCTCGCCTACGCCCACCGGCACCCGGAGCGGGTGAACCGCCTGGTGCTCTACGGCGCGATGGCGGCCGGTGGTCCGACCGCGGAGGAGTCGGAGGAGGAGACCGCCTTCCTGGCGATGATCCGCGCCGGCTGGGCGCGACCCGACCCGTTGTTCCGACGGGTGTTCACCAACATGTTCATCCCCGACGCGACCGAGCAGCAGATGCAGTGGATGGACGAGCTCCAGCGCACCTCGACCAACGCCGACATCGCGGTGTGCAGCAGGGAGGCCCGACACCGGACCGACGTGACGCGCCTGCTGCCCGAGATCGCCGTACCCACCCTCGTGCTGCACGCCGACGACGACCGGGTCGTTCCCGAGAGCGGCGTCCAGCTGGCCGCCTCGATTCCCGACGCCCGGCTGGTGATGCTGCGCTCCCGCAACCACATCCTGCTGTCGGACGAGCCCGCCTGGGACGTGTTCCGCCGCGAGGTGGCCGACTTCCTCGAGCCGGAACGGGTCGCCGTGCCGATCGACCACCTGTCCGGTCGCGAACGGGAGATCCTGCTGCTCGCGGCGGAGGGCCTGGACAACACGGCCATCGCGGACCGGCTCACCCTCAGCGTGCGCACCGTCGAGCGGCACTTCCAGAACGTCTACCTCAAGCTCGGGCTGTCCGGACGGACCGCGCGTGCCGCGGCCGTCGCCCGCGTCCTGGCCTGACACGCGTACGCGTCGACCGCCAACCGGCCCTCCGCGGACGGCGAGAAGCTACGCGTCGGCGCGGAAGAGCGCGACCCCTCCCGATTCCTACCTTCGTGTCACCTCACCAACACGAAGGGAAGACCCAGATGTCCAACAAGGCAGTTGTCAGCCTCACCACCGGTCTCGAGGACCCCGAGAAGGTCACCGTCGCGTTCCTGGTCGCGGTCGGCGCCGCCGAGCAGGGCCGACCGACCCTGATGTTCCTCACCAAGGAGGCCGTGCGCCTCGCGGTGCCCGGCGTCGCCGTCGGTACGGCGTGCGACGGGTGCCCGCCGCTCCCCGAGCTCATTGAGCGCTACGTCGCCGCCGGCGGCAGCTTCCTGGTCTGCCCGCTGTGCTTCAACGCCCGGGCACTCGACCAGGAGAACCTCATCAAGGGCGCCGAGCTCGGCGGCACGATCCCGATGTGGAACTGGATCGGAGGCGACAGCGGCGACGAGGGCGCGACCGCGTTCAGCTACTGAGCCACCACGCACGACGAGGCGCGGCGCAGCTCGTCGGCGGCCCGGGTGACGATCCGGTCGACCAGCTCCTCGCACGAGGGCAGGTCGTCGATCACCCCCACCACCTGGCCGCTGGCGAGCACGCCCGCCGAGGTGTCGCCCTCGACCAGCCCCGCCTTGAGCATCGTCGGCGTGTTCGCCGCGAGCGCCATCTGCCCGAGGGTGCGGCCCTGCTGCTTCTTCATCGCGCGGCCGTCCTTCGCCAGCTCCCACCAGCTCATCCCGGAGTCGCGCTTGAACTCCAGGGTGCGGCGCATCGTCGGTCCGAGCCGCTTGACGGCGCTGGTCCCCTCGAGCTCCTCGACGAGCGCGGTGCGCAGCATCCGGTGCGGCATGCCGTCGACCTTGGCGGTGACGACGGTGTCGGTGAGCCCGCGCTCGAGGTAGAGCTGCTTCACCGCGTCGGGGACGGCCGAGTCGGACGTCAGCAGGAACCGGGTGCCCATGCCGACCCCGGTGGCGCCGTACGACAGCGCCGCGGCCAGCCCGCGTCCGTCGAAGAAGCCGCCGGCCGCGACCACCGGAATGTCGACCGCGTCGAGCACGGTCGGCAGCAGCAGCGTGGTGGGCACCGGTCCGGTGTGGCCGCCGCCCTCGCCGCCCTGCACCATCACCGCGTCGGCACCCCAGCCCGCCACCTTCTTGGCGTGCTTGGCCGCGCCGATCGACGGCATGACCACCACGTCGTGCTCCTTGAGCTTCGCGATCAGCTCCGGCTTGGGCGCCAGCGCGAACGAGGCGACCTTCACGCCGTGCTCGATGAGCAGGTCGCACCGCGCGGGGGCGTCGCCGGCGTCGGCGCGCAGGTTGACCCCGAACGGCTGGTCGGTGCGGCCCTTCACCTCGAGGATCGCCTTCTCCAGCTCCTCGAACGTCATCGTCGCCGAGGCGAGGATGCCGAGGCCGCCGGCGTTGGCCGTCGCCGACACCAAGCGGGGCCCGGAGACCCAGCCCATCCCGGTCTGGACGACCGGGTGGCGGACGCCGACCAGGTCGGTCAGCGGGGTCCGGATCAGCTGCTCGATCATCGCGTCGGTTCCTGTGCCTGTCGAAGGCCCTCCTGCGGAACCTCCTTGAACCGCAGCCCCTTGGGGTCGAGCATCTCCCGGATCAGGACCGTCTCCTCGCTGGTGGGCTCGCGGGTCGTCGGGACCTCGGCGGGCACGTCGAGCTCGAACCCGGTCTGCTCCACGACCTCCTCGACCGTGACGCCCGGGTGCACGCTGAGCAGCCGTACCGTGTCGTCCGGCCCGCCCACGTCGAGCACGCCGAGGTTGCTGACGATGCGGTGGATGTCGTTGAACCGCGCGGCCGCCGGCCCGGCGGCCTTCGCGCGCTGCGGACCGACGCCGGAGACGATGTCGACCTGCTCGACGAAGACCCGGGTCGAGTGCCGCGGCACCCAGTAGGAGGTGCGGTTGTTGACGGTGTTGCCGGGGGCGCCGCGGGAGCCGAGCAGCTGGCGCTTGGGCTGGGCGAAGTCGCCGATTGCGGAGATGTTTTGGTTGCCGTGGCGGTCGACCTGGGTGGCGCCCATCATCACGTGGCGCTTGCCGTAGGCGACGACGTCGAACACCTTGCGGAACGGGATCCACCCCTCCACTACGTCGCCCTTCGCGAACAGCGGGGGCACCCCGGCGAGGAACAGGGACTCGCCGTCGCTGATCACCAGGTCGGGGTTGGACGTGAGCTTGGCGAGGCGCACGCCGAGCATCGGCAGCATGCCCATCGGGCTGGCGAAGATCTCGCCGTCGTCCTTGAACGCGTCCGCGATCGCCGCGGCGCAGACGTCCGCACGGGTCACCCCGGTGGTCGAGCCTGTCGAGACCTCGGTCATGCCTGCTCCTCCTGGAACGCGCGGACGGCTTCCTGGTACGACGCCTCGTCACCCGCGAGGAACCGGTCGTGGAAGGCCTGCCAGTCCTCCTCGGACCCGCCGGCCGCGGCGGCGTACGCCTTCTGGAACCTCTCGTCCCGCTCGTAGTCGGGCGTGCAGGTCGTGAAGTGCGCCCCGTTGGGGGTCTCGACGACGCCGTCGACCATCATCCGGCTCAGCAGCAGCCGCTGGACGGGGGAGTCGACCGTCAGGCCGGCCGTGTCGACGACCTGCTCGACGCTGACGTAGGCCTGCTTCGCCGCCATGCAGAAGAGGTCGTCGAAGTAGGGGTCCGGCCCGAGGTAGCTGGCGTTGCCGTGCTCGTCGGCCCGGTTGAGGTGGACCAGCGCGACGTCGAGCTCGAGGGCGGGTACGGCGACGAGCTCCTCGGCGTCGCCGTAGGGACTGGTGACGGTGCGCAGCCAGGGGTTGTTGACCATCACGTCCGACCCGAGGCCGGCACGCATCGGCAGGAACGGGAGCCGCTGAGCGGCGGCGCGGAGCCCGGTCTGGAACATGCCCTCGTCGAGCTCGACGACCTCGGGGATCGCCTTGGTCTGGCGAGCGCGCTGGAAGTTGGGCTCGAGCGGGATCGAGTCGAGGGAGACGAACGCGTAGACCAGCTTGCGGATCTTGCCCGCCCGGGAGAGCAGGCCGACGTCGGCGCCGCCCCAGCTGACGATCGTGAGGTCGGTCAGGTCGCTGTTGTAGAGCGCCCGGACCAGCGCCATCGGCTTGCGGCGCGGCCCCCACCCGCCGATCCCGATCGTCATCCCGCTCTCGAGCGAGCCGACGACCTCCTCGATCGACATCCGCTTGTCGCGTGGCTTGCGGGTCACGTGGTCTCCTTGCTCTTCGCCGTCCCGGCGAACTCGTCGCGCAGCTCGTCGCTGACGCCCATCAGGTTGAGCTCGTAGGTGAAGCCCTGCTCGAACCGGTAGCTCTTGTTGACGTCGATCGGGTCGATGCCGTTGAGCGCGGCCTTGGCGGCGCGGATCACCCGGCCGTCCTTGGCGGCGATCTCCCCGGCGACCTTCAGCGCCGCGTCGTCGAGCTGGTCACGGGGGACCACCTCGAGCACGGAGCCGAACTGCACGAGGTCGGCGGCCTTGATCGTGCGTGCGGTGAAGTAGAGGGTCCGCATCATGTGCTGCGGGACCAGCCGGGCCATGTGGGTCGCGGCGCCGAGCGCACCCTGGTTGACCTCGGGGACGCCGAAGTAGGCGTCGTCGCTGGCGACGATGCAGTCGGCGTTGCCGACCAGGCCCACCCCGCCGCCGACGCAGAACCCGTTGACCGCCGCGACGACAGGGACGGCGCACTCGTAGACGGCCTTGAACGCCGCGTAGCAGCCGCGGTTGGCGCCGAGCAGGGCGTCGAAACCGGTCGTGTTCTGCATCTCCTTGATGTCGACGCCGGCGTTGAAGCCCTTGCCCTCCGCGCGGAGCACGACGACCTTGGTCGCCTTGTCGGCGTCCGCCGCGTCGAGCGCGGCTGCGACGTCGAACCAACCCTGGACGGTGAGGGCGTTGACCGGGGGAGCGGTCATGGTGACGACGCGGATCCCGTCGTCGCGCAGCTCGCTGGTGATCGTCATGGCCGAACCATACCAAGCAAATGCTTGGTAGGGTGTGGGCATGGCACTCTCGATCGACCTCGGCGGCCGGGTCGCGCTGGTCACCGGTGGCGCCCGCGGCATCGGCCGTGGCATCACCGAGGTGCTGCTCGAGGCGGGTGCCACCGTCGTCACCTGCGGTCGGTCCGAGGCCGAGCCGCCGGCGGGTGCGACGCACCGGCTCTGCGACGTGCGCGAGCCCGAGTCGGTGGCGGCGCTGGTTGACGCGATCGTGGCCGAGCACGGCCGGCTCGACCTGGTCGTCAACAACGCCGGCGGGGCGCCGTACGCCGAGGCGGCGACGGCCTCGCCGCGCTTCCACGACAAGGTCGTCGGCCTCAACCTGATGGCACCGCTCGTGGTCAGCCAGGCCGCCAACCGGGTGATGCAGGCCCAGGACGGCGGCGGCGCGATCGTCAACATCTCCTCGGTGTCGGCCGACCGGCCCTCGCCCGGGACCGCGGCCTACGGCGCCGCGAAGGCCGGTGTCGACGCGCTGACCACCTCCCTGGCGCAGGAGTGGGGTCCGCGGGTGCGGGTGAACGCCGTCGACGTGGGCCTGGTGCGCACGCCCGACAGCGCCGACCACTACGGCGGCGACGACACCGTCGCCGAGATCGAGCGCACCATCCCGCTCGGCCGGATGGCCGACCTGCCCGAGATCGGCCGGGTGGTGGCGTTCCTGGCCAGCGACCTGGCGTCGTACGTCTCCGGCGCGACCGTCGCCTGCCACGGTGGCGGCGAGCAGCCGGTCTTCCTCTACATCGCCCAGAAGGAGAGCAAGTGAGCAAGCTGTTGGAGGGTCGGGTCGCCATCGTGACCGGCGCCGGACGCGGCATCGGCCGCGCGCACGCCCTGGAGCTGGCCCGGCACGGCGCCAAGGTGGTCGTCAACGACTACGGCGTCTCGCTGGCCGGCGAGGACACCGGCGACTCGCCCGCGCACGAGGTCGTCGCGGAGATCGAGGCGATGGGTGGGGAGGCCGTGGTCAACGGCGCCGACGTCGCCGACTTCGCGGCGGCCGAGGCGATGGTGCGCCAGGCGATCGACACCTTCGGCGGCCTCGACATCCTCGTCAACAACGCGGGCTTCGTGCGTGACCGGATGCTCGTCAACACCTCCGAGGAGGAATGGGACGCCGTCATCCGGGTGCACCTCAAGGGTCACTTCGCCCCGCTGCGCCACGCCGGCGCCTACTGGCGGGCCGAGTCCAAGGAGGGCCGCCAGCGGGTCGCCCGCGTCATCAACACCTCGTCCGGCGCCGGCCTGCAGGGCTCGGTCGGCCAGGCGACGTACTCCGCCGCCAAGGCCGGCATCGCCGGGCTGACGCTGGTGGCGGCGCAGGAGATGGGCCGCTACGGCGTCACCGTCAACGCGATCGCCCCGGTCGCCAAGACCCGGATGACCGAAGGCGCCTTCGACACCAGCGCCATGGCGCTCCCCGAGGACAACTCGCCGATCGTCGCCTGGCTCGCCTCCGAGGAGTCCGGCGACGTCACCGGCCGGGTCATCGAGATCGACGGCTCCAAGCTGACCGTCGAGAACGGCTGGGCCCACGGCCCCTCCGTGAGCGCGGACGGGCGCTGGGATGCGGCCGAGGTCGGCCCGTCGCTGCGCAAGCTGCTGGCCGACGCGCCGACCCCGGAGCCGGTCTACGGCGCGTGAGGCTCGGCGCGCCACCGGTCGTCGTTCATGATCGAGATGTGCGCAGGGGAGCCGTCGCCCTGATGGGCGTCCTGGTCGCCGGGGTCGGTCCGATGCTGGTCGCCTGCGGCGGGGACGACCCGAGCAGCGATGCCGACCGGGGCTCGGCGTCGCCGCCGCCGTACGGCGTGGTCCGTCCGCGGGACGCGGTCGATGCCGTCGAGGGGGAGGACTACGACCTCGTCCACGAGCTCACGCCGTCGGAAGGCCAGAGCACCGTGGCCGTGCTCCCCGATGGTCGGTTGGTCGCGCTCGCCAGCGAGGACCACGACTCCTACGACGGCGCCGTCTTCGTGCTCGAGCTCGTTGATGCGGCATCCGGCGATCGGGAGCAGCTGCCCGCACCGTGGCGTGACGAACCGGAGGCCTACCCGTTGGTGACGGTCCTCGAGGACGCCCGGCTCCTCGTCAGCTGGGACGTGCGGGAGCAGGGGGCCTCGACCAGGCGAAGCATGGTCCTCGACCTCGCCACCGGAGACCACGAGGAGTTCGACATGCCGGCGCCTCCGCTGTCGGCCCGGGCCAAGGTCCTCTCCTACCCGCAGCCGGACGCGGACGGGCGGCTCTGGTTCCAGACGGGCAAGCAGACCTGCGGCGACGGCGAGTGCTTCTCGCCGCGGGATGCGGTGTTGTGGTCGTACGCACCCGGCGACGAGCGTCCACGTCGCGAGCTGGCTGCCGTCGACTTCGCCGTCCACGGCGACCTGCTGGCGTGGACCGACGACCGGTACGACGACAAGGTGCACGTCCGCGACCTGTCGAGCGGGGCCGAGCACGAGCACGCCGTCGACGGCAAGTGCGGCGTCACCGGACTCGTCGCCTCGGACGCTCTGGTGGTTGCGGTCTGCGGGTTGGACTACGGACGCCAGGTCGTGCTCGACCGCCGAGCGCGCCCGGTCGCCGACCTCCGCCTCAGCTACGAGTACGCCTCGGTCGGCGACCGCTGGGTCCTGATCAGCCCCTTCGCCTACGACACCTGGACCGGACGCTTGCTCCGGCTCTTCCACCGAGGCTCCGGCGCCGATCCCACCCGCGAGCTGACCGACGACCTCGCCGTCGTACCTCTGGGCGAGGCGAACGTCGTGGGCACCTTCGCCCACTGGGGAGTCCTACGGCTCAGATCCGCTCGATGACCGTGCCGGTGGCCATCGCACCCCCGGCGCACATCGAGATCAGCGCGGTCGTCTGGTCGCGCCGCTCGAGCTCGTGCAGGGCGGTGGTGATGAGGCGGACACCGGTGGCGCCGACGGGGTGGCCGAGGGCGATGGCGCCGCCGTTGACGTTGACCTTCGTCATGTCGACACCGTGGACGCCGGCCCAGGACAGGACCACGGACGCGAAGGCCTCGTTGACCTCGAACAGGTCGAAGTCGCTGATCGACATCCCGGTCTTGGCGAGCACCCGGTTGGTCGCGTCGACCGGGCCGTCGAGGTGGTAGTAGGGGTCGGAGCCGACCAGGCAGTGGTACGTGATGCGTGCGCGCGGCTTCAGGCCGAGCTCGCGGGCGCGGTCCTCGTCCATGATGAGCACGGCGGCGGCGCCGTCGGAGATCTGGGACGACGTGCCGGCGGTGTGCAGGCCGTCGGGGAGCACCGACTTCAGGCCGGCCAGGCCCTCCAGCGTGGTGTCGCGCAGGCCTTGGTCGGTGTCGACCAGTCGGGTCTCGCCGGTCGGCTTGCCCTCCTCGTCGAGCACCGGCGCCTCGATCGGCGCGATCTCCCGCTTGAACCGTCCCTCGTCGACGGCGACCCGTGCCTTCTGCTGAGAGGCGAGGCCGAAGGCCTCGAGGTCCGCACGCGTGATGCCGCGGTTCTTGGCGATCCGGTCGGCACCCTCGAACTGGTTGGGCATGTCAATCGACCAGTCGTCCGGCCGCGGGTCGCCGAGCCCCGGCGGCACGTTGCCGCCGAGCGGGATGCGGGACATCATCTCGACGCCGCAGGCGATGCCGACGTCGATGCTGCCGGCCGCGACCATGTCGTTGACGAGGTGGGCTGCCTGCTGGCCCGAGCCGCACTGGGCGTCGATGATCGTGCCGCCGGTGTGCTGCGGGAGGCCCTGGTAGAGCCACGAGCGCCGCACCATGTCGTTGGACTGCTCGCCGGCCTGCGTCACGCAGCCGCCGACGACCTGCTCGACGAGATCAGGGTCGACCCCTGCGCGCCGGAGCACCTCCTCCTGCACGAAACCGAGCGTCTGACCCGGGTGGAGACCGGCCAGCCAGCCCTTCCGCTTGCCGAGGGGAGTGCGGACGGCGTCGATGATCACGGGGTTGCCCATGAGGGCATCATAGCGGAAACTAGAACACGTTCTCGTTGTGCCGACCGACCGTGGAAACGCCGATACGAAACTCTTTCGTATTTGACCGACGCTCTGTAGTCTCCCGGTAGAACGTGTTACACCCGGGTCTCGCCCCATGCTGCCCGAGCCACCGAAAGGTTCCACCGACGTGACCGCTGTCCAGCCCGCACTGCCGACCGACTTCGACTTCACCTCACCCGACCTGATCGAGGCAGGCGGTATCCCGCACGAGCACTTCAAGGCGGCCCGCCAGAGCGAGCCGGTGCGGTGGGTGGAGCAGCCCCAGGGCTCCCGCGACGGCATGTCGCCCGAGTCTGGCACCGGCTACTGGGCGGTGACCAAGCACGCCGACGTGTCGGCGGTGTCGAAGGACGCCAAGCGCTTCTCCAACATGGAGAACGGCGCGATCATCCGCTTCGCCGAGGGCATGGAGCGCGAGCAGGTCGAGCTGCAGCGGGTCATGCTGATCAACCAGGACGACCCCGACCACGGCGTCTTCCGCCGCATCATCAGCCGCGGGTTCACCCCGCGCGCGATCGGCACGCTCGACGACATCATGCAGCAGCGCGCCGTACAGATCGTCAAGGACGCCGCCGAGCGCGGCACCGGCAACTTCGTCGACGAGGTCGCCGCCGAGCTCCCCCTCCAGGCGATCGCCGACTTCATCGGCGTGCCGCAGGAGGACCGGCACAAGCTCTTCCACTGGTCCAACCAGATGATGTCCTACGACGACCCCGAGGTCGATGGCGAGCCGGACGTGGCTGCCGCGGAGATCCTCGGCTACGCGATGGGCCTGGCCGCGGAGCGGAAGGCGTCACCCCGCGACGACATCATCACCAAGCTGATCACCGCCGACCAGGACGGTCGCGGCCTGACCGACGACGAGTTCGGCTACTTCGTGATCATGCTGGCCGTCGCCGGCAACGAGACCACGCGCAATGCGATCACCCACGGCATGAACGCGTTCTTCGACCACCCCGAGCAGTGGGAGATCTACAAGCGCGAGCGGCCCGACACCGCCGTCGACGAGATCATCCGCTGGGCGACTCCGGTGCTCTGCTTCCAGCGCACCGCGCTGGAGGACGTCGAGCTCGGCGGCGCCTCGGTGAAGAAGGGCGAGCGGGTCGGCATCTTCTACGCGAGCGGCAACTTCGACGAGGACGTCTTCGAGGACCCGTTCTCCTTCAACGTGCTGCGCGATCCCAACCCGCACCTCTCCTTCGGCGGCCACGGCGCCCACTACTGCATCGGCGCCAACCTGGCCCGCAAGGAGATCAACTTCATGTTCAACGCGCTGGCCGACCACGTGCCGGACATCACCAAGCTCGCCGAGCCGCGCCGCCTGCGCCACGGCTGGATCCACGGCATCAAGGACCTGCAGGTCTCCTACAAGTAGCTAGGGTGCAGCGATGACCGCGGACCAGGAGACCCGGGACTTCGATCCCACCGAGCCCGACGTCAACTGGGCCGCGGTCCCGCACGACCGGTTCCGCGAGCTCCGCCGTACGGCGCCGGTCTCCTGGATCGCGCAGCAGCCCGGCTCGTACGACGGCTTCGCGCCCGAGTCGGGCTCCGGCTACTGGGCCGTGACCAAGCACGCGGACGTGGCCGCGGTGTCGAAGGACGGCAAGCACTTCTCCTCGGCCGAGAACGGCGCGATCATCCGGTTCCCGGCGGGGATGACCCGGGCGGACGTCGAGATGCAGCGGGTGATGATCCTCAACCAGGACCCGCCCGAGCACACGATGATGCGCCACATCGTGTCGCGGGCGTTCACCCCGCGCTCGATCGCGCAGCTCGAGCAGATCATGCGCGACCGCGCCCGCCGGATCGTCTCCGAGGCCGTCGAGCGCGGCACCGGCGACTTCGTCGAGGAGGTGGCCGCCGAGCTGCCGCTGCAGGCGATCGCCGACCTGCTCGGCGTGCCGCAGGAGGATCGCAAGAAGCTGTTCCACTGGTCCAACCAGATGCTCGCCAACGAGGACCCGGACTACGGCGAGGTCGACGGCCAGCAGGCCGCGGCCGAGGTGCTGATGTACGCCATGGGGATGGCCGCCGAGCGGAAGGCGGCGCCGCGCGACGACATCGTCACCAAGCTGCTGGAGGCCGACCTGAGCGACACCTCCGGCAACGGCCGCGGGCTGACCGACGACGAGTTCGGCTACTTCGTGATCATCCTCGCGGTCGCCGGCAACGAGACCACCCGCAACGCGATCAGCCACGGCATGAACGCGTTCCTCGACAACCCCGACCAGTGGGAGCTCTGGAAGCGCGAGCGACCGGTCACGATGGTCGACGAGGTGGTCCGCTGGGCCACCCCGGTCACCGTCTTCCAGCGCACGGCGACCGCGGACGTCGAGGTCGGCGGGGTCCCGGTCACGGCCGGCCAGCGGGTCGGGATGTTCTACGCCTCGGCGAACTTCGACGAGGACGTCTTCGACGACCCGTTCCGCTTCGACATCACGCGGGACCCCAACCCGCATGTCGGGTTCGGCGGCCACGGCGCGCACTACTGCCTCGGCGCCAACCTGGCGCGCCAGGAGATCAAGATGATCTTCGACGCCCTCGCCGATCTCGCCCCCGACATCGCCAAGGTCGCCGAGCCGCGCCGGCTGCGGCACGGCTGGATCAACGGCATCAAGGAGCTCCAGGTCGCCTACGCCTGAACGTGGCCGCCTAAGGTGGCCGCGTGAGCGAGGTGCTGGACGAGGGGCCGTTCTTCCACGGCACCAAGGCGGACCTGCAGGTGGGCGACCTGCTCACTGCGGGTTTCCGGTCGAACTACCGGCCGGAGGTGGTGATGAACCACATCTACTTCACCGCCCTGGTCGACGGCGCCGGCCTCGCTGCGGAGCTGGCTGCGGGTGACGGCGAGCCCCGGGTGTACGTCGTCGAGCCGACCGGGGACTTCGAGAACGACCCCAACGTCACCGACAAGAAGTTCCCCGGCAACCCGACCAGGTCCTACCGCAGCCGCGAGCCGATCCGTGTGGTCGGCGAGGTCACCGACTGGACCCGGCTCACCCCCGAGGCGCTGCAGGCCTGGCGCGACCGGATCGCCGCGCTGCGGGCCGACGAGCGGGGCGAGATCATCAACTGACGGACGGAGCTCGAGCCAGGGCAGGGACTACCCGGCGCCCGGGCCCTCGGATCGTTGCGCCTGAGCTCACCCGCGTGCGGGACCGAAGGTCCACGGCCATGCAGCGAGGGACTTCTCGACGTAGTCGCGTCGCTCGTTCGCGTAGCCGAAAGCCAGGTCCTCCAACAGCTTGCAGCTCGCGTAGAAGCGGGCGCGCTCGACGTACCCGATGGGCGCGGCGCCGTGGGTCGCGTAGGCAGCCAGTGCGGTGTCGAGCGCTGTGGGGCCGAGGTCGCGGAGCAGGAGGCCGAAGTCGTAGGCGGGATCGCAGATGGCGGCGTCGTCCCAGTCGATGATGCCGGTCACGGCCGGGGCGTCGTCCCCGGTCGAGATCAGGATGTGCTCGATACCGAGGTCGTTGTGGCTGAGCACGTGGGTCGCGGCGGGCGGAGGAGGTGGATGTGCCAGGAACCGGCGGACGTCGCTCCGCTGGCCGTCGCTGAGCACCGGGTGCAGCTCGCGGGCGAGCTCGCCTCCCTCCTGCCGCCAGTCCTCGGGGGAGTAGTCGTCGGCGACGGCGACATCCTCGTACGCCGCCGGTTCCCAGGTGTGAAGCTGCGCCAGGACGGAACCGGCGGTGACCGCCGCCTGGTGCCGGACCGCGCGTTGTCGAGCGGGATGAGCGGTGATCATCCGCTCCCCGTCCAGCCGGCGCACGACCACCAGGCCCGACCGCGGCACCGCCCCGACGACACGTGGCACGGCCACGGTCACCCGTCCCGCGATCCGCTCCTGCAGGGTGCTTCGGCGGATCAGCTCTGACGCGGGTTCTCGGTCGTCGGGCCAGGACAGCGGGACCGTCACGATGTGGTCCGTCCCGGCGACCCGGAAGGTCCGGCTCGCGCCTCCCAGTGCTTCCAGGTGGACGGTGCACGACAGCTCCTCGGCAAGCAGGCGCGCCTGGCGCTCGGCGGGCTCAGACATCGTCGATCAACCCGGCTCGGTGGGCGAGGACGACGAGCTGGGCTCGATTCCTCACGTCGAGCTTGCTCATCAGGCGACTCACGTAGGTCCGTGCGGTCTGCGGGCTGAGGAACAGGGCCTTGCCGATCTCCTCGTTGCTCAGACCCTGGCCCACGTGCGAAAGGACCTCCAGCTCGCGCTCGGTGAGGCCGGCGAGCTGCGGTCCTCCGGAGCGGCGGGTGGGCAGCCGCGCGATCCGCGCCATCATCTGTTCGACGACACTCGGTGCCACCTGGACCTCGCCGTCGACCGCTCGGCGCACGGAGCGCCGCAGGTCGTCGGCCTCGATGCTCTTGAGCAGGTATCCGTTCGCGCCGCCAGCGATCGCGTCGACCACGTCTTCGTGCTCGTCGAACGTCGTCAGCATGAGGATCGGTGTGCGGGCCAACAGCGGGTCGGCACGCATGGCGCGGATGGCCTCGGTCCCCGTCATCACCGGCATCCGCAGGTCCATCAGGACGATGTCCGGCCGAAGGTCGCGGCCGTGCCGCAGTGCCTCCTTGCCGTTCGCGGCTTCACCGACGACGGAGATGTCACCGCCGTGCTCGAGGACGGCCCGCAGGCCGGCGCGGAGGAGGGCTTGGTCGTCGACGAGGAGCAACCGGATCAACTGCCACCTCCTGCGGGAAGCTCGGCGCGGACGAGCCAACCGCCCGGCGCGGGGCCGGCGTCGAAGATCCCGCCCAGGCCCGTGACCCGCTCGCACAGCCCTCGCAGCCCGTGACCGCGAGGCGCCGCCGTCGACCCGGTGACCTGCCCGTCGTCCTTCACGCTGACCACGAGTCGCCCTCCGGGGACGGACGCCACCCGGACGTCGATCCGGGTGCCGTTGGAGTGCCGCAAGGTGTTCGTCACGGCCTCCTGGACGACGCGGAAGGCAACGGTCTCGACGTCCGGCGGCGCGCCGCTTTCACGGACGCCGTGCTCGACGTCGACCTCCACCCGGTATCCCGCTGCCGCAGGCCCGTCGAGGAGACTCGGGAGGTCCGCGACCCGTGGTCCGTCCTCGCCCGCGTCGCGACCTGGCTCGCGGAGCACCTTGACGGTGCGGCGTAGGTGGGCGAGCGACTCGACGATGCTCGACCGAGCCAGCACCAGTGCCTCCTCTCGCCGTGTCTGGTCGGAGCCGGCCTCCCGGGCGATGTCGGTGTAGAGGGATGCGATCGAGAGCGAGTGTCCGATGGAGTCGTGCAGCTCTCTCGCCAGGTGGAACCGATCCTGTTGGACGCGTGCGTCGGCGTCCATCGCACGCTGCCGCTCGAGGAGGCGGGTGACCTGGTCGGTGCGCCGTCGCAGCCTCCGTGCGTTGCGGACACTGTGGCCGAGGAGGATGACTGCCGCGATCAGCGCGAAGTGGTAGACCAGCTCGTAGCCCAGCACGAACGCGGGATCTTGCCCAGCGAGGACGCGGTACGTCGTCGACACTCCGAGCGCGAACAGCCCGGCGACGACGGCCGCCCGGACGTGTCCCATCTCCGTCGCTGAGTACAGCGACGCCGCGACCGGGACCGCGACGCCGATCGACGGGAAGCCCACCGCGTGGTAGGAGACGAAGCCGAGGACGGTGAGGGCGAGGACCAGCCGTGGGTGGCTTCGCCTGATCAGCATGAGGCCGCCGAGCCCGACGGCCCACAGGTAGGCCACCGGGTTGACGTGACCGCCCCGGCCCTGGTCGGAGCTGACCACGACCGCCAGGGCGATCACGACAACCAGGCACAGCAGAAGATCCGCTCGTCGTGCATGCATGCCGTCCCACCTCAGCCTTCCGGGGAGCCGAATGTTACGTCCGCTCACGGCCGGAGACCATCGCGTTCGAGCGACGAGGAGTCGCTTCACGACGTCGATCTGAGAAGTACTCGTGCCGCCCTGCGGGGGACGCCCCGCGGGCCGTCGGCTCCTACGTTCCCGACCATGACCCACGATCGCCCCACTCCCGCGTCGCCCCCGATCCGTCCACGGCACCGAACCGGTCTCCCGATCTGGGCGGTCCTCGGTCTCGCGCTGCTGTCGGTTCCGCGGATCTTCGCGCACGACCTAGGGATCGACGCCGGTCCTGTCCCTGCGATCCTCACCATCGGTCCGTTGGCGGTGTGGATCCTCGTCGCCTTGAGGGCGCGTGTCCCCTCGCCGGTCCTGACCCTGCTGGTGGTCGGTGCTGTCTACGGACTCGCGCTCGGGATCGTGCACAACCTCCTCTGGGACCAGGTGTTCGGGGACGACGAGCCGGTGCTGGGTGAGCTCGACGCGGACCTGGCGGAGGTGCCGCTCCGCGTCGCCGCCTTCGTGAGCAGCCTGTTCACCGGGATTGCGGTCGGCGTCAGCTGCGGTCTGGTCGCGTCTGCGATCCGGGCCGTCTCGGCTCGGGTCCGCGGGTAGCGCGTCTCGCGACCAGCCGCGCACCGGATCAAAGTCCGCGTACGAGATCGCGGTCGAACGTCACGATCCGCACCGTGTCGACGTAGAGAAGTCCTCCTGATGGGCGAGCGCACGACACGAAGACCGCGCGCGCAGTTCGAGGGTGTCGATACAGGCCACCGAGGGCCCAGCGGCGCTACGGTGGAGGAGGAAGTCTCGCCCGACCTCAGGAGTGATTGATGAGCGACAGCAACCCCGAGCTCTTCGAGGGCTACTCGGAGAACAGCTACCAGCACACGATGCACACCTACGCGTGGATCTCGCTCTGGCTGATCGTCGGGATCGGCGTCGCGTTCGGGATCTACGGCTTCATCGTGGGGCTCGACTGACCGGAGGCGTGGTCACACCAACCACGCGCCGTCGCGCATGATCGTGCGCCCCACCATCTCGTCGACCTCGCGCCAGGCTTGGATCCGGCGTGGGGCGAGCACGACGTACTGGTAGCTCCCGCCGCTCTGCCGCGGGTCCCAGTCGGCCTGGCCGGCGTAGGCCTCGCCGAGCTCACCGGCATCGGCGACCGGGACGGTCCGCTCGAGCACGGCGTCGATCATGACGACGTCACGGGTCGGTCCGACGCCGACGCGAGCCCGCCCGCTGCTGGCGATCCCGCGGGCGGTCACGGAGGTCGCGTCGAGTGCGATCACGACCCGCTCCTCCACCCAGGCGATCGACAGCGGCACGAGGTGCGCCACGCCGTCGTAGGTCGTGGCGACCCAGCCGTCCTGGTGCCGCGTCGTCAGCTGGTCGAGGGCGTCCTGCTTGCGCTCGGCGGCGCTGCGAGGGGAGCTCTCAGTCACGCGCGGTGAGCACGATCGGGTCACCGTCGGTGATCGCGATCGTGTGCTCGACGTGCGCACCGCGGGAGCCGTCGGCGCTGCGGATCGTCCAGCCGTCGGGGTCGAACCTGATCTCGTCGGTGGTGTGGAGGAACCACGGCTCGATGGCGATGACGAGTCCCGGGCGGAGCTTGAGGCCGCGCCCCGCCTGACCGTCGTTGGGGACGTGCGGGTCGCCGTGCATGGTCCGTCCCACGCCGTGGCCGCCGAACTGGAGGTTGACGCCGAGGCCGGCGCCGCGAGCGACCGAGCCGATCGCGGCGGAGATGTCGCCGAGCCGGTTGCCGGACCGCGCCGCGGCGATGCCGGCGTCGAGGGCCTGCTGGGCGACGTCGATCAGCCGGAGGTCCTCGGGGCGCGGCGTGCCGACGACGACGGAGAGCGCGGAGTCGGCGACCCAGCCGTCGACGGAGGCGGCGAAGTCCACCGAGAGCAGGTCGCCGTCCTGCAGCGTGTAGTCGAACGGCAGGCCGTGCAGCACCGCGTCGTTGACCGAGGTGCAGAGCACCTTGCCGAACGGCATCGCGCCGAACGAGGGGTGATAGTCGATGTAGCAGGAGGTCGCGCCGGCGTCCTTGATCATCCGGTGCGCCAGCTCGTCGAGCTCGAGCAGGTTGACCCCGACGTCCGCCTTCTCCGCGAGTGCGCTGATCACCGAGGCGACGAAGCGGCCCGCGGGCCGCATCTGCTCGATCTGGGTCGGGGTGCGGAGCTCGATCACGAGGTCAAGAGTACGGGCGCGACGTGTCAGTCCCGGAACCGCGGCTCCCGCTTCTCCTTGCGGGCGTCGATCGCTTCCTCGAAGTTCTTCGTGAGCAGCCGGACCAGCAGCTGGCCGACGCCCTCGGCGTGCATGTGCTGCTCGAGGCTGGCGGCGTCGAGACTGTCCTGGAGGGTGCGCTTGGTCAGCTCCACTCCGGGCCGGCTCCAACGGGTGATCGAGGCGGCGGTCTCCAGCGCGCTGTCGAGCAGCTGGTCGTCGGGGACGACGCGGGAGACCAGCCCGATCGTGGCGGCCTCGGCAGCGTCGACGTCGCGGCCGGTGAGCATGATCTCGGCGGCTCGGGAGGACCCGATGGCGCGGGGGAGCAGGTAGCTGAGACCGAGCTCGCTGGCGGTGAGGCCGTTGTTGATCCCGGCGGCACGGAAGTACGCCGACTCCGCGGCGACCCGGACGTCACAGGCCAGCGCGAGGCAGAGCCCTCCGCCGATGGCGGGCCCGTTGACGGCAGCGATCACCGGCTGGTGGAGGCGCCGGAGCGTCACGATGATGTCGTCGAGCAGCTCCATCGCGCGCAGGGCGATGGTCACGCCGGTCAGCCCGTCGATGTTGGGCATCCGGCCCTTCTCGCCGCTCTGGTCGGCGCCGGAGCAGAAGCCCCGCCCGGCTCCGGTGAGCACGACGACGCGCACCTCGTTGTCGTCGCTGAGCCGGCGCAGCTCGTCGCGGAACGGCACCATGACGTCGAACGCCATGGAGTTCATCCGCTCCGGCCGGTTCAGCGTGACGACCGCGACGTCGCCGCGCCGCTCGACCGTCACGAACGACATCAGTTCGACGGCTTCTCGGAGCCGACCACCCACATCGCGAAGAACTGCGAGCCGCCGCCGTAGGCGTGGCCGAGCGCTCGCCGGGCGCCGTCGACCTGGTGCTCGCCCGCCGCGCCACGGACCTGCAGAGCGGCCTCGCCGAAGCGGAGCATCCCCGAGGCGCCGATCGGGTTGGAGGAGAGAACGCCGCCGGAGCAGTTCACCGGGATCCTGCCGTCCATCGCCGTCTCGCCGGCCTCGGTGAGCTTCCAGCCGTCGCCCTCCGCCGCGAAGCCGAGGTTCTCCAGCCACATCGGCTCGAACCACGAGAACGGCACGTAGATCTCCGCCGCGTCGATCTCCTCGATCGGGTTGGTGATGCCGGCCTGCTTCCACAGCGCGGCCGCGGCGTCGCGGCCGGCCTGCGGGTTGACCTGGTCACGCTCGGCGGCGGTCGTGGCCTCGGACCGCATCACGGTGCCGTGGATCCACGCCGGGTTGGGCGAGGAGGCGGCGGTGTCCTCGTCGACGATCACCAGCGCGCAGGCGCCGTCGCTCGACGGGCAGGTCTCGTCGTAGCGGATCGGGTCCCACAGCATCTGCGAGGCCAGCACGGTCTCGACGGTGGTGCCCTCGTTGTGCAGGTGGGCGTAAGGGTTCTTCAGCGCGTTGGTGCGGTCCTTGGCCGCCACGATCGCGCCGACGTGGGTCGGCGCCTGCGAGCGACGGATGTAGGAGCGGACGTGCGGTGCGAAGTAGCCGCCGGCACCGGCGTGCACCGGCATGTTGAACGGCAGCGGCACCGACAGCGCCCACATCGCGTTGGACTCCGACTGCTTCTCGTAGGCCACCGTCAGCACCCGCTTGTGCACCCCGGCCTGCACGAGCGAGGACGCCACGATGGCGGTCGAACCGCCGACCGAGCCGGCCGTGTGCACGCGCAGCAGCGGCTTGCCGGCCGCACCGAGCGCCTCGGCGAGGAACAGCTCGGGCATCATCACGCCCTCGAACAGGTCCGGCGCCTTGCCGACCACGATCGCGTCGATGTCGTCGAGCGACAGGTTCGCGTCCGCGAGGGCGCGGTCGATGGCCTCGCGGCACAGGCCCGCCATCGAGACGTCCTCCCGCTTGGCACGGTGGTGCGTCTGGCCGACGCCGATGATCGCTGCAGGCTGCTTGCCCATCAGTTGTTGTTCCCTTCGGTCGATGCAGCCAGGGTGCACACGAGGTTCTGCTGGAGCGCGGGACCGCTGGTGGCGTGGGCGAGCACCTTGTCGGCGTCGCCGGACCACACCTTCTTCGCGGCCTCACCGACGCGGATCCCGCCGCCCGAGAACATCGGGTTGCTGGTGAGCGCGCCGCCCGAGGGGTTGATGGCCACGTCGTCGGCCAGGCCGAGCTCGCGACGCAGGATCAGCTCCTGGTGGCTGAACGGCGCGTGCAGCTCGGCCACCTCGACGCCGCCGAGGTCGAGTGCCGCGCCGGACCGCTGCGCGGACGGCGAGCGGGTGAGGTCGCGCACGCCCATCCCCATGGGGTCGACGTGGTGGGAGACGCCGGTGATCCACGCCGGCCGGTCCCGCACCTCCCGGGCCCGGTCGCCGGCTGCGAGGACGATCGCCGCCGCGCCGTCGGTGACAGGGGAGCAGTCGTGCTTGCGGAGCGGGTCGGCGTACATCGGCCGCGCGAGGAGCTCTTCGACCGACGACCCGCCCTTGCGGATCGCGTACTCGTTCTTCTCCGCGTCGGTCAGCGACCGGTTGGCGACCTCGGCCATCGCGCGCTCGTCCCAGAGCCCGGCGTCGATGCCGGCTCGCGCCTGGAGGCCGGCGAGGGAGACGGTGTCGGGCCAGAGCGGCGTCATCGTGTACGGCTCGAGCTGGAGCGCGAGGGTCCGCCGGAGCACCCCGGCCGAGCTCTTGCCGAAGGCGTAGACGAGGGCCGTGTCGACCTCGCCGGTCTGGATCTTGATCCACGCCTCGTACATCGCCCAGGCGAGGTCCATCTCGACGTGGGACTCGTTGACCGGCGGGATCACGCCGATGGCGTCGACCGCCTGCACGAACGAGAACGACCGCCCGGCCAGGTAGTCGGAGGACCCGGAGCACCAGAACCCGACGTCCTTGCGGGTCCAGCCGGTCTGCTCGTAGCACTCCTTGAAGAGCGGCACGAGGAGCTCGACACAGGTCGGCGACCCGTCGAACTCGGGCATCTGTCGCTGGGCGAACCCGACGACTGCAACGTCTCTCATCGAAGGCTCTCCCTAGAGGTGGTGCTTGTAGGTGTCGAAGTCGGCGTCCGGATCGCCGGTGGGCGCGAAGTGGTCGATGTTCTCGAGCGAGAACGTCCACTCCTCCTTCGGCTTCCACACGGCCTTGACGCGCATGCCCATCCGGACCTCCTCGGCGGGCACGCCGAGGATCAGGTGCAGCACCGCGATGTCGGCGCCGTCGAGCAGGACGTAGGCCGAGACGTACGGCGGCGTGATCTTCTGCCCGAGGAACGGGACATTGACGATGCAGAACGTCGTGATGGTCCCGGTCTGCGAGAGCTCGACCTCCTCCTCGGTCGGCGTGCCGTCGGCGGGGCAGGCGCTGCGCGGCGGCACGTAGACCTTCTGGCAGGTCGGGCACCGCTGGCCCATGATCTTGCCCTCGTTGAGACCGCGGTAGAACAGCGACTCCTCGGGCGAGGCGGCGTAGTCATAGTCGAGCGACACCGGGACGACGACGCCGGTCACGGGGGTCTCGACAGGCTCGACCACCTGACTGGACGCCTCGTTGGTCGAGCCTGTCGAGGCCTCACCGGGCGCCAGCGGCTCGAAACACGCGATGTCGGTGATGGCGCCGGTGCGCTCGGCGGCCCAGCGGACCCGGACGCGCATCCCGGTGGAGACGTCCTCCGGCGAGGTCACGTCGAGCGCGTGCAGCAGGGGAGCAGTGGCGCCGTCGAGGGTCACCAGCGCGAACGCGAACGGACGGTCGAACGGCTGGGCCTTGACCGGCTCCGGCACCCAGGTCCAGGAGGTGACGGTCCCGACCGAGGAGACCTCGACGAAGTCGGTGGTCGGCTCGTGGGTGACCGGGTCGAACTCCAGCGGCGGTACGACGACCTCGCCGGCCGACGTGCGTCCGCCGATGACCACGCCGTCCCTGAGGCCGGAGAAGAAGCGACCGATCACGGGTCCTGTCGAACGGGTGTAGTCGAAGGCGACGGTGACCGGCGCCTGCAGGGTGCGGCTCATGGGCGAAAGTGAAACACGTTCTAGTTTGCGCTTCAAGTACGGCATGATGTGTCGCATGAAGCTTGGACTGCAGCTGGGCTACTGGGGCGCGCAGCCCCCGCAGGGCGTCGGCGAGCTGGTCGCCGCGGCCGAGGACGCCGGGTTCGACGCGATCTTCACCGCGGAGGCGTGGGGGAGCGACGCGTTCACGCCGCTGGCGTGGTGGGGGCGGGAGACCTCGCGGGTCCGCCTCGGCACCTCGATCGTGCAGATGTCCGGCCGGGCGCCCACCTCGATCGCCATGCACGCGCTGACCCTCGACCACCTCACCGGCGGTCGGGTGATCCTCGGGATGGGGGTGAGTGGCCCGCAGGTCGTCGAGGGCTGGTACGGCCAGCCGTTCGCCAAGCCGCTGGCTCGCACCCGCGAGGTCGTCGAGATCATCCGCAAGGTGCTGGCCCGTGAGGCGCCGGTCACCAACGAGGGCCCCCACTACCCGCTGCCGTTCAACGGTCCCGGCTCGGTGGGGCTCGGCAAGCCGCTCAAGCCGATCGTCCACCCGCTGCGCGCCGACATCCCGATCTGGCTCGGCGCCGAGGGCCCCAAGAACGTGGCCCAGACCGCTGAGATCGCCGACGGCTGGATCCCGATCTTCTACACGCCCAAGAGCGCCGGCATGTACCAACCCTGGCTCGACGAGGGCTTCGCGCGCGAGGGCGCTTGCCGGACCCGCGCCGACTTCGAGATCGCCGCCACCTGCCACCTGCAGATCACCTCGAGCGAGGACGAGCGCCGCGCGGTCATCGACGGCATCAAGCCGGTCGTGGCGCTCTACATGGGCGGCATGGGCGCCAAGGACCAGAACTTCCACAAGAACGTCTTCGAGCGCATGGGCTACGCCGCCATCACCGACCAGGTGCAGGAGCTGTTCCTCGCGCAGAAGCGCGAGGAGGCCACGGCGCTGATCCCCGACGAGCTGGTCGAGGAGATGCACATCATCGGCGACGAGGCCTACGTCAAGGACCGGGTCGCGGCGTGGGAGGAGACCGGCGTGACCACGCTGCTCCTCAGCTGCCGCAGTGCCGACGAGGTGCGCCAGGTCGCGGAGCTGCTCGCCTAGCCCCTGCCTACTCCTCGGTGTGCCGCAGGGCGTCCGGGTCGAGCCGCGGGGGCAGGTGGGCGAGGGCGGTCTGCACCAGCACCGTGCGCGCCTTGACCACCACGGCGCGTCGTACCCGCCCGAGCCCGTCGCCGACCTGTTCCTCGACCACCCGCTGCACCTGGTCGGTGGAGTACGACGCCCGCTGGCCCGCGGCGACGTCGACGTCCGGCAGCGCCACCAGCACCGGCAGGATCTGCCCGCCGAGCGCGTCGAGCAGCTGGAACCGCTCGTAGCGGCTCAGCTCCTCCCAGGCGGCGTCGGGGTCGAGCTTGCGCTTGCGCACGTCCTTGCGGGCCCCGTGCACGGACTTCGCCGCCCCCGTGAGCGCCAAGGTCAGCTCGTGCTCGGTGAACCGCATGGGGTCAAGCATGGCGTGGAGTCGGCGGTCGGGGCTAACCTGCGGGCGCATGAGGCGCCTTCCTCACGAGAACGTCGCGACCGTCCTGGTGGACCCGCGCGTGCTCGAGGACCTGGAGCTCGAGCTGATGGAGCTCGACCTGCGGGTGTGGCCGGTCGCGACCGCGCCGATCTGCGTCGACGGGCCCCGGCAGGCGTTCCAGATCCGTCGGTCGCTGGTGATGAAGCACCACGGCGAGTGGGACCTCGCGGCGGAGTGGACGCCGGTGTGGATCAGCTTCGGCGAGAGCTGGCGGTTCGGCGACGAGCCGCTGCCGTGGTCCGCCCACCAGGCCCTGTGGCACGCCCTGGAGCAGCACGGCGCCCACGTCCGCTACCACCGCCGGCTCGGCGGGGTGCGACCGCTGCAGGTGCCGCTCGAGCCGACCGGCTGAGGTGGCGCGTCAGCGGCTGAGCAGCCCGCCGGCGCGGGCGAAGGCCAGTGCCCGCTCGACCAGCCCCTCCTGCTCCTCGGGGTAGAAGCCCGCCGTCATCGTGCTCACCAGGACGTGCGTCCCGGCGCGGGTGTGGTGGACGAGTCGCCAGTCGTCGTGGCGCACCCCCGACGCCGGAGTCTCCGGGCTGCCCGGCGCGGCCGCGAGCAGGACGGCGCCCCGTGCTCGCTCGGACGCCGCCAGGTTCAGCTCCGCGGCGTAGACGAGGCGCCCGTGGACTCCGCCGCCGAGGTCCCCGGCCATCGCCGCCACCACGCGCCCGGGCAGAGGCAGCGACGGGAAGGCGCGATGCAGCTCGTCCGGGTCCTCCATCGCCAGGCCGAGCCTGGTGGCCACCCGGATGTAGCCGTCCCGCCAGGCAGGGGTGACCTCCGGGTGTTCCGACCTCGGGGAGGGCAGCGGCTCGGTGAGGGGACGCGGTGCGAGCTCGGGGAGACAGGCCCCGCGCAGCGCGTCGGCGAGCGTGCAGGTGTCGACGGCAAGGCGGTCGAGCTCGGTGGGGTCGAGCACGAACCCGTTCCGGCGGACGACCAGCGTGCCCCGGAGCACCAGCAGCCCGAAGTAGGGGTCGTGGGAGCGTCGGCCGAGGACCTCCTGCACCGCTGGAGTCAGCAACCGGTCGACCAGGGCGTCGCTCACCGGCCGACCGTGGGTGCGCAGCCGCCAGTCCGGCGCGCCGTGGGCGGAGAGGTCACGCCGTTGGTCGAAGTCGTACGGCGCGAGCTTGTCCCGCCGGTCGAGGCGGGTCAGGAAGAGCGGCAGCACGCTCTCGGGCACGAGGCAGGCGACCGCCGTGGTGGGGATCCACACGGCATCGGTGTCGAACGGCTCGCGGGGACTGTCGTCGGTCGGCGGGTCCAGGAAGTCGCCGATGATCGGGATGTCGGTGCGGTTGGGGAGACGAGGCCGCCACCACGACCCTCCGGACCGCACGACGGACCCGTAGAGCCTGCCGCTCACGTTCGGCGACCCGGTGACGGGCACCTCCAGCAGCTGGTGCATGAGCACGCCGTGCCGCCCGCCGGGGAGCATTCCGCGAAGGACGCTGAACCGGTACTCGTCGAACCCGGGGGAGGCGGCCGTGAACCCGAGCGGGCGGGCCCGGTCGAGCCACTCGAGGCCGCGTTCCTCGCCGTACGAACGGAGGTCGCCAGGAGGCCGCCCGGCGCGGGCGTCGGCGACGTCCTCGGGTGCGAACGCGGCGAATCCGTGCGAGCGGGGGCGCTTGGCCATGGGGGGACGCTATCGCCGCCCGGACCGCTGGGACTCGCGATGCGAACCTTGTCCTCGATCTAGAACACGTTCTAGTGTTGCCGTCATGGACGACACCCTGCGGATCGGCGCCCACAACGGACACCTGATGGTGGCGGCACTCAAGCGGCACAAGGACCGCCCGGTGATCCACCTCGGCGAGGTCACGCTCACCGGCGGCCAGGTGGCCGAGCGGATCAGCCAGTACGTCCAGGCGTTCGAGTCGCTCGGTGCCGGGCAGGGGTCCCCGGGCGCCCTGCTGGCGCTCAACCGTCCGGAGGTGCTGTTCATCCTCGGCGCCGGACAGACCCAGGGCTACCAGCGCACCTCGCTGCACCCGCTCGGCAGCGCCGACGACCACGCCTACGTCATCAACGACGCAGGCATCAACACGCTGATCATCGATCCCTACTTCGAGGAGCGGGCGCTCGAGCTGCTCGACAAGTGCCCCGGGCTCAAGCAGGTGCTCACCATCGGTCCGGTGCCGGAGTCGCTCGCGGCGGTCGGGTCCGACCTGACCGCGGTCGCGGCGACGTTCGACGCGGTGCCGCTGGAGGCGCGACTGCTGCCGCCGGACCACATCGTGTCGCTCGTCTACACTGGCGGCACCACCGGCAAGCCCAAGGGCGTGATCGGCACCGTCCAGGCGATGAACACGATGAGCCAGGTGCAGCTCGCCGAGTGGGAGTGGCCGGAGAGCCCGCGCTTCCTCATGTGCACCCCGCTCTCGCACGCCGGTGCGGCGTTCTTCGTGCCGACGGTGATCAAGGGCGGCACCCTCTTCGTCTCCGCGCGCTTCGACCCCGCCGAGGTGCTCGCGACGATCGAGGAGAAGAAGATCAACTCGCTGATGGTGGTCCCGACCATGCTCTACGCGCTGATGGACCATCCGGACTCCCGCACCCGGGACCTGTCGTCGCTCGAGACCGTCTACTACGGCGCCTCGGCGATCAACCCGGTCCGCCTCAAGGAGGCCATCGAGCGGTTCGGCCCGATCTTCGCCCAGTACTACGGACAGTCCGAGGCGCCGATGGTCATCACCTACTTCCCCAAGGGCGATCACGTCGACGGCGACGGCAAGCCGATCGAGAAGCGGCTCAGCTCGTGCGGCCGGCCGGCCGCTTTCCTGCGCACAGCGCTGCTCGGCGAGGACGGCCAGCCGGTGCCGGTGGGCGAGCCGGGCGAGATCTGCGTCGCGGGCCCGCTGCTGGCGGGCGGCTACTGGCAGCTGCCGGACCAGACTGCGGAGACCTTCCGGGACGGCTGGATGCACACCGGCGACGTGGCGCGCGAGGACGAGGACGGCTTCTGGTACATCGTCGACCGCACCAAGGACATGATCGTCACCGGGGGCTTCAACGTCTTCCCGCGCGAGGTCGAGGACGTCGTCGCCGAGCACCCGATGGTGGCCCAGGTGGGCGTCATCGGCACCCCGCACGAGAAGTTCGGAGAGGCGGTCACCGCCATCGTCGTGCTGCGCCCCGACGCGCCCGCCGACGAGGAGTCGGTGGCGCGCATGACCGACGAGATCAAGGCCGCGGTCAAGGAGCGCAAGGGCTCGGTGCACGTCCCGAAGGACGTGCTCGTCGCCGATTCGCTCCCGCTGACGGCGCTCGGGAAGCCGGACAAGAAGGCGTTGCGGGCGCAGTACTGGACTGGCGAGCGGTCGGTCGGGTAACGCTCGGCCCGTGAGGCTGCGCAACGGGGAGCACGGGTACGGCGCGGTCACGAAGGCCCTGCACTGGTTGACGGTCCTCGCCTTCGCGCTCCAGTTCGTCGTCGGCTACACGATGGAGACCGACGGCGACGTGCCGAAGGTCGAGTGCGACCCCGCCGGTGAGGATCGCGGCGGAGGCGACACCTCGGACGCCGAGGACGACCGGCTCGACCGGGTCGAGGACCGGTGCGAGGCGCGGCAGGACGCTCGGGAGGATCGCGCCGACGACACCCTCGGCGCGGCGTGGGACGACCTCTGGGCGGGCGACCTGCCGGCCCAGGGTGTCAGCCTGCCCGAGGCGCACGTGCTGCTCGGCCTGCTGATCCTGCTGCTCGGCGCGGCGCGGGTGGGGTGGCGTCGGACGACGCCGCTGCCGCCCTGGGACCCGCGGCTGACGCCGCTGGACCAACGGATCGTCCATGCCACCGAGCTGGCCCTGCTGACCCTCATGTTCGCCGTGCCCGCCTCCGGGCTGCTGCTCGTCGCCGTCGACGACGGCCCGGTCGCCGTCCACGTCGCGGCGCACATCTGCTTCTTCGTCGCGCTCGGCGCGCACCTGGCGATGGTGCTGGGCCGCCGGCTGCTGCCCCGGATGCTGCCGAGGATGCTGCCGGGTGGCCGCTCGGGCGCGGAGGTCAGCCGAGCAGCCGGTCCCTGACGTGCGGCGGGACCCGGTCGAGGACCGCGTCCATGAAGTGCAGCTTGCCCTCGATCTCGTGCGGTGAGTGCTCGCCCTCGCGGATCACGAGCATCGCGTCGCCCTGGAACCGCCAGGCGAGCTGGGGGTGGTGCAGGGCGACCTCGACCACGGCCGGGCAGAGCAGGTCGCGGGCGAAGTCGGGCGAGGGTGACGTCACCGAGAACGTCCGGTCGAAGACGGGGTGGCCGATCTCGAGGTCGCGGCCGGTGACGGCGTCGACGATGCGGGCGAGGAAGTCCTGGGGAGACACCTCGAGACCGGGCGTGTGGAGACCGAGCTCGAGCGCGACGACCGAGTAGCGGTGCTGGTGGGTCTTGCGTCCCTTGCCCGACCCCGAGGTCGTGACGTACTCGTAGTCGAACGCGGTGAAGGGGCGTCCGTCGTGCCGGCCGCTCAGGACGTTGACGACCTTCCGGGCCCGGCCGCGGCCGAACGGCGCACCGTCGTACTTGCCGAGGAGGCGGTCCTCCCGCTCCGTGAAGTCCCACTCGCGATGCGCGGCGTGCGCACGAAGGGCCGCATTGCGCGCCGCGACGCGCTCGCGTTCGCGCTTCGTGCGCACGACGCCCCAGGCGACGGTGCCCGCGAGGATCCCGGTGGCGAGGAGGATGCCGAGGACTTCGGAGAGCTCCACGGCCGCAAACTAGCGGGTCAGCGGCCCTTGAACTCGGGCGTGCGCTTCTCCATGAAGGCCCGCGGGCCCTCCTTCGCGTCCTCGGAGGCGAACACCGCGGCGCCGACGCGGGCGTCGTCGGCCCAGCACTCGTCCTCGTGCTTGCCCTCGGAGTCGCGCATGGTCTTGAGGATCGCCTGCACGGCCAGCGGCCCGTTGGCCGCGATCAGGTCGGCGATCTCGTGGGCCTTGGCCAGGGCCTGCCCGTCCGGCACGACGTGGCCGATGAGGCCCAGCTCCTTGGCCTCCGGCGCCTTGACGTGGCGGCCGGTGAGGAGCAGCTCCGCAGCGACGGTGTAGGGGATCTGCCGGGGGAGGCGGACGGCGGACCCGCCCATCGGGTAGAGGCTCCAGCGCGCCTCGGACACGCCGAACTTCGCGGACTCGCCGGCCACCCGGATGTCGGTGCCCTGGAGGATCTCGGTGCCGCCCGCGATCGCCGGACCCTCGACGGCGGCGATCAGCGGCTTCGTGAGCCGGAACCCCTTGAGCAGCCCCTTGATGACCGACGGGTCGTACTCACCGGACTCGAAGCTCTCCGACGGCGGCTTCTTGTTCATCGACTTCAGGTCGGCGCCCGCGCAGAACGCGCCGCCCGCGCCCGTGAGGATGCAGACCCGCACCTCGGGGTCGGAGTTCACCCGGTCCCAGGCCTGCTCCATGATCGCGAGCATCTCGCCCGAGAGCGCGTTGCGGACCTCGGGCCGGTTCATGGTGACCACCAGGGTGTGGCCGACCAGCTCGACCAGGCAGTGCGGCTCCGCGTCCGTCGCGGGCACAGGAACATCCGTCGTCGTCATACGAACAACGCTAGCGAAGAACTGAAACGTGTTCTAGTCTCGGGGTGTGGCCTTGAACATCGCCGACCTCTTCGAACATGCCGTCGACGCGGCCCCCGACAAGCCCGCCGTGAAGGTGGGCCAGCGCACGATCACCTACGCGGAGCTGGAGACCGAGAGCAACAAGCTCGCGCACTTCCTGGCCTCGCGCGGGATCGGCACGGGCGACCACGTCGGCCTCTACGCCAAGAACAGCATCGAGCACGTGATCGCCCTGCTCGCGATCCTCAAGGTGCGTGCCGTCGCGATCAACGTGAACTACCGGTACGTCGCCGGCGAGCTCGACTACATCTTCGACAACGCCGACCTCAAGGGCGTCGTGCACGACCGGGTCTACAGCGACCTGGTGGCCGAGGTGTCGCCGAAGCACGACAAGCTCCAGACGTTCGTGGTGCTGCCGGACCCGATCGAGCCCGACGACCAGAGCGACTTCTCGTCGTACGGCGGCGTGCTGCTCGCCGACGCGGTCGCCGACCAGAGTGACGCCCGTGACTTCGGCGAGCGCAGCCCCGACGACATCCACATCATCTACACCGGCGGCACCACCGGGTACCCGAAGGGCGTCATGTGGCGCCACGAGGACTTCTGGCGGGTGCTCGGCGGCGGCATCGACTTCATGACCGGCGAGCCGCTGGAGGAGTACGACCAGTCCAAGAAGGCGACCGAGGACGGCCTCGTCACCTTCCCGCTCAGCCCGCTGATGCACGGCGGCGCCCAGGCCAGCCTGCTCATGCACCTGTTCGCCGGCCAGCTCACCATCCTCGAGCCGAAGTTCGACCCGGTGCGCACCTGGCAGATCATCGACGAGAACCAGGCGCACATGATGTTCATGACCGGTGACGCCATGGCGCGGCCGCTCATCGAGGCCTACGAGGAGAGCCAGGGCACCGACCGGCCGTTCAGCGGCCAGTCGCTGTTCGCGATCGCCAGCAGCGCCGCGATCTTCAGCAAGGCCGTCAAGGAGCGCTGGATGGCGGCGTTCCCGAACGCGGTCTTCACCGACTCCATCGGGTCCTCGGAGACCGGCTTCCAGGGCACCGGCCTCCAGGACGCCAGCGCCCTGTCGACCGATGGTCCCGTCGTCTCGATCGGCGCCAACACCGCGGTCATCTCCGACGAGGGCCACGTGCTCGACCCGGTCGCCGACGTCGGCAAGGTCGGGCGCACCGCCCGCGCGGGCAACGTCCCGGTCGGCTACTACAAGGACCCCGAGAAGTCGGCGCGCACGTTCTACGAGATCGACGGCGTCCGCTACTCCGTGCCGGGGGACTACGCACGGATCGAGGAGGGCAACCGGATCACGCTGCTCGGACGCGGTTCGAACTGTGTCAACACCGGTGGCGAGAAGGTCTACCCGGAGGAGGTCGAGATGGCGATCAAGGCGCACCCTGCCGTCTACGACGTGCTCGTCGTCGGCCTGCCCGACGAGAAGTACGGCCAGACCGTCGCTGCCGTCGTCCAGCCTCGCGAGGGCCAGAAGGTGGAGCTCGAGGAGCTGCGCACGTTCCTGCGCAAGGAGCTGTCGGGCTACAAGCTGCCGCGGGTGCTGACGCTCGTCGACGAGATCCCCCGCAACGCCACCGGCAAGGCGCAGTACCCGGCCGCGAAGGAGATGGCGATCAGCGCCCAGCAGGCCGGCACCGCCCAGACCGCGACGAGTGGAGTGACCGCCTGATGCGTACCGCGCTGTGCGATGCCTTCGGCATCGAGTACCCGATCTTCGCCTTCACCCCGTCGGAGCACGTCGCTGCTGCGGTGTCCCGCGCCGGCGGTCTCGGCGTGCTCGGCTGCGTCCGCTTCAACGACGCCGAGGAGCTCGACAAGACGCTCGACTGGATGGACGAGAACACCGACGGCAAGCCGTACGGCGTCGACGTGGTGATGCCGATGAAGATCCCCACCGAGGGCACGTCGACCGACCTGTCGTCGTACATCCCGGAGGACCACAAGAAATGGGTCGACGAGACGCTCCTCAAGCTCGGCGTGCCGCCGCTGCCGGAGGGCGAGGGTCGTGAGGGCGTCCTCGGCTGGCTGCACTCGATGGCCCGCTCCCACGTCGACGTGGCGCTGCAGCACCGTCCGGTGCTCATCGCGAACGCACTCGGCACGCCCCCGAACGACGTGATCGAGCAGTGCCACGCGGCCGGGCTCAAGGTGGCCGCCCTGGCCGGGGCGCCCAAGCACGCCGTCAGCCACGTCTCCAACGGCGTCGACATCATCGTCGCCCAGGGCTACGAGGCCGGCGGTCACACCGGCGAGATCGCCTCGATGGTGCTCACCCCCGACATCGTCGACGCCGTCGGGCCGGACGTGCCGGTGCTCGGCGCCGGCGGCATCGGCTCCGGCCGCCAGATCGCGGCCTCGCTCGCGCTCGGTGCCCAGGGCGTGTGGACCGGCTCGATCTGGCTCGGCACCGAGGAGTACCGCAACCTCACCAGCAACACCGGTTGGGAGACCGCGTTCCTGCGGGCGACGTCCTCCGACACCGTCCGCACCCGGATCTACACCGGCAAGCCGGCCCGGCTGCTGAAGACCAAGTGGACCGAGGCCTGGGCCGAGGAGGGTGCTCCCGCCCCGCTCCCGATGCCGCTGCAGAACCTGTTGGTCTCCGACGCCCACAACCGGATCAACGCCTCCGGGGACCCGGACGTGATCTCGATGCCCGTCGGGCAGATCGTGGGCCGGATGAACGAGGTGCGACCGGTCTCCGAGGTGGTGGCCGACCTGGTCGCCGAGTTCGAGGCGACGGTCAAGAAGCTCGACGGAATCGCCGGGATCTGACGTGCGGCGCGCGGGCGGCTGGCGTCAGGTCGCCATCGCCGCCGTTGCCGCGGCGGTCGTCGCCGGCGGCGGCATGGTCGCCGCGGTCGGCGACGACGACGAGTCCGCCGAGGCAGTGCCGGTCGCGGAGTGCGCTCCCGGCTCCCGCCCGGAGACGTCGATCCAGGGCCGGGTGCCGGCGGCCGACGTCGCCTCGGGACGGGCCGCGCAGGGCTACACCTGCAACACCGAGCTGGTCGGTCGGCACGGCAGGACCGGCGGGTTCAAGGTGCAGCGCTACACCGACGCGTCCGGGCGCACCTGCGCCTACTACGACTCGACCCGAATGTTCCCGCTCGACGCGGTGACGAACCTGCTCAACGGCAACGGCCTCGGCGTGATCGTGCTCGACATGACGAACCCGGCGAAGCCCCGAAAGACCGCGAACCTGATGACGCCGGCGATGCTCAGCCCGCACGAGTCGCTGCTCGTCAACGAGGAGCGCGGCCTGCTCGCCGCTGTGATGGGCAACCTGCTGACGGCGCCCGGCATCCTCGACGTCTACGACATCAGCAAGAACTGCCGGCGACCGAGGCTGATGTCGTCGACTCCGTCCGGGCTGCTCGGCCACGAGAGCGGCTTCTCGCCCGACGGCCGCACGTTCTGGTCGTCGGGGTCCGCGGGCTTCCTGATGACCGCGGTCGACCTGACGAACCCGCGGCGGCCGCGGATCCTCGCGTCCAAGCCGGGAGTCGTCTCGCACGGCCTCCGGCTGTCCGACGACGGCGACACCATGTACGTCGCCGACATGGGCACCCCCAGCCGCAACAGCGTCCTCGACCGCCCCGGCCTGCGGATCTTCGACGTCTCGGAGGTCGACGAGAGGGTTGCGCAACCGGAGATTCGCGAGATCGGGCGGCTGGAGTGGCCCGAGGTCTCGATCCCGCAGGTCGCCGAGCCGTTCGAGCGCGACGGCCACCAGTACGTCCTGGAGGTCGACGAGTTCAGCGACCTGTTCGGCGACGGCTTCACGTTCACCACCAAGGGCCCGGTCGGCGCCGCACGCATCATCAACGTCGACGACCCGGCGAACCCCTACGTCGTCTCCGACCTCCGGCTCGAGGTGCACCAGCCCGAGAACCGCACCGACGAGCTGTTCGACGACCCGGGAGCCAGCAGTCCGCTCGGCGGCTACTCCGCCCATTACTGCTCGGTCCCGACCCGCGACGACCCGAGGATCGTGGGTTGCTCGATGATCGCGTCCGGCCTGCGGCTGTTCGACATCAGCGACCTGGAGAACCCGCGCGAGATCGGCTACTTCAACCAGCCCGGGAAGAAGGGCAGCAACGCCCTGTCCCAGCCGGCGTGGGACGTCGACAGCGGCACGGTCTGGTACTCCGACGCCACCAGCGGCCTGTACGTCGTGCGGTTGGGCGAGACCGCGCGCGCCCTGCTGCCGTAGCCTGCCGCACATGCATGGGGTGGCCGACGGACAGAGCCCGTGGCGACGGCTGGTGGTGACCGCTGTCGCGGTGAGTGCGGTGCTGGCGGGGACCTTCGCGGCCGACGCCTTCGACGACGAGCCGCGGGTGGCGAGCCCGGTGCCCGAGGCGAGGTGCGGTCCGGGCTCCCGTCCCGAGGGCGACCTCCAGGGACGGGTGCCGAAGGCCGACTACACCTCGGGTCGGGCCGCGCGTGGCTACCTCTGCAACACCCGGCAGGTGGGCCACTACGGCGGCACGGGCGGCTTCAAGACGCTTCGGTACGTCGACCGGACGGGCCGGGTCTGCGCGTACTACGACTCCGACCCGATCATGCCGCGCGACATCCTCGGCGGGGTGCTCGAGGACGGGCTCGGCGTCGTGGCGCTCGACATGAGCGACCCGGAGCGGCCCCGCCGTACCGCCAACCTGATGACGCCGGCGATGGTCGCTCCCCACGAGTCGCTGATGGTCCACCAGCGGCGCGGCCTGCTCATCGCCGTGATGGGCACGCTCGGCACGGCGCCGGGTTTCGTCGACATCTACGACGTGAGCGGCGACTGCCGACGACCGAAGCTGCTCTCGACGTTCCCGTCGGTGCTGTTCGGTCACGAGAGCGGCCTGTCGCCGGACGGCAGGACGTTCTGGGCGGCAGGCGCCGCCGGCGGCAACCTGACCGCGCTCGACATCTCGAACCCGCGCCGGCCGAAGATCGTCTTCAACGAGAACGGCCACATCTACCACGGCCTCCGGTTCTCGGCCGACGGCCGGACCATGTACGTCGCCAACATCGGCTCACCCGGCACCGGCGGCATCCTCAGCGGTGGGGGGCTCCACATCTACGACGTGTCGCAGGTGCAGGAGCGTCGCCCCGACCCCGAGGTGCGGAAGCTCTCGGAGCTGACGTGGCCGGAGGTGTCGATCCCGCAGTCGGCGGAGCCGTTCACCGTCGACGGTCACCAGTACGTCCTGGAGGTCGACGAGTTCATCGACCTGTTCACGTTCGAGTCCCTAGGCAGGTTCCGCACCGCGCCGGTCGGTGCCGCTCGCATCATCGACGTCGACGACCCGCGGAACCCCGAGATCGTCTCCGACATCCGGCTCGAGGTGCACCAGCCGCGGCTCCGCACCGACGACCTGTTCCGCGACCCCGGCAACGTCTCACCGGCGCAGGGCTATGCCGCCCACTACTGCTCGGTCCCGGAGCGCAAGGACCCCGGGCTCGCGGCCTGCTCGATGATCCTGTCCGGCCTGCGGGTCTTCGACATCCGGGACCCGGAGCGGCCGCGGGAGGTGGCGTACTTCAACAAGCCGAAGCTGCCCAGCCCGGGCCTGCTGCCCGAGGTGGGCTCCTACGCGATGTCGCGGCCGGCGTGGGACGTGAGGAACAAGCAGGTCTGGTACACCGACGTGCACACCGGTTTCTACGCCGTGCGGCTCACCAACGGCGTCGGGCGGCTGCTGGGCGAGTAGCCCTACGGCGTGGGTGTGCCCGCGAAGCGGGCGTAGAGCCGTTGCTGCACGCCGTCGAACCGGGTGAACTGCCCGCCCACGTGCAACGTGCTGCCGTCGATGACGAGCGACCAGCCACCGCCGAGCAGCCCGGTCGCCTTCGTGTCCCAGGACGTGGGTGCCCCGGTGCTCGCGACGACGCTGGCGAGCGAGGGCCGCTTCACCTTGTAGTCGGCGAAGGACGAGAAGTGGCCGCCGATGTAGATCTCGGTGGGCGACGCGGCGATCGCCTGGACGTTGCCGCTCATCCGCGTGCGCCACAGCTCTTTGGACGCTGCCCAGTCGTAGGCGAAGAGGTGGTTGTTCTCGGTGGCGACGTAGACGGTCCCGCCGTCCGGGCTGGTCCCGACCGTGATGACCACGCCACCCCAGCTGTCCCGGCTGAACGCGTTCGGGTAGCCGGTGGTGGCGTCGATGCCGCCGAAGTAGGCGCGGGCCATGCCGCGGATCTTCGAGAAGGCCCCGCCCACCCAAACCGTCTGGCCGTCGGGGGAGACCCGGACCTCGGCGACGTTCCCGTTGGTCCAGGTGTTCCACGCGAGGGTGTTGCCACTGGTGACTCCGACGGCAGCCAGCTTCTGCTTGGCCGTGCCGTCGATCCCGTCGAACCGCCCGCCGACGTAGAGCCGGTCGCCGTGGACGTCGAGCGAACGGACCGTCGGGTCCGCGCCGACGGTGTCGGCCTGCCAGTCCGTGATCAGGGCTCCGGTCACGGCGTCGAGCGCCGCGAGGTTCTGGCGGGGCTGGCCGTTGACCTCGGTGAAGGTGCCGCCGATGAAGACCCGCGTGCCGTCCTCCGACGCCGCGACGGCGCGGACGTCGCCGTTCGTGCTCGGCGCGAAGGCCGGGTCGGCCTTCCCGCTCGGCAGGAGCGCTCCGAGGTTGCTGCGGGGGAAGGCGCCGACGCCGGTGAACCGGCCGCCCAGGATCACCCGCCCGCTGTCGAGCACGGCGAGGTCGAAGACGGCCTCGCCCGACAGCCCGGCGGTCTTGGTCGGTGTCGCCGAGACGCTCGCGTGCGCCGTGGGCTGGAGCGTCGTCGTGACGGCGAGCGCCACCGCGGCTGCGGCGACGAGGGTGCGCAGGGGCGCACGTGTGATCCGTGTGGCGGCCATGGCCATCCCCCAGGGTGAAGTCGAGTGGAGCGCGCGCCGGGTGCGGTGTGGAGCGGCCCGGACGCCGCCCCACTCTAGGGAGAGGGCTGGCCGTTGGGGAGGCGCAGTGTTATCAGATCGAGGAAAAGGATCGACCGATGGCCAGGGCCTGGTCGGTGGCGCTGCCGAAGAGGAACTCGAACCGCTTGGCGGAGGTGAAGTAGCGGTGAGCCTCACCGTCGAGGTCGATGCCGACGCCGCCGTGCACGTGGACGGTGGTGTGCGCGAGCTTGTGGCCGGCGTCGGCCGCCCACAGCTTGGCGACCGCCACCTCCGTGGCGGCCGGCAACCCCTCCTGGAGCCGCCAGGCGGCCTGCCAGAACGTCAGCCGCTGCGCCAGCACGTCGATGAACCCGTCGGCCAGCCGTTGCGAGACGGCCTGGAAGGTCCCGATCGGCCGCCCGAACTGCTCACGGGTCTTGGCGTACGCCGACGTGAGCGCGAGCGCGCCCTCGGTCACCCCGAGCTGCTCCGCGGCGGCGCACGTCATCAGCAGCTCGTGCAGGCGACGCACCGGGGAATCTTGTCCGTCCCCGGCGCTCGAGGCGACAAGAACCCCCGGTGCGTCGGTGAGCTGGATGAGCGCGGCGGTGTCGCCGTCGCTGGTGCGTTGGGGCGTGCGGTCGAGTCCGGAGGCGGTGGCGTCGACCAGGTAGACCCCGGTGGTCCCTGAGCCTGTCGAAGGGTCGGGCCCGGTCGCGGTGACGAGCAGCGCGTCGGCCGCCATGCCAGCGCGGACCAGGGTCTTGGTGCCGGTGAGGGCGCCACTGGCGTCGACGGTGACGGTCGGGGCGGACGGCAGGTGCGAGCGCTCCTCGGCCACCGCGGCGGCGTACAGGGCGCGGTCCGCAGGTCGGCCGGCACCCTGGAGGAAGGTGATGCAGGCCGCGTGCACGGCGAGCGGGACCGGTGCGACCTTGCGGCCGACCTCGATCAGCACGCGGGACAGCTCGATCAGGTCGAGCTCCGTCCAGTCGAACGCGTCACCGAGGGTCGCCCACAGCTCGCGGTCGAACCGGTCGCCCGCGGCTTCGACGGACTTCATGCGCTCGGTCGTCGCCTTGTCGGCGAGGATCTCCGCGGCCAGCGCCGCCGCCTCGTCCTGCTCGGGGGTGAAAAGGAAGTCCATGTCCGTCCTAGCGCTTCGCGGCCGGCAGGCCGAGTCCGACGTAGCCGATGATGTCCCGCTGGATCTCGTTGGTGCCGCCACCGAACGTCATCACCAACGAGGAGCGGTAGAAGCGCTCCAGCCGGCCGGCGATCGCGGCGCCGGGGGAGTCGGCGGTGATGCCGGCGTGGGGGCCGACGATCTCCATCAGCGACCGGTAGACCTCGGTCGCGAGCTCGGAGCCGTAGACCTTGGTGGCGGAGGCTTCCGCGGGGGAGAGCGCGACGCCGTGGTCGGCGTCGGCGGCGAGCTTCCAGTTGATGAGCGAGAGTGCCTCCACCCGCGCGTGGGCCCGGCCGAGCGCGGCTTGGACGAGCTCGGAGTCGATGACCCTCCTGGTTCCTGAGCCTGTCGAAGGGTCCGGGTTCACGGTGCTGGTCGCCCACTCGCGGACCAGCTGCAGGGAGTGCACCAGCGGCGCGGCCGAGGTCAGCGACACCCGCTCGTGGTTGAGCTGGTTGGTCATCAGTGCCCAGCCGCCGCCGCGCTCGCTGACAAGGTTCGAGGCCGGGACGCGGACGTCCTGGTAGTACGTCGCCGACGTGCCGACACCGGCGACGGTGTGGACCGGGGTGTACGACACGCCCTCGGCGTCGGCCGGCACTAGGATCATCGACAGGCCCTTGTGGCGGGGCTGGTCGGGCTCGGTGCGGCAGGCCAGCCAGATCCAGTCGGCGTACTGGATGAGCGAGGTCCACATCTTCTGGCCGTTGATCACCCACTCGCCGGCGGCCTCGTCGAGGACGGCCTTGGTCTGCAGCGACGCGAGGTCGGTGCCGGAGCCGGGTTCGGAGTAGCCGATCGAGAAGTGCAGCTCGCCGGCGAGGATCTTCGGGAGGAAGAACTCCTTCTGCTCGTCGGTGCCGTAGCGCATGATCGTGGGCCCGACGGTGTTGAGCGTCAGGTAGGGGATCGGGACGCCGGCGATGGCGGCGGTGTCGGTGAAGATCAGCTGCTCGACCATCGAGCGGTCCTGGCCGCCGTACTCCTTCGGCCAGCCGATGCCGAGCCAGCCGTCCTTGCCGATCTGGCGGATGACGTCCTTGTAGACGCCGGCCTCGCCGAACTCGCCCGTGGCGGAGGAGAGGCCGGCCCGGATCTCGGGCGTCACGAGTGCGGTGAAGTACTCGCGCAGCTCCTCGCGCAGGGCCTTCTGCTGGGGTTCCAGATCGATGTGCACGTTGTAAGAGTAGCGGCAAAACTGTAACGTGTTCTACATGGCTGACACCCGAACGCTCGACCACGGGACGACCCCTCTGCGCTACGCGCGCGGCTGGCACTGCCTGGGCCTCGCCTCGACGTTCTCGGACGGCAAGCCGCACGCGATCAACGGGTTCGGCACCAAGCTGGTCGTCTGGCAGGACAGCAAGGGTGAGCTCAACGTCCTCGACGGCTACTGCCGGCACATGGGTGGCGACCTGACCCAGGGTGAGGTCAAGGGCGACAACATCGCCTGCCCGTTCCACGACTGGCGGTGGGGCGGCGACGGCAAGTGCAAGGAGATCCCCTACGCCCGCCGGGTCCCGCTGCGTGCCCGCACCCAGCGCTACGAGACGGCGGTCGTCAACGGCCAGCTGCTCATCTGGAACGACCCCGAGGGCTCGGCGGCCGACCGCGACATCCTCCCGCCCGAGCTGCCCGACGTGCTCACCGACAAGTACACGCCGTGGTCGTGGCACACCAAGGAGATCAACGGTTCGCACTGCCGCGAGCTGATCGACAACGTGGCCGACATGGCGCACTTCTACTACGTGCACTTCGCGTTCCCGACGAGCTTCCGCAACATCTTCGAGGGCCACACCGCGACCCAGTTCATGGAGTCGACCGGCCGCCCCGACAAGACCACCGGCGGCTACAGCGACGCCAACTCGACGTTGAAGTCGGTGGCGACCTACTACGGGCCGTCCTACATGATCAACTGGCTCACGGTCGACTACAAGGGCTTCGTCACCGAGGTCATCCTCATCAACTGCCACATCCCGACCGGGCCGGACTCGTTCACGCTGCAGTACGGCATCAGCGTCCAGAAGCCCGAGGGGCTGGACGACAAGACCGTCGACTACATCGCCGAGCGCTACACCGAGTCCTTCGGTGAGGGCTTCCTCCAGGACGTGCACATCTGGGAGAACAAGGTGGCGGTGCAGAACCCGCTGCTGTGCGAGGAGGACGGTCCGGTCTACCAGCTGCGCCGGTGGTACGAGCAGTTCTACACCGATGTCGCGGACATCAAGCCCGAGATGACCGACCGCTTCGAGTTCGAGGTCGACACCACCAAGGCCAACGAGTACTGGCACGCCGAGGTCGCCGAGAACCTCGCCAAGCGCGCCGCGGACGACCCGGAGACCGTGAGCCACTGATGCCGTCGTTCGTCCCCACCAACGCCGAGACGCTCGAGGAGCAGCGCCGCTACACACAGGCGCGGCTGGTCGAGGTCGAGTGCCTCGACTGCCTGGCGAAGGTGTCGGTGAAGAAGAACT
The DNA here is from genome assembly GCF_003160695.1 of Nocardioides silvaticus. GTDB lineage: Bacteria > Actinomycetota > Actinomycetes > Propionibacteriales > Nocardioidaceae > Nocardioides > Nocardioides silvaticus. Next base: position 424,659 of record NZ_QGDD01000002.1, read on the forward strand.
CCGAGCACCACACGTCGATCCAGTGGAGCGCCGAGGCGGTCGCCGCGTGCCCCGAGCTGTGTCGGAGGACACGGTCCGACAGCCGGGACGGTGACCGTGGCTGCCCGCGGCTCGCGGCTAGCATCGAGGCCGCCGTGGCGGGCGGAGCGCTCAGCGTCGGCGCGGAGGACGGGTACTGAGCAGCGCCGCTCACCCCGCCCGCACCGCCCCACCCCCGAGCGAAGAGAGAATCCCTTCGTGGACATCGAGTCGTTCCTGCTGAAGGTCGTCGACATCGTCGACGAGACAGCGGACGCCCGTTCCGTCAGCTTCGAGGTGCCGGCCGAGGCGCCCGAGAAGTTCGCCTACAAGCCGGGCCAGTTCCTGACTGTCGCCGTCCCGAGCAACCAGACCGGCATCGCCGCCCGTTGCTACTCGCTGTCCAGCAGCCCGCACGACGGCGGCCCGCTCACGGTGACGGTGAAGCGGACCGCCGACGGCTACGCCTCCAACTGGATCTGCGACAACCTCTCGGTCGGCGACACGATGCGCGTGCTGCCGCCCTCGGGGATCTTCACCCCGGCCTCCCTCGACGCCGACCTGCTGCTCTTCGCCGGCGGCAGCGGCGTCACCCCCATCATGTCGATCACGCGCACCGCCCTCGACCAGGGCACGGGCAGGATCGTGGTCTTCTACGCCAACCGCGACGAGCGGTCGGTGATCTTCGCCGAGGAGCTCACCCGGCTGGCCGCCGAGAACCCGGAGCGGCTGCAGGTCGTGCACTGGCTCGAGTCGGTGCAGGGGCTCCCGACGCCCGAGCAGGTCAAGACCTTCGTCCAGCCCTACCTGACCTACGACGCCTTCGTGTGCGGCCCGGCGCCCTACATGAAGCTGGTCACGACCGTGCTCCGCGAGCTCGACTTCCCGCGCGACCGCCGACACCAGGAGAAGTTCGTCTCCCTCGGCGGCAACCCGTTCGGCGACGTCGAGGAGCTGCAGCGCGCCGAGGAGGAGATGGCCGCCGCGGACGCCGACGAGGACTCCGCAGCCGCCGACGCCTTCGCCGACCTCGCCTCCGGGCCGGTGAAGGTCGAGGTCGAGCTCGACGGCGAGGAGTTCACCTTCGACGACTGGGACCCGAGGACGAAGCTCCTCGACTTCCTCGAGAGCAAGGGCGTCAAGGCGCCGTACTCCTGCCGCGAGGGGGAGTGCTCCGCCTGCGCCATCCGGCTGCTCGAGGGCGAGGTCAAGATGGTCCACAACGACGTCCTCGACGACGAGGACCTCGCCGACGGCATCCGGCTGGGCTGCCAGTCGCTCCCGGTGACCGACACGGTGCGGGTCACCTACAGCTAGGCGCTGAACTCCACCACGCCGTCGTCGAGCTCGCTCGTGCGCAGGAACCGCTTGTCGAAGTACCAGTTGTGCTTGAGCCGCCACGGGTCGCGGTCGCCGGCGACGGGAAGTCGGCCGGCGGCCCGCTGCAGGTAGCCGGAGGTCAGGTCCATCACCGGCGTCGGCTCGAGGCCGGCCTGCCGGCGCGGGACCACGACGCGGAGGTGGTGCTGGTCCATGTGCTCGAGCAGCCGGACGACGTACTCACAGACGAGATCGGCCTTCAGCGTCCAGGACGCGTTGGAGTAGCCGATGATGAAAGCGAAGTTCGGCACGTCGCTCAGCATCAGGGACTTGTAGGTGAAGGTGCTGCCGAGGTCGACCTTCTCACCGTCGACCACGATCTCGGCGCCGCCCATCGGGACGACCTCGAGCCCGGTCGCGGACACGACGATGTCGGCGTCCAGCTCCTGACCCGAACGCAGCGCGATGCCCGTGCTCGTGAACCGCTCGATCACGTCGGTGACCACGTCGACCTTGTGGCTGTGGATCGCCTTGAAGAGGTCGGCGCCCGGCACCACGCAGAGCCGCTGGTCCCACGGGTCGTACGGCGGCGTCAGGTGGGTGTCGTAGTCGAAGTCGTCGGGCAGGTGCAGCTTCGCCCACCGCTTGAGCAGCGCCTTGGCGAGCCTGGGGCTGCGCCGGCAGAACTCGTAGAACCCGATCGTCACCGCGGCGTACCGGGCGTGGATCGCCTTGGCGGCCAGCTTCCCCGGCAGCACGCGCTTGAGCGTCTGCGCGACCGGGTCGATCCTCGGCTGGCTCACGATGTAGGTCGGCGTGCGCTGGAGCATCGTGATGTGCCCCGCGTCCCGGGCCATCGACGGGATCAGGGTGACCGCGGTCGCGCCCGAGCCGATCACGACGATCCGCTGCCCGGTGTAGTCGAGGTCCTCGGGCCAGTGCTGGGGGTGGATCACCCGGCCCTGGTAGTCGTCGAGGCCGGGCCAGTCGGGGGTGTAGCCGGCCTCGTAGCTGTAGTAGCCGCTGGTGGAGAACAGGAAGTCGCAGGTGAGGGTCTCGACCGCGCCCGTCTCGGTGTTCTCGACGGTGACCGTCCAGACCTTGTCCTCCGAGGACCACTCGAAGAGCGTGGCCTTGCGGTGGTAGCGGATCCGCTCGTCGACGCCGTACTCCCGGGCGGTCTCGCGCAGGTAGCGCAGGATGTCGGCGCCCTCGGCGATCGCGTCCTTGCCGTCCCAGGGCCGGAAGCCGAAGCCGAGCGTGTACATGTCGGAGTCGGAGCGGATGCCCGGGTACTTGAACAGGCTCCACGTGCCGCCGAGCTCGCCACGCTGCTCGAGCACCGCATAGCTCCGTGCGGGGAAGGCCTGGCTGATGTGCACGGCCGCGTCGATCCCGGAGAGGCCGGCGCCGATGATCAGGACCTCGAGGTGGGTCGCCTCGCTCATCGTCACTCCTTCGGGTCGACGACCGCGGCGGGGTCGGCTGCGTTGGCGACGTTGCGCGCGCTCGTGGCGCGGCCGAGAGCTGCCACCTCGGCATCCATCTTCGGCAGCAGCTCCGGCACGTGCGGGAGCGTCGCCCGGCTGCCGGCCGCCGAGTTCACGACGTTGCGGTTGAGCCCGACGGCGCGGACCCAACCCGGGCAGTAGACGTGGCGGGACCGACTCTCGATGCCCCTGACGAACGCCTTCACGCACGCGTCGACCGACGTCGTCCGGCTCAGCGGGTAGGGCAGCTTCTTGATCAGCTCGGCGAAGCTCGACAGGTCCTTCTTCGCGTCCCGCACCAGCGGGGTGTCGATCCACGACATGTGGGCGCAGCCGACCGCGACGCCCTGGTGGTGCACCTCCAGCCGCAGCGCGTTGGCGAAGTGCTCGGCGCCCGCCTTGCTCGCGTTGTAGGCGGCCAGTCCCGGAGCGGCGGCGAACGCCGCCAGCGACGACACGACGAGGAAGTAGCCCTTGCTCTCCACCAGGGCGGGAAGGGCGGCCCGCGCGGTGTGGAAGACCCCCAGCACGTTGATGTCGAGCACCCGCTTGAACGCGGCAGGGTCGGTGTGCAGGACCGAGCCGTACGACGCGATGCCCGCGTTCGCGACGGCCACGTCCAGCCGGCCGAACCGCTGCACGCCGGCCGCGACCGCGTCCTCCATCGACGGCAGGTCGCAGACGTCGGCCACCACGGCGAGGCACCGGTCCTCGCCGATCGCGGCGGCGGTCTGGTCGAGCGCGGCCCGGTCGAGGTCGGTGAGGACCAGCTTCGCGCCACGGTCGGCGAGCGCCTTGGCGGTCTCCGCGCCGATGCCGCGCGCACCGCCGGTGATGAGGACGACCTGTCCTGCGAGAGAGGCGGTCATACGGTCTCCTTGGTCCTCGTGGTCGACGGGGCGACCGGTTGGGCGGCGCGGTTGTAGCACCAGCCGTAGAACAGCAGCAGCGCCAGCCAGGTCGCGATGACGGCGATGTACCCGACCGTCCACGCCCAAGTCGGGACGTCCTCCCGCTGCTCGCGCTGGAGGAACTCCCGCTCGAGCACCGTCTCGACCTGCTGGCCGTCGGTCGTGACGATCGCGCGACCACGCGAGCTCTCGATGGCCGGGTCGTCGGGCGCGTAGAGCGGGAACGACACCATCTCGCTCGGCGCCACGTGGAGCCGGAGCAAGGTCTTCCAGTTGCCGTAGAGCGGGACCGGGTGCTCGGTGCGGTACTCGCCCGGCACCCCGGTGGGCTCCAGTGCGGTGCGCACGATGCCGGGTGCGTCGGACTGGGGGTCGCGCGGGACGCCGGTGGAGTCGCCTCCGGGACGTCCCTGCCAGGCGAGGGCGTAGAACCAGACCGCGTCCTCCGCCACGTCGGGGTCGTCGAGCCGGATGGTGACGGTGGCCAGGCACTTCTCCTCGGTGCCCGCGCACTCCGAGCCGCCGGTCGTCACGTCGCTGAACCCGACGACGCCGGTGTAGGTCTCCGGCGCCTTCGGCACGCCGAACACGCCCATGAGCACGGCGAAGATCGCCAGCCCTGCGAGCCCGAACCATCGGCGTGGCGCCGGCCGGTCCTCCGGCGGTGCCGCGCTGCTGCCGGTGAGCACGAGCCGGCTGAGCATCCACGCCGCCATCAGGCCGCCGCCGAGGCCGGCGATCGTGCTCACGCCGAGCAGGAACGGCAGGGTGTCGGCGTCGAACGGCTGGGGGAGCGGCATGAAGAACTTCGACCACAGCCACTCGCCGTACATGCCCAGCGACCCGACGAGCACGCCGGAGACGACGACGAACGGGATCTCCCGCCCCGTCCGCTTCGGCTGGAGGATCGCGGCGACCACCTCAATGATCACGACGGAGGGGACGAGCAGCAGCCACCGTGCGGTCAGCACGTCGGGCAACGCCCAGATCGTCGCCCAGAGGAACAGGTGGGCGGTCCAGAAGGCGGCACCGACCAGCAACGCACCGCCGGGCCCGAGCCAGAGGCGTACGGCGCAGCCGATCCACGCTGCCAGGAACGCGAAGATGATGAACTGGGTCACGGCGGGGAACTGCGGCACGCCGAGGTCGAACTCCATCAGGAACGCGAACGGGATCCCGCAGACGGTGATCGCCAGGGCGCCGAGGAGCCGGCCGATGAAGCCCGACGTGCGCGGCGCGCTGACCTGCGCGGCCTCGGCCAGGAGGAGCGGGATGCCGAGGACGAAGGTCACGGCCCCGCCGATCATCATCACGTGGGTCGGTCCCCACTCGGTGACGTCCTGGCCGAACAGGCGGTGCCAGAGGTCGTCGGCCGGGAACCCGACGAGCGCGATCAGGCCCGCGCCGGTGATCACCAGTGAGCCGAGCGGGACCCGCCAGGTCCGCGACAGCCGCACCGTGTGCCGGGGCAGCGGGTCACGTGCCAGGCCCATGCTGAGCAGCCCGGCGTGGCAGAAGCCCAGGATGCCGAGGAAGATCGGGTAGTGGCTCGGGTTCGCGAGCGGACCCTCGTCGCGACCGTTCTGCATGTGGATCGGCACGTCCCACCACACGCCCCAGCCGGCCACCAGGACCGACACCAGGCCGAGCGCCGAGGGCAGTGCGACCCAGCGCGGCAGCTGGACCAGGTCCGCGGACCAGTCGGCGAGCCGGCTGACGAACGTGGGCCTCCCGGCACGCTCGCGGAGGATCACCCACCCGAAGAACAGGATGACGACACCGGCCATGGCGCCGGCGATCGCGATCTCGTCGAAGGCTGCGCCTGCAGCCGGGGGAGTCTCCGCTGCCCTGAGGTCCATGCCCGCACTCCGTTCGTTCGGATCCTCCCATGCCGGGAGCTGGTCACGCGAGGTTCTCGATACAGACTGTAGCGGCTATCCGTCCGGTCGCCGCAGCCGCGCGGAAGCGTGGACAAGGGGCAGGCGCTGGTAGGCTTCACGGCAGTTGAAGGGGCTCGTCTCCGACGAGCTCTCCCGGCGCAGGACTGCAGGGCGCCGGTTCACTTACGTGGTTCCTTGCGGCCTGTCGATCGGGCTGCCGTCGAGGTACGTGCAGGTGTTTTCTTCCGCGCGGCAGGCACCATCGTCTGCGCGTCTCGACAGCAGTAACAGCAAGGAGATCGACATGGCCAGCGGAACCGTCAAGTGGTTCAACGACACCAAGGGCTTCGGCTTCATCGCGCAGGACACCGGTGAGGGCGACGTGTTCGTCCACCACACCGGCATCGCCGGCAGCGGCTTCAAGAGCCTCGCCGAGGACCAGAAGGTCGAGTTCGACGTGACCCGCGGCCCCAAGGGCCTGCAGGCCGAGAACGTCCGCGCCGTCTGAGACGACGCGTCGACGTACGACGTCAGCGACGGCCCCGCTCCGGCGGGGCCGTCGTGCATTTCCCGAGGGGTCAGGCGAGCCGGGCGGCGAGCCGGGTCGCGTTCATGTAGGCGATCGACTCGATGGAGATCATCGGGTTCACGCCCGACGAGGTCGGGAAGCAGGACGCGTCGGCGACGTAGAGGCCGGGCAGGTCCCACGTCTGGCCGTCGGGGTCGGTGGCCGAGGTGATCGGCGAGTCGCCCATCCGGGCCGATCCCATGATGTGCAGCGCCGCGAGCACCATCCGCGCCGGGTCGGTCCCGGCCGCCCTCACGTCCGCCTCGAACGTCGACAGCGAACCGCGCTTCCCGGGCTCGTAGGAGACCGTCCGGTGGTGGGTGGTGCTGATCCGCGTGGCTCCGGCTGCCTCCGCGATCCGGGCCCCGCCGAGCAGGCCCTGGACGAGGTGCTCGGAGTCGTGGGGTGAGAGCCGGTAGCGGACGACGGGGTGGCCGTCGCGCTTGGTCTGCACCGTCCCGACCGAGTCGCGGTCGCGGAGCAGTACGGCGACGCCGAGGCTGTGGCTCAGCTCCGCCATCCGCCTCTGGAACTCCGCGCCCCCGCGCCAGTTGACGAACCCCGACCCGAACGCGGGGGTGAGCGGGCCGGTCTCGAACAGCACGCCGTAGCCCTTGCCGTCGAGGTCGGTGAGCGCGTCGCTGTACCTACTCTGCATCGAGCCGACCCACGGGTCGACGCGCTCCTCCATCAGCCCCCACAGCGCGGTGGCCGGGTGCAGGCGGAGGTGGCGGCCGACGTTCGGGTTGGTGAGGCCGCTGCGGTGGAGCAGCGCGGGGGTCTGGATCGCGCCCGCCGACGCCACGACCGCGCGGGCGTGCACCGTCACCCGGCGGCCCTCGGCGCTGACCGCCTCGACGCCGGTCGCGCGGCCACCGGCCCGGGTCACCCGCCGGGCCGTCACGCCGGTGTAGATGCGGGCCCCGGCGGCCGCGGCGTCCTCGAGCCAGGTCTTGGCGGTCGACTGCTTGGCGCCCAGCCGGCAGCCCATGCCACAGCGGCCGCACTCGACGTCCTGGTCGCACCCGATGACGTTGCGCGGCATCGCCCGGCAGTCCCAGCCGAGGGCGCGGGCGCCGCGCTCGAGCAGGGCGTCGCGCGGCGCGGCCGCGTCGTGGTCGGTGTTGACGCCCAGTCGCGTGCAGACGGCGTCGAGCGCGGCGTCGTACTCCTCGGTGACGAACTGCTTCGTCCCCAGGTCGGCCCACTCCTGCCGCACCCGGTCGGGCGTGCGGAACGAGGTCGTGTAGTTGACGACCGTGCCACCGCCGAGCCCGCGGCCCGCGAGGAGGCTGATCTGGCCCTCGGCAGTGGCCTGGGGCGCCAGCGCGTAGAGGTTGAGGAACCCGGTCTCCTCGCCGCCGTCGAAGAACCGCTCGTCGTGGTGGTCGCCGGCCTCCAGCACCACGACGTCGAGGCCCGAGCTGGCGAGCACGCCCGCCGCGGTGCCGCCACCGGCGCCGGACCCGACGACCACGACGTCGCACGTCAGGTCGGCGTCCGTCGTCGCGCGCAAGGTGCGAAGGGTGGGGGCGGGGGCGTCGTCGCGGCGGCCGAACGGTCCGGGGTAGCCCATCGGGTCCCAGGCGCCCGGACCGGCCACCATGTAGTACGGCAGCAGGGCCGCGGACTTGAGCGCCGCGAACAGTGCCCGGCGCTGGGCGCTTGGGGAGTCGGACATGGCGAGCAGGAAGCGCTCCCGGCCGGCCTGGTCGAGGCGGGAGAACCGCTGCGACCGCCCGGTCAGCGCGAGCGCCATCGCCCGGGTGTCCCACATCCGCAGCAGCATCTTGAGCTGCCGCACCTCGATCACCCGTGGGTTGGCGGCTGCCACCTCGAGGGCCACGTCGACCGAGCCGGCCTCGCTGGCCGAGGGGACGCCGTCGGCGTTGCCGGGGGCGAAGGTGTCGCAGATGAGGCGCATCGCCTCGCGTTCGCGGGCGGTGAAGGTCATGAGCGCGAGGCTAGACCCTGTCCGGTCCCGTGGGCGGCTACCAGCCGCGCTCGCGCCACTCGCCGAGCCGGGGTCGCTCGGCGCCGAGCGTGGAGTCGTCGCCGTGGCCGGGGTAGAACCAGGTGTCGTCCGGCAGCGCGCCGAAGAGCTTGTGCTCGACGTCGTCGATCAAGGTGGTGAACGCGGCGCTGTCGCCGAAGGTGTTGCCCACCCCGCCGGGGAACAGCGAGTCGCCGGTGAAGAGGTGGGGATGGCCGTCGGGGTCGCGGTAGAGCAGGCAGATCGACCCGGGGGTGTGCCCGGTGACGCGGATGACCTCGAGCTCGCAGGCGCCGACGGCGACCCGGTCGCCGTCGGACACGCGCCTGGTCACCTGGACGCCGGTCTGCTCGGTGATCGCGTCGGCGTCCGGCTCGCCGGCGACGACGTCGGCGCCGGTCGCGCCCACCACGTCGGCGAGGGCCCGGTGGTGGTCCCAGTGCTGGTGGGTGGTCACGACGGCCGTGAGGCCGGCATCGCCGATCAGCGGCAGCAGCGTGTGGGTCTCGGCGGCGGCGTCGACCAGCACCTGATCGCCGGTCTCGTTGCAGCGCAGCAGGTAAGCGTTGTTGGACATCTGCTCGTCGACCGCGACCTTGGTGATCGTCAGGTGCGCCAGCTCGCGCACGTCGGCCGTGCCGCCGGGCGTGACGGCTCCGGTGTAGCTCATCGTCCCTCCATCCCCGGCACCTCGCCGGTCGCACTGGTCAGCTGGTCGCCGGGGTCCCGGCCGGTGAGCCACCATGCCAGAGCCGAGGCCGGGCCGGAGACCTGGACGGCGCCGTCCTCGGCCGACCCCAGCGCGAAGGTGCGGTCCAGGTCGGTGGCGTACGCGAGGAGCGGCGGGCCGTCGTACCGCTCGACGTCGCGCTCGAGGAACCGGACGACCGTCTCGCCCGGCCAGTCGGCGTGGCCGTAACCGGCCCGCAGGTCGGCGTGGTGGATCTCCACCTCCCGCAGCCGGAGCAGCGGCACCGCGCGGGCGAGCATCTGCTGCCCGCCGGGCGTGCGGTCGAAGGTCGCGTCGGGCGCGACGCGGGGGAGGCCGGTCAGCGCCGCGGTGAAGTCGTCCGCCGAGGCGCGGAGCCGTCCGCGGATCTCGTCGGCTGGTCGCGCCGCCAGCGTCTCGATGTCGGCGTCCCGGGCGGTGTTCGACGCGTACATGACGGTCGGTCGGCCGTCCGCCAGCCCGCGGACGACGCCCGCGAGCGCCTCGGCGTTGAGGGCCAGGTGGGCGATCACGTGGGCGCGGCTCCAGCCCGCGCACCCGCTCGCCCCGGGCCAGTCGTCGTCCCGGAGCCCGTCGACGGTGTCGAGGAGGCGCGCCGTTGCTGCGGTGAGGCCGTCGCTGTCGGTGATGTCGGTCACGGGACCCATCATCGCCCCGTGTCCGAGCGGTCCGCGAGGGCACCGTTGTCGGCGGCGCATGAGAGTGTGAACGGCAGCGTGGCGACTTGTGCGACGCCGTACGATAGCGAACACTTGTTCGAGTCTCGACAGGCTCGACCACCGGACCGCCGACCAGACGACGAACGGACAGCAGTGCAGGACCAGCTCATCATCCGCGGTGCGCGCGAGCACAACCTCAAGGATGTCTCCCTCGACCTGCCGCGTGACTCGCTCATCGTCTTCACCGGGCTGTCCGGGTCGGGCAAGTCCAGCCTCGCGTTCGACACGATCTTCGCCGAGGGCCAGCGTCGCTACGTGGAGTCGCTGTCGGCCTACGCCCGTCAGTTCCTCGGTCAGATGGACAAGCCCGACGTCGACTTCATCGAGGGCCTGTCGCCGGCCGTCTCGATCGACCAGAAGTCCACGTCGAAGAACCCGCGCTCGACCGTCGGCACGATCACCGAGGTCTACGACTACCTCCGGCTGCTCTACGCCCGCGCCGGGCGGCCGCACTGCCCGACCTGCGGTGCGCCGATCGAGCGGCAGACGCCGCAGCAGATCGTCGACCGGGTGCTCGCGCTCGAGGAGGGCCGCCGGTTCCAGGTGCTCGCGCCCGTGGTCCGCGGCCGCAAGGGCGAGTTCGTCGACCTGTTCCGGCAGCTGCAGACCCAGGGCTTCAGCCGGGCCCGCGTCGACGGGGCGATCCACAACCTCGACGACCTCGCCCAGAAACAACCCAGCCTGGACAAGAAGATCAAGCACTCCGTCGAGGTCGTCGTCGACCGGCTCGCGGTCAAGGCGAGCGCGAAGCGCCGGCTGACCGACTCGGTCGAGACCGCGCTCAACCTCGCCAGCGGTCTGGTCGTCCTCGACTTCGTCGACCTCCCCGAGGGCGACGAGGGCCGCGAGATGCGGTTCAGCGAGAAGATGGCGTGCCCCAACGACCACGCCATCGACACCGACGACCTCGAGCCGCGCTCGTTCTCGTTCAACTCGCCGTTCGGCGCGTGTCCGACCTGCACCGGGCTCGGCACCCGGATGGAGGTCGACCCCGAGCTGGTCGTGCCCGACCCGACGGCCACGCTGGCCGAGGGGGCGCTCCAGCCGTGGAGCCACGCCCACGTCGCCGACTACTTCGGCAAGCTGGTCCAGGCGCTCGGCGAGGAGCTGGGCTTCGACATGGACACGCCGTGGGAGCAGCTGTCGGCGAAGGCGCGCAAGGCGATCCTCGACGGTCACCCGACCAAGGTCCACGTCGTCACCCGCAACCGCTACGGGCGGCAGCGCTCCTACTACGCCGACTTCGAGGGCGTGCGCTCCTACGTCGAGCGCCGCCACCGCGAGGCCGAGAGCGACGTCAGCCGCGACCGGTTCGAGGGCTTCATGCGCGAGGTGCCGTGCCCGGTGTGCCAGGGTTCGCGCCTCAAGCCGGTCTCGATGGGCGTGACCCTCGGCCCCAAGGAGGCGGGCGGCAAGAACATCGCGGAGGTGTGCGCGCTCCCGATCAACGAGACCGCCGACTACCTGCGCAACGTCGACCTCTCCGCCCGCGAGCGCCAGATCGGCGAGCGCGTGCTCAAGGAGATCCAGGAGCGGCTGCAGTTCCTGCTCGACGTCGGTCTCGACTACCTCAGCCTCGACCGGCCCTCCGGCTCGCTGTCCGGCGGGGAGGCGCAGCGGATCCGGCTGGCGACCCAGATCGGCGCCGGCCTGGTCGGCGTCCTCTACGTGCTCGACGAGCCCTCGATCGGACTCCACCAGCGCGACAACCAGAAGCTCATCGAGACCCTGGTCCGGCTCAAGGACCTCGGCAACACGCTGATCGTCGTCGAGCACGACGAGGACACGATCCGCGTCGCCGACTGGGTCGTCGACATCGGCCCGGGCGCCGGCGAGCACGGCGGCCAGGTGGTCCACTCCGGCACGGTCAAGGGGCTGCTCGAGCACCCCGACTCGATGACGGGGGAGTACCTCTCCGGTCGCCGCGAGATCCCGGTGCCGGCCGTCCGTCGCCCGCGCACGGTCGGGCGGGAGCTGCGGGTCCACGGCGCCAAGGAGCACAACCTCCGCAACATCGACGTCAGCTTCCCGCTGGGGCTCTTCGTCGCGGTGACCGGCGTTTCCGGCTCCGGGAAGTCCACCCTGGTCAACGACATCCTCTACACCTCGCTGGCCAAGGAGCTGCACCGCGCGCGGTCGATCCCGGGCCGTCACCAGAAGATCACCGGCATCGACAACGTCGACAAGGTGATCCACGTCGACCAGGGCCCGATCGGCCGGACGCCGCGGTCCAACCCGGCGACGTACACCGGGGTCTTCGACCACATCCGCAAGCTCTTCGCCTCGACGCCCGAGGCCAAGATCCGCGGCTACCAGCAGGGCCGGTTCTCGTTCAACGTCAAGGGCGGACGCTGCGAGGCGTGCGCCGGCGACGGCACGATCAAGATCGAGATGAACTTCCTGCCGGACGTCTACGTCCCGTGCGAGGTCTGCCACGGTGCCCGCTACAACCGCGAGACGCTCGAGGTCCACTACAAGGGCAAGACCATCGCCGAGGTCCTCGACATGCCGATCGAGGAGGCGCTCGAGTTCTTCGCCGCGGTGCCGGCGATCGCGCGCCACATGAAGACGCTGGTCGAGGTCGGTCTCGGCTACGTCCGTCTCGGGCAGCCCGCGACGACCCTGTCGGGTGGCGAGGCGCAGCGCGTGAAGCTGTCGACCGAGCTGCAGAAGCGGTCGACCGGCCGCACGGTCTACGTCCTCGACGAGCCGACGACCGGCTTGCACTTCGAGGACATCCGCAAGCTGCTGGGCGTGCTGTCGTCGCTGGTCGACAAGGGCAACACGGTGCTCGTCATCGAGCACAACCTCGACGTCGTCAAGACCGCCGACTGGATCATCGACATGGGCCCGGAGGGTGGCTCCCGGGGCGGCACGGTGGTCGCCGAGGGCACGCCGGAGCAGATCGCGGCGACGCCGGGCAGCTTCACCGGCGACTTCCTGCGGCCGCTGCTCGAGGGACGCGCCGCGGCGCAGCCGAAGCGCAAGCGGGCCTCGGCGGCGGCCTCGAAGCCCGCCAAGAAGCGCGCCACCGCCCGTCGCTGAGCGTTCACCAAGAATGTCGCGCGTGACTGAACCCGACGCGGGCTCCGTACGTTGAGGACGGTATGACGATCAAGCGATCCATCAGCAGACGCCGGGCGATCTCGGGAGCGGCAACGGCCGGCATCGGGGTCCCGCTGCTCGCGGCCTGCGGTGATGACGGGGGCGACTCGACGACCAGCGCGTCCGACGCGGCGTCGTCTGCCGAGAGCTCGCCGACAGCCTCGGGTACGCCGACGCAGGGGGAGAGCACAGCGGCCGAGAGCACGGCCCCGCCTCCGGCCGACGGAATCCCGACCTCCGACGTTCCGGTCGGCGGCGGCATCGTCACCGACGACGCCGTGATCACCCAGCCGTCCGAGGGTGAGTTCAAGGCGTTCACGAACGTCTGCACCCACCAGCAGTGCCTGGTCACGGAGGTCACCGACGGGACGATCGGCTGCCCGTGCCACGGCAGCCGGTTCTCGATCGAGGACGGCTCGGTGACCGCCGGTCCGGCGTCGCAGCCGCTCGGCGAGGTCGGTGTGTCGGTCGAGGGCGACCGCGTGGTGCTCGGATGAGCAGTCTCGGACAGGTCCGCGCCAGCCGTCGGATCGTCTTCCACGGCCTGGGTGCGCTCGGAGTGGCGGCGGCACTGGCGGGCTGCGCCGGCGACGACGAAGGTGACGGCGGAGGCGGAGGAACGGACGTCGAGTCCGGCACCGAGCTGACGACGACCGACCAGGTCCCTGTCGGCGGCGGCGTGGTGCTCGTCGACGAGAAGGTCGTGGTCACCCAGCCGACCGAGGGCGAGTTCATGGCGTTCACCGCGGTCTGCACGCACCAGCAGCTGCTCGTGGGGTCGGTGGAGGACGGCGTCATCCATTGCGACAACCACGGCAGCGAGTTCGACCTGGCGTCCGGCGAGGTCACGAAGGGGCCGGCCGGGTCTGCGCTCGCCGAGGTGCGGATCGAGGTCGACGGCGACCGGATCGTCACGACGTAGCGGGCAGCAGCGTCGTCCGGCGCCAGCGCTCGTCGCGGGGGGACGGCCGGCGGTCGAGCCGCGCGTCGAGGACGAGCCGCGCCTCGTCGTACCGCCCGGCCCGGAGGAGGGCAGCGATGCGGGTCTCCTCGACGATCTCGCGCTGCGCGTCGGAGCCGCCGAGCCGCCAGCAGTGCGGTGCGAGGACAGCCAGCCGGTCGGCCGCCTGGCTCGCGCGGCCGGAGCCCAGGTCCCCCAACGCGTCGGCGAGCGGCGCCACGACCTCCCGCAGTCCGACGTGCGGGTGCTGCGCGCAGCGGTGGGAGAGGCGGCGCAGGCCGTCGAGGTCGCCGAGCGCCAGCAGTGTCACCGCCGAGTGCATGCCGAGAAAGGCGGTCGCGGGCGCTTCCAAGGTCCGGCGGCCGGTGATCCGGGCAACCTCCTCGAGGCCGGGCACGGCCTCGGCATCGGGGGTCAGCGCCCAGCGGTAGAGCATCGAGCCGGTGTCGACGAGGGCCCGGCAGCCGACGGCGTGCAGCGGCTGGAGCTGGGTCTCGTAGCGCCGCCGGACCGCCTCGAGGTCGCCGAGCGACAGCTCGTGCAGAGCCGCGTGCCAGGAGAAGTGCGTGAGGCTCTCGGTCGCTGCGCCGTCGCCGGCGATCCAGGCGTCCATCCAGGCCAGCCCGGGCCCGTGGTCGCCGGTCTCGTAGTGCGCGTGCGCGCGGGCGTGGGCCGCGTGGCCCGAGGTGGGGTCGGCGGCGAGCGCGGTGGTGGCGAGCTTCATCGCTTCGTCGTACCGGCGCTGCTCCTGGCGGACGAACGCCAGCAGGCCGAGGAACCAGGGGTCGTCGCCGTAGGCCGGAGCGGCGCGCTCGACGATCGCCCACGCCTCGGCGGGCACCTCGGTCACGCCGGCGAACGCGATCGTCGGCATCGCGACCGAGAGCAGCACGGCGTCGCGGGGGTGCTCGGCGAGGTGCTGGAGCAGCGGTTGCGGGTCGCCCTGGAGGTGCCGGTCGACGGCGTGCACGTGGCTGCGCTCCCGGTCGCTGGCACGGGCGGACAGTCGGCGCGCGTCGTCGAGGCGGGACGCGATGTCGACGTCGAGGCACAGCTCGTGACCGAGCAGGGCCAGGTCGGCGTGGGCGAGGGCGAAGGTCGGGTCGTGGGCCAGCGCGGCGGCGATGCGGACGTGGGCGTCCCGGCGCAGACGGAGCAGGGCGCGGACACCGTCGACGTACGCCGCCGCCGCCGTCGGGCTGGTGGTCAGCGGATAGCCGTAGTCGTCACGACATCCCATGCCGACATGGTGCCTCGCCACCCCCGCCGGAACGAGCAATGGGTGCCCGCATCTGCCTGCCACGGTGTGAGCGCGGTCGGTGCCCGTCCGTAAGGTGGGAGCGTGTCGCAGAGCTACCGCCCGAAACCGGGCGAGATCCCCACCGAGCCCGGGGTCTACCGGTTCCGCGACAAGCAGGGGCGGGTCATCTACGTCGGCAAGGCCAAGAACCTGCGGTCCCGGCTGTCGTCGTACTTCCAGGACATCGGCAACCTGCACCAGCGCACCGCGACCATGGTCGCCACCGGCGCCTCGGTGGAGTGGACGGTCGTCAAGACCGAGGTCGAGGCGCTGCAGCTGGAGTACTCCTGGATCAAGGAGTTCGACCCGCGCTTCAACGTGAAGTACCGCGACGACAAGTCGTACCCCTGGCTGGCGGTCACCGTCGGCGAGGAGTTCCCGCGGGTGATGGTCGGGCGCGGCGCCAAGCGCAAGGGCACCCGCTACTTCGGGCCCTACAGCCACGCGTGGGCGATCCGGGAGACCGTCGACATCCTGTTGCGGGTGTTCCCGATGCGGTCGTGCAGCAACGGGGTGTTCAAGCGGTCGCAGCAGATCGGGCGCCCCTGCCTGCTCGGCTACATCGACAAGTGCGCCGCGCCCTGCGTCGGCAACGTCGACGCCGAGCAGCACCGTGCGATCGTCGACGACTTCTGCGAGTTCATGGCGGGTCGCACCCGGCCGTTCATCCGGCGCATCGAGCAGGAGATGTACGCCGCCAGCGACGCCCTCGACTTCGAGCGGGCCGCCCGGCTGCGCGACGACCTCGGTGCGATGCAGAAGGCGCTGGAGAAGCAGGCCGTCGTGCTCGGCGACGGAGCCGACGCCGACGTGATCGCGCTCGCCGAGGACCCGCTCGAGGTCGCCGTCCAGGTCTTCTACGTGCGCGGCGGGCGGATCCGCGGCCAGCGGGGCTGGGTGGCCGACCGCACCGACGACGGCGACACCTCCGAGCTGGTCGAGCACTTCCTGCTCCAGCTGTACGCCGGTGAGCCGGACGCGGTGCCCAAGGAGATCCTGGTGCCGGAGCTTCCGCCGGACCCCGCCACCTTCGAGCAGCTGCTCAGCGACCTGCGCGGGTCCCGGGTCTCGATCCGGGTCCCGCAGCGCGGCGACAAGCGCTCGCTGCAGGAGAACGTCGCGCGCAACGCGAAAGAGTCGCTGGCCCTGCACAAGACCAAGCGCGCCAGCGACCTCACCACCCGCAACCGCGCACTGGCCGAGATCGCCGAGGCGCTCGGCCTCGACGAGGCTCCGCTACGCATCGAGTGCTACGACGTCTCCCACATCCAGGGCACCGAGATCGTCGCGTCGATGGTCGTCTTCGAGGACGGCCTGGCCCGCAAGAGCGAGTACCGCCGGTTCGTGATCCGCGACCAGGAGGGCTCCGACGACGTCGCGGCCATGCACGAGGTCATCACCCGCCGGTTCCGCCGGCTGCTCGACGAGCAGTCCCGCAGCGAGGAGCGGATGGGGGAGGACGGCCCGATGCTGGTCGACCCCGACACCGGGCGGCCGCGGAAGTTCGCCTACGCCCCCGGCCTGGTCGTGGTCGACGGTGGTGCGCCCCAGGTGGCCGCCGCGCAGCGGGCGCTCGACGAGCTCGGCATCGACGACATCCCGGTGTGCGGCCTCGCGAAGCGTCTCGAGGAGGTGTGGCTGCCCGGCGAGCCCGACCCGGTCATCCTCCGGCGTACGTCGGAGGGGCTGTATCTCCTGCAGCGGGTCCGCGACGAGGCGCACCGGTTCGCGATCGCCCACCACCGCGGTCGGCGGTCGAAGTCGATGGTCGAGAGCGTCCTCGACGACGTGCCCGGCCTGGGGGAGGTCCGGCGCAAGACGCTGCTGCGGCACTTCGGCTCGCTGAAGAAGCTCCGCGAGGCCGACGTCGATGCCATCGCCGCCGTGCCCGGCATCGGACCGCGCACCGCCACCGCGATCAAGGACGCCGTCGCGGCGGGGGATGCGGCGGGCGGCCGCGGGACGCGGAAGACTACGACGCCATGAGCGTCGAGACGAGCCGGGAGCCGGCGGGCGAGCTGGTGGTCGTCACCGGGATGACCGGCGCCGGCCGCAGCACGGCGGCGAAGGAGCTGGAGGACCTCGGCTTCTACGTCGTCGACAACCTGCCGCCGAGCCTGCTGCCCGAGGTGGTGCGGCTGGTCGACGAGAGCCAGGGCCGCAGTCAGCGGATCGCCGTCGTGGTCGACGTCCGGTCGGGTTCGTTCTTCCAGGGTCTCCAGGCCGCCCTGGCGCAGGACGTCACCGGCCGCAACACCACCCTGGTCTTCCTCGACGCCTCCGACGACGTGCTCGTGCGACGGCAGGAGGCGGTGCGCCGCCCGCACCCGCTCCAGGAGGGCGGCCGGCTGCTCGACGGCCTGGAGCGGGAGCGCGTGGTGCTCGCCGACCTGCGCAGCGACGCCGACCTGGTCATCGACACCAGCAACCTCAACGTCCACCAGCTCACCGACCGAATCGCCGAGTCGTTCGGCACGCCCGAGACCACCCGGCTGCGGGTGACGACGATCAGCTTCGGCTTCAAGTACGGCATCCCGGTCGACGCCGACTACGTCGCGGACATGCGGTTCCTGCCCAACCCGCACTGGGTGCCCGAGCTGCGGGCGCACACCGGGCGCGACCAGGACGTCGCCGACTACGTGCTCGACCGGCCGGCGGCCCAGGAGTTCCTCGACCAGTACGTGAGGCTGCTGAGCGGGGTGGCGGAGGGCTACCTGCGCGAGGGCAAGCGGTTCATGCGGGTCGCCATCGGCTGCACCGGCGGCAAGCACCGCAGCGTGGCGATGAGCGAGGAGATCGCGCGCCGGATGCAGGAGCTCGGCTACGTCGCCCGCGCCCTCCACCGAGACCTGGGACGAGAGTGATCCGCGGATGATCCGGGCACAGTCGGTCGTCGCGCTCGGCGGCGGCCACGGGCTCCACGCATCGCTGACAGCGCTGCGGATGCTGGTCGACGACCTCACTGTCGACGAGCTGACCGCGGTGGTCACCGTGGCCGACAACGGCGGATCGTCGGGGCGGCTGCGGGGCGAGTTCGGCGTGCTCCCACCCGGCGACCTGCGGATGGCGCTCGCGGCGCTCTGTGGCGACGACGAGTGGGGCGCCACCTGGGCGAAGGTGCTGCAGCACCGGTTCGCGGGTGACGGCGAGATGCGCGGCCACGTGGTCGGCAACCTCCTCATCGTCGGGCTGTGGGAGCTGCTCGGCGACGACGTCGACGCCCTCGACTGGGTCGGTCGCCTGCTCGGCGCCAAGGGACGGGTGCTGCCGATGGCGCTGACGCCGATGGACATCACCGCCGAGGTGCGGGGCATCGGCGCCGGCCCGGACGACCTGGTCACCGTGCGCGGCCAGGTGGAGGTCGCGACCACCGACGGCGTGATCGCCTCGATCGCGCTCGACCCGCCCGACCCCGAGGTCAGCCCGGCGGCGCTCGCCGCGATCGGCGGGGCCGACTGGGCGGTGCTCGGCCCGGGATCGTGGTTCACGTCCGTGATCCCGCACCTGCTGGTGCCCCAGCTGCGGGATGCGCTCGTCGCCACGGAGGCCCGGCTGATCGTCGTACTCAACCTGACGGAGCAGGAGGGGGAGACGCCCGGCTTCGGCCCGGCCGACCACCTGGCGGTGCTCGCCGAGCACGCCCCCGACCTCGCCGTCCACACGGTCCTGGCCGACCGGGAGAGCGTCGGCGACGCCGCCGACGAGCTGGGCGCGATGGTCGCGGCGCTGGGCGCGCAGCTGGTGATCGACGACGTCGCGATGGGCGACGGCAGCCCGCGTCACGACCCGGCTCTGCTCGCCGCAGCGTACGCCCGGATCATGCAGCAAGGTTGACCCGGGATCCCGTCGAGGGTTGTTGACCTCCGTGGCAGGATCACTTCCATGGCGATGACGGCTCAGGTCAAGGCGGAACTGGCCAACACCTCGGTCACCAAGGCGTGTTGTCGCAAGGCGGAGGTCGCCTCCACGTTGCGGTTCGCCGGTGGCCTTCACATCGTCGCCGGCCGGATCGTCGTCGAGGCCGAGCTCGACACCGGCGCCGCCGCCCGCCGGCTGCGGCGCGACATCGCGGAGATGTACGGCCAGTCGTCCGACGTCGTGATGGTGCAGGGCAACGGCATCCGCAAGGGCAGCCGCTACATCGTCCGCGTCGTCAAGGACGGAGAGGCGCTCGCCCGCCAGACCGGACTGCTCGACCAGCGTGGCCGGCCGGTGCGCGGCCTGCCGCCTGCGGTGGTCTCCGGCGGTGGGTGCGACGCGGTCGCCGCTTGGCGGGGCGCGTTCCTGGCTCACGGCTCGCTCACCGAGCCGGGTCGCTCGTCCTCGCTCGAGGTCACCTGCCCCGGCTCGGAGGCGGCGCTGGCCCTGGTCGGTGTGGCCCGACGGCTCGGCATCCAGGCGAAGGCGCGGGAGGTCCGCGGGGTCGACCGCGTGGTCATCCGCGACGGCGACGCGATCGGTCAGCTGCTGACGCGGCTCGGCGCCCACGAGACGCTGATGGCCTGGGAGGAGCGCCGGATGCGGCGCGAGGTCCGGGCGACCGCCAACCGGCTCGCCAACTTCGACGACGCCAACCTCCGCCGGTCCGCCCGGGCCGCGGTCACCGCCGGCGCGCGGGTCGAGCGGGCGATGGAGATCCTCGGTGACGAGGTCCCCGACCACCTTCGGATGGCCGGCCGGCTGCGGCTCGAGCACAAGCAGGCCTCGCTCGAGGAGCTCGGTCAGCTGCACGACCCGGTCCTCACCAAGGACGCGATCGCCGGCCGCATCCGACGGCTGCTGGCGATGGCCGACAAGCGGGCCGAGGACCTCGGCATCCCGGACACCGAGGCGTCGCTGACGCCCGAGATGCTCGCCGGCGAGGGCTGACCGACCCGCCACAGGTGGCGTGATCGTTGTTACCCGCACGTACCGCGGGACTGGTCGGGATGCGTCCCGGCGCCACTTGTAGGGTTGCTGGCGCGGGTGACTGAACGCCCGCGATCCAGTCAAGGCGGGTGACCGAACACCCACCACCGAGACAAGGAGCAACCCTGTGACCGTACGTGTAGGCATCAACGGCTTCGGCCGGATCGGCCGCAACTTCTTCCGCGCCGTTCGCGCGAGTGGCCTCGACATCGAGATCGTCGGCGTCAACGACCTGACCGACAACGCCACCCTCGCGCACCTGCTCAAGTACGACTCGATCCTCGGCCGGCTCGACGCCGACGTGACCTCGACCGACGACGCGATCGTCGTGGGGGACACCGAGATCAAGGCGTTCGCCGAGCGCGACCCGGCCGCCCTGAAGTGGGCCGACCTCGGCGTCGACGTCGTCGTCGAGTCGACCGGCTTCTTCACCGACGCCACCAAGGCGCGGGCGCACGTCGACGCAGGTGCCAAGAAGGTCATCATCTCCGCGCCCGCGAAGAACGAGGACCTCACCGTCGTGATGGGCGTCAACCACGAGCTCTACGACGCCGAGCAGCACACCGTCATCTCCAACGCGTCGTGCACCACCAACTGCCTGGGCCCGATGGCCAAGGCGCTCAACGACGCAGTCGGCATCAACAAGGGCCTGATGACGACCATCCACGCCTACACCGCGGACCAGAACCTCCAGGACAACATCCACAAGGACCTGCGCCGCGCCCGCGCCGCGGCCCTCAACATCGTCCCGACCTCGACCGGTGCCGCGAAGGCGATCGGCCTGGTCCTCCCGGAGCTCAAGGGCAAGCTGGACGGCTACGCGCTGCGCGTGCCCACCCCGACCGGCTCGCTCACCGACCTCTCGTTCGAGGCGTCGCGCGAGACCAGCGTCGAGGAGGTCAACGAGGCCGTGAAGGCGGCTGCCGACGGCCGCATCCTGCGCTACTCGACCGACCCGATCGTGTCCTCGGACATCGTCACCGACCCCGCGTCCTGCATCTTCGACGCGCCGCTGACCAAGGTCATCGGCAACCAGGTCAAGGTCGCGGGCTGGTACGACAACGAGTGGGGCTACTCCAACCGCCTCGCCGACCTGATCGTCCACGTCGGCGCCACCCTCTGAGCGTCGGCCGAGGAATGGGCAGCTACGCCGGGCTGGGCGAGGTAGGCGGCAAGCGGATCCTCGTCCGGTCCGACCTCAACGTGCCCCTCGACGGCACCACGATCACCGACGACGGCCGGATCCGGGCCAGCGTCCCGACCATCAAGGCACTGGCGGACGCCGGTGCCCGCGTGGTCGTGACCGCGCACCTGGGTCGTCCCAAGGGCGAGCTCGACCCGGCGTACTCGCTGGCGCCCGTCGCCGCGCGACTCGGCGAGCTGCTCGGCCAGGACGTCGCGTTCGCGACCGACACCGTGGGCGAGTCCGCCCGGCAGGTGGTGGCCGGGCTGGCCGACGGCCAGGTCGCCGTGCTCGAGAACGTGCGGTTCAACGCGGGGGAGACCAGCAAGGACGACGCCGAGCGCGGCGCGTTCGCCGACCAGCTCGCCGGGCTGGCCGACGCCTTCGTGTCCGACGGTTTCGGTGTCGTGCACCGCAAGCAGGCCTCGGTGTACGACGTCGCGCAGCGCCTGCCGCACGCCATGGGCGGGCTGGTCGCCGCAGAGGTCGACGTGCTGCGGCGACTGACCGTCGACCCGGAGCGTCCCTATGTCGTGGTGCTCGGCGGGTCCAAGGTCTCCGACAAGCTCGGCGTGATCGACAACCTGCTCGGCAAGGCCGACAAGCTCCTCGTCGGCGGCGGCATGGTGTTCACGTTCCTGGCCGCACAGGGCCACGAGGTCGGCAAGAGCCTCCTCGAGGAGGACCAGCTCGACACCTGTCGGGACTATCTCCGTCGTGCCCACGAGGCCGGGGTGGAGCTGCTGCTGCCGACGGACATCGTCGTCGACACCGAGTTCCCCTCCGGCGACCGCACGCCGGCCCCTGGCGTCGTACCGGCCTCGGAGATCCCGTCCGACAGCCTCGGGCTCGACATCGGCCCGGACGCAGCAGCGGACTACGCCAAGGCGCTCGCCGACGCGAGGACCGTCTTCTGGAACGGCCCGATGGGGGTGTTCGAGGTCGACGCGTTCGCCGCCGGCACCCGGGCGGTTGCGGAGGCGCTCACCAAGGTCGACGGCCTCACCGTCGTCGGCGGCGGTGACTCCGCGGCCGCGGTGCGCACGCTCGGCTTCGACGAGGCCGCGTTCGGCCACATCTCCACCGGTGGCGGCGCTAGCCTCGAGTACCTCGAGGGCAAGGAGCTCCCCGGCATCACCGTTCTGCTCGACGAGGAAGAGTGACGATGGCCAGCACCTCCCGCACGCCGATCATGGCGGGCAACTGGAAGATGAACCTCAACCACCAGGAAGCGGTGGTGCTGGTCCAGAAGCTCGCGTTCACGCTCGCCGACAAGCGGCACGACTTCGGCAAGGTCGAGGTCGTCGTGCTGCCGCCGTTCACCGACATCCGGTCCGTGCAGACGCTCGTCGACGGGGACCGGTTGGCGATCAAGTACGGCGCGCAGGACGTGTCCGTGCACGAGTCGGGCGCCTACACCGGGGAGATCTCCGCGGGCATGCTCGCGAAGCTCGGCTGCTCCTACGTCACCGTCGGCCACTCCGAGCGCCGGCAGTACCACGGCGAGAGCGACGAGCTGGTCGCCGCGAAGGCGAAGGCCGCGCTGGCGGCGGGCATCACCCCGATCGTCTGCGTCGGCGAGGGCCTGGAGGTCCGCCAGGAGGGCACCCACGTGCCCTACAACACCGCGCAGGTCGTCGGCTCGCTCGCCGGGCTCACCGCGAAGCAGGTCGCCGGCCTGGTCATCGCCTACGAGCCGGTCTGGGCGATCGGGACGGGCGAGGTCGCCACGCCCGACGACGCCCAGGAGGTGTGCGGGGCGATCCGTGGTCAGATCAAGGAGTCGTACGGCGCCGACGTCGCCGACGCCGTACGCATCCAGTACGGCGGCTCCGTGAAGGCCGCCAACGTCGGCGGGATCATGGCCCAGCCGGACATCGACGGCTGTCTGGTCGGTGGTGCGAGCCTGCAGGCCGACGAGTTCGGCGGCATCAGCCGGTTCTACGACATGCCGCAGCTCGGCACCCACTGAGCGCAGGCCGCCGCAGCTCACTGTCGGCGGCAGCGCCCCTGCAGTTCTGCGCCCGCCGGTGTTCCCCTTTCAGGGGGCAGCCAGGGGTCTCCCGGTGCCCGGTGCGGGTATAGCCCGGCCGGAAGCTCCCGGCGACACCTGCGAAGGACGATGGTCATGGCCGACGAACATGCAGCCGGGGGCGCACTCGAGGACCCCGTCGAGGCGCACACCCAGCCGCACACCGAGGGCGAGCAGCTGCCGAAGCCAGGGGACCCAGGCTCGGTCACTCCGGCGATGCGCGACGAGCCCGACCACGGGGAGACCACCTACCGGGGTCACGGGCGACTCGACGGTCGGGCCGCGGTCATCACCGGTGGCGACTCGGGAATCGGGCGCGCTGTGGCACTCGCCTTCGCCCGGGAGGGCGCCGATGTGGTCCTCGCCTACCTGGACGGGGAGGACGAGGACGGTCAGGAGACCGCACGTCTGGTGGAGGACGCCGGACGCAGAGCCGTCCTGGTCCCGACCGACCTCACCGGGGAGGACGCGTGCCGTCAGCTGGTCGACCGTGCGGTGGACGAGCTGGGGAGGATCGACATCCTGGTCAACAACGCTGCGTACCAGATGGTCCAGCCTGGGGGCATTGCCGACATCACCACCGAGCAGTTCGACCGCGTGATGAAGACGAACCTGTACGCCATGTTCTGGCTGTGCAAGCTGGCCCTGCCGCACATGCGCGCCGGCTCGTCGATCATCAACACGTCTTCGGTGCAGGCGGCGTCACCGTCACCCGAGCTGCTGGACTACGCCACCACCAAGGCCGGCATCGTGAACTTCACCCGGGGACTCGCATCGATGGTCGCCGAGCAGGGGGTCCGGGTGAACTGCGTGGCGCCCGGCCCGATCTGGACGCCGCTCATCCCCGCGACCATGCCCGAGGAGAAGGTGGAGACCTTCGGCGAGCAGACCCCGCTCGGACGGGCTGGCCAGCCGGTCGAGGTCGCCACGGCCTTCGTCTACCTGGGTCGGCCGAGTCCAGCTACATCACCGGAGAGGTGATCGCGGTCACCGGCGGGCAGCCGGTGTCGATCTGAGGCGAGTCGGACACGGCCAGTCCGAGCCGATGACACCGCGGGCAACTTCAAGGGTCGGTCCGGCCGAGGCGTGAGGGCGTCCGCCGGTCCTACGACATGCCCGCCTCGGCGGGATCTCCTGTCCACACGGTCGTCCCGGTTCGGTACGCGGTCGAGGCTGACGTAGGATCCCTGTCGTGCTTGAAACGTTATTCACCGTCCTGCTCGTGCTCACGAGCCTGATCATGATCCTGCTCGTGCTGCTGCACAAAGGTCGGGGTGGCGGACTCTCGGACATGTTCGGCGGTGGCGTCTCGAGCTCGCTCGGCGGCTCGTCCGTCGCGGAGCGCAACCTCGACCGATTCACGGTCGGCATCGGCGTGATCTGGTTCGCCTGTGTCGTCGCCCTCGGGCTCCTGTTGGCCTACCAGAACTGATCGACCCCCGGGAAACCCTGAAGGCGCCCGGCGGCGCCGGATCGAGCTGAGGAGAGAGTCCGTTGGCAGGTGGTGGCAACGCGATCCGCGGTAGTCGTGTCGGGGCCGGCCCCATGGGCGAGGCCGAGCGTGGCGAGGCAGCGCCCCGCCAGGCGGTGACCTATTACTGCGCACACGGGCACCGCTCCGTGATCGCCTTCTCGGTCGAGGCCGTCGTGCCCGACTCCTGGGACTGCCCGAAGTGCGGCCTCCCCGCAGGCCTCGACTCCGAGAACGCCCCTCCGGCGCCGAAGATCGAGCCCTACAAGACCCACCTCGCCTACGTGAAGGAGCGCCGCTCCGACAAGGAGGCCGAGGTCATCCTCGACGAGGCCGTCCAGCTCCTCCGCTCCCGCCGCAAGTCCGGCGAGATCATCTTCTGACGCCGACCCGGCTCAAACTCGCACCACTGGGGCGCCGACCCGGCGCAAACTCGCGCGAGCAAGGTGCCGACCCGGCGCAAACTCACGCGCCGGTACGACGGATCCTGCGTCCTGCCTCGGCGATCTCGCGCCGCAGCACCCGGTCCGCGTTCTGGTGCGGGCCGAACAGGTTCTCCTTGGTGAACGGCGTGATGTGCCAGCCTTCCTGCTCCGTCACCAGTGCGCGGCGGAGGCGGTCGTGCTCCAGCTGACCAGGGCTGGAGTGCCACTCGGCACCGTCGTACTCAGCGGCATAGCGGAGCTGCTCGTTCGCCAGGTCCAGCCGGGCGAGGAACTCCCCGGCTGACCAGACCTCGAACTGCGGGATGGGCGCGGGCAGGTACGTCTCGATCCACCGCAGGCGCAGCACCGATTCCGGTGGTGACTCGGCGCGGCCGTCCGTGTGCGGAGCGACGACCCGGAGGACCGTCACCCAGCGCATCCCGCGGAATCGCTCGATGCCGGCGATCAGCTCCTCCTTGGAGAACACGCCCAGGCGAAGCATCTGGTCCATTCCAGCGATCGAGCGATCGGTCCAGCGAGTCCGCCCCAGGTCCCAGGTCGTCCTGATCGGTGTGGTGACGAGCAGACCGTCGACCTCGGTGATGTCGGAGGGCTCGAGTTTGCGTTCGCCGCCGACCGTCAGCTCGTTGCGCAACCGGCGGCCCGGTGGCAGGAAGACGCAGATCGGCATCACGTTCACGTGCTCGTTCGGCGCGAGGGCCATCTCGGCGCCGTGAAGCCATCCGGCGTGACGGTCGCAGACAACGGCATCCTCCGGCACCACCAGGCGCAGGCACTGGACACGCAGGCTCGTCGAATCGCCGAGCTGGGCTGCGACGTACACGCCCTTGACCGGGTGGCGCAGGAAGCCTTCGTCGACCAGCCACTTGAGGTCGCGGTACGAGAGCCCGGCCTCGTAGCGCGCCTCTGCGGTGGTGAACGGTCGGTCGAGGGGCAGGGGGAAGGCGGGCCCGAGGAACGGCTGCCCGAGCAGCGGGGTGAAGTCCATGCCGCAAGGGTCCGGCCTCTCGGCGTCCTAGAACACCGCACTTCGTCGAGCCTGTGGAAAACTGCCGGGCGGACTGCGAGTTTGCGACGGGTCGGCGCCCTATGAGTGCGAGTTTGCGACGGGTCGGCGCCCTACGGGCGCGAGTTTGCGACGGGTCGGCGGTTGATGAGTGCGAGTTTGCGACGGGTCGTCAGAGGCGGGAGGCGGCGTCGTGGTCGAGGAACCACGTCGTCTCGGTGAGGCCGCGGACGCCGCGGGCGGGGGTCTCGGCGACCGAGCCGTCGTCGGCGAGGGCGCGGGCGACCGCTTCGGCCTTGCCCTCGCCGGAGGCGAGGAACCAGACGGTGTGGGCGCGGTCGAGGGCCTCGAAGGTGAGGGTGACGCGCTCGGGCGGGGGCTTGGGGGAGTCGTGGACGGCGGCGGCGAGGGCATCGGTGACGTCGAGGCCGGGGTGGCCGGGGAAGAGCGAGGCGACGTGGCCGTCGGGGCCGATGCCGAGCATGAGGACGTCGAAGGCGCCGCCGCCCTCGGCCCGCACCTCCTCGGAGTACGACGCAGCGGCGGCCTCGGCGTCGGCCACCTGGTCGGCGGCGGGGACCTCGTGCACGCGGGTGGCCCCGACCTCGTCGAGGAACGCCGCACGGGCCTGGCCGGCGTTGCGGTCGGGGGAGTCGGAGGGGACGAAGCGCTCGTCGCCGAACCAGAAGTGCACGGCACCCCAGTCGACGCCGGAGGCGGGCGCCATCCGAGCCACCTCCTTGTGGACGACCTCGGCGATGGTGCCGCCGGTGAGACCGATGTGCGGTACGTGGCCGGCGGCCTGGGCGTCGGCGATCCGGTTCAGCAGCTCGCCCGCGACGGCGGTCGCCAGCGCGTCGGCGTCGGGCTTCACCTCGACGAGCGGGGCGGGTCGTTCGTCGGTCACCGGCGGTGCCTCCGGTAGTAGTCGATGAGGGCGCGGGTGGACGCGTCCTGCTGCTCCAGCGCCGCGTCGTCGCCCGCGACCGCGGGAGTGACCTGCTGTGCGAGCTGTTTGCCGAGCTCGACGCCCCACTGGTCGAAGCTGTCGATCCCCCAGACGACGCCCTGGGTGAACGTGATGTGCTCGTAGAGCGCGATCAGCTGACCGAGCACGGACGGCGAGAGCTCCGGCGCCATGATCGAGGTGGTCGGGCGGTTGCCGGTGAAGACCCGCGCCGGCACGATCGCCTCCTTCGTGCCCTCGGCGCGCACCTCGTCGGCGGTCTTGCCGAACGCGAGCGCCTTGGTCTGCGCGAAGAAGTTCGCGAGGAACAGCTCGTGCACGTCGACCTCGCCGTCCTTCAGCGGGTGCGCGGGGTTGGCGACCGCGATGAAGTCCGCCGGGATCAGCCGGGTGCCCTGGTGGATCAGCTGGTAGAACGCGTGCTGCCCGTTGGTGCCGGGCTCGCCCCAGAACACCTCACCGGTGTCGGTGGTGACGGGGGAGCCGTCCCACCGCACGCCCTTGCCGTTGCTCTCCATCGTCAGCTGCTGGAGGTACGCCGCGAACCGGTGCAGCGACTGCGCATAGGGAAGTACGGCGTGGGTCTGCGCGCCGAGGAAGTTGACGTACCAGACGTTGAGCAGACCCATCAGCGCCGGCACGTTGCTCTCCAGCGGGGTCGTGCGGAAGTGCTCGTCGACGGCGTGGAAGCCCGCGAGGAACTCGGCGAACCGCTCGGGACCGATCGCGAGCACCAGCGACAGGCCGATCGCCGAGTCGACCGAGTAGCGGCCGCCGACCCAGTCCCAGAAGCCGAACGCGTTGGCCGGGTCGATGCCGAACGCCTCGACCTTGTCGAGCGCGGTGGACACGGCGACGAAGTGCTTCGCCACCGCGCCCTCGGCCGAGCCCAGGCCGTCGAGCAACCACGACCGGCACAGTCGGGCGTTGGTGAGGGTCTCGAGGGTGCCGAACGTCTTGCTCGACACGATGAACAGCGTCGTCGCCGGGTCGAGCCCCGCAAGCGTCTCGGCCGCGTCGGTCGGGTCGATGTTGCTGATGAAGCGGCACTCGATGTCATCGTGCCGGTAGGGCTTGAGCGCCTCGTAGGCCATCACCGGACCGAGGTCGGAACCGCCGATGCCGATGTTGACGACCGTGCGGATCCGCTCGCCGGTGACGCCGGTCCACGCCCCCGACCGCACCTGTTCGGCGAACGCGTAGACCCGCGCGAGCACGGCGTGCACATCGGCGACGACGTCCTGGCCGTCGACCTCGAGCCGGGCGTCCGCAGGCTTGCGCAGTGCGGTGTGCAGCACCGCGCGGTCCTCGGTGACGTTGATGTGCTCGCCGGCGAACATCGCGTCGCGCCGCTGCTCGAGGTCGACCTCACGGGCGAGGTTGAGCAGCGTCGCGACGACGTCGTCGTCGACGAGGTTCTTCGAGAGGTCGACGTGGAGGTCGGCCGCGGCGAACGTGAACCGGTCGACCCGACCGGGGTCGTCCGCGAACACCTGGCGCAGGTCGGGCGTGCCCCTGGCGGCCAGCTCGGTCAAGCGCGCCCACGCCGGCGTCGTCGTCGGGTCCACGTTCAGCCCATCTGGCCCTTCACGGTCTCGACGAGCTCTTCCCACGACTTCTTGAACTTGTCGACGCCCTCGGACTCCAGCGCGAGGAAGACGTCCTCGAGGTCGATGCCGACCTCGGCCAGCTGGTCGAATAGCTGCTGCGCCTCCTCGGCCTTGCCGGTCACCTGGTCGCCGTTGACCTCACCGTGGTCGGCGAAGGCCTCCAGCGTCTTCTCCGGCATGGTGTTGACGGTGTCGGGGACGACCAGGTCGGTGACGTAGAGGGTGTCGGGGTAGTCCGGGTTCTTCACGCCGGTCGACGCCCAGAGGGGGCGTTGCGCGTTGCCGCCCGCCGCGGCGAGCGCCTGCCACCGGTCCGAGGCGATGACCTCCTCGTACGCCGCGTAGGCCAGCCGGGCGTTGGCGACGGCCGCCTTGCCCCGCAGCGCCAGCGCCTCGTCGCTGCCGATCGCCTCGAGCCGCTTGTCGATCTCGGTGTCGACCCGGGAGACGAAGAACGACGCCACGGAGTAGATCGAGCCGAGGTCGTGGCCGGCCTCCTTTGCCTGCTCGAGCCCGGTTACGTAGGCGTCCATCACCTCGCGGTAGCGCTCAGTGCTGAAGATCAACGTCACGTTCACCGAGATCCCCTCGGAGATCGCGGTCGTGATCGCCGGCAGGCCCTCCTTGGTGGCCGGGATCTTGATGTAGGCGTTGGGCCGGTCGACGGCCTTCCACAGCTTGCGCGCCGAGTCGATGGTCGCGTCGGTGTCGTTGGCCAGGTCCGGCTCGACCTCGATGGACACCTTGCCGTCGGCGGGTGCCCCGTCGGCGACCGGCCTCATCACGTCGCAGCCGTTGCGGACGTCCTCGGTCGTGAGCTCGAAGATCACCTTGGTGACGTCGGCGCCCTCGGAGACCAGCCGTCGCACCTGCTCGTCGTACCGCTCCCCGTCGGCGATCGCCGAGGCGAAGATCGTCGGGTTGGTGGTCACGCCGACGACGTGCTTGTTCTTGACGAGCTCGGCGAGGTTGCCGGTCTCGATGCGCTCGCGCGACAGGTCGTCGAGCCAGATGCTCACACCGGCGTCCGCCAGTGCCTTCAGACGATCACTCACAGGGTTCTCCTTCGTGCGTCGTGGGCGTGCGGCCGCCGTGGTGGGTTACTTTGCGGCGGCCTCGATACTGTCCTTGGCGGCCTGGGTGACCGCCTCGGCGGTGATGCCGACCTCCTGGTAGATCCGTTGGTACTCGGCGGAGGCGCCGAAGTGCTCGAGGCTGACCATCCGGCCGACGTCGCCGACGTACTCCCGCCAGCCCTGCCGGATGCCTGCCTCCACGCTGACCCGCGCCTTGACGTACGGCGGCAGCACCTCGTCGCGGTAGGCCTGGGTCTGCTGCTCGAACCACTCGATGGAGGGCATCGAGACCACGCGGGCGTTGATCCCGTCGGCCTTGAGCTGCTCGCGCGCCTTGACGGCGAGCTGGACCTCCGAGCCGGTGCCGATGAGGATCACGTCGGGCTGGCCGCCCTCGGCGTCGAGCAGCACGTAGCCACCGTTGCCGACCTTCTCGACCGTCGCGAACCCGTCCTCGCCGCGCGGGAAGACCGGCACGTTCTGCCGGGTCAGGACCAGCCCCGCGGGGCGGTCGGTGTTCTTCAGGATCTGCAGCCAGGCCGCTGCGGTCTCGTTGGCGTCGGCGGGACGGACGATGTCGAGCCCGGGGATGCCCCGGAGCGCCCAGAGGTGCTCGACCGGCTGGTGCGTGGGGCCGTCCTCGCCCAGGCCGATCGAGTCGTGGGTCCAGACATAGACGACCGGCGCCTTCATCAGCGCCGCGACGCGGACCGCGCCGCGCATGTAGTCGGAGAAGGTGAGGAAGGTGCCGCCGAAGACGCGGGTGCCGCCGTGCACCGCGATGCCGTTCATCACGGCGCCCATCCCGTGCTCACGGATGCCGAAGTGGAGCACCCGGCCCTGCAGCGGGTCGGCCTGCCACTCCTCGACGGACCGCTCGGCCGGGAGGAACGACGGCGCGTCCTTGATCGTGGTGTTGTTGGAGCCGGCCAGGTCGGCGGAGCCGCCCCAGAGCTCGGGCATGACCGGCGCGACGGCGTTGATGACCTTGCCGGAGGCCGCGCGGGTGGCGACGCCCTTCTCGTCGGCGGGGAACGAGGGCAGCGCGGCCTCGAGGCCCTCGGGGAGCTCGCGACCCTTGATCCGGTGGAGCAGCGCGTCGCGCTCGGGGTTGGCGGCGGCCCACTCGTCGTACCTCCGGTCCCACTCCGCGCCCCACTCCTTGCCGCGCTCCAGCAGCGACCGGGTGTGGGCGAGGACGTCCTCGGGGACCTCGAAGGTGCGGTCGGGGTCGAACCCGAGCACCTTCTTGGTGGCCGCGACCTCCTCCTCGCCGAGCGCCGAGCCGTGGGCGGCCTCGGTGTTCTGGGCACTCGGCGCGGGCCACGCGATGATGGTGCGCAGCACGATCAGCGAGGGCTGGTCGGTGACGGCGTCGGCGGCCTTGATCGCCTCGTGGAGTGCCGGGACGTCCTCGTGGTAGTCGTTGCCGTTGCCGTGGTCACCCTCGTGGGTCCAGTCGACGGTCTGGACGTGCCAGCCGTAGGCCTCATAGCGCTTCGCGACGTCCTCGTTGAACGCGATGTTCGTGTCGCCCTCGATCGAGATCCGGTTGGCGTCGTAGATGACCGTCAGGTTGCCGAGCCCCTGGGTGCCGGCGATCGACGACGCCTCGCTGCTGACGCCCTCCTGGAGGTCGCCGTCGGAGGCGATCGCGTAGATGTTGTGGTCGAACAACGACTCGCCGGGCGCCGGGTCGGGATCGAGCAGGCCGCGCTCGCGGCGGGCGGCCATCGCCATGCCCACCGCGTTGCCGACGCCCTGGCCCAGCGGACCGGTCGTGACCTCGACGCCGGCGGTGTGGCCGAACTCGGGGTGGCCGGGGGTCTTGGAGCCCCAGGTCCGCAGCGACTTCAGGTCCTCGATCTCCAGGCCGAACCCACCGAGGTAGAGCTGGGTGTAGAGGGTGATCGAGCTGTGCCCCGCGCTCAGCACGAACCGGTCGCGCGAGACCCAGTCGGGGTTGGCGGGGTCGTGCCGCATCACCTTCTGGAAGAGGAGGTACGCCGCGGGCGCGAGGCTCATCGCCGTGCCCGGGTGACCGTTGCCCACCTTCTGCACGGCGTCCATCGCGAGCACCCGTGCGGTGTCGACCGCCTTGCGGTCGAGGTCGGTCCAGTCCAGGTCCGGGATCATGGTTCCGAGCCTACCGAGCGCTCCACACCGGCCGACAAGGACCGGATGGCGGGACCGAGCGCGATCACCGATAGACTCGGGCCCGCCCCGACCCCTGCCGTGAGGTAACCCGTGACGACCGTCGATCCTGACCGCCCAGCAGTCCCGCTGGTCGTCGGTGTCAACGGCGTCGTCGAGCAGGGCGACCTCCGCGAGCGGGCCTCCGTCCGCGACGTCGTCATGGCCTACGTCGGGCTCACCAAGCCGCGCGTCATCGAGCTGCTGCTCCTGACGACCGTGCCGGTCATGTTCTTCGCCGCGCAGGGCGTCCCGGACCTCGGCCTCGTCGTCGCGACCGTGCTCGGCGGTGCGTTCTCCGCGGGCTCGGCGTCGGTCTTCAACTGCGTCTACGACCGCGACATCGACGAGCAGATGCGGCGGACCCGTCGCCGGGCGCTGCCGCGGCACATCATCAGCCCGCGGGCGGCGCTGGTCTTCGGCTTCGCGCTCGGCATCCTGTCGACGATCATCCTGTGGGCGTGGGTGAACCCGCTCTCAGCCGCGCTGTCGGTGGGCGCCAACGCCTTCTACGTCTTCGGCTACACGATGCTGCTCAAGCGGCGGACCGCCCAGAACATCGTCTGGGGCGGGATCGCCGGCTGCTTCCCGGCGCTCATCGGCTGGACCGCGGTCACCGGCGAGCTCGCCTGGGCGCCGGTCGTGCTGTTCGCGGTGGTCTTCTTCTGGACCCCGCCGCACACGTGGGCGCTGGCGCTGCGCTACCGCGAGGACTACAAGCAGGTCGACGTCCCGATGCTGCCGGTGGTGCGCCCGGCTCACGACGTCGCGGTGCAGATCGTGGTCTACAGCTGGGTGATGGTCGCGACCAGCCTGGTGCTCTGGCCGGTGGCGGGCACCGGTCCGGTCTACCCGGTCGTCGCCGGCGTGCTCGGCGCGGTGTTCCTGGTCCAGGCACACCAGCTCGAGCGCCGCGCGAAGGGGTCGGAGGATCTCTCGGTGATCCGTCCGATGCATCTCTTCCACAGCAGCAACCTCTACCTCTCGCTGCTGTTCGTCGCGGTCGCGATCGACCCGCTGCTGCGCTGATCTCCGGGTGACCGGCCGCCTGGCCCGGGTCCGACCGGTCGTCGGTATCGGATGTGGTGGCGGCGTCCGGTAAAGAGGTGACCGGGGTCGGGTATTGCTGATTTCATCTACCTCGGGTGTCAGTGACAACGACACCGGCTCGGCGGACGTGACTCCCCATTCGTCCGGCGGGTCTGCTCCTCCACGACGCACCCTCGGGACGTCGGCGCGCTCCAACGCCGACGTCCCGAGGGGGAGGCAGCACTGGAAAGAGCGTCGGCGCCGTTCCGACCCGACCCCCTCAGCGGGTCGGCCGGTGTGCCCTCGTGGAGACGGCCACCCAGGCGAGGCCGGCGGCCGTCAGCGCGGCGCCGAGCATGTGCAGCAGGACCAGCGCGATCGGCAGGTCCAGGAAGTACTGGGTGTAGCCGATGACGCCCTGCACGGCCTCGACCGCCAGCAGCGCGAGCGCGGCGTTGCGCAGCGGCAGGTTGCCGTGCCGCCGGGCCAGCACCAGCGTCGCGATCGTCAGGGCAACCAGGACGTAGACCGCCCAGGCGTGCACGTGGGACATCGCGCCCGGGTCGAGCCCGGTGCGGCGGGAGTCCTCGTCGCCGCTGTGCGGACCGGAACCGGTGACGACGGTGCCGAGGTAGAGGACGACCCAGCCGGCGAGGAACGTCGCCACGCCAGCCCGCCGGGACGACGCGTCGGCCCAGGCCCGCGGTCGGCCGACCAGGTGGTCGACGAGCAGCACGCAGACGCCGATGATCGCCATCGACACCAGCAGGTGCAGGGCGACCACCCACGGGTTGAGGTCGGTGTGCACCGTGATCCCGCCGATCACCGCCTGGGCGGGGATGCCGAGAGCGATGATCGTCGACAGCAGCAGCGGCCGTCGGTCCGCGCGGTCGGGTCCCACCCGGTCCCGGAGCACCGGGAGCAGCGCCGCCAGCCAGCAGCCGATCGCGATCACGACGAGGACGAACGTCAGCAGGCGGTTGCCGAACTCGATCGCGCCGTGCAGCCCGAGCTCGCCGTGCGCCACGTAGGACTCGTCGGTGCAGCGGGGCCAGGTCGGGCAGCCGAGGCCCGATCCGGTGAGCCGGACCGCGCCGCCGGTGATGACGATGCCGATGTTGGCGACCAGGTTCGCCCAGGCCAGCGGCACGAGCAGGCGCGCCGGCGCCGTGGTCACGGTCGTCACTCCCACCGGAACCACCGAGCCGCGGCCGCGGTGCCGGCGACCGCCCAGGCGGCGAGGATCAGCAGGTCCCGGCCCGGGACGCTGCCCTCGCAGGCCGTCCGCATGGCCTCGCCGAGCGCGCCCGACGGCAGCCAGGAGACGACGTCGCCGAGGCCGCCGTACGCCTCCGCCGGGAGTACGACGGCGCCGCCCGCCAGGAGCAGCAGGTAGACCAGGTTCGCGCCCGCCAGGGTCGCCTCCGCACGCAGCGTGCCGGCCAGCAGCATGCCGAGCCCGGCGAAGGCCCCGGTGCCGAGCAGGACCGCGAGCAGCACCCCGACCACGGACAGGTCCGGCGACCAGCCGAGCAGCAGCCCCACGACGCCGATCACGAGGAACTGCAGCACCTCGACGCACAGCAGCGCGCCGACCTTGCCGCCGAGGAGCGCGCTGCGGGACAGGGGAGCGGTGCCGAGCCGCTTGAGCACGCCGTACCGCCGCTCGAAGCCGGTCGCGATCGCCAGCGACGTGAACGCGGTCGACATCACCGCCAGCGCGAGCACGCCGGGGGTCAGCACGTCGATCGAGGTGTGCGGGGAGTCGAGGTCCAGCCGCGGTGCGCCGCGGACGGCTCCGACGAGGACGAGCAGCGGGATCACCACCGCGAGCAGGAGCTGCTCGCCGTTGCGCAGCAGGAGCTTGGTCTCCATGCCGGCCTGGGCGAGGACCTGCCGTGCCAGCGGTGCCGCGCCGGGGGCGGGGGTGAACGTCCCGGTGCTGCTCACGAGGCGGTCTCCCGTCCGGTGAGCTCGAGGAAGACGTCCTCGAGGTTGCGCTGGCCCAGGGTCAGCGACTCCGGCAGCACGCCGTGCTGCTCGCACCAGCGGGAGACCACGGCCAGCGTGGTCCCGTCGGCCGGGCCGGAGACCTGCAGGCTGTGCGCGTCGAGGACCACCAGCTCGGTGGTCGGTCCCAGCGCTGCGGCGAGCGACTCGGGCGCACCGGGCGGGAACGGCTGGGTCACGACCAGCCGGATGGTCGCCACGGTGCCGCCCCGGGTCAGCTCGAGCGGTGAGCCGCTGGCGACGAGGCGGCCCTTGTCGAGGATGTGCACCTGGTCGGCCAGCCGCTCGGCCTCCTCCAGGTAGTGGGTCGTCAGGACGACGGTCACGCCGTCGCCGCGCAGCTCCTCGAGCAGCTCCCAGACGGTCCGCCGGACCTGCGGGTCGAGACCCGCGGTCGGTTCGTCGACGAAGACCAGCTCCGGCCGCCCGACCAGCGCCATCGCCAGCCCGAGCCGCTGCTGCTGGCCGCCGGAGAGACGGCGGTACGGCGTCCGCCCGCACTCGTGCAGCGCGAGCCGCTCGACGAGCAGGTCGGGGTCGATCGGGTGCGCGTGCAGCCGGGCGACGTGGCGCAGCATCTCCTCGGCGCGGACGCCGCTCCAGGCGCCGCCGGACTGCAGCATCACACCGATGCGGGGCATCAGGGCGCGGTGGTCGGCGATCGGGTCGAGGCCGAGGACGCGGACCTGGCCCTCGTGCGGGCGGCGGTAGCCCTCGCAGGTCTCGAGCGTGGTGGTCTTGCCGGCGCCGTTGGGTCCGAGCACGGCGGTGATGGTGCCGCTCGCGACCTCCAGGGAGAGCCCGTCGACGGCCGCCTTCCCGCCGTAGGACATGCGGAGATCGGAGATCTCGACGGCGGGCGACACGCGCGTCAGTCTACGGAGCCTCCCGGCTACAGCAGGTCGCGGGCCCAGTCGCTGACGTCGCCGACGAGGTCGACGGGCGGGTAGGCCCCGAACAGCACGACGACCAGGACGAGCAGCAGCACGACCTGGAGGACGGTCCACAGGACCCGGAGCGCGTGGTAGTGCGGGGGCAGGCGGTCGGGTGCGGTGCTCACTTCAGCACTCCTTCCAGCTCGTCCTCGGGCTCGGTGCGGCCGATCGCCTCGACCCAGAAGCCCGACTCGTGGAACGCCCAGTCGAGCGCGTTGAGCGGGTGCAGCGGGTCGTCGGGCTCCCGCTGGCCGTAGGAGTCGATGGCGAAGTAGCCGACGCTTCCGAAGTCGCTCTCGATGGTCGCGACGAAGTCGTCGAGGCCGCGGTTGGACAACCACCGGCGCACGGCACCGCCGTCGCCGGCGTCGAGCACGTCGTCGCCCATCAGCTCGTGGACGATGTCGGCCTTGGTGACGACCACCCCGAGGTGCTTGCCGGTGAGGTCGACGCCGTCGGCCTTGAGCCGCTCGACGACGCTCGCGTAGGCCCGGGTGGGGTCGCCGTCGGCGACGGACACCGACCCGGCGAGGTCGGAGGAGTTGTAGAGCGGCGTGACCTTGGGCAGCGCGAGGGGGTCGAGCATCAGCATGATCACGTCGGCGGTGTCGAAGTAGACCAGCGCCCGCGACCGGTCCTCGTCGGCGAACGCCTCGCCGGCCGCGTCCATGAGCTGGACCTCCTTGTCGACCGCGCCGACGGTGAGCCGGAACGGCAGGCCCTCGGGCCGGTCGTCCCACGGCGTCTTGGCGACCCGCCGCCCGGTCGTGACCGCCGCCTCGGCCGCCTTGAGGAACGAGCGGGAGACCGGGGAGATCGGGGTCAGCTCGCCACCGGCAGCGGTGACCCGGTCGGCGATGCTGACGAGCGCCCCGGACAGGTACTGGGTCTTGCCCGAGGCGACGGCGCCGATGACCGGCAGGAACATGATCTGCCGGGTGCCGCTGCCCTTCGGCAGCTCGCGTCGGCAGGACTGGCACACCGCCACCAGGTGCTTCCCGCCCTGGCGCACGGTGCTGGGGATGGTCGTCTGGCACGCGCAGCGACGGCGGAAGATCCCGAGCGGGCCAGGGGTGAGGTCGCGGTGCATGACGAGGCAGCCGGTGTTGGTGCACAGGTAGCTCGGCGTGACCGTGACCGCGTA
The DNA here is from genome assembly GCF_003160695.1 of Nocardioides silvaticus. Lineage (GTDB taxonomy): Bacteria > Actinomycetota > Actinomycetes > Propionibacteriales > Nocardioidaceae > Nocardioides > Nocardioides silvaticus. Next base: position 461,664 of record NZ_QGDD01000002.1, read on the forward strand.
GCAGCGCGGACAGCGGGACGTCGTACGACGTTGCGAGCGCAGTGTCGCCTCGACCGACCGGCGGACCACGATCGCGAACGCCTGGCCGACGGCGAGGAGCCCGCCCGCCACGGCCAGCGCCACGTGCCAGGCCAGCACCGACACCGCCAGGCCGGCCAGCACGCCGACGAGGACGGGAAGGAGCAGCAGCACCCACAGCGCTCCGGTGAGGACTGCCGCGGCGGCGCGGCCGGCGCCCTCGCCCGGACGCCACCACAGGGAACGGGCCAGGTCCACGGTGCGGCGCCCCACCGCGAGCGCGCCGGCTCGGACGGCTGCGGCGTCGCGCAGCCCCTGGTGGGGCAGGTAGAGCGGCCAGGCCCGGTCCCACCCGAACCGGTGCCCGGCGCCGACCGGTGCGTGGAGGACCTTGCCCTCGGCGACCGCGTCCGGCGTCGTGATCTCCGGCGGGTGGAACCGCCGGGTGAAGCTCAGCACCGGCAGGACGACACCCACCACGGCTCCGGCGATGCCGGCGACGACCGCCGACGCCGCCCACCATCCTGCGACAGTCGCGAACAGCAACTCAGGCCCCCTTGGCTTTTCCGAACCGACCGCTGCGCCCGCGACGCCGGTCGGGACCGGCGGATCGGAGCAGGGCGTCGAGGCGGTCGCGCTCCGGGCGCTCCCACTCTCCGCGCAGCCGGGTCAGCGTGGACGACTTCACGTCCTCGGTCAGGAACTTGCGCGCGCCGTCGGCGATCGGTGCGGGCGAGCCGCCGGCGAGCCTCAGCGCGTGCAGTGCGACGTCGGACTTGGGCTCCGACGTGAACCGGCTGCGCAACGCGTGGCGCACCCCGTCGCTCGCCCAGGGGCCGGCCTCCTCGGCGACGTACTCGACCGCGCGCGCGTCGACGGCGTCGATCAGGCAGCTGCCGAGGTGCGGCGCGACGGCGGGGCCCCAGGCGCGCAGGTCCGCGAGCAGCGGCTTCAGCGTCTTGTTGGCGCGGTCCGCCACCCGGGCGCGCGCCCCGTGGATGCGCTCGTGGACGGCGGCGTACTCGAGCACGAGGTCGGCGAGCTCCTCGTCGGGGAAGTCGGTGCCGAAGTACGGCGCGTGCAGTGCGGCGTCGAGCAGCTCGTCGTACGACGCGTCGCTGCCGCCCTGGCCGCCCCGCAGCGCCGCGACGCCGTTGCGGACGATCGCGGCGAGTCGGGCGTCGATGCCCTGGTGCCGCAGCCAGGCGGCGACCAGCAGGTTGTCGCGGGGAAGGATCGGCCGGCCGATGACGATCGGCCAGGTCCGGATCTCGAGCTGGACGCCGGCCAGCGCGTCGGCCCGTTGCTCGCGGGGCAGCTGCCCGATGACGGCGGCCTCGAGCCACGGGTGGACCGTCTCGGCCTCCGGCTCCTCGGCCAGCCAGTCCCAGGTGCCGTTGACGACGGCGAGCTCGGCCCCCCGGTCGTGCGCCTCGAGCTCGGCGCTCAACGTGGTCACCAGCCGCTCGAGCCCGGCGCCCGCGACCCGGTCGAGGGCGTCCGCGACGCCGGTGGCTCCGATGGCGCGGACCCGGTCGCGGGTCTCGCGCGCGGTCCGGATCTCCTCCGCGGTGGCCGGCAGCCAGGTGTCGATCGCGGCGAGGACCGGCTGGGCCGGGACGACGAGCTCGTTCCGCGCGCCGGCGCTGTCCAGGGCGTCGACCAGCTCGACGGCCAGCCGCCACGGCTCGCTCGCCGGGATGGCCCCGTGCAGGGCCGACGCCGCGCGGGCGGCGAGCTCGGCGCCGACGGTCGGCTCCCACCGGGCGGCCAGGTCGAACGCGGGTCGCCCTCCGGCGTGCGCACCGTCGAGGAACGCGGCCACGCGGGCCCGGCTGCCGGTGCTGGGCTCGATGTCGGAGGTCGTCCGACGCTCGAGGTCGATCACGTTCGCGCCGACCACGGGCTCGAGCTCGAACTCCGGGCTCAGGCCGACGACGGCTGCGTCGGTCCGCAGCGGGTCGTCCACGAGCGCGCGGAAGGTCAGGTTGGCCGCCCGCTCCGGCTCGAGCAGGAGCGCACCTGCGGCGATCCAGCGCATCACCACGTCGAGGTCGCGGTGGACGAGCACCAGCCGCTGCGGTGCCTCGCGAGCGGCGGCGTCGAGCATCGTCAGGTAGTGGGGGAGCACCCGGACCGCCCACGGGTCGTCGCGCAGCATCGCCTCGAGGGCGTCGGCCTCGAAGTCCGCGCGCACCGACGTCGGCGCCGGCCACGGGTCGAGGTCTCCGCTCGGGGTGGCCTCCAGCGTCCACTCGGGCGCTGCGTAGAGCTGGGCGGGGTGGTACTTCCCGAACGCGTCCCCGTCGTCGGCGACCAGGACCTGGGTGACGAGGTTGCCCTGACGGCCACTGAGCGTGAGACCGGTGGACCGGCCGCGCGCGAGGTAGGTGCGCCCGTCCCGCCGGAGCAGAGCACAGGTCGGAGGGTGGTCGAGCTCGTCGTGGTCGTGCGCCCAGGTCGGGTGCACCCGGTGCAGCAGCTCCTCGCGGATGCGACGGCGGTCCTCGGGGGTGATCCCGGCGCTGAGCGCGCGGAAGTTGAACCCCTCGACCCCGTCGACCGACTCCTCAGCCGTCGTGTCGGAGTAGACGGCGACGTCGAGCACCGCGGTCACCGCCGGAAGCGCGAGGATCCAGAAGGTTCGCCCTGCCGGGCCGCCGCGAACTTGTCGGTCACCTCGCCCAGCTGCTCGAGGAGGTCTCCGAGACGGATCGAGGCGGCCGCCATCGAGTCGCGCAGCGACGAGGCGATCGAGACCAGGTCGCGCAGGGCGGAGTCGGCCTGGTGGGCGGCGTCGGCGGTGGCCGAGTCGATGAGCGCCCGGGACTCCTTCTCGGCCAGCTTCCGGTCCTGCTCGGCGGCGCGGCGTGACTCGGACAGCAGCTGCTCGGCCTCCGCCTTGGTGCGGGCGGCCTGCGCGCGGTCCTCCTCGGCGGCGTTCGCGGTCTCGCGGGCCTCGCGCTCCGCGGCAGCGGCGATCTCCTCGGCGCGGGTGCGGGCGTCGGCGAGGATCTGCTCGGCGCGGCCCTTCGCCTCGGCCGCCGCGAGGTCCTTGCGGCTCTCCGCGTCGCCCGCCACGCCGTCGGCGATCTTCTGCGCCTGCATCACGATCGCGTCGGCCTCGGAGAGCGCCTTGCGACGGATCTCGGCGGCTTCGGCGAGCTCCTGCTCGGCGCGGCTCTTGAGGTCGAAGACCTCGCGCATCTCCTGCGCTGACGGATTGGTGCCGGCAGAGCCGGTCGGCCTTGCTTCGGTCATCAGGTCCCCCCATTGGGAGCGATTGGGTGGTGCTGGAGCAGAGAACGCCGCGCGCGTCAGCGACGCAGCCTCGATATTCTCGTACACCCGCCTCGCGACGAAAGAAAATCGGGTTATCAGTTCCGAGACCGTGTTAACCGTTCGGTCGCGGGCGACGCCGGGGCGATCTCGTCAGCGGCCGGGATCTCGGCGTGCAGCCGGCTCGATGCGGGGCCGACCTCGGCCAGCGCGGCCGAGAGGGTCTCGAGCGTCACGCCCAGCCGGCTCGCGACGTCCGAGACGGCGTCGAGCTGGCCGTTGCCGACCTGGTGGGTCTCCTCCAGCTGCTGCCGGCGGTGCATCGCGGCCTCGCGGCGGGCGGTGAGCCGGAGCGCGTCGGCCTGCACGGCGGCCGACTCCCGGCGTACCTCCGCGCGGGCGAGCGCGGCCTTGGCGTCGTCGGCGGCCGCCGCAGCGGTGACCCGGATGCTGGCGGCCTTGGCCTCCGCCTCGGCGATCACGGCGGCGGCAGCGGCGCGTGCCTCGCTGAGGAGGGCTTCGTCGGCCAGCTGGCTCTCGGCGGCGGCGGCTTCCGCGGCCTGCCGGGCACCGGCCTCGAGCGCCGCGGCGACGGCGTCGGCCTGCTCGCGGACCTCGACCACCTCGCGGGCGACCTGGTCGGCGGTCTCGGTCGCCTGCACGACCGCTGCCTCGGCCTGGGCACGCAGCTCCGCCACGAGATCGGCGGTGCCGCCTCCGGCCGGTGTGCTCACGCGGCCCAGGCTACCTGCGCCGTCAGTCATCAGCGTCCACTTCGCGGTCCGCGTGCGGCAGCGTCTCGCGCACACCGGACAGCGTGGCCACGATGTCGGAGAGCCGCGCGGCGGCCGCGCTGATCGCGTCGTCGAGCCCGGCGGCGACCTGGTCGAGCTGGTCGAGCGCGCCGTGGCTCGAGGCCGCGACCCCGGCGAGCGCAGCCGCCCGCAGGTCGGCGGTCTCCCGGGCGGACGCCTCCCGCTCGAACTCCGCCATCCGGCGGGCGGTCTCGATCAGCTCGGTGGCCGAGGCCTCGAGCTCCTCGGCCCGCGCGGTCGTGGCCGTCGCCTCGTGCCGCAGCCGCTCGGCGTCGGTCTCGGCCTCGGCCAGGATCGACCGTGCCGCGGCCTTGGCCTCGGCCACGATCTGCTCCGCGCGGCCCCGGGCCTCGGCCGAGGAGAGGGACGTGCGCGAGTCGGCCTCCGCCTTGACGGCGTCGGCGGCCTGCTGCGCCCGGGCGACGATCTGGTCCGCCTCCGACAGCGCCTGCCGGCGGGTGGCGAGCGCCTCGCCGATCGCCGCTTCGGCGCGCTGCCGCATCTCGTAGAGCGAGCGGAGCTCATCGGCGAACGAGCCGGAGCCCGCGCCCGACGCGCTGGAGTCGGCTGTCGTCATGGCAGTCGGATCGTATGCCGCTTTGCCAAAGGTGTCAGCAGGTCCCGTCAGCCGGTCGCGGACATCTGGTCACTACGCTGACCGGCGTGAGTCCCTGGGTCCTCGGAGCTGTCCTCGTGCTCTGCGGGATCACGATGCTGTTGCTCCTCGTGCACCTCGTCCGCGACCTCGCGGCCCAGGACGGCATGTTCGTGCTGCTCGGCATCACCGAGCTCGTCCTCCTCGGTCAGCTGGTCGCCGGGTGCATCGCGCTCGGCAGCACCGACCGCGAGGTCGACGGCCTCCTGTTCGTCAGCTACCTGGTGGGCGTGACCCTGGTGCTGCCGATCGGCGCGTTCTGGTCGCTGGCCGAGCGCAACCGGGCGGGGACCGCCGTGGTCATGCTCGCGGTGCTGACCGTCGCGGCGCTCGAGGTCCGGCTGGACGGGATCTGGTCGTGAGCACCCTCGCCGTGGGCTGGGGTCGCGCCCTCGTGTTCGTGTACGGCGTCTTCGCGGTGGCCGCCACCGGCCGGTCGCTGCTGCAGCTCAGCACCGACGCCGACAAGGCGCCGCTGGCGTACTCGCTGTCGCTGTTCGCCGCGGTCGTCTACCTGGCGGCGACCACCGCGCTGCTCCTCGGCGGGCGGATCGGCTGGCTTCTCGCGGCGACCGCCGTCGGCGTGGAGCTGACCGGTGTGCTGGTCGTGGGGGCGCTCAGCTACGCGGCGAGCGACCTGTTCCCGGACAAGACCGTGTGGTCGCACTTCGGCCAGGGCTACGGGTTCCTGCCGCTCGTCCTGCCCCTGGCCGGGATCGCCTGGCTCCGCCACACCCGCGCCGAGGCCGGCCACGGCAGCCGGGACAACTAAGGGGAGCCTTCCTTGAAGGGCAGGAAGCAATAACGTCACACTGGTGTTGTGGAAAACGTGGACCCCGCTCTCCAGGAAGGTGACCAGCCGACGCGCCAGCGCGTCGCGCGGTCGATCCTGGTCAACGGACCGTCCACCGCGGCGGCCCTGGCCGAGCGCCTCGACCTGACCGCCGCCGCCGTACGCCGGCACCTCGACCACCTGCTCGAGGAGGGCGCCGTCGAGGCCCGTGACCCCCGCCCCGCGGGGCACCGCGGGCGTGGCCGCCCGGCCAAGGTGTTCGCGCTCACCGAGCGCGGGCGCGACGGCTTCGAGGCACAGTACGACGACCTCGCGGCCGAGGCGCTCCGCTTCCTCACCGAGACGGTCGGTCCCGAGGCGGTGAAGGCCTTCGCCGAGCGGCGGGCCGCTTTCATCGAGACGAAGTTCCCGCAGGTCGCGGCCGCGCACCCGCAGAAGTCCCCGGCCGAGGTGCTGGCGGTGGTGTTCTCCGACGAGGGGTACGCCGCGTCGGTCCGCGAGCTGCCGGTCGTGGGGGAGCAGCTGTGCCAGCAGCACTGCCCGGTCTCCCACGTCGCCCACGAGTTCCCGCAGCTGTGCGAGGCCGAGACCGAGGCGATCAGCCGCGTGCTCGGCACGCACGTGCAACGGCTGGCGACCATCGCCCACGGCGATGGCGTCTGCACCACGTGCATTCCCACCACGCCCGAGAAGAAGGAGCAGGTCACCACATGACCTCGATCGAAGACCTCAACCCCGAGCTGAAGGGGATCGGTCGCTACGAGTTCGGCTGGGCCGACACCGACGTGGCGGGCGCAGCGGCCAAGCGCGGCCTCAACGAGGACGTCGTCCGCGACATCTCCGGCAAGAAGAGCGAGCCGCAGTGGATGCTCGACCTGCGCCTGAAGGGCCTCAAGCTCTTCGACCGCAAGCCGATGCCCACCTGGGGCTCGGACCTGTCGGCCATCGACTTCGACAACATCAAGTACTTCGTCCGCTCCAGCGAGAAGCAGGCGGCCTCGTGGGAGGACCTCCCCGAGGACATCAAGAACACCTACGACAAGCTCGGCATCCCGGAGGCGGAGAAGCAGCGCCTGGTCGCCGGCGTCGCCGCCCAGTACGAGTCCGAGGTCGTCTACCACTCGATCCGCGAGGACCTCGAGGCCCAGGGCGTGCTCTTCCTCGACACCGACACCGCGCTCAGGGAGCACCCGGAGATCTTCCAGGAGTACTTCGGCACGGTGATCCCGGTCGGCGACAACAAGTTCGCCGCGCTCAACACCGCCGTGTGGTCGGGTGGGTCGTTCATCTACGTGCCGAAGGGTGTCCACGTCGACATCCCGCTGCAGGCCTACTTCCGGATCAACACCGAGAACATGGGCCAGTTCGAGCGGACGCTGATCATCGTCGACGAGGACGCCTACGTGCACTACGTCGAGGGCTGCACGGCGCCGATCTACAGCTCCGACTCGCTGCACTCCGCGGTCGTCGAGATCATCGTGAAGAAGGGCGGCCGCTGCCGCTACACGACCATCCAGAACTGGTCGAACAACGTCTACAACCTGGTGACCAAGCGCGCGGTCTGCGAGGCCGGCGCCACCATGGAGTGGGTCGACGGCAACATCGGCTCCAAGGTGACGATGAAGTACCCCGCCGTCTACCTGATGGGCGAGCACGCCAAGGGCGAGACGCTCTCGATCGCGTTCGCGGGCGAGGGCCAGCACCAGGACGCGGGCGCCAAGATGGTGCACGCCGCGCCGCACACGTCCAGCTCGATCCTGAGCAAGTCGGTCGCGCGCGGTGGGGGCCGTACGTCGTACCGCGGGCTGATCCAGGTCAACGAGGGCGCCCACGGCTCGAAGTCCAACGTGCTGTGCGACGCGCTGCTCGTCGACCAGATCAGCCGGTCCGACACCTACCCCTACGTCGACATCCGCGAGGACGACGTCTCGATGGGCCACGAGGCCTCGGTCTCGAAGGTCTCCGACGACCAGCTCTTCTACCTGATGTCGCGCGGCATGGCCGAGGACGAGGCGATGGCGATGATCGTGCGCGGCTTCGTCGAGCCGATCGCCAAGGAGCTGCCGATGGAGTACGCCCTCGAGCTGAACCGACTCATCGAGCTGCAGATGGAAGGAGCCGTCGGCTGATGACGGCAGTCGCTGAGGCTCTCGAGAACGCCACCGATCGCGTCGAGAGCCACCTCAACCCGCCCGCGTCGTACGACCTGGCCGACCACCCCGTCCCGACCGGTCGCGAGGAGGTGTGGCGGTTCACGCCGCTCAAGCGCCTCCGGGGCATCCTCGACGGCGAGGCGTCCGACGCGCACCTGAAGTGGGACACCACGCTGCCCGTCGGCGTGACCCTGACCGAGATCACCGCCGAGCAGGCGCGCGAGCTCGAGCTGCCGCCCAACGAGCGGCCGGCCGCGCTCTCCGCCGAGCTCTCCGGCGGAGCGATCCTGCTCGACGTGCCGGCCGAGACCGTCGTCGCGGAACCGGTCGTCCTCCGGCTCACCGGCTCGTCGGTCGACGACCTGGTCTGGGGCCGGGTCCTCTACCGGGTCGGCGCGCACGCCGAGGTCACGCTCGTGCTGGTGCACGAGGGCTCGGCGCGCTACTCGGCGATCCAGACGTTCCTGGTCGGCGACGGCGCCCAGGTCAACGTCCTCACCCTCCAGGACTGGGACGACGACGCCGTCCACCTGGGTCGCGACGCGATCCGGGTCGGCCGCGACGCGTCGGTGAAGCACACGTCGATCTCGTTCGGCGGCGACCTGGTCCGGATGCACGCCAACGTCGAGTACGCCGGACCCGGCGGCGAGGCCGAGCTGCTCGGCCTCTACTTCGCCGACGAGGGCCAGCACCTCGAGCACCGGCTGTTCGCCGACCACAACGCGCCCAAGACCAAGTCGCACGTCGTCTACAAGGGCGCGCTGCAGGGCGAGAAGGCGCACACGGTCTGGATCGGCAACGTCCTGATCCGCAAGGTGGCCGAGGGCATCGAGACCTACGAGGAGAACCGCAACCTGGTGCTCACCGACGGCTGCCAGGCCGACTCGGTGCCCAACCTCGAGATCGAGACCGGCGAGATCGAGGGCGCGGGCCACGCGTCCGCGACCGCCCGGTTCGACGACGAGCAGCTGTTCTACCTGCGCTCGCGCGGCGTCTCCGAGAAGGAGGCCCAGCGGCTGGTCGTGCACGGCTTCTTCAACGACCTGATCCGCAAGGTCGGCATCCCGTCGATCGAGGAGAAGCTCCTCGAGACCGTCGAGGCCGAGCTCGCCAAGAACGTGCTGAAGGAGCTCGTGTGACCTTCGAACGCGCGTGCGCGCTGGCCGACGTGCCCACCGACGAGGCGCTCGGCGTCACCGTCGGCGAGTACGACGTGGCCATCGCCCGTGACGGCGACGAGGTGTTCGCGCTGCAGGACCAGTGCTCGCACGCCGCGGTGTCGCTGTCCGAGGGCGAGGTCGCCGACGGCGCGGTCGAGTGCTGGCTGCACGGCTCGTGCTTCGAGCTGCGCACCGGCAAGCCCACCCACTTCCCGGCGACCGAACCGGTCGCCACCTTCCCCGTAGAAGTCCGCGGAGACGACGTGTACGTCGACGTGGAGACCACCCTGAATGGAGTCAAGCCCGCATGAGCACCCTCGAGATCAAGGACCTGCACGTCCAGGTCACCACCGAGGACGGCCCGAAGGAGATCCTCAAGGGCGTCACGCTGACCATCAACGACGGCGAGACCCACGCGATCATGGGCCCCAACGGCTCGGGCAAGTCGACGCTCGCCTACTCGATCGCGGGCCACCCGCGCTACGAGATCACCTCGGGCTCGGTCCTGCTCGACGGGGAGGACGTCCTGGAGATGTCGGTCGACGAGCGCGCCCGCGCCGGCCTGTTCCTCGCGATGCAGTACCCCGTCGAGGTGCCCGGCGTCTCGGTCGCCAACTTCCTCCGGACCGCGAAGACCGCCATCGACGGTGAGGCGCCGAAGCTGCGCACCTGGGTCAAGGACGTCAACGGCGTCATGGAGCGGATGAACCTCGACGCGTCGTTCTCGCAGCGCTCGGTCAACGAGGGCTTCTCCGGTGGTGAGAAGAAACGCCACGAGATCGCCCAGCTCGACCTGCTCGACCCGAAGGTCGCGATCCTCGACGAGACCGACTCCGGTCTCGACATCGACGCGCTCAAGGTCGTCTCCGAGGGCGTCAACCGGTTCCGCGAGCGGGACGGCAAGGGCGTCCTGCTGATCACGCACTACACGCGGATCCTGCGCTACATCCAGCCCGACTTCGTGCACGTGTTCGTCGACGGCCGCGTCGCCGACGAGGGTGGGCCGGAGCTGGCCGACGAGCTCGAGGCCAACGGCTACGAGAAGTACACCAAGGCCGCGGTCTGAGGTCCCGACCATGACGACCCCGACCCTCCCCGGCCTGCTGCCCGAGCTCGAGGTGGTCCGCAAGGACTTCCCGATCCTCGAGCGGACGCTCGCGGGCGGGCAGCCGCTGGTCTACCTCGACAGCGCCAACACCTCGCAGAAGCCGCAGGTGGTGATCGACGCCATGGTCGACCACCTCGAGCGGCACAACGCGAACATCGCGCGCGCCATGCACCAGCTCGGGGCGGAGTCGACCGGTGCGTTCGAGGAGGCCCGCGACAAGGTCGCGGCGTTCCTGAACGCGCCGTCGCGCAACGAGGTCGTCTTCACCAAGAACGCCACCGAGGCGCTCAACCTGCTGGCCCGCACGATCGACCTCGGCCCGGGCGACAACGTCGTCATCACCGAGATGGAGCACCACTCGAACATCGTGTCGTGGCAGCTCGCGTGCGAGCGGTCCGGAGCGGAGCTGCGCTGGTTCGGGCTGACCGACGACGGCCAGCTGGACCTGAGCAACGCCGATCAGCTGGTCGACGAGAACACCAAGGTGGTCGCGTTCACCTGGGTCTCCAACATGCTCGGCACGATCAACCCGGTCGCCGACCTGACGGCGCGGGCCAAGGCGGCCGGCGCCCTCTCGGTGATCGACGCCTCACAGGCCGCGCCCCAGCTGCCCGTCGACGTGCAGGCGGTCGACTGCGACTTCCTCGTGTTCACCGGGCACAAGGTCTGCGGACCGACCGGCATCGGCGTCCTGTGGGGCCGCGAGGAGCTGCTCAACGGGCTGCCGCCGTTCCACGGTGGTGGCGAGATGATCGAGACCGTCACGATGGCCCGTTCGACGTACGCCAAGACGCCCCACCGCTTCGAGGCCGGCACCCCGCCGATCGTCGAGGCGGTCGGCCTCGGCGCCGCGGTGGACTACCTCGGCCACCTGGGCCTCGACGCGATCCACGCCCACGAGCAGGCGATCACCGGCTATGCGCTCGAGGGCCTGGCCACCGTGCCCGGCCTCACCGTGCTCGGTCCGACTGACGCCACGCAGCGCGGGGGCGCGATCGCCTTCGAGCTCGAGGGCGTGCACCCGCACGACATCGCGCAGGTGCTCGACTCGCGCGGCGTCGCCGTCCGTGCCGGCCACCACTGCGCCAAGCCCGCGCACGCTCGTTTCGGCGTCCAGAGCTCGACGCGCATGTCGTCGTACCTCTACACGACGCCGGCCGAGATCGACGCCCTGGTCGAGGCCCTGGAATACACCCGCTCGTACTTCAAGTTGGGTTGATGATGACTGCACAGAACTTGGATGCCCTGTACCAGGAGATCATCCTCGACCACTACAAGAACCCGCACGGCAAGGGCCTGCGGGACGCGTTCGAGGCCGAGGTCCACCACGTCAACCCGACCTGCGGCGACGAGGTGACCCTGCGGGTGCACCTCGACGACGGGGTCGTCGCGGACGTGTCGTACGACGCGCTCGGCTGCTCCATCTCGCAGGCGTCGGCCTCGGTCCTCTACGACCTCGTCGTCGGGAAGCCCGTCGACGAGGCGCTCGCCCTGCACGAGGAGTTCCTGGCCCTGATGCAGGGCAAGGGCGAGGTCGAGCCCGACGAGGACACCCTGGAGGACGCGATCGCGTTCGCGGGTGTCGCCAAGTTCCCGGCGCGCGTGAAGTGCGCGCTGCTGTCGTGGATGGCCTGGAAAGACGCCACCGTTCAAGCCGGAGGAAACGATGCCTGACCACAGCGACCTGCCCGACGTGCCCGAGGCCACCGGAGCGGTCGGCACGTCGACCACGACGGTCGACGACGTCACCGAGGCGATGAAGGACGTCGTCGACCCCGAGCTCGGCATCAACGTCGTCGACCTCGGCCTGGTCTACGGCGTGCACCTCGACGACGACACCAACGTCGTCCTCGACATGACCCTCACCTCGGCGGCCTGCCCGCTGACCGACGTGATCACGGACCAGACCGAGTCCGCCCTCGAGGGCCTCGTGAAGGACGTCGCGATCAACTGGGTCTGGATGCCGCCGTGGGGCCCGGACAAGATCACCCCCGACGGCCGTGAGCAACTGCGGGCGCTGGGCTTCAACGTCTGACACGGACGCACAGCGTGCGCCCTGGCGGCGTTGTCGTCAGTCGACGGCCCGCTTCGCTTGACGGCCGCCTCCTTCCTCCGCCTTGCCAGGCCACACGCTGAGCGCCCGTGCTCAGACGTTTGCGCGGTACTCCTCGTCGGTGTAGCGGCGCAGCTTCCGCAGGAACCACCGGAACGCCAGGTTCATGACCGGCTTGCCCAGGGGAGTGACGAACCTCGACGGCCCGGTGACCTCCAGCGCGAGCGTCCAGGTGAGCCGGCAGCCGCCGTCGGTGCGGATGACGTCGTAGCGCTCGGCGAACGCGCGGATCGTCCGCTCCGAGGCGGCGTTGAAACGGAACGCCATCCGGGTTGGCGGCTCCCAGAGCAGGAACTCCTCGTCACCGACCAGGCCTCCGAGCATGTGGACGGTCCGGGTGGTGCCGACGCCGCGCGGGGGAGCGCTGGTCCAGGTGACCTTGGTGATGACCTTCGCCCAGTGCGGCCAGGCGTCGGCGTCCTCGAGGACCTCGAAGAGCTGCTCGGGCGTGATCGCCAGGTCGACGCTGTTGGCGTAGCGGAAGCGGGCGGTGTCGACGAAGTCGACGCCGACCGGCTCGCAGGGGTGCATCTCGGTCACCCGACCATGCTAGAACAAGTTCTAGTTATCTAGGCGTGCGTCCGTGTAGCGCCGGAGGCGGCGGAGGAACGACGCGAAGAGCGCGTCGAGACCGCCGTGAACGAGCCGCATCGGCGGTCGGAGGGCGTCGGGCACGTCGATGCCGACCGACCAGGTGAGCCGACACCCGCCGGGAACCGGCTCGACGTCGTACTGCTCGGAGAACGCGGTGACCAGCCGCGTCGACACCGCGTTGAACCGGAACGCGATCCGACGGGGCTCGTCCCAGGTGAAGAACTCCTCCTCACCGACGATCCGGCCGCGGAGGTGGACGGTCCGCGTGGTGCCCGGTCCGAACGGACGAGGGCTGGTCCAGACGACCTCGGTCAGCGCCTTCACCCAACGCGGCCACGCTTCGGCGTCGTGGAAGACGTCGAAGAGCTGTTCGGGCGTGATCGCGAGGTCGACGCTGTTGGTGAAGCGCAGCGGGGCGGTCTCGACGAAGCGGTCGTCGACCCGCTGGAGGTCGCGCATGCGGGGCACGCCGAGAGCCTAGGGCCCGCGTCGGTAGCGTCGTCCCCATGGCTCGCGTCCTCGTCCCGCCGGCGCGGCTGGAACGGTGGGTCGCCAACTTCGCCGACCGCCACGGCGCGACCGCTCTGGCGGTCACCGCAGGAGCCCTTCGCGGCGATGCCGAGGACGGGTCGTGGTTCACCGCGGCGCTCCCGTTCGACCGGACGTACTCCGGCCCGGCCGAGGTCGCAGCCGTGGTCACGGAAGCTGCGGCCCCGCCGGACTGGGGCGTGCTGCTCGTCCGCAAGGGCGGGTTCGCGGTCGCCAGGCTGTCGGGGAAGCGGCTGCAGGAGTCGAAGGTCGGCCAACGGCACGTCCAGGGCCGCACCAAGGCCGGCGGTCAGTCGCAGCAGCGGTTCGCCCGCCGGCGCGACAACCAGGCCCGCGAGGCGTACGGCGCTGCCGCGGACCATGCCGCGCGGATCCTGACGGAGCTCACGGGCCCGCTCGTGACCGGCGGCGACCACGCGGCCGTCGGCGCCGTGCTGACCGACCCACGGCTGGCCGGCCTGACCGTCGTCGAGCCGTGGCTCGCCGTACCCGATCCGCGCCGTGCGGTCCTGGACGCCGCGATCGGCGACGCCCAGGCGCTGCAGGTCGACGTGGAGAACGCCTAGCGTCGGGTCAGTTGGCCAGGGCCTTCGCGAAGGCGTCGGTCGCGACGTCCACCGGGTTCGGCAGCGTGGAGGTGTCGAACTGCGGCGCGGAGGCGAACTGCGTCGCCAGGACGATCCGTCCCGCCAGCGTCGCGACGACCACGCCGTTGAAGCCGTCGGCGGTGATCTCCCACGCGGTGCTGGACCCGATGCCGCTCGCGCCGTTGACCTGGGCCGTCACGTCCTGGGCGGCGCCGATCGTGACGGGCGCGCCGTCGCTGCTGCCCTCGGTGCACGCCAGGCCCGCCGTGGCGAGGCCGAACGCCTCGGCGGCCTCCTCCTCGGTCGCGTAGATCGCGATCTCCTCCTGCATCGCGACGTCGCCGCTGTTGTGGTCGATCTGGGTGCCGCCCTGCACCTGCGGCGGCACCTGCTCGTCGACCGGTGTGCCCTCCGGGTCGCACAGCGGCGGGGAGGACTCGTCGGTGTAGGCGCCGAGCAGGAAGTCCGGCCCGACCTCCTCTGGCGTCAGGAGCGCGGCCTCGACCTGCTCCTGGGTGATGTCGCCGGTGTCCGTCGGATCCATCGGGGTGACGTCGGTCGGCGACGCCGTGTCCGTGGGGGAGGTCGACTCGGTGGTCTCGGTCGAGGCCTCGACCGTGACGGTCTCGGTCGTCTCTTCGTCGGCGTCGCCGTCCCCGTCGTCGCCGCAGCCGGCGAGGAGGGTGGAGAGCGTCAGGAGGGTCGCGACGGACGCGACGCGGATGGAGCGCATGGCCGTCAAGGTAGTGGATCGGGGCCCTGCGCGAGGCTCGTCGTGAAGAACAGGCTGTTCGGGTCGGGGACGTAGGACCCGAACGGGCCGCACGTGGTGAAGCCGCGGGAGACGTAGAGCGCCCAGGCCGGCGCGAAGAACTCCTGCGTCCCTGTCTCCAGGCTGAGCCGCTGGTAGCCCCGCTCGCGCGCGACGGAGACCACGTGGTCGAGCAGCCGCCCGGCCACACCACGGCGACGCGCGACCGCCTCCGTCCGCATCGACTTGATCTCGGCATGCCGGGGGTCGAGCTCCTTGAGCGCTGCACAGCCGAGCAGCAGCCCGTCGTCGCGCAGCGTCCAGAAGGTGAGGCCGGGACCCACCAGCGCGTGCGGGTCGAGCGCGTGCACGCTCTCCGGCGGCGAGGTGGCCCTCATGTCGGCGAGGTGCTCCTCGAGCAGTCGTACGACGTCGTCGCGCAGCGGGTCGTCGACGGAGATCTGCATGGGTGCCAGCCTCCCATCCACGACGGCCGGGATCGGCTAGCGTCCACCTCATGTGGCAGCCCGAGCCCGACTGGGTCGCGCTCCCGGGTGGCTCCGGTACGTCGACGGTGGGTGTCTGGCGGACGGCGCTCGGGGGTCGTCCCGTGGTGGTCAAGCGACTCGCAGCGCCCGGACCCGGCGACCCCGCGGCCCTCTCCGAACCGGGGCACATCGGCTACTGGCGGCGCGAGGCCGACGTGGTGCTCACCGGGCTCACCGACACCACGCCCGGCCTGCGGGGCGCGCCGGCCTCGGCGGAGGCGGACGAGGACGGCATCACGATCGTGCGGGACTGGGTCGAGGACGCCGCGTCGAGCGGGCTGTTCCTGGCGCTCTGCATGGGCCGGTTCGCCGCGGGTGTCCTGCCGGACGCCCGCTTCCTCGCCTGCTCGCTGATGCGCGACCGGATGGAGCGGGTCGAGCGCCACGGCGGCTGGCCGACCCTCGACCGCACCACGGTCGCCGACGTCGCCGACCACCTGTGGCGCCACCGCGACTCGATGCTCGACCTTCTCGACGACCTGCCCCAGGTGCCGCAGCACGGCGACCCGACCGGGCGGAACCTGCCCGGCCGCGAGGGCGACGACGCGGTCGCGATCGACTGGGGAACCCTCGGCACCGGCCCGGTCGGCGGCGACCTCGGTTACTTGTCGCTCTCCTCCCGCGAGGGGTTCGAGCCGCTGCTCGACGCCTACCTGCTGGGCTTCCCCGAGGCGGACCGCGACCAGGTGGTGCTCGGGGCCCAGGTCGTGGCCGTCTACACCGCGCTCAACCGCGCGGAGTGGGCGCTGGCACGGGTGGCGACGGGGGAGGGCGCGCTGGCGTCGAAGTACCGTCACCCCTCGGTCGCGCCGCACCTGCGGGCGCTGCAGCGACAGTTCCCGCACATGGAAGCGTTGTTGGCGCTCTGACCTAGGTTGCGTCCATGACCCGTCGTGCCCTCGCGGGCGTGCTCGTCGCCGCCCTGGTGACGACGGCGTGCTCCACCGACCCGGAGGAGAGGACCGCGCCGGCGCAGGCCCCGCGGCCCGCGCCGGCGAAGAAGCTCCCCGGCGCGGTCGTCGACACGGTCGGCGTCGCGTCGTTCAACGTCTACCGGCACCTCCCACGCCGGGACGCGATGGCGGACGCGTTGCGGCTCACCCGGGACGACCGGGTCGACGTGATCGGCTGGCAGGAGACGCGCGCGGACTACTTCCCCGACGTACGACGCCGCCTGGAGGGCAAGGGCTGGGACACCTGGCAGCTCTGGGAGCCGGACGGCCCGTTCTGGCTGGCGGTCTCGTGGCGCCGTGCCGACTACGAGCTGGTGGACGGTGCGTGGACGGAGGTGCACGGCGGTGCCGGGAAGCAACGCACCGACCTGCCCTATCCGCCGCGCGGATACGTGGTCGTGACCCTGCGGCACCGGGACAGCGGCCGGTTGCTCACCGTCGTCGACACCCACCTCAACCAGGGCATCGAGACCGGCGACGGCTTCACCGACCGGGTCAACGCGGACGACGCCAAGGAGCACCTGCGCGAGCTCGCGGACGTCTGGGACGAGGTGCCCGGAGACCTGGTGGTCGGCACCGGCGACTTCAACTTCGACCACGCCGACGACGTCGCGGCCCGCCCCGAGGGCGGCATCCTCGACACGCAGGACGGCCACGCGACCTCGTCGTACGACGTGCTCGGGCTGGGCGGCGTCGAGCCGACCAGGGGCGACCGGTGGATCGACTACGTCTGGATCGCCGATCGCACGCTGCGGGTCCGGGCGCGGGACGAGGGCACCGGCCAGTTCGTCGAGCACCGGTCGCTCGACGGCTACGCCTCCGACCACCGGCCGCTGGTGGCGCAGATCCGGTGGTACGACCGCTGAGGAGAGCGGGTCAGCGGGGGACCTGGACGCTGTCCACGTCGAAGGTGGCGCAGTCCTCCATCGAGTCGGCCTCATAGCCGACCGTGAACCAGTACTGGCGCTGCGCCGACGACCCGTGCGTCCACGCCTCCTCCTGCACCTGACCCTGGGTCTTGCGCTGGATGTAGTCGTCGCCGACGGCCGCGGCGGCGTCGAGGCCGAGCTTGAGGTCCTGCTCGGTGATTTCGCTGATGATCACCTCGCCGTTGTCGTCCTCGATGGTGGGCGCCGCCTTGGCCCACATCCCCGCGAAGCAGTCGGCCTGCAGCTCCAACCGGACCCCGGGGCTCTCGGGACCGGTCTGCTGCGACTTCACCCGGGCCATGTCGCCGATGACGTTGGAGATGTGGTGCCCGTACTCGTGGGCGAGGACGTACATCTCGACGAAGAGACCGTCGGGGCCGCCCAGCTGGTCCTCCAGCACCTGGTCGAAGAACCGGGTGTCGAGGTAGATCGACTCGTCCGGCGGGCAGTAGAACGGGCCGACGTCGGAGGACGCGTTGCCGCAGCCGGTGCTGACGGAGCCGCTGAACGTATAGAGGCCGTCGACCGGCCGGAAGCCGTCGATGTCCTGGGACTCCCAGAAGCCGGTGAGCGTGTTCTCAGTGGCGACCCGGGCGCAGTCGCGGTTGTCGTTGGCGTCCCCACCGGACTCGCAGGCGTCGTAGGTGAGGAGCTTGGGGGCGTTGCTGGCCGAGCCGCCGCCGGAGCCGCCGCCGAGGATGTCGATGCCCGTGCACTGCGCGAGGATCACCAGGGCGATCACGAGCACCAGCCCGCCGATGCCGCCTTTCCCACCGATGCCGCCGGGGATGGGGATGCGCATCCCGGTGGCGCCACCACCGCCACTCCTGCCGACGTCGCGGACGCGAGACCTGTCGAGCCGAGCCTTCGGATTGAATCGCACCACGATCAGCACCCTAGGGGATCGGCTCGTTTGGGCCCGCGAGCCGTGACCGTGGGAGAATCGACCACGTCATGATCACGGTCCACCAGCTCGAGGTCAGAGCCGGTGCCCGGCTCCTGATGGAGGACGTCTCCTTCCGGGTGGCCGCGGGCGACAAGGTCGGCCTGGTCGGCCGCAACGGGGCCGGCAAGACCACGCTCACGAAGATCCTCGCCGGCGAGGCACTGCCCGCCGGGGGGACGGTCACGTCGAGCGGCGAGGTCGGCTACCTGCCCCAGGACCCGCGTTCGGGCGACCCCGAGCAGCTGGCCCGGGAGCGGATCCTCTCGGCACGCGGCCTCGACGATGTCGTACGACGCCTGCGGGCGGCCGAGCACGAGATGGGCAGTGACGACGTGGCGGTCCGGGAGCGCGCGATGCGTCGCTACGAGCGTGCCGACGCCGAGCTGCACGCCGGAGGCGGTTACGCAGCGGAGTCGGAGGCCGCGACCATCGCGCACAGCCTCGGCATCGACGACCGCCTGCTCGGCCAGCCGCTCAAGACGCTCTCCGGCGGCCAGCGGCGCCGGGTGGAGCTGGCCCGGATCCTGTTCTCCGACGCCGAGACACTGCTGCTCGACGAGCCGACCAACCACCTCGACGCGGACTCGATCGTCTGGCTGCGCGACTTCCTCAAGGCTTTCTCCGGCGGCATCGTCGTCATCAGCCACGACACCGACCTGCTCGAGACGACCGTCAACCGGGTGCTGCACCTCGACGCCAACCGCGCCGTCATCGACACCTACAACGTCGGCTGGAAGGCCTACCTCCAGCAGCGCGAGACCGACGAGAAGCGCCGCAAGCGCGAGCGGGCCAACGCCGAGGCGAAGGCCAAGACCCTGACCGACCAGGCCAACAAGATGCGCGCCAAGGCCACCAAGGCGCAGGCCGCGCAGTCGATGCTCAAGCGCGCTGAGCGGATGCTCGCCGGCGTCGAGGCGGAGCGCCAGGCCGATCGCGTCGCCCGGATCGCGTTCCCCAAGCCCGCCCCCTGCGGCAAGACGCCGCTGACCGCGGCGGAGCTGTCGAAGTCCTACGGCTCGCTCGAGGTCTTCACCGACGTCGACCTCGCCATCGACAAGGGCTCACGCGTCGTCATCCTCGGCCTCAACGGCGCCGGCAAGACCACGCTGCTGCGCATCCTGGCCGGACTCGACCAGCCCGACACCGGCGCCGTCGTGCCCGGCCACGGGCTGAAGCTCGGCTACTACGCCCAGGAGCACGAGACCCTCGACATCGGCCGCACCGTTCTCGAGAACATGCAGTCGGCCGCACCCCAGCTGACCGACACCGAGGCCCGCTCGGTCCTCGGCTCGTTCCTCTTCTCCGGCGAGGACGCCCACAAGCCCGCCGGCGTGTTGTCCGGCGGCGAGAAGACCCGTCTCGCCCTGGCAAGCCTGGTCGTCTCCGCCGCCAACGTGCTGCTGCTCGACGAGCCGACCAACAACCTCGACCCCGCCTCCCGCGAGGAGGTGCTGGCCGCGATCCGCTCCTACGAGGGCGCCATCGTCCTCGTCACCCACGACGAGGGCGCCGTCCACGCCCTCGAGCCCGACCGTGTGCTGATCCTCCCCGACGGCGTCGAGGACCTCTGGAACGTCGAGTACGCCGACCTGGTCGCCCTGGCCTGACCGGGCTCGCGGAGCGCGACTCGAACGAAGCCGGGCGACCTACCAGCCCGCTGTCGGGGAGGTGCGCCAGCGGAAGATGTCCGAGCGAGGGCGGTCGCGCGCAACGTCCTACGGTGCGGGCCATGGGGAGCCCCAAGCGTAGGACGTAAGGCGGATCTGTTCCCTCACTCCCGCCCTCTATTGCCGAACGGCGTGCGCGCGGAGCAGCACGCTACCGCCGCATGAGGCGCGCAAGGATGCCGAGAAGCGTGCGCATCTAGCTAGTCGTCGCTCTCGATACGACGCCTGTTTCGCTCGGCGTTCCTGAGGGCCTTGCGGACGTACTCGTCGTCCTGCTTTGCCCGGGCCTCCGGCTCCTCCCTCTTAGCCGCGCGCCCTCGGCGCTGATCCTCATAGACGTCCTCTTGCACCTGCTCCGGGGGCCGAACGCCCGTGGCTATGGCCGGCACGTCGGTGCCGTCGAACAGTGCGGGCCACGTTCTGCGGAGCCAGTCCTGTTCGTCGCGGTCCAACGCTGCCCAGTGCTTTGCGATGATGCGGGCCACCTCCGCATGGAGCCCGTGGCGTACCGCGAACCTGATCGCGCTGGGCAACTCGTAGGGATCCCAGGTTGTTTCGCGCCTCCTGCGTCCGAGCTTTCGGTCCAACCACTCGAAAACTGCTTCAGCCGCGTCGGCTGTCCCACTCTCCGCCAGCTCGGAGGCCGCCTTCCCCTGAACCTCGATCGAGCGCGACCGCAGCGCCTCCGAAAGCACATCCGTCGCTGCGGGTCCGCAGCGACGAGCGAGCGCGTGGAGGGCGTTTGAGCGTGCCGCGCCCATCTCCGAGGTGTAGAGCCCTCGCAACTGGATGGGGGCTTCGCTGCCGACGGAGTCGGCCAAGGCGTTGAACAGGACTGCCCGGTCATCGCCCTTGGCGTAACGCAACGCCCTCAGCAGGTCTGCGTCACGCCATCGCCCGGCCACCCGCCTATCCTGCCGAATGCGGCCGATCGGTCCACTCCAGCCCGCGCGAAAACTTGCCCGTTGCTGCCGCAGTGGGTGCGCGCGGATGTCACGCGTCGGGGCGCTTCGCGGGCCGCCGATGACGCGGGTAAGGATGGCGAGCCGGAGCCGGCGATCGGCACGCTCCAACTCAGCCGACACGCCTGAGCCACAAGGTGCGTGCGCGCGGCGGCACGCCACTGCCGCGACCGTCGTCACACGAGCGATGCCTTCGGAGCGCGCGATCGTCGAGAGCGTTGAACGATGAGACACGTCCCCGCGACCAGGGCCACTAGCCACAGGCCTAGTTCGACGAGTCCGACGCCGAATCCCAGTGCTCCCAAGACGGCGAGCATGACGAGCGCGAACGCGGCCAGCTTCAGCGCGAGACTGGGTCCGGGTCCTTGGTTCGTCATGCCGGAACCCTAGGCGATGACCCAGCACGCCAGGGCCGATCGGCGCGTGCTCAACGGGTAATGACCGGTCGACGTGGCACCCCGATTGGCACCGACATCGTCGTCGCTGCCGAGCTAGCCGTGCTTCTGGTGGTGTTCGGCGGGTCTGCCTCACCGACTCGTGTCCGGTCCTCGCGCCCGGTCTGGCGGCGGGAGGCTCGGGTATCGAACGAGCATGACCACCACGCCCTCTGAACCCAGTCCCGATCCTGACGTCGTCCCGAGTGGCGACCCGAGTCCGATATCGACGCCGGACCCCGAGCCGGGCGAGGACC
This sequence comes from Nocardioides silvaticus, assembly GCF_003160695.1. Lineage (GTDB taxonomy): Bacteria > Actinomycetota > Actinomycetes > Propionibacteriales > Nocardioidaceae > Nocardioides > Nocardioides silvaticus. Next base: position 482,935 of record NZ_QGDD01000002.1, read on the forward strand.
CCGGTGCACCTCCCGCCCCGGAGGTCGAGCCGCCCGCCTGAGCCGTCGCACCAGGTACGACGACGCTCACTCCTCGGCGATCGCTTCGAGCACGTTCATCCGGGACGCTCGGATCGACGGGACGACCGCGGCGAGCACGCCGACCACGACGGCGATGGCGAGGAACACCACGAGCTGGGTGAACGGCAGCGCGAGGCTGGAGAGGTCCTCCTTCAGCGTCTCCCGCAGGGACACCCCGACCACGAGCCCCAGGCCGAGTCCGAGCACGGCGCCGAGCAGCGCGATCGCCACCGACTCCAGCGTGATCATCCGCCGCAGCCGGCTCCGGCTCATGCCGATGGCGCGCAGCAGGCCGACCTCGCGGGTGCGCTCGATGACGCTGAGACCGAGGGTGTTCACGATGCCGAAGACCGCGATGATGATCGCGAGCGCGAGCAGGCCGTAGATCATGTAGAGCAGCTGGTTGACCTGGTCGCGGATGGAGTCGCTGAACTCCTCCTTGTCGTACACCGCGACGATCGGGACGTCGGACGCCGCGTCGTCGAGGTCGTTCTTCACGGTCTCGGCGTCGGCGCCGTCCTCGAGCAGGATGCTGATGGAGGTGTCCTGGCGGGCGAGGCCGGCCTGCTCGACCTGGTCGAGCGGGAAGCTGACCCAGGCGGTCACCTCGGACGGCTTCACGATCCCGACGATCTCGAGCTCGAGCTTCTTGCCGCCGGGGAAGGTGAGCTCGATCGGGTCGCCGATCCCCACGCCGAGCTCGTCGGCGTACTCGTCGGCGACGAACGCCTCGGCACCCTGCACGTCGGTGGTGCCCTCCACGACGTCGAGGTCGTAGATGTCGTTGAAACGCTCGTCGTTGGCGGCGACGAACTCGGTCTCGCCGTCGATCTTGGCGCCGACGTACTGCTGCCGGCTGAGCACGGAGACGCCGTTGACGTCCGCGAGGTCGTCGCCGACGCTGGTCGAGAACGGCACGAAGTTCACGCTCTGCACGAGGTAGTCGGCAGTGAACTCCTCGTCGACCAGGTCGTCGATCGACTTGTTCATCGACGCGGCCAGCACGCCGATCGTCGAGACCAGCGCGAGGCCGATCATCAGCGCCGACGCGGTGGCGCCGGTACGACGCGCGTCCCGCAGCGCGTTCTCGCCCGCCAGCCGGCCCGGTGCGCCGAAGACCCGTGAGAACAGAGCGCGGCAGCCGACCAGGACCGGCTTGCCGATGATCGGGCTGATCACGGCGACCGTGATGATCCAGACCACGCCGCCGATGCCGACCCAGATCGCGTCCGGACCCGGCGCGCCGGCCACGCCCCACGCGACCAGCGCGGCGCCCACGAGCAGCAGCGCGCCGCCGATGGCCGCCCGTCGGCCCAGCGGGGCGGGAGCCTGCGGTGCCTCGGCGCGCATGGCCGCGACCGGGGCGACCCTGCCCGCCCGTCGGGACGGCAGGTAGGCGGCGACCATCGTGACCGCGACGCCCACGACGTAGCTGATCACGACCGTGCCGACCGTCAGGTCGAGGGCGGCGCTGGAGATGTCGAGCCCGATGGCACGGAAGATGGAGGCCAGGCCGCGGGACAGCAGCAGCCCGAGCCCGATGCCGATGGTCGAGGCGAGGAACGACAGGACCAGCGCCTCCAGCAGCACCGATCGCGTCACCTGGTCGCGCGCGGCGCCCAGGGCCCGCATCAGTGCCAGCTCGCGGGAACGCTGCGCGACCAGGATCGAGAACGTGTTGAGGATGATGAAGCCGCCGACCAGCACGGCGATCGCGGCGAAGACGATCAAGAAGATCTTGATGATCCCGAGGAACTCACCGATCGCGGCCTCCGACTCGTCGGCAACCTTGTCGCCGGTGACCGCCTCGAGGTCCTCGGGGATCACCTCCGCGGCCGCGTCGCGCAGCTCCTCTTGGGACACGCCCTCCGCGGCGGTCAGGCTGACCCGGTTGAACACGTCCTTCCCGTCGAGGAAGAGCCGCTGCGCGCCCTCGGTGGAGAAGATGAGCAGGGTCGCGCCGGCGGTCCCGCCACCGTTGAACTCCGCGGTTCCGACCAGGGTGGCCGTCTGCTCGATCTCGCCGTACGGCGCCAGCAGCTGCACCTCGTCGCCGAGCTCGTACTCGCCGTTCTCGGCCGCGCCGGTGTCGAGCACGATCTCCTGGTCGCTCTCGGGCCAGCGGCCGCTGTCGAGCTCGAGGATGTCCCCGCCGTCCATGTTGGGGCCGTCGTGGTAGTTGAAAGCGAGCGTCGGTGCGCCGGTGCCACCCACCAGGGTCCCGTCGGACGCGAGCAGGCTCATGCCGAAGCCGGCGACGTCGCCGTCGGCGCGGTCGACCTCGGGCAGCTCCTCGAGCTCGGCGATCGTCTCGGGCGTCACCACGTTCTTCGGCGTGCCGGAGTAGCCGGCGTCGAACTCCGCGAAGTCCTTCGCCCGCACCACCCCGTCCGGCGTGGAGCCGTAGATGATGCCGTCGAACGTGGTCGAGAGCCCGTTGCTGAAGACGAGGACGCCGGAGAGGAACGCGACGCCGAGCACGATCGACAGCCCGCTCATGACGAGCCGGAGCTTGCGCGCCAGCAGGTTGCGCAGGGTGAGCCTGAACATGTCAGCCGGCGGCGCGGGTCTGGAGCGCGGTCATGTGCTCGAGGATCTGCTCGCGGTCCGGGTCGGTGATCTCGTCGACCACCTGGCCATCGGCCAGGAAGATCACCCGGTCGCAGTACGACGCCGCGACCGCGTCGTGCGTGACCATCACGACCGTCTGCCCGAACTCGTCGACGCTGCGGCGCAGGAACGAGAGCACCTCCGCCCCGGACGTGCTGTCGAGGTTGCCGGTCGGCTCGTCGGCGAAGACGATCGACGGCTTGCTCGCCAGTGCCCGGGCGCACGCCACCCGCTGCTGCTGGCCGCCCGACATCTCGCTCGGCCGGTGACCGAGCCGGTCGCGCAGCCCGACGGCGTCGACCACGGTGTCGAACCAGTCCTGGTCGACCTTGGCGCCGGCCAGGTCGAGCGGGAGCAGGATGTTCTCCTTCGCGGTGAGCGTCGGGATCAGGTTGAACGCCTGGAACACGAAGCCGATCCGGTCCCGCCGTAGCGCGGTCAGCGCCTTGTCGTTGAGGCCGGCCAGCCCGGTGCCGTCGACCTCGATCGTCCCCGAGGTCGGGGTGTCGAGGGCGGCCAGGCAGTGCATCAGGGTCGACTTGCCGGATCCCGACGGACCCATGATCGCGGTGAACTTGCCGGCGTCGAGGTCGACGGTGACACCGGCGAGGGCGTGGACTTCCGACTGGCCGGACCCGTAGACCTTGCGCAGGTCGACGGCGCGTGCGGCAGCAGGCGGGCGGTGGGGGACGCTCGTCATGGCTACACCCTGCCCGATGCTGGGTGGTTGCGGCATCGGGATATGCCCTGATCCGGTACTCAGGGCAACAGCAGGGCCGAGTCGCCGAACTCGTGCCAGAGGTAATGGGCGTCGACGGCTGCGGCGTAGGCCCGTTGGGTGAGCTCGCGACCGGCCACGGCCTCCACCAGGAGCAGGTGCGAGGCCTCGGGGTCGTGCCAGCCGGTGATCAGGCCGTCGACGACCCGGGGCGGGTCCTCGGGGGTCACCACCCGCGACGTCCAGCCGCGTGCGGCCACCACCCGGGCGCCGGGGCCGTCGTCCTCGACCGCGGACTCCAGCGCCCGGGTGACCGTGGTGCCGACCGCGACCACGCGGCCGCCGCCCGCCCGGACAGCGTTGACCGTGGCCGCCGTCGCGGCGCTCACCTCGAACCGCTCCGGCTGCGGCGCCTCGCCGGCCTCCTGGGACGACACGCCGGTGTGCAGGGTGACCGGGGCGACGACCACACCGTTCGCCACCAGGCGGGTGACCAGGTCGGCCGTGAACGGCCGGCCGGCCGACGGCATCTCCGCGCTGCCCGGCCGGTGCCCGAACACCGTCTGGTATTCGGTCAGCGGGAACCGGTCGGCCAGGTAGCCGTAGGAGATCGGTCGCCCGTAGCGCCGGGCGGTCGCCGACAGGTCGCCCTCCGGCTCGGCGTGCCAGAGCCGGTTGCCGGCGCCGGTGGGGGATGACCCGGGCTCGGGGTACGGCGCGACCAGCCGCACCCGCGCGCGACCGGCGGCGATCTCGAGGACGTCGCCGGGGCTGGCGTCGAGCACCGCCCGGTCGGCGTCCGGCGCCCGTCGTACCTCCACCACCCAGGAGCCGTCGGGGAGCGGCGTCGCCAGGTGCACGACGACCGGTCCGCGGCCGGCGAGGTGGGCGTCCAGCTGGGCCGCGACGGTCGCGGAGTCGTTGACCACCACCGCGTCGCCCGGTCGCAGGTGCTCGACCAGGTGGGCGAACCGGGCGTGGGTCAGGCCGTGCGCCCCGTCGGCGACCAGCAGGCGCACCCGGTCGCGGGCCACACCCCGGCGCTCGGCAGGGGCCGGCGCGAACGCGCTCCGCGGTGCGGTGAACGTGGTCGTGGGTCGCTCGTCGAGGAGTGTCACTCAGACCACCGCCCCGAGGTCGCCGGCCTCGGCGTCCGTCGTCGTGCTCCGCAACGCCGGGAAGTCGGCGGCGCGGTAGCGGCCCGACGGCGGCCGGCTGGCCAGCAGCGCGAGCAGGTGCGGCACGACCGTCTCGGGCAGCGGCCGGTCGGAGATGTCCTCGCCGGGGAACCAGTCCTGGTGCATCTGGGTGCGCATGTCGCCGGGGTCGACGGCGTACGCCGTGATCGCGTCGTTCTCCGCTGCGAACGTCAACGTGACGTGGTCGAGCCCCGCCTTCGAGGCGCTGTAGAGGCCCCAACCCGGGTAGTGCTGCACGGCGGCGTCGGAGGAGATCGAGAGCAGCACGCCGTGGGAGGCGGCGAGCGTCGGGAGGAGGAGCGAGGTCAGCACGAGTGGGGCGCCGACGTTGTGGCGCCAGACGTGCTGGAGGTCCTCGGGCGTGGTGTCAGCGAGCAGCCGGTGCCGGGTGTCGCCGGTCGCCGGCCCGAGCACGCTGGCGTTGTGGACCAGCAGGTCCAGCCGGCCGCGCCCGTCGACCGCGGCGCGGAGCGCGTCGCGGTGGTCGGCGTCGGTGACGTCGCCGGGGATCGCGGTGACGTGGTCGGCGCCGGGGAGGTCCCGGAGCCGGGCCAGCCGGTCCCGGTCGCGGCCGTCGGTGATGACGTGCCAGTCCCGGGAGCTGAGTGCGGCCACCAGTGCGCGGCCGAGGCCGGCGCTGCCGCCGGTGATGAGTGCAGTCTTCTTCATGTCCACCATGGTTGAACTTGAAGTTAACTTGAAGTCAAGGCTTTCCTCGGAACCGGGTGCGGATCGCCGCCCGGGCGGGCAGCATGGGCTCATGATCCGGCGCCGGCGCGCGACACGCGTCCTGTTGGTGGTCGTCGCGCTGTCGACCCTCGTCGCCTGCATGGAGGAGCCGTCGCGCGGCCACACGCCCGTGTCCGAGACGGTGGGGTCGGTCGACCAGGCCGCCGGCCCCCTCGTGGTCCGGGTGGCGTCGACCGCCGAGCCCGGCCGGGTGCCGCCCGCGGTCGTGGCGTCCGACGAGGCGCTGGGTGGCACCGGGTACGAGGTCCGCCGGGGACAGACCGTCGTCGCCGACGGTGAGCTCGAGCCCGTCGAGGCGCCGGCGGCACCGTGGGCCCACGCCGCGCTCGCCGACCTGGCGGCGATCGACGAGCCGGGCAGCTACACCGTGGTCGTCGACGGCACGACGTCGTCGACGATCGAGGTGGCCGACGACGCCTACCGGGACGTGCTCCTCTCGACGCTCACCATCTTCGACTCCAACGCCGACGGCAACGAGCCGTCGAGCTTCCACCGCCCCAGCCACCTCAACGACGTCCGGTCGAGGATCGCCAACGGTCCGCGCAAGGGGGAGCGGATCGACGTCGAGGGCGGCTGGATGGACGCTGGGGACCAGCTGAAGTTCACCGTTACCACCGCCTACTCGACACTGATGCTCGAGCTCGCCGGCGCCAACCAGGGCGATCGGGACGGCATCCTCGACGCGTCGCGGATCGGGGTGCGCTGGCTGATGAAGGCGCGCCGGCGCGGCGTCTTCGTCGCCCAGGTCGGGCACACGAACGCCGACCACAACGCGGGCTTCCGCGACCCGACCGTGGACGACACCAGCGACGACCCGCGGCGGCGGGTTCGACCGTCCTACGTTCTGACGAAGGAATCCGGGGGTTCCGACGTCGCCGCGGCGGTCGCGGGTGCGCTGGCGAACGCCAGCCTTCGCCTCGGAGTCGTGCGCAGGCAGCGGGTCGTCCGGGAGGCGGAGTCGTGGTTGGCAGAGGCGCAGCGACTCCGCAAGGTCTGGCGGAACTGCTGCTACCAGCAAGACAGCTGGCGCGACGACGTCGCTGTCGCCCAGGCGAGCTTGTGGCGGGCGACCGGCAAGCGCTCGTACGCCCACGCGGCGCTGGCCTCGCTCGAGCGAGCGACCAGCGACGGGGAGGAGAACTGGCTCGTGGCTGCGGACAGCTACCAGATGTCGGCGATCGCGGCTGCCGAGCTGTGCGGGGTGTTGCGGCCCGGGGACGCACCGGCACCGGCGGCGGTGTCCGGGCCGGCTTGCCGGATCCTGCGTGCCGGTGGTGCGGCCTGGATCTACCAGGTCGACGACGACCCCGAGAACTCGACCGCCTTCGGCCGCGCCGGCTATGCCCAATGGGCCTCGGTGCGCCAGTCCGAGTCGGGCGCGATCGTGCTCGAGCTGGCCGGGCGGGCCGGCCTCGAGGACGCCGCTCCGGCGCTGCTGCGGGCGACCGGCTGGTTCCTCGGCGCCAACCCCTGGCAGCTGCGGTGGCAGGCCGAGGTCGGCGACGTGGAGCACCCCTACCACTGGGTGCAGGCGGTGGGCCGCGAGCTGAGCGGTGCCGTCGTCGGCGGGCCGGCGCCCCTGGGCGACATCAACGACAACCGCGAGGACGACGTCGCCCTGGGACCGTTCGACACCGAGGACCAGACCTACCAGGACCTGGCGGACGACTACGTGATGAACGAGGTCGGGATCGGCTACTCCGCGCCCGCCGCGCTGCATTTCGCCCTGATCTCCGACTGACGCCGGCCGACGTGCCAGAGTTGGCCCGTGGCGGAATTCGTGGGGGCCATCGACCAGGGCACGACGAGCACCAGGTTCATGGTCTTCGACCATGCAGGAGCCGAGGTCGCGCGTCACCAGCTCGAGCACGAGCAGGTGCTGCCACGGGCCGGCTGGGTCGAGCACAACCCGGTCGAGATCTGGGAGCGCACCTCCAGCGTCGTGCAGACCGCCCTCGGCAAGCGCGGGCTCCAGCACTCCGACCTGGCCGCGATCGGCATCACCAACCAGCGCGAGACCACCTTCGTGTGGGACCGCCGCACCGGCCGGCCGCTGCACAACGCGATCGTCTGGCAGGACACCCGCACCGACGCGCTCGCGGCGGCGCTGGACCGTGACGGTCGCGGCGACGTGATCCGGCACCGCGCGGGACTGCCCCCGGCGACGTACTTCTCCGGCGGCAAGCTGCAGTGGATCCTCGAGCACGTCGACGGCGTGCGAGAGGCGGCGGAGCGTGGCGACGCGTTGTTCGGTACGGCGGACTCGTGGCTGCTCTGGCACCTGACCGGTGGCGCGGACGGCGGCGTCCACGTCACTGACGTCACCAACGCCAGCCGCACGATGCTGATGGACCTCGAGACCCTGGACTGGGACGAGGAGCTGCTCGGCTTCTTCGGGGTGCCGCGCGCGATGCTGCCCGAGATCCGCGAGTCGTCGGCCTCCGCGGCCGCCGGACCGTTCGGCACCACCCGGACCCCCGGACCGTTCGGGGGAGAGGTGCCGGTCACCGGGATCCTCGGCGACCAGCAGGCGGCCACGGTCGGCCAGGTCTGCTTCGCCCCGGGAGAGGCCAAGAACACCTACGGCACCGGCAACTTCATGCTCCTCAACACCGGCACCGAGATCGTCCGCTCGAAGGCCGGGCTGCTCACGACGCCGGCCTACCGGCTCGGCGACGAGCCCTGCGTCTACGCGCTCGAGGGCTCGATCGCGGTCACCGGCTCCGCCGTCCAGTGGCTGCGCGACCAGCTCGGCATCATCAGCGGCGCCTCGGAGTCCGAGGCGCTCGCCCGCCAGGTCGAGGACAACGGCGGCGTCTACTTCGTCCCTGCGTTCTCGGGCCTGTTCGCGCCGCACTGGCGCTCCGACGCGCGCGGCGCCATCGTCGGCCTGTCCCGCTTCAACACCAACGCCCACCTGGCCCGGGCCACCCTCGAGGCGATCTGCTACCAGTCCCGCGACGTCGTCGAGGCCATGTGCAAGGACTCCGGCGTCGAGCTCGAGGTGCTCAAGGTCGACGGGGGAGTGACGCTCAACAGCCTCTGCATGCAGATCCAGGCCGACGTGCTCGGCGTGCCGGTGAGCCGGCCGGTCGTCCCCGAGACCACGGCGCTCGGAGCCGCGTACGCCGCCGGCCTCGCGGTCGGGTTCTGGAGCAGCACCGACGAGCTGCGCGAGAACTGGCGCGAGGACACCCGCTGGGAGCCGCACTGGGACGACGACCGGCGCGCCGAGGGCTACGCCCGCTGGCAGAAGGCCGTCCAGCGCACGCTCGACTGGGTCGACGTCTGATGGGAGGCGCACCGTGAGCCCCGCCGCGCTGTCCCCGCGCGCCCGCACCGCCGCGCTGAAGAAGCTCGCCGGCCAGCAGCTCGACGTGCTCGTCATCGGCGGTGGCGTGGTCGGCGCCGGCTGCGCGCTCGACGCCGCCACCCGCGGCCTGAAGGTCGGGCTGGTCGAGGCCCGCGACTTCGCCTCCGGCACCTCGAGCCGCAGCTCCAAGCTGGTCCACGGCGGCCTGCGCTACCTGGAGATGCTCGACTTCCGGCTGGTCGCCGAGGCGCTCAAGGAGCGCGGCCTGCTGATGCGGCGACTGGCGCCGCACCTCGTGCGGCCGGTGCCCTTCCTCTACCCGCTCACCGGCCGCGGCTGGGAGCGCTGGTACGCCGGCTCGGGCGTCGCCCTCTACGACGCCCTCGCCAAGACCAGCGGCTACGGCACCGACATGCCGGTGCACCGGCACCTGACCCGGCACGGCGCCCGCAAGGCGTTCCCGTCCCTGCGCAAGGACGCGCTGGTCGGCGCGATCAAGTACTACGACGCGCAGGTCGACGACGCCCGGCACACGATGTTCCTCGCCCGCACCGCGGCGACGTACGGCGCCGCCGTCGCCACGCGCACGCGCGTCATCGGCCTGCTGAAGGAGAGCGAGCGGGTGGTGGGCGCCGAGGTCATCGACCTCGAGACCGGCAACCGGTTCGAGATCCGCGCCTCCCAGGTCATCAACGCCACCGGGGTGTGGACCGACGAGACCCAGGCGATGGCGCGGGAACGCGGCCAGTTCAAGGTGCGCGCCAGCAAGGGGGTCCACGTCGTGGTCCCGCGCGACCGGATCCGCGGCGAGACCGGGCTGATCCTGCGCACCGAGAAGTCGGTGCTGTTCGTGATCCCTTGGAAACGGCACTGGATCATCGGCACCACCGACACCGACTGGGAGCTCTCGAAGGACCATCCGGCCGCCAGCTCCAGCGACATCGACTACATCCTCGAGCACGTCAACCGGGTGCTCGAGGTGCCGCTGACCCGCGACGACGTCGAGGGTGTCTACGCCGGGCTGCGGCCGCTCCTCGCGGGCGAGGACGAGGCCACCTCGAAGCTCTCCCGCGAGCACGCCGTCGCGCACTCGGTGCCCGGCCTGGTGGTCGTCGCCGGCGGGAAGTACACGACCTACCGGGTGATGGCCGCCGACGCCGTCGACGAGGCCGTCCGCGGCCTGGAGATCGCGACCGGACGGTCCGTCGGGCCGTGCGTGACCGAGCAGATCCCGCTCGTGGGCGCCGACGGCTTCCAGGCCCTGTGGAACCAGCGCCGCACCCTCGCCTCCCAGTCGGGGCTGGCGATCAACCGCGTCGAGCACCTGCTGGAGCGCTACGGGTCGCTGGTGCTGGAGGTGCTCGACCTGATCGCCGCGGAGCCGGACCTCGCCGAGCCGCTGCCGGGCGCGGAGGACTACCTGCAGGCCGAGGCGGTCTACGCCGTGACCCACGAGGGCGCCCGGCACCTCGACGACGTCCTCACCCGACGGCTGCGCGTGTCCATCGAGACCTTCGACCGTGGCGTGGGCGCGGCACCGAGCGTCGCGGACCTGGCCCGTGGCTACCTCGGCTGGGACAGCGCGCAGCGGGAGCGGGAGCTCGAGCACTACCTCAAGCGGGTCGAGGCCGAGCGCGAGAGCCAGCGGCAGCCGGACGACCTGACCGCCGATGCCGCCCGCAAGGGCGCGCCGGACGTGGTGCCGGTCTCGCACGCGGTCGAGTGACCCGGGACCGAGCGAGGTCGTAGCCTCGCGGCATGGACCTCGATCTTCGTGACCGCGTCTACCTCGTCACCGGCGGCACCCGCGGCCTGGGCCGGGCCACTGCCGAGGTGCTCCTCGCCGAGGGCGCCCGCGTCGTCGTGTCCGGCAGGTCCCGGGACAACGTGGACGCGGCCGTCGAGGCGCTCGGCGCCGCGGGCGGGTCGGGAGCCGACCAGGTGGCCGGGGTGGTCGCGGACAACGCCGACCCGGCGACGCCAGCGCGCCTCATCGGCACCGCGCAGGACCGCTGGGGGCGCCTCGACGGCGCGCTGGTCAGCGTCGGCGGGCCGCCGGCCGGCCGGATCGACGCGATCACCGACGAGCAGTGGACCGCCGCGTTCGAGTCGGTGTTCCTCGGCGCGGTGCGGCTGGCGCGGGAGGTCGGCGCGGTCCTGGGCGAGGGCGGTGCGCTCGCGTTCGTGCTCTCCAGCAGTGCCCGCGAGCCGGTGCCCGGGCTCACCGTGTCCAACGGGCTGCGCCCCGGCCTGGCGATGGTCGCCAAGGACCTCGCCGACGAGCTCGGACCGCGGGGCGTCCGCGTCACGGGCCTGCTCCCGGGCCGGGTCGGCACCGAGCGGGTCGCCGAGCTGGACGCTGCGACCGGTGACGCCGCGGCCACCGAGGAGCGCTGGAAGGAACGGATCCCGCTGCGGAGGTACGGCGATCCCGCCGAGTTCGGGCGGGTCGCGGCGTTCCTGCTGTCGCCGGGAGCGTCGTACGTCACCGGGGTGATGGTCGCCGTCGACGGTGGCCTGGTCCGGTCATTCTGAGGTCCGCGACCTGCTCCGCTCGCCGCGCGGACCGTTCTTGCGCTCGTCCCATGCGAGATAGCTGAAACCGCCGAGCGCGAGCAGGCCGAAGAACCACCACTGCAACCCGTAGAAGAAGTGCGGACCCTCGCCGGTGTCCGGCTCCTCGGGCGGCTCGAGCGCCTCCTCGGGCGCGGGATCCTCCGAGAGCAGCTCCACGAAGCCGCCGTACGTCTCGATGTCGAGGGCGTCGGCGACCGCCGTGCTGGAGATGGCCCGCATGCCGCCGTCGGTCACCCGCGTGCTGTCGCCGCTGCCGTCGATGCGCACCCAGCCGGTGATCGTCACCTCGCCCGTTGGCGGTGCCGGCACCGCGTCCCGCGCCCCGGAGGTCGGCCCGTCGTAGGACAGCCAGCCGCGGTCGACGACCAGCGTCGTCCCGTCCCCGGTCACGAGCGGCACGACGACGTCGACGCCCGGCGCCCCGTCCCGGGTGCGGTAGCGGACGATCAGCGTGTCGTCGACGGCGTAGGTGCCGGTCGCCTCGACGACCGTGTACTCCTCGTCGTCGGCGACCGGCTCGCCCGGCGCCAGCACGTCCTCGACCGGCACCGGGTCGTCGTGCGCGTTGTCCTCGATCACCGCGTTGGAGTCACGCTTGTCGTCCAGCCGGCCGAACTGCCACTCGCCGAGCCACCAGGTGCCGTAGCCGAGGACGAGGACGGCCAGGAAGAACAGGATCCAGCGCCGGCTGAGCAGGAATCGCCACGACGCCAGCCACTCACCCACGGCACCACCGTAGTGACCTGCCTATCCTGGGTGGATGCAGCCCCTCGTCGACCGGTACGGACGGGTCGCGACCGACCTCCGGGTGTCGCTGACCGATCGTTGCAACCTGCGCTGCTCCTACTGCATGCCGGCGGAGGGCCTCGACTGGATGCCGACCGCCGAGCAGCTCACCGACGACGAGGTCGTCCGACTGATCGGCGTCGCGATCCAGCGCCTCGGTGTCCGTGAGGTGCGGTTCACCGGCGGGGAGCCGCTCGTCCGTCGAGGGCTGGTCGACATCGTGCGCCGCACCCGCGAGCTCGACCCCGAGGTGGAGCTGTCGATCACGAGCAACGGCATCGGGCTGGCCCGCACGGCCGGTGCGCTGGCTGAGGCCGGGTTGAACAGGGTGAACGTCAGCCTCGACACGGTGCGGCCCGACACGTTCGGCGAGATCACCCGCCGGGACCGGCTCGATGACGTCGTCGCCGGTCTCGCGGCGGCGGAGGCCGCGGGACTGGGCCCGATCAAGGTCAACGCCGTCCTGCTGCGCGGCATCAACGACGACCAGGCGCCCGAGCTGCTGCGGTGGTGCCTGGAGCGCGACTACCAGCTCCGGTTCATCGAGCAGATGCCGCTGGACGCCCAGCACGGCTGGTCGCGGGAGGGCATGGTGACCGCCGACGAGATCTTCGCGCACCTCGAGCAGGAGTTCGCGCTCACGCCGGCCTCCGAGCCGCGGGGGAGCGCACCGGCGGAGCTTTTCCTCGTCGACGGCGGCCCGGCCACGGTCGGCGTGATCGCCTCGGTCACCCGCCCGTTCTGCGGCGACTGCGACCGGGTGCGGCTGACCGCCGACGGCCAGGTGCGCAACTGCCTGTTCGCACGCGAGGAGTCCGACCTCCGCTCGGCACTGCGCGCGGGCGCCTCTGACGCCGACCTCGCGGGGCGGTGGCTGACCGCGATGGCCGGGAAGGCCGCCGGTCACGGCATCGACGACCCGACGTTCCTGCAGCCCGACCGGCCGATGTCGGCGATCGGCGGCTGACGTCTACTCGACCACCGAGCTGTGCGCCACCGTGTCCTTGAGGAAGCCGCGCGCACCGAGGAACGCCTCGAGCGAGGACCGGTGGTCGTCGCACGCGAGCCAGACCTTGCGGCGGTCCGGCGTGTGGATGCGAGGGTTGTTCCACAGCAGCTGCCAGGTGGCGTCGGCGCGACAGCCCTTGGCGGAGCAGAGGTCGGGCTCGGTGGCGGGGGCCTCCGTCACTTCGAGCCTAGCTGTCGGTCGCTCCTGCCCCCGTCGGTGAGCGGGATCGCGTCGCGCCGGGTGGTGGCCGCGTTGGCGTTGACGACCGCCACGTAGGGCAGCACCAGGGCGGCGAGGATCAGGATCGGCCAGAGCCAGTTGAGACCGGCCATGCCCGCCACCGCAGCGCCGATGAAGCAGAGCGTCCGGATCGACATCGAGATCATGTAGCGCTTCTGGCGCCGGGCCAGGTCGGCCTCCGGGCTCGACCCGACCGTGGTGATCCGGATCGGGTTGTCGGACATACCTGCAGCCTACGCCTGCCCGCCACACGCCGGGCCGCCAGCGCCGCGACTACGCTGCTCCCATGAGCAACCGCACCTATCGCGTCACCGAGATCGTCGGCACCTCGCCCGAGGGCATCGACCAGGCCGTCCGCAACGGCATCGAGCGCGCAGGTAGGACGCTGCGTCACCTCGACTGGTTCGAGGTCATCGGCACCCGCGGCCAGGTCAAGGACGGCAGGGTCGAGCACTTCCAGGTGACGATGAAGGTCGGCTTCCGCCTGGAAGACGACTGAGCCTGCGGGCTTTGTGGAGACCCCACAAAAGAGCCGCAGGAAGTTGCGGCCTGCTCGCAGCGAGCCACGGGGTCGCCGACCACTAGCGTCGTGGGTGTGAACTCCGCGACCGCTCCCGAGCCACGCTCGGTACTGATCACCGGTGGCAACCGCGGCATCGGCCGCGCGATCGCCGAAGCCTTCCTCGCGCAGGGCGACCTGGTCGCCGTGACCACCCGCAGCGGTGGTGCGCCCGAGGGCGCGCTCGAGCTCAAGGCCGATGTCACCGATGCCGGCCAGGTGGAGGCCGCGTTCGCCGCGGCCGAGGAGGCGCACGGGCCGGTCGAGGTGCTCGTCGCCAACGCCGGGATCACCGCCGACACGTTGCTGCTGCGGATGTCCGAGGAGGACTGGTCCTCGGTCATCGACACCAACCTGACCGGCTCGTTCCGGCTGGCGAAGCGGGCGTCGAAGGGCATGCTGCGGCTCAAGCGCGGCCGGATCATCTTCATCTCCAGCGTCGTGGGGCTGCTGGGCTCCCCGGGCCAGGTCAACTACGCCGCGTCCAAGGCCGGTCTGGTCGGCATGGCCCGGTCGCTCGCCCGCGAGCTCGGCTCGCGGTCGATCACGGCCAACGTCGTCGCCCCCGGCTACGTCGAGACCGACATGACCGCCGTCCTCACCGACGACCAGAAGAGCGCGATCCGCGACCAGGTCCCCCTCGGCCGTTACGCACGGCCCGAGGAGGTCGCCGCGGCGGTGACGTGGCTGGCCCACCCGGCGTCGGCGTACGTCACCGGCGCGGTGATCCCGGTGGACGGCGGACTCGGGATGGGGCACTGACATGGGTCTGCTCGACGGCAAGACGGTCCTCGTCACGGGGGTCACCCACCACACCTCGATCGGGTTCGCGGTCGCCCGCTTCGCCCAGGAGCAGGGCGCGACCGTGCTCATCTCCAACTTCGGCCGGGCACTGGGCATCACCCAGCGGATCGCGAAGCGGCTCCCGGAGACCCCGCCGGTGCTCGAGCTCGACGTGACCGACGACGAGCACCTGACGAACCTCCCGGCGATGGTCCGTGAGCACCTCGGGGCGGATGCCACCCTCGACGGGGTCGTCCACTCGATCGCCTACGGCAACCCGGAGACGCTGCTCGGCGGCAACTTCCTCGATGGTCCGTGGGAGGACGTCGCGCAGGCGGTGCAGGTCTCGGCGTACTCGTTGAAGTCACTGGCCGTCGCCGCCCGACCGTTGATGCCGACGGGCGGCTCGATCGTCGGGCTGACGTTCGACGCGACGGTGGCGTGGCCGGCGTACGACTGGATGGGCGTGGCCAAGGCCGGGCTCGAGTCCTGCTCGCGCTACCTCGCCCGCGACCTCGGCGCGCAGGGGATCCGGGTGAACCTGGTCTCCGCCGGTCCGCTGCGCACGCTCGCGGCGAAGGCGATCCCTGGCTTCGGTGACCTCGAGGACCTGTGGAAGACCCGGGCCCCGCTCGGTTGGGACAACAGCGACACCGAGCCCACCGCCCGTGCGGTCGGCGCCCTGCTGTCGGACCTGTTCCCGGCTACGACGGGCGAGATCGTGCACGTGGACGGCGGCTTCCACGCGATGGGCGCGTAGCCACCCGCTGCGCTCCCCACGTCATCGCCGCCCAGACGGCGAGGACGAGCGCGATCTCCTGCACGACGTACCACGGCCACGGGCCGAAGTAGTCGAGGATCGAGCTGCGCGGCTTGCGCATCAGGTAGCCGTAGTTGGTGTCGGCAGCCAGGTTGACGACGTACGTCGCCGCGGCCCACGCGAGGGTCGTGAGCACCGCAGCCCCGTAGTCGCGCCAGCGCGGGACCAGCCGTAGCCCGACCACGAGGTAGACCGCGGCCCAGACGATGAGCAGGTGCAGCGCCCAGAACGCGAAGTAGCGCGGGTGCGGTATGTCCTCGTTGAGGGCCGGCGTGACGACTCCCTGGATGGTGAGGGTCAGCCCCCAGAAGAACGTCAGCGCCACCGGGAACGGCCGGTGCGTCCACAGCGCCCACGTCGCGGCGATCCAGGCCAGGTCGCACAGGTGGAGCGGCAGCGTCACCGCGATGTCGAAGTTGAAGACGAGGTCGATCACCAGGAACGGCACGGTGGCGATCGGCACGAGCACCGCCGCCGTACGGCTGAAGCGGGTGGGGCCGTCCACCGCGCGGTGGCGCCGACCCAGCCACACCGCGACGAGGAGGCCGATGGCGAAGAGCACCAGCGGCACCACGTGGGACGGTCCGTACGACGGCACGTGCCCATCCTGAACCACTACCCCTACGCTTCTCGCGTGAACAACCCCCACCGGCTGGTCGTGGTGCGGCACGCCAAGGCCGAGACCTACGGGCCGAGCGACTTCGAACGGGAGCTCGCACCCCGGGGCCGCGCGGACGCCGCCGCAGCCGGGGCGTGGCTGGCCGAGCAGGGCGTCGTCGCCGACGCGGCCCTGGTCTCCGCCGCGACCCGGACCCGCCAGACCTGGGAGATCCTCTCCGAGGCGGCCGGCTGGTCGGTCGAGGCCGACCTCGACCGGTCGCTCTACGGCGCCGACGAGGACACCGTGCTCGACCTGGTCGCCTCCACCGACGAGGCGGTCGGCACCGTCGTGGTGATCGGTCACAATCCGACGATCGGGATGCTCGCCCAGCTGCTCGACGACGGCGCGGGCGCGCCGGACGCGGTGGACCGGCTGATGCGTGGCTACCCGACGAGCGCGATGGCGGTCTTCGAGCTCCCGTCGACCTGGGAGCGGCTCGCCATGGGACGTGCCCGGCTGACCCTCTTCAACGTCGGCCGGGCCGACCCCGACGACGAGGGTGACTAGACGGGGGGAGCGGGCGTGACGATGCCGTCGGCGGCATCGGCCGCCTCGATCTCCTCGCGGGTGATGCCGAGCAGGTACATGATCGCGTCGAGGTAGGGGACGTTGAGCGAGGTGTCGGCCATCTCCCGCACCACCGGGCGGGCGTTGTAGGCGATGCCGAGCCCGGCGGCCTCGAGCATGTCGAGGTCGTTGGCGCCGTCGCCGATCGCGATCGTCGCGGCGAGGGGGACCCCGAGGTCGGCGGCGAACTCGCGAAGCGCGCGGGCCTTGCCGGCGCGGTCGACGACCTCGCCGAGGACGTTGCCGGTCAGCCTGCCGTCGACGACCTCGAGGGTGTTGGCGCGGGCCCGGTGGATGCCGAGCTCCTCGGCCAGCCGGTCGGTGATCTGGCTGAAGCCGCCGGAGACGATCGCGAACCGGTAGCCGAGCCGTCGCAGGGTGCGCACCAGCGTCCGCGCGCCGGGGTTGACGACGATCGAGTCGTACACCTCGTCGATGACCGACGCGTCGAGGCCCTCCAGCAGCCGCACCCGGGCGCGCAGCGACTCCTCGAAGTCGATCTCGCCGCGCATCGCGGACTCGGTGATCGCGGCGACCTCGGCCTCGAAACCGGCGTGGGCGGCGAGCATCTCGATGACCTCGCCCTGGATCAGCGTCGAGTCGACGTCCATGACGATCAGGCGGGTGGCGTGCCGGAGCAGCGAGGCAGGCTGGACGGCGACGTCGATCGCCAGCGTCGCCGCCTCCCGGGCCAACAGGCTGCGCAGCGCGGTCGGGTCGGCGCCGGAGACGTCGAGCTCGATGGCGGTGACCGGGTAGCGCGCCATCCGCTCGATCCGGTCGATGTTGCCCCCGAGGTCGGCGATCCGGCCCGCGACCGCCGCGATCGCGGACGCCTTGAGCGGCGACCCGATCACGGTGACGTGCGAGCGGCCCCCGCGTCGTGACCTGTTGTCGCCGGTGCCGCGCTCCATCTCGACGACCATCCCGAGGTCGGCGGCGACCTTCTCGACCGACTGCTGGAGCCGCTTCACGTCGCGCGGTGCGGTCACGAGGACACCGAGCACCAGCCGGCGGCGCAGCAGGATCTGCTCGAGGTCGATGACGTTGACCCCGGCGTGCGCGAGGGCTCCGAAGATGGCCGAGGTGACGCCGGGTCGGTCCTTGCCCGTGAGGGTGATCAGCAGCGTGTCGGCAGGCTGGTGTGACGTGGTCATCGTTCGCACGAGGCTAGTGCCTGCGGTCAGCCGTCGGGCCATCCGTCCGGCGCGCAGGCCGCGGTCAGGGCGTGCCGCGCCGCCGTGCCGAGGGGGAGGAGCGCGGCGCGGCGGGCTGCGATCTCGCCGGCGCTGACGGCTCCTCCCTCGCTGTCGAGCGCGAGGTCGACCACCTCCTGGAGGTGCAGGGCGCGCCGGGCCAGGTCGACCGCCCGGGCCGGTACGCCGGCTGGCGCCCGGACCGTGTCCCCCGCCCGGAGGTCGTGCAGCGCGTCGGCGACCTCCGGCCGCCAGCGCGCGACGTCGAGGCGGGCCAGCTCGTTGGCGGACTCGAGCAGGGTGCGACGCAGGGTCCGGTCGGCCTCACCCAGGTCGGGCGGCATCCGCCGGCGCGCGTCGTACGTCGTCCACTCGACGGCGCGGCCCACCCGCTGCGGCACCCAGCCGGTGCCCGGCTCGGTCCGGACCCCGATCGCGACGACCGCCTCGCCCGCGTCCGTGGCGGCCATCGAGAAGGCCGACGGCCCGGCCAGCCCGGTGGGATCCCCGGGCGCGGGAAACGCGGCCCCGAGGGCGGTCGCGCCGTCCCGCCGGAGAGCCGCAGTCGCCTCGAGCAGCGTCATCGGCCCCGAGGGCCCGGCGAGGACGTGGGCGGCGTCGCCGGCGAGGACTGCGTCGCCGTAGTCGTCCGGACCGACCAGTCCCCGGAGGAACGCGGTGCCCCACCACGCCACCCGTCCCGCCACCGGCATCTCGACCGTCACGTCCCGTGACGATAGGGCAACGGACCCCATCTGCTGGTCGATAGGGTTGCGACCATGTCAGCCGTCCTGGAGCTTGCCGAGGTCACCGTCCGTCGGGGCGACGCGCTTCTGCTGGACCGGGTGACGTGGATCGTCAAGGAGGGCGAGCGCTGGGTCGTGCTGGGCTCCAACGGCGCCGGCAAGACCACGCTGCTCCAGGTCGCTGCCGCGCAGATGTATCCGACCTCTGGCGCCGTCGGGGTTCTCGGCGAGCTCATCGGCACCGTCGACGTCTTCGACCTGCGACCGCGGATCGGGCTCACCAGTGCCGCGCTTGCCGAGCGGATCCCGCGTGACGAGAAGGTCAGCGACGTGGTGGTGTCGGCGTCGTACGCCGTCGTCGGCCGCTGGCGCGAGCAGTACGACGACCTCGACCACGACCGGGCACGCTCCTTGCTGCGCGAGGTGCGGGCCGAGCGGCTGGCCGACCGCACGTTCGGGACGCTCAGCGAGGGGGAGCGCAAGCGGGTCCAGATCGCGCGCGCCCTGATGACCGACCCGGAGCTGCTGCTGCTCGACGAGCCGGCCGCCGGCCTCGACCTCGGCGGTCGCGAGGACTTGGTCTCGACGCTGTCGGTGCTCGCCTACGACCCCGCCTCACCGGCGACGGTCCTGGTGTCCCACCACGTCGAGGAGATCCCGCCCGGCTTCACCCACGTGCTGATGCTCCGCGAGGGACGTGTCGTGGCCGACGGGCCGATCGAGCAGGCGCTGACCCAGGAGGCGCTGTCGAGGACCTTCGGCATGCCGCTGGTGCTCGAGGAGCACGACGGCCGGTACGCCGCGCGTCGCCGCCTCCACCGGATCTGAGGTGTCGCCGATCGAGGTCGGCGCCGTCCTGCTGGCCGGCGTCTGGGCGGGCACGATCAACACCGTGGTCGGCTCGGGCACGCTGATCACGTTCCCGACGCTGCTCGCCATCGGCGTGCCGCCGGTGACCGCCAACATCAGCAACAACATCGGCCTGGTGCCGGGCTCGGCCGCCGGCGCGGTCGGCTACCGCCGGGAGCTCGAGGGCCAGCGCTCGCGCGTCCTCCGGCTGCTCGTCGCCTCCCTCGTCGGCGGCCTGGTGGGCGCCGGCCTGCTGCTCGTGCTGCCGCCCGACGCGTTCGAGGCGGTGGTGCCGGCCCTCATCCTGCTGGGTGTCGCGCTCGTCATCCTCGGACCCCGGCTCTCGGCCTCGGTGGCGAAGCGGGCGGAGGCCCGCGAGGCGGCCGGCCTCCCGCCAGCCCGTGACGGCGCCTGGTGGGTGTGGCCGGCGGTCCTGCTCACCGGTGTCTACGGCGGCTACTTCGGGGCCGCGCAGGGCGTGCTGCTGATGGCGTTCCTCGGCATCGGCATCAACGAGTCCCTGCAGCGCCTCAACGGTGTCAAGAACGTGCTCGCCGCCGCCGTCAACGCGATCGCCGGCCTCGTCTTCGTCGTCGTCACCGAGCTCGGGCTCTTCGGCATCGACTCCCGCATCGACTGGTCGATCGTGCTCCTGATCGGCCTGGGGTCGGTCGTCGGAGGCTTCCTCGGCGCCTCGATCGGCCGGCGGCTGCCCGCGGGCGTGCTGCGCGCGGTGATCGTCGTCGTCGGACTGGTGGCCGTCACCGCCATCCTGCTGACGTGAGCAGGTGCCCTGACACAATGCGCGCCATGAGAGGGAGCCGATTCGCGAGCCACCACCGCCGCCACCGCCCGGGCCCTACCAGCCCTACGGGGCGCCGCAGCCGTCGCCGTACGGCGCCTTCCAGCCCACCCCGCCGACCAACAGCCTGGCCGTGGGGTCGCTCGTCGTCAGCATCTGCAGCGTCCTCTTCTGCTGCGGTGTGCCGGGCATCGTGGGCGCGATCATGGGCCACGTCGCGCGTCGGCAGATCCGCGAGCGTGGCGAGGGCGGCGACGGGCTCGCGCTGGGTGGCGTCATCGTCGGCTGGATCGCCTTCGCGTTGTCGATCGCGGCGGTGCTCTTCTACGTCGTGCTGGTCGTCGGCCTCGGGCTGTGGGCCGAGTCGGTCGACGACAACTGCTACTACGACGACCGCGACGTCTACGTCTGCGACTGAGCCTGGTCCTGGCCGCCCTGGCCCTGGACCAGACCGGCAGCACCGGCGCCGACCGCGCCGAGCGCGACGGCGATCATGCCGCCGGCCGCCAGCAGCGGGACCTCCTTGCGCGCGAGCGCGATGACGCCGGTCGCCGCGTCGCCGCCGTCGACCGCCATGCCGGCGAGCACCAGCGAGCGCCGGGCGCGGCCGCGGGCGAGCAGTGTCATCGACCCGATCGCGATCTCGCGCACCCCGAACATCCGGGTCATGAATCCCATCTGCGGGTTGTCGTCGGGCGACAGGTTGAAAAGCTTGGCGGTGAACGTGGGCGAGGCGATCGAGCTGACGCCGATCGCGATGCGGCCGAGGGAGAGGCCGGTCACAGGATCCATGCGGGGAGACTAGACGAACGTCAGTCGACGTAGGTCGACAACCACCGATCGATCTCCGCGTAGACCCGCTCGCGCACCGCGGGCCGGGACAGGACGACGTCGTGGACGGCGCCTGGTACGGCGATCGACGTGACGTGCCGCCCGAGCGCGCCGGCCCACTGCCGGATCTGCTGCACGTCGAGCACGATGTCGGTCGACATCGCGTCCTCGTCGAGCGTGGTGGTGAAGACCGTGCGGTCCGACGACAGCACCAGCACCGGACGCCGGATGTCGAGCCCGCCGTGCACGCGCGCGTGGCCGGCCCGGATCGCCCGCAGCCAGCCGAACCGCACCGGGAACGACTCCGGCGGCTTCCAGGTGAGGTCGAACTCCCACTCGCCGCCGTGCAGGTGGTGGAGGCTGTGCGCGTAGACGCCGCTGACCGCGCGGGGGAACACCCGCATCGGCTGGGCCCGCCCGATGCGGTCCAGCAGCGCCGTCGCCGGGCGGGTGCGCATCCAGGGCGCCCCCTGCAGGTCGAGCCAGGGCGAGTTCAGGAAGACCCCCGCCAGCTCCTCCGGCTGCCGGGAGTCGACCCACAGCGAGACGACCAGCCCGCCGGTCGAGTGCGCCGACAGCACGACCTTCGTGTGGCCGTCGCGCTTCGTGATCCGCTCCCAGGCCAGGTCGAGCTCGGCGAAGTACTCCTCCAGGTCGGCCACGTAGGTCGCCGTCTGGTGCGGCCGGATCGACCGCCCGTACTTCCGCAGGTCCAGCGCGTACATGTCGTGGTCGCGCTCGACCCACCACTCGCCGTACGCGGCGTGGAAGAAGTAGTCGGCGAACCCGTGGACGTGCAGCACCGCCCGCTCGGTCGGAAGCTCCGCCCGACGCCGCACCAGCGTCGCCACGACCTCGCCCTCCTCGTCGGGCGGCAGCGCGATCGTCTCGGCCTCCCACGGGTGGCCCAGCACGTCGGTCCGGATCTCCATGTCGCCGGCCTCGGGCTCGGCGTCCAGCGGACGCTCGACGGTGTCGTCGGTCATGGGGAAAGTGTGCATCACCCGCCGGGACGGATTCGCAGGACGACCCCGTCGTCGAACGCCGTCGTCCAGATCTCCCCGCCGACCGCGACCAGGCTCCCGCCGCTGAGCGGCACCCTCGCTTCGGTGGTCGAGTAGCCCGAGCCGCTGGGCGAGGGCGTATCGAGACCCCCGCCGCCCGAGCGCCGTCCGGCCTGGTGGCCTTCCGCATAGGATGGACCGCATGGCGGGCACCCAGCGGTTCGACGTCGACGGCGAGACGTTCGACGTGACGCAGCACGTCACCGCGCCCGGCCGCTACCAGTTCGCCTGGGTCTCCGGGAGGAACCGGGGCTACGGCTTCACGTCGAACACCTCGGACGACCGCGCCATGACGCAGGAGCAGATCGTCAGTCAGATCCGGTCCTTCCTCGCGCAGGTCGATCCCGACACCGGCTACCTGGCGGACTGAGAAGCGCCCGGCCGGCGCGGCGCGGTCGGCCGGGGTAGGGAGCGCCCCCGGCTAGGGTGACCGGGTGGACGAGGCCTTCCTGAGTGGGCTGCGCGACCTGCTCCAGGAGCAGTGCCAGGTGCCGCCCCTGCCGATCGAGTGGGCCTGCACGTCCGCGATGCTCGCCGCGAACGGCTACTCCTACGGCGGCGACTTCTTCGTGGCCGACCGGGTGCCGACGCCCGAGGGCGGTGACGGTCTGGCGATGGTGCTGGTCGACGTGTGCGGGAAGGGTGAGACGGCGCTGCCCCACGCGGTGCAGTTCGCCGGGGCGTTGCGCGGGCTGCTGGTTGCGCTGTCGGAGGATCAGGTGCTGCCGGCGGCGAATGCCTTCCTGCTGCGGGAGCCGTCCGACGAGAGCATCGCGACCGCGGTGCAGGTGGGTGTCGACCTTCGGACCGGCGGCTACGCGATCCGGAGTGCTGGTCATCCTCCGGTCCTGCACTGGCAGGCCGCGGCAGGGGAGTGGACCGTCGACAACGCACGCGGGATGGCGTTGGGAGTCGTCGACGAACCGCAGTTCGACGTGAGCAGGGGCGTGCTCGAGCCTGGCGACGGGCTGCTCTTCTACACCGACGGCGTCATCGAGCGGTCCGACGCCGACATCGACGCCGGGATCGACTGGCTGCTGCGCGAGGCCCGTGCCGCCGTCGATGCGGCGGGCGGGGCCGTGCGCGACGTACCGGGCCGGATCCTCGAGCAGGTCACACGCGGGGACGACGACCGGGCGCTGCTGGTGCTGGCCCGGGCACCGGGGGAATAGCCCGCCGAGGGCGCCGGTTGTGAGAAGTGGTTGCCATGTCAACTACGATGGCGACGACGCAGACAATCGAGGAGCGTGGACCACATGCAGATCGGCATCTTCACGGTCGGTGACGTGACGCCCGATCCCACCACCGGCCGGACCCCGACCGAGCACGAGCGCATCAAGGCGACCGTCGAGATCGCGAAGAAGGCCGAGGAGGTCGGCCTCGACGTGTTCGCGACCGGCGAGCACCACAACCCGCCGTTCATCGCCTCGGCGCCGACGACGACGCTGGCCTACATCGGCGCCCAGACGGAGCGGATCGTCCTCTCCACCGCGACGACCCTCATCACGACCGACGATCCGGTCCTGATCGCGGAGGACTACGCCAAGCTGCAACACCTCACCGATGGCCGGGTCGACCTGATGATGGGTCGCGGCAACACCGGCCCGGTCTACCCGTGGTTCGGCAAGGACATCCGCCAGGGCATCAACCTCGCGATCGAGAACTACGCCCTGCTCCACCGCCTGTGGCGCGAGGACGTCGTCGACTGGGAGGGCCGCTTCCGTACGCCGCTGCACGGCTTCACCGCGACGCCGCGCCCCCTGGACGGCGTGCCGCCGTTCGTGTGGCACGGCTCGATCCGCAGCCCCGAGATCGCCGAGCAGGCGGCCTACTACGGCGACGGCTTCTTCCACAACCACATCTTCTGGCCGCCGGCGCACACCGAACAGATGGTGCGGCTCTACCGCGAGCGGTTCGAGCACTACGGCCACGGGCCGGCGGACTCGGCGATCGTCGGTCTCGGCGGGCAGTTCTTCATGCGGAGGAACAGCCAGGACGCGATCAACGAGTTCCGGCCGTACTTCGACAACGCTCCGGTCTACGGCCACGGTCCGTCGCTGGAGGAGTTCACCGAGGGCACGCCGCTCACCGTCGGGTCGCCGCAGCAGGTGCTCGAGCGGACGCTGTCGATCCGCGACTACGTCGGTCACTACCAGCGCCAGCTGTTCCTCGTCGACCACGCCGGTCTGCCGCTCAAGACGGTCCTCGAGCAGCTCGACCTGCTGGGCGAGATCCTGCCCGACCTGCGGAAGGGCTTCGCCGAGGGCCGGCCCAGCCACGTACCGGACGCGCCGACGCACGCCTCGCTCGTGGCCGCGGCCGGTGGGGCGAAGGACAGTACCGTGTACGCCGAGGCGGATGCCGCCACCGGCACCTCCGATCGCGACCTCCACGACCCGGAGGTCGCCAAGGTCCTCGAAGGAGAGCTCTGAGCATGGTGCGCTCGATCGTCGTCGTCGCCGCAGGACTGTCGGTCCCGTCCTCGACCCGGCTGCTCGCCGACCTGCTCGGGGATGCGGTCGAGCGGGCGGTCGCGGCCCGCGGGGAGGAGGTCGAGGTCGAGGTCGTCGAGCTTCGTCCGCTGGCGCACGCCCTCGCCGACCACCTGCTGACCGGGTTCCCCACCGGTGAGCTGGCCGAGGCCATCGACAAGGTGGTCCGCGCCGACGCGCTGGTGGTGGTGACGCCGGTGTTCGCCGGGTCCTACTCGGGCCTCTTCAAGACCTTCTTCGACGTGCTCGACCTCGGCGCGCTCGAGGGCAAGCCGGTCCTCGTCGGCGCAACGGCGGGTACGGCGCGCCACAGCCTGGTGCTCGACCACGCGTTGCGACCGCTCTTCGCCTACCTGCGCGCCCTGGTGGTGCCCACCGGGGTGTTCGCGGCCAGCGAGGACTTCGGTGCGGGTGGGCTCGACGGCGGGTTGCGCAAGCGAGCCGACCGCGCCGCCACCGAGCTGGTCGCGCTGCTCGGCTGCTCGGGGCAGACCACCGTGCACGCGCCGCGGCGACGTCCGGTGGGGGAGGAAATGGCTGAGGTCACGCCGTTCGAGCAGCTGCTCCGTGAGGCCGGCGGCGACTCAGTGCGCTGACCGGTGCTCGCGGGGCGTCACCTTCGCGGCGAGGTCCTCGGGCATCGGCTCGTAGTGGGCGAAGGTGCGGCTGAACGTGCCCGCGCCGTGCGTGGACGCCCGCAGGTCGATGGCGTAGCGCACCAGCTCCCGCTGGGGCACGTGCGCCTTCACCAGCGCCCGGTCGCCGACCTGGTCGGTGCCGAGCAGCCGGCCGCGCCGCGACGACAGGTCGCTCATCACGCCGCCGACGAGGTCGTCGGCGACGAGGACCGCCACCTCGTCGTACGGCTCGAGCATGGCGATGCCGGCGGCGTCGGCCGCCTCCCGCAGGGCGAGCGCTCCGGCGGTCTGGAAGGCCATGTCGGAGGAGTCGACGCTGTGCGCCTTGCCGTCGGTGAGGGTGACGCGGATGTCGACGAGCGGGTAGCCGAGGCGGACGCCGCGCTCCATCTGGGCGCGGACGCCCTTCTCCACCGACGGGATGAAGTTGCGGGGAACCGCGCCGCCGACCACCTTGTCGACGAACTCGAACCCGGACCCCTCGGGCAGCGGCTCGACCTCGATGTCGCACACGGCGTACTGGCCGTGCCCGCCGGACTGCTTGACGTGCCGACCGTGTCCCTTCGCCGGGCCCAGGAAGCACTCGCGGAACGGCGTGACGAGCTCGCGCTGCTCGACCGAGACGCCGTAGCGATCGTGCAGCCGCTCGAGCGCGACCTCGGCGTGCGCCTCGCCCATCACCCAGATGACCAGCTGTCCGGTCTCGCCGTCGTTGTGGACCCGCAGGCTCGGGTCCTCGGCGGCGAGCCGGGTCAGGGCCGCGGAGAGCTTGTCCTCGTCGGAGCGGGTGGCGGCCTCGATCGCGATCGGGAGCAGCGGGTCGGGCAGCGACCAGGGGCGCAGCACGCGCGGGAGATTGGGGGAGGAGAGCGTGTCCCCGGTCTCGGCGCGTGAGAGCCTGCCGACGACAGCGACGTCGCCGGCCAGCACCCGGGGCGCAAGCACCTGCTGGTTGCCCGTCGGGAAGCCGAGCGCCCCGATCCGCTCGTCCTCGTCGTGGTCCTCGTGGCCGTCGGTGCCGAAGCTCGAGAAGTGCCCCGAGACGTGCACAGAGGCGTCGGGCATGAGGGTCCCGGAGAAGACGCGGACCAGGCTGACCCGCCCGAGGTAGGGGTCGCTGGTGGTCTTCACCACCTCGGCGACGAGGGGCCCGTCGGGGTCGCAGCTGACCGGCTGCTCGGCCTTCCCCTCCGGGGTGAAGACCTCGGGCGGCACGTGCTCGGGTGGCGACGGGAAGGCCCGCACACACAGGTCGAGCAGCTCCGGGAGACCGGTGCCGGTCTGCGCGCACACCGGCATGACGGGGAAGAAGTTCGCGCGCGCGATCGCGGTCTCGAGGTCCTCGACGAGCATCTTCTCGTCGATCTGCTCGCCGCCGAGGTAGCGCTCCATGAGGGTCTCGTCCTCGGACTCCTCGATGATCGCCTCGATCAGCTCGCCGCGCCGCGGGTCCTCCGACTCGGACCGGATCAGGCTCTGGAGCGCGCCGTCCTCGAGGCAGTAGACCGGCAGCACCTTCTCGCCGAACGCCGCCCGTGCCGCGCGGACGACGCCGTCGTGGTCGGCCCTCGGGTGGTCGAGCTTGGTCACCACCACGGCTCGTGGCGTCCCGACCGCAGCGCACTCCCGCCACAGCTCGCGGGTGCCGTCGTCCACACCCTCGTTGGCCGCGATCACGAACAGCGCGCAGTCGGCGGCCCGCAGCCCGGCGCGCACCTCGCCGACGAAGTCGGCGTAGCCCGGGGTGTCGATGACGTTGACCTTCGTGCCCTCGACGACGACGGGGGCGACGGAGAGGGACACGGACCTGCCCTGGCCGAGCGTCACGTGCGTGAGCGCCTCCACCAGCGTGGTCTTGCCTGACTGGGTGGGCCCGACCAGCACCACGTTGCGGATCCGGTCGGGCCCGGGCGCCGCAAGGTCCTGGTCACTGGCCTTTCGCGAGGATTTGTCGGCCATGGGCTTACGTTGCTCCGATGTGGCGTCCACCACAAGGGGTCGGCGACGCTCGAGTTGCGCTCAGCCGGTCTGCGGCGGACCGCCCCTGACCACAAGTGGGACGCCCGACGAACAGCCCGGCAGCTCCGGCGTCGGCGTCCGCCCCCTCAGGGTCACGAGGACGACGAACCCATCGTCGATCTTCTTCACCCCAGCGGACCGGAACCACCGGGCGTCGGCGTGCTCCTTGGTGAACGCCCGGCGAGCGGCATCTGCCTCACCCCGCGCGGCCACCGGGACGCACTCGACGTCGCCGGACGGCTCGTCCTCGCTCCCGTCACCCTCGAACAGCGTCGTCGCGCCCCACCAGGCGGCGGCCGCGACCAGCAGCACCCCCAGCAGGAGCACCACCCCGCCGACGACCTTCCGCACGGCGACCGGCCAGGCTCAGTGCTGGTAGGTGCCGACGACCATGCCGCGGGCCAGCGTCTTGAAGGCCAGGTTGAACGACACGACGGCGGGGGAGGCGTCGGAGTCGACGCCGAGAGAGGGCTCCTTCACCGCGTGGACGACGAAGTAGTAGCGGTGCACCTGGTCGCCCTCCGGGGGAGCGGCGCCCATGAACGCCTTCGGGCCGCCGTCGTTGCGGCACATGAAAGCGCCGCCCGGCAGGGATGCGCCCTCGGCGCCCGCGCCGGCGTCGAGGCTCGTGACGTCGGCCGGGAGGTCGACCAGTACCCAGTGCCAGAAGCCGCTCGGAGTCGGGGCGTCGGGGTCGAAGCAGGTCACGACGTAGCTCTGCGTGCCCTCGGGCCCGGCCTCCCAGGACAGCTGCGGTGAGCTGTTGCCGTGGGCGGCGACCTGGTCGTCCTTGAGGGGCTGGCCGTCGGTGACGTCGGCGCTGGTCACGCCGAAGGACGGTACGGCGGGCAGCAGCTCGTAGGGATCGGGAGCAACGGGGCGATCGAGAACCATGCTGCGAATCTAGTCCGGCAGGTGAGTCGTTGACAGGGGCGAAACGCGCGCGGTCGATGATGGTCCCCATGGATTTCCCGCCGTACCCGTCCGGCCTCCGCCTCGGGGGGAGACGGGTGGTGGTCGTGGGCGGCGGCAATGTCGCCCAGCGGCGGGTGCCCCAGCTGATCGCGGCCGGCGCCGACGTGCACGTGGTCTCGCCGGAGGCCACCCCGGCGATCGAGGGACTGGTCGGCTCGGGCGAGGTCACCTGGCACCGGCGTCGGTTCGAGGACGCCGACCTCGACGGCGCCTGGTACGTCGTCGCGGTCACCGACGACCCCGCGGTCAACGACCGGGTGAGCGAGCTCGCCGAGCAGCAACGGATCTTCTGCGTGCGCTCGGACGACGCGACCCGAGGCACCGCCTGGACCCCGGCGGTCGGCCGGCACGCCGGGGTGACCGTCGCGGTGCTCGGCAACCGCGACCCGCGCCGCTCGGCCGCCGTGCGCGACGAGGTGCTGGCGGGACTGCGCGACGGCCGCATCGCCGCGCCCCACCACCGGGACCGGACTCCGGGTGTCACGCTGGTCGGTGGCGGCCCGGGCGACCCGGAGCTGATGTCCGTCGCCGGCCGCAAGGCGCTGATGGAGGCCGACGTCGTGGTCGCGGACCGGCTCGCGCCCCGCGAGCTGCTCGGCGAGCTGCCGGCCGACGTCGAGCTCGTCGACGTGGCCAAGCTGCCGCGCAGCCGCAGCGCCCAGCAGGCCGAGATCAACCGTGTCATCGTCGAGCGCGCCCTCGCGGGGAAGCGGGTCGTCCGCTTCAAGGGCGGCGACAACTTCGTGTTCGGTCGGGGATACGAGGAGGTCATCGCCTGCCGCGAGGCGGGCGTGCCGGTGACCGTCATCCCCGGGCTGACCAGCCCGGTCGCCGTACCCGCCATCGCCGGGATCCCCGTCACCCACCGCGGCATCACCCACGAGTTCACCGTCGTCTCGGGCCACCTACCGCCGGGGCACCCCGAGTCGCTCGTCGACTTCGACGCGCTGGGACGGCTGCGCGGGACAGTGGTGCTGATGATGGGCGTCGAGAACTCGCCGGAGATCGCGAAGGCGCTTCTCGTCGGTGGCCGCGAGGCAGGCACCCCCGTCGCGATCGTGTGCGACGGCACCATGCCGACCCAACGGACCGTGCTCGCCACGCTCAGCACGCTCGGCGAGACCGTCGCCACCGAGCGGGTGCAGCCACCGGCGATCATCGTGATCGGCGAGGTGGTCCGCGTGGCGTTCCCCGACTCGTTCCCCGACCCGTTCCCCGACCCGGGCACGCCGGCCGATGGCTGAGCAGGTCGCGATCTCCGACGCCGGGGACCCCCGGCTCGCCGACTACCGCGACCTGCGCGACGTCCAGCTGCGCAAGCACCTCGAGGCCGAGCACGGCCTGTTCCTCGCCGAGGGCGGGAAGGTCGTCCGGCGCGCGGTCGAGGGCGGCTTCGAGGTGCGCTCGTTCCTGATGGCGCCCCGCTGGCTCGACGGCCTCGCCGACGTGCTGGCCACGACCGACGCACCCTGCTACGTCGTCTCGGAGGCACTCGCCGAGGAGGTCACCGGCTTCCACGTGCACCGGGGTGCCCTGGCCTCCCTCGTACGACGACCGCTCCCGCCCGTCGTCGACGTCCTCCACGGTGCGCGGTCGGTCGTCGTCCTCGAGGACATCGTCGACCACTCCAACGTCGGCGCGATCTTCCGCAGTGCCGCCGCGATGGGCTTCGATGCCGCCCTGCTCGCGCCGCGCTGCGCCGATCCGCTCTACCGGCGCTCGATCAAGGTCGGCATGGGCGCGGTGTTCAGCCTGCCGTGGACCCGTCTGCCCGACTGGCACGCCGCCTTGCCCGGCCTGTCGACCGCGGGCTTCACCACGGTCGCGCTCACGCTCGCCGACGACGCCGTACCGATCGAGCAGGCGGTGGCCGGCCTCGACAAGGTCGCGCTCGTGCTCGGCTCGGAGGGCCACGGCCTGTCGACACGGTGGGAGCAGTCGGCCGACCGGCGCGCGATCATCCCGATGGCGGCCGGCATCGACTCGCTCAACGTGGCGGCCGCCTCCGCGGTCGCGTGCTACGTCACCGCCGGGCGGGCGGCGGTGGCGGGATGACTCAGGTCGGCCACTCCGGCGGGTAGTCGCCGGCAGCGGCGTCGTGCGCCTTCTGGAGCTTCTTGCGCGCCCTGGTGGGAAGCCGGTCCCCGAAGACAGTGCCCCTGGTGTGGTCGGTCTCGTGCTGCAGGCAGCGCGCCAGCAGGCCGTCACCCTCGAACCGCACCGGCGTCCCGTCCAGGCCGAAACCCTCGACGGTCGCGAACGCGGGGCGGGCGCAGGGGCAGAACGCCCCCGGGAAGGAAAGGCAGCCCTCGTCGCCGTCGTCCAGCTTGCGACCGCGGTCCTCGGGCACGGTGACGGTGGGGTTGCAGACCACGCCGACGTACCGCTCGCCCGACTCGTCCGGGCAGTCGAACACGAACATCGCGAGATCGACGCCGATCTGGCAGGCGGCCAGACCGACCCCGTCGGCGGCGTACATCGTCGCGACCATGTCGGCGGCGAGCGAGCGCAGCTCCTCGCTGCCGTACTGCTCCGCGGTCACCGGTTGCTGCGCACGGTGCATCACCGGAGTGCCCCAGCGGGTGATCGCACGGACCGAACCGCCACGCGGGAGCGGTCCGTACGGCGCGTTGACGGCCTCGTCGGAGCCCTGGGTCGACATGGCCACCGATCCTAGGGGGCCCGTTGTGACGAGCCGCACTCGGCATTTGCCCGCCATTTGGCGACCACCTGTAGCGCTGTGTGTAACTCGCAGTTACATTTGGGCCATGTCCTTGACCAGCAACCTCAGACCGGGCGGGAAGCACGGGGTCCCGACCAGCGCGCGCCGCGACCCCATCGGCATCCTCGTCGCCGGTCTCAGCAAGCTCGCCCAGAGCGACCTCATCGACCGTGTCGGCCTGCGCAAGCAGACCGAGCAGGCGGTCTTCACCGTCACCCGCAGCGGGTTCAAGACGATCACGCAGGCGAGCCGGACCTTCGCGAAGGCCGGCAAGAAGGGCAAGCCGGGCGTCCGCGCGGCCGCCGCGCCCTCGACGGGCGTCTTCGACCTGACGCCCACCGAGGACGAGCAGATGCTCGTCGACGTGGTGGGCGAGTTCGCGACCGAGGTCGTCCGCCCCGCGGCTGCCGAGGCGGACGCGGCGTGCGCTGCCCCCGACGCGCTGCTGAAGGCGAGCCTCGAGATCGGTCTGCCGATCCTCGGCCTGCCGGAGGAGCTGGGCGGGGTCTCCGAGGAGCGGTCCGCGATGGCCGGCACCCTCGTCGCCGAGGCGCTCGCCAAGGGCGACATGGGTCTCGCCGTCGCGTCGCTGGCACCTGGCTCGGTCGCCACCGCGATCGGCCTCTGGGGCACCGACGCCCAGCAGCAGACCTACCTCCCGGCGTTCACCGGGGACGAGGTGCCGGCCGCCGCGCTGGCGCTCAACGAGCCCACCGTGCTTTTCGACGTCACCAGCCCCGCCACCACCGCGACCAAGGCGGGTGACGGCTACGTGCTCAACGGCCGCAAGAGCCAGGTCGCCCGCGGTTCCGACGCCGAGCTGTTCGTCGTCGGTGCCTCGCTCGACGGCAAGCCGGTGCTGTTCCTCGTGGAGTCCTCGACCGAGGGCCTCACCATCGAGGGCGACCCCGCCATGGGGGTCCGCGCCGCGGGCATGACGACGCTGGAGCTGAAGGACGTCAAGGTCCCGGCCGACGCGGTCCTCGGCGAGACCGACGGCTCGACGTACCTCGAGTGCGTCCGCCTCTCGCGGCTCGCATGGTGTGCGCTCGCGGTCGGCACCGGTCAGGCCGTGCTCGACTACGTGACGCCGTACGTCAAGGAGCGCGAGGCGTTCGGCGAGCCGATCGCCAACCGGCAGTCGGTGGCGTTCATGGTCGCGAACATCGCGATCGAGCTGCAGGCGATGCGGCTGCTGACCTACCGCGCCGCCGCCCGGGCCGCTGCCGGCAAGGACTTCAGCAAGCAGGTCGCCCTGGCCCGCAAGCTGTGCGCGGACCGCGGCATGCAGATCGGCAACGACGGCGTGCAGCTGCTCGGTGGACACGGCTACGTCAAGGAACACCCGGTGGAGCGGTGGTACCGCGACCTGCGTGCCGTCGGGATCATGGAAGGGACGGTGCTGGTCTGATGGCCATCAACCTCGAGGTGCCCAAGAAGCACCGCCAGCTGATCGACCAGGCGCACCAGGTCGCGATGAACATGCTGCGACCGATCTCGCGCAAGTACGACATCGCCGAGCACGAGTACCCCAAGGAGCTCGACATGCTCGCGGCGATGATCGACGGGCTCGCCGAGTCCGGCGCCAGCGAGGGTGCGGGCGCCGCCGGCGTGCGCCGCGACTCCAGCGAGGACGACGGCAAGGTCCGCAACGGCTCCAACCTGGCGTCGGTGACCTCGGTCGCCGAGATGTGCTGGGGCGACGTGGGCCTGCTGCTGTCGATGCCGCGCCAGGGCCTCGGCAACTCCGCCATCGCGTCGGTGGCGAACGACGAGCAGCTCGAGCGCTTCGCCGGCAAGTGGGCATCGATGGCGATCACCGAGCCCAGCTTCGGCTCCGACTCGGCGGCCATCTCCACCACCGCCGTCCTCGACGGCGACGAGTACGTCATCAACGGCGAGAAGATCTTCGTCACCTCCGGTGAGCGCTCCGACTGCATCGTGGTCTGGGCGACCCTCGACAAGTCGCTCGGCCGCGCGGCGATCAAGTCGTTCGTGGTCGAGAAGGACACCCCGGGCGTGAAGGTCGAGCGGCTCGAGGAGAAGCTCGGCATCCGCGCCTCCGACACCGCGGTGATCACGTTCACCGACGCCCGCGTGCCCAAGGAGAACCTCCTCGGCTCACCGGAAATCAATGTCGAGCAGGGCTTCGCCGGGGCGATGGCGACCTTCGACAACACCCGCCCGCTGGTGGCCGCGATGGCGGTCGGCTGCGCTCGGGCGGCGCTCGACCTGACCCGTGACCTGCTGAAGGAGGCCGGCGTCGAGGTCGACTACGACAAGCCCGCCAACCTCCAGTCGGCGGCAGCGGCGCGGTTCCTGCAGCTCGAGGCGGACTGGGAGGCCGGGCGGCTGCTCACCCTCCAGGCGGCCTGGATGGCCGACAACCGCAAGCCCAACTCGCTCGAGGCGTCGATGGCGAAGGCCAAGGCCGGGCGGGTCGGCTCCGACGTGACGCTCAGCTGCGTCGAGCTGTGCGCGTCGGTGGGCTACTCCGAGACCGAGCTCCTCGAGAAGTGGGCGCGCGACTCCAAGATCCTCGACATCTTCGAGGGCACCCAGCAGATCCAGCAGCTCATCATCGCTCGTCGGCTGCTCGGCCTGTCGAGCGCCGAGCTCAAGTAGCAGGCGTACGGCGTACGGCGGAGCCTGTTGCCCTCGCGGGCCAGGCTCCGCCACGCTGTCGCCCGTGGTCCAACAGCTCCCGGAGGCGACGGCCGAGCGCCGACCCTCCTGGTACCAGCGCTCCCTCCGCTGGCTGGCCTGGCTCGGCTTCCTTGCCGCCGCTGTCCTCAACTCGCAGCAGGCCTCCTTCGGCGCCGTCGAGCTCCTCCTGCTCGCGGTCGCCATCGGCATCAGCATCTGGTGCGTCGCCTCGCCGCTCGGCGGACCGAAGCTGGACCTCACCCAGCCTCGCCACGTGCTGGGCGAGTTCGTCAGCCGCACCAACTGGGCGCTCGTCCTGATCGTCGCGGGGACGTTCACCGCCCGCCGCCGCTGACCGGCTACGCGCCGCGGGTGAGGGTGGCGCCGGCGGCGGGAAGCACCAGCCGGTGGGCGGGCTGCTCGTAGCCGGCGTCGGCGAAGGCGCTGTCCACGGCGTCACGCACGACGGCCGCGCCGTCCTCGGCCACCAGCGCGATCGCGGAGCCGCCGAAGCCGCCGCCGGTCAGCCGGGCGCCGAGGGCACCGGCGTCGACCGCCGTGGCGACGGCGAGGTCGAGCTCGGGCGTGGACGCGGCGAAGTCGCCCTTGAGCGAGGTGTGGGAAGCGGTGAGGATCGCGCCGACCTCGGACCAGTCGCCGGCCGCGACCGCCGTGATCACGTCCTCGACGCGGGAGCTCTCGGAGACGACGTGGCGGGCGCGGGCACGGTGCACGTCGTCGTCGAGGCGGCTGAGGTCGTCGGGCCAGGCCAGTCCGATGCGGGGAAGACCCAGCGACGCCGCGGCGGCGTCGCACTCCTTGCGTCGCTGCGCGTAGCCGCCGTCGGCGTCCGCCAGCTCGTGCCCGGCGCCGGTGTCCATCACGAGGACCGTGAGTCCTGCCTCCCGCAGCGCCAGGGGCACCTGCCGCACGCTGGTGTCGGCGAAGTCGATGAGCAGTCCGTGGTCGGGCTGGCCCAGGAGCGAGACCAGCTGGTCCATGCCACCGGTGGGCGCGCCGACGTACTCCGTCTCCGCCCGGGTGCACAGGCCGGCGAACGCCTGCCGGCTGCCGGGGTCGAGGGGCCGGTCGACCAGGGCGGCCAGGGCGAGCACGACCGAGCACTCGAGGGCGGCCGAGCTCGACAACCCGGCTCCCCGGGGGAGGTCGCTGTCGACCACCAGGTCGAGCCCGGTGACCGGCCAGCCGTCCTCCTGCGCTGCCCAGAGCACCCCTGCGACGTACCGCACCCAGTCGGGCAGGGCCGCGCGCTGGTCGAAGGCGATGTCGCCGAGGCGGCCGGTCCAGCCGTCGGGGTAGGCGTCGGACCGGATCCGCAGCCGGTCGTCGCCGCGGGCCCGCGCGAGCGTCGTGGTGACCAGCGGGATGGCGAACGGCAGGCAGAGCCCCCCGTTGTAGTCGGTGTGGTCGCCGATCAGGTTGACCCGGCCTGGGGCGCGGGCGGTCACCGAGGTCACCCCTCATCATTACCCGGCGCAGATAGATTCACGGTGTGCGATTCCTCGACGACCGGGTTCCCGCCCACGACCTGACCTATGACGACGTCTTCATGGTGCCGCGGCGCTCGTCCGTCGCCAGCCGGTACGACGTCGACCTCGCCACCGACGACGGCACGGGTACGACGCTGCCCGTCGTGGTCGCCAACATGACCGCCATCGCCGGCAAGCGGATGGCGGAGACCGTGGCCCGGCGCGGCGGGCTGGTCGTGATCCCGCAGGACATCCCGGCACCCGTCGTCGCCGAGGTGGTGTCGTTCGTGAAGAGCCGGCACCTGGTGCTCGACACCCCGATCCAGCTCCGGCCCGACCAGACGGTCGCGGAGGCGTTGTCGCTGATCCCCAAGCGCTCGCACCGCGCCGCGGTGGTCGTCGACGACGACGGCAGGCCGGTGGGAGTCGTGCTGGAGTCCGACTGCGCGGAGGTCGACCGGTTCGCCCAGGCGCACCAGGTGATGCGCCCGGTCGAGGTGGTCCTCGAGGAGGGCACCGAGCCGAGGAAGGCGTTCGACGCGCTCGACGAGGCCCGCGCGGCCGTTGCGGTCGGTGTCGACGGCGACGGGAGGCTGGTCGGCGTCCTGACCCGCACCGGGGCCCTGCGCGCCACCCTCTACACCCCGGCCGTCGACGACCGTGGGGCGCTGCGGATCGCGGCCGCCGTCGGGGTCAACGGCGACGTCGAGGCCAAGGCGGGCGCCCTGCTCGACGCCGGGGTCGACTGCTTGGTCGTCGACACCGCGCACGGCCACCAGGACCGGATGGTCGAGGCGCTCCAGGCGGTCCGCTCGCTCGATCCGGGAGTCCCCGTGGCCGCGGGCAACGTGGTCGACGCCGACGGCACCCGCGCCCTCGCCGCAGCGGGCGCCGACATCGTCAAGGTCGGCGTGGGGCCGGGCGCCATGTGCACCACCCGGATGATGACCGGCGTCGGCCGCCCGCAGTTCTCCGCAGTCCTCGACTGCGCCGCCGCTGCGCGCGACGTCGGCGCCGCCGTGTGGGCCGACGGGGGAGTCCGCCATCCGCGGGACGTCGCGCTCGCGCTCGCCGCCGGCGCCTCCTCGGTGATGATCGGCTCCTGGTTCGCCGGCACCCACGAGTCGCCCGGCGACCTGCTGCACGACGCCGACGGCCGACCGTTCAAGGTCTCGTTCGGGATGGCGTCCGCCCGGGCGGTGGCGGGCCGCACCGCTTCGGAGTCCGCGTTCGACCGGGCCCGCAAGGGCCTCTACGAGGAGGGCATCTCCTCCTCGCGGATGTACCTCGACCCGGCCCGCCCGGGTGTGGAGGACCTCATCGACCAGATCTCGGCCGGGGTCCGCTCGGCCTGCACCTACGCCGGCGCGACCACGCTCGCGGAGCTCCACGAGCGGGCGGTCGTGGGTGTCCAGTCGACGGCCGGCTTCCACGAGGGTCGCCCGCTGGCGACGAGCTGGTGACCCCGCGACCCCTGCCGGCCGGACGGCTCCGCGGGATCCGAGCGCCAGGAGCCGTAACTCGGCGCAAGTAAAACTGTTGCCATATGTGAGCACGAATCCCTCACCTCTGAATAGGCTTCCGCTATGTCCCTCACGCTCCCGAGGGCTCTGCGTCGCGGCATTCTCGGCGTCGTAACAGCCCTGCTCGCTGCCCTTGTCACCGTCGTCGACATCGGCGGCCTCACCACGTCGGTCGCGCACGCAGCTGCGCCGGCCGGCACCGAACCCGTCTACCACGCCGTCAGCGGCGGCACCCGGATCAACGTGGCCGGTGTCGTGAAGTCCGACCTGACCGCGGCCAGCTCGCTGCGCGTCGAGACGGCACCCCGCGCGGTCGAGAACAAGACCGCCAACGTCGACGTCCTCAACGGCGTCGCGCACGTCGAGGCCATCCAGTCGCGCAACAGCACCCGCAAGGTGCTGGGCGGCATCGAGGTGTCCTCCTACGCGCGCATCGCCGGCGTGAGCCTGCTCAACGGCCTGATCAAGGCCGACGCGATCGAGACCACCGCCACCGCGACCATCCGCAACGGTGAGGTGTCGCGCACCGGCAAGACCCGGTTCGTCGGCGTCAAGATCGGCAACCAGAAGATCCCGTTCAACGTGCCGAAGAACACCGGCATCACGATCCCCGGCGTCCTCAGCGTCGTGGTCAACGACGTGCGCGGCCAGGTGGGTGGCGACGCGCTCATCAAGTCCCAGGCCACCGGCCTTCGCATCGTCCTCCTCAAGCCCCAGGCCGGCCTCAGCGCCGGGGCATCGATCGAGCTCACCCCGACCATGGCGCGGATCCTGATCCCGGAGCCGATCGAGGGCTCCCCGGCGTTCGGCTACGCCTACTCCACCCAGGTGGGCGTCCACGTCGGTGACGCGCTCAACATCCGGTCGGCCCCGACCGCGGTCGTGATCTGCCCCGCGGGCGGCACCAACGGGGTCGAGCTCGACAACAGCACCGCGAAGGTGCTGCTGCCGGGCGTCGTGAAGGCCAACGTGCTCAGCAACACGGCCAACGCGACCGTCACCAGCGACCTCACCGACGCGACCATGTCGGCGAGGATCGGGGCGGTCAACCTGCTCAACGGCCTGATCACGCTCAACGCGGTCACAGCAGAAGCCCATGTGGTCAAGAGCGGCACTGATCCGACCGTCAAGGAAGCGACCGCCAAGATCGTCGGCCTGACGATCGCCGGCAAGTCGATCCCGATCGGCGTGGAGCCGAACACGACGATCGAGGTGCCGGGGCTGGTGAAGGTCATCATCAACGAGCAGACCGACCTGCCGTTCCCGTACGACGGCATCGCGGTGCGGGCGCTGCACATCCAGGCGCTGCCCGGTGCGCC
The DNA here is from genome assembly GCF_003160695.1 of Nocardioides silvaticus. GTDB lineage: Bacteria > Actinomycetota > Actinomycetes > Propionibacteriales > Nocardioidaceae > Nocardioides > Nocardioides silvaticus. Next base: position 520,899 of record NZ_QGDD01000002.1, read on the forward strand.
GAAGGACATCGCCGGCATCGACATCGAGGTCGGCGTCGCAGGGGCCTGGGTCCTCCGTACTCCCTGACCCCGACGAGAACACGAGGCGCCGCCGGTCCGATCGGGCTGGCGGCGTCCTCGTTTTCTGTCAGGATGACGGCGTGGAGGAGGTCGGTCGGTACGTCGTTCTCAACCGGATCGGCGTCGGCGCTCACGCCGCGGTCTACCGGGCCGAGGATCCCGTGCTCGACCAGCTGGTCGCGCTGAAGGTGCTGGCGGCGCACGTGGCCTTCGACCCCGACGGCCGCGAGCGGTTCATCAAGGAGGCCCGGGTCATGCGGCGGATCGCCTCGCCGCGCACGGCCGCCGTCCACGACGTCGCGCAGCTCCCGGACGGCCGGCCCTACCTGGTGCTCGAGCTGGCCGAGCGCGGCACGCTGGCCGACCGGGTCGAGGCCGTCGAGACCGGCGGCACGCCGCTCACCACCGACGACGTGCGGGCGGTCGCGTCCGCGCTCGGGTCGGCCCTGGCCGCCATCCACGACCGCGGCGTCGTGCACCGTGACATCAAGCCGTCCAACATCCTCGTGCGGCCGGCGCCGGACGGGCACCCGCCGGACGGCTTCCCGGGCGGTCGGCTGCTGCGGGACGACGACTTCCTCGTGCTCACCGACTTCGGTCTGGCGAAGGCCCTGGAGTCGACCCGGCTCGTGACCGCAGCGGTCGGGACCCCGGCCTACATGGCTCCCGAGCAGGCCGCTGTCGGCGCTCCGATCGACGGCCGGGCCGACATCTTCGCGGCGTCGGCGGTCGTCGCCGAGCTGCTCGAGCTCACCGAGGGACCGCGGGACGCCCGCGTGCACGCCGTGCTCGGGCGCGGGATGTCCCGGGACCGTGAGCAGCGGCAGCCCGACGCCCGCACCTGGTCGGAGGAGCTGGTCGGCGCCCTGGACAGCATCCGCGCGACCGTCACCATCCCGAGCCGGGCGACGCAGCACGCCGCACCGGCGCGACCCGCCTCCCCGGTGCCCGACGCCCAACCGGCCGGGTTCGCCGGCCAGCCGGAGGTGGTCGTCGTCCGTGGCGGCGTTCCCGGAGGGCCGGTGCTGGTCGCGGTGCTCGTCGCCGCCCTGATCGTGGTCGCGGTCGTGATCCTGGTCCTTCTCGACACCACCGGAGGTGCGTAGTGACTGACCCGGCCATCCTGCAGACGGCCGCGGGCGGCGATCCGGCCGCGCGCGGAGCGGTCGTCGCCGAGTTCGCCGGTGCCGGGAAGGACGACCGGGTGGCGATCCTCGACGGCCTCGCGCTGCACGGCGCGGGGGGAGCACTCCCCGCCACCGAGCTGCTGCTCGAGCTCGTGCACAAGCACCGGATCGCCCACCCGGCGATCACGACGCTGCTCGTCGACCCGGCCGACATCGAGGACGCTGCCCAGCTGACGCTGATCGCGGTGCTCGAGAAGATCGACCAGTTCGAGGGGCGCGCCCGCTTCCAGACCTGGGTGCGGGCCATCGCCCGCAACGAGGCGCTCCAGCTGCTGCGCCGCAAGCAGCGCAAGTCGGAGCCGTCCGGCGAGGAGGTGCCCGAGGAGTGGGCGTTCGCCCGCCGGCTCAGCTCCGTGGTCGCCGACGAGGTCGCCGTGCGACAGGCGCTGGAACGGGTGCCGGAGCCCTACCGCGAGGCGCTCGTCCTGCGGGAGTTCGACGGCCTCGGCTACGACGAGATCGCCGAGCGGCTGGGGGTGCCGGTCGGCACCGTGCGCTCCCGCATCGCACGAGCGCGGGACCTGCTGGCCAAGCAGACCTGGAGCTGGACCTAGGCGGTCCCGCGGGCGGCGGGAGAAAAAAGTTCGGCAGATCCGGGAACTGAAGGGGGTCCGGGCCGCATCCGGTGGATGAGACCGGCCGCAGGGGCCGGTCCCGAACCCCAGGAGACACCCATGCGTTCCATCCGAATCCTCACCCTCGGTGCCGCGGCCGCGTTCGCCGGCGTCGCCGCCTTCACGGCCGGCTCCGCGTCCGCTGCCGACGTCCCGGGCGGTCACCTCGACGACGTCCTCTACGGCACGCCGTACGCCGACAAGATCACCGCGTTCGAGGGCAACGACTCCCTCTACGGCTACGCCGGCGCCGACCTGCTGCTCGGAGGCGCGGGCAACGACTACCTCAACGGCGCCGACGGCAAGGACGTCCTCAAGGGCGGCAGCGGCTCGGACTACCTCGCCGGCAGCGGGGGAGCCGACAGCCTGTACGGCAACGACGGTGTCGACAACCTGGTGCCCGGCTTCGGTCCCGACCAGGTGCGGGCCGGCTACGGCAACGACTACCTCTACGTCTACGCCGACGGCAACGCCGACTACATCAAGTGCGGCCCGGGCTACGACACGGTCTACTACGACTCCGTCGACCCCGGCGACGAGTTCGCGGGCTGCGACACGTTTGAAGCCATCTGAGATGCGGGTCAGCCCCCGCGGCCGCTGCTCGCGCGGCGGCCGCGGGTGACCCCGACGAAGTCCTGGTGCACCGGTCCGTCGTCGTCCTTCCTCCACACCAGCGCCACCTGGGTGGCCGGGAGGTCGGCGACGGGTCGGTGCACGGTGTCTTTTCGATGGTGCAGCCGGGCGATCGCCATCGGCAGCACGACGACACCCGTTCCGGCGGCCGCGACCTCGACCGCCTCCTTGGCCGTCATCGGCGGGAAGGTCAGCTGGTCGGCCGTGGGCCGCCAGCCCGAGCGCTCCGGCAGCACCAGCTGCTCGTCGCCGAGGTCGTCGGTGGTCACCTCGTCGGCAGCGGCCACGAAGTGCTCCGTGGAGGCGACCACCACCGGCAGCTCCTCGTACAGCACCACGCAGTGCAGCGGGGTCGGCCGCTCCCGGTCGACCGGGAGCCGGGCCAGCACCAGGTCCGCCGTACCGTCGTCGAGCACCGCGCGCTGCTGCTCCTCCTCGACCGGCAGCAGCTCGAGGCGGATGTCAGGGTGCCGTTCGCGCCACACGCGGGCCCACTTGTCGGGGGTCACACCGGGCACGAAGGCCACCCTGAGGCGGTCGATGGTTCGGTCCACGTCGCCACAGTAGGGGGAGGAGTTCGCCGAAAGTCCCTAGGTGTGCGGATCTGCTGTGCTTAGGCTTCGTCAGCGGAAGGAGGCGATCCCCGTCACGACCCACGCACCCGTGGTCCTGCTCAACGCGTCGTACGAGCCGCACGACGTGGTCTCCTTCCCGCACGCCGTGCGGATGCTGTTCCGCGGCGTGGCCGTCGTCCACGAGGCCGACGCGGACCGGCGGATCGGCCCGCACCCGTGGCCGCGGGTCCTCCGGCTGGTGCGGTACGTCGTCGCGACCTGGATGTACCGGCCGGCGGCGTACGGCCGCGAGGCGGTGCTGCGCCGCGACCAGCACTCTTGCGCCTACTGCGGTGCCCACGCCGACACGATCGACCACCTCCTGCCCCGTTCACGCGGTGGCACCTGGGACTGGCTGAACACCGTGGCCGCCTGCGGCCGTTGCAACAGCCGGAAGGGCAACCGCACCCCCGGCGAGGCCGGGATGCGGCTGCGGTTCGAGCCGTGGGTGCCGACGCGCATCGAGGTCGCCGCCTGGGCGCACCGCCGTTGAGGCGGCCTTTACCTTCCGTGTGATATCGGTCGCGGAAACGCGGGTGGCTGAGCGGGAACGGCAACAGGTTCTCGTGAGCCGGCCCACACGAGCGGTCCCATCGAGTTGAGAATCGTGGGTCGGTCTTGGCTCACTGGAGAGCAAGTGCTTGCAAAAGAACGCACTTTGCGAACCAGAGGAAGCGATGAACCAGATCCACACCCGCCGTCTCCGCCGCGCACTGATCGCGCCGGTGGCCGCCGGCGTCGCCGCTTGCACGCTCGGAGCGCCCCACGCCGCCCACGCCGACTCCGCCCGGCCCGACTGGCTCGGCGCGGTGGTCGCCGAGGCCGGGGTCGACCTCGAGGTGGTCGACGGCCTGACCATGCGCCCGGAGCCGCCCGAGATGGTGCTCCCGGTGCAGGACTACCGTCTGACCGCCCACTACGGCAGTGCCGGGGGCTATTGGTCGAGCGACCACACCGGCCTGGACTTCGCGGCGGCCGAGGGGACCGAGCTGGTGGCCATCGGCGACGGGGTGGTCACCGGCGCGTCCTACGACGGGGCCTACGGCTACAAGACCGTCATCCGGCTCGAGGACGGCACCGACATCTGGTACTGCCACCAGTCGACCCAGAGCGTCTCCGTCGGGGAGCGGGTCTCGACCGGGCAGGTCGTCGGTGCGGTGGGATCGACCGGGAACACCACCGGTCCGCACCTCCACCTCGAGGTGCGGCCCGGCGGCGGTGACCCGGTCGACCCGGAGGCCGCGCTGGCCGAATGGGGCCTGCGGCCCTGATCAGGCCTGGGTGAGGAGCCCGAACTGGACGTTGCCGGCCTCGTCAATGCCGGCGTCGAGGACCTTGTCGTCGAGCTGCTGCGCAGCGTCGGCGTCGAGGTAGACCTTGGCGCCGTCCTGCTCGACGAGCTGGTCGCCGTCCACGGGCTGGTCGGCGGTCGTCACCGCGAGCTGCGCCTCCGCGGTGCTGGTGATGCGCAGTCCGGCGTCCTCCGGGGTGTCCGGGTGGTCGGTGTAGCGCTTGACGATGTCGCGTGCGTTCTCGGTCAGGGTGAGCATGACTGCTTTCTGGTTGAGTGCAGGGCATCTCCACCGTTGCAGGCTGCCGGTGGCGGTTCAAGGCGAGCCGCCGGTAGGCGTGTCGGGAGGGGGTCCCCGATGCGGGGATCCGGGGCTCCTTTTGCTAGTGTCAGCGCGCACTCGTCCGGGTGGCGGAATTGGCAGACGCGCTAGCTTGAGGTGCTAGTGCCCGTATTAGGGCGTGGGGGTTCAAGTCCCCCCTCGGACACCAGATCGACCTAGAGGTCCTGCTCGTAGGCGAGCATGACCGGCCCGCCTTCTCCTTCCGTACGACGGAAGCCGGCGGCCTCGTACGCCCGCTGGGCGGAGACGTCGGTCTCGCTCGTGATGAGGAACGCGTAGTCGGCACCGGCGTCCCGCGAGGTGTTGAGGAACGCGGTGAGCAGCTCGCGGCCGAAGCCCTGCCCGCGCCGCGGCGGTACGACGTAGAGCTCGGCCAGGTAGGCCTCCAGCGCGTCGCTCCACAGCGACGGTGAGAGGCGGGCGATCGCGATGCCGACCGGCTCGCCCGCGTCGTCGCGGGCGAGCAGGACCGTGGCCTGGCCGTCGGCGATCCGGCGGGCCAGGATGCCGGCCAGCGCGTCCGGGCCGGGGGAGGGCTCGTCGTACTCCGTGTTGAAGTCGTGCATCAGCCGGGCCGTTGCGGACAGCCGGTCGTCGTCGTGGGGTGGGACCGTCTCGATCATGGGTCCAGGTTAAGGAAATCCGGTTCGGGCCACTCGCGGCGACGACGTCGCTAGCGTCCGAGGATGCGCCTCGTCGTGAAGGCGGCTGCAGCCGTCGTGGCCCTGGTCGGACTGGCGGTGCCGGTGTCGGCAGGCTCGGCCGAGCCACCCGTCGCGCTGCTCGAGCCGCCGGTGTGCGGCGGCCCCGGGTCGGGCAGCAGCCAGATCCAGACGACCGACGGCGACAACCACACCTACTACTGGCGGGTGCCGCAGACCGTGCCCGAGGTGGGCGGTCGGCCGGTGCTCATCTGGCTGCACGGCGACGGCGGCGACGGGTCGGCGATCGCGCCGAAGTTCTGGAAGTTCACCGACCCGGACGGGGCGATCGTCGTCACCCCGAACGGCACCGGCCAGACGTGGAACCACCGGGCAGCCGATGGCCCCGGGCCGCTCGACAGCCAGTTCCTCGAGAAGCTGATCGACCAGCTCGCGGCCTGCGGCTCGGTGGACGCCGACCAGATCTTCGTCGGCGGCTCGTCGCGCGGCGCCTACATGCCCTACTACCTGCTGCAGCGCTCCGGCACGCGCGACAAGATCGCCGCCGTGGCGGTCAACGCCGGGCTGCTGTACTGCCAGGACGGCGACGCCCAGTGCAACGCCGAGGTCAGCACGCCCGGCCTGCACAGCAGCGACGCGCGGATCCTCCACCTGCACGGCACCAACGACCGGGCCGTGGCGCCACCACCGACCGCTGCCTACCACCAGCCGGTCGACTGGGACGTCGACTGGCGGGTCTTCAGCCCGATGAAGCTGTGGGCGCAGCAGCACGGCTGCTGGACCGACCAGGTCGGCGGGCCCAACAACGGCGTCCTCCGCGAGGCCTACCAGGTGGGCAGCAACACCGCGCGGGTCTTCGACCTCACCGGTCACGGGGACGAGTGCGACGGCTACCAGCTGGTCCTCGTGACCAAGGGCGGGCACGTCATCCAGGGTCAGGAGGGCCGGATCTGGGCCTTCCTCCGAGACCGGTGGCTCCCCGCGCCCCTGCCCACCTGCAAGGGGAGGCCGTCCACCATCGTCGGGGAGCCCGGCGCGGACACCACGAACGGCACCAGCGGGCCCGACGTGATCGTGGGCCTCGGCGGCAACGACACCATCCACGGGCGCGGCGGCAACGACACGATCTGCGGCGGTGCCGGCGCCGACAAGCTGTACGGCGACGGCGGGCGCGACCAGCTCGACGCGAAGGACGGGCGCAAGGACAAGCGCGTCGACTGCGGTGCCGGACGGGACCCGAAAGCCGACCGGGACGGCAAGGACCCCCGCCCGATCAGCTGCGGGTGACAGGATGGCCGGATGGAGGAGCTGGACGAGGTCGTCGACATCTGCCGTGACCTGATCCGTATCGACACGAGCAACTACGGCTCGGACGACGGACCGGGAGAGCGCAAGGCAGCCGAGCACGTCGCCGGGCTGCTCGAGGAGGTCGGGATCGAGGCCCGGATCTACGAGAGCACCCCCGGGCGGGCGTCGGTGTTCGCGCGGTGGGGAGGGGACGGCACCCGCGAGGACGCGCTGCTCCTCCACGGCCACCTCGACGTGGTGCCGGCCGCGGCCGAGGACTGGACCGTGCACCCGTTCAGTGGCGAGGTCCAGGACTGCCAACAGGGTGGGCTCAGCGTGTGGGGCCGCGGCGCGGTCGACATGAAGGACTTCGACGCGATGCTGCTGTCGGTCGTCCGCGAGCGCCAGCGCACCGGCCGGATCCCGAGCCGGCCGATCGTGCTGTGCTTCACCGCCGACGAGGAGGCCGGGGGACATCTCGGCGCCGAGGTCATGGTGCGCGACCACCCCGAGGAGTTCGAGGGCTGCACCGAGGCGGTCGGCGAGGTCGGTGGCTGGAGCACGACGGTCCGCGGGCGTCGGATGTACCTCGTCCAAGCCGCCGAGAAGGGCATGGCCTGGATGCGGCTCACCGCCCGGGGCACGGCCGGTCACGGCTCGATGATCAACCAGGACAACCCGGTGACCCGGATCGCCGAGGCGGTCGCCCGGATCGGTGCCTACGAGTGGCCGGTGCGGCTGACGCCCACGATGCGCACCCTGCTCGGCACCGTCGGCGAGCTCGCCGGCACCGACGTCACCCCGGAGAACGCCCGCGAGCTGGTGGAGGAGTTCGGCAGCGCGACCCGGATGCTCGGCGCCGTCCTCAGCAACACGACCAACCCGACCATGCTCGGCGCCGGCTACAAGGTCAACGTCGTCCCGACCGAGGCCACGGCCCATGTCGACGGGCGCTCGCTGCCCGGCTACGAGGACGAGTTCTACGCCACCCTGGCCGAGCTGTGCGGCGAGGACATCAGCATCGACTACGTCTCGAAGCAGGACCCCTGGGAGACGCCGTACGACGGCGCGCTGGTCGACACGATGACGCGGAGCCTGCTGGCGGAGGATCCCGACGCGCTGGTGGCGCCGTACCTGATGAGCGGCGGCACCGACGCCAAGCACTTCCGCGACCTCGGCATGCGCTGCTACGGGTTCACGCCGCTCCGGCTGCCCGAGGACCTCGACTTCACCGCGCTCTTCCACGGCGTGGACGAGCGGGTGCCCGTGGACGCCCTCAAGTTCGGCGCGCGGGTGATGGACCGGTTCCTCGACGAGGTCTGAGGACCGTGCTCAGGCGGTCCGCACCGCCCGGATGATCTTGCGGCGCAGGATCACCCGGCGGGTCCCGTCGGGCGTGATCCGCACGCGCACCAGCTCCCAGCCGCCGTGCTCGGCGCGCTCGACGAGCAGCTTGGTGACGACGTTGCGCGGGTACTCCCGGGAGAAGGTGACCTTCTCGAACTGCCACTCGACCCCCTCGCGCCGCATCAGGCCGGCTCCGAGACGTCGTCGAGGGCGGAGCGGATCTCGGGCGGCAGCTCCTTGTGCTCCACGCCGAGGGCACCCTTGAGCTGCGCGGCGGTGCGGGCGCCGACGATGGGCGCGGTCACGCCGGGGCGGTCGCGGACCCATGCCAGGGCGACCTCGAGCGGCGTCCACTCCAGCCCGTCGGCCGCGCGGACGACGGCCTCGACGATGCCGCGACTGCGCTCGTCGAGGTAGCGCTCGACGAACGACGCGAACACGGGCGACGCGGCGCGCGAGTCACCGGGGATGCCGGTGCGGTACTTGCCGGTGAGCACCCCGCGGCCGAGCGGCGACCACGGCAGGATCCCGAGGCCGAGCGCGGCGCTGGCCGGCACGACCTCGCGCTCGACGTCGCGGCTCACCAGGGAGTACTCCACCTGGGTGGAGGTCAGCGGGGTCCGCCCGGCCGCCGCGCGCTGCCAGGTCGCCGCCTGCGCGGTCTGCCAGCCGGTGTAGTTGGAGATCCCGACGTAGGTGGCGCGACCGGAGGACACCGCCTGGTCGAGCGCCGCGAGCGTCTCCTCCAGCGGCACCTCGTCGCTCCAGATGTGTACCTGCCACAGGTCGACGTGGTCGGTCCGGAGCCGCCGGAGCGAGGTGTCGAGCCCTCCGAGCAGCGCGCGCCGCGAGGTGTCGGTGGTGCGCTCACCGCCGCGGCGCCAGATCCCGGCCTTGGTCGCGAGCACCACGTCGTCACGTCGTACGACGTCGCCCACCAGGGACCCGAGCAGCTCCTCGGATCGGCCGTCGGTGTAGCCGGCGGCGGTGTCGACCAGCGTCCCGCCGGCCTCGCAGAAGGCGACCAGCTGGTCGCGGGCCTCGTGCTCGTCGGTGTCCTTGCCCCAGGTCATCGTGCCGAGACCCAGCCGCGACACCCGGAGACCGCTGCTTCCGACGTACCGCTGCTGCATGGGGGCCAAGGTAGCCGCTCACCCTTCGGGGCGGCTCACGGCTCGCCCACGATCTGTCCGTAGGATCCCTCACCGTGGCGGACTTCCTGCAGGCCCTGTTCCTCGGCACGCTGCAGGGCCTCACCGAGTTCCTGCCGATCTCCAGCAGCGCGCACCTGCGGATCTTCCCCGAGCTGTTCGGGTGGGGCGACCCGGGCGCCGCCTTCACCGCCGTCGTCCAGATCGGCACCGAGCTGGCGGTGCTCCTCTACTTCCGCAAGGACATCTGGAACATCGCGCGCACGTGGACGCTGTCGCTCTTCAAGCCGGAGTACCGCGGCCACCTCGACGCCCGGATGGGCTGGTTCGTGATCGTCGGCTCGCTGCCGATCGTGATCCTGGGGGTGCTCTTCAAGGACACCATCGAGTCGCACTTCCGCAACCTGTGGCTGATCGCCACGATGCTGATCGTCATGGGTCTGGTGCTCCTCGCCGCCGACAAGCTCGGGAGCAACACCAAGCAGATCAAGCAGATGACGATGCGCGAGGCGGCGCTGATGGGCGCCGCCCAGGCCGCGGCGCTGGTTCCCGGGGTGTCCCGCTCGGGCGCGACCCTCTCCATGGGCCGGGCCCTCGGCTTCGAGCGGGCCGCGGTCGCCCGCTACTCCTTCCTCCTCGCGATCCCGGCCGTGGTGGGCGCCGGCGTCTACGAGATGAAGGAGATCCCCCACGGCGACAACATGTACGGCTGGGGCCCGACCCTGGTCGCCACCGCCGTGGCGTTCGTCATCGGGTACGCCGCCATCGCCTGGCTGCTCAAGTTCGTCAGCCACCACACGCTCGCACCGTTCGTGATCTACCGGGTGCTGCTCGGCAGCGGGGTGCTCGCCCTGCTCGCCGCGGGGGTCCTGTCCGCGTGATCGCGGCTAGAACCAGCCCGACTTCTTGAACCAGGCCCAGAGCACGGCGGCGCTGCCGATCATGAGGAACAGCGCCCAGAGGTAGCCGTACTCCCAGTGCAGCTCGGGCATGTGGTCGTAGTTCATGCCGTAGACGCCGGCGATGAGGGTCGGGAGCAGCAGCAGGGCGGCGCCGGCCGAGATCTTGCGCATGTCGTCGTTCTGCTGGACCTGGATCGCCGCCACGTGGGCCTCGAACGCCGCCGAGAGCAGCTCGTCGAGGGTGTCGATGCCCTCCGACGCGATCGAGAGGTGGTCGCTGACGTCACGGAAGAAGGGACCGGCGTCCGGCAGGATCCCGGGCACCGCGCCGACGCTGAACCGCCGCATCGGCTCCTTGAGCGGCAGCACCGCGCGTCGTACCTCCGAGAGCTCCCGCTTGAGCGTGTAGATCCGCTCGGAGTCGTTGGTGCGCTCGGGCGAGAACACCGACGCCTCGACCTCGTCCACGTCGATCTGGAGCTCCTCGAGGACCGCGAGGTAGCCGTCGACCACGGTGTCGCACACGGCGTAGACCACCGCGGACGGGCCGTGGCTGAGCACGCTCTGCTTGGCCTCGAGGTCGTGCCGGGCGTCCTTGAGCTGCGAGCCGCGGCCGTGCCGCACCGTGATCACGAAGTCGTCGCCGACGAACAGGTTGATCTCGCCGGTCTCGACGGCGTCGTCCTCGTCGACGTACCAGAGCGTCTTCACGGTGAGGAAGAGGTTGCCCTCGTAGAGCTCGAGCTTCGGCCGCTGGTGGGCGACCACGGCGTCCTCGACCGCCAGCGGGTGCAGGCCGAACGCGTCCGCGATCTCGGCCAGCTCGTCGTGGCCGGGCTCGTAGAGGCCGACCCACACGAAGTCGTGCTCGCCCTCGGCCGCGGCCGCCTTGAGCGCGTCGTAGTCGTGGACGTGGCAGTCGACCGGGACGCGCACTCCCTTGCGGTAGACGGCGCTGTCGACGATCACGTCCGAAACGTACCGGTGGTCGAGGCGTGAGCGAAGCGAGCCTCGCAACCCCACTGGCTACGGTTGCCCCCGTGGCCACGGTTCTCCTGGTGCGACACGGTCGCTCGACTGCCAACACCTCCGGCGTGCTCGCCGGCCGGACCCCGGGCGTCCGGCTCGACGAGACGGGGGAGGAGCAGACACGTCGTACGGCGGAACGGATCGCCGCTGTGCCGCTGGCCGCCCTCGTGTCGAGCCCGCAGGAGCGCTGCCGGCAGACGGCGAAGGCGATCGCCGCGGGCCATCCCGACCGGCCGCGGATCGCCGGCGAGCGGGGCCTGGCCGAGTGCGACTACGGCGAGTGGCAGGGACGGCCGATCCGGGAGCTCGCCAAGGAGAAGCTCTGGGCGACCGTGCAGCGCCAGCCGTCGGCGGCTGTGTTCCCCGGCGGGGAGTCCATGGTGGCGATGTGGCACCGCGCCGTCGAGGCCGTACGACGCCACGACGCCGCGGTGGAGGCCGAGCACGGTCCGGGCGCGGTCTGGGTCGCCGTCAGCCACGGCGACATCATCAAGGCGGTCCTGGCCGACGCGCTGGGGATGCACCTCGACCTGTTCCAGCGGGTGAACGTGGACCCGGCGTCGGTGTCGATCATCCAGTACACCCCGGACCGGCCCTACGTCCTCGCCTCCAACACCCACGCCGGTGACCTGTCCTGGCTGAAGCGGCCGGCGGCCAAGAAGGCACGTCGCTCCGGCGCGGTGGTCGGCGGCGGAGCCGGGCCTACCAGCGCCTCGTAGGCTGGCTCCATGCCACCGATCGTGCACGGTTTCGACCCGCCCGAGCGCTTCGTCGCCGGCACCGTCGGCGAGCCCGGAGCGCGCACCTTTTTCCTGCAGGCCCGCGAGGGCACCCGCGTCGTGAGCATCGCGCTGGAGAAGCAGCAGGTCGCCGCGCTCGCCGAGCGGGTCGACGAGCTGCTCGACGAGGTGATGACCGAGGCCCACACCAGCACCGTGATCCCGGCGGTCGCCCCGGTCGGCCTCACCGACGAGGACCCGTTGGACCTCCCGATCGCCGAGGAGTTCCGCGCCGGCACGATGACGCTGTCGTGGGACCCACAGGCCGAGCGCGTCGTCATCGAGGTGTTCCCGGTCGGTGAGGAGATGGTCGGGCTCACCGACGAGGCCGAGGACCCGGTGCTGCTCGACGAGGCCGAGCCGTCGGAGGTGTTCGTCGTCCGCATCGAGGCGGGGTACGCCCGGGCCTTCGTCCAGCGGGCGGCTCGGGTGGTCGGCGCCGGACGGCCCGACTGCCCGTTCTGCGGGCAGCCGATCGACCCGGAGGGGCACCTCTGCGTGCGCGCCAACGGCTTCCGGCGCCGGGCCGAATGACGCACGGATGGACCTGACCCTCCGCGGCCGGATCATGCCGGCGTCGAACGCGACGTTCCTCGCCGAGCTCGACGGTCGCGAGGTGGTCTACAAACCGGTCGCGGGGGAGCGGCCGCTCTGGGACTTCCCGGACGGCACGCTGGCCGACCGCGAGGTCGCTGCCTACCGGGTCAGCGAGGCGTTCGGGTGGAACGTGGTGCCGCGCACGTGGTGGGGCGAGGGCCCGCACGGGCCCGGGATGCTCCAGGAGTGGCAGGAGGTCGACCCCGACCAGGACGCGGTGACGCTGGTCCGCGCCGGCCGGGTGCCCGAGGGCTGGTTCGCCGTCTTCGACGGGGTCGACGACCGTGACCGCGACGTGACGCTCGTGCACGAGGACACCGCGGCGCTGCGCCGGATGGCGGTCTTCGACGTGCTCGTCAACAACGCCGACCGCAAAGGCGGTCACGTGCTGGCGATGCCCGACGGGCACCGGTACGGCGTCGACCACGGCGTCACCTTCCACCACGAGCCGAAGCTCCGCACCGTGTTGTGGGGATGGGCCGCGAGCCCGCTCACCGATGAGGAGTGCGCCGCGGTCACCTCCGTGCTGGAGGCCGTGCGGGGCGCGCTGGGCGAACGGCTCGCCGTCCACCTCACCGACCTGGAGATCGCCACCCTGGAGCGACGGGGCGAGCGGCTGATCGCCCGCGGCGAGCTCCCGCACCCCCAGCAGGGTTGGCCGGCGATCCCCTGGCCGCCGTTCTGACGGCCTGATCGGGGCGGCTAGCATCGCCGCATGCGCGCGTGGAACGCCCCCGAGGTCCCGACCCTGTCCGTGGTCGGACCGGCCGTGGCGATCCACGACACCGCCTCCGGCGAGCGGACGACGATCACCCCCGACGACGGCACCGCCCGGCTCTACGTCTGCGGCATCACGCCGTACGACGCCACCCACCTGGGCCACGCGAACACCTACATCGCCTTCGACCTGCTCAACCGCGCCTGGCGGTCGGCCGGGCACGGCGTGCAGTACGTGCAGAACGTCACCGACGTCGACGACCCGCTGCTCGAGCGCGCCACCAAGGTCGGGGTCGACTGGGTCGAGCTCGCCGAGCGCGAGACCGAGCTGTTCCGCCAGGACATGCAGGCGCTGCGGGTGCTGCCGCCGGAGCAGTACATCGGCGCGGTGGAGTCGATCCCCCTCGCCGTCGCGCTGATCGAGCGGCTCCAGGCCGCGGGTGCGACCTACAAGGTCGACGAGGACGTCTACTACTCGGTGGCGGCCGACCCGGCGTTCGGCCAGGAGTCCGGCTACGACCGGGAGACCATGCTCGCGCTCTTCGCCGAGCGGGGCGGCGACCCCGAGCGGGAGGGCAAGAAGGACGCCCTCGACTGCGTCGTGTGGCGCGGCGAGCGGCCAGGTGAGCCGTCGTGGGACAGCCCGTTCGGCCGCGGCCGACCCGGCTGGCACATCGAGTGCGCCGCGATCGCGCTGGAGCACCTCGGGTCGACGATGGACGTGCAGGGCGGTGGCAGCGACCTGGTCTTCCCGCACCACGAGATGTGCGCCGGCCACGCACAGGTCGCCACCGGAGCGCCGTACTCCCGCTCCTACGCGCACGCCGGCATGGTCGGCTACGACGGCGAGAAGATGTCGAAGTCGCGCGGCAACCTGGTCTTCGTCTCCGCCCTCCGCAACAGCGACATCGACCCGATGGCGATCCGGCTGGCGCTGATGCGGCACCACTACCGCGAGGACTGGGAGTGGACCGACGACCAGCTCTGGTCGGCCGTCGACGACGTGGCGCAGTGGCGCCGGGCGCTCGCGTTGGGGGCCGGTGCCGCGGCCGCCCCCGTGGTCACCGAGGTGCTCGCAGCGCTGGCGGACGACCTCGACGCGCCGCGAGCGACCGCAGCGATCGACGCCTGGGTCGCCGCGACGCTCGGCACCGACGGCCTGGCCGACACCAGCGACCCGGACGCAGCCGCGACGCTGCTCCCTGTCCTCGACGCCGCGCTGGGCCTGTCGCTCTAGCTAGGGTTCCTCGCGCCGCTTGAGGTAGCGCTCGAACTCCCGCGCGATCGCCTCGCCCGAGGCCTCCGGCAGCTCTGCGGTGTCGCGGGTCTCCTCGAGCGCCCGCACGTAGTCGGCGATGTCCTCGTCCTCCTCGGCGAGCTCGTCGACCCCGCGCTCCCACGCCCGGGCGTCCTCCGGGAGGTCGCCGAGCGGGATGCTCAGCCCGAGCAGGTCCTCGATCTGGCCGAGCAGCGCCAGCGTCGCCTTGGGGCACGGCGGCTGCGCGACGTAGTGCGGCACCGCCGCCCAGTACGACGCAGCCGGGATGTCGAGCTTCACGCACGCGTCCTGGAGCACACCGACGATGCCGGTCGGGCCCTCGTAGGTCGACTGCTCGAGCTTCATCCGGTCCACCAGGTCCGGCTCGGTGGCGGTGCCGGTCACCGGGATCGGGCGGGTGTGCGGGGTGTCGGCCAGGAGCGCGCCCAGCGTCACCACCAGCTCACCGCCGAGGTCGTCGATGCAGGCCAGCAGCTCGGCGCAGAACCCGCGCCAGCGCATGTTGGGCTCGATGCCGCGCACGAGGATCACGTCGTGGTCGAGCTCGGGGGGCGAGGCCACGGCGACGTGGGTGCTGGGCCAGGTCAGCTTGCGGAACCCGTTGTCGTCCACGCCGACGCTCGGCCGGTTGACCTGGAAGTCGTAGTAGTCCTCGGGATCGATCGCCGCGACGACGCGCGCGTCCCACACGTCGATGAGGTGGTCCACGACCGCCGAGGCCGCCTCCGCGGCGTCGTTCCACCCCTCGAACGCTGCGATCACCACCGGCCGGTTGAGCTCCGGCGTGTCCTCGATCTCCATCACGCTTCCGAGCCTAGTCCGGCGCGGGGACGAACCAGCATGCGGGAAATCACGGGCGGGTCGCCGGGGCCGGTTAGGATCGTGGTGTCGAGAGGCGTTGCAACGGGCCCCGTCGTAGGCGGCCCGCCACGCTCGACGGATCTCCAAGGGCGCCTTCCATCACGGAAGGATGTGGCATGACGGAGGAGACGGTGGCGACAGAACACTGGCGCCCGGACGCGACCGGTGAGCTCACCGCGCTGCTGCGGGAGCGGATCGTCGTCCTCGACGGCGCCATGGGCACCGCGATCCAGCGCGACCGGCCCGACGAGGCCGGCTACCGCGGCGAGCGGTTCGCCGACTGGCCGAGCGACCTGGTCGGCAACAACGACCTGCTCTCCATCACGCAGCCCGACCTGATCGCCGGGATCCACCGCGAGTACCTCGAGGCCGGCGCCGACATCATCGAGACCAACACCTTCAACTCCAACGCCGTCTCGTTGGCCGACTACGGCATGGAGGAGCTCGCCTACGAGCTCAACTACGAGGCCGCCCGGCTGGCCCGCCGGGTCAGCGACGAGGTCGCCACAGCGACCGAGACGACGCGGTACGTCGCCGGCGCGCTCGGTCCCACGACCCGCACCGCGTCCATCAGCCCCGACGTCAACGACCCCGGCGCCCGCAACGTCTCCTGGGACCAGCTCGTCGACGCCTACCTGACCGCAGCCCGGGCGCTCGTCGACGGCGGTGCCGACCTGCTCTTCGTCGAGACCATCTTCGACACGCTCAACGCGAAGGCCGCGATCTTCGCGGTCGAGACCCTGTTCGAGGAGACCGGCCGTCGCTGGCCGGTCGTCATCTCCGGCACCATCACCGACGCCTCCGGCCGCACCCTGTCGGGGCAGGTCACCGAGGCGTTCTGGGACTCCGTCCGCCACGCCCGTCCGCTGGCCGTCGGCCTCAACTGCGCGCTGGGTGCCAAGGAGATGCGGCCCTACATCGCCGAGCTCTCGCGGCTGGCCGACACCTTCGTCTCGGCGTACCCCAACGCCGGCCTGCCCAACGCCTTCGGTGAGTACGACGAGGCGCCCGCCGACACCGCGGGCGTCCTCTCGGAGTTCGCCGACGCCGGCTTCGTCAACATCGTCGGCGGCTGCTGCGGCACCACGCCCGACCACATCGCCGCGATCGCGGGCGCGGTGGAGGGCAAGACCCGCCGCGAGCCGGTCACCGTCGAGCCGGCGATGCGGCTCTCGGGCCTCGAGCCGTTCACGATCAACGAGGCCAGCCTGTTCGTGAACGTCGGAGAGCGCACCAACATCACCGGCTCCGCGCGCTTCCGCAACCTGATCAAGGACGGCGACTACGACACCGCCCTCTCGGTGGCGGCGCAGCAGGTCGAGGCCGGCGCCCAGGTCATCGACGTCAACATGGACGAGGGCATGATCGACGGCGTCGCCGCGATGGACCGGTTCACCAAGCTGATCGCCTCGGAGCCCGACATCAGCCGGGTCCCGATCATGGTCGACTCCTCCAAGTGGGAGGTCATCGAGGCCGGCCTGAAGAACGTCCAGGGCAAGCCGATCGTGAACTCGATCTCGCTGAAGTCCGGCGAGGAAGAGTTCCGCGCGCAGGCCCGGCTGTGCAAGAAGTACGGCGCGGCGGCAGTGGTGATGGCGTTCGACGAGGACGGCCAGGCCGACAACCTCGAGCGGCGCAAGTCGATCTGCGAGCGCGCCTACCGGATCCTGGTCGACGAAGTCGGGTTCCCGCCCGAGGACATCATCTTCGACCCCAACGTGTTCGCGGTCGCGACCGGCATCGAGGAGCACGCCGGCTACGGCGTGGACTTCATCGAGGGCACCCGCTGGATCAAGCAGAACCTGCCCGGTGCCAAGGTCTCCGGCGGCATCTCCAACGTCAGCTTCAGCTTCCGCGGCAACAACCCCGTGCGCGAGGCGATCCACGCGGTCTTCCTCTACCACGCGGTCGAGGCGGGTCTCGACATGGGCATCGTCAACGCCGGGGCACTGGTGCCCTACAGCGAGATCGACCCCGAGCTGCGCGACGCGATCGAGGACGTCGTCCTCAACCGCACCGACGACTCCGTCGCTGCGACCGAGCGGCTGCTCGAGCTCGCCGAGAAGCATCGCGGCAGCGGTGAGGTCTCCGAGGCACAGGCCGAGGAGTGGCGCAGCCTGCCGGTGGGCGAGCGGATCACGCACGCCCTGGTGAAGGGCATCGACACCCACGTCGAGGCCGACACCGAGGAGCTCCGCCAGGAGATCGCCACCCGCGGCGGCCGTCCGATCGAGGTCATCGAGGGACCGCTGATGGCCGGCATGGACGTCGTCGGCGACCTCTTCGGCGCCGGCAAGATGTTCCTGCCGCAGGTCGTGAAGTCGGCGCGGGTCATGAAGAAGGCCGTCGCCTACCTGATCCCGTTCATCGAGCAGGAGAAGCTCGACAACCCCGAGCTCGCCACGGCCAAGGAGACCAACGGCACGATCGTCATGGCGACCGTCAAGGGCGACGTCCACGACATCGGCAAGAACATCGTGGGTGTCGTGCTGTCCTGCAACAACTACGAGGTCATCGACCTCGGCGTGATGGTGCCGGCGCAGAAGATCCTCGACGCGGCCAAGGAGCACGACGCCGACATCATCGGTCTGTCCGGCCTGATCACCCCCAGCCTCGACGAGATGGTCGGGTTCGCCACCGAGATGCAGCGCCTGGGCATGCACATCCCGCTGCTGATCGGCGGTGCGACGACCTCGCGTGCCCACACGGCGGTCAAGGTCGACCCGAAGTACGACGGCCCGGTGGTCTGGGTCAAGGACGCCTCGCGCTCGGTGCCGACCGCGGCCGCTCTGCTCGACGACCGGCAGCGACCCGCGCTGCTGGACGCGACCAAGTCCGACTACGACTCGCTGCGCGCCCGGCACTCCCAGAAGTCCGACCGCCCCCAGCTGTCGTTCGCCGAGGCCCAGGACAACAAGTCGCCCATCGACTGGTCCGGCTACGCGCCGCCGCAGCCGAAGACCCCGGGCGTGCACGTCCTGACCGACTACGACCTCACCGAGCTGCGCGGCTACATCGACTGGCAGCCGTTCTTCAACGCGTGGGAGATGAAGGGCAAGTTCCCCGACATCCTCAACAGCCCGACCCACGGCGAGGCCGCGCGCAAGCTCTACGACGACGCGCAGGAGATGCTCGACAAGCTCGTCGAGGAGAAGTGGCTCACCGCCAACGGCGTCTACGGCCTGTTCCCCGCCGCGAGCACCGGCGAGGACGTGCTGGTCTACGGCGACGACAGCCGGGCCGAGATCGTGGCGACGCTCCACCAGCTGCGCCAGCAGGGGCAGCACCGCGCCGGGGTCCCGAACCGGTCGTTGGCCGACTACGTCGCGCCCATCGGGGCCGACCTGGCCGCCGGCGGCGACTGGGTGGGTGCCTTCGCGGTGACGGCCGGCATCGGGGTGACCGACCGGATCATGGCCTTCAAGGAGGAGCTCGACGACTACTCGGCGATTCTCCTCGAGGCGCTCGCGGACCGGTTGGCCGAGGCGTTCGCCGAACGGCTGCACCAGCGGGTGCGCACCGAGTTCTGGGCGCACGTCCCCGAGGAGCAGCTGACCAACGAGGACCTGATCGCGGAGAAGTACACCGGCATCCGACCCGCACCGGGCTACCCGGCGTGTCCCGACCACACCGAGAAGCAGACCATCTGGCGGCTGCTCGACGTCCAGGCCAACACCGGCATCGAGCTCACCGAGTCGATGGCGATGTGGCCCGGGGCGGCGGTGTCCGGCATCTACTACAGCCACCCGGAGGCCCAGTACTTCGTCGTCGGCCGCCTCGGCCGTGACCAGGTCGCCGACTACGCCGAACGCAAAGGCTGGACCCTCGCCGAGGCGGAGCGGTGGCTCTCGCCCAACCTGGGCTACGACCCGGAGGACTGACCCCGGGTGTCCCACGTCCACGTCGAGCTCACGGCTGATCCCAGGAGCGCTGGTGTGGCTCGCCGTGCTCTGATGCAGCTGCTGGACGACGCGTCCGCGGACGCGTGGGCCGACGCGGCCGTGCTTGCCGTCTCCGAGGTGATCACCAACGCTCTGATGCACACCGGCGTGCCGCTCTCGATGGAGGCGTGGGCGTCCCCGGACGGCGTCCGCGTCGAGGTGATGGACGGCAGCAGCCAGCTGCCGGCCCAGCGGAACTACGCGCTCACCTCCGGCACCGGTCGCGGCCTGCACATCGTCGACCAGAGCGTGCAACGGTGGGGCGCGGAGCCGCGTCCGCAGGGGAAGGTCGTGTGGTTCGAGCTGGGCAGCCCGGCCGCGGGCGCCGGCTCGTCCGGCGACGCCGCTCTCCGGGAGGTGCCGTCGGACGCGGAGGTGCCCGTCACGCTCCGCAATATGCCCCTGCTCATGCACTGGGCCTGGCAGGAGCACGCGCAGGCGTTGCTGCGGGAGTACCTCCTGTTCGCGCTCGACACCGACGACGACGCGCTCGACGACCACGCCCGGGCCAGCGAGGTGCTGAGCCTGCTGTACGAGCAGATCCCGGTCCCGGAGCTCCCCGACAGCCCCGAGGAGCTGCTGGCCGGCGCCATCGAGCCTGGTGTCACGGCCGACGACTTCGCGATCAGGGTCCCCCGCGCATCGGTCCCGCACTTCGCGACGCTCGACCGGCTGCTCACCCAGGCGTCCGCGGCCGCCTCGGGAGGTCGTTTCCTCGGCCCCCCGACGCAGCCCGAGATCGCCGAGATGCGTCAGTGGATCTGCAGCGAGGTCGTGCGCCAGACGGTCGGTGAGGCGCTGCCGCGTCCGTGGCGGGCGCGCACCGACGTCCGGGTCCCGCTCGCCGACGAGACCAAGCTCCGGCAGGTTTACCGGGAGCTGGCCCAGGGGGACGAAGCGATCCTGGCGACCGACCCGGCGAGCATCATCGTGGCCGTCAGCCCGGCCGTCGTCGACTTCCTGGGCTACGAGTCCGAGAGCGACCTGCTCGGGCGCCGGATCATCGTGGTCGTGCCCCAGCGCTACCACCAGGCCCACATCGCCGGCACCACCCTGAACGCCACCAACGGCCGCCGGGTACTGCTCGACCTGCCGCTCACCGTCCCGGTCGTCCGTGCCGACGGGTCCGAGGTGGATGTCGAGCTCACGGTCACCCCACGACTCCTGGACGGAGAGACCCATGTCTTCATCGCGAGCTTCGAGCTCACCCCTGCAGCAGCGGCCGTTCACCCGCACCGGTCGTGACGCCTCCGTCGTCGGCCTGGGCACCTGGCAGCTCGGCGCGGACTGGGGCGAGGTCTCCGAGGAGGACGCGCTCGATGTCCTGCAGGCGGCGTACGACGCCGGCGTGACCTTCTTCGACACCGCCGACGTCTACGGCGACGGTCGCAGCGAGCAGGTCATCGGCCGGTTCCTGCGCACCCGCAGCGGGGTGCTGGTCGCCACCAAGATGGGTCGCCGCGTGGAGCAGGTGCCGGAGAACTACGTGCTCGACCACTTCCGCGCGTGGACGGACCGCTCGCGCCGCAACCTCGGCGTGGACACGCTCGACCTGGTCCAGCTCCACTGCCCGCCGAGCGCGGTGATCGAGGACGACGCGGTCTACGACGCCCTCGACACCCTCGTCGACGAGGGCGCGATCGCTGCCTACGGGGTCAGCGTCGAGACGTGTGCACAGGCCCTCGCCGCGATCCGGCGCCCCGCGGTGGCGAGCATCCAGATCATCCTGAACGCGTTCCGGCGCAAGCCGTTGGACGAGGTGCTGCCCGCGGCCGCGTCGGCGGGGGTGGGGATCATCGCCCGGGTGCCGCTCGCGTCGGGTCTCCTGTCCGGGCGGTACGACGAGTCGACGCAGTTCGCGGCCGACGACCACCGCAGCTTCAACCGCCACGGCGAGAGCTTCGACGTCGGCGAGACGTTCTCCGGCGTCGACTACGCCGCCGGCCTGGCGGCGGCCCGGGAGTTCGCCGCACTGGTCGCCGAGCACGGCCCGCCCGGCGCGACGCCCGCCCAGGTCGCGCTCGCGTGGGTGGTCCAGCAGCCCGGCGTCACCACGGTGATCCCCGGCGCCCGCTCGACCGACCAGGCGCAGGCCAACGCAGCCGCAGCAGGGTTGCCGCCCCTGGCGTCCGAGCTCCTCGACGGCGTCGCCGCCATCTACGACCGCCACTTCCGCGCCTCGATCCACCCCCGCTGGTGAACGAGGAGCGGCCGCTGCCCGCGGCAGTCCTGTGGGACATGGACGGCACCCTCGTCGACACCGAGCCGTACTGGATGGCGACGGAGGTCGAGCTGGTCGAGGAGCACGGCGGGACGTGGACGACCGAGGACGCGAAGCACCTCGTCGGCCACAGCCTGATGTACTCCGGCGAGTACATCCGCGAGCGGCTGGAGACTTCGCTGACCGCCGAGGAGGTCGTCGAACGGCTCCTCGACGGGGTGGTCGAGCGGGTGCAGCACTCGGTGCCGTGGTGCCCGGGCGCGCGCGAGCTCCTGCTGGCGCTGAAGGCGGACGGCGTGCCCTGCGCGTTGGTGACGATGTCCTACGAGCGGTTCGTCGCTCCGATCCTCGAGCACCTGCCCCCGGAGACCTTCCGGGTGATCGTCACCGGTGACCAGGTCGACCAGGGGAAGCCCCACCCCGAGCCCTACCTGACGGCCGCGGCGGCGCTCGGCGTCGCACCGGAGGAGTGCATCGCGATCGAGGACTCGGGGACCGGCGCGACCTCGGCGGCGGCCGCCGGCTGCCAGGTCCTCGTCGTGCCCAACCACGTCGAGGTGCCGCCGGGGGAGCGCCGCACCTTCGTCGACTCGCTCGTCGGGGTCACACCCGCCGTGCTGAAAACGTTGCCGGATCGAGACCTGGCCGCGGGGGATCTTCCCTAGCCGCCGGAAACCCCCGGGAGTATCTTCCGCACGGAGTTCGGGCCCGACCAGCGGCGCCCGCCTGAAGCGATTCTGAGGTGACACTCGTGAAGCGGAAGAAGTTCTTCGCCCTGGTGGGTGCGGGAGCGCTGGCCGTCTCCCTCGCGGCCTGCGGCGACGACGAGCCCGGCGGAGGCAACGGCGGATCCGGACCCGGGGAGGGCGGCTCGACCGGTGTGCCGTGGACCCTCGGCACCACCGACACCGTGACGGCCCTGGATCCGGCGGGCTCCTACGACCTGGGCTCGAGCACGCTGGAGTACAACATCTACCAGACGCTGGTGACGGTCCCGGCGAACTCGACGGAGATCGTCGGCGACGCCGCCGAGGAGTGCGTCTACGACGACCCGCAGACCCTCACGTGCACGCTGAAGGAGGGCCTCAAGTTCTCCAACGGCAACGACCTCACCTCGTCCGACGTGAAGTACAGCTTCGAGCGGTCCATCGCGATCCAGGACGCCAACGGCGCGGCGATCTATCTGCTCGGCAGCATCACCGACACCGCCGCGGACGGCACGGTCACCCTGAACCCGGACGCCATCGAGACCCCGGACGACACCACGGTGGTCTTCAACCTGGACAAGCCGGACACCACGTTCCAGTACGTCCTGACCTACCCCGGTGCCGCAGCGATCGTCGACGAGGACACCTTCCCCGCCGACGTGAAGCTCAACGACGACGAGGTCGTCGGCTCCGGCCCCTACAAGCTCAGCCAGTACGAGTCGGGCGTCCAGGCCACCCTGGAGGCCAACGAGGAGTACACCGGTGAGAACGTCGCCCTCGCGGAGACCGTCTTCGTCAAGTACTTCTCGGAGCCGTCCGCCCTCAAGCTGGCCATCGAGTCCGGTGAGGTCGACGTGGCCTGGCGCAGCCTGAGCCCGACCGACATCACCGACCTCTCGGAGAACGACGACGTCGAGGTCGCCACCGGCAACGGCGCCGAGATCCGTTACTGGGTCTGGAAGACCGACGGCGAGGTCGGCAAGGACGTCGCCGTCCGCCAGGCCGCCGCGCAGGTCTTCGACCGCGAGGCCATCGCGGAGAACGCCTACGACGGCACCGTCGACCCGCTGTACTCCATCGTGCCCCCGGGCTTCGGTGGTCAGGTCGACGCGTTCGCGGACAAGTACGGCGAGCCCGACGTGGACGCCGCTGCCCAGATCCTCGAGGACGCCGGCATCAAGACGCCGGTCAAGCTGACCGTCGGCTGGACACCCACGCACTACGGCCCTGCGCTGGAGGACGAGGCCAACGAGCTCGAGCGGCAGCTGGAGGACAGCGGCCTGTTCGACGTCGACCTGAAGAGCACCGAGTGGGAGC
The DNA here is from genome assembly GCF_003160695.1 of Nocardioides silvaticus. GTDB lineage: Bacteria > Actinomycetota > Actinomycetes > Propionibacteriales > Nocardioidaceae > Nocardioides > Nocardioides silvaticus. The sequence continues at coordinate 544,438 of NZ_QGDD01000002.1, forward strand.
AGTACCAGACCATCTACAAGGAGGGCGCCTACGACCTGTTCGCCCTCGGCTGGTTCCCGGACTACCCGGACGCCGACACCTACCTGTCGCCGTTCGTCGTCGACGGCGGCTTCTTCCAGAACGGCTACAGCAACCCGGCTGCCAACGACCTGGTCGCGACCGAGCAGGGCGAGTCCGACCCGGCCGCCCGGGAGGCCGCGTTCGAGGAGCTGCAGGGCATCATCGCCGAGGACGTCCCGTTCATGCCGTCGTGGGTCGGTCAGAACACCGGCATCTACCGCCCGGAGATGGATGGGGTGGAGGACACGCTCGACCCGTCCTTCATCTTCCGCTTCTGGCTGGTGAGCAAGACCGGCGAGTGATCGACTGATCGCGCCCGCCGCGCACATCGGCACGTGGGGAGAGAGCCGCGGTTCTCTCCCCACGTGCCACGCGTGGAGAACCTACGGACCGACGAATTGACGTGAGATGACCGGTTCCAGATCCGGATCCCTGCCGCGCTACATCCTGCAGCGGGTGCTGCTCGTCATCCCGATGATCTGGGTGATCCTCACCCTGGTGTTCATCGTGCTGCGGGTCGCTCCCGGCGACCCGGTGTCGGCGGCCCTCGGTGGCAAGCTCAACGACGAGGCCCTCGACCAGCGGCGGACCGCCCTCGGCTTCAACGACCCGCTGATCCAGCAGTACTGGGACTACCTCTCCTCGGTGGTCCGGCTCGACTTCGGCACCACCTTCAGCGACAACCAGAAGGTGCTGGAGGTGGTCCGCGACAACGGCGGCGCCACGCTCAGCCTGACCCTGGCCGCGTTCGTGATCGCCCTGCTGCTCGGCATCCCGCTCGGGCTCGTCGCCGGGCGCTACCGCGACACGGTGCCGGACGTCGTGATCCGCGTCTTCGGCATCCTCACCTACGCCGCGCCGATCTTCTTCGTGGGCTTCCTGCTGCAGGCCTACGTCGCGAAGCCCCTCGGACTGCCCACCTCGGGCGCGGCCGGCGTGGAGACGGTCTTCTACATGGAGCGGGACGGGCTCAACAAGACCCACGTCCTGCTCTTCGACGTCTTCCTCAGCGGCAACAGCTACTACATCGAGGACGTCCTCAAGCACCTGCTGCTGCCCGCGCTGACCCTCGGCCTGCTGATCTGCGGCGTGTTCATCCGCTTGGTGCGGGTCAACATCCTGCAGACGATGCAGAGCGACTACGTCGAGGCCGCCGAGGCCCGCGGCATCAGCACCAGCAAGGTGACCCGCCGGCACGCGTTCCGCAACGCCCTGGTGCCGGTCATCACGGTGATCGGGCTCCAGTTCGCGCTGTTGCTCGGCGGTGCGGTGCTCACCGAGTCGACGTTCAACTGGCCGGGGCTGGGGCAACGGCTCGTCGAGTACATCAACGACCGCGACTACGTGGCGGTGCAGGGCATCGTCACGGTCTTCGCGATCGCGGTGGTCCTGATCAGCCTGCTCGTCGACATCGTCAACGCGCTCATCGACCCGCGGGTGAGGTACTGATGCGCAAGTTCCTGAAGATCCTGGCCAAGCCGTTCACCGAGACCGCGGGCCTGGCCCGCTGGATGCTCGTCATCGGGCTGGCGATCACGGCCGTCTTCGTCATCCTGGCGATCTTCGCGCCGCTGCTGGCGCCGTACGGCTTCGCGCAGGCCTCCGCCGACGGGGTGAAGTTCCCCAAGGCAGGAGCGCCGAGCGGCGACCACTGGTTCGGCACCGACCGCCTGTTCTTCGACGTCCTGTCCCGGGTCATCTGGGGCGCCCGCACGGCGATCGAGGTCGTGATCCTGTCGATCGTCATCTGCGTCGCGGTCGGCGTCCCGCTCGGCCTGGTGTCGGGCTACTACGGCGGGTGGGTCGACCGGATCCTCGTGCTGATCATGGACGCGATGTTCGCCTTCCCGTCCTTCCTGCTGGCGATCGTGTTCTCGTTCCTGCTCACCGGCCTGCTCGGCGGCACCGTGCTCGCGGTCGCGCTGTCGTTGTCGGCGATCTACGTGCCGCAGTACTTCCGTGTCGTCCGCAACACCACCGTGAGCGCCAAGGAGGCGGCGTACGTCGAAGCGGCCCGTGCGATCGGGGCCAGCGACTTCGTGATCATGCGGCGCTACCTGTTCGGCAACGTGGTGCAGAGCGTGCCGGTGCTCGGCACGCTCAACGCCGCCGACGCGATCCTGACGCTCGCCGGCCTCGGCTTCCTCGGGCTCGGCATCCAGTCGACCGACGCGGCAGAGTGGGGGCACGACCTCAACCGGGCGCTGGCCGACGCGGGCTCCGGCATCTGGTGGACCGGCCTCTACCCCGGCCTCGCGATCGTGCTCCTCGTGACCGGCCTGACGCTGGTCGGCGAGGGGCTCAACGAGACGATCAACCCCACCCTGCGCCGGCGCCGGTTGCTGCCGGTGGTCATGAGCGGGCCCGCGGCCCGGGAGGAGCGCTGACATGGAACCGGCCATCTCGATGGAGGCCTCCTCCACGGATCCGGTGATCTCCGCGCGGGACGTGCGGGTCTGGTACGGCACCACGCGCGGCGCGATCCGCGCGGTCGACGGCGTGAGCTTCGACATCGCACCGGGGGAGACCCTCGGGCTGGTCGGCGAGTCCGGCTGCGGGAAGTCGACCCTCGGCCGTGGGCTGATGGGGCTGCTGCCGCCCGGCGCCAAGCGCGACGGCGAGGTCTGGTTCGACGGCAAGGACGTCTTGTCGATGCGCCCGAAGGACGCCTACCGGCTGCGGGGCGTCGAGCTGGGGATGATCTTCCAGGAGCCGCTGACCCGGCTGAACCCGCTCCTGCGGATCTCCGACCACTTCGAGGAGACCATCAAGCAGCACGACCCGGGGCTGTCCAAGGACGAGATCAAGCAGCGGGCGCTCGACGCCCTGCGTCAGATGGGCATCCCGCCGACCCGCTACCGCTCCTACCCGCACGAGTTCTCCGGCGGCATGCGCCAGCGGCTGATGATCGCGCTGGCGCTCGTGCTCAAGCCGGCGTTCATCGTCGCGGACGAGCCGACCACGGCCCTCGACGTGCTGGTCGAGGCGCAGATCGTGCAGATCCTCAACGACCTGCGCCGCAACTTCCGGACGTCGCTGCTGCTCATCACCCACAACGTGGGCATCGTGGCCGAGGCGTGCGACCGGGTCGCGGTGATGTACGCCGGCCGGATCGTCGAGCAGGGCCGGGTCGCCGACGTCTTCGAGAACCCACAGCACCCCTACACCCGCGAGCTGCTCCGCTCGACGATCTCGTTGCGCACGACCGGGCTGAACTTCATCCCGGGGTCGCCGCCGGACCTGGTCGACCCCCCGGACGGCTGTCGGTTCCACCCGCGCTGTCCGGAGGCGATGGCCGTCTGCGCGACGAAGAACCCGATCAACATCGAGCGGCCCACCGGTGGCCGGGTCGAGTGCTGGTTGGTCGGACCCCAGGAGGAGATCCCGGAGGGCGGCACCCGCCCGCTCAAGCAGGAGGAGCTGGCCGTTGCCGACGAAGCCTGACAGCACGATGCCGGACAGCACGATGCCGGGGTCGGGGCTCGGGGCGTCCCCGATCGTCGACGTCCGCGACCTGTCGGTGCACTTCGGTCTGCGCGGCGGCACGCTGGCGCGCCTGTTCGGCCGTGACGCCGGCGTCGTGAAGGCGGTCGACGGCGTCAACCTGGCGCTCGCGCCGGGTGAGGTGGTCGGGCTGGTCGGCGAGAGCGGCAGCGGCAAGTCGACCCTCGGCCGGTCGCTCCTCGGCCTCGCGCCCGCCACCGAGGGCTCGATCAAGTTCCGCGGGCAGGACCTGGCTTCGCTGAGCCGCCGCAGCCTGCGCGACATGCGCCGCCACATCCAGATGGTCTTCCAGGACCCCAGCGCCGCACTCAACCCGGCGATGACGATCGAGGAGGCCGTCGGCGACGCCCTGCGCGTCCACGGTATGCGGTCCGCGGCGGAGCGGCGCGTGAAGGTGATCGACGCGCTCGAGCGGGTGGGGTTGTCCCCGGTCGAGTTGTTCCTCGAGAAGTACCCGCGGGACCTCTCCGGCGGGCAGAAGCAGCGCGTGGTCATCGCGCGGGCGATCATCACCGGCCCGAGCGTGCTCGTCGCCGACGAGCCGATCTCGATGCTCGACATGTCGGTGCGGGCGAAGATCCTGCAGCTGATGCTCGACCTCAAGAAGGACCTCGGCCTCACCTACGTCTACATCACCCACGACCTCGCGAGCGCGAAGTACTTCTGCGACCGGATCGCGATCATGTACCTCGGCCGGATCGTGGAGATCGGGCCGACCGAGGAGATCTTCGCCAACCCGCGTCACCCGTACACGAAGGCGCTGCTGCGCGCGATCCCCGACCCCGACCCGGGGCGCCAGCTGCCGCGCGACCTGCCGCGGGGAGAGGTGCCGGACGCCGCCCAGCCGCCGCTCGGCTGCTCGTTCCACCCGCGGTGCAGCGAGGCGACGGACATCTGCGGCTGGGAGTCGCGGGACCTGCGCACCATCGTGGAGGCGCACTGGACCCGGCGCTCGCCGGAGGAGTACGAGGCGGAGCGTTCGCTCGTCGGCGACCTCGACCACCTCGAGCGGCCGGAGAAGAGCGCCACGCTGGGCAAGGAGGGAGCCGAGTCGGCCCGAGCGTTCCTCGACCGGGTCCGGTCCGAGGCTCCTGACGACCCGATGTGGCGCGGCGTCGACATGATCGAGGACGAGGGGTCCGGGGTCCGGGTCCGGTTCCACGAGGGTGTCGACCCGGCGTTGCGTCGGTCGGGCGGCGTCGAGGTCGCGTGCGTGCTCTACCCGGAGGAGTCGGAGGCCTGAGCCTCCCGGCCCGACTCCTCCGACGGCTCCGGCAACGGCGGCGGGGTGCCGCCGTAGGCGGGACACAGCGCCTGGTGGGAGCACCAGCGGCACAGCGGCCCCGGGCTCGGCTGCCAGTCGCCGGTCTCCTGGGCGTGCTTGATCGCGTCCCAGACGGCGAGGACCTTGCGCTCGGTGGCGAGGAGGTCCTGTTCGTCGGGGTCGTAGGAGAGCACCTCGGCGTTGGCGAGGTAGATCAGCTGCAACCGCTTGGGGATGATCCCGCGCATCCGCCAGACGACCAGCGCGTAGAACTTGAGCTGGAAGAGCGCCCGGCCCTCGTAGTCGAGCCCGGGGCTGGTCCCGGTCTTGTAGTCGACCAGCCGGATGGCCCCGTCGGACGCGACGTCGACCCGGTCGATGACCCCGCGGAGCAGCAGCTTGGAGTCGGTTACCGTCTCGACGTAGAGCTCGCGGTCGGCGGGCTCCAGCCGGCGGGGGTCCTCGAGGCTGAAGTAGCGCTCCAGCACCGATCGGCACGACTCCAGCCAGGCGCCGACCGCCGCTCCCTCGTCGTGCTCGGGGAACAGCGTGGCGAGGGCCGGCTCGGCCGCGAGCAGCACCTCCCAGGCTCCCTCGACCATCGCGGCGGCGCGGCCGGGCACCCGGTCGGGCGCCGGCAGGTCGAACAGGTCCTCCAGCACCTTGTGCACCACGGTGCCGCGGAGGGCGTCGACCGACGGCGGCTCGGGAAGCCGGTCGACGGTGCGGAACCGGTAGAGCAGCGGGCAGGCGAGGAAGTCGCCCGCGCGCGACGGCGACAACGCCCCGAGCACGTCCACGCCGTCGACGCGCGTGCCGACCCGCTCCGCGGGATCGACGGGCGTGACGCCGGCCGGGACGGTCGGGGTGCTCATGCACCGAAGGTAGGGGATGCCACCGACAGCGATAGCCTCGAGTCGTGGCTACGAGCGACCAGGAGAGCGGCCGGCGCGGGCGGAACCCTCCCGGGACGTTCCGCATCGGCACCATCGCCGGCAGCGACGTGCTGGTGTCCTCGTCGTGGTTCCTCGTCGCCGGTCTGATCGCGTTCGTGATGGCTCCGCACGTCGACGCGGTGGAGCCGGGCCTCGGCGGCTGGAAGTACGTCGCCGGCGTCGCGTTCGCCGTCGTCCTCTACCTGGCCGTGCTCCTGCACGAGGCCGCTCACGCCGTCGCGGCCCGGCACTACGGCTTCGAGGTGCACTCGATCACGCTGCACTTCCTCGGCGGGGTGACGGCGATCGAGGGGGAGTCCCGCACCCCGCGCCAGGAGTTCTGGATCGCGGTCGTGGGCCCGCTGACCTCCCTGGGCGTCGGCGCGGTCGGTGTCGCGCTGTGGTTCGTGACGCCCGACGGGCTGCTGCTGCTCGCCGTCCAGGGGCTCGCCGGCGCGAACCTGATCATCGGCGTCATGAACCTGGTGCCCGGCCTGCCGCTCGACGGCGGCCGGGTGCTGAAGGCCGCGGTGTGGAAGGCGACGGGCCGCTCGGAGACCGGTGTGGTGGCCGCGGGCTGGGGCGGGCGCGTGACGGCCGTGGCCGTGCTGCTGCTGCCGCTCGTCCTGCCGGCCCTCGGGTACGACGAGATCACGCTGCTCGACACCGTGCTCGCGTTCGTGATCGCGCTGTTCCTCTGGACGGGCGCCAGCCAGGCGATCGCCTCGGCCAAGATCCGCACCCGCCTCTCCGCGGTCGTCGCCCGCGACCTGGCGCGTCGTACCCTCGCCGTCCCTGACGACCTGCCGCTGGCCGAGGCCGTCCGACGCGCCCAGGAGGCGCAGGCCGGGAGCATCGTCACCGTGACGACCGCGGGCCGCGCCGTCGGCGTGGTCGACGAGGCCGCGATGCGGGCGATGCCGGAGGAGCGGCGGCCGTGGGTCGCGGTGTCGACGGTCACCCGGACCCTCGAGGAGGGGCTGCGGCTGCCGGTGTCCATCACCGGGGCCGAGCTGCTCCACGCGATCCGTCGGACCCCGGCCAGCGAGTACCTCCTCGTCGAGCCCGACGGCTCGGTCTTCGGCGTGCTGGCCACCGCCGACGTGGAGCGGGCCGTCCGGGCTGGATAGGCTCCCCGACCGTGAGCTCCACCGATGCCGGCACCATCGACCCCGCCGGGGACCCCGGCGACGTCGCTGCCGCGGCCTGGTCCGGCGTGCACCGCGGACCGCTGCGCGCCGGCGAGTGGGTCCGCCTGGTCGACGGCAAGGGACGCAAGCACAACTTCTGCCTCGAGGCGGGCAAGCGGTTCTTCTCCAACCGCGGCCACCTCGACCACGACGAGCTGATCGGCCGGGAAGAGGGGTTCACCGTGACCTCCTCGGCCGGCGGCGAGTACCTCGTCTTCCGGCCGCTGCTGTCGGAGTTCGTCGTCTCGATGCCGCGCGGCGCGGCCGTGGTCTACCCCAAGGACGCGGCCCAGATCGTGGCGATGGCCGACATCTTCCCCGGGGCCCACGTGGTCGAGGCCGGGGTCGGGTCCGGAGCGTTGACCTGCTCGCTGCTGCGCGCCGTCGGCCCGCACGGACGGGTCTCCTCCTACGAGCGGCGCGAGGAGTTCGCCGACGTCGCCCGGCGCAACGTCAGCCAGTTCTTCGGCGCCGCCGAGGGCGAGGCGCACCCGGCCTGGCAGCTGACCATCGGTGACCTCGCCGAGGCGCTGCCCGCGTCGGGGGAGCGGTGCGACCGGATCATCCTCGACATGCTGGCCCCCTGGGACTGCCTCGACGCGGCCGCGGACGCCCTCCGCCCGGGCGGCATCCTCTGCGCCTACGTCGCGACCACCACCCAGATGTCGCGGTTCGTGGAGACCGTGCGGGTGCACGGCGGGTTCACCGAGCCGTCCGCGTGGGAGTCGCTGGTGCGGGACTGGCACGTCGAGGGCCTCGCCGTCCGTCCCGGGCACAAGATGATCGGCCACACCGCGTTCCTGGTGACCGCGCGCCGGATGGCGCCGGGGGAGCGCGCCCCGCGCAAGTCCCGGCGGCCCGCCCCCGGCGCCTACGGGCCCGACTACACCGGGCCCCGCGCGGACGAGGCGGACCCGCGCACCGACGAGGCCGCGGAGGACTGATGGCGGCCAAGCCGTTCCTGCTGCTGTCCATCCGCACGGAGGAACGGGCCGCCCTCGACGAGCACGCCGCGTTCGCGCGCTTCCTCGGTGTCCCGATCGAGGAGGTCCGCCGGTTCGAGCTCGGCACCTCCCCGCTGCCGGACGTCGACCTGGACGCCTGGGCGGGCATCATCCTCGGCGGCGGTGCCTACAACGCCTCGGACCCCGAGGAGTCGAAGCCCGACGCCCAGGTCCAGGCCGAGCAGGACCTGGCCCGGCTCCTCGACGACGTCGTCGCCCGGGACTTCCCGTTCCTCGGCGCCTGCTACGGCATCGGGACGGTCGGCCGGCACCAGGGTGCGGTCGTCGACCGCTCCTGGCCCGAGCCGGTCGGCCCGGTCAGCGTCGAGCTGACCGACGAGGGCGCCGTCGACCCGCTGTTCGCCGGCCTGCCGCCCGCGTTCACGGCGTACGGAGGGCACAAGGAGGCCATCAGCCGGCTGCCCGACCACGCCGTCGCCCTCGCCACGTCCGCCGCGGCTCCTGTCCAGGCGTTCCGGGTCGGCAGCAACGTCTACGCGACCCAGTTCCATCCCGAGCTCGACCTCGGCGGCATCCTCACCCGGATCGCGGTCTACGCCCACCACGGCTACTTCGACCCCTCCGAGCAGGACGTGCTCGGGGCGGCCGCCGCGGCCGTCACGGTGGTCCACCCGATGACGATCCTGAGGAACTTCGCGGCCCGCTGCCGGCAGGGCGACGGGCAGCCCGACGCAATGCAATCGTGACCGACGCCCCGCGAAGTTGCCCTTCCCTGCAACATCCCTCCGAGTAGGGTCGTAGTCAGGTATCGACCAGGAGGTGTGAGCCGATGTCGAGCATGGGTGCTGACGGGCGTCGCCAGAGCCGCGAGGAGCTCGAGGAGCAGGTGCGCTACCTCGAGGCCGAGATCAACGACCTGCGTCACCGGCTGACCGAGACCCCGGGTGGGGGGTCGCGCTCGCTGGAGCTGCGGCTCGCCGACGCCCAGCGCTCGCTCGCGGCAGTGACGGCACAGAACGAACGGCTGGCCGGCACCCTGCGGGAGGCGCGCGACCAGATCCTCAAGCTCAAGGAGGAGGTCGACCGGCTCGCCCAGCCACCGGCCGGGTTCGGCACGTTCCTCCAGCGCAACGAGGACGACTCCGTCGACGTGCACACCGGTGGCCGCAAGCTGCGCGTCAGCGTGAGCCCCAACGTCGACCTCGACTCCCTGCGGCGCGGCCAGGAGGTCATGCTCAACGAGGCGCTGAACGTGGTGGCGGCGTTCGACTACGAGACGGTCGGCGAGGTCGTGATGTTCAAGGAGCTGCTCGCTGACGGCGAGCGGGTGCTGGTCATCGCCAACGCCGACGAGGAGCGCGTGGTCCGGCTCGCGGAGCCGCTGCTCGACGAGACCCTGCGCGCGGGCGACTCGCTGCTGCTCGACGCCCGCGCGGGCTACGTCTACGAGCGGGTGCCGAAGTCGGAGGTCGAGGAGCTGGTCCTCGAAGAGGTCCCCGACATCACCTACGAGACCATCGGCGGGCTCGGCAACCAGATCGAGATGATCCAGGACGCCGTCGAGCTGCCCTACCTCTACCCGGAGCTGTTCGCCGAGCACGAGCTGAAGCCGCCGAAGGGGATCCTGCTCTACGGCCCGCCGGGCTGCGGCAAGACGCTGATCGCGAAGGCGGTCGCGAACTCGCTGGCCAAGAAGGTCGCCGCCAAGACCGGCGCGGAGGGGAAGTCATACTTCCTCAACATCAAGGGCCCCGAGCTGCTCAACAAGTACGTCGGCGAGACCGAGCGCCACATCCGGCTGGTGTTCCAGCGGGCCCGGGAGAAGGCCAGCAGCGGTACGCCGGTGATCGTGTTCTTCGACGAGATGGACTCGCTCTTCCGGACCCGCGGCTCGGGCGTCTCCTCCGACGTCGAGAACACCATCGTCCCCCAGCTGCTCAGCGAGATCGACGGCGTCGAGCTGCTCGAGAACGTGCTGGTCATCGGCGCCTCGAACCGCGAGGACATGATCGACCCCGCGATCCTCCGGCCGGGCCGGCTGGACGTGAAGATCAAGATCGAACGGCCCGACGCGGAGTCGGCACGCGACATCTTCAGCAAGTACCTCACGTCGAACCTGCCGCTCCACACCGACGACCTCGCCGAGTTCGGCGGCGACCCGGCCGCGACGGTCCAGGGCATGATCCGCGCCGCGGTCGAGCGGATGTACTCCGAGACCGAGGAGAACCGCTTCCTCGAGGTCACCTACGCCAACGGCGACAAGGAGGTCCTGTACTTCAAGGACTTCAACTCCGGCGCGATGATCCAGAACATCGTCGACCGCGCGAAGAAGATGGCGATCAAGGACTTCCTCGACCACGACCAGAAGGGGCTGCGGATCTCGCACCTGCTCCAGGCCTGCGTCGACGAGTTCAAGGAGAACGAGGACCTGCCGAACACGACCAACCCCGACGACTGGGCCCGCATCTCCGGCAAGAAGGGCGAGCGGATCGTGTTCATCCGCACGCTGATCACCGGGAAGCAGGGCACAGAGCCGGGGCGGTCGATCGACACGGTCTCCAACACCGGTCAGTACCTCTGAGGGTCAGGCGCGCGCCTCGATCAGCAGGTTGTACGGCGTCTCCGCGGCGACCACGGCGTGGCTGAACCCCGCGTCGACGAAGGCCTGGAGCAGCCGCTTCGGACCGGCCTGCGCCCCCAGCGCCTCCCCGCCCTGGTCGATGCTGTTCGGCACGCAGAGCGCGGAGCTGGCGGCGAAGTAGGTCAGCGCCACCGGGCTGCCGATGCCCGCCTCGAGGGTGTCCTCGGCGTACGGCTCCACGGCGAGCACCCGGCCGCCCGGGGCGAGGTGCTCGCGGGCGTGGGCCAGGGCGCCGACCGGGTCTCCCATGTCGTGCACGGCGTCGAAGAAGCAGATCAGGTCGTAGCTGCTGTCGTACGACGTCGCGTCGGCCTGCCGGAACGTGACCCGCCCGGAGACACCGGCCTCGGCCGCCGCCGCGATGGCGCGGCGGACGGACTCCTCGTGGTAGTCCACGCCGTCGAAGGTGGAGCCGGGGAACCGCTGCGCCATCAGGATGTCGGCGGAGCCGAGCCCGCAGCCGACGTCGAGCACCCGGATGCCCGCTTCGAGCTCCTCGGTCAGGCCGTCGATCGCGGGGATCCACTCCTGGACGAGCGAGTTGCGGTACTGGGTCGCGAAGAACCGGTCGACGCCGGAGTAGAGACGCGAGTCGTGCTCGTGCCAGCCGACCCCGTCACCGGTGACGTAGGCGTGGGCGAGCTGGTCGGCTGCGGCCCACACGGCGGCGATGACCTCGAACCCGGCGATCCCCGAGGCGAGGGTGTTCTCGTCGGCCAGGACCAGGCCGTGCTCGGCCGGCAGTGAGAACGACCGCGTCGGCGCGTCGTACTCGATGTAGCCGCCAGCGGCCTGGGTCGACAGCCACTCCTGGAGGTAGCGCTCGGCGACGCCGCACCGCTCGGCGAGCTCGGCGACCGTGAAGCGGTCACCCGCCGCAAGCGCGCGCCAGATCCCGAGCCGGTCACCGAGGTAGACCAGCACGCCGTTGTAGGCGGCGGCCCGGTCCAGGGCGACGCGGGTCGCGAAGCCTTCGAGGCGGGCGAGGTCGAGGGCGGTCTCGACGTCGGTGTCGATGTCGGTGTCGATGTCGGTGGTGGTCATGGTCCTTCTCCTTCTGCTGGACAGCGCCCGGTGGCGCCGCTGGTGCCCTACCGTCACGTCCCGTGCTGGCAGGGCGCTGCCGCGCCACCACCACCGCCGGCGAGAGCCGTGACAGAGCCGTGACAGCGGTGGCCCGGAGCATCGGCGACATGACTCACGACCTGATCACTCCGTGCGCCGACGGGCTCGTCGGCGGGACCGTGGGCGCGGCCGACGTCGCGCGGCTCGGCACGGTCCTCGGCGTGTGGGCGCACCCCGACGACGAGGCCTACCTCTCCGGTGCCCTGCTGGCCGCGCTGGCGGCCGTCGATCGCCCCGCCGTGTGCGTCACCGCCACCCGCGGGGAGGCCGCGGACCCGGACGCCGGGGCGCGGGCGAGAGCGGCCCTCGCTGCGGTCCGCACCCGGGAGCTCGAGGACGCGCTGGCCATCCTCGGTGTCTCCGACCACCACTGGCTCGACCTGCCCGACGGCGGGTGCGCCGAGGTCGACGCCGCGGGACCCGTGGCGCGGATCCGGGCCGTGCTCGACCAGGTGCAGCCGGACACCGTGCTCACCTTCGGCCCGGACGGCGTCACCGGGCACCCCGACCACCGCGCCGTGAGCCGCTGGGTGGACCTCGCGCTCGACCAGGCGGGCGGCGACGTGCGGCTGCTCCACCCGGTCGAGACGCCGGCGACGGCGCAGCGCGACCGTGAGCTCGACGAGGACTTCGGTGTCTACGAGCTCGGCCGGCCGCGCATCGTCACGCCCGAGGAGGTCGTCGTGCACCTGGTGCCCGACGACGCCCTGCTCGACCGCAAGGTGGCGGCCCTGCACGCCCAGGCGTCGCAGACGTCGGGGCTGATCGACGCGGTCGGCATCGAGCGGTTCCGGCGCTGGGTCTCGGTGGAGGTGTTCGCGGCGCCCGCTCGTTGAACCGCGGAAATCGGGAGAAATCCCCGGTTCAGCTGCGGCATCGTAGGCGGGTGCCCGACCCCGCCGCCGTCGACCGGACGTCGCTCCCGCTGCGGGTCGACCTGCTGGGGCCGCTCGCGCTCCGGGTCCGCGGCACCGAGGTCGACGTGCCGGGCGTACGACGACGCACCCTGCTCGCGCTCCTGGCGCTGGCCGCCGGCCGGGTGGTCGGTGCCGACCGGCTCGTCGACGGGTTGTGGCCCGACGCGCCACCGGACAACGCCGTGCAGGCGCTCTACAGCCACGTGTCCCGGCTCCGAGGCCACCTCGGGCCGCTCGCCGACCGGCTCGAGCGTCACGGTGGCGGCTACCTGCTGCGTCTGGAGCCCGGCGAGCTGGACCTCGACGCGGCGCGCCGGCTCGGGACGGCGATCGGGGACGGCCGCCCGCCGGTCGAGGCCGCCGCGCTCGGGAGGGCGGCGCTCGAGCTGTGGCGCGGTCCGGCCCTCGAGGAGTTCCGCGCGGTGCCCGAGCTGGAGGTCGAGGCCGTCGCCGTCGAGGAGCTGCGGCTCCGACTGGTCGACGACCTGTTGGAAGCGAGGCTCGCCACCGGTGAGCACGGGATCGTGGTGGACTCGGCCCGCGCTACGGCAGCGGCCCCGCTGCGGGAGCGGACGGCCCTGCTCCACGTCCGTGCGCTGGCTGCGGAGGGCCGCACGGCGGACGCGATGGCAGCGGCCCAGGACTTCCGGCGCCGGGTGATCGAGGAGGCCGGGCTCGACCCGTCGCCGGCCCTCGCCGAGCTCGAGCAGCAGGTGGCGGCGGGAGGGCTCGCGCCGGCCTCGGCGGCCCCTCCAGCCGCGTCGACCACGCCGACCCCGCCGTCCCGTCCCGCTCGACGGGTGCGCTCCGAGGGCCCCCTCGTCGGCCGTCGGCACGAGCGGGCGGAAGTGACCCGGCTGCTTTCGACGCACGGGATGGTCACCCTCGCCGGTCCGGGCGGGGTGGGCAAGACCCGACTGAGCCTCGACATCGCCGCCGACCCGCACGAGCCCGGGCTGCCGGCCGTGGTGGTCGACCTCGCCGCGGTCGACCGGCCCGAGCGGGTGTGCCAGGCCGTCGTCACGACCCTGGGCCTCCGGCTCGACGGCGACGCGACGGCCGACGAAATCGCCGGCGCGTTGTCCGAGGCGCACCTGCTGGTGGTCCTCGACAACTGCGAGCACGTCAGCGACGCCGCCCGCCGACTGGTGGAGGCGCTCGGGAGGGGCGCGGCCGGTGTCGCGGTGCTGGCCACGTCCAGGGCCAGCCTCAACGCGGCCGGGGAGTACGTCGTACGCCTCCAGCCGCTGTCAGTGCCCCGCGACGCGACGGACCCGGCCGCGTTCGACCGCCACGACGCCGTCCGGGCCTTCGTGGAACACGCTCGCCGGCGACGTCCGGACTTCGACCTGGCCACCGCGGACCCCGACGACCTGGTCGAGGTGCTGCAACGGCTCGACGGGCTGCCGCTCGGGATCGAGCTGGCGGCACGCCAGGTCGCGGTGATGCCGCTGCGCGACGTCCGGGAGCGGCTCAGCCGGGCTCTGGACCTGGCGACGGGTCGCGGTGACCGCGACGACGAGCGGCAGCGGACGCTGCGAGCGACGATCGACTCGTCGTACTGCCTGCTCGCTCCCGGGGAGCAGGCGCTGCTGAGAGCGTTGGCGCCGTTCCCCGGTGGCGCGGACCTGGCGACGGTCGAGGCCGTCGCCGACGATCTCGGCCCGGCCGTCGACGTGGCGGACCCGGTCGACGCGCTGCACCGGCTGGTCGACGTCTCGCTGCTCACAGCCGACCCCGTGAGCGGCCGATACCGGCTGCTCTACACGGTGCGCGCCTTCCTGCTCGACGAGCTCACTCGGCTCGGCGAGCTCGAGCGTGCCGAGGAGCGCTTCCTCGACCGGTGCCTGACGGTCGCCGTGGACGTCGGACGCCGGATCATGGGGCCCGAGGAGGTCGCGATGGATGCGCATCTCCGGGCCGAGCTCGACAACTTCCGCGCAGCACGGGACGTTGCGAGGACGCGAGGCCGCGACGACGTGCTGGTCGGGATCACCCTCGCGCTCGAGGAGGGTTCGATCTGGCGGGACCTGCGGGAGCTGTGGGCCTGGGCGCTTGAGCTGGCCGACGATCCCCGTCTCGCCGGGCACGAGAGCGAGGTGGAGGTGGTCGGCGCCGCTGGCGAGGCCGCCCGGCTGGTCGGCGACCTCGACCGGGCCCGGACGCTGGCCGAGCGGGCGATCGCCCTCGCCGGCCCGGACGCCACGCCAGCGCAGCTGCACCGCCCGCTCCGCGTGCTCGGCTCGGTGGCCCACTTCCGTGGGGACTTCGCCCGGGCCGCGGAGCTCTGGGTCCGTTCGGGCGAGGGCCGCCGCGTCGTGAGCGGCGCCTGGCTGGCCTCCGCTGCGCTCGCGACTGCGTACGGAGGCGACCACGAGCGGGCGCGGGAGCTGCTGGACCGAGCACACCCCGCGATCCGGAGGTCCGGCTGCGGGTCCCACGCCGCGTTCGCGGCCTACGTCGAGGGCGAGCTGCGCGCGACCACGTCGCCGGCCGAGGCAGTCGGCTGCTACCTGGAGGCGATCGAGATGGCCCGGCGGGCCGGCACGACCTTCGTCGTCGGGGTCGCCAGCGTGGCGCTGGCGTCGGCCCGCACCCGGCTGGGCGACCTGCCCGCAGCCGCACGGGACTTCGCCGAGCTGCTCGACCTCTGGCAGCGCACCGGCCACGCCACCCAGCTCTGGACGACGGCGCGCAACGCCGCCGGCCTGCTCGCCGAGGCCGGGCGGCACCGGACGGCGGCGCTGCTGCTGATGGTCGCCGACGTCCAACCGGGTGCCGCGGCCGTCGGGCCGTCGATCGCGCGCCACAGCAGCCGGGTCTACGTGTCGGTCGACGACCTCGTGCCCGCCCAGGAGCTGACGTCGGTGCGCGCCGAAGCGGACCGGCTCACCGCCGGCGAGGTGCTGGACCGCGCACGAGCCGAGCTGATGGCGGTCGCCGGTTGAGCCGGGCGCGTCAGTCGCGCAGCGCCCAGGCCTTGGCGACGTTGAACAAGCCGTAGGCGGCCAGACCGACGGCGATCGCGCCGAGCAGCCACGGGCCGTACGGCGCGTCGCGGAGCTCGCGCAGCGCCTGGTCGAGCCCGGCGGACTTCCGGGCGTCGTGGGTGAGTGCCGCCCACACGAACAGGCCGCCGATCATCGCGAACGCGGCGCCCCGCGCGACGAACCCGGTGCGCGCGATCGTGGCGAGCGCGGTGCCCGTGCTCCCGGACCGGGCGCCGTGCTGCAGGTCGTTCTCCCACCGGTCGCTGAGACCCTGGTGGACGCTGTTGAGGCCGAAGCCGATGATCCCGACGCCGACCGCCCCGACCAGCCAGGGACCGAACGGCAGGTCCATCAGCTTCGAGGTGTAGGTGTCGGTGCCCCCGCCTCCGCCGCCCGACGAGCTGCCGAACACGATCTGGGCGGCCAGGAACGCCAGCACGGCGAAGACTACCGCCCGCGCTCCCGAGCCGGCGCGGGCCGCGACCCGCTTGCCGCCGTCCCGGTCGGTGTGGCCGCCGACGGCCTCGCAGACCTCCCAGACCGCCAGGGCAGCCAGCCCGATCGCGGCGACGACGAGGACGACCTCCCCGAACGGCTGCCGGGCGAGCTCGCGGAGCGCGCCGTCGCCCGACGCCTTGCCCTCGCTGTCGCCGAGTGCGAGCTGGACGGCGAGCACGCCGACCACGAAGTACACGACGCCGTACATGACGAAGCCCAGCCGCGCCATCCACGACAGGGCCGCGGTGTCCTGTGCCTCGCGCGCTTGTTCCTTTACCGACATCTGCGAACTCCCTCCGGCCGCGAGGGTGGTACCCCGCGCGGGCGGGTCCAACGCACGGGTCAGTAGCTGTCGAAGGTCACCCGCGGCTCGTCACCGTCGAGATCGACTTCGACGGACACGTAGAACGTCGACGTCTCGGTCTCCTCCACCCAGCTCGGCTTCCCGAAGCCGTAGCTGTCGTCGTATTCGTAGGTCGCGGACGCCTCGCCGGGCGCGTCGGAGGAGAGGTTCGCAGGAAAGCTGCCGTAAAAGCCGTCCCATGAGACCGTCGGCATCTGGTCCAGGCGCCACTCGAGGTTTCGCTGCTCGTCGCCGTAGGGGTAGATCTCCTGCGGGCAGTCGGCGGGGTCCGGCTCGGTGGCTGTCATGCAACCCTCGACCCAGCCTTCGATCTCCGTCTGGACAAAGGTCGTCAGCGCCTCGGACGGTTCCGGCTCGGGGGTCTCGGCGTAAGTGCCCCACGAGCCGGGGGAGACCACCGTCTCGGTCTCCACTGGCTCGAGCCACTCGCTGTCGCCGTACGGGTTGACCACGTAGCTGCCGGGGAGCGCCCAGAGGTCGACGTCGGAGCCGGCCCCAGCCGGCACCTCGACGCCGTTGACCTCGACCGACGAGCTCGACTCGGGGACCGAAACGGTGAGCTCGCTCGCCAGACCGCCATCGGTCACCTTCCAGGCGCTGAAGAACAGCGCCCGGCTGCCGTCCTCCTCGAGGCTCAACTCGACGCCGTCGCCGTTCTCCACTCCTTCGAGGTCCACGGTGACCGTCACCGTGTCGCCGAACTCCTGGAGGTCGGTGATCTCGTAGCCGGTGATCCGATCCCCGGCCGCCTCGTAGACCTCGTTGGTCAGCAGAGCGTCCGCGGCTTCGTCGTCGTCCACCGGCGATAGCTCGGCCGCGCGCTCGGCGTCACCCTCCACGAGCGCGTCCAGGTAATCCTCCGCGTACGACTCGGGGGAGTACGCCGAGCTCCCGACGACGCTCACCACGATCCAGACACCCAATCCGAGACCGCCGACGACGGCGGCGCCAATGAGCGCCTTCTTGGCGCGGGCGCGGTCGGACGGCGACATCGGGATCCGCTGCACGGGCACTGGTGCCGGGGGCCGAAGGTGGGAGGGGCCGACCGCCAGCCGACGAGCGATCGGACCTGGCACCGCCGACGCGAGGGAGGGCGCGACGAAGCGCGACAGCACCTCGATCACGGCGCCCCAGACCGCGAGAACCGGGATCAGCCAGTAGGCGACCCCGAACGTGACGCCTCCGGTCAGCTCGAAGAGCCCGCCGGAGATGCCGACGGTGGAAAGCAGGCAGATCGGCAGGGCGGCAGCACCGAACGCACAGGCCAGCGACGTCCACGAGGCAGGCTGCGCCAGAAGCTCGCGGTCCTCACCGCGGCGCAGGTGCCACGCCGTCGCGGCGGTCACGGTGAGGAGCAACGCGAGCAGCGGCAGGACGACGCCGGGGAACCAGCCCAGGTCCCAGGC
The DNA here is from genome assembly GCF_003160695.1 of Nocardioides silvaticus. Classification (GTDB taxonomy): domain Bacteria; phylum Actinomycetota; class Actinomycetes; order Propionibacteriales; family Nocardioidaceae; genus Nocardioides; species Nocardioides silvaticus. The sequence continues at coordinate 562,297 of NZ_QGDD01000002.1, forward strand.
GAACTCGTGCGACCCGGGCACGCTCAGTGCGCCGAGGTGGCCCATCCCGAAGGCGACGAGGGCGACGGTCGGACCCCAGACGACGGCGAACAACGCAGCCTCGGGACCGGCGTCGACCAGCAGCCAGAGGACGGCGACCGGGATGCCGGCGGCGACGAACACAAGAACGTACTGGCTCACCAGGTGCGCCGCTCGCCGTCCGTCCGCGGGTAGCCAGTGCGGCCAGAGCGAGCCATGGGCGGCCAGTCGACCGAGCAGGCCGCTCGCGAAGGCGAGGGCGAGAACGCCGAAGAACAGACCGACCGACGCGGCGTGCAGCGAGAGGCCTTCGTCCCGCATCGCCAGCGACCGGGTGGCGACCACGACCAGCACGGCCGTGACGACGCCGCCGGAAGCCGCGAGGAGCACCCGCTCCGGCCCGCTCGCCGACGGCCTCGCCGTCTCGGCCCGACGCGACAGCAGGAAGGCCGCGATGGTGAACACTGCGGTGACGAGCAGCGGCGGAGCGAACAGCGAGACCCTGAAGGCGCCGTCACCGAGCGTCAGCGATCCGCCGAGCGCCATGCCGGCGAGCTGGAACGGCATCCCGACGAGGACGCCGATCGCCTCGATGTCGATGTCGTCCGCCGCGGCGGCGGCGTCGCCGCCGTCGGAGCCCACGGCGATCGCGAGCACCACGAGCACCATCAGCCCGACGGCCGCGGCGAGCGCGAAGGCGTAGGCGAGCAGCGGCTCGACCGCGGCGCGGAGCGCGGCCCGCGCCGTCGGGACGGTGGCGACGACGGTCCGGGTCGGTCCGTTCGGCGGCGGCGGGAGCACCGGAGGCGGAGGGGGAGCGGCTGCGCCGGGGTCCTGGTCGGGAGGCTGCATGCGCAGCAGGATGACCGAGAGGGTCGACGAATCGCGAAACGCAGCGGACTGGGGAGGTGGGCGCGGGCCGCCCGCGTAGGCTGAACACATGAGCGTGCGGCGCGTGATGGGCACCGAGGTCGAGTACGGGATCTCGGTCCAGGGCGTGCCCACGGCCAACCCGATGGTGGCGTCGTCGCAGGTGGTCAACGCCTATGCGTCGGCCACGGTGCGCGCCCGTCGGGCCCGGTGGGACTTCGAGGAGGAGTCGCCGCTGCGCGACGCCCGCGGGTTCGACATGTCCCGGCAGGTCGCCGACCCGACCCAGCTCACCGACGAGGACCTCGGGCTGGCCAACGTCATCCTCACCAACGGCGCCCGGCTCTACGTCGACCACGCGCACCCGGAGTACTCCACACCCGAGGTGGTCTCGCCGCTCGACGTCGTGCGCTGGGACAAGGCGGGGGAGCAGGTGATGCTCGACGCCGCCCGACTGGCCCAGCAGCTGCCTGGCAACCCCTCGATCGTGCTCTACAAGAACAACACCGACAACAAGGGCGCGTCGTACGGCGCCCACGAGAACTACCTGATGCGCCGGTCGACGCCGTTCGCCGACATCGTGCGCCACCTGACACCGTTCTTCGTCAGCCGACAGGTGTTCTGCGGCGCCGGTCGGGTCGGCCGCGGCCAGGACGGGCGCGAGCAGGGCTACCAGATCAGCCAGCGCGCGGACTTCTTCGAGGTCGAGGTCGGCCTCGAGACCACGCTCAAGCGGCCGATCATCAACACCCGCGACGAGCCGCACGCCGATCCCGAGAAGTACCGCCGGCTCCACGTGATCATCGGCGACGCCAACCTCTCGGAGATCTCGACCTACCTCAAGGTCGGCACGACCGCGCTGGTGCTGGCGATGATCGAGGAGCGGTTCATCAGCCGCGACCTCGCCGTCGACACGCCCGTCGCTTCGCTGCGCGCGGTCTCCCACGACCCGACCCTCCAGCAGACCATCACGCTCTCCGACGGTCGCCGGCTGACGGGCGTGCAGCTGCAGATGGAGTACCTCGACCTGGCCAAGAAGTACGTCGAGGACCGGCTCGGCGCCGACGCCGACGAGCAGACCCTCGACGTGCTCGCCCGCTGGGAGGACGTGCTCGACCGGCTCGAGCGCGACCCGATGTCGCTGGCCGACCAGCTCGACTGGGTCGCGAAGCTCAAGCTGCTCGAGCAGTACCGCTCCCGCGACGGCCTGGACTGGGACGACGCGAAGCTGCAGCTCATCGACTACCAGTACTCCGACGTGCGGCCCGAGAAGGGTCTCTACCATCGGCTCGTGAAGGCCGGCCGGATCCAGCGGCTCCTCGACGACGCCGACGTCGAACGGGCGATGACCGAGCCGCCGGAGCAGACCCGGGCCTACTTCCGTGGCCGCTGCCTGGAGAAGTACGCGGCGCACGTCGCCGCCGCGTCCTGGGACTCCGTCATCTTCGACCTGCCCGGGCGGGAGTCGCTGCAACGGGTGCCCACGATGGACCCGCTGCGCGGCAGCAGGGCGCACGTCGGCGACCTGATCGACCGCTGCGACACGGCAGAGGCCCTCGTCGCTGCGCTCACTCGCTAGGCTTTCGAACATGGCCCAGGAGCAGAAGCAGCCGCGCAAGTCCGGCGAGGAGCAGGAGACGACCGAGGTCGCCCCCGAGACCGACGTCGCCGAGCGCAAGGAAGCCCTCGACGACGACGTCGACGCGATCCTCGACGAGATCGACGACGTGCTCGAGACCAACGCCGAGGACTTCGTGAAGTCGTTCATCCAGAAGGGCGGGGAATGACCGACGCCCGCATCCCGGCTGCGTTCATGCAGCCGGGCACCTCGTCGTTCAGCGACTTCCTGAGCGAGAACGCCCCCGACCTGCTCCCCGCACGCAAGTCGCTGCCCGCCGGCAGCGCCGCGGACCTGGCGCCGCACGGCACCACGATCGTCGCCGCCACCTTCCAGGGCGGCCTGGTGATGGCGGGTGACCGTCGCGCGACGATGGGCAACGTCATCGCCCAGCGCGACATCGACAAGGTCTTCCCGGCCGACGAGTTCTCCGTGGTCGGCATCGCCGGCACTGCGGGCCTCGCGGTGGAGATGGTCCGCCTGTTCCAGGTCGAGCTCGAGCACTACGAGAAGATCGAGGGCAGCATCCTGTCCCTCGACGGCAAGGCCAACCGGCTCAGCGCCCTGATCCGGGCCAACCTCGGCATGGCGATGCAGGGCCTGGCCGTCGTCCCCATGTTCGCCGGGTTCGACCTCGACCGCGGCCACGGCCGGATCTTCGGCTACGACGTGACCGGCGGCCGCCACGAGGAGACCCACTTCTTCACCGTCGGCTCCGGCTCGCTGTTCGCGCGTGGCGCGATGAAGAAGCTCTACCGTGAGGACCTGACCGAGCGCGATTGCGTGACGCTGGCGCTCCAGGCGCTGTACGACGCAGCCGACGACGACTCCGCGACGGGCGGGCCCGACCTGACCCGGCGGATCTTCCCGGTCATCCACGTGGTGACCGCCGACGGCGGGCGCAAGCTCCCCGAGGACGAGATCGCCGCCCTCGCCGACGAGGTCGTCGCCGGCCGCATGCAGCGGCCGGACGGACCCAACGCACCCCTGCTCGGGACGGAGGACGCGCGATGAGCATGCCGTTCTACGTCTCGCCCGAGCAGCTGATGAAGGACCGGGCGGACTTCGCGCGCAAGGGCATCGCCCGGGGCCGCTCGCTGGCGGCGGTGCAGTACGCCGACGGCGTGCTGCTCGTGACCGAGAACCCGTCCCAGGCGCTGCACAAGATCTCCGAGATCTACGACCGGATCGCGTTCGCGGCCGTCGGGCGCTACAACGAGTTCGAGAACCTGCGCATCGCCGGCGTCCGGCTGGCCGACATGCGCGGCTACTCCTACGACCGCCGCGACGTGACCGGCCGGGGCCTCGCCAACGCCTACGCGCAGACGCTGGGCACGATCTTCTCCAGCGGCGGCGAGAAGCCCTACGAGGTCGAGATCTTCGTCGCCGAGGTCGGCAGCCTCCCCGAGGAGGACCAGGTCTACCGGCTCACCTACGAGGGCCGGGTCGCCGACGAGCACGGCTACGCCGTCATGGGCGGCGACGCCGAGACGGTGTCCTCGTACCTCGCCGAGCACTACGTCGAGGGTGCCGGCCTCGCCGACGCGCTCGCCGTCGCGGTGGCGGCGCTCGGGCACTCGACCGACGGGGGCCAGACCACCGACCGGGTGATCCCGGTCGGCGACCTCGAGGTCGCCGTGCTCGACCGCACCCGCACCCAGCCGCGCAAGTTCGCCCGGATCCGGCCCGCCCGGCTCGAGGAGCTGCTCGGCGACCGCGGTCCGGAGGAGCACGCGGCACCGGAGACCGACGCTCCTCCGGCACCCACGGCGGACGAACCGGGCTCGGGCGAGCCTCCGGTCGCGCCGCCGCTCTGAGGAGTCGGCTGATCAGCGACGGCGGAGCGTGTCGCGGGGGAGCTCGCCGTACGCCTCGCGGTAGTGGGCGCTGAACCGCCCGGCGTCGGCGAAGCCCCAGCGGGCGGCGATCCTGGTGACCGTCGCCTCGTCGGGGTCCGTGGCCACCAGGTCGGCCCGGGCGCGGTCCAGGCGCACCCGCCGGAGGTAGGTCATCGGCGTGGTCCCGAGGTGCCGCCGGAAGGCGACCTGGAGCGTGCGCACCGACACGTGGCACGCGCGGGCGATGTCGGCGACGCCGATGTCGAGGTCGGGACTCGCGTCGCAGTAGGCCACGGCGCGGCGGACCAGTCCGGGGAGCGCGTCGGCGCGGACGACCGGCTCCGTGGCGTCGTCCGGCGCGAACGCCGACAGCAGACTGGCCGCCAGTAGCCGGGCGGTGCTGCCGAGCACCAGCGGGCTGGTGTCCGCGTCGTCGAGCAGGGTGTCGGCGACGTACCGCACGGTGCGCTGCCAGGCCGCGGCGCGGGCCGGGTCGAGCGGCTCGTAGCGGAGACGCCGGCCGGCGTCCTCCGGTCCGCCGTCGACCTCGTCGAGCAGGTCCAGGTCGATGCCGACCAGCTGCATCCGTGCGCCGTGGACGGTGGTCGCGTACTCGCGGTCGGCCTGGGCGAGCAGGGCGACGTCGCCGGGACCGAGCCTGCGGTGGGTCTGCTCGGTCCACACGTCCAGCTCGCTGTGGAGCATCCGGGCGATGATCACCTGACCGAGGGGCTGCATCGTGTACTCGGTCGTCAGCGAGTTGCTGAACGTGTCGAGGCGGACGGCGCCCAGGTCGGCGCGGCGCTGCTCGAGGTGGAAGCTCTCGCTGTCCTCGGTGACCCGGAGCCGGTTGTCGGCGTACACCTCGGCGACCCGGGCACTTCCGACGTCGGGATCGCTCGTCACGAAGCTGGTGACGATCGGAGCGTGCAACAAGACGGATCACCTCACGGTTCCCGGAGGACCCGGCCGTCGGTCTGTTACGCAGCCGTGCGACGAAACTAGCCCGGAACCGGGCGCAGCGCCACCACCGACATCCCCCACACACTGGTCGCGCACCGTAGGCTCTGGTCATGGACCGCCGGATCTTCGGGATCGAGAACGAGTACGGCGTCACCTGCACGTTCAAGGGCCAGCGCCGGCTGAGCCCCGACGAGGTGGCCCGCTACCTGTTCCGCAAGGTGGTGTCGTGGGGCCGGTCCAGCAACGTCTTCCTCCGCAACGGAGCCCGGCTCTACCTCGACGTCGGCAGCCACCCGGAGTACGCCACGCCCGAGTGCGACGACGTCACCGAGCTGGTCACCCACGACAAGGCGGGGGAGCGGGTCCTCGAGGGCCTGCTGCTGGACGCCGAGCAGCGGCTGCACGACGAGGGCATCGCCGGCGAGATCTACCTCTTCAAGAACAACACCGACTCCGCCGGCAACTCCTACGGCTGTCACGAGAACTACCTCGTCAGCAGGGCGGGGGAGTTCAGCCGGCTCGCCGACGTGCTGATCCCGTTCCTGGTCACCCGGCAGATCATCGTGGGCGCGGGCAAGGTCACCCAGACGCCGAGAGGCACGTCGTACTCGGTGAGCCAGCGGGCCGAGCACATCTGGGAGGGCGTCTCGAGCGCGACCACCCGCAGCCGTCCCATCATCAACACCCGCGACGAGCCGCACGCCGACGCGGAGAAGTACCGCCGGCTGCACGTGATCGTCGGCGACAGCAACATGAGCGAGACCACCACCATGCTCAAGGTGGCGTCCTGCGACCTGGTGCTGCGGATGATCGAGGAGGGCGTGGTGATGCGCGACCTCACGATGGAGAACCCGATCCGGGCGATCCGCGAGATCTCCCACGACGTCACCGGGCGCCGGAAGGTGCGGCTCGCCAACGGCCGCGAGGCCAGCGCCCTCGACATCCAGGGCGAGTACCTCGCCAAGGCCCGCGACTTCGTCGACCGGCGCGGCATCAGCACCCCGATCATCGAGCGCACCCTCGACCTGTGGGAGCGCGGGCTCAAAGCGGTCGAGTCCGACGACCTGGGGCTGGTCGACCGCGAGATCGACTGGGTCATCAAGTGGAAGCTGATCGACCGCTACCGCGCCAAGCACGGCCTACCACTCAGCCACCCGCGGATCGCGCAGCTCGACCTCGCCTACCACGACATCCACCGCAACCGCGGGCTCTACTACCTGCTCGAGAAGCGGGGCGCGGTCGCCCGGGTGACCACCGACCTGCGGATCTTCGAGGCCAAGTCGGTGCCGCCGCAGAACACCCGCGCCCGGCTGCGCGGGGAGTTCATCCGCAAGGCCCAGGAACGACGGCGGGACTTCACCGTCGACTGGGTGCACCTCAAGCTCAACGACCAGGCCCAGCGCACCGTGCTGTGCAAGGACCCGTTCCGTGCGTACGACGAGCGGGTGCAGCGTCTGATCGACGGGATGTAGTTCTTCGGCCTCTGCGCGGGGCTTGTAGGGTTTGCGGGTGCTCAGCCGACTGACCCGCCCCGCCGCGCTCTCCGCCGTGGCGGTGTGCGCCCTTGCTGCCCTGACCGCGTGTGGTGACGACACCCCTGAGGAGGACACGGCGGCCGGCTTCGACGCCGTCGAGATCTCCGGTCCGGTCGGCGAGCTGCCCGAGGTCGACTGGAAGGCGGGCCTGGAGCCGGGCGAGACCCAGTCCGAGGTCCTCGAGGAGGGCGACGGCGCCGCGCTCGAGGACGGTGACGAGGTGCTGGTCAACCTGGCCATCTCCGACGACTTCACCCAGGAGATCGCGCTCGAGACCTACGGGGAGGAGCGCACCGCGGTGGCGCTGACGGTCGGCGAGGAGCAGCCCGAGCCGCAGCAGGTCATCGACCTGGTCACCGCGCTGGTCGCCGAGCAGGTCGAGGCGGGCACGACTCTCGGCACCCGGATCGCGCTGACCGTCGACGCCGAGGAGGAGTTCGGGGAGCTCGCGCTGAACCTCGCCCAGATCGGCATCGGCAACGAGGACGGCTTCGTGGTGGTCGCCGACCTGGACTCCGTCGCGCTCGAGGGCCCGAAGGGCGCCAGGAAGGCGGCCCCGGCCTGGGCGCCGACCGTCGAGGTCGAGGACGGCATCCCGACCGCGATCGACTCCTCCGGCGTGGAGAAGCCCGACGTGAAGGCCAAGGAGGTCCGCACCGCGGTCCTGCTCGAGGGCGAGGGCCCGGCGATCGAGAAGGGCGACCTCGCGGTCGTCAACTACCTCGGCCAGACCTGGGGCGGCGAGAAGCCGTTCGACGGCAGCTACACCAAGAAGCGCGAGCCGCTGAAGGTCAACATCGACGGCGCCCAGGGCCCCGGCACCTCGGTGATCGAGGGCTGGTCCGACGCGCTCGTGGGCGTGCCGGTCGGCAGCCGGATCATCGTCGAGATCCCGCCCGCGAAGGGCTACGGCAAGGCCGGCTCGGGCGAGGACATCAAGAAGGACGACATCCTCTACTTCGTCATCGACGTCCTGGCCGCCGCCTGACTCCCCGCGTTCATCGGGTCCGACAAACCGGGCGCCGCAAGGCAAGATAGGGGCCATGCCCGCGCCGAAGAGCGAGCGCCTGCTCAACCTCCTCATCATGCTGCTCGTGCAGCGGCGTCCGATCGCCAAGGACCGGATCCGGGAGCTGCTGTACCCGGACTCCCGCCCGGACGCCTTCGAGAAGATGTTCGAGCGCGACAAGGAGGAGCTGCGGAGCCTCGGCGTGCCGGTCGAGGTCGCCCAGCTCGACCCGCTCTTCGACGACGAGGTGGGCTACCGGATCCCGCCCGACGAGTTCGCGCTGCCGGACGTCTCGCTGACCCCGGAGGAGGCCGCGGTCGTCGGCCTCGCCTCGCGGGTCTGGCAGCAGGCGACGATGGCGCAGGCGACCACCGACGCGGTCCGCAAGCTGAGCGCGGCCGGGATCGACGTGGACCTGACGGCGCTCGAGATCGCGCAGCCCCGGCTGACCGCGGACGAGCCCGCGTTCGCGACCTGCTGGGAGGCCGTCTGTGACCGCACCTGCATCGAGTTCGACTACCAGCGTCCCGACGACGAGGCGAGCCGGCGGCGCCACCTCCAGCCGTGGGGGATGGTGCGCACGTCGGGCCGGTGGTACCTGGTCGGCTTCGACACCGACCGCGGCGCCGAGCGGGTGTTCCGGCTCGACCGCGTCGTCGGCGCCGTCCGCAAGGTCGGGCCGCCCCGCGCCTACGAGGTGCCGCCCGACACCGACCTGCGCGAGACGATCCAGCGGCTGGCGCCGACGCCTGCCGCCGAGCGGGCGGTGCTCCTGGTCCGGAAGGGCACCGGCCACAGCTTCCGCCGGCGGGCGGCGCGCATCGACGAGGGCGTCGAGGGTCCGGACGCCGGTACGACGTGGGACCGGGTCGAGCTCGACCGGCCGGCCCGCGGCTTCGTCGACGAGGTGCTCTACCACGGGCCCGACGTCGTGCTCGTCGAGCCCGCCGCGCTCCGGTCGGTCGTCGTGAGCCGGCTCGAGGCGGTGACCAGGTGACGGCGACGTCGGGCGCCGCGGCGCCGGGTGCGCGCGACCAGGTGGCGCGGCTGCTGACGCTGGTGCCGTTCCTGCACCACCGCGACCAGGTCCGGCTGGCCGACGCCGCGGAGCTGCTGGGCACGACGCCCGAGCAGGTGCTGCGGGACCTCAAGGTGCTCTTCATGTGCGGGCTGCCGGGCGGGCTGCCCGACGACCTGATCGACGTCGACCTCGACGCCATCGAGTCCGAGGAGGGCGGACCGGTCAGCGACGGTGTCATCCGCATCGAGAACGCCGACTACCTGGCCCGCCCGCTGCGCCTCAGCCCGACCGAGGCGTCGGCGGTCCAGGTGGCCCTCCTCGCGCTGCGGGACGTGTCGACCGCCGACACGCAGGCGATCATCGACGCGGTGCTGGCGAAGCTCGACGCGGCCGCGGCCAGCGCCGCAGCGGCGCGGCGGATCGCGGTGGACGCCCGGTCGTCCGACGTGGCCGAGCTCGCCCTGTCCGACACGCTCCAGCGCGCGGCCGACGAGCAGCGCCAGGTGCGACTCACCTACCACGTGCCGGCCCGCGACGAGCTGTCGGAGCGTGTCGTCGACCCGCGCGGCGTCGTACCGCACGGCCGGTTCCGCTACCTCGACGCCTGGTGCCACACCGCAGGCAGCGAGCGGCTGTTCCGGCTCGACCGGATCACCGACGCGCTCGTCCTCGACACGCCCACCACGACGCCCCAGACGCCGCCGCGCGAGGTCACCGAGGGACTGTTGTCGGGTGAGGCGCCGCCGGGCGGAACGGTGGCCACGCTGGTGCTCCAGCCGCAGGCCGACTGGGTGCCGCACTACTACCCGATGCAGGAGGTGCGGGAGGGCGCGGACGGGGTGCTCGAAGCGGACCTCCCGGTCGCCGATCCCCGGTGGCTGATGCGCCTGCTGCTGCGCCTGGCGCCGTACGCCTCGGTGAAGGCCCCCGCGGAGTTCGCGGAGTCGTTCTCAGCGACTGCACAGGAGACGCTGGCCCTCTATCGCTGAGTGCGGCGTAGTATGAGGGCGAACGTCGTTCCCGATGCGAGAGTTGGTCCCTGATGCTTCCCCTGATCGCGATGCCCCAAGGCGCGGAGTGGCTGATCATCCTGGCGATCGTGATCCTCGTGTTCGGTGCGGCCAAGCTGCCGGAGCTCGCCCGCGGCACGGGCCAGGCGCTGCGGATCTTCAAGTCCGAGACCAAGGGCCTGCGCGACGACGACGACGACAAGGACACCGCGCCGACGGCACCCCAGCAGCTCGCGCCCGCCGACGATGGGATCGCCGAGGGCGAGATCGTCGACGAGCAGCGCAAGCACAACATCTGATCCGGACCCCACTTGTCGCTCACGGGAGTCGTCCAGCTCTTCGTCGGCAAGCCGGTCCACCCCGTCGGGGACGACGGTCGGATGGCGTTGTCCGACCACCTGCGCGAGCTGCGCGCTCGAATACTCAAGGGGTCCACGGCGATCATCGCCGCGTTCGTGGTTGCCCTGTTCTTCTTCGACCCCTTGCTCGACCTCGTCCTCGAGCCGTACTTGAAGGCCCAGGATCAGCTGCCCGACGGACAGACCGAAGCGACGACCGCGGGCGCGGCCGGTGGCTTCCTGCTCTACCTCAAGCTCTGCGGCCTGGCCGCGGTCATCGGCTCCAGCCCGATCTGGCTCTACCAGATCTGGGCATTCATCCTGCCCGGCCTGCACCGCAACGAGAAGAAGTGGACCGCGATCTTCGGCGCCGTCGCTGGTCCACTGTTCTTCGTCGGGATCATCCTGGGCTACCTGACCCTGCCGAAGGGGCTCGAGGTCCTCATCGGTTTCACACCCGCCGACCTCACCAACCTGGTGGAGTTCAACGACTACCTGACCTTCTTCATCCGCACGATGCTGGGCTTCGGGATCGCCTTCGAGATCCCGGTCTTCGTGGTGATGCTGAACCTGGCCGGCGTCCTCAAGGGCAAGACCCTCGGCGCGCACCGGCCGTGGATCATCGTCGGCACCTTCGTCTTCGCGGCCGTCATCACGCCGTCGGGCGACCCGTTCACGATGTCGTTCATGGCCGTCCCGATGATCGTCCTCTTCCTGATCTCCGAGGTGATCGCGCGTCTCAACGACCGGCGACGGGACAAGCGCGGCATCAACGCCGGCCTGAGCCCGGACGAGGCCTCGCCCCTGTGACCGACACCCGGTGCCACGAGGTCGACGCGTTCGACCTCCCCGACTGGCTGGGCACCGACCCGGTCACCTGGTCGGCGGTCGGGCCGCTCCGCAACGGCATCGTGCCCGGCCTGCTGCACAGCGACGTCACCGACGCCGAGCTGCCCTGCGACCTGCTGGCCGGCGACGTGGCCTACCCGGTCGCCGTGGTGGACGAGGCGACGCGGGTGCAGATCCACCAGGCGTGGCGGCACGGCCAGGTCCACGTCGTACGACGCGAGGACCGGCTCACGCTCGGGGCTCCGGGCACGGACTTCCCGGCCCCGCGGGTGCTCGACGCGGTCGGCCGGCTCGCCAAGGCCGTCGGGGCCCCGCCCGACCACTTCGCCGTCCGGCTCCGGGTGGCGCGCGACGGATCGGGCTGGGACCGCGGCGGAGGCTGACGTCACCGGGTCGGTCGATAGGTTGGGCACGTGACCCGCGACATCGCCCTCCTCACGAACCCCGCGGCGGGCAAGGGCCGTGCCGCGCGGGTCCGCGACGTCGCCCTCCCGCTGCTGCACGGCGCGGGCTGGCGGGTGCGTTCGCTCGCGGGGCGCGACGCCGAGGAGGCGTCCGACCTGGCCCGCAAGGCCGTCGCCGACGGCGTCGAGGCGCTGGTCGTGTGTGGCGGCGACGGGCTGGTGCACCTGGCCGTGCAGGCGCTCGCCGGCTCCGACGTGCCGCTGGGCGTCCTGCCGGCCGGCACCGGCAACGACGTCGCGCGCTACTTCGACATCCCGCGCAAGGACCCGGCGGCGGCCGCCGCCCGGCTGCTCGCGTGGCAGCCCCGGACGATCGACCTGGCGCGGTCCGGAGACCGCTGGTTCGTGACCGTCCTCGCCGCCGGCTTCGACGCCGTGGTCAACGAGCGCGCGAACCGGATGACCTGGCCGCGCGGCCAGATGCGCTACAACCTGGCGACGATCGCCGAGCTGCGCACGTTCGAGCCGTTGCGCTACGAGCTCGACCTCGACGGCGAGCAGCGCCAGCTCGAGGCGATGCTCGTGGCAGTCGGCAACGGCCCCTCGTTCGGGGGTGGGCTCCGGATCGCCGAGGGCGCGTCGCTCGACGACGGGCTCCTCGACGTCATCGTGATCGGGCCGATGACCAAGCCGGCGCTGGTCCGCACCTATCCGAAGCTCTTCAACGGCACCCACACCGACCACCCACGGTTCAGTCGGCACCGGGTCCGCCGGGTCACCGTCGCCTGCCCCGGCATCGTCGGCTACGCGGATGGGGAGCGGTACGGCGCGCTCCCGCTCACGGTCGAGGCGGTCCCGCAGGCCCTGGGGGTCCTCACATGAGCGTGTTCGACGAGTTCGCGGCGTCGTACGCCTTCGACCTCGACGACTTCCAGGTCGAGGGCTGCCGGGCGCTGGAGGCGGGCAAGGGCGTGCTGGTCGCGGCGCCGACCGGCGCGGGGAAGACGCTGGTGGGGGAGTTCGCCGTCCACCTCGCGATCGAGACCGGTCGGAAGTGCTTCTACACGACCCCGATCAAGGCGCTGTCCAACCAGAAGTACCACGACCTGGTCGCCCGCTACGGCCCCGAGCGGGTCGGCCTGCTCACCGGTGACATCACCATCAACGGCGAGGCGCCGGTGGTCGTGATGACGACCGAGGTGCTGCGCAACATGCTCTACGCGGGCTCGCGGACGCTCATCGGCCTCGGTTTCGTCGTGATGGACGAGGTCCACTACCTCGCCGACCGGTCCCGCGGCGCGGTGTGGGAGGAGGTCATCATCCACCTCCCGGAGTCGGTGACCGTGGTGTCGCTGTCGGCGACGGTCTCGAACGCCGAGGAGTTCGGTGAGTGGCTCGAGACCGTGCGCGGCGAGACCGCGACCATCGTCGCCGAGCGCCGGCCGGTCCCGCTCTACCAGCACGTGATGGTCGGCCGGCGGCTGCTCGACCTGTTCGCGTCCTCCGACGTCGACGCCTCTGCTGGATTCGTGCGCGAGGGTGCACCCGTCAACGACGAGCTGATGCGGATCGCCCGCGACGACTGGGCCAGCACCCGGCTGATGCGCGACCGGCGGTCGCCGCGCAAGGGGAAGCCGGGGTCGTCGAAGAACCCGCGCAGTGTCGGCAACGGCCGCCGGGTGTGGATCCCCGGTCGCACCGAGGTGATCGAGCGGCTCGAGCGCGACCACATGCTCCCGGCGATCGTCTTCATCTTCAGCCGCGCTGCGTGCGACGCGGCCGTCCGGCAGTGCCTCGACGCCAACCTCCGGCTGAACACGCCCGCCGAGCGCGACGAGGTCATCGACTACGTCGAGCGGACGCTCGGCCAGCTCCCGGCTGCCGACCTCGAGGTGCTCGGCTTCCACGAGTTTCGCGACGCCGCGAGCCGCGGCGTCGCCGCCCACCACGCCGGGATGCTGCCGGCGTTCAAGGAGTGCGTCGAGTCGCTCTACCTGCGCGGCCTGGTGAAGGTCGTCTTCGCGACTGAGACCCTCGCGCTCGGCATCAACATGCCCGCGCGCACCGTCGTGCTCGAGAAGCTGACCAAGTGGAACGGCGAGAACCACGCCGACATCACGCCGGGGGAGTACACCCAGCTGACCGGCCGCGCCGGCCGGCGTGGCCTCGACATCGAGGGCAACGCGGTCGTCCTCTGGCAGCCGGGCATGAACCCGCGCGAGCTCGCGGGTCTGGCGTCGACCCGCACCTATCCGCTGCGTTCGTCGTTCCGCCCGTCCTACAACATGGCGGTGAACCTGGTGCACCAGTACGGCCGGCACCGCGCTCGGGAGCTGCTGGAGCAGTCCTTCGCCCAGTTCCAGGCGGACCGGGCCGTGGTCGGGCTCGCGCGCCAGCTGCGGAAGGCCGAGGACGCCCTGGCCGGCTACGCCGAGGCTGCCAAGTGCCACCTCGGCGACTTCATGGAGTACGCCGAGCTGCGCCGCCGGGTCAGCGAGGTCGAGAAGGAGGCGAGCAAGGCCCGCCGCGCCGAGCGTCGCGACGAGGCCTCGGTCTCCCTCGAGCGGCTCAAGAAGGGCGACGTGATCGTCGTGCCCGCCGGCAAGTTCGCCGGCCCGGCGGTGGTCCTCGACCCCGGGCTGTCCGAGAACGGGCACCGCCCGCTGGTCGTGACCGCCTCGCGGCAGTCGAAACGGCTCGCGATGCCCGACTTCCCGGTGCCCGTCGAGCCGGTCGGCCGGATCCGGCTGCCCAAGGGCTTCGACGGCCGCAACCCGCACCTGCGCAAGCAGGTCGCGGACTCGGTCCGGAAGGCCGTCGACGACCTCCCGCTCTCGGTCACCCGGCCACGGCTGGAGAAGGGCTCGGCCGACCCGGCCGTCGCCGAGGCGGTCCGCGACCTGCGTCAGCAGATGAAGGCGCACCCGTGCCACGGCTGCGCGGACCGGGAGGACCACGCGCGCTGGACCGAGCGCTACTTCAAGCTGCAGCGCGACACCGAGACCCTCGCCCGGCGGGTGGAGCGTCGTACGAACACCGTCGCGCGGGAGTTCGACCGGGTCTGCCAGGTGCTCGACGCGCTGCGCTACCTCGACGGCGACCGGGTCACCGACCGTGGCCGCGGCCTGATGCGGATCTACTCCGACCTCGACCTCGTCGCCGCCGAAGCGCTGCGCGAGGGGATGTGGGACGACCTCTCGCCCTCCCAGCTCGCCGCGGTCCTGTCGGTCCTCGTGTTCGAGGCCCGGCGACCCGACGAGTCGCCACCCCGCGTCCCCGGCGGACCCATCACCGTCACGATCGAGGCCATGGTCCGGTTGTGGGGCGAGCTCGAGCGGCTGGAGAAGGACCACCGGCTGGCGTTCCTCCGCCCGCCCGACGCCGGGTTCGCCTGGACGGCCTACCGCTGGGCCGAGGGCGACACCCTCGACGAGGTCCTCACCCGCGCCGACCTCACCGCCGGCGACTTCGTCCGGCAGATGAAGCAGCTCGTCGACTTCGCCGGCCAGATCGCCGACGCGGCGGGCGACTCACCCGTCCGCAAGACCGCCCGAGCCGCCGTCGACCTGCTGCGGCGCGGGATCGTCTCGACCGAGTAAGGGAGCAACGTTGCCGACGACCACCACCCACGAGCTCGCCGTCCCCGGGGCCGTCCTCACCTACGACGTGCACGCGCCGGACACGCCTGGAAACCACCGTCCGTTGATGGTCTTCGGGTCGCCGATGGGAGCCTCCGGGTTCGAGCAGCTGCTCCCGCACCTCGCCGACCGCACCGTCATCACCTACGACCCGCGGATGACCGAGCGGAGCACGCTCGACGACGACGGTGAGGTGTCGTACGAGAGCCACGCCGACGACGTGCACCGGGTGGTGGCGGCGACGGGTCTGGGCCCGGTCGACGTGTTCGCGTCGAGCGGGGGCGCCGTGGTGGCCCTGGTCTGGATCCTCGCCCACCACGACGAGATCGGCTCCGCCGTGCTCCACGAGCCGCCGCTGAGCGCGATCCTCGAGGACCGCGACGTGCTCGCGCGGATCAACAAGGACATCGTCGACACCTACGACCGCCTCGGTCAGGGCCCGGCGATGGCCAAGTTCATCCAGCTGGTGATGCATCAGGGCGTGTTCACCGAGGAGTTCCTCGAGCAGCCTGCTCCGCCACCCGAGCAGTTCGGCTTCTCCAGCGAGGACGACGGCAGCCGCGACGATGCGCTGCTCGGCCACAACATGCGGATCGAGCCGTACGTCCCTGATGCCGCCGCGCTCCGCGCCTCCGGCGTGCGCATCGTGCCGGCGGTCGGGGCGACGAGCGGCGCCGGCATGCCGCGCCGCGGCGGGGAGGCCCTGGCCCGCCTGCTCGACGTCGACCCGGTCGAGATGCCCGGCGACCACGGTGGGTTCGTGGCCAACGAGTGGTCGCCCCAGAACGACCCGGCCGCGTTCGCCGTACGGCTGAAGGAGCTGCTCGACGCCGGGTCCGGCTGACTCAGCCGGTGAGGGTCGTGACCAGCCGCTCCGCAGCGCTGGTGAGGCCCCAGCGCTCGGCCAGCTCCACGACGGCGTCGGGATCCGCCGGTGTCCGCGGCAGCGCGAGCGCGTCGCCCCGGGGCAGGTGGAGGTCGCGGGCCACCGCGACCACCTGGGGCGCGACGGCGAGGTAGTCGGCGGCGTCCTTGATCTTGAGCCGCGGCCCGGGAGCCAGGTCGCTGTCGGGGTCGGCAGCCGCAGCGAGCAGGCCGTCCATGTCGCCGAACCGCTGGAGCAGGGTCGCGGCGGTCTTCTCGCCGACGCCCTTGACCCCCGGGAGGCCGTCGGAGGCGTCGCCGCGGAGGGTCGCGAAGTCGGCGTACTGGCTCGCCTTCACCGCGTACTTGTCGAGGATCCACGCCTCGTCCACCCGCTCGTGCTTGCCCACGCCCTTGCCGATGTAGAGCACCCGCACACCGGCGGCGTCGTCGACGAGCTGGAACAGGTCGCGATCGCCGGTGACCACGTCGACCGGCATGCCGGCGCCGGTGGCGAGGGTGCCGATCACGTCGTCGGCCTCGTAGCCCGGTGCGCCGACGACCGCGATGCCGAAGGCGTCGAGCGCCTCACGGATGATCGGCACCTGGACCTCGAGCGGGTCGGGGACCTCCTCGACGTCGGGCGCCCCGGCGACCGGCTCGACCACGCGGTGCGCCTTGTAGGTGGGGATCAGGTCGACCCGCCACTGCGGCCTCCAGTCCTCGTCCCAGCAGCAGGCCAGGTGGGTCGGCCGGTACTGCTCGACGAGGTAGGAGACGTAGCCGAGCATCCCGCGCACCGCGTTCACGTTGGTGCCGTCGGGGGACAGGATCTCCGGGGAACCGAAGAAGGCCCGGAAGTACATCGATGCGGAGTCCAGCAGGAGGAGGCGGCCGGCGCCCGGTGACGTGTCCATCGCCCCGATCGTAGAGCCCCGGTCCGCCCGGATGCCCTAGTGTGGCCGCCGTGAGCCAGAGCAGCAGCTCGTCCGCCGTCGAGGCGATCGACCGTCAGATCCTCGAGCTGCTCGCCAAGGACGGCCGGATGTCCTACACCGACCTGGGCAAGGCGACCGGGCTCTCAACCTCCGCGGTCCACCAGCGCGTGAAGCGGCTCGAGCAGCGCGGCTTGATCCTCGGGTACGGCGCCACGGTCAACCACGCCGAGATCGGCCTCCCGCTCACCGCCTTCATCGCGATCAAGCCGTTCGACCCCTCCCAGCCCGACGACACCCCCGAGCGGCTCGAGGGCCTGCCCGAGATCGAGTCCTGCTGGTCGGTCGCCGGCGAGGAGTCCTACGTCATCAAGGTGCGCTCGCACTCGCCCGCGGAGCTGGAGGACCTCCTGGCCCGGATCCGCGCGGTCGCGAGCGTCTCGACGCGCACGACGATCGTGCTGTCGACGTACTACGAGAACCGGCCGGTGACCGGCTGACAGCGGGTCGAGCCGGTCGAGAGCTCAGTAGGCCTGGAGCGCCGCCGTACGACGCGACGCCTCGGCGACCTCGGCGGCTCGCAGCGCGGTCTCGTCGAGGTCGGCGTGGGAGGCCCACCACGACTGACCGGTCGACGGCAGGGTGTGGATCGGGTCGTAGTACTCGTAGGTGCGCTGGAGCGCGTCGGCCTGCCCGGCCTCGATCGAGGTGAGGTAGTTCTTCGTCCAGTGGCTGATGCCGCGCTCGGTGTCGTAGTCGGCGAGCTGGTGCACCCAGCGCTTGCCGACGAACGGCACGTCGCACACGATGCGCGGCGTCGCGAAGCCCGGCAGGTAGCCCATGATCTGGTGCTGCAGGTGCTGGGCCTGCGCGACCGAGATCCGCCAGTGCTCGCTGTAGGGGATCAGGTCGCACATGTAGAAGTAGTAGGGCATGATCCGCGCGCCGTCGAGCAGCGCGAAGCACAGGTCGAGCAGTGCGTGCGGGTCGGCGTTGACCCCGTTGAGGATGACGCCCTGGTTGCGGACGTCGCGGACGCCGGCCTCGAGCAGCAGGCCCGTGGCCTCGGCGACGGCGGGTGTCACCGACTGGGCGTGGTTGGCGTGGGTGTGGATCGCGATCGAGACGCCGCGGCTCCGTGCCGTCCGGGCGACGCGGCCGACGCCCTCGACCACGTCGGGCTGCGACCAGTGCTGCGGCAGGCCGATGAGGGCCTTGGTCGCGAGCCGGATGTCGCGGATGTTGTCGATCTCGAGCAGCGAGTCCAGGAACGCCTCCAGACGGGGCCACGGCATGTTGGCCACGTCGCCGCCGGAGACCACGACGTCGCGCACCGAGGGCGTGCGCCGGAGGTAGTCGAGCATGTCGGAGAGCCGGTCGTTCGGCTTGGCGACGAACTTCAGCTTCTCCACGGTCGGCGTGGAGTTGCCGACCAGGTCCATCCGGGTGCAGTGACCGCAGTACTGCGGGCAGGTCGGGAGCAGCTCGGCGAGCACCTTCGTCGGGTAGCGGTGGGTGAGGCCCTCGGCGACCCACATGTCGTGCTCGTGCAGCGAGTCGCGGGTGGCGTGCGGGTGCGACGGCCAGTCCGTGCGCCGGTCGGAGAACACGGGCAGCATGTAGTGGCGGATCGGGTCGGCGTAGAACGCGTCGGTCAGCGACCCTGGACCGGAGGGCACCACGTGCGGCACCATCGTGTTGAGCATCTGCGGCGGCACCAGCATCGACATCGTGGCGCGCTCGGTCTGGTCGCGCTCGAGATCGGCGTAGAACCGCTCGTCGACCAAGTCGCCGAGCAGCTCGCGGAGCTGCTTGATGTTCTTGACGCAGTGGGCGCGCTGCCACTGCACCGAGGCCCAGTCCTCCGCGGTGACGTCCTTCCACCCGGGGAAGCGCGTCCAGTCCGGCTCCACCAGGTCCACCCGGGCATAGGGGTAGGGCTGGCCGGCGGGCTCGGAGATGCCTGCGGCGATCGACGTCTCGATGCTCATGTGTGCCAGACTACGTGAAGATCCTCCGGTCGCAACATCGCCACACCGGATGATTTACGGCGCAACCATCTTGGAGGGACATTGTCGACGGTGACGCAGCAGAGCGACCCGACCGGTCTGCACCGGGTCCGGGACGAGGCCCGGGTCCTGCCGCAGGCTGCGCGCAGGCTGGACACCCGCCGGGAGCTGTGGCCCGACGAGGTGCGGATCCGGGTCGAGCGGCTCAACCTCGACGCCGCGTCGTTCCGCCAGCTCGAGCACGAGCACGGGGGCGACGGGGGAGCGGTGCGCGACGCCGTCCTGGCGATCGTCGCCGACCGCGGCAAGATGCAGAACCCGGTCACCGGCTCCGGTGGAATGCTCATCGGGACGGTCGAGGAGGTCGGCCCGGAGTCGCCGCTCGGCCTGCAGGTCGGGCAGCGCGTCGCCACGCTGGTCTCGCTCACCCTCACGCCGCTGGTGATCACCGACGGCCTCGCCGGCTGGGACGGTCGCTCCGAGCAGGTTCCGGCCGAGGGCCACGCCATCCTCTTCGGCCGGTCGATCGCTGCGGTGCTGCCCGACGACCTGCCGACGGCTCTCAGCCTCGCGGTCATGGACGTGTGTGGTGCACCCGCGTTGACCTCCCGCGTCGTCGCGCAGTACGTCGAGGGCGGCTCGACCCCGACCGTCGCCGTCATCGGCGGAGGCGGGAAGTCCGGGTCGCTCGCGCTCGCCGCCGCCCGCGCCGCCGGCGCCGGCCGCCTCGTCGGCGTGGTGCCCACCGAGCGCGAGGCCGCCGCCCTGGAGCGGTCGGGGCTCGCGGACACCGTGGTCGTCACCGATGCCCGCGACCCGATCGGGCTCCGTGACGCGGTGACCGCGACCGGCGGCCCGGCCGACGTGACCGTGGTCTGTGTCGACGTGCCGGGCTGTGAGGGCGGGGCGATCCTCGCGACCGCGCAGGGCGGCACCGTCATCTTCTTCTCGATGGCCACCTCGTTCTCCGCTGCGGCGCTGGGAGCCGAGGGCGTGGCCGCCGACATCACGATGCTCGTCGGCAACGGCTACGTGCCCGGCCACGCCGACCTCGCGCTCGACCTGCTGCGGTCCGACCATGGCGTCCGGTCGCTGTTCGAGGAGCGGCTCTCATGAGCCGGACCCACGCGAAGCTGGACCTGGACCCGGTCACCGTCCGGAAGGCCCGGTCGCTGGCCCGCAAGGCGGGCCGCCCGATCGTGCGGCTGGCGCAGCAGCACACCACGGTCTCCGTGGAGCGGGCCACGTTGCGGCTGGCCGGGCTGAGCGGTGCGGACGGCGAGGGCACGCCGTGGGCGAACCGGCTGCTCGACGCCGTACGCGCCGACGTCGGTCTCGAGCACGGCGCGGCGCTGCCGGTGTGGGACGCCCTTGCCCGCGGGGAGGCCGAGGACCTGGTGACGCTCGCCCAGAAGGCGTCCGCCGGCTCGGTCCGGTTCGAGGTGCCCGAGGGCGTCCGCGCCCGACGGGCCCGGGCAGCCAGCCGGCGACAGGTCGGCGCAGGGATCAAGCAGGTCGACCGGCGTCGCGCCGAGCGCGACCGCCTCGTCAAGCGGCACGGGGACGCCCCGCGCCAGCCGTGGATCTACCTGATCGTCGCCACCGGCGACATCTACGAGGACATCCCGCAGGCCCAGCAGGCCGCGCGTGAGGGCGCCGACGTCATCGCCGTGATCCGGTCCACGGGCCAGAGCCTGCTCGACTTCGTCCCCGAGGGGGCGACGCGGGAGGGGTTCGCCGGCACCTACGCCACCCAGGAGAACTTCCGCCTGATGCGGGCCGCGCTCGACGAGTCGAGCAAGGAGCTGGGTCGCTACGTCCGCCTCACCAACTACGCCAGCGGCCTCTGCATGCCCGAGATCGCCGCGCTGGCGGGGCTCGAGCGGCTCGACATGATGCTCAACGACTCGATGTACGGGATCCTGTTCCGCGACATCAACCCGGTCCGCACCTTCGTCGACCAGCGGTTCAGCCGGCAGGTCCACGCCCGCGCCGGGATCATCATCAACACCGGCGAGGACAACTACCTCACCACCGCCGACGCCGTCGAGGCCGCGCACACGGTCACCACCAGCCAGCTCCTCAACGAGTACTTCGCCAAGGAGGCCGGCCTCGAGGACTGGCAGCTCGGCCTGGGCCACGCGTTCGAGATCGACCCGTCGGTGCCCGAGTCGTTCCGCCTCGAGCTCGCGCACGCGCTGCTCGCCCGCGAGCTGTTCCCGAAGGCCCCGCTGAAGTGGATGCCGCCGACCCGCCACATGACCGGCGACGTCTTCCGGGGCTACCTCCTCGACGGCTTCTTCAACCTGGTCGGCGCCATGACCGGGCAGGGCATCCTGCTGGTCGGGATGATGACCGAGGCGGTGGTCACGCCGTGGCTCTCCGACCGCGACCTGGCACTGCAGAACGTCCGCTACGTCCTCGACGCGGCCGGCGGCCTGCGCGAGGACTTCCACCCCGCCCCGGACGGCCTCATCGCCAACCGCGCCCGGCAGGTGCTGGGGGAGACGATCGACCTGCTCGACAAGATCGCCGACGAGGGGCTGCTCGACGCCATCGCCGACGGCACCTTCGGCCTGATGCGGCGTCCTGCCGACGGGGGCCGCGGCCTGGAAGGCGTCGCCCGCAAGGCCGACGACTACTACAACCCGGCCTCGGAGATCCTGGAGGAGGCGACGTGAGCCAGATCGTCCGCCCGTACGGCGACACCACCGGCGACGGCATGGTGCAGCTCAGCTTCACCCTCCCGATCTCGCACTCCAAGCGCGCCGAGGGGGCCGCCCAGCAGCTGGCCACCAAGATGGGCATGGACCCCGCGCTCGTCGTCCACGCCAAGCCGATGGGGCCCGACTTCACGTTCTTCGTCGTCTACGGCCGGGTGAACCACCTCGTCGACGTCGACGCGGTCGAGGTGGTCGAGCGCGACTACCCGCTGCTGACCCCCAAGGAGGTCAACGCCTCGATCAAGCGGGCCCTGCGTCGGCGGCTCGTCGTCATCGGCGCGTGCATCGGCACCGACGCCCACACCGTCGGCATCGACGCAATCCTCAACATCAAGGGTTTCGCGGGGGAGAAGGGGCTCGAGTACTACCGCGAGATCAAGGTGGTGAACCTCGGCGCCCAGGTCTCCGTGCCGCAGCTGGTCGACCGCGCGGTCGACGAGCGCGCCGATGCCGTCCTCGTCTCCCAGGTGGTCACGCAGCGCGACGCCCACCTCCTCAACACCCGCGAGATGTCGGCCGCGTTCGGCGAGGCGTTCCCCGCGGAGCGGAAGCCGCTCCTCGTCGTCGGCGGGCCGCGGTTCGACGAGGCGATGGCGGGAGAGCTCGGCGTCGACCGGATCTTCGGCCGCGGCACGACGCCTGGCGAGGTCGCCAGCTACCTGGTCCATAAGGTGGCTTCGTGACCGCCACTGTCGGGGCCAGGGCGACCCAGCGTCGCTACGTGCCCTACTCGCACGCCCATTACGCCGGCAACCTGGTCGACGGCGCCTACGGGCTCGGCCTGTTCGGCGACGTGGCCACGGAGCTCTGCATCCTCACCGACGGCGACGAGGGCCTGTTCGCGTCGTACGACGACGTGCAATTCCAGGCGCCCGTGCGCGCCGGCGACGTCGTCGAGGCCACTGCCGAGCTGGTGCGGGTCGGCACCCGGTCACGGGTCATGGCCTTCACCCTGACCGTCGTCGCGCGCGGGGCGGCGACCGACGAGCGCCCGGGCGCCGCCGCGGTCCTCGACCCACCGATCGTCGCCACCACCGCGACCGGCACCGTCGTCGTCCCGTAGTGGGCTCGAGCGGCGCGTCAGGTGCCGACACGCCGGAAAGTGCGGGGTTTTTCCAGAATTTTCCGGGTCCCAGGACCCCGCTCTGACCTGCACCTTCGCGTATCCGCGCAGGTCAGGAGCCGGTTGACACCCCGCCACTCGCTCGCCAAAGTACCGACCGTTGCTCGTGCAGGTCGTGACAGGCGGACCGACGTCCGAGTGGCCGAAGACGGGGGTGTAGCGCCAACACCTCTGATCACGGTTCGCGGAGGTCGGTTCGCTCCACGAGAGCGACGCGGAAGGGTCGCTGTCTCCCTAGACAACATCCCGGTGCCGGCAGCCGGTCGGTGGTCGGGGTGGTCCGAAGGCGACACCGACCCTTCCGTTCATCCTGACCAGCGATCACTAGGCTGATCACGTGCTCGCCCGCCTCCTGCTCGCCGTCGCAGGCGGCCTGGCCCTCACGGCCTCGTTCGAGCCGATCGCCGTCGCCTACCTCGTCCCGATCGGCGTCGCGCTCTTCGCACTGGCGACGCGGGGACTCACCTTCTGGCGGTCCGGCCTGGTCGGCCTGGTCTTCGGGGTCGCCTTCTACTTCACCCACATCGACTGGATGCGCACGTCGATCGGGCCCGACGCCTGGTTCGCGCTGTCGTCGGTCGAGGCGCTGTTCTACGGTCTCGTCGGGCTCGCCGTCCCCTTGGTGCGGCGGCTGCCGGCCTGGCCGCTCTGGCTGGCCGCGACCTGGTGCGCGGTCGAGGCGCTGCGCACGGGCTGGCCGTTCAGCGGGATGCCCTGGGGCCGGCTCTCGTTCGCCGTCATCGACACGCCGGTCGCACCCACGGTCGCCTACGTCGGCCTGACCGGGCTCTCGTTCCTGCTGGCGCTGGTGGGCTTCCTCCTCGCCGCCGGGGTCGAGACGCTGCTGCCCGGCTCCGACCAGGGCGTACGACGTCCGCGGCTGGTCCCGCTCGGGTGCGCCGTCGCGCTGGTGGCGCTGCTCGTCGTGCCCGCCGTGGCGCCGTACGAGACCGAGGAGAGCGGCTCCGCCGTGGTGGCGGCCGTGCAGGGCGACGTGCCCGGGCCGGGCAACGACATCCTCTACGACCACCGCCAGGTGACCCGCAACCATGTGGACGCGACGATCCGGCTCGCCTCCGAGGGCGTGCGCCCGGACTTCGTGCTGTGGCCCGAGAACTCCACCGCGGTCGACCCGTTCACCGACGGCGACGTCAACGCCGGCATCCGCGAGGCCGTGGCCGCGATCGGGGTGCCCGTGGTGGTCGGCGGCCTGGTCGACGACGGCGACGAGCACGTGCTCAACCAGGGGATCGTCTGGGACCCCGAGACCGGGCCGGGGGACCGTTACACCAAGCACCATCCCGTCGCCTACGGCGAGTACATCCCCTACCGCCGCTACTGGGACCCCAACTTCGGTGCGCTCAACCGGATCAGCCGCGACATGAAGAGCGGCACCCGGACCACGCCGCTCCAGGTCGCGGGCATCCCGGTGGCGGACTCGATCTGCTTCGACGTGGCCTACGACGACGTGCTGCGGGACCAGGTCCGCGACGGCGCCGAGCTGCTCACGGTCCAGACGAGCAACGCCAGCTTCATCTTCACCGACCAGATCGAGCAGCAGTTCGCGATCACGCGGCTGCGCGCGGTCGAGTCCGGACGGTGGCTGGTGGTGGCCGCCACCAACGGCATCACCGGTGTCGTCGCGCCCGACGGCACCGTGGTCGCCTCCGCCGACCCCCGCACCACCGCGGTCGTCGTGGAACGGGTGGGCCTGAGCACCGAGCTCACACCGGCGATGAGGCTGGCGGCGTGGCCGTTGCGGGTGATCACCGGTCTGGCGCTCGTGGGCGTCCTGCTGGGCGCGATCGCGTACCGTCGAGGGCAGGATCAGACCCGGTCCACCCGGGCCACCGACGCACCGGAGCCCGAGACCACCCCCACTCCGAGCGAGGCCGGCGTTGGCTGACGAGCAGACGACGAACGGCGACGGGCCCGTCGCCGGGCTCGGTCGCGTCGTCATCGTCGTCCCGACGTACAACGAGGCCGCCAACCTGGCCTGGATCGTCGGCCGGACACGCCGCGCGCAGCCCGGCGTGGACGTGCTCGTCGTCGACGACAACTCGCCCGACGGCACCGGCACTGTCGCCGACGAGCTGGCCGCCGCCGACTCGCAGGTGCACGTGCTGCACCGCACCGCGAAGGGTGGGCTCGGTGCGGCGTACGTCGCGGGCTTCGGCTGGGCGCTGCGGGCCGGCTACGACGTGATCGGCGAGATGGACGCCGACGGGTCGCACCAGCCCGAGCAGCTGCACCGGCTGCTCGAGGCGCTCGGGACCGCGGACCTGGTGATCGGCTCCCGCTGGGTGCCGGGCGGCAGCGTCGTGAACTGGCCGCGCCGTCGGGAGGCGCTGTCGCGCGGCGGCAACCTCTACGTGCGGCTGCTGCTCGGGATCGACGTCCGCGACGCGACGGCCGGCTTCCGCGTCTTCCGCCGCGAGGCCCTGGAGAAGATCGACCTGGCCTCGGTGCGGTCGACCGGCTACGTGTTCCAGACCGACCTGGTCACCCGGTGCCTGCGCGCCGGGCTGGTCGTCCGAGAGGTGCCGATCGAGTTCATCGAGCGCGTGCACGGGGACTCGAAGATGAGCGGCCAGGTCGCGGTGGAGTCCCTCAAGCGGATCACGCAGTGGGGGCTTCGCGAGCGCTGGGACCGGTGGGCCCGATGAGCGCGGGCCGCCGGCGCCGGTGGTTGCCGCTGCTGCTGTTCGTCGCGTTCGTCGCGGTGCCGTTGCTCGAGATCTACGTCATCATCCAGGTCGGCCAGGCCATCGGGCCGTGGTGGACGATCCTCCTGCTGCTGCTGGACGGCCTCGTCGGCGCCTGGCTGGTCAAGCGGGAGGGTCGGCGCGCCTGGCAGGCGCTCCGGACCGCCCTGGAGAGCCGCCGGCCGCCCGCCAAGGAGCTGGCCGACGGCGCGCTGGTCCTCGTCGGCGGCACCCTGCTGCTCACGCCCGGGTTCGTCCTCGACGCGCTCGGGTTGCTGCTGGTGTTCCCGGTGACCCGCCCGCTGTTCCGGCGGCTGCTCACCGCCTACCTCGGCTCCCGGGTGACGGTCGCGATGACGCGGGGCGCGGCCGGGAGGCCGGGCCGGACAGCACGAGGCCCCGGCCCGACGCCAGGGGATGACGTCGTCCGGGGCGAGGTCGTGGAGGACTGAACCTCAGGCGTTCGCGGTCTTGCGCTTCCGGCCGCTGTTGCGGTGCAGGTGCGCCGGGCCGATCTCGCCGCCGCGGAGCAGCTCCAGCCGCTCGGTGAGGATGTCCTCGAGCTCCTTCTCGGAGCGCCGCTCCAGCAGCATGTCCCAGTGGGTGCGCTGCGGCTTCTCGACCTTCTCGACGCGCTCGATGCCGGCCGTGCTCTCGGCCTCGGCCCCGCAGCGCGGGCACTCCCAGACGGCGGGGACGTCGGCCTCGATGGACATCGTGATCTCGAACGAGTGGCCGTGGGCGCAGAGGTAGCCCACCTGCTGCCGGGCCGCGAACTCGATCCCGCGCTCGTCCTCGAACGACTGGCCACCCAGTCGGGCGCCTCGCAGGGTGCGCTCCGCCATGATTCTGTCCTCCCAAGTCCTGACCCTGCTCCTGGCGGGGTCCGGCGGCGTGGTCGCCGGGGGATCTCCCCGGGCACAGGTGACCGCCACCGTTACTGTTCAACGCTACCCGGGCGGCAAAGGTTCCATTCACACAACGGCGGGCTTGTCGTTGCCCGCGTCCCGGATGCCACGTTCGGTGTCGACCTTCAGCAGCAGCAGTCCGCCGATGGTGAAGAAGACGATGAGCGCGAAGACCGCCGGCCGGTACGACCCGCTGAACTGGTAGACCAGGCCGAACGTGAGCGTCCCCAGCCACGAGGTGCCGCGGTCCATCGCGTGGTAGAGGCTGAAGAACTCCGCCTCCTTGCCCCGCGGGATGAGCAGCGAGAAGTACGACCGCGCCAGCGCCTGCGTGCCGCCCAGGACGATGCCGATCGCGGTGGCCAGGAGCAGGAAGGCGACCAGGTTGTCCTCCGGGACCACCAGCGCCACGGTGACGATCAGCATCCAGACGACGAGCCCGGCGAGGATGACCTTCTTCGCGCCGGCCCGCCTCGCCGCCCTCCCGAACCCGATCGCCCCGCCGACCGCCACGAACTGCACCAGCAGGTAGGCGCCGAGCACGACACCGGTGTCGAACCCGAGCTCCTTCTCGCCGAAGATCGCCGCGGACGCGATGACGGTCTGGATGCCGTCGTTGAAGAAGAGGTAGGCCAGGAGGAAGGTGACGGCGACCGGGTAGCGCCGCATCTCCTTCAGCGTCGCCCACAGCTGCCCGAACGACTGCGCGACCAGGCCCCCGGTCGCCTCCGCGACGGCGACGGGTGGCTTGTCCCTGATGCCCCGCCACGGGATCAGGGTGAACCCGGCCCACCAGATCGCTCCCGACAGCAGGCTGATCCGCACGGCCATCTCGGTGCTGAGGCCCAGCCCGTCGTGGAAGGTGACGACCAGGAAGTTGGCGGCGAGCAGGAGCCCGCCGCCGGCGTACCCGTAGGCCCAGCCGACCGACGACACCCGGTCGCGCTCGTGCTCCTCGGAGATCAGGTTGAGCAGCGAGTCGCTGACCACGATCGAGGCGCCGAAGCACAGGTTGGCGACGATGAAGACCAGGCTGCCGAACAGCCACTTGTCATCGGTGAGGAAGAACAGCAGCCCGGCTGCGGCGGCGCCGACCCATGCGAAGCCGGCGAGCAGGTCCGTCTTGCGGGCGGTGCGGTCGGCCATCGCACCGATGAGTGGGTAGAGCAGGGCGCCCAGCACCGTCGACAGCGTGATGACGTACGACGGGAGCGAGCCCGGCGAGATCGCGAGCCCGAGCACGTCGAGGGTCTCGCGGCACTTGCGGTCGTCGTCGCCCACGAACCCGCAGGCGGCGCGCTCGGCGATCGTGATCAGGTAGGGCGCGAACAGGACGCCGGCGATCGTCGTGGCGAAGGCGGAGTTGGCCCAGTCGTAGAAGAACCAGGCCTTCTGCTCGCGGGCCCGGTTCAGCGGGCCGAGGTCGGCGATCTTGCTGTCCATGCGGGCTCCCTCCCGCCGGGGAGACTACTGCCACACACCCCGGGCGACGAGGACATCCTTGAGCAGGTCGGTGCGGTCGGTGAAGAGGCCGTCGACGCCGCGGTCGAGGAGCTCGCGCATCTCGGCGGGGTCGTCGACGGTCCACACGTGCACCTGCTTGCCGGCGGCGTGCGCGCGTCGCACCAGGCCTGCGCTCACGATGCGCACGCCGTGACGGCGGTGCGGCACCTGGAAGGCGACGAAGTCGCGGCCCGCCAGCCGGTCGGCGAGGCGGGCGCTCGGCAGGAAGCGGAACGCGACGATCTCCCACGGGTGGGCCGCCGTGGCGACCCGGCCGCCGGTGAGGCGGCGGAACTCCCGGATCCGGCCGGGGGAGAAGGACCCCACCAGGACCCGGTCCCACAGGTCCCGCTCCGCGACCAGCGCCGCCAGCGCCTCCGCCGCCCCGGCGGACTTGATGTCGATGTTGAAGCGGGCGTCCGGGAAGGCGTCCAGCAGCTGCTCGAAGGTCGGCACCTGCTCCCGCCCACCGATCCGCGCCTCGCGGATCTCGTCCAGGGTCAGGTCGGCGATCGCTCCGACCCGGTCGGTCACCCGGTCCAGGACGTCGTCGTGGAAGGCCAGCAACGCGCCGTCCTTGGTGACGTGCACGTCGGTCTCGAGATAGGTGTAGCCGAGCGCGGCGGCGTGCCGGAATGCGGCCAGGGTGTTCTCCAGCCCCTCGATCTCCGGGTGGTAGGCGCCGCCGCGGTGCGCGAAGGCGAGGACCCGGCCTTCCTCCAGGTACAAGGGCCGACCTAGATGTCCCTGAAGGTCTCGATCTCGGCGCCGAGGGAGCCGAGCCGCTCGGCAAGGTCCTCGTAGCCACGGTGGATGACGTAGGTGCCGCGCAGCACCGAGGTGCCCTTGCTGGCCAGCATCGCCAGCAGCACGACGACCGCCGGCCGGAGCGCCGGCGGGCACATCAGCTCGGCACCGGTCCACGAGGTCGGGCCCTCGATCATCACCCGGTGCGGGTCGAGCAGGCTCACCCGGCCGCCGAGCTTGTTGAGGTCGGTGAGGTAGATGGCCCGGTTGTCGTAGACCCAGTCGTGGATGTAGGTCTGCCCCTCGGCCACGGCCGCGATGACCGCGAAGAACGGCAGGTTGTCGATGTTGAGGCCGGGGAACGGCATCGGGTGGATCTTGTCCCGCGGCGCCACCAGCCTCGAGGGGAGCGTGCGGATGTCGACGAGCCGGGTGCGCCCGTTGGCGGCGAGGTACTCCTCGGAGAGCTCGTAGCGGAAGCCCATCTCCTCCAGCACCGCGAGCTCGATCTCGAGGAACTCGATCGGCGCCCGTCGCACGGTGATCTCAGACTTGGTGACGATCGCTGCCGCGAGCAGGGACATCGCCTCGATCGGGTCCTCGCTGGGTGCGTAGTCGACGTCGACGTCGATGACCTCCTTGCCGGTCACCTTCAGCGTCGTCGTGCCGATGCCGTCCACCTCGACGCCGAGCGCCTGCAGGTAGAAGCAGAGGTCCTGGACCATGTAGTTGGACGACGCGTTGCGGATCACCGTCGTCCCGGGGTGCAGCGCAGCCGCCATCAGCGCGTTCTCGGTGACCGTGTCGCCCCGCTCGGTGAGCACGATCGGGCGTCCCGGGACGATCGCCCGGTCGACCTGACCGTGGTACCAGCCGTCGGTGGCCTTGACCTCCAGCCCGAACGGCCGCAGCGCCGACATGTGCGGCTCCACCGTGCGGGTGCCGAGGTTGCAGCCGCCGGCGTAGGGGAGCTCGAAGGTGTCGGCACGGTGGAGGAGCGGGCCGAGGAACATCAGCACCGACCGGGTACGGCGCGCGGCGATCTCGTCGATGCGGCTGAGGTCGAGCTCCTTCGGCGGGACGATCTCGAGGTCGTTCTCCTCGTTGATCCAGCGCGTCTGCACGCCCAGGCTGCCGAGCACCTCGAGCAGCCGGTTGACCTCCTCGATCCGCGCCACCTTGCGCAGCGTGGTGCGGCCGCGGTTGAGGAGGGAGGCGCACAGCAGCGCGACGCCGGCGTTCTTCGACGTCTTCACGTCGATCGTGCCGGAGAGCGTGGTGGGGCCCTTGACCCGCAGGTGGGTCGGGCCGGCGCCGAGTGCGACGATCTCGGAGTCGAGCGCGGCGCCGATCCGGGCCAGCATCTCCAACGAGAGGTTCTGGTGGCCCTTCTCGATCCGGTTGATCGCGCTCTGGCTGGTGCCGAGCAGCTCGGCGAGGGAGCTCTGGGTGAGTCCGCGGTGCTTGCGGGCGTCGCGGATCAAGTTGCCGATGCGGCCCTTGTAGCCCTGCTCACCCGTCTCGTTCTCGACGAAAGGAGAAACCGTCATGCTCACGACGGTAACTCACATATGAGATATCGCAAACCGACGCGGCCGGGGGAGCCCGTCAGGTCCGGTACGGCAGGATGACCGCCATGCGCGCCACGACCATCCACGCCCCTCGCGACATCCGTGTCGAGGAGTTCCCCGACCCGCAGATCCAGCGCCCGACGGACGCCATCGTCAAGGTGGTCGCAGGGTGCGTGTGCGGGTCCGACCTGTGGCCGTACCGGGGGGAGAACCCGATCCAGGAGGGATCGACGATCGGCCACGAGTGCGTCGGCGTCGTCGAGGAGGTCGGCGCGGACGTCGAGGCGTTCCGGCCCGGGGACTTCGTCGTCGTGCCGTTCTGCCACTGCGACAACACCTGCGCCCACTGCCAGGCCGGGGCCCAGTCGGCGTGCGTCAACCTCGGCATGACCAACAGCGGCCAGGCGGAGTACGCCCGGGTGGTCCAGGCCGACGGCAGCCTGGTCGCGACCGACGGCACACCCGACCCGGCGCTGATCCCGTCGCTGCTCGCGCTCACCGACGTGATGCCGACCGGTTGGCACGCCGCGGTGTCGGCAGGCGTGACCGAGGGGGGCTCGGTGGTCGTGGTCGGCGACGGGGCCGTCGGGCTCTGTGGAGTGCTGGCCGCGTCGGTCATGGGTGCCGAGACCATCATCGCGATGTCGCGCCACCAGAGCCGCCAGGAGCTGGCCACGGCCTTCGGCGCCACCCACGTCGTGGCCGAGCGCGGCCGCGAGGGCGCGGCCGCGGTCAAGGAGATCACCGGGGGAGTGGGCGCCGACGCCGTGCTCGAGTGCGTCGGCACCGACGACTCGATGGGCACCGCGTTCGCCGTCGCCCGCCCCGGCTCCATGGTCGGCTTCGTCGGCGTGCCCCACGGCGTCGAGCTGCCGGTGGGGCGGATGTTCCAGAAGAACGTCGGCCTTCGCGGCGGCATGGCGCCGGTCCGGCGCTACCTCCCGGAGCTGCTCGACCTCGTCGTCAGCGGCCGGATCGACCCGGGCCGGGTCTTCGACCTGACCCTGCCGCTCGAGGAGGCGCCCGAGGCCTACCGCGCCATGGACGAGCGCCGGGCGATCAAGGTGCTGCTGCAGCCCTAGTTCCCGACGACGGCGCCGTCGTCGGACGTCGGCTGGTCGGGGTCCTCGCCGTCCTGGTCCGGGCGGTCCTCCTCCGGGCCGTCCTGCTCCTCGAGCTCGAGGGTGACGCCCCCGCCGGTGAGGGTGAGCATGCCCTCGCTCAGCGCTGCGGTCGTGCCCGCGCCGAGGAAGGTCGTCAACCACGCGTCCTGGTCGTTGCGCCCGTCCGGGCAGCCCATCTCGGTGCTGCCCATGTCGGTGACCGACAGCGTGTCCCCGTCCGCCGCGGCGGTGCCGAACAGGTGGTTGCAGCCGGCGTCGGCGGACACGTCGGTGCCCTCGAAGGCGAGGCGGACCCGGGTGCCGTCGACGAGCTGGCG
Source organism: Nocardioides silvaticus (assembly GCF_003160695.1). Taxonomy (GTDB): domain Bacteria; phylum Actinomycetota; class Actinomycetes; order Propionibacteriales; family Nocardioidaceae; genus Nocardioides; species Nocardioides silvaticus. Next base: position 593,937 of record NZ_QGDD01000002.1, read on the forward strand.
ACCCTCGACCCGGACCGAGGCGAAGACCCGTCCGTCCAGGTCGTCCAGCGACAGGCCGGCCTCGTCGTCGGTGGCCGTCGGCGTCGGTTCCTCGTCGCCGCAGGCCTGCAACGAGAGGGCGAGCACGGCGGCCAGCGCTGTCAGGATCGTCTTCACGCCGATGGGACGTCGGGTCACGCCGTCAGGTTCCCACACGGGACGACCGACGTCAGGCGACCTGGCCGGGCATCAGGACCGGCGGGCAGTTGCAGCTGTCGCTGCACGGCAGGTAGGTGTGCACCCCGTGTCCGCACGACTGGCAGGGCAGGTCGTGCGACAGGTGGTCGACGCGCCCCGTCGTCAGGGTGTCCCACATGATCGGCACCTCCTCTCCTGCGTCTCCCTTTACTGACTGAGCAACGACGGTAGGCACGTGATACGGCCACCGTGGGCCGAATGCGGGGAAACCGTCCTCACGTCCCAGGGGGCCTGGTCCGAAATGACCAGCGCCCCTGGTCGAGAGGGTGGAGTCGGTGATCCAGGACCGGATCTGATAGCGATTGGGGCGTTCGGGGGACGGCGGCGAGCGGCGCCCTCTACGGTCGGAGCCGGGAGAGGATGAGCACGGATCGGGGGCCGTGCTCCGGGGACGGGGAGAAGCTCCATGGTGGTCGTCGACCGCGTCGGCGCGCGTCCACGAAGGCGCGTGGGGAACTGGGCCTTCCTGCGCACGCCGTGGGCGTGCCGGGTCTGGATCGGTGGCGCTCTCGGCCTGGCGCTGGTCGGTCCGGTCGTCCTCGCGGACCTCGGGCGCGAGCGCACGGCGATGCCCGAGGCGCTCACCGGGCTGGTCCTGATCGGGCTGTCGGTCCTGAACGTCGAGATCGGCCGGATGCTCGAGGGTGGCGTCAGCCGCGGGCAGCGCCCGCACAAGGGGCTGACGGCCTGGGCGCTCGCGAGTGCACTGCTCCTCCCGACCTGGTGGCTGCTCCCGGTCGTCGCCGTCACCTACGCCCACGGCTGGTGGCGCGGGATGCGGGTGACGCCGTGGAAGTGGATCGGCTCGGCGGCGTACGTCGTGATCGCGGGTCTGGTGGCCGCGATCACGGCGCGCGCCGTCCTCGGCGCCGAGCCGAACCTGATGGTCGGCGACGGCCGGCTCGGCGTCGTGGCCGTGCTGGCTGCCGTGGCGGCCTTCCTGGTGACGACCACTGTCCTGTTCCACGGCAGCGCCTACCTCAACCACCGTGCCGACGAGGTGTGGCTGCGTCGGACGCTGGCCAGCCCGTCGTTCTACCTGACCGAGACCGGGGTGCTGCTCGTCGGCGGTCTGTCGGCCGCGATCTGGACCGGCGGCGGCTGGTTCGTGGCACTGCTGGCGCCGGTCTACCTGCTGACCCAGCGCGCGGCCCTCCACGAGCCGCTGCGCGAGCGTGCCGAGCACGACGACAAGACCGGCGCCCTGCGGTTCGAGTCCTGGCGCCGGCTCGCCACGGCCCGGGCCGAGCGGTGCGTCCGGCAGGACCAGCCGTGGAGCGTGCTGTTCGGCGACATCGACCACTTCCGGGACTACAACGAGACGTGGGGCCACCTCGTCGGCGACGCCGCGCTCGTGGCCGTCGCCGACGCCATCGCCACGGAGCTGCGCGACGGCGACCTGCTGGGCCGGTTCGGCGGGGAGGAGTTCTGCGTCTTCCTTCCCGGCGTCTCGGTCGTCGAGGCGGCGGCGGTCGCGGAGCGGATCCGCGCCCGGGTCGCGTCGGCACCGGTGCCGACCGGAGATCCCGTCACGATCAGCATCGGCGGGGCCGCGGTGCCGCCGGGCGCGGCGCCGGAGCTCGTCTCGGTGCTGACCACCGCGGACCGGGCGCTCTACCGCGCCAAGCGCGACGGGAGGGACCGCTCGACCGTCAGCCTGGTGGAGGCGGTCGACGCCGCCTGATGCCCGCGCGGACCATCGGCTGGTCCGTTGTGACCAGGACGGTGTGGACGAAGGCCCGTCGAGGTTTCGTCGGGCGCTGGGTGAGCATGAGAGTACCGACACGAGGGGGCCGTCATGGGAGCAGGACCGACAGTCGACGCAGGACCCGCCCGCGGCAGTGAGGGCGCCGTCGCCGGGTGCGGGTTCCCGGCGTGCGAGGGCGACCCGGTCACCGAGCGCGGCATGTGCGAGGTGCACCAGCGGGTGGCGGTCTCGCGCACCGGTTCGTGGCTCGAGGCGGGCTGACCGATCCCGACGCCGGGACCCGGCAGCGCAGTAGCCTCCGGACATGGCGACCCGCGTCCGGTTCCCGAGCAGCACCGGTCCGCTCCTCGCCGGGCTGGTCGACGAGCCCGACGGGCCGGCCCGCGGCTGGGGCCTGTTCGTCCACGGGCTGACCCTCGGCAAGGACTGCCCTGCGGCCGCGCGCATCTGCAAGCAGCTGGCGCGCGACGGCATCGGGATGCTGCGCTACGACAACCTCGGCCTGGCCGACTCCGAGGGCGACTGGGGGGACGGCTCGTTCACCCAGAAGGTGGCCGACACGATCGCGGCCGCCCGGTTCATGGCGGACCGCGGCACGTCGGTCGACGTGCTGGTCGGGCACTCGCTGGGCGGTGCTGCTGCGCTGGCGGCGGCGGTCCCCGCACAGGTGCGCGCCGTCGTGAGCATCGGCGCGCCGATCGACCCCGGCCACGCCGAGAACCAGTACGACGCGCTCGTCGACCGGGTGCTGAGCGAGGGGCAGGCGGAGTGGCTCGTCGGCGGTCGCGCGCTGACACTGCGTCGCTCGTTCGTCGAGGACATGCGCAACGCCGACCTGCGCGAGTCGATCCGTGACCTGCACATGCCTCTTCTGGTGATGCACTCGCCGACCGACAACACCGTCGGGATCGCCAACGCGAGCGAGATCTTCCGCACCGCCCGTCACCCCCGCAGCTTCGTCTCGCTCGAAGGCTCCGACCACCTGCTGACGAAGCCGGGCCAGGCGCAGCGGGCGGGACGCATCATCTCGGCATGGGCCGACCAGTACCTCGTCGACTAGGCTCCCCGCCGTGACCAGCCCGGCCGGCGACCAGCGCCTCCGCGACCTCGCTCTGCTGCGGAGGGTCAAGGACCGGATGGACCGCGAGTACGACCAGCCCCTCGACGTCGCCGCCCTCGCGCGCGGGGTCGGCATGTCCGCCGGCCACCTCAGCCGCCAGTTCCGCGAGGCCTACGGCGAGCCGCCCTACTCCTACTTGATGACGCGCCGCATCGAGCGGGCGATGACCCTGCTCCGACGCGGCGACTTGAGCGTCACCGAGGTCTGCTTCGCGGTCGGCTGCTCGTCGCTGGGCACGTTCAGCACCCGGTTCACCGAGCTCGTCGGGGTCCCGCCGAGCGTCTACCGCGACGACCCCGAGCGCTCGACGGAGGGCATGATCGCCTGCGTCGCCAAGAAGGTGACCCGACCGGTGCGGAACCCGGCCGCGGCGGGAGTCAGACGGTCCGGACCAGCACCTCGGGGGTGAGGTCGGCGATCGAGCGGTAGCCGTTGAGGCCCATCGTGAGGTCCGCCTCGGCCAGCAGGCACTGCAGGACGTGGTGGGCGCCGGCTGCGCCGGCCAGGCTGATGCCCCAGCCGTAGGGACGGCCGATGCCGACCGCGGTCGCCCCGAGGGCGAGCGCCTTGACGACGTCGACCCCCGAACGGACGCCCGAGTCGAAGAGCACCGGCATCCCCTCGGCCGCCTCGACGACAGCGGGCAGGAAGTCGATCGCCGGTGCGCTCGCCGCCTGCCGGCCGCCGTGGTTGGAGCAGTAGATCCCGTCGATCCCGCCGTCCCGGGCGCGCCGGACGTCGTCGGGGTGGCAGATCCCCTTGAGCAGCACCGGCAGCGCCGTGAGCCCGCGCAGCCACTCGATGTCGTCCCAGGAGAGCCCGGGGTTGCCGAACGTCATCGCCCACGCGATCGCCGCGGCGCCCAGGTCCTCCTCGGGCGTCTTCTCGAGCCGGCTGCGGAACACCGGGTCGCTGAAGTAGTTGGCGAGGCACAGCCCGCGCAGCTGCGGGAAGGTGGCGTGTCGCAGGTCGCGCGGCCGCCAGCCGAGGGACCAGGTGTCGAGCGTGACCACGATGCCGGCGTACCCCGCCGCTTCGGCACGGCGCACGAAGCTCTCGGCCAGCTCGCGGTCGTTCGGCGTGTAGAGCTGGTAGAAGCCCGGGGTGTCGCCGAGCTCCGCGGCGACTGTCTCCATCGGGTCCTGCACCAGGGTCGAGATCACCGCCGGGACGCCGGACGCGGCCGCCGCGCGGGCCACCTCGAGGTCGCCGTGCTGGCTCTCGTGCATCACGCCGATGACGCCGATCGGCGCCATGAACAGGGGAGTGGGGTAGCGGCGCCCGAACAGCTCGATCGAGAGGTCCCGTTCCGCCGCGCCCGCCAGCATCCGCGGGACGATGCCCCAGCGGTGGAACGCCGTGACGTTGGCGCGCTGGGTGTGCTCGTCGCCAGCACCACCGGCGACGTAGTCGAGCAGCTCGGGGTCCATGACCTCGCCGGCGCGTGCCTCGAGGTCGGAGTAGGTCAGGGGGAGCTCGGGCTTCGCCCCGGTCAGCCCGTCGAGGTAGATGCCCAGCTGGAAGTCGGCGAAGTTGGCCATGCCGCGCATGATGCCGTACGACGAGGCATGCAACTGGTCAGGAATCGAGAAGCCGTCGTCGGCGAGCCGCAATAGCGTTGCGCCCATGGAGATCAAGATCAACGCCAGCTTCCTGCCGCACAGCAACCCCGACGAGTCGCTCGCGTTCTTCCGTGACGTCCTGGGCTTCGAGGTCCGCAACGACGTCGGCTACGAGGGGATGCGCTGGATCACCGTCGGTCCGGCGGGCCAGCCGGACACCAGCATCGTGCTGCACCCGCCGGGTGCCACCCCGGGCCTGACCGACGAGGAGCGCACCATGCTGCTCGAGCTGATGGCGAAGGGCATCTACTTCGGGGTCAACCTGGCGACGGACGACGTGGACGCCACGTTCGACACCCTCCAGGCGCGCGGCGCCGAGGTGATCCAGGAGCCGATGGACCAGCCCTACGGCACCCGCGACTGCGCCTTCCGCGACCCGGCCGGCAACGAGCTCCGGATCCAGCAGGTCCAGCAGGCAGACTGACGTCCATGGCCACCCCCACCAGCCCCACGACCCCCACGGCCGACAGCCACGACCTGATCCGCGTCCAGGGCGCCCGCGAGAACAACCTCAAGGACGTCGACGTCGAGATCCCGAAGCGCCGGCTCACCGTCTTCACCGGCGTGTCCGGATCGGGCAAGAGCTCGCTGGTCTTCAGCACGATCGCCGCCGAGTCGCAGCGGCTCATCAACGAGACCTACTCCACGTTCGTCCAGGGCTTCATGCCCACTCTCAACCGGGCTGACTACGACGTGCTCGAGGGCATCACGCCCGCGATCGTCGTCGACCAGGAGCGGATGGGCGCCAACGCGCGCTCGACGGTCGGCACCGTGACCGACGCGAACGCGATGCTGCGCGTGCTGTTCAGCCGCCTCGGCACGCCGTACATCGGTCCGCCGACGGCGTTCTCCTTCAACGTGCCGACTCGCAAGGCCAGCGGCGTGATGGAGACTCAGAAGTCAGGCGGTCGGGTCGAGAAGAACGTCGTCAAGCAGGCCATCTACCTCGGCGGCATGTGTGCCCAGTGCGAGGGCCGCGGCACCGTGTCCGACCTCGACCTGACCCAGATCATCGACGAGTCGAAGTCGCTGGTCGAGGGCGCGATCCTGGTGCCGGGCTACACCGCGGACGGGTGGATGGTGGCGCCGTACAAGGAGGTCGTGCCGGCCGACAAGCCGATCGCCAAGCTCACCAAGAAGCAGCGCGACGACCTGCTCTACGCCGAGCCCCGCAAGGTCAAGGTCGAGAAGATCAACATCACCTACGAGGGCCTGATCCCGAAGATCCGGAAGTCGATGTTCAGCAAGGACGTCGACTCGCTTCAGCCACACATCCGGGCATTCGTCGAGCGGGCGGCGGTGTTCGGGCCGTGCCCGGGTTGCGACGGCACCCGGCTCAACGAATCCGCACGGTCCTCGACCATCGAGGGCAAGAACATCGCCGACGTCTGCGCGATGCAGATCACCGACGCCGCTGAGTGGCTGCGGGCCGTCGACGACCCCGGGGTCGCGCCGCTGGTGGCCAACTTGCTGCACCTGCTCGACTCCTTCGTCGCGATCGGCCTCGGCTACCTGTCCCTCGACCGGCCTTCCGGCAGCCTGTCGGGTGGTGAGGCGCAGCGCACCAAGATGATCCGGCACCTCGGCTCCGCGCTGACCGACGTGACCTACGTCTTCGACGAGCCGACCGTCGGCCTGCACCCGCACGACATCGAGCGGATGAACAAGCTGCTGCTCGAGCTGCGCGACAAGGGCAACACGGTGCTCGTCGTCGAGCACAAGCCGGAGACGATCGCGATCGCCGACCACGTGGTCGACCTCGGTCCGGGCGCCGGTACGGCGGGCGGCGCGGTCTGCTTCGAGGGCACGGTCGACGGCCTGCGCGACAGCGGCACCCTGACCGGCCTGCACCTGCACTACAAGGCCCGCCTCAAGGAGTCGGTGCGGACGCCGTCCGGCAAGCTCGAGATCCGGGGCGCCGACACCCACAACCTGCAGGACGTCGACGTCGACGTGCCGCTCGGCGTGCTCTGCGTCGTCACCGGTGTCGCCGGGTCCGGGAAGAGCTCGCTGATCCACGGGTCGCTGGTGGACGGCAGGGCCGGCGCGGACGCGGGCGTGGTCCTGGTCGACCAGTCGGCGATCAAGGGGTCACGGCGCAGCAACCCGGCGACGTACACCGGTCTGCTCGAGCCGATCCGCAAGGCCTTCGCCAAGGCCAACGGGGTCAAGCCGGCCCTGTTCTCGTCCAACTCCGAGGGTGCCTGCCCGACATGCAACGGCAACGGGATGATCTACACCGAGCTGGGCTTCATGGAGACGGTGGCGACCGTGTGCGAGGACTGCGGCGGCAAGCGGTTCCAGGCCGAGGTCCTCGAGCTGCGGTTCGGCGGCCTCAACATCGCCGAGGTCCTCGACCTGCCCGTCGCCGAGGCGCACGCCTTCTTCGCCGAGGGCGAGGCCAAGACGCCCGCGGCGGCGACGCTGCTGGCGCGGATGGAGGACGTGGGGCTCGGTTACGTCAAGCTCGGCCAGCCGCTCAACACCCTGTCCGGGGGAGAGCGGCAACGCCTCAAGCTGGCGACCCACCTGTCCGACAAGGGTGGCACGTTCGTGCTCGACGAGCCCACCACCGGCCTGCACCTCGCCGATGTCGACAACCTGCTGGGCCTGCTGGACCGGCTGGTCGACTCGGGCAAGTCGGTCATCGTGATCGAGCACCACCAGGCCGTGATGGCGCACGCCGACTGGATCATCGACCTGGGGCCCGGTGCCGGCCACGACGGCGGGACGGTCGTCTTCGAGGGCACCCCGGCAGAGCTGGTGAAGTCCCGCTCGACGCTCACCGGGCAGCACCTGGCGGACTATGTCGGTGGCTGAGGCGACGCTGGTGTCATGAGCCGCACGATCCAGGTCACCTTCGACGCCCACGACCCGCGCGCCCTGTCGACGTTCTGGCGCGACGTGCTCGGCTACGTCCATCCCGCCCCACCGGGGGTGGAGCTGGCGGCGGGAGCGGACCCGCTAACCGCGTGGGACGACTTCCTGGAGCGCTCCGGGGTGCCCGAGGACCGGCGCAACAGCGCGTCAGCGATCGAGGACCCCGACGGCGACGGCCCACGCGTGTTCTTCCAGCAGGTCCCCGAGGACAAGGTCGCGAAGAACCGGGTCCACCTCGACGTCCGGGCAGCACCGGGGCTGACGGGGGAGGAGCGGATGGCGGTGCTGGAGGCGGAGTGTGAACGACTCGTTGCCCTCGGCGCCCACCGGGTGCGCCGGTTCGATCCGGCGCCCCCGATGGGCAACGGTCACATCGTGATGAGCGACCCCGAGGGCAACGAGTTCTGTCTCGACTGATCAGCAGACGCTAGTAGTACAAGCGCCGCTCGCCGCGGATCGGCACCAGGTTGAGGATCAGGCCGACCACGATCAGGATCGCACCGATCGTGGTGAGGACCGAGATGCTGGCCAGCAGGCCGATCACCAGGAGGATCACTCCGAGGATCACCATGTTTCTTTCTCCTTGTCCGGTCGACGTGGGGTGTCGACGCATGCCTCCCCGGTACCCCGCGTCGCACCGGCTATCCGCCCCGAACCCCCGTCTGACCTGCACGATCACGTCAGGACCACCAGCTGCTGGGTCGCCCGGGTCATCGCGACGTAGCGATCCACCGCACCCTCGATCCCGGTCCCGAACGCGGCCGGTCCGACCAGGACGACCAAGTCGAACTCCAGGCCCTTCACGAGCTCGGGGGAGAGCGAACGCACCCGACGGGTCGGCTCGAACGTGGGGTCGCCGATGACGCAGGCGACTCCCTCGGGGTGGACCTCGAGCCACTCATCGAGCACCTGCCGGAGGTCGGTGACCGGACCGTGCGCCACCGGAACGCCGGTACGACGGATCGAGGTCGGGACGTTCGCGTCCGGCAGCGCCTCACGGATCACCGGTGCGGCCTCGGCCATGACCTCCTCCGGCGTGCGGTAGTTGACGGTCAGCGACGCCAGCTGCACGCGGTCGAGCCCCACCCGGGCCAACCGTTCCTCCCACGACTCCGTGAACCCGTGCCGGGCCTGGGCGCGGTCGCCCACGATCGTGAAGCTCCGCGAGGGGCAACGCTGGAGCAGCATCTGCCACTCGGCGTCGGTCAGCTCCTGGGCCTCGTCCACGACGACGTGGCCGAACGGCCCGGCCAGCAGGTCCGGATCGGCGGTGGGCACGGAGGACTCGTCGTCGAGGTCGTTCTGGGCGTCCGGCCGCCGCAGCATCGACATCACCTTCATCTCGGTGTCGTCGGACGCGACGAGGTGGTCGACGACCACGGCCATCTCCTTCCGCCGCGCGGCGAGCGCCGCCTCCTGCCGCCGCTTCCGGGCGGGTGCGTCCGGGTCGCCGAGTCGTCGGCGGGCCGCGTCCAGGATCGGCAGGTCGGAGGCGGTCCACGCCTGTCCGTCTGCACGCCGGAGCGCGGCCACCTCGTCGGGGGAGAGCCACGGCGCGCACATCCGCAGGTAGGCCGGAACCGTCCACAGGTCGCCCACCAGGTCCGCGGGATCGATGATCGGCCAAGCGCGGTGGAAGGCGTCGGTGAGCACCTGGTTGCGCGCGAAGGAGCGCTTGAGGAGGGCGGGGGAGAGGTCGCTCTCCTCCTCGAGCTCGTGCTTGTCCACGAGGATGGCGACCAACGCCTCCCACACCTCGTCGCGCGCCTCGTTGTGCGGCGTGCCGGGGTCAGGGGCCGCGAACGCCTCCGCCCAGTCCTCGGCACTCAGCCAGACCTCCGACCAGTCGGTCTCCACGAGGATGCCCTCGGTCGGCGCTTCCTCGTAGAGCCGCACGGCGGGCTCGATCGCCCGCACCATGCGGGCGTCGGCCTTCAGGCGCGCCACCTCGGGATCGGTCTCGGCGTCCGCGGCCGCACCCTCCGGCACCAGGTCGGCCAACGTGCAGGTGCGGACGCCCTCCTCGCCGAGGCTCGGCAGCACGTCGGCGACGTAGGCCAGGTAGGGACGGTGCGGTCCCACGAACAGGATGCCGCCGCGGCCCTCGCCGAGCCGCGGGTCGGCATAGAGGAGGTACGCCGAGCGGTGCAGCGCCACCACCGTCTTGCCGGTGCCCGGGCCGCCGTCGACGACGAGCGCGCCGCGCGAGCCGGCCCGGACGATGGCGTCCTGATCCGCCTGGATGGTCGCCAGCACGTCCTGCATCTGCCCGGACCGGCTGCCGCCGAGGCTGGCGATGAACGCGGACTGGTCGTCGAGCGCGACGTGCCCGGTGAGTGCGTCGGGATCGAAGACCTCGTCCCAGTAGTCGGTGATCCGGCCGCGGGCCCAGCGGTAGCGCCGCCGGCTCCGCAGCCCCATCGGGTTCGCATGGGTCGCGCCGAAGAACGGCGCGGCCGCAGGGGAGCGCCAGTCGACGAGCACGCGGTCCCCGGCGGCGTCGGTGAGCCCGACCCGGCCGATGTAGACCGGCTCGGCGTCGTCCTCGGCGACCATCCGTCCGAGGCAGAGGTCGAGGCTGAAGCGGCGCAGGGTGCGCAACCGTGCGGTCAGCCGGTGCACCTCCTGGTCCCGGTCCAGGGCCTGCTGGCCGGCACCGCCCGGCGCGCGTCGTACGGCGTCGAGGCGGTCGGTGAGGGTGGTGACGGATTGCTGGAGGCTCTCCGCGATGGCTGCGAAGTGCTGCTCGTCGGTGGAAATCAGGGCCGGGTCGGCCTTGGCGGAAAGGTGCGGGGGAAGGGCGAAAGCAGTCATGGAGCCGCGGATTCTGCCTGCCGACCAGGGCCTTGCGGCAAGACCCCCTCTGCGCTATAAGTTGAAAACGGCAGGAGGATTCGCTGGCGCATCAGCCACAATCCCTCATGCTCTCGATGGAGGAGATCTTCCCGCCGTTCGCCCTCCGGATCTCGTGCGGTCCCGTGACCCTGCGCGTCCTGCGCGACGACGACATACCGGAGGTGGTCGAGCTCGTCTGCGACGGGATCCAGGTCCCTGGTCTACCGATGCCCTTCCTCCGGGGCTGGCACGAGGAGCCGTTCGCGGTCGGCTCTCCGCAGGGGTTCCCCACGAGCTCGCTGCGGTGGTGGTGGACGCAGCGGGCGACGTTCGCCCCCGAGGAGTGGCGTCTCGCTCTCGTCGTCAGGCGCGACGGTGTGCTGGCCGGCATGCAGGACATGCATGCCGTGGACTACCCGCAGACCCGCCAGGTGCAGACGGGCTCGTGGCTGGGTCGGGCGCACCAGGGGAGCGGCACCGGCACGTTGATGCGCCAGCTCGTCGTCGGCTTCGCGTTCGACGAGCTCGGCGCGGAGCGGTGCGAGTCCGGCTACATCGTGGGCAACGCCGCATCCGCGGGCGTCAGCCGCAAGGTGGGGTACCGCGAGAACGGCCGGCGCCGCCTGGCGCAGCTCACCCAGGACGGCAAGGTCGGCGTCGACGAGCAACGCGTCGTCGTCACGCCCGAGAGCTACGTCCGTCCGGGCGACCCGGTCTCGATCGAGGGCGCCGACCGCGTTCGCCGCTTCCTCGGCATCGACCAATGATATCTTGACATCAAGATAATTCTCCAGGAGGCGTTCTGATGATCACCGGCTACGACCACGTGCAGGTCACCATCCCGCGGGACGGGGAGGACGTCGCCCGCACGTTCTACGGAGAGCTGCTGGCGATGGCGGAGATCCCGAAGCCGCCGGCGCTGGCGGCTCGCGGCGGCTGCTGGTTCCAGTCCGGGTCGGCCGTCATCCACCTCGGCGTCGAGGAGCCGTTCGCACCGGCCCGCAAGGCGCACCCAGCGTTCCTCGTCGAGGACCTCGACGCGCTGCAGACGCAGCTCGCCGACGCCGGCCACGAGTGCACGAGAGCGGACGGCGAGATCCCCGGTGTCGTCCGGTTCCACACGTTCGACCCGTTCGGGAACCGGATCGAGTTCCAGCAGGCGTAGGCGAATCGCCGATAAGTGACATTATGTCAGTTAGAACGGATAGGGCCCTCTCCCGCGGCGTACGGTGATGGCCATGGCTGACAGCGAGCTCGCCAGCGTCCGCTACCTCGTCGACGACGTCGAGGCGGCGGTCGAGTTCTACACGACCCACCTGGGGTTCACGCTCGAGATGAGCGCCGGCGCCGCCTTCGCCGACGTACGGCGCGGTGCGCTGCGACTCCTCGTGTCGGGAGCCGCCAGCTCCGGCGCCCGCGCAACTCCCCCTGACGTCGCCGCCGTGGCCGGGCGCAACCGCATCCACCTGCAGTACGACGACCTCGTGTCCGAGATCGAACGCCTCGGGGAAGCCGGCCTGACCTTCGTCAGCGACCTCGTCTCAGGACCGGGCGGTCAACAGATCCTGCTCGCCGATCCCTCGGGCAACCTGGTCGAGCTGTTCCAGCAGGCTCCGCGCGACTGACATAACGCCACGCTGGGCGAATCAGTCGCTTGAACGCACCTCGGCTCAGGCCGGCTGCGGGCCCAGCTGTGTCGTCGGCTCGGAGTCGATGATCACCGAGGTGAACCGGTAGATCGCGATCTCGGTGTAGCCGGTCTGCAGGTCGGAGTAGTCGCCACCGAGGCTGTTCACGCCGACGGTGATCACGTTCTTGCCGATCCGGATGTAGGACTGCCGGAGCGTGATGTCGAGCTCCGAGCCGTCCGGGTCGACGACGGTGCCGGACGCCGTCACGTTGACCTGGTCGTCGATGGTGTCGGTGGAGAGGGTGCCGTCGTAGGTGACGTCGAGGTCCCACTCGAAGCCCTCGGTGTCGGTGCCGACCACCTCGGTGCAGGACCCCAGCACCTCGTGCAGGCCGTCGAACGCCTCCGCGACCGCGTTGCCGTCCTCGTACGACGAGGCGCCGCTCGCGATCGACGGGTCGCCCTCGGAGTAGGTGTACTCGACGTCGTGCTCGCCGACCTCGATCGGGTCGAGGCTGTCGCTGATCACCTCGATGTCGCCGAAGCAGCCGGGCGAGCCGCTCTCGACGTCGGACTCGACCTGGCCGCCGGTCCAGTTCTCGCCGAGGTTCTCGGGCGCCAGCACGACGGACTCGAGCTGCTCCTGGGTCAGCGCGGGACCGGAGTCGTCGACCGGGGTGTCGCCCTGCCCGTCCTGCCCGTCCTGACCGTCCTGACCGTCGGTGGGCCCGTCGATCACGTTGCCGTCGGCATCGACGACGACCGTCTCGGTCTCGGTCGCCTCGGCGTCGCCGCCGTCGTCACCGCAGCCGACGGCGAACAGCGAGACCAGGGCGAGGGTGCCGGCCGTCGCAAAAGTGCGGCGGGCAGGGACGTTCTTCACGGGAGACCTCCAGGTAAAGGATCGAGACCTCCGGATGCTGCCACCCGTCGGCCCCGCCCAACCGCGGTTCGGGCCCGAATCGTTCTCAGGAACGAGTCACAGGGCTCGGAGCCGCGGAAGCACCTCTGCGCACATCCGCTCGGTCCACGCCACCGGGTCCTCGCCCTGCGGCATCAGCGTGACCAACTCGATCCCGAGCGCGGCGTACTCCCCCATCGTCGCGACGAAACCGTCGACGTCGGCCAGCGGGTCGGTGGCCTCGAAGATCATCGTCTTGCGGATCGCGTCGTAGTCGGTGCCGACCGCCTCGCAGTGACCGCGGAGCACGCCGAGCTTGTGCTCCATCACCTCCGGCGAGGAGCCGAAGATGTTGCACCACTGGGCGTACTGCGCGACGAACCGGAGCGTCTTCTTCTCCCCCGCTCCCCCGATCATGATCGGCGGGTGCGGCTGCGCCAGCGGCGGCGGCACGCAGATCGTCTCGGCGAGCTGGAAGTGCGCGCCGTCGTACGGACCGTCGTCGTCGCTCCACAGCTGCCGACAGATCTGGAGGGTCTCCTCGAGGCGCTCGAACCGCTCGGACGTCGAGGGGAAGGGTACGCCGAGGCCGACGTGCTCCCGCTCGTACCAGCCCGCGCCGATGCCCAGCAACGCCCGGCCGCCCGAGAGCCGGTCGAGCGTCGTGACGGTCTTCGCCAGCAGCCCCGGGTGCCGGTAGGTCGCTCCGGTGACCAGGGCGCTCAGCCGGATCCGGTCGGTGACGGCGGCCACGTGCGCGAGGCTGAGGTAGGCCTCAAGCATCGGCTCCGCCGGCCCGCCCATGTTCTCCATCTGGAACCAGTGGTCCATGACGGTGAACAGCTCCGCTCCCCCGGCCTCGGCGGCCTGGGCCGTCGCGACCAGCTTGTCGGTGAGGTGCTCCTCCCAACCAGGATGGGAGAAGTTCGCGTAGTGCACTCCGAGCTCCACACGGACACCGTAGTCAGGGCCCCAACCGGCCAGCGTCTACGCTGCCCCGCATGCGTGCTCGCACCTTCACCCGTCCGGCCCTCGCCGCCACCGCCCTCGTCCTCGCCCTCGGGCTCGCCGCCTGCGGTGACGACGACCCCGAGGACGAGGCCAGCGACAACTCCTCGACTGCGAGCGAGACGACCGAGGACCCGACGGCGACCGGGACCGAGAGCGAGTCCGACGCCGGCGGCGCCACCGAGTGCGAGTACGTCTCTGACGGCACGGCCAGCGACGTCGAGCTCCCGCCCGCGACGCCGACGACGTCCGGTGAGGTGGAGGTGTCGATCGAGACCACGATCGGCCAGTTCGACCTGACCCTGGACGGCGACCGGACGCCGTGCACCACGAACTCGATGGTGTCGCTGGTCGAGCAGGGCTTCTACGACGGCACCACCTGCCACCGGATGACGGTCAGCCAGGGCTTCCAGGTGCTGCAGTGCGGCGACCCGACCGGCACCGGCTCCGGCGGCCCGGGCTACACGATCCCCGCCGAGTACGACGGCACCGAGACCTATCCCGCGGGAACCTTGGCCATGGCCCGGGCGCAGGACCCCGACAGTGGTGGCTCGCAGTTCTTCATCTGCTTCGGCGACACCGCGCTCGGCCCGGAGTACACCGTGTTCGGCACGGCCGACCAGGAGACCGTCGACGCGATCGCCGAGGCGGCGGAGGCCGGAGTCACGCCCGTGATGGGTCCCGAGGACGGCACGCCCAACACCGAGATCACGTTCGAGACCGCCACCCTCGACTGACGGTTCTGGACGAGCTCAGCGGGCTCAGAGCGGGAACGTCACGCCGCTGAGCTTCTCCGAGACCTCCCACAACCGGCGGGCCAGCACCGGGTCGGAGGCCGCCTTGCTGCGGCGCGCCGGCGCCGGCCACCCGTGCAGCTCGAGCCGGCCGTGCGGCCCGATGTAGGTGTCGCCCGGGACGTCCATCGTGGCCGCGTAGACGGTGCAGAGCGCGCCGCGCCAGGCGGGCATGCTGACCAGCTTCTGCCCGTGGTAACCGATCCAGGTGATGACCGGGTTGCCGGTGCCGCTGGTGATGTTCGTCGACGACGCGCCCGGGTGCGCGCCGACCGCCCTGACCTCCGATCCCGCGCCGGTGAGCCGGCGCTGCAGCTCGGACATGAAGAGCAGGTCGGCCAGCTTGGACTGCGCGTAGGCGGCGAAGACCCGGTAGGGGCGCCGCTCCCAGTTGACGTCGTCGACGTCGAGGCCGCTCCCGCTGCGGTGCTCCCGCGAGCTGGTCACCACCACCCGGTCGCGGATCCGCGGCAGCAGCAGGTTGGCGAGCGCGAAGTGGCCGAGGTGGTTGGTCGCGAAGTGGGTCTCCACCCCGTCCGCCGTCAGGCCGTACGGCGCGCCCAGCACGCCCGCGTTGTTCACGAGCACGTCGAGCCCGTCGTGCTCGTCCAGGAACGCGTCGACGAACGCGCGCACGGAGCCGAGGTCGGACACGTCGAGCTCACGGACGCTGACCCGCCCCGCGTCGTACCCCGGCACCTGGCGCGCCGCGGCCTCGCCCTTCTCGAGGTTGCGGCACGCCAGCACCACCTCGGCGCCGCGGGACCCGAGGATCCGGGCGACCTGGAAGCCGATGCCGCCGTTGGCGCCCGTGACGACGAACCTGCGACCGGGCTGGGGCGGCACGGCGGTCCACGGGCGCATGGCCCAAGACTAGGGAGTCGAGGTCCCCGGTTTCGACGGACCCGGCTGATTGACTGGTCCCATCATGGAAACGATCGGTCTCTTGCTCCTCGGGCTCCTCGTCGGCGGCGCGCTCGGCGTCGTCGGCGGCTGGGTGCTCCGCGCTCGGGCGGTTCCCTCCTCGGCCTCTGCCGGCCCGTCCCTGGACGTGCTCGCGGCACGACACGAGGCCGAGCTCGAGCAGGTGCGCCGGGAGGCGGCCGAGGCGAGGGCGCAGGTCCAGTCCGACCTCGCCGGCGCCCAGGCCAGCCTCGACGAGCTGCGCGACGCGCTCGCCGCGGCGCGTGAGCAGCACCGGGAGGCGGTCTCCCAGCACCGGGCGCAGCAGGAGGAGCTGATGGCCCACCACCGGGCCCAGCAGCAGGAGCGCGAGCGCTCCGAGACGAGCCAGACCCAGGTCCTCAAGACCCTCACGCCGGTGGTGGAGCACCTCCGCTCGATGCAGCGCAAGGTCGACGACCTCGAGAAGTCCCGGGTCGCCCAGCACGCGGAGCTCGCCACCCAGATCCGGCACACCCAGCAGTCCGTCGAGGAGTCCCGCAAGGCCGCCGACACGCTGGCCTCGGTGCTCAAGAACAACTCGGTCCGCGGCGCCTGGGGCGAGACCCAGCTGCGCACCTTGGTGGAGACGGCCGGCCTCCTCAACCGGGTCGACTTCGAGCTCCAGCACTCCGTCGACGCCGACTCCGGCGAACGGCGTCCGGACATGGTCATCAACCTGCCCGGCGGCAAGCAGATGGCGATCGACGCCAAGGCGCCCTACAACTCGTTCATGGACGCCCAGCGCGAGGGCATCGAGCCCGAGGCCCGGCAGCGGCTGCTGCTCGACCACGCCAAGCGCGTGCGCAGCCACGTCGACAGCCTCGCCAAGAAGGGCTACTGGACCGGCCTGCCCGTCAGCCCCGAGTTCACGGTGGCGTTCATCCCCAACGAGCAGCTGCTCAACGCGGCTCTCGACGTCGACCCCTCGCTGATGGAGCACGCGTTCCAGCAGGGCATCGTGCTGGCCACGCCGACCAACCTCTGGAGCATGCTCAAGACGGTCGCGTTCACGTGGAAGCAGGAGGCGCTCACCGAGGACGCCCAGCAGCTGTTCGAGCTCGGCCAGGTCCTCTACCGGCGCATCGTCAAGCTCGCCGACCACGTCGACAAGCTGGGCCGGTCCATCCAGCGCAGCGTCAAGGACTACAACGCCTTCACCGGGTCGCTCGAGCGGTCGGTGCTCCCGGCGGCGCGCAAGCTCAACGCAGCCGAGCCGCTGGCCGCGCAGATCACCGCGCCGGCGGTGATCGAGGAGGCACCCCGCGCCCTCACCAGCGGCGACTTCGAGGCGATCGCCGACATCGAGCGGGAAGAGCTGACCTTCGACTTCGACATCCCCGAGACCGACGTCGTCGAGCATCCGGAGCACGACGCGGGCTAGGTTCTCCTCATGCCCGAGGTCGACCCCTCCTTCCTCGCCCTCCCCTACCGCAGGCTCGGTGACGTCGCCCTGGCCCGCGCGTCGGAGCTGGGCGCCGGTCACGCGGACTTCCGGTTCGAGCGGATCCGCTCGCAGCGGATCCTGGTGCGTGACGGAGCGCTGCAAGGCGCGGCCGATGTCGACACGATCGGTTTCGCGGTGCGTGTGGTCCACGGCGGTGCCTGGGGCTTCGCGTCCGGTGTCGTCCTCACCGAGGACGAGGCGGCCCGGGTCGCCGACACCGCGGTGGCCGTCGCGAAGGTCGCGGCCACGATGACCACCACGCCGGTCGAGCTGGCGCCCGAGCCGGTCCACGACGACGTGACCTGGGTGTCGTCGTACGCCGTCGACCCGTTCGGCGTGCCCACGGCCGACAAGACCGCTGTGCTGGCCGACTGGACGGCGCGGCTGTGCCGGGGCGCTGCGGTCGACCACGCGACCGCGTCGTTCTACGCCGTCCAGGAGAACAAGTACTACGCCGATGTCTCCGGCACCCGCACCACCCAGCAGCGGGTCCGGCTGCAGCCCGGCTTCGAGGCCATGGGCGGCACCTCGGAGGTCTTCGACTCGATGGCGAGCATCGCTCCCCCGGTCGGCCGCGGCTGGGAGTACGTCGTGGGTGGGCCGTCCGACGGTGCCTGGGACTGGGACGCCGAGCTGGACGAGGTGCCTGGGCTGCTGGCCGACAAGCTCAAGGCGCCGAGCGTCGAGGCCGGCCGCTACGACCTGGTGATCCACCCCTCCAACTTGTGGCTGACCATCCACGAGTCGATCGGCCACGCCACCGAGCTCGACCGGGCGCTCGGCTACGAGGCCAACTACGCCGGCACCAGCTTCGCCACCCCCGACCAGATCGGCACCCTGCGCTACGGCAGCCCGGTCATGCACGTCACCGGGGACCGCACCGTCGAGCACGGCCTGGCGACCATCGGCTACGACGACGAGGGCGTGGCGACCCAGCAGTGGGACATCGTGCGCGACGGGACCCTCGTCGGGTTCCAGCTGGACCGGTCGATGGCGGCGCTGATGCCCGAGCTGAACGCCGGACGCTCCAACGGCTGCGCCTTCGCCGACTCCCCCGGTCACATCCCGATCCAGCGGATGGCCAACGTGTCGCTGCAACCGGACCCGGACGGCCCCACCACCGAGGACCTGATCGCCCGGGTCGAGCGCGGGATCTACGTCGTCGGCGACAAGTCGTGGTCGATCGACATGCAGCGGTTCAACTTCCAGTTCACCGGGCAGCGGTTCTTCCGGATCGTCGACGGCCGGCTGGCCGGCCAGGTGCGCGACGTCGCCTACCAGGCGACGACCACCGACTTCTGGGGATCGATGGAGGCCGTCGGCGGCCCGGACACGTGGATGCTCGGCGGCGCGTTCAACTGCGGGAAGGCCCAGCCCGGCCAGGTGGCTGCGGTGAGCCACGGCTGCCCGACCGCGTTGTTCCGCGACGTGAGGATCCTCAACACCACCGAGGAGGGCGGCCAGTGACCCCGCAGGAGCTGGTCGAGCGCGCGCTCGCCGCATCGACGACCGACGACTGCCTGGTGATCGTGCGCGACAGCACGAGCGCCAACCTGCGCTGGGCCGGCAACACGCTCACGACCAACGGCCAGATGACGGGCCGCAGCGCCACGGTGGTCTCGTTCGTCGCGAAGGACGGCGGGATCGCCGCGGGTTCGACGAGCGGCAGCGCGACCACGACCGACGAGATCGACGCCATCGTCGCAGCCGCCGACGCCGCCGCGCGAGCGGCCGCACCGGCCGAGGACGACAACCCCCTGGTCCGCGACCGCACCTCGCCCGACTGGGACGAGCCGGCCGTGCCCACCGACATCACCGTCTACGACACCGTCGCCCCGGCGCTGGGCGAGGCGTTCGGGCGGGCCGCCGACGCCGGGCGGATCCTCTACGGCTTCGTCGACCACGACGTGACCACGACCTACCTCGGGTCCAGCACCGGGCTCCGTCTCCGGCACGTGCAGCCGACCGGGACGTTCACCTGCACCGCCAAGGACGCCGCCCTCACCTCCAGCGCGTGGGTCGGCGCCGCCACCAGCGACTTCACCGACATCGACCCGCTCGCGCTCGACGACGAGCTCGCCCGTCGGCTCGGTTGGGCCCAGCGGCGGCTCGACCTCCCGGCCGGGCGCTACGACACGATCCTGCCGCCCACCTCGCTCGCCGACCTCATGGTCGACACCTACTGGTACGCCGGCGCCCGCGACGCCTGGGAAGGCCAGTCCGTCTACAGCCAGCGCCCGACCGGCACCCGGATCGGTGAGCGGATCGCCGCAGCCGGGGTGAACCTCGCCTCCGACCCGATGCTCGCCGGCGCCGAGTCCGCCCCGTTCGTCGCCGTCGGCGCGTCGAGCTCCGACCACTCCGTCTTCGACAACGGGCTGCCGTTGGAGCGCACCGACTGGATCCGCGACGGCGAGCTCGCCGCCCTCGTGCAGACGCGCCACACCGCAGCGATGACCGGCCAGCCGGCCACGCCGTACGTCGACAACCTGGTGCTCGAGATCGACGGCGCGACCGGCACCATCGACGACCTCGTCGCCGGCACCGAGCGCGGACTGCTGGTGACGTCCCTCTGGTACATCCGGCTGGTCGACGCCCAGAGCCTGCTGCTCACCGGACTGACCCGTGACGGCGTCTACCTCGTGGAGAACGGCGAGATCACCGGCGCGGTCAACAACTTCCGCTGGAACGAGAGCCCGGTCGACCTGCTCGGCCGGTTCTCGCACGCGTCCGCCTCCACCCGCAGCCTGAGCCGCGAGTGGAGCGACTACTTCCCCCGGACCGTGACCCCAGCCCTACGGATCCCCGACTTCAACATGTCGAGCGTGTCGCAAGCGACGTGAGGCAGGCAGCAGCCTCGGGCTGACGCCCCTCCGTCACGGCCGGAAGACCACCTTGACCATGCCCTCCTCCTTCTTCTGGAAGTGGCTGTAGGCGCTCGGTGCCTCCTCCAGCGGGAGGTGGTGGGTCGCGAAGCCGTCGACACCGAACGGGTCGTCGTCGACGAGCTTCGCGAGCAGCTCGTCGGTCCACGCGCGGACGTTCGCCTGCCCCATCCGGAGCTGGACCTGCTTGTCGAAGAGCTGCATCATCGGCATCGGGTCGGCGGCGCCGCCGTAGACACCCGAGATCGAGATGGTGCCGCCGCGGCGGACGGCGTCGATCGCGGTGTAGAGGGCCGCGAGCCGGTCCAGGCCGGCGTTCTTCATCAGCGGCTCGGCGACGGCGTCGGGGAGCATGCCGGCGAACTTCTGGACCAGGCCGGCAGCGGGCGACCCGTGCGCCTCCATGCCGACCGCGTCGATCACCGAGTCCGGGCCCCGTCCGTCGGTGGACTCCCGGACGACGTCGGCGACACCGCCGACCTGCTCCGCCTCGTCGAGGTCGAGCGGCTCTGCTCCGAAGGCTGCGACCCTGGCGAGTCGCTCGGGGATGCGGTCGACCGAGATCACGCGGTAGCCGGCCTCGACCCCCATCCGTGCGGCCATGTCGCCGATCGGGCCGGCTCCGAGCACGAGCAACGTCCCGCCGTCGGGGACGGCCGCATACTTCACCGCCTGCCAGGCGGTGGGCAGAACGTCGGAGAGGAACAGGAACCGGTCGTCGTCGTGCTCGTGCGGCACCTTGACCGGGAGGAAGTCGGCATAGGGCACCCGCAGGTACTCGGCCTGACCGCCGGGGACCTGGCCGTAGAGCTTGCTGTAGCCGAAGAAGCTGGCCCCGGTGCCGTGCTCGTGGTTCTGGGTCGTCTCGCACTGGCTGTAGAGGTTCTGCTCGCACATCCAGCAGGAGCCGCAGCACACGTTGAAAGGCACTACGACCCGGTCACCGACGGCGAGGTCGGTGACATCGGCGCCGACCTCCTCGACGATACCCATGGGTTCGTGCCCGACCACGTCGCCGGATTCCATGAACGGCGCCAACGTCTCGTAGAGGTGCAGGTCGGACCCGCACAGCCCGGTCGAGGTCACCTTGATGATCGCGTCCGTCGGCTGCTCGATCCGTGGGTCCGGGACCTCCTCGACCCTCATGTCGTGGACTCCCTGCCACGTCACTGCCTTCATGGATGGACCCGCTTTCCGTCGAGGTACGCGATCTCCTGCGCTGTCCCCCGGCAGATACCCCGCCCCCGGCGGCCCATCCACTCGTCAGTCGGCGTAGGCCTCCACCGGCGGGCAGGAGCAGACCAGGTTGCGGTCGCCGTAGGCCTGGTCGATGCGCGCCACCGGCGGCCAGTACTTGTCACCTGCGTCGTTCGACCCGGTGATGCCGGCCGGGAACACCGCCTCCTCCCGGCTGTAGACGCGGTCCCACACCCCCACCAGGTGGCGGGCGGTGTGCGGCGCCTGGCGCAGCGGGCTGTCCTCGACGGCCCACTCCCCCGACGCGACCCTGTCGATCTCGCCCCTGATGGCGGCCATCGCGTCGCAGAACCGGTCGATCTCGGTGAGGTCCTCGGACTCCGTCGGCTCGACCATCAGCGTCCCGGCCACGGGGAACGACATCGTCGGCGCGTGGAAGCCGTAGTCGATGAGCCGCTTGGCGACGTCGTCGACGGTGACCCCCGTCTGCTTGGTGATCTCGCGCAGGTCGAGGATGCACTCGTGGGCGACCAGGCCGGTCTCGCCGCGGTAGAGGACCGGGAAGTGCTCCCCCAGCCGCGCCGCGACGTAGTTGGCCGACAGCACCGCGACCGCCGTGGCACGGGTCAGGCCCTCGCCACCCATCAGCCGCACGTAGGCCCACGAGATGGGCAGGATGCCGCTGGAGCCGTACGGCGCCGCGCTGATCGCCCCCACGCCGTCGCGCTTCGCCTCCTCCGGGTGCATCGGGTGCGAGGGCAGGTACGGCGCGAGGTGGGCGCGCACCGCGACCGGTCCCACGCCCGGGCCCCCGCCGCCGTGCGGGATGCAGAACGTCTTGTGCAGGTTGAGGTGGGAGACGTCGCCGCCGAACTGGCCGGGCTTGGCGTACCCGAGCAGCGCGTTGAAGTTCGCGCCGTCGATGTAGACCTGGCCGCCGTGCTCGTGGACGATCTCGCACAGCTCGGCGATGTCCTCCTCGTAGACCCCGTGGGTCGACGGGTAGGTGACCATGATCGCCGCCAGCGTGTCGGCGTGCTCCTCGCACCTCGCCCGCAGGTCGGCCAGGTCGACGGTGCCGTCGCCCTCCGCCTTCACCACGACGACCTGCATCCCGGCCATCACCGCCGAGGCCGGGTTGGTGCCGTGGGCCGATGACGGGATCAGGCAGACCCGACGCTGGTGGTCACCGTTGGCGTCGTGGTAGGCGCGGATGGCGAGCATCCCCGCGAACTCGCCCTGGGAGCCGGCGTTGGGCTGGATGCTGACCTTGTCGTAGCCGGTCACCTCGGCCAGCCACTCCTCGAGCTGGTCGACCAGTCGGCGGTAGCCCTCGGCGTCCTCGGCCGGCACGAACGGGTGCAGGTCGGCGAAGCCCGGCAGCGACACCGGCTCCATCTCGGTGGTCGCGTTGAGCTTCATCGTGCAGGAGCCGAGCGGGATCATGCCCCGGTCGAGCGCGTAGTCGCGGCTCGACAGCCGGTGCAGGTAGCGGAGCATCGACGTCTCGTTGTGGTGGGTGTTGAAGACCGGGTGGGTCAGGAAGTCGGTCGTGCGGCGCAGGTCGGTGGGCAGCGCCTCGCCGGTCGAGCGGTCGAGGTCGTCCACGTCGACGGCCTCGACGCCGAACGCGCGGAGCACCACCGCCACCGTCGCGCGGTCGGTGCTCTCCGACGTCGACAGCCCGACCGTGTCGGCGTCGACGAGCCGCAGGTGCACGCCCTCGTCGCGGGCGGCGGCGACCACGGCGGCCGCGCGACCCGGCACCGGCACCGTCAGGGTGTCGAAGAACCGGTCGTGCAGCGGCGGGAGGCCGGCGTCGCTCAGCGCCCGGGCCAGCACGGCGGCGTACCGGTGGGTGCGGGTCGCGATCTGCCGCAGGCCCTCGGGTCCGTGGTAGACGGCGTACATCGACGCGGTCACGGCGAGCAGCACCTGGGCAGTGCAGATGTTGGAGGTCGCCTTGTCGCGCCGGATGTGCTGCTCGCGGGTCTGCAGGGCGAGCCGGTATGCCGGGCGCCCCTCCGCGTCGAGCGAGACGCCGACCAGCCGGCCCGGCAGCTGCCGCTCCAACCCTGCGCTCACGCTCATGAAGCCGGCGTGCGGGCCGCCGTAGAACAGTGGGACGCCGAAGCGCTGACTGGAGCCGACGACGACGTCGGCTCCGAGCGATCCGGGGGACGCCAGCAGCGTGAGGGCCAGCAGGTCGGCCGCGACGATGGCAAGGCCGCCGCGCTCGTGCACGGACTCGATGAGCGGCCTCGGGTCGAGCACCCGTCCCGAGGCGCCGGGGTACTGGATGAGGACGCCGGCGACGTCGCCGTCCGGCAGTCCCTCGGTCAGGTCGGCGACGACGACCTCGGTGCCGATCGCCTCGGCCCGGGTGCGCACCACGTCGATCGTCTGCGGCAGCGCGTCGGCGTCGATGACGACCGGGCCCTTCGCGCTCCGCTGGGCACGGTGCACGAGAGCGAGCGCCTCGGCGGCGGCGGTGCCTTCGTCGAGCAGCGACGAGCCCGCGATCGGGAGACCGGTGAGGTCGCTGACCATCGTCTGGAAGTTGAGGAGGGCCTCGAGCCGACCCTGCGAGATCTCCGGCTGGTACGGCGTGTAGGCGGTGTACCAGCTCGGGTCCTCGAGCACGTTGCGCCGGATCACGGGCGGCGTCACCGTGGCGTGGTAGCCCAGTCCGATCATCGGCTCACCGGGCCGGTTGGCGCCGGCCAGTCCGCGCAGCTCCTCGGCGACCGCGGCCTCGCTCAGCGCCGCCGGCAGCTCCAGCGGCGCCGACGTCTGGATGCCCGCCGGCACGGCTGCCTGCATCAGCGCGCCGACCGAGTCGTAGCCGAGGCGGTCGAGCATCGCAGCGACCGCGGCCTCGTCCGGCCCCAGGTGGCGATCGACGAACGGGAGGGCCCCGTCGAGCTCGGACAGCGTGGGGAGGTCGGACAAGGAAGGCTCCTCGGGATCGGTCGATCTCGTCGCCCTCCCCCTCTGTCACCGCAACGCCGCGGTTCCACAGTCGCCCGGCCGCGCGGTCCTGGTGCCTGAGAGGTTCCGGGGAGGATTTGCCCCTTCGGCGCTGGGTCGAGGCCCAGACTCTCCCGCGCGGGATCAGCACATCGAGACTATCAGCCGCGACCCCGGGTACCGGAACTCCTTCGGCGAGTGAGGGAGGAACCATGCGGGTGGCGATCACGGGCGCCAGCGGCAACCTCGGGTCGGCGTTGCTCCGTCGTCTCAGCGGCTCCGGCGAGCACGAGCTGGTCGGGGTGGCGCGACGAGTGCCTGCCGAGGAGCTCGCGGGCCCGGGCGTCCGCTGGGTGTCGGTCGACCTCACCGAGGAGCGTGACGTCCCCGCGCTGCGCGCTGCGTTCGAGGGCGCGGACGCCGTGGTGCACCTGGCCTGGGGCTTCCAACCGTCCCACAACGAGCGCTACCTCGAGGAGCTGGCCCTGGGCGGCACTCGGCGGGTGATCGACGCCGTCGCCGCCACGGCGGTGCCGCACCTGGTGCACCTGTCCTCGATCGGCGCGTACTCGGCGAAGGCCGACGACCAGCCGGTCGACGAGAGCTGGCCGACCGGCGGCATCGACAGCTCCTGGTACGGCCGCACCAAGTCCGCCGCGGAGCGGATGCTCGACGCGCACGAGGCCGCCGGCCACGGCACCGTCGTCACCCGGATGCGGCCCGGCATCGTCGGGCAGCGACGCGCCGGCAGCGCGCTGCTCCGGTACGGAGTGCCCGGGCTGGTCCCGGCCCGCGCGCTCGGTTGGCTGCCGGTCCTGCCGATGGACCGCGGGCTCCGGATGCCGCTGGTGCACAGCGACGACGTCGCCGCCGCGATCGAGTCCGCGCTGGTGCAACGAGCGGGAGGTGCGTTCAACCTGGCGGCCGACCCGCCCCTGACGACCGAGCACATCGCGCGGGCGCTCGGTGCCCGACCCGTGCACGTGCCGGCCGCGGTGCTGCGGCCGATGATGGCCGCGGCCTGGCACGCGCGGCTCCAGCAGGTCGACCCCGGCTGGCTCGACCTGGCTTTCGGGCTGCCCCTCCTCGACTCCTCCCGCGCCCGGCGCGAGCTGGGCTGGGCTCCGACCAAGGACGCGGTGTCCGTCTTCGAGGAGACCCTCGAGGGCATGCGGAGCGCCGCGTCGGACCGAAGTGCAGTGCTGCGCCCGCGGTCGGTCACGGCGCAGCTGGCCACCGCCGTCCGGCGGGGCCCGGTCAGCAGCCGGGAGCGACCCTAGGGTCAGCCGGCGTTGCGGGCCGCGCGACGCGCAGCCAGCTCGTCACCGGCGGCCGGCTCGGCCGACTCGGCGGGCTCCTGCGCGGCGTGCTCGCTGGGCAGCTCGGCGAGGGTGCCCTCGATCTCGCGCCAGACGCCGCCGATGGCGATGCCGAACACGCCCTGGCCGCCCTGCAGCAGGTCGATGACCTCGTCGTTGCTGGTGCAGTAGTAGACCGAGGCGCCGTCGCTCATCAGCGTGACCTGGGTGAGGTCGTCGGTGCCGCGCTCGCGCAGGTGGGTGACGGCGGTGCGGATCTGCTGCAGCGAGATGCCCGCGTCGAGGAGCCGCTTGATCACCTTGAGGATGAGGATGTCGCGGAAGCTGTAGAGCCGCTGCGACCCGCTGCCGGTGGCGCTGCGCACGCTGGGCTCGATCAGGCCGGTGCGGGCCCAGTAGTCGAGCTGCCGGTAGGTGATGCCGGCGGCGTTGCAGGCGGTCGGACCGCGGTAGCCCAGGTCGCTCGGGAGCGGCGACACGTCGTCGGTGAAGAGCAGGCCCTGCTCCTCGGCGACGCCGGCGGCGACGTCAGCAGCCTGGCTGTCGGGCTGGTGCTCGTTCACGCGGTCCTCCGGTGGAGTGGTGGTCTGGCGCCGGCCCCTTCCGGGGCCGACACATCAAGGTACGGCGCGGTGCGAGCCATGGTCAAAGACCCTCACCCGGCGTGTCGCAACTCTCACCCTCCAGTTGAGGGTTAGTGGGCGCCGGTACGGCTCAATGGGCCTCGAAGTCCTCCGGCGAGACATGGTCGAGGAACTCCCGGAACCGCTCGACCTCGTCCTCCTGCTCGGCCGGGACGGCCAGCCCGGCCTCGTCGAGGACGTCCTCGGCGCAGTAGATCGAGGTGCCGGTCCGCAGGGCCAGCGCGATCGAGTCGGACGGCCGCGCGCTCACCTCGGCGCCGGAGCCGAAGACGAGGGTGGCGTAGAAGACGCCGTCCTTGACGTCGGTGATCCGCACCTGGGTCAGCTCGTTGCCGGTCGCGGAGAGGATGTCCTTCATCAGGTCGTGCGTCAGCGGACGGGGCGGCACCACGCCCTGCTGGGCGAACGCGATGGCGGTGGCCTCGACCGCGCCGATCCAGATCGGCAGGTAGCGATCACCCGACACCTCGCGCAGCAGCACGATCGGCTGGTTGGAGGGCATCTCCACCCGCACACCCATCACGTCGACCTCGCGCATGCGATCCACCCTACTCCGCGCCGGAAGGGGAGCTAGAGGCGGCGGAGCCCCGCCTTCACCAAGGTCGCGTGCAGCCGCACCGTGAGCGCCGCGATCTCGCTGACGGCCTCCTCCGCGCGGGCGGAGGCCGACGCGTCGCGGCCCTTGCGGACCGGGGCGACGACCTGCTCGACCAGGCCGACCTCGCGGTCCGCGGCCGTCTTGAAGGCCCGTAGGTGGCGCGGCTCCAGGCCGTACCCGGCCAGCTCCTTGGCGGCCTGCGCGATGACCAGGGCGTCGGTGTCGTAGTGGCCGGTCGGTCCGGCGGCGATCAGGCCGAACTCCTCGAGCTGCCCGAGCAGGTCCTCGCCGATCTCCGCGATCTTCACCAGCTCCTTGCGGGACAGTCGGAACTTGTCGGTGCGCCGGAAGGACTCCGCTGACGGCATGCCGTCGGGAGTCATCGCCACCTTCGGCACCGTCGGGACGACCTCGTCGATCTGGGGCGGCTCGAGGCCCCGGTCCATCGCGTCGAGGTGCTCCCGGATCACGCCGAGCGGCAGGTAGTGGTCGCGCTTCATCCGCAGCACGTACCGCAGCCGGTCGACGTCGTGCGCGGAGAACTTCCGGTAGCCGGCCGGTGTGCGCTGCGGCTTGATGAGCCCTTCGGCCTCCCAGAACCGGATCTTGGGGATCGTGATGTCCGGGAAGTCCGGGCGCAGCAGGTCGAGGACCTGACCGATGTTGAGGAGTGCCTCGTGGTGCTCGGCGGACTGCGCCCCCACGGGAGTCAGGCGTCCTCGTGCCCGGCGAAGTAGACCAGCCGGTACTTCCCGATCTGGACCTCGTCGCTGTCGGTCAGTGCCACCGTCTCGATGCGGTCGCGGTTGACGTAGGTGCCGTTGAGGCTGCCGACGTCGCTCACCGTGTAGCCGTCACCGGAGCGGTTGAAGATCGCGTGCCGCCGGGACACGGTGACGTCGTCGAGGAAGATCTCGCTGTCGGGGTGGCGCCCCGCGTTCACGACGTCCTGGTCGAGGAGGAACCGGCTCCCGGCTCCCGGCCCCTTCTGGACGACCAGCAGGGCCGAGCCGACCGGCAGCGCGTCGACCGCCGCGGCGTCGACCGGGCTCAGGCTGCCGGAGGTGTCGACCTTCTCGCTGCCGGTGAAGCTGATCGTCGCGGTGGCGTCGCTGGGGTCGATGGTCGGCTCGGGTGCGACCAGACGGGTGCCGCACTGGGAGCAAAACCGGGCGTCGTCCGGGTTCTGCCGACCGCACGCGGTGCAGAAGGGCATCAGTTCTCCTCGATCGTTCCCTCAGGGTGAGGTTGAGGTCGATGGTTCGAACCTACACGGTCAGGCCTTGGTGTGGGTCTGGTACGCCGATGCGTCGAGCAGCTGGTCGACCTCGGCGGCGTCCGCGGGCACGACCTCGAACAGCCAGCCCTCGCCGTACGGGTCGCTGTTGACCAGCTCGGGCGTCGCGTCGAGCGACTCGTTGCGGGCGACGACCTCGCCGGCGACCGGTGCGTAGACGTCGCTCACCGACTTCGTGGACTCCAGCTCGCCGCACGCGGTGCCGGCCGTCAGCGTCGTGCCGACCTCCGGCAGCGAGACGTAGACGATGTCGCCGAGGGCGTCCTGGGCGTAGTCGGTGATGCCCACCCGGACCGAGCCGGGCTGCTCTCCCGGCGTCCGCAGCCACTCGTGCTCGACCGTGTACTTGAGGTCATCAGGGGTCATGGCCCGAAGGCTACTAACCGGGGTCGGGTGCGCTGAAGTCAGGATCGTCGGGATCGGCGACCGACTCGATGTCGATCGACGTCAGCTGGTCGACCTGCACCACGGCGCCGTCGTCCTCCAGCTGGGCCCGAGGTCCGAGGAGGAACTCCAGCGAGGAGGCCAGGGTCGACGGCTCCCCGATCACGTCGAGGACGTACGGCGCCTCGACCAGCTCGCCGTTCACGAGGAACCCGCCCTCGGTCTCCTCGAACGAGGTCTCAGCGACGATCCGCACCGTGCCGTTGAGCTGCATCGCCTCGGCGTCCACGGTCCGCAGCTCCTGGATGGTGTCGAGCAGCGAGGACAGCGTGACCCGGCCGGTCTCCTCCACGATCGTGATCCGGATGCCGGGGCCGGTGACCGGCACCAGGCCGGCCAGGATGCTGAGCTCGTCGACGTCCTGCTGCGCCTGCTCGAGCGCGGCCTGGCGGGCGCTGGTGTCGTCCAGGAGCTCGTCGCGGACCTCCTCGAGCTCGGCGATCTCCTGCTCGGCGCGCTGCCGGGTGCCGGCGAGCGCGGAGAGGATGTCGATCAGCTCCTGCTCCCGCAGACCGGAGTAGCTGTCGTCGGTCTCGGTGAGCCGCACCTGGGTGACGGCAGCGAACCCCAGCACCGCCAGCAGCACCCCGACGACGATCTGGCTGCGGGAAGGACGGAACAGCCCGGCGAGGAGGCGCTGGCGGGTGCTGGGCGCCTCCTGAGGTGCGTCGGTCGGGTCGGTTGCGCCCAATGCGTCCGGTGTGTCCGGTGCGTCCGGTGCGTCAGGCATGGAACACGTGCCTCCGGATCGCGGCGACGTTGGTGAAGATCCGGATCCCGAGCACGACGATGACGCCGGTGGAGAGCTGGCCGCCGACGCCGAGCCGGTCGCCGAGGTAGACGATCCCGGAAGCGATCACCACGTTGCTGATGAAGGAGACGACGAAGACCTTGTCGTCGAAGATGCCGTCGAGGTACGCGCGCAGGGCACCGAAGACGGCGTCGAGCGCGGCGACGACCGCGATCGGGAGGTAGGGCTCGAGCCCCAGCGGGACGTCCGGCTGCACCAGGAACCCGAGCACGATGCCGACGAGCAGGCCGAGAACTGCGATCACGGCTTCCCGTCTCCTTCCGGCGGTCGGTCGCTGTCGGTCAGCAGCGTGGCCGACCGTAGCTGGCGGAGGCTGCTGGGCGCGGCAGGCAGCCGCATCTCGTCCACATTGTCCACGTCGTAGGTCCAGCCGTAGTCACCGGCCAGCACCGCGAACGCTGCACCACTCGACGTCTCGACCAGCCGGGACGACAGCGTGGAGGTGTCCCCGATCGCCTGCACGACGTACGGCGGCGCGATGCCGATCGAGTTCACCTCGATGGCCGTGCCGGAGTTGCGGATCGACGTGCTGGCCGAGACTCGCTGGCCGTTGACGGCGATCGCCTCCGCACCGGCGGTCCAGAGCGCGTTGACGAGCAGGGCCAGGTCGGAGTCGCGGACGTGCTCGGTGTCGGGGTCGGCGGCAGGCGCGTTGTCGATCTCGATCCGGATGCCCTCCCCCGTCACCGCGGTGAAGCCGGTGGTGCCGCCGAGGTCGGCCGCCCTGCCCTCGACGTCGTTGACCGCGTCGCCGGTCGCGATCAGCCGGCGCTCGGCCTCGGCGTTGTCCTCCTGCAGGTCGGCGATCCTGCGCTGCCGGTCCTGCACGATGTCGCGCCGGGCGTCGATCCGCTCGATCAGGTCCTCCCGGCTCGCGCTGTCCTCGTCGGCGTTGGCCGAGGTCTGCACGGCGGCGACCGTGAGCATGACGCCGAAGACCGCGACGACCGCGACGACACCGATCCGGCCGGGCACCTGGTCCTTGCCGTGCGGCGTCCCACCCGAGGCGACCCGGCGCTGGGCGACCATCTGGTAGTCGCGCTCGAGCGCCTCGGCGGTGATCAGCTCCAGCAGCGGCGTCCGCACCCGGGCGGCGGCGTCACCGCCGGACCGGTCGGTCGAGCCGTCGGCCATCAGGAGCCCGCCGCGCGCGCCGTACGACGCTCCGTGGTGGCGAGCAGCTTGCGCACCTGCCACGCGTAGAGGAGGCCGGCCCACCAGTAGAGGCCGATGCCCCACAGCGCGAGCGCCCAGCCGAACGGCTGGGCGAGGGTGGCGACGGTGCCGTCGCCGTCTCCCAGGAGCAGCAGCGGGAAGGCGTACAGCAGATTGAAGGTGGCGGCCTTCCCGACGAAGTGCACCGGCAGGGCGCTGTAGCCGCGTGTCCGCAGCAGCGGCACCAGCCCCCACAGCAGCAGGTCGCGCAGCGGCAGCGACACGGCGAGCCACCACGGGATGATCTCCCGCATCCCCAGGCCGACCACGACGGCCAGGATGTAGAGCCGGTCGGCCACCGGGTCGAGGATCTGCCCGAGCGTCGACTGCTGGTCGAGCTTGCGGGCGAGCCAGCCGTCGAGGTAGTCGGTGACACCCGAGACCATCAGCACGACCAGCGCCCAGGCGTCCTCCTCGGGCCCGAGGACCAGCCACAGGAACAGGGGCACGCCCAGCAGCCGGAGGCCGCTCAGCAGGTTGGGCAGGGTGAGGACGGCGTCGGAGCCCCTGGAACCTTCCTCACGTGTGTCGGCCACGGACGACACCCTAGTTTCCCCCCGTCCCGATCATGGGCCGGACTCGTCGGAGTGCGCCGCGTCGCGGATCTCACCCACCAGCTCCTCGATGACGTCCTCGAGCGCGGCCACCCCGAGCGTCTGCCCGTCCGGCGTCACGACCCGCGCCATGTGGGCGCCGCGGCGCTGCAGGTGCTCGAGCACGTCGTGGAGGAGCGCGTCCTCCCCCACCGTGGCGAACGGCCGCACCCAGCGGTCCGCGATCGGCCGGTGCCGGCGCTCCTCGTCCGGCTCCAGCACGTCCTTGATGTGCAGGTAGCCGATCAGCCGGTCGCCGCTCTCCCCGCCGCCGTCGACGACGGGGAACCTGCTGAAACCGGTCGCGCCGCACACGGCCTCGACGTCGGCCCCCGTGGCTCCGCGGCGGACGGTGGTGAGCGACTCCGGCCGCATCATGACACCGGCCACCGTCTTCTCCGTGAACCCGAGCGCCCCCGCCAGCCGGTCGTACTCGTCCTTGGCGAGTAGCCCCTCGCCCCGGGACTCCTCGACCAGCGCCGCGACCTCCTCGCGGGTGAAGGTCGAGCTCACCTCGTCCTTGGGGTCGATCCGCAGGAGCCGGAGGATGCCGTTGGCCATCCCGTTGATCACCGCGATGAGCGGGCGCAGCAGGGTGACGATCCCGAGCATCGGAGGGCCGAGGATCAGCGCCGACCGGTCGGGGCCGGCGATGGCGATGTTCTTCGGCACCATCTCGCCGAGCACGACGTGGAGGTAGACGACGACCGTCATCGCCACCACGAACGCGATCGGGTGCAACGCATCGTCGGGCACGCCCAGTGCGTGGAGGCCGGGCTCGAGCAGGTGGGCGACCGCCGGCTCGCCGACCGCGCCCAGGCCCAGGGAACAGATCGTGATGCCCAGCTGGGCACCCGCCATCATGTCCGAGACCTGCTCCATCGCCCGCAGGGTGGTCCGGGCGAGACGCGAGCCCTGCTGGGCGCGCGGCTCGATCTGGCTGCGGCGCGCGGACAGCAGGGCGAACTCCGCGCCGACGAAGAACGCGTTGGCCCCGAGCAGGAACACGGCGAGGAGCACCGCGGCGAGGTCACTCATGGGGACCCGCGTCCTGGACCCGGAGCGCCAACCGGTCGATCCGCAGCCCGTCCATGTGCTCCACGGTCAGGACGGCCTCACGGTCCGGACCCTCGTCCCCCGAGGCGACCAGCGGCACGACGACGCTGTCACCCGACGTCGGGATCCGGCCCAGGCCCTTCAGCACCAGCCCGGCGATGGTGTCGTAGTCCTCGCCCTCCGGCAGCGGCGTCCCCGTGAGGTCTTCCACCTCGTCGGGGCGCAGCAGCCCCGAGAGCGACCAGCTGCCGTCACGACGCAGGCGACCCCGGTGTCCCAGCCGGTCGTGCTCGTCGGCGATGTCGCCGACGATCTCCTCGACCACGTCCTCGAGGGTGACGATGCCCGCGTGCCCGCCGTACTCGTCGAGCACGACGGCCATCTGGAAGCCGTCCTTGCGCAGCAGCGCCATCAGCGGGTCGAGCCGGAGGGTGTCGGGCACCTCGGTGGGCTTGACCATCAGGTGCTTCACCTTGGTCGTCGCGCGTTCGGGCACCGGGAGTGCGACGGCGTTCTTCACGTGCACCGTGCCGACGACCGCGTCCTGCTCGTCGAGGACCGGGAACCGCGAGTGGCCGGTCTCGCGGGCGAGGTCGATGACCGCGCTCGCCCGGTCGTTCGTCTCCAGGGACCGCGTGCGCACCCGCGGCGTCATGATCTCGCCGGCGGTGCGCGTGCCGAACTCGACCGACCTCTCCATCAGCTCGGCGGTATCGGCGTCGAGCGTCCCGACGTCGGCACTGCGCTGGATGAGGGAGGCCAGCTCTGTCGAGCTCCGTGCCGAGCGGAGCTCCTCCTGCGGCTCGATGCCGAACCACCGGACGATCGCGTTCGCGGACCCGTTGAGCAGGCGGATCGGCCCGCGGATGCTCGCGGTGAACGCACGCATCGGCCGTTGCGTCGCGCGGGCGGTGGCCAGCGGCACGGCCAGCGCGACGTTCTTCGGGACCAGCTCCCCGATGAGCATCGTCAGCACGGTGCTGACCACCAGACCCGTTGCCAGCGCGACAGGGGTGACGGCTTCCTCGGCGAGGCCCAGAGCCTCGAGCGGGTCGCGCAGCAGCTCGGCGATCGCCGGTTCGGCCAGGAAGCCGATGCCGAGGTTGGTGACCGTGATCCCGACCTGCGCGCCCGACAGCTGGGTCGAGAGCGACCGCAGCGCCAGCTGGACACCCGCGGCACCACCGTCGCCTGCCGCCGCTGCCCGGTCGACCTGACTGCGGTCCACGGTCACGAAGGCGAACTCGGCGGCGACGAACAACCCGCAGGCCACGATGAGGAACAGGGCGATCCCGAGCAACAGCAGAGCGGTCGTCATGGTCGGTGCAGCGTACCGATCTCCGCATACCACTCGAGCAGCTCGGGGGCGTCGACGCTGCCGGGGTCGAGGGCACCGCTGAGGTCCTGGCCGAGCAGCACCTTCTTCACCGGCACCTCGAGCTTCTTGCCGGTGCGCGTGTGCGGGACGCCCGGGGCCGCGATGACCACGTCGGGCACGTGCCGGGGTGAGGCGTGGGTGCGGATGGCGTCGTTGATCCGTGCCTGCAGCGCCTCGTCGAACTCGACCCCGTCGGCCAGCACGACGAACAACGGCATCCAGTAGTCGCCGTCCGGTCGCTCGATGCCGATCACGAGCGCTTCCCTGATCTCCGGGAGCGCCTCGACCGGCTCGTAGATGTCGGCGCTGCCCATCCGGATGCCCTTGCGGTTGAGCGTGGCGTCGGACCGGCCGTGGATGGCCACCGAGCCGTGGTCGGTGAGGGTGATCCAGTCGCCGTGCCGCCAGACGCCGGGGAAGGTGTCGAAGTACGCGTCGTGGTAGCGCGCACCGTCCGGGTCGTTCCAGAACATGACCGGCATCGACGGGAGCGGCCGGGTGATGACCAGCTCCCCGACCTCGCCGCGCACCGGCGCCCCGCTCTCGTCGTAGGCGTCGACGGCGACGCCGAGGCACGGCCGCGAGAGCTCCCCGGCCCACACCGGGACGGTCGGCGCCGGACCGACGAACGCGCTGACGACGTCGGTGCCGCCGCTGATCGAGGCGATCTGGACGGCCGGCGGCAGGTCGGCCGCCAGCGCCCGGTGGCTGACGGCCGGGAACGTCGAGCCCGAGATGCCGACCCGGCGCAGCCGCGTGAGGTCGTGGTTCTTCGGTCCGACCGCGGCCTTCTGGCAGGCGGCGACGTACGCCGGGCTCATCCCGGTCGCGGTCACCCCGTGCTCGGCGGTGATGGCCCACAGCTGGTCCGGGGACGGGTGGGCGGGGCTGCCGTCGTACGTCACGATCGAGGCGCCGGTCAGCAGGCCCGCCACGACGAAGTTCCACATCATCCAGGAGGGCGTCGTGTACCAGAACAGCCGCTCCCCCGGCCCGAGGTCGAAGTGCAGTGCCGCGACCTTGGCCTGCTCGAGCATCGCCCCGCCGTGCCCGTGCACGATGCCCTTCGGCTTGCCGGTGGTGCCGGAGGAGAACAGCACCCACAGCGGGTGGTCGAACTCGACCTCGGCGTAGTCGAGCTCGGGCACCGGGTCGCTGCCGACCGCGTCGGCCCACTCGAAGTCGCCGACGTCGATCGACCGCTCGAGCGTGGGCAACGCCGCCTGCAGCTCGGCGACCACGCCGGCCCGCTGGTGCTGCTTGCCACCGTGGACGTACGACGACGCGAACACCAGCACCTTCGGCTCGAGCTGCTCGAACCGGGCCAGTGCCGCGGACGCCGCGTAGTCCATCCCGCACACCGACCAGATCGCGCCGAGGCTGACCGTGCCGAGCAGGGCGACGACCGCTTCGGGGGTGTTGGGCAGGTAGCCGACGACGCGGTCGCCCTTGCCGACCCCGAGCTCGCGAAGCCGGGCCGCGAAGCCGGCGACCTCGTCCCGCAGCCGGCCCCAGGTCAGCTCGCGCCCCGCCCCGGGGTCCTCCGAGAGCCCGACGACCGCGACCTCGTCGGCCGGGCGGCCCTCGAGCAGGGCCTTGGCGTAGTTGACCCGCGCCTCGGGGAACCAGACCGCGCCGGGCATCCGCTCCTCGGCGAGGGCCGGACCGGGCAGGTCGTGACCGAGGAACTCCGCGACGCAACGCCAGAACGCGTCGAGGTCGTCGACCGACCATCGCCAGAGCTCGTCGTACTCCTCGACGCCGGAGGCGGACAGCTGGCGTCCTGCGTAGGCGGGCGTCGACGCGAGGCGGGCGAGCTCCTCGATCCGATACGGCCGCGCGGGGTCGTCGGCCGGCGGCTTCCAGTCCGGTGCAAGCATGTGCCGAACTCTAGGATGTCGGACGTGAGCGAGCTCTCGCAGCAGCGCCTGGCCATGTTGTTCTCGGACATCGAGGGCTCGACGTTGCACGCGAACCGGCTGGGCGACCGGTGGAAGGACGTGCTGCGGCTGCACCGCGAGACCTGTCGGCGCGCGTGGAAGGACCATGACGGCGAGGAGGTCGACACCGCGGGCGACGGCTTCTTCGTGGTGTTCCGCGCCGTGCGCGACGCCGTCGCCGCGGCGATGCAGGCGCAGCGCGAGCTCGCCTCCGCGGACTGGCCCGGCGGCCGGCCGATCCGCTCCCGCACCGGGATCCACGTCGGACCGGTCTCGTCCTACGACGGCAGCTACGTCGGCTACGACGTGCACCGGGCCGCGCGGATCATGGGTGCGGCCAACGGCGGCCAGGTCGTGGTGTCGCAGGCCGTGGTCGAGGACTTCGAGACCCGCCCCGACGGCATCGAGATCACCGACCTGGGCGTGCACCCCCTGAAGGACCTGGCCGAGGAGGAGCGGCTCTTCCAGGTGCACGCCGAGGGGATGCTGGCGTCGTTCCCGCGGATCAAGTCGCTGGGGACCTCGGGCGCGGCCGCGGCGGCCGTCGCGCGCACCCTCTACCGACCGGCGGCGGTCGCGGCGGCGGAGCTGCTGATGGAGGACGGCCGCACGATCGCGGTCGACGAGAACGGTCTCCGCATCGGCCGGATGCCCGACAACGACCTGGTCCTCAACGACAACCTGGTGAGCCGCCACCACTGCGCGATCACCGGCACCCCGGCGGGATTCGTGCTCACCGACCTGCAGTCCACGCACGGCACCACCGTCAACGGCGAGCGGCTGACGACCGCGCGGCCGCTCGAGGACGGCGACCTGCTGGCCGTGGGCGAGACCCGGATGCAGTTCACCCAGCCGGAGTGACCGGCGCGGCGTCGCCGGGGAGCGGCGCCGGGTTGTGCTCCGGCTCGTTCGGGAGCTCCCGCACGGCTGCACCGAACGTCTGGATGGTCTCCGCGAGTGCGCGGGCCTCGGCCTGGCCCAGCGACAACACCTCGAGCGGGGAGGTGGCCCGGACCGTCGCCGTCCGGCGGGTCTCCTCGAAGACGGCCTTCTCGCCGAAGTGGTCGCCGGCGCCGAGACCGGTCACCACCACCTCCCCGTCCGGGGTCTCGCGGACGATCTCGGCGCTGCCGCTGGCGATCACGTAGATCTGCTGGCCGACCTCGCCCTGGCGGACCACCGCCTGGCCGGTCTCGTAGTGCTCCCGACGCAGGCCGAAGGGCGTCGCCACCCGCACCCCGACGATGTCGCGGCCGAAGAACGGCGCCATCAGCCAGTCGAAGAGGATGTCGGCCTTGCGCTCCCTGGTCGGCACGAACCACCAGAAGAACAGCCGCCACAGGATCCAGGCCGGCAGCCCGTAGAAGCGCAGGCCCTTGAGGTGGGACACCGCCTTGCGCCGGCCGAGCGAGCAGGCGTCGCCCAGCCCGGCGAACGTGAACGGCTTGAGCGGCTTGCCCTCCAGCTGACGCACGATGTTGCGACCGATCTGACGGCCGCCGTACATCCCGTAGATCGCAACCGCCGGGCAGGTGCCGCCCTGCGGGTGCGGCACGGCGGCGCAGTCACCCGCGGCCCACACATTGTCGGTGCCGGGCACCCGCACGTTCTCGTCGGTGATGACCCGGCCGCGCGCGTCGCGCTCGTAGGGCATCAGGTCGAGCAACGGGGACAGCGCGGTGCCCGAGGAGCTGATGATCGAGCGCGTGGGAACGACGGTGCCGTCGGAGAGGATCGCCTCGTCGCGGGTGGCCGCGGTGATCCGGGTTCCGGTCAGCACCTCGACGCCACCCTTGGCGATCGTCCGCTCGGCGTACCCGATCAGCTTCGGCTGCCGGGTGGCGAGCTCGGGCAGGATCCGCTCCCCCGAGTGCACCAGCAGCACGCGGAGGTCCGCCGGGTCGATCCCGGAGTACTCCTTGCGGGCCAGCCGACGGAAGTAGTCCATCAGCTCGGTGGCGACCTCCACGCCGCCGAAGCCGCCGCCGACGACGATGAAGGTCAGCAGCCGCTGCCGCTCGACCGGGTCGGTCTCGATCTCGGCCAGCTCGAGCATCGAGAGCAGGTGGTTGCGCACCCTGAAGTTGTCGGCGAACGTCTTGAGCTGGAAGGCGTGCTGGGCGATGCCCGGGTAGCGGGACAGGTCGTCGATGGACCCGAGGGCGACCACGAGGTGGTCGTACTCGAGCACCTGCTCCTTTCCGTCGAGCAACCGTGACGTCGTCACCGTGCGCTGCTCGACGTCGACCGACTTGATCTCGGCATTGTGGAACCGCGCGGGCGGGAACAGCCGCCGCACCGGACTGGTGATGTTGGTGGGCGACACCTTGCCGGTGAGCATCTCGGCGATGAACCCGTGGAAGGTGTGGAAGTTGTCGCGGCTGACGATCGTCAGCTCGACGTCGCCCCGCTTGATCGCCTTCCTGAGGGAGCGGGCGAGGTAGATGGCGGTCCACCCGCCACCCAGGCACACCACGCGCAACGGCTTCGCGGGGTCCGTCATCGGTTCTCCTCGTTCCAGTCGGCGATCGCGTCGACGGCCGCCTTGTAGCCGACGTCCACGATCTCGTCCAGGTGTCGCATGTCCAGGGTGTCGTACGCCGCGACCGGTGGGGCGATGAACCGCACATCGCTCCGCGTCCGCTGCGCAGCCGCCGCGCGGTCACTCGCGAGCGTCGCCGTGCGCTCGAGGATCCGCACCAGGCTGGGGAACGCCGTGCCCGCCGACTGCCGCATCTTGTGCCGGACGACGTCGAGGATGCCGGGCGCGTCCTCCCAGTGCAGGTCGACCGAGAACGTCCGCGGCGGCGAGACGTCGCTCGCGTAGAGGGTGCCGACACCGGTGCGGCTCATCGGGTCGACCGGCAGGTTGTCGAGCACGCCGCCGTCGACCAGCAGCTCGCCGCGGTCCACCACCGGCGCCACGACACCCGGGATCGACATGCTCGCGAGCACGTAGCGCGCGAGCGGACCGCTGGTGTGGACCTGGCTCCGGTTGCGGGTGAGGTTGGTGGAGGTGCAGAAGAACTCGCGCGCCTGGTCCTCGATCCGCCGCGACCCGAACGCCTCGGCCATCGCCAACCGGCTGCGGCGGGAGCCGTGCAGCGCGACGAACGGCAGCGTGAAGCCCTTCAGCGGGCGGATCTCGTGCCAGGTGGCGCGGTTGACCTCGACGATCTCCTCCGGGGTGAGCCCGATCGACCACAGCCCTCCGATGAGCGCCCCCATGCTGCTGCCGCCGATCCGGTCGATCTCGATGCCCGCCTCGGTCAGCGCGCGGAGCACGCCGATGTGGGCGAACCCGCGCGCTCCTCCCCCGCCCAGGACCAGCCCGACCGCCGTGCCGGTGAGGTGACGGGCCAGCCGCGTCCAGTCCGCCTCGGACCTGGCCAGCAGGTGCGCCTGGCGCGCGAAGTCCCCGGCCTCCCGCCACAGCGCGGTGATGCCCGGCGTCGGCCGTCCGGCCTCGCGGACGAAGACCAGCTCGCGCGGCACGTCCGGCGCGACGACGGCGACCCGGGTGATCATCCGGCGGGCGGCGCGGTCGGGACGGACCCCGCCCGGGGCGACGACGAGCACCCGGTCGGCGCGGCGCAGTGCCCGCTCGGTCCACGGCGAGTCCGGCTCGTGGTCAGCGATCAGCACGACGCGCGGGTGCTCGACCTCGGCGGCGTCGAGGTAGTCGGCGATGGCGCGCTCGTCCGGCGAACCCGCCGGCGACCGGGCCGCGCCGGCACCGACTGCCTGGTCGACGGTGACCGGGTCCAGGGCGCGCATCCGCAGGGCACCGCCGAGGACGGCGGCCACCTCCTGCACGTCGATGCCGCCGGTCGGGACGAGCGCGATCGTCGCCGGAGCGCTGGTACGCCGGGGCGGGCTGCCCGGCAGCAGCCAGCCGGCCACGACCCGGGTCAGCCGGAGAGCGCTCTGCGGGTCTTCCTCCATCAGTCGCTCGAAGGCCGAGCGCGACAGTCGTCCGACCAGCGTGTCGCGCACGGCCCGCACGGTCGCCGTACGCCGGGAGCCGGTGAGCAGCGCGACCTCGCCCACCGTCGAGCCGCGGCCGATCTCGCGGACGACGGTCTCGGTGCCCTCGGCGCCGACGAGGGACACGTTCAGCCGTCCGCCCGCGACGACGTAGAGGTCCTCGCCCGGTTCTCCGGTGCGCATCAGCACCTCACCCCGGTCGAGCACCGTCCACTCCATGGAGCGCGACAGCTCCTCCAGGCGCTGCTCCGGCATGCCTTGGAAGACCGCGCAGCCGGCGAGCGCCCCGACCGCGTGGCGGGGCTCAGCCCGGATGGTCCGCATCGGGCTGGACCAGCCGCGCGAGCCGCTTCACGTTGCGCAGGTTCGTGTAGGTGACGTTGTCGGTCGTGGAGTTGCCGCCGAAGGTGCCGCAACCGAGGGTCAGCGAGGGCACCAGCCCGGTCGTGACGCCGAAGACGCCGTGGGCGCCGGGCGAGTTGGCGAGGATCCGGCTGGTCGGCATCGCCGCCCCGAAGCGCGCGATCCGGTCGGGGTCCTGGCTGTGCACGATCGAGGTGTGGCCGCTGCCCATGAAGTCGAGCAGCCGCAGCGACAGCGCGATGGCTTCGTCGTCGCCGCCGATCTCGAAGAGCGACAGCACCGGCGTCATCTTCTCGCCGGCCAGCGCGGAGTCCTCCCCGTCCCACTCGGCCGGCACCACGACGACCTTGATGTCGAAGGGCCGCTCGATGCCGGTGAACGACGCGATCGTGGCGGCCGACTGGCCGATCATCTCGCCGCGGAACCGGTTGGTCGCGGGGTCGACTACCGCCGCGAGGAAGCTCTCGGCCTCCGTCGGCGACAGCACGGCGGCGCCCTGGCCCTCGAGCTGGGCCACGAAGTCGTCGCGGACCGACCGGTCGACCACCAGGTTGTGCTCGGCCCCGCAGATGACGCCGTTGTCGAACGACTTCGACATGACGATCGAGCCCGCGGCCGCCGCCAGGTCGGCGTCGGGGGCGATCCAGCACGGTGCGTTGCCGGGGCCGACTCCCAACGCCGGCGTGCCGGAGCTGTAGGCGGCCTGCACCATCGCCGCGCCTCCGGTCGCGAGCACCAACCCGACGCCCGGGTGGCTCATGAACTGCTGGGTGAGCTTGCGGCTCCCCCGCTTCTCGACCCAGAGCACCAGGTCGGACGGCGCGCCCTCCTCCTCGAGCACCTGCCGGATCAGCTCGCCGACGCGGTTGCCGACGCCGAGCACGGCGTGGTGGAAGCTGAGGATCACCGCGTTGCGGGACTTGAGGCTGATCAGCGTCTTGAAGTACGCCGTCGCGACCGGGTTGGTCACCGGCACCAGCCCGAACACCACGCCCACCGCGTGCGCGATCTCGGTGACCTGGGCGGCCTCGTCGGTGGCGATCGGGCCGGCCCCGACCTTGCCGACGAGCGAGTCGTAGACGCCCTGCGCCGCGACCATGTTCTTCAGCGTCTTGTCGCCCGCGTCGCCGATGTGGGTCTCCTCGACCGTCGCCTCGGCCAGGACCTGGGCGTGCTCGAGGAAGACCGACGTCAGCCGGCCCAGCAGCGCGTCCACGCGGTCCTCCGGCCAGTCGGCGAACGCGGCCTGGGCCGACGTCGCCCTGCCGACCAGCTCGTCGACCACCGGGTCGGGCGCCGCGGCGAACATCAGGTCAGAGGCCTGTTCGGTCAGCCGCCGGAGCTTCGCGGTTGCGTCCCGGGCCAGCTCCTGGGTGATGCCGAGCGCGGCAGCGGGGTCGCGCCGGGCCAGGTCGTCCAGGTCCGCGGTGGAGATGGTGCGGGCTCGCACTGGGGTCTCGGCGACCGCGGTGGCTGAGCGCGGCAGCCGGTCGAGCAGCGCCACCTCGCCGAGCGTCGCACCCGCCCCCTCGTAGCGGAGCACCGACTCGGTGTCGACCTCGGGGAGCTCGCGCTCGATGCGCACCTCGCCCTCGTCGATGAAGTACGCCGCGTCGCCCTCGTCGCCCTCGGTGAAGATCGTCGTGCCGGCCTCGAACTCGACGTCGACCAACAGCTTGGCGACGGTCTGCCTGTGCTCCTCGGTGAGCGCGTCGAAGAATCCCGGAAGGCTCATGGCGACATTCTGGACCTTCGCCCGCGCGTTGGGGAGGCTCCTCGAGGATGAGTGCGGGTCAGCGGCAACCCGCTGCTTCCACCGCCCCGCAGTCCTCGTCGACCATGAGCGAGGAGGTGTCGACCGCGACGAACTCACGGGCAGGAATCCGCTTCAGGTCCTCGATCAGGCGCACCGGCCACCGTCGGTGCTGCTCGCCCTGGAAGTACCACGGGCTCCCGTTGTCGGCGAGCACCAGCCCGTAGGTCTGCATCGCCCGGATCACCCGGCGCGCGAGGGCGCCGTACCCCCGGGTGTCGAAGTCCGCGGCCAGCCGGAAGCGTGCTCCCATCGGCGGGTAGCTGCGCGAGTCTCGAGACCCGGCGTCGTGCCGGGCCGGCCACAGGTGCCAACGACTGGTGACGTCGGTGGTGAAACGGATCGCGTGGTCGATCCGGTCGGCACGGACCTCGCGCCAGCGCAGCAGTCCGGGCAGGATCGCCAGCCCGGCCGCGTCCGCCGATGTCCAGCCGTCCGGCCGCAGGTCGTTGGACCGCAGGTCCCAGATGGCGCCGGACCCGGCCCGCCAGCGACCGTCGCGCACCCGGGTCGCCCAGGTCTCGTAGAGCCGGCACCGGTCCTTGTCGACCACGATGGCGTGCCGGTCGCCGCTGCTGCGTCGGCCGCCCTCGATCCTGGTGTCGGGGCCGAGCGGGTAGCGCTGCCGGTCGCTCTCGTCGGCGTAGTCGAAGCGGACCCGGACCTTGCGGTGGTTCCCGCCCACGACCGTGACCGGGATCCCGTAGTTCGGGCCGTCGCCGAACGAGGGCCCGAAGTCCGGGTGCAGCTCGCTCCCGGGCGACATGTTGCGGAGCCAGGCCTCGCTGCGGTCGTGCACCGGGAGGTCCGAGACGTCGGCGTGCCACCAGTTGTCCGCCGGGAAGGCCGGGCAGCCGGACACCGGCGCAGCAGGCGGCGGCGCCGAGCGAGCGGCCGCGGACGGACCGGGCTCGCTCGTCGTGCAGGCGACGAGCGCCAGCAGGACCGCGACCGTGCCGATCCGCGTCAACGCCGTCCTCGGTCGAGCGACACCACGGCCCACGTGCAGAACACTGCCAGACCCAGGGCCGACACCAGCGACACCAGCATGGGCACCGCGCTCGTCGGCGTCCAGACGACCACCACGACGGCCAGCGCCACGGCGAGCGCCACGGCCACCAGGATCATCGTTCTGGACGCGCGTTGAATCCTCCGCATCTCTACCCCCTCCACCTCGAGAGTAGGGCGGATGACCCGCGTCGTCCGAGGATCGGCGTTTCTTTACCGCGACGGTCCCCGGCCGGATCGGCCGTTTCCCGACAGGGAGGCGCCCCGCCTCCTACACTCGAAGGGTCGGGCAGTCTCAGGGAGCGGCCGCCTACGAACGAGGGAAAGAGCCACATGACCGACGAGAGCCGGTTGCGGCAGGTCATCGACGCCGCACCGATCCTCGACAGCATCCCGTTCAGCATCGTGGCGACCGATGCGCACGGTCGCATCATCAGCGCCAACGCCGCGGCCGAGCGGCTGCTGGGGTACGACGCCGCGGAGCTCGTCGGGGGACCGCTGGGGAAGATCGACGCCGAGGACCGCGCGTCGACGGGCGGCTGGGAGCAGGTGCTCGCTACCGCTGTGGGCGACCACGAGTGGGTCTACCTCCGCAAGGACGGCGCCAAGGTCCCGGTGTGCGAGACCATCACCGCGCTGGAAGGCACGAGCGAGGAGCCGGTCGGCTACCTGGCCGTCGCCTACGACATCACCCAGCGCAAGCTCGACCGGGCCGAGGTGGAGTTCCTCGAGAACCACGACCCGCTGACCAAGCTCCCCACGAGGGCCCGCCTGCTGCGCCACCTCGGCGACTCGATCGCCGCGGCCGAGCAGGATGGCAACGAGGTCGCCGTCCTCGTCGTCGACATCGACCACCTCAAGCGGGTCAACGACGCGCTCGGCCTCCAGGCCGGCGACGAGCTGCTGTCCCGCATCGCCGACCGACTCCGGTCCTGGGTCCGCGCCACCGACGTCGTCGCCCGCCTCGGGGGCGACGAGTTCGCGATCGTCCTGTCCGGTCTCCAGCGCGCCGAGGCCATCACCTCCCGCGTGGACGTCCTGCTCGAGGACCTGCTGACGACGGTCTCCATCGGCGGCCACCCGTTGGCCGTGACCGTCAGCATCGGCGGCGCCGTGCACCCGCCGGGCGGACCCGACCCGGCCGCACTGCTCAAGCGCGCCGATCTCGCGATGGAGCACGCGAAGGCGTCCGGGCGCAACAACTTCCAGTGGTACACCGACGACCTGGCCGAGCCCGGCGAGGACGCTCTCGCCCTGGCCTCCGCGCTGCGGCAGGCACTGCGCGACGGCGGCCTCTCCGTCGCCTACCAGCCGCAGGTGGACGTCCGGACCGGCCGCGTCGTCGGCATCGAGGCCCTCGCCCGTTGGCACCACTCCGAGCTCGGCGAGGTGACGCCTGACCGCTTCATCCCCATCGCCGAGGACGGCGGCATGATCGTCCAGCTCGGCGGCTGGGTGCTGCGCAAGGCCTGCCGCGACGTCGCGTCGATCCAGCGCGCACTCGGTCGTCCGCTGCGCGTCGCGGTCAACGTCTCCCCCCACCAGTTCCAGAGCGCGAGCTGGCTCGGCGAGATCACCGGCGCCCTCAACGACTCCGGCCTGCCGCCCGCCGCGCTCGAGCTCGAGATCACCGAGTCGATCCTCATGGACGAGCGGTCCGGAGTGCCGGACACGCTGAAGGCGATCCGCGAGCTCGGCGTCTCGATCGTCGTCGACGACTTCGGCCGCGGCTACTCCAACCTCGCCTACCTGGGCCGGCTCCCGATCGACAAGATCAAGATCGACCGCTCCTTCGTGACCGACCTGGTCCCCGACGACCCCGCCCCCGTCGTCGACGCGATCATCCTGATGGCGCACGAGCTCGGCATGACCGTCGTCGCCGAGGGCGTCGAGACCGCGGAGCAGGAGCGCTACCTGCGCCACCGCGGCTGCGACGAGATGCAGGGCTTCTACTACAGCCGCGGCGTCCCCACCGAGGACGTCGTCCGCACGGTGCAGCAGATCAGCGTGTTCTGACCTGCGACAACCTCGGTCGGGCTGACAGGATTTGAACCTGCGACC
Source organism: Nocardioides silvaticus (assembly GCF_003160695.1). Lineage (GTDB taxonomy): Bacteria > Actinomycetota > Actinomycetes > Propionibacteriales > Nocardioidaceae > Nocardioides > Nocardioides silvaticus. The sequence continues at coordinate 638,640 of NZ_QGDD01000002.1, forward strand.
CCTTGACCCCCAGTCAAGTGCGCTACCAAACTGCGCCACAGCCCGAAGCTCCGTCCGGGATCGCCGTCCGAAGCGGTGGGAACACTACCGCAGGCGGTCTGCTCAGCCAGAATCCGCCCCTCTAGCCCGTTCGGACTAGGACCCCGGCCCCGATCGCGCACATCTGCGACGAACCGCTTCCCCCGGGCCCAACGCCGTCCTAGCGTCGACGGCGGAGGGGAATCGTGGAGCGTGCGGTGATCGTGGAAGGCGTGGGCAAGCGTGCCTGCTTGGTCGCGCTGTACCTGCTCGCCGCCGTCGTCGGCCGCGCCAGCGTCATCGACAGCCACCCGATGGCCCTGGTGTGGCCCGCGGGCGGCCTGGCGGTCGCCTGGCTGGTGACCCGCCCATCGCCCCGGGAGTGGTTCGTCGACGTCCCGCTGCTCGTCTCGGTGGGAGTGGCGGCGTCGCTCATCGCCGACCGCAGCGTCGAGGCCACTGCCGTGCTGGCTGTCTCCAACGTCGTCGCGGTGCTCACCATCGTCCTGGCCTACCGCCGGTGGAACGCCGACGGCGTCCGTCTGGGGACGCCGCCGACGCGGTCGCCGCACGCGATGGGCACCTTCCTCGGCGCCGTGGTTCTGGGGTCGCTGGTGGGCGTCGCCGCCGGGGTCGCCGCCAGTGCAGTCGCGGGAAGCGCGGTGTCGCCGGACGACCTGGTCGTGTGGTTCGGACGCAACGTGTGCGGCGTGGCCGGGGTCGGCATCGCCTCCCTGCTCGTCATCGAGCGGCTCCGTGGCGGGCGGCGTACGACGTCCCTCGGCGGCTGGGCCGAGCTGGTCCTGCTGTTCACCGCGACAGCCGGTCTCGTGGCCTTGGACTACTCGACCTTCCTCCCGACGAGCTTCCTGCTGCCTGCGGTAGCGGTGTGGGCCGGTAGCCGGTTCGCGTCCCTGCCCGTGGCGATCCACGCCCTCGCAGGCGGTGCCGGGATCCTGCTGCTCACCTACGTCGGCGAGGGCCCCTTCTCCCACCTCGAGGACGAGGGGGTCCGGATCATCCTCGCCCAGCTGTTCGTCGCGATGACGCTCCTCATCGGCCTGCTGCTCGCCTCGGCACGGGAGGCGCGCGCAGCGATGAGCCAGGAGATGGCGACGTTCGCCGAACGGGTGGCGCACGACCTGCGCAACCCGATCACGGTCACCGAGAGCTGGACCGCCGAGCTCGCAGCGGTCCTCGCCTCCGGACCGTCCGCCACTCGGGAGGCGACGGCGCCGATGGTCGCCGGACTCGAACGCGCCACCGCTCACATGCGCTCGCTCGTCGAGAGCCTGCTCGCCGACGCCTCCGCCCGCGACCGGGACGCTCGCCCGCTGGTCGTCGACCTGCCGGCCCTGGTCGCCGAGGTCGCCGAGGCGTACGGCGCCGCGGGTCAGGTCCGGACGCTGGGCGTCCGCTCGGTCTCCGGCGACCCTGTGCTGCTGCGCCAGCTGATCGACAACCTGGTGGGCAACGCACTGAAGTACGTGCTGCCCGGCCAGCGGCCCGACATCACGGTCTCGGCCCACCACGTGCACGGACGGGTCGTCGTCCGCGTCACCGACAACGGCATCGGCATCCCGGCCGGCGCGCGCGAGTGGATCTTCGAGCCGTTCCGCCGGGCGCACGAGGACGGCTACCCGGGCACCGGCCTCGGCCTCAGCACCTGTCGCCGCATCGTCGAGCGCCACGGCGGCTCGCTGCGCGCGCTCCCCCGCGAGGACGGGCCCGGCTCCGTCTTCGAGTTCGACCTTCCGAAAGCAATGGCAAGCGCATGACCCCGAGGAGAATCCCCATGAGGAAGACCACCGAGCGGCTCCACGAGGAGCTCGACGCGACCCGTCAGGAGCTGGCCGACCTCCGGGCACGGGTCGCGGCGGCCCAGCAGCTCGCGAACATGGGCGACTACGACTGGCACATCGAGAGCGACACGAACTCGTGGTCGGACCAGCTCTACCGGATCTACGGCTATGAGCCGCAGGAGTTCAACGCGTCGTACGACCGGTTCCTGTCGATGGTGCACCCCGACGACCGCGACGCGGTCACGGCGATGCACCGGCAGGTCTACGAGACCGGTGGGAGCTGGACGATCACCGAGCGGATCGTGCGCCCCGACGGCGAGGTGCGGCACCTGGCGACCAACGGTGTCGTCGTGAAGGACGAGGACGGCACGCCGGTCCGGATGCGCGGCACGTGCGTCGACATCACCGACCGGGTGCAGGCCGAGACGGCGAACGAGGAGCTGGCCGCGAGCCTGCGCGAGTGGCAGGTACGGCGGCGCCACGCTTTCGAGATCAACGACAACGTCGTGCAGGGCATCAGCGCCGCCGTGCTGGCGCTCCAGCTCGGTGACCTGGACGCGGTCGCGTCGTACCTCGACCGCACGCTCCGCGCCGCCCGCGGGATGATGGGCGACCTGCTCCTCGACCGACCCGACGGTGAGCCGGAGGCCGGCAGCATGGTCCGCTCGACCGCCGCCGCCGGGATCACCCCGGTCCCGGCGTCCGGTCAGGCGCCGGAGCCCGCCAAGGTGCGGGTGCTGCTGGCCGACGACTACCACGACCTGCGCGAGCTGATGCGGTTCCAGCTCGAGCGCGCCGGCTACGACGTGGTCGGCGAGGCCGCGGACGGCGAGCAGGCCGTCGCCCTGGCCGCCGAGCTCCGTCCGGACGTCGTGGTGCTCGACCTGGCGATGCCGGAGATGGACGGCTTGCAGGCCCTGCCCGCGCTCCGCGAGAGCGTGCCCGACGCGAAGGTGATCGTGGTCTCCGGCTTCGCCAACAGCCTGATGGCAGACCGGGTGCTGGCCGCGGGTGCGGCGCGGTTCGCCGAGAAGGGCGTCGGCATCGATGTGGTCGGCATGGTCGCCTCGGTGATGGCGGAGCAGGCCGAGCGCGCGAGCTGAGTTTCCGCAAATGCCAGCGCGGGAGTGGGCGGTCGCTCTTTACTTTGCGCCATGAAGCGCACCGCTCTCGCCGCCCTCTTCGTCTGGCCGCTGCTGCTGACCGCCTGCGGAGACGGCGGCGACGACTCCGACAAGGACGACTCCGGGGACGACACCTCGGAGGAGTCGCTGCCGCCCGAGGAGGCCGCGATCAAGGAAGCGCTCGTGGCCGCGTTCTTCAGCGACAGCTGCGACCTGCTGACCGAGGACTACCTGGTCGACAAGGCGCTGCTGGCGGAGACGCCGGAGAAGGCGTGCGAGGAGTACCAGCGCTACTGGGTGGAACCGGCGTACGACGAGGACGAGGTGCTCGTCTCCGACATCAAGGTCAACGGCGACGTCGCCACGGCGGTGGTCGGGTCGGAGTACATCAACATCGAGACCACCTACGAGCTGATGAAGGTCGACGGGACCTGGCTGATCAGCTGTGAGGACTTCACCTGCGACCACCTGGACGAGCCGTCAGCGGAAGTCTCGTGACGTCTGGCGCACCTGGAGCGCCGTTCCTGCGCCGGGCACCAGGGTGTCGAGCGAGACGACCTGGTCCGCCACCAGGTTGACCACCCCGTCGCTGCGCTCGAGCTTGCCGCGGATGATGACCGCGACCCGGTGCCGGGCCGCCTGCCGGTGCGCCCGCATCACGCCCTGCGAGCAGACCACGTTGAGCATGCCCGTCTCGTCCTCGAGGTTGAGGAAGGTGATGCCCATCGCCGTCCCCGGCCTCTGCCGGTGGGTGATGAGGCCGGCGACCCGGACCCGCCGGTCGGGCTCCGCGTGCCAGAGGGTCGAGATCGGCAGGATCCCAGCCCGGTCCAGGTCGGCACGGAGGTGCTCGATCGGGTGCTTCTCCGGGGAGACCTTGGTCGCCCACAGGTCGGCGAGGGTGAGCTCCTCGTCGCTCATCCCCGGCAACGTGGGCGGCGCGGGCGCCGGCGTGCTGCCTGGCAGCTGGCCGTCGCTCTCGGCGTAGCCCGACATCCACAGTGCCTGCCGGCGGTCGAGTCCGAAGCCGTCGAACGCTCCCGCCGTCGCCAGCGCCTCGAGCTGGGTGGAGGTGAGGCCGGCCCTCCGGGACAGGTCGGTGATGTCGGCGTACGGCGCCTGCTCCCGCTCCGCCACGATCCGCTCGGCGACCTCCGTGCCGACCCCCCGCACCGAGTCGAGCCCGAGACGCACGGCCAGTGCGCCGTCGTACCGGTGCGGCTGCTCGACCTGCTCGCACGGCTCCAGGCCGGCCTGAGCCCCCGACAACGCGATGTCGGGACGGAGGACGGTCACACCGTGCCGCCGGGCGTCGCCGACCAGCGACTGGGGTGAGTAGAAGCCCATCGGCTGGTTGCGCAGCAGACCGGCGAGGAACGCCGCCGGGTAGTGGAGCTTGAACCAGGAGGAGGCGTAGACGAGCAGCGCGAAGCTGAGCGCGTGCGACTCGGCGAACCCGAAGTTCGCGAACGACAGGATCTTCACGTAGATGCCGTCGGCTTTGTCGCCGGTGATGCCGCGGCGGGCCATGCCGGCGTACAGCTTCTCCTTGACCTTCTCGATCCGCTCGACCCCGCGTTTCGACCCCATCGCGCGGCGAAGCAGGTCGGCGTCGTCGCGGCTGCAGTCCCCCAGCGTCACCGCCATCGCCATCAGCTGCTCCTGGAAGAGCGGGACGCCGAGGGTGCGGCCGAGCACCGGTTCGAGCGACGGGTGGTCGTAGGTGACCGGCTCTTTGCCGGTGGCGCGGCGGATGTAGGGGTGGACGGCGCCGCCCTGGATGGGGCCGGGGCGGATGAGCGCGATCTCGATGGCGAGGTCGTAGAAGGTGCGCGGCTGGAGCCGCGGCAGGGTCCCGATCTGGGCGCGGCTCTCGACCTGGAAGACCCCGATCGAGTCGGCGCGGCACAGCATGTCGTAGACCTCGGGTTCCTCCTTGGGGATCGTCTCCAGCGCCCAGCTGGTGCCGAGGTGCTGCTCGATGAGCCGCATCATGTGGTCGAGCGCGCCGAGCATCCCGAGCCCGAGCAGGTCGAACTTGACCAGCCCCATCGTCTCGCAGCCGTCCTTGTCCCACTGCAGGACGGTGCGGCCGGGCATCCGGGCCCGCTCGATCGGGCAGACCTCGCCGATCGGCCGCTCGGTGAGCACCATCCCGCCGGAGTGGATGCCGAGGTGCCGCGGCGCGGACAGGAGCTCCTCGGCGAGCGCCACCACGGGTCTCGGAATCTCCGAGTCGGTCTCGACCGCTCGTGCCCAGCCGTCGACGGTCTTGCTCCACGCGTCCTGCTGGCCCTGGGAGAAGCCCAGCGCCTTGGCGGCGTCGCGGATCGCCATCCGCGGGCGGTAGCTGACGATGTTGCAGACCTGGGCGGCGTTGCGGCGGCCGTAGGTGTCGTAGACCCACTGGATGACCTCCTCGCGCCGGTCGGAGTCGAAGTCGACGTCGATGTCCGGCTCCTCCTCGCGGTGCTCGGAGATGAACCGCTCGAAGGGCAGCCGGTAGTAGACGGAGTCGATGGCGGTGATGCCGAGGGCGAAGCAGACCGCCGAGCTGGCGGCCGAGCCCCGTCCCTGGCAGAGGATCCCCTTGCCCCGTGCGAACGCGACGATGTCGTGGACGATGACGAAGTAGCCGGCGAAGTCCTTGCGCAGGATCACCTCGAGCTCGGCGTCGACGCGGGCCCTGGCCTCGCGCTCGTGCGGTGTGCCGGCGTAGCGCTCCTGGAAGCCGCGCTCGGTCAGCTTCCGCAGCCAGGACCCGGCTGTCTCGCCCTCGGGGATCCCCTGCTTCGGCAGCCGCGGCGAGGCCTTGTGTAGGTCGAAGGCGAGCTCCTCGGCGAGGGTCACCGAGTAGCCGACCGCGCCCGGGTAACCGCCGTAGAGCTGCTGCATCTCGGCCCCGCTCCTGAGGTGGGCCGACCCCGAGAGGTCGAGCCATCCGTCGAGGTCGGCGATGCTGCGCCGTGCCCGGATCGCGGCCATCGCTGCGGCGAGCCGGCGCTTCTCCGGCGTGGCGTGGTGGACGTTGCCGGTGGCGACGACCGGGAGACGTTTGTCCTTCGCGAGCCGCCACAACCCGTCGTGGACCTCGTCCTGACCGGGCCCGAGGCTGGCGCTGAGCTCGACGACGACGTGCTCCCTGCCGAAGCGGTCGACCAGGTCGTCGATCGCCGCCGGCGACCGCATCCCCTTCCGGCACCCGGTGAGCACGACCCAGTGACCGCGGCCGAGGTCGGTGAGCTCGTCCAGGTCGTGCCGCGGGCTGCCCTTCTCCTCCCCGCGGAGACTGGCCTCGGTCATCGCCGCGGCGAGCCGGTGGTAGCCCTCCACCCCCCGGGCCAGGACCAGGAGGTGCTGACCTCCGGGGTCGGGCACCCCGTTCTGCGGCGCGGTCAGGCCGAGGCTGAGCTCGGCGCCGTAGACGCTCGGGAGGTCGTAGGCGGCGCAGGCCTCGGCGAACAGCGGTGCGCCGGCGAAGTTGTCGTGGTCGGTGAGCGCGAGCCCGCTCAGCCCGAGCCGTGCGGCCTCGACGACGAGGTCGGCGGGGCTGCTGGCGCCGTCGAGGAAGCTGAAGTGGCTGTGGCAGTGCAGCTCGGCGTACGGCGTCGCGGCCTCCGGCCGGACCACCTCCTGCACCTCGATCGTCGGCCGTTTGCGCCGCGACACGGGGGCGTCCTCGACGCCGGGCACCCGGCCCGAGAGCCGTCGTTCGATCTCCCGCCATGGCACGGGCGGGTTGCTCCACCCCATGGCTGCCTAGGCCACGAGCGTGTAGACGCCGGGTCTGTCGTTGATCCAGCGGGGTTCGCGCCAACCGACCGGTGGCGGCGCCGTGCTTCGGTAGCGATGACCGCTGGGAGTGACGGTCTCGATGGTGTGGCGGAGGTCGTCGACCACCTGTTGTCGCCAACCGGGCGATTCCTTGGCGTGGTTGCACGCCTCGCACAGACCCTGGCCGTTGTCGCCGGTCGTCGCGCCGCGGTCACTGACCCGGGTGACGTGGTCGCTGTGCCGGATCGGCGCGTCGCACCACGGGGTGCGGCAGATGCCGAGGTCCCGCGCGCCGAGGAAGTCCGCCAGCCCGTCCGGGAAGACCCGCTGCTTGCTCGTCATCGCGACCAGCCGCCCGGTGTGGTCGACGTAGAGCTGCCGGAACCAGGTCGCCAGCTCGGCGCTGAGCGACTGCGCCGCCAGGTGCCGCGCGACCTCGGCGGGGATCGGCTCGGCGTCCACCAGGCCGGGGGCAAGCCCGCCCGCCAGGGTCGCATCCGACATCGTCAGGTTGATCGTCACCGGCACCGGGGTGGGTGCGTCGGGCACGAGCTCGACGCCGGTGATGCGCGAGACCAGCAGGTCGGCCATCAGCTGCCCACGGCTGCGGGAGTCGCCCTGCGCGCGGAGCGCGTCAGCGTCCCGACACAGTGCGGTGTGGACGGCGACGCCCTGGGCCATCGGCAGCAGGCCGGTCACGTAGGACATCGTGTCCGGCGCCGGCCGGACCGTGACGCTGCGCTCGGACTCGGCCCGCCGCGCCCGTCGTACGACGGCGGCGGGGTCGATCTCGTAGGCGAGCTTCTTCGCCGTCGCCACCAGCCGCCGGGTGCCGACGCCCTCGAGGGCGGCGGGGTCGGCGCACAACTCCTCGTCGACGAACGCGCGGTGCTCGGCGCTCAGGCAAGCCGTCTCCCGCACCAGCAGGATCGCGCGGAACTCGCTCAGCGTGCCGTCGGCCAGCCGGGCCCGGGTGTGCGGCATCTCGTGGTGAAGGATCTTGGCCAGCCCGAGCAGGGTCTGCCCGCGGTGCGGCGACTCGCGCCGTGCCAGGGCGATCTCGGACGCCACTCCCCTGCCCTGGCGCCGGGCGGAGACACCTTCCGCCGCCTCGGCACTGCGCCGAGCGCCGTCGTACGCCACGGCCGCGTCGGCCTGAACCGCGCACGCAGCCGACTTCAGCTTCTCGAGCTCGGCGATGAAGGCGACGAGGGCCTCGGGGTCGTCCGGCAGTCCACCGTCCAGCAGAGCAGCCGTCAGATCGGCTGCGTGAGCCGCTGTGAGCTGACGGGTGCTGGACATGCCCTCATTCTATCGAACACGTGTTCGAATCACAAGGGTCAGAGCCACCTCCGCACCCTCCGCGTGTAGTCGTCGTACGACGCGCCGAACCGCTCGCGCAGGAACGCCTCCTCCGGCCGGATCGCACCCCACCGCACCAGCAGCACGGCAACCGGGAACAGCACCAGCGCCCAGAATGACGGTGCCAGCAGCGCGAGTCCGAGGTAGAGCGCGAGCATGCCGACGTACAACGGGTTGCGGGAGAACCGGTACGGCCCCTCCTCGATCATGGCCTGCGTCGCCTGCCCCGGCAGCAGCCCGGTCTCGTGCCGGTGGAACAGCCACAGCGACCAGCCGTTCCACACCACGAAGACGAGAACCAGTGCCCAACCCACCGGGACCCGCCAGTCACCCAGCTCGACCGGGTCGTCCCACAGCAGCGTGACCAGCCACCCCACGAGCAGTGGCGCTCCGACCGCGACCGGCGGCCAGAGCCGGAACGCGACGGTGTCCGGTGACTCATCCTCTGCCATGGCTCATTGTCACGATGCCGACTTCCCGCGTGCGAGCTCTTTGGGAGGCCGGGTCACCCGCCCTACCCTCCCCCGCATGAGGGTCACCGGGATCGACGAGCGGAACCTCGACTGCGAGCGCACCAGCGCTAACTTCGTGGTCTTCGTCTACGAGGGCGGTGGTGACAGCCGGTCCTGGTCTGTCGACAGCTACCTCCTCACCGAAGCCCACCTGTCGCAGGTCCTCTCCTGGCTGACCGACAACCTGCCGGCCGGCTCCTGCTGGGCCCTGGGTGTCGTCGAGGACCCGTCGGACCCGACGCCGCGGTCGGACCTCCGGGTCTCCTGGGTCGTCGGCGCCGACGTGCTCAACCAGAGCGGCTTGTCGCCGGAGGAGCAACGGGTCGCGGAGGCGATGATCGCTCGGCGGCACCACGTGGCGTTCCCGTAGCGCGACGAGGCTCGCGCGACCCTTGCGGACACAGGTTGCGGGGTCTCGATACGCCCTCGCCTAGCGGCTCGGGCTACTCGACCACCGAAGCGCCGCCACGCCGAGCAGGCGATGAACAGCCGGGAACCGCGCACGGCGCCACCCTAGGCCGCAGGCACCGCACCGGGTCTCGATACGCCGCTCGCGCAGAGCGCTCGCGGCTGCTCGACCACCGAAGGCGGCTCCTCCACCACCGAACGGCCGCCGGGATGAACCCTGCGCCACCGGTTACCTCACCTCTCGTAGCGCGCCGACCAACGGGAAGTGATGATGAGCGAATCCGAGGAAGACGTACGACGTCCGGTGCCGACCGCCGAGCCGCAGGAGCCGCCGCCGGGCGGGGCCAACGCGGTGCCCGGCGTGGGCGGCGAGGGACCGTACACGAGGATCCCCCACGACCTCGACCCCGACCTCAACCCGGCCGTCGACGACGTGCTGCCCGAGGAGACGGCCGAGCCGGACTCGACCGAGACCGAGGCGACGAAGGGCGGCGACGAGCAGCCGTCCGAGAGCGAGCCCGCCGGCTGAGCACCCGGCGCACGAGGAGGGCCGCCGTACCTTGTCCTCATGCGCATCGAGGACGTCCGGCGGATCACCCTCGGCACGTTCGTCCGGCCACCCGAGGAGACCGGAGGCGAGCCCAGGGTCGAGGCGGTCTACGGCTACCTGGTGCGGCACGACCACGGTCTGGTCCTGCTCGACACCGGCATCGGTGAGGGCGACGCGGAGACCGAGGCGTGGTACCGGCCGCGCCGGGTGCCGCTCCAGCAGGCGCTCGCGACCGCGGGCAGGACGATCGACGACCTCGACCTGGTCGTGAACTGCCACCTGCACTTCGACCACTGCGGCGGCAACCCGCTGCTCGGCAGCACGCCGATCCTGGCGCAGCGGACCGAGCTGGCGACCGCGCGAGCGGGCGACTACACGTTCGACCACCTGCTCGACCACCCGGGCGCGAGCTACCGCGAGATCGACGGCGAGGTCGAGGTGCTGCCCGGTCTGCACGTCGTGCCGACGCCCGGGCACGTCGACGGCCACCAGTCGCTGGTGGTCGAGTGCGAGGACGGGTCGCTCGTCCTCGCGGGGCAGTCCCACGACAGCGCGTCGGCGTGGAGCGCTGACGTGATGGCGGCGGGGGCTCGCGACCTCGGGCACACCGACCCGCTGCCGCTCGCTCCGGCGTGGATCGAGCGGCTGCTCGCGTTCGACCCGAGGCGGGTCGTCTTCGCCCACGACGCCGCGGTGTGGGAGCCGACGGACGGGCGCTAGTAGTCGAAGTAGTCCTCGTCGTAGTACCCGCTGTCCTCGAAGACGTCCCAGCCCTCGTCCTCACCCGGGGCGTCCCACTCGTCGTCGGGGTCCAGGCTGTCGCACCACTCGGCGGGCGTCAGCAGGCTCTCCTCGCCCCGGTGCTCGGCGACGCAGTCGTAGTAGGCCTGGCGGCGCTCCTCGGTGTCGTCGCCCGCGTTGGCGCCGACGATCGCCATGATGCCGATGCCCACCGCACCGATGATGCCGGCGACGACTCCCCCGCCACCCCCCGACGGTGGAGGAGGGGGCGGGACCGGTGGGGTCGGGTCGAGAGGTTCCTGAGGTTCATCGTTCTCGCCGAGACCGGGACGATAGGGCTCCCACATGCCGGAGACCGTTCCCGCCGCGGACGCAGCGGAAACAGACGTCAGCCGGCCCGCGCCGCGATCGCCTCGAACGTCGCCTGGTCCGCGTCCCACTCCGAGCCGGGCCGCGGCCAGTGGATCGCCACGTCGGTGATGCCGAGCTCCGCGTAGCGGCCGGCCAGGTCGTCGTACGACGCCTCCGAGGCCAGCCACGGCTCGTCGGTGAACCCGGTCAGCAGCAGCTTCGGCATCGCGGCGAAGTCGCGTCCGGCCTCGGCGCAGATCTGCTGCAGCTGCTCGAGGTGCTGCCGCGTCGTCTCGGCCGGGCTGTCCCCACCCGGGTTCGCGACCCAGCCGTCGCCCAGCCGGGCGGCCAGACGCATCCCGCGCGGGCCGTTGCCGGCGATCCAGAACGGCGGCCGCTGCTGCACCAGGCCGGGGGCGATGGTGACCTCGCGGGCGGACCAGTACTCCCCGGATGCCGACACGTTCGCGCCGGTCAGGAGGACGTCGAGCTGGGTCACCCACTCCTCGAACCGGTCGGCGCGCTGGCGCGGCGTCCAGTCGTGGTCGAGCACGTCGCCGTCGGAGGTGTGGGTGTTGCCGCCGGCGCCGATGCCGAGCGTGAGCCGGCCGCCGGAGATCCGGTCGATCGTCCGGATCGCCGATGCGGTCGGGATCGGGGTGCGGAAGTTCGGGGTGGTGACCAGGGTGCCGAGCCGGATCCGCGAGGTGACGGCGGCCGCCGCGGCCAGGCTGGCGTAGGCGTCGTCCCACGGCGTGTGGCCGCGCCAGGCGAGGTGGTCGTAGACCCAGCCGCCGGCAAAACCCAGCTCCTCGGCGCGGCGCCAGGTGGCGGCCATGTCGGGCCAGTCGTGGATCGGCCAGAGGACGACGTGGAGGTTCACGGCGTCCATCCTGTCAGTCGTAGCCCGCCTCCACCTCCCAGCCGTCGCGGTGCCACACGAGGAGCCAGGCCCTCCCGTCGACGCCGACGACCTGGAAGCGCGCCGACCGGCCCCGTCCCTCGCCCGGGTCGGTGTGCAGCCACCAGGCGTCGTCCACCGGCCACGGTCCGGCCCACGACGCGACCGGGGTCCACGCGGACTCGATCCGGTAGCGCCACGGCTCCCCCGTCACTGCGCCGCGCTCGGTGACGGCGACGGTCCGGCCGCCCTCGTCGACGACGTCGGCCGGCAGCGGCGAGGGGAACACCCGCGCCGGAGCGGGGCCGGGGATCCGTCCGGGCCAGGGCCGGTCGAGCGGCCGGAGCCCGACCGGTCGCTCGCCCCACGGCACGGTCGCCTGCCGGTCGGCGACGCTCCGCCCTCCCTGCAGCACCGGCGCGCGCACGGCGTCGAACCCGATCATCGCCTGGATCCGCGCCACCCCACGGGTCACCTGCTCGTCGGCGCCCCCGCCCCACAGGCCGTCGGCGTGGTCGGCAGCCGGCTCGACGGTCTCGGGCAGGAACCGCACCCGCTCGATCGGGGCCCGCACCGCTCCCGCGTCCTGGCGGCTGCGCAGCCCCGAGTTCGGCAGCCCTGCCTGCAGCTGCCAGTGCACGCGGTCGACGAGGTCGCGTGAGGTGAAGCAGCGCGGGTGCAGCCAGGTGCGTGCCGAGGTCACGACGCCGTCCGCCTCCGCCTCGATGCGGACGGCGACCGCGACCAGCTGTCGTTCGGCCAGCCCGCGGACGAACCGCTCGGTCGTCGTACGGACGCTGAAGCAGACGGCCTCCGCCGACTCCAGCGGCGGCTCGAACCCGATCTCGCAGGCGAGCTCGGGCGGCGGGGTCCGGGACCCGAGCCGGGTCGGTGCGGCGCCGTGCGCGCGCTGCCACACGCTCAGCCCGAAGCTGCCGAACCGGTTGCTCACCTCGCCGGCGGAGAGTCGGGCGAAGTCGCCGAGCGTCGTCAGCCCGAGGCGGCGCAGGAGGTCGGCGAGCTCCCGCCCCTCGGCACCGCCATCGGTGATGTCGGCGAGGACCGTCACGGGCAGTCGCTGCACGAACCCGGCCGAGGTCCCCGGGTCGACGACCACGCAGTCCTGGACCGGCGCCTGTCGCGCCGCCTGCTCGGCGGTGAACAGGTCGTCGGCGACGCCGAACCGGCAGTCCCAGATCCCGGCTTCCACGAGGTGCTGGGCGAGGAGCGCCGCGGCGTGCGACTCGCCGCCGAAGTAGCGCCCCGGCGCGGGCACCGCCAGCAGTCCCGGCCGGATCGGCGCGACCCCCGGGCGCAGCTCCTCGACGGTGGCGAGCACCGGCTCGAAGTAGCGGGCGTCCCGCTCGGGGTTGGCGCCCAGCAGCACCAGGTCCGGGCACTTCGACTGCGCATCACGGCGCCGCTGACCGCGACGGACCCCCTCCGCACGCGCCGCGGCGTTGCACACCTCGACCATGTTGCCGCTGAGCACGGCCGCAGGCTGGTCGCTGGCGGCGCGGGCCGCACCGTCGCCGCCGTCGGTCTCGGCCAGCTCGAAGAGCCCGGCGGTGACGGACCAGTCGGGGCACCAGGCGACCAGGACCCTCATCGGGACCTCACCGGCACCTCATGGCAGCAACACGTCGCGCGCGGACCGTCGCCCGCCGCGGTCGACCGCCACCTTCAGCGCCCGCCGGCGCAACCGGCCGCGACCGTGGTCGACGCCGTCCCAGACCACCCGTTCCGCGCTCAGCCTGGCCTCGACCCGCGGCCACTCGCCCCAGACGACGAGCGTCGAGGACCGGGCCCGGAGCCGGGCGTCGAGGATCGAGGCGGACTTGGCGTCCACCCAGGTGCGGGGCTTGAGCACGACGACCTTGAGCACGTCGACCAGCGCCGCGGTCACCTCGAGCCAGAGCTCACCGGGCTCGGGCACCAGCACCGTCCGGCGCAGGTCGATGCCCCACTGGGTCGCCGCCTCGGCGCCGAAGTCCTCCCACCCGGCGAAGCCGACCCACTCCCCGGCCTGCGAGGCGCCCGCAGCGAGGCCGAGCGCCAGCGACGCGGAGTCGACGGCATAGCTCGCACCGGTGCGCAGCTGGACCAGGCCGTCGAAGGCGGGGTGCAGCGGCACCGTGAGGCGGGTCGGGGCCCCCTGGAGGGACTCGATCTGCCGCTGGAGCAGCTCGACGACCTGCGCACTCATCTCTCAATGTTCGAACACTTGTTCGAACATTGCAAGTCTAGCGCTTGCGCTTCTCGCGAGGCTTGACGTTGATCACGATCGGCGTGCCGACGAAGCCGAACTCCTCGCGCAGCCGCCGCTCGATGTAGCGCTCGTAGCCGGCGTCCAGCTTGCCCGAGGTGAAGAGCACGAACGTCGGCGGGGCCGTGCTCACCTGGGTGCCGAAGAGCACCTTGGGCTGCTTGCCGCTGCGCACGGGGTGGGGGTGCTCGGCGACCAGCCGGCCGAGGAACGAGTTGAGGGCCCCGGTCGAGATCCGCGTCTCCCAGCCCTCGAGCGCCTTGTCGATCGCGGGCACCAGCCGGTCGATGTGCCAGCCGGTGCGCGCGGTGATGTTGATCCGCGGCGCCCACTGCACCTGCACCAGGTCGCGCTCGATCTCGCGGTCGAGGTAGTAGCGGCGCTCCTCGTCGACCAGGTCCCACTTGTTGAAAGCGATGACCAGCGCCCGCCCGGACTCGCGCACGGCCTGGAGGATCCGCACGTCCTGCTCGGCGATCGACTCCTGACCGTCGAGCACCAGCACGCACACCTCGGACCGCTCGATCGCGGTCGACGTGCGCAGCCACGCGTAGTACTCGTGGCCGGACGCCTCCTTCACCCGCTTGCGGATGCCGGCGGTGTCGACGAAGCGCCAGGTGCGCCCGCCCAGCTCGACCAGCTCGTCGACGGGGTCGACGGTGGTGCCGGCGACGTTGTCGACGACGACCCGCTCCTCCCCCGCGAGCTTGTTGAGCAGCGAGGACTTGCCGACGTTGGGTCGGCCGACGATGGCGACCCGGCGCGGTCCGCCGAGCTCCTTCTCGGTGACCGGCGGCGGTTCCGGCAGCACGGCGAGCACGGCGTCCAGCAGGTCCCCCGAGCCGCGGCCGTGCAGCGCCGACACCGGGTAGGGCTCGCCCAGGCCCAGGTTCCACAGTCCGTAGGCCTCGGCCTCGGTGCGCTCGTCGTCGACCTTGTTGGCCGCCAGCACCACCGGCTTGCCCGACTTGCGGAGGATCTTCACGACCTCCTCGTCGGCGTCGGTGATGCCGACCGTGGCGTCGACGACGAACAGGGTGGCGTCGGCGAGGCTGACGGCGATCTCGGCCTGGGCCGCGATCCGCTCCGCCAGTCCACGCGCGTCGGGGTCCCAGCCGCCGGTGTCGACGACCGTGAACGCGCGGCCGTTCCACTCCGCGTCGTAGGACACCCGGTCCCGGGTGACCCCGGGGATGTCCTCGACGACCGCCTCGCGGCGACCGAGGATGCGGTTGACCAGCGTCGACTTGCCGACGTTGGGCCGGCCCACGACGGCGAGGACCGGGACCGGTCCGGTCACGGGGTCACTCATGCGGAGTCTCCTGGGGGTAGAGGTCCGGGCAGGCTCCGGCCGGTCTCGGCCAGCGCGTCCTTCAGCCCGGCCAGCATGCGCTGGTGCAGGTCGTCGGTCAGGGCGGCGACCGTCGAGCTCCGCCGTGGCCAGGGTACGGCGTCGACGGGGATCGGCTGCCCGACCACGATGTCGATCCGCGCACCCTTCGGCGGGAGCGAGTCGGTGTGACCGCCCGGCTCGCGACTGCCGATGAAGGTGAGGGGGACGACGGGCGCCCCCGTCACCAACGCGAGATAGGCCGCGCCGCGGCGGAACGAGTCCAGCTCGCCGTTGCCGCGCGTGCCCTCCGGGAAGACGCCGACCGCGTCGCCCTCACGCAGCACGCGGAGCGCGGTGCGCACCGCAGCTGGGTCGGTGCGGTAGCGGTCGAGCGGGATCTGGCCGGTCAGCTTCAGGAACCGCCCCAGCCTGCCGTCGAACATCTCGATCTTGGTCAGCGCGTGCACCGGCCGGGGCGCGAAGATCGCCATCAGCGGGCCGTCGATGATCCCGATGTGGTTGGCCGTGACGACGACCGGCCCGCTCCGCGGGAACCGCTCCGCGTGGTGGACGCGCACGTCGTACCGCCTCCGGATGAGCCAACGCGACGCAGGACGTCCGCCGCGGAGCAACCAGCGCTGGGGGCGGTGGACCTGGTCACTGCGGGGCGGGGCGAGGTGGCCGCTCATGCCTCTGCCGGGGCGGTTGCGAGCCCGACGATCAGGTCGACGACTTCGTCGAGGGACAGGTCGGTGGTGTCGATGTGGACGGCCCCGTCGGCCATCGTCAGCGGGGCCACGGCCCGGCCGGAGTCGATCCGGTCGCGGTTGAGCAGCGACTCCTGGGTCGCGGTGACGTCGGTGCTGCCGGCCTCGGCGGCCCGGCGGGCGGCCCGGGCGCTCGGGTCGGCGGTCAGGAAGACCTTCAGCCGGGCTGCGGGCCAGACGACGGAGCCGATGTCACGACCCTCGACCACGATGCCGCCGGCGCCGATGATGTCGCGCTGCAGCTCCACCAGCCGAGCGCGGACCGCGGGCACCGTGCTCACGGGCGAGACGGCGGCGTTCACGGCGTCGCTGCGGATCTCGACGGAGACGTCGACGCCGTCGAGGGTGATCGTCGGCCGCCGCGGGTCGGTGCCCGACTCCAGCTGCGGGGTGTGCGCGTGCGCGGTCACCTCGTCGACCTCGTCGACGTCCACGTCGTGCTGCAGCATCCACCAGGAGACCGCGCGGTACATGGCCCCGGTGTCGAGGTAGCGCAGGCCGAGCCGCTCGGCGACGGCCCGGCAGGTGCTCGACTTGCCCGAGCCCGACGTACCGTCGACGGCCACGACGAGCGAGCTGAGATCACCTGCGTTCACGGGCCACCATGCTACCGGTGGGTCACCCAACCCTTTGCTTCCAAGGCCGCGTGCAGCTCCTCCGAGCGCCCCTCCGCGACGTCGAGCTCGACCAGCCCGACCGGCCGGCCCGGGTCGTGGTCGATCCGCACGTCCTCGATGTTGACGCCGCTCGCGCCGACGTCGGCGAACAGGCGGGCCAGCTCGCCGGGGTGGTCGGGCACCGCGACGTGCACGGCCGCGACCGGCTGCACCGGACCGCCGTGCTTGCCCGGGATGGCGCGGGTGCCGGCGAGTCCGTGGGCCAGCAGGGACTCCAGGCCGGCCCGGTCCCCCGCCGCGACCGCGTCGAGCGCGAGGTCGAGCCGGTTGCGGATCTCGCGCAGCAGCCCGGCGACCGCGTCGCTGTTGCCACTGATGATCTGGCTGTAGAGCGCCGGGTCACCGCCCGCGACCCGGGTGACGTCGCGCACGCCCTGGCCGGTCAGCGCGAGGTGCTCGGGAGCCGCGCCGGCCAAGGTGCCGGCGACGAGGGACGCGAGCAGGTGCGGCACGTGTGAGGTGCGCGCGACGGCCTTGTCGTGCTCGGCGGGAGTCAGCATGACGGGCACGGCGCCGCAGGCCTCCACGAGTGCCACGACCCGTCGTACGGCGGTCGCAGCCGCGCCGTCGTGCCGACAGATCGCCCACGGCCGGCCGGTGAACAGGTCGGCCGACGCGGCCAGCGGCCCGGACCGCTCGCTCCCCGCCATCGGGTGGCTGCCGACGTACCGCGACGCCGCCGGGTGGCTGGCGACCTCCGCGAGCGGCGCCGCTTTCACGCTGCCGACGTCGGTGACGACGGTGTCCTCCCCCGCCGCGTCGAGCGCCGCCGAGATCGCTCCGCCCAGGTGGTCCGGCGGCACCGCGACGACGACCAGGGCGGGCCGGTCCTCCTCCGACCTCGGCCGGCCCGCGCCGAGGCCGGTCGCCGTGCGGAGGTGCTCCGGCGAGGTGTCGCTCAGGACGACGTCCGCGCCCGCGCGCCGGCAGGCGAGGGCGATCGAGGTGCCGATCAGTCCGGCACCGACGACCTCGACCGGGCCGGGGATGAGTTCGGGCACGCGGGCAAGGTTAGGGGATCGTGCCGCTCCGCGACGCGGCCCCTCAGGACGGCTGGTAGGAGCCGAACGACCAGTGGTTCCCCTCGGGGTCGCGCACGCTGCCGCTCCTGCCGCCGTAGTCCTGGTCCTCCATCGGCCGCTGGACGGTCGCGCCGGCGGCGACGGCCGCGTCGAAGACGGCGTCGGGGTCTTCGGTGACCAGGTAGGTGCCGGCCTTGCCGGCCTCGTGCAACGGGCTGTCGTCACGCTCGTCACCGAACATGATCCCGCCGCCGCCCGGCCACAACCACTCGGCGTGCACCACCGTGCCGTTGTCACGGTAGGTGGCGTGCTCGGTGAAGCCGATCGCCTGCAGCCAGGTGATCATCCGGTCGGAGTCTCGGAAGGCCATCGCGGGCCAGACAGTGGTGGTCATGGCTCCCAGCCTGGGTCATCGTCGCCGCGCCGGTCTTGAACGAACGGGAACTCCTCCCGGAGCCAGGTGGTCGGACTGCACCCCGCGAGCGCCGCCCACTCCCTGCTGAGATGGGCCTGGTCGCTGTAGCCGCAACGAGCGGCCACCTCGGCCAGCGGCCGCCGGCCGAGCAGCGCCCGAGCCCGCTCGAAGCGGGCGACCCGTTGGAAGTCCTTCGGCGTCAGCCCGCACTCTCCCCGGACCAGCGTCGAGAGCCGGCGGCGGCTGTAGCCGACCTCGTCCGCGACCGCGGTCACCCGGGCACCGCTCGTCAGGCGGGCCAGGGCCCGGCCGACCTCGGCACGCACCGGCCGGTCCCCGGCGTCGGTGAGCGTCGCGGCGATCGCCCGGTCGACGAGGGCGACGCGCTGGGTCCAGGTCGGGGCCTCGTGCAGCCGGCCCGGCAGCTCGCGGAGCGAGCGCGGCAGCGCGGCCTCGTCGAGGTCGGTCAGGCTGCCGGCGAGCTCCGCGGCGGGCCGGCCGAGGACGGCGCGGGCGCCGGCCACGGTCAGCGCGAGCTGGATGCCGCGTTGGGTGCCGTCGTGGTGGATCGCCGCCGGCGCCGCGTGCAGGCCCGCCAGCGAGGACCAGCCGCGGTGCAGGCTGCCGTCCCGGCCCGGCCAGGACACGCTGAGCGGCTCGTCGAGCGGCAGCACGAGCGTGAGCGCGGTGCCGGGCAGGCCGCGGTGCACCCCGGGCGCACCGAAGTCGACGTCGTAGGGCACCCGGGCCTCGACGTACGGCCGCAGCGCGCGTGGCACCGGCGGAGCAGCGATCACCCTGCCCACGGTAGCCCGCCTCAGAGCCCGACGATCTCCAACAGGTCGCCCAGCTCGTCGTTGGTCAGCTCCCGGGTCTCACCGCTCCTCAACGTGCCGAGCTCGACCGGCCCGAACCGGGTCCGGGACAGCTGGCGCACCGGGTGGCCGACCTGGTCGAGCAGGCGCCGCACGATCCGGTTGCGGCCCTCGTGGATCACGAGCTCGACGATCGACTTGTCGGCCGCGGCGTCGACGATCCGCGCCCGCCGTACCCGGACCGGGCCGTCCTCCAGCTCGACGCCCGCCAACAGGTCCGCGACCGTGCCGCGGGAGAGCCGTCCGGTCACCTCGGCGACGTAGGTCTTCTCGACCTCGTAGGACGGGTGCGCCATCCGGTGCGCGAGCTCGCCGTCGTTGGTGAGCAGCAGCAGCCCGGTCGTGTCGGTGTCGAGGCGGCCGACGTGGAACAGCCGCAGTGCCGGGTCGGCCTCGAGCCGGTCGGCGACGACGTCGGTGATCGTGCGGCGGCCGCGCTCGTCGGACATCGTCGACACCACCCCCCGGGGCTTGTTGAGCACCAGGTAGACGTGCTCGCTCACCGGAGGCAGCCGGTGGCCGGAGACCTTGATCACCGCGGTGCGGGGGTCGACCTTGGTGCCGAGCCGGGTGACGACCTCGCCGTCGACCTCGACCTCGCCGTCGAGCATCAGCTCCTCGCACTTGCGGCGGGAGGCGACGCCGGACTGGGCCAGCAGCTTCTGCAGCCGGATCAGGCCGTCCTCGTCGGTCTGGATGTCGCGGGTCACTGCTCGCCTTCGTCGGCGGCCTCGGCCGTAGGTGGGTCGCCCGCCGGCTCCGCCGCCGCGTCGCGCTGCGCGCTCGCGGCGAGGTCTTCCTCCATCTCATCCAGCTCGGGGAGGTACGGCGCCAGCTCGGGCAGGTCGTCCAGGGAGACGATCCCGATCCGCTCAAGGAAGTAGGAGGTGGTGCGGTAGAGGGTCGCGCCGTGCTCGCCGTCCTGACCGGCCTCCTCGACCAGGCCGCGGTTGAGCAGCGTGCGCATCACGCCGTCGACGTTGACGCCGCGGATGGCCGAGACCCGGGCGCGCGAGACGGGCTGCTGGTAGGCGACGACCGCCAGGGTCTCCAGCGCCGCCTGGGTCAGCCGGGCCTGCTGGCCGTCGAGGACGAACGCCTCGACCACGCCGGCGAGCTCCTCGCGGGTGTAGTAGCGCCAGCCACCCGCCACGTTGCGCAGCTCGAAGCCGCGGCCCTGCTCGTCGTACTCCGTCGCGAGCGCCGTCAGCGCCTCGACCACCTCGCCCTCGGGGTAGCCGACCGCCGAGGCCAGCACGACCTGGTCGAGCGGCTGGTCGGCGACCATCAGCAGCGCTTCGAGCGCCGGGCGCAGCTCGGCCATGGGTACGGCGAGGGCCTCGTCAGTCGTCATCGGTATCTCCTTGTTGCTCGCCATCGTCGGGCGAGGATGTCGGTGCCGGCTCCGCTTCGCTCGCCGGCGCGCCCTCGAACTCGTCGATCTCGTCGATGCTGGCGTCCTCTCCGCCCGTCCACCGCACGGTCAGCTCGCCGAGGGCGGTGACCTGCTCGAACGCGACAGCGCCTTCGCGGAACAGCTCGAGCAGCGAGAGGAACCGGGCGACGGTGGTGAGGGTGTCCGGGGAGTCGCCGCAGAGGGCGCGGAACGTCATCGTGCCGGAGCGCTGCAGCCGGTCCACGACGATCGCCGCCTGCTCGCGCACGCTCACGGCCGGGGCGTGGATGTGGTGGAGGGTGAGCTCCACCTCGGGCTTGGGCTCCAGAGCCTTGGCCGCCAGGCCCGCGAACTGCTCGAGCCCGATGCCGATCAGCACCTCGGGCAGCAGGCTCGCGAACCGCTCCTCCAGCCCCACGGCGCGCGGGAAGCGGCGCGACTCCGCGGCGAGGCGCTCGTCGAGGATGGCGGCGATCTGCTTGTAGGCCTTGTACTGCAGCAGCCGCGCGAAGAGCAGGTCGCGCGCCTCCAGGAGCGCCAGGTCCTCCTCGTCCTCGACGTCACCCTGGGGCAGCAGCCGCGCCGCCTTCAGGTCGAGGAGCGTCGCGGCGACGAGCAGGAACGACGTCGTCTCCTCGAGGTCGGCGTCCGGCAGCTCCTTGACGTGCGCGATGAACTCGTCGGTGACCTGCGACAGCGCGATCTCGGTGACGTCGAGCTTGTGCTTGGAGATCAGGCTGAGCAGCAGGTCGAAGGGGCCCTCGAAGTTGTCGAGGCGCACCTCGAACTGACTTCGGTCGCCCGATCGGTCTGACGTCACCGAGACATCATTCCGCACGCAGTCGCCGGACCAGCGCGGAGTCCTCCCCCTGAGCCTCGAAGTCGGCCAGCACCAGGCTCACGGCCTCGCGCACGAGCCGGCCGCGGTCGACCGCGAGGCCGTGCCCGCCGCGCAGCACCAGCCGCACCTGCTCGATCTCCATCAGCTCTTCGGAGGTGACGTAGACCGTCATCTTCTCGTCGTGCCTGATGCGACCAGATGGCCGGCCGGAGGGCCTCTTCTCGGCCTTCGCGGCGGGTGCCTCGTCCGGCCCCTGGTCGGGCGTGTCCGGGACCGCCCGCACCGGCGCCTGCTTGGCCGGCTTGCGGGCTGGTTCCTTCGGATCGGCGGTGGGTCGGAAGAGGTCGTCGGCGGTGGGCAGGGTCACGCGTCGAGACACCGCAGGGCCACCTCCCTCGCCAGCTGACGGTACGCGTCCGCGCCCGTCGAACCAGAGGCGTACGACGTGATCGGCTCGCCCGCGACCGTGGAGTCGCTGAACTTCACGGTGCGGCGGATGACGGTGTGGAAGACGTGGTCGCCCCACGCCTGGACCAGCCGCTCCAGCACCTCGCGCCCGTGGAGCGTGCGGCCGTCGTACATCGTGCCGAGCACGCCGTCGACCTCGAGCTTCGGATTGAGCCGCTCCTGCACCTTGTCGATGGTGTTCTTGAGCAGGGCGACGCCGCGCAACGCGAAGTACTCGCACTCCAGCGGCACGATCACCCCGTCGGAGGCAGTCAGCGCGTTGACGGTGAGCAGTCCGAGCGAGGGCTGGCAGTCGATGAGGATGACGTCGTACGCCGCGATGGCCGGCGCCAGCACCCGCTGGAGGGTCTGCTCGCGGGCGACCTCGTGGACCAGCTGCACCTCGGCGGCGGACAGGTCGATGTTGGACGGCAGCAGGTGCATCCCGGGCACGCCGGACGGCACGACGACGTCCTCGAGACGGGTGGAGCGGTCCATCAGCAGGTTGTAGACCGTCTTGTCCATCTCGTGCGGGTTGAGGCCGAGTCCGACCGACAGCGACCCCTGCGGGTCGAAGTCGACGAGCAGCACCCGGCGGCCGAACTCGGCGAGCGCCGCGCCCAGGTTGATCGTCGTGGTGGTCTTGCCGACGCCGCCCTTCTGGTTGCACATCGAGATGACCCGCGCGGGACCGTGCTCGGTGAGCGGCTTGGGGTCGGGCAGGTCGGGCATCGGCCGGCCCGTCGGTCCCAGCGGCCGGTCGTCGGCGACCGGCGTCTCCACCGGTGTCTCCACCGGGGCCGTCTCGGCGGCCTCCTCGGGTCGGGCGAAGGGAAGCAGGTCGGACAGCTGTTGGTCAGACACCGTGTTCCTCTCAGGGACTCTTGCCTGGGGTGGCATGTCCGGAGCGCTGGACCCTGTACTGAACCCACCCATCATCGAACCGTCACCTCGGATGCGTCACGGACGGCTTCCCCACCGCCCTGAACTGTTCGTGGATCCAGTCAACAATGTCGACACGGCGACATTGGGGAGACACGCTGGCCCGAGGACCAACTCCTAGAGTCGACGCATCGAGATCGTCCGTACGACGGCCTCGCCGGCCTCGTCCGAGGCGACGAGGTCGACCTCGGCCTCGATCACCCAGTCGTGGTGGCCCTCGGGGTCGTGGACGGTCTGCGTGACCCGCCAGGTCCCGCTCCCGCGCTCGACGGTGAACAGGTCCGGCCCGCGGGCGTCGGCGTCGGTGAGCACCCGGTCGTGCTCGGCGTAGTAGTCCTCGATCGCCTGGTCCCACTCGGAGCGGCCGAAGGTCGGCTCCTCCTCCAGGGCCTCCAGCCCGTCGAGGTCGTCGCGGGCGACCAGGTCGACGCGACGCCACATCGCGTTGCGCACCATCACCTCGAACACCCGACCGCGCTGGCTCAGCGGACGCGGTGGCGGCGGGGGCGCCTGGTCGAGCACCGCACGGCTGGCGTGCTCGGGGTCGGTCAGCGCCTCCCACTCGTCGAGCAGCGAGGAGTCGACCTGGCGCACCGTCTCCCCCAGCCACTCGACGAGCAGGTCGAGCTCCTCGGTGCGGAGGGTGTCGGGCACGGTCTGACGCAGCGCCCGGTAGGCGTCGGTGAGGTAGCGGAGGACGAGCCCCTCGGACCGGGCGACCTGGTAGCGGGCGACGACGTCGGTGAAGCCCATCCCCTGCTCCCACATCTCGCGGACGACCGACTTGGGCGCGAGGGCGTCGGGCGAGAGCCAGGGGTGCCGCTCGCGGTAGGTCTCGTAGAGGGGCTCGAGCAGGTCGGCGAGGGGCTGGGGCCAGGTGACGTCCTCGATGAGCGCCATCCGCTCGTCGTACTCGACGCCCTCGGCCTTGAGCGCGGCGATCGCCTCGCCGCGGGCGGCGTGCTGTTGGGCGTAGAGGAGCGGCCGCGGCGCCTCCAGCACCGCCTCGACCACCGACACCACGTCGAGCGTGAAGGTGTCGGAGTCCGGGTCGAGCACGTCGAGCGCCGCCATCGCGAAGTGGGACAACGGCTGGTTGAGCGCGAAGTCCACCGGCAGCGCCTCGGTCAGCACGTAGCGCCGGCCGAACCCGTCGACCTCGTCGAGGCGGGTGATCACCTCCGAGGCCACCAGGCTCTTCGCGAGCCGGACCGCGCGCCTGGCCAGCTTGAGCTGCGTCTTGCGGTCCTCGTGGTTGTCGGTCATCAGCCGCCGCAGCACGGGGAACGCGTCCTCCTCGCGGGAGAGCACGTTGACGAGCATCGCGTTGTCGACCTTCATCTGCGACTTCAGCGGCTCGGGCCTGCCCGAGACGAGCTTGTCGAAGGTCTGCTCGGTCCACACCACGGTGCCGGGCGGCGGTTTCTTCAGAGTCGCCTTGCTCGCCCGCTTCGCTCGCTTGGCGTCGCTCATCGCCTCGTTCTTCGCCGCCGCCTTGGCCTTCGCCTTCTCGTTCTCGATGACGTGCTCGGGCGCTTGCACCACGACGTAGCCGGCGGTGTCGAAGCCGGCCCGGCCCGCCCGTCCGGCGATCTGGAGGAACTCGCGGGACTTCAGCACCCGCTGCCGCTGTCCGTCGTACTTCGCGAGGCCGCTGAAGAGGACGGTGCGGATCGGCACGTTGATGCCGACCCCGAGGGTGTCGGTGCCGCAGATGACGGTGAGCAGACCGGCCTGGGCGAGCTGCTCGACCAGCCTCCGGTAGCGCGGCAGCATGCCGGCGTGGTGGACCCCGATCCCGCGGCGGAGCAGCTGCGACAGCGTCTTGCCGAAGCCCGCCGCGAAGCGGACGTCGGCCAACCGCTCGGCGATCTGCTCGCGCGCCTCGCGCGACGCGTCGTGGATGGTCTTGCCGAGCAGCCCGGTCGCATGCTTGACCGCGTCGGCCTGGCTGAAGTGCACGACGTAGACCGGACCCTGACCGGTGGTCACCAGCTCCTCGAGCGTCTCCTCCAACGGGGTCAGCGACCACGAGAAGGTGAGTGGCACCGGACGTACGGCGTCGTCGACGACCGCCGTCTCCCGACCGTTGCGGCGGGTGATGTCGGCGGCAAGCTCGGTCACGTCGCCGAGCGTCGCCGACATCAACAGGTGCTGCGCCTGCGGCAGCTCGATGAGGGGCACCTGCCACGCCCAGCCGCGGCCGGGCTCGCCGTAGAAGTGGAACTCGTCCATCACCACCAGGCCGACGTCGGCACGGTCGCCCTCGCGCAGCGCGATGTTCGCCAGCACCTCCGCGGTGCAGCAGATGATCGGGGCGTCGGCGTTGACCGCCACGTCACCGGTCAGCATCCCGACGTCCTCGGCCCCGAAGACCTCGCAGAGGTCGAAGAACTTCTCGCTCACCAGTGCCTTGATCGGCGCGGTGTAGAAGCTCACCCGGTCGTCGGCGAGCGCCGCCATGTGCGCCGCGACCGCAACCAGCGACTTCCCCGACCCGGTCGGGGTGGCGAGGACGACGTTGTTCCCCGCCAGCAGCTCGAGGATCGCCTCCTCCTGGTGCGGGTAGAGCGTGAGCGAACGCTCCACGGCGTACGCCATCACGCGGTCGTACGCCAGCTCCGACGGGTCAGCCATTGCGTGCCCTGGGGTGCGCGGTCGCGAAGACCTCGCGCAGGTTGTCGACGGTGACCAGCGTGTAGACCTGCGTGGTCGTCACCGAAGCATGGCCGAGCAGCTCCTGCACCACGCGCACGTCGGCGCCACCGTCGAGCAGGTGGGTGGCGAAGGAGTGCCGCAACGTGTGCGGCGAGACGTCCCTGGTGACGCCGGCGCGCTCGGCGGCCTTCACCAGCACCGCCCAGGCGGACTGGCGGGAGAGCCGGCCGCCGCGGGCGTTGAGGAAGAGGGCACCACCGGTGGTCGGGACGGTCGAGGCCTTGCTCTCGGCCAGCAGCGCAGGGCGACCGCGGACGAGGTAGGCCGAGACCGCATCCTGCGCGTAGGACCCGACCGGAACGATCCGCTCCTTGCTGCCCTTGCCCCGCAGCAGCACGGTGCCCTCGGCACCGCCGCCGACGTCGAGGTCGTCGACATCGAGCCCGACGGCCTCGCTGATCCGCGCTCCGGTGCCGTAGAGCACCTCCAGCAGGGCGCGGTCCCGCAGCGCGAGCGGCGTCCCGGGCGCACCGGCCGCCTCGAGGATGGCCTCGACGTCCGCGAGCGGCAGCGCCTTCGGCAGCCGCTTGGCGGGGCTGGGCGGCTTCACCGACGCGGCCGGGTCGTGGGGCGACAGCCCGTCGGCCACCGCGAACTTGTGGAACCCCCGCACCGCCACCACGGTCCGCGCCGCCGAGGCGGCGCCGAGCGGCGGGTGGAGGTCGTCGCCCTCCCGCAGCCGCACGAGGAAGTCGGTGACGGTCGACTCGCTGACCGCGTCGAGCGTGGAGATCCCGGACCGGTCGAGGAACTCCAGGTACCGCCTCAGGTCACGACGGTAGGACGACAGCGTGTTGGCGGCCAGCCCCTTCTCGACGCTCAGGTGGTCGAGGTAGGTCCTCACCGCCCGCTCGACCGGGCCCGTGGTCACGATCAGGCCAGCGCCTCGGCCAGGTCGATCGCGTCGATGCCCACCGCGTCGCCGACCGGCCGGTTGGTGAGCCTGCCGTCCCAGGTGTTGAGGCCGAGTGCCAGCGAGGCGTCGTCACGGCAGGCCTGCTGCCAGCCCTTGTCGGCCAGCGCGACGGCGTAGGGCATGGTGGCGTTGGTCAGCGCGTAGGTGCTGGTGTTGGGCACCGCTCCGGGCATGTTGGCCACGCAGTAGAAGATCGAGCTGTGGACCTCGTAGGTCGGGTCGGCGTGCGTGGTCGCGTGGCTGTCCTCGAAGCACCCGCCCTGGTCGATCGCGATGTCGACGAGCACCGACCCCGGCTTCATCCGCGAGACCAGGTCGTTGGTCACCAGCTTCGGCGCCGCCGCCCCCGGGATCAGCACCGCACCGATGACCAGGTCGGCCTCCATCACTTGCTGCTCGATCGCCAGCTTCGACGACGCCAGCCCGTGGACCCGGTTGTTGTAGCGCCAGAACGACATCCGCAGCTTGTCCAGGTCGGTGTCGAGCAGCGTCACGTCCGCACCCATCCCGAGCGCGATGTTCGCGGCGTTCTGGCCGGAGACTCCGGCGCCGATGATGACGACCTTGGCGTTCGCCACCCCGCCGACACCGCCCATCAGCACCCCGCGGCCGCCCTGGGCCTTCATCAGCGAGTAGGCGCCGACCTGGGGGGCCAGGCAGCCCGCGACCTCCGACATGGGGTAGAGCAGCGGCAACCCGCCCGAGGGCAGCTGCACCGTCTCGTAGGCGATGCCGGTGACCTGACGGCTCATCAGCTCCTCGGTCAACGGCTTGTCCGCGGCCAGGTGCAGGTAGGTGAACAGCGTCAGCCCCTCCCGCATCCGGCCGTACTCCTCGGCCACCGGCTCCTTGACCTTGAGCACCATGTCGACGCCGCCGTCGGTGCCCCACGCATCCTCCGCGGTGTCGACGATCGTCGCGCCGGCTCCGACGTACTCCTGGTCGGTGATCTGCGAGCCCAGGCCCGCACCGCGTTCGATGACGACCTCGTGCCCGTGCGCGACCAGCTCGTGCACCCCGATCGGGGTGATCGCGACGCGGTACTCGTGGTTCTTGACTTCCTTGGGTACGCCGACTCTCACGAGCGCGACTGTACAGCCGCGTACGCCAGCACGGCGATGGCCACCGGACCCTCCATGATGCGACCGTCGAGGACGGCGTCGAGGACGTCGGAGAGCGGCGCCCAGACGACTTCGAGGTGGGCCTCCTCGTGCTCGGCCACGTAGTCGGTGTCCACCGCGCGCAGGCCGCGGGCGACGTAGAGATGGTGGACCTCGCTCGTGATGCCGACGGACGGGTACGACGTCAGCAGGTGCTGCCACTCGGCGGCCTCCAGCGAAACCTCCTCGCGCAGCTCGCGCTTCGCGGTCTCGACCGGGTCCTCCCCCGGCACGTCGCAGATCCCGGCCGGGAGCTCGACGAAGATGCCACCGCCGGGGTGGCGGTACTGGCGGATCAGGCAGACCTGCTCCACGCCGTCGCGCTCGTCGATCGCGAGGATCATCGCGGCGCCGGGGTGCTCGACGACCAGCCGACCGAACGGCTCGGCGCCGGCGTCTCCCGGCGGACGGATCCGGTCGCGACGCAAGGCGACCACCCAGTCGTCGCGGTGCAGGTCGGTCGAGTCGACGACCGGCCACCCACCGGGGGTGTCGGCCAGCTCGTCGACCGAGTCGTCGGTCATTCCTCGATCGGGATCCGGAGCTCGCGCTGGCGCTCCAGCGCGGCACCGATCAGCCCGGCGAACAGCGGGTGCGGCCGGGTCGGTCGCGACCGCAGCTCGGGGTGCGCCTGAGTCGCGACGTAGTAGGGGTGGACGTCGCGCGGCAGCTCGACGAACTCCACCAGGTCCAGGTCGGGGTTGAGCCCGGAGAAGACGAGGCCGGCGTCCTGGAGCTGCTCGCGGTAGGCGTTGTTGACCTCGTAGCGGTGCCGGTGCCGCTCCTCGATCTCCTGGTCGCCGTACGCCTCGGCGACCAGGGATCCCTCGGCCAGCTTCGCCGGGTAGAGCCCCAGCCGCATGGTGCCGCCGAGGTCGCCGGCCCCCTCGACGATCTCCTTCTGCTCCTCCATGGTCGCGATGACCGGCTCGGGGCAGTCCGGGTCGAACTCCGTGGAGTCGGCCTTCTCGATGCCGAGCACGTTGCGGCTGTACTCGATGACCATGCACTGCAGACCGAGGCAGAGGCCGAGGGTGGGGATGCCGTGGTTGCGGGCGTAGGTCAGGGCGCCGATCTTGCCCTCGAGCCCGCGGACGCCGAACCCACCGGGCACGCACACCGCGTCGACGTCCTGCAGGTGCTTGGCCTGACCGGCGGGCGTCTGGCACTCGTCGGAGGGGACCCAGCGCAGGTCGATCCGGGTCTCGTGGGCGAAGCCGCCGGCGCGCAGCGCCTCGGCGACCGAGAGGTAGGCGTCGTGGAGGTCGACGTACTTGCCGACCAGCGCGACCGACACCTCCTCCTTCGGGTGGTGGACCCGGCGGAGCAGGTCGTCCCAGTCGGTCCAGTCCACGTCGCGGAAGGGCAGGTTGAGGCGTCGTACGACGTAGGCGTCGAGACCCTCGCTGTGCAGCACCTTCGGGATGTCGTAGATCGACGGCGCGTCGGCGGCGGTGACCACCGCCTCCTCGTCGACGTCGCACATCAACGAGATCTTGCGCTTGATCGACTCCGGCAGCTCGCGGTCGGCGCGACAGACGACAGCGTCGGGCTGGATGCCGACCTGGCGCAGCGCGGCGACCGAGTGCTGGGTGGGCTTGGTCTTGAGCTCGCCGGACGGACCGATGTAGGGCACCAGCGAGACGTGGAGGAAGAAGCAGTTGTCGCGGCCGATGTCGTGACGCACCTGGCGCGCGGCCTCGAGGAACGGCAGCGACTCGATGTCGCCGACCGTGCCGCCGATCTCGGTGATCACGATGTCGACGGGGTTCTCGCGCCGGCCCATCGCGAGGATCCGGTCCTTGATCTCGTTCGTGATGTGCGGGATCACCTGCACGGTGTCGCCGAGGTACTCGCCCTTGCGCTCCTTGGCGATCACCTGCGAGTAGACCTGGCCCGTCGTGACGTTGGCGATCTGGTCGAGGTCGGTGTCGAGGAACCGCTCGTAGTGGCCGACGTCGAGGTCGGTCTCCGCACCGTCGTTGGTGACGAAGACCTCGCCGTGCTGGAACGGGTTCATCGTCCCGGGGTCGACGTTGAGGTAGGGGTCGAGCTTCTGCATCGAGACGCGCAGACCGCGGCTGCGGAGGAGCCGGCCGAGGCTGGAGGCCGTGAGTCCCTTCCCGAGCGAGGAGGCGACGCCTCCGGTCACGAACAGATGCTTCGTCGTCCCACTCGGTGGCGCCATCTTCACGGGATTCGAGCCTATCAGGCGGATCAGTCGGCTCGTGCCATCTCGAGCAGCTCGCGCGCGTGGGCGAGCGCCGAGTCGGACCCGGCGAGGCCGGCCAGCATCCGGGAGAGCTCCTGCTCCCGGCCGGCGTCGTCGAGGGTGGTCAGCCCCGAGCTGCTCACCGTGCCGTCGGAGGACTTCTCGACAACGACGTGGCGGTCCGCGAACGCGGCGACCTGGGGCAGGTGGGTGACGACGACGACCTGGGCGTGCCGGGCGAGCGCCGCGAGCCGGCGACCGATCTCCACCGCGGCGGCCCCACCCACGCCGGCGTCGACCTCGTCGAAGACGAACGTCGGCACCGGGTTGGTGTCGGCCAGGCACACCTCGACCGCGAGCATCACCCTCGAGAGCTCGCCGCCGGACGCGCCCTTGTTGAGCGGGCGGGGCTCCGAACCGGTGTTGGCCGCCAGCAGCATCTCTACCTCGTCCACCCCGTGGCTGTGGAACCGCACCCATCGGTCCCCGACCAGCAGCGCATCGGCGGGGGGCTCATCCGGGTCGGCCGGCGCCGGGGCCTCACGGTCGCGCACCTGCACCTCGACCCGCGCGTGCGGCATGGCGAGCAGCGTCAGCTCGCCGGTCACCGCGACGGACAGCCGTTCGGCGGCGTCCCTGCGCGCGGCGGACAGGGTCGCGGCGACGTCTGCCAGCTCGGTGCGCAGCCCGACGCGGGCCTGGGTGAGCCGCTCGATGGTCTCGTCGGTCGAGTCCAGCTCGAGGAGCCGACGTGAGGACTGCTCGCTCCACTCGAGGACCGCGTCGACGGTGTCGCCGTACTTGCGGGTCAGGGCGACCAACACGGCCCGGCGCTCCGAGACGCCCGCGAGGCGGGCTGGGTCGGTGTCGATGCCGGAGGCGTACGACGCCACGTCGGCGGCCAGGTCGGAGAGCAGGTAGGTGACCTCGGCGACCCGGTCGGCCAGGGCCCCGGCCTCGGGGTCGTGCTCGCGCACGCCGTCGAGGTGCCCGCGCGCCGCTGCGACCGCAGCGAGGGCGTCCGGGCCGCCGTGCTCGCTCGACAGTGCCTCCCGTGCCTGCTCGGCGGCGGTCCGCAGGGTGTCGGCGTGCCCGAGCCGCGCCTCCTCGGCGGCGAGCTCGGCGTCCTCGCCCGGCTGAGGGGCGACGGCTTCGATCTCCTCGACGCCGAACCGCAGCAGGTCGGCCTCGCGGGCCCGTTCCCGAGCGGTCGCGACCACCTCGGCGAGCGCGCGCTCGGTCCCGACGAGGCGCTCGTGCAGCTCGCGGTAGCGGGCCAGCGGCTCGGCGACCGCCTCCCCGGCGTAGACGTCGAGCGCGGCGCGCTGGGTGGTCGCCTTGAGCAGCCGGTGCTGGTCGGACTGGCCGTGCACGGCGACGAGAGGCTCGGCGACCTCGGCCAGCGTCGCGACCGGGACACCCGCTCCCCCGACGTACGCCCGGGAACGGCCCTCGGCACTCACGTTGCGGGCGAGGACGACGACGTCGTCCTCGACCTCGCCGCCCGCGTCCTCGACGGCGGCGGCAAGCCCGTCGAGCCGGTCGGTGCGGACCACGCCCTCGATGCGCGCCTGTCGGGCGCCGGCGCGTACGGCGCCGCTGTCGGCACGACCGCCCAGCAGCAGGCCGAGCGCGGTCACGACCATCGTCTTGCCCGCCCCGGTCTCGCCGGTCACGACGGTGAACCCCGGTCCCAGCTCGAGCGTGGAGGAGTCGATGACACCGAGCGAGCTGATCCGCAGCTCTTCGATCATGCCGGCTCGTCCCCGTTGGTCCTGGCCTCGCGGCGCCGCTCGGCGCTGCCCCGCCAGCCCTCGACCGACAGGCCGAACTTCGCGACCAACCGGTCGGCGAACGGTGCCTCGTGCAGCCGGACCAGGCGCACCGGGCGCAATCCGCGGCTGACCTCGATCCGCGCGCCCGGCGGCAGGTCGACGCTGCGCCGGCCGTCGCACCACAGCACGCCCGCGCCCTGGTTGCCGGCCAGAACCTCGACGGCGATCACCGAGGAGGGCGCGACCACCATCGGCCGCGCGAAGAGCGCGTGGGCGCTGAGCGGGACGATGCACAGCGCTTCGACCTGCGGCCACACGATCGGCCCGCCGGCGCTGAAGTTGTAGGCGGTCGACCCGGTCGGGGTCGCGCAGACGACGCCGTCGCAACCCCACCGTGACAACGGTCGGTCATCGATCTCGACGACGACCTCCAGCATCCGCTCGCGGGCGGCCTTCTCGACGCTGGCCTCGTTGACGGCGAACGTCGAGTAGACGAGCTCGCCGCCGTGGAACGCGCGGACGTCGAGGGTGAGCCGGTCCTCGGTCGTGTAGCGCTGGCCGACGATCGCCTCGATCGTGGCCGCGACGTCCTCGTGCTCGGCCTCTGCCAGGAACCCGACGTGCCCGAGGTTGACGCCGAGCACGGGGGTGAGCCGCTTGTGGGTGACTTCAGCGGCGCGGAGGATGCTGCCGTCGCCCCCGATCACGACGGTCAGCTCGCACCCCCGGCTGGCATCGGTCTCGGAGTCGGTCAGCTCGACGGCGGGGTCGAACGCCTCCGGGTCGATCTCCAGGTCGGCCGCCTCCGCGCGCAGCAGCCGGACCACGATCCCGTGCGCCGTGAGCTCCTTGACGAACGAGCGCGCGACGTCGCGCGCGTCGCTGCGCCGCGTGTGGGCGAGCACCAGGACACGGCGGACCGCCTCGGGATCGGCTCCGACAGGGATCGTCACGGGATCAGTCTTACCCATCCCGCCGTCATCCGGCGTCCGTGTCGGTGCCGCGGTGGACGACAGCGGTGATCTTCTCGGTGGTCACGGTCGCCGGACCGTGCCGCAGCCACAAGAAGAACTCGACGTTCCCCGACGGTCCGGGGAGCGGGCTCACTGCGACGCCGCGGGCGCCCCAACCGCGCTCCGCGGCCGCCGCTGCGACCCCGAGCACCGCCTCAGAACGCAGTCCCGGGTCGCGGACCACCCCGCCCTTGCCGACCCGGTCCTTCCCGACCTCGAACTGCGGCTTCACCATCAGCGCGAGGTCGCCCTCGGGCCGGGTCACACCGAGCAGCGCGTCGAGCACGAGCGAGAGCGAGATGAAGGACAGGTCGCCCACCACCAGGTCGACCGGGCCGCCGATGATCTCGGGCGTGAGCGCCCGCACGTTCTGCCGGTCGTGGACGACCACCCGCGGGTCGCTCCGGAGGGACCAGTCGAGCTGGCCGTAACCGACGTCGACCGCGACCACCTCCGCCGCGCCCGCGCGCAGCAGCACGTCGGTGAACCCGCCGGTCGACGCGCCCGCGTCCAGGCACCGGCGCCCGGCCACCTCCAGGCCCTGCGGACCGAACACGGTCAGCGCCCCCACCAGCTTGTGGGCACCGCGGGACACGTAGTCCGGCCCGTGCTCGCTCTCGGCGACCACAATCGCCACGTCCGTGGTGACGCCGGTCGCGGCCTTGGTCGCGGTCGCACCCGACACGCGCACCCGGCCATCGGCGATCAGCTGGGCGGCCCGCTCACGGGAAGGGGCCAGCCCACGGCGGACCAGCTCAGCGTCGAGCCTCAGCCGGCGCGGCGGCACGCCGTCCTACTCCGCCGGGCCCTCGTCCAGCGCCTGACGCAGCTGCTGGTGCGCGGCCTCGAAGACCGCGGCGTGCTCCTCGAGCGGCCGCTCGTCCAAGCCGGCGACGAGGTCCAGCACGGTGTCGATCGACGCGATGCCGGTCGGCGCCGGTACGTGTCCCGCTTCGTCCGCGACCACAGGTTGCTCGGTCATGGGGGCGAGGTTACCCGTCGACCCCGGCCGGGTCGGGGACCCCCAGCGCGGTGATGTCGGCCACGGTCCCGGTAGCGTCGTGGTGCGCCCATCCCGCCGCCGCCACCACCCGCCACCAGTCGTCCACCGAGCCTTCGCCGGCCACCTCCAGCCGGCCGTCGCCCACGCGGGCCCGCCAGCCACCAGCCGTCCAGTCCGTCCCCTCCTCCGTCGGTGCCGGGTGGGGCGTCAGCAGCCCGCCGAGGTCCGCTGCCACGTAGGTAGGCCGGTGCTCGGCCCGCGCTCCCACCAGCTCGGCGAGGCCGGTCACACCGGTCATCACCAGCAGCGAGTCGATGCCGGCGTTGCGGGCCCCCTCGATGTCGGTGTCGAGGCGGTCGCCGACCATCAGCGGCCGCTCGCCGCCCACTCTCCGCACGGTCTCGTCGAGCAGCGGGCGCTGCGGCTTGCCGGCCACCACCGGCTGCACGCCGGCGAAGCCCGCGATGGTCTGCACGAGCACGCCGTGCCCCGGTGCCACGCCGAACGTCGTAGGGATCGACAGGTCGCCGTTGCTCGCCAGCCACGGCAGCCCGTCGCGGACCCGGACCGCGACCCGCATGATGTCGCGCCACAGCACGTCCGGCCCGTAGCCCGACACGACTGCCACCGCGTCGTCCTCGGCCTCGACCGGCACCAGACCGACCTCGAGCAGCGCCGCCTGGAGGCCGTCCCCACCGAGGCGCACGATCCGCGCACCCTCGCCGAACCGCTCCAGCAGCAGGTGGGCTGCCGCCTGCGCCGAGGTGACGACGTCCGCCACCTCGCTCGGCACCCCCAGCTCGGTCAGGTGCCCGGCCACCAGCTCCGGCGGGCGCGCCGCGTTGTTGGTGATGAACGCCGTGCGCATGCCGGCGTCCCGGGTCCGCCGCAGGTGGTCGGCGGCGCCCGGCACCGCGTCCCGTCCGATGTAGACGACGCCGTCGAGATCGAGCATCGCGAGGTCGTAGGCGACGGTCAGGGGATCGGAGGACGCAGCGAGCACGCCCCCACCCTCTCAGGTCGGTTCGGCCTCCCTCCGTACGATGCCCTGATGGATGCAGGACAGGTGGTGACCCCTCCGTACGTCGCCGGTCCGCTCCGTCTCCTCCCGTTCCGGGGGCTGATGCTCGCGCCGCACCGGGTCGGCGACCCGTCGACCGGGCGGGCGTTCGCACGGCCCTACCGTGGGGTGGCCGCCCGGCTCCTGAAGTGGCAGTCCCGCGGGCTGGTCCGCAAGGACGAGGCCCCGGCGCTCTACCTGCACGAGTACACCTCGGCCGGACTGACGGTCCGCGGGCTCGTCGGCGCCCTCGACGTCTCGCGGCGCGCCACGCGCCCTGAGGACCGTGCCGTGCTGCCGCACGAGGGGATCCATCCCGCCCAGGCCGACGACCTGGCCGACCGGATGGCCGAGATGGGGCTGAACCCTGCTCCGATCCTCCTGGTCCACAACGGCTCGGAGGAGCTGCGCCGACTCGTCGGCGACGTCCTCGCCACCGACCCGCAGCACGCGTTCACCGACCGGTCCGAACAGCAACACCGGATCTGGGCGATCCGCGACCGCACGACCCTCGACCGGGTGGCCGAGGAGCTGCGCGATGCCCGGGCCCTCATCGCCGACGGCCACCACCGCTACGCCGCCTACCTGCGGCTCCAGCGCCGCGACCCGGGCGGCCCGTGCGACCTGGGCCTGGCGATGCTGGTCGACCAGGTCGCCACCCCGCTCTTCCTCGGCCCCATCCACCGCAGCCTCGCGGGCACCGACCTCGACGACCTGCGCAACGCCGCGGAGAGTCTCGGCATGGCCTGCACGACGCGATCCCAGGCGGACGCGGTGGCCGCCCTCGGGCAGGACAGCCTCGCCGCCACCGACGGCAGGGAGTGGGTCGTCCTCGACCTGGCCGTGCCCGAGGGCCGGGCCGCCGTCGAGGTCCTCCACCGCCAGCTGGTGCCGGCCCTCCCCCACGGCCCGTCGAGCGTCGGCTACCACCACACCGTCGACGACGCGCTGGCCACCGCCGACCCCCGGTCCGCGATCGCTGTGCTGATGCCGGCTCCCGCGGTGGACCTGGTCCAGCGCATCGCAGAGGACGACCGGCTGCTGCCCGAGAAGGCCACGTCCTTCCAGCCCAAGCCGAGCCTCGGCGTGCTCATCCGGTCCCTCCGCGACGCACCCGACGCGCCGAGCTGATCTCCACCTCCACCCGCGAAGCCTTCACCCCACCGGCGCGGAAGAACCGGCGGCGCAGTGCACCGGTGACCTCCACCTCGTCGCCCGGGTTCCAGCCCGCGACGGTCCGCCGCGGTCGGGCCTCCCACGCGCAGCAGTCGAGGACGTCCACCGACGGGGTGCGCCGACCGTCCGACCGGGCGTGCCCGCCGCGTCGTGGCACCACCACCCGCACCACGCACAGCTCGTCGCCGCTGGGCAGCACCCGCACCTCGGGCACGCTCGAGACCGTGCCCGTCAGCCGCACCTGGTTCGCCGCGTCCTGCCGACCGTTCTTGTCCTTGCTCTTCGTGCTCATCCGGCACCTCCTTCGCCCGCAAGCCAACGCAGGAGCACCGACGAACCGGCCTGCTGCGGACGGGCCCCTGTGGAGGAGGAAGAGGCCGGCGGGATCCTGTGGACGGACAGTGGCCTCCCGGTGCCCGCACCGGGTGCGAAAACCGCACAATGGGCTATCAGCGAACTGATAGCCCATTGGCGAAAGAATGTCCGGCGGCGTCCTACTCTCCCACAGCCTCTCGGTTGCAGTACCATCGGCGCTGGCAGGCTTAACTTCCGGGTTCGGGATGGGTCCGGGTGTTTCCCTGTCGCTATGGCCGCCGTAACTCTGTTAACCCCTGTGTGTTGGGGTTGGTTTGTGGACGCGTTTGTTGTTTGTTGTGTTGCGCGTTGAACGCCCTTCACAGGTGGACAAACGCCGGTTTGGTGTTTGTTGGTTGTGTTGGGGGTTTGTGTGGCAAGTGTTCGGCCTATTAGTACCGGTCGGCTGGGCATTGCTGCTG